>CAUVXA020000007.1:1925000-2490349 GCA_963555795.3 Longimicrobiales bacterium | reverse complement strand
GCCGAGCTTGTGTAGCAGGCTCAGCATGACATTCGCCATGGGTGTGCCCGGACGGGCGCGGATGTGCTGCTCGCCTTCCAGGATGCCTCCGGCGCCTCCGACCAGGAAGAGCGGGCAACGGGCGTGGTTGTGCAGGTTGCTGTCCGCCATCGCGGAGCCGTACATGACCATCGTCTTGTCGAGGAGGGTGCCGTCGGCTTCGCTCACCTGCTGCAACTGCTCGAGGAAGTAGGGGATCATCGACACATGGTATTCGTTGATCCTGGCGAACCGCTTGACCCGGTCCTCCCGGCCCCCGTGGTGGGAGGACGCGTGGAAGGGGCGTGTCCACACCCGACTCCGGGTAGACCCGCGGCGATGCGTCGCGTCCCAGCTTCAGCGAGAACACGCGGGTGGTGTCCGAGCGGAACGCGAGCACCTGGAGGTCGAAACATCAGCTTCACGTGCTCCTCGAAGGAGTCGGGAACACCAATGGGTGCTTCGGGAATCTGGCGCTCTTCGCCGCTCGTGTTCTGGGCCTCGGTCCTCTGAATGCGCTGCTCGAGCTCCCGGATGTTGTGGGCGTACTGGTCGAGCCGGTGGACATCCGCCGGAGCCAGCTGGCGCCGGACGGCCGACATCTCGCCCATGACCCAGTCCAGGATGCTGCGGTCCGTGGCCAGCCGTTCCGCGCGCTGTTCGGGCGTGCCCCCGGCGCCGAAGAGCTGCTCGAAGACGGCCCTGGGGTCGCGGATCATGGGGAGAGGCTGACTGGGCGAGGACCAGCTGATCGTGTCGGTGTAGACGCAGGCGTACCCGTAGGCGCAGCCGCCGGCCTGGTCGACGTTTTCGATCGACAGCTGCAGAGAGGGGATCGGCGTGTCCTGTCCGAAGCGCTGCACATAGAGCTGATCGAAGGAGGTCGCGACCTCAACGTCCGAGCCCTCGGTCTGCCTCGGGTGGGCCTGGGTGAGGAACACCGCGCTGGTGCGGAAGTGGTCGCCGCCGATCTCGCTGGGAGCATAGGCGTCGGCCATCCGGGCGTCGGTGTCGCTGACGATGGTCAGGTATTTCCGGAAGGGCTCGAGTGGCTTGAGACTGCTGGGCGACAGATCGAAGTCGCGGCCGGTCTCGGCAGGCGACCACAGGTTCTGGCTGGCACCCAAGTCGTTGCAGCCGGCGGCCCCGTGCACCTGCTCGATGCAGACGAGCCGGGTGCGGTCGGCCGCCTTCCCGGCTTCGGTCGACGCCCACAGCCGGCCCGCGGGGATCATCGCGTCCAGAAGGGGCAGGCCGATCGCCGCGCTGGCCCCCTTGAGCATCGTGCGCCGCGAAATGTGTTTGCCGCTGAGGTAGTGCATCGGTCAGACCTCGCTCTTTTCGGTTGCGTGGTTCAGTCGCGTTTCGGTTGTGGCTGGTTGGTGGCCGGCTCGTCGTCGTCGACGGCGCCCGCCTGGGCGGTCCGGAAGGGTGGGCTGCCGACGACCCCGAGCACAAAGGCGGACATGCGGTAGTCTTCCGCGGCAGCCTCGCGCGTGATCTGCCTGATGGTCGGCATGTCGTAGTACTCGACCCTGCGGCCGAGCGCATAGGCCATCAGGTTTTCCGTGAAGGTGCGGAGGATGACGTCCGGGATATCGAGCAGCGCCGTCCTGAGATCGGCGGGGTTGGCGAGTTCCGTGCCGTTGTACATCACCCCGACCGGGTCGACCGGATTGCCTCCGTCCCGGATCCTCCACGCCCCCGTGACGTCGAAGTTCTCCAACGCCAGCCCCAAGGGGTCGATCACGTTGTGACAGGAGCTGCATACCGGGTTCGCCCGGTGCTCTTCCATCCGCTCCCGGACGGTCAGGAGGCGTCCCTCTTCAGCCGCTGCCGTCTCCTCGAAGGCGGGGATGTCGGGTGGCGGTGGCGGTGGCGGCGCTCCGAGCAGCACTTCGAGCACCCACTTGCCCCGCAGCACCGGAGAGGTCCGGTCCGGATGGGATGTGAGCGTGAGGACGCTGCCGTGCCCCAGCAGCCCACGCCGATGGTCGGTGGGGTAGCTGACCTTCTTGAACTCCGGTCCCACCACTCCGGTGATCCCGTAGTGACGGGCAAGACGTTCGTTCACGAAGGTGTAGTCGGCGGTCAGCAGGTCCAGCACCGAGCGGTCCTCCTGCACCAGATTGGTGAAGAAGAGCTCCGTCTCCCGGTGCATCGCGTCGGCGAGGGTCTGGTCGAAGTAGGGGTAGGTCAGCGCGTCGGGATGGATCTTATCGAGATCCTGCAGGCGCAGCCACTGCGCGCCGAAACGGGTCGCGAGCGCCTCCGCGCGGGGGTCCGCCAGCATTCTGCGCGCCTGCCGCTCCAGTTCGTCCGGGTCGGAGAGCACACCTGCACGGGCACGCTTCAGCAGCTCGTCGTCGGGCGGCGATCCCCAGAGGAAGAAGGACAGCCGGGATGCCAGATCGGCGTCGGCGATCCCGTAGATACCGCCAGCGTCCAGCTCCGTTGGAAGCCGCTCCAGCCGGAAGATGAAATGGGGGCTCGCCAGGATCGCCTGCAACGCCGTGCGGATACCCTTCTCGAAGCCGCCGTCGGCCGCTCCCTGCTCATAGAAGGGGAGGAGGCCTTCGATGTCCCGCTCGAGTGCGGGACGCCGGTATGCCCTGGTGGCCATCCGCTCGATGATCTCGCGGGCGCAGGGCAGGGCCTCTTCGGGGAGGGTGGGGCGGCAGGTGAAGACGGCTCGCCGCGCGGGGGTGTCCGAGACGCCGGTGACGTCGAATGGACCCAGGACGGTGAGCCGCTGCAGGTGCTGCTGGGTGGTGACGCCGAGGCCGATTCCGATCTGCCCGTCGGCGAGGGTGTGGTCGATGGGGCGGATGAGGTCGTCCACCACGCCTTCGAACTGGCGGATGAACCCGACCGAAACGCGCTTCTGCCCCGCCGTAACGTAGATCGAGTCGGTGCGGATGTTGAGCCCGGTGGGCTCGGATTCCGACATCCAGCGATCGATGGTCAGGAGCGCCACGCGAGCCCCGTCGATCGAGACCTCGATCTGCTCGGTCCCGAAGGTGCGGCCGAAGACTTCTCCCTCCACCGCGGCGTATGGCATGATGTGGAACACATAGTTGCCGTCGGCGGGGAAGTTGTGGGCGACCGACAGTCCGCCCCGGGTCCCGATCGGCGCCCCCTGCACCCGTTCCTTCTGGGAGGCCACGCGGGGGATCCGGTAGATCGACGACGAGACCTCGGCCTCCGGGTCGCCGAGCGCCAGCCTGCTGATCTGCCCGGCGGCGCGCAGATACCCCTCCATAACCGTCGCCGACGGCATCTGCACATCCGCGATGTTGTCGAAGTTGGCGCTCTTGGTGTCGAGGGGGAGGAAGGCCCCCATGTCGACATCGAGTCCCAGAAGATCCTTTATGGCCCTTGCATACTCGGCCCGGTTGAGTCGCTGGAAGGTCCGTCTGCCCGGGTTGGGATCGCTGGCCGCGATCGCGTCCATGGCCGTTTCAAGTTCGGTGGCCATCGTGGCGAGGACCTCGGCATCGGGGCGGCGCGCGCCCTTCGGCGGCATCATTCCGGCCCGCAGTTTGCGGATCATCTTCTCGATGGTGGGACGGCGGTTGGTCGCGTCGGCGACATCGAATCCCTCGAGCACCAAGTCGCCGCGGCGCGAGCGTTCGTTGTGACACCGTGTGCAGAACTGCTCGACGACCTCGTTGGCTCCTGCGGTGACGGGGCCGGTACCGTGCGACGCGGTAACGACCTCGCTCGACGACACGTAGGGGGACTGACCTGCGGAGCCAGCCAGACCGAGGCTCAGGGCTCCCGCTGTGAGCAGGGCGGCAGTGTATTTAGTCATGCATCCAAAATATAGGGGAATGGCACCTCTTCGCCAGTCGGGGATGACCAGTGACCTCACCTCGCGCGCCGTGAGGTGCTCCCTGCTTGTGCTCCTCGCCGGGCAACGGCACTATATTTCCTTCGAAATGTGTACGCAATCGAGAGTGTGCCCGATGCCTGACGCCGTCCCGGGGAGGAGCGGATCGTGATTCTGCGCGCACGCACGAAGCACACGGCCTTCCTGCCCTGCGCCGCCGCGGCCCTCCTTGTCGCGGCCGGCCCGTTCCTCGGTGCCCATGGGGCGCTGGCGGGTCAGGAGGAAAGGCGTGTCCGCATCATCGCCCGCATACAGGACCTGGACACGAACACGGACCTGCTGGGCGCGGTCATCGAACTGTCGGGAGTACCCAACCGCCATGTGACGGGTGTCGATGGAAGAGTCACCTTCGACGCCGCTGTCGGGGACTACACGCTCACGGTTCGCAAGGGCGGTTATGCCACCATCCGCGGAGGCTTCAGCGTCATTCGCCCCGGCGACTTCACCCTGAAGATGAGCAAGGCGGACATCGATGATCCGATGGCTCCGTCCCGCCTGTTGGTCAGGGTTGTGGATTCGCAGATGGGCACCCCCGTCGAGGGGGCGACGGTATCGCTCCTGGACGGCAGGAGGACGGTGACCAACAGCGAGGGGCGCGCCGAATTCCGAGACCTCGAGTCCCGGCTGGTTCAGGTTGCCGTGGAGATGATCGGCTACGCGGTGCGGATGGAGCCGGTTGCGCTGCACCCCGACAGGACCACGGCCGTCGAGGTCGAGATGACGGTGGAAGCCGTGCCGCTGCGCCCTCTCAAAGTGGAGGTCCGGTCCCGTTTTCTCGAAAGCAAAGGGGTGTACCGCCGGATCGACCAGGGAGTCGTGATGCGCCTCCTGACCCGCCAGACGATCGAGCAGCGTGGCTCAATACGGATTTCGGACGCGTTCGCCCACGTCCCGGGAATCCGGATCTCTCGCGAGTCGACGCATCGAGCCGTGCTCGTCGCGCCCCGTAACTGCGCCCTTGCGGTGTACGTGGACGGCATCCAGTTCAACCCGGACATGGAGGGTTCGGTCAACATCGATCAAATCCCCACTGAATGGGTAGAGCTGGCGGAAGTGTACTGGGGCCCGCGCACGCCGGTGGAGTTCCAGGGGACCCATCGGGAAGGCTGTGGAGCGGTGCTCATCTGGACGAGACAGAGGAGCAGGGCGGGGTCGGTTTCGGACACCGGCTGACCAGTCAACTACAACAGATCAACTACAACAGGATGAGGAGCACCAGGTGAGCGGACTCGGGATCGGCAACGCAGCACCGGATTTTTCCCTGCTCGAGGCGTTGGGTGACGACGCCGTCACCTTGTCGGGACATCGGGGCGAGCCCGTCGTGGTGATGTTCGTGCCCCTGGCGTTCAGCGGCACCTGCACGAAGGAATTGTGCCACGTCGCGGAAAACTGGGACGTGTGGGGATCGCTGGGCGCGCGCGTCTACGGAATCAGCATCGATTCCCCCTTTGTGAATCAGAAGTGGCGCGACGCCATGGATGTGCCTTTCCCGATCCTGTCCGACTTCAACAAGCGGGCGGCGTCCGCCTACGGGGTTCTGCAGGAAGACTTCTTCGGTCTTCACGGGGTCGCCAAGCGCTCTGTCTTCGTGGTTGACCGGGAGGGTCGGATCAGCTACGCCTGGGTAAGCGACGATCCGGGTGTGCTGCCACCCTTCGAAGCCATCGTCGATGCGGTCCGCAGCGTGAGTTGATTGGCCCATGACCTCCATGCACCTGCGCTCCCCCCGTGGCGACACGTTCCTCCGCAGACTGTTTCCGGCGGTGGCGCTGGCGGCCCTGATCGGCGAGCCCGGAGGCGAAGCCGCAGCTCAGCAGGGGTCGCTCGCACCGGTCACCTTTCAGGGGCAGGTCATCGACACCTACTGGGGGGAGCCGGTGGAAGGCGCGGTCGTTCGCCTGGAAGGGACGCGGCGCCCGGACGGATCGCTGATCCTGGGCGCAACCGACGAGTCCGGACGCTTCAGCATCGCCGAAGTGCCACCGGGGCCCAGCCAGGTTTCGGTGTCGCGGATCGGATATGCGGACCTGATCCAGGTTCTCGACATCAGGGAAGGTCAGTTCATCGAGGTGGCGGTGATTCCGAAGCCGGTGGTGCTGGAGGGGATCGAAGTGTACGTGGACCGCCTGGAGACGCGCCTCCGCGGGCTTCCCTACCTGACCAACACCTACACCGAGGTTGCGCTCAAGTTTGCCCCGGACCTCAGCGTCGCCCAGTACCTGGACAGCCAGCCGGGATTCGAATTCGTTCCCTGCTTCGAGGACTACTCGGGGACGGGACTCTACAGGCAGCGGCGCAACTGCATGCGTGGCCGGGGAGCGACGCCCCAGCGCCCGAGTATCTTCATCGACGACGCTCCCGCGTTCGGCGGCGTACCGGAGCTGGCCAGTCTGCCCACGACCGCGATCTACAGGGTGGAAGTGATCCGCGGCTGCGGCCAGATCAGGATCTACACCAACACCTACGTCGAAGGAACTGTGACCATTCTCCGGTCCCTGACGCCCATCGTCTGCTGACGCGCGGGCGTGCAGGAGCTCGCGCGGAACCGCTTCAGGCGTCCTCGCCATCCGGCTTCTTCCGCAGTTGCTTCACGCGCGACCGTCTCGCCTTTCCTTCACGCCGCTTCCGCCTCTCCTTCGCCGGTACGCGGGTGGGGACGCGCGGCCGCTCGACACGGCTGCGGTCCTTCAGCTTCCCCTCCAGCCTCTCGAGGGCGTCCTCCCGATTTCGGTGTTGGGAACGGTGCGTGCGCGACGTGACCACGATGCCCGTTGGCAGATGGGTGAGGCGGACACCCGATTCCACCTTGTTCTGATGCTGCCCTCCCTTGCCGCCCGAACGGAAGGTGTCCACGCGGCATTCGGCCAGGAGGTCTCCCCCCGAACGCGGGATTCGGGACGCGTCTTCGGCGACCGGGGGGGCGTCGACCCCTTTGCGAGACGGCTGCTTGCTCATAGACTCATACAGATTACGAGGCTTCTTCTCGAATGAACGCGATGGTCTTCGACCAACTGGATCAAAACCCGGGTCTACGGTTCCTCTTCACACTCGCGGTAGGGGTAATCCTGATCCAGGGCCTGCAATTTGCCCAGCCCGTGCTGCTCCCGATTGCCGTGGCTGCCTTTCTGGCGGTGATCTGCATGCCCATCGTCTTCTGGCTGGAAAGCAAGCGGATTCCGGTCATGGGGGCCATAGTCGTGACCGTCCTCGCCGTGGCTGGCGTGTTCGTCCTGCTCATCCTGGTGGCCAGTCTTCAGCTCCCCGAACTGCAGACACGCGTCGTGACGCAGGTCCAGGCACTCCGAGGACCGCTCGATGGCTGGTTCGGTCAGATCGAATCCCGTATCCCGCTGGTTGAGGAGGGGGAGCTCTCGGACATGGTTCTGGGATTGCTGAGCTTGTCCAACCTCGCGGCGCTGGCGACCGTGGCGACGACGTGGGCCCTCTCCTTCCTGTCGAGCACCTTCCTCGTCTTCCTGATCCTGGCCTTCGGGCTGAGCGAGGGGGCGGTGCTTCCCCGCAAGTTCCGGGCGATCGCGGGTGACGGGCTCGCCTCCGACCAGCGCATGGGCAAGATTGTCGAGGAGGTCCAGGGCTATCTGGTGATCAAGACACTGGTCAGCCTCGCAACGGGGGTGCTCCTGGGACTCTGGACGTGGGCCCTCGGGCTGGACCTGCCGATCCTTCTCGGACTGATAGCGTTCCTGCTCAACTACGTGCCGACGATCGGGTCCGTCATCGCCTCGATACCCGCCCTGGTGCTCGCACTGGTCCAGGTCGACCCCGTTACGGCCACGTTCGTGGGCATCGACATCCCGGGTGCGGCGATCGTCGGGGCCGGGTATCTGGCCGTGAACATCATCTTCGGAAACTGGCTGGAGCCCACCCTCATGGGGCGCCGTCTCGGCCTTTCGACCGTGATCGTGGTCCTTTCCCTGGTGTTCTGGGGCTGGCTGTGGGGACCGATGGGGGCGCTTCTTTCGGTTCCGCTTACAATGGTGGTGAAGATCATGCTGGAGAATACGAAGGATCTGAAGTGGATAGCCGTGCTCCTCGACAAGAACGTCCCCGCCGAGGTCGGTGCCGGTACGGGAGAGGGGACATGAGAGTAGCCGGGCTGGAACAGTTCGCCGGAAGCGCCAGGATCTGGATCTTCAGCGCGGAGCGCGAGTTGGACCGGGCCGAAGAGGACGATCTCCTCGGCACGGTGGACAACTTCCTCGATGGGTGGGCAGCTCATGGGGTGCCCCTCAGGGCCGCCCGTTCGTGGCGCTACCAGCGCTTTCTCATCGTAGGCGTCGACCTGGAGACCGCACCCCCTTCCGGCTGTTCCATCGACACACTCGTCAAGGTGCTGAAAGCGCTGGAGGGGCGGCTGGGCATACGCTTCCTGGGCAATGAGGCCGTCTGGTACAGGGACGAGACCGGGTGCATCAGACAGACATCGCGTCCCGGCTTCCGCGCCCTTGCCCGGGAAGGACGGGTCACGCCCGGTTCGGTCGTCTTCGACAACTCCATCACCGCGTTGTCGGAGCTGCGCACGGGCCGCTGGGAGGGCCCCGCGCGGGAACGGTGGCATTCAACGTTCTTCCCCGCATGACCGCAAATCAAACGAGGCCGGCGGGTCTTCCCGCCGGCCTCGTCGTGATTGGCGCGAACCTCGTGGCTCGGAGCTTGCTGTCCCTAGGACATCGCTCCGACGCGGGTTACGTTCTCCGCGGCCGGCCCCTTCGGACCACTGACCAAGTCGAACTCGACCTGGTCGCCTTCAGTGAGGCTCCGGAAGCCGTCGCCCGAGATGGCCGAGTAGTGGACAAAACAGTCCCTCTCGCCGGCCTCCGGGCTGATGAATCCGAATCCCTTCGCGTCGTTGAACCACTTTACGGTTCCCGTGGTCCGCATCCTCCCTAGGTTCAAGCGGTCGTCGCAACAGTACCGTGTTGAAGGGTTTTCATGTGCCCCCGATTTTGCTGGACACTAGGCTGGCGAGGGCGACCAGAAAGAAAGAAGTGGGTTCTTGATTTGATGTCTCCCAACCCGAGGGAGTCAGAAGCGACCGACGGTCGTTGAAGGCTGGAGATACGGGAGCGGCAGAGCATTTCAACGCAAGGTTGAGGTCTGGTTCTTTGATGATAACAGATCTTCCAAGGTTTCCGCCGGAGTTCTCCAACCGAGGGTCTTGCGGGGGCGGCTGTTGAGAGCGGCTGCGACGGCGGCGAGATCGTCAGCGGTATGTCTGCTGAGGTCAGTGCCCTTTGGGAAGTACTGTCTCAACAGGCCGTTGGTGTTTTCGTTCGTGCCGCGCTGCCACGGGCTCTGCGGGTCGCAGAAGTAGATGGCCAGGCCAGTATCGATGCGAAGCCGTGCGTGCTGAGCCATCTCTGTTCCCTGGTCCCATGTCAGAGACCGGCGGAGTTGCTCGGGCAGGGTCGTGATCGACGAAGCGATCGCGTCCCGGACGGCTTCGGCACCGTGTCCAGCCAACGCTGGACCGTTCTTGGTCCTGGCCTCGCCGTGTTTGTCATGGCGGGGAAGGTGGAGCAGCATCGTGAACCTGGAGGTCCGCTCGACCAGCGTTCCGATCGCCGAACTGCCCAGCCCCAAGATCAGGTCGCCTTCCCAGTGCCCGGGAACGGCGCGGTCGTCTGCCTCGGCCGGTCGCTCGCTGAGCATGATCTCGGGGTGAACGAACGTCTTGCCCCGTCCGCGGGTGCGAGCTCGAGGCACCCGTAACGTGCGTCCCGTCCGAAGGCACGCTGTCAGCTCCCGTCGCAGCGCACCGCGGCCTGGAACGTAGAGCGCCTGGTAGATGGCTTCGTGCGATATACGCATGGACTCATCGCCGGGGAAGTCGACCCGTAGCCTGTTGGCGATCTGCTCGGGACTCCACGAGGCCGCCCGCCGCCGGTCTTGTCGGCGACCGTGACGCCGTCCGATCCAGCGCACATCGGGGCCTGCCAGAGCGGCACCGTCCAGAGCTCGGATCAGGCCTCCGAGGCGATCCTGCACATACTGCCTCAGTTCGCCGTTCGTAGCGAGCTTCGCAAGCTTTGGACGTTTCGCTCGCCGGTCGGCGTGCCATTGAGCGGTCGTGGCCCGATACTCGAGGTTCCCTCCTCCTGTAGCTGCGTTGCGCCGCAGTTCTCGCGAGATCGTCGAGGGTGAGCGGCCCAACTGCCGGGCGATCTCGCGCACGCCACGAGCACGGGCTCGAAGAACGGCGATCTCTTCTCGCTCAACGAACGAGAGATAGCGCCGTGACTGGGGACGAAGATTGAGTGGTGGCATGCCACCACATTCGCGAAACCAGCGTGTCCCGACAGCAGGGGACACACCCGCTGCCACGGCGGCCTCCTCGCTCGACAGACCTCGAGCGATCTCTTTCCAGAACCTCTGCCGATGCTCGCGCCGTCCCACCGGCGGACGGCCTGGTGAACGCATCCGCGGACGTAGGGCTCGATCCGCTCCTCGGTGCCTGCTCGCTGCCATCGCAACATCTCCCTGAGGTGTTGCGACGACCGCTTGAATTCACCCTGCACCCCGCGATCGGAAACCAAACACCGCTCAGCCGGCTCCAGGAGTGCTTGTGAACAACGTCCTTGGCAACGACAGCGCTAAATCGGCGGATCGGGCGGCTTGTTCGGGCTGACGGCGGCGGCGGCCGAGGAGCGGGACCGGCACAAGGCTGCGGAAGCCGAACTGGCCCGGCAGAAGGGGGACGAATGAGCGGACGACCGGACCCCCTCGAACTGGACCGGCTGGCGACCGTGATCGCTCGCACCTCGCGGCGGTTGCCGCGGTTGATGGTGCGCCCGGTGCTGCAAGCGGCGGCGGATGGCGACCGGGCGGCTATGGACCAGGTGCGGGGTTGGGCGTCCATGCTGCTACGCGACACGCTGGCCGATCCGGATTCCTCCCCGGCTGACGTATCGGAAGCGTTCGAGCGGCTGGCCAAGCTCGAGTCCTTCAGGGACGCCTAAGACCCCCGGCAAGTTTATCCTCCTGACCCGGCGGCTGACGCACAGTCTGACCCCCTGTTTGGGCTGCTCCAGGACGGTTTTGAGGGGCGAGCGGGGCGATTCCAAGCTGGAGTCGACTTCACGTTCTGATGCCTTCGCAAACACGCCGCCGCGACGCCAAACGTCGTCTTGAGGCGACCGGCGGGACTCCCGCCAATCGATTCCGCGAATCCGGCTGTCTTGCCAAGACGCGACCGGATCGCGCTCAACGGCAGGAATGGCAGATCGTGCAGTCCTGGTTCAACTTAGACGATTCCATGCCGTGATTCACGAGTTCCGAAATCCGCTCGCCCACCGGGCGATCTGGTTGAGGTTGTTGCCGAGGCGCGCGACTTGCTGGGTGCGCTCGCGCTCCACGTCGGCGTGCGCCACGCTCCAGGGGCGCACCCGGCCGACCGACCGGCGCATCAGATCCGACAGCGTCAGGCCCGCGGAGCGCGCCTTGGCGTGCCACTCGGCACGCTCCGCCTCGCTGGAGCGGATCTTCACCCACACGGCGCGTCCAGCGCTCATGATGCGCCGTTGCCGTTGGTGGGGTCAGAGGGGGCACAGCCCCCCGCCAGCTCCCGCCGGGGACACGCGAAGTGTGGCCACGGGGGGTATGCTGGCTCTCCGGCCTTAGCCGCGTCCGACAAGCCCGTCGCCGACGTGTCCGAGACCCGGCGGCCGCCGACGCCAATGCGGTGGCGGAGCACCCCCGCGAGCGTTCCGGGGAACCCGTTCAACGGGCCTCGCGAAGCGCGGCCGACGGCGGGATGGAGGCCCGCGATGCCGAGCCGTCCATGTACCCGCGAAGCCGGAGCGGCGACTGATCCCCGCCAGCGCCCGGGTCGGGGGCACGGGCATAAGTTCCGCCGCGTGGTGGATCAACCTGAACTACGCGTCTCCTCCGGCGTTTCGCCTCGTTTGATCGTGCTACCTTTCACGCTTCGGTGACCCGAAGGGCGGCATTTTACGGATTTGATCCGCAATGGGTTTCAATCCAGCCGCGGGGAACGAAGGCTGCCGATGCTGATCCGCGCCCATCTCAGGGATCCTTTGGGGGCGGGACCGTCCTCAAGGACCGGATCGGAGGCGCCGGCTGCGGACGATCCGGCCGTACGAGTACGAGGACGCCGCCAAGTTGCTCGAGGATTTCTGGAAGGAAGTGGACCAGGTACTCAGGGAAAGGGGGTCGATTCCATGAGGATGTTGACGATTGGGATTGCGGCCTACGACCGGATGAAGGCGCGGACGCTGGCGAGCGCCCGTGGCGAGCACAAGCCCGCTCGGGGTGAGCCAAAGGTGTGGTTCACCTCGATCGACAGCGTCGCGAAGTTGCTGTCGGAGCATAACCGGCGTCTCTTGGAGTTGATCGCCCGGTAGCATCCGCGTTCGCTCACGGAGCTTGCGAAGATGACGGGGCGAAGCCCGTCGAACCTCTCAAGGACGCTGAAGACGATGTTGCAATACGGACTGGTGGAACTGCGGCGAGGCGAGCGCGGCACGCTGGTGCCGCGCGTGCCGTACGACCAGGTATGGCTCGATGTCTCCCTGACCGGCGCGGCGAGCGAAGGGACCGGCACCGGTCCGTGAAGCTCGAGCGCATCGTTCCCGGCAGCCACCTGTCGGGGATCGCGGGCGACGGCGCAGTCGAGGTCGTGGCGACACGGTCCTACGGGCCGGATGCGGTGGAGGTCACGTGGAAGGGCTCTGGCGGCCTCGGAGAACGGATCCTCTACCGCGAGGACGAGCCTCGGATCCGGGAGGTCTCGCCGGGGCGCCGCTGGGCGTTCGACGGCGACGGGGATGCGTTCCGGCTGGCCTCGGAGGCGCTTCGGATCCGGCTTGCGCACCTGTTCGACCCCTACGCGGCGGTGAACGCCTCGCACATCGAGCCGCTTCCACACCAGTTGACGGCGGTCTACGGCGCGATGCTCGGGCGTCAGCCGCTCCGCTTCCTGCTGGCCGACGATCCAGGCGCGGGCAAGACGGTGATGGCAGGGCTTCTGATCAAGGAGCTTCTGATCCGGGGGAGCCTGGAGCGGTGCCTCATCATCGCGCCCGGCAATCTGGTCGAGCAGTGGCAGGATGAACTTCACGAGAAGTTCGATCTCGGGTTCGAGATCCTGACCCGCACGCAGATCGATGCGTCGCGCACGGGCAATCCGTTCGCGGAGCATCCGCGCCTGATCGCGCGGCTCGACATGCTGGCCCGGAACGAGGAACTCAAGGCGAAGTTCGAGGCCGCGCCCGGGTGGGACCTAATCGTTGTGGACGAGGCGCACCGCATGTCGGCCAGCTTCTTCGGCCGGGAGGTCAAGTATACCAAGCGCTTTCAACCCGGGTCGCTGGCTGGCCGGATGGCGCGCCACTTCCTGCTGATGACGGCGACGCCGCACAACGGCAAGGAGGAGGACTTCCAACTGTTCATGGGGCTCCTGGACGCGGACCGGTTCGAGGGCCGGTTCCGGGAGGGAGTCCACAAGGTGGATCCGTCGGACATGATGCGGCGCTTGGTCAAGGAGGAGCTCTACCGCTTCGACGGCACGCCGCTCTTCCCGGAGCGCCGGGCCTACACCGTCTCCTACGGGCTGTCGCCGGGCGAGGCGGCACTCTACGAGGCCGTGACGCTACGTGCGCGAGGAGATGAACCGGGCGGACCGGCTCGCCGACGACGGCACGCGACGCCGGAACAACGTCGGGTTCGCGCTTCAGATCCTCCAGCGCCGCCTCGCGTCCTCCCCGGCGGCGATCCACGAGTCGCTGAAGCGCCGCATGGCGCGGCTCGGCGACCGTCTCGAGGAGGAGAAGCTGGTGCGGACGGGCCGCATCCCCGCCGGGCGGATCGCGGCGGATCAGGTGCCGGCACTCGACGAGGAAGACCTCGAAGAGGCGCCGGGCGATGAGGCCGAGGCGCACGAGGACCAGCTCGTGGACGGCGCGACCGCGGCGCGGACGATTGCCGAACTCGAGGCGGAGATCGCCGAGCTTCGGCGTCTGGAACGGATGGCGGGCGCGCTCCGGCGCTCGGGCGAAGACACCAAGTGGCGCGAAGTCGACCGCATCCTCGACGATCCGCTGGTGCACGATCCCGAGCGGGACGTGCAGCGCAAGATCGTGATCTTCACGGAGGCGCGCGACACGCTCGAGTATCTCGCGAGCCGGATCCGCGCACGGACGGGCGAATCGGAGAGCGTGGCGGTGATCCACGGCGGGGTGCCGCGCGACAGGCGGCGCGCGGTGATCGCGGCGTTCAATGACGATCCGGCGATCCGGTTCCTGCTTGCGAACGACGCGGCGGGCGAGGGCGTGAACCTGCAACGGGGCGCGCACCTCATGGTGAACTACGACCTGCCCTGGAACCCGAACCGGCTTGAGCAGCGCTTCGGCCGCATCCACCGGATCGGGCAGACTGAGGTCTGCCACCTGTGGAACCTCGTGGCGAACGAGACGCGGGAGGGCGCGGTCTACGAGCGCCTTCTCGAGAAGCTGGAGACGGCTCGCGGAACCTTGGGAGGCAAGGTCTACGACGTGCTGGGCGAGCTCTTCGAGGCGCGGCCGCTCAAGGACCTGTTCATGGAGGCGATTCGCTACGGTGAGCGGGACGACGTGCGCGAGCGTCTGTTCCGCGCGGTCGACGGCGCGGTGGACACCGACCACATCAACCGGCTGGTCGAGCGCGGCAAGCTCACGCGCGAGGGGCTCGACCCGCTTGACGATCCGGCGCGTGCGCGAGGAGATGGACCGGGCGGCGGCGCGGCGGCTTCAGCCGCATCACATCCGTTCGTTCTTCGAGGCCGCGTTCCGGGACGCGGGCGGAGTCATGCGCGCGCGGGAGCGGGGCCGCTTCGAGCTTACCCGGGTCCCGGCGATTCTCCGGGACCGCGATCGGCTGATCGGGCGCGGGGACCCGGTTCTGCCCCGATACCGGCGGATCTGCTTCGCCAAGGAGGGGATGGCGGGCCGCCCCCAGGCGGCGCTTGTGGCGCCGGGCCACCCGCTGCTCGACGCTCTGGTCGACCTGACCCTCGAGCGCTACCGGGATCTGCTTTTGCGCGGGACGCTTCTGGTCGACGAGTCGGACCGCCACGATCGCCCGTGCGTACTGGTCACGCTGCGGCACCGGATCCGCGACGGACAGGCGACACGGCACGACGCCCCGCGCACGGTCTCCGAGCGGCTCCAGTTCGTCTGGCTCGATCCGGACGGCCGGGCGACCGACGGGGGCGCGGCACCGTATCTGGACTGCCGGGGCGCGGCCGAGGCCGAGCGCGGGAGGCTTGCGGAACTCCTGGACGCGCCTTGGCTCGGGGAACCGCTTGAGGAATGGGCACGGGCGCACGCGATCACGGATCTGGTGCCCCGGCACCTGCGCGACGTGCGGGAGGCGCGGCTCGCCCAACTCGACAGGATCGAGGCCGCCGTGAAGGAGCGCATGCGCCGCGAGATCATGCATCTCCAGCACCGCGCGCTCGAACTCGAGACGCTTGAACGGGCAGGCAGGAAGCCCCGGCTCAATTCCGAGAACGTACGCCGACAGGCGGAGGCGCTCCGCGACCGGCTCGAACTCAGGCTAACCGACATCGCCCGGCAGCGCGACATCGCGCCGCTCCCGCCCGAGGTATGCGGCGCGGCGCTCGTTGTTCCGGCCCGGATGCTCCGGCCGGTGGGTCAAGGGGATGCGGCCAGCGCGTCCGCCCGTGCGGAGGTCGAGGCCTTGGCGATGCGGGCGGTTATGCAACGGGAACGGAGCCTCGGACACGAGCCCGACGACATCTCGAAGGAGAACCGCGGCTACGACATCGAGAGCCGCGATCCGGCCACCGGCCGCCTCCGGTTCATCGAGGTAAAGGGCCGGCGCGCCGATGCCCGTGCCATCACGATCACGCGAAACGAGATGCTTACGGCGCTGAATGCGGCCGAGTCCTTCATCCTGGCCGTGGTGCTCGTCAATGGCGGGTCCGTGCGTCCGCCGCTCTATTTGGCACGAGGGATCCGGCCCGGATCTTCGGATCCGAGCCGAACTTCCACGAGGTGTCGCGCCAGATCTCCACCAAGGCCATCGAGGCCGCGGCGCGACACGAAACGCACTGACCCCAGCCCGCCACGTCCTTCAGCAGAACCGGATCGCCATGACCGTACATCGCAAAAAGCTTATCGAGGTGTCGTTGCCGCTCAAGGCGATCAACGGCGCGCGCATCGGCGCGCGAGAAGTCGATCCGGCATGGGCATCGGTGTTGCCTGAGGCGGGTGACCTGGGCCCTGGAGAGGCGACCCTGCCGGCTTCCTGAGGCCGTGGTACTCGAAGCGGGGTCCGGCGCACGAGGGCGTACGCGGAGTCACGGCGGGTGGGCTGGAAGTCCGGGCTTCGTTGCCCTCCAGGAAGGCGCGGAGCTGGTCGAGGGTGCGTATCCGTTCGGTGCGAAGTGTCACGATCATCCTCCAATGATCCTGCAGGCTCATCTCCCGCTCAGGATCCGAGTTCAGGCTCATGTGCCGTTGGACAAGACTGTCAATGGCGGGTCCGTGCGTCCGCCGCTCTATTTGAGGGATCCGGCCCGGATCTTCGGATCCGAGCCGAACTTCCACGAGGTGTCGCGCCAGATCTCCACCAAGGCCATCGAGGCCGCGGCGCGACACGAAACGCACTGACCCCAGCCCGCCACGAGAACCGGATCGCCATGACCGTACATCGCAAAAAGCTTATCGAGGTGTCGTTGCCGCTCAAGGCGATCAACGCGGCATCGGCGCGCGAGAAGTCGATCCGGCATGGGCATCCCTCGACCCTGCACCTCTGGTGGGCGAGGCGGCCGCTCGCAGCGTGCCGGGCGGTGCTGTTCGCTCAACTCGTGGACGATCCGTCCGCCTGGCCGGAAGAGTTTCCCACCGAGAAGAGCCAGGCCCGCGAGCGGAAACGGCTTCACGGGATCATTGAGAGGATGGTGCCGTGGAAGGCGACGCACGATGAACGGGTCATTGGAAAGGCACGCTACGAGATCGCGCGTTCGCTCGCGCGGGGACGCGGCGAGGCTCCGCCCTCCGAGAACGATGCGCGCGCAGTGCTCGCCTATCTTGCCCGGTACGCGCCGCCGGTCTGCGATCCGTTCTGCGGCGGCGGTTCGATCCCGCTCGAAGCCCAGCGCCTGGGACTGCGGGCGCACGGCTCGGACCTGAACCCCGTGGCCGTGCTCGTCTCGAAGGCGACGTGCGAGATCCCGCCCAAGTTCGCGGGGCGCGCGCCCGTACATCCCGACGTAGACCGCACGGGGGGATGGGCAGGGGCTTCCGGGCTGGCGGAGGACATCCGCCGCTACGGAAAGTGGATGCGGGACGAGGCCGAATCCCGGATCGGCCACCTCTACCCGAAGATCCGCGTCACCGAAGCGATGGCGGCTGAACGGGACGATCTGCGGCCCTACACCGGCAAGGACCTGACGGTGATCGCATGGCTCTGGGCACGCACAGTGGCCTCGCCCGACCCGATGATGCGGGGTGCGCATGTGCCGCTCGTAAGCTCGTTCGTGCTCTCGTCGAAGAATGGCAAGCAGGCGATCATCGGCCCCACTATCGACCACGCAAGTCGCACCTACCGGTTCGTGGTGAAGTCGAGCGGGATCGGACCTGACGAGTATGTGCACGCTAGGAAGGGCACCAAGGCCGGGCGCGGATCCAACTTCACCTGCTTGGTCTCCGGGGCACCGATCTCCGGCGACCACATCAAGGCCGAGGGCATGGCCGGACGCATGGGCGCACGCCTGCTGGCGGTCGTGGCGGAAGGGAAACGCACTCGCCTCTATCTGGACCCCACAAGGAAGATGGAGGAAGTCGCGCGAAGCGCCGAGCCCGAGTGGAGGCCAGCGGGGAGCGTACCGAAGCGATTGACCGGCGGCACCTGTTACGCGTACGGATTGACGACTTGGGGAGCTCTCTTCACCGACCGGCAGTTGGTGGCGCTGACGACGTTCTCGGATCTGGTCGCGGAGGCACGCCACAAGGTACTCGCCGATGCTCTGGCGGCCGGGATGGACCCGGAAGCGCCACGCCTCGCCGACGGCGGCACCGGTGCCGATGCCTACGCGGACGCCGTGGCGACGTATCTGGGGCTCGGGGTAAGCCGGATGAGCGACATCTGCAATTCGTCTTGCCGATGGGAGAGTTCCAAGACGCAGGTACGGAACCTATTCGGGCGCCAGGCGATCCCGATGATTTGGGACTATGCGGAAGCAAACGTGTTCGCCAATGCCGCCGGCGACTTCGGTGTCAGCTTGGGCAACCTGGCCAAGGTGGTCGAGCGGCATGTCTCCAGCGTACCATCTGCCGTGATCCAGCAGGACGCAGCTGGAGAGACGCCCCTCTTGGACCGGGCAGTCGTGGCGACCGACCCTCCGTACTACGACAACATCGGTTACGCCGACCTCTCGGACTTCTTCTACGTCTGGCAGCGTCGGACGCTCCGCGATGTCTGGCCCGGTCTCTATCGCCGGGTGCTGGTACCCAAGGACGAGGAACTGGTCGCCACGCCCTATCGCCACGGTGGCAAGGACGCCGCAGAGCAATTCTTCATGCAGGGGATGGGCCAAGCGCTTCGCAACATGCACGCAGCGGGCGCCGACGACATGCCGGTGACGATCTACTACGCATTCAAGCAGGCTGAAGTGGCGAAAGAAGGTCTGACTTCGGCGGGATGGGCCACGTTCCTTCAAGGATTGGTTGACGCGGGCTATGTCATCGACGGCACATGGCCCGTCAGGACGGAGCTCTCCAATCGCCCCATAGGTCTCGGTGCAAACGCCCTCGCCTCATCCGTCGTGCTGGTCTGCCGGAAGCGGCCGGACAACGCACAGGCCATCACGCGGCGCGAATTCGTGGCACGCCTACGCGGCAAGCTCCCCGATGCGCTCAAGAAGATCCGGGAGGGGGGCGTGGGGCCGGTGGATATGGCTCAAGCCTCGATCGGTCCCGGAATGGGCATCTTCACGGCCGCGTCAAGCGTGCTGGAGCCGGACGACACCCCCATGTCGGTGCGCGCGGCAATTGCGCTCATCAACCAGGTACGCGACGAGATCTCGGGCGAGGAAGCGACGAGCTACGACAGGGAGACGCGTTTCTGCATCGACTGGTTCGAGGAGTTCGGGATGGACGAGAGTGCGTCGGGTGACGCGATCAACATGGCGCAAGCCTACGACATCGGGATCGACGACCTTCAGAAGGCCGGTGTGGTCAGCGCCCGGAGCGGTCGGGCTCGCCTGCTTGGGCGCGACGAGCTACCCGCCGACTGGGACCCCGAAGCCGACAAGCGCCTGACCGACTGGGAGTGTGCGCAGCACCTCGCGCGCGTGGTCGAGTCGCCGGACGGAGGCATCGGAGCCGCTGCCCGCCTCTACTCGGCGATGGGCGCGGAGCGGGGCGAGGCGTCGCGCATGCTGGCCTACCGCCTCTACGACATCTGCGAGCGGAAGAACCGGGCTGCTGAGGCGCAGGTGTGGAACACGCTGGCGCAGGAATGGCCCGCACTGGACGCCGCCCTCATCCGCGTGGAGGAGGAGTCCCGGCGCCGTCCATCGGAGAGCCAGGGCAACCTCGGCTATGGATTGCCCGGATGGGTCGGATGATGCTTCCCCACATGGAGACGACGCGATGAGCCACCGGAAGCCGGAAAACCCCGCGCTTGCCGCCAAAGGGCGTGTCGAGCGCGGGCTGGAGGCGCTCCGCGTCACGCTCGGTGCCTATGTCGAACGCATGATGAGGAAGCGCTACGGCGGTCAGTGGCGGCAGTACGCGAGCCGAGCGGGGGGAGGACGGCCAGACGGCGAATTGGATGTCTACGCGCAGTTGAAGACGGTGCTCGACCACTGGCGGGACGTGTTCTCGGACGACTCTCGGCTGAGGAAGGCGCGAAGCTACGTCTCGCTCGCGATGGACGCGCGCAACAGCGCCGCGCACTTCGCCGGACGGATGTCGGCCCGCGAAGCGATCCGCTACTTGGATGCGATGCGCGAGTTGGCGCTGGCGATCGGCGGCGGCGCGCAAGTCAAGATCATTGGATCGTTCTATGACGAGCAGTTGGCAGAGGCAGGAGGCGAGAAAGCCGCCGAACCCCGATTGCCGGGGTTCGGCGAACCTCGCGCGACCGGTCCCCTCCGCCCTTGGCGCGAAGTCTGCCAGCCACACCCGGACGTGCTCAGCGCCCGTTTCTCCGACGCCGAGTTCGCTGCGAATCTCGCGCTGGTGGACCAAGGTGTGGGAAGCGAGGAATATGTGGATCCGGCCGCGTTCTTCCGGATTACCTACGCCACCGAAGGCCTGACGCGCGTCCTGACCTCTACGCTTGAGCGGTTGGCGGGCAAGGGCGGCGATCCGGTCATCGGGCTCCAAACCAATTTTGGCGGGGGCAAAACGCACACCATGCTGGCGCTCCACCATCTGGCACGCGCTTCCGAGGCGGGCTACCGCCCCGAGGACTTGGCGGGCATGGCTTCTGTCTTCGAGGCCGCGGGCGTCGGCACGCTCGACCGCGCCCGCCGCGCCGTCTTCGTTGGGACGCACAAGGGCGCCGCAGAGGCGATGCACATCGAAGACGGCCGCGAGATCCGCACCCTCTGGGGCTACCTCGCATGGCGTCTCGGGGGCTGGGAGGCCGTCGACGCCATCGCCGATTCCGAGGCGGCCCGCACCAACCCGGGCTCGGAACGGATGATCCCGATCCTGCGCGGCGCGGCTCCGTGCATCGTCCTGCTGGACGAGGTGGTGGCGTTCGCACGCCAGCTTCGCGGCCTCGAATACGACGCCTTCCACGCCTTCATGCAGTCGCTGACCGAGGCCGCGGCAGCCGTGGACGGGGCCGTCGTCGTGGGCTCGCTGCCGGAGTCGGGCGCGGAGGTCGGCGACGAGCAGGGCCTGCACGCCCTTCGCCGCCTCGAGAAGATCTTCGGGCGCGTTCAATCCGCATGGATGCCGGCGAGCGGCATCGAGACGTTCGAGATCGTTCGCCGCCGGCTCTTTCAGCCGCTTGATCCGGCCGGGGAGAAGGTGCGCGACGAGACCATCCGCGCCTTCCGGAAGCTCTATCGCGACAACCCGGCGGACTTCCCGGCGGAAGTCCGCGAACGGGGCTACGCCGAGGAGATGCGCCTGGCCTACCCGCTGCATCCCGAGATCCTGAGGCGTTTCTCGGGTGATTGGTCGGTGCTCGAGAAGTTCCAGCGCACGCGCGGAATCCTGAAGATCATGGCGGACGTGGTGTACTCGCTCTGGCGCGGCGAGAGCGCCGCTCCGCTCATCACGCCCGCCATGCTGCCCTTCCACGACCCCAAGGTCCGCACCGCGCTCCTCGAGCCGCTCGACCGCGCGTTCGGCCCGATTCTGCAATCGGAGGTCGATGGCGAGCAGGCGCACACGGCGAGGATCGAGGCGCGACGCCCCCGGTTCTCGAAGACGCGGGCCGCGACGCGCTCGGCGCGTTCCGTGTTCTTCGCCACCGCGCCCCACGCGGGGGTCCGGCGCGGCGGCCTGACCGGGAGCGAATTGCGCCTGGCCTGCGCCCAGCCCGGCGACCAGATCGCGATTTTCGGGGAAGCGCTCGAAGAACTCGCGCGGCGCTCAGCCCACCTGTACCGCGACGGCGACAGCTACTGGTACTCGCCACAGCCGACGCTGAACAAGCTCGCCGCCGACCGCGCGCGGGACGTGAGCGAAAGGCACGCGGACGCCCGGATCATCGAAGTCCTCCGCGACGAGCAGCGTAGCCGCGCCGGCTTCCCGCGCGTCCACGCGGCACCGGACAACCTGACCGACATCGAGGACCGCCGCGCAACGGCGTTGGTCATCCTGCCGCCTCCTGCGTACCACGACCCGGGTGCTGGTGCCGAATCGCCGGCGGTCGCTGCCGCTCGCGAAGCGCTCGAACGACGGGGCAGCGGACAGCGAAACTACAGGAACGCCTTGGTGTTCGTCGCGCCGGACACCAGCAACATCGACGCCGCACGCCAGAACGCCCGACGCGAACGCGCGTGGCAATCGATTCTGAAGGACGCCGATCTCCGGGACAATCTGACCCGGGCGCAGACGAGCGATGCCAAGGGACAAGCTGAGCGCAGCCGGGAAGCCTTGGTGCGGAGCATCCGCCAGGCATGGGTCCATGTGCTCCATCCGGGGCCGCCGGACGCGGGGGACGATGCCCCCCGTACACAGCGGGGCTACGTCATCCGCTCGACCCGGCTCATCAACCGGGGCGGCGCGAAGGGCATCCCCAAAGTGGTCTGGGACAAGATCTCGGGGGACGGCACCGTGGTCGCGGAGATGGGACCCCAGAACCTTGCCCGGAGCCTCGCACCCGTCTGGCCCGCCGACAGGCCGCATGTACCCATCGAGACGATCCGCGACTGGTTCGCCTCCTACGTCTACATGCCACGGCTCCGCGACGACGCGACGCTTGACCGAGCGCTCGAACGACTCGTCAAGGATCTTGCCGAGCCCTATGTGTTCGCCGCCCAGTTCGACGAGGACACCGGCACCTACGACGGCGCGATTGAAGGTATCGTGTGCGTGACGGACGGCCCCGGAAGCGGACTGCTCGTCCGCCGCGAAGCTGTCCCGCGCACCGAGCCGGAGCCTGAGGAGAACGGGGTCGATGAAGTTGAGGAGACCGAAACTGACGGGAACGAGCCGGACGAACCGGCGAAGGAGCGAACCGAGGCGTCGCCGACGCGGTTTTTTGCCAGTATCCCGGTCGAGCCGGACCGCGCCGGACTCGTGGTCGCCCGGATCATGGACGCGCTCCTCGTCGAACTTACCCGCGCACCGGGCTCCAACGTCCGCGTGACCCTCGATCTCGAAGGACGCGCCGGGGAAGTCGGCTATCCGAAGGATGTGGTCGACATCGTGAAAGCCAACGCCCGCGACCTCAAGATTGCCGAGAACACCTATGGTTTCGAGGTCTGATCATGAGCCTGCGTCAAAGGAGATGCTGAATGTCGAAAAGGGAGCTTGTCCGGCTAGTTGAGTCAGTTATCTTCGAATGGCCCTGGACTTCCGAGCATGGTCTGCTGGTTGTGCGCGGTGCCGCCGGGGGTGGTGGTGGTGGCGGCGGCGCATTCTGCCTCGAAGGCTTGAATCTATACGGTGCGGGCGGGGGTGGTGGCGGCGATGGCGGTGGCGCTACCAGTGTCACGCACGGGCAAAGGACTTATCGGGCGGCTGGCGGCGGTGGCGGCGATGGTGGTGGCGGCGGTGGGTTTCGGGAGGGAAAACCGGTCGCGGGCAAGGGAGGCAAAGGATGCCGCCACGGAGACGGCGGTGAAGGCGGTTGTGGGGGAGTCGTGCCACCTTTGGACAATCGAATTGCATCGAACGGGGGTGACGGCGGCCGGGGGTTTCCGGGAGAGACTCTGATAGTGCCGCTTGAGGATCTCTCTGTTGGTGATCGCTTCGAGATCAAGGTTGGAACGGGTGGTGGTGGCGGTCGAGGCGGAAAGGGTTTCGAGACAGGAACCGTAGGCATCGCCGGAGGTGGTGGCTGGGTGATTTTCGTCCCGCTGCTTGCGCGCGACAAGGAGAATGATTGATGGTATCGGCTGCGTCGGCGGAAGCAGGACGTGCGGGTGATCTGGGTGTCCTTGAAGGCTTCCCGGAGACTGTGGACAGGACGCGCTTTGGCGTTGAGGGAGATGGGCACATCGGGATCGACCCGATCGGTCATCCGCCGAGAATGATCTGGATCCCAAGGCGACGGGGTAGCATCGTGCCGCAGTCGGCCCAAGAGGAACGCGAAGAAGGTGGGCGGAGAATGGCGCGGCTGCTCGCCGAGGTGAGTGCGGAGCGTCGCGTAATCGACTCGGCGTTGGATACCTACAGCTCTCGCATAGCGTATCTGAAGGATGAGGCGACGCATGACGGCTATGAGCTGAACCAGGGTTCCGAAGGCGATTTCAAGCGGTTCGTGCGGTCGAAACCGTACATGCGTAAGGGCGACTTGGTGCTGATGGACAACGGTAACCTGAGAGCGATCTGGAAGGACGAACAAGGCGGACGTTTGGGCTTGCAGTTTTTGGGAGGCAATATGGTGCAGTATGTGATCTTCAGTCGCCGACAGGCGGATCGAGGGGTTTCCAGGGTCTCGGGACGCGACTCGTTAGAGGGGATCGTACGGCAGATCGATGCCTTCGAGCTGCATTCGTTGCTTTGCGAATGAGGGCGACGACTTGCCACCAGACGACCATGTCGTCCGTTACATCAAGCCGAGCATGATCTTGGAAGATGGGACTCCCGATGGTTCGGACTTTCGCTTGCGTATGTCCAGACCGGATGAGAAAGGTCTGTCTGTCAATTGGCTGGAAGCCTTTGGGCCGCCGAAGACTCAACAGCTGAGTGAAGTGCGACGTTTGTTCCGCCTTACCGTCCGGCGCAGCGGTCGATTCGCGCAACTCCATGTCGGGACAGTACTACGCACAGTATCTGAGGAGCTAGACTACCTTGCGGATGCTCCACGATCCGCTCGAAGCAGGTCATGGCTTCGATGCCGACCCGTCGCATGCGGAGATTGTCGGTCTTCCGCCATCCGATTCTGACGAAGCTGCGTTGGTGGGTGACTTAATCGCAGAATGCGTTATCAACATGCATCCCGCGACGGCAGCGCTTGGTACGTGAGTTCTGGAGCCCTGACAGCAATGAGAATCTTGGGGGTGTTTGGAGCCGCCCCGAGAGCTTGGAGTCCCGCCATTTTGACCGGACATTCCCGCGATTCCGAGGCGGCACATCTCGAGGCCGCAGAACGGCAAGGTCGGCAGATCGTGCAGTCCTGATTAGACTTACGTGATTCCTTGCCGTGATCTACATCATCCGTGCTCCGCTGGTCGGATATCGACTTCGAGGGCAAGACCATCCGGTGGAGGGCGGAGCACAAGAAGACAGGCTACGAACACATCACGCCGCTGACCGCCGAGGCGCTCGCCGCCTTGGAAGACGCGCGAAGGATGAGCTGGGGGACCGGGAATGGCCCGGTGCTGTGGTCGTCGAGGGATGCCACGAAGTGCATGAGCTGCGTTTCCGCCTATCTGTGGTGGCAGAAAGCGCAGACCCTCGCAGGCCTGGAGCCGAAGCGGGGCCGGGGTCGCACTCGCTGCGGCGGAAGTTCGCAACGGACCTCATGGATCTGCCGCTAGCCCGGATTTCTCACACGGTCACCGGTGAGGGCCTGTAGGGCGGGTTTGGGGCCGAGTTTCTGCCGAGGAACGGGGTCGAGCAGGAGCAAGCGGCTCTGCGGCCGTGTTTTGAGGGGCCAGAGTAGCGAGAACCGCTGCCTGAGCGAGCTTTCCCTGGTCCTGGGGCGCAGTGGTCCCCGGAGGATCGGCTGGAATGGCTATCTCGGAGGGGGGTGTGGAGTCGTTACCCTGGTAATCGGGCGTGGACGCGTGCGAAGGCGGCGGCGGACGGGTGTGCGGAGTCCATGGCGACCTTGACCCTACGCACCGAGACCATGACGCGGGCGCCGATCTTGAGGAGCTTGAGGCGGAGCGTACCGGCGGTGGCGCGGGCCAGGCGGGTGCCGTGCAGCGCACGCCTGAGCGCATCGAAGAGGATCGAGGCGAAGGCGGAGAAGAGGAGCCGGAGCTGGTTGGCGGCGAAGCGGGAGGCGGAGGTCCGGTCGGAGAAGAGATCCAGCTGCTGCTCCTTGATCGCGTTCTCCATGTTGCCCCTCGGGCAGCAGACGCGCTCGTAGACGGTCCGGGCCGAGAAGGTGCCGGGCAGCGAGGTAACGACGAAGCGGGGGTTGGACTTGCCGGGCAGGTGCTCCGCCTTGGCGACGACCCGGCGCTTGCGGGACCAGCTTGTGAGGGTGGCATAGGGGAACTCGGCGAACCGGCGGGCCGGGCGGCCCCGCCGCTTCGCTTCGGCTTGGGCGTCGGCCAGCTCCCAGCCGATCGTCTCGACGAGCCGCGAGTTCCGGGCCAGGCCGGTGACGTAGTCGACGCCGTTGTCCTCGCACCAGGCCAGGATCTCCTCGCGGGCATAGGAGGAATCGGCCCGAAGCAGAATCTCCAGTCCCGGCCACCGCTGCCGGAGCCGTTCGACGATGCGGCCCAGCGGCCCCCTCACGCCTCCGGCGGGATCCGCGTTGCCCGGCCTCAGCAGCGCGAAGAGCGGGCGGCCGCCGCAGGTGATGTACAGCGGCAGGAAGCAGTAGTGGTTGTAATAGCCGTGGTAGAAGCCGCCCTCCTGGCGCCCGTGGACCTCGTCGTCGGTCGAGTCGATATCCAGCACCAGGCGCGACGGCCGCCCGCCCTTCCAGGAGTCGATGAACGACTCGAGCAGCACGGCCTGCAGCGCGTCCGCATCATGGCCGATCCTGTGGTAGCGGCCCGGTTCGCCACGCGGGGGCGCGTGTTCAAGCCGGTTCAGAGTGCTCTTCCCCGCCAACGGCGCACAGTCCTTCCGATGTCCCTCGAGCTTGCCGGAGAGCAGGGCCAGAACAGGGTCGTGCCGCAGCTGGTCGTGGTCGTTGAGGTCTTCGTATCCCAGGGTGATGCCCATGACGCGCTGCCTCGCCAGAGTCCCAGCCGAGTGTTCCGTGAGACGGGGATCGCGGTAGCCGGTGAAGCAATCCGCCACCCGGTCCAGGATCCCGATCGACCGGTCGATCTCGCGAAGCAGCAGCACTCCGGCGTTCGGCGTGATCGCTCCGCCGTCGAACGCGGCCGCTACCCTGCGGCCCTGGCACCCTGAAATGCGAAGGAAAGCGGTTTACACTGTGTCGGCATCGGTCCTCCGGTGTCGTCGCTGTCAAGTTCTTGCCCCACATAAACTTAACAGCTCCCGGAGGCCGGTGCCTTCCTATGCGTTTGAGAAATCCGGGCTAGGTACCCCTAGAGCCCGTGGATAAAGTCCGTCTCTGCGAGTTTCGTGTAAAAGGGTTAAATTACAGGGGTACATGAACCTCAGCGAGCGGGGACGGCGATGGCGATAGGCAGACGGCCCGGGGCACGGCAGCACAACATGTTCGTGGCGGCAAGCGAGATCCGCGCGGGGGGCAACCCGTTCTACCGGGCCTTGGACAGGCTTTTGCGCGAGAACGGATTCGACGGTTTTGCGGAAGAGACCTGCCGCGAGTTCTATGCGGGCAGCCGGGGGCGGCCGGGTGTTCCTCCCGGGGTCTGCTTCCGCATGCTGATGGCGGGGTATCTGGAGGGGACCGGCTCGGAGCGCGGCATCGCCTGGCGGTGTGCGGACTCGTTTTCGCTGCGCGAGTTTCTGGGATACGGGCTGGCGGAGAACCCGCCGGAGCATTCCACGCTGTCGAAGACGCGGAAGCGGCTGAGCGTTGAGGCGCACGCGGCGGTCTTCGGCTTCGTTCTGGAGCGGCTGCAGGTGTCGGGCCTGCTGCGCGGCAAGACGCTGGGCGTCGACGCGACGACGCTGGAGGCGAACGCGGCGATGCGCACGATCGTGCGGCGCGCCGGCGGGACGGACTACGAGGAGTGGCTGGCGCAGCTGGCGCGGGCCTCGGGGATCGAGACGCCGACGCGGGAAGACCTGGCGAAGCTGGACCGGAAGCGTCCGAACAAGGGCTCGAACCAGGACTGGGTGCATCCGCACGATCCGGAGGCGCGGATCACGAAGATGAAGGACGGCAGGACACACCTGGCGCACAAGCTCGAACACGCGGTCGATATGGAAACCGGAGCCGTCGTCGGGCTGACGGTGCAGACGATGGACGGGGGAGACACCGCCTCGCTGCCGGTCACGCTGGACGAGGCGGAGCGGCAGCTGGCGGAGGCGGGAGTGGAGGCGAAGGAGGTGGTGGCGGACAAGGGCTGCCACTCGAACGCGACCATGACGGGCGTGAAGGAGCGGAAGCTGCGGGCGTACGTGAGCGAGCCCAACCGGGGGCGCCGGAAGTGGAAGGGCAAGCGGGACGCGCAGAAGGCGACCTATGCCAACCGCCGGCGGATCCGGGGCAACCGGGGGAAGCGGCTGCAGCGCGGGCGCGGGGAGAAGGTGGAGCGGCCGTTCGCGCACATGCTTGAGACCGGCGGCATGCGCCGCCTCCACGTTCGGGGCCAGAAGAACATTCGCAAACGAATGCTCGTCCACGCGGCGGCCTTCAACCTCGGGCTCCTCATGCGCAAGCGGTTCGGCGTTGGAACCCCCCGTGCATTGCAGGGCCTCGCTGCCATACAAGCTGCACTCTCAACTCAGGTCACAACCCGCGTCTTGCGCTTTTTCCCCCGTATCCGGCGCATTTCCGCCCTTCCTGAGCCGAATATCGCCTCCTCACGCCCGAAGACCCGCTTCTTGCACAACAACACCGCGGCCGCGCGTCCGTTTTCTCTCCCAGCCATCATCCGCTGGGCACCCACTTCTTCCACGGGCTGCTAGGCCTAAAATAAGCGAGTACGGTCCCGGAGGCAGGTTTTGGTTGTGCGGCGTGGCTTTTGCAGCCCGGTTGCCGCTTGGGAAGCGGCTGGAGGGAGCCTTACGGGCTGGCCGATGCTTGTTTCCGGTCGCCGGGACGCTCGTTCGGAGGGGTGTTTTGGTGCCGGGGGACACCGGTCCCCGAAGCGGTACTACGTTCGCGACACGACGGAGGGGACGAGGCGGCGTTACCGGAAGCCGGTCCGCTCGATCGTGTTCCAGGTGCTGAACAGCCGGTCGACCGAGGGCTGCCAGCCGATGATCCGCAGGGTCGTGCGCCGAGCCCGCCGGATGACCTGGCAGGGCAGCAGGATCATCTCGCGGATGAACGTCCTGAACTCCATGGCGATGTACTTCCGGCGGTCGGCCTTGAAGTGCATCATCATGGCGAACCAGCTCTTCAGGTTCCACGCCAGCGCCGCCATCACCATGTAGGCCCAGTTGCTCACCAAGTCGTAGAGGGGCACCCGCATGGCGCCCACGCCGCCCTTCAGCTGCGCGATCACGTTCTCCTGGTCGCAGCGGGCGTTGGCCAGCCGGACGACCCCGGCCGCGCTCAGGTCCCGCCGCGTGGTGATGTAGAAGAAGTAGCGGATCTCGTCCAGCAGCGTCAGCTCACCCTTCGTCTTGCTGATGTTCTTGCGCACCACCACCATCCGGTAGGTCTCCCGGCACTTCCCCGGCTGATACTCGTACTCGGCCACATCCTCATGGTTGAGCCGCTTGTTCACGTAGCCCCGCTCAAGCACGATGCGTCCCCTCACGTCCTGCCGCTTGCTCCGCGTCGTCCCCGTCCGCGACGTGTACCCCGGCCGCCGCTCCAGCCGCTTCCACGCCGCCTCCTCCAGCCCCTCAGCCCGCTTGACCATCGCCGGCTGGGCGTCAAAGCCGAAGATGAAGTCCGCGTCCACACTCCAGCGGTCGAAGTGGGCGGTCAGCGAGAAGTCCGTGTCCCCGCGCAGGCACACCCGCTCGGCATGCGGCGACACGAGGGCGACCGCCCGGTCGATCCACTCCGCCGCGCCCTGGTGGCTCACCGCGTTGCCCGGGCGGTTCACCAGGTAGAGCACCTCACCCGTGTTGGCCAGCGAGACGACCAGCGGGTGGTAGCCCCACACCCCCTTGTAGGACATGTCCATGCCCTCCTTCTTCTCGCCCAGCGTCGGCGCCAGCGTCCCGTCCACATCCACGTAGGCCACCGGCGCGAGCAGGTCCCGGGCCCGGCCCCGCCACAACTGCGGCCGCACCGCGTTGATGCTCTCCATCAGCTCGATCACGTCCGCCTCGCCGTAGCGGCGCGTGAAGTCGCCCGCCGCCGTCGGGCTCGGGATCGTCTCCGCGCCCAGCGCGTCCATATAGGCCGCGTTGTTGCGCAGGCTGCCCAGGTCCTGCAGCCGCGTGCCCCCGCACAGCACGTTGAAGGCCATGTTCAGCACATGATCCGACTCGAAGTAGGGCAGGTGCCGCTTCAGCACCTTCAGCCGCGCGTCGATCTCCCGGACCAGGCCCAGCTTCGACGCCAGCCGCCGCATCGCGCCGATGCCTCCGTAGCTCATTGCGTTGATCCGCGCCCCGATCTCGTAGTGGACCTTGCCCGCGCCGAACACCGGCTGCCACCGGGCCCTCGGCCGCCTCGCCCCGGCATGGCGCGCCTTCAGCTTCCGCTTCCGCCGGGCACTGTTCCTGCGGCTCTGTTTGTGCGATATTGTCTTCACCGGAAAGGCCTCCTGGTTGGAACCCGACGACTCGCGCCGGATGCTCCTAACTGCAATCAGGATAAGCCTTTCCGGTACTCATTGGTAGATGCGGTGCACAAGTCGCGCTTGTTTGAGGGCTAGGTAGATGGGCTCGCGCTCATGTCGCGTGGGTGCGCGCCGGCCGGCGCGGGATCGGGTGCGTGTGCGCGTGAGGGCCGTCCATCACAACAGGCAGGGGTCGCATCCATCGAGGGGCGCGCATCATCATCCCGCCATGGCGAGGGGTGCAGGCCATGGCGAGGGGGCGCGTGCTTCGGCCCAGCTCGGGGAGGCTGGGCGGCTGGGCGGCTGGGCGGGTCGAGGGTCGGCGGATGCGGGTCGCAGGGGCCGGGGTGCCGGGGTGATCGGAGGGGGGGGGTAGGGGAGGATTTGGGACTCCGGGGGGCCCCCTCGGTCGGGGGGGTCCCACCACCGTGTCCTCTCTCCTTGCCCTCCTCGCGATTCTTCTATCCCCTACCATAACCGTAGCAAGCGTAGCACAGATGACATAAGACAAAGGGGGACAACGGTTTGAGCGTGCTACGCTTCCGTGCTACTGCGTGCTACGTCCGGCCTTGGTGCTACGCTCTAGCAGCCCGTGAATAAAGTCCGTCTCTGCGAGTTTCGTGTAAAAGGGTTAAATTACAGGGGTACATGAACCTCAGCGAGCGGGGACGGCGATGGCGATAGGCAGACGGCCCGGGGCACGGCAGCACGACATGTTCGTGGCGGCAAGCGAGATCCGCGCGGGGGGCAACCCGTTCTACCGGGCCTTGGACAGGCTTTTGCGCGAGAACGGATTCGACGGTTTTGCGGAAGAGACCTGCCGCGAGTTCTATGCGGGCAGCCGGGGGCGGCCGGGTGTTCCTCCCGGGGTCTGCTTCCGCATGCTGATGGCGGGGTATCTGGAGGGGACCGGCTCGGAGCGCGGCATCGCCTGGCGGTGTGCGGACTCGTTTTCGCTGCGCGAGTTTCTGGGATACGGGCTGGCGGAGAACCCGCCGGAGCATTCCACCCTGTCGAAGACGCGGAAGCGGCTGAGCGTTGAGGCGCACGCGGCGGTCTTCGGCTTCGTGCTGGAGCGGCTGCAGGTGTCGGGCCTGCTGCGCGGCAAGACGCTGGGGGTCGACGCGACGACGCTGGAGGCGAACGCGGCGATGCGCACGATCGTGCGGCGCGCCGGCGGGACGGACTACGAGGAGTGGCTGGAGCAGCTGGCGCGGGCCTCGGGGATCGAGACGCCGACGCGGGAAGACCTGGCGAAGCTGGACCGGAAGCGTCCGAACAAGGGCTCGAACCAGGACTGGGTGCATCCGCACGATCCGGAGGCGCGGATCACGAAGATGAAGGACGGCAGGACACACCTGGCGCACAAGCTCGAACACGCGGTCGATATGGAAACCGGAGCCATCGTCGGGCTGACGGTGCAGACGATGGACGGAGGAGACACCGCGTCGCTGCCGGTCACGCTGGACGAGGCGGAGCGGCAGCTGGCGGAGGCGGGGGCGGAGGCGCGCGAGGTGGTGGCCGACAAGGGCTGCCACGCGAACAAGACCATGACGGACGTGAAGGAGCGGGAGCTGCGGAGCTACGTGAGCGAGCCCAACCGCGGCCGCAGGAAGTGGAAGGGCAAACGGGACGAGCAGAAGGCGACCTATGCCAACCGCCGGCGGATCCGGGGCAACCGGGGGAAGCGGCTGCTGCGCGGCCGCGGGGAGAAGGTGGAGCGGCCGTTCGCGCACTTGCTTGAGACCGGCGGCATGCGCCGCCTCCACGTTCGGGGCCAGAAGAACATTCGCAAACGAATGCTCGTCCACGCGGCCGCCTTCAACCTCGGGCTCCTCATGCGCAAGCGTTTCGGTTTCGGCACCCCGCGCGGCTTGCAGGGCCTCGCCGCGGCGAAAGCCGCGCTCGCGGCTCAGGCCACAACCGCCGTTTCGCACTTTCTTCGCCCTCTTCGCTCGTTGTTTGCCATCCTGGCCGCCGTTTTGCCCTTTCTGAGCCCAAATGGCAGCCGTTCACGCCCAAAACCCCGTCTTCTGCACAACCCAACTCCACTCCCGCGGCTCCGCCCGCCCGCACACGGAGCCGGCTGGAATCCCTGTTCTTCCACGGGCTGCTAGATAAGCATGAGTGGGAGCCCCAGCACGAGGATCACCGACACGGTGCGCTCACTCGTCAAGACATCATGTTGACGGGTCTGGTCCATCCCCTCACGTTATCCCGATCCGGCAATGGGCCTTTTTTTCCTATCCCTACTACACAACCAGATAAATAGGTGCAAAAAATGATCAAAGAGAAACTAAAGATTGTGTGCGTCTTATATGATGATCCTGTAGATGGATATCCACCAAAATACGCCCGTCCTGATATTCCCAAGTTATCTAATTATCCTGATGGACAAACAATGCCATCACCAAACGCAATAGATTTCAATCCTGGAGACCTTCTTGGATGTGTTTCTGGTGAACTAGGTCTGCGAAAGTTCGTAGAAGATCTCGGTCATACATTTGTTGTTACATATGATAAAGATGGCCCAGATTCTGTGTTAGAGAAAGAACTTGTTGATGCCGACATTGTTATTTCACAGCCATTTTGGCCAGCCTATATAACTGCAGAAAGAGTTGCCAAGTCGCCAAAGTTAAGACTGGCCATTACGGCAGGTGTCGGTTCAGACCATGTGGATCTACAAGCAGCGATCGATAACGATATTACTGTAACTGAGGTTACTTATTGCAACAGTATCAGTGTGTCCGAGCATGTTGTAATGATGATCTTGAGCCTCGTTCGCAATTATATTCCATCATACAACTGGGTTATCAAGGGTGGATGGAATATTTCTGATTGTGTATCTAGATCTTATGATGTTGAAGGAATGCATGTAGGTACTGTTGCAGCAGGTCGGATTGGTTTGGCAGTGCTAAAACGCATGAAACCTTTCGATGTACATCTACATTATTTCGATCGACACAGACTTCCGGAGAACGTGGAAAGAGAACTTGACTTAACTGTTCATGATAGCGTTGAGTCGATGCTTAAGGTCTGTGACGTTGTTACGATTAACTGTCCGCTTCATCCTGAGACGGAACATCTTTTTGATGAAGAGATGATTAGTAAGATGAAGCATGGAGCTTATCTTGTTAATACGGCTCGTGGAAAAATCTGTGACCGCAATGCAGTCGCAAAAGCACTTGAGACTGGTCAATTGGCTGGTTATGCAGGAGATGTTTGGTTTCCTCAGCCGGCACCAAAAGACCATCCATGGAGAACAATGCCAAACCATGGAATGACGCCACACACATCTGGAACTTCACTTGCAGCTCAAGCTCGATATGCAGCGGGCGTCAGGGAGATTTTAGAATGTTGGTTTGATGATAAACCGATACGAGATGAGTATCTGATCGTAGAAGGCGGAAAGCTTGCAGGAGCTGGAGCACATTCTTATAGCGAGGGTGACGCAACCGGTGGATCTGAGGAAGCTGCTAAATTTAAAGAAGGTAAATAAATGCAGTCGGAGAACTTTCGGCCCGCAAGCCATCTGACGTGCAAGCTGCTAAATTTAAAGAAGGTAAATAAATGCAGTCGGAGAATCTAGGGCGTGTGAGGCTGCAACCCGCTTTGTAGCGCGACAATCAGGATGAGGACGCAGCGACAATCAGGATGAGGATGCAGCGACAATCAGGATGAGCGAGGCGGAGGTGGACGCGGCCGGCGCGACATTTGGTGTTTTTCCCCAGGAGCGGAGAGACGCCGGATGCCGGGCCGACAGATCACGGACCACCAGATGGAGCTCTACATGACGTACCGGAAGACGGACCGCCGCGCGCTGGCGGCGGCGAAGGCGGGGTTCAGCAGGGCGACAGCCGACCGGATCGAGGCGGATCCGCGGCCGCCGTCGCAGAAGAGGAAGCCGAGGGGGCGGAGGCGGCCGGACCCGCTGGCGGGGATCTTCGAGGAGGAGATCGTGCCGCTGCTGGAAGCGAGCCCGGGGCTGCGGGCGGTGGCGGTGTACGAGGAGATGATGCGCCGTCGTCCGGACCTGAGTCCGGGAGTCCGGCGGACGATCGAGCGGCGGGTGCGGGCGTGGAAGGCGAAGCACGGGCCGGAGCAGGAGATCATCTTCCGGCAGAGGCACGAGCCGGGGCGGCGGGGGCTGTCGGACTTCACGGACGCCAGGGGTCTGGAGGTGACGGTCGCCGGGGAGCCGTTGGCGCACAAGCTGTACCACTTCCGGCTGGAGTACTCGGGGTTCTGCCATGCGGCGGTGGTGCTGGGCGGGGAGAGCTTCGTCGCGCTGGCCGAGGGGCTGCAGGACGCGCTGCGGGCGCTGGGCGGAGTCCCGAAGGAGCACCGGACGGACAGCCTGTCGGCGGCGTTCCGGAACCTGAAGCGCGACGCGCGGGAGGATCTGACGCGGCGCTACGAGGGGCTGCTCCCCACCAAAAGCCCCCAAAACCCTTCATGTACTTCTCTCCCCTTCTTTAACCGTTGCCACCCTCGCGCATGCGTGCCCGGGCACGCTCTACCGTACTCTAGTGTAGTGTCCTAATCATAATAGCTATTATATGGAAGCAGCGGCCAGCGCCTGCCTGGCCCGTTCCACCTTCTCGAGAATCTCGGCCGCCGGTTTGGTCCAGACCAGGGGCCTCGGGTCCTCGTTGTAGGTCTCGATGTATTCCTTCAGGCACGCCTCGAGGTGGTCGACGGAATGGAAGACGCCGCGGCGGATGCGCTTCTGCGTCAGCGTGGAGAAGAAGCGTTCGACCAGGTTCAGCCACGACGCGCTGGTCGGGGTGAAATGCAGGAAGACCCGCTTCTGGCGCTCGATCCATTCCAGCACCCTGGAGTGCTTGTGGGTCGCGTAGTTGTCCAGGATGATGTGGATCTCCTGGTCCTTCGGCACCGCCTTCTCCACCCTCCGCAGGAACTTCAGCACCTCCTGGTGGCGGTGCCGCTTGTAGGTCTCGCCGATCACCTCGCCCGACGCCACGTCCAGCGCCACGAAGAGCGACGTGGTGCCGTGGCGCTTGTAGTCGTGCGTCATCGTCCCGCAGCGGCCCTTCTTCAGCGGCAGCCCCGGCTGCGTGCGGTCCAGCGCCTGGACCGAGCTCTTCTCGTCGAAGCTGAAGACGGCCGCGTTGTCCGGCGGGTCGAGGTACAGCCCCACCACGTCCTGAAGCTTCTCCTCGAAGCGCGGATCCGTGCTCAGCTTGAAGGTCCGCACCAGATGCGGCTTCAGCCCGCTCGAGCGCCAGACCCGGTGCACGAAGCTGTGCGTCGTCCCCGCCGCCCGCGCCATGGACCGGCACGACCAGTGCGTCCCGTCCGGCGCTCCGGTCTGCGTCGTCAGCCGGATCACCTCGCGCCTCAGCGCCGCCTGGGCCACCGAGTTCTTGCCGCCGTGGTTGCCACCCCGCGGACGCTCCTTCGCAATCCCTTCCAGCCCCTCGTCCGCGAACCGCCGCCTCCACCGCCCGACCTTGTTCTGGTCGGTTCCCAGCTTCGCGGCGATCGCCTTGTTCGTCATGCCGCCCGCGGCCATCAGCACCATCCGCGAACGCTCCCGCAGCCGCATCGCCGCGCTCCGCGACCGCGACAACCGCTCCAGCCGCTGCCGGTCCGCATCCGAAAGCTCGATCTTGACTGCCACCCGCATGGGCCCCTCCTCTTCTCGGTGTACGATGAAGAAGAAGGTAACTGAGCTTCACTAGATAATCAATGCTTTATTCGCGACACTACACTAGGTCCAGCAGAAGATACCGATGCCGCGGCAGGTAACCAAGCAGTTCCTCGCCCACGCGCGGAAAGAGGTCGATGGTAGGACCCGTCGTGCTGGTCCTGGGCCGCAAACTCGTTGCGGGAGAGAGTATCCCGGTCAGACGCCCGGTAGCGGCCGAGCGCCAGATTTCGTCGATTGAGCCGCCGTCGGCGTCTGACGAGGTGGGCGGCGTGTGGGATCCTCGCCGCGGGACCTCAACCATCCCCCGGAGTCGTCAGCCGGTACACCACGACCGTCTCCACCCCCAGCTCGTCGGCCTGCACGCCCAGCCAGTAGTCGGCCCCGAACTCGTAGGCGGTGAGCCCGGAGTGGAAGTACTCCAGGTGGCAGAGGAAGCCACCGTCCCTGTCGAAGCCCATCAAGCGCGTCGCTTCCGCCCGGGGCCTCCGGTAGGGCAGCACCCACACCCGCCCATCGCGACCGATCTCCACGTAGGAAAATGCCGGGAAGACATCGGCGGCGGGAACGTCGTCACTCACAACCAGATCGTCGATCATACTCCAGTTGGGCGAGTTGCGGCCCCCGCGGCTCTCGATGTAGTCGTCGCGCCACGCCCGTACATCGGCGCCGGTGACGTCCCGGTCGGAATCGGGCCACCGCAGTATGCGACGCAACCGCAGCTCGTCGTCCAGCAGGCGTACCTCCGTTTCGCTCGTGCGCGCCAACGCGATCGTGCTTCCGCCCGCTTCGACCACGGCGGATGCGGTGAAGATCTGGTACATGCCCTCTGGGCCGTACGTCGTGTGGAGGATGGGGGCCAGAGTTGCGAGCCGTTCGCCACCCGGCCCGTGAACTTCGACCACGATGGTGTCGGGCGTCTTGAAATCCCGAGGCGTAGGCCGCTTCCACACAGTGTTGATCGAGACCCCGTTGTCCAGCACGCCACCACTTCGTGACGGGTTCCCGTAGATCGGTTTCATCTCCACGCCCCGCACCCATTCGCCGTCAGAGGTGAACACGTTGTAGCGCCAGGGGCGGTAGTCCCCGGCCCACAGCGTGTCGCCCGGAAGCACCCAGAGCTTCCCCGCGTTGCGGAACTCGCCCGGACCCTCTCCGTGGCGTCCCACGGAGCGCAGGTGCCGCCCGGCCGCATCGAAGATCCGGATCTCGGCGCTTGTGTCGTCGATCACGGCCACCGAGCCGTCCGAAAGCCGGCCCACACCCCTGATCGTGCTGAACCACTGCGCTTCGTCGCTCTCGTCGTTGCCGACGCGGAAGATGGGTTCGTCACCGAGGGTGCAGGTGGCGTCTGAGCGCGAGGGGTCGCTGGTCACGATCTCGACCCCGGCGCTGTCGCTCCTGATGGTGATCTCCTGGGACTCGGCCGGACCAGAAGCACCGGTGAGGGCCAGGGCGAGGCCGGCCGCTACGGCTCTGGATGGAGTCAAGCCAGGAGGTGCGTTTCGCCAACGATGGTGATGCGGTGCGGACATGTGGTTTCCTTGGGCGCCTCCCGGCGGCAGTTGAGGTCGATCGTCCGACCCTCTCACCTCCCCCCCACCGACGCCGCGGGTGTACCCCGCAACCGCCTCACCTCCTCCAATCCCTGCAGCGCGCCGTTTTCCCTGGCGTAGTCCATCGGGGTCCTGCCTTCGTCGTCGAGGGCGGCGGGGTCGGCGCCGAGCCTGAGCAGCACCGGGAAGACCGCGGCATTTTGCATCGCCGCCATGTGCAGAGCGGTTTGGCCGAACTCGCCGCGCAACTCCAGGTCCGCCCCACCGCGCACCAGGGCCTCGATGACGGCCGGGTTGCGGTTGCCTGCAGCCGCCATGTGAAGTGGCGTCGCGCCCTCTAATTCCGCCACAAGCGTGGCGCCGGAACCGACCATCCGGAAGGGGATGGCCGCGTCGGTCACCCTCCCGTCCACATCCGCGCCGGCTTCGATCAGCGCGGTCACGATCTCCGGGTTGGCGTTGGTCCGCGCCGCTTCGTGCAAGGGCGTCAGGCTCCCGTACCGTTGATGCGATTCCGGATGGACTCCCCGTGCCTCCAGCTCTGCTCCGGCGTCCAACAGGACGGCAAGCACCGCCGGGTTGGGGTTCCTTCCGGCCGCCTCGTGCAGCGGCGTCCCTCCGGTCGATCCCTTCGCATTCACGTCGGCTCGGGCCTCCAGGAGGAGGGCGGCGATAGCCGGGTTCTCGTTGAGTGCCGCCTGGTGGAGCGGAGTCTGTCCACCATCGCCCCGGGCGTGCAGATCCGCGCCCGCCGCCAGCAAAGCCCCGGCAACCTCCGGGTCCGCGTTTTGCCCCGCCGCCAGGTGCAGCGGGGTCCAGTCCCATCCATAGTCGACCGAGAATCCCTTTGCCCGCGCGTCCACCTCGGCGCCAGCCTGGAGCAGCGCTCGGACCACGCTCGTTGTACCGCCCTCGGCGGCCTTGTGGAGGGGCGAGTAGTTGCGTGAATCGCGTGCCTGCACCCCCGCCCCCGCCCCCAGCAGCAGGGAGATCACAGCGGTGTCGAGGCCCGCTTCGGAAGCCAGGTGCAGCGGGGTGGAGCCAGGGGTACGCACGTTCCGGCCTTGTTCCGTGCTGGCGTTCACGTCCGCCCCGTCCGCGATACAGCCGGCAACTACATCGGCGGCGGCTATCCTGAAGAAGGTCGGGGTGTTCCAGTTCTCGCAGTTGACCGGATCGGCGACGCTGCCTGAATCATCCCGCAGGGTTGGGTCCGCCCCCAGATCCAACAGCCGGGCCGCCACGGCGGGATTGCCATTTGCGACGGCCCAATGCAGCGGGGTCTCGCCCCTGTCGGTTTGGGCGTCCACCTCCGCTCCCGCCCGCACGAGCAGGGAGATGTTTGTGTCTCGGTCGTTCCGCCCCGCGGCAGCGCGATGCAGAGGTGTGTCGCCGAACGAGCTGCGCGCGTTCACGTCCGCGCCCGCCTCCAGCAGGGCGGCTACGAAGTCCGAAGTCCCGCCCGCGGCATAGTGGAGAGGCGTCGAGCCACGGTGGTCCCGCTCGTTCACGTCCGCTCCGGCCTCCAGAAGCAGCGAGGCGATCGCGATGGTGACGTCACCGCGGGAGAACAATGAGCCGCCCAACCTGTGCGAGAGTGGCCTGCCGACTCGGTCCCGCGAGTCAATGGGCGTGCCGACTTCCACGCAGCCCCTCACACTCTCCACCGGTGCGTCGCGAAAGAAGTCATAGTCGCCCCAATCGCAGGTCGGGCCGGCGATTCTTCCCCGGTCGTCCTCCACTTCCGGGTCGGCGCCCAGTTCCAGGAGCTTTCCGATGACCAGGGGGCTGTCGTGCTGCCAGGCGGCGTGCAGCGGCGTTTCGCCACTCAGGTTGCGCGCATTCACGTCCGCCCCCGCGTTCACGAGCGCGGACACGATGGTCGTGTCGGGTGGGGCCGCCGCCAGATGGAGCGGGGTGTCGCCCCTGGCGGTCCTCGCGTTCACGTCCGCGCCCCCCTCCAGCAGCGCGTCCACGTTGGCGGTCTTGCCTTCCGACACCGCCTGATGCAGCGGAGCCTCCCCGTCCTCGTTCGCCGTATTCGGGTCCGTCCCGGCGTTCACCAGAGCCGTGATGGTGCCGGGTCTCCCGTATCTGGCCGCCGGGTGAAGCGGGGACTCGCCATCGTCGTCCAGCACATTCGGATCCGCACCGGCCTCCACCAGCACTCGGATCACGGCCGGCCCATGTTCATAGGCCGCGGTATGCAGAGGAGTCCCGCCGAATCTGCTCCTGGCGTTGGGATCCGCGCCATGCGCCAACAGCTTCAAGGTGATGCCGTTGACGGAATCGACCGGAGTCCCACTGATCGACTCATGCAGAGGAGTCCGTCCGAAAAACGTCTCGGGGATGTTCACATCGGCCCCCTCCTCCAGCAGGACGTCGACGATGGCCGGTTTGGTACCCCTGCCCATTCCGCCCATCGCGGTCATCAAGGGCGTATCACCCTCCGAGGTACGGGCGTTGAGATCCGCGCCCGCCTCGAGCAGCGCCAGCACGACCGCGGGAGATTCGTTCCGCGCCGCCCCGTGCAACGGGGTGGTGCCCCGGTCATTCGTTGCGTTCACGTCCGCGCCGGCCTCCAACAGGGTGGCCACGACGGCCAGATTCTCGTGCTGCGCAGCGATGTGGAGTGGCGCGGTGCCGGCGCCATTCAGCGTCCGGGCGCCGACGCCGACTCCCAGCAGCAACGTGGTGATGGCTGGGTCCGGGTTGGAGGCCGAGTGGTGGAGGGCAGTGTTGCCGTTGTCGTCCGTGGCACCGATATCGGCGCCCGACTCCAGGCAGGAGGCGTAGATCGCGAAGTCGGCCGCCAGGGCGAAGACCGGCGTGTGCCAGAGTTCGCAGCTGGTCGGATCGGCGACTAGGCCGTTGTCGTTGCGCGCGAGAGGATCGGCCCCCGACCGCAGCAGTTCCTGGACCGCAGCCGGGTTGATCCGAGGCGGCTGCCAGGACAACCCGGCGCGGGGGTTGCTCCAGGCGCTGTGCAGAGGCGTGTTGCCGCGCGAGTCGGGCGCGTCGAGGTCGGCCCCAGCCTCCAACAGGGCGGCAATGATGCCGGGGTTCGAGTTTGAGCGCGCGGCCTCGTGCAGGGGGGTGCCCCCGTTCAAATCCGGCGCGTTCGGGTCTGCCCCCGCCTGCACGAGAACGGCAATGACGGCCGGGTCCGGCGTGGCGCGCGCCGCATGGTGCAAGGGAGTCCCTCCGCTCTCGTCCAGTGGGGCGACGGGGTCCGCACCCGCCCGCAGGCAGGACGCGACCGTGTCCGCCGAAGCCCACGCGAAAAAGTCGTACGAGCCCCAATCCTCGCAGGTGACCGGGTCGGGCGCGGGCAGGTCCTGCGCGGCCGCGGATGTGGTGAGCGCGGTCGGGGATGCGGTGCCCAGGAGCAGGAGGGTTGTGCCCAGGAAGGGGGTTCTCATCTCTCCTCCAATCCGTGCGGGAAGCCAAGAGGTGGCAGCCTGATCCCAACCTGGGGCTGAGTGGGCTGCGCGGCCAGCCCATCGGAGTGGGGTCCATTGCCCGCACTGGTTGCACATTCGCATCTTATACTTGCTATTCGACGAAAAATCGTTATAATCTCGTTATGATTCACACATTCTCAGTATCCAACTACGGATCGATACGTGAAGAAGTGACCCTCGATCTGCGGATCCCGGGCACGGCACCGGATCTGGCTTGCTTCAGGCGGAGTGCGGCCAAGCCCGGTGTCCGACTACCTGCGGTCGCTGTTCTCATGGGGCCCAACGGGTCGGGCAAGACGACATTGCTGCGTGCGTTGGTGGATCTGGGGCGGATTGTGTCGTCTCCTACTAATCCCGTGCACCTGTTGCCGTTTCTGTCTGGGCACACCCAATGGGAGCCGACACGGTTCTCCCTGGAGGGTGAAGGGGACTTCCTAGCACCAGGCGAGACTCCGCGACGGTACCGGTACGAGCTCACAGTCGGGCGCCAACCGACGGAAGACGGGGCGCAAGACCTCTTCGTGAGTCATGAAGCATTGGTGCACTTTCCCAGAGGACGCCGCCGCAGGCTACTTGAGCGGCCGGCTCCCGGAACACCCATCTACGTGTCGCGCGATTTGGGCCTAAGGGCTCGGGACGATCGGCTGAGGGGGGTTGAGCCCAACCGATCCGCAATCGCTACGCTCGCTTTGCTCAACGTGCCCGTCGCGGCGCGTTTCGCGATCTCGATGAGAGATTGGGTGGTTAGCACGACCAATATTGTCGGCAACGACACCGTGGCCCCGGATACCTCGACCGTCATCGGCTGGTTGGAGGCCAGTCCGGACGCCAGACAATGGGCCGAGGCACAAATCCAGCGGAGCGACCTGGGGATCGAGGGCATGGAAATCGCCGACGGATTCGGCGACAAACACATCCGGTTCAACCACAGCGGGCTCGACACACCGATTGTCCTCGGTTTGGAGTCCAAGGGAACGCGACGTCTGCTTCATCTATTGCCGGTGATCAAGTTTGCGCTGGATGTGACTGGATTGGCAGTCCTCGACGAGATCGACGGTGACCTGCATGTCGACATGCTGGCGGAAATCCTCAACTGGTTCCGGTCGCGTGAGAGCAATCCCCGCAATGCCCAACTGCTGGTATCGTCGCATCACGTGGGCCTGCTCGATGATCTGGAGAAGGAAGAAGTCTACATCGTCGAGAAGGACGACAGCGGGGCCACCAGGGTCTACGGTGCTCAGGATGTGCGGGGCCTGCGGCGTGACGTCCGCCTCTATCCGAAGTACCGGGCGGGCGTGCTCGGTGGGCTCCCGAGATTCGGCTGAGGCGCGATGCGGAGGCGGGGCGGGGTTCAGCGCAGGCGCGTTGTCTTCATCGGGGTTGAAGGCAAGAGCGACCGGGCTTTCGTCAAGTTTCTCGGGCACATTTGCGACGCATTGGGTCTTCATCTTCACCTTGACGTAAAGCCAGCCAGCGGCGGTGATTCCAAAGCGGTCGTTGAAGAAGCCGGACGCCGGCTGAAGAAGCATCCTGACTCCCGTGCCATCAGCAAGCGGCTAGTGCTGCTGGACTCGGATCGCATCGAGACTGATAGGGCGGCTGGCCGGGATGCTCGCGCCACGGCAACCAAGTGGAGACTCGAAGTCCTGCTGATGACTCCGAACCTGGAAGGTTTGCTGGTTCGATTGCACGAGGGACACGAGACGCGCGCGATCGCGGCGCGCGATGCCGAGGGGCAACTGCGGAAGCTGTGGCCGGAGTACACAAAGGGGTCGCTGAGCGCCGAGGAGCTCAAACGGCGTTTTACGTTGGCCGACCTGAGACAAGCCGCTCGTCACGATGGTGAGCTGCGGAACCTGCTGAGGGCACTAGGGCTTTGAGACCAGGCCGACTGCGACGCGGTGCCGGCCGGCACCGACACGCTCAAACCCGGATCGCTCTCGGTCGCCTCACGATGACAGGCGAGCCCTCGACGAGGAAGGCCGAGCGGGGCGACTCCAGGTACGGCGCGAAGGCTTCTCCGTAAAGGGTGCGCAGCGTGGCGGCGGTGCAGTCGAACTCTGCCTTCACCGCGTTCCAGTAGCGCCACGTAGGGTGTTCGACGACGTATTCGATGGTCTGGCCGCGGCGGGTGCCATATCCGTAAGTGTGGTCGGTAAGGAACTCTTCTTCGCTGCCCGGTTCGGGGAGCCGTGGGTCTTGCGTGGTGTCGACAGTTGCTTCCACGCGGTTCCAGGTGTTGTCATGACGCCAGGAATAGCGAACGGTGGTTGCACTCATGGGATGGTGCTGGAACAGCCGGTCCATCGGCAGGGCCTTGTAGGGCTCGCCGTAGAGCAGGCGGGCCAGGAGAGCGACGGTGGGCAGTGGAACCAGTTCCCTGACGAAGACGACGCCTCTGCGCCAGCCGTCCGCGGTCTTGCGACGGACGTAGAAGCGCAGGTTCATCTCTTCGAAGTCCCGATGAAAGGGGACGGACGTGTTCAGGATCCGGACGTCGGCGAATTCGAAGGCCACGATGCTGGCCAGCGTCTTGCCCTGCCAGGCGTCGAGCTCGATCCCCGGCGGGACGAAGGGCGTGAGAATCTTCGCCTCGACCTCGTAGTTGAGCATGACGAGGTTTCTCCACGAGGCGGTCAGGAAGACCGGCGGCAGATTCTTGTCCACGGCGCCCCCTCTACGAAATCGGCCTCCCCCTAAACCTCACCACAAACAACCCCTCGCTCCAGCTGGACACCACGACGATCCCGCTCTCGAAGAACGGATGGTTGCTCCAAGCCCCCCGAACGCGGGGTTCTCCGTCAGGGGTAGTCGACGATCTCCGGTGGTCGTTCTTCCGTGCTATAGGTCAAGGTGAGCGAGAAGATCGTCGACAGTCATGCCGTGATGTCGTGCGACGCTCTTCAGGATACTGGACAGCGTCTTGACACGAATCGGATTGTGATATGGAATGACTTCATGATGCTCGCCACCAACCTGGGTGGTCATCCTGACATGAGAGCCCCGCTGGCGGACGACTTCATATCCCAATCGACCCAAGGCTGCCACCAGCGTTCGTCCGCTGACATCTCGAGGCAACTTCACGGGGCAAGAACTTCATCGCGCACGAAATGCAGGCGAATGATCCCGGGCCGTGCCATCGTCTCATCGAAGTAGCAGTCAATAGCTTCCCGGACGTTTCGGCGGATTTCCTCCATCGAATCGCCTTGGGTGTGGATCCCGTAACCGATCGCGCTAGCCGAGTAGCCCCCGTCGACCTCGTCCTCAGTGACTTCGAAGATGATCTCGCTCATTCGCTGCATACTCCGTTCTCGCACGACTCCACGTCTCGGTGCCTGGCCCCTCCGGGATTATACCATGGGTCCGGCGCGCGGGGGAGCATGTCGCGCTACACACTCCCCCTCAACTCACCGGCCTCCCCCTAACCCTGACCACAAACAGCCCCTCACTCCAGCTCGACACAATCACCACCCCGCTCTCAAAGAACGGATAGTTGCTCCACGCCCCCCCGAACGCCGGCAACCCCGGGTCATCCGGCACCGTGTCGAAGAACCCGATCTCCACCGGATTCTCGATGTCGCTGATGTCCAGCACCCGGAGCCCGCTCATCAGGTTCGCCTGGTACAGCAGATTCCCCCGCACGTACTGGTTGTGGTCGATCGTCCCCGTCTCGGCGAAGTGCTCCTTCATCAGCAGCGGGTCATCCAGGTCGGCCACGTCCCAGATCAGCGTCCGCGTCCGATCGACACTCCCCTGCGCTTCGTCCCCCTCATCGCCCATGAAGAAGTAGCGCTGGTCCTCGGTCAGCCAGCCCTGGTGCGCGTAGCCCACGTTGGGGTAGTCGCCGCGGGCGATGGCGACGGGGTTCTCGCGGTCGGTCACGTCGGCGATGCTCAGCGCGGTCTCGTTGGCCCCGAAGCAGATTTCGCGGCCCTGGTAGTCCTCGTCCGGCCCCCGGTAGATGACGCACTGGGCGTCGTGGGAGTAGCCGGTGCGCTGGCGTCCGGTGGTGCCGTCGGCGAAGCAGCCCAGGAAGACGGGCTCGGCGGGGGTCCGCACGTCGATCATGTGCAGGCCGCCGCCGCAGGTCTGGCCGCCCATGCTGCTTCCCACCGCGTACGCCATCCCGGTCTCCTCGTTGATGACGATGTTGTGGGCGCTGTGGATGCCGTCGTAGTGGGCGGTCTCGGCGAAGGTCACCGGCGGGCCCGTGACGTCCCTGAGCTGCGTGAGGTCGAAGATCTGCACCCCGTGCGATCCGGCGCCCGTCGGCGACGATGAAGGCGTGGTCGCGGTACACCTTGATGTCGCGCCAGAGGTTCTCGATGGCTCCCTCGGTCAGGGGCAGCTCGCCGGCGTAGCGGGGACCCGCGGGGTCGCTGATGTCGACGAAGGCTGTTGCGTCCGAACGCCCCACCAGTGCCCAGTCCCTGCCGGTCACCGGGTCGGTCCACCCCCAGATGTCGTTGAGGATGGTGCCCGGATCGGCACCCAGCTCGGTCAGCGGCACGAAGGCGACCAGGTCGACCTGCGAGCAGTCGAAGGGGCCGGTCGCGCCGTCGGTGCAGGGGGCTTGCTCGCCGGTGAGCCCGTCAAGGGTGCGGGACGCGTGGGTGGACTCGCGCAGGGTCGTGCCCTCGACCCAGGCCCCGTTCTCGCGCTCGTAGACGACGGCGGCGCCGAGCCGCATGTCCGCGTTCGAGGCCGCGACCACCGCCACATCCCCGCGCAGCGCGACGAAGGATCCGAAGAGCGCGCCGCGGGTGAATCCGGGGGCCGGGATCGTGTTCTCGCTCTCCAGCGCCATGGTCGCCTCCGCGACGCGGAAGACCTGCGCGCCGCCTGCGCCCTGGCTGAGCGCGCTCGCGCCGACCCACGCGCTGCGGCCGTCGAAGGCCACCGCCGTGCCGTACCTGGCCGGGCCTTCCTCGGGGAAGGAGAGACGGGATGACTCCTCCCACTCCCCGTCGTCGCCGGTGCGGGTGAAGAGGATTGCCGCGCCTGCTCCGGCGTCCGCGCCGGGTGCTCCGACGAGCACGGACGCGCCGGTGGCGGTGAGGCTCGTGCCGAAGGCGTCGCCGCCGCGGCCTTCCGCGAGCGCCAGGGTGGCCGTGGGGGAAGCGCCCGTGGCCGGGAAGTCGGCGGGGAAGGCGTAGGCCGCGCCGCGATCGCCGTCTGTTCCGGGCGCGCCGACGATGAGGAGGTCGCCGTCGAGCGCGAGGGACGCGCCGAAACGGTCGGCGGCGGAGGGGTCGGGGGAGGGGAGCAGCGTGGCCTGGCCGCCGGACGCGGGGAAGCGCAGGACTGCGCCGGGGCCTGCGTCCGAGGGCGCGCCGAGGTAGACGGCGTCGCCGGATAGGGCGACGGAGGTAGCCGTGTGGCGGACGTCCTGGTCGGCCGGCGGTAGGAACTCGGTTGTTTGGGTCCACTCGCCGTCAGCGCAGCGCTCGAAGAGGTAGGCGCCGCCCCTGCTGTCGTCGCGCCCGGGCGACCCGACCAGCAGCCGGTCGCCGTCGACCGCCAGCGCGGCCCCGAACCCGTCGCCGATCTGGACGGCGTCGCCGATGATGATGTAGGCGAACTCCCAGCCGTCGTCAGTACGCTCGAAGACGTAGATGCTCCCGGGCGAGGGGTAGATCGCGCCTGCCACCCCGCCGCCGGTGCGTCCGACGAAGATCTCGCCGTCACCGATCGCGATGGCGGCTCCGAATCCGGTGGCGCGCCAGACCGATTCCTGGGCGGGCGAGGAGGATTGGGCGGTGAGGGGTGTGGGGAGGCCGAGGGGGCCCAAGCCGCTCATTGATCCGAAGGTGCCCAGTGGCACGGCGACAAGAACGCTCGCGACGATTGCTTTGGCTGTGAGCCTCATTCTTGACCTCACCTTCATTAGTGTCGTCCCCGATGATCCAGATGGAGCTGGCGATGCGGAAACAATACGACGAAGACTGTTGCCGCGCATACTTGCACCGGTCGAGGAAACCCGTCCCCGGAGGACGTTTCACTGGACACATAGGCCTTGGCTGTGCCATACTGAATTCAGTACGAATAACATATGAAGGAGACATGCACCGGACCCAGGACACGTACCCGCTCAGCCATTTCCGGCAACGCACGGGCGAGCATCTTGATCGCATCCGCGAAGGCCGGGTCGAGACAATCACCCAGAACGGCCAGGCCGCGATGGTCGTTATGAGCCCGGAGCGGTATGACTTCCTTGTCCACTCCGCCGAGCGCGGGCATCTGTGGCGCGAAGCGATCCGTGCTCATCGGGCGGGAGAGCCCGGTATCCCTGCCAGAGACGCGATCCGCAGGTTGGCCAATGAGCTCGACGTGGAGTTGTGAGCAGCCACGAAGTCGCATTCTCTGTCAACGCCATCGCCTCGCTACGCGACATCTGCAGCTACATCGCCAAGGATGCTGGGCCACCTCGAGCTGGCGGCTGGTTGGCGAGGATCATGCAGAGCACCGTCACACTCGAAAAGCACCCCAGTGCATTCCCCATCGTCGGTCGGTGCGAGGGCGAGGACATCCGCGCATGTGTCGTCATGCGTCACGTCCTCTACTATTTCGTTGACGAGAGCGCCCGGCTCGTAACCATCCTCGATGTCGTCCACACGGCCCGTGAGAGCGAGCGGCAGCGCTACGAAGGCGGCTAAGGTAGAGCAGACGCTGCAGGAAGGTGCCGTCCGTTGGAGCGTCGCCGGCCTGGCAGCCGATGGCGAAAAACAATAGCCCAGTGAAGAGCACTGCGGGTAGGCGGTTGCGCGTCGACAATGGTTCCACTCTTCCGTGGAGGGGGTCCCAACTGCGGCTTGAGGTCGTGGTGCTCCGCAACCGCCCGCAGTGGAGTATTCCGCCGTCGTCGTGCCCAAGGCAAACGCGTGAACTTCGCCATCAGTTGACTGCTCGCACGTCATACTCTAGTATCTCCTAAGATATTAGGAGTTGCACCCCGGATCGGCTTAGGAGAAGTCGATTGACATTGTCTACCTCACACCGCGGTGGCGGGCGTCGGCCCAAGGCGAGACACTGGGCAGGCGTCAAGACCGCACTGATCATCACGGCGGTAGCGGCAACGATGTCCTGCAGCCAGTCGGGAGCCGGCAACACGACCATAGCCGATTCGGCCGGCGTCGCCATCGTCACCAATCTAGGCCAGCCTGCGCTACTCGAGTGGGGGCTCGACACGACTCGCGTCTTCGGGGGGGACGAGTCGGGCCCCGCCACCTTCTTCCTGGCCCGTCCAGCCCTGGTGGATGTGGACGCCCGCGGCCGGATCTATGTACTGGAGCCCAACGAGCACCGGATCACCGTCTTCGATTCAACGGGCCTGGCCCTCGGGTCGATGGGTCGACAGGGAGAGGGGCCCGGCGAGCTGGAGTGGCCCATGTCGGTGTCCGTTGCAGACGAGGGCCTCGCCTACGTGCACGACGGTGCGGGACAGCTCCTGCAGCTGCAGTTGGGCGACCAGGCTGGCATCGAATCGGCGTTTCACTACGGGGTGATCTACATACATCTCCGCCATGTGGAAGCGACTCCCCACGGACTGCTGATCTGGGCACGGAAACGGTTTGGGGGGGTTGAGGATATCGTGGACATCGACAACCGCCTTGATCGACTGCTGTCCGTTACGGGCCAGGACACAGTTGAGCTGATCACCGGCAAACCGGCCTACACGACCACTGCATACTACCCGCGCTGCAGCTTCACGTTTTCGATCCCCCAGCCTCTGGCTCCCCGAATCTTGTGGTCCCAATGGGGAAACCGAGTCGCCGTAAGCGTGTGGGGTGGGTTCCGCATCGACATTATGGACAACCACCGGCTGGTCAGGAGCGTGCGCTGGGCCGGCGTCGGGGAACAGGAGTTGACCCGCTCCGAGGCGGAAGCATTGCTGGAGGCCAGGGGATACCTCGGGGCCTGCGATGACGACGTGGGCGAGTCGATCGAGAAGCACGGCTTCCATCCGAGGCCTCAGGTCGTAAGCAGCCTGGTGGTGGCTCCGGATGGCTACGTGTGGGCGCAGGTGGCTACCGCCAGTGGCGAAGATCGCATCCTCGTGCTGGGCCCCGAAGGCCGTATTACAGGTGTCCTGCCCAAAGGGTTTCCGATGCCTCTGACCTTCCTGCCCGACGGTCGCCCGCTCATTCAAGTCAAGGACCTCCTGGACGTTGAGCGAATCGGTGTGGCCAGTGTTGTAAGGTAGCGGGGAGTCACAATTCAGGGTCTCCGGCCCGTTTGTCCGCCAAAATGGGCCCAAAATGGCGGACAAACCGGACCAAAGCCCTCGAGTAGACTTCGTCGCCGAGCCAGACGGGTCCGCCCGCCTATCTCTCTCGCCGAATCACCGGCAGCACGATATGCGACGCCCGTTCGCCGCCGTGATACACCCGCTGGGTTGCCACCACCGCATCCTCCCGGGTCACCATGGCCACATTATCCGCGCCCGAGTTGAGATTGGGGAGGTAGTACGGGTACCAGCTCGACGAGATCTCGATCCCGATGCGGTGGCCTTCCTGGAACAGGTTCCCGGTCCCGCGCCAGAAGTGGATCGTGTACTCGTAGACCTCGTCCGGCTCGATCGTGCTGAGTCCGGCCCCGTTGAAGCGCCCCTCGTTGTCCGGATCCCGGTTGCGGGCCCGCATGACCGCTTCGGTGAGCAGCGCGGAGTAGCCGTCCGGGCCGATGTCGACCAGCCGGATGAACCAGTCGGTGTCCATCGCCGAGGTCGAGGCGTACAGCTTGGCCTCGATCGGGCCCGTGACCTCGACAGCCTGCTCCAGCGGAGGCGTGCGGTAGACAAGAACCTCGTCCCCGGCCGCCGATGCTCGCGTATCGAGCGCACCGTCGATGTGACCGTTCTTGTTCGGCCAGCTGTCGAAGGGGTCCCGAGTGGGGTTCAGGGGGTCGTAGACGTAGCTGTCGTGACCCTCGTCCGCGGGCGGCTCGGTCGTGAGAACCCCGTCTCCGTCGGAGGAGTTCGCCCCCGACCCTGACGTTACGTAATAGTTGGTCCATTCGGTCTGCGGGAGCGGCCAGTCCTCTTCGGCGTGCCACACGTTCTCGCCCATGACGAACACATGCACCGGCGGGTCGTTCTCGACCCCGTTTTCCTCGCCTTTGAGGAAGTGGTCGAACCACCGCGCCACGTAACCGTCCACGTCGATGACGGCTTCCGGGCCGTAGTCGACGCCACCGGACGACCGCGTGTTGATCCCGTGGATCCATGGTCCGATGACCAGCGACGGACGCCGCGCTTCGGGCGTCGCGCCGTGCGCCTTCATCCCCAGGTAGTTCATGGGGGACCCGGGATGGTTGGCGTCGAACCAGCCGGTGAAGGACAGCGAGGGCACGGTGATCCGGGAGTACGACTCGGGGCTCTGGTATGAAATCCCCGTCCAGTAGGCGTCCGTCGACCGGTTGTTGCGGTACCACTCCTCGAACCAGGGGCCCGCCCGCAGGCCTCGCGATGCGTTGATCTCGATATACGGCGCGTGAGGGGGGTCCTGCCGCTTCTCGGACCAGCCGTTGTAGCCGCCATCGCCCGCGCGTTGCTGGGTTCGGCCTGAGAGCATGGCGGCCCAGTCGAGCATCCAGCCGCCCACGAGCACGCCGTTCTGGTAGGGCAGGTTCTCGAACTGGTCGGGGGGCGCCACCTTGGGAGCGATGGCGGCGAGGTGCGGAGGGGCCGTCGTCGCGGTCCACCACTGCGTCCACCCCAGATAGGAGCCCCCGATCATCCCCACCTTGCCCGTACACCAGGACTGCGCGGCGATCCACTCCACCAGGTCGTAGCCATCGGTCTTGTGCTGCGGCCCGAAGGGGTCCCATTCGCCCTCGGAGTCGTAGCGGCCTCGCACATCCGCCGCCACCACCGCGTACCCCCGCTCGGCGAACCACATCGCGCCGGCGTAGGCGCCGTTGTTGTCGTACGGCGTCGAGGTCAGGATACCGGGCACCGCTTCAGCCCCCGCCGGCGCGTAGATGTCGACGGACAGGCGCACGCCGTCCCGCATGGGGACCAGCACGCCCCGCGTCACTTCGACCTCATAGCGCGCCTCCGAGTAGTCGCCCGGGTCGGGGGCGTGGGAAGTTGCGGGCGCTTCCGTGCCGGCTGTGCACGACCCCAGGGCCACGGCCGCGGCCGCGGTCAGAAGGCGGAGCCCGGGGCTTGTCCCTGGCATCATTTCTCGTCTCTTCATCGGGTGGTCCGTTCCCTGAGCGGGTGCCTCTGTCATCAGATGCTCGGTGATCAGATGTTCGGGTTCGAGTCCTTTTCCCTGCGCGGTATCTCGATGCAGGTGGTGGTCCCATAGGTGTTGCCGTCGTACGGATGCGTCCCCGTTGCGAAGGGCAGCCCATGGCGCAGGAAGTCGTTCAGCCGGCGGCCCTCCAGGAACAGCTCGCGGGTGCGCTCCTGCATCACGTGTGCCATGATTTCGGCGTTGTCGGCCACGTTGGCGGGCTCAAAGGGCGGCAACCCCGCCGCCGCATGAAGCTTGTTGATGATGTCCACCGCAGTCTGGCCCAACTCCACCTCGGCGATGATCAACTGCGCCTCGGCGGAGTTTGCGATCGCGATGGGGCTTGTCCATGCCGGGTACTTGTGGATCCGCCGAAGCGGCGAGCCGTCCTGCCCGATCCCGGACAGCGTACTCTCCACCCGGGGATCCACCACGCCGCCGAAGGTCGGGTTGTCGCCGTCGACGGTGGGCTGGCCGCTCTCGTCGTTGAACTCCGGCGAGATGAACCCGTCCACGTGGTTGTGGTGGTAGATGCGGTTGTACCTGTAGAGGTCCGCAGCTGAATAGTTGGCGTCGTAGCGGAAGCCTTCGGAGACCGCCGCCGCGTCGGACATGGCGCCGGAGTTGTCGCCGAGGGTAAGGCGCACGCCCGCGCGCCGAATCCGGGCCGCCTCCGCCAGATCGGCCCGTCCGGCCGCCTGGGCCAGGGACATCGCCTCGCCCAGGGCCGACTCCGCGTTCCGGAGCATCTCGGTCTTCGGCATGATGGGTCCCACGTCGATCGTCATCTCGCAGAAGGCTTCGCCCAGGATGGCTCGCGAGATCGCGCCGTAGGTGGCGACGACCGCGATCTTCTCGGGCCGCCCCGGCACGTCCGCGTCGTCCCACCCCTCGATGCGCATCCGCGAGGACTCCGCGGAGACCCTGGCTTTCTGCATCGGCGTGAACACGCCGTAGCCGAAGTTGCCGTTGCACAACGCGACGTCCCGGTCCTGTCCGATCTTGCGGTGGTCCCATTCCGTCATCACCAGCCAGCCGGAGCTGTGTCTGAGTTCGTCGGTAAGCTGGCCGCTGGCCGCAACGAACTGGCTGAACGCGCACTCGAACTCTCCGATGGCGCTGTTGACCAGGACCTCGGCCACGGATGGATTGTCCAGGTTCTCGGCCGCGACCTTCGTCGGCAGGTCGACCTGCAGCAGGTCCTCGCAGGCCGTGTTCGACGTGGCGAGCAGGAGCGTAATTCCGACCGCGGAAAGGCGCGACCGGTTCCGCCTGTGGGCCCCGTTCTTATCTTGGGTATACATGGTTCCCGTGTCTCCTTTCATTGAGTCGGTTGTCAGTAGTTGAGGCGCAGAGTGACGGCCACGGTGGTGGCGGGCGGCATCGAGGTTTGGTGGTAGGCTCCTCCCTCGCGCGCGGCGTACCACTGCCGGGTGAGTTCGACGTCGATCTCCCGGCGGCCGAAGGTTCCGGATTGAGCCTCCCACAGGTTCCCCAGGTTGCGGGCCGAGATCGTGAGCGATCCGCCGGAACTCCCGGCGAGACCCGCGACGTCCTCGGACAGCGTGTAGGAGAGTGACAGCTCGCGCAGCTTCGCGAGCCCACCCTTGAGAACGCCAGCCTGGAGCCAGTTGCCCACGATCTCGCTCATCGCCGCCAGCTGCCCGTCCTCGCGCTCCAGGATCTGCCTGGAGTTCTGGAACAGCAGGTGGGACGCGGCAAGATCGCCGCTGATCTTCGTGTAGCCTCCCGAGAAGTCGACCAGCGCGAAGAGCCGGAAGTTCTGCAGGAAGCGGACGGATGTATTGAAGCCGCCGTACCAGGTGGGGACGGAGGGCCCGCGGTAGACGGGCTGCGCCTGGGAGCAGGGGACCGTGCCGCCGCCCTGTTCAGGCGTGGCTTCGCACTGGTCGTTGACGATGTTGCCATTGGCGTCGAACTCCGCCGACATCACGTTCTCCACGAAGATCGCGCCTACCGGCAGCCCTTCCTGGTGACGCTGGCCGAAGAGGAAGATCGTGGGCAGGCCGCCGAGATCGACCACTTCGCTGTTGTTGGTCGCGTAGTTGAAGCCGATGTCCCAGTCCAGATTGTCGCTGCGGATCAGCGTCGCGCTCGCCTCGAACTCGATTCCCCTGTTGTTGAGCTGCCCGACGTTCACGAACTGCGTGCCCGCGAAGCCGCTCGACGGGGATACCGGACGCGCGATGATCGCGTCCCTCGTGTCCTTGTTGTAGAAGGTGAACCCGACCCCGACCCGGTCGTTGAGCAGGCTGGCGTCCAGCCCCACCTCGAGCTCTTCGCCCACCTCCGGCTGCAGATCCGGGTTCCCTACCGCGTCGGTCGTCAGGCCCGGCTGGTCGCCGCCGGCGGTGATGGGCGCGTAGAGGCGGCGGGCGGCGAACACGTCTGGCTGCCGGCCTGCGCGCCCCCAGGCGGCCCGCACCTTGAGGTTGTCGATGAAGGAAGCGTTGAAGAAGGGTTCCTCGCTCAGGACCCAGGAGCCGCTGACCTTCGGGTACACGACGAAGTCGAAGTTCTCGCCAAAGGCGCTGTTGTCGTCGCCTCGGAGGGCCCCGGTCAGGAACAGCCGGTTGTTCCAGCTGAGCTGTTCCTGCACGTAGACCCCGAAAGTCTTGTTCTCGATGAAGTCCTCCCACCCCGTCTTGACCGCGGCGGACGACACCGTGCCCGGCCCGGGGGCAGGGAACTGGTCACCCACGGCGCCGAACTCGTGGGTCTTCTTCACGTAGAACTGCACTCCGAACGAGGTCTCGGAGGTCGTGCCGAAGAGCGGCAAGTCCGCTGTGGCCGTCCCGCCGTAGTCAACGTTCGCCTGCGTCACCGAGCGCTCGGTGGTCTCCACATGTCCCAGACTCATCGAGCCGAAGAAGTCCGCGGAGCCCAGCGGGGACCTGGGGACCATGCGGCCGGAGACCGTGCTGCCGAAGTCCGCACCACCGGTCACGCGGTGGACGAGCCAGGGGAACGGGTTGTGCCGGATCGTGGCGCTCCCGATGAGCCGATCGATCCCCTCGGTCACCTCCACCGTCTCCAGGGCCCACGGCGGCGTCCAGTTCCAGCCCCGCCGCCGCTCGTCCTCGGCCGCGGCGGGTGTGCCCCAGTAGATCGATGACCCGAACTCGACGGGGAAGGGCCCGCCTCCGTTGAAGCGCGACCCGGAGCGGACGAATCCCATGTTCGTTGCAATGCTGAGGTGCTCGTTGGGCGTCAGCTCGATGTTCGCGCGGGCCGAGTACTTGTTTTGGTGGTTCCAGTCGACGAAGCCCTCGTCGCGGTCCATCTGTGCCGAGACGTAGTACCGGATCAGATCGGTCCCGCCCCTCGACGAGATCCCGTAGGTCTGGTCATGCCCGTAGTTGAAGGGGATGCCATGGCCGAGGGCCTGCTCGGACTTGAGGACCTCGAATTTCCGCACGCCGCTCGGCAGCAGTTCGCAATTCGGACATTGGTTGGTCCCCTTGTCGTATACCGCGGGCCAGCGGTCCACCGCGTTCGACAGGTAGGAGACACCCTGTCTCACGATGACCTCCCATTGCGGCGCGCCGACGCGTCCCCGCTTTGTCGTAATCTGGATCACCCCGGCCGAGGCCTCGGTGCCGTAGAGCGTCGCCGCGGCAGGGCCCTTGATGACCTCGACGTTCTGGATCTCCTCGGGGTTCAGGTCGTTCAGACGACTGACCGCGCCTCCGCGCATCGTCCGGTTCCCCTGGTCGCTGCCTATGCGGGCGTTCGAGTTGTTGTCGATCCTGACCCCGTCCACGTAGATGAGAGGCCCGCTCCCCAGCGACACGCTGCCGATGCCGCGGATCTTGATGGCGGCTCCCGTACCGACGTTGCCCGGTCCGCTGGCGACGTTCAGCCCCGGGACGTTCGAGCTGAGCAGCTCCTGGATCGTGCCCGACTGGCCCACCCGCATCGCTTCCGTCATGTCCACCCGCGCGAGGGTGGTGCCGAGCGCCCGCGTCCGGGAGCCACCGGCCGTGCCGGTGACGACGATGGCGTCCAGATCGATCGCGATCTCCTCGAGCTCGATGCGGATGTTGCTCCCCGTCGCGACGGTCTGGGTGTGCTCCCGGTACCCGATGATGACCACTCGGAGCGTCACGGTCGCCGCCTCGACGTTGGTGAGCAGGAACCTTCCGGTCGAGTTCGTGACCACGCCCCGGGTAGTGCCCTCGATCATGACCTGGGCGCCCGCCAGCGGCTGGCCGGTACGGGCCGAGACCACCGTTCCCGTCACCGGTTCCTGGCGGAGCGGCAGCGGCTCCACGGCACCCGGCCGGGGCGCCGGGCGAACGGTCCCGAAGGCTGGTGTCTGCGCGAGTTGCCGCGCTGGCCGGCCGGTTGCCTCGCGCCGAAATCCCTCGAGGGCGGAAACGGGCTCGATCGTGACCTGGCCAGCAAACTCGGCGAAGGTGAAGGACCTCCCCTGGAGCATCCATGACAGGGCTTCGCCAACGGTGCTGGCGGCGCACAGGCAGTCGACCCGTGCTTCCCTCGCGAGAAGCGCCGGACTGAACGCGATTCCGACTCCGGATCGCGCCTGCAGCTCGTTCAGCCCTTCCTCCAGCGTGACGCCGCGCACCGAGAGGTGTGCGGATCGGTCCAGAAGTGACCGGGTGAAGTCCGGGAACGACGCCAGGGCGACCTGGCTGTTCAGCGGACTGGCCGACGCGACCGTCAGGAGTGCCAGGCAGCCCGTTGCCAGTGACCTTCGTAACCATTGCATTTTGAGCTTCCCCCTTCTCGTGATCCGTCAGTGGCTGGTTCATCGACGCCGCATATGTCGTGTACGTATACGTATGCGTATGCATCTTGCGCAAGTCCACGACTGCGGCAGCCCGGTGTCGCGTGGGTCTCAATTCGGGGCGACTACTGCTCCCACTCGATGTTCCCGTCCACCGCGACCACCTGGCCGGTGACGCGGCGCCCCCCGTCGGAAGACAGGAACACCGCCATGTCCGCGATGTCCTCTGGCTGCACCTTGCAGCGCATGGAGATGAAGCGGAGAAAGTCCGCCTCCACCTCGTCGGCCGAACGCCCCTCCTGATCCGCGATGCGCCGCACGACCGTGCGCATGCGCTCGTTGTCGACCATTCCCGGCTGTATCGCGTTGACGCGCACGTTGTAGGGACCGAGCTCGCGGGCGACCGTCTTCGTGAGCCCTTCGAGGCCCCACTTGGACACGTTGTAGACGGACCGGTCGAGGGGCAGGGTGCGGACGCTTCCGGTCGAGATGTTCACGATCGACCCGTCCCGGCGCGTCTTCATGCCGGGCACCACCTGCTTGATCCAGAGGAAGGGCCCGTAGAGGTTGACCCGCATGGTGCGGTCCCACTCGTCGTCGGGCATCTCCTCCACCGGCAGGCGGGGCCCCGCGATGCCCGCGTCGTTCACCAGCACGTCGACCCTCCCCATGCGATCGACCGCATCGCGCATCCCGCGGGCAACGTCGCCGGCCCGCGCGACATCGCCGCCGACCGTGCCCGAGAAGGCGGGGTCTTCGGCGAGCGCCAGGTCCACGGCCGCCTCGTCGATGTCGAAGATGTGGACGCGGTATCCGCCCGCCGCAAACTGCTGGGCGATGACGCGGCCGATGCCGCTCGCGCCTCCGGTGACGACAACGCCCCGGGGCGTCGGGTCGGCAGCCCGCTCTCCCTTGGAAACCGTCATGGGGCCTACAGTAGTGCGGCGCCCGTGCGCGGGCCAGCCGGACAGCGCCCGCCGAATCGCCCCCGGTTCCGGGTTCCCCGATTGGCCCCACACCCCGGTAGGGTGCTAATCTTGACGGTTGTCACCTCCGGCCCGGCGAATGGGCCGGGCAAGATCCAGCCTAACCCGGGAAGCATCCTGATGAGCAAGAAGATCATAGACGCCACATCGCCGGCCGCCGCCACACCGGACCGCGACGAATCCCTTGACCGCCGCGGATTCCTCGGCAAGGCCGCCGGAGGCGTGGCCGGTGCCGGGCTGATCACGGCGTGCGGGGGCGATAGCGGGGAGACGCTGGAAGGCGCCCCGGCCGTGCAGACCCGTCCCAGCGTGACGTGGAGGCTGGCCTCCAGCTTCCCGCGTGGCCTGGACGCGATCTACGGGTCGGCCGAGATGCTCGGGGAGATCACCGCTTCGCTGACCGGGGGCCGCTTCCAGATCCGCGCGTACCCCGCCGGCGAGCTCGTGCCGGGGTTGCAGGTCATGGACGCCGTGCAGCAGGGCACCGTGCAGGTCGGCCAGAGCACCAGCTACTACTACACGGGCAAGAACCAGGCCCTGGCCTTCGACGCCGGAGTGCCCTTCGGCATGATCGCGCGCCAACAGGACGCATGGCTGAACGAGGGGGGCGGCCTCGATGTGATCCGCAGCGTCTTCGCAGACTTCGGCATCATCTCCTTCCCGGGCGGGAACACGGGCGGACAGATGGGCGGATGGTTCCGCCGCGAAGTGAACTCGGCGGAAGACCTGCGCGGCCTCAGGATGCGCATTCCGGGGCTGGGCGGCGACGTGATGGACCACATGGGCGTGACCGTCCAGGTCCTGGCCGGGGGCGACATCTACCCCGCGCTGGAGCGGGGCGCGATCGACGCCACCGAATGGGTGGGACCCTACGACGACGAGAAGCTCGGCCTCCACAAGGCCGCGCCCTACTACTACTACCCGGGCTGGTGGGAGCCGTCGGCGTCCGTGTCGTACGAGGTCAATCAGCGGGCGTGGGACACCCTTTCCACGGAGTACAAGGCCGTCTTCGAGGTCGCGGCGCAGGCGTCGGCGCGCAGGATGCTCTACTACTACGACGCCAAGAACCCGGGTGCGCTGGAGCGTCTCATCGCCGGGGGGACCCAGATGCGCTCCTTTTCGAACGACATCATGACGCTCGCGCGCACGACGATCGGCGAAATCCTGGAGGAGTACTCGGCGGCGGACCAGCAGTACCGGGACGTCTACGACCACTGGCGCAACTTCAAGGAGGCGTCCTACCGCTGGTTCGGCACCAACGAGCTGAGGTTCGCGAACTTCGCGTTCGGGGGTAACCAGCTCGGCTGAGACGACCCTCAGTTCACCAGCCCCGTCACCAGCCACGGCCACAGAATGATCAGCAGCAGCCCGATGAGCTGGATGATGATGAACGGGACCACCGCACGGTAGAGGTCGGTGGTCTTCACCTCCGGTGGTGCCACGCCTCGCAGGTAGAAGAGTGCGAAGCCGAAGGGCGGCGTCAGGAACGAGGTCTGCAGGTTCATCCCGATCATCACGCCGAACCACACCAGGTCGATGCCCAGCAGGGTCGCGGCGGGTGCGAGCAGCGGGATGATGATGAAGGCGATCTCGAAGAAGTCCAGGAAGAAGCCGAGGATGAAGATCGTCAGGTTGGCGACCAGGAGCAGCCCGACCCGGCCACCGGGCAGGTTCGTCAGCAGGTCCTCGATCCAGATGTCGCCGTAGAGCCCCCGGAAGACCAGCGCGAAGGCCGTCGACCCGATCAGCAGGAACATGACCATCGTGGTGAGCTTGGTCGCGCCGAGACACGAGTCGCGCAGCACCTTCATGGACATGCGGCCGCGCGCGAAGGCGAGCAGGATCGCGCCAACGGAGCCGATCGCGCCCGCTTCCGTGGGAGTCGCGACGCCGAGGAAGATCGACCCGAGCACGATCAGGATCAGGATCAGCGGCGGCATCATCACCAGCGCCACCCGGCGCATCAGCACCCCGAAGGCGATGTCGGTCATCTCGCGTGGCAGCGCGGGCGCCGCCTCCGGCTTCACCACCGCCACGCCGCTCACGTAGAGCGCGTACATCGCTGCGAGCATCAGCCCCGGGATGAGCCCCCCGATGAACAGGTCGCCCACGGAGATCCCGAGCTGGTCCGCGAGCACGACCAGGACGATGCTCGGCGGAATGATCTGCCCCAGCGTCCCCGACGCCAGGATCACGCCCGCCGACAGTCGTTTCGAGTAGTTGTAGCGGAGCATGACCGGCAGCGAGATGCTGCCCATCGCCACGACGGACGCCCCGACGACGCCGGTCGCCGCTGCGAGCATCGCCCCGACCACGACCACCCCCAGTGCCAGACCTCCGCGGAGCCGCCCGAAGAGGGTGCCGATGGTCGTCAGAAGGTCCTCCGCCAGCTTGGCCTTCTCGAGCACCAGTCCCATGAAGATGAAGAACGGAACGGCCAGCAGGACGTAGTTCGACATCACCCCGAAGATGCGCTCGGGCATGGCGTAGAGGAGGTGCCAGTCGAAGATGCCGAGTTGGACGCCGATGAAGGCGAAGAGGAGGGATGCGCCGCCGAGGGCGAACGCGACCGGATACCCGCAGAAGATGATCAGGAAGACCACCACGAACATCAGTGGTGCGAGGATGTTCGCTTCCATTACAGCCGAGTCCCGAGGTCCGGCTCGAGTGGCGCGCCGTCCGCTTCGGGATCATCCTTCCCACGGAGGATCCTGATGTCCTTGATCAACTCGGAGATCCCCTGGGCGACAAGGAGGACGAAGGCGACGATGATCACCGTCTTCAGCGGATAGCGCGGCAGGCCTCCCGGATCCGGCGACGACTCAAGCACGGCCCACGAGTTGCGGATCGATGGCCAGGAGACCCAGAGCACGAAGCAGCAGAACGGGATCAGCATGAACACCGAGCCGATCACGTTGATGCGGGCGCGCGCCTTGGCCCGCAGCCGGCCGTAGATCACGTCGACGCGAACGTGGGCGTTCTCCTTGAGGGCGAACCCCGCTCCGAGGAGGAAGATCAGGGAGAAGAGGTACCACTGGAGTTCCAGGTACATGTTGGAACTCAGGTTGACGCCGATGAAGCGTCCCAGGTAGCGGGCGATGGCGTTGTACGCGCCGATCAGCACCATGGCGAATGCCAGCCAGGAGATTATGCGGCCGAGCCCGCCGGTGATTCGGTCGACGATGCGAACGTAGGCGTTGTCGTTCATGACCCGCCCAGACTATCCCGCGAATGCCCGCGCAGCAAGGAGCGCCCGGTCATCTGCGGCGGCTGCGGGAGCCCCATCAGCTCCAGGATCGTCGGGGCAACGTCGGCGAGGATGCCGTCCCGGAGGGTGGGGTAGGGGGGCTCGCGGGTATCGGTGGGCTCCGGGGTGTCGCCGGGCTCCCGCGTGTCGGCGGGCGCGGGAGCGACGAGGATCAGCCGGACCGGAAAGGTGGTGTGGGCGGTGAAGGGGTTGCCGTGCTCGTCCAGCATCTTCTCCGCGTTGCCGTGGTCGGCTGTGACCAGGGCGGTTCCCCCGAGTTCGCCGATGCGTTCGAGGAGCTGGCCGACGCAGGCGTCCACCGTCTCCACCGCCGCGACCGCCGCCGGGATGCTGCCCGTGTGGCCGACCATGTCCGCGTTGGCGTAGTTGACGAGGACGAAGTCGTGACGCGCTTCGCCGAGGTGTGCCAGCAATGCGTCAGTGAGCTCCAGCGCGCTCATGTCGGGCTTGAGGTCGTAGGTCGCAACGTGCGGTGACGGAACAAGATGGCGGTCCTCGCCCTGGAAGGGATCCTCCACGCCGCCGTTGAAGAAATAGGTGACGTGCGGGTACTTCTCCGTCTCGGCCATGCGGAGTTGTGTGCAGCCGGCCCGCGCCAGGACGTCGCCCAGAACGCGGTCGAGCGAGCGTGGGGGGAAGAGGACGGGGTGGGGGAAGTCGTCCTCGTAGCGGGTCATCGCCGTGAAGTTGGCGAAGGCGCCCCGAGGGCGGTCGAAGTGGGGGAAGTGGTTCGCTGTCAGGGCCGTCGTGAGCTGGCGGGCCCGGTCCGCGCGGAAGTTGAAGAAGAGGATGGCGTCGTTGGGCTGGATTCCGGATGCGCGCGCGGCCACCGATGTGGTCCCGGCGCCCGGCGGTCCCCCGGCCGTTGGCGGCTTCCCGGCCGTCGGCGTGCTCCCGATCACCGCCGGTGGCAGGAACTCGTCGGTCGTGCCTTCCTCGTAGCAGCGCGCGACGTACTCGGAGGCGCTGTTCGCCCGGGGGCCGGCTCCCTCGACGATCGCCCGGTAGCCGAGCTCGGTGCGCGGCCACCGCTTGTCCCTGTCCATGGTGAAGTAGCGGCCCGAAACAGTCGCGATACGCGCGTCGTGGGCCACCGCGGTGCGTGCCTCCAGCTCCCGGATCCAGCCGATCCCCGAGGTGGGGGACGTGTCGCGGCCGTCCGTGACGCAGTGGAGTCGGAGCGGGATCCGGGCACGGTCCGCCCAATCCAGGAGCCCATGCAGGTGGCCGATCTCGCTATGGACACCGCCGTCGGAACAGAGCCCGATAAGGTGTAGCGCACCGCCCGAGCTCCGAACGCTGCCAGCAAGGGAAGCGAGCTCCGGCAGCTCGAAGAATGATCCGTCCCGGATCGACCTGGAGATACGGGTCACGTCCTGGTGGACGACCCTGCCCGCTCCGAGGTTCAGGTGGCCGACCTCGGAGTTTCCCATCTGGCCCGAGGGCAGGCCGACTGCTTCTCCGGAGGTGGTGAGGAGGCTCCATGGGTGGTTCGCGAGGAGCCGGTCACGAACGGGTGTGCGGGCCATCGCGACCGCGTTCCCCCACCGTTCGATCTCCGCCGGCTCGGAGGCCCCGACGCCCCAGCCATCGCAGATGATCAGGACGGTAGGCTTCCTGCTATCGTTCATGACGTCAATCTAACGGAAAGGCGAATCGGATTTGAGCGACGTGTGGAGCACCTGCATCGACCTGGACGTTCACCCCGCGCCAGCGGTGCCGTGGACCCCGGCGGCCCCCGCGGAAGACCGGCCTGAGCTACGGCGTTGGCGGGCGGCGGTGGGGCCGGTCAGAGCGGCCAACGCGCCGGGGGTCACGCGGAGTTGGCCTCTCACGGTCGCCGTGTGGAACGCACGGGTTGGCGGGGGAGCGATTCGGTCGCTGTGGGCTCAACTGGCGCGGGAACACGGCCCCGTCATCCTCCTCCTCCAGGAAGTGTTCGCCACCGGACCCCACCTTCCCGAACCGGGCCCCAGCGCCGCCTGGGCTCCCCGGATCACCGGCGAGCCCGAGAACGAAGACCGCACCGACATCGTGTCGTTTGCCCGGGAAGCGGGTCTCTCCCTGTTGTATGTTCCGTCGATGAGGAACGGGGGGCCGGACGGGGGGCCTCCCGAGGACCGGGGCAACGCACTCGTCGCCAATGTGCCGCTCTCGTCGACCCGCGCGATCGAGCTCCCCTTCGAGCGACAGCGACGCGTGGCCGTGGCGGCTACCGTGACGACCGAAGCAGGGGACATCGCCTTCTGCTCATGTCACCTTGACAATAGGACACCGTGGCGATATATGTGGCGCACCGTGGGGGTCGCCCGCAAACGCCAGATCGCAGGGTTGCTGGCTGCGTTTCCGGGGTCCGGCGACGCGGACGCACACGTCCTGGGCGGCGACTTCAATACGTGGGTTCGAGGGCGCCGGGAGGGAGCGTACCAACTGGCCCGGAAGCAGTTCCCATACCCGGACACGCCCGACCTCCGGCCCACCCACCACCACGAGATCGGCGGCTGGCTGCGGCATTCGGATCACCTGATGTTCCGCTTGCCGCCCGGTTGGCAAGGCGAATACCGCCGCCGCGACGACACCGTCGGATCGGATCACTACCCGCTGGTGGGAACCCTCAGCCCTCCGTAGCCCAGTACCCTCCGCGGGCGTGATCGAAGACGAGTTCGCGGCCGAGCGGTTCATTCGTCACCCGCCCATCCGCGAACACCGTCCGCCCGCCCACCCAGGTCCGCACCGGCCACCCCTTGAGCACCGTCCCGTGCCAGGGACTCCACCCGCACTTCGTTCGCTGCTCCCCGTTCCTTACCGGCCGCTCCATCCCCATGTCCACCAGCACGAGATCGGCGTCGTAGCCCTCCTCGATCCGCCCCTTGCCCGCGATGTCCCAGATCCGGGCCGGTCCGTCGCTCATCCACGCGGCCAGCTCAAGCAGCGTGCACGTCCCGCGGTGGACCTCGTTGAGCAGGAGAGGCAGCACCACTTCGACCGCCGGCACGCCCGAAGGGGACGCCGGGTAGGGAACGTCCTTCTCTGCGAGCGTGTGGGGCGCGTGGTCGGTGGCGATGATCTGGATCGCGCCCTCCTTGAGCCCCCGCCACAGCGCGGCCCGGTCCTCGGCCGTCTTCAGGGACGGGTTCATCTGGGCCAGGGTGCCGAGACGCCCGTAGTCCGACACGTCGAAAAAGAGGTGGTGCGGGCAGGCCTCGGCCGTGATCAGGTCGTGCCGCTCCGCCAGGATGCCGGCCTCTTCGGCGGTGGAGACGTGGAGGACATGGAAGCGGTGGCCGTGCCGTTTGGCCAGGTCGATCCCGCGCAGCGTCGCCGTCACCGCCGCGCGGTGGTCGCGGATGCGCGAGTGGTCGCGGATGGTGAGGGGACCGTCCAGCGCGGCGGCGTTGGCGTGCACGGTGGACTCGTCCTCGCAGTGGGCCGTGATCGGCAGGGACGTCCCCGCAAAGATCGCCTCGAGGCACTCCTGATCGTCGACCAGCATGTTCCCCGTGCTCGACCCCATGAAGATCTTGATCCCGGGGGTCCGCGCCGCCTGTTGCAGCTCGGCCAGGTTGTCGGTCGTGGCGCCGATGTAGAAGCCGTAGTTCACCACGCAGCGGCGTTCCGCCAGGGCGAGCTTCGCGGTGAGCGCGTCGACCGTGATCGTCTGAGGGACGGTGTTGGGCATCTCCAGGAACGAGGTCACGCCCCCGGCCGCGCACGCCCGGCTTCCGGTGCGCAGGTCTTCCTTGTGCGTGAGTCCGGGGTCGCGGAAGTGGACCTGGTCGTCGATCACCCCGGGCAGCAGGTGAAGTCCCGTCGCGTCCACCACCTCATCCGCGCGGCTGTGTGCGGCGGCGCCGACGGCTGCGATCCGCCCGTCGTCGATCAGTACCGGCGTGCGCGCCGTCTCCCCCGGCAGGACGACGGTCGCTCCCTGAATCAGTGTGCGGCGCGGCACTCCTCGCCCCTCCACCGCCTCAGGTGAAGTACGGATTGTCTCCGCTGTCGTGGTCCGTCACGTCGTGGATCGCGGTCACTTCCGGGATCGCCTGCGACACCATGCGCTCGACACCCTGACGTAACGTCATGCGGGACATGGCGCACCCCTGGCAGCCCCCGGCCATCTCGATGAAGATCTCCGTGCCCTGCACGTCCACGAGGTTGATCACACCCCCGTGAGAGGCGATCGCCGGGTTGATCTCGGTTTCGAGGATCTGGCTGACCCGATCCGCCAGGGCACCCTGGGGACCTGCATTCTCAACGGCGGCCTTGGCGGTTTCGGGGTCGGGCGTGATCTGGAAACCGCTCTCCTGGATGGTCTCGATGAAGTCCACCTTGGCACCGTCCAGGCGGTCGATGCTCGCTTCGTCGACCAGCACGCTGAACTGACCGGCGTCCACTTCGATATCCGACTCCGAGCGGTTCTCGGCCTCCACGAGGGTGAGCTCGTAGTTGGGGGCGAATGGGCTTCCTTCAACCGCGATCCGCAGCGCCTGAAGCCCGTCTTCGTCCAGGTCCATGAAGGACAGCACCATGTCCCGGGCTCTATCTGTAAACGTCAGTTTCATTTTCATTCCTCGGGGTACGGATGAACAGCCTGCCCTTGAATATGCCCTGATCGCGGGTCCGGTGTCCACCTGGAGTCTTGTCCAACGGCACATGAGCCTGAACTCGGATCCTGTTTCCAGCGGGAGATGAGCCTGCAGTCCGGGGCGAAGAGATCATTGGAGGATGATCGTGACACTTCGCACCGAACGGATACGCACCCTCGACCAGCTCCGCGCCTTCCTGGAGGGCAACGAAGCCGCGGACTTCCAGCCCACCCGCCGTGACTCCGCGTACGCCCTCGTGCGCCGGACCCTGGTTCGCTTCGAGTACCACGGCCTCAGGAAGCCGGACAAGGGCCTGGTGAAGCGGTACCTCGAGAAGGTGACGGGCCTCTCCAGGGCCCAGGTCACCCGCCTCATCCGGCAACACCGCCGGACCGGGCACATCCGCGACCACCGCGGCAAGCCCCCGGCCAACGCCTTCGCGCGCCGCTACACCTACCTTGACGCCGCCCTGCTGGCCGAGGTCGACGAGGCCTTCGGCCAGCTCTCCGGACCCGCCACCAAGGTGATCCTCTGGCGCATGTTCCATGTCTACGGAGACGTGCGCTTCGAGCGCCTCGCACGCATCTCAGGAGGCCACATCTACAACCTCCGCAAGACCCGCGCGTACCGCACCGGCCGCCTCACCTTCCGCAAGACCCGGCCTGCTCCCGTCCCCATCGGGGTCCGCCGCAAGCCGAGGCCCGATGGCCAGCCCGGCTTCCTCCGCGTCGACACCGTCCACCTCGGAGACCGGAGCGGCAAGAAGGGCATCTACCTCGTCAACATCGTCGACGAAGTCACGCAGTTCCAACACCTTGGCGCCGTGCCGCGCATCACCCAGCACTTCATGGTCCCCGTGCTGAAGGACCTCATCTCCGCCTTCCCCTTCACCGTCCAGGCCTTCCACGCCGACAACGGAAGCGAGTACATCAACCGCCAGGTCGCCGACCTGCTCAACCAGCTCCACATCGGCACCTTCACGAAGTCCCGGCCCCGCCACTGCAACGACAACGCCCTCGTCGAGGCCAAGAACGGCAGCATCGTGCGCAAGTGGCTCGGCCACATCCACGTCCCCCACGCCCTCGTCCCCCAGGTCAACGACTTCCTCCAAGGCAGCCTCTGCCCCTTCCTCAACTTCCACCGGCCCTGCCTCTTCGCCACCGAGGTCACCGGCCCCAACGGCCGCGTCAAGAGGCGCTACCGGCAGCAGGATGTCGCCACCCCCTACGAGCGCTTCCGGGCAATGCCCGGCGCCGAAGACTTCCTCCGGCCCGGCGTCACCCTCAAAGCCCTCGACCGCCTCGCCGCCGCAACCACCGACCTCGACGCCGCCAAGGCCGTTCAGCGAGCCCGCGACGAACTCCTCCGTGCCATCGGCCAGGCCCGGGACTCCGCCGCATGATCCGCCCCGCGCCCGCCTCAGACTCGCCGCAGACCCTCCCGCGACTCGGGGATCCCCCAGCTCGCCGGTTGCGTCTCTACACCGTTCAGGGGGATAATGATGCTCCCTCAACTGCCACCTGCCCCGTGCTCGGGCTTCATCCCTCGCTCTCAATCCTCGCCGACTTCAGGCTCATCTCCGGGTTGGAAAAGACTCCTGGGGGCCTGAAGTTCCTAATCCAGCAATCCCTCGAGTGCTCCCACGGCTTCCCAGCCCGCGTCGGAATGGGAGAACTGGCGCCGCTGGGTGTTCGAGAGCCAGGCCGCCCGGCTTCCGGCAGCGCCTCGGGTAACCGCGAGCACGTCGTCGATCTGCTCGGCGACGGCCCGCACGTGCGAGATCACGGCGACCATGCGTCCGCGTGCAGCGACGGTGGCCAGAGCCTCGAGCGCGGCGTCCAGGTTGTGCCGGTCGAGTGATCCGAACCCTTCATCGAGGAACAGCGACTCCAGGCGTCCGCCGCTTCGGGCCATCATCTCCACCATGCCGAGCGCCAGCGCCAGAGAGCCGATGAACTGCTCGCCGCCCGACAAACTTGCAGGGGAGCGCGGCTGCCCGGAGTCCTGGTCGAGGACACGCCACTGATCCTCGGCTTCGCCCGGGTCGACGAAGGCGTACTTGCCGCCGCTCATCTCGCCCAGCATGCGGGAAGCGTGAACGAGAAGGTCCCTGGAGCGCCGAAGGGTGAGCCACTTCAGGAACGCGCCGGGCTTGAGCGCGGCATCGAGGTCGCCCAGCACTCGCTCCAGGGCGACCACTTCGTCCGTCAGGGTGCGGAGACGAATGACGTCATCGATGATCTCGGCGAACGCGTCCCGCAGTTCCGTGGCTCTCCGGGCCCGATAACGCGCGTTGTTGGCGGCATCCTCGGCCGTGTGGACGAGGGAGTCGGGGTCATCGGGATCGATGTCGAGGCGGTGCGCGAGCTTGACCAGGGCCGTGCGGGCCGCATCCGCGTTCGTGGACGCTTCGGAGCACTGCTCGTCGGCAGCTCGCAGTACGTCGGTCATGGCCGTACGGAAACCGGCGATCCAGCGCCGGAGGGGGCCCGGCTCGGACGCGGGCACCGGGGCAGGAACCTCGACGCTGGAAACGAGCTCGCGGATCGCACCGCCGAGCTGGAAACGCTGCTCTGACAACTCGCGCGCGACGGACCCGAGCGGGCCGTCGACTTCGTCGGTCCGGCGTTGCGCGAGGTCGGCGCGGGACTTGACCACATGGTCGATCTGCCCGCGCAGCATGGCGCGCAGACTGTCCCGTTCGGTGAGCAGGCGGTGGCGTGCGTCGGCGGCTACAAGTGCGGCGTCCACGGGTGAGATGTCCATCGTTTGCAGATCGAGGGGGTCGGCGGGGACGGGGAGCCGGGGCCGAAACGGGGCCGGAATCGAGCCGATCTTCCGAGTGAGGTCCCCCAGCGCGGACGTGGCCGCTTGCCGTGTATCGTGCGCACGCTTGGAGTCGCCCCGTGCGGCTTCCCGGGCCGTAGCCGCCGCCCTGCCCGCGTTCCCGGCTCGATCCGCGAGGCCATCGCGGACGCGGTCGTGGGCTTCTACCCGTGCGGTTGCGTCCGCAAGGGCAGCCTCCAGAGGACCCGGCAGCGAGGCCAGCTCGGGCAGGGGAGCGTCGAGGTCATCGGTCCCCGGGCCGCCCTGCCCGAGCCCTTCCAGAGCCTGCCGGAGGGCGTCCCGCGCGGCCGAGACCGTGTCGCCGAATTCCCTGAGCCGCTTCTCGCCGCCTTGCTGCCCGGCCCTCAGCCCGGCGACGCGCATGCCCGCTTCCCGGGCCTGCGCGCCCGCCTCCTGGGCCGCTTGCTTCGCATCGTCGAGGCCACCGTCGCCGGGAGCTGTCCACGCTGCGGGGAGATCGCGCCGACAGATGGGGCAATCGTCGCCCGGGTGGAGGCCGTGGGCAGCCGCGGCCGCCGAGTTGGCCCGTCTCGCCTCCGCGTGCACGGCCTCGGCCGCGTTCGCCGCCGCCCTGGCCCGTCCTTCCTGCTCCTGGGCGACTTCGAGCCGCGCAGCAAGCTCTGCGTGCTCCCGGCGTGCCGCTTCGCGCTTCTCCCGCGCAGCTACCACACCGCGCCTGTGATCCTCGCATTCGCGATACTGCCGCTCCATCTGCTCCAGGTTCCGGCGGGCCGTGTCAGCGGCCTCCGTGAGCAGTGGCCTGCCCGCGTCGTGCTGCGTCCGCTCCTTCTCGGCCCGGGCCTCCGCCGCCGCCGCCGCCCCCGCGCGCATCCGGCTCTCCGATGCGGCCTCGGCCGCGTCACGCAACGTGCCGGCCGCGGCCGCCGCGCGCTCCGCCAGCGCCGCCACGTCACGCAACCCTGCCCGCGCCGCGGCGACGTCCTCGTGGGCCGGCCCGTCGTCGGTCGGGATGGCCGCCAACGCGGCCCTGAAGCCGCCCTCGCTCTGCTCGAGTCGTCCGTCCTCCTCTTCGATCCGCCGCATGACTTCCTCGACCGGCGCCAGCAGGCCGGCCAGACGATCGACCTCGCCCGGGCGAATCCTCTCCGCGACCGCCGTAGCCAGGCTCAGCGTCCTCTCGGACGCGAGGAGCGTATCGCGCGCACCCTTCGCCGCATCCGCCGTCGCCGTCGCGGCGTCGGACTCCTTGCTCGCGGCAGCGGCCGCGCCCTCGAGCTTTTCAAGGTGTCCCGCCGGGTCCGGCGGATGCTCCTCGCCAACCTGCTCCAGCCGCGCCCTCAGCTGTCGGATGTCACCCACCTTTTCGCCCGCCACCCGCCCCATCTCCTCCAGCTCGTCGGTTCGCCACACCTGCCTGAGGATACGGCTGCGTTCCGCGGGCTTGTCCTCGACCAGCAGCCGGGCGAAGCGTCCCTGGGGAAGCACGACCGTGCGGAGGAACGCATCGCTGTCGAGTCCGATGAGCTCGGCGACCCGATCGTTGACGACCCTGACCTGCTCCACCTTTTCGAGCGTCTCGCCGTCGGCACCCAGGCGCACGAGCTGCGCCCGTGCGGCACCGACATCGCCCCGGCCGCTCCGCCGCACCACGCGGGCGACCTCCCACTCTTCCCCCGATACGCGGAAGCGCAGCACGACCCGAAGCTGCGTCGAGGTGTCGTTCATGAGCTCCTGGTTCGACCCGCCGAAGGTCGCCTTCCCGTACAGCGCGTACATCATCGCCTCCAGGATCGACGACTTCCCGGCCCCGGTGTCTCCGACCACCGCGATGTGGCTGCGCCCTTCGAAGTCGATGGAGACGGGGGCCCGGAAGGACCGCAATCCCTCGATCAGAAGACTCACCGGACGCATCGGTCAGCCCTGCGCCCCCTGCCGCTTGCGCGCCTGTGCCAGCGCATCGAGCGTCTCGATGGCACGCACTGACAGGGCGGTTACGCCGAAGTCGGGGCCGGCGTCGTGTCCCACGCTCCCCAGTGTCTTGCCGAAAAGCTCCAGCACGGCTGCGTGCGGCGCCTTGACCCCGCGCGCGGCGGTGTCTCTCCACTCGGCGAAGAGTTCCGCGATATTCGGATCCGGTGCCGAATCGCCCGCCGACGGGGAGATCGCCCTGGCCCGGCGGTTCGCGACCTCGTTGGCGAGGTTGAAGACCGCGCACTCGGGCGACCACTCCGCCAGCCGGTCGGCGAGGTCGGGAATCGGGTCCTTGGAGGTGACGCATGCCTTCAGGATGGAGTTGTCCAGGCCCCCGTCGGCGGCCCGCCCTTCCAACTCGCCCAGCGTACCCGCGAAGGTGACCAAAGGCCGCCCCGGGGGCATGTCCACAGTGTCTACCTGGACATCGTCCTCGATTGTGACCAGCACCGCCTGCTTGGCCTGGCCGCCCTCGCCGAAGTCCAGCGGGATGAGCGACCCGGCATAACGCCCCGTGGCCGTCCCGCCCGGCAGGAGCTGCGGGTCGTGGATGTGCCCGAAAGCGCTGTACAGGGCCCGGTGCAGGCCGTCTGTGTGGGTGGCGTGGTCCTCGCCCACCGTGAATCGGCGCTCGGACGTGCCCGGCCTGGCTCCGTGCACGTGCAGATGGGCGGCGTACAGGACGATGCCCGTCGAACCGGCCACCCGTTCGGCCTCCCCGAGCAGCCTCGTGTTGAGCGTGCGGATGCCGTCCGCGTAGGTGCCCTCGAAGCGCGCGGGGTCATCGGTTGCGTAGTCTGCGACCGCGCCGGGCGGAATGAAGGGCACGCAGGCGACCGCCACGGGTTTGTTGGCGATCTCATGGAATTCGAGCACCCGGGGTTCGGTCACGAACCGGAGCCGGCGGGGAGAAGCCGTGCCAGCCATCTCGTCGAGCACTCCGAACAGGGCCGACGAGTCGTGATTGCCGCAGATCACCACGGTCGGCGCGACGCTGGCGAGCCGCTGCAGGGCACGCACCCCGATACGCAACGCCGGGTACGGAGGGCGCGTCGCATCGAAGAGGTCCCCGGTGTGCAGGATCAGGTCGGGCCGGGACTCCTCGGCGAGTTCGATGAGGGCACGGATTGCCGCCAGATGGTCCGGTGTGCGGTCGTGCCTGCCGAGTTTGGCTCCGAGGTGCCAGTCCGAGGTGTGGAGGAGTCTCAAAGATCCACCTTCGGGCCGGACATGGCCCTCAGGGTGCCCGCGATCCGGTCTGCGCGCTCACCTTCGGCCACTGCGTCCGCCTCGGCTTCGTCAGGGTTGGTGGCGAAGGGCGGGAAGGGGAAGCGCAGCGGGATGGGCTCGGGCACGATCGGCTGCGACAGCACCATCGTCCCCGGCATGAACCGCGAGGCACGTTCCCTCAAGGCCGGGGTCAGGAACCGGTAGGCGTCGGCCTCGCTGGCGTCGAGCCGACCGGCCACCTTGAGCGACGCATTGCGGGGCAGAGCCTGCGCGACCGCCGAGGCCGCCTGCTGGGCTCCGACCAGTAGCACGCCCAGCGAGCGGCCGCGCTCGGCGATGTCGACGAGCAACTCCTTCAGGGGCGAAAACCCCCGCGCCGGGGCGTACTTGTTGAGCTCGTCCAGAACGACGAAGCGGAGCGGCGTGCGCCCCGTGCCCTGCTTCTCCCGCCACACGCGGTCCAGAAGTGCGCCGACGACGAAACGCTGGGCGTCGTCGTGCAGGGTGGAGATATCGACGACGTGCATCCGCGCGTTCTCGGCGGACACCGGCTCCAGCCCGCACCCCACGAGGGGACCGATGTGGCGCCGCAGTCGCAGGAGCCTCCGCAGGTAGGCCTGGCGGGTGCCGGATTGCGTACGGCCGAACCACCGATGGGCCTTTTCGTCGTCACTGTCCGCCAACTTGTCCGTGAAGTCGACGAAGTCGGCGAAGTCCCGGACCACATGACCCTGGCCCGCTGATGCCGACTCCGGTTCCCGCTCGGCGAGGCGGTCCGGGTTGAAGCCTGTGCTCGCGGGCACCTCGTCCAGGATCACGATGGCGCCGGATGTGTCGCCCGACAGCCGCCGCAGGTGCCTCAGAAACTGAATGCGGAACTGCTGTTCGACGAAGCCGACCTGCGTGGAGCGGTCGTCCTCGGAGGTGAAGCAGAACTGCAGAAGCTGTTTGCGAACGAACTGCTCCGGCGTCCAGCCGTAGGCGTGCACGTCCGCGGTGTTGCGCGACCTGACCCCGGGCACCGCACCTGTCGTGCCGGGCTGGCGCGGGGCGTAGAGGCGGACCGAGCGGAATGGGCCGGGGTCCTCGACGCCGAGAGCCCGCCACTGCGTGCGTGCCAGCGGCTTGTCCGCAAACTCGGAGTTGGGCCGGTCGAGGTGAAGCAGGTCCTCGCCCTTGGTGTTGAACACGAGCGCACGCACGCTCTCCCGTCCGGCGCGTCCGCCCAGCAAATCCATGCCGTAGTCGGTCTCCAGGAGCTGGTAGAGGAGGAAGAGCGCGTACGACGTCTTCGTCGCGACTCCGGAGATCCCGGAAATGGACACATGGCCGCCGGAGCGACCGTCCACGAAACGCATGTCGGCGTACAACGGTTCGCCGCCCATGTCGAGTCCGACCGGGAGCTTGCCGCGCGTCATCTCGTCCTCGAAGAGGGCGACCTGGCGGTGCTCTCCGGTCGCACGCACGACGACCGCACCCGCGTGCGGCGCCACGAAGAGTTCCGGCACAACACGCAGTACACGCACCTCTGCCAGGCGCACATGCTCGGCGGGCATGGTGCGGTCTACCACGCGGGCCGTGTCGGAGGGCAGGTCCGCGCCCTCGAAACGGCTGCGCAGCTCGGTGATGATCCCGTAGTGGGTGACCTGACCGCCGTCCGGCAGGTCTCTGGTCACGGCCACAAGTTCGTCAAGCTGAACGAATACGTCGCCGTCGAGCACGACCTGAAAGGTGCGGGAATTGCTCCCGGCCGACCCGTCGACGAGCCCGATGCGGTTGGCGTGATCGCTCACGCGGCTTCCTCCCGGTTGAGTTGCATCACGGTTTCGCGGACCGCGCGGAGTGCGAGGCGCGCGTCGCCCAGAAGGTGGTGCAGCCTGCGTTCCAGGCCCGCGACAGGGGTGAGGTTGACCGGTGCCCTGGGATCCCGGTGCGGCGCCGACGCGAACTCCGGGAGCCATCGCGCCGCCCGATCCACCGTGGCGATCGCGGCCTCCCTGCCGGCACCGGCGGGAACCTCGATGCGCGCGATCCCCGACCACGGCCCCGCCCAGGGACCCGGATCGCCCACGCGGATATAGCACGCATAGAGGTCGTCTCGAAGCGCGAAAAGGCTCGACCGATCACCGACCCCGAGGCGCGGCAGGGCATTCCAGTGTTCGGGCGCGAGGGTGCGGCGGTGGTGGGTCTTCACGTACCCCACGACAGGGACCGAACGGCTGCGCCGGATGTTGTGGAGCGGGCCGTCGAAGACCGTCAGCCATCCGTCGGAACAGAGCCTGTCGGCGATCTCGGCTTCCGTGTCGCGCATGAGGCGCTGGAGGTGCTGCATGGCCGCGTCGGTGTCGTCGCAATCGACCGAGTACGCGTCCCACCGCCACCCCTCGCGGTGGGGGCACAGCCGCACCTGGTGTCCACCTGTGAAGATCACCGCCCGACCGGTCTCGATGTGGTCGATCGTGGCGAGTCGGTCACCGCCGATCAGCACGGCTCCTGCTCCCCACGCACCCGCAAGCCCCGTCGTGGTCTCCCCCGCCGGACTCGTCCGCGTCAGGTGGGCCTCCGTCCTCCGCACACCGTCCACGAAGCAGAGACGGGATGGCCGGTCCGCGCTTGCCGGGCTGTGAATGCGCAAGTCCCCCCCATCCTCGACGATGCTACATTCGATTGCCTGCGCCTCATCATCCCGTGCCTGAAACCCTGTGCCGTAGGAAACATCGAACGGTTCGACACCGATGAAAGTCTTTGAATCCATGGCGGCCAGTAGATTGGACGAACACACTGCGAGGACCGGGCACACTCGGCGCCCGTTGGAAGGGAAAACCTAACATGAAGACCATCGCAATCACCGGCGGCAACCGCGGGATCGGCAATGCCGCCGCCCGCCACCTCGCCGCCCAAGGGCTTGCCGTCATCCTGGTCTGCCGCGACGAAGAGCGGGGGAGCGAGGCGCTCGACGCCCTGGCCGAGCTTCCCGGCGACGCCCGTCACCACCTCGTCACCGCCGACCTCGCATCGCTCGACTCGGTGCGCGGCTGCGCCCGTACGATTCTGGAGATGGACACGCCTCTGGATGCCCTGATCAACAACGCGGCCACCGTGCCGCGCGAGCGGACGCTCAGCCACGACGGTTTCGAGATGCAGCTGGCGGTCACGCACCTCGCCCACTTCCTGCTGTCCAACCTGCTGCTGCCCGCGCTGCGGCGCGCGCCGGCGTACAGCCGCGTCGTCACGGTGTCGTCGGGGGCCCACGGGGGACCCGCCTTCGACTTCGACGACCCGAACTTCGAGCGGCGTCGCTACCAGGCGGCCGTGGCATATCAGCAGAGCAAACTGGCCAACATCCTCTTCACCCGCGCGTTCGCACGCAGGACCGCGGGAACCGGCGTGCAGCCGCTCGCGTTGCATCCCGGGGTGTACGACACCGGGCTGCTCCGCGACTACCTGGGGATGTTGCCGGCCGGCAGGTTCCTGGCGCGGGTCGTTTCCCGCCGGGCGGACAGGGCCGGGCCGATCCTCGGCGAGCTTGCGGCTGGCAGGCGGGACGAGGACCTCAGCGGCGCATACTTCAACAAGGGCTCGAAGGGTTCGCCCTCAGCCGCCGCCAGGGACGAGGAGGCGCAGGAGCGGCTTTGGGCCTGGAGTGCCGCGGTGACGGGGCTGGAGGTGTAGCGGCCAGGCTGCCCGCGACCCGCTGCCGCCAACCCGCAACCCGCGACCCGCAGCCCGCCGGGAGGTGGCAGCGCGGGGCGTCTTCGGTAACTTTCGGGCGCGTTTTGCACATCTTTCGAGGCCTGCCCCAAGGGCCGGGCCCATTACACACACTCACCGAACCGGGGACGCGTCGTGGCGGACCGCATGGAAAAGATCGTCTCGCTTTGCAAGCGGCGGGGATTCGTATTTCAGTCGTCGGAGATCTACGGCGGGGCCGCATCGGTGTGGGACTACGGGCCGCTGGGCGTCGAGTTGCGGAAGAACGTCGCCGACACGTGGTGGTCGACCATGGTGCACGCCCGCGACGACATCGAGGGCCTCGATGCCGGAATCCTCATGCATCCGCGCGTCTGGGAAGCGTCGGGGCACGTCTCGAGCTTCACGGATCCGCTGCTGGAGTGCAAGACCTGCAAGCGGCGGTGGCGCGCGGACCACCTGGACCAGCACAGCTGTCCCAGGAAGCCATCGGTTGGTCCCGGCGCCCACGCTAACTGCGAGATCGGCGAGCCTCGCCTCTTCAACCTCATGTTCAAGACCTTCATGGGGCCGGTGGAGGAGGATGCGTCAGTCGTCTACCTGAGGCCGGAGACGGCTCAGGGGTCGTACGTGAACTTCCTGAACGTGCAGCAGACGTCGCGGCAGCGCGTGCCCTTCGGGATCGCCCAGGTCGGCAAGGCGTTCCGTAATGAGATCACCCCGGGGAACTTCATCTTTCGCACCCGCGAGTTCGAGCAGGCCGAGATGCAGTTCTTCGTCAAGCCCGGATCCGACGACGAGTGGTTCGACTACTGGCGCGAGCGGCGGCTGGCCTGGCACCACGAGATCGGCATCCGTCCCGGCAAGCTGCGCTTCCACGAACACGGCCCCGGCGAGCTGGCCCACTACGCCAAGGCTGCTGTCGACATCGAGTACGAGTTCCCCTTCGGCTGGCAGGAGCTCGAGGGCGTCCACAACCGCACCGACTTCGACCTCTCCCGCCATCAGGAGTATTCCGGGAAGCGGCTTTTCTACGTCGACCCGGGCTCCGGGGAGCGGTTCATCCCGTATGTGGTGGAGACGGCGATGGGGGTCGGCCGCGCGGCGCTGGTGGTGCTGGTCGACGCCTACCGGGAAGAAGAGGTCGGGGGCCAGGCCCGGGTGGTGCTGGGTATCGATCCCCGCCTGGCGCCGATCAAGGCCGCGGTCTTCCCGCTCATGAAGAAGTTCGGGCAGCCCGAGATCGCCACGGGGCTGGTCAAGGCGCTGCGCCGGGCCAGGATCCCGGCATCGTACGACCAGGCCGGCTCGATCGGCCGCCGCTACCGCAGGCAGGACGAGGCGGGGACGCCGTGGTGCGTCACGATCGACCGCCAGACCGGGGAGGATCGTAGTGTCACCATCCGGGACCGCGACACGCTGGCGCAGGAACGGGTGGGGCTGGACCATGTGGAGGGGTGGATTCGGGAGCGGTTGAGGTAGGCTTCTCTCGGAGTTCGGGTCGGGCGGGCTTCATACCGCGAGCTGTTACTGGCTTGCCGTGCTTGGCCGGTGTCCCAACCGAGCATGCCGGTGTCCCTGGATTTGCCGCGGAAACGTGGGGGCGGAGCGTGGCGTTCTCCGTTGCTTGCGCGGGACCCCCGTTGCTCGTTCGGTACCCCCCGTTTGCTCGTTCAGTACCCCCGTTGCTCGTTCAGTACCCCCGTTGCTCGTTCGGTACCCCCCGTTGCTCGTTCGGTACTCCCGTTGCTCTCGGGGTCTCGCCCCGCGCTGGCCCCGTTTTTCCTGCCGGTGTCCCAAGTCGAGCAAACGTAGTCCCATCCAGCCATGTACGGATTTGAGATCGCGGTTTCGGTGAGGTCCGGGATGCTGTGCTGGAAGGCCGCTGGAAGCCGCCACTGGCCCTCTGTGGGGCGAACGCGGTCCGACGGGCCTTCGAAGCCGTCTCAACCCGGGGTTTCGCGTCCCGGGCCACTACAGAAGGTCAAGAACACCGCCGTTATCTTTAGGGGTAACTCTTTGATGTATTTGACGTTAGGAGGACCCCATGAACGACGATCTCTTTCAGCTCGGCGAACGCATCGTCGAACTCGCCGCCCGGATCAACATCGCAACCTACGAGATGCTCACCCTCATCGCCGAGTTCGACCGCCGCGAGGGGTGGGCCGAGGACGGCTCCACCTCGTGCGCCGAATGGCTCGCCGTGACGACGGGGCGGATGTTCGGCACGGCGCGGGAGAACGTGCGGGTGGCCCATGCGCTTGCGGACTTGCCGCTGACTTCTGCCGAGATGAGCTCCGGCAAACTCTCCTACGCCAAGGTACGGGCCATGACCCGGGTCGCGACCCCGAAGACGGAGAAGACGCTGCTCAAGTACGCGTGCGCCGGCTCGGCCGCGAAGCTGGAGCAGATCGTGCGGGGATGGAAGCATCTGTCGCGGGGCGGCGAACTCACGGCGGAAGAAGCCCGGCACCAGAGCCGCGCGTTCTCGGTCGTCATCGACGGGGACGGGATGTACGTGATGCGGGGGCGGCTCGAGCCCGAGGTCGGGGCCGTGCTGATGCGCGCGATCGAAGCCGCGAGTGACGCGCTGTACCGGGAAGAGAGCCCCGATGCGCGGCCAAGGAGCCGCCAGCGCAGGGCGGATGCGGCGGGACTGGTCGCCGAGCGAGCGCTGGCAGCGGGGTTCGGTGGCGAATCCGGGATGCGTGCCGAGCGGTACCAGGTGTCGGTCCACACCGAGATGGCCACGCTGGAGAAGGACGGGGAACCGGGCCGCTCCGAGGTCGACGGGGTGCGGGTCAGCGCCGAGAGCTCGCGCCGGATGGCGTGCGACGCTGCGGTTGTGCCGATGACGCACCGCGAGGGGGCGGTGATGGGGGTGGGGCGGAAGACGCGCACCATCCCGCCGCACATCCGGCGCGCGCTGGAAGAGCGGGACCGTGGCTGCCGCTACCCGGGGTGCGGGAGCCGGTTCACCGAGGCGCATCATGTCACGCACTGGGCCGACGGCGGCGAGACAAGCCTGGCGAACACGGTGCTGCTGTGCCGCCGGCATCACCGTGTGGTGCACGAGGGCCGCACACGGATGGCACTGAACCGCTTGGGTCAGGCGGTGTTCCTCACGAAGAAGGGGAAGATGATCGCGAGTGCGCCGCCGATGGTGCGGCCGGGGCTGCCGCTGCAACCGCTACCTGCCGCGCCACCGCTACCACCCGGCGAGCTGTACAACGGGGCTGGGCGGCTGGTGGACTCGGCGATCCCGTGGGAGCTGGAGGCGGCTGCGCGAGAGGCGGTCGAGGAGGCGCTGGAGGCGGCTGGCGAGGCGGATCCGGCACTGGACGGTGAGGGAGCGGATCCGGCGCTGGAAGGCGAGGAAGCCGGTCCGGCGTCGGACGGTGTTGGCGGAGATGTCCCATCCGACGTTTCCGCGGCAAAACCAGGGACACCGGCATGTCGGAATGGGACCAAGGATTCGGCTCGAAGGACGGACACTGCCGACAACCCCGCCTCGAACCACGCTCAAAAGAGCACAGCCAGAATGCGGCGTAGCGGTGGCGCCGGCCCGGCCAGGGATGCGGCGGTGTAGCGGGGGCGCCCCGACATCGGCCCCGTTCACCCCGACGTTTCCGCGGCAAAACCAGGACACCCGCATGTCTCGATGGGACAGGGTGCCGCTCTTGGGCCGGCGAGCCGTGCCCACCCGGAGCCGCGCCCATCAACCCGCGGGCACCCTCGATCCTCGGCATCTGTTTGTCCGCCACTTCGACCCTGTTATGGCGGACAAGCCCGGTTTTACAGCGTCACCCCGACGTTTCCGCGGCAAAACCAGGGACAGCCGCATGTCTGGATGGGACACCCTAGCGGCCCACACCGAGCCGTTGGACACTCCGGTAGCTTTCCGGCCCGGGCTATGGCCACGATGCCCCGAAGGCGGTAGGGTATCAGCGTCCACCGAAACGAGCGGGGACCAGCGCGCTCGGCCCCGTGAACGAACACCCACCCAACACCCAAGGAGCCCGTAGCCCGTGTCGACCAGATCCGAGGTATTCACGTCCCGCTGGGGCATGCTCCTGGCCATGCTCGGCATGGCGATCGGCACGGGGAACATCTGGCGCTTCCCGCGCATCGCGGCCTCGAACGGGGGCGGCACCTTTCTCGTCGCGTGGGCCGTCTTCCTGCTCCTCTGGTCGGTGCCGCTGCTGATCCTCGAATTCGGGATGGGGAAGGGGACCCGCCGGGGCACCATCGGTTCGTTCATCAAGACGATCGGGCCGAAGTTCGCGTGGATGGGCGCGTGGGTCGCCTGGGTGGCCGTCGCGATCATGTTCTACTACTCGGTGGTCATGGGGTGGACGATCCGCTTCTTCTTCGCGACGCTGGCGGGGGACGTCCCGGCAGCGGTCCCGGGCCAGTTCTGGGAAGCCTTCAATTCGACCCCGCAGGCGATCCTCTTCCACGCCATCGCGGTGGGCCTGGGCGTCTTCGTCGTCTCGAAGGGGGTCCGCGGCATCGAGACCGCGGCCCGCTTCCTGATCCCGTCGCTCGTCATTCTGGTCCTGGTCCTGGCGGTCAAGGCCCTCACCCTGCCGGGAGCTTCCGAAGGTCTCGCCTTCCTCTTCACCCCCGACTTCAGCGCTCTGGGCGATGTCACGATCTGGCTCGAAGCGCTCACCCAGAACGCCTGGGACACCGGCGCCGGATGGGGACTGGTCCTCTCTTACGCGGTGTACATGCGGGCGCGCGAGGACACCGCGCTCAATGCCTTCGTCATCGGCTTCGGCAACAACTCCATGTCGCTGCTGGCGGGGATCATGGTGCTGTGCACGATCTTCTCGGTCATGCCCGAGGCGGCCAGCCAGATCGTCGGCGCCGGCAACGAGGGCCTCACCTTCATCTGGGTGCCTCAGCTCTTCGCCCAGATCCCGGCGGGGCAGTTCTTCATGGGCCTCTTCTTCCTCGCGCTGGTCTTCGCCGCGTGGTCCAGCCTGGTGGCCATGATCGAACTCGCGTCGCGCATCCTGATCGACCTGGGGCTGACCCGCAGCCGCGCGATCATGATCGTCGGCTCCGCGGGCTTCCTGCTGGGCATCCCGTCGGCGATGCGGATCGGCATCTTCCAGAACCAGGACTGGGTGTGGGGCGTCGGTCTCATGCTGTCGGGCTTCTTCTTCGCCTTCGCCGTGATCAGGTACGGCGTGACCAAGTGGCGCGAGACCTTCATCAACACCCCGGACTCCGACGTGCGGATCGGATCGTGGTGGGACTGGGCCATGCGCCTGGTGATGGTCGAGGCCGTCGTGCTGATGGTGTGGTGGCTCTGGCAGGCGGGGGCCGGCAACTTCCGCTCCGCCGAGACGTGGACGCTCTTCTCCCCGTACAACGTGGGGTCGGTGCTGATCCAGTTCGCGGTGGTGATCCTCGTCCTGCTCGCCATGAACCGGTGGCTGGTGGCGCGAATCGCTGCGGCGCGGGGCGGGGAAGACGGGGCGGAGCCCGCTGGCGACACCGGAAGCGGGTAGGCCCGGCAAGCCCGCAGCGTGGCCATCCACGACGCCTACGCCCGGCTCACGCCGTACGAGTTGCTGCTTCCGGATCCGGACTTTCCGGACCGCCATTTCCCCGGGATCGGGGAGGAGGCGGGGGAGCGGGGCGTCGACCCCGGCAACCCGGCGGCCTTCGTGATGCTGGGGGCGGTGCAGGGGGCGCTGGCCGAACTCAGAACCGACGACACGGCACCGGAGGCGGCGCACGACCACGGCACCGTCCTCTACTTCGCGTATCACATGTGGCGGAGGGGCGCCGAGATCGCCCTGGTGCGGGCGGACACCATGCGCGATCTGCTGGCCGGCTCATCCCGCGAGCCTTCCCCCACGCAGGACGAAAGCTGGTCGGCGGGGCTCCATGCGCGGACGGGCTACATCCAGTTGCCGCAGCATCTGGTGTGGATTGAGGAGGGCGACGCACCCGAGTCGGTCGACGGGTTCTTCTGGGCCGCCGATACCTCCGGCGCCCTTCACCTCGCACTGGTGAGCGGCGTGCGCCCCGACCGTCCCGGCTACGGCGTCGTGCCCGTGCCGCCACTGCCCCTGGCCTCGCTGCCCGGGTGGGCGGCCGGCCCCGCCCGGGAAGGAGGCGGCGACTTCACCACGTCGCTGCCCGGCGCCGAACTGGACGGCCTGCTGGGCATCCGCACGCCGGCGGAGGTGTTCAAGTTGGCGGCACTGGTGCTGGCTCGCCTCCCCTCGGCGCCCCCTCCGCGCCCGGATGTGACCACCGGCAAGGCGCACGAACCGGCGTCGACTCCGGGTACGTCACCGGTCCCCGGCAAGCCGGCCATCCCCGGCCCACCCCCGTCCGCCCTGCCCTACGTCACCCTCTGACCGCCCCGGCCACGCCCACCCATGCCCCGCGAATCGAAGAAGGCCCGGAAGGCCCGCGCCGCCGAGATCTACGAGCTCCTCGTCGGCGAATACCCCGACGCCGAGTGCGCGCTCCGCCACGCGTCTCCCTTCGAGCTGGCGGTGGCGACCATCCTCTCGGCCCAGTGCACGGACGTCCGCGTCAACATGGTCACCCCCGAGCTGTTCCGGCGCTATCCCGATCCGGAGGCGCTGTCCGCGGCGCTCCCGGAGGAGCTGGAGGAGGTGATCCGCTCGACCGGCTTCTTCCGCAACAAGACCCGTAACCTGATCGGCATGGCCACCGCCCTGCTCGACGAGCACGACGGCGAGCTGCCCCGCAACATGAAGGAGCTGTCCGCGCTGCCCGGAATCGGCCGGAAGACGGCGAACGTGATCCTCGGCAACGCCTTCGGCATCGACGAAGGGGTGGTGGTGGACACGCATGTCAAGCGGCTGTCCGGTCGGATGGGCTTCACGAAGGAAGTCTCGCCCGTGAAGATCGAGAGGGACCTCATCGCCCTCTTCCCTCGCCGTGTCTGGACCGTGCTCGCGCACCTGCTGATCCATCACGGACGGCAGGTGTGCAACGCGCGGCGGCCCCGGTGCAACCAGTGTGCAGTTTCGCATCTGTGCCCGTCCAGCGCGGTGTGACGCTCCCCGCCGAGGAGCGCCGCAGCCCCTCTCAGCGCCCCAGGGACACCCGCACCCCCAACTGCCCCCGCCACTGGGATGTCGGGACCTCGGGCGCGAACGGTCGCGCCGCCAGAACCCTGCCGGTTTCCCGGTCCCGCCGCCAGGCGCCCATGTAGCGCGCCACCAGCCGATCAGTTCCAAAGTCAAAGTCGTTGCGGCGTACCCGGAATAGCTGGACCACCGGGTTCGCAATCTGAACGACTCCCCAGGAGGAGTTCAGCAAGTTGAGGACATTGAGCATGTCGAGGGTGACTTCGGCCGAGACTCCGCGGGCTTCGATGGTTTGCGAGACACGCAGGTCGAGTCGGTGCGACCAGGGCGTCTGGCAGGTGTTCCGCGCCAGAATGCGGAATGCCTGCTCCCGGAGGCACTCTTCCTCTCGGAGAAGGGTCTCCCAAAGGATCTGGGTGACAAAGCTGCCTGGGAGTTCGCGGGCCGCGCCCGGGACGTAGATCAGGTCGTTCGCCAGCCTGGAGCCGCGTGGTCCGTTGAAGCCGTCTCCGTTCACGTCACCCTCGTATACATAGGAGTAGGGAACCCCCGATTGTCCGACGTACATGACGCTGATCTCGCTGCCCCCGAGATTCTGCGGGACCTTCGTCCGGGCGCTGGCCACCACCTTGTGCGGTCGGTCGAACCTCGATCGCTGCGGCACCGGATCGTTGGGATGGAGGTTGATCGGAGTCGTCGCGTAGTTCGACGTGACGTCGATCGACAGAAGGTCCTGAAGGTCGGCGGACCGCGTCAGGGAGTATCCGCCCCGTAGCGCGAGGACGCTTCCGAAGTCCTTGCGGAGCTCGATCGTGGCGGCGTAGGAGTAGTTGCCGTCGCGGTTTCCGACTCGCAGTACCGGACCGAACAGGTCACTGATCCGACCGCCGTCAAACAGCTGCTCATCCTGGTTCTCGACGGGAACTCCCCAGACGGTACGCATACCGAACCCGAAGCCGGGGGTGAAGCCCGCGCCGGTCTCCGGACTCAGATTCTCGTTGGTGATGAAGATCTGCCTGAGTGCCAGGTTGGAGATCCAGCTGGCCGACAGCACAACACCTCCCGGAAGCCGCTGGTCGAGGGCAAAGATCGTGCGCCAGTCTTGCGGAAAACGAAAATCCGGGTCGAAGTAGTTGATGATGGGAGGTGACTTGCCCACCGCCGGGCCGCCCACGCACTCCGTGGGTGGTGGCCCGGAGGGATCGAAGGCCGGAGCCCGGGTGTTCCTGCACAGGATTGTCGTCACCGCGAGCCCGTTGTTCTGAAAGGCGTTGCCCAGCCACGAGAAGGCCGGGCGGCCCGTGAAAACGCCGGTTCCGGCCCTGAGCTGTGTCCCATCGAAGGGGCGCCAGTTGAGCCCGGCGCGTACCGACCAGTTGGGGCGTTCGTCAGGGAGCCGCGACGTGTCGATCCCGAGTTCCCGCTCCAGTTCCTCGTTCGCCTCGGGCCGGCCCGTGAAGGTCGGGACATCCATGCGCACCCCGTCGCCCTCGCCAGCCTAGTGTCCAGCAAAATCGGGGGCACATGAAAACCCTTCAACACGGTACTGTTGCGACGACCGCTTGAACCTAGGCAGTTCACCAGCGAGGCGTTCGCGGGCCGGGTGCTGGGTGCGGGCGTGGCGTTCTCGATGGACGGCCGGGGCCGCTTCCTCGACAACATCTTCATCGAGCGGCTGTGGCGGTCGCTGAAGTACGAGGCCGTGTACCTCCACGAGCTCCGAGGCGGGCTGGACGCCGAACGCATCATCGGCTCGTGGATCGACTTCTACAACGAGGTGCGCCCGCATTCGTCCCTGGGCGGGCGCACCCCGGGCGACGCTTACCGCAACGGCACGGGGGCACTGTGAACGCTGCAACCTCGCACGTGCCGGGGCGCGCCCTCGTGAGTCGGGGGGGCCGAGGAGCAACGCGGGATCTGCCCATCCCGGGCGCCTCGCGCCACCGGCCGCCAGGCCCCGCTCGCCGGTCGGGTTTCCCTCCCGGCGAGCGGGGTTCATATTGGAGCCTGTCCTTCCCCTGCCGGGAAAGGATCGCAGGGTGGACCATCCACCCCAAGAAAACACAGAGCGAAAGCTCCCGAGGGCTCTCACAACCACTCGGAATCCACCTTAACTTTGCCCTCGGACTGTCCAACGAAGTAGGACCACCTCAGTTCTCAGGGTCAGGCTTCTGCGACATGGGGCGTCCATCCTTTGCGGGGGGGCGCGACCATCGCAACCGCACCGTGGTCAGGTAGGACCGGGGCCAGGCGGGTTATCTTACGCGGCGGGCCCGCAGCCAGTCATGTAAACTACACATGACATTACGTAAACTACACATAACGTTACTGCCGAAAGGACCCGCAATGCCCACCCGAACCCATGCCGTCGCCCTCCTCGAGGAATGGGTCGAGAGCGAAGCGCTCCGCAAGCACATGTACGCTGTCGAGGCCGCCGTGCGGCACTACGCCCGCCTCATGGGCGGGGACGAGGAGCTGTGGGGTCTGGCGGGGCTGCTACACGACCTGGACTGGGAGAAGCACCCCGATGATCACCCTCTCGCGGGTGTCGCGCGCTTGCGGGAACTTGGCTATCCAGACGAGGTCGTTCACGCGATCGAGGCGCACGCCTACCCGGACCGCACCGACGTGGTCCCCGAGACCCCGCTCGACCGGGTTCTCTACGCCTGCGACGAACTGAGCGGGCTGGTCTATGCGTGCTGCCTGGTCCGCCCCAACGGCATCGACGATCTGAAGCCGAAATCCGTCGCGAAGAAGATGAAGGACAAGGGCTTTGCGCGGGGCGTGCATCGGGACGCGGTGCATCGCGGCATCGAACTCATCGGGCTGGTGCGCGCGGTGCATATCCAGAACGTGATCGACGGGCTCAGGACGGTGGGGGATGTCCTGGAGGTGCGGGGAGTGGATCTGGCGCGGAGGAGGGCGCGGTAGTCCCGGTGGGGGGGACGGCGCAGGAGGCGCTTGGCAGGGCAGCAAAACGCCGCCCGCGCTATCCGCCCGAACGGCTCAGCGACCAGACCTGCACGTATTCCACACCGAGGTCGTCGGTGGCGCGGCCGAGGATGTAGTCCTCGCCAATTTCGTAGATCCCCAGTCGGGCGGGCGTTTCCACGAAGCCGAGAACGCGTCCCTCGGGGTCGAAAACGGTCCACAGTGGATTCGTCCGTTCCTCGCCGGGCAGGTCGTATTCCTGGACCCAGAGGTGTCCCAGGGCGTCGGCCACGATCTGGTCGAACGCCGGAAACGTCTCCGCTATCGGCACCTCTTCAAAGGTCTCGCGTAGCTCCCGGCGCCGTTCAGCCTGTTGCTCGGGAGGTCTGAGTGCCACACGCCGCTCAATCTCCGCGTCAATGTGGGTCGGGGTCGGCGCAATCAGGGCATGGTCGCGCCGGACGATTCGGCTGAGCGTCCCGGCGGGTTCGTAGGCCCTGATTTCGTGGGTGTCGTTAGGCGCCACGACAAACAGGTCGCCCCACGTGGTGGTGCGGGTCAAGCGGGTGAACGGAACCGTCCTGATCCTGATCACGTCTCCAGACCCGGAGGTATACCTTTCCGCGCCGGGATGGACCCCTAGCGACGCGCTCAACAGTCCGTCCGCGTCCACGACTGCGTACATCCTTTCCCGGCGTGCCAGCCCGTCATCGATGCTGAAACCGCTGCGGCTTGACACGAGGATTGTGCCGCCCGGCAAGGCGACCTCAGCGCTGTTTCGCAGATCCCCGGGAATCAGCGTCCGGCCGAAGTTGCCGTCGAGGTCGAAGACGGAAAGACGATTGTCCTGCGAATACCATGCGATCAGCGAATCCCCCGGCCAGTGCGCGACCTCCAGCAGGCTGTTGAACTCACCGGGTCCTTCTCCCCGTCGCCCCCACGTCTCCATGTGGATTCCTGACGCGTCGAAGACCCGCAGTTCGTGCGAGCCCCGGTTGGCGACGACAATACGGCCATCCGGCAGCGTTAGAGCGTCGCGGACCTGGTCCAGGAGATAGGGCTCCTCGCCTTCGAGCGCCCCGATCGACAGCGAGGACACCGAATCGACCCGCCAGCCGAGCCTCGAGCCATCGGGCGGGCGCGCGCTCTCGACGATGCTGACTCCAGCGCTGTCGCGCGCCTCGGACTTGAATGCAACGGTGACACCCCGGTCCCCACAGGCCGCCGTCACCAATGCGATCAGGGTCGTACGGAATGCGATTCTCATCTCTCGCCCCCGGCAACTGTGATGCGTTCCAGCAACACGCTGCCGCTGCTGTTGCCACGCAGGCGGTGTCGTTCTTTCGACTCCCAGCCCTCGCAGATTACTCGCCAGCCGGTGGCAGTGCTTCCCCAGTTCACGCACACGTTCCGGTCGTCGGAATCGCCCGTCCCCTGCAGATCGTTGGAGATCGCCCTCGCGCACGCGGCCATGGCTTCGTCGCGGGCATCTTCGTCCGGTTCTTCCGGCTGCAGCCGGCATTCCGCTGGTTGCACCGGCGCGTCGGCGAGGGGGTGCGGACCGACATGGCCGCTCGAGGCGAATATCCAGTAAGTGTACACCGGATCGCCTCCCCAAAGCTCCTTCAGCTCTGCTGTACGCGAATCCGGGTCGGTGCGTTCCTCTACGACGACGACCTCGGATTGGGCCAACGGCGGCGACTCGGGCGACTCCTCCGGCAATGTCGGTGTCGATAGGTCGGCAGTACCGCAATACACGAGCCCGAGAGGGAGCAGACACACCATGGCCGCAGTGCCCGCCGCACGGACCCAGCGGGGCGCCCGGTCAGCCGATTCGCGCCTGATGAGCATTCGCAGCCTCCGTTCGAGAGCCGCGGGGTTGCGGTCGCTCGCCGCACCGCTCGCGAATGCCGGTGTCGGGTGTGTGGGTGGAGTCGACATGAGCTCGACCACGCGGAGAAGCGATTTGGCGAAGGCGCGAGGGGTGGACCCGAGGGCCGTCACACCAAGGGCGTCGCACGACGCCTCTTCTGCGGCCCTGAGTTCACGGCGGGCCCACCATGCGACCGGATTCCACCAGAACGCCGCGCAGGCCAACCATTCGATCCAGCGCACCATGTGGTCTCGCCTGCGGACGTGTGCGAGCTCGTGCGCCAGCACCGAGCGGAGCTCCTCCTGGTTCAGGGTGGTCAGAAGGAACGAAGGAATCACCAGGCGTGTTCTGCCGCCGGTCCAGCACACCATCGGGGACACGCGGGCGGTTGTGGTCTGCACTTCCGGCAGCCGGACCAGGCCGAGCCGACGCCCGATTTCGGCGACCTGGCGCACTAACGCCGGTGGCGCGGGTTGCGAGGTACGCGCAAGCCAGCGCCTGAAGCGGAGCGCCCGGACCAGGGTCCACCCGAGCAGCACGGCAGCAACAACGAGCCACACAATCGCAAGTGCGGTTTTGCCCTTCTCGGTGATTCGGGCAGGGAAGGGTGTGCCGGATCCGGCGCCTTCAGGGCTGGCCGCACTGACCTCAACCTGGGTCACCGCGTCACCCGTGAGCGCCGAGTCGTCGGCAATCACTACTGTCGCCCCGGTTCCCCCCGGAAGCACCGGGACGGCTACCACCGCCGGGAGGAGCAGCGTGACCAGCACCAGCAACCAGAGGGGGTGGGTGACGGCAGGGTGATCGAAGCGCCGTTGCACCGCCCACGCCAAGCCCGCCAGCACCACCGAGACGACAAGCTTCGCGGCGCCGATCTGAAGCAGAGTGTCGAACATGCTACTCCTCCAGGATGCGCCGCAGCTTGTCGATCTCGGCGCGTGAGAGCTTGTTGTCTTCGACCAGCCTCGTGATCATCGGCACCAGCGACCCCCGGGTGAGCCGGTTCGCGAGGGATTCCAACTGGTCGCTCGCGTAGGTTTCGCGGCTGATGGCGGGCGAGAAGACGTTCACGCCCCGGCTGCGATCGCGGACCACGAGGCCCTTGCCCCGGAGCCGCTGAAGGAGCCGCTGAACCGTGCCGTGCTGCGGTCTGGCGACATCGGGGTAGAGTTGATCGAGGATCTGACGGGCGGTCAGGCGGCCCTTCCTCCACAGCAGCTCCATGACCGCGAGTTCGGAGTTGGGTAGGGATTGAATCGTCACGGTCGGTCTCTTCCTCCAAACACAAGGTGGCACGACAATATGTCGTAATATTAAGCCACGATGTCGTAAATTTCAAGTCGGGGGGGCGCACCAGCCGCTTCCTGGCCTTCCTGGCCCTTCCTGGCCCTTCCTGGCCCTTCCAACCCGCCCGGTGCTACGCCCCGCCGTTCCTCGGCGCCGGATCGCCGTGGACCCCACGGAGCGGATCTCCCGCTTCCGCCCGGGAGGCACGGTCGAGTTTCGCATGATCGATCGCGACACTTACCAGGCAGAATGCGGATGAGCCCGCACGGCATCGTGGATCGCCCCCGGCCGTTCTGCACGATCCAGGATCTGGGGAGGCGGACCGGCCGCCGCGCTGGCCTTGCTCCCGGGGGCGCCATGGATCAGCGGGCATATCTGTGGGCCAACCGGCTCCTCGGAAACGACCCGACGGCGGCCGCGCTCGAGATCACCCTGGGCGGTTTCGCTCTGCGCTTCGGAGTTGCAACCGTTGTAGCCGTGAACGGGGGCGGGTGTTAGGAGCAAATAATATGTCCGGTTTCGTAGCACGTAATCTGTCCGGTTCAGAACAGTCACCGAGGAGGCTGGATGAACCGGGCGGAGATGCTGCGAGAGATACGGATGGCGAGGTTCGAAGAGATCTATGATCGATGGCGCCGAAAACGGGTCACGCAAGCGTGGGCGGCGAGCGTGCCGGGAGTGACGGACCGGACGTTCCGGCGCTGGGTGGCCCGCTACGAGGCGGGCGGGCTGGCGGCCCTGAAGGACAAGCGGGTGGCGGGGCCGTCTCCCCGGCGGGCGTCGCCGGAGGAGGCGGCGGCGCTGGAGGCGCTGTACCGGGACGGCTGTGCGGGGTGGAACGTGCTTCACTTCTACCACGAGGTCTACGCGGGCGAGCACGGCGGGGCGCGGTCGTACACCTGGGTGAAGAGCCGCCTTCAGGAGGCGGGCCTGGTGAGGAAGGGGCGCAGGAAGGGTGCGCACCGGCTCAGGCGGGAGCGCAAGCCGGCGGAGGGGATGATGCTCCACCAGGACGCCTCGACGCACGAATGGGCTCCCGGCCAGGGGTGGGACCTGGTCGTGACGATGGACGACGCGACAAGCGGGGTGTACTCGGGGTTCTTCGTCGAGGAGGAGGGAACGTGGTCGAGCCTTCGGGGCGTCGCGGAGACGGTGAAGGTGCAGGGGCTCTTCGACAGCCTGTACACGGACCGGGGCTCGCACTACTGGCACACGCCGGAGGCGGGCGGGAAGGTGGACAAGGACAAGCCGACCCAGTTCGGCCGGGCGATGGGCGAGCTCGGGATCGAGATGATCGCCGCGTACTCGCCGCAGGCGCGGGGCCGGAGCGAGCGGCTGTTCGGGACGCTTCAGGGGCGCCTGCCGCAGGAGCTGGCGCGGGCGGGGATCACCGACATGGACGAGGCCAACGAGTTCCTGAAGGACTTCTGGCCGCGGTTCAACGCGGCATTTGCGGTGGAGGCGAGGGAGGCGAAGCGCGCGTTCACCCGGTTGCTGCCGCGGATGAAGGCCAAGCTGCCCGACATCCTCTGCCTGAAGGAGACACGGACGGTTGGCAACGACAACTGCGTGACCTACAAGGGCAAGACGCTGCAGATCCCGCCTCAGCCGCACCGGTACACCTACGTGCGAGCCAAGGTCAAGGTCCACGAATACGAGGACGGCGGCATGGCCGTCTTCCACGGCATCCGGAGGCTCGGGCGCTACGATGCGAACGGCAGGTTGCTGGACACCCTCAGCGGGTCGGAGGTGGCAGCGTGAGGCGGTACCGCCGCCCCCCTCGGCTCGCTCCGCTCGCCTCGGAGGGCGGCGGTACGGAAAAGCGGACACTTCATGTGCTACAGAAACCGGACATTTCATTTGCTACCGACAGGGCGCCCGCTCCCGCCTTGCCCCGCCGCCCCCCTTTCCGCACCTTACTCCGGCCGTGGAAGAGGCGCTCCCCCGCCCGGTGCCCGCAGTCCGTCGCCCCTCTTCCCCGTGGCCACCCAGCAAGCCCACCCGCGAAGTCGAAAGGGAACCGGTCAGATGACCACCGCAACCTGGATCACCATGATCGTGATCATGGCGTTCGTGTGGGGAGGCCTCACCGTGGCCCTCCGCACCGCGGTCAAAAAGGAATCCGCGAAGAGCGCCGACTAGCAGCCCGTGGACAGAATCCCACCGGCATTCGAGCGGCGATGCATCTGCGCTGGACCGCTTCGCTCTGCGTTGCTCCTCAGGCCAGTAGCGCTGCTACTTTCCCTTCGTCGCGCCTTGCCAGCCCGGCGCCTCGCCGCTCTCGGTGCTCGGGCGGCTTCATCCACGGGCGGCTGATCGACATTGCCTAAACGCACCGACATCGACTCGATCCTGATCCTGGGATCGGGTCCCATCGTTATCGGCCAGGCGTGCGAATTCGACTATTCCGGTACGCAGGCTGTTCGCGCGCTCAAGGAGGAGGGCTACCGGATCGTCCTGGTCAACTCCAATCCGGCGACGATCATGACCGACCCGGACCTGGCCGACCGGACCTACATCGAGCCGCTGACCCCCGAGTGGGTCGCGCTGGTCATCGAACGCGAAAAGCCCGACGCGCTCCTCCCCACCATGGGGGGGCAGACCGCGCTGAACATCGCCATGGACCTGCACCGGCAGGGGGTGCTGGCCGAGCACGGGGTGGAGTTGATCGGGGCCGACGAGCGCTCGATCAACATGGCGGAAGACCGCGAGCAGTTCACCGCGGCCATGAACCGGATCGGCCTCGCCGTGCCCCACGGGGGCTTCGCGCGGTCCGTGGACGACGCCCTCACCATCATCGAGGACACCGGCTACCCGGCCATCATCCGGCCTTCCTTCACCCTGGGCGGCACGGGCGGCGGCACCGCCTACAACCTCGCCGAATTCGAGGCGCAGGTGCGCAGGGGACTCGACGCCAGCCCCATCGGCGAGATCCTGATCGACCGCTCCGTGATCGGCTGGAAGGAGTACGAGCTCGAGGTCGTTCGCGACGGGCTCGACAACGTGATCATCGTCTGCTCCATCGAGAACTTCGACCCGATGGGGGTGCACACCGGCGACTCGATCACGGTTGCGCCGGCGCAGACGCTCTCCGACGTCGAGTACCAGCGCATGCGCGACGCGGCCATCGCGATCATCCGCGAGATCGGCGTCGAGGCGGGCGGCTGCAACATCCAGTTCGCCGTCAACCCCGAAAACGGCGAGATGCTGGTGGTCGAGATGAATCCCCGGGTCTCGCGTTCGTCGGCGCTCGCCTCCAAGGCGACCGGTTTCCCGATCGCGCGCGTGGGAGCGAAGTTGGCCGTGGGGTACCACCTGTACGAGCTGCCGAACGACATCACGAAGACCACGCCGGCGTCCTTCGAGCCCGCGCTCGATTACGTGGTGGTGAAGTTTCCCCGCTTCGCCTTCGAGAAGTTCCCGGGCGTGGACGACACCCTGGGCGTGCAGATGAAGGCCGTCGGCGAGACCATGGCGATCGGGCGCACATTCCGCTCCGCGTGGCAGAAGGGGCTCAGGGGGATGGAGGTGGGGCGTTCGGGGTGGATCAGGGGGAAGGCACCGTCGGACGACGGACTCGACTCGACCACGACCGAGGCGTTGCTGAGCGCGGTGCGGAGGCCGACGACCTTCCGGAAGTACCAGCTCAAGTGGGCTCTTGAAGCCGGCGTCTCGATCGACCGCCTCTCCCGCGCCACCGGCATCGATCCGTGGTTTCTCGACCAGCTCGAGCAGATCATCGAGCTGGAGCGCTGGTTCGAATCGCTGTCGTCCCTCGATGCGGCCTCGATGCGGCGCATGAAGCGCGAGGGATTCTCCGACGCGCAGCTCGGGGCCCTGCGAGGGGTCGACGAGGCCGCCATACGCTCGCAGCGCTGGGAGTGGGAGATCCGGCCCACGTACAACGTCGTCGACACCTGCGCGGGGGAGTTCCCCGCGGCGACGCCCTACTACTACTCCTCCTACGAATCGGAAGACGAGTCGAACCCCTCGAATCGGCGCAAGATCGTCATCCTGGGCAGCGGGCCGAACCGGATCGGGCAGGGGATCGAGTTCGACTACTGTTGCGTGCAGGCGGTGCTGGCGCTCAAGGAAGCAGGCTTCGAGACGATCATGGTCAACTCGAACCCGGAGACCGTCTCCACCGACTTCGACGTGAGCGACAAGCTGTACTTCGAGCCGCTGACGCTGGAGGACGTGGTCGAGATCGTCGAGCGGGAGCGTCCCGAGGGGGTGATCGTGCAGCTCGGCGGGCAGACGCCGCTGAATCTGGCGCGGCCGCTGGAGGAGCTGGGGGTGCCGATCATGGGTACGTCGGTGGACGCGATCGACCGGGCCGAGGACCGGCGCCGCTTCGAAGAGGTCTGCCGGCGGATCGGCGCGCGGGTTCCGGCAAACGGGACGGCTTTGAGCGAGGACGAGGCGCTGCGGATTGCGCGGGAGATCGGCTTCCCGGTGCTGGTGCGGCCGTCGTATGTGCTGGGCGGGCGGGCGATGGAGATCGTGTACGACGGGGAGTCGCTGAAGGGGTATTTCGCACGGGCCGTGAAGGCGTCGCCGGACCATCCGGTGCTCATCGACCGCTTCCTCGAGGACGCCTTCGAGGCGGACGTGGACGCGCTGTCCGACGGGACCGACGTGGTGATCGGCGGCATCATGCAGCACATCGAGGACGCGGGCGTGCACTCGGGAGATTCCGCGTGCGTGCTGCCTCCGTACCTGCTGGGCCGTGCCGAACTCGACCAGATGCGCCACCTCACGCGGAGCTTTGCGCTGGAGCTGGGCGTGGTCGGCCTCCTGAATGTGCAGTACGCCGTCAAGGACGGGCAGGTGTACGTCCTGGAGGTGAATCCGCGTGCGTCGCGCACCGTGCCGTTTGTGGGCAAGGCCACCGGGGTGCCCCTCGCGCGCCTCGCCGCCCGGCTTATAGCAGGGGAGAGGCTGGCGGACCTGAACGTGCCGTCGGAGCCCGAGGTGAACGGGGTCGCGGTCAAGGAGGCGGTCTTCCCCTTCAACCGCTTCGACGTGGACACGCTCCTGGGGCCGGAGATGCGCTCGACGGGCGAGGCCATGGGGGTGGACGACTCCTTCGGGATGGCCTTCGCCAAGGCGCAGGTGTCGGCCGGCAACCGGCTGCCCGGAGAGAACGACACCCGGACGGTGATCGTCACCGTGAACGATGCGGACAAGCCGACGGTCACCCCGCTGGTCCGGCGCCTTGCCGACCTCGGCTTCACGATCCTTGCGACCAACGGAACCCGCCACCACCTCAACCAGCTCGGGATCGCGTGCGAACGCATCTATAAGGTCGGCGAGGGACGGCCCCACATCGTTGACCGGATCGTGAGCGGGCGCGTCGGGCTCCTCATCAACACACCGCTGGGGAAGAAGTCCCAGTACGACGACTACGCCATGCGCCGGGCCGCGATCACCTACGGCGTCCCGTACCTCACCACCATGTCGGCCACCAGCGCGGCGGTGGACGCGGTCACGGCGCAGCGGACCCGCCGCCCCGAGATCCTGAGCATCCAGGAGCGGATCGCACGCACGTGACCGGCTTCCTCATGCACGCCGCGGCGGTGCTGCACGACACCGGCTGGGGGCACCCGGAGCATCAGGGTCGGCTGCGCGCCGTCGCGTCGGCGTTGAAGGACGATCTGGTGGCCCTGCACGGCCGCGTGGAACAGATCGCCCCCCCGTCTGCGGACGAAGACGACCTGCGCCTCGTCCACACGGAGGAGCTCATCGCGTCGGTGCGGAGCGCGGTCCGCGAGGCCGGGACACGGGGGCGGCCGGTCGGGATCGACGCGGACACCCAGGTGTCGGGCGCGTCCTGGGACGCCGCGCTGGGAACGGTCGGGGCGGGGCTGGAGGCCGTGCGGTGCGTCGCGGAGGGGCGGCTGCGGAACGCGTTCGTGGCGGCGCGTCCTCCCGGGCACCACGCCACCCCGGACCGCGCGATGGGGTTCTGCCTCTTCAACAACATCGCCGTCGCGGCGAAGGGCCTCCGGGCGCGGCACGGGGCCGGGCGCGTTCTGATCGTGGACTGGGACGTCCACCACGGAAACGGCACGCAGGACGCCTTCTACGACGATCCCTCCGTGTTCTTCCTGTCGCTCCATCAGTACCCGCACTATCCCGGCACGGGAGCCGCGAACGAAACGGGGCGGGGAAGTGGGGAGGGCTTCACCCTGAACGTGCCCCTGGCGGCCCGAACGCCCCGCGCGGACTATCTGCGGGTCTTCGAGATGGCGTTGGAGTCGGCGGTCTCGCGGTGCGCACCCGACTTCATCCTCGTTTCTTCCGGCTTCGACGTTCTCGCGGGCGACCCTCTGGGGGGGCAGCTCCTCGAGCCCGGGGACCTGCATGAGATGACGCTGCGCGTGATGGACGCGGCGGAACGCTGTTGCGACGGCAGGGTTGTGGTATTCTTGGAGGGTGGGTACGACCCGGAGCGTACCGGCGCGGGCTGCGTGTCCGTCGTCCGCGCGCTGGCAGGGATTTCGAACACCGCTGGCAGGGATGGTGTCACCGATGACTGGACGTGACCGCGGTCGCGGCCGCCGTGCGCGCCGCGCCACCCTGACTGTGACACTCCTGGTGTCCGGTGTTCTGGCGGCGTCCGCGGGTCGGGCGGCTGCGCAGGAGTCGGCACCCGCGGCACAGGACTCGGCACCCGGGGCGCAGGACTCCGCATCTCAGCCGCGCGACATGCACCCCGCGGCCCGGGAGGCGATCTCCAAGATCCGCTCGCCCTACTGCCCGGGACTGATGCTCGAGGTGTGTCCCTCCCGGGAAGCCCAGTGGCTGCGCGACAGCATCCAGGCCGGGGCCGTGGCGGGCCTGAGTGCCGACAGCCTGCTGGAGATGGTGATCGCCGCCCACGGCGAGGAGTACCGCGCTTTTCCGAAGAGCAGCGGTGTGGGGCTGCTGGCGTGGGTCATCCCCCCGGCGGCGCTGCTCGTGGGGCTGGGACTGGTCCTGGTGGCGCTCAAGAAGCTCAGGGGCCCGCGTGGGGAAGGGGTCGTGGAAGGAGACATCACCGACCAGGAGCGGGACCTGCTGAACGCGGCCCTGGCTGAACTCGAAGAGATGGAGGACACGGGATCATGAAGGGGAGAACAGGCGCATCGAGCGCGTTGCTGGCCACCGACGAGGGTGTCGCGAGGGTGCAGGCGGAGCTCAGGAGGCGGGGCCTGGACGGGTGGCTGCTCTACGACTTCAAGGACCGCAACCCGATCGGCCGGTCACTGCTGGGGCTGGAATGGACGACACGACGGGGGTTCGCGCTCGTCCCGGCCTCCGGTCCGCCGCGCCTGCTGATCCACGCCATCGAGCACTCTTCCTGGCGCCATCTGGACTGGGAGAAGGAGAGCTACTCCAGTCGCCAGCACATGGAGGAGGGGCTGCGCACCATGTTGGACGGGTACTCCCGGGTGGCCGCGGAGACATCGGCGCGGGGGGACGTGCCGTACCTGGACCTCATCCCCGGGGGCATGAGGGACGTGATCCTCGACACGGGTACCGAGCTGCACACTTCGGGGGACCTCGTGTCCACCTTCTACGCGGTGTGGACCCCCGTCCAGCGCGAGGAGCATGGCCGCGCTTCGGAGCTGGTGAAGGTCGTGGCCCGGGACGCCTTCGACCGAGTGGCCCGCCATGTGGCGGAAGACCAGCACATCACCGAGGGTGCGCTCGCTACGTGGATCCGCCACGAGCTGGCCCGGCGGGGTGCCCCCGTGCAGGCCGACTGCATCGTCGCGATCGGCCCCACGGCCGCTGACCCCCACTACGACCCGGGCGAAATCGGGCGGCCCATCACGGCCGGAGATCTCCTGCTGATCGACCTCTGGGGCGCCTTCCACGAGGACTCCGTGCCCGCGGACCAGACGTGGATGGGCTTCCTGGGCAGCGAGCTTCCCTCCCGCATCGGGGAGCTGTGGGAAACCGTGAGGGCCGCGCGGGACGGGGTCGTGACATTCCTACAGGCGCGGCACGCGCGCGGCGACGTCATCCGCGGCTTCGAAGGCGACGACGTGGCGCGCGGCATCATCACCGACGCGGGGTACGCAGAGTACTTCATCCATCGCACCGGTCATTCGATCGACCGCGACATCCACGGACGCGGCCCCAACCTGGACAACCTCGAAACCCGGGATGACCGTGCACTCGTGCCCGGCGTGGGCTTTTCGGTGGAACCGGGCATCTACATCCCGGACGACGTGGGGATACGCACCGAGTTCAACGTCTTCATGGGCCCGAACGGTCCGGAGGTCACCGTGGATCGGCCCCAGCAGGACGTTTTCCTTCTCCTGCCGGGCTGACCCGGACCGCTGCCCCGGGACGCGCCGCGGGCTGCCATCATGCCGGCCGGCCGGACTTCCTTCGTAAAGGTGGCGCTTCCGGTGCCGGTGCACCGGGCGTTCACCTACAGGATTGCGGGCGACGCGCCGGCCGCGGGCACGCGCGTCATGGTCCCCTTCAGGAACCGGAGTCGCGTCGGCTGGGTGTTGGGGCCGGGGTCGGAGGTGTCGGGGGTGAGGGACGTTCTGTCCGTCCTCGACACCGAGCCCTCGGTTAGGGACGAACTGCTGGGGCTGGCCCGCTGGATCGCCGAATACTACGTCGCGCCCGAGGGCATCGTACTCAAGACCATGTTGCCTGCGCGGATGGCGAGTCCCTCCGGGAAGCAACCCGCTGCAAAGACGCGGCTCGTCGTCCGGCTTACCCGGTCCATCGGCACCCTCGACGAACTGGACCGGGTCTTCGGACGCGCGAGGCGGCAACGGGAGGCGTACGACCGGCTCCAGGGGACGGGTGGGCGTCAGCCTCTTGCCGCCATGCTGGAGAGCGGTTTCAGCCGCGGCGTGGTGCGCGGGCTCGAGGACAAGGAACTCGCCCGCGTGACCCGGGAGGTCGTCGAGCGGGATCCCTTCCGTGACGAATCCCGGGACGCCGGGCCCGCGCTCACCCCGACCCCCGCCCAGCGCGCGGTGCTCAAGCGTATGGGCGGCGCCCTGGAGCAGGGCGGCGGGACCTGCCTCCTGCACGGGGTGACCAGCTCCGGCAAGACCCTGGTCTACATCGAGCTGATCAGGCAGGTGCTGGCCCGGGGGAGAGACGCGATCGTGCTGGTGCCCGAGATCGCGTTGACGCCGCAGACGGTCTCCCGCTTCCGCCAGGCGTTCGGGGACCTGGTCGCCGTCCTGCATTCCGGGCTCTCTCAGGGCGAACGCTTCGACGCGTGGAGGCAGCTGAGGTCCGGTGCCAAACGGATCGCCGTCGGGGCCCGGTCGGCGGTGTTCGCGCCCGTCTCGTCACTCGGCGCGATCATCGTCGACGAGGAGCACGACGGCAGCTACAAGCAGTCCGAGGCGCCGCGGTACAACGCACGCGATGTGGCGGTGGTGCGGGCGAATCGCGCGGGAGCCGTATGTGTCCTGGGGTCCGCGACGCCGTCGCTCGAGAGCTGGGTCAACGCCGAGTCGGGCAAGTACACCCTCCTGGAACTGCCCGACAGGGTCGGGGGAGGGGTCCTTCCCGAGGTCAGGGTCGTCGACCTCAGGTCGCGGCCCGAGACCGGGGCCCCGGACGCACCCGCGAAGTCATCGCCGCCCGCTTCGGCGCCGTCCGTTCCCCCCGATCCCCCGCCGGGAGTCCTGTCCCCGCCCCTCATGGACGCGCTGCGCCGCCGCCTCGCGCGCGGGGAGCAGACCATCCTGCTGCTGAACCGCCGGGGCTACGCCACCTTCTCGCTCTGCCACAGCTGCGGCGACGTGAGCGAGTGCGTGCAGTGCTCGGTCGCCATGACACTGCACCGCGGGCGGGGCCGCATGATCTGCCACCACTGCGGCCACACCGAAGTCCCGCCGCAGCGCTGCTCCCGGTGCGGCTCGGTCGACCTGTCCTTCGGGGGACTGGGCACGGAACAGGTCGAGCGGATCCTGCTCGAGACGGTACCCGGGGCCCGCGTGGCTCGCATGGACGTGGACACGACCCGGGGGAAGTGGTCGCACAGGGACATCCTGGCGCGCGTCCGCGCGGGCGAGGTGGACATCCTCCTCGGCACGCAGATGATCGCCAAGGGGCTCGACTTCCCGCGTGTCACGCTGGTCGGGGTCATCAACGCGGACATCGGGCTGCATCTGCCCGACTTCCGAAGCTGCGAGCGCACCTTCCAGCTTCTGGCTCAGGTGGCGGGGCGCGCGGGGCGGGGACATCTGCCGGGAGAGGTCGTGATTCAGACCTACGTTCCGGACCACTACGTCGTCCGTGCGGCCGTCGTCCACGACTACAAGGGGTTCGTGCAGCGCGAACTCAAGGCCCGGCGCGATCCTCTGTACCCGCCCCACCTTCGGATGGCGAGGGTTCTGGTGAGCAGTCCCGTCCAGGAGGAGGCGCTGGCCGCGGCCGAGGCCCTGGGCGCGTGGCTGAGGAGGGGAGGCTGCCCGCCCCCCGAGGTGATGGGGCCGGCGCCCGCGCCCATCGAGAGGCTGCACGGGCGTTTCCGCTGGCACGTGCTGCTGCGGGGAAGCGTTGCGGACGTCGGCCGGACACTGCGCTCGGTCGCGGCCCGGTTTCGTGCGAAGGGTGCCGATGTGCGTGTTTCGCTGGACAGGGATCCGCTGCAACTGATGTAGCGGTTGGCGCTACCGATACATTATCCTGATGGAGCGGCCCGTGGTACGCGGGCCTTCATTCCGGGATCGCCAACCAGGAGATGTCAGGTGAGTTGCCTCGCCTTGAACGCATCGTTCGAGCCATTGATGATCGTCCCCTCCCGGAGGGCGATCCGCTTGGTGCTTGACCGGAAGGCGGAGATCCTCGAGGAAGACGCCCACCGCGCCTTCCGGTCGGTGCGGTCCCGCTATCCATTCCCGCTGGTCATCCGCCTCACGCGCTATGTACAGGTTCCCAGGCGATTCAGGAGGCAGGTGACGAACACCTTTCTCTTCGCCCGCGACGGCTACGCCTGCCAGTACTGCCGGCGCCACAAGGGGGAGCTGCGGATCCGGGAATTCCTGACCCGCGACCATGTGCTCCCGATCTCGCGGGGCGGCGGGAACTCCTGGGACAATGTTGTGACCGCCTGCTCGACCTGTAACCATCGCAAGGGCAACCGGCTTCCGCGCGAAGCCGGCTTTCGGCTGTTGTCCCGACCGATGGAGCCGAACCACGTCCAGCTCGTCTGGGCCGTCCGCCGGGTGACGCCCATCCAGGCCAAGTACATCCGCATGTTCTTCGGCGACGACGCCGTCCCGTTCGTGCGGGCGGACATGGAGTCAAGCGGCCGGTGACCAAAGAGAGACCCGGTCCGCCGAAACCGCCCGCAATGCGCGCCGACGAGGACGGGTCGGCATCCGCGCGGGAGGCCGAGGGTTCACAGAGCGGCGATGCTTCCCCTCCGCGTCAGGAACGCCCCGCGTCGGTGCGGGAGACGATGCGTCAAAGCCGGCGGTATCGGCCGTCGCCCAGCAGGTCGAAACGACCCGCCAGGCCCCCGGCGAAGCGCCGCGGTTCGGCCCCGCCGCCGGCACGCGCGATTTCTCCGTCTGCGCAACGAGTGGAGGAGGTGCGCCAGGTGGAGGTCGGGGGGGAACTCTGGACCGTACGCGTTCAAGGATCCACCAATGTGGGTTCGGGCGCCGATCGTGGTCCCCGGATGCTCAGCGTCTCCCTGGAGGCGCCCGCACAGGGCGCAAGCCCGGGGCGCACGGCCTACGTGTTGGCAAATGCGCTCGAGGACGTCGCCGAGGAGGCCCTCGTGGCGCTGGTGGAGGGTGCCATCCGGGAGCCTGACGCTACGTCAGGGTCGCACGACCGGCGCCGCCGGGCGGGGCGCCGCGGGCGCTCCCGCCATCGAGGCGCGGGGCGACTGTCTTGACGCGGACCGTATCGGCCCGGGAATGCCCGATGTCGGTCGGCAACGATAACGATTGCCCGTGGTCGCCTGTCCGACAACCAGTGAACAGTCGGAGCCGCTTCAACGGGGAAGCCACGGCAGGTGTCTAGTCACAAGGAATGAGGGAACGCTCCGATGCCGACCTTGTGGTCCTGGCGCGCTCCGGCGACGGCGACTCCTTCGGGGAGCTGGTTCGCAGGTACCAGAGGGCTGCGCACTCCGTAGCCATCGCGGTCATAGGGAGGCACCAGGACGCGGAAGATGCGGTTCAGGAATCGTTCATGGTGGCGTTGCAGCGGCTCGAGGATTGCCGGAATCCGGCCAAGTTCGCCGGATGGCTTCTGGCAATTGTTCGCAACCGCTCGCGGAACCTCATTCGGCGTGAGAGCCTGCGCCGCGGGGATGAGATTCCGCCAAGCGCGAGTGCGTCGGGGCCGGGCCCCGACAAAGCGGCGGACCTGTCGGCTCTGAGGAGTCGACTGAAGGAGGCATTGGGCAAGTTGAGCGAAACACAGCGGGAAATCGTGCTGCTGCACGACCTGGAGGGATGGAAGCACGCCGAGATTTCGGAGCGCCTCGGCATGCCGTCGGGGACCGTCCGGTCTCACCTCCATTTCGCGCGAAAGGCACTGCGGGTTGAGTTGTCCGGGTGGAAAGACCACGGAAAATCTGGATGAGATGAACATGAGACATGAAGACCGACCGTCAGTCGTGAGTGTCATGGACCCGGCGCACGACAACCCCGGGTACTGGGACCGGTTCCGCGCCACAGTCATGGAGCGGGCCGTCTTCGAGCTGGCCAGGCGCCGCGAGATGGCCCGGGAGTCGGTTGCGGCCGTCCTCTCGGGCTGGTCCCGGAGCCTGATCCCCGTGGCGCTGGCCGCTGGGGTGATCGCCGCGTTCCTGGTAGCGGGCGAGGTGCGCGACAAGGCCGCCGCCGGTCCGCCGCTGGCACTGGAGGACGTGCTCGCGAGCGAGATGCAAACCAGCGCGTATCAGGTTGTCACCAGTGGTGACGGACCCGCCAACCTGGTGGCGTTCATGGCCCTCGTTGAAGGAAACAGTCCCTGATGGCCAGTTTGGGAAAGGCTCGCTTTGTTTCGTTTGCATTGCTCCTGCTGACCTTTGCCGCCGGGGTTCTCGCCGGCGTGGCGTGGTGGGGAAACCGGGCGGATCCGCCTCCGGTCGCGGAGGAAGGCGGCGAGGGACAGCGTGGCCGGGAAGGGCGCCGTCTGGTCATCGACGAGGTCGGTCTGGAACCTGCGAAACGCGCCGAGGTCGACGAGATCGTGCAACACTACCGGGCGACCATGCGGGAGCTCAACGAGGAGATCGATGCAGAGTTCGAGCCGAGGCGCCGAGGGCTGATCCGCGCGACCCTGGACTCCATCAGGTCCGTTTTGGCGCCCGAGCAGCTCGCCACCTACGACTCGCTGCGGGCAGCCAGGTTCCGAAGCCGCAACGAAGGCCCCGATTCCGCGGGAGGAGTCCGCGATCGGGGTCGGCCGGAACGCAGACAGGAACGATAATCCCGCAAGATCGATAATCCCGAGGGAAGAGCGATAATATTGTGAGACGATCCGCAATCCATGCGAGGGCCGCTTGCCTCGCACTCCTGGCCCTGATCGCAGTCCCGGGTGCAGTGCGCGCCCAGGACGCGGCTGACGCCATCGGCATGCCCAGTATGACCCTGTCGGATGCGCTGGAGCTTTCCATGGTCCACAGCCCGCAGCTGGCGCAGAGCCAGGCGAGTCTGAGCAACGCCGGCAGTACGCGCCGTCGCGCCTGGGGATCGTTTCTGCCCAACGTCAGCATGGGCTCCGGCGCATCCGTGCAGAGCCAAAACCGCTTCGACCCCAATACCCAACGGGTGGTGTCGGGCAGCAACGACTCGTACAACGCGTCCCTCAGCGCCAGCTACCAGCTGTTTCAGGGAGGCCGGAAGTTCTCCGAGCTCGACCGCACCGCGTCGGGGATCATGGAAGCTCAGGCGCGCCTTCTGGACCAGCGTTACGCGGTCCGGCTGCAGACGCGCACACTGTTCATGAATGCTCTTCGTCAGTTCGAACTCGTGGGAGTGGCCGAAGCGAGTGTTCAGCGGGCCGAAGAGAGCCTCGATATCACCCGGATCCGGGTTCAGGTTGGTACGGGGACCCGCTCCGACAGCTTGCGGACCCGTCTGGAGTTGGCCAATGCGCGGCAAGCCCTGCTGCAGGCGCAGAACCAGTTGCGGGCCGCACGGTTTTCTCTGGGCCGGCAGGTGGGCGCGGACGGGCCCGTGCTACCGGAGCTGCCGGGCAATCTGGCTCCGGCGCCCCTGCCTCTGAGCGAACAGGAGATCGTTGCCCTGGCCGAGTCGGTGTCGCCGGCGGTGCGCGCCGCGGAGGCGGCGTCGGCCGTCGCCCGGTCGCAGGTGGGCAGCGCCCGCAGTTCCTACCTGCCGTCTCTGTCGGTGTCGTCGGGATACACGTGGGCCAACCAGCAGCCCGCCTTCGATGGCGGCAACACCAGCTGGAATCTCCGGGTTTCGGGGAGCTATCAACTCTTCGACGGTTTCCAGCGTGAGCAGGGCGTCAGCCAGGCGTCGGAAAGCCGGCGGGTGGCGCGCCTCACGGAGGCAGACGCGCGCCGCGGCGTTCGACAGAGCGTTGACGCGGCTCTGCGGACCATCGAGACGCAGGAACAGGCAATCGCCATCGGCGTGGAGGCCGTGTCCGTCGCGGAGGAGGACCTTCGGCTGAACCGAGCGCGCTACGGCGCCCAGGCGGCCACCGTTCTCGACGTGATCACGAGCCAGGTGGCGCTGGACCAGGCCGAAGCAAATCTGGTGTCGGCCCGGTATGACTATGCACTAGCCAAGGCGGAACTCGAATCGATTGTCGGGAGGGAGTTGTAAAATGAAAAAAGCGTACTCGGGGGGGATGGGCAACGGAAACGGCGCGGTTGCCAACGATGTCGTCATACACACGGCAGGGCTGAGCAAGTACTACATCCTCGGCGCGGAGACCGTGCGCGCCGTCCGCCGTGTGGACATGGAGGTTCGCCGGGGCGAGTTCGTGGCGATCATGGGTCCGTCGGGGAGTGGCAAGTCCACCTTCATGAACCTCATCGGTTGCCTGGACACGCCCACGCACGGGAGCTACTGGCTCAACGGCCGCGAGGTGTCGGAACTCTCCGACGATCAGCTGGCGCGGGTTCGCAACCGCGACATCGGGTTCGTCTTCCAGACCTTCAACCTGCTGCCGCGCGCCAGCTCGCTCCATAACGTCGAGCTGCCGCTGATCTACGCCGGTGTTCCCGCAAAGGAACGGCGGAGGCGCGCGGAGGAGAAGCTGGAACGGGTGGGGTTGGGAGATCGGATGAACCACAAGCCGCCGGAGCTCTCGGGGGGGCAGCGGCAGCGAGTCGCGATCGCCCGTGCGCTCGTCAACGATCCGGCCCTCCTGCTGGCCGACGAGCCTACCGGAAATCTGGATTCACAGACGTCCCGGGAGATCGTCGAGATTCTGGTACAGCTGAATCAGGCGGGCCAGACCATACTCCTGGTCACCCACGAGTCCGACATTGCCAGCGCGGCGTCGCGCCAGATCCATCTGAACGATGGCCTGGTCGAGCAGGACTTCATGAACAAAGGGATTGGAATCTGATGCGATCTGCAAGCAACCGACTCGGCTTCCTCACGGCGGCCTCGACCGCCGCGATCGGAACGCTCGGAGTCCTCTCCGGGTGCGCCCCGCCCGAGGAAATCGCGGACCTCACCGTGCAAACGGCCCCCGCCGAGCTGCGCGACCTCCGGATCACGGCCGAAGCGACCGGCGAGCTGGAGCCCGTGCTGCGCGTCGAGGTGAAATCCAAGGCGTCCGGCGAAATCCTCGAGCTCTTTGTCGACTCGGGCGACGAGGTCGAGCCGGGCACCCTGCTTGCGAGGATCGATCCTCGCGACGTGGAGAACGCCTACGAGCAGGCCGAGGCCGATCGGGACGTGGCGCAGTCCCGGTGGGACATCGCCAGGGCGCAGCTGCAGCGCAACGAGAACCTCCTGAATTCGGAGGTCATCACCGCGCAGGAATACGAAAGCAAGCAGCTGGAATTCGCCAACGCCCAGGCCGCGCTGGTTCGGGCCAGGACCAACCTCGAACTGGCCACGCTGCGTCGCACCGACGTCACGATCCGCGCGCCCATGTCGGGCACGATCCTGGAGAAGCAGGTGGAGTTCGGCCAGGTGATCCAATCGGCGACCCAGAACGTTTCGGGCGGCACCACACTCTTCATCATGGCGGACCTGGACGACATGCGCGTCAGGACGCTGGTGGACGAGACCGACGTCGGCCAGTTGACCTCGGGAATGGCGGCGACGGTGCGTGTGGAGGCCTTCCCGGACTGGACATTCCAGGGCGAGATCGAGAAGATCGAGCCCCAGGCGGTCGTGGTGCAGAACGTCACGATGTTTCCGGTGATCGTGCTCCTGGACAACCGGGCCGGTCTCATGAAGCCCGGGATGAACGCCGAAGTCGAAGTGCTGGTGAACGAGCGGTCCCAGACCCTGACGGTCCCGAACAACGCGGTGGTCCAGCCTCAGCAGGTTGCTCCCGCCGCCGAGGTCCTGGGACTCGATCCCCAGACCGTGACCATCGACCGCGGGGCCTGGGGCCCGCTCATGGCCCAGGCTGCCGCGCGCGCCGGTGTGACCATGGCCGCAGGCGGACGTGGTGGTCGAATGGGCGGCGGCGGCCCGCGATCGGTCGATATGTCGGCGATGGCCGACATCCGTGCCAGGATCCAGTCGGGTGAGATCGCGCAGGACTCGGCCCGGGCACTCTTTGCGGCGATGCGCGAAGGTCAGCGGGCCGCGGATGCCGGCGCGGACGGGGAAGAGCAGGCTGAAGATGGTGACGAGGGGGAGGTGGCTGAGAACGGGCAGCCGGAGGAGAACGGCGAGGAGGCCGCGGACGGTCGGCCCGCGATGCGCGGGGCGGGCGGGGCGGGCGGCTTCGGTGGTGGAATGATGGCTGCCATGGGTGGTGGCACAGGAGATCCTGCTTTCGAGCCTGCGGTGGTGTTCGTGGTCGACGAGGCCGGCAACATCGAGGCGCGCGCCGTGGTGATGGGGCTGAGCGACTGGGACTACGCAGAGATCCTGGCCGGACTGGAGGAGGGGGAGCAACTAGCCCTGATCGGCGCCGCCCAGCTACAGGCGCAGCAGCAGGAGCGCATGGAACGGATGCGCGGGCGCATGCGTCCCTTCGGCGGCTGAGGGACCAGCAATGTTCATCGTCAAGGAAACCATCCGGGTGGCGCTGGGGTCGATCCGCGCCAATCTGCTCCGCTCCGGGCTCACGACCCTGGGCATCGTCATCGGAACCGGGGCCGTCATTACCATGGTGGCGCTGGGCGAGGGTGCACAGCGCCAGGTCCAGGAGCAGATCGAGAACATGGGAACGAACGTCCTCACGGTTCGCCCCGGTCAGGGCTTCTTCCGGGGTGTCGCGGGCGGAAGCCGGCGCCTGGAGGAGGACGACGCCCTCGCGCTTCGCGACCAGATCGGGGACAGGTACCAGGTCGCACCCGAAATCGAGAGTCGGTTGCAGGTATCCTACCTGCGCTGGAACTCGTCCAACTCCGTAGTGGGAACGTGGCCGTCCTTCTTTCCGCTCCAGAACCACGAGGTGGAGCACGGCCGCGTCTTCGACGAGGGCGAAGTCCAGGGCCGGCGGCGGGTCGCCGTGCTGGGATCGAACGTTCCCGACGACCTGAGCACCCCCGCGGGGCTGCTTGTCGGCCGCGACATCCAGATTCGCGGCATCAGCTTCGAGGTGATCGGGGTCCTCAAGGAAAAGGGCGGCGCCATGTGGATGCAGCCCGACGACCAGATCTTCATCCCGCTGTCGACCGCCATGTACCGGGTGATGGGTGGGAGGGACCGGCTGCGCTCGATCTACGTGGCTGCGCCATCACCGGAGGAGCTGGATCCTGCCTGGGCCGACATCGACCAGGTGATCCGGCGTGAGCACCGTATCCTCCCCGCTCAAGAGGCGGACTTCAGCATTCAGCAGTCGTCGGACATCCTCGAGACCTTCAACGAGACCACGCAGACGTTCGCACTTCTCCTGGCGGGGATCGCCGGGGTGAGCCTGTTGGTGGGCGGGATCGGCATCATGAACATCATGCTCGTCAGCGTGACCGAGCGGACCCGCGAAATCGGGATCCGGAAGGCGCTGGGGGCGACCCGCAAGACGATCCTCTTCCAGTTCCTGATCGAAGCGCTGGTCCTGTGTGTGTTGGGGGGTGCCCTGGGGGTGGCCGCGGGATTCGGGGGCGCGCAGTTGATCACCCAGGTCTACGGATCGCAAACCGCGGTGGCCCCGGAAGCGGTCGCGGTGGCGTTGGGATTCTCGGCCGTGATCGGGCTGTTCTTCGGGATCTGGCCGGCGCGTCGCGCATCGATCCTGGATCCGATCGACGCCTTGCGGTACGAGTAGGGACGTCCGTCAGCCGGGGAGCGTGCCGGGGAGGCTATCGACCCGGGTAGGACAACTTCATCTGATTTCTCTGCCGAACTATCGTAAGTTCAACAGGCATGGTAACATCGGCTAGATCAACGCGAAGTTGTGACACTGTGGCCACCTCCGTGTCGTTCACCGAGACGATCACGTCCCCGGGACGGAGGCCGGCATGTTCGGCCGGGCTCCCTGGCACGATATCGGTGATCAACACGCCCGCCCCGACTCCGAAATAGCCCCGCCCGAGCCCCTCGCCGAGATCGCGTACCAGGGCACCTCCGAGGACAACCGAACTCCCCACGATGTAAGGCGTGAGCAACAGCTGTGGCTGGCTGGCGTCGGCAACGTCGACCCGGGTCGTGTCGGGCCCCCCTCCGCCGGCGGCGGGAGGTACGAAGGTTTCCTCCAGGAGGCGCATCTCTTCCTCATCAGCGCGAAGTTGCTCCATTGCCTGGCGGGATCTCCGCGCATTCTCCCGCATCAGACGCTCGAAGGCGAGCATGCGCTTCGAGGCGTCGGCCCATTCGATGGCGACGGAATCGCCGAATGTCACCCGCCATGTGACCGAATCCGCCCCGCCGACGCTGCGGAAGAGGATCGAAAGAGCCGGCTCGACCGATTGGGGACGGCGACCCGCCACGATCGTCACATCCTGCTCGCTCCCGTTGCGCACGAGTCTCAGATGCAGGGACTCGCCGGGGGTCACCCTCGCCAGGGAGCGCATCCAGTGGTCGTACCTCTCCAGGCCCGTTCCGTTGACCGCGACAAGGCGGTCGCCGGGGAGGAGGCCACCCGCGTCCGCGGGGCCGCCAAGGTACACGTCCATCACCAGGATCGAGAAACGCTCCCTGGCGTTCGGCGCCCCGCCGGACGCGCCTACGTCGAAGCGGATGCCGATCCAGCCGGCCTCGGGTGGGGTTGTGACCGTCTCCTGACCCCGAGCGAGAACGGGGAGGGCCAGGGAGATGGCGCCCGCCAGTGCGATTGAAGAGAGTCTCATTGGCCTCAATGCCAGTTGTCGCGGCCGATCTGACGGAGCGTCTGTTGCCGCTCCATCATGGTGATCCCCAGGAACCCGTTGAGGAACTGGTCTTCGGGAAACTCCGCCACCGACGCCTGCGTGGTGGCGACGAGGGCTTCCAGCGCAGCCAGTCGCCTGGCCGGATTCGTGGGCGTCTGGCGCAGGTTCTGGGCGTCGAAGAGGCGCCGGTATTCGTTGTACGTCCTTTTCCACTCCTCTTCGGCCGCCAGCACCGCGCCCCGCGCCTCGTCCAGGTTCGCGAACGACGCAGGTCGCGCGACGCCGGCAACGTCGCCGGCTTCACGACCCGGGAGGGGCTGCGCTTCGGGATCGGTAGCGGCGACCCAGCCGAACGCGGTACCCCCGGTAAACAGCACCAGGGCGGCGGCGACCTGCATCCACTTCCGCCACAACCCGGGCATCGGCGGCTCGCCGCGGATCAGACCCGCCGACCGCAGCTTGTCCTCCAGGTCGTGCCAACTGTCCGGCGGAGGGAGGACCGCGGGGAGATCCTTCAGCGCCGCGGCTTGGGCCCGCAGGGCCTCCAGCTCGCGTCGCAGATCCGGATCCGAGTCCAGGATCGCCCGTTCTTCCGGCGTCGGCGGCTCATCGACCAGCCGAGCCAATTGTTCGAGATTCAAATGCTCGAGATTCAAATGCTCCATGCTTCGACTTCCTTGGGACGGTTTTCGTATCCGCGCAGCATATGCCGCATCTTCGCTCGCGCCTTGAAGAGCTGGGACTTCGAGGTGCCCGAAGTCACCCCCAAGGCGGTGCCGATCTCCTCGTGCGTGTAGCCTTCCACATCGTGTAGAATCAACACTTTTCTCATCCCCTCCGGAAGCTGTCCGAGTGCCTCTTCCAGCTTCCTTTCCATCAGCACGTCACCCACCTGGGGAGCCACGGCGATGACATCCGGGAGCGGCGACTCGCGCATCTGTCGCGTCTTCGCCTTCCTCACCGCCTGGAGCGCCGAGTTGACGGCGATCCGGTGCAGCCACGTCGAAAAACGGGCGTCGCCGCGGAAGGAGGGGAGGGCCCGGATGGCCCGTATCCACGCTTCCTGGGCATAGTCCTCCGCCAGGTCGTCGTCGCCGGCAATGCGTCGCACCACCGCGTACACCCGGGGGGAGTACCGGTCGTACAGTGCACGCACGGCCCGGCCGTCACCTTCGCATGCTCGGCGAATCAGATGCTCTTCGATGTCTCTGGATCCAGTTGCCGTGCCGGATGCAACCGCCGGGGCGCCGTCCGGGCGTGTCAGGATACCACGCCTGTCTTTCGGTCGTGTCATCAGACGCGTGTGATCGTCATAGGGTTGCCCGCGGTGACAGGGGTTCCGCCCGTGGTACCGACGTGACAGCTTTACGGTGCCCGGCCGCGTGCGTGCAATCGCCGGCTCACTTCCCACACTTCGATCCCGGACATCCATGCACTCCTCCAACGACACTCTTCCCGGTGCCGCGTTCCTGGAATGTACAGCAACCGGAGCCACTTTCGAATCCGAGCAGCTGATCGGTCTCTCACCGGCTGGAAAACCGCTCTTCGCCCGCTACGACCTCGACGTGGTCCGCGAGCGCTTCACGCCAGCCGCGGTCGCGAGCCGTGCGCCGACCCTCTGGCGCTACGAAGAGGTGCTCCCGGTGCGTGACCGGTCGTACCAGGTCAGCCTGGGCGAAGGGTTCACGCCGCTGCTGGAGTCGTCCCGGCTTGCCTGCACCGTGGGGGTGAAGCGGCTGTGGATCAAGGACGAAGGACAGAATCCGACGGGTTCCTTCAAGGACCGGGGGTTGTGCATGGCGGTGTCCCGCGCCTTCGAGTTGGGTGCGCGGGAGCTGGCGATCCCGTCCGCAGGGAATGCTGCCGGGTCGGCGGCGGCCTACGGGGCCGCGGCGGGGCTGCCGGTCCATGTGGTGGTCCCCGAGGACACTCCTGTCGCCATTCTCGCCGAAATACGCGCGCTGGGCGCGGATCTGCAGCTTCTGGACGGGCTGATCAGCGACTGCGGCAAGGTGGTGCGCCAACGGTGCGATGACGACGGGTGGTGGGACCTGTCCACCCTTAAGGAGCCGTACCGGGTGGAGGGGAAGAAGACGATGGGCTACGAGCTCTTCGAGCAGTTGGGCGGGCGGTTGCCCGACGCGATTGTCTACCCCACGGGGGGCGGTACCGGTCTGATCGGAATGTGGAAGGCGTTCGCCGAGATGGAGGAACTGGGGTGGATCGGCGCCGAGCGGCCGAAGATGTTCTCCGTGCAGGCCACCGGTTGCGCTCCGATGGTGCGGGCGTGGCAGGAGGGCCGGGAGGAGGCGGGGATGTGGGAGGACGCCGCAACCTACGCGGCCGGGCTGAGGGTGCCGGGAGCCGTGGGCGACTTCCTCATCCTGCGCGCGCTGCGTGAATCGGGGGGCGGGGCGGTGGCGGTCACCGATCGCGCGATGGAGGAGTGGGTCGTGACCATGGGAGCCGCGACCGGGATCTTCGGGGCGCCGGAAGGGGGGGCTACGGCGGCGGCCGTACCCATGCTGCGCGACATGGGGCTCATCGATGCCGGGGACGAGGTCGTGCTCTTCAATACGGGCAGCGGCCTCAAGTACGTGGGTATGGAGCCGGTCGGGTAGGAGGGCTGCTAGCCTGGCTGCCAGCGGTAGCTGAGTTCCGGCAGCGGGATCAGGTTCCTGCGGGGCGGCCGCAGGTTCTCGGGGTCCGGGCGCTTGAGGGCCAGAGCCCGGTTCAGGAAGATCGTGAAAGCCGTGTTGTGGCTTGACGCGAAGTCCCAGCTCACGCCAACCGGGAAGCGTGCGATGAGACCGAGGCCCGTTCCCGCTTCCGCGCGGGCGACGACTCCCCACAGGCCCGCTCCGACGAAGGGCTCGACCGAGTAGGAACCCACATACTGCTTGGCCGTCACCGATACGCTGAGGTCCCGAAATCCCCACGTTCCCAGCTGCATCTCGAGCCCCTGATGCGCCCATCTGTGTTCCACGACCAGGGCCATCGTGCTCGCTCCGCCGGCGGAGATGCCGAATCGATACTGCGCCGAGGCGGAACTCGCCGCCGCGGCCACGATCAAAGTGGCGAGCGACAGCGTACGCAGGCTGCGCAGCGCGGTCGCAGGTGCGGGGTGCGAAGGGGCAGGGGTGCGGGACGGGAAAGGTGAAGTCATGGTGCGGGAGTATACCCTGTCGGGATGGTGGTTTCCAGCCGGGCTCACTCCGGCCGACCATCTTCGACGGGAATTCTTCGCGTTTCGGAGTCTCCTCGCCGCCGGAGTCGTTAGCTTTGCACGCCTGGGCTCTCGTTCCGCAGCCTGTTTCGCCCCCGCCTCGCCTCTCCCTTGCCCGTGTACCCGCTGATTCGTACGACCCACCGCCCCTTCTCCGCGCTCCACGCTCTTGTCGGGGTGGCCGCGCTGGCCGCGCTGTCGGCGTGCACGGTTCCGGATCGTCCCGCCGGGCTGCCTCCTTCGCTCCCCTTCGAAGCCCTGTCACGCCTTGCACCCGATTCGCTCCGTTCCCTGCGGCTGGGTGACGGTGTCCACTACCATTTCGCGTGGTCCGCAGAGGGGCCGTGGGCCATCCATCTGGTGTCGGCGGACCTGGGGCGCTGCGAGGTGACGTTGCGTGTCGTGCCGGCTGTCGAGGGGGATGGTGTCACCCGCGCGCGCATGTCGGTGACCGAGATGACGCCGACGGGCACCGCCCGAGTACTTGCCGGGGTCAACGGGGACTTCTTTGCGCCCGACGGGACTCCCGTGGGACCGGAGGTGACGCCTACCACGAGAAGGTCTTCATCGCGACCGGCGTTCGCCTGGCGTCCCGGCCGGGCGCCGCGGATCGATCCGGGCGCAGCGGTCGACGACATGGCCCCGACGGGCCTGCACGCCGTCGGAGGGTTCCCCGAACTCCTCGACGGTGGGCGGGTGGCAGGTGATCTGGGTGTTGCGGAACGGCCGGGCTTCTCCGCGGTCCGCCATCCCCGCACCGCCGTCGGCCTGGACACCGACACGGGGCGGCTCTGGCTGGTCGTGGTGGACGGTCGTCAGGTGCCCCGCTCGGCCGGCATGTCGCTGCCGGAGCTCGCGGATCTGTTCCTGTCGCTGGGCGTGGAGGAGGCCCTGAATCTGGACGGGGGCGGCTCGTCGGCAATGACGTTGAGGGGGCGGCTCGTCAGCCGGCCCTCAGACGCGGACGGGGAGCGGCGGGTGGGGAACAGCCTGTGGCTCGTTGGCGACGAGACCGCTTGTCGACAGGGTCACTGACGCCGGGCCAGGAGTACCGACAGCCCCACGTACCCCCCCCGGTCCGGTCCGGGCTCGAAGTATCGTCCGCCGAACGCGTTGACCACCACGGACGACGCATGGCGCGTGTTCGTGAGGTTGGTGACCGCGACGAAGGGCGACAGCTGCAGTCTGCCCGCGCGGATTCCGGACGCCCCTGCGCGCAGCTCCACGAGGGTGTACCCGTCGGCGCTGGCGTCGTTGGCGTCGTTGACCGGGACTTCTCCCCGCTTCTCGAGGCGTAGCTCGCCGAACCAGGGGCCGCGTCCGGCGCGGAGGCCGGCTTCGACCCGGTGGGGTGAAATGCCGGGAATGCGGTTGTCGTCGTACGAATCGACGCCGACGGTGAACTCGGTGAAACGGGCGTCCACATAGCCGTACGCCAGACGCGTGGTGAGCAGCGGCGACAGGACCGTCCGCGCCGAGGCCTCGAAGCCCCGCACGCGGGATCGTCCGCTGTTGCGGTAGAAGCTTCGTCCCGGGGCGGTCGGCACCTCGAAGGGGACGAGCTGGTCGGAGAGGTTCGAGGTGAAGGCCGTGAGGTCGTAGGTGGAAACCTCGCCCAGGGTGCCCCGGATGCCGCCCTCGACCGTCCAGCCGCGTTGGGGGTCCAGGCCAGGATTGAAGCCTCCCGCGCGGTCCGGCTGGTTGGCGAGCTCGGTCGTGGTCGGCGTCTCGAAGGAACGCGCGACGGAGGCGAACAGGCCATGGTCGCCAAGGTCGATGTGGAACCCCAGGGACGGGTTCAGGCCGCTCATCGTCCGGCTCCCGGAGTCGTCGGGGTTGCCGGCGGCGACGAACCGGTCGTCGGCGCTGAAGTTGAAGTGGTCGAAGCGGAGAGCGCCCATGACGTCCACGCGTCCGGATAGAGGAAGGCGCAGTTGGCCGAAGAGCGCCGCCGCCCGCACCCGTTCCTGCTGGTCCAGGGTCAGGTCCCCGGCCTCGCCGCCCTGATTCGCGAAGTTCTCGCGGTCGTCGCTCTGGACCTCGCCTTCCACGCCAAAGTCCAGGCGGCCCGTACCGCCGGCGGTGTTCCACTCCCTGGCCAGGGCCGCGCGGACGCCTCCGCCGTTCCTGTCGAGGTCGATCACGCTGGTGGGGATCGGGTTGTCCAACTCGCGCCTCACACCGTAGGCCGCGAAGTCGCCCTCGAGACTTCCCACACCGCCCCTCCAGCTGACCCCGGCCTGGCCCTGCCTGACCTTCTTGTGGGTCCGCCGGGCGACGTTGAAGCCCCACGCCTGATTGCTTCCTTCGTCAAAGAGGCTTGCAGGGAGGGATCCCGCGTTGAGCGCGTCCAGATCAAGGCCGCTGAGCTGTATCGCCAGGGTGCCCCCGCCGACCGAAGAGGTGATTCCCGCGTTGATCGTCGTGCGGTCCGCCTGGCTGTACGGGTCCTCTCCCGACTCCGAGAGGTTGTTCCTGAAGCCGTCGAAGTGACTGCGGGCGACGCTGGCGCGAAAGCCGACGCTGCCGGCTGAACCAGACCCCGTGGTCTGGAGGCGAAGGAGCCCGTTCGAGCCGGACACCACCGTGGCTTTCTGGCGGTATGCGCCGGCGTATGGCGCTGCGCTGCGAAACAGAAGGACGCCGCCGGCGCCATTGCCGTAGATGGCCGCCGCCGGGCCGCGCAGCGCCTCCACCCGTCCCAGCGAACCGATGTCGAGGTGATCGAGCGTGGTCTGGCCGTCGGGGAGGGTGGCCGGGATGCCGTCGACCAGGATCTTGATCCCGCGGACGCCGAACTGGGAGCGGGCGCCGAAGCCGCGGATGGAGATCCTTTCGCCGACAGCGGGGTTGTAGCGGTTCTGGACCCTGACGCCGGGCAGCGCGTGCAGTGCCTCCTCGATTGAAAACCCCGCGTTTCCTTCCACGAGGTCGCGGCCCGCCACGACCGAAGCCGAGAAGGGAAGCCGGTCGAGGAGCACCGGTGACCGTAGCACGGACACCACGATGGGAGCCAATTCGACCGTGTCGGGGGGCTCGGTCTGGGCGTGCGCCGGAGCGGGGAAGGGGAGGAGCAGCGCCAGGGCCAGCGCGGACAGAGCTGCCGCTGCCGCGGGTCCGTGGAAGCAGGAATGGCTGCATGGTCTGGTCACGCTGGGTACCTGTTCGCCGAGGGGCCGCCGAGTCGGGTGTGCCGGAGGGTGCGCAGAAGCTATCGGGTTCGGCTACTTCGGTTCAACCCGGAGGTTGAGCGTGGCATAGCCCGAATCGGAGTCGATGAGGACTCTCTCCTCACGCCAGGCGATCAGATCGGAGATGTGGTAGCCGACCTGCAAGGTGTTGGGATCGAGCTCCTGGTCGGGTTCGAGCACCGCCACGTCGAGTTCCGCATCCACGGGCACCCAGCACGCACGGTAGTACCCCGCGGCATTGGTCGTCACTGCGACGCCGGAACGCCCTGCCCGCAGTTGTGTGGTCACGACCCTGGTCTCGATCGAGGAGATGTCGAAGTCACGTGACAGAACGCGCACCCTGGCCCCCGCCATCGGGTTGCCCTCTGCATCCGTTACGCGTCCGACCAGGATTCCGTGGTTGCGAAGGACGCCGCCGCCCGGAAGGTTCGCCCCTTGTCCGGGCTGCTCGACATCGCGGCACAGGTTGTCCAGGATACGCCCGACGCGTGGAGCGGCGAAGTTGATCTGGGCCGCGGTCTCGGCCCCCTCGGTGACTTCCACCTCGAAGGGCTCGGGGTGGTAGGAATACGGCTCCATGTAGGAATGGGTGAAGGTCACGGAGTACAGCCCGGGGTCGAGGTGCAGCAGTTCGAACCGACCCTGGCGGTCGGTCGTTACCTCGATGCCGGTGCCCTCGACGAATACGCGCGCTCCCGGAAGCGCCGCACGCAGGCTATCGAAAACGAACCCCGCGATGCGCCCGCCGACGTTGGCCTCGAGGACGGTTCCCTCCTTCCCGTGAACCCTGAGGACATCGCCGCCCTGGACGGTCAGCCCCTCCAATGTCGCCATGATGCGCCCGTCCAGCGGGTTCAACCTCGTCGCGCCCCGGGGCATTCGGATCCGCCAGGAATCCACGATCCAGGTCCCGTTGGGAAGGCCCTGGAACCGCACCGTGCCACCGATGTCGGCACCCAGCAGAGCATCGGGCAGATACAGGTTGCGATACCTGAAGTCCAGCCGCTCCAGCTGGGAGCTTTCGGCGTGGAGCCACAGCGTGCCGCCGATTTCGGCGATTCTCCGCCCGGGCACCGGCTCGAACTCCAGGCCGACCAGCCCCGGCTCGTCCTCGTCGTCGGCCTTGAGGCGGAAACAGTGGGTGTCCAGGAAGGGGTCCGACAACAGGACGCCGGCGTCGGGAGCCCAGTACACCGACTCCTTCGGGGACAACTGGGCGAACCCTTCCTCGATCAGCTCCTCGGCCGGCCTGGAAACATATGGCGCCTGCCGGTATGACCGGTCGTAGCTCCGGTCCTCCGAGATGACCTTGCGGCCTTCACGACCCAGCTGGCGCGTGATTCTCATCATCTCGTAGCGGTAGTAGCCACGCTCCTGCGTCCACGCCGCCGCGGCGAGGGCCTTGCGTGCTTCGTCCCAGACCCGCGTCACGGCCAGGCCGTCTTCGGGCCGCACCCTGCAGCGGCGGTCTCCCTCCGCCGAAATCCCCTTGAGCGAGATCGGCTGTACCGCGGCCACCATCCGGAACGAAAGCGTGTCCCCGGCCGCAAGGTCGAAGTAGTCGGAGAAGGTGGTCGCGTAGCCGATCCGGTCCGCCCTGAGCCGGTAGGTTCCGGAGATCGGCGTGCCCAGCTCGAAGAGCCCGCTGTCCCGGGACAGCACGCGCGACAGCTGGGCGCCGCGCCGGTCCATCAGGCTCATCATGGCTCCGCCGATACCGGCGTCGTCGGAGGCGTCCACCAACCGGCCCCGGACGACCTGCGCGCTCGCGGGGCGGTGGATGCCCCCGCACAGGACGGACGCCGCAACCAGACAGAGGACGATCGGGCGGGGCGAGTTCGGCATTGAATCCCTCCGGGCTTTGACACTACGGACGCAAGGTAATACGCCAGGGCGCGGGCGGCATGTACGCGTGTTAGGAGCAAATAATATGTCCGGTTTCGTAGCACGTAATCTGTCCGGTTCAGAACAGTCACCGAGGAGGCTGGATGAACCGGGCGGAGATGCTGCGAGAGATACGGATGGCGAGGTTCGAAGAGATCTATGATCGATGGCGCCGAAAACGGGTCACGCAAGCGTGGGCGGCGAGCGTGCCGGGAGTGACGGACCGGACGTTCCGGCGCTGGGTGGCCCGCTACGAGGCGGGCGGGCTGGCGGCCCTGAAGGACAAGCGGGTGGCGGGGCCGTCTCCCCGGCGGGCGTCGCCGGAGGAGGTGGCGGCGCTGGAGGCGCTGTACCGGGACGGCTGTGCGGGGTGGAACGTGCTTCACTTCTACCACGAGGTCTACGCGGGCGAGCACGGCGGGGCGCGGTCGTACACCTGGGTGAAGAGCCGCCTTCAGGAGGCGGGCCTGGTGAGGAAGGGGCGCAGGAAGGGTGCGCACCGGCTCAGGCGGGAGCGCAAGCCGGCGGAGGGGATGATGCTCCACCAGGACGCCTCGACGCACGAATGGGCTCCCGGCCAGGGGTGGGACCTGGTCGTGACGATGGACGACGCGACAAGCGGGGTGTACTCGGGGTTCTTCGTCGAGGAGGAGGGAACGTGGTCGAGCCTTCGGGGCGTCGCGGAGACGGTGAAGGTGCAGGGGCTCTTCGACAGCCTGTACACGGACCGGGGCTCGCACTACTGGCACACGCCGGAGGCGGGCGGGAAGGTGGACAAGGACAAGCCGACCCAGTTCGGCCGGGCGATGGGCGAGCTCGGGATCGAGATGATCGCCGCGTACTCGCCGCAGGCGCGGGGCCGGAGCGAGCGGCTGTTCGGGACGCTTCAGGGGCGCCTGCCGCAGGAGCTGGCGCGGGCGGGGATCACCGACATGGACGAGGCCAACGAGTTCCTGAAGGACTTCTGGCCGCGGTTCAACGCGGCATTTGCGGTGGAGGCGAGGGAGGCGAAGCGCGCGTTCGCCCGGTTGCTGCCGCGGATGAAGGCCAAGCTGCCCGACATCCTCTGCCTGAAGGAGACACGGACGGTTGGCAACGACAACTGCGTGACCTACAAGGGCAAGACGCTGCAGATCCCGCCTCAGCCGCACCGGTACACCTACGTGCGAGCCAAGGTCAAGGTCCACGAATACGAGGACGGCGGCATGGCCGTCTTCCACGGCATCCGGAGGCTCGGGCGCTACGATGCGAACGGCAGGTTGCTGGACACCCTCAGCGGGTCGGAGGTGGCAGCGTGAGGCGGTACCGCCGCCCCCCTCGGCTCGCTCCGCTCGCCTCGGAGGGCGGCGGTACGGAAAAGCGGACACTTCATGTGCTACAGAAACCGGACATTTCATTTGCTACCGACAGTACGCGCCTGCCGGACGACAGCGGTGCTTCGGCCCGGGCGCCGCTGCGCGTGCCGGGGACCGGACCGCGGCGTCCCTCCGACTTGAGACGGATCCCGGTACCGCCTTACCTTGTCGTGCTTGCCTTCGTCGCCCTGCTGCACCTTCCGGGCGGGGTAGGCACGGATGGACGGATAACGTCCTGCATACGCCGGTTGTCCTCATCGTTCCCCGGCCGCAGGTGGATCGGAGTCAGGAATGGCGCCTCAACGGACAAAACTTCTTCTCATCACATCCACGATGGCGGTAGCGGCCATCCTGTGGACATCCGCGGCGAGCGCCCAGAGCACCGGGTATTTGCCGGCGCACTACTACCGGCTGGTCGGCGTGAGCGAGGTCGCCGTGGCTCCGGATGGCGCTCATGTGGCCTTCACCGTCACGACGATCGTCGAAGACGAGAACCGGCGGCACCGTGAGATCTGGCTTCAACCGCTGGGGGACGGCCGTGCCGACGGGGACGCCTTCCCCGTCACCAGTCCGACCGAGGAGTCGAGTAGTCCGCGGTGGTCCCCGGACGGCTCCCTGCTCGCCTTCACCTCGTCGCGGGGCGATGACCCCAACGCCGTGTGGTTCGTGCGGGTCAGGGGTCCCGGTGGCGAGGCGTTCCACATCGAAGGGGTGGAGGGGCCGCCGGTGTGGTCCCCGGACGGGTCGCAGATCGCGTACGTGAAGGCCCCTGAAACGGATGACGCCGACGCCGGCGACGAGAGCGGCGAGGTGGCCGGCCGCGAGGGCTGGATTGCGCCGGATGCGGTGACGCGCACGCTCGACCCGGACCGCTTCGACGGGCGCGTGGTGACGTCGATGCGCTACAAACAGGACGGCCGGCTCGTCTTCCAGCCCCACTACCTGTCGCGCGAGAAGCGGCAGTTGATGCTGGTCGACGACGACGGACCTCCCCGGCAGCTCACCGAACTGGCCTTCGACGCGGGCGCGCCCGTTTGGTCCGAAGACGGGCGGGTAATCTTCTTCACCGGGGACGAACGCCAGGACGACGAGCTCGACACCGAGAACTCGGGTGACATATGGGCCGTGGACGTGCGGGTGGGAACGATCCGCCGCCTCACCTCGAACCCCGGGACGGAGAGCGCACCCGCCCTGTCGCCTGACGGACGCTTCATGGCGTTCCTCTCGACCCCCGAGGGGGGAAGCCAGACGGACCTGCTGGTGACGGAAATCGGATCGGACGGTCACCTTCGGGGCGTTCCCGTCAACCTCACCGCCGAATGGGACTTGCGGCCGGGCTCGCCCACCTGGTCCGCCGACGGCACAGGGGTCCTGTTTTCCGCCGGCGTCGGCGGCGACAGCCACCTCTTCCGGGCCGCTCAGGACGCGCCGGTGACGCAGGTCACCCGAGGTGCCCGCCGGCTGTCGTCCTTCTCCTTCTCGACCGCGGGCGACGTCATGGCCTTCACCGCCACCGATCCGGTGACGCCGCCGGAGCTCTATGTGGGGCCGGCGGACGGCTCGTCGGAGCAGAAGGCCACCCGATTCAACGACGGCTGGCTCTCCGAGGTGACCCTGATGCCGGCTGAAGAGCTGACGTGGACGGCGGAGGACGGGACTGAGGTGCGGGGGTGGGTCGTGAAGCCCGTCGGGTTCCGAACGGGCGGTTCGTACCCCATGATTCTCAAGATCCACGGGGGACCGCACTCCGCGTACGGGAACACCTTCTTCCCCACCTTCCACGTCCTTTCCGCGGCCGGGTTTTTCGTCCTCTACACCAACCCGCGCGGCTCCTCCGGGTACGGGCACGACTTTCAGTACGCCACCAGGGGAGCGTGGGGGATCGTGGACCGGGAGGACTACCTGGCCGGGGTCGACGCGGCGCTGGCGGCGTACCCGGAGATCGACGCGAACCGGTTGGGTGCTTCGGGAGGGAGCTACGGCGGCTTCATGACGAACTGGCTCACGGCGACCACGGAGCGCTTCCACGCCGCGGTCACCTCGCGGTCGATCACCAATTGGGAGAGCTGGTGGGGCACCTCGGACGCCCAGGGGCTCACCGAGTACGAGTTCTACGGGCCCCCGTGGGAACAGCGGGATCTGTACCGGCGGCTCTCGCCCATCTCGTACGTGGAGAACGTGACGGCGCCGACGCTGATCATCCACAGCGAGAACGACTACCGTACCCCGATCGGCGATGGCGAGCAGTGGTTCATGTCACTCAGGAAGCTGGGCGTGCCGGTGGAGCTGGTGCGGTATCCGCGGTCGTCCCACGGGCTGTCGCGGACGGGTGAACCCTGGCTTCTGGTGGACCGGCTGGAGCGTATCCGCAGCTGGTTCGTTCATTACCTGATCGAGGATCCGCCTCTGGCGAGGCGTGCCGGAACGGGGACACGCCCCCGGTGACCGGGGCCTGTCGCCGGTGACGCAACCGCCGCTGCCGCCGCTCCCGCCAATACCGTACGGCGAACGGCGCGACAACGCTTTCTCGCGACTCGGGGACGGGTCGCTGATTCTCCCGGCGTCGCCGGTACGCCACAAGAACGCCGATTCCGAGTACCGCTACCGCCCGGACTCGGAGTTGCTGTACATGACGGGATGGAGCGATCCCGGCTGCGTGGCGATCCTGCGAGGCTTTGCCGACGAGGAGCGCTTCGTGCTCTTCGTGCCCGAACGGGACGCCAGGGCCGAGCTCTGGACGGGGCCGCGCCGAGACCCGGAAGAGGTGAAAGCGGCGTTCGGGGCCGACGTGGTGTTCCCTCTTGGCGAGCTGCCCGAGCGGGCCCCGGGCCTGCTCGCGGGCGGGGACCGGATCCACTACCGCCTGGGGGCGTCCCGGGTCTGCGATCGCGTGGTCCGCGAAGGGCTGCGAGTCGGCCGCCGGACAAGGCCCCGCAGCGGCACGGGCCCTTTCCTGGTGGGGGATCCCGGGGTGGTGCTGGACGACTTGCGGCTTCGCAAGGACCGGGCGGAGATCGCGCGCATGCGGGAGGCCGCCCGCATCTCGGTCGCGGCATTTGGCGAGGCGTTGGCGGGCGTCCGCGCGGGGGCCCGCGAATGGGAGGTCGAGGCGGCCCTGGATGGCGGCTTCCGTCGCAGGGGGGCGAACGGTCCCGCGTTTGCGACGATCGTGGCCGCGGGGGTGAACGCCTGCACGCTGCACTATGCGGCCAACGACTCCCGTATCCGTGCCGGAGACCTGGTCCTCGTGGACGCCGGAGCCGAGTTCGACTTCTACGCTGCCGACATCACGCGGACCGTGCTCGCTCCGGGGCCGGTGCCGGGTCACCGCCGCGAAGCCCACGAGGTGGTCCGGCACGCGCGCCAGGCAGCGTTGGCGGCGTGCGTGCCGGGGCGATCGCTCACGGACGTGCATGACGCGGCGGTTCGGGCGATCGCCGGGGGACTGATCGAGCTGGGCGCGGTGCGGGAGCCCCTCGACGAGGTGCTGGAAGAGAAGGCGTACCGCCCCTTCTTCCCTCACCAGACCTCTCACTGGCTAGGCCTGGACACCCACGACGTGGGCGACTACAAGGGGGCGGACGGCCCGGTTGTGCTGGAGCCCGGGATGGTGTTCACCGTGGAGCCCGGTTTGTATTTGGCGCCAGGTTGTTGTCCGGCGGTGCCGGAGTTGGAGGGGACCGGGATTCGAATCGAGGACGACGTGCTGATCACGGAGGACGGGGCCGAGGTGCTGACGGGCGGGCTGCCGACCGGACTGGACGAACTCGCGGAAATGGTCGGGGGCGGATGACTCGGGCAGCCGCCCCCGGGGGGATCGCAGAGCGCCTGCGAGAGCCCGGACCGCTTGTCGCCGTCGAGTTGAGGCCGCCCCGCCTGGGGCTGGACGCCGCCCGAGGCATGAGCGTCTGGATCGACATGCACCACGCAGTCCAGCGTCTCGCCCGGAGCGGGACCTTCGTCCTCCTCACGGACGATGCCGCGGGCGACGAGGAGGAAGAAAGCCTGGCCCATCTCGCCGCGAACCTGGGTGACAGCGCCGACTTTGGTGCGGTGATCCCCTTCCTGACGTGCAAGCACACGATGGACTACTGCCGCATGTTTGCGCGGCGGGCTTCCGCGCTGGGGGTGGCCGGCGTGGCGGTGGTGGGCGGTGACCATTCGGTGGGGCCGGAGCGGTGCGTGCCGCACGGCAGGGATCTGCGGCGGATGCTGCGCGCTGACATGCCGGGATTGCCGCTGGGGGGATGGGCGAACCCGCTCCGGGATCCGGTGGAACAGGCGCGCTTCATCGCCGGCGAAGGGTTCAGCGCGGATTTCGTGCTCACCCAGATCGTGTCGCATCACTCGCTGGACCGTGTGGAGCGCTTCCAGGCCGAGCTGGCGCGGCTGGGGGTGACGCTTCCCGTCGTGTACGGGGTATTTCAGTACCGGAGCGCCAATCCGCGGACGCTCGCCTACCTGGGTCGGTACTTCCCGGTCCCGGCCCGGGAGATTGCCGCGGAATTCGGGGCCGGGGCCGGGGCGGAAGAGATATGCGCGCGCACGATCCGCGGGCTGAGGGAAATTGGCGCCGACAAGGTGTATGTGAGCAATCTGCCCACTCGCAACGTTGCCGAGAGTCTGGGTCGGGTGTCGGGCGGGTTGGGGCGTGCCCCGCGCGCTACGAAACGCGCTCGACGTGGAGGTGTCTCATGAAGGGTTGGCCACTCTCCCGGGGCATGGCTCTGTGCGCAGTTCTTCTGGCCGGGTGTTCTGAAGACACCCCGACCACACCACCACCGCCTACTCCGGTCGATGCGGACAACCCCGACAGGGGCGTGCTTGTAGCGCTCTACAACGCGACCGGCGGACCGGGTTGGGAAGAAAACCGGAACTGGAACGGCGTCTCGCGCATTGGAACCTGGCACGGTGTTGAGACCAACTCGGACGGGTTCGTCACGGAGTTGTCGTTGCCGGAAAACAACCTCACCGGAACGCTGCCCGCCCAACTCGGAGATCTCACGCACCTGAGACGGCTGGTCCTGGACAACAACGAACTGACGGGCCGGGTACCGCCGGAGTTGGGCAATCTGGGCGAGCTGACCATGCTCGATCTCTCGTGGAATGCCCTGGAGGGGTCGATTCCGTCCGAGTTGGGGATGCTCACGAGCCTGGACACGTTGGACCTTTTCTCCAACGATCTGACCGGGACGATCCCGCCGACGCTCGCCGATCTGGGTTCGGTGCGGAGGTTTGCCCTGGGATGGAACGAGCTGTCAGGTCCGATACCGGCCGGGTTGGGGAGCCTGGTCAATGTGACGTACATGAACGTCAGCCGTAACGAACTGACGGGCACCATACCGCCGGAGCTCGGCAACCTGGGTGCTGTCGAGGTGCTGTCGGTTTCCCGGAACAACCTGACCGGCACGATACCCATCGAGCTCGGCGATCTCTCCTCGGTGGAGGGTCTCTACCTCTACGACAACCAGCTGACCGGCGAGATTCCACCGGAACTGGGCCAGCTGTCGACGCTCGAGACCCTGAGGATCCACGAGAACGATCTTACAGGCCCCATTCCGGAAGAGTTCGCCAACCTGACGGCGCTGGAGCAACTTGGCGCGTCCGAGAACGAGCTGAGTGGAAGGATTCCGTCCTTTCTGGGCGGCTTCCCGCTGACAGGTGTGTGGCTCCACGACAACGCCTTCAACGGTCGACTTCCGGTCGAGATCGGTCACATCAGCACTCTGGAAGTCCTTACACTGGATGGAAACCAGGAGCTGGCCGGACTGCTCCCGCGGAGCCTGCTGAAGCTTGAGTATCTGGAGACGCTGAGGTTGGCGGATACCGGCCTTTGTGCACAGGTCGACAATGAGTTTCAGGAGTGGTTGCAAACGGTGCCGAACGGTAGCGTTGGGGAGTGCGATCCCGCTCAGGTCGAGAGACTTGCTCTGGCGGAATTCCACGAAATGACCGATGGCACATCGTGGAATAGTCGGAGTGCCTGGGTCAGCGATGTTGACGTAGACGACTGGTACGGTGTCACGACCGAGAGCGGGCGGGTTGTCGAGATATCCTTGGCGGACAACGGCCTCGCCGGTCCCCTCCCACCGGAGATCGCCAACCTCACCGTCCTGAGGGTGATGAACCTCGCAGGAAACGATCTGTCCGGTGCGTTTCCCCACGCCATCGCCGGGCTACATGAGCTGAACGAGTTGCGCGTGGGCCGGAACCCGGGGCTCGAGGGCGCGCTGCCCTTCGCTCTCCGGCGGTTGGAGCGGCTGCGCGTGCTGGACTACGATGGGACCGGCCTGTGCGCTTCCCCTTCCGCGAACTTTCAGGCGTGGTTGGCCGCGGTCGCGGAGACCGCTGGCTCAATCTGCGACAACCCGGACCAGGTCACGGTGTCGTTGCCGATCGTGTACCTCACCCAGTCAGTCCAGAGTCCGACACGGCGGGTGCGGCTGGTGGCGAACCGTGACGCGCTGCTGCGGACATTCGTCACCGCCGAGGAGCCGCGTGGGTTCTTCGAGCCCGAGGTCGTCGCGGTCTTCACGGGGTCGGGAGGCGATGAGGTTCACCGCGTGGTGATGACGCGCGATGACAACCAGATCCCGGCAGAGGCGGACGAAGGCGATGTCAAGTTGTCCTACAACGCGGTGATTCCCGCGGCAGTCATTGTGCCGGGGGTCGAGATGGTTGTTGAAGTCGACCCTGAGGGAACCCTGCCCCTCACTGCCGAAAGCCAAACCCGCTTCCCGGACGAGGGCTCCGATTCGCTTGACATCGTGGAAGTGCCACCGATGCAGCTCACCCTGGTTCCGGTCATGGAGGCGGCGGAGCCAGACACGTCGGTTCTGGGGTGGGTGCGCGGGATTTCGGCCGACAGTCCCCAATTGGGTCTATTGAAGCACGCCTTTCCGTTTGCCCAGTTCAGCGCCAGTCCGCACGAAGCCTATTTCACCTCCCAGGATCTCACCAGCGAGGCGGGGCAACACGCACTGCTCAACGAGCTCGAAGCCCTGCGGACATCGGAAAACGGTACCGGCCACTACTATGGAGTCGCTGCCAGCGTCAACGGGTCCGTACGCGGATGGGGGAGGCGGCCCGGGTGGGTAGGCATGGGCCAGACGAGCCCGTTCACACTGGCGCACGAAGTCGGCCACAATCTCTCACTCAGACACGCGCCCTGCGGCGGTCCGGACAACGTCGACCCGGCCTTCCCCTACCGGGACGGAGGCATCGGCGTGTGGGGATACGACTTCCGCGATGGATCGGGGGTTTCTCCCGAGCGCAGCAAAGACATCATGACCTACTGCCGGACACAGCCATGGCTCAGCGACTTCTACTTCGGAAGGGTGATCGACCATCGGGCCGAGGTCGCCGGTGACGTAGCGCGAGCACGGGTGGTGGCGGGCCAGCCTTCCGACATGCTCGTGCTCTGGGGCGGCGTGATCGAGGGTGAGTTGCGGATCGAGCCGGTGTTTTCTATGCGCACTTCGGCCCGTCTTCCCGACGAGCCGGGGCCCTATCGCATCCGGGGAAGCGGCTCCGGCGGCAGGTCTCTTTTCTCCCTGGATTTCACACCCGGCGAGGACGGGAACGGCGGCAGGCACTTCTTCTTCACGATTCCCATCGAGGCCGATTGGGCGGAAGCGCTGGAACGGATCACGCTGACGGGGCCGGCAGGTATCGTGACCCTCGACGCGGACGACCAGCGCCGGATAACGGTCGTGACGGAACGCTCGACGGGCCGGATCCGGGCGATTCTGCGGGATTGGGAAGGTGCCATCCCGGCGGCGTTGGGCGGCGATCCCGACCTTGGAGTGGTGATCACCCGAGCAATCCGTGACGCAGTGCGCCTGCCCGGGTGACGGGGAGGTCAGGCGGCCCCCGGTCGCTCCGCCACCAACCCCACAGCCGCCGCAACACCCGGCTTCCCCAACGCCACGATGTCAAGCCCGGCGACTTCCCGAGCTAGTGCACGGGCCGTTGCCCGCGCGATAGCGACCCCCTCCGCGGCGGCGAACTCCCCGCCCCGGGCCGACGCCCGCCGCATCCGCTCCACGACGCGGTCCGGCACATGCACACCGGGAACTTCGTTTTTCAGGAATTCGGTCTGGCGCAGCCCGGTCAGGGGCCGAATCGCCGCCACCACGGGGATGCCCGGGGCGCCACCGCCCCCATGATCGGCTTGCCGCGGTCCGGCACGCCCCCTCAGCCCCGCCCTGGCCATGAATTCCAGCAAGTGGTCGGCGTCGAACACCGGGCGGGTCACGGCGAAGTGGGCACCCGCGTCCACCTTCCAGTGGAGGCGTCCAACCTCCCTCGCGGCATCCGGCGCTCCCTGGTCGAGAGCCACGCCAACCACGAAGCTGGTGGGTTCGCCGATGTCGTTGCCGGAGGGATCCACGCCCGCGTTCAGCCCGGTGATGACGTTGGTGAGGCCGATCGAGTCGACGTCGACAACGGATCGGTAGTCGGCGTAGGGTCCGGCGCCGGGCGGGTCGCCGGTCAGGACCAGGACATTGTGGAGCCCGGTCGCCGCCGCCCCCAGCATGTCGCGGATCATGCCGAAGAGCGTCCGGTTCCGGCAGGTATAGTGGACCAGGGGCTCCACCGGGCACGAGTTCGCGATCACCGCGGCCGCGGCGAGCGCGCTCAGCCGGGCGGCGCCGCGGTCTTCGTGCACACCGATCACGTCCGCCCCCGCCTCGGCGAGGGCGCGACAATCCTCTACGAGCCGCGTGGTCTCCCATCCCTTTGGCGGTAGAACCCTGACCGAGGTGACGAACTCGCCCGCGGCCAGGCGGTGGCCCAGAGCGGAGCGCGACTGCAGCGGCTTCGCGGGCTTGCGTGCGGCAGACTCGCCCGCCGTGCGGAGTACGCGCACGGACGCGGTAGGGGGCTGGATCGCGCCGACCACTTCCCTGATGCGGCGGATGTGCTCCGGGGTTGTGCCGCAGCAGCCACCCACGATCCGGGCGCCGGAGTCGATCGCGCGCCGGGCGTACTGCGCCATGTATTCCGGGCCCGTGACGTAGATCTTGCGGTCCCCGATGGCACGGGGCAGTCCGGCGTTGGGCAGGGCCGCGAGCGGCAGCCGGGTGACGTCGGCCATCCGCTCCAGACCGTCCAGGATGACCGCCGGCCCCACCGAGCAGTTGAGGCCGACGGCATCGGCGCCCCACTCGTCCGCGGCGCGGGCCGCCTGTTCCACGGTTGCCCCGTATTCGGTGACGCAGTCCTCGCCGATCGTCACCTGCGCGATCACCGGGAGGTCGCACCGGCTCCGCACCGCGCGAAACGCCTGCTCCAGTTCGGCGAGGTCCGAAAAGGTCTCGAGCACGAAGCCGTCGACCCCGCCGTCGAGCAGCCCGCCGACCTGGCGGCCGTAGAAGTCGCGCGCCTCCTGCCGCGACGTCGGGCCGAGGGGTTCGACGCGGATCCCCAGAGGACCGATGGCACCCGCCACCGCCGCCCGCCCGGACGCCGCCCGGACCGCGATCTCGGCCGCCAGCCGGTTCAGCTCCTCGGTGCGACCGTCCAGGCCGTGCGACTGGAGTTTCACCGGGTTGGCTCCGAACGTGTTGGTCTCGATGATCTGCGCGCCCGCCCGGATGTACTGCTCGTGAACCTCCTGGACCAGCGTGGGATGGGTCGCGTTGAGCTCGTCGTAGCAGACGTTGAAGAACACGCCCCGTGCGTACAGCATCGTGCCCATCGCCCCGTCCATCACGTGCACGCGGCCACCGGAAAGCATCTCACGCAGGTCAGCCACGACCGCCCTCCTTCAGACCCGCTCGGGCGGGCATCCCGGCGTTGCCGTCCCCCGCGGCCTCCTCCGCCAGGTTCGGGCCCAGCCAGCGCGCCGCCTCGGCCACCGTCATCCCGCTTCGCGCGGCGTAGTCCTCCAACTGGTCCCGTCCGATCCGCCCGACGCCGAAGTAGAAGCTGTTCGGGTGCCCGATGTAGAGGCCGGAGACGGAGGCCGCCGGGAACATGGCGCAGCTCTCGGTCAGCGACACGCCGATCGATTCCGCGCCCAGGAGCTCGAACAGCGTGATCTTCCTGGAATGATCGGGGCAAGCGGGGTACCCTGGAGCCGGCCGGATTCCTCCGTACTCCTCGCCGATCAGCTGGGTGTTCGTCAGGGACTCGCGGGGGGCGTATCCCCAGAACTCCTTGCGCACGCGTTCGTGCATCCGCTCGGCGAAGGCTTCCGCCAGCCGGTCCGCGAGTGCCTTCAGGAGGATGCTGCGGTAGTCGTCTCCCGCGGCCTCGAAGCCGGCGCAGAGTTCGGCCACGCCCACTCCGGTGGTGACCACGAAGGCGCCGGCGTAGTCGGCAACACCCGAGCACGCCGGCACCACGAAATCGGCCAGGGACAGGTTGGGCCGGCCGCCGCCCTTGGCGAACTGCTGGCGCAGGCACGGGAATACCGCGACGGGCACGTCCCGGGATTCATCGGCGTAGAGAACGATGTCGTCGCCGTCGGTGTTGGCCGGATAGAGGCCTACCACTCCACGCGCCACGACGAGCCCCTCGCGCCGAATCCGCCGCAGCAGTGCGAGCGCATCGTCGTACAGGCTCTGCGCTTCCCGCCCCGTGTCTTCGTCGGAGAGGATGGCGGGGAAGGCGCCCTTGAGCTCCCAGGCGCGGAAAAAGGGCGTCCAGTCGATGAACCGAGCCAGCTCGTCCAGGTCGTAGGACAAGGACGCACGGGCGGACGGGGACGCCGAGGGGCCGTGACCGTGCGCAATGCGAGCGGCCCCGATTTCGGCCACGCCGGAACCGTCTCGGCCCGTGGCGCGGACCGACGCCGCGGCGGGGAAGACGCGATTGCCGATGAAGGTGGGCCGCACCGGCGAGTACCGGCCCCAGTCCAGCGACAGCCCGTTCGCGCGGGCCGCCTCCAGCTCCATAAGCGGCGCCCGCCTGCGCGCTCCCCCTCGCCGCCTGCGGATCCCCGCGTATTCCTCGCGCACGCTGGCGGTGTACGCCACGCGGCTGCCCGGGTCGAGCAGCTTGCCCGCCACCGCGGCGCAGCGGGAGGCGTCCAGTACATGCACGGTGGCGCCCGAATACCGCTCCTCGATCTTCACCGCCGTGTGGATCCGCGATGTGGTGGCCCCGCCGATCAGGAGGGGCACGTCCATCCCGGTGCGTTCCATCTCCGAAGCGACATGGACCATCTGGTCGAGGCTCGGAGTGATCAGCCCGGAGAGGCCGATGATGTGGGCGTCCACCTCCCGGGCCCGTTCGAGAATTTGTTCGCCTGGTACCATTACGCCCATATCGAACACTTTGTAGTTGTTACACTGCAGCACCACCCCGACGATGTTCTTGCCGATGTCGTGGACATCGCCCTTTACGGTGGCCAGGACGATGCGCCCCGCCGACCGGTCCTCGTCGCCGGGCGGCTTCTCCTCCTCCAGATACGGCACCAGGTACGCCACCGCCCGTTTCATCACCCGGGCGCTCTTCACGACCTGGGGGAGGAACATCTTCCCGGAACCGAAGAGGTCGCCCACGGTGTTCATGCCCGCCATCAGGGGCCCCTCGATGACGTGCAGCGCTCGCTCGGCTGCCGCGCGCGCTTCCTCGGTGTCCTCCTCGATGAAGTCGGTGATGCCATGAACCAGTGCATGCCCGAGCCGAGCCTCCACCGGTCCTTCGCGCCACGACAGATCCTGCACGTCTCCCGCGGCGCTCCCGCGGTACCGTCCGGCGAGCTCGGTCAGGCGCTCGGTGGCGCCTTCGTCCCGGTTGAAGAGCACGTCCTCCACCGCCTGCAGCAGTTCGTCGGGGATCTCGTCGTAGACGGCGATCGCTCCCGCGTTCACGATCCCCATGTCCATGCCCGCGCGCCCCGCGTGGTACAGGAACGAGGAGTGCATCGCCTCGCGCACCCCGTGGCTGCCGCGGAAGGAGAAGGAGACGTTGCTGACCCCCCCGCTCACGAGGGCGTGGGGGAGTGACTCCTTGATCCGCCGCGCGGCCTCGATGAAGGCAACCCCGTATTCGTTGTGCTCCTCGATGCCGGTCGCGACGGCGAAGATGTTGGGGTCGAAGACGATGTCCTCGGGCGGGAAGCCCTCTTCCCGGGTCAGGATGTCGTACGCCCGCGTGCATATCTCCACCTTGTGGTCTGCGGTCGCCGCCTGCCCGCTCTCGTCGAAGGCCATCACGACCACGGCCGCTCCGTAGCGGCGCGCCAGCCGCGCCTTCTCGCGGAACGCGTCCTCCCCGTCCTTCAGGCTGATCGAATTGACCACCGCCTTGCCCTGCACGCACTTCAGCCCGGCCTCGATCACCTCCCACTTCGAGGAATCGATCATGAAGGGCACACGGGAGATTTCGGGCTCGGCGGCCATCAGGTTGAGGAACCTGACCATCGCGGCTTCCGAATCGAGCAGCCCCTCGTCCATGTTGACGTCGATGATCTGCGCGCCGCTTTGCACCTGCTGCCGGGCAACCTCCAGCGCGGCGTCGTAGTCGCCGTCCAGAATCAGCCGCGCGAAGCGCTGGGAGCCGGTCACGTTGGTACGCTCACCCACGTTCACGAAGAGCGAATCGGGGCCGATCGTCACGGGTTCCAGCCCCGCCAGACGGGTGTGGGCCGGGCGTTCGGGCCGCTGCCGCGGCGCGACGCCCGCCACCGTTTCGGCGATCGCGGCGATATGCTCCGGGGTGGTGCCGCAACACCCTCCCGCCAGGTTGAGGAAGCCGGCGCGGGCGAAGTCGCCCATGGTGTTCGCCATGGCCTCCGGGGACAGGTCGTAGCCGCCGAAGGCGTTGGGAAGGCCCGCGTTGGGGTGGCAGCTGATCCAGCTCTCGCAGACGGTCGAGAGTTCCTGCAGGTACGGGCGCAGCGCGTCGGGGCCCAGGGCGCAGTTGAGCCCGAAGGAAAGCGGCTCCGCGTGGCGCAGCGAGTTGTAGAAGGCTTCGGGGGTCTGACCGGTGAGGGTGCGCCCGCTCTGGTCGGTGATCGTTCCCGAGATCATGATCGGGAGGCACGTCCCCTCCGCGTCGAACTCCTCGGCGATCGCGAAGAGTGCCGCCTTGGCGTTCAGCGTGTCGAAGATGGTCTCGACCATGAGCAGGTCGGAGCCGCCCGCGATGAGGGCGCGGACCTGTTCCCGGTAGGCGCGGCGGAGTTCCTCGAAGGTGACCTGCCTCGCTCCCGGGTCGTCAACGTCGGACGAGATCGACGCGGTGCGGTTCATCGGCCCCAGGATCCCGGCCACGTACCGCGGCTTCTCCGGGGTGCGCGCCGTGTATTCGTCGGCGGCCCCGCGCGCGATCCGCGCCGCCGCGAGGTTGATCTCGGCCACCGCGTCCTCGACTCCGTAGTCGGACATGGGGATCCGGGTGGCACTGAAGGTGTTGGTCTCGATGATGTCGGCGCCCGCCTCGAGGTAGTCGCGGTGGATCTCGCCGATAATGTCGGGGCGCGTGAGGCTCAGCAGGTCGTTGTTGCCGAGGAGGGGGACGGGATGAGCGGGGAAGTCGTCACCGCGGAAGTCGTCCTCGGTGAGCGGGTACCCCTGGATCATCGTCCCCATGGCGCCATCGAGGACCAGGATGCGCTCGCGGAGGAGGTGATGGATGGGGGGACGGGGGGGGTGGGGGACGACCGTCGGCGGGCGGTCCGGCTGCGGGCTACCTGGAGGCGGGCGTCCCATGGCCGGACGTTCCAGATCGAACTGCGTCGAACTCACCGGTGTCCCGTGCTCCCCGCCAATGCGCCCGTCACCCTCCGGGCGGGCGTGGCTTTTTAGCTGTTTCCTGGCCGCAATACGCCACAAATCGCCGTCTCGGCTCGGTCGCCCTCCCGATTCCCGGAGGGGGCGTGAGCCGCATGACCGAACCATAGCGGAAACGGTTGGAGAGTTCCAGATCGTGAGCGGGCGCTCCCGCGCAGGACACCAGTCAACCGTCCGTTCTCCGCCAGGTCGCCGAGTCATTGCGTCGACCGTCGTCGCAGCCGCCATGTGGCCGATCACGTTGGTCGCGGACCGGAACACGTCCGGCACGCGGTCGATCCCCAGCAGAATGCCGAGCCCTGCGACCGGCACGCCCACCACGTCGAGCGCCGGGACCATCGACACGATGCTGGCGCTGGGCGCCGGCGCGACCGTCATCGAGGCCAGGAAGATTGCCAGCACCGCGGCCGCGATCAGCCCCGCGTCGAGCGGGACGACCCCCGTACATGGCGGCGAGAAAGACCAGCGACGCGCTCTGAAAAAGCGCGCTGCCGGGACGGTTGATCGACGCCGCCAGCGGCAGGACCAGCGTGAAGCTGCTCTTCGACAGGCCCAGCTTCTCCGCCTCCTGCAGCATCATCGGCAGCGTCGCCACCGACGTCGTCGTGGTGAAGCCCACCGTGTACGAGCCCACCGTCCCCCGGATGAACCGCCCCGGCCCCATCCCGCCCAGGATACGGACCAGGGGCAGGAGCACGAGAGCCTTCAGGATGAAGAGGCCCACGACGACGGCGACGATGAAGACGGCAAGGTTCTGCAGCATCGCAAGCCCCGTGCGCGCGATCACCGGTGCCGCGAGACCGAAGACGCCCACGGGCGCGCCGTCCACAGGATCCAGGTCATCAGCTCGATGAGGGCGTCCCCGAGCGTCAGGGACGGGCGCCGTCAGCTCGATGAGGGCGTCCCCGAGCGTCTCGGCGAGGGACGTGAGCGCCTGCCGCTTCTCCGTCCGCAGCGTCGTCGTTGCCGCGGCAAGGAGGACGACGAAGATGAGGAGGGGGAGAAGGGATCCATCCGCGGCGACCTGGATCGGATTCCGCGGGACGAGGTTGACGAGAAAATCGACCACGCCTGGTGCCGCGGTGTCCACATCCGCCACGGGCGTGGGCGGCGGCACCGGAGCTGTGAAGGTGAGGGCCAATCCCATCACCGCCATCCCGATCAGGACCCCCGGCAGCGTGGTAACCCAGAAGAAGCCCACCGCCAAGCCCCCCAGCCGACCGAGCTTGCGCAGGTTCCCGATCCGCGCCACGCCTACGAAGACGACGGCCGCCACCAGCGGGATGACGACCATCTGGATCGCGCGCAGGAAGACCTGGCCGAGCGGTGCGACAGCCTCGGCCGCCCACAGCAGCGCCGGAGATCCGGTCGCCGAGGCGGTGACCCCGAGCCCCAACCCGAGTGCCAGCCCGATGAGAATGGCACGTGTATTCACGTCGCGCTCGTCAGCATTCCCGGGTGGGGGCGCTTGCGTTGCGGACCGCCCGAAGCCGTCGCGGTGTACCAACAGATCCGTCGGCCATGGCGTCTGTTCGCTTCACCTGACGGAGAGATCAATAATACCTTGCAGGCACAACCCCTACCGGAGGGATGGAATCATGGTGCACCACCCGCGAGGAGAGGCTCAGGCGGCGCGGTGGGGATGAGGTTGTCCATGGACAGGACCACACTACTTCCGTTCCTGGCCCTTCTGTAGCTCTTTGCCGCCGTCTCCCATTCCGCCAATGGCCAGGTGGTCGGTGGCAGGCTTGTTGACGCTGCCGGAGGAAGCGGGATCGGCGGCGCCATGGTGAGCCTGGTGGACCGAAGTGGTCGGGGGATCGAGCAGGTACTCACGCGCAGCAGCGGCCTTTTCCGGCTGCGGGCACCCAATTCTGGTGAGTACCGTCTCAGGGCCGACCGGATCGGTTACGCCACGACCTTCTCGGACTTCTTCGGCGTGGCCACCACGGACACATTGACAATCGAGCTGGTAGCACGGATCGAGCCGGTCTCCCTGGAGGGAATCGAAGCGGAGGCGGATCGCCAATGCCGCGTGCGCCCGGGCGAGGGCTTGGCCGTTGCTCGCGTGTGGGAGGAGGCGCGGAAAGCCCTCGCGGCTGCCGCGTGGACCCAGGAGCGGGGACGCCGACGTGCTTCTCTCCGACTCTTTCCTGGACACACACTGTTTTCGAATCAGGCCGGGTGAGCGCCAGCGAGGAGAGCTGGTCGGCCTGGAGTTTGAGCCGTTGCCCAATGGCGAAGTGGCGGAAATCACCGGCACAATGTGGCTGGACCCGGTCTCGGCGCAGTTGGAGCGGCTGGATTTCCAATACGTCAACCTCAACGTTCATCCACGGCTCATGGCAGCCTCTCCCGGAGGCAGGGTGGAATTCAGGACGCTGCCCGATGGCACGTGGATTGTGCCCTCTTGGCACCTTCGCATGTTTCGCCCCGGTGAACCCCTCGACCCTCCCACTGGTCGTCCCACAGCTTCCCTCGCGGCCATCATCATGGAGCATGGCGAGGTGCTGCGTGTTCACGACGAACAGGACATCGTTTTTGAGGGTGACGGTGGAGGCCGCATTGCGGGCACGGTCTTCGACACTCTGCAGGTTGGGTTACCGGGCGCTCGCGTGTTCCTCAACGGTGAGGGGACCGAAGTGGTCACAGACGCCGACGGCCGCTTCGAAATGACCCACCTGGGCCCTTGGACGTACACAGTCCATTTCACGCATCCCTACCTGGAGCAACTGTGGTACCAGCCCGAACCGGTCGAGGTCGAAATGGGGCCGGGATTGACGAATCCAGTCCGAGTAGACTTCGAGGCGCCTTCGCTCAATGAGGTGCTCGACGACGTCTGCGGCGGTGTCAGGCAGCCCGCGCCAACCCAGTTCGCGGGAGGCCGGCTTGCCTCGTACCAGGGCATCCTGACGGTAGCCGTGACCGATGCGGAGGGAAGCCCCGTCGCGGAAGCGACCGTTCTGACAATGACAGCCGCTCTCCGGGAGAAGGACCTCGAGGAAGCCCGCGCCAGGATCCGGGGAGAGACCAGCCCATCGGGACTCTATCGGATATGTTGGCTGCCGGTGGATATTCCGCTGGAGGTGGTGGTGCTGAACAGCAGCGAGAAGTTCGACCGCGACGCATTCGAAGACGCGCTCGCGCTGGCCGATCTCTTCCCCGGCAGAGTTCAGGAGATCACCATCGCTCGCGAGGCTCCGTACAGAACCCTCCTGTTGCGAATCGAGACTAGGTAGCCCGGTGCTTCACTTCACTTCGCGAGAAGGCGCTGGGGGTTCGAAACCGGCCCTTATCACGCTGATCCTGGTTGCCACGAGCGCCCTCTTCGTCCAACAAGGTGGTGCGCAGGTCATCGACGGTGTCGTCGTCGACTCGTCGTCGCGAGTTCCGGTCGCCGGGGCGCTCGTCTCGTTGGTCGACAACGACGGCCGCGACCTTCAGCGATTCCTGGTGGACGCGGACGGATCGTTCCGATTCTTCGTTGCCGGGCCGCCGGGCACCTACAGCCTGCGGGCGGAGCGTCTCGGGATGGCCACCACAACGGTGGGCGGTCTCGATCCGGGACCGGCCGACACCGTCACGGTCCGGATCGCGCTCCGGCTGCGTCCAATCGCCCTGACGGGCATCGAGGCTTCGGGAGAAAGGCGGTGCGAGCTGCAGGCCGCCGTCGGCGAGGCAACCCACCGCGTATGGGAGGGGGCCCGCAAGGCGTTGCTGGCGGTTGACGCCTCGGCGTCCGCCGGCCGGTACGTCTACGATCTCGAGAGACATGTCCGGGAGCTTGAACCGGGTTCCCTGAAGATCCGCAGTGATGCGCGCACGCGTGCGCGATCGATGGACCAGCGGCCGATCAGGAGCCGTCCGGTGGAAGTCCTTGTCTCCGACGGCTGGGTTGTCGGCGATGAGGGAGGGTACCGATATTTCGCACCCGACGCGCACACGCTGCTTTCCGACCCGTTCCTTGCCACCCACTGCCTGCGGCTGCGCGCCCGCGACGAGTCGCGGGCGGGCCTGGTCGGTCTGGAGTTTCGGCCCATTCGCCCCCAACCGGAGCGCACCGACATCGAGGGCGTCCTTTGGCTGTCGCGCGAGACCGGCGAACTCGAATGGCTCGACTTCGGCTACCGCGGCCTGCCCGGGCTTGCGGCAGAACATCGAAGCGATCAGATCGGTGGCCGCGTGGAGTTTCTCGGCGTGCCCGACGGCGGATGGATCGTCGCGAAGTGGCACATCCGGATGCCGCTGATGATCGAAGAGCGTGACGGATTCTTCGGTGGCCGGCGCACGAGGCTGGCCGGCATCGCGGAGGAAGGGGGGCGGGTCGTGCGGGCGCTGCGACGGAGTACCGGACAGGTGGTCTACGCCGAGGTGGGAGGGACGGTGGTCGGGGAGGTCGTAGGAGGTGCCGCCGGGGACCGGGTCGTCGTCGTGGGCACCGGCGTCGAAGTGGTGGTGGACGCGGGCGGGGGTTTCGCCATTGCCGGGCTCCCGGAGGGAAGTCATCGACTTGCGCACGTTCGTCCTTCCCTGCTGGGGTTGGATCGCGAGTACGTCGTGGCCGAGGCCAGGGTTGTGACCGGCGACACTGCGACGGTGCGCATCGAGGCGCCTTCCCGACACCAGGTGCTGGCCGCGGCGTGCCAGGTGGAGGAGTGGAACCCGGAGAGGGGAGTGCTGCTGGGCGATGTCTCCGATGGGGGCGGCCGCACGCTGGCGGGCATCGAGGTGGTGGCCGAGTGGGTTGTGGTGCGCGACATCGCCGTAAGACTGAGCGCCGAGACCCGCAGGGAGGAGGCCATGACCAATCGGCTGGGCGAGTTCCGCATCTGCGGTGTCCCGGTCGATCGTCAGACGATTGCCGTGACCGCCGATTCCGGCGAGGAGCGCGCGACAAGAGAGGTGGCGCTGTCGCCGGAGGAACCGGTCGGAAGGGTGTCGCTCACGCTGCGGAGGTAGCAGCCTCGGCACGGTTTCTGCAAAGCACGTCGCGGCCCACCCGATTCGGTGCTGTGTTGCCATCCTGCTCCCGGCGTCCCAACGTCAACCTGTCAGCCTCAACCCCTACCGGAGGGATGGCACCATGGCGCGTGACCCGCGCACTCCCCGTCGGCCCGGTCTCGCGGCCCTTCTCGTCCCCGGCGCCCCTCGCGCCCCGCTCGCCTTCGTGGCCCTGGTCACCTGCGCGGTCCCGCTCGCCTTCCTCGGGGCGCCCCCGCCCGCGGAAGCCCAGGAGAAGAGCGGCCTTCTGACCCCCGAACTCTACTTCGAGTGGGAGGAGGTGCGCCCGTTTCTCCTGGCCGGCGGGATGGGACCCCTGATCTCTCCCGACGGAAGCCAGGTGCTCTACGCACGCAGGCACATCGACAGGATGCGCGACCGCTGGGTTTCCGAGCTGTGGCTCGTCGATTCCGATGGCTCCCGGAAGCGGCGCCTGACCGACGGCGGGGGCGCGGCGTGGTCACCGGACGGCGACAGGATCGCCCTGGTACGCCAGGCCGACGACGGCAGCGCCGAGATCTTCGTGCGCTGGATGGACGCGGAAGGAGCGGTCACGCAGGTCAGCCGCCTGACACAGTCGCCGGGGGCGCTGACGTGGTCGCCCGACGGCGAGCACCTTGCGTTCTCCATGATGGTGCCGTCCGAGCCGGAGTGGACGGTCGCGATTCCCGGGCGCCCGGATGGAGCGGAGTGGACGGCGGAGCCGAAAGTGGTGACCCGGCCCAACTACCGGCGGGACTACGTGGGATACACCGACGGTGGCTACACCCACATATTCCTCCTTCCAGCTTCTGGCGGAACCCCCCGCCAACTGACCCACGGCGACTGGAATCACGGTGCTCCCGTGTGGACCGCCGACGGCTCCGAGCTCCTCTTCGCGAGCCTCCGCGAGCCGGATTCCGACTACCGCTTCCGCGAATCGGAGATCTACGCCGTCTCGGTGGCTTCGGGCGCCGTTCGCCAGCTGACCACGCGAGCCGGTCCCGACCATTCCCCCGTACCCTCGCCGGATGGCTGGCTGATCGCCTACCTCGGGCACGACGAGACCGACGATGCCTACTACGCCGACAACATCTACGTGATGGACATGGGCGGAGGGGCCGTCCGGGAGATCGCTACCGACAGGGACCGCGACCCTTCAGGGCTGCGCTGGGCGGAGGATGGGAACGGCGTCTACTTCAACGCACCCGACGGCGGTTCCGAGAACCTCTACTTCGCGCCGCTCGACGGCCCGGTTCGGCAGATCACCGAGGGCGAGCACTACCTGACCGTCTACTCGATGGCCGCGAACGGCACGGCGGCGGGTGTGCTGTCCAGCGCGAGCGAACCGGGCGACGTGGTCGTCTTCGATGTGGCTTCCGGTGGTGAGATCGACACCATCACCGATGTGAACGGCGACATCCTGGCCGGTGTCGAGCTGGGGGAGGTGGAGGATATCCGGTACAGGTCTTCGGACGGCCTCGAGGTGCAGGGCTGGATCGTCAAACCGCCGGGCTTCGATCCGGCGAAGAAGTACCCCCTGATGCTGTCGATCCACGGCGGACCCCATGGCCGCTACGGCTTCGGGACGCCCTACATGTGGTACGAATGGCAGCTGGAGGCCGCGAGCGGGTATGTTGTCCTCTACACCAACCCCCGGGGCAGCTCCGGCTATGGCAGCGAATTCGGCAACGCCATCGAGAACGCCTATCCGGGGATGGACTATGACGACCTGATGGCCGGGGTCGATGCGGTCCTGGATCGGGGCTACATCGACGCGGCCAACATGTTCGTCTACGGGTGCAGCGGCGGTGGGGTGCTCACGGCCTGGGTGGTCGGCCACACCGATCGCTTTGCCGCGGCCTCCTCGGAGTGCCCGGTCACCAACTGGCTGTCCTTCGTCGGGACGACCGATGGCCTGGGCTGGTACCGGAACTTCGAGAAGCTCCCCTGGGAGGATCCCAGCGAGCACCTCCGGCGTTCCCCGCTGATGTACGTCGGCAACGTGACCACGCCGACGCTGCTGATCACCGGCGAGGGCGACTTGCGCACGCCCATGCCCCAGACCGAAGAGTACTACCAGGCGCTGCAGATGATGAAGGTGCCGACCGCCATGGTACGCCTGCAGGACGAATGGCATGCATACTTCTACAGGCCGACCAACACCATCCGCACCTGGATGTACCGGATGGACTGGTTCAGGCGGCACGCGCGGGGCGAGGGGCCGGTCACATGAAGCGGAGACATTCGGCCATGGCGGTCACCGGGTCGCTTGGCCGTCTCGCCGCGATGGCCGCGGCCTTCGCGACGGTGCCGATCCTGTCGTCGCCCCGGGACGCCAGGGCCCAGGACACGGCCGAGCGGAACCAGGTCACCATCACGGGCACCGTCGTCGACGCAGTCACCGGACAGCCCATCAGCGGGGTGGTCGTGGAACTGCGCGGGGTGGGGTTCCGGCTGCAGACCGACACCGATGGCGGGTTCACCCTGTCCCGGATTCCGCTCGGCGACTACCAGCTAGAGCTTTCCCACCCGGGCTATCATCCCGTCGTCGGCGACTTCACGGTCATGCGCTCCGGAGAGTTCGTGACAACGATGGACCCGGTGTTCACGGGGTCGGACGACCTCGTGACGGGGATCATCGGCGTGGTCAGCGACGGGGCTGACGGGAGGCCGATCGGCGGTGCCACGGTCCGCTCCACCAACGCCCGCCGGGGGATGCTCACCGATCCCCGGGGCCGGTTCAGCCTGACGGAGCTGTCCCCCGGGCCGCACGTCGTCGAATTCGTGCAACTGGGGTACGTGAGCCGCCGGGACTCGATACAGGTGATACCCGGGCGCGTCACCAACGTGCGGGTGTCGCTCTCGGTCGACCCCGTGCAGATGGATCCGATCGAGGTCAGCGTGGAACGACGGGAGATCGGGCTTCAGGAGGTGGGGTTCTATACACGTGCGAACGAGGGGTTCGGCGAATTCATCGACCGCGAACAGATCGAGCAGCGGGCTCCCAGCCAATTGTCCGACATGTTCACCAGACTCCCGGGCGTGGATACGAGGACCGACCTGGGGAACCCGTTCGAAAAGCACATCATGCTCCGCGGGGGCCGCAGCGACAATTGCTTCCCCCGCGTCATACTGGACGGAGTGGTGGTAGGCCGAGGCGGGGACGAGCCCGCCATGCTGGACCGCATGCTCGAACCGTCGACGGTCGCGGGTGTGGAGGTGTACCCGACCCAGTCGGGGGTGCCGGCCCAGTACGGTGGCACCGGTGCTTCCTGCGGGTTGATCATCATCTGGACGCGGCGTTGATCGCCGTTTGAATCTGCCCGGGGGGTTCCCGGTGCGGAGTGTCAGAGGCCTAGGAGTGCGGAGGGCAGTGACGATGAAGAGCAAGCAAGCGGTTTGCCGGGGTTGCGGCGAGTGGCTGTCCGCGTCCCGCGAGGGGACGGCGGTATTGGGCAGGGGCAGCGGCAGGGCGCGTTGGCGCCTGGGGATCGTGCGGCTCTGCGCTGTGGTGATCGCGGCGGGCGTGACGATCGCGTCGGCCCCCGGTTTCGCGGCGGTCGCGCGGACCCCCGCGGTCGCGTCCGCCCAGACGGTGGAGCAGAACGACAGCTCCGCGCGGGCGGCGCGGCGTGCCAACTCGCTCCCCCTCATTCCGTCGCGCACCCTCGACTTCACGACCGACGAGGGCACGTGGATATCGCTCGACCTGTCGCCTGACGGGGAGACGATCGTCTTCGAACTGCTCGGGGACCTGTACACACTGCCGGTATCCGGGGGCAGCGCCACCCGCATCACCAGCGGCCAGGGGTACGACATGCAGCCGCGCTTTTCGCACGACGGGACCGAAATCGTCTTCGTCAGCGACCGGGACGGCTCGGAGAACATCTGGGTGGCAGGCGCCGACGGGACGGACGCGCGGCAACTCACCGACACCGAGCGCGAGAACTACATGTCGCCGGTGTGGACGCCGGACGGCGAATACGTCATGGCGAACAAGGGGACCCAACTCTGGCTCTACCACGAGGACGGGGGCTCGGGCGTACAGGTGACGGGACACGGCGAGGAGGGCGCGCCACCGCCGCCCGCCCACCTGGGGGCCGCGTTCGGCTCCGATCCCCGCTACCTTTGGGTCAACGTGCGCGGCAACCTGGGGGGCGGCTTCCCCACAGGGACTTCCGGCGACGGTTTCGGCCCCGACCACTCCGACCCGTATGTGACGGCCGAGAGCTCTACCCGCGAGGTCGGTCCTTTCCAGATCGCGATGATCGACCGCGAGACCGGCCGCTCCTTCGTGCGCACTCACGAGCACGAGGGTGCCTTCCGTCCGATGCCGAGCCCGGACGGACGCTGGCTGGTCTACGCGACCCGCTACGACGCACGTGAGGCGCTCAAGCTGCGCGATCTGGCGAGCGGGGAGGAGAGCTGGCTCGTCATGGATGTTCAGCGCGACGAGTCGCAGGGCGGGGGCATGCGCGACCGTGACGTCTATCCCGGCGGAGCCTGGACGCACGATTCCAGCGCGCTGATAACCAGCTACGGCGGCAAGATCATGCGCGTCGAGGTGCCCTCCGGCGAAGCCTCGGAGATCCCCTTCACGGCCCACATCCAGCAAGAAGTGGGGCCATCTGTCAAGTTCGACTATCCCATCAACGACTCGACCCTGACCGTCTCCCAGATCCGTGGCGCGCGCCCGTCGCCGGACGGAACCCGGCTCGTCTTCTCGGCTCTCGACCGGCTCTGGACCGCGCCCCTGCCGGACCCGGCAGGCACGCAGACGGAGGGCTACCCGGTCATCACGGACGCCCGCCGCCTCACTACCTCCACCGATGTCGAGCACGGCGCGGCCTGGTCCCCGGACGGGCGTTACATCGCCTACGTGACCTGGAACGACTCAACCGGCGGCGACATCTGGCGGATCCGCGCGGACGGCGGCGGCGAGCCCGAGAAGCTCACCCCCGCCTCGGCCTTCTTCGACCGGGTCGCCTACAACGGCGACGGCTCCCGTATCCTCGCGGTGCGCGGCTCGAAGATGCACCGCATGCGGACGCTCGAGGACTTCGGCCGGCACAGCCCCACAGCCGAACTCGAGTACATGTGGATGCCGGCCGAGGGCGGCGAAACCACCCGGATCATGTGGGTGGGACCGGGTACGACGCAGGAGGGCCGCAACGCACCCCACGCGGGTCCCGACCCGGACCGCGTCTATCTATGGGCGGGCCAGGAGGGCCTCCTGTCCATGCGCTACGATGGCACCGACATCCGGACTGTGGTCAAGGTCACAGCCCCGTCGCGCCCGGGCCCGGGTACTCCGGGCGCCCCCGACGAAGTCGTCCTGTCCCCCGACGGCAAGCGCGCGATCGTGCGAGCCAACCGCAACGTCTTCACGATCACGGTGCCGCCGACCGGCGGCGAGGCTCCCACCGTCTCGGTCGCGGCCTCCTCGTCCGTACCGACCCGTCGCCTCACCCGCGTCGGCGGTGACTTCGTGGGCTGGACCGCCGACGGCTCGGCGGCGTTCTATTCGCTCGGCCGCAGCTTCTTCCTCCACGACATCGCGCTGAGCGACTCGCTCGTCGCCGATTCGGTGGCCGCCGCGCGCGCCGAGGCGAGGGCCGAGGCGGAGGCGGCCGGGGAGGAGGCACCCGACTCGGCCGACGTGATCGAGGAGGAGGACGACGAGGAGGACGAGGAGGAGGGCGGCCCCGTCTACGAGGCCGCGCGTTTCGATGTGGAAATCACCGTGCCCAGGGACCGCCCGCGCGGGACCGTCGTGCTGAGCGGTGCCCGCCTCATCACCATGAGGGGCGACGAGGTGATCCCCCGGGGCGACATCGTGGTGCAAGACAACCGCATCTCCGCCGTGGGCCCCACCGGGAGCGTGGAGATACCCGATGGCGCCGAGGTGCGCGACATGTCCGGCAAGACGATCCTGCCGGGCCTGGTGGACATCCATGCACACACCTGGGTCGCGTGGGGGGTGCACCGCGGTCAGGTGTCGCAGTTCCTGGCGCAGCTCGCGTACGGCGTCACCACGCAGCGCGACCCACAAACGTCATCCGAGGACGCGGTCACCTACTTCGACCTCATGGAGACCGGAGCGTTCATCGGCCCCCGCCTGTATTCGACCGGCCCGGGGATCTTCGGCGTGGACCGCATCTCCAGCCTGGACGAGGCGCGCGACGTCCTGCGGCGCTACAGCGACCACTACAACACAAAGACCATCAAGCAGTACCTGGCCGGCGACCGCAAGATCCGGCAGTGGGTGATCATGGCGGCGCGCGAGCTGGGCCTCACGCCCACCACCGAAGGCGGCTCGAACTTCACCATGAACCTCACGCTCGCGCAGGACGGTTACGCGGGGCTGGAGCACTCGTTGCCGATCAGCCCCTTCTACCGTGACGTCGTCCAGCTCGGCGCGTTCAGCGGAATGGTCTACACGCCCACCTTCATCGTCGCCTACGGCGGGCCGGCCGGCCGCCAGTACTACCTGACCCGCACCAACGTGGACGAGGTCGAGCGGCTGCGCTTCTTCACCCCGCACGACGAGCTCGACAAGTGGAAGACCACGACCTGGTTCCGGGAGGACCAGTACCCGCACTTCCTGCACGCCGAACAGCTGGTCAAGTGGATGGACGCGGGGGGGCAGGCCGGCCTGGGCTCGCACGGCGAGGTGCAGGGACTGGGGACGCACTGGGAGCTGTGGATGATGGCGTCCGGCGGCATGGACAACCACGATGCCCTCCACATGGCGACGCTCATGAGTGCCGAAGCGATCGGTCTCGGTGGCGACATCGGGTCGCTGGAGGCCGGCAAGCTGGCCGACCTGCAGGTGCTTGGCTCGAATCCGCTGGACGACCTGGAGAACACCGTCGATATCGACTATGTCATGAAGAACGGCCGACTATACGACGCAGCGAATCTGACCGAGGTCTGGCCCCGCCAGCGCCCGCTCCCGACGCAGTGGTGGTGGCGGGTGGAGCCGCCGGAGGTTCGCGAGGGGCGGGGCCGCTGATGGCGTGCCGAGCCCCCTCACTGCGAGCCACCGGATGAACATGCGGGTTCCCTGATGCCCAGCTTCGCAGCCGTCCCCTTCACTCTGAAACGGAGTTCCGATCTCTGGGACGCAAAGGGAGGCTACGAGTCCAGGACGGAGACCGCGCACGGCCTGGTGCGACTGGAAGCCGACCGCCTGGTCGTGCAATGGCGATTGGCGGTGCAGACGGAAGTGTACGGCGAGACGTATGAGACCAGGGAAGAGATCGAACCGGTCAAGGAGATCGTGATCCCGCTCGACAACGTTACAGGCGCCGTCGTACCACCGCGGCGCTGGTGGGATCCGACCGGGCCGAAGCTCGTGATCACCGCCTCGGACCTGCTGGCCTTCGAGAAGATCGCGGGCCAACAGGGGCTCAAGCTCAAGCACCCGGCCAAGCTGGTGCTACGGATCAAGCGTGCCGACCAGTTGATCGCGGAGGAGTTTGCGGCGGAGCTGGCGCTGGCGGTGGCCAGGCTGCCGGAAGGTGCGGCGCATCGGGATTCCGCCCTCCCGCCAACATCGGCGAAAGGGCTCCTTGCCTGAGGCGCGCCGCAAATCCGGGATTTCGCTCCCCTACCTCCTCCTGATCCCCGCCGCCGTGCTGCCCGGATCCGTCTCGGGCGGGCGCCGGCGCTCCAGCGTGCGCTGCTCGGGGTAGATCTCGTCCAGAGTCATCCCGTCGTAGAGGCGGCCGTCTTTCATCACATAATGGATATCGACCGTATTGCGCAAGTCATCGAGCGGGTTCGAGTTGAGAACCACGATGTCGGCGAACTTGCCCTCTTCAATGCTTCCGATCTGCTTCCCGAATCCGATCGCTTCCGCGCCAAGGATGGTCGCGGCCCTCAGGATGTCGTGGCTCGACGCGCCACCGGACCCCATCGCCCACATCTCCCAGTGATACCCCACGCCTTGCAGCTGCCCGTGGCTCCCCACGCCCATGCGCGCGTCGCCTTCGAGCATCTTCTTCACGAATTCACCGTGGCGCGGGAAGACGTACTCCTCCTTGAGGAACCAGCCGGCCTGACCCGGACTGCCGCCGCCGCCGGGGCCGCGCCGCCGGGCCTTCGCGTCGAGCTCGCCGCCCGGCACGAAGACGTTGAGCTTCGGGTCGTCGTGGACCTCCTCCGTGGCGTAGAAGTAGTTCTCGCCGAAGGGGCCGCCGTACGAGACGACCAGGGTGGGGGTGTTGGTTGTCTGTGATTCCTTGAAGAGCTGCACCACATCGGAGTAGATCGGCGCGATCGGGAGGTTGTGCTCGATTCCGGGATATCCGTCGATCGCATGGGTCATGTCGAGTTTGAAGTCGAGTCCGCCTTCGGTGGTCGGCATCAGCTCGAGCTCGCGCGCGGCCTGAATGATCCACTGGCGCTGCTGGCGGTTGCCCGTCATGTACATCTTGATCGTCTTGGTGTCGAAGTACTGTGAGTAGCGCCGCAGGATCGTCTTGGCGTGGTCGGCGTCGCGAATGTTCTCGCCGCTGAAGACGCCGGGTCCCGTCGAGTAGATGCGCGGCCCGGTCATGCCGCCGGTGCGCAGCCGGTCCGTGTAGGAGAGGATGTCCGTGGACGCGGTCTGGGGATCTCGCGTGGTGGTGACCCCGTACGACAGCGTCGCCAGGTACTGCCACACTTCCTCCGGGTGGATCTCGGGCACGAGCCACTGCGCATGGTAGTGCGTGTCCACGAAGCCGGGCACCAGCGTCTTGCCCGAGACGTCGATGACCTGGGCGCTGTCCGGGACCTCCACCGAATCGGCGGGCCCGACCGCCACGATCATGTTGTCCGTGATCACGATCGCACCGTTTTCGATGACGTGGGGCGTCCCGGTGGTATCGTCGGGCATGTCGGTCATCGTGACGATCCGCCCGCCTGTGAGCACCACCGTGCCGCGCGGTACGTCCCGCGGCAGCATCGCCTCGATCTTGCGTTCGTGCGCCTCGTACGACTCGGTCGAATCGGCCAGGATTTCCTTGTCGCCGTCGCGCACGGCCTCCGCCTTCGCCGCCACCTCGTCCGCGGCGCGCCGGATGGAATCGGCACGCGCCATGAGGGAATCGGCCACGACCTGCACCGAATCGGCCGTCAGCCGCGTGATCTCGCTCTCGATATCCTCCGGCACGTCCTCATCCGCCTTCTCCAGGCTGTCCGCCTCGGCCCGCTTGTCCTTCAGCGTGTCCGATACGGCCATGGCGCGCGCGCGGATCAGAGCGCGTACGTGAGCGGTCTCCTCCTCCTCGGCTTCCTCCGCTTCGACGTGTTCGAGGTCGTAGGTGAAGAAGACGTTCCCCATCGCCCAGTGCAGCGCGGATCCGCCCGGCGCCCAGGACGGGAACTCGCCGCCGACGTCCGTCACCTTCCTGACCGGCACGGGGGATGCTCCGAGGTTGGTCAGCACGATGCTCGGCGGCTGAGCCCCCACCTCGGCGAGGTCGACGACGTAGATGTCCCGGCCGAACTGGACGAAGGCACGGTCGCCCTCCGGAGAGAGCATGATCAACCCCGCCGGAGTGGGGAGGCCGGGCTCCGCGGGCGGAGTCGGATCGGCCGGATCGGGGGCCTTCCGCCACGGGAAGACGCGCCGCGGCAGGTACTCCCATTCATTCGGGTGCGGGTCACCGATGCCGCCAACTCCCTGGCGGCCCCGCACCACCATGTGGCGCTTCACGTCGGTGCCGTCCCACCGGAAGGACACCAGGCCCTCAACCGGGCTGTACGCGTAGATGCGGTCCGGGTCGTCGGCAGCGAAGTGGGCCACGTCGCGGAACCCCGTGGGCGAGATCACCTCCGCCTCCACGGGCTCCGCCGCCCCGGACGACACCCAGACGAACTCACCACCGATCGGGCCGAAGAACGCTCCGGTGGCCTCCTTCAGGTCGCGGGCGGCGCCGCGCGAGGCGACGATCCGCTCGCCGTCCGGCGACCAGGCCACGTTGTAGTACATCGCCGCCGTGGCCGTGAGCCGGGTCGGAGTGCCGCCCCCCGCCGGCACCTTCATGATGTGGCCGCCGTCCGAGTCGTCCCACGTCGCGTAGCTGATCCACTGGCCGTCGCGTGACCACTGGGGGTGGAATTCGCCGACATCGGCGTCGGTCAGGCGCCGTGCCTCACCGTCGGGGAGGTCCCTGATCCAGAGACGGTCGAAGGCCGTGAAGACGACCTGGTCGCCGTCGGGAGAGGCCACCGGGCTGCGGATCTGGCTTGCCGTGACCATGGCGGTGGTGTCGATCTGGTAGTCGAACTTGACCTCTGGGCCGACACTCAACTCGACCTCGGCCTCGAAGGGGATCCCGGTGGCTTCGCCGCCGTCCATCGGGACGTTCCAGATCTTGCCGCCGTACGATATGATGATCGCCGAACCGTCCGGCAGGAAGCTGTAGCCGGGCAGAACGTCGAGCGTCGCCCGAGACTCCTGCTCGTCGCGCTGCACCGGATAGGCGAGCCATTCCTCCTCGCCGGTCAGGAGGTTGCGCTTGCGGAGCCCGGTGTCGGCGTTGTAGCGCGTCCCGTAGACAAGCCACTCGCCGTCGGGCGAAATGGCGGGACGGAGCGCGGACCCGTACCGGCTGGTCATCAGCGTGCTGGCGCCGGTCTCGCGGTCGTACCGGTACACCTGGTATTGGGGGAGGGTCGCGTTGTACTGCCAGTCTCCCCTGGTGGCCGCATACCAGATCTGGTCGCCATCAGGGCTGAACGCCGCGCCGATCCGCTTCATCGCGGGGAGTCCCGGGAACGTGGGTCCTCCGCCGGCAATCGTTATCGGCGACGTGCGCTCGGCGTGGTACATGACCAGCTGGGCGGCGCCCCCCAGGCCGCCCGAGCGGCTGGCCACGACGTACTCGCCGCCGGGTGCCCACTCGGGGGACAGGTAGAGGCTCGCATTCCCGCGCGACACCTGGGTGGTGTCCGTTTTGTCGAGCCGCATCGTCCAGACGTTGTCTCCGCCGCTGCGGTCCGAGACGAACACCACCGACTCACCGTCCGGGCTGAAGCGGGGCTGGACCTCGTAGGCCATCCCGGTGAGGAGGGGTGACGCCTTACCGCCCGTGACGGGCATCGTGTAGAGGTCACCCAGCAGGTCGAAGACGATGGTCTGCCCGTCGGGGCTGACGTCCAGTGAAATCCACGTTCCCTCCGTGGCCGTGAACTCGGCGGTGCGGGTCCCCCTGAGCGGAAGCGGCTTCCGCTCCGGCTCGCCGGGAGGAGGACCTTGCTGCGCCGCGAGGGGTACGGCCAGCATCGTCAGCGCGGCCAGTGCCAGAGTCGGCGCTGCTGCCCTGGGAAGCGCGGAGAGTCTCCCCGCGCCAGTCTGTGAGCGGCGGTTCGTCCGCCTCGTCCGGGGGCTCATCGTGCACCTCCCCGGATCCCGGCCCGGACGTTGGGAGCGGTGTTCCTCCAGGGTTCGGCGGGAGCCGGCCGCTCCCTCGGCCACAGCTCGTCCAGGGTGTCGCCGTCGTAGAGCCTTCCGTTCATCATCACCTTGTCAACCGTGTTGGTGTTGCGGATGTCGGCGAGCGGATCGGCGTCGAGGATCACCAGGTCCGCCAGCTTGCCCGTCTCGATCGATCCCAGATCACCGCCCAGACCGATCGCTTCCGCGCCCATGATGGTCGCGGCCCGCAGGGCGTCGTGCTCATCCATGCCACCGCTCTGGAGCGTCCACAGCTCCCAGTGGTAGCCGAGACCCTGCAACTGACCGTGGCTGCCGACGCCGGTCTTGCCGCCGCCTTCGACCAGCTGCGCAAGCCACGCCGAGTGCTTCCTGAAGGCGTACTCCTCTTCCATGAACCACCCTCCGCGTCCCGGACCGACGGTCTGCAGACGCCGCGCCTTCGTGTCGAGTTCCCTTTTGGGCGTGAAGTGGGTCAACTTCTCGTCCCCGAAGACATCTTCGTGGGTGTAGTAGTAGTTCTCGGCCCACGGTCCGCCGTACGAGACCAGCAGGGTGGGGGTGTTGACGGTGCCCGAGGTGGCGAACAGCTCCACCACGTCCTGGTAGGCGGGGACGATCGGCATGGTGTGCTCGACCCCCGGGTAGCCGTCGATCGCGTGGGTCATGTTCAGGCGGTAGTCCAGCCCGCCCTCGGTGGTCGGCATCAACCCGAGTTCGCGAGCCGCCATGATCAGCCACTGCCGCTGACGACGGTTGCCCGCCATGTACATCTTGAACGTCTTGGTGTCGTAGTAGCGGCTGTACTTCCTCAGGACCTCCAGCGCGTGCTCATAGCTGCGTATGAAGTCCGCGGAGAAGACGCCGGGCCCGGTGTGGTAGACGCGCGGGCCGGCCATCCTGCCAGCGCGCACCATGTCCTCGTAGGAGAGCACGTCGGTGGTGGCCGTCTGGGGATCACGCGTGGTGGTCACGCCGTAGGCAAGGTTCGCCTGGTAGATCCAGGGTCGCGCCCAGTGGAAGCCCCAGAGGTTCCACATGTGCGAATGGGTGTCCACGAAGCCCGGGAGGACGGTCTTGCCGCTGACGTCGATGACGGTCGCGCCTTCGGGAACGTCGCCGGGGCCACGCGACACCGACGTGATGCGGTTGTTGGTGACCACGATGTCCGCGTTCTCGATGATCTCGTCGCCGTTCATCGTGATGGCCCGGCCCCCGCGCAGCACGACGACGCCCTGCGGGATGTCGCGCTCGGCGCTGACGGCGATCTGCTGTTCGGTCGCTGCGTAGTCCGGGTCGCCGGCGGCGGCCACCAGATCGTAGGTGAACAGCGCGTTGCCGAGCGACCAGTGCACGGTGCGTCCGTCTGCTCCCCAGGTCGGGAACTCGGTCCCCAACTCGTTGAGCTTCCACGCCGGGACGCCCGCGGAGTCCGGCTTGGTGACGTCGATCGCCGGCAACGTGGCCCCGAGGTCCGGGACCGTCACGACGTACAGGTCGTTGCCGATCTGAGCCATGGCCAGATCACCTCGAGGGGCCATCGTCACCGCGCCGGCGCCCCGCCTCAGGATCAGCTCGCGCGGCTGGTCGTCGTCGAATTCCTGCGGCATCACGAGGTCCGAGGTCTCGGACATCGAGTAGCCGTCGGGCACGCCCCCGGCCGAGAGATCGGCACGGAGGGTGACCTGGAGGTGCCGCCGCTGGTCCGTGTCGTCCCACCTCGCGGACGAAAGGGCGACGGTCGGAGGCGGCGCGGCCGGGGAGCCCGGTACGGGGTCCGCGCGGGCTGTGCCGTAGTAGTAGATGCGGTCGGGGTCCGTGGTGAAGTGCGGGGTGCGGCGGCCACGGGTCGGGCCGATCACGGTCGCTTCACCCCCGCTCGCCGGGATCCACACAAACTCGGCGTCGAGGCCGGGACTGAACGGGTCGATCGCCTCCTGGAGGTCACGCCGGGCCGAACGCGTCGCCACGATCCGCTCTCCATCCGGCGACCAGGCGATTCTCCGGTAGTAGGCCGGTGCGGTCGTCAGATCGGTACCCGATCCGCCGCCTGCGGCCACGCGCCGGATATGGCCTTCGCCGGTGTCGTCATCCCATGTCACGTAGGCGACGTAGGCGCCGTCAGGGGACCAGATGGGCTGGAATTCGCCGGCTTCGTCGTCCGTCAGGCGCCGGGGCGCTCCGTCCGGCAACTCGGCCACATACAGCCGGTCGAGAGCGGTAAAGGCGATGAGGCGTCCATCGGGGGACGGGCGGGCATCGCGGATCTGCTTCACCGTGAAGGTCGGCGTGTCCTCGATCGGGTACTCGAACTTGACCTCGGGGCCGATGGCGATCTCGGCTTCGACCGTGAAGGGGATCTCGGTAGGGTCGCTGCCGTCCACGGGCACGCGCCAGATGCGCCCGCCGTACGAGATCACCAGCGCATCCGAATCGGGGGTGAAGGAGTAGCCCGGCAGCGCGTCCATGTTCGCGGTCGACTCCTGGTCGTCCCGCTGAACCGGGTATGCAAGCCAGCGCTCCTCCCCGGACGGGAGATGACGCAGCCGGATGCCCGTATCGGCGTCGTCGCGGCTCGCGTAGGCGAGCGTCTGCCCGTCGGGCGAGAGCGCGGGCCGGAATGCCGAGCCGTAGCGGTTGGACATCGGGGTGCGGGTTCCGGTCGTGCGGTCGTAGACCCAGAGCTGGTACTGCGGGAAGATGGCGTTGTACTCCCAGCTGCCGCTGCGCTGTGCATACCAGACATACCGCCCCAGTGCATCCACGGCGGCGCCCAGCATGCGCTGGGCTCCCGAACCGCCCACCATTTCCAGTCCGGTGCCCCCGTCCACGTGGTATAGCCACAGCTTCTCCAGGCCCCGGAAGGCCGGTGCCCGCGAAACCACCACGTACTTGCCGTCGGGCATCCACTCCGGCGACAGGAAACGGCTGCCGACACCCTTGCTCAGCTGGGTGGGGTCACCCCCGCCGGCCGGCAAGAGCCACACGTTGTTGTCGCCGCTTCTGTCGGAGACGAAGGCGATCCGCTCACCGTCGGGGCTGAAGCGCGGCTGCATGTCATGGCCCATGCCGCTCGTGAGGCGCGTCGCCGCGCCGCCGGTCACGGGCATGGTGTACAGGTCGCCCAGAAGATCGAAGACGATCGTCTGGCCGTCGGGGCTCACGTCGAGGGAGATCCAGGTGCCCTCGTTCGTGGTGAAACGCGCCCAACGGGCCGGTTCCAGGGGAAGGCCCCGGTCCGGGTCCTTGTCCGCTTCCTGGGCCTGGGTGGAAAGGGGGGTGAGCAGTAGCAGCGCGGCCATCCAGGGGCCGCGGTCGCACATGCGCATGCGCCGACTCCGTGTGTGTGACGGACCGAAGTCCGTGTGGAACTCGCCAGAATGTCCCCGCGCCACGGCGAGGTCACCGGCCTGATGGCGCGCGGCCGGATCGCATCGTGGTGCGGGATGCCCCCGCACAATGCGGTAGAGTACCATTGTAGTGTCACGGGTTGCGCGGGACCAACACGACCTTGACCGGCCGGAACTTCGCGGGAGAAACTTCGTATAGGGGTCGGTCGGCGGCGCGTCGACTCATGGCCGCGTCCTGGCGACCATCCGTCTGCGTTGCAGTACCGTCCCGCCATTGGAGGTTCCATTGACCCGTCCGACAGCCCGAAGCATCGGTGCCGTACTCGGCTTCAGCGCCCTGCTGGTCGCGATTCCGGCACCCGGCCAGGCCCAGGTGTCCGTGGGTCCGCTGTTCACTGTCGGCGATGATTCCGGCTTCGGTCTCGGAGCGCGCACGGACTTCGACCTCGCGGGTCCCCTGGCCCTGAACGATGGCTACTTCCGCGACCTGTTCGGAAGCGTGACGGCGACCTACTCGTTCATGGGCTGCGGCCGGGACTCGGGCTGCGGAATGGTCGAAGTGGGCGGGAACGCGAACATCCCCCTGACCGCGCGGAGCGCCAGCCTTACCGCCTACGCGGGGGCGGGGTTCCACATCGTCGCATCATTCGAGTCCGGCGAGGAGGAAGAACGGGACGACTTCGGCGAGCACGGCGACCGAGACGACACCGTCCACTTGGAGCGCGGCCGGTCCCGGGCAGACGAAGGGAGGTCCGACGTGAGCGTGGGACCGAACCTCATCGGGGGCCTGCAGTTCGACACACTCGGTCTGGACTGGTTTCTGGAAGGGAAGCTGGGGTTCTCGCACGCGGGACAGTTCCTGCTTTCTGCCGGATTCCTTTTTCGGTGAGGGCACGGCCTGAACGCCGCGACATCGCGCTGGTCTCGGTGTCCATCGACCTCGGGGCCGGCCGTCGCGGCGTCGACATGGGGCCCTCGGCGCTGCGCATCGCGGGGATCACCGAGGAGATCGAGGCCATCGGGCACAGGGTCAGCGAACTCGGCACAATCACCGCGGGCGGGATCGAGACGACCGACGCCGGCGGCGAGAGCAGGCTACCCTTTCTCGCGGAGGTCGCGAGCGTCGCGGATCGCACGCGGGCGGTGGTGGCACAGGGTCTTGCCCGGGGGTGCATGCCGCTCGTGCTCGGCGGGGACCACTCCCTGTCGATAGGCTCGGTGGCGGCCGTGGCGGCGCACTACCACGAGAAGGAATCCCGCATCGGGCTCATCTGGGTGGATGCGCACGCGGACATGAACCGGCCCCACACCACGCCGAGCGGCAATATCCACGGGATGTCGCTGGCGGTCCTGCTGGGCCACGGCGACGAACGGCTTGTCGGCGAGCGGGCCAGCGTCCGGCCCGAGAACGTGAGCGTGCTCGGTGCACGGCAGCTCGATCCGGGCGAAAGGCGACTGATCAGCAGGCTGGGCGTACGGGTCTTCACCATGTCCGAGATCGACGAGCGGGGCGTGGCCGAGTGTATGGACGAGGCTCTGGAGCGCGCCAACGCGGACACCGCGGGTTTCCACCTGTCCCTCGACCTCGACGCGCTCGATCCGCGCCTGGCGCCCGGCGTGGGAACCCCGGTGCAGGGCGGCCTGACGTATCGTGAGGGTCACCTGGTCTGCGAGAAGGCGTCGCGGTCGGGACGGCTGCTCAGCCTCGAGGTGGTGGAGCTCAACCCCGTGCTCGATGACCGCAACCACACGGCCGTACTCGCGGTCGGCCTCGTCGCGTCCGCCCTGGGCAAGACGATCCTTTAGGAGGCGCTGGCGCCACAGGGGAGGCGGCCTTCCGCGGCGCCCCGGCCGGCACCCGTCGGCATGGCTTGTGGTACTATTGAGTCACGGCCGGGGTGGTGAAATCGGTATACACAGGGGACTTAAAATCCCCCGGGAGGCACTCCCTTGCGGGTTCGAGTCCCGCCCCCGGCACTGTGCGTCGCAGCCTGACCGGCCCTGGGGCGCTACCCGTCCGTCCCGCCTGCGGAATCAGTTCCCCCGGTAGGAGTTCACGGGGGGCAGCCGCGCCCCCGTTCCGCCCGGGGGCTCGTCCTCGCCGACAACCGGGATCGTGAGTGTGCCGATGCCGTCGATCGTCGCCTCGATCACATCACCCGGCTTCAGGAAGCGCTGCTCTCCGCGCACCGCCGTCCCCATCCCCACGCCTCCCGACGTCCCGTTGTTGATCACGTCGCCCGGGAAGAGCGTGACGATCGACGACCCGTACTCGAGCAGTTCGTACAGGGTATGGATCATGTCTCCGGCCCTGGCTTCCTGCATCTGTTCGCCGCCGACGCTCAGCGTCTGGCGCAGGTTCTCCATCGGGTCTCCGTAGAACTCCTTCGGCACGATCCAGGGTCCCATGGGGGCGAAGGTGTCGTGGCCCTTGCCCACGAACCAGTCGGAGCGCAGGGGGTTCCCGCCGGGGGGCCGACCGCCGCGGTCCGAGATGTCGATGGTGACGGTGTAGCCGAAGATGTAGTCCTCTGCGTCGGATGCCGAGACGTACTTGGCGGTGCGGCCGACGACCGTGCCGAGCTCCACCTCCCAGTCGGTGCGGTCCCGCCCGAAGGGGATGACGACCTGGTCGTCGTTGCCGATGACCGCGCCGCGGCTGGGTTTCAGGAACAGGTAGGGGACGCCCCGGTTCTCGCGCCGTTGACGCCGTGCCTCCGTGCGCTCCTCCAGGGTGCCCGTTTCGTTGACGTGGCTGTAGAAGTTGACCGCCGCGTTCATGATCTTGCCGGGATACATGATCGGAGGCAGGGTCGTCACGGCGTCCAGGTCGTGCACGAAACCGGCCCGCGCGCTTCCGTCGATCATGTCGTGTGCGGCGAGGTGGTTGACGATCTCGTACAGGCGCATCTTCACTCCGTACTCGTACCGGCCGATCAGGTCGATCATGTTGTCGGGCATCGGGATGCGCGGATACGCGGCGTTGCGTTCCAGTGCGTGGTTCGCGGTGCCGATGTCGACGATCAGGGCGTCGCGCAACACCAGGCCCACGCGAGGTTCGCCCTCGATCTCGAAGGTGCCGACCTTGAAGGGTTCGGCGATGTCCATTCCGGGCCCGGTCTGGGCCGAGAGGGCGAGGGTGCCCGCCAGGGCCGTGAGGGTGGCGGTACCCGCGAGCACCGTGAGCGCGCCGAAGGAAGCGTCGAGTCGCATGATCCTGTCCCGGTCGTAGGGTGGCATCGGGGAGGGCCGTTAGTGGCAAACCGCCCATGATTTTCTAGCCCGGTAGCCGGGTCCGCGTCAAGCGACGGCCAAGCGGGCAGCGAAACGCAGGCCGCTACAGGATCGCGTCCAGGTACAGTTCGATGCGGAATCCCTTGTCCGGTCCCTTCAGCCCCTGCGAGAGGTCAACGCGGATGAGCCCGTCCAGGATGCTCCCGCCAATCCCGACCCCATAGAGGATGTCGTCCGTGCGGAAGTCGGGGCGGTCGCCCGCCCAGCCGGCGTCGCCGAAGAGGATCGCCGACCCCGCCTCGAAGGTGCGCGACACCTCCACGCGACCTCTCGAAAAGGACAGGCCCGACAGGGTCGATGCCGGGTAGCCGCGCAGGGTGCCGGCTGTGCCGAGGAACCATGAGCGCTGCACGGGGGCGTTGCCCCAGGTGGTCCCGCCCGCCGCCTCGAGGCCGACGGTCCACCTTCGCCAGCCATCGCCCTGGACCGGGACGATGGCTCGCAGGGTGGCACTGGCCTGCTGGTAGTCGGTCCGCGAATCCTCGCCGGTGTCCCGCCATGTCGCCCAGCGACCGTGCAGTTCAAGGCCCAATTGGGCGCCGGCGGGGTCGTGCCCCCACCAAGGTGAGAGCCGCAGCTCCGCGCCCGCCTCTTCAACGTGATCCGCCTTGAGATTGGGACGGAAGGTCCCGTCCCCGTCAAAGGCGCGGAAGAGGGCGAAGTCCGTCTCGGAGCCGACGGAAGCCTGCCGTTCCACATATACGCGCAGCAGGCGCGACTCGCGGGCGCCGTCCGGCGGGCGCCAGGTCAGGTCGGCACCGGTGGTGCGGTAGTACTCGCCGTCATCCCGGCCGAAGAGGAAGGCGTTCAACGAGTTGCCGAAGCCGAGATAGTCGGTCGTCGAGTCGGTGGGCCGCAGCTCATGGAAGGCCCCGAGGGTCACCCGCCGGCGCACCGTCGAGCGTTGCAGGTCGAGGCGCGCCTTCGGCTGCAGATCGGCGAACCCGAAAAACCCCGACACGCCCAGCGAATGTCGTCCGCTCAGGGCCGACTCGAAGCGTCCTCCGAGGGCGGGGCCCTCGACACGGTTGTAGCGGACCAGATCCGGTCGCGCCCAGCCCCAGTTGAAGACCGTGGGGATGGTCTGGATGGGCATGTCCGGCAGGTCGGCCAGGCTCCGCATGTAGTCTTCCAGTTCGTCGTCCGACGGGAACCCGATCGCGTCCTTCCAGATGGGAGGGGGCAGGTGAGGGCTCTCGGCCACGAGATGTCGCTCCTCGGGCACGATCAGAAAGGATTCGCGTTCGTTCGCGGCGGTCTCCGAGCCGGCCATGAGCTCGTACGCGACGTCTTCGTCGCCGGACAGGAGCCCTGCGATGAACGCCATCGCCTCGGCGCGGGTCTCGAAGTGCACCTCCTTCAGGTCGGTGTCAGGGCCCGCCGTGGTCGTGCGCACCGTCCGGGGCTGCCCGGCCCGGGTGTCCACGCCGACCATCGGGTCCGTCTCGATCGCCGCTTCGTCCTCGGCCATCGTCAGCGACTCGATCCGGTAGGACAGGTCCATGGTAACCGGCACCTTGACGATGCCCGCTCCGGCTTCGCCCTCCATCCTCAGGCTGCGGGGCAGCCAGACCTCGAAGTCCCACAGCCCGTAGTCCACCGCCATCATGGTGAGATCGAAGGTCCAGGGCTTGAAGAGTCCGGGCACGTACTTGAAGGTCCCTCGCTCCTCCTCTTCCTGGAGCTCCGGAATGTCCCGCATGGCGTCGAAGCGCCGGCTGAAGCGGTACACGGCCCGAACGAGTGCCCCGGATTCCGGTTCGATCCACAGTGCCCCGCTGATTCGGTGGGAGTCGGCTTCCCGCGGGAGGACATCCAGCTCGATGGCCTCCAGCCGGCGCCCGTCGGGGAAGGACAGCGTCAGCGTGTCGCCGCTCTGGAAGCGGTAGAGGGAGTCGGCGCCCTCGCCAAGGGGGTGTGCCAGCCAGAAGTCGCCGGAGTCCGGCTGGAACACCTCTTCGTCTTCGTCGGTCAGCCCGAAGAACAGTCGGTCACCGCCGGGCTCGAAGGGCTTGTCGAAGGGAAGATCCTCGAGCCAGTCCAGGTCGCCTTCGCGCATCGCGATTTCGCGCCCCGGGTATTGGGACCGGGTACCCAGAACCTGGACCACCGCGTCGTAGTCCTGGTCCCAGAAGGCGCGTACCGCGGTCTCGTTGTGGTAGATGACCCGGTCCTTGAGGGGGGTGCGGATGGCGGCCGCGATCCTCTGCTCGATCAGCGCGGTGTAACGCACGACGGACTCGTCCAGGGTTGTCCAGTTGGCGAGCGCGGAGGTGTAGAGCTGGCGGGCCACGGGGTCGAGGAAGGCGTCGGATGCGAGAGGAGGTTGCTGTGCCGTCACCGTCGCCGCCCCGGTCGCGATGACGGCGGCCAGCGTGGCGGTGCGCGTGAATGCCCTCACGACCCGGCCTCCGGGAGCGCGTGTTGGAACCGCACCTCGCGGAAGTCTTCCCAGGAGACGTAGCGCCACTCGGGATGGTCGGATGCCGCGTCCACTGCGGATACCTCGCCGGTGGTCGGGAACACGAAGATCCCCTTGTTGTCCGCGTCGACATCGTTGGAGCCGCCGAGCTCGAAGGAGCGGCCGTCCAGTAGCGTCACCCGGGCGCCGCCACCCTCGTTGGCCTCGATGTGCTCGATGTTCCCGAACTCGATCTGGAAGTCCACGTCGTCGGAGCGTCCGTTCAGGAGTTCCCACGACCACTCTTCGTCGGCGTCCCAACGGATCCGTCCCGTGATCTCGTTGCCCTCTTCCGTGACCACCGTGCCGAAGAGAGGATGGCCGCCATCGAAGGCGTCATAGCCCAACTCGACGGAGGACTCGTCGAGCTGAAGCGAGTGGAACCCATCCCATTCCACGCGGACCGTCCCCAGTGCGGGATCGGAGACGCGCACCCCGCGGTGACCCCACCCGTGTTCGTCGATCTCGACGACCTCACCTGTCACCAGGGTCACCCGGGCATCTCCTCGATTCCTTTCGACGGCTTGTATTTGGCTGAATGTTATTCCCCGGTCGTCGCGGTCGGAATCGAAGCCGTGCAGGTCGTGCACCTGAAAGACCCTGCCTTGCCAGGAGATGAAACCGGTGAACGACCGCCCCGACCGATCCCGAACCGTCCCGTGGAGGCGGCGGAACTCGGAGCCTGCTCCCGGTGGAGGGGCTGCAAACTCGATTCGCCGCACGTTGTTGCCGTTGATCCGTACCGGGAGGGAACCCGGGACTTCAACCCGCACCCCGGAGCGCCTCCACACTCCACCCGCGTCCCAGGTGGACGACGTCCGCACCCCGGTGAGCGAGATGTTCACCGTCTTGGTCATCACGCCGGGCCCGGTCAGGGTCAACCGACCCCCGCCTGACCGCGGCACCACCTCGACGTCGCCCTCATCCGTCGTGATCAGAGCCGCGAGTTGCCCCACCTGCACCCCGGTTGAAGCCGTGGTGGCAAAGGCGGGATCCCGCTCATCCCAGGAGACGCGGTAGCCCTTGAGTTCGATGGTGCGTGTCGGCGGGTTGCCATCCCGGGTCGCGTCGATCCAGTCGAGGTAGTGCTCGTCCGGGATCGTTCTGCGGGCTTCGAAGATGTCGGCCCAGCTCGCGGCGCTCCAGCTCCCCCGCAACTCAATGAAGCCTTCGTGCGTGTTGCCTTGCTGTGTGTACACCCGCCCCCAGATCCGGTCGGCACTCTGGGCTTGAACGGGGGAGACGCCCAACACAAACGGGATTGCGCCCAGGAACAGGAAGGTGGCGCGCCGAAGTAGCGGCAGGGCGGCGCGCACGTTGAACAGGGGCGGGGGCATGTGGTGGCTCGAAGGCAAGAGGGGCGGCTGCCTGTGTCGTGCTACGCGCACAACTGGCGCCGGGTTTCGGAAACACACGATCACAACCTACCTTTCGCGAGCATGTACACCCAAGCAACAGGAGCCCCATGATGACCGTTCGCGAACCTTTGCTCAGCATCCTCGTTTTGTCGGCCTCTGCCGCGACCTTCGCGTGCGCACCGGCCGACCAGGGCGGGGAGCCGGCGGATGCGGCCGAGGCCACCGAGGCCGAAGCCCCCGCCAATCCGCGCTTCGGCGTCTGGCTGCTCGAGTCCGACCAGCCGCCCCCCAATCGTAACGTCATGACCTACGAGCCCTACGGCGATGGCGGGATGAAGATCACGGTCGCGTCGACGAATGCCGAGGGGGAGACGTCCGAGTGGGGCTACGCCACCATGTTCGACGGCGAGTTCCATCCCGTGGAGGGCCAGGAGAACTCCACGACTGCGGTCGAAGTGGTCGACGACCGTACCAACCGAATCCTCAACGCCCGTAACGGCGAAGTCTACCAGGTCATCATCAACGTGCTCTCCGAGGACGGGAACACGATCGACAACGAATACCGTCGCACCAGGGAAGACGGAACCGAGAGCGTGTCGCACGCCGTCTACAGGCGGATCGAATAGGGCGGAGACGCTCCAGCCGGGCAGCGGTGAGTTCATCAAACGCGGGCAGCCGACCGCCCGACTGCCCAGCGCCGTCAGGCGTGACGGGTCTCGCCGTAGTCCGGCGGCGCCTGCAGCATGAACCGGGGGATCCGGGCGCGGAAGACAGACCCGTCTTCCCGCCTGAAGTGGTAGTAGCCCTCCATGAACCCGCTCCGGCCCTCGAGCACGCAGAAGCTGTTGTATTCGTGCGCGTCCCCGGGAGCGAGCGTCGGGCATTCCCCGACCACGCCTTCGCCCGCGACCTCCTGGTCGTCGGCGGACGCGTCGTGGATCCGCCAGTGCCGCCAGAACAGTTGGGCCGTCTCGGTCCCGATGTTCTCGATGCGGATGAAGTAGATGAAAACGTAGCGGTCCGGGGGTTGCGAATGGCCCGGGGAATAGACCGGTTCGGCCGTGATGCGCATCTGGCCGGGCTGGACCGGCGGCTGGGAGTTCGGGTCGCGGGCGAGTTTGATCACGGCTTGCGGGGTACGCGGGTCGTCTCTTTAGCTTAACATAGTAGCCGCCCGGCTGGCCCGGCGCGACAAACCCCAGCAACGGAGCTGCTCCCATGCCGTGCCGCCTCACCCTGGCAGTCCTGACATCCCTCGCGGTCGCTCCCGTCCCGGTGAGCGGGCAGGATTCATCCTCCCGGAGCACCGCTGCCAACGCTCCGGCCTACGATGTGGTCATCCGCGATGGCCGCGTGCTCGACGGGGCCGGCAACCCCTGGATCGCCGCCGACGTCGCCATCCGAGGAGGCCGGATCGCACGGATCGGACGCGTCGAGGATGAGGGGCTGCGGGAAATCGACGCCTCCGGCCTCTACGTGTCGCCCGGCTTCATCGACATGATGGACCAGTCCGGGGGTGTTCTGCCGCGCAACGGCCTCGCCGAAAACAAGCTCCGCATGGGGGTCACCACGGCGATCGGGGGCGAAGGGGGCACGCCGGTGGGTGTCGACAGCATCGCTGCGTACTTCCGGACCCTGGAAGAGCAGGGCATCTCGATCAACTTCGGTTCGTACTTTTCGGAGACCCAGGCCCGCGTCGCGGTCCTCGGCAACGCCGACCGGGCGCCGACGGAAGCCGAGCTCGACGAAATGCGCGACATCATGGCGCGGGCGATGCGCCAGGGTGTGATGGGGATGACGACCGCGCTCATCTACCCGCCTTCGTCATTCGCTTCGACGGACGAGCTGGTGGAGGTGGCGAAGGTGGCGGGTGCGTACGGGGGCATCTACGCCAGCCACATCCGGGACGAGGGCGAAGGCCTGGTGGGTGCGGTGCGCGAAGCCATCGAGATCGGGGAGCGGGCGGGGATGCCGGTGGAAATCTTCCACTACAAGGGGGCTTTCGAGCCCGGGTGGGGTGCGCTCATCAAGGAGGCGGCGCGGGAGATCGACGGCGCGCGCGCCAGGGGAGTGGACGTGGCGGCGGACATGTATCCCTACACGGCGGGCGGCACCGGTCTGGAAGCGACCATTCCGTCGTGGGTCTTCGACGGGGGCCGCGACTCGGTGCGGGCGCGGATCGGGCGCGACGAGGTGCGAGCCCGGCTGAAGGAGCAGCTCGTAACCGGATACGAGGGATGGTGGAACATCGTAGAGGCGGCCGGTGGCTGGGACGGGATCGTCCTCGTGAACGCGCGCAACGACGACTACGCGCACTTCGAGGGCATGAGCCTCACCGACATCGCGGCCGCCTGGGGGAAGGATCCGGCCGACGCCGCATGGGACCTGGTGGCGGCGGGGGAGGGCAGGGTGATGGCGATCTACCACATGATGAGCGAGGACGACGTTCGCTGGGCGCTCCAGCTGCCGTGGACGAGCATCGGCAGCGACGCGGGGGCCGCGCTCACGGCGGGTGCGCAGGACGCCATCGGTCTTCCCCATCCGCGGAGCTACGGCACCTTCCCGCGCATCCTCGGGAAATACGTTCGCGACGAGGGCGTGCTGGCGCTCCCGGAAGCGGTCCGCAAGATGACGTCGTGGCCCGCGACCCGGATGCGTCTGGAGGACCGGGGGGTGCTGCGTGAGGGCGCGTGGGCGGACATCACGATCTTCGACCTGGCGCGGGTGCGCGATGCCGCCACCTACGACGAGCCCGTGCTCTTCCCGGAGGGGATCGAGTACGTCCTCGTCAACGGAGAGGTGGTGATCGAGGACGGGGGCAACCACACGGGAGCCCGGCCAGGCCACGTCCTCTACGGTCCGGGACTGGAGACCGCCGGACCCGACGCGGATGGTGGCGGCGAGGCGGGATCCGCCCAGGACATCGCACGGGTCGCGGCGCGCCTCGAGCCGGAGATCCGCCGCGCCATGCTGGAGGGGAACATTCCTTCGCTGACGATCGCCCTGACCGACCGCGAGGGAGAGCTCTGGAGCGGTGCGTACGGCGAGTCGAACCTGTGGGCGCGCACTCCCGCGTCGACGAACACGGTGTACCTCATCGGTTCCACCTTCAAGGCCCAGTCCACGGTCGCGCTGCTGCAGCAGATGGAGCAGGGCAGCTTCGCCCTCGACGACCCGGTGAGCGACCATCTCGCCGAGCTGGTGATCCGCGGCGAAGACCGGGAGCGGCCGGTCACCTTCCGCACCCTCCTCACGCACACGTCGGGGATGCCCGTGGACTTCGGTCCTCACGCCGTCTGGGGGGAGACCGCGCCGCTGTCGCTGGACGAGTACCTGCGGGATTCGCTGCGCGTGGACACGCCGCCGCTCGAAGGGGTCGTGTACTCGAACATGGCGTATTCTCTGGTCGGCCACCTCGTGGAGAGGTTCTCGGGCGTGCCCTACAAGCAGTACATCCGGGAACGGATCTGGGGTGCTCTGGGGATGACCTCCACCGCCTTCGATCCTCCGCCGGAGATGGTCGAGCGGCTGGCGGTACCGTATGTGCCCGATGAGGACACGGGGCGCAACACGCCCGCGGCCCGCCTGAAGGCCAATGTGTGGCCCGCGGGGATCGTCTACGGAACGGTCCACGACCAGGCTAGCTGGGTCCGCTTCAACCTGGGCGACGGCACCTGGAACGGGCAGCGCCTGCTGGAAGCCGCGACCCTGGACGAGATGCACACCCTCCAGTTCGAGCAGTTCGCGGGTACGCCCCTGGGAGGTGGCTGGGGATATGAGGATCCCGGGTACGGCCTGACGTGGTGGGTGTCCCCGCGCGATGGCGAGCGCTTCTTCGCCCATTCCGGGAGCGTGCCCGGGTACACCGCCTTCGCCTCGGGGAACCGCACGCGCGGCTTCGGGGTCGCCTTCCTGACCAACGGCAACCGCGCCCATCCCCACCTGGTGCGGCTGACACGGCTGGCGCTGGATCTGCTGGCCGAAGAAATCGGACAATCGAGGTAGCGTGCAAATGATTCCCGTACTTCCCGAAAACTGGACGACGCTGGCGCTGGCGCCGGCGATCCTCGCCGTCGGCGCGTGGATTGCCGGTTGGGTGGCGACCCGTCTCCTGCACCGGGCGATCAGCGGCGTGACCTCCCGGACGCGCTTCACCTGGGACGACAGGCTCGTCGAGCGCAAGGTGTTCGGCCGGCTCGCCCAGGTCGTACCGGCGTTGATCGTCTACCTCGGGATCGGGTGGGCGCTGGGTGGAGTCAACCAGGCCGTGGCCGATGCGTCACCGGGCGATGCCCTGGTGGTGATCTGGACCATCGTGAGGCGTGGCGCCGCTGCCTACATCGTGCTGGCGGTGGTTCGGGCATTCAAGGCGTTCCTGGACGCGGTGAACGAGATCTACACCGAGGCGTACGCCGAATCGAAGTCCCGGCCCATCAAGGGTTACCTGCAGGTCGTCAGTCTGATCGCGTACCTCGCTGCCGGGGTCGTCATCGTGGCCATCCTGGCCGGCCGTTCCCCCGTGGTGTTCCTGTCGGGGCTGGGTGCGCTGGCTGCCGTGCTCATGCTCGTCTTCCGCGACACGATCCTGTCCCTGGTCGCGAGTGTTCAGATCGCTTCCAACGACATGATCCGGATCGGGGACTGGGTCTCGGTGCCCCAGGCCAACTCCGACGGCGATGTGATCGACATCGCGCTGCACACGGTCAAGGTGCAGAACTGGGACAAGACGATCTCGACGATCCCGACGCACAAGTTCATCAGCGAGTCCTTCAAGAACTGGCGCGGCATGTCGGAGTCGGGGGGAAGGCGGATCAAGCGGGGGCTGCGCATCGACATGGGCTCGGTACGGTTCCTGTCGGACGACGAATTGGACACGCTCTCCCGGCGCGAGGTGCTGCGCGACTACATGCTGGAGCGGCGAGCCGACATCGACCGCTACAACGCCGGCAAGGCCGGTGGCGATCCGGCGGTGATCCCCGAGGTCCGCCGCCTCACCAACCTGGGCACCTTCCGCGCCTATGTTCATAAGTATCTGGAATCGCATCCGCAGACCCACAAGGGCATGACGCTTCTGGTGCGACAGCTCGAGCCGGGGCCACAGGGCGTGGGGATCGAGATCTACTGCTTCTCCAACGATACGGCGTGGGCGAACTACGAGAACTTCCAGGCGGACGTGTTCGACCACCTCATCTCGACCCTGCCGGACTTCGGCCTGAAGGCGTTTCAGTCGCCCGGCGGAAGCGATTTCGCCAAGGTGCTGGCCGGTGCCGGAGGGGCCGTAGCCAAAGGGGCCGTAGCCTCTCCCTCCCAAAGCCGGGTTTCCGGGTGAAAGGCCGCCCACGCGCCCCAGAACGCCACGTAGGCCTCCGCAACAGGCGTTAGCCGCAGACCGGCGAGCTCCCCGTCCCGTCCCTCGCCGGTGATGCTCCAGGATGTCCCTGTCGCCGTGTCCACAATTCCCCTGACGGGATCGGCTCGGAAGACCAGCTTCTCGCCCGTGACCGGATGCAGCGGTCGGAAGACCCCGCCCCCTCCCCGCTGGTCCGCCCAGAAGACCACGGCATCCACTCCGTTCCAGCGGGTCGCCACGGCCGTCCAGCTCCCGGGTTCGGCTTCCAGGGCCTGGTAGGGGAATGCGATCCCGGGCTCGCGGTCACCGGCTGCGGGCAGTCCCAGAACCCGTTCCTTGACGGGTCGCCGCCCGTCGAGCGCCGGCATGTTCGAGTAGAGGAAGTCTTCGTTTTCGATGGAATCGTAGTCGCCGTACGGGTTGACGGCGTAGTTGCGCGAAATGTTGGCGTCGGAGGAAACGACGGTGGTCCGGGGATAGAGGGTTTTCCACGCCTGCCACTCCATCTCGAAGACGGGAATGCGTCCCAGGGGGCGGCCCACCTCCGCACCGCAGCGGGCCTCGGCGAACATCTGGGGCCAGAACGACTCGGGGCTGCCACGGTTGTACATGATCAGGTTGTTCATGACGAGGAAGCCGGAGACGCCGAGGGTGTGGCCACCGATCGACGTTCGGTCAAACCCAAGGGGAGAGCCCGTGAGGGGGCAGTAGGTCACGGCGATCCGTTCGCTGCCGGCATCCAGATTCACGATTTCGTGATACCAGAGGATGTTGTGCGGGACCGCCCTGGGCTGTCCATCGAGGAAGAAGCCCAGCACCCGGTCGTCCTCGCGCAGGTAGGCGTTCTGTGGACTCGGCTCGGCGGACACGAACTCGGGGTCCTGGAGCGACGGGATCCCGTCCCGCCCGACCGAGCTGCTGACCATGTACTCGACGGGCAGATTGCAGCCCAGCTGCCCCGGATCCGCCGGCAACTCGACCTCTCCCGGGGTATCACCGCACGCGTTGAGGCACGGGGAGGCAAACGCCAGCACGATCGCGGCCCGCTTTGGCACGGCGACGCGAGGAGAGCGGTTCAGGCTACCTCCCGAAGACGATGAGCCCCACGCGCTGCGGCTGGCGCCACACGATGTCGCGGGTGAGCAGCAGGTGCCCGCTCTCCAGGATGGAGAAGCCGTCCCGGATCGTTCCTCCGCCCGGGATCCTGCGCTCGACGGCGAAGGCGTCACCGTCCCAGCGCAGCCGGACCTCGATGGATCCCTGCGGGGTGGTCGCATCCGCCCAACCGCCCCCCACGGGCATCACCAGCTGAGCTTCGCCGTCGTAGCTCAGCGAAAGGGTGTTGGCCATAAGGTCCACGGCCAGCGTGCGCGGGGTCACGCCCACCGTCAGCATTGTCTGCCGCAGGCCGGCATCCGTGCCCGAGACGGCCTGTCCGCCCACGCCCCGCTCGCGCATCTGGTCCATGGCGACGTCGGAGGCGCGCTGCGTGAGGTGGTCCTCGGGGCGGACCCCCCGAATGTTGGCGGCCTGGGCAGTCGCGGCCTGGTCGTAGTTCCACGCGCCGGCGACGCGTGCCAGCGCCAACGTCTGGTCCGGTGTCGGGCCGCTGGGCCCGGACGAGGCGCACGCGAGCGAGCCCGCCACGAGGATGGCGCATGCCGGGGCGATGGGGGAATAGCGTTTCGTTAGCATGGTATCGGTGCATCCGCGAACAAATCGATGGGCATGGGACGGAACCCCTCGTCGGCGGCCCGTTCCAGGAACTGCCTGGAATATACCCGCACCATTGCGAGGCCCCTGTATACCTCAACCAGCTCAACGTCACGCGGGCCGAGATTCCGAAGGTAGGCGCTGGCCACCGGCACCTCGTCCAGATATGTACGTATGCGGACATTCCTCCCTCGTGAGCGCGCGCAGTACTGGTCGTCGGGGCTCACGAAGGTATCGAGTCCCTCGCGCCCTTCCACGAATGTGGCCACGTCCGGTGACATGCTTGACGCCATCACCGTGCTGTCGTAGGCCGCGACGGCGGTTGGCGTGCTCACCCGGCGGACCGCCAGCTGGTGCATCAGGCGCTCGACCCTCACTTCGATTCCCTCGAGCTCGATTGCCATGGGATTGAGGCGGACCAGCATGATCGCGCCGTACCCGATGTCGGAGGCTTCCCGGTTGGTCTCGTAGCCGAAGCTGCCGGTGACGAAGGTGTAGCGGTCAGGGGTCAGACCGGGGAATTCGAAGTAGCCGTTGCCGTCGGTCACCGCCGACCGCCTCAATTCGGCGATCTGGACGATCGCGCCCTCGATGGGCGACTCGGTCAGGTAGTCCCGGACTTCGCCGCGGAGGATGAACGGCTTCACCGGGTCGGCCGGCGGCTCCTGTGCGCCGAGGGAAGGCACTCCCGCCGGGGCGACCGGAGCCAGGAAGCTCGCGGCGACGAGAACGGCGACAAGTGGCGGAAAGCCGGGAGGAATTCTTCCACGGCTTGCCGGGCCCCCAGGCGCGCTCACTGCGTCAGTCCTCCTTCAGAAAGCGATTGAAGAAGTCCTCCGCCGCCTGAAATGCGGCCATCCAGTTGCGGTGCAGCAGGAAGCCGTGAACCTCGTCGGGGAAGATCAACTGCTCTACATGCACACCCCTCTGCCGCAGCACCTCGGCGATTTCGACGGACTCGCCGAAGGGCACGTTGCGGTCGTCGTCGCCGTGGATGAGAAGGACCGGCGAAGTCCACCGCTCCACGAACGCCATCGGAGAAGACTCGAAGGCGCGCCGGGCGATGTCGGGCCGAGCGGCCGGGTCGTACGATGGCACGAAGTTCCGGATGACCGGGTTCCAGTCGTGAACCCCGTGGATGTCCACGCCGGCCTTGAAAAGATCAGAGGCCCGTGCGAGGCCGTGGGCGGTCAGGTAGCCGCCGTAGGAGCCGCCCCACAGCCCGATCCGGTCGCCGTCCACGTCGTCCCGCCCGGCCATGTACACGCCCGCGCCCATGACGTCGTTGAACTCCGACGCGCCGTCGGCGCCGTAGTGGAGCGCTTCGCGAAACTCCATGCCGTAGCCGATCCCGCTGCGGTAGTTCACCGAAAGGACCGCGTAGCCGCTGGCGGCGAGGTGCTGGTTGAAGGAGTAGGTGTTGTGGTAGTAGCCGCGGTGGTGGAAGCCGAGGAGCATCTGACGCCGCGAGCCGCCGTGTAGGAACAGGAGGCCGGGCCAGCCGCCGGGTGGGGGCGGGCCCCGGGGAAGGAACAGCTGGCCGTGAATGGGCATTCCATCGGCCGAAGGGAAGACGACCTGGCGGGGCTCGGTCAGTCCCTCGGGCAGGGCGCCGCGTGCCGGCGGGACGAGCCACCGCCGTCCGCCATCGGCCAGCAGCTCAGCGTGGGCGGGCACCACACCGGACGACGCCAGAAAGGCCACCGTTCCGTCGCCTGCCACGGCGGGCTGCCACTCGATCCCCGTGCCCGGGGTCAGCGGTTCGGCGCCGCTGCCGTCGAGCGGGGCTCGCCACAGGTGCTGCCGGTCCGTGGGTGAATTCAAGCGGTCGTCGCAACACCTCAGGGAGATGTTGCGATGGCAGCGAGCAGGCACCGAGGAGCGGATCGAGCCCTACGTCCGCGGATGCGTTCACCAGGCCGTCCGCCGGTGGGACGGCGCGAGCATCGGCAGAGGTTCTGGAAAGAGATCGCTCGAGGTCTGTCGAGCGAGGAGGCCGCCGTGGCAGCGGGTGTGTCCCCTGCTGTCGGGACACGCTGGTTTCGCGAATGTGGTGGCATGCCACCACTCAATCTTCGTCCCCAGTCACGGCGCTATCTCTCGTTCGTTGAGCGAGAAGAGATCGCCGTTCTTCGAGCCCGTGCTCGTGGCGTGCGCGAGATCGCCCGGCAGTTGGGCCGCTCACCCTCGACGATCTCGCGAGAACTGCGGCGCAACGCAGCTACAGGAGGAGGGAACCTCGAGTATCGGGCCACGACCGCTCAATGGCACGCCGACCGGCGAGCGAAACGTCCAAAGCTTGCGAAGCTCGCTACGAACGGCGAACTGAGGCAGTATGTGCAGGATCGCCTCGGAGGCCTGATCCGAGCTCTGGACGGTGCCGCTCTGGCAGGCCCCGATGTGCGCTGGATCGGACGGCGTCACGGTCGCCGACAAGACCGGCGGCGGGCGGCCTCGTGGAGTCCCGAGCAGATCGCCAACAGGCTACGGGTCGACTTCCCCGGCGATGAGTCCATGCGTATATCGCACGAAGCCATCTACCAGGCGCTCTACGTTCCAGGCCGCGGTGCGCTGCGACGGGAGCTGACAGCGTGCCTTCGGACGGGACGCACGTTACGGGTGCCTCGAGCTCGCACCCGCGGACGGGGCAAGACGTTCGTTCACCCCGAGATCATGCTCAGCGAGCGACCGGCCGAGGCAGACGACCGCGCCGTTCCCGGGCACTGGGAAGGCGACCTGATCTTGGGGCTGGGCAGTTCGGCGACCGGAACGCTGGTCGAGCGGACCTCCAGGTTCACGATGCTGCTCCACCTTCCCCGCCATGACAAACACGGCGAGGCCAGGACCAAGAACGGTCCAGCGTTGGCTGGACACGGTGCCGAAGCCGTCCGGGACGCGATCGCTTCGTCGATCACGACCCTGCCCGAGCAACTCCGCCGGTCTCTGACATGGGACCAGGGAACAGAGATGGCTCAGCACGCACGGCTTCGCATCGACAGAGATGGCAGCGCGGCACGAACGAAAACACCAACGGCCTCAGCACGCACGGCTTCGCACGATACTGGCCTGGCCATCTACTTCTGCGACCCGCAGAGCCCGTGGCAGCGCGGCACGAACGAAAACACCAACGGCCTGTTGAGACAGTACTTCCCAAAGGGCACTGACCTCAGCAGACATACCGCTGACGATCTCGCCGCCGTCGCAGCCGCTCTCAACAGCCGCCCCCGCAAGACCCTCGGTTGGAGAACTCCGGCGGAAACCTTGGAAGATCTGTTATCGGTCAAAGAACCAGACCTCAACCTTGCGTTGAAATGCTCTGCCGCTCCCGTATCTCCAGCCTTCAACGACCGTCGGTCGCTTCTGACTCCCTCGGGTTGGGAGACATCAAATCAAGAACCCACTTCTTTCTTTCTGGTCGCCCTCGCCAGCCTAGTGTCCAGCAAAATCGGGGGCACATGAAAACCCTTCAACACGGTACTGTTGCGACGACCGCTTGAACCTAGGGTGTCATCCTCGTTGGACGAGAACACGAGGGCTTCGCCGTCCGGTGCGAGGGTGACGTACTGGACCTCGAAGTGACCCGCCGAGACGGCGCGGGGGGATTCACTTCCGTCCGCCCGCACCGAATACAGGTTGGTGTAGCCGTTGCGCTCCCACGGAAACGCGATGCGGTCGTCCGCACCCCAGAAGATGCTGCTGGATGCCGAGATGCCCTGAAACAAGCTGCCGGGTCCGGGCTCGGCCGTGAACACCGTCCGGGCGGCTCCGTCCTCGGGGTGCACGATGCGGATGCTCCAGGGCAGCGACTCCCGCACCGCGAAGAAGGGGAGCCGGCCACGGCGATTCGGGATGCGCAGGAATGCCAGCTCGCTGCCGTCGGGCGACCAGACCGGGCTCCCGTCCTGGTCTACGGAGGGGTCCATGTAGCGGACCTCACCGGCGGAAAGCTCCATGACGCCGATGAATGCGTGGTCGCCGCGCCGGCTCGTCCATGCGAGAGACGTGCCATCGGGCGACAAACGGAGTTCGCCGGGGCTCCCCCGGCCCTTGACGAGCGACTGCGCCGCCGCTTCGGGGTCACCCGCGGGCCGGCGCAGGATCTCGCCGCCGTTCAGATAGATCACCCACGCCCCGTCGCGCGTAAGGAGAGGTGAGTGGCCGGGCCCCAGCCTGCGAGCGCCGCTTCCATCAGCCGCCGCCGTCCAGATCTCTCGTCCAACACCCGCCGGGTCGCTCTCCGGGTTGGGGATCTCGCCCGCTCGGTTCGGGGCGCCCCCCCGGACGAAGGCCACGGTGGTACCGTCCGCCGAGATCGAGAGGCCGGAAACCTCCTGGCCGTCGTCCCGGGTGAAGGTGGTGAGACGGCGGCCCGACCAATCGGGTCCCGTGGCGAGCCAGACGTTGCGTGCCCCGCGCTCATTCCTGACCCAGGTGACGGCTGCCGCGGAACTCGCCGCCGTAAGCTCGGTGGGGAAGGGCCACCCGATCAGGGCGTCGAGGTCGGGCTCCTGGGCGTGAACCGGGACGACAGCGCGGCCCAGCAGGACACCCGCCACGAAGAGTCCCCACGTGAACACGCGGCCGGATCGTCCGAGCGAGAGGCGCGAGTTCACTTCCATGGGGGACTCTCCTGAAGTCAGGTCAAGGGTTGGGCTACCAGGTATGACGTCACGGCAACCACGGCCGCGCCGAGAATCAGCTCGATCACGGCCGGTTTCATGAGGATTCCCGCCCGGGGAGTCGCGGCGAGGGCCGGCCGAACCACGCGCCAGTTGTACAGCCCCAGGGCCAGCACCCCGGCGACGACCACATCCTTGACCAGGAGCGACCTTCCCCACGCGGTGGTCCACAGGTCGGATACGGCCCCGATATGGATCCAGACCTTGATCGCACCGGTGACCAGCAGCAGCGCCACGGCGATCTGGGCCACGCGCGAGAACGCGCCGACCATGCCGGCGAGTCCGGGGGTGTCCGCCCCGCCCCCGCCCCCGCGTTGCCGCAAGGCAGGGAGGCCGGCGACGAGGAGGCACATGAGCCCCCCCACCCATCCCCCGGCGGCCACCACATGCAGGTAGGTTGCCGCGGCGGAGAGCACGCGCGGGCTGTCCGCCCACCCGTGCCCGGAGAGGACCGGCACGACGGGGAGAAGCAGGACGCCCAGGGTGGTGACCGCCCACCCCACGGAGCGCGCGGCATCGGCGCGGGCGAGACCGATTCCCCCGGCGAGCAGGACCACGAGCCCGAGTTGCAGCCACCACCCCGCGCCCCAGGCGGTCCCGGTGGCGACGGTGAACAGATTGCCTGCCACGTCCCCCGGGAAGAACGCCGCAGCCTGCTGCCAGAGGCGGATGGGCAGGCTGGCCATGAGAGCGACGAGTCCGAATACGGCGATGTTCCGGACCCGCCTCGCCGCGGCATCGTTCACCGCTTGGGATACCCCGGTCCGGGCGCCCTGTCCGAGCACCAGAAGCCGGAACGCCACGGCTCCCAACAGCCCCACGATCCCGCCATAGAAGAGGAAGCGTGTCGCCGTCGGGACCAGGTCGAGTCCGGCCCCGGAGTCGCCCGCTTCCTCCTGCTCACCTCCGCTCTCAGCCTCGTCGCCCGGTGCCGCTGGCACGTCGACCTCTACCGCATCAGCTGCCGGCTCCTCCGCATCCTGCTCCGCCGCAGGCAACTCCACCCCGAACCCGAACTCGCCGGATAGCGCGTGCCCGTCAGGCCCCGCGGTGGTCCACGCCACCACGTAGCTGCCGGAGGAAAGGGACTCGGACAGCGGCAGCACCAAGGCATCGTGCCGATCCTCGGCCAGGTAGGTCAGTTCGCCTGCCGCCGCCTCCCAGCCGTCGACCTCCGCGTGCCGGATCGTGACAGTGCTGAGTGCCAGCTGCACCTCGGTCGTGTAGATCAGGGTGACTGCTGATGGCGACGCGTCCAGGACGGCGTCGGCCACGGGATCGGATTCCTTCAGCTCGGTGTGCGGCCACCCCCAGCCGACCAAAGTGAGCAGCGCGACCGCGGTGGGGAGCACCCGCCTCGGTCCAGGAGCTCGTGGGCTTCTAAGTCTCCGGCAGTCCATGCTTGATCGCCCACTCCATGGCTTCGCTGAACCGGTCGAGCTCCTCCAGGGTCGTGTACACACTGGGGGAGATCCGCAGCCCCCTGCATTCCTCGTGTCCGATGGGCACGTTGATGATCCGGTGGGCGTTCCACAGCCAGTTGCTGAGCGCGGCCGTGTCGAGCCCCTCGACGTGGACATTCGCGATACCGCAGGCGAAGCCGGGCTTCTGGCTGGTGTTCAGCGACACCCGGTCGTTCTCCAGCAAACGGTTCGCCCAGTAGTCACGGAGATAGATGAGGCGCTCCGCCTTGCGTTCGCTCCCGATCCCCTGGTGGAAGGTCAGGGCCTCGCCGATCGCCAGATAGTTGGCCGCCGGGTGGGTTCCGATCTCCTCGTACTTGCGGATATCACCATCCATCCGGTCCGGCGCCGCCATCAGTGGCCAGATCCCGGGGATATTTTCCCGGCGCACATACAGCAGCCCGGTACCGTGCGGGGCGAAGAGCCACTTGTGAAGGCTCGTGGAGTAGTTGTCGCACTCCAGGTCGCTCAGCTTGAAGGGGAAGTGCGCCATCGCGTGCGCACCGTCGATGATGACCGGGATGTCGTGCGTCCTGGCCATGCTCACGATGTCCCGAACGGGCAGGATCTGGCCCGTCAGGTTGATCATGTGACACATGAGGATGAGTCGGGTCTTCGGCGTGATGGCCTCTTCGAAGAGGCGCACCACCTCGGCGGGGTCCTCGGCCGGAACCGGGACCTTGATCTGCCGCATCACGATCCCCTCCCGGCGCTCACGCTGCCGGAAGGTGGTGAGCATGCGGCCGTAGTCCTGGGTGGTGGTGAGGACTTCATCCCCGGGTGCGAGGTCGTAGCCGAACTGGCAGATCTGGAGCCCTTCCGACGCGTTGCGCGTAAACGCCACCTCTTCCGTGTGCACCCCCCATTCCCGGGCTATTCGTGCCCGGACGCCTTCGCGCTGCGGCTCCAGGATCTTCCACATCGTGTAGGTCGGCGCCTCGTTGGAGTAGTCGAGGTGGCGCTTCATGGCGTCCTGCACGAAGGTGGGCGACGGGCTGACGCCGCCGTTGTTCAGATTGACCAGCGTGCGGTCCACGCTGAAGGCCCGGGCGACTTCCCCCCAGAAGGCCTCGTCGTCCGCCATATCCGCCGGGGAGCCAGGGTGCCGGGCGAGGTCCCGCGCGATTTCGCTGGCGCTGGCATTGAAAGCCGGGAACTGGGAAGCCCCCAGGGCCGCCGCCGCCGATCCGAGGAAGTGACGCCGGCTCGGACTGCGCCGGCCCTTCGTGCCGTTCGCTCTCTTGGTACGCATTGCATGCTCCGGTTGGGCCGTGCGGAAACGGAAAAGGGGGACCTCGGCGGTCACTGTGGACAGTATTGGCAATCCCGTCCCGCTGGCTTGTGTCTGCCTCACGGTAACCATCGCGCCGCGAGGGAGGCAAGCCGGGCCCTGTTCTACCCCGAAACCCCCTGTAGCCCGCTTCAACGAGTATATTTTGCCGACCCTCCGTCCACGGCTGTGTCGCTGGTTCCGAATCTCTCACCGGCCCCTTCACCCAATGATACGAATCCGCTTCCTGGGCACCGCCGCCGCGCGGCCGACCGTCGGCCGCAATGTGTCGGGAATCGCAGTCCAGCGTGAAGGCCGGTCGATCCTGTGGGACTGCGGTGAGGGAACCCAGCGTCAGATCATGCGGTTCGGCACCGGCTTCTCCTTCTCCCACATCTTCATCACACACTGCCACGCCGACCACTTTCTCGGCCTGCCGGGGTTGCTCCGGACGATGGGACTTCAGGGCAGGGAAGAGCGTATGCACATCTACGGCCCGGCGGGGACCGGAGCGACGCTTGGCGCGGCGGTGGGCCTCGGTGTGGAAAGGCTTTCCTTTCCCGTTCACATCAAGAGCCTCAAGCCCGGGGAGAAGGTGAGCTTCGATGGGTGGGCGGTCCACGCGTTCCGTGCGGATCACGGCGTCGCGGCGCTCGGCTACGCCCTGGTCGAGGACGCGCGGCTGGGCCGCTTCGATGTGGATGCGGTGCGACGTCTCGGCATCCCGGAGGGACCGCTCTACGGCAAGCTTCATCGCGGCGAGGCGATCGAGGTCGACGGGCGCGTGATCTCACCGGACGATGTGGTGGGCCCGGCCCGGCCCGGGCGCAAGGTCGTCTACTCAGGGGACACCCGGCCCAGCCGCAACACGTCCGAGGCGGCAGTCGGCGCGGACCTCCTCATTCACGAGGCCACCTTCGGCACCGAGGAGGGCAAGCGCGCCCGGGAGACACGGCACTCCACCGCCGCCGAAGCCGCGCGGGTTGCAGCGGGGGCGGAGGCGAAACGACTCGTCCTGACCCACGTCTCGGCACGGTATGCGGACGCGCCGAAGGTCCTCGAACGGCAGGCCCGGGAGATCTTTCCCGCGTCCCGGGTTGCGCACGACGGGCTCGAAATCGAGCTGGGGTACCATGACTGAGCCGGGCACGGCGACGTTCCCGCCGGAGGGCGGAGGCGCCGTCACGATCGTGGGACTGGGTGTCATGGGGGGATCGATTGCGAAGGCCCTGATGCGGCGGGCGCCCCGGGCACGGATCTTCGGCATCGAGCCGGACGGCGAGAGTGCGGCGCGGGCGGCCGGCGACGGGGTCCGGCTGAGGGGGGCGCTGGAGGAGTGCGAGATCGACGGCGGTGTCGTCGTCTTCGCGGCCCCGCTGGACGCGGCCGTGGCCGTGGTGCGGAGCACACGGACCACCTGGAGCCGGGCGGCTCTGGCCACCGATGTCGCCAGCCTGAAGGTCCCGGTGCTCGAGGCGGCGGGGCGTGCCACGGCGGGCAGGCACGTCTTCGTGGGCGCCCACCCCATGTGCGGATCCGAGCAGTCCGGGTACCGGGCCGCACGGGCCGACCTCTTCGACGGCGCCGACGTGTGGCTGTGCCCGCAGTCCGGGGCACCTGGCGCCGGGGAGCTGCTCGCCACCCGGGAGGAGCGCGCCGGCGGGCCTCGCAGCGAGGAGGAGGTCGCCCGCGCCCGCGCCTTCTGGCGGCTTCTCGGCGGCCGCCCCCGAGTGGTCGCCGCCGCAGAGCACGATCGGGTCATGGCGTGGGCCAGTCACCTCCCGCAACTCCTGGCCAGCGCACTGGCGGCGTCGCTGGAGGAAGCGGCGATCGGACGGGATGCGCTCGGCCCCGGCGGCAGGGACATGACACGCCTGGCAGCGTCCAACCCCGACATGTGGGCGCCTCTCCTCGAGGCCGCCGCCGCCGAGGACGCCGCGGCGTTGCGTGCCGTCGAGGGTCACCTGGCGGCGGTCCGCCGCATGTTGGAGCGGGGGGATTTCCGTGGGGTGCGGGACCTGCTCGAACGGGGGAAACGGTGGACGGCGGCGACGCGCTGACCCTGCGGGTGCCGGGTGACAAGTCCATCACCCAGCGCGCCCTGATCCTCGGGGCCCTCGCCGACGGCGAAAGCCGGATCGGGGGCGTGCTCAGGGGGGCGGACCCGGTGGCGACCGGACGCGCGCTGGCGGCGCTCGGGGTGGAGATCACGGGCCTGGAGGGTGCGGATCGTGAGTCGCTGCGGATTCGGGGGCGCGGGTTGAGGGCGTGGTCGGGTCCCGCCGGGGTGCTCGATCTGCGCAACAGCGGCACCGGTGCCCGTCTTCTGGCCGGCGCTCTGGCTGCCCAGCCGCTCTCGGCAGTGTTGGCCGGCGACGCCTCGCTCTCCAGCCGGCCGATGGAGCGCATCGCCCGGCCGCTGCGGCGCATGGGCGCTTCGGTCGAGTACCTGGAGCGGAGTGGAGTCCTCCCCATGAGGATTACCGGCAGTGCGCTCACCGGAATCCGCCACGACGGCAAGGTGGCCAGCGCGCAGGTGAAGAGCGCCATCCTCCTGGCCGGCGTGGGCGCGGGAGTTGCAGTGGACGTCCGCGAGCCCCGGCAGTCGCGCGACCACAGCGAGCGGATGTTGGAGGCGATGGGCGTCGACGTGGTGGAGCGAGCGGCCGAAGATGGGTGGATGGTCCGGATTGCCGCGCCGCCTCCACGGCTGGCGCCGCTCGACATGGACGTGCCGGGCGACTTCTCCTCGGCGGCGTTCTTCCTGGCCTGGGCCGCGCTGGCCGGCGGCGCCGCACCACTCACGGCACGTGCCGTCGGGCTCAACGCGACGAGGACGGGCCTCCTGCCGGTGCTCGCCCGGATGGGTGTGGAGATCGAGGTCCACCCGCGCAGGGCCGCAGGAGGTGAGCCCGTCGGCGACCTGCGGGTCGCTGCGCGGGCGAACCCGCTGCGGTCGGTTCAGGTGGGGCGGGGGGAGGTGCCCGGAATGATCGACGAGATCCCCGTGTTGGCCGTCCTGGCCGCGCGCGCCGAGGGAGTCACCCGCATTACCGGAGCTGCAGAGCTGCGTGTCAAGGAGTCGGACCGGCTGGCGGCGCTGGCCGTCAACCTGCGGCGGATCGGTGTGGAGGTGGAGGAGCTGCCTGACGGCCTGGAAATCGAGGGCACGCGCCGCCCGTTGTCGGGGGTGGTCGAGTGCTTCCACGATCACCGCATCGGCATGGCATTCGGGGTGCTCGGCCAGACTCCGGGGTGCGACATCCGGGTGGATGATCCACGGGTGTCGGAGGTGAGCTTTCCCGGCTTCTGGGAGTTGCTTGCGAGGGTGGGGAAGACGGCGGAGGCACACCCCGCGCCGGGATCGGTCGATGGGGGCACGGGGACGGGTCGCGGGGGGGACTCGGTCGCCGGTTGCATGGTGGTCGCCATCGATGGCTCCGCGGGTTCGGGGAAGTCGACCACCGCCGCCTCCGTGGCCTCGCGGCTCGGCTTCCGCCACATGGATTCGGGAGCCATCTACCGGGCGGTAACGCTGGGGTTGCTCGATGCCGGACCTGGCGGGGCCGCGGCCGAGGGGGTCACGCCCGACCAGCTGGCGGCTCTGGACATCGATGTACGGTGGAGCAGCGGCGAAATGGAGGTGTGGATGGGGGGAGAGGCGGTGCCGGAGGAGGCTCTGAGGGCGGAGCGGGTTACCGCGATGGTGTCGAAGGTGTCGGCTGTCGGGTCCGTACGGGCGCACTTGCTGGCTCTGCAGCGCTCCGCGGCCGTGGGTCCGGGTCTCGTGGCGGAGGGGCGGGACATGGGGACAGTCGTCTTCCCCGAAGCCGGTGTGAAGGTCCATCTGGACGCCGATGCCAGGGAGCGGGCCCGCAGACGCATACTGCAGAGAGACGCCCGGGCGCCCGGCGACGGCGAGATCGAGGCGGAGGCCGCCCGGCTGAGGCAGCGCGACGCACACGACTCGTCACGGACCATCGCCCCGCTGCTGCTCGCGGACGACGCAGTGCGGCTGGATACGACCGACCTGGAACCCGCCGCCCAGACCGAGGCCATCGTGCGCTTGGTGCAGGCGGCCGCGGCGGCCCGCGCGGAGACTTCGTAGCACAGTCTTTTCCAACCCGGAGATGAGCCTGAAGTCGGCGAGGATTGAGAGCGAGGGATGAAGCCCGAGCACGGGGCAGGTGGCAGTTGAGGGAGCATCATTATCCCCCTGAACGGTGTAGAGACGCAACCGGCGAGCTGGGGGATCCCCGAGTCGCGGGAGGGTCTGCGGCGAGTCTGAGGCGGGCGCGGGGCGGATCATGCGGCGGAGTCCCGGGCCTGGCCGATGGCACGGAGGAGTTCGTCGCGGGCTCGCTGAACGGCCTTGGCTGCGTCGAGGTCGGTGGTTGCGGCGGCGAGGCGGTCGAGGGCTTTGAGGGTGACGCCGGGCCGGAGGAAGTCTTCGGCGCCGGGCATTGCCCGGAAGCGCTCGTAGGGGGTGGCGACATCCTGCTGCCGGTAGCGCCTCTTGACGCGGCCGTTGGGGCCGGTGACCTCGGTGGCGAAGAGGCAGGGCCGGTGGAAGTTGAGGAAGGGGCAGAGGCTGCCTTGGAGGAAGTCGTTGACCTGGGGGACGAGGGCGTGGGGGACGTGGATGTGGCCGAGCCACTTGCGCACGATGCTGCCGTTCTTGGCCTCGACGAGGGCGTTGTCGTTGCAGTGGCGGGGCCGGGACTTCGTGAAGGTGCCGATGTGGAGCTGGTTGAGCAGGTCGGCGACCTGGCGGTTGATGTACTCGCTTCCGTTGTCGGCGTGGAAGGCCTGGACGGTGAAGGGGAAGGCGGAGATGAGGTCCTTCAGCACGGGGACCATGAAGTGCTGGGTGATGCGCGGCACGGCGCCAAGGTGTTGGAACTGCGTGACTTCGTCGACGATGTTGACGAGGTAGATGCCCTTCTTGCCGCTCCGGTCTCCGAGGTGGACGGTGTCGACGCGGAGGAAGCCGGGCTGGCCATCGGGCCTCGGCTTGCGGCGGACCCCGATGGGGACGGGAGCAGGCCGGGTCTTGCGGAAGGTGAGGCGGCCGGTGCGGTACGCGCGGGTCTTGCGGAGGTTGTAGATGTGGCCTCCTGAGATGCGTGCGAGGCGCTCGAAGCGCACGTCTCCGTAGACATGGAACATGCGCCAGAGGATCACCTTGGTGGCGGGTCCGGAGAGCTGGCCGAAGGCCTCGTCGACCTCGGCCAGCAGGGCGGCGTCAAGGTAGGTGTAGCGGCGCGCGAAGGCGTTGGCCGGGGGCTTGCCGCGGTGGTCGCGGATGTGCCCGGTCCGGCGGTGTTGCCGGATGAGGCGGGTGACCTGGGCCCTGGAGAGGCCCGTCACCTTCTCGAGGTACCGCTTCACCAGGCCCTTGTCCGGCTTCCTGAGGCCGTGGTACTCGAAGCGAACCAGGGTCCGGCGCACGAGGGCGTACGCGGAGTCACGGCGGGTGGGCTGGAAGTCCGCGGCTTCGTTGCCCTCCAGGAAGGCGCGGAGCTGGTCGAGGGTGCGTATCCGTTCGGTGCGAAGTGTCACGATCATCCTCCAATGATCTCTTCGCCCCGGACTGCAGGCTCATCTCCCGCTGGAAACAGGATCCGAGTTCAGGCTCATGTGCCGTTGGACAAGACTAGCACTCCCTTTCCGGTCTCGAATGCACTATGATAAAACACTGTACCCCTGAAGCCGCGCGCGAGTGCAACGCGCTCGAGGCATCCATTGGTGTCCCGTCGCGCGTCCATAGTGGGGCAGGGTGCAAAATCGGTTCCGGACCACGAGCGGGTGGCCCTGGCGACCTTCATTTCATTCAACCCGGCCTTCCCGCGCCACTTCCGCCGGCCGGATCGAGTACTGGAGCGCCAGACGTGTGCTGGCGAAGCGACAACCATGAACGACACACAAGAGAACCCATCGGCCCCGGATACCCAGGATCTCGCACCCGCGTCCTCGGACGACAACGGCGTCTACCCTGACGAGATCTCCCCGGAGCTGTTCAACGATCCGTACGGCGAAGAGATCCTCGATGTCTCCCGGGACGACTTCGAGGCGATGCTCTCCGAGCACCAGACGGCCGGCGGAGACATCCGCGAAGGCCAGATCGTCCAGGCGAGAGTTCTGCGGACCACCGATTCGACGGTCATCCTCGAATTCGGCTTCAAGAGCGAGGGCGCCGTTTCGCTCGACGAATTCAAGGACCCCGAGTCGATCGAGCCCGGACAGGAAGTCGAAGTACTCCTCGAGAGCCTCGAAGACGACGACGGTGTCGTGGTGCTCTCGAAGAAGAAGGCGGACTTCCTCAGGGTCTGGGAGCTGATCAGGGACGCGTTCGAGAACGACCGCCCCGTGAAGGGCCTGCTGACGCGCAAGATCAAGGGTGGGGTGACGGTGGACATCATGGGCGTGGACGCCTTCCTGCCGGGATCCCAGATCGCCCTGCGACGAGTTCCCAACATCGAGGATCTGATCGGGGACACCTACGACTTCAAGATCATCAAGCTCAACAAGCGCCGTCGCAACATCGTCGTCTCGCGCAGGGTCATCCTCGAGCGCGAGAGGAAGAAGAAGCGTTCCGCGCTCGTGAAGGAACTCCTCAACGGCCAGGTCCGGGAAGGCATCGTCAAGAACATCACCGACTTCGGTGCTTTTATCGATCTCGGCGGACTCGACGGACTCCTTCACATCACCGACATGTCGTGGGGCCGCGTCGGGCATCCCTCCGAGGTCGTGGGCATCGGCGAGAAGCTGGACGTGAAGGTACTGGACATCGACTGGGACCGGGAGCGTATCTCGCTCGGACTCAAGCAGCTTCTGCCCTATCCCTGGACGGACATCGAGGATCGATACGCCGGCGGTGCGCGCGTGCGCGGCAAGGTCGTGTCCATCACGAACTACGGCGCCTTCGTGGAGTTGCAGAAGGGCGTCGAGGGGTTGGTCCACATCTCCGAAATGTCGTGGACGCGCAATGTTCGGCACCCTTCCAAGCTCGTTTCCATCGGCGACGAGATCGAGGCGGTGGTCCTGAAGGTCGACCCGAAGGACGAAAAGATCTCCCTCGGCATGAAGCAGATCGAAGAGGATCCGTGGTTGGCGTTCCCCGTGAAGTACCCGACGGGGACGCAGCTCTCCGGAACGGTCCGGAACCTTACGTCGTTCGGGGCATTCGTGGAGATCGAATCCGGGATCGACGGTCTCGTGCACGTCTCCGACATGAGCTGGACACGTCGTGTGGAACACCCCTCCGAGGTCGTGCAGAAGGGCGAGCAGGTTGATGTCATGGTCCTGGACGTGGACTCGGACACCAAGCGCATCTCGCTGGGCATCAAGCAACTGTTCGATGATCCATGGCCGAGCCTGGTGACGGAGTACGCCAAGGGGCAGGAAGTGGAGGGTAGTGTCGTCCGGCTCCACGAACGGGGCGTTGTCATGGATCTTGGTCACAGAGTGGAGGGCTTCGTGCCCGGGTCCCATTCCGCCGTCAGCGCGGAGGATCTGGAGAACTACTTCCAGGTCGGCGACACCGTCCCGTTGCGGGTGATTTCCTCCGATGCCTCGGAGCGTCGAATCGTTCTCGAAGTCCTGGAGGCCCCCGAACGACGGGCGAGACCGGATCCCGACGACGAGGAAGCCGCGTCCACGAGTGACGAGGAAGCCGTGTCCGCGAGTGACGAAGAAGCCGCGTCTCCGAGTGACGAGGAGACGCCTGAACTCGATTCCTAGCAGTCCGTGGCAAGGACAATGAACCGAAGACCGCCGCTGTTGCTCGTCATATGCTCCCTGTTGGTCGGCGCAGTCTTCGCGTGTGCCGCCGGCGCGAGGGGCGGGAGCGGCGTACTCGATGAGTCGGCGCCCGAACAAGGAATTCCGGAACCGCTCTTGCCCGGGCCGGTGATCGGAGTCGTGCTCCCGGTATCGGGGTCACCGTCCAACCGCGAGTACACCCGCCTGTTCATGGAGGGTGTGGAAATCGCCGTGGAACTCACGCGGCAAGCGGGGATGCAGGTCGAATTGCTGGTTGAGGACAACCGTGGAACCGCTTCCGGGACTGTGCGTGGCGTCTCCGCCCTCGTATCCCGGGGAGCCGTCGCCATCCTCGGTCCCCTCGGTGCGGACAATGTCGGGGTGGCGACCCGCAATGCTCCCGGCAACATTCCGTTCTTTTCGCCGACCGCCCGCTACCTTCCCATCGGTCGCAGGGGCGTGTACAGCCTCGGCGCGGGTGACCCCGGAGCGGGACGCGCGCTTGCCGAGGCGGTGGCCGATCTCGGCTACAGCGACGCCGTGGTCATTCACCCGCGCAGCGCCGGCGAAAGACTGGAGGCGGTGGCATTTCAGGAAGCCTTTGCTGCCTCGGGCGGGATTGTGCGGCGGCGGATACCGTATCAGCCGGGGACCACGACCTTCGAGGAGCCCCTGACGGAGGTGATGTTGCTGGCGCCCAGCTTGCTGGTGATCGTGGCGCCGCCAGCCGACGTGGAACTCCTCGCTCCCCAGATCGCTTTCTTCGGCCTCGACGAACTGGGCCTCCAGGTCGCGGGTACGGCTGCGTGGACCGCGCCGTCTGTGATCGAATTGGTCGCGAGACGCCATACCGACGGCGTCATCGCGCTGAGTACGGTGCCGCCCGGGACGGTCCGAGAGCCACCTGCCGACTTCGTCAACGCGTACGAGAGGCGCTTTCGGCGGTCACTGCACAGCATGGTTCCCGCCGCCGGCTTCGACCTTTTCCGCATGGCGCTGGGCGCGTACGGCGAGGGCGCTCGCACGTCGGGCGACATGATCACCGCCCTCGAGCGACTCCACCGGTTCGAAGGTGTCACAGGCACCTATTCCTTCTCCGGGGGCCGCCTCACGCGGGAGTTCCATCCGGTCAGGATCTTCGACGGCGATCTGCACCCCGTGGATGCCGAGCTGACCGCGATTCCGCCGCCCGGACGCCCGGCACCCCGTTGATCCGCGGCCTCCGGCTCCCGGCAATCGGCACCTGCCCGCGTCCATGTCGATGAAGCGTGCTCTGGAGCGCCTCGAAGCGCTCGGGCGCGAGGCCGCGCTCGGCGGGGGGGAGGAACGGCTTCAGGCTCAGCACGACCGGGGCAAGCTGTCGGCCAGAGAGAGGATCGACCTCCTCCTGGACGAAGAGTCGTTCGTGGAGCTCGACCGCTTCGTGACCCACCGCTCCACCGGATTCGGGCTCGAATCCAGGAAGATCCTCGGCGATGGGGTGATCACCGGGTACGGGACGATCGAGGGGCGGCTCGTCCATGTCTTCTCGCAGGATTTCACCGTTTTCGGCGGTTCGCTGAGCGAAGCACACGCGGAAAAGATCGTCAAGCTCCAGGACATGGCCCTCAGGACCGGGGCGCCGCTGATCGGCCTCAACGACTCTGGTGGCGCGCGCATCCAGGAAGGCGTCGTGTCGTTGGGCGGGTACGCCGACATCTTCCTGCGCAACACCCTCTCGTCCGGCGTGGTCCCCCAGATCAGCGTGATACTGGGCCCGTGCGCGGGCGGTGCCGTGTATTCGCCTGCGATCACCGACTTCGTGTACATGGTGCGCGGGACGAGCTTCATGTTCGTTACGGGCCCCGGCGTGGTGAAGGCGGTGACCCACGAAGACATCGACATGGAGGGGTTGGGCGGGGCCGATGTTCACGCCGAGATATCGGGCGTCGCGCACTTCGCACACGACAGCGAGGCCGAGAGTCTCGCCGCGGTCCGGGAGCTCTTCCGGTACATCCCGCAAAACAATTCGGAGCGTGCGCCCGCGGGCTCCGATCGCGATCCGCACGATCGGCGGAGTCAGAAATTACTTGAACTAATACCAGATAACCCCAATCGTCCCTATGATATACTGGATGTGATCCGCGAGGTCGTAGACGACGCCGACTTCTACGAGGTTCACGCCGGGTTCGCCCGCAACCTCGTGACCGGCTTCGCCCATCTGGGGGGACACCCGGTGGGGATCGTAGCCAATCAGCCTGCGGTACTGGCCGGGGTGCTGGATATCGATTCCTCCGACAAGGGTGCTCGTTTCGTACGGTTCTGCGACGCCTTCAACATTCCCCTGGTCGTCTTCGAAGACGTTCCCGGCTTCCTGCCCGGAGTGGGCCAGGAACACGGCGGCGTCATCAGGCACGGTGCGAAGCTGCTCTACGCGTTTTGCGAAGCGACCGTACCCAAGGTCACGGTCATCACGAGGAAGGCCTATGGTGGCGCCTACGACGTGATGAACTCCAAGCACATACGCGGGGATATGAACCTGGCCTGGCCGGCGGCGGAGATCGCGGTGATGGGCCCGAAGGGCGCGGTGGAGGTCCTCTTCCACAGGGAGATCGCGGCGTCGGACGATCCCCGGGCCACGACCGAGGAGAAGATGGCGGACTACCGCGAGAAGTTCGCGCACCCCTACGTGGCGGCGGCTCGCGGGTATGTGGACGATGTGATCGACCCTCGGGACACCCGTCCCCGACTCATCAACGCGCTGGACATGCTCGCCGAGAAGCGGGACGCGAACCCACCGAAGAAGCACGGCAACATTCCGCTTTAGCAGTCCGTGGATAAATCGCCGATCGAATGCAGCGGGGTTTCTTCCACGGGCTGCCAGGCGGGTGATGGGTCACAGCCTGCAACCCCGCGGCGGGGTCGTTGCGTCCCAACCGTATGGAGTTGTCACCCGGGCTGGATCCCGGCGACACGCGGTTGAGTGCCAGTGAGGAGGGTAGCGCAAATGAGAGACGGATTTTGTCCACGGGCTGCTCGGTGGCGGACCAGGTGGTGGCTCGCTGTGATGTTCGTTGTCGGGGTCACGGGGGCGGCACTGTCGCCACCCGGGCTCGCGGGACAGGACACGGAGCGGCGCAGAGAGCTACAGCGGCAGTTGGAGGAAACCCGGCGGCATCTGGATGAGCTGGCCGCGGAACTGCGGCAGGAATGGCGGGAGGCGGAGCCCAGGTGGGAGGAAGCCGGTCGCGAGTGGGCGAAGATGGCGGAAGAGTGGCGGCAACAGTGGGAGGAGGAGGCGCCCAGGTGGGAGGAAGCCGGTCGCGAGTGGGCGAAGGTGGCGCAAGAGTGGAACCGGGAGTGGGAGGACGCGCACATCGGGTCGCAGCTGCCGGCTCACCTCGGCGTTGGAGGCTTCTTCCTGGCTCCGGCTGCTGTGATCGGGGTGTGGCTCGAGATGCAACTCGACGGTGAACTGGAGGATCGGGGAGCCAGGGTCACGCGGATCGTCAATGGTGGTCCGGCTGACAGGGCAGGTGTCCGTGCCGGCGATGTCATCGTCTCCTTCAACGGACAGGACCTGACCCAGCCGCTGGACGACGATGCGGAGGCGCGCCTGGATGACGACCAGTCCTTTCCCGCCCAGCGCCTGATCGCCCTGCTGGGGGATCTCCCCCCCGGCGACCCCGTCGTGATGGAGGTGGAGCGCCGCGGAGAGCGGATGTCACTCACGGTGACGCCGCGCGAGCGCGAGGACGTCCCCTCCTGGCGCGTGCAGATCAACACACCCGTCTTCCGGACGTTTCAGTTGACGGCCCGAGGGCACGGCCTCGATCTGGTCGAACTCAACCCGGGCCTCGGCGTCTACTTCGGGACCGAGGAGGGCGTCCTCGTCGCGGATGTGGTCGACGGGTCGCGGCTCGGCCTCCGTCCCGGGGACGTGGTGGTCGCGGTCGACGGGCGTCGCGTTGACGATGGCGCGGAGCTGCGTCGTATCCTGCGCTCCTATGAAGAAGACGAAGAGATCGAGTTCCGGATCTGGCGGGACGGCTCGGAGACCACGGTAACGGGTAGGAACGACCCGTAGACGCGGAGTCCAACGCCGCGGGGTGCTAGATTGATAGCAGGGCCGCGCCGACGGTGCGCGGTCCTGCTCCGTTCCGCCAAGTAGCCCCGGGAGAGTCCCGGCCGTGACCGAGATCCGGCGTTGATCGAATCCGTTCTTGTCGCCAACCGCGGCGAAATCGCTCTTCGGGTGATCCGGGGTGCCCGGGAACTCGGGATTCGCTCTGTTGCGGTCTTCTCCGACGCGGATCGCGAGTCTCCGCATGTTCAGCACGCCGATGAAGCGTACCCCATCGGTCCGGCGAGGGCATCCGCGAGCTATCTGGACATCGCCGGGCTTCTCGACGTCGCCGGCCGGGCGCGGGTGCGCGCGGTCCACCCGGGCTACGGCTTCCTGGCCGAACGCGCGGACTTTGCCGAGGCCGTCGCCGGGGCGGGGTTGACCTTCGTTGGTCCGTCCGCCTCGACGATCCGGGCCATGGGGGACAAGACGGAAGCCCGTCGCCGCATGGCCGCCGCGGGAGTGCCAGTCGTACCCGGAACCGCAGAGCCGCTGGCGTCCGGACCGGCCGCGCGAGAGGCCGCCGAGTCCGTGGGGCTTCCGGTCGTGCTGAAGGCGGCCGCGGGTGGTGGAGGCAAGGGGATGCGCGTCGTGCGGGTGGCCGAGGAGGCCCCCGGGGCGTTCGCGGCGGCGGTGCGCGAAGCCGAAGCCGCGTTCGGGGACGGACGTGTCTATGTGGAACGGTTTCTGGAGCGGCCTCGCCACATCGAGGTCCAGCTCTTCGGAGATACCCGCGGCAGTGTCGTACACCTCTACGAACGGGAATGCTCGATTCAGCGGAGGCATCAGAAGCTGGTGGAGGAGGCGCCCTCGCCTCTCCTGAACCCGGACGAGCGGCAGCGGATGGGTGAGGCGGCGGTGCGCGCCGCGCGCGCCGTGAAGTACGTGGGGGCGGGTACCGTCGAATTCCTCTACCAGGACGGCGAGTTCTTCTTCCTGGAGATGAACACCCGCCTCCAGGTCGAACACCCGGTCACCGAACTGGTCACCGGCGTCGATCTGGTGGAGTGGCAGTTCCGCGTCGCGTCGGGCGAGGCGCTGCCGCTGCGGCAGCCGGAGATCCCCCTGCGCGGCCATGCGATCGAGTGCCGGATCACCAGCGAGTCCCCGTTCGACGGCTTCCTCCCCGCGACCGGCCGTGTCAGCGAACTGGTGCTCCCCGGCGGCCCCGGGGTGCGCTGGGACGGGGGGATCGCGCGTGGGTCGGAGATCGGCCTCCACTACGACCCCCTCCTCGGCAAGTTGATCACCGGTGGCTCCGACCGACCGTCGGCCATCCGGCGCATGCGGCGGGCGCTCGCGGAGTTCAGGATTGCCGGCGTGTCCACCAGCGCGCCTCTGCTCGCCCGGATCATGGAGGAGCCCGACTTCCTCGGGGGCCGCCTTTCGACCGCATACCTCGCCGAGCACCCCGAACTCTTCACCGCGGACGTTCCCGCGGCGGAGCGGGATGCGATGGTGGCCGCCGCCGCCCTCCTGGAACACCAGAGGCGGCGCGGTCGGGCGGCTCCCCGCATCGGCCGGGGCGGCGCGCCCTTCTCCCCGTGGCGGCGCGGTCTCGATGCGCACGGGTCCCACGGGCCGGGCGGCTCCCGATGACCTCCGAGCGACGGGAAGCGCGCCGGGGAACGCGGTACGTGGTCTCTCTGCTCGGGAAGGAGCACGAGGTCGTCGTCGGCGCGGATGGGGAGGTCGTCATCGACGGCCGCCGCCGCGCAGCCTCCCTGGCCGCGACGAGCCCGCCGGGCGGGCATTCCCTGATTCTGGACGGTGCCTCTTTCGCGCTGCTGGCCCGGGCGGGGTCCAGGGGCGAATGGGACCTCGACCTCGATGGCCGCACCGTGCGGGCCGATGTCCTGGACGAGCGAGAGGCAAAGGTGCGGCAGCTCTCCGGGATGGCCGCGGGCGCGGCCGGGACCCCGGCCCTCAAGGCACCCATGCCGGGCCTGGTGGTTCAGGTGGCCGTGCAGGAGGGTGGGGTGGTGGAGCGGGGGGCCACGGTCCTGATCGTGGAGGCCATGAAGATGGAAAACGAATTGCGGGCCGCCGCGACCGCCACGGTCAGGCGGATCCTGGTGGAGCCCGGAGAGGCGGTGGAGAAGGGGCAGATCCTGGTCGAGTACGACGAGGTGGAGGCAGCGTGACACGAAACGACGACGGTGCGGTCTTTGACGAGTTGCCCGAGGGATTCGATGTCGGCGAAGACCTCGGCGAGCCGGGCGGCTACCCCTTCACGCGTGGTGTCTACGGCTCGATGTACCGGGGACGCGTGTGGACGATGCGCCAGTACGCCGGTTTCGGCACGGCCGAGGACACCAATCAGCGCTACCATTTTCTGCTCGGCCGCGGCACCACCGGCCTCTCCGTCGCCTTCGACCTCCCCACCCAGATGGGCTTCGATTCCGACGCGGCGATGGCCGCGGGGGAGGTGGGGCGCGTCGGGGTTGCGATCGATTCAATCGCGGACATGCGGACCCTCTTTCGCGGCATCGACCTGGGCGCGGTGTCGTGTTCGATGACCATCAACGCGACCGCACCCATCCTGCTGGCCCTCTACGCGGCGGTGGCGGACGAGACCGGCGTCTCCCGCACCCGGCTGCGGGGGACCGTCCAGAACGACGTGCTCAAGGAGTACATCGCCCGGGGCACCTACATCTACCCGGTCGAGCCCTCGCTTCGCCTGGTCAGCGACCTGATGTCCTTCTGCTCTGCCGAGCTGCCCCGCTGGAACACGATCTCGGTCTCGGGCTACCACATCCGCGAGGCGGGGTCCACCGCTGCGCAGGAAATCGCCTTCACCCTCTCCAACGGGGTCGAATACGTCCGCCGCGCCCTCTCCCGAGGGGTGGAGCTGGAAGACTTCGCCCCGCGCGTCTCCTTCTTCTTCGCCGCGCACAACAACCTTTTCGAGGAGGTCGCCAAATTCCGTGCGGCCCGGCGGGTGTGGGCGCGCATCATGAAGGAACGCTTCGGCGCCTCGGACCGCTCGTGCCGCCTTCGCTTCCACACCCAGACGGGCGGTTCCACGCTGACCGCCCAGCAGCCGATGAACAACGTCGTCCGGGTCACGATCCAGGCGCTGGCGGCGGTGCTGGGCGGCACCCAGTCGCTGCACACCAACGGCTACGACGAGGCTCTCGCGCTGCCCACCGCCGAGGCCGCCGCGCTGGCCCTGCGCACCCAGCAGATCCTGGCCGAGGAATCGGGAGTGACGGAGTGGGTGGACCCCCTCGGGGGAAGCTTCCTCGTCGAACACCTCACCGACCGCCTCGAGGCCGAGGTGCTCGCGCACATGGCGCGAATCGACGAGACGGGCAGCGCCTCGGCGGCCATCGAGTTCATGCGCGAGGAGATCCACCGGGCCGCGTACCGGCATCAGCTCGAGATCGAGTCGGGAGAGCGCGTCGTGGTGGGCGTGAACCGCTATGAGACCGACGACGCCAGCGAGCCGCCGCCGGGGCCGGATTTCGGGCAGCTGGAGGCCCGCCAGGTCACGGACCTCGCCGAGTTTAGAGCCGCGAGGGACGAGGCCACGGTGCAGGGCCATCTTGGCCGTGTGCGGCAGGTTGCCACGGGCGACTCGAACCTGCTTCCGGCGATGGTCGAAGCGGTAAAGGGCGGGGTGACCCTTGGCGAGATCAGCGATGCGCTGCGCAGCGTCTGGGGGACCTACGACAGTCCGGCGTGAGCCGGTGCGGTGCAGGCTCGGTCGAACGGGTCAACTGCTGGCACTTCTGGTGTATCCAAAAGGGTACACGAATCCGCGGTAACCCCTTGCCTCTCCCGTCCCGCCGTCGCTAGTGTGAACGTGTGCGGATGCGCTCTCCAGAGCATGCGATATGCCCTCTCCGGAGCATGCGGGTATCCTCTCCGGAGCCAGACATGAAATCATTCGGTGTTCCAATCCTGGTGCTGGGGGCCGTTCTGGTCCTCGCCGGCCGGGATACCGGCGCCGAGTACTCATGGCGGCAGGCGGCGGTCGGATCGCCTCTGGGCGCATGGCCGGTCGCCTCCCGTGCCGCACCGGCGTCCCGGTCCGCCACCTCACCCGAAACCGAAGTCGTCCAGCGCGTCTGCGTCCGTTGCCACAATGACCGCCGCCTCGTCGGCAACCTGTCGCTGGAAGGCTTCACGGTGGAGGAGGCCGGGGGCAACGCCGACATCGCCGAGCGGATGGTTCGCAAGCTCCGCGCCGGAATGATGCCGCCTCCAGGCACCCGCAGGCCCGCCGGTGACACCCTTGTCGTACTGGCCGAGCGACTCGAGAGCATCCTCGATGTCACGGCAGCCGGGCGTCCCAACCCCGGGCCCCGCACCTTCCAGCGCCTCAACCGGCCCGAGTACGAACGGGCGGTGCACGACCTGCTGGAGCTTGACGTCGACGCGGGAGACTGGCTTCCCCTCGACCAGATGAGCGCCAACTTCGACAACATCGCGGACGTTCAGGTCATGTCGCCCACCCTGGTGGAGTCGTACCTGAACGCGGCGGCCGAGATCAGCCGCTGGGCGGTGGGAGACCGGACCGCGCCTCCGGTGGATCGCGCGTACAAGCAGACGGACTATGCCTCGCAGCACCCGTGGGACCGGATCGAGGGGGCACCCTACGGGACACGGGGCGGCATCGTCGTCAACCACGTCTTCCCCGCGGACGGGGAATACGTCTTCGAACTGGGGTTCTCGTCAGGCGCGAACTCCCGCTTCGAGGATGTGGACATCTCCGTCGACGGCGAGCGTGTCGCCCTTCTCTTTCATGCTCGCACGGGTGCGGGTGCCGACGGACGCGGCGCGAACCCGGTGCAAACGGGCCCCGTCTTCGTTCGCGCCGGCCAGAAGCCGGTGTCCGCCACCTTCATCCGTGGTTTCGACGGGCCCTACGAGGATCTGATCCGGCCTCATGACTGGTCCATGGCGGGCGGGGGCTCTGGCGGAAGCGGAATTACGACTCTGCCGCACCTCAGGGAACTCGTGATCCGGGGACCGCTCAACGTGACGGGCGTGTCCGACACGCCCACGCGACGCAAGATCTTCGTCTGCCGGCCGACCTCGCGGGAGGAATTACGACCCTGCGCCCGGCGGATCATCGAGGGGCTGGCCACCCGCGCCTACCGCCGTCCCGCGACGATGTCGGATGTGCAGGGGTTGATGACCTTCTTTGAGAGCGGCGCCGGGACGGGTGGCTTCGAGGAAGGCGTCCGCCGTGCTCTCGAGGCCCTCCTGGCGAGCCCGCACTTCGTCTTCCGCCCCGAGCGCGAGCCCGAGGACGTCGAGCCCGGCGAAGTCTACCCGGTTTCAAGCGTGGATCTGGCGTCCCGGCTCTCCTTCTTCCTTTGGGGCGCGCCGCCTGACGAAGCACTGATGTCCGTGGCGGCCGATGGACGGCTGCAAGACGAGGGCGAGCTTGAGCGGCAGGCCCTGCGCATGCTCGAGGACCCGCGCTCAAGCGCGCTGGGGAGCCGCTTCGCAAGGCAGTGGCTTCGCCTGCAGGACCTGTACAAGGTCCACCCGGACCCGAATTTCTTCCCCAACTTCGACGACAACCTGGCCGACGCCATGCGCCGGGAGACGGAGCTGTTCTTCAACAGCCTCGTCCGCGAGGACCGGAGCATCCTGGACCTCTACCGGGCGGACTACACCTTCGTGAACGAGCGGCTGGCCGCCCACTACGGCTTCCCCAGCGCGTCAGGGTCGCACTTCCGCAGGGTCGGCTACCCCGACGACCGGCGTGTCGGTCTGCTGGGGCACGGGAGCGTCCTGGTCCTCACGTCGCTGGCCAACCGCACGTCGCCGGTGCTGCGCGGCAAGTGGGTCATGGAAGTCATGCTGGGCACGCCGCCGCCGCCGCCCCCGCCCGGAATCCCCGACCTCGAGGAGACCGAGGCGTCGCGCGATGGCCGGATACTCACGACCCGGGAACGCATGGAGATCCACCGCGAAAACCCGGCGTGCCGATCCTGTCACCGTTTCATGGACCCGATCGGTCTGGCGCTCGACAACTTCGACGTCACGGGGAAATGGCGGTCGCTGGAAAACGGCGTCCCCCTGGACACTCGCGGCGACTTCTACGACGGGACGCCGGTGGCGACGCCGGCCGAGCTGTCGAGGGCACTGCTCAAGCGGCCGCTCCCCCTGGTGCGCACCTTCACCGAGAACCTCATGGCGTACGCACTGGGCCGCCGCGTGGAATACTACGACCAACCCGCCGTCAGGGAGATCGTGCGGCGGGCCGAGGCGGACGGATATCCCGTCTCTTCACTCATTCTTGGCGTGGTCCGGAGTGACGCCTTCAGATTTAGGCAGGCTACGGCGGCCACAAGCGCCGGCGAGGCCGATGCCGGGACATCTCGCTCCCGGGACAACCAGTAGAACCGAGGGAACCATGCAATTCATCACCGGCACACACATCCCCCGCAGGACGTTCCTTCGCGGTCTGGGCGCCACCGCGGCGCTGCCGCTCCTCGACGCCATGATTCCGGCCGGGCGCCTGCGCGCGGACGCGACGGCGGTGTCGGGTCCGACGCGTCTTGTGTGCATCGAGGAAGTGCACGGACTGCCCGGGTGCAACGAATGGGGGGCCACGAAGCACCTCTTCGCCCCGGCGACAACCGGTAAGGACTTCGAAATCCTCCCGGAGAGCGCGCTCTCCTTGCTGAAGCCCTTCCAGGAACACCTGACCATCGTCAGCAACACCGACGTGCGCATGGCGGAGGCGTTCACGACGCCCGAGATCGGCGGCGACCACTTCCGCTCCAGCGCGGTCTTCCTGACCCAGTCCCATCCGAAGCAGACACAGGGCTCCGACATCCATGTGGGCACGTCGCTCGACCAGCTGTACGCCCAGCGCTTCGGCCAGGACACGCCACTCCCCTCCATGCAGTTCTGCATCGAGAACCTCGACCAGGCGGGGGGCTGCACGTACAACTACTCCTGCGCCTACACCGACACGATCAGCTGGGCGACGCCCAACGAGCCGCTACCCATGATCCGCGACCCGCGCGTCGCCTTCGACATGCTCTTCGGGGCCGGTGGCACGCCGGAGGAGCGGGCCGCGCGCCGGGCTTCGCGGAGGAGTATTCTGGACTGGATGGCCGGCGAGATCGCGTCGCTGAAGCGGGAGCTGGGGGCGGTGGACCGCGTCCGCATGGACCGCTACCTGGAGAACGTGCGCGAGATCGAGCGCCGTATCGCCACGGTCGAGTCCCGCAACACCGGCGGCGAGGAACGGGAGCTGCCGGAGGCGCCCGCGGGCGTGCCCGATTCCTTCTCGCAGCACATGAGGCTGATGTTCGACCTGCAGGTGCTGGCCCTCGAGACGAACATGACCCGGGTCATCTCCTTCAAGACGGGCCGTGACGCCGACAACCGCGTCTTCCCCGAGAGCGGTTCGGACCGGCCGTTCCACCCCGCGTCCCACCACGGCAGCAGGGAAGAGGGGATCCTCGAGTTCAACAGGATCTGCCAGTACCGGGTGGGACAGCTCCCGTACTTCCTGAACAAGCTCCAGCAGAGCATGGAGGGCGACGAGAGCCTGCTCGACAAGACGATGATCATGTGGGGCTCGCCGATGGCGGACTCGAACCTGCACAACCACCGCCGCTGTCCCCTGATCCTCCTGGGCGGGGCCGATGGCCAGCTGGAGGGGAACCTCCACCTGAAGGCACCGGACGGGACGCCGATGGCGAACGCCATGCTGGCGGCGCTCAACGGGCTGGGCATGGATATGCCGGGCTTCGGCGACAGTACGGGCGAGTTCTCGCTGATGCCGGGGTCTTCGGCGGCGACGCAGGGGTGACCATGAAACGCGTGACACTTCTGGCCGGCGCCATGGTGCTGGCGCTCACGGGGGCGATGCCGGGTCCCGAGTCGTCCTTGCCGGGTCCCGAGTCGTCCTTGCCGGGTCCCGATTCCCCCGTGGCCGACGCGGCGATGCGGGGAGATGTGGCGGCCGTGCGGGAGCTTCTCGCGGGCGGTGCCGATGTCAACGCGGCCCAGGGTGACGGGATGACCGCGCTGCACTGGGCCGCCGAATACGGCGACGCGGAGTTGGCGCGGATGCTCCTCCATGCCGGGGCCGCGGTGGCTCCGGCAACGCGGATCGGGTCGTATGCGCCGCTGCACATCGCCGCGAGGAACGGCCACACATCGATGGCAGTGCTCCTCCTGGAGGCCGGCGGCGACGCGACGGCGGCCGCGCCGGGGACGGGGGCCACGCCGCTCCACCTCGCTGCCGCGGCGGGGGCGGCGGAGCTGGTCGTGGCGTTGATCGAACGGGGAGCCGACGTCAACGCGCGCGAAGCCGGGTGGGGTCAGACCCCGCTGATGTTCGCGGCCTCCATGAACCGCGTGGACGCGATCCGTGCGCTCCTGGATGCCGGTGCGGATCCGGACATCACCAGCCGGGTGGAAGACCTGGTCGCCCTTTCCGCTCTCGACCGGCTCGCGAACAGGCGTCGCAGCAACGCGATCAAGGCGCTGACGGCGGACGGCGCCCGCAGCCCGACCGCCGGGGAGTTCCAGGCTGCCGTGCGGGCGGCGCGCGCGGTCTACGCCGAAGGGCTTCCCGAAGACGAAGAGGAGGAAGAAGAGGACGACTTCCGTCCTCGGCGGATCACCGCGAAGGGTGGCCTGACGGCGCTCCTGCACGCGGTTCGCCAAGGCCACCGCGAGGCGGCGGCAGCACTGCTGGATGGCGGTGCCGACATCGACCTGCCCAGCGCCAGCGACGGGACCAGCCCCCTGCTCATGGCGACGATCAACGGCCAGTTCGACCTGGCCCTGGAGCTGGTCGCACGGGGCGCCGATCCTTCCGTCGCGTCTGCGCTCAACGGCGCGACCCCGCTCTGGGCCGCGGTGAACGCACGCTGGCAGCCCCGCACCCGCTATCCGCAACCCCAGGAGATGGGGCTGCAGACGGCCACCTACGTGGACGTGATGGAAGCGCTCCTGGAAGTGGGCGCGGACCCGGACGTGCGGCTCACGCTCCACCCGTGGTACATGGAGTACAGCGGGTGCGGCAACCGCAACTGCGGCCTCGTCGACACCGAAGGCGCGACCGCGTTCTGGCGGGCCGCCTACGCGACCGACGTGGCGGCGATGCGGCTCCTGGCCGCATACGGCGCCGACCCCGATGTCGCCACCAAGGCGCCTCCGCAGAGGCGCCGCCTTTCGCCGGACGAATCCCTCCGGCAGCAGAACCGGAGGCAGCTTGCCTCCGACTCCACCTACTCGGAATTGGCGGACTCCGGGCGCGTGGCGCTCATGCGGTCGGTACGCGACGACCTCCCGGCCGACATGCAGGACAGCTTCCCGGACGACCTTCTGGACGATCTCGACGAGACCGTTCGTGAAGACCTTGTCCGCGCGTCCGCGGTGGGCGACTCCCTGCGGGCACTCGAGCCGGACGCGTCGGGGCTTCCGCCCGTCGACGTGGGCGGCCCGGGCGTGTGGCCGATCCATGCCGCGTCCGGTGTCGGCTACGGCGAGGGGTTCGCCGGCAACGCCCACCGCCACGCACCCGACGGCTGGCTCCCGGCCATCCGCTACCTGGTGGAGGAGCTCGGCGCGGATGTCAACGCCCGTGACCACAACGGCTACAATGCGCTCCACCACGCGGCCGCGCGGGGTGACCACGAGCTCATCATCTACCTCGTGGAGCGGGGTGGCGACATCAGGGCGGTGAGCCGCCGCGGACAGACCGTCGCGGACCTGGCCAACGGGCCGGTCCAACGGGTCTCGCCGCTACCCGCTACGGTTGCACTGCTGGAGAAGCTGGGGTCGGCCAACAGCCATCGCTGCCTGACCTGCTGAGAGGGCGGGCAACGTTTCTGCTTGCGCTTTGGTGGCCGAGCCCCCATTAGGCCTAAAATAAGCGAGTACGGTCCCGGAGGCAGGTTTTGGTTGTGCGGCGTGGCTTTTGCAGCCCGGTTGCCGCTTGGGAAGCGGCTGGAGGGAGCCTTACGGGCTGGCCGATGCTTGTTTCCGGTCGCCGGGACGCTCGTTCGGAGGGGTGTTTTGGTGCCGGGGGACACCGGTCCCCGAAGCGGTACTACGTTCGCGACACGACGGAGGGGACGAGGCGGCGTTACCGGAAGCCGGTCCGCTCGATCGTGTTCCAGGTGCTGAACAGCCGGTCGACCGAGGGCTGCCAGCCGATGATCCGCAGGGTCGTGCGCCGAGCCCGCCGGATGACCTGGCAGGGCAGCAGGATCATCTCGCGGATGAACGTCCTGAACTCCATGGCGATGTACTTCCGGCGGTCGGCCTTGAAGTGCATCATCATGGCGAACCAGCTCTTCAGGTTCCACGCCAGCGCCGCCATCACCATGTAGGCCCAGTTGCTCACCAAGTCGTAGAGGGGCACCCGCATGGCGCCCACGCCGCCCTTCAGCTGCGCGATCACGTTCTCCTGGTCGCAGCGGGCGTTGGCCAGCCGGACGACCCCGGCCGCGCTCAGGTCCCGCCGCGTGGTGATGTAGAAGAAGTAGCGGATCTCGTCCAGCAGCGTCAGCTCACCCTTCGTCTTGCTGATGTTCTTGCGCACCACCACCATCCGGTAGGTCTCCCGGCACTTCCCCGGCTGATACTCGTACTCGGCCACATCCTCATGGTTGAGCCGCTTGTTCACGTAGCCCCGCTCAAGCACGATGCGTCCCCTCACGTCCTGCCGCTTGCTCCGCGTCGTCCCCGTCCGCGACGTGTACCCCGGCCGCCGCTCCAGCCGCTTCCACGCCGCCTCCTCCAGCCCCTCAGCCCGCTTGACCATCGCCGGCTGGGCGTCAAAGCCGAAGATGAAGTCCGCGTCCACACTCCAGCGGTCGAAGTGGGCGGTCAGCGAGAAGTCCGTGTCCCCGCGCAGGCACACCCGCTCGGCATGCGGCGACACGAGGGCGACCGCCCGGTCGATCCACTCCGCCGCGCCCTGGTGGCTCACCGCGTTGCCCGGGCGGTTCACCAGGTAGAGCACCTCACCCGTGTTGGCCAGCGAGACGACCAGCGGGTGGTAGCCCCACACCCCCTTGTAGGACATGTCCATGCCCTCCTTCTTGTCGCCCAGCGTCGGCGCCAGCGTCCCGTCCACATCCACGTAGGCCACCGGCGCGAGCAGGTCCCGGGCCCGGCCCCGCCACAACTGCGGCCGCACCGCGTTGATGCTCTCCATCAGCTCGATCACGTCCGCCTCGCCGTAGCGGCGCGTGAAGTCGCCCGCCGCCGTCGGGCTCGGGATCGTCTCCGCGCCCAGCGCGTCCATATAGGCCGCGTTGTTGCGCAGGCTGCCCAGGTCCTGCAGCCGCGTGCCCCCGCACAGCACGTTGAAGGCCATGTTCAGCACATGATCCGACTCGAAGTAGGGCAGGTGCCGCTTCAGCACCTTCAGCCGCGCGTCGATCTCCCGGACCAGGCCCAGCTTCGACGCCAGCCGCCGCATCGCGCCGATGCCTCCGTAGCTCATTGCGTTGATCCGCGCCCCGATCTCGTAGTGGACCTTGCCCGCGCCGAACACCGGCTGCCACCGGGCCCTCGGCCGCCTCGCCCCGGCATGGCGCGCCTTCAGCTTCCGCTTCCGCCGGGCACTGTTCCTGCGGCTCTGTTTGTGCGATATTGTCTTCACCGGAAAGGCCTCCTGGTTGGAACCCGACGACTCGCGCCGGATGCTCCTAACTGCAATCAGGATAAGCCTTTCCGGTACTCATTGGTAGATGCGGTGCACAAGTCGCGCTTGTTTGAGGATTAGTGTCACCATAACGACGCGGATGAGCGGCTGTCCCGGCTGAATCACCGGGCACCCCAAAACCCACCCGCGAAATCGGCTTCTGCCCTACCTCCGTGGGAGGGGGACCCGCCAGTCACGGAAGCCGAAGGGCGCGGGTCGATCCGCCACACCCAAGGAGGTTGGCATGAGTCGATCGCTTCTGTTAGATGTTCGGAAAGTCTTCAGAGGGGGGCGTAGAAAGCAGGCACCACTGCTCGCGGGCGCGACCTTGGTCGGCCTGCTCTTCGCGGTCACGCCCGCGGCGGCGCAGACGGGCAACATCACCGGCACAGTGTCCGACGTTGCGACGCGCCAGATGCTCGAGTCGGCCATCGTGCGGCTCGACGACGCGGAGGGGGGCGTCCTCACCAACGCGTCGGGCCGCTACGTGATCGTGGGTGTCCCGGCCGGTACCCACCAGCTCACCTTCGAGATCCTCGGATACGGCTCGCAGACCCTTCAGGTCGAAGTACCCGCAGGTGGAGCGGTCGAGTTGAACGCCGAACTCACCGGCCAGGCTCTCAAGCTGCAGGAGTTGGTGGTGACCGGGGTGGCACGGCAGGCAGTTGGTACCCTGCCTTGACCCACAGAGCCACGTTCCAGGCACGGCCCGAGGGCTCCTCCTGGCCAGCGGTGGTTTCCACCTGGGCCACAGCCGGGGTGCCCATGGCCAGCGAAAAGGCGGTTGCGGTCAGGAGGAGGGCGGATGTGGCCTGGCTCGACAAATCAGATCCTCTGTTGGAGTGGGGATCTCCGCAGGCCCTTGGGCAAGGGCCGCAGATTTCCCGTTTCGATCTCCTCAAGCCCCGTCGGGAGCCAAAAGGTGCCACGACGGGTGCGCGGACTGCAAGGTTCCCCCCTCAACTGACCGGTCTGCTCCGGGCGCCGATCGTGTACTCGGGCGGCTCGACGCCCAGCAGGTGCCGCACGAAGTAGTCCCACCTTCGCCTCATCATGTACGGCTCGTTGCCGAATCCGTGACCGCGGTTGGGCATCATGATCAGATCGAAGTCCTTGTCCGCCGCGATGAGCGCGTCCGCTACGAGCAGCGTGTTGTACAGGGGCACGTTGGTGTCCATGGTCCCGTGGGCCAGCAGCAGCTTCCCTTCCAGATTCTCGGCGACCAGCTGGTTGGCCTGGTTGTCGTAGTTGGTGCTGCCGTCCGGATAGGTCTCGAGCAGCCCCTGCCACTTCTCGCCCCAGTCGTCCTCGTAGTTGCGATTGTCGTGGTTGCCTGCCTGCGACACCGCCACCTTGTAGAAGTCCGGGTAGCGCAGGATGCCCGCCGTGCTGGCGAAGCCGCCTCCCGAGTGCCCCCAGATCCCGACCCGGTCAAGGTCCATCCAGGGGTGACGGGCGCCGAGCTGCCGCACCATGCCCACCTGATCGGGCAGCCCGTTGTCGCCCATGTTGCCGTAGTAGGCGTCGTGATACTCCTTGGAGCGCCCGGGCGTGCCCATGGCGTCGACCTCCACCACGATGAAGCCCAGCTCGGCGATCGACTGCTTGTCACCGCGTGACGCGCGGAACGAACGAGAGCCCACGCTGCCCGACTGCGGCCCCGGATACAGGTAGTTGACCACCGGATACGAGCGCGAAGGGTCGAAGTGGGTGGGCTTGTACATGAGGCCGTACAGGTCGGTCTCGCCGTCCCGCGCCTTGACCGTGAAGGGCTCGGGGGGTTGCCAGCCGCTGTCGGCCAGACGCGAGATGTCCGCCCGCTCCAGTTCCATGACCACGTCGCCGTCCATGTTGCGCAGGACCGTAACAGGGGGGATGACGGGGGTCGAATGGCTGTCGACGAAGTAGTCGCCCGAGGGGGACAGGGTGACGGTGTGGTTGGCGCTGTCGGGGGTGAGGAGCTCGAGTCCCGTGCCGTCCATCCCGATCTTGTAGAAATACTGGAAGTAGGGGTCGCCCGGCTCGCGTCCCGTGCCGGTGAAGTAGAGCTGCCGGCTCTCTTCGTCCACCCGCAGCAGCTGGCGGACGTTCCAGTCCCCGGTGGTGATCCTGTCCAGCAGTTCGCCGGTGGTCAGGTCGTAGCGGTACAGGTGTCCCCAGTTGTGCCGCTTGGAGAACCAGATGACCTCGTTCGACGCCTCGAGCACTCGCCAGTTGACCGTGCCCGAGCCCGACTCGAAGAAGTGTTCTTCCGTCTCGTCGAGCACGTCCCGGACCGTGCCCGTTTCGGGGTCCGCCACGCGGAGTTGAGCGTGCTTGTGGTCGCGCGAATTCGACACGAAGGCAAGCTGCGAGCCGTCGGCGCTCCACTCGGCGTCCAGCAGCACGCCACCCCGCCCGGCGACGTGGTCGGTGATGGAGGAGCGGTGCGGGTCCGGGGGCATCCGCAGCCGGACCATCCTGGGCCCGTCCAGGTGGATCACCACGCGGCTGATGCGGAAGATCAGGCTGTCACCCGGCAGCGGGTACTTCCACGACGCCTGCTCGGGGTGCCCCACATTGGTGGTGGCCATGTGCATCTCGCCCACGCCGCGGCCGTCGTGCTGGAAGGTCGCGATCATGTCGGACCCCGGCGACCACAGCAGCACCGGCGAGTCGCGCTTGACCCAGCCCGCGTTGTTGGTCGCGTAGCCGTAGTCCTGGACGCCGTCGGTGGTGAGCGCGGTCTCGGCGCCGCCTTCCAGGTCGCGCACCCAGAGGTTGTGGTCCCGGATGAAGGCGGCCTTCGTCCCGTCCGGCGACACGATCGCGTTGGGGTCGGTCTCGCGCGGGGACGGGGACGGGGCGCAGCTGTAGTCGCCGAGATCGCAGCGCAGGTACGCGTCGTCGACCCGCACGGTGACGGCGTCGCCGGAGGGGCTCCGCTCGAAGGTGCGGAAGGGGAGTTCCAGCGCCTGGTAGGTGGTGCCGGTGGCCGCACCCAGGGCGGTGGCCAGGCGCGCATGATCGAAGGCATGCGTGCGCGTGGCGGCGGCGGGGTCCACCAGGATGAATTCGGTGCCTCCGGGTGTGGCGCTGCGGTACCAGAAGCGGTCGCCGGGCAGCCAGGCGGGCTGAACGGACGCGCCGAAGACGAGCCGCGCGGTCCCGCCGGACAGGAACGACTCGGCGCGCGCGTAGTCCTCCGCCGTGACGGTGACGGGGGGCTGCTGGGCGGGGAGGGGGCGGGGGGTGGCGGGGAGGGCGGTGGCGGTGGCCACGGTGAGGATCAGGACGCGAAGAGCGGGTAGTCTGGTGCGCATGGTCGGCCGGGTGGAGGGGGGGAGGGGGCGGGTCACCCTATCAGGGTACCCGAAGCCGCGCCGGGGAGGCAATCCCGGCCGGACGAAAATGGTCCCGTTCAGCCATCGGAGTGCCCCGCGTTTGTGCCGACATTGGACTGCCGATTTCCCGGGTGAGTCCACGTGGCCCGCGGGCCGGTGGACACCCTGATGCTATCCATCTACATGCGATCCCTCTCCAAGGCGATCCCTCTACATGCACTCATTACCTTACCAAATAACCTATAATAGTAAGGCACCTACTCCAAGGAGACATGCCGATGCTTGTCAGGATCACGTCGAAGCGCCAGGTCACCTTCCCGGCCCGCGTACTGGAGGCGCTGGGCGTGGTGCCCGGCGACCGGCTCCGGCTGGAGGAGGGCCCCGACGGCTTCCTGCTGAAGCCGCAGCACATTGATCTTGCCAGGCTCGCACCCCTCCGGGGGAAGCTCCGCTGTGGCCACGGCGCCTTCGACCTCGCCTCCTTCCGTCGGGAGTCCCATGGTCCGGCGCTACGGGATTGACACCACCGTCCTCGTCCGGTTGCTCACCGGAGACCCGGAGGACGAGTACGTGCGCATTGTCGAACGACTGTCCGTGCTGGTCAGGAACGAGGGCGCGGAGATCGTGGCGTCGAACCAGGTGATCGGCGAGGCGTACCTGGCGGTCCGGCACCACTACGGCGTGGACAGGGCAGATGCCCGGGCCGGTCTCCGCAACGTGCTGCGCAGCGGCCTGGTGACGCCCCTGAACGGCTTCCGCGCCCTGGTCGCCATCGAAGCCTCCACGCCGCCGGGGTTGCTGGACCGCCTCATCGCCGATGACTACACCCGCTCCCGATCGGTGGTCCTGACCCTCGACGGCGATGTCGCGGGCTTGCCGGGGGTGGTGTTGCTGTAGTGAATCGTATTGCGACTTGCGACAATGCGTATTACGATACGGCCATGAACGCTCTCTCGGTCAAGCTGCCCGCCGAAATGCACGCTGCGCTCGCCAACGAGGCACGACGCCGCAACGTTACGCGGTCCGCCCTCGTTCGGCACATCATCGGTGAAGCATTCGATTCCGATCCGGGGGCTGCGTCGCCAAGCTGCAACCAACTGGCTGGGGATCTGATCGGCTCCTTCCGAAGCGGCCGTCGGGATCTGGCGACCAACAAGCGGCTGCTCGACGAAGCCATCACCGGAGACGCCGACGTTTGACGTCCCCGACCGTCGTCGTTGACACGGGCCCCATCGTCGCGCTGCTCGATGCCGACGAAGCCCATCACCGTTGGGCACGAAGCCGGTTCGAAGCGCTCAGCACCCCGCTCCTGACCTGCGAAGCGGTTCTGTCCGAGGCGTCCTTTCTCCTCATGCGCGCGGGCGCGAATCCGGGCATACCGGTAACGCTCGTCGAACGAGGGCTGCTGCGAGTGGCTGGCTCCCTGGGCTCGGACGATGACGCGGCCGGGGTGGCCCGCCTGATGCGCCGCTACGCCAATGTCCCGATGTCCTTTGCCGACGCGTGCCTGGTGCGGATCGTCGAGTGCACCGAAGACGGCTCGATCATGACGCTCGACTCCGATTTCCACATGTATCGGCAGGCGGAGCGACGGATGATCCCTCTGCTCATCCCCAGTTTAACATGAAGCCACCTCCCCGCCTCCGCACCGCCGCCGTCCACGCGGGCGAGTCCCCCGACCCGGTCACCGGGGCCTCGGCCCCCAACCTGGTCATGTCCTCCACCTTCGTCACCCGGGACGCCGCCGGCTTCTCGGCCCACGACCTGGACGACGCCTCCGGCTTCCTGTACACGCGCTGGTCGAACCCCACGGTGGCCCAGCTGGAAGCGAAGCTGTGCGCGCTGGAGGGCGCCGAGGCCTGTCTCTGCCTCGGCTCCGGGATGGCGGCGGCGGCGGGCATCCTGCTCTCCCACCTCGGCACCGGCGACCATGTGGTCATGAGCGACACCAACTACGCGGGGGTGGCGGAGCTCGGCCGCGACACCTTGCCCCGCCTGGGGGTCGACGTCTCGTTCGCGGACACCTCCGACCCGCGCAACGTGGAGGCCGCTCTGCGCCCGGACACGAAGCTGATCTGGCTGGAGACCCCCGCCAACCCGATCGTGCGGCTCACGGACATCGCGGCCGTCGGGCGCATCGCGGCGGCGCACCCGGGCGTCCGCGTCGCCGTCGATTCCACCTTTGCCACGCCGGTCGCCACCCGTCCTCTGGAGCTCGGCGCCCACTACGTCATGCACTCGCTCACCAAGTACATCGGCGGGCACGGCGACGCGGTGGGCGGGGCGGTGCTCGGGCAGCAGGGAGGACATCGCGGCGCTGCGCCTGGAGGCGGGCATCCACTACGGTGGCGTGCTGTCGCCCTTCAACGCGTGGCTGATCATGCGGGGCGCCGCCACCCTGCCGATCCGCATGAAGGCCCACGAAGAGAACGCGCTGGCGGTGGCGCGCTTTCTGGAAGACCATCCCCGCGTCACCCGCGTCATCTACCCGGGCCTCGCGTCACACCCGCAGCACGGACTCGCCCGCCGCCAGATGGCCAACTTCTCGGGCATGCTCACCTTTCAGGCCGCCGACGGAGCCGAGGTCGCCGAACGCATGGCAAGGGAGCTGCGGGTGATTCACTACGCGGTCTCCCTGGGGCACCACCGGAGCCTCGTCTTCTGGATGGACACGCCGTCGCTCATGGAGACGTCGTTCCGGCTGGGCGGGGCGCAGCTCGAGAGCTACCGTGCCTACGCGGGTGACGGCATCTTCCGCATGTCGGCGGGGCTGGAGGACGCCGAAGATCTGTGCGAGGATCTGGCGCGGGTGCTGGGGTAGCGGGGCTACGCGGCGTATCCCCATACTTGAGACACGCTGCCGCTTGATGTCTTCCAGGAACAGAGGCGAATGATGAACCATTCCGGCTTCCGACTCCCATTTGCCGTTCGCGCCGCCGCGGCCCCCGCATTCGGCGCCGTGGCACTCGCCTTCGCCCCGCTCCTGTCAGCGGGCTCGCACCTGGCCGCCCAGGGATTCGGCGGCAGCGTCGCCGTGGTCAACGACCAGGTGCTGGTCGGCGAGGCGTCGAACGCCACACTGCCCGGCATCGTCTACGTGTACGGCCGTGCCGGCGGCGGCTGGAGCGAGACCGCCAGGCTGACCCTGTCGGACATCAACGCTCCCCCGGATGGCTTCGGCCGTTCGATGGACGCCGACGGGGAGCTGATCATCATCGGGGCACCCGGCCTGGATGCGGGAAGCGGGGCCGCGCTGATCTACCGGAACGAACAACCGGGCGGGTGGGGACCTCCGGCCCGTCTGGTGCCCGCGACCCGTAGCGAGGACACCCGGTTCGGGACTGCGGTGGCGATCGACGGTGACGTGGCGCTCGTCTCCGCGCCCGGAGAGAACGACGGCGCCGGGGCCGTCTACGTCTTCACCTGGGACGGCACCGCGTGGCACGAGCGCACCCGTTACCTGCCCGGCGTTGGCGCCGAGGGCTTCGGCACGACGGTGGCGCTCGACGGAACCTCGGTGCTGGTGGGTACCGCCCAGTCTCGTGACGCCCCGGCCGAGGTCCATGCCCTTCGACTGGATCCGGCGTCGGGCGAGCTGGGCGGTTCGAGCCTGCTGGCTCCGGAGACCGACCTGGGGGAGCGAAGCCTCTTCGGACTCTCGGTGGCCGTCAGCGGGTCCCTCGCGCTGGTGGGGGCCCCCGGCACCAACGAGCGGGCCGGCACGGTTCTCCTCTTCGAGCGCGACGATGCGATGGGGACGTGGATTCCCGCGGGCTCTCTTTCGGCCTTTGACACGGCCCCCCGGTCGCAGTTCGGCTCCACGATCGGCTTCGACGGTGACGATGTCTGGATCGGTGCTCCTGGCGCCGACGCCGGGACGGGCGGCCTGTATCACTTCACGCACGATGAGGGCAGGGGCTGGACCCGCGTGGTCCGCTCCGGCCGGGACGATCTGGGCGAGCGCGCCGCCTTCGGCAGCTCGCTGGCGGTCGCCGGAAACGTGTCCGTCATCGGGGCCGGGGGAATCGACAGCCGGGCCGGCGGCGCGGTGATCGCCGAGCGGGGTGCCGACGGCGAGTGGGCGTCCGGAGACCTGGTCATCGGCGATCACCGGGGCCTTCCGGCCATCGTGGGACTCGAAGACGAGATCCCGTGCGTGGAGAACGACGCGGCCGGCTACGAGTGCGACCACGTCAACATCATCTCCTTCCTCCCCATCAAGGAGATGGCGGGCGGTCGCGGCGCGCGGCTGAACGACATCTGGGGCTGGACCGACCCCAAGTCGGGGCGCGAAATCGCCATCGTGGGACGGAACGACGGCACCGCGTTCGTCGACCTCACCGACCCCTACAACCCCGTCATGCTCGGCGACCTGCCCAAGACCCCCGGCTCCCGGAGCAGTGTCTGGCGGGACATGAAGGTGTACCGGGACCACGCCTACATCGTCGCCGACGGAGCGGGGGAGCACGGGGTGCAGGTGTTCGACCTGCGGCGCCTGCGCGAGGTGCGTGGCGAACCCGTCACCTTCGAGCCGGACTACACCTACGACGGCATCCACAGCGCCCACAACATCGTGGTCAACGAACAGACCGGCTTCGGCTACGCGGTCGGGAGCAGCGGCGGCGGCGAGACCTGCGGCGGCGGGCTGCACATGCTCGACCTGAGCGAGCCCGGGTTGCCCTCGTTCGCGGGGTGCTTCTTCGACGGCCAGACAGGGCGGCGCGGCACAGGGTACTCGCACGACGCCCAGTGCGTCATCTACGACGGCCCCGACGAGGACTACCGCGGCCGGGAGATCTGCCTGGGCTCCAACGAGACCGCGCTCAGCATCTCGGATGTCACCGACAAGGACAACCCGGTGGTGGTCGCGATGCCGTCCTACCCGAACGTCGAGTACGCGCACCAGGGGTGGCTGACCGAAGACCACCGCTACTTCTACATGAACGACGAAGGGGACGAACCCGCGGGGGTTGTCGAGGGGACGCGGACCCTGGTCTGGGACGTCATCGACCTCGACGAGCCGATCCTGGTCAAGGAGTACATCGCCAGCACACCCGACACCGACCACAACCTCTACATCCGCGGCAACCTGATGTACCAGTCGAATTACGGCGCGGGGCTCAGGATCCTGGACATCACCAACCCCACGGACCCGGTCGAGGTCGCGTTCTTCGACAACTCGCCGTACGGCGGCGCGTCGTGGAGCAACTACCCGTACTTCGAGAGCGGCGTGGTGGTGATGACCAGCACCGGCGACGGACTGTTCATCGTGAGGAACACCGCGAGAAGGAACCTGATTCCGTAAGGGGGCCAATGGTGAAACCCCGTCGAATTCCACTCGTCGCGGCGTCCCTCGTCGTGCTCGCCCTCGCCTGTGGCGCGGGTGACCCCACCGGGCCGGCAGCCCCTCGGGAGGTTGAGTGGGTGTCGCTGCCGCTCGAGTCCGGCGGCGCGGTGAACATCGCCGTGCTGCGTCCCTCCGGTTCGGCAAGGGGGGTGGTGCTGGCGTTCCCGTGGGGCGGGGGGGACGCCAACCTGCTCCTGGGCCTGATCGATTCCTACTGGGACCAGGCAGCTCCGGCGGCCGGGTACGCAGTCGTGGGCGTGGAGGTGTACGGACCCGGTCTGGAGACGAGCGCCGGAGAGGTGATGGCGGCCGTGTTGGGGTGGATCGACGATAATCTGGCGGGCGCGTCGGGGGACATCGTCATGACGGGCGCGTCCGCAGGCGGCGTCGGCGTATTCCATGCGGCGCTCGCGGTGCCGGACCGGGTGGGAGGGATCATCGCCATGCCGGGGCGCTATTCGGGTGACTCGACGCTGGCGGAGCTGACCGGGATCCCCGTGTGGATGATGGTGGGCGAGGACGACGCCAACTGGGTGACGAGATCCGAAGCCACCGCCAAACTGTTGGAGGCGGCCGGCGCCGAGGTCACCCACGAAGTCATGCAGGGCCAGGGACATGTGCTGATCGTCCCGCAGGACGCGTTGACGGGGTGGATCGAGGGGCGGTAGGGGATGCGCAAGATGTCCACCTTCCCCCTCGTCCTCGCCACGGCGCTGGCCTGCGCCGTGGCCGTGTGGGACGCCGCCCCCGCCACCGCGCAGCCGGCCGCCGACCCGGTCCAGGTCACCCTCACCGAGGGCACCAACATTGCCGTGGCGCTGTCGCCCGATGGCGAGACCCTCGCCTTCGACCTGGTGGGCCGCATCTGGGTGATGCCCGCCGCCGGGGGCGTGGCCGAGCCGCTCACCGACCCGCTGGGCGACGCGCGCCAGCCCGCGTGGTCGCCGGACGACAGCCGGATCGCATTCCAGGCCTACTGGGACGGCAACTACCACGTGTGGAGCGTGGCGGGAGACGGGACGGGGCTGCGCCAGCACACGCACGGCCCCTTCGACCACCGTGAGCCGCACTGGTCGCCGGACGGGGACAGGATCGCGTTCAGTTCGGACCGGGCGGGGAGCTACGACATCTGGATGCTCACGGTGGCGGATGGGGTGGTGGAGCGGGTGACGGATGCGCCCGGCAGCGAGTACGGGCCCGCCTTCTCACCGGACGGGGAGCGGCTGGCCTATGCGGCGGCGGGCGAAGAGGGCGTAGCCGGGATCTGGGTGGTCGACGGGGTGGGGGCGGGGCGGGAGCCGCGTCGGGTGGCCGGCGCCGATGGCGCGCAGGTCAACGCGCCGGGCTGGAGCGCGGACGGATCGACGCTGATGTACAATGCGGTCGGGGGCGGATGTTCGGTGCTGCGTGGTGTGGACGGGGGCGGGGGGGCGGGTGGCGGGGAGGCCCGGGTCCTGAGCGGTGACGACGAGGACGTGTTTCCGTTCCGGGCCGCGGCCACGCCTGGCGGGTTCTTCTACACCGGCGACGGGCGCATCCGCCACCGCGCGCTCGACGGTGACGGCCCGCGGGACATCCCCTTTACGGGCACCGTCGCCCTGGACCGGACCCCCTACACGCGGCGCCCCCGCGACCTCACGGCCCCGGGACCGTTCCCGGTGCGCGGCATCGTTTCACCCGCGGTCTCGCCGGACGGGCGCCAGGTCGCCTTCTCGGCCCTCGGCGACCTGTGGCTGCACACCATCGGCGGAGGCACCGAGCAGGTCACCGACGATCCCTGGATCGAGACCGACCCGGCGTGGTCTCCCGGCGGTGACCGCCTCGCCTTCTCATCGGACCGGGACGGGGAGCTCGACCTGTATGTATGGGACGCGTCCGACGGGGCCATCGAGCGCGTGACCGAGGGAGCGGGCGCGACCATGCCGGCGTGGGCGCCCGACGGGACCCGGATCGCCTTCGTCGGATCGGGATACCAGACCGCCGTGAGCGTCCTGGATCTGGGCAACGGCACCGTGCGCGAACTCCGCGGCGGGCTGAACGGCGCGGGCCGGCCCAGCTGGTCGCGCGACGGCATGTCGGTCGTGTCGTCGGTGCACTGGCGGTACTCCGACCGCTTCAGGGAAGGGGTCAACCGCGCGCTTGTGATTCCGGTGGCACCCCTTGTGCCCGCGGCCTCGGGATGGGGCGCGGTCTTCCAGCAACGAGAACGCTTCCTCGACCTCCCGGTCCACGGCTCGGTGGGCAGCCGCGGCACCGACGGCCCGGCCCGGTCGCCCGACGGCGCCTGGCTGGCGTACGTCTCCAACGGGGTCCTGTGGGCGGTTGCCACCGACTCGAACGGCGACCCGGCCGGTGCCGCCCCGCGCCGCCTGACCAACGAGGCGGCCGAAGACCCGACCTGGGCGGGCGACTCGCGCTCGATCGTGTACCTCGCCACCGACCGCCTTCGTCGGATCGGCATCCACGATGGCGCGGCCGAGGACATCCCGCTGGAGCTTGAATGGACGCGTGCGTCGCCTCCCGGGCCGGTGCTCATCCGGGCCGGAGCGATGTGGGACGGCCGATCCGACCAGCTGCGGCGCGATGTGGACATCGTGATCGAGGACGGCAGGATCGTCGAGGTCGGCGACCGGGATCCGTCCCGCACCGCCGCCCGGGTTGTGGACGCCACCGACGATGTGGTCATGCCCGGCCTGATCGAGATGCACGCACACCGGGGTCTCTCGTCGGGTGAGCAGCTCGGCCGCCTGTGGCTTTCGTTCGGCGTCACCTCCGTGCGCTGCCCGGCGTGCGACCCGTACGAGATCACCGAGGCGAAGGAGGCGGGCGAGTCGGGCAGACGGATCTCGCCGCGCTGGTTCGGCACCGGCGGGACCGTCGACGGCGGCCGGATCTACTATCCGGGCGCCCCCGCGCTGGGCGCCACCGCCCAGGTGGAACTGGAGATGGGGCGGGCCGCCGCGCTCGGCTACGGGACCGCGCTCGGCTACGATCTGATCAAGACCTAGCCCGGATTTCTCAAACGCATAGGAAGGCACCGGCCTCCGGGAGCTGTTAAGTTTATGTGGGGCAAGAACTTGACAGCGACGACACCGGAGGACCGATGCCGACACAGTGTAAACCGCTTTCCTTCGCATTTCAAGGGTGCCAGGGCCGCAGGGTAGCGGCCGCGTTCGACGGGGGCGCGATCACGTCGAACGCCGGAGTGCTGCTGCTCCGCGAGATCGACCGGTCGGTGGGGCTCCTGGACCAGGTGGCAGGTTGCTTCACCGACTACCGCGATCCCCGTCTCACGGAACACTCGGTCGGGACGCTGGTGAGGCAGCGCGTCATGGGCATCACCCTGGGATACGAAGACCTCAACGACCACGACCAGCTGCGGCACGACCCTGTTCTGGCGCTGCTCTCCGGCAAGCTCGATGGACATCGGAAGGACTGTGCGCCGTTGGCGGGGAAGAGCACCCTGAACCGGCTTGAACACGCGCCCCCGAGTGGCGAACCGGGCCGCTACCACAGGATCGGCCATGATGCGGACGCGCTGCAGGCCGTGCTGCTCGAGTCGTTCATCGACTCTTGGAAGGGCGGGCGGCCGTCGCGCCTGGTGCTCGACATCGACGCGACCGACGACGAGGTCCACGGGCGCCAGGAGGGCCGCTTCTTCCACGGCTACTACGGCCACTACTGCTTCCTGCCGCTCTACATCACCTGCGGCGGCCGCCCGCTCTTCGCCCAACTGAGGCCGGGCAACGCGGATCCCGCCGGAGGCGTGACCGGGCCGCTGGGCCGCATCGTCGAACGGCTCCGGGAGCGGTGGCCGGGACTGGAGATCCTGCTTCGGGCCGATGCCTCCTATGCCCGCGAGGAGATCCTGGCCTGGTGCGAGGGCAACGGCGTGGACTACGTCATCGGCCTGGCCCGGAACTCGCGGCTCGTCGAGAAGATCGGCTGGGAGCTGGCCGACGCCCAGGCGGAGGCGAAGCGGCGGGGCCGCCCAGCCCGCCGGTTCAAGGAGTTCCTCTACGCCACACTCACAAGCTGGTCCCGCAAGCGCCGGGTCGTCGCCAAGGCCGAGCACCTGCCCGGCAAGGCCAACCCGCGCTTCGTGGTCACCTCGCTGCCCGACACCTTCTCGGCCCGGACCGTCTACGAGCGCGTCTACTGCCCGAGGGGCAACATGGAGAACACGATCAAGGAGCAGCAGCTCGATCTCTTCTCCGACCGGACCTCGGCGTCGCGCTTCGCCGCCAACCAGCTCCGGATCCTCTTCTCCGCCTTCGCCTCGATCCTCTTCGTTGCGCTCAGGCGTGCGCTGCACGGCACCCGCCTGGCCCGCGCCACCGCCGGAACGCTGCGGCTCAAGCTCCTCAAGATCGGCGCCCGCGTCACGGTCTCGGTGCGAAGGGTCAAGGTCGCCATGGACTCCGCACACCCGTCGGCCGCCGCCTTCGCACGCGTCCACGCCCGATTGCCAGGGTAACGACTCCACACCCCCTTCGAGACAACCGTTCCAGCCGATCCTCCGGGGACCACTGCGCCGCAGGACCAAAAAAGCTCGCTCAGGCAGCGGTTCCCGCTACTCTGGCCCCCCGAAAACACGGCCGCAGAGCCGCTTGCTTCTGCTCCACCTGCTCCCTCGGCAGAAACTCGGCCCCAACGCTGCCCCCAAAGCCCTCAGCGGTGACTGTGTGAGAAATCCGGGCTATGTGCGCCTCTCGGACCCCCTGCAGAAGCGGGTGATCGAGGAAGCCCACGCGATGGGGCTCCCGGTCACCTCACACGAGCTCTACCCGGCCGTGGCCTACGGCGCCGACGGGGTCGAGCACGTAAAGGAAACGAGCCGGCGGGGCTACTCCACCAAGATTTCGGAATTGTCGCGCAGCTACGGCGACGTGGTGGACCTGCTCGCGGCGTCGGGGATGACCATCACGCCGACCATCGGGATCTACGGTGCGTACGGCCTCCTTGCCGCCGACGATCCATCGCTCTTCGACGACCCGTGCGTCGAGACCTTCTTCCCGTGGGCGCGCGACGCGGCCCGGGCTCCCGGGGACGTGGTCCTCGCACGGCGGCTGGCGGAGGACATGGCGTCCCTTCCACGGCGCGTCCTCGAGGCAGGCGGGCGCGTCGTGGCGGGCACGGACTCCCCCATCAACCCTTCGGGGCTCAGCCTGCTTGCCGAGATGGAGGCGATGGTCCGATACGGGAAGATGCGCGCCGTCGATGTCCTGCGCGCGGCGACCTCGGAGTCCGCCCGGGCGCTCGGGTACGAGGGGCGGCTGGGTGTGGTGGCCCCGGGTGCATTGGCCGACCTCATCGTGATCGGCGGCGATCCCACGGCCGATATCCGCGCCGTACGCGACCTGCGAGCCGTGATCCACGGGGGCATGGTGCACGACGCCCCGTCCCTCCTGCAGCGCCCGGGCTAGCACAACGCGGCGCCTCGCCCTTTCGATGCGACGGGGGATCGCACCACGGGCCGCGCTAGCAGCCCGTGGAAGAAACCCCGCTGCATTCGACCGGCGATGCATCCGGGCTGGATCGCTTCGCTCTGCGTTGCTCCTCGGGTGAATAGCGCCGCTATTCACCCTTCGAAGCGCCTTGCCAGCCCGGCACCTCACCGCTCTCGGTGCGACGCTGGATTTATCCACGGACTGCTAGGGGATCAGTCGACGCTCCCGTTCCTTCACATGTCGGCGCATCCAGTCGAACATCTCCCACACGGTGTGGAGCACCGACTCCCGGGCGCGGTATCCGTGGCTCTCGTGCGGCAGCATCACCAAACGGACGGTGCCGCCCAGTCCCTTGACGGCGTGGTACATCCTCTCCGACTGCACGGGGAAGGTCCCGGAGTTGTTGTCGACGATCCCGTGGGTCAGCAACAGCGGCTCGTTGATCTTCTCCGCGTGCATGAAGGCCGACATCCGGAAGTACACCTCCGGGGCCTCCCAGAAGCTTCGGCGCTCGTACTGGAAACCGAAGGGCGTGAGGCTGCGATTGAAGGCGCCGCTGCGGGCGATGCCGGCGGCGAAGTCGTCGGAGTGGGCAAGCATGTTGGCGGTCATGAAGGCGCCGTAGCTGTGCCCGGCGATGCCGACCCGGTCCCGGTCGGCCACGCCCATCTCCACGAGCTTGTCCACGGCGGCCCTGCCGTTCGCCACCAGTTGCTCCACATACGTGTCGTTCGCGGTGAAGCCGCCGACGATCGGCATTGCCGCGTCGTTGAGCACGGCATATCCCTCTGTCAGCAACAGGAGATGCGAGGCGCCGGAGATGGTCGTGAAGCGGTGGGCGGACCCCCGCACCTGTCCCGCGCCCTCCTCGTCGGCGAACTCGCGGGGATAGGCCCACACGAGTACGGGAAGGCGCTCGCCGGGTTCGTAGCCGGCGGGGAGGTATAGTTCACCTGACAGGGGGATGCCATCGTCGCGCTGGTAGTAGATTTTCCGCTTGGTGACCCCGGCGAGCTGGGGCTGGGGGTCGGGGAAGGAGGTGAGCGCGGTGCGGTCGCCGTCGATGGTGCCCACGACATGGTAGTTGGGGGGCTCTTCGCGCGTCTCGCGCCGGATGACGATCCGGCGGGCGCGGTCGTCCAGAGCGGCGACCACGGTCTCATAGCTCGCCGGGCCGGAATGGAAGAGGCGCTCGGTCTCCCGGCTGTCCAGGTCGAGACGGTCCAGGAAGGGGCGGTCTCCCTCGGGCGATCCTCCGGGGCCCGCCAGGAAAACCTCCCTGCCGTCCATGCGCACCACGAGCTTTCCGGCGGCGTCCCGTGTCATGACCGGGTCGCCCGGGTTGCCGTACCAGTCGTCCGTGCTCCGGTCCCAGAGGAGCGTGGTGTCCGTGCCGGGAGCGGACGCGTCCACGACCCAGGCGCGCGTTCGCCGGGTGGGCCAGTCGAACTCGTACACCAGGGCGGTCGCGCCGTCTTCGCCCCACAGCACCGGGTAGCCGAAGCCGAAGGCGCCCGAGCCCAGGCGGTGCTCGGTGCGGATGAGTTCCGTGCCCGCACCATCGAAGGGCGCCTCGACGGTCATGACCCGGTCACGATGGGGTACGTCCCGCCCCGGGTCGCCGCCATCGAGGGCTTCCACGTAGGCCAGGGCGGCGGGCACACCGGGGCGCCACGAGTACTGGCGGCTTCCGGCACGGCGAAAGCCCAGGTGTTCGGGGCCGCCCTCGTCCAACGGCAGCGATGCTAGTGTAGTGTCCGCGATATAACCTTGTTAATAACGGCGGTGCGAGTTATGGTTCCTCTTCGTGCGGGATCGAGAGGCGTTTGACGAGGAGGAGCCATGCGGAAGGCGGTCGGGATCGAGCTTGCGGAGGGAGACCGGGAGGTTCTGGAGCGGTGGTCGCGGTTGCGGAGCGCGACGGTGCGGCTGCGGGAGCGGTCGCGGATCGTGCTGATGGCCTCGGAGGGGATGACGAACAGGGCCATCGCCGAGGAGCTGCGAACGCACACGGACAAGGCGGGCCGCTGGCGGCGGCGGTACGCGGACGAGGGGCTGAAGGGGATCGGGAAGGAGCGTCCCCGGGGCGGGAATCACGGGGGCAAGTGCCCGAAGGCGCAGGCGGCGCTGAGGGCGGAGATCATCCGCCGGACGACGCAGGAGAGGCCGCCGGACGCGACGCACTGGTCGTGCCGGCCGATGGCGCGGGCGGTGGGCACGACACACAGCTTCGTGAACACGGTGTGGCGGTCCGCGGGGCTGAAGCCCCGCCTGTGGCGCACCTTCAAGGCGAGCACGGATCCGCGCTTCGAGGAGAAGCTGCAAGACGTTGTGGGGCTGTACCTTGACCCGCCGGACAACGCGGCGGTCTTCAGCTTTGACGAGAAGAGCTCGGTCCAGGCGCTCGACCGGACGCAGCCGGGTCTGCCGCTGAAGCCCGGCCGCTGCGGGACGATGACGCACGACTACAAGCGCCACGGGACCACGTCGCTGTTCGTGGCGATGGACGTGGCGTCGGGCGAGGTGACCGGCGAGACGTACCGCCGGCACCGCCACCAGGAGGTGCTCCGGTTCTTCCGCAAGGTCGAGAAGGAGGTGCCGAAGGGGCGGGAGATCCACATCATTCTGGACAACTACGCGACCCACAAGCACCAGAAGGTGAAGGCGTGGGCCGAACGCACGAAACGCGTCCGCTTCCACTTCGTCCCGACGAGTTCCTCGTGGCTGAACCTGGTCGAGCGCTTCTTCAGCACGCTGACGCAGAAGCGGATCCGCCGCGGCGTCTTCCACTCCGTCGGCCACCTAGAATCGTGCCTGAAGCAGTACATCGAGACCCACAACGAGAACCCCCGGCCGTTCGTCTGGACGAAGTCGGCCGCGCAGATCCTCGAGAAGGTGCACCGGGCCCGCAAGGCGCTCGCCGCCGCCTCCGCGTAGGTGCATTATGTTTCGGACACTACCTAGCGCGCGGAGCGTTCGGCCCGCTCGGTCGAGGACCTCCACCTCCTTGGTGAAGCGTGCGTCCGGCACCAGATACGAGTACGGACGGACCGTGCGGACCGAGAGGAGGTACTCGCCGCCGGGAGAGGGTTGCAGGGACTCGTAGACCGCCGGGGCGCCGACAGCCCGGGTCTCTCCGGTGACGGCGTCGACGAGGGCCGGCTGCGAGGTGAGGTAGTAGTCGTAGAGGGCCTCGTCGTGGCCGTTCTCAAGGAGATCCTGGAAGGTCCAGGACGGAGCCGCTTCGCCCTCCGATTCCTGGATGACCGGCCCGGCGGGGATCGTCGGCGGGGCTGGTGGATCGCCGCGGTCCCCGACGACGAAGTGGCAAAGAAGCGACTGGCCGCCGGGCATCCACGCGCAGGGTTCGCCCCGCGCGCCGTTCAGCGTGGGGTCGGTGAGAGCGCGGGCGGAGCCGCTCCCGGGGTCGGCCAGCCAGAGGGCAACGCCGTCGCGGCTGGTCCGCGTGAACGCGAAGCGCTCGCTGTCCGGTGACCAGACGGGCGGGCCCAGGCCGCCGTCAGCAGCGGATTACGTCCCGCGTGTCGCCGTCCTCCAGGGCCACGACGGAGAAGCGCACGAATGGAGGCGCGGCGTGGGCACCGTTGGTTACCGGGCTGATCCGCCTTCCCGCCAGCCGAAGCATGGGCGCGGCAAGGTCTTCGATCCCCGGCATGCTCGGGCTGTGTGCGAGGATCATCCACTCGCCGGAAGGGCTGACCACGCCCGCGGGGAGGGGAGGGGCGTCCAGGATGTCCACCACCTCTGGCGGGGGCGTTCGGTAGGTGTCCTGTGCGGTGGCGGCGCCCGGGAGAGCCGCCAGGCCGGCGGCAAGCAGTCCGACTGCAAGGGCGACCGGCGCGTGACGAAGGATCTGCATGATTCATGTTCCTGGGAGAAGAGTCGCGTTCGCCTGATAGTAGGCGCTGGAGGCGCTCAGGGCACCCTGCCGCCGGGAGCTGGAGCCCGCTGCCCCGTGAAATCCCCGGCCCCCGGCCGCGCCGGGAACATTGCCACGGCCCGGCTCGTACGCTTTCGTGTAGCAGGGGTGTCAACTGTCAGGAGGCGACAATGCTGGGATTCATCGTCCACGTTCTCGTAAGCGCCACTCTTCTCTTTCTGGTGGGCCGGATGGTCGACGGGATCGAGGTTCGGGATGCGAAGGCGGCGCTGATCGGTTCGCTGGTACTCGGTTCGGTAAACTCGCTCATGTGGATGGTCGTGGGCCGCCTGGCGTTCCCTTGGCTGATGCTGACCTTCGGGCTCTTCGGTCTCGTGCTGATGAACGCGGTCGCGCTCAGGGTCACCGCAGCGCTGGTCCGGGGCCTGAACGTCAGGAGCTTCCCCGCTGCGGTGATGGGCGCCGTGGTGCTAGGCGTCATGAATCTGCTGCTCGCGATCCTGCTGAGGTAGCGGCTCCGGCGCACGCGTCGCTATACTGCCGGCAGATGCAGCGAGGTCGGGGACACCTACCGTGTGCCGGCCCGCGTGATTAACGATGCACTTGCACGGGGAATTGCTTGATGAAAGTCGGAACCCGGGGGTGTCTCGCGTTCCTGGGGCTGGCCGCCGTGGCGACGACGGCCTGCGCTTCGGGGGGCGGGGGCCCCATGGTCACAGGAGACGAAGCCGCGGCACTCTTCGCCGCCTACTCGGGGCGATGGGAGCTGGACGAATCGAGTAGCTCCGCCCAGATCCCCAATCAGCTGGAGGGCGTGAAGGACGAGCCACCGGTCGCGGACATCTCTCGAAACGAAAGCCGCCAGATGCGGCGTTATCGGAGAATGGTGGAGGGACGCCGCATGTCCGTGTCCCACATGCGCGCGACCATCGAAGTGCTCCGCAGGCGTCCGGTGACGCTCGTGCTCCGGGCGGAGGGGGGCGACCTGTCCTACACGCCGATTCCCGGGGCGACGATCGTCCTTCCCATGGACGGCACTCAGGTGGAGGTGCGGGAGGGGGAGCACAGGATCCGCAGCGAGGTGAGGTGGGAGGGGTCGATCCTGCAGATCGAGTACAGCGTCGTATCGGGAGGCCGCGTTCGGGAGACGCTCGAAGTCATCGGCGACCGCATGATCATGACGCGTTTGATTCAGGCTGCGGGCCCGGGTGAGCCTCTCGTCCTGGCTTACGATCGTTCGTAGCCGTTGGTGGTGACATGAGCGGGGAAGCCTGGCTGACCCTGGGGGTGGTCGCGGCCGCGGTGCTGGTTCTGACTCGCGACTACATGGCCCCCGCGATCACCTTCGCGTCCGCGGTCGTCGTCCTGATGGTCGCGGGGGTGGTGACGCCCGAACAAGCGTTCCAGGGCTTCTCGAACCCCGCTCCCATCACGGTGGCCGCGCTGTACGTGCTCGCGCGGGCGGTCGAGAAGTGCGGGGCGCTGCAGCCCCTCGTGCAGGCCACGCTCGGCAAGGGGCGCACCCAGCGTGGCGCGCTGGCGCGGCTGACGATCCCGGTCGCCGCATCGTCGGCGTTCCTGAACAACACGCCGATCATCGCCATGCTGTCGCCCCAGGTGGGTGAGTGGGCGGACAGCCGCGGGGACTCCCCGTCGCGCTACCTGATGCCACTCTCCTTCGCCGCGATCCTCGGGGGAATGACGACGCTCATCGGGACCTCCACCAACATTGTGGTGTCGGGTCTCCTGCAGGCCGAAGGGTACGAGCCCTTCACGATGTTCGAGCTCACGCGAATCGCGCTCCCGGTGGCGCTCGTCGGGCTGGCGATCACTGTCTTGTTCTCGCCGAACCTGCTGCCGGACCGACTACCGCCACGCCAGGAGGTACGCTACGGCGGGCGCAGCTTCTCCGTGAGGATGATCGTCGAGCCGGGCGGGCCCCTGGACGGCGTTCAGGTGCAGGAAGCCCAATCGCTGTTCCCCTCCGATGCGGTGATCGTCTACTTCGAGCGCGACGGAGAGGGTGCCGCGCAGGTCTCGGGGGTGACGGTTCTGAAAGGGGGTGACTACCTTACCCTCGTCGGCGGCATGGACGCGGTGTTGAACCTCCATGACGTCTCCGGCCTGGCATCGGCGCAGCAGCCGCACCTGCCGCACGAGATCGGGAGCCCGCGGCACGCCTACTTCGAGGCCGTGATCGCACCGGAGTCACCCCTGGCGGGACGTTCTCTGGTGGACGTGATGTTCCTGGCGCGCTACCAGGCCACCGTCGTGGCGATTCACCGGGCAGGGGAGCCGATCCTGGGAAGCCTGGCGCGGGAGCCGCTGAAACCCGGCGACACGCTGCTGCTGATCTCGGACCGCGGCTTCGGAGAGCGCTGGAGGAACCGGAGCGACTTCCTGCTGGTGCCTCGTCTCGGGGACCCCACCCCCAAGCTTACGCGGCAGGCCGCGGTCGTGGGCGCGGTCGCCGTGGTGATCGTGCTGGGCGCCGGATTCGGGCTCCTCCCGATCCTGCATCTGTCCCTGATCGGTGCCTTGGTCCTGATCGGCTTCGGGATCCTCACGACCGTCGAGGCGAAGGACGCGATCGATTTCGATGTGATCGTCGTGATCGGCGCGGCCTTCGGGCTGGCGGCCGCTGTGGAATCCTCCGGCCTGGGACACGCCGCGGCGGACCTGGTCGCGGGTGCATTCGGGCGCTTCGGCCCGCAGGGTGCGCTGGCGGGCATCGTGATCAGCACCATCGCGCTCAGCTCCTTCATCACCAACAACGCGGCCGCGGCCCTGGTGCTTCCCATCGCCCTGTCGACGGCGGCCGACTTCGGCATCGACGCCCGCGCGGCGGCGGTCGCGGTGGCGCTTGCGGCTTCGGCGTCGTTCATGACTCCGGTGAGCTACCAGACCAACCTGATGGTGTATGGTCCGGGGGGGTACCACTTCGGGGACTACGCCAGACTGGGCACGCCGCTCACCGTGGTGGTGATGGTGGTGCTGCTCATGACCGTGTAGCAGCCCGAGCGGGGTTTCACCACGGGCTGCTGGCAGGGTTCGTCAGGGCACGCAGCACCGGCTCGACGGCGTCGTCGGCAAGCCGTTCAAGCTCCTCGGGGCGACGGTTCTGGACAGGGTGGGGCACCCACACGATGGCCGGTTCGAAGCCGAGCGCGTGTGCCTGGTGGGCGGCCGCGTCCCGGAACGCGGTGGTGGCGATCAGGAGGCCGGGAACCCCTCGGTCGTCCAGCGACTTGATGTCATGCAGACCGCATGATACGCACGATCCTCAGTCGGCGAGGGCCTCCACCACCGCGTCCGCACCGGTGGCGATGTCTCCCAGCAACCTGGTGGTCGCCGGTTTGGCGTTCGTCGGCTTGGCGAAGCGCGCGGTGGAGACGCCCCGGGCAACGAGCCGCGTCTCGAGGTGATCGAGGAACTCGTCGGCCCGCGACTTGCCGATGTCGAAGAGCGCGACCGTCTTCCCGTCGAGTGAAGCAGGAGGCGGACGGCGGGGACGGGTGGCGGGGGTGGTCTCGGAGGTGGGGTCGTGCAGGGTTATCCGCGATGTGTTCATTCTTCGATCTCCAGGGTGACGGGGTGCGATTCCTCGAAGAGGCGTCCGCCGGGCCAGCCCGCCAGTATGGCCGAGAACAACCCGGCCGGGCCACCGGCCCGAACCACGAGCAGTGCGTCCGGGTGGAACTTGGGGATCTTCTCGCCCCTGCGAGAGAGTGGCATGCCTTCTGCCACGCCGCCCGCCCCGGCCACCAGGTTCGTGCCGTCGCGCAGGAGGGCCCTGTGCAAGGCACCGGTGATGCGCCGCCGGTCCCAGCCCGCTTCGCGATAGACGGCATGGTGTTCAGGCGTCAGGACGAGCACGGCCGGGGCCCACTCGCAGAGCTTGGGGTGACCCACGGCGTGCAGGGCCATGGCCAGGGAACGGGTCAGTTCGCCGGGGGTGCGGGCCCGCTGGTCGGTCACGCCCTGGATCCCGTCGCCGGCGAAGACGGTGACCGCGTTGCGGCCCGGGGCGATCCCCCTCGAGACGGAGAGGGGTTCCCAGTCCTCGTCCGTTTCGTCTTCGGCGAAACAGAAGCTGAACTTGCCCGGCGAGCCAAGGGTGGCGCGGTCGATCTCGCCGGGCCGCCCGCCGCCGACGTTGCGCACCACCAGGTTCAGGGCGCGGCCGATGGTGGCGTTGGCCCGGTTTCCCTGTCCGAGAGCGTTGAGCCCCGCGTTCATGCCGATGCGCCTGGCGATGGGGCCGTTCACGATCACGACCGGGCTCGAGAAGCAGGTGCTGCAGGTGACCCCGTGCAGGGTGAAGCCCGGGTCGAGCGCGGCCTCCAGAGCAGTGAGGATCACCGGCATGTACTCGGGCCTGCACCCGGCCATGACGGCATTGATGGCGACCTTCTCGACGGTGCACGAGGCAAGGGCGGGCGGAACATCGCCGACGACCTCCCCGGGGTTGCGGCGGGTGCCTGTCAGCATCCGCAGGATCCGTTCGGGGGTCGGCGGGACGACTGGAAGCCCGTCCGTCCAGCCGCGGTCGAAGCACGCCTCGACCGGGTCGGCGCCGGGGTCCAGCCGGATGTTCCGCGCACGGATCCCGGTCTGCCCGAAGCGGACCTGCAGCGCTTCCGCGACGCCGGGCTCGACGGAGCGGGAGCCGCAGCCGGGCCGGTACGGGGGAAGGTCGTCGCCGAGCCCGGCCAACCCGGTCAGGGATCGCCACTCGGACCGGATCCATCCCGCGGTGCGGGGTGCAGGGGTGGGAGGGTGTCGGACTTCGGGACCGCTACCCGTATCGTGGCGGATGAGGGTGGGGACGGTTTCGATGCCCAGCCGGAAGGAATGTTTCAGCTCCCGGTCGTCCACCGTGGCGAGAGAAGGGTCGAGGAAGGCGCCGTCGTCCTGCCAGTACACGGTCAACCGGTGACCCGCCGCTGCGATCTCCGCCAGGACGGGGGCAATGAGGTGGCAGGTCTCGCAGTCGTCCTTGACGACGGCGACGAAGCCGGGCGTCGGTGTTGCGGTAGGCTTGGCGGGGCTCACGTGGCCTGCAGTGGCTGGGGTGTGACGGGCCGGGAAGCCGTGAGGCCTCGCGCCGGGGGAACGGTTGAGAATGTGCCGTGTGCGGCCGGGGGTGACAACCTCGGAGCGGGGTGGGGAAGGCGGAGGCGCGGCGAGGGCCTCGTGAGGAGACCCTCGCCGCTCTGGCAGACCGCTACCCGATCCAGTAGCTCAGCTTGACCATGAATACGTCTTCGCCGGGCTGATCCAGCAGCGTGCCGAGGTTGCCGCCGAAGGAGAAGTCGCCGCTCCGTGCGTAGTGGTCCCGCCCCTGGGACCAGACGACGAAGAGGGCGGATCCGGGGTGGTACTCCCAGCGGAGCACCACGTTGGAGCGGAACTGCTTGACGTTGAAGTCCGGGTTGTAGAAGGAGTCGGTCGCACCGTCGCCGTCGATGTCGGCCAGCAGCCGGCCGTCGTCGCCGTCACTGCTGTCCACCACGGCGAAGCGGTCGGCGTAGGCGTCCCCCCGCGGGTCGGTGATGCGTTTGAAGCTGCCGTAGTCCCCCGCCGAAACGAACGGCTGGGCGTAGAGCTGCAGGGACAGGGTGGGGGAGAAGGTCCAGTCGGCACGGGCGGTGATGCCCGCAGTGGTCTGGTCGAGGCTCCCGAACAGGTAGTTGGTGTCACCGAGGTCGAAGCGTCCGACCCACTGCAGGTCTTCCCGCCTCCAGTTCAGGAAGGGACCCGCCGACAGCGTGGCCCGCGACGACGGGCGCCAGCGCAGGCTCGCGTCGGCTCCGTAGCTCCAGGAATCGCTCTGGGGACGCACCTGCCACTCGTTGCCGACCTCGAACCGGAGTTGCTTGCGCGAGTCCGACCGGAGCCCGAACCACCCGCCCCAGGACGGGTCCCGCTTGAGCATCGGGCCGCCCCGCAACACCGTGTTGGACAGGCCTTCCGTCTGTCTCATCACGCCCGCGTAGCCGCCCCAGAAGTTGCGCAAGGTGAAGCTGGCGCTGATGTTCACGCCCTTCTGGAAGCTTTCGCCGCCGAAGCTGTACGGGGTCCAGGCATTGACGTTCAGGTTCCAGCGCTGGAAGTGCTCGCCGGGCTGGTAGTGCTGGTGCCCCACCCAGACGAAGGGGACCACGAAGTCGGCCTCGCGCATGAACCCGATGTCGTTGGAGTCGAAGCCGGGGGAGCGCGCCATCGCGCCGGTCGCGAAGCGCCAGTAGCCTCCCGAGATCTTGGCGAAGGTGGCCGAACCGGTCCAGCCGCTCAATGATGTGCGGGTGGGGTCGAATTCGGTGTGATCCGCGTCGGGGCGCTGGAAGTACCGGGCGGGAGAACGCTGGGTGCGTGCGATCGCCTCGGCCGCGCCGCGGACGGTGGAGCCGAGGAGGTAGCCCGAGACGACGAACCTGTCGTCGCCGAAGCGGTGACGTGCGTCGACTCCGCCCGTGTAGGCCCCGGAGTGGAGCGCGAGTCCGTCGGCCACCGCCGGGTCGCGCCGGGTCCAGGTCGAGATCATGCCGACGGCGCTCTTGCCGTCACGGAAGTCCTTGCTGACCCGGCCCATGCCGTACTGGGCGGCGGGCTCGACCGCTTGGTCGCCGACCGGCCCGATGCCGTCGGCAAGCAGGGCCTCCTCCTGCCCCGTGAGCGCATGGAGAAGTCCCACCGACCAGCCGGAGCAAGTCTTGCCGGAGAGCTTCATCGCGCCCAGGATGCGCGTCCGGTCGGGCGAGTCCGAGTACGCCGACCCCACTGCGCGTCCCTGCGGGGCCCGGCCGATGCGGCGCGAGTAGAAGAGGCCCTCGCTGGCCATGTCCCCGTCGCCCTCGGAGAAGCGGAAGGAGAAGATGCCGGCGCCCTCGACGAAGAAGGGACGCCGCTCCGGGAAGAAGGTCTCGAACGCGGTCAGGTTCACCTGCGCCGGGTCAGCTTCCACCTGTCCGAAATCGGGGTTGATGGTCACGTCGAGGGTGAGATCGGTGGTGAGTCCGTACTTCAGGTCCGCGCCGACCGTCGACGAGAAGTCGTTGGGGTCGTGGAACGGATCAGCGGTGCTTCCTGGCGCGCTTTCCATGCGGACCAGGGAGTAGGGCATGACCTCGAGCCGCGTGGGCGGTGACAGGTCGCGCAGCCCCTCCAGACTGCCGAATCGCGAGACGAGTGCTCCGTCCCCCTGCGAGATCGGCGCCCAAAGGCTGCGCTCCAGGTGCCTCCCGATAAAGCGGGCGAAGTTGATTCCCCACGTCTGCGTCGCCGCCCCGTCAAATCGCAGCTGCGAGTAGGGGATGCGGAATTCGGCGGTCCAGCCCCCGTCGTCGGTCCGGGTCGCCACGTCCCATACGGCATCCCAGGAGTCGTCCTCGTTCGTGTCGTCGAACATGTAGCCGTCTGATTTGACGCCCGCCGGATTGACACCGAAGCGGAATGCCGTGCGCCGGTCGTGGTAGCTGTCGATCACGACGTCCAGCCAGTCCGAATGAGGGCGTTCGTCGCGTCTCGCCAACCTCGCGACGATGGAGTCGGGCGAGGCGTCGTACGCACGGATGCCGACGTAGACGGCCTCGTCGCCGTAGAGCACCCGGGCTTCGGTCTTCTGGGAGGGCGGCATCCCCTCGTTTGGTTCGAAGACGATGAAATCCGACGCGACCATGGCCCTGGCCCAGTCCGGCTCGTCGAGAATCCCGTCGATAACCGGCACCGGGCCGGACACCCGAAGAGCTTCCAGCGACGGCGGGGCCGCGCGGCCTCCCCCCGCCTCGCCGTCACCGCTCTTCTCGATATTCTGGCCCAGGAGGGCCCGGGGTGTCGCCACCCCCACCAGACTCGCCACCGCCACCGCAAACATGCACACCCGCTTCACCGACTCTTCCGCCCCGCCCATCCCCATCTCTGTCCGCCACGTCATCATCTGCCACCACTCCTCGGTCTTGAACCCTCCTGGGCCCTGGAAAGTGATTGTCTTTCAGCGCCGCGGTTCCGGTACATTGACCCGGGACCCGCGATCAATCGGCTAAACGAGACGGAGGCCAGAAAAGTTGCGAACACCCCTCAGCGTACATCCGCGCTTCTTCAAGGCGCATGGCCACGGCAACGACTACCTGGTCTTCGAGGAAGGCCCGGGTCTTTCGCTGATGCCGGAGCTGATCCGGCGTATTTGCGACCGCTGGCGCGGGCCTGGCGCCGACGGCCTCGTGGTGGTCGAGTCCACTCCGGCGGGAGCGGAGACGCGGCTGCGCATGTTCAACCCGGACGGAGGCGAGTTCGAGCGCAGCGGCAACGGGCTCCGGATCGCGGGCGTGTACCTGAGACATTTGGGGCGGGCAGGTGACGGTCCGTTTCTTGTCACGGTGGGTGGCGACCGGATCCGGTTGGAGGTGGCCGGCCCCGATGTGGCGGGGGTGTACGATGCGCGGGCGGATATGGGCAAGGTCACCTTCCCGGCAGGGCCGCCGTTCGTGGCACGGGACCGGGTGGACGGGCGAGGCAGGGTGGCGTTGCCGCTGAGTCGGCCACCGGGCGAGCGGGGCCGGGGCGGGAGCGCGGGTGGTGGCGTGGACGTTGATGTGGTGGAGGTGGTTCCCGTCGCGGTGGGCAATCCGCATGCGGTGGCCTTCCGAAGATCGTGGACCCGGGGCGAAGTGAAGCACTACGGGCCACTGATCGGCACCAGCGCGGCGTTCCCGCAGGGCACCAACGTCCAGTTCGCGGACGTTCCAGCCGGGGGCGAGATCGCCATCCGGATCTGGGAGCGGGGGGTGGGGCGGACGTCGGCGTCGGGGACATCCGCGTGCGCCGCCGCGGCAGCCGCCGTGAGGTCGGGGCTCGTGCCGGCCGGGCCCGTCACGGTTCAAATGGAGGGGGGCGCGATGGAGGTCGACGTGGACCCGGACTGGACCGTGCGGCTGCGCGGACCGGTAGAGGAGGTGTGCTTCGGTGAACTCGCGCCGGGATTCTGTGCTAGTGTAGTGTCCGCGATATAACCTTGTTAAGGACGGCGGTGCGAGTTATGGTTCCTCTTCGTGCGGGATCGAGAGGCGTTTGACGAGGAGGAGCCATGCGGAAGGCGGTCGGGATCGAGCTTGCGGAGGGAGACCGGGAGGTTCTGGAGCGGTGGTCGCGGTTGCGGAGCGCGACGGTGCGGCTGCGGGAGCGGTCGCGGATCGTGCTGATGGCCTCGGAGGGGATGACGAACAGGGCCATCGCCGAGGAGCTGCGAACGCACACGGACAAGGCGGGCCGCTGGCGGCGGCGGTACGCGGGCGAGGGGCTGAAGGGGATCGGGAAGGAGCGTCCCCGGGGCGGGAATCACGGGGGCAAGTGCCCGAAGGCGCAGGCGGCGCTGAGGGCGGAGATCATCCGCCGGACGACGCAGGAGAGGCCGCCGGACGCGACGCACTGGTCGTGCCGGCCGATGGCGCGGGCGGTGGGCACGACACACAGCTTCGTGAACACGGTGTGGCGGTCCGCGGGGCCGAAGCCCCGCCTGTGGCGCACCTTCAAGGCGAGCACGGATCCGCGCTTCCCGCGCTTCGAGGAGAAGCTGCAAGACGTTGTGGGGCTGTACCTTGACCCGCCGGACAACGCGGCGGTCTTCAGCTTTGACGAGAAGAGCTCGGTCCAGGCGCTCGACCGGACGCAGCCGGGTCTGCCGCTGAAGCCCGGCCGCTGCGGGACGATGACGCACGACTACAAGCGCCACGGGACCACGTCGCTGTTCGTGGCGATGGACGTGGCGTCGGGCGAGGTGACCGGCGAGACGTACCGCCGGCACCGCCACCAGGAGGTGCTCCGGTTCTTCCGCAAGGTCGAGAAGGAGGTGCCGAAGGGGCGGGAGATCCACATCATTCTGGACAACTACGCGACCCACAAGCACCAGAAGGTGAAGGCGTGGGCCGAACGCACGAAACGCGTCCGCTTCCACTTCGTCCCGACGAGTTCCTCGTGGCTGAACCTGGTCGAGCGCTTCTTCAGCACGCTGACGCAGAAGCGGATCCGCCGCGGCGTCTTCCACTCCGTCGGCCACCTAGAATCGTGCCTGAAGCAGTACATCGAGACCCACAACGAGAACCCCCGGCCGTTCGTCTGGACGAAGTCGGCCGCGCAGATCCTCGAGAAGGTGCACCGGGCCCGCAAGGCGCTCGCCGCCGCCTCCGCGTAGGTGCATTATGTTTCGGACACTACACTAGGTACGCACCCGGATGAGGAGGACGATCCCGACGGTGAGGAAGAGGAAGTTGGGCGACCAGGCGGCCCAGAAGGGCGGTATTCCCCCCGCCGCGCCGATCGCCCCGAACAGCCTGAGAAGGAGGATGTAGAACAGTGTCGAGCCCAACGACACGCCGACCCCGAAGGCCGCACCCCCCTTCTTGACGGTGGTGGCGAGGGGCGTGCCGAAGAGGACGATCACCAGGATGGCCGCGGGGATTGCCAGCTTCTGCTCACGTTTCACGAGGAACTCTTTGGGATCGCCGCCCGAGCGGTATACGGCCGCGGCCTGGCGCCCCAATTCGCTGTAGCTCATTTCTTCCTCTTCCGGGGGGTCGTCGAGCAAATCCTCCGGGTCGACCGTGAGCCCGAGTGGGCGGTAGCGCTCGAAGGCGTACGTGGTCTCGTTGCTGCCGGGCCGGATCACGCGCAGGTACCCCTGATGGAAGGTCCAGCCCTCGCCGTCCGCGAAGACCGCCTCGTCGGCCCACACGTGCCGGAGCGACCCGTCTTCCTCCCAGCTCTCCATGAGCACGCCATCCATCGACTTCGACGCGATGAACAGCTGTTGCACGCTCAGCGTTTCCTCGTTTTCCGTCTGATAGACGAAGTCGTGCCGCCATTCCCTGCGCATCTCCCGTTCCCCGAAGATCTCCGCCGCCCTCCGGTTCGCACCGGGGACAATGGAGGCCAGGACAAAGGCGCCGGCGGTCAATGCCGCGCCTGCCGGCCACAGAGGCGCGACGAGACGGTGGAACGAGATGCCGCCCGCTTTCGCTGCCTGGATCTCTCGGTTGACGGTCATGGAGTGGATCGTGAAGACCGCGGCAATGAGGGCGGCGACCGGAGCGGACCAGAGGATGAAGTGGGGATACATGAAGAAGTATCCGTGCGCGATATCCAGCACGGAGAGGCCCCTGTCGAGGAAACGGCCCTGCTGCTCGGAGAGGTCTCCGAGTATGAACAGGATCGGGACGCTCATCACGAACACCATGAACAGCCAGATGAAGGTGAGACCCACCATGCGATCCAAAGTACGGATCATGCGGCCGGTCTCCGACGCCGGCGGAGCCTGCCGGGAAGACCCCTGGCCGCGACCCAGATCTCGCGCCAGCCGCTTTCGCGCGCGGTGGCCGTCCAGCGGCCCATGCGCGAGACCAGGAAGATCCCGGCCGTGACGAAGATGAGGCTCGGGGCCCACATGGTCCAGAACGGAGCGGCCAGGTCGCGGTCGGCCCAGTCCTCGCCCGTGGTGAGGCCGTACTGGTAGACCCCGATCACCACCGCGGACACGACGATGACCATGCTTACGCCCCCGCGCGGGAAGCGAATGCCGACGGGCACGCCGATCAGGACGAACACCATGCACGCGGTGGCGATCACGAGCTTCTTGTGGATCTCGACGCCGTACTGGCTGGCCCGTTTTCGCAAGGCATCCAAGCGGGCCGTGTTGGTGCGCGCGGTCAGGGCGACGGTACGGGTGATCTCGTCCGAGGACAGCTGAGAGCCCGGGGACAGCGCCATCGTCTTGGCGAAGCTGGTCCCCCTGGAGCGCGTGGAATCCGAGGCCGGACCCTGCCCCAATGCGCGCAGAACGGCCCGAACCGCGTTCTCACGCGATTCCTCCCTGATCGCATCGATTGCGAGCCTCTTGGCGTCCGCGGAGTCGCGCAGCAGAGCCACCGACATTTCGCGGTCGCTGCGCTGGTTGTCCCCGAGATCCTCGAAGACATCGCCCACTCCGCGCAGCATGTAGAGTTGCTGCTCGAAGCCGGTCTGCTGGAAGCTGCCGACATCGCCACTGCCGACTTCGTACATGTGCCCGTCGTGAAGTCGCAGCTGAAGATCGGTGAATGCGGCGTCCAGCTGCATGTTGCCCCGGGCGGCGTAGGTCGTGCGCCGGACGCCCTGTTGGCTCATATCATAGATGACGACATCGGTCAGCTCGTTGGACATGGGGTCGATCTTGTCGACCCTCATGTAGTAGGGGCCGAGACCGTTCCCCGCTTCGATGAGGTTGACCACGCGTTCTCGAAGTTGGAAGGTGGGACTCTTCTGGCGGATCGAGTTGCGAAGGTTCTTCAGCTGGTGATTCGCCTCGGGGAGGATTCGGTCATTGAAGGTGTATGTGATTCCACCCAGGAGTGCTCCGAGGAGCAGAACCGGCAGGAAGAGTCTGCGGGGCTGTACGCCGCCCCCGGACATGGCCACGATCTCGCTTGCGGCCGCCAATTCGCTGAAGGTGTACAGAACCGCCGGGAGGACGGCCATGGGAAGGGTCAGCGCCACGGTGTGGGGGAAGGAGAGGACGAGGGCCTCGAGGATGACTTCCCGGGGGAGCCCTTTCCCGACCAGATCCTGCAGCAGCCTGGTGACCGTGTTGAGAAACAGCAGCCCGGTCAGCAGGCTGAAGGTGAACAGAAAGGGACCCACGTGTGAGCGGATCAGGTAGCGGGTGAGGATCGTCATGTTTCGGTCGGGCTTGACTCTCGAGCCGGCTTCGTCGGGGGATACTCCTATGACTCCCGGGAGCTCCCGGTGGGTTGTCGGCCTGAACCATGAAACATAACCGATCCCGTCACGGCCTCACGCGGTTGGCGCGGATTTCGCGCCAGTGCCGCCTTGCCAGCCCGGCGCCTCGCCGCTCTCGGTGCTCGTGCGGATTTATCCACGGACTGCTGGCAGCGACCGCGGCCGTGCTCCTGGCGCCGGCGGGCGGAGCCGCGCAGGAGCGCCGGCCCCCGGTCGCCGACACGCTGCTCTGGATCATCCCGGAGTTGCGGCAACCGCTTCGCCCTCTGCTGTCCCCACCTCCGCCCGATGTGCCCTTCGTGCGCCTCGGCCGGGCTCGCATACCCGTCACACGGCTCGGGTCCGCCCTCACCGCACCTCCCCCCACCGACCCCGCCGGCCGCCTCCTCCCCCTCGCGCGGCCGGATTGGGGCCGGGACCCTCTCTTTCGCTTCGGCACCCTGGGGCGGGTCATCGGCTACGGGGACGTGCCGGACGCGGCAGAGGGAGTCCTGCCCGGCCTCGCAACGGCGCCTCCCAGGTTCGTCAACGAATTTGCCGATCTCGGGTTCTCGCTCAGGAGCACCGGACAGTTCGGGGGGGACTGGACGCAGTACCGGCCCTGCGACGAAACCGTCCAGGTGACGTGCGAAGTCTCGCTACTTCCCCAGATCACCCCCGACATCCAGTTCGCGGCCGACGCCGACGGGACGATCACCGACCGGATTCTGGTGGATGTCGACTACGACCAGACGCGCGAATTCCAGGGGTCCAACCGGGTCAACATCCACTACCGGGGGCTTTCCGGAGAGTTCCTGCAGCGTTTCGAAGTCGGGGACGTGCGCTTCGACCTCCCGCCCTCGCGCTTCCTGCGCGAAGCGGTGCCCGCCGGCAACTTCGGCTTCCAGGCCGCGCTGGAGGCCGGTCCGGTCGACATCCAGTCCGTTTGGGCACAGCAGAACGGAGAGGTGACATCGCGCAGCTTCCGCCTGGAAGGGTCGGGCCGGAACTTCTCCCGGGCCGATACGCTGACCCTCGACGACGCGGACTACGTCGACGGCCAGTTCTTCTTCCTCTTCGATCCGTCGGCCTTTTACGACTACCCGCATGTCGACGCGCTCGGCCTCACCCCCTCCGCGGCCCCGCCGTCGGTCGCACCCGGGGCGGACCCGATCCAGCTGTACCGCTCCGAGATCGACCTGTACTCGCGGCAACAGGTCGAGGGGTACATCCAGGCCGACGCGTTCGCGGGCACGGCAGCGGACACCGTGACGGAGTCGGCCTGGTTCCGGTACATGCGGCCGGGTCAGGACTACGTGGTGCATCCCAGCGGCCTCTGGATCGCGCTGCGGTCGCCCCTGAGTCCCGGTGAGATCCTGGCTGTCACCTACATCACCGCGGCGGGGGACACCGTCGGCACCTACAACCCCGAGCGCATCTACCGCAGCGGGGGAAGACCCAGACTCCAACTGCTCAAGGCCTCGTCGGCGCAGCACCAGCCCGGCAGGCCGACGTGGCGGACGGAGATGCACCAGGTCTACCGCGTGTCGTCGTCGGGGGAGGTGGACCCGGGCTCGGTCGGACTCACGGTGTCCCTCGGGGAGGAGAGCGCAGGGCGAACCTTCGCCCGCCGCCCGAACGGAGACGACTTGACCTACCTGCGTCTCTTCGGGCTGGACGAGGAGTCCCCGGTGGACCGGCTCGATCTGTCACAGCTGTATCGCCCGGCACTGGACTCGTTCGAGGACCAGCCCCCGGTCTCGGGGACGTTCATCATCTTTCCGACGCTGGAGCCCTTCGCCGACCCTCCGCCGCTCCAGAGCCTCGCCATCGACTCTACGGAGGTGCGCAGGATTCTGGGAGCCAACCGGAACGAGCGCATCTACCGCGACCCCGACCCCTTCGAACGCGAGAATGGGGGCGTGTTCCGCCTGAACCTGACCTACGAAGTACGGGGCGAAGGACTGCTGTCCTCGTTTGCCCTGGGGGCGGTGGGGATCCGCGAGGGGACGGAGCGCGTCACCCTGGGCGACCGCACGCTGCTCCGCGATGTGGACTACCTGATCGACTACGACGTGGGCCAGTTGACGCTCCTCGGCCCGGACGCGCTCCTCGCGGCGAATCCGGGGCGGGTGCTCGACGTGACCTGGGAGCAGCGCAGCTTCTTCCAGGTGGCCTCCTCTTCGGTCTTCGGGTTGAACGCGCGGTACGACCTCGGAGACTACGGCGCCCTCAACCTCACCGGCCTCTATCAGACCGAAGACGAACTGGTGAGGCGCCCGCAGCTTGGCGTGGAGGCCGGCGCGGTGGGACTGGGCGCGGTCAACGGCAGCGTGAGCCTGGATGCGCCCGTTCTCACTCGGCTGCTGAACGCGCTTCCCGGGTTGGACGCGGGCGGGCAGTCGTCCGTCCATCTGTCGGGTGAGACCGCGGTTTCCCTGCCGAATCCGAACACCCAGGGGGACGTCTACCTGGACGACTATGACGGAGTCAACGCCCGTTCGCTCTCGGTACAGGGCCAGGACTGGCGTCGCGGGAGCATGCCCGCCTTCATCGACGGGGCGGAAGAGGTGCTACCGCCGGAGCTGTCGGCTGCCACCGCGGCCGCGCTCACGTGGCAGCACACGTGGATAACCGAAGACGTGGGTGGCGACAGTCTGGACGTCTTCCAGGGGTTCAACCCCAGCGCCGATATCGACCAGCAGATCCGCATTACGGGGAGCGCGGTCCGCGAGCCGGGGCTCTTCGTCCGCTTCCAGCCGGAGAGCGGCGACGAGGAGGGGCGGGGCGGCTGGTCGTCGATCACCACCGTGTTGAGTCCCACGGGCACCGACCTCACGAAGAGTGACTTCATCGAGTTCTACGTGCGCGACGGGGACTTCCTCAACCTGGTGCTCGATCTGGGGATTGTGAGCGAGGATGCGCTCTTCGTCGATACGACAGGTGCCGTGAACGGAGTGAAGCCGGGTTCAGGCGTACCCTGGGGGCAGGGAATCCTGGACCAGGAGGCCGACCCCCGCCGGGGCGAAGTATGGGGGAGGATCGCGGACGGCCGGGGCGTATGGGACGAGGACTGTTTCGGCGAGCGGGCCCGCGTGTACCGCCTGGGCGACCCCAACGCCAACTGCACGCGCGGCAACGGCCGCCCCGATTCGGAGGACCTGGACGAGGACGGAAACCTGGACACGTTGGAGCGGTACCGCCGCTTCGTGATCCGCCTGGACGGATCCTCTCCCTTCCTGACCCGGGACCGTGACGAGACGGGAACCGCCTTCCGGCTCTACCGGATTCCTCTGCGAGACCCGTCGGGCCTCGACGTGGGCGGCCCCATCACCGACGCGGAGTTGCGCGCCGTTCGGCACCTGCGGCTGACCGTGGCCGGCAAGCGCCGTGACTCGTTCGCGCTTGCACGGATGGCGATCGTGGGGTCGACGTGGATCAAGCGGTCTCTAACGGGGGTCCTCACCGGCGTGGGCGGAGACACCGTGTCGGTGATGGGCCGAGTCGAGGTGAGCCCGGTCTCCAGGCTGACGGTCGGCGATGCCTACGCCTCGCCGCCGGGTGTGATCGAACAGCTCGACGACCCGACGGCTGCGTTTGGAGGGCAGGGGATCGAGTTCAACGAGCGCTCCCTGTCCATCGGCTTCGAGGGTGTGCAACCCGGCGACAGAGTCGAGATCTACAACCGGTTCCCCCAGCGTCCCCGTGATTTCCTCTCCTACCAGGAGGCCCGACTGTGGGCCGTTGCCGCAAACGGCGACTTCGGATTCGGCACCCCGGCGTACTTCTTCGTCAAGATTGGAACCGACGACCGGAATTTCTACCTGTACCGGACCCGTCTCGACAGGGCGGACCTACCGGGTGCGGTCCGGGAAGAGGACTGGTTGCCCGAGGTCGTGATCCGGTTCGACGAGTGGCTCACGCTGCGGCGGCGCGCAGAGGAGCAGCTGATCCTCGACCCGAGGATGCCGGGCGATCCGCCTCTCGTCCTCTGGTCGGCCGATTCGGTCTACGCGGTCGTCCTGCAGGACCGAGGGCGCGCTCCCAACCTGGCCTCGGTTCGCGAGATCAGTCTGGGCGTGGCGAACGAGTCGGGAGCCCCGATTTCCGGCGAGGTGTGGGTGGACGAACTGCGCCTTGCGCGCGGCATCCGGGACGCGGGCCTGGTTTCGGCCTTCGACGCCGAAGTGCGGGGAGGCGAGTTCCTGCAGTCCCGCGCCACATTCCGCAGCCGCGGTGGGTATTTCCGACAGCTGCGGGCCACACCCACCTTCCAGGACGACCGAACGCTGGACGTCCACGCCACCATGCAGCTGGCGCGATTCGTCCCGAGTTCGTGGGGTGTGGAGGCGCCCCTCTCGGTCACCCACGAGCGCGAGACCCAGTCGCCCATCTTCCTTGGCCGCAGCGATGTGCGCGCCGACCGGCTGGAGGGTCTTCGAACCCCGGGATTCAGCCGCTCGCGAATCGACTTCTCCCTGCGGAGGCGAGCGCCGGAGGAGGGTGGTTTCTGGGATGCCGTGCTCGGCGGCCTCGATGTTCGAGCGGGCATGGTGCGGTCCAGCTTGCGCACGATTACGACCGAGAGCGACGGAGGTGGCGTGGACGGCTTTGTCGGATACGCCGCGAACCCCGTTCGCCGTGACTTCCCGATCTTTCCCGGGTGGGCGGGTTCCGCGCTGCGGGCGATCCTGCCCTCTTTCCTCGAGGAGCGCATCGCCGGTGCCCGCCTTCGTTGGACTCCGGAGAGCTTCGGCTTCGAGAGCGAACTGCTCAACCGTGACCTGAGCACCTTCCGCTTCGACAGGATCATCCGGACTGAAGAAGACTCCCTGGCGACCGCGACCGAGGCGCCCCGGCGGCTGGTGACTGCATCGGCACGGGTGGCCTTCCGACCCGTGGAGTCCCTCATCGCGTCGGCCGATCTGCTGAGCGGGCGAGACCTGTTGGCGGTGCAGGAATTGGCCAGCGACCCCAACAGTCGGGAGCTGCTCGCCGGCGAACGGAGGCAGGTGCCGGGGGCCGACTTCGGGTGGGAGGTGGATCGACATGTGAGGACGCGGCTGGCCTTTCAGCCCCGCCTCTCGGAGTGGGCACGGAGCAGCGTCCAGGTGACCACGATCTATCTGTCGGAGCGCAACGCCGACCTGATCGGCACCCGCCGGACCCCCGTTGGCACCGCACTGGCGCTGCTCCGCAACGTCAACGGACAGCGCAACCTTACGGCAAACTTCTCGGTGGACCCCGGTCGCATGTCCGAGGAGGGCGGTGGGGGCACTGCATCGCCGTGGTGGGCCCGATCCTTCGATCCACTTGCGCTCACGTATTCGAACGGCCTCACGTCGCGCTTCAACCGGGAGGCCGTCGACCCCGGCACGCTCTACCAGTTGGGGTGGGGTGGACGGGACGACTTTCTGATGATCGGAGCCGATTCGGCGTCTACCCTCAGTGAGCGCGACCGCATCAATGTGCGTGGCGGGCTCAGGTTGCCGGGTTCCACCTCGATCGGGCTGAGCTACGACCGGACTCGCAACGGGACGTTGGACACGCGTTCGGACCGGGAGGACCTGCAGCGTGTATGGCCGGATCTGCGAGCGTCGGTCGGTGATGTCGCGTTGCCGGGGTTCGTGTCCGTGGCGCTGGAACGGCTGTCTCTGAGCTCGGGATACCGGAGGGTTACGCGCGCCCTGGAATTCGGTGCAGGTACACAGCAGGACCGCTTCCGCGAGGACCGCGAGATCCCGATGGCCGTCACACTGGCGTTCGTGCGAGGGTTGACGCTGAGCTACGCCGGAACGCTGAACCGGGGAGAGAGCGAAGACCCGACCGGCGACACCAGACGGGAGCGTGACAGGCACTCGCTTCGGGTCTCAGCCTCGCTTCGTTCGCCCTTGCAAGCCTTCCGGGACAGGGGCGCGCCACTCCGCATCATCATGGACGTGGGCTACAGCGACGAGGTGCAGTGCAGGATACCGAATCCGGACAGCCCGTGCGTGTCGTTCATCGACCAACTGGAGCGAACCGGCTCCCTTTCGGTCGACTCGTCGGTTCGCGACTTCCAGCTGGGGCTGCGGATCCGCTACGTGGACCGGCGCTCCTTCGTGGGTCAGCGGGCCGGTTCCACCCAGCTGCAACTCAATGTCTTCGGCCGCTTCCTCCTGACGTCGGACCTCCTCCGCCTCCCATCCTGAGGCCGTCAGCGGCCTGGGCGAGGGGTTGCGGGCGGCCCTCCGCAGGGACGCGCGCAAAGAAGTCCCATTCCGTCATGGAGGTGCCCGCCCGGAAGGGCAACCTTGTCGGGCGGGTGGAGGCTTCCGGTTTCAGCGACCCGTGGCTGTTTCCATCCCGGAAAGGGGGAGAAGACGTGACGGACAGAGAACGCAAGAGCATGTTTCGAGCCGCCTTGCTGCTCGCAGGGGCAGCGGTGATCCGCTTTGTGGTGGTTGCGCCCGGCGCCGCCGAGCCGCCCCTGGAGGACCGCCCTTCGATCACCGACAGCCTCCTTGCTGCGGGCGATTCGGTGGTGGACGCGAAGGAGCGCCGCTCCCGGCCCTTCGGGGCGGGCGAGACGATCGACCCGAATGTGGCGGGGGAGGAGGAACTGGACCGGCTGCCGGGCGTCGGGGTGTCGAAGGCGCTGCGCATCGTGCAGGACCGTGAGGAGAATGGTCCCTTCGCGAGGGTCGAAGAACTGGCCCGGGTACCTGGTCTGGGCCCAAGGTCCGTGGAGAAGCTGAGGCCGTATCTGCGGATCCGCTCGCCAGCCGGGACGGCACCGGCCCGCGAATCGGTGCCCTCGGGTACCGCTCCGCGGGCGAGGGTCGCCGCGGCTGGCTCCCCGGTGAAATCCGGCGCGGCCGGGGCTCGCATCAACCTCAACCGTGCGACGGCGGAGGAGCTGCAGGCCCTGCCGGGTATCGGGGCGGTGATGGCCGAACGCATCGTCGCCTTCAGGGCCGAGCACGGCAGCTTCGGCAAGCCCGAGGAGCTGATGGAGGTGTCCGGCGTCGGGGCCAGGACCTTCGCTCGGATCGCGCCGCTGGTGACGACCCGGTGACGCTCTCGTCCTCGCACGAACAGTCGATCGCGCTCGAGCCGCTGCTCCGGGAGATGGTGCGCGTGTGCGCCTCGGACCTGCACGTCACGGCCGGACAACCGCCGAGACTGCGAATCGACGGCGCGCTCCAGGCTATGGGAGAGGAACAGATCCTGGAGAGTTCGGATATCCGCCGTCTGGCTCACTCGGTGCTCACCCTGGATCAGAAGCGGTGCTTCGAGGAGAACGATGACCTGGACTTCTCGTTCACCGTCCCCGAGCTGGCGCGCTTCCGCGGCAACTGTTTCCGGCAACAGGGCCGCGTGGCGATGGCGATCCGCCATATCCCCTGGAACATCGCCTCGCTCACCACACTGGGACTGCCGCCCATCCTGAACCGTCTCGCCGAGCGGCCGCGGGGACTGGTGCTCGTCACCGGTCCGACCGGCTCGGGCAAGTCCACGACCCTCGCTGCCATGGTGGACTCGATTAACCGGCAGCGACAGGGCCACATCATCACCATCGAGGATCCCATCGAGTTCATCCACCGGCATCGCCGCTGCATCGTGAGCCAGCGGGAGGTGGGTACGGACACCCCTACTTTCGGGACGGCGCTCAGGTACGCGCTCCGGCAGGATCCCGACGTCATCCTGATCGGGGAGATGAGAGACGCGGAAACGATGAAGGCTGCGCTGACCATTGCCGAGACGGGCCAACTGGTGCTTGCCACCCTCCACACCAATTCGGCGGCCGACTCGGTCAACCGTGTCATCGACGCGTTTCCGACTCACCGGCAAGCTCAGGTCCGGACCCAGCTTGCGTCGGTGCTCGAGGGTGTGGTCACCCAGATCCTCATCCCGCGGGCGTTCGGCCGGGGGAGGGTGGCCGCGGTGGAAGTCATGATCTGCACGGCGGCCATCCGGGCCGTAATCCGTGACGAGAAGGTCCACCAGGTGCGCTCGCTCATGCAGGCCGGGCGTAAGTACGGGATGCAGACAATGAACGATGCCCTCGCCCGTCTCTACCTCAACGGCAATGTCACCCTGGAAGGAGCATTGAGGAGGAGTTCGGACCCGTCAGAGCTCCTTCGGACCGTCGGTGAACCGGCGCCGGAAGGCTTCGATCAACTCACGAGTGCGGGATGGCGATCGTGACCCGGATATCGACACGCGAGATGGTGGTGTTCACGCGACTGTTCGCGACGATGATCGGTGCAGGGCTACCCCTCGTCCAGGCGCTAAATATACTTGCCAAACAAACAGAAAACAAGGTGTTTCGGGGAGTTATCCGCGACCTGGTGGGCGATGTAGAGTCCGGCGCCACGCTGGCAGGTGCGATGGGGCGCCGGCGTCAGGCGTTCTCGTCCCTCAGCGTCAACATGGTCGCCGCCGGCGAAGCTGCTGGTGCCCTCGACACGATTCTCGGGCGGCTGGCGGACTTCCTGGAAAAGAACCACGCGCTGGGCAGAAAGATCCGTGCGGCCATGATCTATCCGGCCATGATCTTCACCGTGACGATCCCGGCTGTGGCGATTCTGCTCATGTTCGTCATCCCCACCTTCCAGAGCCTGTTCGAGTCGGCGGGCATCGCCCTGCCGCTCCCAACCCGGGTCGTGATCGCGGTTTCCGACCTGATGAAGAGCTACTGGTGGGCTCTGTTGGCCACCGGGTTGGCCGCGATCGTGCTGCTCCAACGATTTCGCTCGACCCCTCGGGGACGGCGGGTGATGGATGGGCTTCTTCTCAAGGTGCCGATCACGGGCGACCTGCTGCGGAAGGCGGCCGTGGCCCGCTTCACCCGGACGCTGGGAACGCTGGTGGCGTCGGGGGTTCCGATTCTGGACGGGCTGGAAGTCACCGCTCGAACGGCGGGAAACCGGGTGATCCACGATGCGGTGATGAAGTCGAGAGCCTCGATTGCCGGGGGTGAAACGATCGCCGCGCCGCTCAGTGACTCCGGGGTCTTCACTCCGATGGTCGTGCGCATGATCGAGGTCGGTGAGCAGACCGGCGGCCTGGATGAGATGCTGGAGAGGATCGCGGACTTCTACGACCGCGAGGTGGACACCTCTCTGGAGGCGTTGATCGCCGCCGTGGAACCCTTGATGGTCGTGGTCCTGGGCGTGGTCGTGGGAGGCATGATCGTAGCCATGTATCTTCCGATTTTCGACATGATCAATGCGGTGGGGTGATTCCCGGGGAGAGGCTGGCCCCGGACACGCGTGCCCCCCAGATTGCATTCATGTCGAGAGCTTTCGTGAAGGAGGATCGGGAGGATCAACCGCCGGACTACCGGCTTCCGGATTCCGGGTCGGCCTACTTCGATGAGGCGTGCGCGTGGGCATTGGTCACCGGTGCCAACGAGGGAGACACGCGGAGCGCGGAGTTGGCCACAGGCTACAGATGGGGCGAGGCCCGCCTGGTTCCGCACATCCGCGCCATCCTGGAGGAGGCCGAGGAGGCGGATCAGACCAGGGTCGCGCAGCTCTGCAGGCGCTTCCTGCGGGCGGCCGAGCGGGGGTAGCGGAGTCGCCCCTCACTGCGAAATGACGACAGGCAGCTTCCGTTCCCGCAACATCCGGTTCAGCTCTTCCGCGTCCTCGGTGAAGAGCTTGCCGAACAGGAGCCGCGTGGCGTCCAGCCGCTGCCGCAGCACGTCGTGCACCTCGACCTGGGGGACGGTTGGCGGGAAGTCCGCGCTGCTCGACCCGATGTCCTGGGACAGCGCACTCAGCCGCCCGTAGAGCTTCATCGGGTTGCGGAAGGCGTCCTCCCGGGCGCCGGTCAGGTAGATGTCGAAGAGGTTGGACTCCACCCGGATCGCCGTTTCCTCCAACGCCGCCGCCTCTGCCAGGAGGCCGGTGGCGGTGGAGTCGTCGGCGAGCATGTCGGCGAGATCCTCGAGCTGACTGCGGGCCCACTCGATCCGGTCGATCATGTCCACCACCTCGTAGATCTCGTCCCGGATGACCATCGACAGGGCGACCTGCTCGCGGATATCTGTGAGGGTTCCCTCCGAATGGGGGTCCTTCAGCACCGTCAGTGGGGTGGACAGGGTCGTGCCGCCGATCTCCAGGACCACCTGGTAGTCGCCCGACACCGCCCTGGGGCCGAGCTGTCCCTGGTTCAGGTCCAGGTCCCACGTCCGAAGCGGCCGCCATCCTTCCGGTCCCAGTGGCACCCAGGGCAGGCCGGGCGGCGCGGTGCGGATCTTCGCCCGGCGCGTGGGCTCGTAGCGCAGGTCTCACCACACCCGGTTGACGCCCGGGGCGGCGGCCCGTGCGCAGGGTCCGGATCGTGTCTCCCGCCGGGCCCAGAATGCGCACGACGGCCGCGCCGGCAGTCCCGGTGCCCTCGTCGTCGTCGGCTTCCGCTCCCGCCGCCCCCGGCACGAAGAAGTTGATGTCCGCGCCGTAGGGAGGATTCTGCCCGGTGACGTGGCTCCGCTCGGCCTTGATCGTCTGAACCCGGTTGAAGCGGTACGCCGGGCGCGTCTCCGGCAACGCGTACTCCCCGGCAGTGGCCGAGTGGTCCAGTGCACGCAGGGGGGAGATGTCGTCCATGATGTAGAAGCCCCGCCCGTAGGTGCCCACGACCAGATCGTCGAAGGTCTCCTGGGTGGTGAGCCAGTACACCGGTGCCGGGGGCATGTTGTTGCGCAGGGGCAGCCACGAGGCACCGTCGTCCAGTGAGAAGTACACGGAGTTGTCGGTCCCGGCATACAGCATTCCGGGACGGCGATGATCTTCCCGCACGACATGCACGAAGCTGTGCGGGGAGAGCGGGATGCCGTCCGAGATGCGTTCCCATCTTGCGCCGAAGTCACGGGTCCGGTAGATGTACGGATCGAAATCGGCGAGCTGGTGCAGATCCACGGCAAGGTAGGCGGTCGCGGCGTCGTATCGCGACGGCTCGATGTTGGCGATCGTGCCCCAGGGTGGGAGGTCCGGGATGTTCCCGGTGAGGTTCTCCCAGTCTCCGCCGCCGTCCCGGGTCAGGTGCACCTGTCCGTCGTTGCTCCCTGCCCAGATCAGCCCGCGCTCGAGCGGGGACTCGGCGATCGCGAACAGGTGGACCCGTCGTAGGTCATCAGGTTGTCGATGGCCACGCCGCCGGAACTCTGCTGGTGCGTCTTGTCGTTGGTGGTGAGGTCCGGCGAGATCACCTCCCAGGAGTGGCCCCCGTCCGTGGTACGGTGGACGTGCTGGCTGCCGACGTACACGGTGTTGTGATCGTGCGGCGAGATGTGGATCGGGAACGTAGCACCACCCGCTGGAATGTGCGGCCCCGGTTCATGGAAATCGCGAGGCCGCCGTCGTCGGCGACCATGACTCGCTGGTTGTTGGTCGGGTCGATCCACACATCGTGCGTGTCGCCACCGCCCGGCGGGGGGTTCTCCACAAGGCTGCGCCCTCCGTCCACCGACATCGAGAAGCGCACGGAGGTGAAGTAGATCCGGTCCTCGTCCTCGGGGTCCACCCCGAAGCGGGTGTAGTAGGGTGCCCGCTCGTTGATCGTGTGGTTGCGGAGCATCAGGCGCCAGCTGTCACCGCCGTCGCTGGAGGCGTAGAAGCCCGGGCTCGACTCCTCGGTGAGCACATAGACCTTGTCGGAGTTCGACGGGGCCACCTCGACCGCGACCTTGCCGATGGTCGAGCCGCCGGGGTTGGGGAGCCCGCGGCCGACGCCCGACAGCCGCTCCCAGCTGTCCCCGCCGTCCTTCGAACGCCAGACGCCGCTGTCGGGCCCGCCGCTGTCCAGCCCCCAGGTGTCGATCTGCACGTCCCAGAAGGCGGCGAAGAGGATGCGGGGGTTGCCCGGATCCATCGCGAGGTCGATGCAGCCGGCGTCCTCCGAGACGTGGAGGACCCGCACCCAGCTGTCGCCGCCATCGGTGGTGCGATAGACGCCCCGCTCCGGCTGCGGACCGTAGGTGTGGCCCAGAGCGCAGGCGAAGACGATGTCGGGGTCCCGCGGGTCGATCTCGACGCGTCCGATGCGTCCGGTGGCTTCAAGTCCCTTCTTTTCCCACGTGTCGCCACCATCGGTCGAGCGGTAGATCCCGTCGCCCATGGCGTGGGCCGGGCGGATGACGAACGTCTCCCCGGTTCCCGCCCAGATCACGTTGGGATCCGACGGCGCCATGGCCAGTGCCGACACGGAAGAGGCGGACTGGTCGTCGAAGACCGGCGCCCAGTTCACGCCGCCGTCCCGGGTCCGCCAGAGGCCCCCGGAGGCCGCGCCCACGTAGATGGACAGGGGGTTGCCGGGTTCGCCGCCGACCGCGATCGCGCGGTTCCCCTCCGGGCCTATGAAGCGGTATCGCAGGCCGGCGTAGTGGCTCGGGTCGAGCTCCTGGGCCTGCATGGGACGGGGTGTGGCGGCGGCAGTGACGGCCGCGGCCAGAACCAGCAACACGGAAGGGAGGTGCCTCACTGGAATGCGCCTCTGTCTGGAGGGAGGTGGGTAGTATCGATCCGGACGCGCCGGTCGTGGGTGCCGTGCGGGGATTCCACCACGGACTGTTTGTCGACGCGCGCCGGATGGTAACCACGGTACGGCCGGCATTTCAAACCGAACGGGTGGGCGCCACCGCAAGGGCGCGATGGATCTCCGGTACCCCCACGGTTGTTTCCGGCGCGGGGGTGGCCCTAGTTTGCCCGGTCGCAATGACCGGCCCCGGCACAGGGTCGTCGCAACGTCAACCAAAGGAGCCCGGCCTTCATGGAGTTCATCCAACGAGTCACCGAATTCCTGACCACGAACGTCGTCGAGCAGGGCATCTCGGTCGGCGGCGAGAAGATCCCCTTCATGGTGATCATCCTGCTGGGGATCGGGACGTATCTGACCCTTCGCCTGGGGCTGGTCCAGATCCGCCAGCTGGGGCATGGTATCGCCGTCGCGACGGGCAGGTATGACAATCCCGAGGACGAGGGAGACGTCACCCACTTCCAGGCGCTGACCACAGCCCTGTCGGCGACCGTCGGCATCGGAAACATTGCGGGCGTGGCACTCGCGATCCATTGGGGGGGCCCCGGCGCGCTCTTCTGGATGTGGGTGACAGCGGCGCTGGGGATGGCGACCAAGTACTCGGAGGTCACCCTCGCGCAGAAGTACCGGGTGCGTGAGCACGAAGGCGAGTGGGCGGGCACGGTTTCCGGCGGACCCATGTACTACATCGAGCGGGGACTTGGCCCGAAGTGGAAGTGGATGGCGGTCTTCTTCGCATTCATTCTGGGTATCACCGCTTTCCTGACCGGCAACGGGATTCAGGCCAACACGGTGGCCGACAACCTGCTGACGGAATTCAGCATCCCGAAGACGGTCAGCGGACTGGTGACGTCGGGCATCGTCGCGTTGGTGATCCTCGGCGGCATCTCGCGGATCGGCCGGGTGACAGGGGTTCTGGCGCCGGTGATGGCGGCGGTGTACGTGTCGGGTGCGATGATCGTCCTCATCCTCAATGCGGGCGATATCTTCCCGACCTTCGGGCTCATCTTCCGGGAGGCGTTCAATCCGACCGCAGGGGTCGCGGGTACGGGCGTCGGAGCGTTCCTTGTCACCCTCATGTGGGGGGTGCGAAGGGGACTCTTCTCGAACGAGGCGGGGCAGGGGTCGGCGCCGATCGCACACTCGGCGGCCAAGACCGACGAGCCCGTCTCGGAGGGGGTCGTGGCGCTTCTGGAGCCCTTCATCGACACGATCGTGATCTGTACGATGACGGGGCTGCTGGTCATCATGACGGGGGTCTGGAACGACCGGTTCGAGACCGAGATCACGCTGGGTGGTGGTGACATCTCCTACCGTGCCGTACAGGTGGACGGCGGCTACGCGGATGTGAGCCCCTCGAACACGATCCGGATCGAGGACGGTGTGCACGTCGGCACCGGGCCCTCCGATCCCCAGGTGTCGTGGCACGAGGTTCCCGTCGAGCAGCTCTTCGTGGACGAGGAGCGGACGCAGCCCTTCACCGGGACGGTCGATCCCGCGGCCGGAAGCGCCATGGGTGACGACGGGCAGTCCTACACCTCGCTTCACGGGATGGCGGTGGAGAGCGGGGCGCCGCTCACCATGGCGGCCTTCCGGCGCGGACTTTCACCGCTGGGCGACTGGGGACACTACATCGTGGTGATCTCGGTGCTCCTCTTCGCGATCTCCACGGCGATCTCGTGGAGCTACTACGGGGACCGCTGCGCCAACTACCTCTTCGGCGCCAGGGCGGTGAAGCCGTACAAGATCGCCTTCGTGATCACCCATTTCATCGGGGCGGTGCTGCCCCTTGGCGTGATCTGGGCGATGGGCGACGTCCTCCTGGCGATCGTTATCTGGCCGAACCTGATCGCGCTCGGGCTCCTCGCGCCGAAGGTCGTGGAAATGACCCGCGACTACTTCGAGCGCAGGCCGTGGGAGAACCGTTAGCAGCCCGTGGGCCGGTAAGGAGGTAGATGGGGAGGGGAGCGTTCCGGTGGGCCTCAGGCCCCGGGGTCGCTCCCCTCACTCCTCCGGCCGGTCCAGCACCCGTGCCGGCCGGAGGGCTTCCCGTCCATACCGGTGGCGGATGCGGTCGACGGCCCGGGCGATGGTGCGGTCCCGGTCGGTTTCCAGCGCCGCCTGCTCGCCGAAGAGGTCGCCCTGCGTCGCGGGCGCCTGCTGCACCAGATTGGACACGCCCACCCCCACGAGGCGAACGCCCGTCCTCCTCCGATGTCGCAGGGTATGCAGCAGCGACAGGGCGACCGCGAAGATCGCCCGGTCGGTCTCGATGCCGTCGGGCTGCGTGTTTCCGGCCTGCCGCGTCCTGAAGTCGTAGTCCCTGATCTTCACGGTGATTGTACGGGCCCTCAGCTCCTTGCCGCGGAGCTCGCCGCCCACCGAGCAGCTCAGCTCCAGAAGCCGCCGCTCCAGCTCGTCGTCGTCGTCGATGTCCGCGAAGAAGGTCCGCTCCGAGCTGATTGACTTGCGACGCTCGCGTGCGTTCACCTCGCTGGCGTCGATCCCGCGGACGCGCTCCCACAGCCAGGCGCCCCGGCCGGGTCCGAACCACCGCTCCAGCCACTCCTGTTCGACGGCCGCGGCGTCGGCTGCGGTGCGGAGCCCCTTGGCGGCGAGGCGTTCCAGAAAGGCCGGGCCGATCCCCGGCAACTCCGCCAGCCGGAAGCGGGACATGAAGGCCGCCTCTTCGCCCGGAGGCACCACATGGACCGCGTTCGGCTTGGCCACACGTGTCGCCACCTTGGCCACGACCCTTTGCGTACCGCCACCCAGCGACACGGCAACTCCGGTGCGATCGTGCACCACCATGCGGATGCGGTCCGCCGTCGCGGCAAGGTCCTCGCCCTTGAAAAGCCGCCCCGTCCCGGTGAGATCGAGGTAGAACTCGTCGATGGAGGCCGCCTGCACAACCGGCGACAGGTCGCCCAGCGCGTCCCTCACCGCGCGGCTGCGCTCGACGCACGCTCCCCGCGGCACCGGCACAACCACGGCCTCCGGGCACAGTTGCCGTGCTCTGGACGTGGGCATCCCGGAGCGGACTCCGTACTCCCGGGCCGCGTACGACGCGGAGGTGATCACCCCCCGGTTGCTCCTGCCGCCGACTAGGAGAAGGGGCTCCTTGCCCACGCCTTCCGGATCCTCCAGGCGGGCCACCTGCACGAAGAACATGTCGCAGTCGGCGAGGAGAATTCTCCTGGGGCCTTGCGAGGAGATCCCGTCTTTGGACACGTTCCACCTCCACATGCAGTCGCGCAGCCTGCGTGCGCGGTCGGCAACCGTGGAATTCGCCGTTCGCCCGGGACCTGTTTTTTGCCCCCGCGCACTGCGAGAATTCTAACCCCTGCAAGGAGACGCCGACGATGGCCTACCCGTTTCAGCTCCCCGATCTCGAGTATCCCCACGACGCCCTCGAGCCGCACATCGACGCCCGCACGATGGAGATCCATCACGGCAGGCACCACGCGGCGTACACCGCCAACCTGAACGCGGCCCTCGCGGGGCACCCCGAACTGCATGGCAAGTCGGCCGGTGAGCTCGTCGCGGATCTGGCGGCGCTTCCCTCCGGGATCCGCGCGGCGGTGCGCAACAACGGCGGGGGATACGTGAACCACGCCCTGTTCTGGGAGCTCATGGCGCCCGGTGGCGAGAGTGCTCCCAGCGGTGAGCTCGCGGCCGCGATCGATGGCGCCTTCGGAAGCCTCGACGACTTCAAGAGCCGGTTCGCGACGGCTGCGGTCGGGCGCTTCGGTTCGGGGTGGGCGTGGCTCGCCGCGGGAGCGGATGGTTCGCTGGAAGTGTTGTCGACGGCCAACCAGGACACTCCGGTCATGGACGGCAAGAGCCCGCTCCTGGGCATCGACGTCTGGGAGCACGCGTACTACCTGAACTATCAGAACCGTCGTCCGGACTACGTCTCCGCCTTCTGGAACGTGGTCAACTGGACGGTGGTCGCGGAGCACTTCCGGGCCCTCTGATCCATGCAGGACAACGTTACGTTCGGCATTCTGGCCTTCATGCAGCTGCTGGTGGTGTACAACCCCCTGAGCGCGATGCCGATGTTCGCCACGCTCACGGCCGAAGACACCCGCCGGGAGCGCTTCTGGACGGCGGGTGTGGGGGTACTGACATCGATCATCGTCATGGTGGTGTTCACCTTCGCCGGACACGCGATCCTGGACTTCTTTGCCATCACCACCGAAGCGTTCCAGATCGCGGCTGGCGTGATCTTCTTCGGGATCGGCTCCGACATGTTGCAGGCGAAGCGGTCCCGGGTGAAGACGACCCGCAGGGAGCAGGACGAGGCGGCGGAACAGCGCAGCTTGGCTATCATCCCGCTGGGTCTGCCCACCCTGGCCGGACCCGGCACGATCGTCACCGTGATCGCGCTGGCGGGCCTGGCGTCGGGCCCCGCGCAGCTCTCCTCCGTGTACCTCGCCGCGGTCCTCGTCGGCGGGGTGACGCTGCCGTGCCTGATGTTGGCCCCGGCGCTCCTCGGTGCGCTGGGGAGAACGGGCCTCAATGTCGTGACTCGCATCATGGGTCTGCTGGTGATGGTGGTCGGCGTTCAGTTCCTGATCGATGGAGCGGGCATCGTCGTGGAATCGTGGGGGCTGTCCCCGTAACAATTGCTGGACAGCAGCAATTTGTTATCATATGTTTACACGATCAGGCGAACCTCGCACGCGTGAGAGAGAGGAGCGAACTTGAAGGCTCGGCCACGGGGTCGGCGCAAGGGGCCGGCCAACATGGGGATTCGCGGACGGGGGACGAGCACTCGATTCTGGATCATTCCTCTTGCGGTATTCGTCTCTCTGCCGGGGACCGCCTCCGCTCAGAGCCTGCGGGGAAGCATGGACGCCATGCGGGCGCAGAACCGCGAGGCCGAGGTCCACGACTTCACCTTCATGGAGGCACCGTCCCAGGTCTATCGCTTCAGGGACCAGGGACTTCTGGTGCACCTTCCCGGGAACGCCAACTACCAGCTCGACGACGAGGTCTCGTTTCCGTATGCCCGCCCGGAGGTCAGGACCTTCGTGGAGCGTCTGTCGAGCCAGTATCGGAGTGCGTGCGGCGAGACACTGGTCGTCACCAGCCTGACCCGGCCCAGGAATCGCCAGCCCCGGAATGCGTCCCCCCTATCGGTGCATCCCACCGGAATGGCGGTCGACCTGCGGCGAAGCACCTCACGAGCCTGTCGAGGCTGGCTGGAGGACGTGCTTCTGCATCTGGAAGGGCAAGGGTCGCTGAATGCTACCTACGAGCGCCGCCCTCCACACTATCATATTGCCGTCTACCCCCGCCAGTACGCGCGCTATGTGGCCCGGCTGGCCGCGGAGCGGATCCTCGTCGAGGAGCCGGACGAGGTGGCGATGCCGAGCCAGGACGAGGTCCGGGTGTCCGAGCAGGTGATGTTGCCTGGTGTCGTGAGGTACGAGGTTCGTTCGGGAGACTCTCTCTGGGCGATCGCGCGCGCGCACGGGACGACGGTGGACCGATTGAAGTCGGCCAACAACCTCCGCGGCAGCCGCATCTACGCCGGCCAGTTGCTCGAGGTCCCGGTCATCTCACGGTAGGCGGCCGCGGCAAACGGGCGCTCTCGCCGCGTTGTCGTTCATCGGATGAGCCGCTATCGGCGTGACCCCGGACCCGAGGCCCGGCGGGGGCTTGAGCGGGTCACCGTGTCGGTGGTGATCCCGGCCTACAACGAGGTCGCAACTGTCGAGCGGCTGCTCCAGCGCGTGGCCGCCGTGCCGCTCGCCAAGGAAGTCATTGTGGTCGACGACGGTTCCACCGACGGTACCCGGCCGCTGTTGGCGGAGCTGAAGAAGCGGGGGTTGATCGACCGGTTGCTCCTCCACGATGGCAATCGCGGGAAAGGGGCCGCGCTCCGCACCGGATTCGGGGACGCCACCGGAGATGTCGTCGTGGTCCAGGATGCGGACCTGGAGTACGATCCGGGCGAGATTCCGCGCCTGCTCGGTCCAATCGTCGAAGGCAAGGCGGACGCGGTCTATGGATCGCGGTTTCTGGGCGGCCCGCACCGGGTGCTCCTCTTCTGGCACATGCTGGGCAATCGCTTTCTGACGCTGCTCAGCAACGTCTTCACCGACCTGAACCTCACGGATATGGAGACCTGTCAGAAAGTCATCCGCACCGAGCTTCTCCAGTCTCTGCCGCTGACCGTCAACCGATTCGGAATCGAACCGGAAATCACGGCGCGGCTCGCCCAGGCAAGGGCCAGGATCTACGAGATGCCGATCAGCTACGACGGCCGCTCCTACGCGGAGGGGAAGAAGATCGGCTGGAAGGACGGCGTCGCGGCCATCTGGTTCATCCTGCGTTGCAACCTGGCGGGACCGAAGGCTCGGCCCTGGAGCGGGAGTGCGCTCCCCTGGCTCGAGGAAGACCGCGGGGAGTAGTTCCTCCGGGAGGGGGGTCCGTGGTCTTCCCGTGTTCCCGGTAGGACATCGATCCCGCGGTCGGGGAGGAGCCCAGGGGACAACAGGCCGTTTCCGCTATCCCGGCGCCCGTGAATCGGCTGCATCGTTCGCCCGTTCGGTTCGCGCCGAGTTCCGTACGTAGGTGCGGTGGCGGCGCAGCCTCTCCCCATGGATGGAAGCCGTCAGCGATGAAGCCGAGGATGTCGGGTGGCATGAGCTTGCCTGCCTGTGCCGCTGTGGCGGCGTTGGCCGGCTCGGCAGCCTTCGCCAACAGCATCGGCAACGACTTCGCGTACGACGATCGCCTGATTGTCCTGGGCAACGAGACGATCCAGCGGCTCGAGACACTTCCGGGCACCTTCCTGGAGCCGTACTGGCCAAACCGCTACGGCGCGGAAATCGGGCTGTGGAGACCGGTTGCCACATGGGCGTACGGGCTCCAGTGGGCGCTCTGGGATGGGGATCCCACGGGCTTTCACCTCGTCAACATTGCGCCGAACAGCCTCTGCGCTGCGTTGGTGGTCCTCCTGCTGGGGCAGCTCCTGCCTGTCCTGGCCGCGGCCGTTGGAGGCATCCTGTTTGCAGTGCATCCCGTGCACACGGAGGTGGTTGCCAACGTGGTGGGCATGGCGGAGCTGCTGTCCGCAAACCTCTACCTGGGCGCGTGCCTCGTTGTGGTCCGCTCCGGGGGGCGCATGCGAGCGGGCTCCCTGACGGTCGCGGGCGGGCTGTTTCTTCTGGCTGCTCTGGTCAAGGAGAGTGCTGTTACCCTGCCGGGGGTGGTGCTGCTTCTCGACGCTGCGCGGAAGACCCTCCGTCTGGGCGACGTGAAGGGATACATCACGGAGCGGTGGCCCCTGTACGCGGTGCTGGCACTGGTCACGGCGGGGGTGTTCGCGGGACGGGTCGCCGTGTTGGGGAGTGTCGCGGACGCGTTTCCCCCCATGGGAGCGGAGGTCCTGGCAGATGGCGACGTGCCCCGGATCTGGACGGTTCTGTCGACGTGGCCGGAGGTATTCCGGCTTCTCCTGTTCCCTCTTGACCTGTCGGCCGACTACACGCCGGAAGTGATCTCGGTGGCCTACGGCTGGACGGCGCGAAGCGTGCTGGGACTGGTCCTCGGTCTCGGCGTCCTCGCTGTCGCATGGGCGACCTGGAGAACGGGACGGTTGTCGACGGACAGGCTGGTGCAACGGGCGCTGGGCTTCGGCATCCTCTGGTTCGTCATGACCGTGTTGCCGGTGTCCAACCTGTTTTTCCTGACGGGGGTGCTCCTCGCGGAAAGAACGTTGTTTCTGCCGTCGGTCGGCCTTGCAGCCGGAGCAGGGTGGATGCTGGTCCAGCTCCATCGGGAACATCCGCGGATCGGGGCCGCCGTGACGGTCGCGGCAATCCTGCTCCTTTGCTGCCGGACGATCGCCAGGAATCCGGTGTGGAAGGACAGCTCCACCGTCTTCGAAGCACTCATCCGCGAGCACCCCGAATCGGGCCGGGCGCAGTGGCTGGTCGGCGACCTCCACTTCAATCGCGGCGAGTACGTGGAGGGTCTCGTGGCGTACCGCCGGGCAATCGGGATGCTTGGGGAGAGCTACACTCTCTTGTCCGAGGTTGGCCGCCGCCTGGTCTTCGCGGGATTCGACGAGGCTGGAGAGCGCGTGCTGAGACGCGCCTGGAGCAGACACCCCGAGTTCGGTCTTGCTCCGTCGATCCTGGCCATGCTGTACGACCGCCAGGGCCGTTGGAGGCGGGCGGAGGACGCTTCGCGGGCCGCTCTGGCGGTGGAACCGGACAACCCGACCCAGGTCCACCTGCTTGCTCGCGCTCGCGCCGCCCAGCCGCCCGCATTCATTCAATACTTGAAAGGAAATCTGTCAAATGGCTACAAGAAATGGATTTACACTCATTGAACTTCTGATCGTTCTAGTGATTATCGGCATCCTCTCCGCCATCGCCATCCCGCAGTTCTCTGCCACCCGGGAGCGGGCGTACTTCGCGGCGATGAAGTCCGACGTGCGGAATCTGGCGTCGCAGCAGGAGCTGTATTACGCGACCAACTACAAGTACACGAGCTCACTCACGGACCTGGGGTTCGTGACATCGGAGGCTGTGACCGTGACTACGGCGGCCTCGAGCTCGGGGTGGTCGGCGACGGCCACTCACGGCGCACTGGGTACGGCCGCGGGCTGTGCGATCTACTATGGGACCGCGACGGCGCCCACCATCGGAACCGTGACTCCGGAGGCCGAGGGGCAGGTCGTGTGCACGGGCTGACCGATGTCCTGACGGTACCGGATTGGCGGGGCGGACATCTGTCCCATCCCGCTATTCCGGTGCCCGTCAGGATCCCCCTTCTTACGGCCATGACCACGAAAGCACCCCTCTTCGGACCGTCGGCGCGCGCGGGCTACTCGATCATCGAGATCGCCATGCTCCTGGTGATGCTGGCTGCTCTGGCGCCCCCCCTGCTCGCTTCGGCCGGGAAGCTCCGCACATCGTTCTATCTGCGTCGCTCACAGGAAGAGGCCGCCCGACTCTTCGCCGAGGCCCGATGGACCGCCATCGGCGTGGGTGGGGCGACGGTCGAGCTCACGGCCGAGCCTCCGGTCGGGGTGTTGATCTCGGCGACCGGGGACACCGTGATTGCGATCTCCCTGGGAGAAGGCGGGGTATCGCTCCGGTTGTCCCGGGACCGAGCCTCCAGCCGCGTACGCTTTGGGCCCATGGGTCTCGGTCTGGTCTCCAGCCAGACCCTCCGGTTTGGGCTCGCCGGCGAGGAGCGCTCCCTGGTGATCTCATCTCTCGGCCGGGTGTCCCGGCGATGAACAGGGCGGGGGTGTCTCTGGTCGAGGTGGTGGTCGCAGTTGCGATCGTGAGCGTGGGTATCGCGGGGGTGGCGTCCCTGACCGCGACAGCCGCAAGAAGCCTGGTGCACGCCCGTGCGCTGGACGAATCCCGTGTATTGCTGCAGAGCTTTGTGGATTCGGTTACAGCGGAAAGGCTCCCGGGCTCCGGCCAGAGCAGGTATCCGGGAGGCATGTTGACGTGGGACATCTCCGCGAGCCCGGACTCCGTCGCGTGGGCCAGCTTCGAACATGTGGCGCTGCCGGCGCCCATTCGAATCGAATTCATTTGTCGCGCGAGCCGTGGTGCCAGGGGGGACGAATGCGACCCCGTAGCGAAAAGACACGCGGGTTCGCGCTGACCGAGGCGGTTGTTGCCGGCACCCTCCTGCTGTTGGTCGTGCAGGTCAGCTGGTGGGTCACGGCGGTGCAGAGCGTCGTGGCGACCCGGGTGGTGACGGGTGCCAGGATACTGGACGAAACCCGGCTGATCCATCATGTCCTGGCGTCGGAGGTCGGACAGGGCCGGGCCGGGCTCGACTGGGGAATCGCTGATGGGGAGCTGCACCTGCGGGCCTTTCGGGGGATGGGCTTCGCGTGCGAAAACCAGCCCGGCGACGGCTGGGCAGTTGCCGTGGCGGGATTTCGGGGGTCCACTGCGAACAAGGACTCCGTGCTGGTCTTCTCCGGGGACGGGAGTTGGCACACCTCCGCGCTAACCCGGAGGTCACAGAGGAGCAGCATCGCGTGCCAGGATATTCCCGGATTCTCTCCGGAGATCTGGTACCTCGATCCGGCACCGGTCCGACCTCTCGCAGCCATGTACTTCGAGCGGGGTGCCTACCGCTTTTCGGACGGAGCCTTCCGGTACCGGAGCGGCCAGGGGGGGTGGCAGCCTCTGACGGACACCGGAATCGTCGTGGACTCGGCTACCCTCGAGCCCGCCGGTTCACGTGGTGTTCGGGCCCGTGTGACCTGGCAGGGGCCCATCCCCATTCTTCCGGCGTTCGAGTGGACGACGTGGACACTCCGATGAGGGTGGCCGGATCACCGTCGCGCGGGGAGGAGGGATTTGCCATCGTCCTGGCCCTTCTGGCTCTGATGGTTCTCGCCGGCATCGCGTCCGCGGCGGTTGCAGCGGCTGTCGGCCAACTCCGCGCAGCCGCGATGGCCCAGGGGGTCCTGATGAGCAGGACCGGAGCGAGGGCGGGAGTGGAAGCCACGCTGGAATCAATTCGGGGAACGCCGGCCTCGGTTGTGGGCGGCCCCGCAGTTGAACTGGCGTCTGGGAGTCACTCGACCAGGGGTTCGTGGCGCGTGTTGGGTGTCCGCCTCTCGGAGGAGTTCCACCTGTTCATCGGCGAGGGTGAGATGGGCGGGGCTGTCCCGATGCGAGAGGCACGCCTGGTCTGGTGGATTGATCCCGAAGCGCGTGTTGCGGCCCATCGCGCCGTGGTGGAGGCGAACAGTGTGTCGCTCGCGGCAAGCGCGCAATTGCTCTCCGACTCGACGCTGGCCACCCGGCAGGGAATGCCTCCCTGCGATCACCTTCCACTCCTGGCTCAGGCTTTTGCGGGGCCCGCGGTGCCCGTTAGCGGAAACCCTCCGGGACCGCCCGAATGGGGTGCGGGAACGGATGGTGCCGAATTCGGGGACATCAGACTCGGGTGGTACGGTGGCCCCATGCTCGGTGAGTTGGCCGACCTCGATCTGTCGGGAGGGGGTCCCGCGCCCCCTGGATGCCCGACCTGTTGGGCCGGGCTGGTCTTCGGCAACGGGCCCGTACGGTTGGCGGGGGACGGAGCGGGTGTGTTGATCGTGATCGGCGACGTGACCCTTGGCCCTGGCTCCTCCTGGACCGGCCTGGTCCTCGCTTCCGGAAACGTGGTGATCGAGCGTGCTGCCCGGGTAGTGGGGCTGGTACGCGGTGGCGGGGAGGTTTCGGTGGCTGACGGCGCTGTCGTCGATGGTTCGGCATGCGCAGCGCTTCAAGCCCTCAAGGCGGCTACCCGCCTGGCGCGACCCCTCCCGCTACGTGAGCGCTCATGGGTGGGACCCGTCCCACCTGCCGGGGCTGGCAGGTAGCCGATGGGTCGTTTGGCAAGGAAGAGCAAGTCCGTGGGTCTCGACATCGGGAGCGGGTTCGTGAAGGTCGCGGAAGTCGATCACGGTGGGGACCGTCCGGAACTCAGCCGTGTGGCCGTGCGGCCGATGCCCCGTGGAGCGGTGGTGGACGGTGAAGTGGTGGAGCCGCTCCGGGTCGTGGACGCCGTTCACAAGGTCCTCCACGACGCGGGGATCGAGTCCGCCGAGGTGGTCACGGCTCTGGGTGGGCAGGATGTGTTCATCAAGAAGGTGGAGATGGCCCGGACGAAGGGCTCGGACGCTCACGCCGCGATCCGCAGGGAAGCCGAGCGGCATGTGCCCTTCGACATCGAGAGCGTGCAGCTCGACTTCCAGGTCCTTCACCACCACAACGCGGATTCCCTCATGCATGTGTTGCTGGTCGCGGCCAAGCGTGAGCGCGTGGAAGAGCGGGTGGCGCTCCTCGCGGACGCGGGCGTCAAGGTTGCTCTGATGGACGTGGAGGCATTCGCTCTGCATAACGCTTTCGCACACAATTACCCGGGCGCCGCGACCGGCGTCGTCGCCCTGGTCAACGTCGGCAATGAGATCACCAACATCAGTATCCAGCGAGACGGCGCGCCTGTGCTGACCAGGGATTTTCCGGTGGGATCGCGGGGCCTCGCGGCCTTGGACTCAGCTGCCGACGGCATTGTGATGGGAATCGAGCGCGTGTTCGCTCTCCTGAGAACGCGTCGGCCGGGTACGGGGATGGGAAGGATCTTTCTGAGTGGCGGCGGCGCATGTACGCCGGGGCTGGCAGAGGCACTTGCGCGCCGCATCAAGGTAGAGACGCACCTGGTCAACCCGTTTCAGCGAGTCCGCGTGGGTGCCGGCGCAGGCGGCAATGATGTGGTCGGGGAGGCCGCACCCATGCTGTTTCTGGCCCTGGGTCTCGCGTTGCGGGCTCCATGACGACACGGGAAGGCGAACCAGCCATGATTGAGATCGATCTTCTCAAGGGCGGCCCCGGGACCCGGGGCGGTCGGTCGCGCAAGGCTCCGGTGGGGCTGCGTCTCCGGAACATTCCCCTGGACGGTTGGGTTGTCGGTTCCTGCCTGACAGTGCTCCTGTCGCTCGGTTTCGCGGGCCACCTCCTTCTGTCCGTCAGCGGTCAGGCTGCCGGCCTCGACCAGGCGCTCGAAGCGGCTCTGAGCGACTCGGTTCAAAGTTCCGCACGGCGCCACAGGGCTGTGGCCCTGCAAGCGCGCCGCGACTCCATAGCCGCCCGTGTGGCGCTGATCCAGGAGATGGACGCCCTGCGTTACCTGTGGCCCCGCATCATGGACGAGGTGGCGAACGCACTGCCGGCAGAGGCATGGCTGACCCGGTTGGCACAGGTTCCGTCGGACGTTGAACGGGTCCGCTTCCGGGTGGACGGCATGGCGCGCACAAACCGCGCGCTCACCCGCTTCTGGAACGGGCTGGAGTCGTCCCCCTTCATCCGCGACGTGCGGCTGATCGCCTCGGACCACGCGATGGTGCGATCCGGCGGCGACGGGGTCGACAACCTGTATCACTTCATACTCGAGGCCGATCAGGAGGATCCGCCTCCGGAGCTATTGGTGTTGGTGCCCCTTTCACCTGCACGGGCACCATGAACTTCCTGCCGACGGATCCGCTGAGACGAAGCGCGGTTTTCATCGCGTTCCTGACCCTCTCCGGTCAGTACTTTGTCTACACCTATCTGCATGCACCCGCAACCGAGAGGGCGGGAGAGCAGCAGGCCCGCATTGCCCGGCTGGAGCAATGGAACCGGCAGGCCACGGCGGATGCGGTGGTGGGCGAGGGGGATCTGGAAGACCGTGTCGGCCAGTACGCAGAACACTTTGCAGCGTTGGAAAGACTGATTCCGGCAGGCGGGGAGGTAGCCGTTCTGTTGGAAGCCGTCTCCGAGTACGAGACCCGAGCGGGGGTGGAGGTGACCATGATGCGTCCGCAACCCATCGAGCGGGGCGAGTTCTACGACCGATGGAGCTACGAACTGGACATCCGGGGCAGCTATCACGCCATCGGGTCGTTCATGACCGGCATCGCCTCGCTGGAACGGATTGTGGTCCCGACCGCGGTGACGATCATGCCCGAAGGCGAGTCCGACCTGTCGGGTGGGGGCAATGGGGGAGCCGTCCTGGCCAGTCTTCGAATCCAGTCGTACGTCTCTCCCCCGCAATCGCCGGCAACGCCAGGAGATCAACCCGAAAAGAGCGGAGGAGCAGGGTCATGACGCGTATTCGGTCCAACATGATGGGAATCGCCGTGTTTCTGCCGATGGCGGGGGGGTTCGCCGGCGCGAGCGCCCAGGAAGCTCGCGTCGCGCGACTTCCCCCGAACGAGGGCGCTGCAACCGCCGCGCAGCCGCCACGCGGAGGCGGCCTCGTCTTCGAACGCGAGGTCTTCGCATATCCGCTGCGTGCACGCCGCAACCCGTTTCAGCCGCTCCCCGTTTCGACTGTGGAGGGTCCGCGCTTCGAGGAACTGGGTCTTCTGGGAATCATTGTCCATCCCGATTCCCGCCACAGCGTCGTTCTTATTGGAACGGGGCCGCCATCGGGCCGCGATGGCGAGGAAGCGACCGGAGTCTTCCCGTTGGAGACATACCGTCTGCGGTTGGGCGATGTCATCGGGAGCACGCGCATCGTTCAGATCCATGAGCGCCACATCGTCGTGGTGATGGACGGTCCGGAGGGGCCGGAACGGAGGGTTCTGAACGTGCCATTGGCCAGCGAAGGGAAGGGACCATGAAGCTCGTCGGTTTCCGCGGTTGCCTGGTCTGGTTGCCTGTCACCGCCATGAGTCTCCCTGCCGCGGAGGCACACGCACGGGTTCAGGAGGCGCCACCTACGGAGATCCCGGTGGCGGAGATCGGCAGCCCGATCACTATCTCGTTCTCGGAAGCCCCGATCCGGGAAGTCCTCTTCGCCTTCGCCGAATTCGCGAACCGTTCGATCGTGCCGGGATCGAACGTGGGTGGCCTTGTCTCCGCCGAGATCCGCGACCAACCGTGGGACGTGGCGCTGCGCTCGCTGCTCGATGCCTACGGCTTCGTGGCGCACGAGGAGGAGGGAGGCATCATTCGCGTGGACGACGTGCGGACACTCTTCGAGCAGGAGGCCGTGTTGCCGCTGGCCACCAAGCCCTTCCGCGTGAACTACGCCGACCCGGTGGAGTTGCAGGATCTGGTCGCAGCCATGTTGACCGAGCGAGGACGTGTCTCGGTGGGGATGGGGACCAGTACCCTGGTCGTCACCGATGTTCCCCGCGTCATCGAGTCGGTGGGCGATCTCCTCGCGGCACTGGATACGAGAGTCCGCCAGGTGGACATCTCCGCGAAGATCATCTTCGTGAACCGGTCGGCCCTGGAGGGATTCGGAGTGACGTACGACCTCAAGGACACCAGGGGGAACCAGCTCAACCTCCTGACCCCGGGTGTCATCGACAGCGATGGGGACGGGGTGATCACCGATGCCGATCAGCAAGTCGAGCGGGGAACAGACATCGTATCCCTGGGAGGGCACTCGCTCGCCGCGCTCGGGAACGCCACGGACCGCATGGCGAACCCCACGCTTTCGCTCCTGACCTCACTGGTCGTCGGACGGACCACGCTCATCGGCTTCATCGATGCCCTCGAATCGCTTCAGCTGACCGACATAGAGGCTCAGCCATCGGTCCGCGTCATGGACAATCGAACCGCGAGGATCGTCGTCGGCGAGGAGACACCGGTTCGCGTGATCGATGCCGGGGCCCAGGTCCAGGCCGGCCAGGGGGACGGTATCCGCAGCACGTTGCCGGTGGCTACCGTGGACTACAAGGAGACGGGTGTAATCCTCGAGGTGACTCCGAGGGTCACCGACGCCGGCGAGATCCTTCTGGTCCTGTCCGCAGAACGCTCCTCGGCGGACTTGGCACCATCGGACGTGGGACTCATCTTCCGAAGGCAGAAAGCCGAGTCGGAGGTGATGGTCGAAGACGGCGAAACGGTGGTGATTGGTGGCCTGACAGTAACGGACATCGGCGAGGTCCGGTCAGGCATCCCGTGGCTGATGGACCTGCCGCTGATCGGGCGCCTCTTCCGTTCCCGCCGGGAATCCACCGTCCAGCGGGATCTGCTGATCATGGTGACACCCACGATTGTGCGCACCGCTTCCCCGTGACCGGGGCCTTCGCTATCTATGGACAACCCACGCACGGTACGCACCGCCGCACAGTCCCGCCCATCTCCCTGCAGCCCACATGCCACTAGACCACCTGTCCTTTCACACCGCCGGAGAGTCGCACGGACGCGGTCTCGTCGCCGTGGTGGAAGGAATTCCCGCCGGCCTTCGCCTCGACTCGGCAGCCGACATCGATCCGGATCTCAGGCGTCGCCAGGGGGGGTACGGAAGGGGACGCCGAATGCAGATCGAGTCCGACCGGGCCGAAATCGTCTCCGGTTTGCGGCTGGGCGTCACGCTGGGCTCCCCCGTGTCGATGGTGATCTGGAACCGTGACTGGAAGAACTGGACCACGGCCATGGCCCACGAGGTACCGGATCCCCGGGAGAACCCCAAAGCGCTCCGTCCGGTCTACCTTCCGCGGCCTGGTCATGCCGATCTCGCCGGTGTCCTGAAGTACGACCGGCGTGACGCCAGAGATGTTCTGGAGCGTGCATCGGCGAGGGAGACCGCGGCCCGGGTCGCGTGCGGGGCTGTGGCCCGGACGCTGCTCCGGGAGGTCGGCGCGTCGGTCGGGAGCCACGTGACCCGCATCGGGGACGTGGAGGCGCGGACCCCGGGTGATCTGCCGGCCGACCTCAACGAAGCAGTGGATGATTCTCCGGTACGGACTCTCGACAAGGATGCGGAGGTCGCCATGATCGCGGCGATCGATGCTGCGAAGAAGGCGGGAGACACCCTGGGCGGATGCTTCGAAGTCGTGGTGCGAGGGTTGCCCGTGGGGCTGGGCAGCTACGTCTCGTGGGACCGGAAGCTGGACGGCCGACTCGCGCAGGCGGTGATGTCGGTGCACGCGATCAAGGGCGTCGAGATCGGGCCCGCGTTCATCAACGCCGGCCGTCCCGGCTCCCAGGTGCACGACGCGATCCTGCGCGACGAATCACGCACCCGCGCGGGCGGCTTCGGCCGGGTGGGGAATCGGGCGGGCGGGCTGGAGGGAGGCGTCACCACGGGGTCTCCCCTTGTGGTCTGCGGGGCGATGAAGCCGATCTCCACACTGTTGCGGAACCGGCTCCCGAGCGTCGATCTGCGGGATGGCACGACGAAGCACGCGACCGTGGAGCGGAGCGACGTCTGCGCGGTGCCCGCTGCCGCGGTCGTTGCCGAGGCGATGGTTGCGCTGGTGGCTGCCGACGCCCTCCTGGAGAAATTCGGGGGCGACTCGCTTGTCGAGCTTCGGCGAAACATGGATTCATACCTGGACCACCTTGGCTCCCGCGGCTTCCGAGAGAGGGAGCCGGGCGGCCGGTGAGGCCGGGGGGGAAAACGGTGTTGGAGGTGACGCCTTTGACTGAAGCGCCAGTCTCCCGTGTGGTCATCGTCGGGTTCATGGGGGCGGGAAAGTCAACTGTGGGCCTCCGGATCGCCCGTGCCCTCGGCTGGGATTTCGCGGACCTCGACGCCGAGGTCGCACGGGAGGAAGGGCTCCCGGTCGACGAGATCATCCGCCGTCGCGGTATCGCGCACTTCCGGGCGCTGGAATCGGACGCGGGGAGGCGGGCGATGGAACGCAACAGGCTGGTCCTGGCGGTTGGCGGCGGTTGGGCCGCCGGGCCGGGTCATATGGACATGCTCGATCGCCACACTCTCTCGGTATGGCTGCGTGTCACACCCGAGACGGCCCTGTCCAGGATCGCGGGATCTGCGAGCTTGAGACCGTTGCTGAATGTTGCCGACCCCCTTGCGGAAGCGGTGGCACTCCTGCGAAAACGTATAGCCGACTACAAAGGCTGCAGCATTACAATCGACACTGAAGGCCGAACTCCGGAAGAGGTTGCCCGGGACGTCCTGCAAGCACCGGCTCTGCGAGGGCTGGGCAAGGAGAAATCTGCGTGAAGTTGGTGATTGTGGAGTCGCCGGCGAAGGCAAAGACGATCGGGCGGTTCCTTGGCCCCGAATACCGGGTTGAGGCGTCGTACGGGCATATCCGGGACCTTCCCCGATCGGCCAGTGAGACTCCCAAGGCCATCCGGGAGAAGTCCTGGGGCCGACTGGGTGTCGACACGCAAAACGGGTTCCGGCCCGTGTACATCGTCCCCGACGAGAGCAGGAGGCATGTTCGCGAGTTGACGAAGCTTCTTCGCCAGGCTGACGAGATCCTCCTCGCGACCGATGAAGACCGGGAGGGCGAATCGATCAGCTGGCACCTTATCGAGGTCCTCAAGCCTTCGGTGCCCGTCCGGCGCATCGCATTTCACGAGATCACCAAGCCCGCAATCCAGGAGGCTCTGGCCAATCCGCGGGAGGTCAACCGGCGTCTGGTCCAGGCGCAGGAGGCGCGCCGGGTGCTGGACCGCCTCTATGGCTACGAGCTGTCCCCCGTGCTGTGGAAGAAGGTTCGTACGAAGCTGAGCGCGGGCCGGGTGCAGAGTGTGGCGCTCCGTCTCGTCGTGGATCGAGAGGAAGAGCGGAGACGCTTCAAGGTGTCGGAATACTGGCGTGCGAAGGCCGTGCTGGCGTCCGGCCGAGACGAGTTTGCCGCTCTCCTTGTAACGGTAGGAGGGAAGCGGGTGGCGGTGGGGAAGGACTTCGACGCCGCAACCGGCGGGCTTCTCGAATCGTCGCGCGCTCTTCATCTCGACCGGGAAGCCGCCGGCAGAATTGCCGCGGCCGCGCTCGAGGCGGCGCCATGGCGGGTGGGAAGGGTGGAGCGCAAGTCCACGCGGCAGAGGCCGGCACCCCCCTTCACCACGTCGACGCTCCAGCAGGCGGCCAGCAGCCGGCTCCGTCTGTCACCCCGGCAGACAATGAGGACCGCACAGCGCCTCTACGAGGGGATCGATCTGGGTGGCGGCGACCGCGAGGGACTGATCACCTACATGAGAACCGACTCGGTAACGCTCTCCAACAAGGCGCTGGGGGACGCCGGGCGGTACATCCGGCGGACCTTCGGCGATGAGTACCATGGAGGTCCGAGACGCTATCGGACGAAGTCCAAGATCGCACAGGAGGCGCACGAGGGAATCCGGCCGACGGAGATCGGCCGCACCCCGGCCGAGCTTGCCCGGTTCCTCGACAGGGACGAACTGGCGCTCTACCGCCTCATCTGGAGCCGCACCGTTGCCTCCCAGATGGCCGATGCCCAGGTGGACAGAAGCAACGTCGACCTCATTGCCCGGATCGAGGGCGTCGATCACGCCTTTAGAGCGACCGGGTCCGTCCTCCGCTTCCCCGGCTACCTGAAGGTGTACGGCGACAACAGAGAGGATCAGCTCCTGCCCGCGCTGGAGGAGGGGGACACCGTCCACGCGGAGGGGCGGCTCGGCTCCGGAGAGGCCGTTGCCCAGGCACGCGTCGACGCCGATCGCCCGACCACCGTGATCCGCTCGGTGGAGCCGGACCCTCGCGAGACCAAGCCCCCGCCACGGTATTCGGAGGCGTCGCTGGTCAAGAAGCTGGAAGAGGAGGGGATCGGGCGGCCGTCGACCTACACCCCCACCATATCGACCATCCAGGATCGGGACTATGTGCGGAAGCGCAGCGGAACACTTGTACCGACATATATCGGCATGGCCGTCATCCAGCTTCTGCGACAGCACTTCGGCAGGTATATCGACCTCGGCTTCACGGCACGGATGGAGGACTCGCTGGACGACATCGCCGCGGGTGAGGCCGACTCCCGGCGCTTCCTCGATTCCTTCTACAACGGGGAAGGGGACCGGCCCGGTCTCGTCCGGCAGATCGAGGATGCGCTTCCCGGCATTGATTTTCCGAAGGTGCCGGTCGGCACCGACCCCGACACGGGGAAGCCCATACGGGTCCGGATCGGCAGGAACTCGGTGTTCGCCGAACGGGGAGAAGGCGACGGCGCGGAGCGGGTGACGATTCCCGCGGAGTTGCTCATCGACGAACTGACCGTCGAGCGCGCCAGTGAGCTCCTGAAGACCGGGTCCGGGGGTGGTGAGCACCTCGGCGATGATCCGGAGACAGGGCTGCCGGTCTTCGTCCGGGTCGGACCGTTCGGCCCCTACGTCCAGCTGGGAGAGGCGCGAAAGGGGCGTGCCAAGCCCCGTTGGGTCGGCCTCCCCAAGGGGATGGAGGCGCCCGGCGTCACCCTCGACTACGCCCTTCGTCTCCTTTCGCTTCCGCGCACCCTGGGTACGGACCCGGAGAGCGGCGAGGAGGTCCGGGCGGGGTTGGGCAAGTACGGTCCGTATGTGGTCCGAGCCAAGGAATACCGCGGCCTGGAGTCGGCCGACCGGCTCTTCTCCATCACGCTCGACGAGGCCCTGTCACTCCTGGCGAAACCGAAAGCACCCAGGCGAGGGAGAAAGGTGCTGATGGTGGTGGGGCCCCACCCGGAAACCGGCGTCGAAATCCAGCTGTTGAAGGGGCGCTACGGGCCGTATGTGACCGACGGGACCGTCAACGCCAGTGTCCCGAAGGGCCGGGACCCCGCCGCGACGACCATGGAGGAGGCGGTCGAGCTGCTGGCGAAGGCGGCCCGGCGCAAGAAGGGCGGTGGTGCCCGGGGACGCCGAAAGGCCGCCACCAGTACCGCCGGGAGGCGTTGAGCAGCGCGGATGAGCATCGTCTCACGGTGGTCGGCGGAGGTCTGGCCGGATGCGAGGCCGCCCTGGCGCTGGCTGCGAGGGGCCACTCGGTCGAAGTCGTGGAGATGCGCCCCGGGAAGGGCACGCCCGCGCACCAAACCGGGGGCCTCGATGAGCTCGTCTGCACGAATTCCTTCAAGAGCGAACGGCCAGCGACCGCCCACGGCCAGCTGAAGCGCGAGATGGAGTGCCTGGGATCGGTACTTCTGGCCGCGGCACAGGAGAGCCGGGTGCCGGCGGGGTCGGCGCTCGCCGTGGACCGGGACCTCTTCTCGCGGGCAATGACGAGGCGGGTTGAAGCCGACCCCCGCGTCACGGTTGTCCGGGAAGAGGCACAGTCGATTCCTCAGGAGCCGGTGATCGTGGCAACCGGCCCCCTGACCTCCGCGGATTTGGCCGGCAGCATCTCCGCCGAGTTGGGGGATGGAGGCCTCGCCTTCTACGACGCCATCGCGCCCATCCTCCACGTCGATGCGGTGGACCGTGCGGTCGCCTTCGAGGCCGGCCGCTACCAGCAGGAGGCGGACTACCTGAACTGCCCGATGGACCGGCGGGAGTACGACGGGTTCATCGAGGCCCTGCGCGTCGCCGACGTTCACGACGGGCACCACTGGGACAGTGTCCCCTACTTCGAGGGGTGCTTGCCCATCGAGGTCATGGCCGCGCGGGGGCCCGAGACGCTGCGCTTCGGCCCCATGAAGCCCGTGGGGCTGCACGACCCCCGCACCGGAGCACGCCCACACGCCGTCGTGCAGCTCAGGCGGGAGGATCGCGCCGGACAGATGTGGAACCTGGTCGGCTTCCAGACCCGGCTGCGCGTTGGTGAACAGCGCCGTGTCTTCACCACGATTCCAGGGCTGGAGGACGCCGAATTCCTGCGCTGGGGGTCCATCCACCGCAACACCTATCTGAACTTCCCCGGATGCCTGACCCGCTACGGATCGTCGCGCCGCCGCCCCGACCTGCTCTTCGCCGGGCAGCTCACGGGGGTGGAGGGGTACACCGAGTCCGCCGCTTCCGGGATTCTTGCCGGCATCAACCTGCATCGCGTTCTCTGCGGCGAGGATCCGGTGGTCCCGCCCACGGAGACCATGCTGGGCGGGCTCTGCCGGTATCTGCGGGACGCGAGACCGGACTCCTTTCAACCCATGAACTCGAACTGGGGCCTGGTGGATTCCCTTCAAGACGGCCCGCGCAAGAAGGCGCTGCGGAGAGAGGCGCTCGCCGAGCGCGCCGACCGGCGCTTCCGCGAATGGATTGCCGATGCGCGCGTCATGCCGGCTGGCGCGGCGGTCCCATGACGCCCGGCGTCGCCCGCTTCCTCGACCACCTGAAGACGGCGCGCAACCTCTCCCCGCACACGATCGCCGCCTACCGTCGGGACCTTCGCGACCTGGAAGCCTTCGCGGCCATCCACCTTGGCCGGGACGACTTCCAGTGGAGCGACGTCGACCGGGGGGTGATTCGCGCATTCCTCGGAAACGCGGGCCGGCGCGGCCTCGCTCCCCGCACGGTGGCGCGCAAGCTGTCGTCGGCCCGGGCCCTCTTCCGCCACCTTCACCGCGAAGGTGAGATCCCCTCGAATCCGGCACGGCTGGTGCGCGGCCCGAAGCTCGACCGCATCCTGCCCGGCCACCTGCAGGCGGACGAGGTCGGAGCGCTTTTCGCATGGGCCGAATCCCGCGCGGCGAAGGTGAACGGCCTCGCCGAGACCCGCCTCCTCGCCACGCTGGAGCTCCTGTACGGCAGCGGTATCCGCCTTGCCGAGCTCGGGGGGCTCGACGTGAATTCGCTGGACCTCGACCGGGGTCAGATCCGGGTGCTGGGGAAGGGAAGAAAGGAGCGCATCGTGCCAGTCACCGAGGCGGCCGCGAGAGCCGTCCGGAATTACCTGCCGCGGCGCGAGGAAGTGGCGGAGGAGGGGTCACGCGCCCTCCTGGTGGGCCGCCACGGTCGCCGCCTCTCCAACCGGCACATTCAGCGCACCGTGCAGGCCGTCCTGGCGGATTTCGCCGCGGCGGCCGACCTTTCCGTCCACTCGCTCCGCCACTCCTTCGCCACCCACCTCCTCGACGCGGGGGCCGACCTCATGGCGGTCAAGGAACTCCTGGGCCACGTGTCGCTGGGCACGACGCAGATCTATGCGCACACCTCCAAGGAGCGGCTGCGACGCGTCTACAAGGGCGCCCATCCCCGCGCCTGAGCGGACCCGCCCGCTTTCCCTCCGGGCTCGCCCCGCAGTGGCACCCGCCTCGCCCCCCTACCGATGGCCAACGCACACGTCTACGTTTAAAGGCTAGTCTACCCTCGCGCCGCCCGGCCCATCCGTGCCGTCCGGCCCCCGGTCTCCCACTTTCGACAGCCTCGCTTCCTTCAATCCATGTACCCCGACTCTGCTCTCCGACCCGGCGCTCGCGTCCGCGCGACCACCGTCATCGCCGTGGCCCGTGACGGCCGTGTGGCCATGGCGGGGGACGGCCAGGTCACGATGGGCGAAACCGTGGTCAAGGGAGCCGCGCGCAAGGTCAGGCTCCTCAAGGACGGCAAGGTCCTCGCGGGCTTCGCCGGGGCCGTGGCCGACGCCTTCACCCTCTTCTCCAAGCTGGAGGAAAAGCTCGAGCGGTGGCCGTCGAATCTCCCCCGCGCGTGCGTCGAGCTGGCCAAGGACTGGCGTACGGACCGTTACCTCCGCCGCCTCGAGGCGCTCCTCGCTGTGGCCGACAGGGATCACCTCTTCCTGGTCGGGGGCGACGGCAACGTCATCGAGCCCGACCAGCCCGTCCTCGCCATCGGCTCGGGAGGCGCGTATGCGCTCGCGGCCGCCAGGGCCCTCATCGACTGCTCGAACATGGATGCTCCCGCCGTCGCGCGGCGCGCCCTCGAGATCGCCGCCGACATCTGCATCTACACGAACCGCGAGATCACCGTACTGGAGCTGGACCCGGCATGACCTCCGTTACCGAATCAACCGACACCGCCGCGCCCTCCCGGCTCGACGAACTCACGCCACGCGAGGTCGTTGCCGAGCTGGACAAATACATCATCGGTCAGTCCGAGGCGAAGAAGGCGGTCGCGATCGCACTGCGGAACCGCTGGCGGCGCCAACAGGTGGACGAGGAACTGCGCGAGGAGATCCTCCCGAACAACCTGATCATGATCGGTCCCACCGGGGTGGGGAAGACCGAGATCGCGCGGCGCCTCGCCCGTCTGACCGGTTCGCCCTTCATCAAGGTCGAGGCCTCCAAGTTCACCGAGGTGGGCTACGTGGGTCGTGACGTCGAGTCGATGATTCGCGACCTGGCTGACACGGCGGTGGCGATGGTGCGGTCCGCCCGTGAGGAAGAGATGGAGGGTGAAGCCGAGCGGCACGTCGAAGAGAAGCTCCTGAATCTGCTCCTCCCCGAATCGGCCGTATCCCCCACTGCCGCCAAGCCGCGCGAGACACCCGACGCGCGAGGTGCGTCCAGGGCGCCGACGGTCACCGGCTCCCCCGGCACGGTGTTCGTGGCTGGGCCTGCAGGAGGCGCGAGCACCGAGACGCCCGACCTAAACGGGGACGCCTCCATCGCCGCGCGACGGGCCCGTACGCGGGAGAAACTCCGCAAGCTCCTGCTCGACGGACACCTGGAGGACCGCACGGTCGAGTTGGACATCCAGCAGGGTACGTCGGTCGGTGGAATGATGTTCCCGGCCGGCGGGATGGAGGGGATGGACATCAACATCGCGGAGATGCTCCAGGACATGCTGCCGAAGCGCTCCAAGCGCCGTACGGTGACCGTCGCCGAGGCGCGCCGCGTCCTCCTGCAGGAGGAGCTGGACCGTCTGGTGGACATGGACGAAGTCGTCAACGAGGCTCTGGACCGCGCCGAGGAAACCGGCATCATCTTCCTCGACGAAATCGACAAGGTCGCCGGTCAGCGGAGTGGTACGGGCCCGGACGTGAGCCGCGAGGGCGTGCAGAGGGACCTCCTGCCCATCGTGGAGGGCTCGAATGTTCAGACCAAGTACGGCTTCGTGCGCACGGACCACATCCTCTTCATCGCCGCCGGTGCCTTTCATGTCGCCAAGCCGTCCGACCTGATCCCCGAACTTCAGGGCCGCTTCCCGATCCGCGTGGAGCTGAAGAGCCTCGGCGCGGCGGAGTTCGTGCGGATCCTGCGGGAGCCCCGCAACGCGCTGGTTCTCCAGTACTGTGCCCTGGTCGAGACCGAAGGTGCGTCGGTGAACTTCACCGATGAGGGGATCGACGAAATCGCCCGGATCGCGGCCGACCTGAACGACCGGATGGAGAACATCGGCGCGCGCAGACTGCGGACCGTCCTCACGACGCTGCTGGAAGATCTGCTCTTCGACCTTCCGGACGATCAGCGCGACGAGACGGTCGTGGTCACGGCCGACTTCGTCAGGGAACGGCTGGACAGCATCGCCTCCGACGACGACCTGAGCCGCTACATCCTCTGACGCGAAGCGGAGCATGGAACCACGGAAGCGTGACTTCATCGACCTCGCGGGGCACGAGCCCGACTACCTGCGACACCTTCTGGAGCTGACCGGGCGGCTGAAGTCCGGCGAGCTGTCCGGCCGCCTCCTCGAGGGCCGCACCCTGGCGATGATCTTCCGCAAGAGTTCGACCCGCACCCGGGTCAGTACGGAGGCGGGGATGACCCAGCTCGGGGGCCACGCCATCATGATCGCGGACCGTGACTCCCAGATCGGACGGGGCGAGAGCGTGGCGGACACGGCGAGAGTGCTGAGCCGATACGTCCACGCAATCCTCATCCGCACCTTCGGCCACGACGAGGTCACCGAACTTGCCCGGGAGGCGTCGGTACCCGTGATCAACGGCCTCACGGACCTGCTGCACCCGTGCCAGGTCCTGGCTGACCTCTACACCGCGGTGGAGGAGTTCGGCGGCGACCTCTCCGGCTTGCGGGTCGCCTGGATCGGCGACGGGAACAACATGGCCAACTCCTGGCTGAACGCGGCCTGCAGGTTCGGATTCTCCCTGCGCATCGCGTGCCCGGAAGGGTACGGTCCCGATCCGCGGATCCTGGCCCGGGCACGTTCGGCTGCCGATGTGGAGGTGCTCCGCTCGCTGGCCGAAGCTGCCGCCGGTGCCCACGTCGTGACGACCGATGTCTGGGCCTCGATGGGACGGGAGGACGAACAGGCAGCCCGGGAGGTGGCCTTCGCCGGCTTCCAGGTCGACGAGGCCGTGATGGCGCGGGCCCATCCGTCCGGTATCTTCCTCCACTGCCTCCCCGCCCACCGGGGCGAGGAGGTCACGGCCGCCGTAATCGACGGCCCTCGCTCGCGCATATTCCGGGAAGCTGAAAACCGTCTGCACGTCATCAAGGCCATCCTGCTCGACCTGATCGATTGAAAACACAATGGACCCGACACTGATCAAGACCCCGCTCTACGACATCCACACCGCGCTGGACGGGAAGATGGTGCCCTTCGCCGGATACTCGATGCCGGTGCAATACCCGGCCGGGATTCGCGCCGAACACGGGGCGGTACGGACCGCGGCCGGCCTCTTCGACGTGTCGCACATGGGTGAATTCACCGTGCGCGGCCCCCAGGCGGACGACCTCGTCCAGTACCTGACCGTCAACGACGTGTCGAAGGTCGCGGTTGGCCAGGCGCAGTACTCGGCGCTCTGCAACGGAGACGGATGCATCCTCGACGACCTCCTGGTCTACCGCTTCCCCGACCGCATCATGCTGGTGGTGAACGCGAGCAACCGCGACAAGGACTGGAACTGGGTGACGGAGCACGCTGCAGGCTTCGACGTGGAGCTGTCCGACGACTCCGACGACATCGCCCTGATCGCCCTGCAGGGCCCGGCCAGCCAGGACATCCTGACTCCCCTGACGGGCGTCGACCTCGGCACGGTGGGGTACTACCGCTTCGCCGCAGGCGGGGTGGCGGGCGCGGACGCCCTGGTGAGCCGAACCGGCTACACGGGCGAGGACGGCTTCGAACTCTACCTTCCCGCCGCCGCGGCTGCGGCCGTGTGGCATGCCGTCACCGAGGCGGGCGAGTCGCACGGCCTCATACCGGCCGGACTCGGCGCCCGGGACTCGCTTCGCCTGGAGATGGGGTACGCGCTGTACGGCAACGACCTCGACGAGGAGCACACCGCGCTCGAGGCCGGGCTGGGATGGGTCGTGAAGCTGAACGCGGGTGACTTCATCGGACGCGACGCCCTGGCCGCGGAGAAGGAGCGGGGTGTCACGCGCCGCCTCACCGGGGTTCGCCTCACCGAGCGCGGCTTCCCGCGTCCCGGCTATCCCCTCGTGTACGACGACGACGACGTGGGCACCGTTACCTCTGGGGTGTCGAGCCCGTCGTTGGGGGGCGGTGTCGCCCTGGGGTACCTTCCCGTCGAGGCCGCCAGACCCGGCTCGTCGGTCGGAGTCCGCATCCGCGGTCGCGTCATCGCGGGCCGTACCCAGCGGCCTCCCTTCTACACCGAGGGCTCGATCAAGAGGTAGGCAGCTCATGGCGAGAGCCCCGAGGACGGCCGAGACCGTTCTGGTAACCACTCACGACCTTCCCCTGGCCGGGAAGTTGCGTGACGGATTTCGGCACCGGGGCTACCAGGTCGACCTGTTCACCGCCTCGGAGGACGTGGCCGGCATCGACGAACCCGTCCTGCTGGTCTTCACCGGCGGAGCGGACACGGCGGACGGACGTCGCCAGACGGGGCAGGCGGTCCAGCTGGGGCTGCCCGTCTTCGCGGTCGTCGGGCAGGGAGGCCAGCCGAAGGCTCCGCCCCGGGTCAGCGCCGCCTTTTCCGCTCCGGCCGATCCCGACGAGATCGTTCTCATGGGTACCCGCGCGATCGAGCGCAAGCGGCTCCGTGAAGCGACGGGCATCGTCGGTGAGACGGATGCCATGCTCGAGGTTCTGGAGAGGATCGTCCAGATCGCGCCGGTCGACGCCACCGTTCTCATCACCGGCGAATCGGGCACGGGGAAGGAGCTGGTGGCGCGCGGCATCCAGGCGCTGTCCCGGCGGCGCCACAAGAACTTCATCCCGGTGAATGTGGCGGCCCTCTCCGAAACCCTCCTCGAGAGCGAGCTCTTCGGCCACGAGAAAGGGGCCTTCACCGGTGCGATCGACACCCGCAAGGGCCTCTTCGAGCTGGCACATGAAGGTACGATCTTCCTCGACGAGGTCGGAGAGATGCCGCCCCAGACCCAGACCCGGCTCCTGCGCGTTCTGGAGCAACAGGAGTTCCACCGGGTGGGGGGACAGAAGCTGATCCGCGTGAATGTGAGAATCCTGGCGGCCACCAATCAGCAACTGCAACATCTAGTGGCGACCGGTGCTTTTCGCAAGGATCTTTACTACCGGCTCAACGTCCTCACAATCGCCCTGCCGCCCCTGCGCCGCCGCCCGGAGGATATCCCGCTCCTGGTGGAGGAGTTCATCCGCGATGCGAGCCAGCGTCACGACCGCGGCCCTTTCCGCGGCATCTCGCGCGATGCGATGGAGATCCTCATCCGCCATCGCTGGCCCGGCAACGTGCGCGAACTCCGCAACCTAATCGAGAGCATGGTGGTCCTCGCGCCGGGCCGGCGGATCCGCGCCGAAGACATCCCCCAGGACGTGAGGTCGGGCGACGGCCCGCTCGCCATCGTGCCGGTCATGCGCGGCCCGGCCCGGGACGACGGCGGCACTCAGTCGATCCGGCCCCAGCTCGAGTTCATCTTCCGCACCATGATGGAGATGAAGGTCGATATCGAAGACCTGAAGCGCGAGTTCGAGGACTTCCAGGCCGGGGAGCGCGGTACCGCGATGCTGATCGCTCGTGCGACTGACTCTTCCGAAGCGTTCCCCCCGGAGATGTCGCGGCAGTTCGCCCCCGCGGACGAGCCTCTACCCTCGGCCGAGATCGTCTACGACCGCCGGCAGGGGGGCGACGACGCCGGTGCCCGGCCGGACGACCCCGACGCCCGGACCGACGACCCCGACGCCCGGACCGAGGATCCCGACGCCCGGACCGACGACTCCGACCCCTGGACCGGGAAAGCCGACACCCCGCTCGCGGACCCCGATGCCTGGCCCGAAGAAGTCGACCCCCGGCCCGACGGACCCGAGCCCGCGGAAGCCGCGGAAGCGGACGCTGCCTCGTCCGACGCGTCCCCCGGTACCGTCGCCTATCGCCCCGGGATGACCCTGGAGGAGCTGGAGCGCGACGTCATCCGCTCCGTCCTGGACAGCGTCGAATGGAACCGCCGCCAAGCGGCGGAGATCCTCGGGATCGGGGAGCGGACCCTCTACCGCAAGGTCAGGAAGTTCGGACTCGAGGAAGACGGGGCGGGGGAATCCTGACGCGGGATCCTACCCCGCTCGGCTTCGATCACCGGCACCTTGCTCGCCCAGGACGAGTCCTCCACCCCCCGGTACTGCACCGTTAGCTCTCGGGTCAGGTCCAGGCCGCCGCCGTACACGTAGACCGCCATCGCGCTGGCCTGTTGCGCGAGCCTCCGGCTCCCCCACCCGGGGGTGATCGCGCGGATCGCGCGTGGCCTCTCCCGCAGCCCCCTGGACATCATGTGCAGGTCGTCCGGCCGAAACTCCGTGCCCGGCTGCGTGCTCGAGAACGACACCAGAAACAGCACGGCCTCCGCCCCACCCGCGCGCCGGGCCAGCTCCGGCCCGTGCGCCTCGGCGATCCGTGCCAGCCGGTTCCGCGTGTCGGGTGCCGCTGCCTCCAGCACCCACGCGGCCAGCGGCGTGACCTCGATCCTGAGCGCTCCCGCGGTCATCCGCACCGAGATCTGGTCCTGACGGAGCGACCCGGCGAGGGACGGAGCCGCTTCCGAAGCCGGGCGAGGGCCTGGCGTCGCCCTGGCGTCGCCCCCGGGTACGGTCGCGGGCGCGCACCCGGCCACTCCCGCCACCATCAGGGCGCTCGCCACCGTCATCGTGCGCCTGGGCGACGCCTCAATCCGCCATCGCTTCCAATTCACGGTTCCTGCTCCAGCTCCAGCAGCGCCTCGACGGCGCCCAGCAGTTCCTCCGCCCCCTCTCCGGTGCGGGCGGAGCTCACCACGACCTGCTCCTCCGCGACGCCCAGCCTCTCCGTCACCCTGCGGGCGACCCCTCGCTCGCGTTCGCTCGCTTTCAGCTTGTCGACCTTCGTCAGCGCGATCAACGTCGGCACCGCGGTTTCCGCCAGGTACTCCACGAATTCGCGGTCTCCCACGGTGGGCGGGTGGCGTGCATCCACCAGATACACCACCCCTCGCAGCATCTCGCTTCCGACAAGGTAGCCCCGTACCAGGGTCTTCCACGAGTCGCGCACCGCCTTCGGGGCCCTCGCGTACCCCGACCCGGGCAGGTCCACCAGGAAGAACGCGTGGTTGACCTCGTAGAAGTTGAGGGCCTGGGTCTTGCCCGGCGACGCCGACACCCGTGCGACCTTGCGCCGCGGCCGCCCCAGTACCCGGTTGATCAGCGACGACTTCCCCACGTTGGAGCGCCCCGCGAAAGCGATCTGGGGCAGGTCGCCCGGCAAGGGCTGACGGGGCGACACGACCGACCCGACGAACTCCACGCTGTGGATGACCACGGCCCCGGCCTCAGGAAGCCTGCGCGCCGAGGCCGTGCGCTCCCGGTGACACATCCGCGCCCGGCTTCGTCCGCGCCCGTTCGCGTACCGGCGCGAGTGCCTCCCGCAGGACCTGGTCCATCGTCTCGACCGGAACCATCTCCACGTCCGCGCGCACCTCATCGGGGAGCTGCTCGATGTCCATGACGTTCATCGCCGGGAGGAGCACCCGTTTGATGCCTCCCCGCAGTGCGGCTACCGCCTTCTCCTTGACCCCGCCGACGGGCAGCACCCGTCCCCTGAGGGTGATCTCGCCCGTCATCGCCACGTCGGTCCGGGTCGGGGTGTCCGTCAGCGCCGAAATCAGGGCCACGGCGATCGTGATCCCCGCCGAGGGGCCGTCCTTCGGCGTCGCCCCCTCGGGAATGTGGATGTGAATGTCCACCTCCCGGTGGAACTGCTTCGACAGCCCGAGCCAGCGCGCCCGCGACCGCGCGTAGGTGACCGCGGCGAAAGCCGACTCCTTCATCACGTCGCCGAGCGTCCCGGTCAGCTGGATCTTCCCCGATCCCGGCACCACGGCCACCTCCACCTCCATCACCTCCCCGCCCGCCGCCGTCCACGCCAGGCCGCACGCGATTCCGGAACGGTCGAGCCCTTCTTCACGCCGCTGCGGCAGATGCACCGGCGGTCCCAGCATCTCGCGCAGGTCACCCGCTTCAACCCGGCCCGCCGCGTACACCTCGCCGCTCGTGATCTTGCGGGCCAGCTTGCGGGCGACCCGGGACAGGCGGCGCTCCAGTTCGCGCACCCCCGCCTCGCGGGTGTACTCGGCCACGATCAGCTCGATCGCGCCGTCGGAGATTTCGGGGCGGAACGGCTCGATCCCGTGCCGCGCCACCTGTTTCGGCCAAAGGAACTGCCGCGCGATCGCCTTCTTCTCGGTGTCGAGGTATCCCGGGAGGCGGATGACCTCCATTCTGTCGCGCATGGGTCCGGGGATCTCTCCCAGGGTGTTCGCCGTCGCGATGAAGAGGACGTTGGAGAGGTCGAACTCGATCTCGAGGTAGTGGTCGGTGAAGCTCCGGTTCTGCTCCGGATCAAGGACCTCGAGCAGCGCGGCGCCCGGATCCCCGTGGAAGTCGCGCGCCAGCTTGTCGACTTCGTCGAGGAGGAAGACGGGGTTGCGCGAACCACTCTTGCGGATCCCCTGGATCACCCGGCCGGGAAGCGCGCCCACGTACGTCCGGCGATGCCCGCGTATCTCCGCCTCGTCCCGGACGCCGCCGAGGCTGACCCGCACGAACTCGCGCTGGAGACAGCGCGCGATGCTCCGGCCCAGCGATGTCTTTCCCACCCCCGGCGGACCCGCCAGGCACAGGATCGGCCCCCGCAGCCGCCCCACCAGCGACAGCACCGCGATGTGGTCAAGGATCCGATCCTTGACCTCCTCCAGCCCGTAGTGCTCGGCCTCCAGCACCGTGGCGGCGCGGCCGATGTCGAGGCTGTCGGGCGTCTCGCGCTCCCAGGGGAGGGCCAGGATCCAGTCCAGGTAGGTCCGGATCACGGACGCCTCGGGTGTGACGGGATTGAGCTTGCGAAGCCGCTCGAACTCGCGCTCGACACGGTCCCTGGCCTCGCCGGACAGGGGCGTATCGGTGATGGTTCGCTCCAGTTCGGCCCATTCCGGGTCGGCATCGCCGGACTCCGGGCCACGCCCACCGAAGTGCTCTTGCAGGGGGACCTGACGCCCGCCGGCGTCCATCTGGAAGCGGATCTGCTCGTCGAGCTTCTCCTGGATGCGCAGGATCTCGATCTCGCGCACGAGCAGCTCCCGCAGGATCTCGAAGCGGGCCGCGGTGTCGGTGACCTCCAGCAGCTCCTGCTTCTCGGCGGTCCCGACCAGCAGATGACCCGCGATCAGGTGGGTGAGGCGCACGCGGTCGGAGATCTCCCTCGCACTCGCGATCACCTCATTCGGGATCTTGTCCGAGAGGCGCACGTACTGGCGAAACATCTCCTCGACGGTCCCCGCCAGCGATTCCAGGGCTGGATCGGGGCGCGGATCGGGCTCGAACTCCCACTCGGTCAGGAGCTCCACCGAAGCCCTGAACCCCGTCCCCGAGGGAAGGAAGCGCGCGATCCGGGCGCGGCCCAGCCCCTCCATGACCGCCCGCACGGTTCCGTCCGCAAGGCGCGACACCTGCAGCACGCGGATCACGGTGCCCGCGCGATAGAGATCGCCCTGCCCCGGTTCGTCCACCGCGGCGTCCTTCTGCGCGACGAGCAGCAGGAAGCTGCTGTCCGCCTGGCTTTCATCCAGGGCGGCGACCGACGGCGCCCGCCCGATCAGGAGCGGCAGGGCCATGTACGGGAAGTAGACCAGGTCGCGCAGGGCGATGAGCGGGAGCGTATCGGGGACTTCGAACGACCCGTCGACCCGGTTCAGCGTGGCCATGACCCGGCGACCGCTACGCTTCCTTCCTCTGGGCCTCCGGCCTCAGCACAAGGAGCGGAGGAACCCTGCCCATCGCGCATTCGGGGGTCACGACGACCTCTCTTACATCGTTGCGCGACGGGATCTCGAACATCACGTCCCGCATGATCCTCTCCAGCACGGCGCGCAAACCCCGCGCACCAGTGCCGCGCCGGAACGTCTGCCGCGCGATCTCGCGGAGAGCACCCGGATCGAAGGTCAGCCCGACGCCTTCCAGCTCGAACATCTTCTGGTACTGCTTGATCAGGGCGTTCTTCGGCTCCTGCAGGATGCGCATCAGATCCTCCTTGTCCAGGTCTTGCAGCGCGACCGTAACGGGCAGGCGTCCCACCAGTTCGGGGATCAGGCCGAAGCGTTGCAGGTCTTCCGGCTCGAGGTAGGTCATGGGGTCCTCCTCGTCGCCGCTCGGGTCGTTCGCGTCGCTCTCCTCCTCGTCGCCGAAGCCGATCTGCCGCTTGCCCATGCGGTGCTCGACGATCTTGTCGAGGCCCTCGAACGCCCCGCCGCAAATGAAGAGGATGCTGCGGGTGTCGATCTGGATGTACTCCTGCTGGGGATGCTTGCGGCCCCCCTGGGGCGGCACGCTGGCGACCGTGCCCTCGAGGATCTTCAGAAGCGCCTGCTGAACCCCCTCGCCCGACACGTCCCGGGTGATCGACGGGTTCTCGGACTTCCGCGCGATCTTGTCCAGCTCGTCGATGTAGACGATTCCCCGCTCGCAGTCGGTGAGGTCGAAGTCGCTGGCCTGGAGCAGCCGGACCAGGATGTTCTCCACGTCCTCGCCCACGTACCCGGCCTCGGTGAGCGTCGTCGCGTCGGCGATGGTGAAGGGGACCTGCAGGACACGCGCCAGCGTCTGGGCGAGCAACGTCTTGCCGACACCCGTCGACCCCACCAGCAGCACGTTGGCCTTGTCGATCTCGACCTCGTCCAGCACGCCCTGCTTGTGAACCCGCTTGTAGTGGTTGTACACCGCGACCGACAGCGAGCGCTTGGCCTGCTCCTGTCCGATGACGTACTCGTCGAGAAAGCTCTTGATCTCTTCGGGCGTCAGGGTGGTGACGGCAACGTCCTGGCTCTCCCGCTCCTCCTCTTCGGCGAGGATCTCGTTGCACAGGGAGATGCACTCGTTGCAGATGTAGACGGAAGGGCCGGAAATGAACTTCTTCACCGACTCCTTCGATTTTCCGCAGAAGCTGCAGCGGAGGTGCTTGTCACTCGACATACCGGGCTCCTCTCACGATTTCGAGGCGGCTTTGCGGCCGTCCCCCTTCCACAGGACCTGATCGATCAGACCGTACTTGACCGCTTCATCGGCGCTCATCCAGCGGTCCCGGTCCACGTCGGCGTTGATCTTCTTCAGCGTCTGCCCTGATTCCTCCGCCAGGATGCGGTTGAGCCGCTCGCGAGTCCCGAGGATCTCCTTCGCGGCGATTTCGATGTCTGCCGCCGTCCCCTGATACCCCGAAGACGGCTGGTGGAGCATGATCCGGGAATTCGGCAGTGCGCTCCTCTTGCCGTTCTCGCCCGACGCCAGCAGCAGCGCACCCATGGACGCCGCCATCCCCACGCAGTACGTGGACACCGGGGCCCGCAGGTGGTTCATGGTGTCGTAGATCGCGAGCCCGGCGTACACGCTGCCTCCGGGCGAATTGATGTAGAGGAAGATGTCCCGCTCGGGGTCGTCGGCGTCCAGGAAGAGCATCTGCGCGACGATGATGTTGGCTACCTGGTCGTTGATGGAGCTTCCGAGAAACACGATCCGGTCCATGAGGAGCCGGCTGAAGATGTCGTAACTGCGTTCCCCCCGGCTTGTCCGCTCGATTACATAGGGCGGGTATGTCGACATGCTACATGCTCCTGGTTGACTTGGTGCTTCCTGATCTTGTGTCCCGGTTCCTCATGCCTCGGGTCGTCACGGGGCTTCGGTGATGTCCGACTGGCCCCGGAGGAAGTCGAAAAGCCTCGCTTCCGTCAACTGCCGTTCGATGGTACGCAGGCCGCCCGACTTGCGAAGGCGGGCGAGCACTTTCCCGCTCGGTTCGCCCATGTCACGGGCCAACGCCTCCACCCGCGCGCCCACCTCCTCCTCGGAGGCGCGCAAGTCATGTTCGGCGACGATCCGATCCACCATGAGCTCCCGCCTGACGGCTAACTCCGACGAAGGCCGGATCTCGTCCCGGATTCCCTGAAGCTGCTCCGGATCCACGTCTTGCGCGTCCTTGACCACCGCGTCCGTGTATGCTTCCACGATCGACTCGGGGATCTCGAAGGGGTTCGCCTCCACGATCAGTCGCATGAGCCGGTCGTTCAAGGCCGCTTCGGCCCGGGACCGTGCGTCCCTATCGAGGTCTTCGCCGATACGTGCCTTCAACGCCGCCAGGTCCTCGAAGTCCCCCAGGGACCTGGCGAAGCCGTCGTCCAGCCCGGGCAGTTCGGGCACTCGTCGCGAAAGCAGTTCGATCCGCAGCCGGTGGCTCTCTCCCTGCCGGTCCGGGTCGGGGAAGTCGTCCGGAAAGTTGACGTTGAAGTCGCCCGCCTCGCCCGCTGTCAGGCCCAGGATCGCCGCTTCGATGTCCGGCAGGGCCTGCTCCTGTCCCAGCACGAGATCGTACTGCCGGCCGCCGGCATCCGTGTCTTCCGGCTCCCCTTCGCCGGCGTCCAGCCGGGTCACCAGCACGGTGACCGAATCCCCCGGCTCGGGCTTGCCATTCTCCAAGGTCTTCCACGCCGCGTTCTCGCCGCGGAGCCGCTCGATGATCTGGTCGACGGCTTCGTCGGGCACCTCCACGCGGGGCCTGTCCACACGGAACCCGCCGAGACGGTCCAGGGCGATCGTGGGCCGCACGTCGAAGGACGCCTTGAAGGAAAGGGACGTGCCGGAGTTCATGCGCACATCCGTGACGTCGACATCGCTGACCGGGTGCAGCCCCTGTGAACTGATGGCACCGTCGCACGCCTGGCGGATCGACCGCTCCACGGCCTCTTCCTCGATGACGGGGCCGTACCGTTGCACCACGACGCGCACCGGGACCTTGCCCTTTCGGAATCCCTTCAGCTTGAGGCGGGACGCGTACTTGCGGGTCACGGTGCGCTTCTCTTCCTCGATGACGTCCCCGGGGACGACCACATCGAGGGTGCGGCGGCACCGTTCTTCCTCGGTGACGGTCACATCGAGGCGGGAGGCGTCGAGCGGACTCATGGTTTCAGCCCGCGACAGCATGCGAAAGGGGGGACTCGAACCCCCACGGCCAGGGGCCACAAGATCCTAAATCTTGCGCGTCTACCAGTTCCGCCACTTTCGCTCCTCGCGGTGCACCGGACCGGTGCTCTTCGGCATGCCACGGGCCGCGCGGGTTCGATCGCGCCGCCACCGCCCAAGTACAAAGGTAACGCCACCAAGGGGCTCGGATCACACAACAGGGCCGGCCCCCCTATGGGGACCGGCCCTCTGGCAGCCCGTGGCAGAACCCCCCGCTGCATCGACCTGTGATGCAGCCCGGGACGAGCCTCCGGCGCCCGCCGACTACCTCGGGACGCGGATGTTGTACATGGCCTCTTCCATTTGCCGGAGCGGGCAGGCGGCGATGACGGAGACAACGTCACCGGCTTCCACGTGGCTGAACGCGTCCTGGATGTCCTCCGTGTCGCGGATCGAGCGGCTGTCGATCTCGCGGATCACGCAACCCCGATGGATACCGCGCCGTGCGGCGGGCCCCCCTTCCTGGATGTCGCTGACCACCACGCCCGCGGTGCTCTCGAGCTGGAGTTCCTCCGCGATAACGGGGGTGATCTGCCTGACCTTGATCCCGATCTTGTCGGCGGTGCGGGGCTCGGGCGACGGCGCCACGGCCACCTCGCCCGAGAACGGCGCCTCGTCCAGCCGCACCGTGATGCCCCGGGGGCTGCCGTCGCGGTACAGCGTGATGCGCACCCGGTCGCCGGGAGACTTCAGCGCGATCTTGTGCTGGAGGTCGTTGCCGGACACGACCTTCTCGCCGTCGACCTGGGTGATCACATCGTACTTCTCGAGGCCCGCGCTCTCGGCGGGCGCGCCGTCGGTTACCCCCTGGATGAACGCACCGGAGATCTCCGGCAAGCCGAGCGACTCCGCGTCTTCCGCCGACACGGCCTGGATCTCCACCCCCAGGTAGGCCCGCCTGACCCGTCCGTGTGCCACCAGGTCCTCCATGACGCGGTGCGCCAGATCGATCGGTATGGCGAAGCCGTACCCTTCATAGACCCCGGTGCGGCTCACGATGGCGGAATTGATCCCGATCACCTGGCCCCGGAGGTTGACCATGGGTCCGCCCGAATTGCCCGAGTTGATGACGGCGTCCGTCTGAATGAAGTCCTCGATTGCAAAGCCGACTCTTCCGGGGAACTCGGGATCCCGGCGGAGAGACTCGTCGATCAGTCGAAGCGACCGGCCCACCGCCGACACGATCCCCGCCGTGACGGTGTAGTCGAGGTCCGGCGCTCTGTCGCTGGCGCTTGCAAAGCCGGGGTTGCCGATGGCCAGCACCCACTCCCCGACCCGCACTTCCTCCGAGGATCCCAGCGAAGCTGTCGGCAGACCGGTACCGTCGATCCTTATCAGCGCGATGTCGGTGGTCGGGTCGGTCCCCACGACCTCGGCGCCGAAGGTGCGTCCGTCCTTGAGCGACACGGTGATGCGGTCGGCGTTTTCGATGACGTGGTTGTTCGTCATCACGTATCCGTCATCCGAAATGATGAAGCCGCTCCCGCCGACCGCCCCGATTTGCGGCATGCCGTTGTCGGGTTGGCGGAAGAAGCGCTCCCAGCCGCCCGTTGGACGCGGTGTCTGCACGCGGGTTGCTTCGATCAACACCACCGCGCGGGTCACCGCGTCGGCGATGTTGACGAACGCCTCGCTCAGGTCGAGGGCGGGCTGTACCGCCGCGGCGGTGACACGGGGTTCGGTCTGCACCACCGGTGGCGAGAAAGCGGTGTCGGTGAAGCCGAACTGCGACGCCAGCCCCAGCCCGAAGAGAAAGGAAGCCGCCACGGAGAGGGCGACTCTGGTCTTTGCCTTTAGTGGATCGTACATCGTTTACTCCTCCTGCCTATCGGTTCATGTGCGGGAGTTTGAAGGTCATATGCGCGGATTGGACGCCGCGTGGAGCGGCTTCCGTTGCCCTCGCGGGGGAGCGGCGAGCACCGTCCCCACGCGCGCGGGCTACTTCTCCTCGTCAACGATCTCGTAGTCTGCCTCGACAACGTCTTCCTCCTCCGTTGCGCCATCCGCCTCCGGCGCGCTCTCGCCGGCGTCGTCGTCCTCCTCCGTGGCCTCGGCCGCCTGCGCCTGGTACATCTCCTGGCCCGCCGCGCTGAACGACTGCATGAGCTCGTCGCGGGCCTCGTTGATCTCGGCCGTATCGTCGCCCTTCAGCGCCGTCTTGCCGCGCTCGAGGGCCGCGTCGAGCCGCTCCTTCGTCCCGGCCGAGACCTTGTCGCCCCACTCTCCGGCGTCCTTCTCCACCTGGTACACCAGCGAATCGAGGGTATTGCGGGCGTCGGCCGCCTCGCGGCGGGACTCGTCCTCGGCCGCGTGGGCTTCGGCGTCATCGACCATCTTGTCGATCTCGGCGTCGCTCAGCCCGCTCGAAGCCTCGATGCGTACCTTCTGCTCCTTGCTCGTGGCCCGGTCCTTTGCGGTCACGTGCAGGATGCCGTTGGCGTCGATGTCGAAGGTGACCTCGATCTGGGGAACGCCCCGCGGCGCCGGCGGGATGCCGGTGAGCTGGAACTTCCCGATCGTGCGGTTGTCGAGGGCCATCTTGCGCTCGCCCTGCAGGACGTGGATCTCGACCGTCGTCTGCGTGTCCTCCGCCGTGGAGAAGACCTCCGTCTTCTTGGTCGGGATGGTCGTGTTGCGCTCGATCAGGCTGGTCATCACACCGCCCAGCGTCTCGATCCCCAGCGACAGCGGGGTCACGTCGAGCAGCAGCACATCCTTGACGTCGCCGGACAGCACGCCCCCCTGGATCGCGGCGCCCACCCCGACGACCTCATCGGGATTCACGCCCCGGTGGGGCTCCTGCTCGAAGAACTCCTCGACCACCTGCTGGATCTTCGGGATCCGCGTGGAGCCGCCGACGAGCACCACCTCGTCGATGTCGGCGGGCTTCAGCCCTGCGTCGGCCAGTGCCTTTTGCATCGGCGGGATCGTGCGCTGAATCAGATCGTCCACCAGGTGCTCGAACTTCGCCCGGGACAGCTGGTAGTTGAGGTGCTTGGGACCCTCCTGGGTGGCTGTGATGAAGGGGAGGTTGATGTCGGTTGAATTGGTGGACGACAGCTCCATCTTGGCCTTCTCGGCGGCTTCCTTGAGCCTCTGCAGCGCCATGGAGTCCATCGAGAGGTCGATGCCCTGCTCGCGCTTGAACTCCGCGACCAGCCAGTCGATGAGCTTCTGGTCGAAGTCGTCCCCGCCGAGGTGCGTGTCCCCGTTGGTCGCCTTCACCTCGAAGACGCCGTCGCCGATCTCCAGGATCGAGATGTCGTAGGTCCCGCCGCCGAGGTCGAAGACGGCGATGGTCTCGTCCTTGTTCTTGTCCAGTCCGTAGGCGAGGGCCGCGGCGGTCGGCTCGTTGATGATCCGCTTGACTTCGAGCCCCGCGATCCTGCCGGCGTCCTTGGTGGCCTGCCGCTGCGCGTCGTTGAAGTACGCCGGGACCGTGATGACGGCCTCCGTCACGGACGTGCCGAGATAGTCCTCGGCGGTCTGGCGCATCTTCTGCAGAATCACCGCGGAGAGTTCGGGGGGCGTGAAGGTCTTGCCGCCGTTGGGCAGGTCGACCACCACACGGTCGCTTCCGTCGCGGGTGACGGTGTACGGGACCCGCTTCCGTTCGGCCTCGACCTCCGAGTGCCTCATGCCCATGAAGCGCTTGATGGAGAAGACGGTGTTCTCGGGGTTGGTGATCGCCTGGCGACGCGCCACCTGTCCCACGAGCCGCTCGCCGTCCTTCGCGAAGGCAACCACGGAGGGTGTCGTGCGACCGCCCTCGGAGTTCGCGATGACCGTGGGCTCCCCGCCTTCCATGACCGCGACAACGGAGTTCGTCGTGCCCAGGTCGATCCCGATGATCTTGCCCATTGTATTTCCTTTCGTTGCCGGCTCGATGCCGGCGGTTGTGTTTCGACCGTTAGTCAATCCAAAGGTAACCGACTGACATGTAGCAAGGTGTGTGCCGCGATTCCTGCCAGAATGGCCGACTTCACCCCGGAATTCCTGCCATTTTGGCAGGTTTCGCCGTGTGGATCGGGAGATCTCCGCCATTTTGACCAGTTCGGGCCTTCCACGCGGCGGGCGGCCTGGGGTGGCGGGCGGTTGGCGGTGCGCAACGCGCGCCGGTATGATTCCATCATGATCGATTTTTCGCTCCGTTTTCAGAAGCTCCGCCGCGCAGGGCGCGGACCGACTGCTCCCTCGATGATGTGGACCTGGCTCCTCGCAGTACTGGGGATCCTGGCGATCGCCGCCGGGGGGTTGCACGCCCAGACCGGGGGCGCCGCCGCTGGTGCCGGCGCCGGACCGGGCGGCCCCGTGGAGGCGGCCGTCCAGAGCGCGCAGGGCGTCATCGACCTTGGCTCCCGCCTGAGGGGGCTGCTCGGCCTTGGTCTCCTCGCGCTCGCGGCCTGGGCCATGAGCGCGAACCGTCGGCGGGTCCCGTGGCGGGTTGTTCTCTGGGGGCTCGGCCTGCAGTTCATCTTCGCTCTGCTCATCCTCAGGACACCCGTCGGGGCGGGAGTCTTCGACGTAGCCAACGACGTCATCCTGGCGGCGGTGGGTTTCACGCTGGAAGGCGCCAGCTTCCTTTTCGGCGACCTCGTCTGGAACAATGTCCCCGTCGGAACCGGAGACCCCGGGAACGCGGGCTTCGCCGCCGAGGGCCAGCAGGTCGCCAGAACCGGCGCCTTCGTCGCCTTCAACGTGCTGCCCACGATCATCTTCTTCGCGTCGTTGATGACCGTGCTCTACCACCTCGGCTTCATGCAGCGGATCGTGGGCGGGATCGCCTGGGTCATGCAGCGCACCATGAAGACGAGCGGCGCCGAGACGCTGTCGGCGGCCGGCAACATCTTCGTGGGACAGACGGAAGCGCCGCTGCTGGTGAAGCCCTTCGTGGACGGCATGACGCGCTCCGAACTGATGGCGGTGATGACCGGAGGCTTCGCCACCGTGGCCGGGGGTGTGATGGCGGCGTACGCGGGGATGCTGGTGGGCTTCTTCCCGGACATCGCCGGACACCTGATGGCGGCGTCGGTCATGTCCGCGCCGGCCGCCCTGGTCGTCGCCAAGCTGATGGTGCCCGAAACGGAGGAGTCGGAGACCGCCGGGAAGCTGAAGACGAAGCTGGAACGCCCGGACGTGAACGTGATCGAGGCGGCGGCACGCGGGGCGGGGGAGGGGTTGCAGCTGGCACTCAACGTGGGGGCGATGCTGTTGGCCTTCCTGGCCCTGATCGCGCTGCTGAACGGGATCCTGGGGTGGGCCGGGGGCTTGGTGGGAATCGAGCAGCTTTCCCTGGAAGGGATTCTGGGGTGGCTCCTCGCGCCGGTGGCCTGGGTGATGGGCGTGGCCTGGGAGGATGCGGCATCCGTCGGATCGCTGATGGGGCTCAAGACGGTCGCGACCGAGTTCGTGGCGTACCTGGGCCTCGCCGAGTCCATGGCCGCGGGGGAGTTGTCCGCGCGCTCGGTGACGATCGCGACGTACGCGCTCTCGGGCTTCGCCAACTTCTCGTCGATCGCCATTCAGATCGGAGGCATCGGGGGGATCGCACCCAGCCGGCGGCAGGACCTGGCCCGGCTGGGGCTGCGGGCCATGATCGGGGGTTCGATCGCGGCCTTCATGACGGCGTCGATCGCGGGCGTCCTGATTTGACGGGGTGCGATCGAGGATGGGAGCACCGGTGCCCGGGCCCGTGGCTGAAGGGGACGCTTCGCCGCCGCGTGTGCGGGAGTGCGCCCGGATCCTTCTGGAGCGCGGCGGCCTCCGTCCCCGGCTCCACCTTGTGCTCGGTTCGGGGCTCGGGGGGCTTTCCGCCCGGGTCCAGGACCCCGTCGAGGTGCCCTTTGGTGACCTGCCCGGCTTCCCGGCGACCTCGGTGGAGGGACACTCTGGGCGCTTTCTCATCGGGCGCATCGGGGACACGGCGGTGCTGGTCCAGTCCGGACGCTTCCACTTCTACGAAGGCGTCGGGGCCGATGTCGTTGCCGCGCCCGTCCGGGTCGGCCGCGCCCTCGGTGCCCGCACGCTCGTCCTGACCAACGCGGCCGGGGGGATCCGCACCGACCTGGTCCCCGGATCCGTCATGCTCGTCGACGACCACCTCAACCTGATGTTCCGTTCGGTGCTGGCGGGTCCGGTGACCGGGGACGAGGCGCGATTCCCCGACATGAGCCGGCCTTTCGACCCGGCGCTGATGGCGCTCGCCGAGGCGGTGGCGAGGGACGCCGGGATGCTCCTGACCCGTGGCACCTACGCCGCGGTGGGGGGTCCCCACTTCGAGTCACCGGCGGAGATCCGGGCCCTGCGAGCGGCCGGCGCCGACGCGGTGGGGATGTCCACCGTGCCCGAGGTGACGGTCGCCCGGGCCGCAGCGCAGCGCGTATTGGCGTTTTCGCTCATCACCAACCGGGCCTCGGGCCTCGGCCTCGAATCCCTCGACCACGAGGAGGTGATGCGCTACGGCGAGGAGGCCGGGAGCACCCTGGGGACTCTGCTGGAGGCCCTGATCCCGGCGCTGCACCGGGCCAGTCCGGGTGGCGGCGCCCGGGTAGCCGAGGTCTCCTGTTAGCGGACCCGGGTGAAATGGTTCACGGGCCCGTGCCCCGCCCCCAGCCCCGGCGAGCTGGCGATCGCCTCCCTCACCCACGTGACCGCCGTCTCGACGGCTGCCTCCAGGGGCGTGCCGTGAGCCAGCGCCGCGGCAATGGCCGCGCTGAGGGTGCACCCGGTCCCGTGGGTGTGGCGCGTCTCGATCCTGGGGCTGCGGAAGACGTGCCGGGAGGTGCCGTCCCGGAACACATCGACCACGTCGCCCCCTCCCACATGGCCGCCCTTCACCAGGGCCGCACCGGCACCCATGTCGACGATGGCCCGTGCGGCCATGTCCATGCCCCGCACATTCGCTTCACGTACACCCGTCAGGAGCACCGCCTCGGGCCAGTTCGGGGTCACGACGGTCGCCAGCGGGATGAGCTCGTCCCGTACCGCCGAGACCGCGTCCGGCTCGAGGAGGGTGTCGCCGCTCGAAGCCACCATGACCGGGTCGAGCACGTAGCCGCCGAGGCGGAAGTTCCGGAGCGCGTCGGCCACGGTGTGCACGATCGCGGAGCTGGCCAACATGCCGGACTTGACCGCGCGCGGCGGGATGTCCACTGCGACGCTCCGGATCTGGGCCGCGACCACGTCCGTGGGAACCGGGTGGACCTCCTGCACGCCCAGGGTGTTCTGTGCGGTCACCGCGGTCACCGCGGAGGTGCCGTATACGCGCCACTGGTGGAATGTCTTGAGGTCGGCCTGGATACCCGCGCCGCCGCCGCTGTCGCTGCCGGCGATGGTGAGGGCAACGGGAAGGGGGTCGTGGCTGTCCATGAGGGCATCCCTGTCCATGAGGGCACTCCCGGCGACAAAGGAGGGGCTGGTTGAACCGGATCAGCAAATCTAAGCAGCGACTGGCTCGCCGGCTTGGGTCCCGCCGTGCGCGCGAACGCGAACGGCTGGCCCTGGTGGAGGGTCCCAGGGTGATCGTGGAGGCCCTGAGGTCGGCCGCGGAGGTGCGCTGGGTGCTCGTGGGGGAGGACTACCGTGCCGGACAACCGGGTCGGACGATTGTCGCCGCGTGCGCCCAGCGCGGGGTCGAAGCCGTCTTCGTGTGCGACGACGACGTGAAGGATCTGTGCACGACCGACGCGCCCGTACCGGTGCTGGCGTGCGTGAGGCCGCCGCCGCTCGAGGAGCGTCCGCTGCAGCGTGGCCGCTACCTGATGGCCAGCGGCGTGCAGATACCCGGCAACCTGGGCACGCTCATCCGGTCCGCGTGGGGGTTCGGCCTCGACGGGGTGGTGGTCGGGCGGGGAACGGTCGATCCCTGGAACGCCAAGGTGGTGCGCGCGTCGGCGGGAGCCGTGTTCAATGTGCCCCTCATTGCACCGGGACGGCCCGGGAGCGCCAACTTCCTCCATGCGGACCCGGAGGGAACCCCCGTGGACGCCGTCGAGGAAGCGTGGGCCCGGGACTGGGTGCTCGTCGTCGGCAACGAGGTGGGGGGCATCCCGCCGCCGGCCGGCAGCCCCGGGAGGGCGGTCTCGGTCCCCCAGGCTCAGGGGGTGGATTCCCTCAACGTGGCCGTGGCCGGATCGATCCTGATGTACGTGCTGACGCGGCCGGGGCGGGAGGCCTGACGGGTGGACAACCTGCCCGTGACCGGGATCGCCGCGGTGCTGGGGCTCTGCGCGGGCTCCTTTCTGAACGTCTGCGTGGCCAGGTGGCCGGACGGGGAGTCGGTCGTGAAGCCACGGTCCCGCTGCCCCGGTTGCGATGCTCGGCTGCGCTGGTTCGAGATCGTTCCCGTGCTGAGCTACCTGGTGCTGAAGGGCCGGTGTGCCCACTGCGGCGGCCGGCTGAGCGCAGAGTACCCTCTGGTCGAAGTCGTGGTCGCTCTCATCTGGGCGGGGATGGCCAGTCGGTGGGGCGTGCATCCGGAGGCCGTGCGGGGGAGCTTCTTCTTCACCATCCTGCTCGGCATCGCTCTGACCGACGCGCGCAGGTACATCATCCCCGATCAGCTCTCGCTGGGCGGCGCCGTGGTCGGACTGGCCATGGCTCCCTTCGCCGGCGGGCCGTCCCTGGTGGACGCGGTGCTGGGAGCGGCCGTGGGTTTCGGCACTCTCTGGGCGATCGCGGCGTTGGGTAAGTTCGCCTTCGGCAAGGACGCCATGGGAGGAGGTGACGTGAAGATGATGGGCATGGTCGGCGCCTTCCTGGGCCCCGCCGGCGTTCTGCTGACCCTCTTCGCCGGGGCGCTCCTCGGTTCGATTATCTTTGGGCCGATCGCGCTTAGAACCCGCAAGCTGGTGCCCTTCGGTATCTTCCTGGCGCTCGCGGCGGGGATTGCCTACGGATGGGGAGATGCGCTGATCGGGTGGTATACCGGCGTCATTCTCAGGATCAATTGAATTCGCCAAGCAAGGACCAGCTCCAATGACGGTAGTCACGCAGGAAGTTCGCCCCCACGGTGTGAACTCCGCGGCCCGCGAGATTCTTCGCTCTCTGGGGGTCGAAGATGTCAACCCGGGTGGATTCGGGGGCGAATGGGTGGGTTCGGGGCCTCCCCTCGAGGTCTTCTCGCCCATCGACGGATCCCGCATCGCGACCGTCGACCAGGTGACCGAGCCCGAGTACGACGCGATCGTCGACAGGGCCGGGCGGGCCTTCCTGGAGTGGCGGAAGGTGCCGGCGCCCCGCCGTGGCGAGGTGGTCCGCCAGCTCGGCAACCGGCTCCGTATGCACAAGGAGGCCCTCGGCGCTCTTGTCACCCTCGAGATGGGCAAGATCAGGGCCGAGGGGGAGGGCGAGGTCCAGGAGATGATCGACATCTGCGACTTCGCGGTGGGGCTGTCCAGGCAGCTGTACGGCCTCACCATGACGAGCGAGCGTCCCGACCACCACATGCGCGAGCAGTGGCACCCGCTGGGCGTCGTCGGCGTCATCAGCGCCTTCAACTTCCCGGTGGCGGTGTGGTCGTGGAATGCGGCGATCGCGGCGGTGTGCGGGGACGCGACCGTATGGAAGCCGGCCTCGGGCACGCCGCTCACGGCCATCGCCGTCACGCGGATCGCGTCGCAGGTCTGCCGCGAGCACGGCGTCGACCCCGCTGTGTTCAGTCTGGTCGTGGGCAGGGGCTCCACCGTGGGTGACCGGCTCCTCCACGACAGGCGCATCCCCCTCGTCTCGGCGACGGGCTCGTGCTCGGTCGGCAGGCGTGTCGCCGAAGTGGTGGGCACGCGGCTGGGCCGTACCATCCTGGAGCTGGGCGGCAACAACGCCATCATCGTCACGGCCCAGGCCAATCTGGACCTGGCGGTTCCGGCCATCCTCTTCGGCTCGGTGGGCACCGCGGGCCAGCGCTGCACGAGCACCCGTCGCGTCATCGCGCACCGCTCGATTCGCGACGATCTGGTCTCCCGTCTGGTTCGGGCCTACCAGGCCGTGCGCATCGGCAACCCCCTGGATCACGATACCCTCATGGGTCCCGTCGTCAACGAACAGGCCGTCGACGACCTCCTCGATGCGCGGCGGCGGGTCGAGGAAGAGGGTGGAGAGATCCTGTGCGGCGGCGAGCGCCTCAGGGGGAACCGCTACCCGGGAGGTCTCTACGTCAGCCCGTGCATCGCTGCCGCGGGGAACCACTTCGACATCGTGCAGCGCGAGACCTTCGCCCCGATTCTGTACGTCATCGACTACGGGACCGCCGGCGCGAATCCGGCTGACGCGGTAGCCGAGCTGGATGAGGCCCTCGACCTGCACAACGCCGTCCCGCAGGGGCTCTCGTCCGCGATCTTCACCGACAACGTTCGCGAAGCGGAACACTTCCTGTCGCACCGGGGGAGCGACTGCGGGATCGCCAACGTGAACATCGGGACCTCCGGCGCGGAGATCGGCGGCGCCTTCGGTGGTGAAAAGGAGACAGGCGGCGGTCGCGAATCCGGATCGGACGCCTGGAAGACCTACATGCGCCGGCAGACCAACACGGTGAACTGGAGCACCGATCTGCCACTCGCCCAGGGCATCGAATTCGGCTAGCAGCTCCCTTTGGCAGCCCGTGTCAGGGGTCGCTGCAGTCCCGCTGAAACCCGCAGTTCAGACAGATGATCTTGCAGTGCCGCTCCAGCGTCGGGCCGCCGCACAGCTCACAGGCGGAGTTCGCCATGTACTGCCGGCTCAGCTCGACATAGTGGCCGGCGCTGCGCTCGGTCCACCCGGCCGCCGACGCGCTCAGCGGCCGCACCCGGCCCGGCACCCCCGCCACCAGAGTGCGCGGCGCGATCGTCGCGCCCTCCTTCACGACGGCCCCGGCGGCGATCACGCACCCCTCGCCCACATCGGCCCGCTGCAGCACCACCGCCCCCATCCCCACGACCGCGTGCTGCCCGATCCGGCAGCTCTCCATGATGGCGCCGTGGCCCACCGTGACGTCGTCCTCGAGCACGGTCGGGCCCTGTTCGCTGGTGTGGATGACCGCATTGTCCTGCACATTGGCGCGGGCCCCGACGCGGATGCCGTGTTCGGGGTGGTCTCCGCGCAGGACGGCCCCGAACCAGATGCTGGCCTTCTCTCCCACCACGACGTCACCGATGACAACCGCGGTCGGTGCCAGGAAGGCGGATTCCGCGATGCGGGGCCGGTGGCCGCCGAAGGGGATGATGCGTGCCATCAGCTGCGCGCTCCCCCGTGAATGCGGCGGAGCCGTGCCCGCAGAACCTGCGTTTCCGACGACTTCGTGATGTCGATCTGCACGCCCCCTGCCTCCAGCGACGTCCCGGGCTCCGGAACCCGGCCGAGCTCCTCCAGGATGAAGCCGTTCAGCGAGCGGTTCTCGCTCGCCGGCAGGGCAAAATCGAAGCGTTCGTTGATCTCGCGGAGGTCCGCCCCGCCCGAGGCGATGACCTCGTCGGCGGAGAGCCGGGTCAGCGGATCCTCGTCCACGTCGGTCTCGTCGACGATTTCGCCGACCAGCTCCTCGAGCACGTCCTCCAGGGTGATCAGGCCGTCCGTCCCCCCGAACTCGTCGGCCACGATCCCCATGTGGGTGCACCGCGCCCGGAAGTCGGCGAGGAGCTTCGACAGCGACAGGGATCCCGGCACGAACATGGGTTCTCGCGCAAGCTCCGAAAGCGGCACGTCGTGGCGCCCCGCGACATAGGCGCGGTAGGCGTCCCGCACGTGCAGGATCCCTGTCACGTCGTCGATCGTCTCCCGGTACACCGGCACGCGCGAGTGCGGCATGTCCTCCAGTTCGGGAAGGATCTCGCCGAGGGGGCGCGAATCCTTCAGTGCGACGATATCCACCCGGGGCGTCATGGCGTCCCAGGCGTTCAGTTCGTCCAGCTTGAACGCCCTCTCGACCAGACGATGCTCGTCCGCCTCCACGACTCCCTCGTCGGCCCCGATCTCGAGCGCCTCCCGGACCTGCTGCTCATCCGGCGACGCGTCGCCACGGCCGGAAGTCCGCGAGAGCCGGCGCCCCAGCGCGAGCAGCGGATACAGCAGCCGGCCCAGGATGCGGGAAGCCCTGCGGAGGAAGGGCGCGGCGACCAGCGCCATGCGAACCGGGCCGCGGCTCGCGATCGCACGGGGAGCCAGGTCTCCCGCGAGGAGCACCAGCAGGACCACGGCCGGGCCCCCGATCCACATCCCCTGCGGTCCCCACGCCGTGGCCGCGGCGGCCACCCCGGAGGCCGTCGCCCCGAGGAAGCAGATGGCGCGGAGGATTCCGAGGGGCGACGTGGCGACCTCGTCCGACAGAAGGGCCGCGAGTGCGTCCGCCCCCGCGAAGCCCTCGCCGGCCAGGATACGTGCCTCCGGGTCGCTGATCCTGAGAACGGCGGTCAAGGCCGCAGTCAGCGCGGCCGAAACCAGCAGGAGGAGCAGGGAGGCGGCTGCAAGCACGGCGGTCAGCGGCATGGCGCGGCCCCGCGCGAAGGAAGGCGGCGCGGGCTCTCGCCACGGGTCGCCGGCAGCTTGTTACAACTCGGAGGTTGGTCGTCGGGTGACGCGGCCTCTATGTCCATTTCTTGCTCTCGGTGAGCAGTTCGCGGACCACATCGCGGGTGCTCAGGCCCTCGGCCTCCCCGTCGAAGTTGACCACGATTCTGTGGGCGAGGATCGACGGCGCGATGTCGAGCACGTCGTCCATGGTCGGCATCGGGGTGCCGCGAAACGCGGCTCGGGCCTTGGCCCCCAGCACCAGGTACTGCGAGGCGCGCGGCCCTGCGCCCCAACTGATGTAACGTTTCGCCACGTTCGCTTGTTCCTCGCCACCGGGACGGGTGGAGCGCGCCAGGCGTACGGCAAAGCCGACGATCGACGGGGGCACCGGGATGCGCCGGACCAGTTGCTGCAGTTCGATGATCTCGTTGCCGTGGATGACGGGCTTGATCGGCACGTCCTGCACTTCCTGCGTCAGGGTGGCGATCTTCTCCTCCTCTTCCCGGGACGGATAGCCGATCCGCAGGTCGAACATGAAGCGGTCCAGCTGCGCTTCCGGGAGGGGGTAGGTGCCCTCCTGCTCGATCGGGTTCTGGGTCGCCAGGACGAAGAAGGGGGGGTCGAGGTGGTAGGTGTGTCCCGCCGCCGTGACGTCCCGTTCCTGCATGGCCTCCAGGAGCGCCGCCTGGGTCTTCGGCGGAGTGCGGTTGATCTCGTCCGCCAGCACGATGTTGGCGAAGATCGGGCCCTGGACGAAGCGGAAGATCCTTTCGCCCGTGACCTTGTCCTCCTGGATGACCTCCGTGCCCGTGATGTCGGTGGGCATGAGGTCGGGGGTGAACTGAATGCGGTTGAACTTCAGGTGCAGCGCCTCGGCCAGCGTCGAGATGATCAGTGTCTTGGCGAGCCCTGGAACACCTACGAGAAGGACGTGTCCGTTGGCCATCATCGCCGTCACGAGGCTGTCGACGATGTGCTGCTGGCCGACGATCCGACGCTCGACCTGGCTGCGCAGTTCGTCGGCGATTTCGCCTGCGCGGTTGAGGAGGTAGACATCCCGGTCGCCGGCCAGACCGGTCGCGGCCGGGGCCGGAGGAGAAGAGGTGGGGTTCATGAACGCTCCACGGGGACGCGTGGCAAGAGGGTGGTCGAGAGCGGACGCCACAGGATCAAGGGCGCGCGGCAGCTAGTCCAAGGGCTGGTCGACGAAGCGGATATAGGGCTTGGGGGAATCCCAGCCATCGGGGAAGGCCTCCCTGGCAGCCTCGTCCGAGACCGCGGGCAGGATGATGACCCGGTCTCCCTGATTCCAGTTGACGGGGGTTGCCACCTTGTGCCTGGCGGTGAGTTGTACCGAATCCAGCACGCGCAGCACCTCGTCGAAGTTGCGTCCCGTGCTCATGGGATAGGTGATGGTCAGCTTGATATGCTTGTCGGGTCCGATGACGAAGACCGAGCGGACCGTGGCGTTGTCCATCGGTGTGCGGCCCTCCCAGCTCTCCCCGGCGTCCCCCGGCAGCATCCCGAAGAGCTTGGCCACCTTCAGTTCGGTGTCGGCGATGATGGGGTAGTTGGGGGCGTGGCCGGTGGCGTCACGAATATCCTCCGACCAGGCGCGGTGGCTGTCGGGAGGGTCCGCGCTCAGCCCGATGATCTTGCAGTTCCGCCGGTCGAACTCCGGCTTGAGCCCGGCCATGTACCCCAACTCGGTGGTGCAGACCGGAGTGAAGTTCTTGGGGTGCGAGAAGAGGACAGCCCAGCCGTCCCCCATCCACTCGTGGAAATCGATACGGCCTTCGCTTGTGTCGGCGCTGAAGTCGGGCGCGGCGTCTCCAACCGTGAGCGACATGGGGGTCCTCCTCCATGGTTTGTGATGCACTCGCAATCTCCTTCTTTCGATAATGGTCGAATTGGTCCCCGACTTCAATCACCAGAGCGTATCCAGAGGACTCCGCGGGCCTGTCGGGCACGGTTCAGGAGCGCTTGCGAAAATTTTCACAAGCGTTACGTTTCGCCGGGCGCCGCACCTGTGGTGTCCACGGTACCCAAGGGGTCGATCCCGAGATTCGCAGTCACCAGCCGGGAGAATTTTCGTGAAGGACCGCCGGGAATCGCAGCGATCCTCGTCGGGCTCCGGTGACCTTGCTCGCTACTCCGGATACGGGATCACCTGGGTACTGACGACGCTGCTGCTGGGATGGGGAGGGCTGGCGCTGGACGACAGGTTCGGCACGAGCCCCCTGCTGGTGATCTCGGGAGCCGTGCTGGGGTTGGTAGGTGGCTTCGTATCGCTTTACACCAGAACGGTCGTGCAACCGGCCGACAGGGAAAGGGTGAAACCCCGCCGCGGGGGAGAGCATCAGTGAAACCGTCGACGACGTTCGTCACCACTGCCACCGGCATCGTGACCGCCGGAACGCTTGCAACCTGGCCCTTTCTCGCTGAAGCTGCCCGGGGAGCAGTCCTTGGAGCCGGCGTGCTGGCGCTGGGTACCCAGATCGGCTCGCACTATCTCCTCAGACGCTGGCGGAACCGGAACGATCGGTTCATCGTCGCGATCGGCGCAGGGTTCGTGGGGCGGATCGCCGTCCTCGCCCTGGCCATCGTTCTCTTCGTCGTTCCCGGCCGCGTCCCCCCCGCGCCCTTCCTCGTGGCTCTGGGCGGGTTCCTGGTCGCCGTGCTCTTCGCCGAGTCGTTCATCGAACACCGTCGGATCCGCGGGACGGCAACGGTGAAGCCATGACCTTGCCCCCGATCTTCCCCCAGGAGCACGCGGCGGCGCAGGAGACGGCCGGCGAGGCCCACGGCGAGGTCTTCAATCTCGGCGACATGCTGGCCCACCACATCCTCAACGCCCCCGAATACGAGCTGCCCTTCGTCGGCGCGGTCCACTTCCCCCATTGGGACTGGGCAGTGTTTCATATCGGCGGACTGACGATCGACCTGTCCCCCACCAAACACATGGTCCTGCTGCTGCTGGCCGCCGTCATCACGGCCGCGATGACGCTGTTCGCCGCCAGAACCGTGACGCGCCAGGGCTCGGGCAGGGCGCCCAGGGGGCTGGCCAACGCGGTCGAGGCCGTCGTGGTCTTCCTCCGGGACGACCTGTGCAAGGAGTTCATCGGCAAGGGATACGAGCGCTTCGTCCCCCTCATCCTCACGCAGTTCTTCTTCATCCTGACGATGAACCTGCTGGGGCTGGTTCCGTGGGGCGGCGCGGCCAGCGGCAACCTGGCGGTCACGGCGATGCTGGCCCTGATCACCTTCGTGGTGGTCGAGGTCTCGGGCTTCCGCACGCTCGGTCCGGCCGGCTACATGAGGACGATCTTCTTCGCCCCGCCGGGAACCACGGGCGCCGTGAAGTACCTGATGCTGGCCATCATGACCCCCGTCGAGCTGCTGGGGAAGCTCACGAAGCCATTCGCGCTCGCGATCCGTCTCTTCGCGAACATGACGGCGGGCCACATGATGATCTTCACGCTGATCGGCTTCATCTTCATCTTCGGCCACATCGCCTTCGGGCGGTGGGTGGTCGCCGCCGGATCCTACGCCTTCGTGTCGGCGATCCTGCTTCTCGAGCTGCTGATCGCCTTCATCCAGGCCTACATCTTCGCCATGCTGTCGGCCGTCTTCATCGGCCTCATGCGGCATGAACACTGACCCTGAACGGGCCACACACGAATAGGAGAAATCATGCTTGACCTGGCGATCACCGCGCTGCAGGAGTCTTCGGCCGCGGCGGACATCGACACAGCCAAGAACACCGGCGCCCTCATCGGCGCCGGAATCGGAGCGGGCCTGGCCGCGATCGGCGCCGGAATCGGCATCGGCGGCATCGGCAACGGCGCCACGCAGGGCATCGCCCGGCAGCCGGAAGCCGCCGGCGAAATCCGGGGCCTGGCCATTCTGTTGGCCGGACTGGTCGAGGGGGCCGCGCTGTTCGCGATCCTGCTCGCGGCGCTCTTCAAGTTCATCTGATGATATCCGCGGGGCTTTACCCCGGGATGCCGCAGGAGGAAGGCCCCCTCTGGGACACCCTCTTCGCGGTCGATTCGGGGCTGGCCGTATGGACCGTCCTGACGTTCCTGACGCTGCTGCTCGTCCTGGCCCGGTACGCCTGGAAGCCGCTGATGGCGGCGCTGGACGCCCGCGAGAAGGGCATCCAGGACGCCATTGACGAGGCCAGGGGCCAGCGGGAAGAAGCCGAGAAGCTCCTGGCCCAGCACCGCGAGCAGTTGGCGGAGGGCCTGCTCCAGGCCCAGGCGATGCTCGCGGAGAGCCGCGCTGCCGCCGATCAGCTCCGCAAGGAACTGGAGGCGAAGGCACGGGAGGAGAGCCAGGTGATCCTCGCCAACGCGCGCCGCGAGATCGAGCGTGAACGGAACGCGGCGGTCGAGGCCGTGCGCCGGGCCTCGGTGGAGGTGGCGATGGCGGCCGCCTCGAGGTTGCTGTCCGAGCGCCTGGACGAGAAGCGCGACCGGCAGCTGGTGATGGACTACATCAACGACCTCGCCGATTCCGGGGGAATCCGGGCGTGAGGGAAGACACCATCGTGCGCAGCTACGCCGAGACGCTCTTCGAGCTGGCGGAGCGCCACGAGGGCGCCGAGAGCTTCGGCGGCGGGATCGAAATGGTCGCCCGGCTCGTGGAGGACCCGCAGGTGCGCGAGTTCTTCGCCACACCCCGCATCTCGGCAGCCGGGAAGAAGTCGGTGCTGGAGCGGGCGGTGGGTCCTTCCGTCCCGCTCATGCTGCTGCGCTTCCTGAAGGTCGTCATCGACAGGCGCCGCCAACGGCTGATCCCCCACATCGCGCGCCAGTACCGGGCGCTTCTGGAGCGGCACCTGGGGCGGCGCCACATGGATGTGACCGTGGCCAGGCCCCTCGATGCGAGGGAGCTGGAGGACCTGGGGATCCAGCTGTCCTCGGCGACCGGCGCGAACGTGATCCCGCATGTGAGGGTCAGGCCGGACATCATAGGCGGCATCGTGATCCGCGAAGGCGACACGGTCTACGACGGGTCCCTGAAACGGCAGCTTGACGCCCTGCGGCGCAAGCTCATGACCGCTGAGCTTCAACCACAGGAAAGATAGACGACATGTCGGAATCCCATCTCCGGGCGGGCGAGATCAAGAGCGTCCTCCTGGCGGAGATCGAGAGCTTCGAAGAAGCGCTTCACGCCGAAGAAGTTGGCGAAGTCCTCGAAGTGAAGGACGGAGTGGCGCGGATCTACGGCCTTACCAAGGCCATGGCCAGCGAGATGCTGGAGGTGACCGCAAGCGACAGTGGCGAGACGGTGACCGCCCTCGCGCTCAACCTGGAAGAGGACAACATCGGCGCCGTCATCATGGGCGAATGGGCGGGGCTTCACCAGGGCGACGAAGTGCGCCGCACCGGCCGCGTCCTCGACGTCCCGGTGGGTGATGCCTACCTGGGCCGCGTCGTCGACCCGCTGGGTGCGCCCGTGGACGGGGGCCCCGCGATCGAAACCGCGGAGAGGCGGCAGATCGACGTCGTCGCGCCGGGGATCGTGAAGCGCCAGCCGGTGAAGGAGCCCCTGCAGACGGGCATCAAGGCCATCGACGCGATGATCCCCATCGGCCGGGGCCAGCGGGAGCTGATCATCGGCGACAGGCAGACCGGCAAGACCGCCATCGCGGTCGACGCGATCCTGAACCAGAAGGACACCGACGTCATCTGCATCTACTGCGCGATCGGCCAGCGCGCGGGCAAGGTCGCCGCGGTGGTCGAGACGCTCAGGCATCACGGCGCCATGGACTACAGCATCGTGGTGGCGGCCAACGCCTCGGATCCGGCGCCCCTGCAGTACATCGCTCCGTATTCGGCGACGGCGCTGGCCGAGTACTTCATGTGGCAGGGCAAGCACACCCTGGTCATCTACGACGACCTGTCCAAGCAGGCCCAGGCGTACCGGCAGCTGTCGCTGGTGCTCCGGCGCCCGCCGGGCCGCGAGGCGTACCCCGGAGATGTCTTCTACCTGCACTCCAGGCTGCTGGAGCGGGCGGCCAAGCTGTCCGACGAATTGGGGGGCGGGTCCCTCACTGCGCTCCCGATCATCGAGACCCAGGCCGGCGACGTGTCGGCCTACATCCCGACGAACGTCATCTCCATCACCGACGGACAGATCTATCTGGAGCCCGACCTCTTCAACTCGGGGGTGCGGCCCGCCGTGAACGTCGGCATCTCGGTCTCCCGGGTGGGGGGCTCGGCCCAGATCAAGGCCATGAAGTCGGTGGCCGGGCGCCTCCGTCTCGACCTGGCCCAGTTCCGCGCCATGGAGACCTTCGCCCAGTTCGCCTCCGACCTGGACGCGGCGACACAGCAACAGCTTGCACGGGGCCAGCGGACTGTCGAGATCCTCAAGCAGCCCCAGTACCGCCCGGTCCCGGTCGAGAAGCAGATCGTCGCCATCTACGCGGTGACCAACGGCTATCTGGACGACCTGGACATCTCGGAGGTCAGGAATTGGGAGCGGGGCTTCCTGGGCTTTGTCGAGAGCCGCTTCGACGATGTCCTGATCGGTCTCCGCCAGGAGGGGAAGCTGACCGAGGACATCGAGGGGCGCCTGCGCCTTTGCATCGAGGAGTACAACGAGGTCTTCGCGGCCGAAGCGGGCCGGGCGAGGGTGGGGGCGGCGTAGGGTGGCCGGAGCCAGCGAGGTCAAGCGGCGGATCAAGTCCGTCCGGAACACGCGCAAGATCACGCGTACCATGGAGCTCGTGGCCACGTCCAAGCTCAAGCGAGCCATGGACCGAATGCTGGCTGCGCGCCCGTACAGTGACGCGCTGAACGAGTTGCTGCGCGGCCTGCACGCTCCCGGGCTGGCCTGGGACCACCCCCTCCTTCGCCGGCCGTCCGAGACGAGGCGGGCGGCGGTGCTTCTCCTGACGGCGAACCGGGGATTCTGTGGCGCCTTCAACGCCAACCTCATCAAGGAGGCGCGCCTTCGGCTTGAGAAGCTGGAGGCGGCGAGGGTGGACACGGAGCTCCACATCTCGGGGAAGAAGGCGCTGGCCTTCTTCCGTTTCCGGGGCACGCCGGTGGCTTCGTCCACGACCGCAATCGGCGACAACCCGACTCCCGGGGACGCCGAAGCGCTGGTCGAGCCCCTCAGAGCGGGTTTCGAGGCGGGTGACCTGGACGCTGTCTACCTGGTCAGCTCCGTGTTCCGGTCCGCCATGTCCACGCCGCCCGTGACCACCCGGATCCTGCCCGTGGAACCGTCCCCGGGCGCCCGTTCGGTGGATGCGTTCATCGTCTCGCCGCCGCCAGGGGAGCTCGTTGGCCGGATCCTGCCCCGATACCTGCGAAACGCGGTGTACCGGGCCCTCGTCGAGAACGCGGCCGGCGAGCAGGGCGCCCGCCGGGCCGCGATGAAGAGCGCGACCGACAACGCGGGGGACATCCTCGAGAACCTCACCCGCAGCTACAACCGAGCACGCCAGGCCCAGATCACCCAGGAGATCGCAGAGATCGTGGGTGGGGCCGCGGCGCTGGAGTGAACCTTCCTGCCTCAGATACCAAGAGCCGTCCAGGGGCGGCTGGAGAAGACGGAGACAATGGCTGATCACAACACCGGTCAAGTCGTCCAGGTCATCGGGCCCGTCCTGGACGTGCAGTTCGACCCGCGGCAACTGCCGGACATACACAACGCACTGAGGCTGACGGCCGAGTCGGAATCCGGCCGCGAGATGGACCTGGTGGCCGAAGTGCAGCAGCACATCGGCCGCTCCCAGGTGCGGGCGGTCTCCATGAGCTCGACGGACGGCGTCCAGCGGGGCATGGAGGTGGTGGACACCGGAGGCGCGATCACCATTCCGGTTGGGACGCCCGCGCTCGGGCGCATCCTCAACGTCCTCGGCGAGCCGGTGGACGAACAGGGACCCGTCGCCGGCGGCGACGAGGTCGAGCGTTGGCCGATCCACCGCCTTGCGCCCAAATTCGAAGACCTGGAGCCCAAGACCGAGATCTTCGAGACCGGGATCAAGGTCGTGGACCTCCTCGCTCCCTACGTGAAGGGCGGGAAGACCGGCCTCTTCGGCGGGGCCGGGGTCGGCAAGACCGTCATCATCATGGAGCTGATCAACAACATCGCCATGGAGCACGGCGGCCGTTCCGTCTTCGCCGGGGTGGGGGAGCGCACCCGCGAGGGCAACGACCTCTGGCTCGAGATGAAGGAGTCGGGCGTCCTCGAGTCGACCGCGCTGGTTTACGGGCAGATGAACGAGCCGCCCGGCGCCCGCCTCAGGGTGGGGCTCTCCGCCCTGACCGTCGCCGAGTACTTCCGCGACGTGGAGAAGCAGGATGTCCTCCTCTTCATCGACAACATCTTCCGCTTCACCCAGGCGGGCTCCGAGGTCTCGGCCCTTCTGGGACGCATGCCCTCCGCCGTTGGCTACCAGCCCACGCTGGAAACGGAGATGGGCGAGCTCCAGGAGCGAATCACCTCCACCCGCGAGGGTTCGATCACATCCGTCCAGGCCATCTACGTGCCCGCCGACGACCTGACCGATCCGGCTCCCGCGGCCGCCTTCGCCCACCTGGACGCCACGACGGTCCTTTCCCGGTCCATCTCGGAGAAGGGGATCTACCCGGCCGTGGATCCGCTCGACTCCTCCTCCCGCATCCTCGACCCGCAGTTCATCGGCGAGCGGCACTACGAGGTGGCGGGCCGCGTCAAGGAGATCCTGCAGCGCTACAAGGACCTTCAGGACATCATCGCCATCCTGGGAATGGACGAGCTCAGCGAGGAGGACAAGATCGTCGTCGGGCGCGCCCGTCGCATCGAGCGTTTCCTGTCCCAGCCCTTCTTCGTGGCGACGGCGTTCACCAACATCCCCGGCTGCTATGTGAGGCTGGAGGAGACGATCGAGTCCTTCGAACGGGTGGCCGCCGGAGAATTCGACCACCTTCCCGAACAGGCCTTCTACATGAAGGGCGGGATCGACCAGGTGATCGAGGCCGCCGCCGAGATGGGCGTGGAGGCGGGCTGACGGTGGCGAAGCTCATGGAGCTGCGGGTCGTCACGCCCGCGCAGGTCGTCTTCGAGGGGACCGCGCGTTCACTCGTCGCACCTGCATGGGACGGCTGGGTCGGTGTTCTGCCGGGACACGCCCCCTTCCTGACGCTTATTGGGGAGGGGCCGATGACGGTGGAGACCGAATCCGGAGACAGGCGGAGTTTCGAGATCGGCGGAGGCGTGATGAAGGTGGAGGCCAACATTGTGACGGTGCTGGCGGACGATGTCGCGACGGGTTAGCCAGGCCGGATCACACAACGCCATGAAGCTAGACCTCCACGTCCATTCCACCGCTTCCGATGGCACCGTGCCACCGGAAGAGGTCGTTGACCGGGCCGTCGCCGGTGGCCTCGACGTCCTCGCGCTCGCCGACCACGACACCATCGCCGGCGTCGAGCGGGCCATCCGGCACGCCGAGGGACGGCGGCTGCACATCATTCCGGCTGTCGAGATGAGCAGCACCTTCGAGGGCATGGACATCCACATCCTCGGCTACTTCGTGGACATCGGATCAGAGGTGTTCCCCCGGCACACGCAGCACAACCTGGAACGGCGGGACGCCCGCATGAGCGAGATGGTCGAGCGCCTGGCCGGGCAGGGGATCACTATTACCCGCGAGCAGCTCGACGAGCAGCGCGGCTCGGTCGAGGTGGCGTACTCGCGCCCCCACCTGGCCCGCGCCCTGGTGAAAGCCGGATACGCGCGCGGGATACCGGAGGTGTTCGCGCGGCTGATCGGAAACGACAGCCCGGCCTACGTGCCGACGCAGGTCGCGACTCCCGAGGAAGTGACCGGGATCGTGCGGAGAGCCGGCGGGATCCCGGTGTGGGCCCATCCCCCCGCCCGGTACCTGCCGGAGCTGCTGCCCCGCCTGGTCGAAGCCGGACTGGGAGGGCTGGAGGTCTACCGCGCCTCCCGCGCTTCGGTGCCGGTGAGCAAGCTGGAGAGCGCCGCACGCGCCCACGACCTCGTCGTCACCGGAGGATCGGATTGGCACGGGCCCGAGGGAGGCAGGGCGATCGGCGACTTCTTCGTCACCGGGGAGGAAGTATCGGACTTCCTCGCTGCCGGAGGGATGTAGCAGTACGCGGCGAAAACCCCGATGCATTCGGCCGGCGCCGCGTCCCCGGCCCCTGCCCGGCCTTGGTCGCGCGCTTACTTTATCTGCATAGCTGTCCAACCGTCCCACAGGAGGCCGAATGTCGTTTTCCGACAGGAGAATCCGGGTGCTGGTGGCGAAGCCTGGCCTTGACGGGCACGACCGCGGGGCCAAGGTGATCGCGGCGGCGTTTCGCGACGCCGGTTTCGAGGTCATCTACACCGGTCTGCACCAGACCCCCGAGATGGTGGTGGCGGCGGCGGTCCAGGAAGATGTGGACATCGTCGCGATGTCCGTTCTCTCGGGGGCTCACATGACACTCTTCCCCCGTGTGCGGGAACTCCTGAACCAGGACGGTCTCGACCATGTCCTGCTGACCGGTGGCGGGATCATCCCGAAGGACGATGCGGCCGCCCTTGGCGCGCTTGGCGTGGGACGAGTCTTCGGTCCCGGCACGGCGACCACCGACGCCATCGAGTATATCCGGGAGTGGTTCGCGGATCGGGAGGATCCGTATTAGTCCCCCCGGCCGCATGGGCCAGCTGGCCCACGAGCTTCAGGAGTTGCGCCGCCGACTGAGATTGGGCGGCGGCACCGAGAAGATCCGGCGGCAACGGGCACGTGGCAAACTCACGGCGCGCGACCGCCTGCACCTCCTGCTGGACCAGGACACGACGTGGGCCGAAGTGGGACTTCTCGTCGCCCACGACCTCTACGAGGGAAAGGCGCCGGGCGCCGGTGTTGTGACGGGTGTGGGCGTGGTGGAAGGGCGGGAGGTCGTGGTGGTCGCCAACGACGCGACCGTCAAGGCGGGGTCATGGTGGCCGGAGACCATCAGGAAGATGCTGCGGGCCCAGGAAATCGCCATGCGGTGCCGGGTCCCGATCATCTATCTGGTGGACTCGGCGGGGGTGAATCTCCCGTACCAGGATGGCGTGTTCCCGGGACAGTACGGAGCAGCCAGGATCTTCTACTACAATTCCATCATGCGCCGGTACCTGAAGATTCCGCAGCTCGCGGCGGTCATGGGGCCGTGTATCGCCGGGGGTGCGTATCTGCCCGCCCTCTCGGACGTGATCCTCATGGTGGAGGGGACCAGCTTCATGGGCCTGGGCGGCCCCAATCTGGTCAAGGGAGCTACAGGCCAGACGGTCGACCGCGAGGCACTGGGAGGAGCCGCCGTCCATACCGGTGTCAGCGGGGTCGCCCACTACCTGGTCGCGGACGACGAGGCGTGCATCGCGAAGCTGAGAGAGCTCGTTGCCGGGTTGCCCGCTGGGGGGAGGCCCGGGGAGCGACCCGGCGCAGCGGCGGAGGCCGAAGTTGCGACCCCGGTGCGATCCGCTGCCGACCTATACGAACTTCTGCCCGACGATCATCGCCAGCCCTACGACATGAGCGCGGTGCTCGACGTGCTCCTGGATGGCGGGGGGCTCAGCGAATTTCAGCCCGAGTACGCTGCCGAACTGATGTGCGGTACCGCCGCGCTCTCCGGGATCACCGTCGGGGTCATCGCGAACCGCCGCGGCATGGTCAGGGACAGCCGGGAGGGCCCGGCGCGGTTCGGGGGCATCGTGTACACCGAATCGGCGGAAAAGGCCGCCTACTTCATCGACACCATGAACCGCCAGGGGCATCCCATCCTGTTCGTCCAGGATGTCTCCGGCTTCATGGTGGGTCCCCGGGCCGAGCACGGCGGGATCATTCGCGCCGGCGCCCGCTTCGTCGAGGCCATGGCCACGGCGGCCGTGCCGAAAATCGTCGTGACGCTCAACCACGCCTCGGGCGCGGGCTACTACGCCATGGCGGGGCAGGGCTTCGACCCCGACTTCATCCTCACCCTGCCGACCGGGCGGATGGGGGTCATGGAGGGCGAGAGCGCGGTGGTCGCCCTCTTCGGTGGCCAGTTGGAGCGGTTGCAGGCCGAAGGGAAGGCCCCGGATCCGGAGCTTCTCGCGCGGATGGAGGAAGTGCGCGCGGACTACGACCGTCAGCTCGACGCCACTCATGCGGCCGCTCGTGGCTTCGTGGACGCGGTGGTTCTGCCCGAAGAGCTGCGTGACTGGCTCACACTGCTCCTGCGCGCGGCCCGTACCAATCCCGGGCCGCACCTGGGACCCTTCGTGCTGCCACCGGGGCTGGACGGAAGGTGGACGTGAGGGGAACGACGCGGCGCGCGACTCCGGGAACCGCGGGCTCGCAGGGCCGCGCGGTTCCCGGAGTCGTGCGTATTGCGAGTGGCCAGGGGTTCTGGGGTGATGACCTGGAGGCGCCCGTGCGGCAGGTCGAGGGAGGCCGGATCGACTACCTGATGCTGGACTACCTCGCCGAGGTGACGATGTCCATCATGCAGAAGCAGCGCGCGCGCAACCCTGCCGCCGGGTACGCCCGCGACTTCGTGCCGTTGATGGAGCGCGTCTTCGCGGCGTGCGTCGAGCGCGACATCAAGGTGGTCACCAACGCCGGGGGCGTGAACCCGGCCGAGTGCGCGAGGGCGGTCGCCGAAGCCGGCCGGCGGGCGGGGGCGGGGGGACGGGCCCGGATCGGGGTGGTGATGGGTGACGACCTCATGGACTCTCTCGACGAGCTGATCGCCTCCGGTCACGCCATGGTGCACATGGAGACGGGTGACCCTCTCGCAACCGTTCGGGACCGGGTCCGAAGCGCCAACGTCTACCTGGGAGCTCAGCCCATCGTGGCGGCTCTCGCAGGTGGCGCGCAGGTCGTCGTAACCGGTCGGTCCACCGATACCGCGCTCACCTACGGCGCCATGGTCCACGAGTTCGGATGGCCCTGGGACGCGTACGACCTCCTCGCCGGCGGGGTCGTTGCCGGGCATATCAACGAATGCGGGGCCCAGGCCACCGGGGGCAACTGCTCGGCGGAGTGGTGGGCGATCCCGGGGCTCGCCCAGGTCGGCTTCCCGATCATCGAAGCCAGCTCCGACGGGACCTTCGTCGTGACCAAGCACGACGGTTCGGGCGGCGCCGTGACGTTGCGCACGGTCAAGGAACAGATCCTGTATGAGATGGGCGACCCCTCGACCTACATCACCCCGGATGTGACTGCCGACTTCACGACGATCCGGTTGTCCGGGAACGGCCGTGACCGCGTCCGGGTCCACAGCATCCGAGGTCGCGCACCCACCCCCTTTCTCAAGGTCTCGATCGCCTACTCGGCCGGATACAAGGCAGTCGGCACACTGGTCTATGCCTGGCCCGATGCGGCGGCGAAGGCACGGGCGGCATCCAGGATCCTCCGGGAGCGGCTGGATCGGCTGGGACTCACCTTCGACCGCGTCCTGGTGGAGCTCGTGGGCTGGGATTCGACGCACGGACATCTGGCAGGGGATCCGCCGCCGGACCTGCCGGAAGTCCAGCTTCGAGTGGGAGTCAGAAGCGGCGATCGAGCCGCGGTGGAGCGCTTCACACGCGAAATCGCACCCCTCGTGCTTACCGGGCCGCCGGGTGTGACAGGCTTCGCCGGGGGCCGGCCCCGTGTGCAGGAGATCATGGCCTACTGGCCCGCCCTGATCGACCGTACCGTTGTGGAGCCCCGCCTTTCGGTCGACTTTGTGCAGGTGTGAGAGGAGCGAATACGATGCCCAGGGTGCGACTGCTTGAACTGGCCCACGCTCGTTCCGGTGACAAGGGGAACACGGCCAACGTTGGCCTGATTCTCTATGACGAGGAACACTATCCGATTATTTTGCAAGAAGTTACAGCTGATCGAGTGAAGAAACACTTTAGCACCATGGTGGAGGGGCCCGTGGAGCGGTTCGAACTCGACAACCTCCATGCGGTGAATTTTCTGCTTCACGGGGCTCTGGACGGCGGAGGCACCGTATCCCTGATGACCGACGCCCAGGGCAAGGTGTTCAGCACGGCCCTTTTGCGGATGGAGATCGAGGTGCCGGAGGACGTGGCGGCACGAGTGCGCGGCCGGGGACGGGTTCCGGGGCCCGGCGGGAGCAGCGACCGATGAGCGCCCCGGGAGCGAACGGGCGTGTCGTGCTGGCCATCGATGCCGGTGTGGCCCATGTAACGCTGAACCGGCCTCGGAAGCGCAATGCGCTCAGCGTCGGGTTGGTGTCGGAGCTTTCAGGGGCCCTGGCCCGGATCGCGGATGATCAGGAGGTGCGCGTGGTCGCGCTCGGGGGCGCGGGCCCTGACTTTTGCGCGGGGGCGGATCTCGCGGAGGTCGCGGCCTCCCAGCGCCACGGTCCGGAGGCGGGGCTTGCCCAGGCACGAGACCTCGGCGAGGTCTTCGCGAAGATCCGCCAACTTCCCCAGCCGGTGGCGGCGGTGGTGCGGGGAAGGGCCCTGGGTGGTGGCTGCGGTCTGGCCGCGGCTTGTGACATCGTGCTGGCTCACGAGGCGGCCATCTTCGGATTCCCGGAGGTCCGCCTCGGCTTCGTCCCCGCCCTCGTGATGGCCATCCTGAGGCGGAAGGTGGGCGAAGCAGTCGCCTTCGACCTGGTGGTCAGGGGACATCGAATCGGCGCCGCCGAGGCAGCCCGTGTCGGCTTGATCACCCGGGTCGTTTCGGCAGAGTCGTTCCGTACCGACGTACAGGCATACCTCACGGAGCTCGCCAGCCGGCCACCCATGGCGGTCAAGCTGACGAAACAGCTGTTCCACGGCCTCGACGGCGCCACATTCGAGGATGCGCTCGCCCGGGGTGCCGAGGTCAATGCGATCGCCCGCCTTACCGAGGAGTGCAGGGACGGCGTGCGCCGGTTCCTGGACGGGAAATAGGGGGAGAGAGCGGACCATGCTTCGTCCTTCGCGCGAACAATCGGGCCGTAGCGACCCCTACCTGCCGTGGAAGGTTCGCCTCTTCGTGATCGGAGCCGCGTTGGCGCTGGTGGGCATGGCGCTGGTCATGCGATGGCTCGTCTGGGCGGGTATCGGCATCCTGGTAGTGGCCCTGCTGCTGCGATTTTTGCCTGCGCGCGACTGATCCCGGGCGGGGGCGCGTCCGTCCGTCCCGATCAGCCATTCTCGCGCCCCGGTCCTCACCCCTCCTTATCGGGTGTGAACGCGAAACGGGAAGACACCCCCAATCCGGCGGTCCGGGCAGTCCTCAAGGAGAAGTTCGGCTTCGACGGCTTCAGACCCGGACAGGAACGGCTCGTCAGCAGCGTCCTGGCGGGCCGTGACACCCTGGGCGTGTTGCCGACGGGCGGCGGGAAGACGCTGTGCTACCAGCTGCCCGCCTTCATGATGAGTGGGCTGGTCGTGGTCGTCAGCCCCTTGATCTCCCTGATGCAGGACCAGGTCGACCGTGCCCGTCGCCTGGGTCTCAGGGCCGCCTCGCTCACCTCCCAGGATCCGAAGGACGCCCAGCAGCGCCGCGAGCGCGCAATCGCGGATGGGGCGCTGGACCTGCTCTTCTGCTCACCTGAGCGTCTCGAGGCTCGAAGGCTGAGAGGACTTCTCACATCGTCGCCCGTCTCCCTCATCACCATTGACGAAGCACACTGCATCTCCGAGTGGGGCCATGAATTCCGGCCCGCCTTCCGGCGCATCATGCGCCTGCGCGAGATCGTCCCGGCTCCCGTACTGGCGGTGACCGCCACGGCGACTCCGGCCGTCAGGGACGACATCACCCGGGTGCTGGGCATGACCGACCCGCTCCGCGTGGTCACCTCCTTCGACCGCCCGAACATCCGCTGGCTGGTGGCGAGGCAGCGCACCGGTCCCGAGCGCATCCGCGCAATGGTGAGGCTGATCCGGCGCGGCCCCCCGGAGTGCGCGGACAGGGCGCTCATCGTGTATGCGCCAACCCGCAGACTGGTGGTCAGCGTACGTCGGGCGCTGGCGAGCCAGGGCGTGATCGGTGACGCCTACCATGCGGCACTGCCGGGCGAGGAGCGGCAGACCGTGCAGCAGCGCTTCATGTCCGGGGAGTCCAATGTCGTGGTCGCGACCTGTGCCTTCGGCATGGGCATCGATCGGGGGGATGTGTGGGCGGTATTCCACTATGCCTTCCCGGGATCGCTGGAGAGCTACTACCAGGAAGCCGGGCGGGCGGGCCGGGACGGTGCGGACTCCCTCGCCCTGGGATTCATTCACCGGGACGACTGGAAGGTGCCCGAGGCGTTCCTTGATCGGTCATACCCCGAGCCGCGTGACATCCTCAAGTTGCTCCGGAAGATCGGATCACGTGGTGGCGCCACGCGGGTCACGTCTCCCGCAACGTTGATCGGGCCCGGGTCCGCCAACGTGCCGCACCTGAAGTGGCTCATGCGTTCGGGTGCCCTGCGCCTCGATCCCGCTCTGGCGGAGTGGATCGACAGCTGGCCGGACGGCGAGGCTGACGGTCCGCCGGCCACCGACGGACCCGTGGCAACCCTGACCGGACGACCCCCGGACCTCGGCCCGCTCCTTGCCGCGCGGCAGCAGGCCGTCGGCCGTCTCCGCGCCATGCAGAAGTACTGCGGACGGCGGGGATGCCGGAGAATGGCCCTCTTGCGTTACCTTGGAGAGGTCCCTGGCCGAAGGTCATGCGGCTCGTGCGACAGGTGCGAACGCGGCCGGGGATTTCTGGCATGACCAAATCCGACCGGAATCGACTAGCCCTTCCTTCTATTTGATGCACCCTTACCTGGACCGGAATCACCTCGATTTGCAAGCCGATGTCCGTCGGTTCGCGCTCGAATCCATCGCCCCCGTTGCCCGCGAGCTGGACGAGACGGCCCGCTTCCCGTGGGAAAACGTCAGGGCAATGGCCGAGCGAGGCTGGTTCGGAGTGCCCGTCCCCCGGGAGCTGTCCGGAATGGGACGCGACTACCTGAGCTACGTCCTCGTCCTCGAAGAGCTCGCGAAGCACGACGCGAGTCACTCGATCACCGTTTCCGCGCATACCACCCTGGCCATGTCGCCGATTCTGGCCTTCGGCACCGAGGATCAAAAGGCCCGATTTGTGCCGCTGCTGGCGTCGGGGCAGGTGCTGGGCGGATTCGGCCTCACCGAACCGGGAGCGGGTTCGGACGCGTCGGGCACCATGACGAGGGCCGTCGCGGGGAAGGGCGGCTACGCCATCACCGGGAGCAAGATTTTCATCACGCACGGGGGTGTCGGGGAGATCTACGTCGTCACGGCCGTCACGGATCCGGACGAGGGGCACCACGGAATCACCAGCTTCGTGGTCTGCAAGCCGACTGTCGACCTGGCCGAGGCCGAGCGGATCGGAGTTGGCCATCGTCCCGAGTTGCCGTATTCGGCGGGCATGTCGGCCGGCGCGAAGGAGGACAAGCTTGGCTGGCGCGCTTCCGACACCCGGGAACTCCACTTCCAGGACGTGTGGGTGAACGAAGACCAACGCCTTGGCGAAGAGGGGCACGGCTTCATCAACTTCATGAAGACCCTGGACGCGGGGCGGATCGGGATTGCGGCCCTCTCGCTGGGCATCGCGCAGGGTGCCCTCGACGAAGCGGTTCGCTACACGACGCGCAGACGCCAATTCAACCGACCCGTGTGGGACTTCCAGGATATCCACTTCGGGCTGGCGGAGCTGGCGACCGAAATCCAGGCCGCCCGCCACCTCACCTATCACGCCGCGTGGCTCAAGGACCACGACCGGCCATTCGTGAAGGAAGCGGCCATGGCAAAGCTCACCGCGTCCACTCTGGCCGCAAAAGCGGCTCGGACCGCGGTTCAGTTCCTCGGAGGTGCGGGGTACACCTCCGACCATCCGGTCGAGCGCATGATGCGTGACGCAAAAGCGTGCGAGATCGGTGAGGGAACGAGCGAAATCCAGAAAACTGTTATCGCCCGCCAACTGTTCAAGGAGTCTACCCCGTGATCCGGCCCGAAAGAGCGAGCCGGCGGGGCCTCCCGGCAGGTGCGGGATTTTTTCATGATCCGACGTTCGGAGGCCTTGCCCCCGAGCCCGATGGCTGGTTGACGTGCCGTGCCCGTTTGGGGCGGGGACGCAGCCGGGACGGGCCGGGCGGCGGACTTGCCGACGGGGATCGACAATCGGAGAAACACATTGAAGAGAGAAATTCTAATCAGCGTCTCAGGGGAAGAGTCCTGGGTCGCACTCAAGGAAGACGGCAGGCTCACTGAACTCATGTTCGACCGGCCCGACCAGGGTCGGCTGGTAGGTGACATCTTCCTCGGCCGTGTGGAGGCTGTCCTCCCCGGCATTCAGGCCGCGTTCGTAGACATCGGAGAAGAGAAGGCGGGGTTCCTGCATGCTTCCGACATCGGTCGTGGCGCGCAGAACGGCAACGGTGACGGGAAGGGAAACGAGGGGGCACAGGGCCGTCGCAGAGATCGGCAGTCGCCCCCCATCCAGGACGCGATCACCAAGGGTCAGAAAATCCTGGTGAAGGTGACCAAGGATGCCATCTCAACCAAGGGGCCCAGAGTCACCACCGAGATATCCCTGCCGGGCCGCTTCCTGGTCTACATGCCCGACACGGATCACGTCGGCGTGAGCCGCAAGATCGACCAGCGAGGAGAGCGGGGGCGGCTGCGCGCCATGGCCAAGGCGGCGGTCGAGGGTGGTTCCGGCGGAGTGATTGTACGGACAGCCGGAGAAGAGCTGACCCAGGAGAAGCTGGAGAAGGAGTACCGGCAACTCCGGCGCCTGTGGACATCGATCGGCAAGAAGGCGGCGAAAGCGGAGGCACCGGCCCTGATCCACGGGGAAGCGAAGCTGATCTCCGGAGTGATCCGCGACCTGTTCACCAACAGATTCGACGCGGTGACGATCGACAACCGCGACGTCCACAAGCAGATCGTCGACTACGTGCGCGCGTTCGACCCCGATCTTCTCGACCGAATCCACTACTACGACGAACGCAAGCATCTCTTCGATCGCGCCGGCATCGAAAAGGAGATCCAGCGTTCATTCCGTCGCAAGGTCGACCTTCCCTCGGGCGGACATGTGATCATCGAGCCTACCGAGGCGCTTGTAACGGTGGATGTGAACACCGGGCGGTTCACGGGGAAGAAGAAGAAGGACCCGGAGGAAACCATCCTCAAGACCAACCTGGACGCGGCCCGGGAGATCGCGACTCAGCTCCGGCTCCGCGACATCGGCGGCATCATCGTCATCGACTTCATCGACATGGAGTCGCAGGAAAACCGTGACCGGGTGCTGCACGAGCTGAGGAGTCACCTCGGGCGCGACCGCGCCCGGACCCGCACGTGGGAGGTTTCCGACCTCGGCCTTATCGAGATGACGCGGCAACGGGTAAGGCCCTCGCTCCTCCAGTCGTTGACCGAGCCCTGCAGCGAATGCGGAGGCAGCGGTCATATCTGGACGGCGCCGACGGTGGTGAGGGAGATCGAACGATGCGTGTGGCGCGCGGCCAACGCCGGAGGCGAGCAGAAGATCCTGGTGCGGGTTCACCCCCAGGTGGCCCTGCAGATCATGGAGTCCGAGCCCCGTTTCGTCCGGGATCTGGCGAACCGCACCCGGGTGCAGTTGGACCTCCGCGACGATCCGCTGATGCGACTCGACGAATTTCGGCTGCTCTCGGGCCGTGCCGAATCGGACGTGACCGCCAAGTACCAGGTCGCGTAGCGCAGTTCGCATCCCTATCTTGGCGACCGTTGCCGGCTCATGCTCGACCGGACGGAACAGGATGCGAAGACCTTCGCCACAGCTGCTGACGGTATCGATCGTCGCCGGACTTTGTCTGGCGGCGGTGGAGGGAACCGCTCAGCTACCCTCCCCCGGTATGGGGGCCGACCTCGCCGATGCTCCCGGCGAAGCGATCTACGCCGCCTCGTGCGCCAATTGTCACGGGCCGGGTGGCCGTGGTCTGGACCGCTCTCTGCTCGCGTTCGAGGAGGAAGTCCCGGATTTCACCGACTGTGACTTCGCCGCCCGCGAACCCGACGGGGACTGGATCGCGGTAGCCCACGAAGGGGGGCCGGTGCGGGGTTTCAGCGAGATGATGCCCGCCTTTCGCGGGGCTCTGACCGAGGAACAACTCGGACGGGTCATGGGGTACATCCGGACGCTGTGCACCGACCCCCGCTGGCCTCGCGGCGAGCTGAATCTGCCCCGGGCCCTGCTGACTGAAAAGGCCTATCCGGAAGACGAATGGGTGGTGGAGGTCGGGGCGCATACCGGCGACGACGCCGCCTTGTCGGGGGCGTTCGTCTACGAGCAACGCTTCGGGCCGCAGAGCCAATTCGAGGTCGTCATTCCGTATGGATGGCGACGGGGGTCGGCGGGCGAGGGGGAGCACGCGGACGCCGACGTGGTCAGCCACGGGCTCGGCGATGTGGTGTTGGGGGTCAAGCACGCGGTGTTTCACGACGCCGGCGCCGGGACCATCGTGTCGCTGGCGGGGGAGCTCATCCTCCCTACCGGGGACGATGCCGCGGGACTTGGGGGTGGAAGCGCCGCGGAGGTGTTCGCGTCGATTGGCCAGATTCTTCCTGCGGACGCGTTCCTGCAGGGTCAGGCCGGGGTCGAGGTCCCATTCCACGAAGATGGGGCCAGCGAAGTGTTCGGGCGTCTGGTTCTGGGAGCCGGCTTCGCCCGGGGAATGTCGGGGCGCACCTGGACCCCCATGCTGGAAGTCCAGGCCAGGCGCGACCTTGAAACGGGGGCGGACATCAACCTTGACATCGTGCCCCAGTTCCAGGTCTCCCTCAACACGCGCCAGCACGTCCTCGCCAACATCGGCATGTTGATCCCGGCCCGGGACGACACCGGGGACAGGCGCCCGGTGCGCCTCCTCGCGTATGTCCTCCTGGACTGGTTCGACGGCGGCTTCTTCGAGGGGTGGTGACGATGAGGCATCGCGGATTCGTGATCGCGGGAGTGGCTGTGTGCGGCCTTGCGCTGGCGGGGTACACGCTGCCCCGGCGCGGCGCGCCCCCGTACGACAACGGCGACGCCTTCAAGACCTCGGACCGCTGCATCGCCTGTCACAAGGGCGTTTCCACGCCAGACGGCACCGATGTCTCGATCGGCTTCGACTGGCGGGCCTCCATGATGGCCAACAGCGCCCGCGATCCCTACTTCCACGCGGCCGTGCGGCGCGAGATCGTCGACCACCCGGGCGCCGCCGCCGAGATCGAGGCCGAGTGCGCCCGCTGCCACATGCCGATGGCGACCATCGCGGCCTCGAACGAAGGGCTTTCTCCCTCCGTCTTCGCCAACCTCCCCGTCGGCACCGCCGACGCTCCATTCGCCGACCTCGCCGCCGACGGCGTCTCATGTTCGCTGTGCCACCAGATTCAGCCGGACGGGCTGGGGTCCGAGGAGACATTCACGGGCCACTTCGTCGTGGACCCCGCCACCCCGCCCGACGGACGCCGCGTGTTCGGTCCCTTCGAGCCCGACCAGGGCGGCGCTGGAATCATGCACTCGGCGACCGGCTTCCGCCCCACGCAGGGGGAACACGTCACCTCTTCCGCCCTGTGTGCCTCCTGCCACACGGTCTCCACGCACGCGGTCCGGCCCGGGGGTGAGCGCGGTCCCGAGTTCTCCGAACAGGCTCCCTTCCTGGAGTGGCAGGCGAGCGCATACTCGGCCGACGGCGCGGAGGGGTCGAGCTGCCAGGACTGTCACATGCCGGAAGTCGGCTACGAGGTGCCGGTGACCCGTGTTCTGGGGCGCGATCGCCCGAACGTCTCCCGCCACGTCTTTCGCGGCGGCAACTTCTTCATGCTGCGCATGCTCAACCGCTACCGGGAAGAGTTGGGCGTGGCGGCGCTTCCACAGGAGCTGGAACTGGCCGCCGACCGCACCGCCGACCACCTTCGCACCGCCACCGCATCGGTCGAGCTCGCCAGCGCAGTCGTCCGTTCGGGCCGGTTGGAGGCCGACGTCGCGGTGCGCAACCGCACGGGACACAAATTCCCCACCGCCTACCCTTCGCGGCGGGCGTGGCTAAGGGTTGTGGTGACCGATGGCGCCGGCCGGGTGGTCTTCCAGTCGGGGGCCTTCGCGCCCGACGGACGGGTCGCGGGGGACGACCACGACACCGACGGCACCCGTTACGAAGCCCATCACTCCACGATCGACTCGCCGGAGCAGGTTCAGGTCTACCAGGCGGTAATGGTCGACGGTAGCGGCGCGGTCACGACCGGACTCATGTCGGCCGAGATGCGGGTGAAGGACAACCGTCTCCTCCCCGACGGCTTCGATGCCGGTCGCGCCGACAGCCGCGTGCTGCCAATCGGTGCGGCCACCTCGGACCCGGACTTCGCCGCGGGAGGCGACCAGGTACGGTACTCCGTGGCGGTGGATGCTTCGGCCGGCCCCTTCACCGTGGACGCGGAACTCTGGTTCCAGCCGATCGGCTACCGGTGGGCGGAGAACCTCGCTGCGTATGACACGCCTGAAACCCGCCGCTTCGTGCGCTATTACCGCGAGATGGCACAGGCGTCGGCGATCCTCCTGGCGCACGATGCCGCGGAGGTTGACCTGCGGTGAGCTTTTTCTAGCTTTAATGGCTGCTCAGCGACGCTGAGCCGATCAACCCAGAAATCAACCATTGGCGACGGGGATCTCATGTTCGCTGTGTTCAGGACCGGTGGCAAGCAGTTTCGAGCCGAACCGGGGACGACCTTGCTCATTCCCACACTGGATGCCGAACCGGGCACGACGGTGACCTTCGACGACGTTTTGTTGGCGTCGGAGGGGGGCGAGGTCGCGGTGGGGGAGCCATTGGTGGAGGGGGCGAAGGTCACGGCGGAGGTGGTGGCCCACGACCGCACGGCCAAGATCATCGTCTTCAAGCGCAAGCGCCGCAAAGGGTATCGGCGGAAGCAGGGGCATCGCCAGGGCTACACCGTCGTGCGCGTCGCCGACATCATCGTCTAGGAGGATCCGATGGCTCACAAGAAAGGCGTAGGGTCGTCCCAGAACGGACGGGACAGCAACGCAAAGCGTTTGGGCGTAAAGCGTTACGGCGGTGAGAGAGTTCTCGCCGGGAATATCCTCGTCCGTCAGCGGGGCACCAAGTTCCACCCCGGGAACAACGTTGGCCGGGGCCGCGACGACACCCTGTTCGCCACGAGCGATGGTGTCGTGAAGTTCGAAAACCTTCGCCGGCGCAGGGTGGTTTCGGTCTACGGAGAGTAGCGCCGACTGGTCTGATTCAGGGGAGCCGAGGCGCTTTCGGCCCGACCCCCTGAAAAAAAAGCTTGCGGTTTCCCGTGCGGTGTGTTAAAGTGATTACCCCGAGGTGGAGGAGACGGTACCGAAAGGGAACGGAGCCGAAGCAGCGGGGCGGGTCTCGGAGAGGCTCTCGAAGGGGGTAACTCCTGAGGGAAAACCGGTCGAGGGTCGATGCGCCGAGAGCGCCGGAGACGGAGTTTGAGGCGAGCGCGGTGTTCGAGTTCGGAGAAGACCGCGACGGTTGCGGGGTCGCTGGAAGCAGCCGAAGTCCCTGGGAACGGGGGACGGCCTGGAAGGCGGAGACGCTGAAAGGGCGATGAGACGGAAAACCGGTCGCAGCACATGGCGGCACCGAAACGGAGCTTTCCGACTCGCCAGCGAGACGAAGCCCCCGAGCGGGTGGTGTGCTGCCCGCCGGGGGCTTCCTTGTGCCCCAAAGCGTGGCCCCGCCTCTCTACTCCTCTTCCGCCCCCCCGTCCGGCTTCCCCTCCGGCGCATGCTGCTGATCCCGCGACGACGCCATGATCTTCCAGATCAGGTCACGCACCAACTCCTCGTCAAGGCCCGACGCCCGCGCCAGTTCGGCTGCCCTCCGGACCACCACCGCCTCGCGTCTCGGATCGGTCACCAGGAAACCCAGGGCCGCTTTCAGGCGCCCGATCTCGCGCACCAGGTCCCGCCTCCGACCGAGGATCCGGACGAGCTCCCGGTCGCAATCCAGAATCTCGTCGCGGAGCCGCTCCAGCCGGTGCGCATCCGGGCGCGTGCTCGCGTCAGACATCGACGTATCCGGCAACGTGCTCTGCGGCCTGCGCCTTTCCGCGCAGACTTACGCCGATCAGCAACGGGACATGCACGATCAGACCCAGGATCCCTTCGTGCAGGCCGAACGGCTTGAGCTCCGGGTACAGGAAGAGAAAGACCGAGACTGCGGAGCCCGCCAGCAATCCGGCAACAACCCCCGCGGTCGTTGCGCGCCGCCAGTACATGGCGGAGAGGAGCGCGGGCATGAACTGACAGATGATTCCGTAGGACGCCAGCAGCAGGTCAACCAGCGAGAACTCTTCGTTGAGGGCGAAGAGGTAGGCGAACGCCCCCACCGCCACGACGAGAATGCGCATCAGGATCCTCTGGCCGCGGTCCGACAGCGCCTTGAACGGTTGCACTCCGTCCTGCACCGCGACCGAAGCGGCGCCGTGGAGCAGCGCATCCCCGGTTGACATCGACGCGGACAGCGCCCCCGCACAGAAAAGGCCCACGACAAGGGCGGGCAAGTCCGAGCGGAGGATCAGGAAGGGCAGGATGAAGTCCGGCTGGTCCGGCGATTCAGGGAAGAGTACCCCGGCGAAGCCGATGAGGAAGACGGGAATCAGGAAGAGCTGAAAGGTGGGGAACAGGATGACGGTACGCCGAATGGTGGTGTCGTTGCGGGCCGTGTACGCCTTCATGAAGAGGTGCGGCCACATCGTCAGTCCAATGGCACTCGCCAGGATTGCGGTCGAATACGGGCCCCAACCCCAGGGGGCGCCGCTTCCGTCCAGGCCGGGCAGCGAGAGGAGCTCGGGGCGGGTCGCCAGAATCTGCTCGAACATCGGCCCCACGCCCCCGTAGAGCCGGATGGGCAGGTAGAGGCCGAGCGCCCACGCGATGGCGACCATGAATATGCCCTGGAAGGTATTGGTCCATCCCACAGCGGACACGCCGCTGGTCAGCACGTACACGAGGACGATCCCGTACGCCACTGCCGCGCCTGCGGCCAGCGGGATTCGCCCGTCGGTCACGGCCTCGATCACGATCCCGGCCCCGCGCATCTGGATGGTCACGTAGGGGATGAAGGCGGCCAGCGTCAGCACGGCCATCACCGCTGATAGCCCTCGGGACGGGAAGCGCCCGACCAGAAGCTGCGCCTGGGTCACGAAGCCGAAGCGCCGCCCCAGCGCGGCCGCTTTCGGGCCCATCGCATACCAGGGGGCCATCCCCAGGACTCCGTAGCTCAGGATGTAGAAGGCCGCGGCTCCCCGTGAATAGGCCCAACCGGGACCGCCAAGGAAGGCGAAGGCGGAAAAGACGGTGGCGCCGGTGATGAAGTACATGACCAGCAGTCCGAAGTCCCGGTCGCCGGCGACGTAGCCCTGGACGCTTCGCGAGGCGCGCCGGCCGGCCGCCAGTCCGACACCGAGGGTGACCGCCAGGTAGGTGAAGATGATGGTGATGATCAGCGTGGACTTGTCCATCATGCGTCACCCGGGGTGTCGCTGGACCTTGCGTGGCGCGAGCGGGCCGCGTCCAGGCGCCAGAGGACGACCAGGCTGCCCAGGACCCATACGGCGCACCACACCATCTGGCGGGGGAGGCCGAGCACGAAGGGGTCGGGGGTGTTGACCAGGGCCTGAACGGGCCAGGTGACGGCGGCGGTGAAGAGGAGGTGGTAGATCCACGCGGTACGGCGCCAGCTTCGAAGGGGCATGGGTGGTGGTTGTCCTGTTACAGGATCGCCGCTCGAATGCCGCGAGGGCTTATTCCATGGGCCGCTACGATTGTACGGCGGGAGGGGCGGGGGTGCGAGAGCTTCCTTCCATCACCGCCCGCGAAAACGCGGCCGCCTCTTCTCCACGAATGCCTTGACACCCTCGCGCCCGTCTTCCGAGGCGAACGCTTCCAGGAACAAGTCCTTCTCCATGTCGAGACCGTCGGACAGGTGGCTCTCGCCCGCCGCCTGCACCGCCTTCTTGACGAGCTGGAGGGTGAGCCCGCTCCAGCGCGCCATGCGCCCGGCCAATTCCCTGGCCCTGACGAGGTGTTGCCCCTCTTCGGCCAGGACCTCCACCAGCCCGATCCGGTGCGCTTCGGTGGCGTCGATCAGGTCACCGCCCAGCCCGATCCTGAGCGCCTGCCCCGGGCCGACGAGGCGAGCCAGCCGCTGGGTCCCGCCTGCGCCCGGGATCAGTCCCAGCCGGATCTCGAACTGGCCGAAGCGGGCGGTCGAGTCGGCGACCCGGATGTCGCACGCGAGGGCCAGTTCGTTGCCGCCACCGATACAGAAACCGTGGATCGCGCAAATCACCGGCTTCGGGAATTCGGCAAGGGCGTCGTACACCCGGCGTTCCCTGTAGACCGCCCGCTGCTCGTCTGGAGTGCGGGCCGCGAATTCGCCCACGTCCGCGCCGGCAACGAAGGCCTTGTCTCCCGCGCCGTGGAGGATCACGACCTTCACCTCCTCGAGGTCCGCGAGCTGGTCGAACGCTTCGGTGAGTTCCTTGCGCACGGCCGCGTTGAGCGCGTTCAGCTTTTCCGGCCGGTCGATCGCGACCTCGGCGATCCCGTCCTGGATGGAAAGCACCACCGTCTTGCGGTTCACGGTTCGTTACTCCAGTCGTAGAATCCACGGCCCGACTTCTTCCCCAACCGCCCCTCGGCTACCATCCGCTCCAGGATGGCGGGTGGGCGGAAGGCTTCCGATCCGAGCGTCTCGTGCAGGTAGCGCGCGATCCCCAGCCGCACGTCCAGCCCCACCAGGTCGGTCAGGCGAAGTGGGCCCATGGGGTGGCGGTAGCCGAGCACCATGGCCTTGTCGATGTCGCCGGGCGAAGCCACGCCGGCCTCGACCATGCGCATGGCTTCGAGGCCGAGGACGATGCCCAGCCGGGACGACGCGAAGCCGGGGGAATCGGCCACCACGATCGGTTCCTTGCCAAGGCCCAGCACAAAACCGAGCCCGCGGTTCAGGGTTCGTAGGTTGGTGTGCTCTCCCCGCACGATTTCCACCAGGGCCATGATGTGCACCGGGTTGAAGAAGTGGAGTCCCAGGAAGCGCCCCGGCGCGGCCAGCCCGGTCGCCATCTCGGTCACCGACAGCGACGACGTGTTCGTGGCGAGGATCGCCCCCGTCCCCGCCGCGGCCTCCACCTCGGCGAAGACTCGCTTCTTGAGTGCCATCACCTCGGGCACGGCCTCGATCACCAGGTCCGCGCCCTCCACCGCCTCACCCAGCCTGCCGGTCCCAGCAAGCCGCGCCACCGCCGTGTCCCGGGCCGACTCCGCCACCTTGCCCAGGCGCACACCCTTGTCCAGTGTGGCCTGGACCCCGGCGAGGGCGCGCTCCAGCTGCTCGGCGTCCACATCGCACAGGACGGCCTCGTGGCCCGCCATGGCCGCCACCTGCGCGATGCCGCGGCCCATCGTCCCGGCGCCGATGACGGCCACCTTCCCGATCCCGTGGTCGCCCACCTCCAGGCTCCCGCCCACGACCTCAGCCTCTCTCCACGATGGCCGCGATTCCCTGGCCGACCCCGATGCACATCGTGGCGAGTCCCAGCGCGGCGTCCCGGCGGACCATCTCGTGCACCAGCGTCGTCAGGATGCGCGCGCCCGAACACCCGACCGGGTGGCCCAGCGCGATGGCGCCGCCATTCACGTTGACCGCGTCCGGGTCCAGCTCCAGTTCGCGAATGCAGGGGATCGCCTGGGCGGCGAAGGCTTCGTTCAGCTCGATCAGGTCCAGGTCCGCCGCCGCCGCGCCCGCCCGCTTCAGGCAGCGCCCGGTGGCCGGCACGGGCCCGATCCCCATGCGGTGCGGCTCCACCCCGGCAACCGCCGCGCCGCGAATCACCGCCATCGGCTCGAGACCGTGGCGGCGCGCGGTTCCGGCCTCGACCACGAGCAGGGCGGCGGCGGCGTCGTTGATCCCCGACGAGTTCCCAGCGGTCACCGTCCCGTCCCGCTCGAACACGGGACGGAGCCGGGCCAGGACCTCTGCGGTCGTACCCGGCCGGGGGTGCTCGTCATGCGCGACCACCACCGGCTCTCCGCGACGTCGCGGCACGCTCACCGGCGCGATCTCCGCGTCGAACCGCCCGGCCCCCACGGCGGCCGCGGCCTTGCTCTGGCTCGCCGCCGCGAAGGCGTCCTGCTCCTCGCGCGACACCCCGAATTCCCTCGCTACCACCTCGGCTGTCCGTCCCAGGCCCATCGTCCATTGGTCCGGAAGCCACGGGTTCGCGAATCGCCAGCCCAGCACCGTGTCGGCGACGTCGGGGACCCCGCGGACGTAGCCGCGCTCGGGCTTCAGCATGACGAAGGGGGCGCGGCTCATCGACTCGACGCCGCCGGCGATGAAGGCGTCTCCTTCGCCGGCGCGGATGGCGTGAAAGGCGCTGGCCACCGCCTGCAGACCCGAGCCGCACAGGCGGTTCACCGTCTGGCCGGGCACCTCGACGGGCACACCGGCGCGGAGCAGGGCCATGCGGGCCACGTTGCGGTTGTCCTCGCCCGCCTGGTTGGTGCACCCGAAGATCACGTCGTCCAGACGCTCGGCGGGGAAGGGGGTGCGCTCCAGCAGCGATTGAATCGTCACCGCCGCCAGATCGTCGGGGCGGACCGGTGCCAGCGCGCCTCCGTGCCGTCCGATCGGGGTGCGAACCGCGTCAATGATCCACGCTTCACGCATGGCACTGGTTCCTCATCCGTCCAGGGCCACCCAGACGCTCTTCAGGTGGGTGTACTTCTCGAGTGCGGACTGAAAGCCCAGATCCCTGCCGAAGCCGCTCTCCTTGTAGCCGCCGAAGGGAGACGCGGGCGAGTACTGGTTGTAGGTGTTGACCCATACCGTTCCCGCGTCGATCTCGGCGGCCATGCGGTGGGCCTTGCCGATGTCCCGCGTCCACACTCCGGCCGCGAGCCCGTACAGGGAATCGTTGGCCTTGGCGATCGCGTCGTCCACATCCTCGAAGGGGATCACGGCAGCCACCGGGCCGAAAATCTCCTCCCGCGCGATGGTCATGGCCGGATCCACATCGCGGAAGACGGTCGCGTTCACGAAGTTGCCGCGGCCGTTCACCGTGACCCGGTCGCCGCCGGCCACCAGGGTGGCGCCATCGCGCTTTCCGGACTCGATGTACCCCATCACGCGGTCCAGCTGGGCCTCGCTCACGATCGCGCCCAGACGCGTGGTGGGGGCCATGGGGTCGCCCACGGTGGCCTTGGCTGCCCGTGCCGACAGCGCTTCCACGAACCGGTCGTGCACGGCGGCCTCCACCAGGATGCGGCTCCCTGCCGCGCACACCTCGCCCTTGCCGTAGAAGATCCCCGTCGACGCGCCCTTCACGGCCTGACCCAGATCCGCGTCGGCGAAGACGATGTTCGGGGATTTGCCGCCCAGTTCCAGCGAGACTTTCTTGAGGGTCTCCGCCGACTCCCGCATGATGGTCTTGCCGACCTCGGTCGAACCGGTGAAGGAGATCGCATTCACGCCCGGGTGCCGCACGAGGGCCGCCCCGGCGGTCTCCCCGAAGCCGGGGACCACGTTGAGGACGCCCGCAGGGAAGCCGGCTTCGGCGGCCAGCTCCCCGAAGCGCAGGGCGGTCAGGGGTGTCTCCTCGGCGGGTTTGAGGACGACCGTGTTCCCGCAGGCGAGCGCCGGCGCGACCTTCCACGCCGCCATCGAGAGTGGGAAGTTCCACGGGATGATTGCTCCCACCACTCCCACCGGCTCCCGCAGGGTGTAGTTGAGGAAGGGCCCGGGAACGGGCACCGTGTCGCCCTGCACCTTGTCGGCCAGCCCCGCGTAGTAGCGGAGCGTCTGCGCCACGCTCGGGATGTCGATCCTGCGGGCCTCGAAGTACGGCTTCCCGTTGTCGCGCGTCTCCAGGAGGCCCAGTTCGTCGGCGTTGTCGTCCACCAGATCGGCCAGCCGCCACAGCAGACGCGAGCGCTTGTGGGGATTCATGCGCCGCCAGCGGGGGTCGGCGAAGGCGTTGCGCGCCGCGGAGACCGCGACATCGATGTCCTCCGCGCGGGCCTCGGACACCGCGGCGATGACTTCTCCGGTCGCCGGGTTGAGCGTGTCGAAGGTGTTGCCGGCGCGGGCGTCGGTCCACTCGTTCCCGATCCAGAGCCGGGTGCGCGGCATTTCGGCCCCCTGACCTGAAGCCATGTGCCCTCAGCTGCCCTTGAAGGCGGGCTTCCGCTTCTCGACGTAGGCTTCCAGCCCCTCGCGCGCGTCGTCGCTGGCGAAGAGCTGTTGCTGCAGCTCCCGTTCCAGGGCGAGCGCGGTCTCGAAGGGGATCTCGCCGCCGGTCTGGACGGAACGCTTGATCAACCCCACGGCCTTCGAGGCCCGGTTCGGAGGGCAGAAGTCGCGGGCGTACGCGACGACACGGTCAAAAAACGCGGCGCCGGTGTCGGCTTCCCACACCTGGTTGACGATGCCGAGTTCGAGGGCGCGATCGAAGCCGAAGGTCTGGCCGGTCGTCATGAGTTCGATTGCGGTGGCCTTGCCGACGAGGCGGGTCAGGCGCTGGGTCCCGCCGGTGCCGGGGAGCACGCCCAGGTTGACCTCGGGGAGACCGACCATGCTGCGCCCCGCGCGGGCGATACGCATGTCGGCGGCCATGGCGATCTCCAGGCCTCCGCCCACGGTGTGCCCGTTGAGGGCCGCGATGGTGAGCTTCGGCGTGTGCTCCAGACGGTTCAGCGTCTCGTTGGCGTGGAGGCAGAAGGAGTACTTGAAACCGGTGGTCACCGTGGCGAGCATGCCGATGTTGGCGCCGGCGGAGAAGAACTTCTCACCCATTCCGGTGAGGACGATGACGTAAATGTCGTCCGCAAAGCGCGCCTGGAGGATGGCGTCGTCCAGCTGACGCATCATTTCGTGGGTGTAGGTATTCGCGGGCGGGTCGTCCAGCGTGATCACTGCGACCCCGCCGCCCGCATCGGCGTAGCGAACGAGAACCTTCTCGGACATGGGATTCATCCTGTAGGGAAAGTGGGTAACGGAGCAAAGATAACACGGCATTCACCCCGTCGCGCTGCCCCTGCGAGGGATGCGGGAGCCGGGCGGCAGCCCCCGGACCGGTTACATTTCACCCATGGCCAACACCCGTCATCACCCTTTCGCTCCCGTGCTCGCGGGGGCCGCAGTCACCCTTCTGTCCCTGCCGGGCTGCCAGGAGACCCTGACCCAGGTCGATTCCCGGGTGATTGCGCCCGCCACGCGGCCCGCCCTCGACCTCTCGGGCTCCCTGCCGCGGCTTGCGGATGTTGTCGCTTCCGGTGGCCACGGGAGCGACGGGACGGGGGGCGCGCGCCTCGCCGACGTTGGAGCACCCGCTTCGCAGCAGATCCGCGCGGCGATCCTGGCGCGGTGGGAAGCTTCCTGGAGTCACGGAACGGCTCGGGGCGGGCGAATCCGGGAAGAGATCTATCGGTCGGGGGACTTTCGGGCGCTTGAATTCGACCCGGCGGCAATCCGGTCCGCCGTCGAGTCGGTGCGCGCCGCACTTGCCGAGGTCGACCTGATCTCGGGGCCGCTTCCACCTCGCCTGACGCATCCGCTGAGTGAAGCCCGGCGCCTCGTGGACATGGCAGAGCCCCCCGACGACGTGCCGTCCTCGGCCGGATCGGCGCTGGATGCCCTGCGTGCGGCTGACGCCCTTCGCGAGATCTCGCCGAGAGCCGTGGCCCTCACGGTTGTCGAATCGGCCGAGGAAGCGCTTGCAGCGGCAGCTTCCGATGTCGAACCCGCGGCGGATTCGTACACTCGCAGACGTGCCGAGCGGCTCACCGCCTGGGCCAGAACCGCGATCGCGACCGGTGACTATGCGCGCGCCATCGAACGGGGGTACTACGCGTGCCACTTGTTGGGCGTAAGCATTCCGTGAGGCCGCCGATGGACGTACAGCGGATCCGTGACGGGGCGGCCCGGGTCTCGGCTGAGTAGATTGGTCCGTATCCCCGTAACGTATTCGAACCGAGAGTTGCCGAGAGGACGGGTCACACCGGCTGCGGAGGAATGAACACCATGGTCAGGAACAATTCACAGTTTGCGATCTGCATTCGCGCCTGCGCCGTCGTGTCATTGCCCCTGTCCGTCCTGGCGGTGCCGGCCGCGGCGCAGGATCGCGTCGTTCGGGTTCCGGTGTCGGGCGTCGTCGAGATGGGACTCGCGCCGTTCGTCGAACGGGTGATTGAAGAGGCCGCGGCATCCGGGGCTGACGCCGTCGTGCTGGAGATCGAGACGCCCGGTGGAAGGGTGGATGCGGCGGAGCGGATCACGAACGCAATCAGCCGCTCCGAAGTCCCCGTCTACGCGTACGTGAACATGCACGCCTACTCCGCGGGAGCGATGATCGCCCTGGCGACCGAGCGGGTCTTCATGAGGAATGGCGCCGTAATGGGTGCCGCCACGCCGGTGGACGGAAGCGGCACCAAGGGGTCCGAGAAGATCGTGTCGGCGATGCGGGCCCAGATGCGGTCGCTGGCCGAGTTGAGGGGTCGTGACCCGGCGGTCGCCGAGGCGATGGTGGACGAACAGCTGGCGATCGAAGGCGTCGTGGAGGAGGGGAAGCTCCTCACCCTGACAACGCAGGAGGCGGTCGCGCTCGGGTACGCCGAGGCCGTGGACGACTGGGAGGGCGTCACGGGCGCGCTTGGGCTGGGAGGGACAGAGGTCACCGAGGCGACCGTCAACTGGGCGGAACGGCTCGTGCGCTTCTTCACGAACCCCGTGATCGCGCCCTTCCTTCTCTCCCTCGGGTTCCTCGGACTGATCATCGAAATCAAGACCGCGGGCTTCGGCTGGGCGGGTATCGCCGGACTCCTGGCGCTGGCCCTCTTCTTCGGGGCACACCTTTTGGTGGGGCTCGCCGGTGCCGAGGACATCATCCTGGTCGCGATCGGTGCCGTGCTGGTGGGGGTCGAAGTGCTCGTGATCCCGGGATTCGGCGTTTTCGGGATCGCCGGAATCGTGGCGCTGATCGGCGGTCTTTTCATGGCCCAGATCGGGCAGCTGCCCACCAGGGCCGACTTCGCCCAGGCGGCGACCGTGCTGACGACCACCATGCTTCTGGTGGCCATCGCCGCGTGGGGGCTCCTCCGCTATATGCCCAGGAGCCGGCGACTGAAGCGCAGCGGGGTACTTCTCCCCGAATCCACCGACCGTGACGAAGGCTACACGTCGGCGGACATTCGCTCGGATCTCGAGGGGACCGAAGGGGTGGCGATCACCGACCTGCGCCCGGCCGGTGTGGGTCTTTTCGCCGACGAGCGAATGGATGTGGTGTCGGAAAGCGAGTGGATAGAGGAAGGCACGAGAATCCGCATTACGAGCGCCGAAGGCTACCGGCACATCGTACGTGCGGTCAATTCAACGTCGTAAAGGAAGAAAACTCACATGGATTTCCTGTTTGCACCGTTTGCCTTGCTGTTCGTGGGGCTCATCGCCCTCATGGTCCTGCTCTGGGCCGTCCCGGTTCGACTCTGGATCGAGGCGTTCTTCTCGGGCGTCAGCCTGGGCCTGGGCAACCTTGTGGGAATGCGCCTCCGCAAGGTCAGCCCCCCATCCGTAGTGCGGCCACTGATCGCTGCCACCAAGGCAGGGTTGGTGCTCGACGTTGGCCACCTGGAAGCCCACTACCTCGCGGGGGGCAACGTGGACCGCGTCGTGCGCGCTCTGATCAGCGCCGACAAGGCCAGCATCGAGCTCCCGTTCCAGCAGGCGGCGGCCATCGATCTCGCCGGCCGTGACGTCTTCGAGGCGGTGCAGGTCTCGGTGAATCCGAAGGTGATCCAGACCCCGCGGGTCGCGGCGATGGCCAGGAACGGGATCCAGTTGATCGCCATTGCGCGGGTCACGGTCCGGGCGAACATCAATCGCCTCGTCGGTGGTGCCGGGGAGGAAACGATCCTGGCGCGGGTGGGCGAGGGGATCGTCTCGACGATCGGCTCGGCCGACACGCACAAGGCCGTGCTGGAGAACCCGGAAGCGATCTCGAAGACGGTCCTGCACAAGGGACTCGATTCGGGGACCGCCTTCGAGATCCTCTCGATCGACATCGCCGATGTGGATGTCGGCAAGAACATCGGCGCCGAGCTGCAGACCGACCAGGCCGAGGCCGACAAGCGCGTCGCGCAGGCCCGGGCCGAAGAGCGCCGCGCCATGGCGATGGCTCGCGAGCAGGAGATGAAGGCGAGGGTCGAGGAGATGCGCGCCGAAGTGATCGCGGCCGAAGCCAAGATCCCGCTGGCCATGGCCGATGCCTTCCGGAGCGGCAACATGGGCATCATGGACTACGCGAGGTACCGCAACATCGAGTCGGACACCCACATGCGGAGAGCGATCGCGGAGGGTGACGCGGACGAGCCGCAACAGCCCGGGAGCTGAGGCCGAGACGTGGACATCAGACTCCTGGCCATCATCGCGCTCATTGTCGCGCTGATGGAGATGCTGGGGAGGGCGGCGAGGAAGCGGGCCGCGAACCAGGAGCAGGACGGTTCTCGGCCGGCGCGCGCGGATCCCTTTGCCAGCGTCATGGAGGAGCTCGAATGGCTGCCGATGGACGAGGGCCGGGAGGCGAAGCCAACCCCTGAGGGCGAAGCACTGGTCGCGGAGCGGCCCGTGCCGCCCGCGGAGGTCGAGCCGCCGGTGTGGCCGCCGCCGCCCCGGGAGACCCTGCCGGCGGTGCGGCCGGCGCCATGGACGGTGGAACCGGTTCCGCCTCCGAGCCGGGCGGTTGCGCCTGCGTTGCCCCAGCGCCGGGCGGGGCAGGTCGTGGAGTACCGCGACCGGGCCCCGCGTGCAATCGAGGCGCGTTCCCGTGAAGCCAGGACGGTCGAGCGCCGCCGCGCGATGCCGGCGCGCCGGGTTGATGAGGTCCGGGTGCCGGTCGTCGCGAGGCGCGCGGAAGGTGCTGCGTCGCAGGGAGCCGGAGCGGAGCGACGGGTAGTGCCCGACGCTGGCCGGAGCGAAGGGCTGGGGCTCAGGTCGGTGTCCGGGTTGCGCAGGCTGGTGGTGGCGCGAGAGGTGCTCGGCCCTCCGTTGGCGCTCCGTGACGAGAAACAACACGGCCCGTAGCCGTCCGCCTACATGTAGCCGATTGCGACCGAGGTATGACCATATGCAACAATGGGTTATGCCGACCCGCACGCGCCTCGGTGCGCTCGCTTTACGTAATCCATTGAAGGCGCTCAGCTTGAGTATCGTAGTAAAAACATGGTAACTGGAAGCGTACTCAAGGCGAGGGAAACGAAATGGCAACGCGACCGAAACGGCTTACGGCGGCTTTTGTAAAGAGGATCACGACACCGGGCCGGTACGGTGACGGGTGGGGCGGCTACGGGCTGTCCCTCCTTGTGAAGCCCGCGAAGCGCGGCGGGCTGTCGAGAACATGGAGCCAACGGCTCACCATTGACGGGCAACAACGGCAAATCGGGCTCGGGTCGTATCCGGTCGTGACCCTCGGGCGAGCCCGTGAAAAGGCGCTCACCAATCGCCGGGCCGTTGAGCAAGGCCGCGACCCGAAAACGCCGCCCGTTCCCACCTTCCGGCAAGCCGTCGAGGCCGTGATAGCCAACGAGCGCATGGGATGGAAAGCCGGTAGCCGGACGGAAGCCCTATGGCGGGCCAGCCTCACCGAGTACGCTTTCCCGAGGCTCGGGCGTAAGCCGGTGGACCGGATCACGGCTACCAATATTTTGGCCGTGCTCAAGCCGATATGGGCCGGGAAACGGGCCACCGCCGAAAAACTGCGGGGCCGCATCGGCAAGGCCATGAAGTGGAGCATTGCGAACGGCTACCGCACCGATAACCCGGCGGGTGACGCGCTCACCGCCGCGCTTCCCCGCAACGGCCACCGCACGACCCACCAACGGGCGCTCCCTCACGCTGAGGTACCCGCCGCCGTCGCGAAGATCCGGGCCGCGTCCCGCGCTATGCCGTCCGCCCGGCTTTGCCTTGAGTTCGTGATCCTCACCGCCACCCGTGCGGGTGAGGCTATCGGCGCTCGGTGGGACGAAATCGACATGGACCGGGCAATCTGGACCATTCCGGGCAAGCGTACGAAAATGGGCCGCGAGCACCGCGTCCCGTTGTCGCCTCACGCGCTTGGCTTGCTCACCGAGGCGCGGCGCAACGCTGGCCGGTCGCGGCTGATCTTCCCCGGTAAGACTGGCGGCGAAATGAGCAACACGACCCTTTCCAGTGTCACCCGGCGGCTCAAGCTGGCGGCGGTCCCTCACGGCTTCCGGTCGTCATTCCGCTCATGGGTGGCCGGGACCGGCATAGCGCCGCGTGAGGTTGGCGAGGCCGCGCTAGCGCATGTCGTGAAGGGTGTCGAAGCCGCTTATCAGCGTTCCGACATGTGCGAGCTTCGCCGCCCGGTCATGGCCGCATGGGGTGACTATCTCGCGGGCTGAGCGTTAGCTTACCGGCTGGCACCGAGCAAACACGCCGCACCGCGAAGCGGGGCGCGTAGCAAACACGACACGCTACGCGCCCCGCTTTCTTTGTGAGCACCTACATGACAGAATCTCAACGCCTAGAACTACGTCGTTCCGAAATCCGCGAGCGGTTGAATACGTTCGCCGCTACCGCCGATCCGCTCACCGAGGAACAAACGCGCCGAGGTCAACACGCTATCCGCCGAGTTCGCCGACGTGGAAACGAAATGGCGGGCCGCGACCATCGCCGAGGCTGAACGACTGGACACGTTCGCCACCGACCCGTCACCGAGCGCCGAGGAACGCGAGAAACGCGCCCTAGTGGCCCGTGCGCGCCTCGGGGCGTATCTGGACGCGGCTAAGGGTGGCATTGGCGTTAGCGGGGCCGAGAGTGAGCTTAGCGACGCTTACGAGTGCCGGGCGGCGGGTGGCGGTGTCCCGATCCCGTGGGCCATTCTCGATTACGAGCGGGCCGACGCCGGGCCGCTTGAAGCGGGTTACCAACGGCACGCCGTTGAAACTCGGGCCGACGCCGCGACGACGACGACGCAGTTAGGCGGCGGCACCGCTCAGCGTCCGATCCTGCAACGGCTTTTCGGGCGTGACATCATGGCCGCGCTAGGCGTCCGAATCGACACCGTACCGGCGGGCAAATCCCGGTGGCCGTTGCTCGCGTCCGGTGTGGCACCGCGAGAACGTGCCGAGTCCGCCGCCGCACCGGACGCCGTAGCCGCGACGTTCACGACCGAGACACTAGAACCGAAGCGCCTCACCGGTCGCTATTCGTGGACCGTCGAACAAGCGGCTGAGGTCGCCGACATTGAGCAAGCCCTACGCCGCGACATAGGCGACGCCGTGCGAGCGCGCATGTCGAACCAGATTATCAACGGCAACGAATCGACGACCGCGAGCGAGGTACACGGCTTTCTACAGTCCCTCACCGCGCCCGATCCCGCGCCGTCCGCCGTGGCTACTTATGCCGGGTATGCCGCCAGCCTCGCGGCGGCGGAACCTGCCAACGACTTCGAGACATTTTACAAATCAGTTTAGCGATCCCTCCTTTCTGGCACCATCGCCGTCCGCCGGTACCTCTGCGCCATCCACTGGACTGACCGCGAGAGGCCGGTTGATCCAGACCTCCGCAGAGAGCTCGGCGGCACGGGGCGGGCCGGCCACGAAGCGGTCGGGCCGGGCGACGTAGGCAGCGGCGAGCACATCCTGCCTCTGCCGGATCACCTCGGGCGCCCGGCCGACGTGGACCTGCTCGGGCGTGAGCAGGCCGATCCCGCCATGCCGGTGCTGGGTGTTGTACCACGAGAAGAACTCGCGGCAGAAGTCCTTCGCCTGCTCGATGCTGCCGAAGCGGCCGGGGAAGCCGGGGTGGTACTTGACCGTCTTGAACTGCGCCTCCGAGTACGGGTTGTCGTTCGAGATCCGGGGCCGGCTCAGCGACTGCGTGATGCCCAGGTCGGCGAGCAGCTGCGCCGTGCACTTGCCCGTCATGGGAGATCCCCTGTCCGAGTGCAGGGTGAGCACGCGGGGCTGGACACCGTGCTTCAGGCAGCTCTCCTCGATCAGGCGTCCGGCCAGCCCCGCGGTCTCCCGCTCCGCCACCATCCAGCCCGTGACGTAGCGGCTGTAGATGTCCAGGATGACGTAGAGGTAGAAGTACTGCCACTTCTCCGGCCCCAGCAGCCGCGTGATGTCCCAGGACCACACCTTGTTGGGCGCGCGGGCCACCACCTCGGGCTTCGGATGGTTCGGGTGGCTGCGCTGAGCCCGGCGCTCCCGGACCGCCTTGCTATCGGCCAGAATGCGGTACATCGTCCGCTCCGAACACAGATAGACGCCCTCGTCCAGCAGCGTCGCGTACACTTCCGCGGGAGCGCGGTCCGCGAAGCGCGGCGAACACAGCACCTCGAAGACCTCGCTGCGCTCCGCTTCGCTCAGGGCCCGGGCAGGAGCCGGCCGGGGCTGCCGCTGCCCGGTCTTCGGCCTCCGGCGACGGTAGAACGTGGCGCGCGCGACCCCGAGGGCCTCGCACGCCGCGCTCACGCCCACGTGCCCGGCCAAGCCTCTGGCCGCGCTCAAGAGCTCTTCCCGTCCCCGAGGCTCAACCCCAGCAGCCCCGATACTTTTCCCTGGACCTCGATCACGATGTGCGCCTTGCGGAGTTCCTCCCGCAGCCGCACGTTCTCCCGCTCGAGCTTCCGCACCTTCTTCGCTTCCCGCTTCCCGCCCGAAGGCATCGGGCCGCGCTTCTTGCCCAGCTCCCGCAGCGACCCTTCCCGCGCCGCCTTCCGCCACCCCGACAGATGCGAGCTGTACAGCCCCTCGCGCCGCAGCAGGCGGCCGATCTCACCCGGCGTCTCGCAGGCGTCCGCCTTCTCGATGATCGACAGCTTGTATGCCGCCGTGAAACGCCGCCTCGTCGCCTTCGCCGTCACCTCCGGATCCGGCAGGGCTGCCGCGCTTCGCTTGCCCTCCTCCGAAGAGGGGGGCGCTCCGTTCGTCTTCATTCCTTCTCCTCGTCCCATCCTTCAACTCCCTGCCTCGCCCTACTCTAAGCTTTTTCGACCTTCGTGTCTCGCGCTTGCTGGCAGAGAGGGGTCCGTGGACGGACTGCACGCCGCGACGGAAAGCGAGGTCGGTTGTGTGCTCGGCATCGGCACGTACCGCCATGCGGCGGGCGTGTTTCAATCCGGGTCCGGTGAGGCCGGTATTGAGGCCGTCAAGCGCCGGGGCCGGGCGTGCATGGCATCCCCGTTTATCCCCGCTCAGGACGCTACGAGCAATATCCAGACTGCGATTTATCACGGCGGTAGCGACGCCATGCGCGGGGATTCCGTCGCCGCTATGTGGCCGACGCTTGAAGTGATCCGCGACATATACACGAAAGCGCCCGGGGGTGAGGTCATCCTAACGTGGATCACGCTATGGGACGCCCGTACAGCCTTCCGCTCCGGTGCCTACCGCCGGGCTTCCTACAAGCTGGCCTAAGCGCCGTGACGACCTATGAGCGCGGCGTTGCAACGTGGGACGCCTCGCTTGAAATCCGGGCGCGTGGCCGTCGCCTACGGGGCTCGTTTCCGTACAACCGGACGGCCACCCGGCGCGACCGGGGACGGGTGCGGAAAGAAATGTTTTCACCCCATGCGTTCGCGTTCACCATTGAGGAACCGGAGCGCGAAATCCACCTACTGAGCGGGTATAGCTTCGATAAGCCGTTAGCCTCCAAACTGGCGGGCTCGCTTGAGATTGAGGACACGCCCGAGGCGGTCACGTTCGAGGCCACCCTACCGCCTCGGTCTGAGCAACCGTCATGGGTGCGCGACACCGTGCTAGCCATCGAACAAGGGTTAGCCACCGGGCTCAGTCCGGGCTTTCGCGTGCCGCCCGCCTCGGTCGTGCCGAACGCTGAGCAGCTGATCCCCGAGCCCGGCAATGACGCCGTTATGATCCGCCAGATAAACGCCGCCGTGCTCGCTGAGTTTTCCGTAGTCACGCGGGCGGTCTACAAAGAGGCGGGCGTTGAGCTACGGCACGTCACGCCGCCCGTATTGCCTCGGCTGAGGGTCTACCTATGACGCTAACGTCACCCGGTCGCCGGGATTCCCGCACGCTCACCGTTACGGGCCGGGGCTCGGATATGGTCGCCATTCCGCCCGGCTACGACGCCGTGCTAGCCCCAAAACAAGCGAGTAGGGTCCGGGGGGCGAGTTTCGGTTGTGCAAGTTGTCATAGAGCGGACCTGGCGGCTTCCACGGGGCTGTTTTGCAGGCGTGCCAGGGGATGAACGGAGTCTTTTGAGTGCGCGGTCCCGGGGTTTCCCGAGTGATTTTGGGCACGGGAGACACCGGTGCCCGTGGACGCGCGGGGCGGCGGGGTGGGGAAGCGGCGGGGAGGGGCGGCGTCAGCCGAAGCCGGTCCGTTCGATGGTGCGCCAGGTGCTGAACAGCCGGTCGGTGGCGGGCTGCCAGCCGATGATGCGCAGGGTGGTCTGCCGGGCGCAGCGGATGACCTGGCAGGGCAGCAGGATCATCTCGCGGATGAAGCGCTTGAACTCCATGGCGACGTACTTCCGGCGGTCGGACTTCAGGTGCATCATCATGGCGAACCAGCTCTTCAGGTTCCACGCCAGCGCCGCCATCACCATGCAGGCCCAGTTGCTCACCAGGTCGTAGACCGGCACCCGCAGCGCGTTCACCCCGTTCTTCAACTGCTCGATCACGTTCTCCTGGTCGCAGCGGGCGTTGGCCAGCCGGACCACCTCGGCCGCGCTGAGGTCCCGCCGCGTGGTGATGTAGAAGAAGTAGCGGACCTCGTCCATCAGGCACAGCTCGCCCTTCATCCTGCTGATGTTCTTGCGCACGACCACCATCCGGCAGGTCTCGCGGCACTTTCCGGGCCGGTAGTCGTACTCGGCCACGTCCTCGTGGTTCAGCCGGTTGTTGACGTAGCCGCGCTCCCGCACGATCCGCCCCTTCACGTCCGCCCGCCGGCTCCGCGTCTTCCCCGTCCGCGACGTGTAGCGCGGCCGGCGCTCCAGCCGCTCCCAGTCACCCTCCTCCAGCGCCTCGGCCCGCTTCACCATGCCCGGCTGCGCGTCGTAGCCGAAGATGAAGTCCGCCGCCTCGCTCCAGCGGTCGAAGTTGACGGTCAGCGAGAAGTCCGTGTCCCCGCGCACGCACACCCGTTCGGCGTGCGGCGCCACGAGCCCGACCGCCTTGTCGATCCACTCCGCCGCGCCCTGGTGGCTCACCGCGTTGCCCGGCCGGTTCACCAGGTAGAGCACCTCGCCGGTGTTGGCCAGCGAGACGACCAGCGGGTGGTAGCCCCACACCCCCTTGTAGGACATGTCGATGCCGTCCTTCTTCTCGCCCAGCGTGGGCGCCAGCGTCCCGTCCACGTCGATGTACGCCACCGGCCCCAGCAGGTCCCGGCCCCGGCCCCGCCACAACCGCGGCCGCACCGCGTTGATGCACTCCTGCAGCTCGATGACGTCCGCCTCGCCGTAGCGGCGCGTGAAGTCGCCCGCCGCCGTCGGGCTCGGGATCACCTCCGCCCCCAGGGCGTCCATGTAGGCCGCGTTGTTGCGCAGGGCGCCCAGGTCCTCCAGCCGCGCGCCTCCGCACAGCATGTTGTACGCGATGTTCAGCACGTGGTCCGACTCGTGGTACGGAAGATGCCGCTTCAGCAGCGCCAGCCGCCGGTTGATCTCCCCGGCCAGCCCCAGCTTCGACACCAGCCGCCGGACCACGCCGATGCCCCCGTAGCTCATCGCGTTGATCCGCGCCCCGATCTCGTAGCGCACCCTGCCGGACCCGAACATCGGCTTCGGCCCCGTGCCCCACCGCCTCCCCCTCGCATGCCGCGCCTTCACCTTCCGCCTCCGCCGGGCATTGTTCCTTCGGCTTTGTTTGTGCGATATTGTCTTCACCGGAAAGGCCTCCTGGTTGAGATACGGCGACTCGCGCCGAGATCTGCTAACGACAATCAGGATAAGCCTTTCCGGTACTCTTTAACAAGGGGCCGGCGACGAATCACGCTTGGTTGGGGGCTAGTGTAGTGTCCGAAACATAATGCACCTACGCGGAGGCGGCGGCGAGCGCCTTGCGGGCCCGGTGCACCTTCTCGAGGATCTGCGCGGCCGACTTCGTCCAGACGAACGGCCGGGGGTTCTCGTTGTGGGTCTCGATGTACTGCTTCAGGCACGATTCTAGGTGGCCGACGGAGTGGAAGACGCCGCGGCGGATCCGCTTCTGCGTCAGCGTGCTGAAGAAGCGCTCGACCAGGTTCGGCCACGAGGAACTCGTCGGGACGAAGTGGAAGCGGACGCGTTTCGTGCGTTCGGCCCACGCCTTCACCTTCTGGTGCTTGTGGGTCGCGTAGTTGTCCAGAATGATGTGGATCTCCCGCCCCTTCGGCACCTCCTTCTCGACCTTGCGGAAGAACCGGAGCACCTCCTGGTGGCGGTGCCGGCGGTACGTCTCGCCGGTCACCTCGCCCGACGCCACGTCCATCGCCACGAACAGCGACGTGGTCCCGTGGCGCTTGTAGTCGTGCGTCATCGTCCCGCAGCGGCCGGGCTTCAGCGGCAGACCCGGCTGCGTCCGGTCGAGCGCCTGGACCGAGCTCTTCTCGTCAAAGCTGAAGACCGCCGCGTTGTCCGGCGGGTCAAGGTACAGCCCCACAACGTCTTGCAGCTTCTCCTCGAAGCGCGGATCCGTGCTCGCCTTGAAGGTGCGCCACAGGCGGGGCTTCAGCCCCGCGGACCGCCACACCGTGTTCACGAAGCTGTGTGTCGTGCCCACCGCCCGCGCCATCGGCCGGCACGACCAGTGCGTCGCGTCCGGCGGCCTCTCCTGCGTCGTCCGGCGGATGATCTCCGCCCTCAGCGCCGCCTGCGCCTTCGGGCACTTGCCCCCGTGATTCCCGCCCCGGGGACGCTCCTTCCCGATCCCCTTCAGCCCCTCGCCCGCGTACCGCCGCCGCCAGCGGCCCGCCTTGTCCGTGTGCGTTCGCAGCTCCTCGGCGATGGCCCTGTTCGTCATCCCCTCCGAGGCCATCAGCACGATCCGCGACCGCTCCCGCAGCCGCACCGTCGCGCTCCGCAACCGCGACCACCGCTCCAGAACCTCCCGGTCTCCCTCCGCAAGCTCGATCCCGACCGCCTTCCGCATGGCTCCTCCTCGTCAAACGCCTCTCGATCCCGCACGAAGAGGAACCATAACTCGCACCGCCGTCCTTAACAAGGTTATATCGCGGACACTACACTAGTGTAGTGTCGCGAATAAAGCATTGATTATCTAGTGAAGCTCAGTTACCTTCTTCTTCATCGTACACCGAGAAGAGGAGGGGCCCATCCAAGATCGAGCTTTCGGATGCCATCCGGCAGCGGCTGGAGCGGTTGTCGCGGTCGCGGAGCGCGGCGATGCGGCTGCGGGAGCGTTCGCGGATGGTGCTGATGGCCGCGGCATGAGTCGAACAAGCGATCGGCCGCGAAGCTGGGAACCGACCAGAGACAAGGTCGGGCGGTGGAGGCGGCGGTTCCGGACGAGGGGCTGGAAGGGATTGCGAAGGAGCGTCCTTCTCCCGGTGGCCCAGGCGGCGCTGAGGCGCGAGGTGATCCGGCTGACGACGCAGCCGGAGCGCCGGACGGGACGCACTGGTCGTGCCGGTCCATGCGCGGGCGGCGGGGACGACGCACAGCTTCGTGCACCGGGTCTGGCGCTCGGCGGGCTGAAGCCGCATCTGGTGCGGACCTTCAAGCTGAGCACGGATCCGCGCTTCGAGGAGAAGCTTCAGGACGTGGTGGGGCTGTACCTCCCCGCCGGACAACGCGGCCGTCTTCAGCTTCGACGAGAAGAGCTCGGTCCAGGCGCTGGACCGCACGCAGCCGGGGCTGCCGCTGAAGAAGGGCGCTGCGGGACGATGACCGCACGACTACAAGCGCCACGGCACCACGTCGCTCTTCGTGGCGCTGGACGTGGCGTCGGGCGAGGTCCTCGGCGAGACCTACAAGCGGCACCGCCACCAGGAGGTGCTGAAGTTCCTGCGGAGGGTGGAGAAGGCGGTGCCGAAGGACCAGGAGATCCACATCATCCTGGACAACTACGCGACCCACAAGCACTCCAGGGTGCGGAATGGATCCCGCAGCCAGAAGCGGCGTCTTCCTGCATTTCACCCCGACCAGCGCGTCGTGGCTGAACCTGGTCGAACGCTTCTTCTCCACGCTGACGCAGAAGCTCGCCGCGGCGTCTTCCATTCCGTCGACCACCTCGAGGCGTCCTGAAGGAATACATCGAGACCTACAACGAGGACCCGAGGCCCCTGGTCTGGACCAAACCGGCGGCCGAGATTCTCGAGAAGGTGGAACGGGCCAGGCAGGCGCTGGCCGCTGCTTCCATATAATAGCTATTATGATTAGGACACTACACTAGTGCCTTTTCGGCTGTACCTACGATTACCGCAATGCGGACCGGGAAGGTGTCCGGGCAGTCGTCGTCGTCGTAAATGTCCAGATCTATCATTGCTGATTGCTCCGGTGTTCGGGTGACGCCACCCCGAGGCGGGCGGCATGTCCCCTACTACCCGAATCGGGAGAACCTTCAATGGGGCCGGGTGTAGTGCTTCCGTGCCCGTCGCCAGTCCCTCGGGGCCAGATACGTTAGGGTAGCGGATATGGTAACCGCCCGGTGCCGCGTTCCCGCATATCGAGGCGTTGCAACGCTTTACGGGTTTCCATGTTGCGGAGTGACGAGGAGCGGCGCTGAGCCACTTGGCGGAGGCGCACCGCAATGCGCGCCGGCTGAGCCCGTCTACATCGCCCCGGTCGCCAGCTTCCTGAGCACCGTGTGGAGAATGCCGCCGTTGCGATAGTAATCGAGCTCCACATCCGAATCCAGCCGTACGATCGCGCTGAAGGCGACCGTCGATCCGTCCTCCCGGGTCGCGCTGACGGCCACCTCGCCGCCCGGCTCCAATCCGGTTGCGATTCCGGTCACCTCGTAGACCTCGAACCCCGTCAGCCCGAGCCGCTCGGCGCCATGGCCTTCCCTGAACTGCAGCGGCAGCACGCCCATCCCCACCAGGTTCGAGCGGTGGATCCGCTCGTAGCTTTCGGCGATCACCGCCTTCACGCCAAGCAGCAGCGTGCCCTTGGCCGCCCAGTCCCGGGAGCTGCCGGTGCCGTACTCCCGCCCTGCGATCACGACCAGCGGCGTCCCGGCGGCGCGGTACCGCTCGGAGGCCTCGAAGATCGTCGTCATCTCGCCGCTGGGCACGTGAACCGTGTAGCCGCCCTCCTTGTCGTCGAGCATGAGGTTCCTGAGCCGCACATTGCCGAAGGTCCCGCGCATCATCACCTCGTGGTTGCCGCGCCGCGATCCGAAGGTGTTGAAGCGGATCGGGTCCACGCCGTGCTCCTGCAGGTAGCGCCCGGCGGGCTCGCTGGGCGGGATCGCCCCGGCGGGGGAGATGTGGTCCGTGGTGACGGTCTGTCCCAGGAGGGCCAGGGCGTAGGCTCCATGCACGTCCTCGAGCGGAAACGGATCCGCGCTCATGCCCTGGAAGAAGGGTGGATTACGTATGTAGGTGGAATCCGCATCCCACTCGTAGAGGTTTCCCTCTTCCGGGAGCGGGAGGGCCTGCCAGTGCTCGTCGCCATCGAAGACGCGGGCGTAGCGCTCGCGGTACATCTCCGGCTTGAGCGAGGCGGCGACCGTGTCGCGGATCTCCTTCGGGGTGGGCCAGAGGTCGGACAGGAAGACCGAGCGGCCATCGGCGCCCTGGCCCAGCGGTTCGTTGTACAGGTCGATGTCGATACGCCCGGCCAGGGCAAAGGCCACGACCAGCATGGGCGACGCCAGATAGTTGGCGCGCACGAGGGTGTGAATGCGGGCCTCGTAGTTGCGGTTGCCCGAGAGGATCGATGCCACCACCAGGCCGTGCTCCGAGACCGCTTTGGCCACCGCCCCGGGAAGGGGGCCGCTGTTGCCGATGCACGTCGTGCAGCCATACCCCACCAGGTTGAAGCGCAGCTCTTCCAGATACTTCATCAGGCCCGCGGCCTCGAGGTAGTCGGTGACCACCTGCGAGCCGGGCGCCATGCTCGTCTTCACCCAGGGCATGACCTCCATGCCGAGGGAGCGCGCCTTCTTCGCCATGAGGCCGGCGCCGACCATCACCGACGGGTTGGAGGTGTTCGTGCAGCTCGTGATCGCGGCCACCACGATGGTGCCGTCGCCGATCTCCACAGTGCGGCCGTCCATCTCGATGTCGACGGTGCGGCGCCGGCTGGTGGCCACGGCCGTGCCGCCCGCACCGGGTCCGTCACCGCTTCCCTGCAGGGAGAAGCCGGCCGGAACGAGCCCCGGGAGGTCGCGCCCGAAGGCCGGGCGGATGTCCGTGAGGTTGATCCGGTCCTGCGGGCGCTTCGGTCCGGCCACGCAGGGCTCGATGGAGGAGAGGTCCAGCTCCATCGTCGAGGTGTACTCGGGGTCCGGAGTGTCGTCGGTGCGGAAGAGCCCCTGCTCGCGCGCGATCCGTTCGACCCGTTCGACCATCTCGGGACTCCGGCCCGTGCCGCGCAGGTAGGTGAGCGTCTCGGCGTCTACGGGGAAGAAACCGACCGTCGCCCCGTACTCGGGTGACATGTTGGCCAACGTGGCCTTGTCGGGAAGGGTGAGCCCGGACAGCCCGGCGCCGTAGTACTCCACGAACCTGCCGACGACCCCGTGTCTGCGCAGCAGCTCCGTCACGCGCAGCACCAGGTCGGTCGCTGTCGCCCCCTCGGGGAGCGCGCCGGTGAGCTTCACGCCGACCACCTCGGGCAACAGCATGTAGTAGGGCTGCCCCAGGAGCACGGCCTCGGCCTCGATCCCCCCGACCCCCCAGCCCACCACGCCCAGTCCGTTGACCATTGTGGTGTGGGAGTCGGTCCCGACCACGGTGTCCGGGTAGGCGAGGAAGGTGCCGTCGTGCTCGTGGCGGTGGATCACCGATGCCAGGTACTCCAGGTTGACCTGGTGCACGATGCCCGTCCCCGGCGGCACCACGCTGTAGTTCTCGAACGCCTCCTGGGCCCAGCGCAGCAGGGCGTAGCGCTCCCGGTTGCGTTCATATTCGCGCGCCACGTTCTTCTCGAAGGCGAACCCGGTCCCGAAGAAGTCGACCTGCACCGAGTGATCGATGACCAGGTCGGCGGGCACGAGCGGGTTGATGCGCGCCGGGTCGCCGCCCATCTCGCGGATGCCGTCGCGCATGGACGCCAGGTCCACGATGGCGGGCACTCCGGTGAAGTCCTGGAGGACCACCCGCGTGGGCATGAACGGAAAGTCCGCGCCCGCGTTGGACGGGCTCCAGGCGGCTACGGCCTCGACGTGTTCCGGCGACACATGGCCGTCGCCGGCGTTGCGCAGCACGTTCTCCAGGAGGACCCGGATGGAGAAGGGAAGGCGGTCCAGCGAGGCAACGCCGGTCTCTTCCAGGCGGCCCAGGCGGTAGAAGGAGGTCGGTCCCTCGGCGAGAACGACGGTGGCGAGAGCTCCGAAGGGGTCGGTCGGACGGGATTGCACGCGGGGTCGGCTCCTACAGGGGGATCAAGTCTCAACCCTCAAGGATGGCGAGCGGGGGGAACTAACTCAATCCCCCGGCGCTCTTGCGCGGAGCGATGTGACTATCGGAAGCAGTCCGAATGTGTCGATGATGAACAGCACATCTCCGTGACCAGCAAACCGGGTTGCGGGACCTGGCAACTCCTGCGACCCCAGGTAGGCACCCGATTGGAGATCGTATTTGTCGAGCACGCGGAGGCGAATGGGCGAGCTCCCGCCCGGCAGGACCAGCAGTGTGTCACCGCGGACGCCGAGGTCGTATCCTGACCATGACGGGCGGGACAGCATACCGGTGCTGCGGATTGTGGTGTTGCCGTCGCGCGATTCCTGAACTCCCAACCCGGGGAACTCCCATGTTCGACGTAGGGATACGTGCCGCGCAGGGAACCCTCCCCGACACCGTCGAAGGTGAACCAACCGTTCCCGGCAGTGAATCCGAAGACCCATCGGTCTTCCCGCCAATGTACGGCCCGCCCCTGCAGCTGAATGGCGTGCATCTGGCCGAAGCCCTCGGGCCACGGAGACGGGAGCGCTCCAATCGTCGTGCCTTCGGCCGATACCACGGGAAAGGGCTCCTCCCCGGTCGTAGTCAGCAGATAGTTGCCCGACGACAGTGGAATGACGTGCTGGACATCGCCTTCCAGGTTCTCCAGCCTGACCTCGCGTTCCCAGACCCCATCTGCCGAAACGGACACGATCCGCCGGTTTCTGGAATCCACGAGAACGATCCCCCCTGCCGGGGAGGCCGCCATCGCCCGGACATTCATCAGTTCGCGGGGACCTTCCCCTTTCTTTCCCCACGACCAGGCATGGCGCCCATTTGCAGTGAATCTCCTCTCTCGGCTTCAACATGGGTGACGATGGGACTACAATAGTGGAATGCGATCGGACCCTCCCGGTTGCAGTCAGCCGAGGTGGCGGAACCGGTAGACGCGAAGGTCTCAAAAACCTTTGCCCTTGCGGGCGTGAGGGTTCGAGTCCCTCCCTCGGCACTTTGCAGGTCGCGGTCCGGCCGTTGCTTTGCCCGGGCGGGGTCAATCCCCGTCGGCCACGGGCCGCACGGCCTTCAGCACTTCCCGGGTCAGGTTCCAGCGGTCGAATCCCTGGCGGCCGTAGTCCAGCCCGCGGCGGACGATCACCAGGTCGTGCGTCGGGACGACCACCACGAACTGTCCCCGGTTTCCGGCCGTGGAGTAGGCATTGCCGGGCACGTCCGCGCGGTCGCCGGGCACCAGCCACCACTGACCCCCGTAGAAGTCGCCGCTCTCGGCGGTTGCGGGGGCGGGGGTGCGCACGAAGTCGATCCATTCCTCGGAAATGATCCGTTCCCCGTTCCAGACGCCGCCGTTGAGGTAGAGGAGGCCGAAGCGGGCCAGGTCGCGCGCATTGGTGTAGACCTGGCTGCTCAGGATGAAGTCTCCGAAACGGTCCACGCTGAGCAGGGTGTTGCGCATGCCGATGCGGTCCAGAAGCGCGCTGCGCGGGAATGTCGGGTAGTCGTCGCCCAGGGCGAGCTTCATGGCGTAGATGCCGAGCAGGGTGTCGTAGTTCTCGTAGTCCCAGCTGGTCCCCGGCTCCCGGATCAGGGCTCGGTGGCGCGCGCCGGTGACGGAGCTTGCGCCAGCCCAGTAGGAGAGCCCCGAACCCGTCGCGTACTCGAGGCCGCGATTGTCGATGGGGTAGAGCCCGCTCGACATGTTGAGGACGTTGCGGAGGGTGATTTGCGCGCGCGGGTCCGCCTGCGGGGATGCCGCCCGGGGCAGCCAGTCGAAGCCGAGGGGGGCGTCCAGTTCCATGCGGCCCTGGTCTGCCAGGATCCCGATGAGGGTCACGGCGATGCTCTTGGCGGTGGACCAAGTGCGCGTGCGCGTGGAGGCGTCGACGCCGGGGGCGTAGCGCTCGTGGACGATGTTGCCGCCGTGGACGACCATGAGGCTCAGGGTGACCTGCTCCGGGGACTCGCGCTCGAAGGCCCAGTCGGAGGCGGCCTGAAGGGCTGCCGCGTCGACCTCCGGCGGCAGGGTGGAATCCTCGACCAGGTCGCCGTCGGGCCAGGCGGTCGTGGCGGGGTCGCCGGGTGGCGGGGGCATGTCCAGCACGGGGAGGCTTTCGATGTCATCGAAGTTCTGGTCGGGCGCCATGATCACGCATCCGATGCCTTCGCGGAAGGCCGCCCTCATGGTGGGAACCGCGCCCGGGGCGCCAATCGCCACCGCGCGGCGACTCCAGTCGACCTCGTAGTCACCGCCCGCCGCCGTGCCCACCGGATCACGGATGTAGGCGATCTCCTGGGCGAAGACCTCTTCCAGCGTCCGGTTGGAGGTGAAGAGGCCGTTGCAGAGGAAGACCGCCTGCATTCCGCGGCTGATGACTTCGCGGTTGAACTGCCAGTAGTCGTAGGCGTCCTCCGGCTGGGCGGTAGCGCCGGCGGGGAAGAGCAGGAAAAGGGCGATGGCCGGGGCGTAGCGGAATCTCGTGTGCAACGTCGAACCTCATTTCGTGGAGGCATGCGGATGTGGGGGCGCTCTGCGCCGAGTTGATTGTCGATCCCGGGGTAGCCGGGTGGCAAGGGGCTGGAAGTGGGGCGCCCCGGTTGAACCGAGCGGGGGCGTCCCTGCTGCGGGGGTGGCCCTGCTGCGGGGGTGGCCCGGCGCAGCGGAGTCACGGGACTGCCACATGCCGGGATGGGACCCGGTGGGCCGGAGCGGCGCTCTCACGCTTTCAGCCGGACCCGGCGGCAGGCTATCTTGTAGTTGGTGTACAGCGGGGCAGGGAGTGGACCCTTCCGCCCCCGGGTCCGAACTGGAAGGGATTGCAATGAGCATGAAGAAACTGGCCGCAGGGATCCTGCTGCTTGGCGGCGTCGCGCTGGTCATGTCCTTTCGTCCGGGGGATCAGCCGGCGGATGCCGACATCCACGTCTACAAGTCGCCCACCTGTGGCTGCTGCACCAAGTGGGTGGACCACATGCAGGCCGCGGGCTTCAAGGTGAGTGTGGAGAATGTGGTGGACATGGCCTCGGTGAAGGAGCGGACGGGAGTGCCGTTCGACCTGTCGTCCTGTCACACGGCCATTGTCGGCGACTACGTCATCGAAGGTCATGTGCCCGCCCGCGTCATCCGCGCGTTCCTGGACGAGGCGCCCGAGCTCGCAGGGATCGCCGTGCCGGGGATGCCGATCGGTTCTCCTGGGATGGAGGGGCCGAATCCGCAGCCGTACGACGTGATCGCCTTCGACAAGGACGGTAACCGTGGAGTCTTCGAGCGCATCCACCCCTGACGGTGCGGGGCTCGCCGGCAGGGTCGTCGGCCTCGGTTGTTGAGCCGGTGCGCACGAGAGGTTGCCGGCGGGGACTGAAACTGCGCGCGACGCGTCGCGGCTGGCTCTCGGTGCGGTTCGTGCTGTTGTGTTTGGCCGTGGCAGCTTCCGGGACGGACGTTCGGGGCGTGCGTGCGCAGGACTCGATTCCCCCGCCTCCCGCCGATTCTTCGGGGCCGGCGTTCACGCTCACGGGCCGGATCCTGGACGCCCTGAGCGGCGACCCCGTCATCGCCGCCGTGATCAAGGTGCCGGAGCTGAAGCGTTACGCGCAGTCCAACCTGCTGGGACGCTTCCATTTCGCCGACTTCCCTCCCGGCACGTGGAATATCGTGGTCGAGCAACTGGGCTATCGCACAAGCCAGGGGGCCGTCACGGTATCCGACGGGAACGGCCTCGACATCCGCCTTGCGCCCGACCCGGTGGCCCTCGAGGGGCTGACGGTTCGCCCGCGGGCCGAGCAGCTGCTCGCGCGCCGCCGCATGAGGACGCACTCCAGATGTACTCGTCCGAAGTGATCCACTCCATGGACTGGATTCCGGGGTTGGGACAACTCCGGGTCTACACCAAGCATTTCATGCAGGTTCTGAACACGACCCGGATCTCCGTGATGCCTATCATGCCAACATGATTGGGTGGAGGTGAGGCCAGCCTTTCTCGAGTCGCGTCCGGGGTATGGTTGCCATTGGCATCAACCCCTTTTGGGAGAACCGCTCCCGGTGCTACAATTCAAGGCTGAACAGCCTGCGCAAGCCCCCTTGCCCGGCGACAAGCCGGCCCCGGAGACGAGATGTCCGCGAACGACGCCAGAGACACCCTGACCATCATCGACAACCGCACGGGCCGGGAATACGAAGTGGATGTCCTCGACGGCAACGTGATCCGCGCCATGGATCTGCGCAGGATCAAGGTGCACGACACCGACTTCGGGATGATGGCCTACGACCCCGCCTTCACCAACACCGCGTTTACCACCAGCCGGATTACGGATGTTAAGGGCGGCAAGGGCATCCTGGAGTACCGCGGGTACCCCATCGAGCAGCTCGCCGGACAAGCCTCGTTCCTCGAGGTGGCCCATCTGATCCTGAACGGAGAACTCCCGACTCGGGAGGAGCTCGACGACTTCGTTCACCGGGTGACCTTCCACACCTACGTTCATGAGAACGTACTGACCATCCTTCAGGGCTTCAGGTACGACGCCCACGCCATGGGGATGATGATCTCGACGGTGGCGGCGCTTTCGACCTTCTACCCTGAGGCCAAGCAGGTGGACGACCCGGAGAATCGGCGGATTCAGATCATCCGTCTGCTGGCCAAGATGCCTACGCTGGCAGCCTTCGCCTTCCGGCATCACAAGGGCCTGCCCTACGTCTATCCGGAGAACGGGCTCTCCTACACCGCGAACTTCCTGAACATGCTCTTCCGCATCGGGGGACGGGAATACCGGCCGCACCCCGCCCTGGTCCGCGCTCTGGACGTCCTTTTCGTCCTCCACGCCGACCACGAGCAGAATTGCTCGACGACGGCCATGCGGGTGATCGGCAGCTCGCGGGTGGATCCCTACTCGGCGATGGCCGGCGCGATGGGTGCGCTCTACGGTCCGCTGCACGGGGGGGCCAACGAGGCGGTTCTGCGGATGCTCACCGAGATCGGCACGACCGACAACATCCCCGCGTTCATGGACAGCGTGCGGCGCGGCGAACGGCGGCTGATGGGGTTCGGCCACAGGGTCTACAAGGCATATGATCCCCGGGCCACGATCATCAAGCGCGCTGCCGACGAGGTCTTCGAGGTCACCGGACGCAATCCGCTTCTTGACATCGCTCTGGAGCTGGAGAAGATCGCGCTCCAGGAAGAGTACTTCGTGAAGCGGAACCTGTACCCCAACGTGGACTTCTACTCTGGTCTGATCTACCAGGCGATGGGCTTTCCGGTCGAACTCTTCCCCGTGCTCTTCGCCATTCCGCGCACGGTGGGATGGCTGGCCCAGTGGGAGGAGATGGTCGTCGACCCCGAACAGAAGATCGCACGGCCGCGCCAGGTGTTTCGGGGCCATCCCCGCCGGGACTTCGTGCCGATGGAGTCGCGCTGACCTGTACGGCGGCACCCTGCCGTTACGTCAGGGTCCGATCAGGAGACCGGCGCGATCTCCGTGACGGGTCGCCGTCCCCCGCAGCGGTCCGGGGAGCGTTGCGGCGGTCCGGGGAGCTTTGCGCTGTCCGCCGGGTACAACGGAGACCGATAGCTCGTTCCATCATGGGAGATGAACATGTTCAGCTGGAAGTCGCACACCCTGTTTCGTCCCGGGCGGCGGGCGGTGGCATTGACCGCGTTCCTTGTTCCCGTCCTTGCCGGGTGCGTGGCCACGGGCGGATCGAGGGACAACCCGTTGGCGCGGGATGCGCGCGAGGCGGAACAGATCGAGATCCTCGTCCGCAACCTCCACTTCAGCCAGGCCACCGTCTACACCGCCCGCGGCGGCGCGTCGCGGCGGCTGGGTATCGTTCCCGGGAAGGGTGAGGCCACCTTCAAGACATCGTGGTATCTCCCGGACATTCAACTGAGGGTCAAGTTCCTGGCCGGGGCCGACTTCCTCACCGAGACCCTTCCGGTCGGGCCCGGGGAGCTGCTGGAACTCATCATTCAGTCGCGGTAGCGCGACCGGGACCGGGGTCTCCCGCACCGACCCCCGTCCCCCCCGTCGGGCCGTGTGGCGCCGTCGGCGTCCGCGCCGCCCATTGCCGCCCGAGATGCCGACAACGTGCTTCACGTCTATTATTGAGAATCCGCCACACTCGGTTTCTCGATGGAGCACGAACAATGCGCATGTACGGCCCACTCGTTTCGCTGACAGCCCTTTTCGCCGGGTTGGGCGCCGCTCGGCTGGCCGCCCAGGACGGTGGCGAGCAGACCTTCTCCTTTGACGACGCGATCGACATGGTGCGGGTCTCGGGGCCCCGACTCGCGCCGGATGGATCCCGCGTCCTCTTCGTCAGGGACGAGTTGGACTGGGACGAGAACAAGCGAGTGAGCCGGATATGGGTCGTCGGGGCCGACGGGAAGAATGCACGGCCCTTTACGGGCTCTGCCGACGACAGCAGCCCCGAATGGTCCCCCGACGGGAGGTGGGTGTCGTTCACGCGTCCGGCCGGCGACAGCGACAAGGTACGGCAGCTGTTCGTCCTCCCGGTTGACGGCGGCGAGGCCGTACAGCTCACCCGGCATGTGACGGCGGCAGGCTCCTACCGCTGGTCGGGGGACAGTGGGTCGATCTTCTTCCTGGCCAGCGACTCGCTGCCGGATGGCGTAGAGAAGGAACGGAAGAACGGAGACGACGCCGTCTTCATCGACGAGGGGCCCAACGGCCAAACCCGGGGATCCTGGAACGGGGTCTGGCAGGTGATGGTAGAGCTGGGCGACGCTCCCCACGACGCGACCCGGCTGACCCCGGAGCCCCGCCGCATCGGGGACTTCGCACCATCGCCCGACGGCAACTTCCTGGCCTATGCGCACCGGGGCGAGAATCGTCGGAATGCCGGGCACCTGGCCGAAATCGTGCTGTTGACCATCGCGAGTGGCGAAGAGATGCAGATCACCGACAACGACGCGCCGGAGTCGCAGCTGCGCTGGTCACCCGACGGCCGCGCGATCACCTTCGTGGCGCCGGACCTCGAGACATGGGAACTCGACCAGGGGAACCTCTATCACCACGATATCCCCACCGGAGAGACGAGGCAGCTGATTCCGGATACGGACCTGGACATGCGGAGCTACCGGTGGAATCCCGGGGGGCGCTCCATCGACATGGTCGCCCTTGACCGCACGGACGCGAACCTCTTCCGCATCGATATCCGCTCCGACGAAATGGAACAGCTGACGCGCGAGCAGGGCGTGCTGGGCGGTGCGTCCTTCGACGCCCTCCACAATCTGGCCGCGGTCCAGTACGCGAGTCCCACCGATCCCGGCGATCTCTGGCTCTACGATCTGGGCAACGGTTCCAGGACGCGGCTGACGGAGGCGAATCCCAATCTTGCGGGGAAGGAGCTGGCCGAGCCCGAAGTGGTGCGCTGGACGAGTTCCGACGGACTCGAGATCGAGGGAATCCTCTACCAGCCCCCCGGCAGGAGCGCGCCCGGTGCGTCGGTTCTCGAGATCCACGGCGGGCCTGCGGGCGTCTTCACCCGCGGCTTCGACGCCGACGCGCAACTCCTGGTCGCGCAGGGCTACGCCATTCTGCAGCCCAATGTCCGAGGCTCGTCCGGGTATGGCGACGCCCTTCTGCGCGGCAACATGAACGACATCGGCGGAGGGGACTACCAGGATCTCATGACCGGCGTGGACGCGATCATCGCCCGGGGTGTTGCCCACCCCGATTCCCTTGCCGTCAAGGGCTGGAGCTACGGAGGGATCCTGGGCGGTTGGACGATCACCCGCACGGACCGGTTCAAGGCGGCGAGCCTCGGGGCCATGGTCGCGGATTGGCGGAGCGAGTTCGGCGCGGGCTTCAACTTCGATGTCGTCCGCTGGTACCTGGGTGGCGACCCCTGGTCGAACCGGGAGTACTGGACGGAGCGTTCGGCCTTCAGCCACCTCGACAAGGTTACGACCCCGACGATCCTCTTCCACGGCTCGGAGGATCGGACCGACACCATGGAGCAGTCGATGAACTTCTTCGCCGGCCTGCGCCATCTGGGAGTCGACGCCCGCTTCATTCTGTTTCCGCGCGAAGGTCACGGAATCCGGGAGCCGCGGCACCGGCGGACGCTGCTGATCGAGGAGATGCGCTGGCTGAACCAGTACTTGAAGGGAATGGCCGACTGGGAGCCTCCCGCGCGTCCCGAGCCGGGCAGCAAGACCGGGGTAGCCGCCATATCGTGACTGCGGAGCGAGCCCGTTGAAGTTGCCGTCGCTCGACCGCGTCCGTGACGCGGCATTGGCCGCGGCGAACAGGTTCCCCGAGGCCGTGGCCTGTGCCTTCGTGGCGGGCTCCGCGGCGGCTCTGGCCATCGATACCGACGTGGCGGATCGGTGGTGGGCGATCTGGCGCGTTGCGAGCCTTGGGGTGCCGCTGTTCGTCGCGCTCACCCTGCTGAGCGAGCGCTGGCGGTGGGCGGCGAGAGCCCGGTGGTCGGCCGCCGGCCTTGGAGCGGCCCTGCTCGTGCTGTTGTACGTGTGCTTCGAGGGCTGGGAAACCGACAGCCTGCCCCAGCGGTACGGCCACCTGACCGTGACCCTGCACCTGGTCGTGGCGGTGCTGCCGTACCTGAGGGTCGGAGAGGCGAATGGGTTCTGGCAGTTCAACCGTTCGCTCTTTTACCGCTTCGTCCTGGCGAGCGTCTATGCGTTGGCGCTGTACGCCGGGCTCGCGCTGGCCCTGGCCGCCGTCGACAACCTGCTCGGTGTCGACGTGTCCGATCCGCAGTACGTGAGGCTCTTCTTCCTGATCGCCTACTTCTTCCAGCCTCTGTTCTTCCTCGCTGGCGTGCCCGCGGACTTCGCCCGGCTCGACCGCAGCCACTTCTACCCGGCGGGACTCAAGGTCTTCGGGCAGTTCGTCATGCTCCCCCTCGTGGCCGTCTACGTCACCATCCTGACCATCTACATGGGCAAGATCCTGGTGACGGAAACGTGGCCGAGCGGGTGGATCAGCTATCTGGTGACGAGCCTCGCCGGGGTGGGCATCTTCTCGCTGCTGCTGATCCACCCGGAGCGCATGAAGCGGGAGCGTGGCTGGATCGACCGCTACGCGCTGGCGTTCTGGATTGCGATTCTGCCGTCTGCGGCCATGGTTGTGCTCGCGCTCTGGCAGCGTGTGGAACAGTACGGAATCACGGAGCGGCGCTACCTCCTCGGGGTTCTGGCCGTGTGGCTGGCCGGCATGGCCCTCTACTACGCGATTCGCCGTACCCGCGACATCAAGGTGATCCCCCTGTCGCTGGCCATCATCGGCGTGGTCGCCTTCGTGGGACCCTGGTCCGCCTACGCCGTCGCCGATAGGAGCCAGGTGGCGCGGATGGAGCGGATCCTGGTCGGACACGGGGCACTGGTCGACGGGCGCGTCACGCCCGGTGTCGTCGAGATACCGCAGCAGGATATGGAACAGGTGGGAGAGGTGGTCGCCTACCTTGTGAGCCACCACGGCACCAGGGCGGTGGACGCGTGGTACGCGGAGGATGGCGGGGACGGGGCACTCGTGGCTGTGGCGGACACGTCCCTCGAGTCCGGAGCCGAGGGGGCGCGGGCGGAGCGGGAGGGGCGCATCGAGCGGGTCATCGAGGCCCTTGGCGTTCGGGCCATTCCATCCGGCCTTCCCGTCAGACTTGCCTCGAACGACCGCTCGGCACCGGTCCCCGTGGCGGGATTCGACCTCCTCATCCCCGCGGAAGAGGACGGCGAAGCCAGGGTCGGGGGAGAGGCGCTCGAATTCGCACTCTCGGAGGACAGCGTCGAGATCGTGATGTGGCTGGGAGGCGTCGAGGAGGGGCGGACGTCGCTGAGTCACCTGATCGAGCTCGCGGGGCAGCCCCGGCGCGCCTTCGACACGATCTCCTCCACTCTCGGCGACACCGAGGATGTGCGGGTTCCCCCGGAAGCCCTGGTACTGGAGCTTCCGGGAAGCAGGCTCTCCGTGCGGCTGGTGCTGCACACGCTGACCCTTGCGCGCCATGAAGCCCGGCTGGTCCCCTCGGATTTCAGCTTCGACGCCGTCCTGGTGCGACCCCGGGAACCGCCGCCGTGACTCGGGGCCGATCTCGCCGATGCCGGGGTGGCGGGCAGTGAGGGGGCGCGGTGTAATCCCGCAGCAGGTGATCGCACACAAGCGGGACGGCAACGCCCTCACGCCGGGCGAGATGCGGGGACTGCTCAAGGCGTACCTGGACGGTGCAGTCGGCGACGATCAGATGGCCGCGTTCCTCATGGCGGTGTACTTCAACGGACTCGGCGTCGAAGAGTTGGATGTCATGGTGGAGGTCATGCTCCACTCGGGTGATGTGCTGGACAGGGGTGTGACGGGGGGTCCCCGGGTGGACAAGCACTCCACGGGTGGGGTGGGGGACAAGGTCTCGATCGTCCTCGCGCCCCTCGCGGCCGAAGTGGGCATGATCGTGCCGATGATGTCGGGGCGGAGCCTGGGGCACACGGGTGGCACCCTCGACAAGCTCGAGTCGATCCCGGGGCTGCGGACCCGGATTCCGGTCGATCGGTTCAACAAGGTGCTCGCGTCCGTCGGGTGTGCGATGATCGGCCAGACGGAGGAGATCGCACCCCTGGACCGGAGGCTCTACGCGCTGCGTGACGTGACTGCCACGGTGCCGTCGCTGCCCCTGATCACGGCGTCGATCATGTCGAAGAAGCTGGCCGAGGGGCTCGATGGACTGGTGCTGGACGTGAAGGTGGGCCAGGGCGCGTTTCTTACCCGCATCGAGGAGTCGCGCGAGCTTGCCCGGACCATGGTCGATGTCGGCACCGCGCGCGGGATGGCGGTTACCGCGGTTCTCTCGGCGATGGACCGTCCGCTTGGGAGGACCGTGGGCAACGCGCTGGAAGTACGCGAAGCCGTGGAGTGTCTCTCGGGCGGAGGACCGGACGATCTGCGCGAACTGAGCATCGAACTGGTGGCCGAGATGGGGCTGTCCGGCAGCGTGTTCGACAGCCTGGACGATGGCCGGTGCCGTGCGGCCCAGGCGCTGGACGGAGGAGGTGCGCTCGAACGCTTCCTGAAGATGGTGTCCGCACAGGGTGGCTCCGTGGACCTCTCACGCACCGATTTCGGCCTGCCGCGCGCGTCCCTCACCCGGGCTGTCACGGCGAGCCGTGAAGGGATCGTGTCAGGGATCGATCCCCGCTCCCTCGGATACGGCGTCATCCCGATGGGCGGAGGGAGGACCCGTCAGGATCAGGATGTCGATCCGCGAGTCGGCTTCGAATTGAAAGTGCGCGTGGGCGACGCCGTGTCAGCGGGCGATGTGTTGGCCGTGATTCACGGCGCTGTCGACGACGACCTCTTTGTCGGCACACGCGTGGTGGCGGACGCGGTCACCGTGGCGGACGCGGTGGAGTTCGATCCATTGCCGCTGATCCTCGAGCGGGTGACCGCGGACTGACAAAGCCCCGCTGCCTTCGACCGGCGCCGCATCCGCGCTGGACGCTGCGCTCTGCGTCGCCCCTCAGCCCTGCAGGACCCGGTAGAGGATTCTCTCCGAGTCGAGAGCCTCGGTCAGCTCGCCCGCTCGGTGCGCCGGTGTTTGCAGAGCGACCCCGCACTTCGCCCCGCCGTCGGGGGGCGCGGGGACCACTTCGACCGGAATGGCCTGATCGAGCGCCACGTCTTCGGCCCACATTGCGTGGTGGGTGGTCTCGAAGATGAAGATTCGGGTGGGGGATTCGTCGGTCATGGACTCGGGGAGGTAGGGGGATCAGGGGTCGTGACGCGGAATGTTGGGACGCGCCTGGCGGTCGCAGACTTCCGTGGGTTCGGTTCCGGGAAGGTAGAGTTCGTCGTAGGCTTCGTCAGCCGGACACCATCTCGACGCAAGCTTCCCGGTCTTGCTGTCGACCCGGCGGGAGATCAGTCCTGCCGGCACCGGCCAGGGATCCGGCACGGGCAGCAGGGGCATCGCCCCGGCCCCGTCGCCGGTTCCGGACTCTCCGGTCGGCAGATCCGCGAAGTACACGCGCCGCATGAACTCACCCCAGACGGGCGACGCGAAACCTCCGCCCGTTGCCCGCTCAACGATCGGCACGGGTTCGTCCATCCCGAACCAGACGCCGGCTGCCAGATTGGGGGTGAAGCCCATGAACCACACGTCCCGGCCTTCGTTGGTCGTGCCTGTCTTCCCGGCCGCAGGGACATCCAGCGGCAGGCCGCCGGTGATGTGGATTCCGGTGTGGCCAGTGCCCTGAAAGGCAACGTCCTCCAGCATGGAAACGGCCAGCCGCGCCACAAGCGGATCGAGAACCCGGGTGCGTTCGGGGCTGGGCTCCCAGAGAACTTCGCCGTCGGCGCTCTCCACCTTGAGGATGGGAAAGGGGCGTACCCTGGTTCCCAGCGTCGAAAAGGCCGAATACGCTTCCAGGAGCTGCATCGGGATGACTTCCGCTGCCCCGATGGCGCTGGACGGATAGCGTTCGATCTCGGTGCGAATCCCCAGGCGGCGCGCCATCTGCGCCACCGACTCCAGACCGACTCGCATACCCGTCTTGATGGCGACCATGTTGATCGACTTGCGAAGGCCTTCCCGCATGGTGATCGGGCCCAGGAACTCCGGTTCGTAGTTGGAGGGCTTCCAGGTGGTGCCGTCGACCTGGTCGAGGACGACAGGACCGTCCACAACCACCTCTGATGCCGGGATTCCGCTTTCGAGCGCCGCGGCGTACACGAACGGCTTGAAGGCAGATCCGGCTTGACGCCGGGCCTGGGTCGCCCGGTTGAATTCGGAGTGGTCGAAGTCCCGGCCGCCGATCAAGGCCCGCACGTTGCCCGTTTGCGGGTCGACGGCGATGAACATCCCCTGCACGTACGGGATGTCGTCGATGTCGACCTCATCCGTCTCCGCAGTGAATTCGCGATAGGTGGGGTGAGAGAACCCGGGCCAGCCCTCGATTCGTTGCCACCCGTTCTCCATGGCGGCCTGGGCGGCGGCCTGCATGTCCAGATCAAGGGTTGTGTAGATCCTGAGCCCCGCGGTGTAGAGCTTGCCGCCGAAGCGGTCGTAGAGGATCCCCCGCACCCACTCGACGAAGTACGGAGCCTGAACCTGCACGCTCCGTGCGCGCTCCAGCGGGACGGGTTCCGCCTTCCACCGTTCGGCTTCGGCGTCCGTGAGGTACTCCTCCCGGACCATCAGATCGAGGACGAGGTTGCGCCGGCCGCGAGCGGCTTCCGGATTGTTCAGCGGACTGTACCGCTCGGGCCGGTTCGCGATCGCGGCGAGGAGCGCCGCCTCGGCCGGATTCATGTCTATCGCATTCTTGCCAAAATAGTTTCTGGAAGCTGTTTGAAGTCCATACCAACCATGGGCATACCCGATTTGATTCATGTATGCCTCGAGGATCTGATCCTTCGAATACCACTCCTCGAGAGCGAGAGCGACCTGCCATTCCTTCAGCTTTCGCAGGACCCGCTTCTCGAAGCCGATCCTGTCCGTGAACATGTTGCGGGCCAGCTGTTGCGTGATCGTGCTTCCGCCAGCGCCCGACAGGGATTGGGTGCGGACTACCTCCAGAGCGGCCCGGGCAATGCCCTTCCAGTCCAGACCCCCGTGCGAGTAGAAACGCCTGTCCTCGATTGCGACGAAGGCCTGGGGAACGTGGGGAGGGAGGCTGGCCAGCGACACCGGGGTACGCCGCTCCAGGCCCAGCTCGCGCACCAGGGTCGAGTCCCGCGCGTAGACCTTGCTGGTCTGTTGCGGCTCGTAGGTGTAGATCTGCGCGATTGAAGGGCAGTCGACACAAAGGTTCTGCCAAGTGCCAGCGGCAAGCCCCACACCCGCGGTGCAGAGGAAAAGCAGTACGAACCAGAGCGGGCGCGGGATACGCAATCTCCAGACCTTGTTCAAGGCTGTCCGCAACAAGATCTCCACTTCCTCCCTTCTCACCGGGTTCGTCACGGGCACGTGTGCCCCGGCACTCAATTTATCACCATTCGTGTCCGCGGGGTTCCCTTTACCGTTCCCCGGGAGCCGCACGGCTGTTAGGAGCAAATAATATGTCCGGTTTCGTAGCACGTAATCTGTCCGGTTCAGAACAGTCACCGAGGAGGCTGGATGAACCGGGCGGAGATGCTGCGAGAGATACGGATGGCGAGGTTCGAAGAGATCTATGATCGATGGCGCCGAAAACGGGTCACGCAAGCGTGGGCGGCGAGCGTGCCGGGAGTGACGGACCGGACGTTCCGGCGCTGGGTGGCCCGCTACGAGGCGGGCGGGCTGGCGGCCCTGAAGGACAAGCGGGTGGCGGGGCCGTCTCCCCGGCGGGCGTCGCCGGAGGAGGCGGCGGCGCTGGAGGCGCTGTACCGGGACGGCTGTGCGGGGTGGAACGTGCTTCACTTCTACCACGAGGTCTACGCGGGCGAGCACGGCGGGGCGCGGTCGTACACCTGGGTGAAGAGCCGCCTTCAGGAGGCGGGCCTGGTGAGGAAGGGGCGCAGGAAGGGTGCGCACCGGCTCAGGCGGGAGCGCAAGCCGGCGGAGGGGATGATGCTCCACCAGGACGCCTCGACGCACGAATGGGCTCCCGGCCAGGGGTGGGACCTGGTCGTGACGATGGACGACGCGACAAGCGGGGTGTACTCGGGGTTCTTCGTCGAGGAGGAGGGAACGTGGTCGAGCCTTCGGGGCGTCGCGGAGACGGTGAAGGTGCAGGGGCTCTTCGACAGCCTGTACACGGACCGGGGCTCGCACTACTGGCACACGCCGGAGGCGGGCGGGAAGGTGGACAAGGACAAGCCGACCCAGTTCGGCCGGGCGATGGGCGAGCTCGGGATCGAGATGATCGCCGCGTACTCGCCGCAGGCGCGGGGCCGGAGCGAGCGGCTGTTCGGGACGCTTCAGGGGCGCCTGCCGCAGGAGCTGGCGCGGGCGGGGATCACCGACATGGACGAGGCCAACGAGTTCCTGAAGGACTTCTGGCCGCGGTTCGACGCGGCATTTGCGGTGGAGGCGAGGGAGGCGAAGCGCGCGTTCACCCGGTTGCTGCCGCGGATGAAGGCCAAGCTGCCCGACATCCTCTGCCTGAAGGAGACACGGACGGTTGGCAACGACAACTGCGTGACCTACAAGGGCAAGACGCTGCAGATCCCGCCTCAGCCGCACCGGTACACCTACGTGCGAGCCAAGGTCAAGGTCCACGAATACGAGGACGGCGGCATGGCCGTCTTCCACGGCATCCGGAGGCTCGGGCGCTACGATGCGAACGGCAGGTTGCTGGACACCCTCAGCGGGTCGGAGGTGGCAGCGTGAGGCGGTACCGCCGCCCCCCTCGGCTCGCTCCGCTCGCCTCGGAGGGCGGCGGTACGGAAAAGCGGACACTTCATGTGCTACAGAAACCGGACATTTCATTTGCTACCGACACCCGGGAGCCGCACGGCTTGACCCGGCAGGCACCCGCGATGATGCTAATCAGTCCGTGGATGCATCGGTGGTCGAATGCAGCGGGGTTTCCGCCGCGGACTGCTGCAACCCGCGAGTATTGCGGTTTCACTGACAGGGGTGGCCCCTGAACCACTACAGCGAAGTACCTGTCCGCTCCGCCGGAGGTGGCTATTCGGTTCGGGTGGGGGCGGGGGTGCGCGAACTCATCGCCCCGGCGGTGATCGGCGCCGCGCCATCACGGCGGTGCGCGATGATCTCCGACCACAATGTGGAGGCGCGGTGGGGTTCCCAAGTGATCGCGTCCCTCCGCGACGGCGGAATCGATGTGGTGGGGATCTCCTTCCCGCCGGGAGAGGCCAGCAAGACGCGCGAGACGTGGGCGGCCCTCACGGATTCCCTGCTGGACGCGGGGTTGGGCCGGGACTCCTGCGTAGTGTCTCTCGGGGGCGGCGTGGTCGGGGACGTGGCGGGCTTCGTCGCGGCGACCTATCTGCGCGGAGTCCCCTTCATTCAGGTCCCGACGACGACGCTGGCCATGATCGACGCGTCCGTCGGGGGAAAGACGGGAGTTGATCACCCGGTGGGGAAGAACCTGATCGGGGCCTTCCATGCCCCGGAGGGGGTTCTGGCCGATCCGGAATTCCTGGGCACGCTCGACGCCGGAACCAGGGCGGAGGGGTACGCGGAGGCGGTCAAGCACGGGGTGATCCTGGACGCGCCGTACGCCGGGTGGTTGGCCGGCGAGGCGCAGCCGCTGCTCAGGGGGGACGCCGAGGCCGTGGAGCGTGCGGTGGTGCGCTCCGTGGAGATCAAGGCCGAGGTCGTCTCGGGGGACGAGTTCGAAGCGGGAAGGCGCCAGATCCTGAACCTGGGTCACACCGTGGGTCACGCCCTCGAGCTGGACTCGGCGTTCGCGCTGCCTCACGGTCATGCCGTGGCGATCGGGATGGTTGCGGAAGCCCGGATCGGGGAGGCGCTCGGGATCACGGCGCGGGGTACGGCGGACGAAATCCGCGCTCTGATTCGGGCATTCGGCCTTCCCGACGACGACCCCGGATTGCGACAGCCCGGGCGCGTTGCCGCGCTTATGGAGCGGGACAAGAAGACAAGGAGCGGTGTAATCCACATGGTGCGCCTGGAGGAGTTGGGGCGGACGGGGACGGGGGACGATGTAACGATTCCGGTCGCGACGACCGATCTGGTGCGGATCATGAAGGAGTGGGCGCGGTGAAACAGACAGCCACGGGGCCGCGTCCCGGTTTGACTGGTGGAACCCGGGCTGTGAACATTTACAACCTGCCGCGTATGGATGCTGGCTGGAGGATGCATGGCGCCCCTTGAGCGCTCGCCGGACCCCGTAATCTCTGCGATCCTGGCCGACGGCGCCGACCGTGCGGCCCCGTTCCTGCTGATGGACGATGCCATCCTCTCGTATGGGGATGTGGACGACCAGGCCACGGCGCTGGCCGCCTCACTGGCCAATCTCGGGGTTGGCAAGGGCGACAGGATCGCCATCGTCCTGCCGGCGTGGCCCGAGTTCGCGGTCACCGTCTTCGCCGCGGCCAGGCTGGGCGCTGTCGTGGTCCCGTTGAATCCGCGTGTCACGCGTCCCGAACTGCGCTACATGCTCAGGCACTCCGGCGCGGTCTGCGCGGTTTCGGCCGAGGACGCCTACGGCATCGACTACCTGCAGTGCTTCGGGGACTTTCTCGTCGAGCTTCCCGAACTGCGGCATCTCGTCACCGTCGGCGAAGAGGACCTGTGGTACGACGACCGGATCTTCCAGTGGGAAGACCTCGTGTCCGCCGGCCGGGGCCGCGAATTCACGGCGAACCCGGCGAACCCGGACGACCCCTTCGCCATCCTCTATACTTCCGGAACCACGGGGAAGCCCAAGGGCGTCGAGCTCAGCCACCGCAACCTTCTTCACGCCGCGTGCGCGACGACGGACGCAGCGGGTCTCGCGCCCGGCGATGTGGTGGTGGGTATCAGCGCACTTCACCACGTCTTCGGCCTGGGCCCCGGGTTGCTGGGCACGGCGCTGGGCGGTGCGAGCCTGGTCCTTCAGGGCGACTCGGAAGGTGCCGAGACCCTCGAAATTGCCGAGCGTCACGGCGCTACGGTTCTCTACGGGGTCCCCACGCTCTTTGCGACCATCCTGAGGGCGATCGACCAGGGGGTGAGCGCTCCCCCGGTCCATCCGGCTCTGCCTCGCGTCGGGTGCCCCTGCGAGGGACGCGATGGCCCGTCGCATCGAGGCCTCCTTCGATGCTCCCATGATTATCGCATACTCCCTTACGGAAGCGGCGTCCACGCTGGCCGTGGGCCGACCGGGAGATCCCCCCGGCAAGCGTCTCTTCACGGTCGGCCGGCCCATCGGCGACACGGTGGTCCGCGTGACGGACGACGACGGCGCGGCGCGGCCGCCCGAGAGCGTGGGCGAGATCCGGGTGCGGGGCCCCGGCGTGATGCGCGGGTACCACCGCCAGCCGCGCGAGACCGCCGCCTCCCTGGATGCCGACGGGTTCCTCTGCACAGGAGACCTCGGCATGGTCGACGAAGAGGGGTATCTGCATCTGCTCGGCCGCCGGGAGGACGTGGTGATGCGAGGTGGCGCCAACGTGCACCCGCGCGAGGTGGAAGACCGGCTGATGGCCCATCCGGCCATTGACAGGGCCGTGGTGGTAGGGGTGTCGGACGAGATTCTGGGCGAGGCGATTTGTGCCTGTGTCGTCCGGGTCGAGGGAGGCATGGTCACCGAAAAGGAGGTCCGGGAGTGGAGCGCGGCGACCCTGGCCGAATACAAGGTGCCCGATCTTGTTAGCTTCATTGAGAAAATTCCCCTTACCGAATCCGGCAAGGTCTGGCGCCAGGAGCTGGCCCGCCGTGTCTCATTGAAGCGCCCGGATCTCTCTGGAGGGGACGCGCCCACACCTGCCTGACGACTGACACAGATGGTGAATCCCTACATGAAAGCCCCGCACGCCGATCCCGGCCGGCCAGTCCGCCGGGAGGCTCCCAACGCGGCCCTGCTCATCGACTTCGACAATGTGACGATGGGCATGCGCAGTGACCTGGCCAAGGAACTCAAGAACCTTCTCGACTCCGACATCATCAAGGGGAAGGTGACGGTGCAGAGGGCCTACGCCGATTGGCGCCGGTATCCCCAATACATCGTCCCCCTGTCCGAAGCCTCCATCGACCTCATCTTCGCGCCCGCCTACGGGAGCTCGAAGAAGAACGCCACCGACATCCGCATGGCCATCGACGGTATGGAGCTGGTCTTCATCCGTCCCGAGATCGGCACGTTCATCCTCCTCACGGGGGACTCCGACTTCTCCAGTCTGGTCCTGAAGCTCAAGGAGTACGGGAAGTACGTGGTCGGGATCGGCATTCAGGAGTCCAGCTCCGACATCCTCGTCCAGAACTGCGACGAGTACTACTCCTACACGGCGCTGACGGGGCTCAGCAAGACATCCGAGCACGGCACGGGTACCCCCGACGAGTGGCAGTGCGTGGAGGCGGCGGTTGCACGCATGGTCTCGCGGGGGGACGTCATGCGCTCGGACCGCCTGAAGCAGGTGATCATGGAGCTGTCGCCCACCTTCGATGAACGCAACCTCGGCTTCAAGAAGTTCTCGAGGTTCCTGGTGGAGGCCGCCGAAAAGGGGCTTCTGGGCATCGAGCGGGCCGAGAACGGGCAGTACCTGATCGCGCCCGCGGGGGGATCGGACGGGGCCAGGGCGTCCCGTGGCCGGGGGGCGGACGCGGCGCAGAACGGCGACGAACAGCGCAAGAGGGGCCGCCGGGCTCCCCAGCCTCGACGGTCTCCGGCGAGCAAGGCGGGCAAGGGCGGGCGTGCCGAGAGCGCCCGTGACGATGGCGCCCGTGCCCAGGTTGTGCGAGAACCGCGTCCCGGGCAGCAGACGCGGCCGGTGCGGGACACCGGGCCCGCCATCGATCTGTTGACCCGTGCGGTACGGGAGCTGGGCGGGAAGAACCGGAAGCCCGTGCGTGATTCGGAGGCGAAGTGCAAGATGCTCGGGATCGACAAGGACTTCAACGAGGGCGCCCACGGCTTCGGCAAGTTCAGCAAGTTCCTCCAGTACGCGGAAGTGGAGGGCGTGTTGGGGCTGAAGCGCTCCAGGGACGGGAGCTACGCGATCCGCCTCGTCGAGAGCCGGGATACGGGGGCTGCTGCCCCGTACGACGCGAAGGCTCTGGGGTTGCCGACGACCGTTGCGTCGATCGAGAGCTACCTGGCCAACCGCTACAAGGGTGTGGGAGTCAAGACGGCGGAGCGCCTCGTGGAGCATTTCGGAGCCGATGTCTTCAAGATCCTGCACGATGACCCGGACCGTGTCCGGAAGGTGCTGTCCCGGGTCCGCGCGGACAGCGTCCTGAGCCAGTGGGCCAACGACTACCAGCGAAGAAGCAAGGCCCAGGCCAAGCCGCCGGCGCGGAGCTCGAGGCAGGGCGGGGTCGCTTCCACTCCGCCCGCTCAGCCATCAAAGCCCACTCCGCCAGCACCCCGGGGGACACCCGCCGAATCCTCGGCATCTGGCTCCGGAGCCCCCGCGACCGTCCCTGCGGATCCTGCGGACGCCTCTCCCGATTCCTCACCCGACTCCGACAAGCCCGCGCGATCCGGTCTCATGAGCTTTCTGCTGCCCGGTCGCCGCACACGTGGGGGTGGTGGCAAGTCCTGAAGCCGTGGTGGCGCCACCGGGCCGCCCGCGCTGGCCGTTTCTGACCGGCGGGGCGGCGATGGCGGCCCATCACCTTCTGGGGTCTACGCTGGTCTCGACGGTCGGAGGCTGTGAGACCCGGGGGGTGATCGTGGAAACGGAAGCCTACCTGGGACGGGACGATCCGGCGTCGCACGCTCACGCCTCGAAGGGACGCACGCCGCGCAACGACGCGATGTTCGCGGGGCGGGGAACCCTGTACGTCTACATCTCCTACGGGATCCATCATTGCATCAACGTGGTTACCGGCGAAGAAGGGGATCCGGCTGCCGTCCTGATTCGCGCGCTCGAGCCCACGGCGGGCGTGGATGTCATGAAGGAACGGCGTGGACGCGACACCGACCTGTGCAACGGTCCCGGCCGGCTGTCACAGGCCCTCGGCATCACCATGCGCCACAACCATCACGATCTGGCCCGGCCTCCCGTCCGTCTTGTCGAGGGGCCTTCAGTCGACCAGGCGGAGGTGGGAACGTCCGGGCGCATCGGGGTTTCCGAGGCCGCCGACTGGCCGTTGCGGTTCTTCGTCAGGGGACATCCGGCGGTGAAGGCGCCGAGGTTGTAGTTTACTCGGATGAACGATCCGACATGGGTTTCCGTGCTGCCGCCGCTCCTGGCGATCGGGCTGGCCATCGCCACCCGCCAGGTATACCTGTCCCTTGCCGGAGGACTGTGGCTGGGGTGGTCCATCCTCGGAGGCTGGAACTTCGGTACCGGGCTCATGGAGACCGTCGCGTCCACCGTCAGAGTGCTGGGGGACGCGGGCAACGCACAGGTGATCATGTTCACCCTGGTGATAGGCGCCCTCATCGCTACCGTGGGTTCGTCCGGAGGGGTCGCGGGCTTCGTCGCATGGCTGGAGCGGCGGAGGTGGGTCACGGGCGGACGCGGCGCACAGCTGCTCGCCTTTGTGATCGGGGTGGTCATCTTCATCGAGAGCAACATCACGGTCCTGGTCGCCGGTTCGGTGGCACGCCCCCTCTTCGACCGATACCGCAACTCGCGTGAGAAGCTCGCCTACCTGATCGATTCCACCAGCGCCCCCATCTGCATCCTGATCCCCCTGAACGCCTGGGGTGCGACCAACCTGCGGCTCCTGAGCCAGGCGGGTGTGCCGGAGGGAGACGCGCTGGGCATCTTCCTGCGCTCGATCCTCTTCAACTTCTACTCGTTCGCCGCTGTGGCGCTGGCTCTGGCCGTCATCCTCTTCAGGCTGGACTGGGGACCGATGAAGAAGGCCGAGCAGAGAGCCGCAAAGGGGGAGGTACTCTGGCCGGGAGCGACCCCGCTGATGGACGAAGGCGTACTCGGGGGGGATGAGGAACCTCCGATCCCGCCGCGACCGATCAACATGATCGTCCCCATCGTGGTGCTGGTGATGATGATGCCCTTCGGTCTGTGGGTGACGGGAGGCGGAGACCTGACGAGCGGCGATGGCTCGACGTCCGTGCTGTGGGCCTCGCTCGCCGGACTGGCGGCGGCGTGGATCCTCCTGCTGGTGCAGAGAGCCTACTCGATCGAGGAACTCGTCCGCATCGCCCTGCGCGGTGCCGGGGGGCTGGTGCCGCTGGCGCTCATCCTGCTCCTTGCGCTGGCTCTGGGCGCGGTGACCCGGGAATTGGGAACTGGCGCCTACGTGGCTGGCCTCGCTCAGGGAGTGCTGTCGCCAGGGGTCTTTCTCCCCCTCGTCTTCGTGGTCTCGTCCGTGATTGCGTTCTCGATCGGATCGAGTTGGGGGACCTTCGCCATCATGATCCCCATCGTCGTCCCTGCCGCCGCCACGCTCGGGCTCGACCTGGCGCCCTTCCTGGCCGCGGCTCTGTCCGGGGGCATCTTCGGCGACCACTGTTCTCCGATCAGCGACACAACCATCATTTCATCCATGGCGGCCGCCACGGACCATGTGGATCACGTCCGAACCCAGTTGCCCTACGCGCTCGCCGGGGGAGCCGTGGCCACGGTCTGCTTCGCCCTCTCGGGCGCGTTGCTCTAGCGGCCCGGCTGCCAGCGGGCTCGCCGAAGTTGTCCGCCACCACCTGAGGAATCGCGTGAATATCACCGTGTGCGTGAAGCGGGTTCCCGACACCGAGACCCGGATCCGGATTGCGGATGACGGGAAAGAGGTGATGCGGGACGGCGTGAAATACGTGCTCAGCCCGTATGACGAATTCGCAGTCGAAGCCGCCCTGCAGCTCGTGGAGGAAGCGGGCGACGGCCAGGTGACGCTGCTGAGCTTCGGCGCGGAGGCCGCCAGGGAGTCGCTGCGCTCGGGCCTGGCGCTGGGGGCTCACAAGGCCGTGCTGCTCAAAGGCGAGCCCACCATGGACGGACTGGCCACGGCGCGCGTACTCGTGTCCGAGCTGGAGGACGGCGATGCGGGCCTGATCCTCTTCGGCGTGAAGGCGGTCGACGACGATCAGCAGCAGGTCGGGCCCATGGTGGCGGAAATGCTGGGGCGCCCCTGCGCGACCTCCGTGACAGCGATGGAGGTGGGTGACGGGGTGGTGACCTGCCGCAGGGCGGTGGAGGGTGGCCAGGAGGTCGTCGAGATGGACCTGCCCGCGGTTGCGACGGTGACCAAGGGGAGGTACGAGCCCCGGTATGCGTCCCTGCGAGGGATCATGATGGCGAAGCGCAAACCCATGGTGGAAAAGCCGGCTCCCGAGGTGGAACCGGGGCTTGTCGTCGAGAGGCTGGAGTACCCGCCGCGGCGACCGGAGGGACGTATCGTGGGCGAAGGGGTGGGTGCGGTCGAGGAACTGGTACGACTGTTGCGCGAGGAGGCCAGGGTCATCTGATGGCTGACGTGCTTGCGGTAGCGGAATCAAAGCGCGGGGTTCTCGCGGGGATCTCCCGGGAGGTGGTTACGGTGGCGCGGACGCTTGCGGATTCGCTCGGGGGCTCGGTGGCCGTTGCCGCGACCGGTGCCTCCGCGGCGGGGCTCGGGGTGTACGGGGCGAACCGCGTGCTCAATGTGGAATCGCCGCGGCTCGGCGCCGGACAGGTGGACGTATGGGCGGCGGTGCTGGCGGACCACATTCGCTGCGAGGGCTATCAGGCGGTCGTCTTCGCGGCGACCGCGACGGGCAGGGATCTGGCACCGCGGGTCGCGGCAAAGCTCGGCGCCGCGCTGCTCACGGACGTGACGGGTGTCACGGTCGACGACGGCGAGGTCGTGGCCACGCGCCCGGTCTTCGCCGGAAAGGCGCTGGCGCGCGTGCGCGCGCAGGGCTCGCCGGTGCTGCTCTCGATACGCCCGAACGTCTTCTCTCCGCGCGAGTCGCCCCGGGATGCCGCGGTGGAGACGGTGACGACCGATGCGGATGGCGTTGCCGGAGGCTATCGGGTGAAGGGCTTTGAAGCATCGCAGGGCGTCGCCCTCGACGTCACCGAAGCCACGATCATCGTCTCGGGTGGGAGGGGGATGAAGGGTCCCGAGAACTGGCACCTCCTGGAGGACCTCAGGAACGCACTGGGAGAGACGGCCGCGCTGGGTGCGTCCCGGGCGGTGGTCGACGCAGGGTGGCGCCCGCACGCCGAGCAGGTCGGACAGACGGGCAAGACGGTGACCCCGAAGCTGTACCTCGCCATCGCCATTTCGGGAGCGATCCAGCACCTCGCCGGAATGCGCACCTCCGGGGTAATCGTGGCGGTCAACCGGGACGCCGACGCCCCCATCTTCGGCGTTGCCGACTACGGGGTCGTGGGAGATGCCTTCGAGGTCGTCCCGAGGCTCGCGGAAGCCTTCCGGGATCTGCGCGACGACTAGCCGCGCGGGGTGAGCCCTCGCGTCAGCACCGGGAACGGCGAAGCACCGGGCCCGAGAGACGTCAGATCCCCGGCGGACCCCCCAGCATCTGCACGGGGTCGACCTCGCGCCCCCAGCGCCAGACCTCCAGATGGAGGTGGGGGCCGGACGTGTTCCCCGACTGGCCGGTCCGTCCGATGACGGTTCCGCTGGAGACTTCCTGGCCCGCTTCGACGGCGATCTCCGACAGGTGGGCGTAGACGGTCAGCACGTCGTCGTCGTGGTCGACCCAGATCACCTGCCCATAACCGCTCATCGTGCCGGCGAAGCGTACCCGGCCGTTCAGCATTGGCCGCACGGGCGTCCCGATGTCCGCCCCGATGTCCACGCCGCGGTGCAGATCGCCCAGGATCCCTCCCATGCGGATGCCGTACGGAGACCGGATCGGACCGTTCACCGGCCATTGGGGTGTCTGGCACGCGCTCGCGGCAAGAAGAAAAAGGGCGAGGGCCACCCTTTTCATGAGCGGGTCGGCAGCAGGACAACCGCCACGGGCCCGTCCCGGTCGATCCGACCGACGCCCTCGGGAACGACCGCCAGGCCATCCGCGTCCCGGAGGGATCGCACCAGCCCGCTGCCCTGCGGCCCGGTCAGGGAACAGCGCCCTCCGTTCACCGCTCCCGCCGGGTACGGGCGTCCCCCGCCCGCGTCCGCCTCGTGCGCACCTTCGCTCCCGTCCCCGTCCCGTGAGAGCCGGACACGGTAGAACTGGGTCAACCCGGGCGGAGAGACCAGCGGCGTGTCGGTCCGGGCGATCACCGTGAGTCCGGTGGGGCAGGGGGATCCCAGTCGCGCCCGAAGGTACGGCACCACGAAGACATGGAAGGTCACGAACGCGGACGCGGGGTTGCCCGGGAGGCCGAAGACGGGAAGATCGGTGCCCTCGAGCGGCATGTGCCCGAACGACAGAGGACTCCCCGGCCGGACCCTGGCCCGCCAGAAGTCGAGCCGGAAGGAGAGGCGGAGCAGGATTCGCTTCAGAAGATCCCGCTCGCCCATCGACGCGCCCCCGGTGGTGACGAGGACATCCACGCCCTCCACCGATTGCAGCGTCTCCCTGAGCGCCAGCGGGTCGTCGGGGGCCGTCCCAAGGTCCACCGGCACCGCCCCCGCCTCGAGGACTGCGGCCGCGATCATGGCGCGGTTCGTGTCGGGGACCCCTTTGCCCGCAGCCACGAGGTCGAACCGGTCCGTGCCCACCAACTCGTCTCCACTCGACAGCACACCTACCCGGGGCCGCCGAAAAACCGGGACGGGGTCACATCCGCTTGCGAGGATGACCGGCAGGGAGCCCGAATGGACGACCGTACCCGTGGGAACCGTCTCGTCCCCGCGCACCATGTCCTGGCCCGCCGCGCGAACATGCTTGCCCAGATCGTCGCGTCGGTGAAGGACAACGAAGCCGGGAGACGCCTCCCCGTCGGTGTGTTCGACCCTGATCACCGAATCGAAGCCCTCGGGGATCGGTCCGCCCGTCATGACCCGCACCGCCGATCCGGCAGGGACGCCGTCCAGCGGGATCGACCCCGGATAGGACGTCCCCCGGACGGGCAGAAGTACTTCGCTGCTTCCGCTCCCCGCCACCTCGGCGCTCCGTACCGCAAAGCCATCCATTGCGCTGTTCCGCCACGCGGGAAGGGTAGCGCCGGCGCGGACCGGCTCCGACAGCGACCGCCCCCGTGCATTCCAGGCCGGGACGCGGGTCGCCGGCATCAATGAGGCGCTGGCGAGGATGCGAGCCAATGCCTCCTCGCAGGAGAGCCAATCGGCCGCGAGATCCTCGAATCCGGCCACGGTGCCCGTCGTCAGAAGCGCCAGGAGGCGCTCACGGCGAATCCGTAGCCGCTGGACCACTCATTCTGCTCCACCGAGTCCAGCTGCTTGGTGGGATCGCCAAAGCCGGTCGGCGTGTTGAGTTGCCACAGCTTGAGGCTCCCGTCGGCGCGGAGCATGATCCGGGACGAGACCGAGAGCCGAAAGCCGGTGCCGGCGCTGGCGGTGAACGCGGTGCCGAAGTCGAACACATCCTCCGGGAGGAGAACCTCATCGAACGCGCCCTGGCCCGCGGCGTCATGGGCGATGCCGCCGCCGACGAAGAGGTGTGGGGTCACCCGGTGCCAGGTTCGGCGTCCCGGGATGCTGAAGGAAAGGCGTGCGTCCAGCATGAAGAGGTGCACATCCGACTCGCCGATGGTCCGGTCTCCCTCTGCCCGGCGCGGGTCGACGATGTCCCGCTGGGTGGGGAGATACGAGACGAGTCCCTCGATGAAGAGGGGACCGGCCGCCTCGACGGAGTACCGTCCACCCACGAACTTGCCCGTCTTCGGGCCCAGATCCAGCGATCCCGGCCTGAGTGACAGGAGTCCCCAGAAGACCGAGGCCTCCTGGCCGTGCTCGATGTACCGGTACGAGGATGGGATGGACTGCGCGACGGCCGTGTCCACGGCAAGAAAAACGGCGGCCGGAAGCAGCGCCGCAGTACGGATTAACCTGATTATCGTCATCAATTCAAGTAGGTGGCGTTGTTTACGCGAAACTCCAGTGAATGTAATCTGATTCGTCAGCGTGTACCGACCACCCTCGATCCAGCCTGAATCTCGGGCGATGGGGTCTCGTAATGAAAAGGTGTTTTGAGGACGTCGAATGGTTGCCGGGGTCCGTACCGGCGAAGGGAATAGGATTGTGATGCGGTGTTCCACTTGTGGCGAATCTCTGCGGACCGGCGACGACCGGTGCCCCACCTGCGGCGCTGCTGTCGCCAGGAGCCGGGTGCCGGTGGCGCACAGGGCCCTCATGCAGTGTCCGCGGTGCGCCTATCGCGGCGATGGAATCCCGTATTTCCGAAAAGCGGGGCATGTGGGACTCCTGGTCGGGCTGAGCATCTTCACCTACGGTATCGGCGGACTGGTCTACTACGGACTGCGCCGGCGGCGGGAGGTCTGCCCGAATTGCGGACTCGGCTGGGAGCACGCCCGCGACCCCGGCGATCCCTTCGCGGTGGCAGCGCCGACGATGGAGACGGCTCGGCCGTCCAGACGCGCGGCTCCGGTGGCCGACACGCCTCTTCCGCCCAGTGGAGTCGGCCGGCGGCTCTTCGGGGGCGGGCTCGCCGTGCTCGCCGTGATCATGATCACCGCCGGGATATCGGCGGGGGTCTTCGAACCCATCGTCATCGGCTCGGCGATCGGCATGGGGGGGTCGGGACTCTTCCTGTGGGGTTGGAAGGCTCTGCAGGAACGTCGCCAATCGGTGCTCCAGGCTCTCCACCGGAAGGTGCTCAGGCTGGCCACCGCTCGCGACGGTCTCCTCACGGTCACCGAAGTCGCCTCGGAGTTGAACCTCACGCTGCCCGCGGCGGAAAAGATCATGATCGGGATGGACGACGGGTTTCGGGTGCGCTCGGACATCAGCAAGGAGGGCGTCCTCTACTACGAATTCCCCGAGGTTCGCCACCAGAAGAAGCTGCGGGCCCCATAGAAGCCCATTATATTGGGGTCGACCTTCGATCAACCGCAATGGGGGAGTGCGTGCGACAATTCACCGACGACAGAGGTGATTCCTGGGTGGCTTCGGTGGCCCGGGAGGAGGGCGGCGACTACAAGGGTCGGTTCTACCTGATCCTCGCAGATGGGACGGAGGGGCAGAGTGAGCCGGTCTCCCTCACCGACGTTCGCTGGAACTCGATGCGTACTGCGGAGCGGACTCTGGCGACGATGTCCGGCGTGGAACTGCGCCGGCGACTGCGTTCGGCGCTGGGTCGAGCGGGCCGCGCGTCGCTCGTCTGATAGCCGACGCGGGGCTGCCTACACGCAGGTGGCGCAGACCCCGGTGAATTCGAGTCGGTATCCGGTGACCTGAAAGCCGGGAGAGACCATGGGGTCCGCCACCACTTCCCGAGGGAGGCTGCCCGGGACGTCCCGCACCACGCCGCACTGGTTGCATCGAGTGTGATGGTGGGGATCGGTCCGGCCGTCGTACCGGGACGAGCCGTCCGAATACGTCAACTTCAGCGCCATCCCGCATCCGACGAGCGTCTCGAGGTTCTTGTACACCGTGGCGAGGGAAATCGCCGGCAACTCCCCGCGCACGCCGTTAAAGACCTCTTCGGCCGTGGGGTGGCTGTCGGTCCCGGAAAGGAACCGGTGGACGGCGCCTCGCTGCTCCGTGAAGCGATGCCCGTGGACCTCCAGCGCCTCTCGGAGCCGGGGTACGTCCACGGTGGAACTGGATGGGGACAACGTGTGAACTCCTCGTGAGAACCCCTTGCCGGACACCTTTAGCATGCACGACCGGCGGGCCCGTGTCAACCATTGCCCGAACCTCGCCAACCGGCCCATACTCGGACGCCGGCCTTCACAAGGATTGCCGGCTCGAATGCCCGGAAAGGATGGGTTCCGTACCTGTCCCACCCGGATCGCAGAAGCCTTCAGGAGGACCCTGAATGACCAAGGATCGCGTTGCCCTCGATGCGTTGCTGACCGAAAAACGGCTGTTTCCGCCGCCCCCGGACTTCGCGGCCGCCGCGGACGTATCGGACCCGTCGGTGTACGACGAAGCAGAGGACTTCGAGGCCTTCTGGGCCGGTTGGGCCGAAGAACTGGACTGGTTCCGGAAGTGGGACCGGGTGATGGAGTGGAATCCGCCTCACGCGAAGTGGTTCACCGGCGGCAAACTCAATGTCTGCTACAACTGCGTCGATCGTCATCTGACGGGGGCCAGACGGGACAAGCCTGCGCTCGTCTGGGAAGGTGAGCCAGGCGACCGGCGGAGCTTCACCTATGCGGAGCTGGCGGTGGAGGTGGGCCGGTTTGCCAACGTACTCAAGACGCTCGGGGTCAAGAGGGGCGACAGGGTCGCGATCTACCTGCCCATGATCCCCGAGGCCGCCTTCGCGATGCTCGCGTGCGCGCGCCTGGGTGCCCCCCATTCGGTGATCTTCGGGGGGTTCAGCCCCGACTCGCTTTCGGACCGGATCAACGACGCCGAGGCCAGGGTGCTGGTAACCGCCGATGGCGGGCACAGGCGCGGCACGATCGTTCCGCTCAAGCTCAACGCGGACCGCGCGGTCGAGCGCTGTCCGGGCATCGAGCACGTCGTGGTGGTCGCCCGGGGCGGCCTGGACGGCGAACCCGTCGAGATGACCGACGGCCGTGACCACTGGTACCACGACCTGGCCGCCGTGGTGAGTCCCGAGTGCGAACCCGAGTCGATGGACTCGGAGGACATACTGTACATCCTCTACACCTCGGGGACGACGGGGAAGCCCAAGGGGGTGGTCCACACGACCGGCGGCTACCTCACCCAGGTCCACGCCACCACCAGAACCGTGTTCGATCTGAAGGAGGACGACATCTACTGGTGCACGGCCGATGTGGGCTGGGTCACGGGGCACAGCTACATCGTCTACGGACCGCTGTCGGCAGGAGCTACCGCGCTCATGTACGAGGGTGCTCCGGACTGGCCCGACAAGGGCCGTTTCTGGAAGATGTGCGAGGACCACGGAGTCACCATCTTCTACACCGCGCCGACGGCGATCAGGGCGTTCATGCAGTGGGGAGAGAGGTGGCCCGAAGGGTACGACCTCACCCGGCTGAGGCTGCTGGGGACAGTCGGCGAGCCCATCAATCCCGAAGCATGGATGTGGTACCACCGCGTGATCGGCGACGAGCGATGTCCGATCGTCGATACCTGGTGGCAGACCGAAACGGGGGCGATGATGATCACGCCGTTGCCCGGAGTCACCCACACGCGGCCCGGCAGTGCCTGCAGGGCCTTCCCCGGCATCGAAACGGCCCTGCTGGACGACGCGGGGGATCCGGTGGACGCGGGCTACCTCGCCATCACAAGGCCCTGGCCGGCGATGCTGCGGACGATCTGGGGGGACGACGCGCGCTATCGAGAGACCTACTGGTCGAAGTGGGACGGGGTGTACTTCGCCGGGGACGGCGCCAAGCTCGACGAGGACGGCTACCTGTGGATCCTCGGACGGGTCGATGACGTGCTCAACGTGGCCGGGCACCGTATCGGCACCATGGAGGTGGAGAGCGCGCTGGTGGAGCACCCCGCCGTGGCCGAGGCCGCGGTGGTCGGGAAGCACCACGAGGTGAAGGGCCAGGCGATTGCCGCCTTTGTCACCCTGATGGAGGGCGTGGAGGGGGACGAGGCGTTGGCATCCGCGCTCAAGGCCCACGTCGCGACCGCGATCGGGCCCATCGCCCGGCCCGCCGACATCCTCTTCGCCGCCGAGCTGCCGAAGACCCGGTCGGGGAAGATCATGCGGCGCCTGCTGGGGGACATCGCCGCCGGCCGTGCCATCGGCGACACCACCACGCTTGCCGATCCGGCGGTGGTGAAGAGCCTGAAGACGCGCTACGAGGAGCGGGAGGAAGCCTGACGTTACGTCAGGGTCGCTCTGTGGCAGCCCGCGGAACAGGTTCCCGCGGCATTCGAGCGGCGATGCGTCCACGCCGGCTCACCCTTCTGCCAGCGGGTCCCGGGTCGCGGGGCGGGGCCCGTGCTTCGGCTTCCGTGTCGCCGCCTTGGCCGGGATACCCACATGGACGGTGTCCGGCTCGGTGTCGCGGGTAACGAGGGCGCCCGCGCCCACCATCGAGTTTGCGGCCAGGGTGGTGCCCGCGAGGACGGTGGCGTGGTAGGCCACCCGCACGCGGTCGCCGATCACGGTGCGGGGGGTGGTCACGTCCCGTGCCTCGCTGATGTGGTGGCTGTGAGAGTACACGTTCGCGTAGTCGGAGATGGAGACGCGGTTCCCGATGCGGATTCCGCCGCGATCATCCAGCAGGACGTGGCGGTGCACGACGACGTCGTCTCCGACCTCGATCCCGTACCCGAAGGTGAACTTCACGAAGTGGAACGCCTTGAAGTTCTCCCCGCACCTTGCGAAGATGCGCCTGGCCAGCATGCGCCGGAACTTCACCCCCAGGTGCACGTTTTCGCCCAACAGGCTCTTGTCGAACATCTCCCAGAGCCAGATCAGGGGCTTTACCCGATAGTAGCGCTCCAGGTCGGTCTCGATGTAGTACTCGGGCTCCAGGGTGATGTTGCGGGGATCCAGCTGATCGAGGAGGATCCGGCTGCCCAGGGGAAGGTCGGAGGTGCCGCCGGCCCTCTCTTTCCCTGGCACACCCCCGGGAAAGTAGATCTCCTCGAGAACCCTCCGGCAGAATTCGTCACGGTCCGTGCCCGGGTCGGCCAGCTCCTCCTCGAGTCGGGCGAGCCAGCGGCCGTACCGGTGCTCGGCTCCGGCCGGGAGCGGCACCCCCCGCAGGGGCAGGAAACGGTATTCACTGTTGGACGACATGGAAACGATGCCCCCTCATCCGCCGGGAACGACGCCGGAGGGCGCCTGCTCCCCTGGCTCTGGAAGTTTCGCCGGATAAGATAACCCCGCCTTGCTTTTAGGACCCGTAAACGGCTTCTTGGTTGCATGCACGATGTTCTGAGAGCCCGCGTCATGCGGAAGATTGAAAGCCTCCCGGAGGACCAGATCTACCAGGTGCTGGACTACATCGAGTTCCTGGAGTCCAGGTACGCTTCGCCCGATCTGGAAAAGGAAGCCAGTGGCCTTCAGCGGCTGGCGGAGGGGATCGAAGACCGCCTCAGGAACAAGTCGTTCAACCCGTCCAATCTGCGTGAGGCCTTTCAGGTGGTGGCCGCCGCGGACCGCGCCCTGAGCGGCGTGGCCAAGGCGGGCCGCCAGCTGCTGGAAGAGATCGCGGGAGCGCCCGGTGCAGGTGAAGCCGCCGAGGAGAGTGATGCCGGTCCACCGGACGCACCTGTGCGCGAGACGGACCCGCACAACCCCGGGCCGGAGGACGAATGACAGCGGTCCGGGGCGCTCATGTCCCTGCCCTCCGGCGGACCCGGGGACTCTGTCCACGGCCCTTGACTGACCCTTCCCGCAGCCCATAGTATTGCTGATGAACAGCGGCAAGGACAAAGACCGCCCGTTGAGAGGGGCGGTTATCAAGGAAGCTCTCACCTTCGACGATGTGCTCCTCGTGCCGGGCCACTCCCGTGTGCACCCGAAGAGCACGGACATTTCGACCCGGCTGACCAACCGCATTTCCCTCCAGGTTCCCCTGGTCTCCGCGGCGATGGATACGGTCACAGAGGCTCGTCTGGCCATTGCGGTGGCCCGTGAGGGCGGCGTCGGCGTCATCCACAAGAACATGCCGATCGACCGGCAGGCGCGAGAAGTGGACCGGGTGAAGCGGTCGGAGAGCGGGATGATCCTCAACCCCATCACCCTCGGTGCCGGGGCGTTGTTGCGGGATGCACACCGACTCATGTCCCGCTTCTCGATCAGCGGTGTACCCATCGTTGAGCCCGACGGGACGCTGGTGGGCATCATCACGAACCGGGACCTTCAGTTCGAAACCGATCTGGAGCGACCCGTCGCCGCCTTGATGACGTCGAGCGGACTGGTGACCGCGCCGGTCGGCACGACGCTTGAGGAGGCGCAGGAGATTCTTCACAGGCATCGCATCGAAAAGCTCCCCGTCGTCAACGACGAGGGCAGGCTCAAGGGGCTGATCACGGTGAAGGACATCTTCAAGCGCCGTCAGTTCCCCAACGCCTGCAAGGACGAGCACGGGCGTTTGCGGGTGGGTGCCGCGATCGGGGCGGCGGCGGCGGACCACGACCGGGCCCGGGCGTTGGTGGAATCCGGCGTGGATTTCCTGGTGATCGACACGGCCCACGGCCACTCCGAGGGTGTGCTCCGGGCCGTGGAGCGCATGCGCGATGCATTCCCCGACCAGGACCTGATTGCGGGGAACGTCGGGACCGCGGAAGGGGCGGCTGCTCTCATCGAGCGGGGTGCCGACGCGGTCAAGGTCGGGGTGGGGCCGGGCTCGATCTGCACGACCCGCGTGGTGACCGGCGTAGGGCTGCCGCAGCTGACCGCGGTGATGGACGCCGTGGACGGAGCGGCCGGGCGGGTGCCGGTGATCGCGGACGGCGGGATCCGGTACTCCGGGGATGTCGTCAAGGCGCTCGCCGCCGGGGCACACTGCGTCATGATGGGATCAGTCCTGGCCGGCACGGAAGAGTCGCCCGGCGAGGCGTTTCTGCTCGAAGGTCGCCGTTTCAAGACCGTCCGGGGCATGGGATCCATGTCGGCCATGGAAGAGGGCTCCGCGGATCGCTATTTTCAGGACGCGGGCGACAAGCGGAAGCTCGTGCCCGAGGGCATCGAAGCCCGGGTCGCGTACAAGGGCCCCGTGTCCGACACCGTCTTTCAGCTCTCTGGAGGTCTCCGCAGTGGCATGGGTTACTGCGGCGCCGCTTCGCTGGAAGATCTGCGGGCAACCGCCCGCTTTGTACGGGTGACCTCCGGGGGACTGCGGGAGTCCCATCCCCACGACGTCACGATCACTCGTGAGGCGCCGAACTACAGTCATTGAACCGGATCGGGGGCCGGGGCGTTTCGCGGCTTCCCGACGTCTTCGCCGCATGTCCTTCGCTTCCATCGCCCTCCTCCTTGCCGCCTGTGCGCGTCAGCCGCCCCCGTGGCCACCCGCTCCCACGGGCGCGGCGTCGGTGATTGCCGTTCCGCAGGCGGAGTCCGACGCCGAGCGGGACTCCGCCGCGGCCCGGCCCGCACGGTCGTTGGCGGATGTCATGGAGCCCCGCCGCGCGGCCATGGTCGACGCGATCGTCACCTCACCCGGGGCCAGCGAGGACCGGATCGAGGAACGGATCGGATGGTGGCTCAACTACTGGCAGTCCAGGGAGCGGGCGGGATTCCAGCGGGCGCTGACCAGGATGGGCAGGTACGAGGACTTCATTGATTCCGAGTTGGCCGCCCGGGACATGCCGGCGTCGCTTCGCTACCTGCCCATCATCGAGGCGGCCTACTATCCCAAGGCGGATTCGCCGGCCGGCGCGGGAGGACTGTGGCAGTTCATGCCGGCGACCGCCCGCTGGCTCGGGCTGGAGGTCAACGCTCTCGTCGACCAGCGTTTCGATCCGTACGCGGCGACGCCTCTGGCGATCGAGTACCTCGTCGCACTGCAGAAGCAGTTCAAGTCATGGTTCCTGACGCTGGCTGCGTACAACGCGGGTCCCGGGCGCGTCGAGCGCGCAATACGGGACCACGGAGGCGGCCAACCCCGCGAAGACGCCCTCTTCCGCAAGATCCGCGACCGCCTTCCTCCGGAGACCCGGGACTTCATCCCCAAGTACCTGGCCTCGGTCCGTCTCGCGAGCGACCCCGCGGCGTTCGGTATGACGGACTACATGAAGGACCCGCCTCAGCTCTTCGACGTGGTCACGGTCGAAGGCGCGGCGTCGATAGACGTCATCGCCGTGGCGGCGGGCGTCCCCGAGGAGGAGTTGAGGCTGCTGAACCCCCACCTCGTGCTCGGTCTCACCCCGGCGGGCCGGTCCACGACGGTTCGGCTTCCGGCGGGTTCGAGAGCGACGTTCGCGTCGCGCTTTGCGGCCGTTCCCGCGGCGGACAGGGTCACCTTCACCGAACACCGGGTCGCATCCGGCGAGACCCTTTCCGGCATTGCCCGCAACTACCGTGTCGGGGTCGAGGAGTTGCAGGCGGCAAACGCCGGCGTGGAGCCACGGCGGATGCAGGTCGGAACCGTGCTGGTGATTCCGAGGACGCGCCGGAACCGGGGTGCGCAAACTGCCGATCAGCCCCCCGCGGTCGGCGGGCCGCCTCCGGTCGCGACTCGGGAGGCCCGGTTCGTGGCCGCGAATCCCGCGCCGGCCCGGGACACCGTCCATGTGGTGAGACGAGGGGAGAGCCTGTGGCTGATTTCCCGCCTCTACGAGGTGGATCTGCCGCGGCTCCGGCTCCACAACAACCTGTCCGAGGACGCCCTGATCCACCCCGGAGACGAGATCAGGATACCACCGCCGGGCTGGCAAGGCGCTTCGAAGGGTGAATAGCGACGCTATTCGCCCGAGGAGCAACGCAGAGCTTTAGCGTCCAGCCCGGATGCATCGCCGATCGAATGCAGCGGGGTTTCTTCCACGGGCTGCCAAGGACTACTCCCGCCGCCAGCGTCCTGAACGTCCGCCCGACTTCTCTTCCAGCCGGACCGACTCGATCGTCATCCCGCGGTCCACCGCCTTGAGCATGTCGTATGCGGTGAGCAGCGTCACAGACACCGCCGTGAGCGCCTCCATCTCGACGCCGGTCCGCTCGGTGATCGTCGCCGTGGCCGTGACTCTGAGCCCGGGAAGGGACGCGTCGAGCTCGATGTCGACGCTCACACTGGTGGCTGGAAGCACATGGCACAGCGGGATGAGTTCCCCCGCGCGCTTCCCGCCCATGATCCCCGCCACCCTGGCGACCTGTTCCACGTCCCCCTTGGGGTTCCCCCCGTCCACGAGCAGGCGGTAGGCGCGGGGCGAGCACCGCAGAATTCCCCGGGCAACCGCTCTGCGGGCCGTTCGCGCCTTGGCCGTGACGTCCACCATCGCCGCCGCGCCGTCCTCGTCGAGGTGGGTGAGCACACCCTCGCCTCGCCGGCTCGGCGGAGGGCTTTCGTCGTGGTTCTGCGGATCCGCCATTACTAAACCATTTTGTTTAGTGTTTCCTCCAGCTCCAGAAGCAGGGAGGAGATGAAGAGCTGCGGGTTCACATTCCCCAGCGCAAGCACGCGGGCCCCCTCCACCTGGTCGACCGCGCGGGCAACGCGATCGGGGGTCAGCGCCAGCCGCCCCGCGGTCGCACGAAGGAAGGTCAGCTCGTCGGAGTTGACCACCTGCTCGTCGCGGCCGAGGCTCGCCGCACCCAGGTCTCGGATCCACAGCTGCAGTCCGGCCATCAGGTCCAACAATCCTCTGGCGCCGGCGGGCCCGAAGGCCAGCGCCGCGGCATAGCACTCCGCACGCCGTCCCCCCGTTGCCGCCCGCAGCAGCTTGAGAGAACCCTCCCGCTGGCTCGTGTGGACGCCGTCCGGGTCCAGGCAACCCAGGGCCGCACCTATGGATCCCTGGGAAAGATCCGCCGCCCGCATCGCCGCAGCCGGGTCGGCGCCACACTCCTCTTCGAGGAATGCGGCCACGTCGGTGGCGGGCAGCGGAGGGAGGTGGATCGGCAGCGCACGCGAACGGATCGTGTCCAGCAGGCTCCCCGGCTTGCCCGACGTAAGGATGAACCTGCTCCCGTCCGGGGGTTCCTCCAGCAGCTTGAGAAGAGCATTGGCGGCCTCGGGGCTCGCCTCCTGGGGGACCAGATACTCGGCGTCCCCGATGATGAAGAACTGCTCATCTCCCGTGGCGGGGCGCAGGTGGGCGCGCTTGCGTATGGTCAACACGGCGGCCAGATAGATTCCCCGGACATCCGTCCCACCCTCCGGCCGCAGGGGTCGACTCCGGAACTCGGCCAACTTCTCGTACCGCGCCTCCTCCAGCGCTTCGGCCAGGCGCTGCGGGCTGTGTGCGCGTTTCGGGCGGCGCAGGGGGAAGTACCAGTGGATGTCCGGATGTTCCAGGCGGAGAGCCAGCCGGCAGCTGGTACACTGGTCACAGGGCTTCTCCGCTCCGGTACACAGCCGGGTTCGGGCAAGCCAATGCGCCAGAGACTGTTTCCCGCACCCCGGCATGCCGTGGATGAGAATGGTGGCCGGGAGCGCTCCCCGTGCGAGCGCGCGTTTGAGCGACGCACGAAGTGCATCGTGTCCCCGAAAGGACGGGGGGGTCGCCGGTCGCTTGCTTGCACGAGCCATGTCAACGGGAAGGTAACCGCGCCGCGGTCGAGCTGTCAGCGCTCCGGTCGGAACCGGGTGAGCGCGGACAGTTCGTCGCCGGGGTCCGCGATTCGCTTGCGCAGCCGTTCGAATGCGTGACGGATGTGCGATCGCACCGTTGCAGGGGTAACGCGCATGATCCGCGCCACCTCGCGCGGACTCTTCTCGTCGATCAGCCTCAGCGTGAGCGCCTGGGCCTCCCGTTTCGGCAAGTCGTCGATGGCTTCCAGGATCGTCCGTTGCAGGGCGGCCCGTTCCCGCTCCTCAAACGGGTCCCGCTGCCGGCCGGCGGGGTGGTCGGTGGCATGCTCTCCCGCGTACAGCTCCAGTCCCTTCGCAGCCGACCTGGCCGAGCGGTAGTCGCTGACGCAAACATTCCGGGCCAGCCGGCCCAGCCAGGCCCTGAAGGATCCTGTGGCCCTGTAGGTGCGCGCCTTCGCGTATGCCTTCAGCCACGTTTCCTGGTAGAGGTCCTCCGCGTGGTCGTGGTCCTTCGCGTACAACCTGCACACCCCCAGGACGAACGAGGCGTGCTCCTCCACGATTCTGCGGCAATAGTCGTGATCCCGAGAGAGGAACCTTGCAGCGTCGAACCGCTGCGCTGGCGGACGGTCCGGCGGGCGGCCTGTCATGGGCTGCGCGAGTCGGATACGCGGGCCGGGACGGTCAGGATCAGATCAGCTCGAGGGCCAGAGCGATGTCCCGTTTCCCGGCTCTGGACTGCATCCAGGCCGCGGCTGTGCCCCCTGCGGCGGCAAGGAGGGCGAGTTCGGTGGACGTGACCCCGGCGGCGTTGACCGTTCCGGTCACGAAGACGGCCGCCAGCACGGTCGCCACGCCGAGGACCGCCGCAACGAGATTGTCGGCGGGACGGACGTCGGCCCTGTGGACGCGCTTGCGCGCGATTCTCGCCAGGACACGCTCGTTGAGGCCGGGTGGCACCTGTGTTTCGGGACGGAGCTGCGGGTCTGGGCGGTAGAGATACCCGGCCTCGATCAGGATGTGCAGGTCGAGGTTGCAGCTTTCACAGGTCGTGAGGTGCTCGCGGACCTCGGGGGCCACAACCTCGCCGAACTGGTGGACGGCGGTGACCTTGTCGATGTCGGGGCAGCGCATGACTCAGATTCCTCCGTGTGCGGGTGGGGGACGTGCCGCGGACAAGACCAGATCGCCGAGAAGTCCTTCCCGGTGACGGATTACTCCCGTGAACACGACCACCTGGACCAGGGGTACGGCCAGGGGGAGCCACGCCGCCAGGACTCCCGAGACGTTCAGCCAGTCGCGATCGGAGTGGGCTGCGAAGTAGACCGCGGTGAAGTACGCGAGACCGCCGGCGAGACCGACTGCGAAGCGGGCGTTTCGCCGGGAGGGAGGTGGAAGTGTGCTGGTGAGGCCGGCCGTCAGTAGCCCGAGAAGCGTGTTGAGCAGGGCGAACGCGCTCAGAGCCAGAGGCATGTGCAGCAGGAGCCGGACGCGGTTGGGTGGTGTGCGGGCGGAGTCACCGAGGGTGTACTCCTCGGGAGGGTTCGCTTCCACGAAGCTGAGCTGCCGTAGCGTCCCGAGAGGTGTCCTCGGGCCGAACGGACGAGTCTCGACGACCTCTCCGTTCCGGGCCCAATCGGCGTAGTCCGCGAGGGGTGAAACAAACTCCGACATGGCGTACGCAGTGACCGCCGCGATGAGTCCCGCCATCCACACCAGCCGGGTCCGACGCCCCCTCGTGTGGGCCAGTGCAATCCCGCCTGCAAAGGTCGCGAAAGGAATGATGAGGCCCACCTGGAGGGACACGAACGAGAGCCAGTCCCACACTGACCAGGGCCGCGGCTGCGCCACGGCCAGGGCATGGAACACCACGACCATGCACACCAGCACACCCGTCCACAGAAGGGCGGGCCTCAGGGCGTCCCACAGCGCTTTCACGGCCGGCTACCTCCTTCCGGACGCTTCGTCACCTGTCGCTCCGGCAGTCCCGGTCGTAGTCGCAGTCCTTGGTGAGGAAACAGCATTGCCGGCAGCAGTAGGCTCTCGATCCCTCGCCATGGCAGCAGTCCGAAAGTGTGAACGATGCCACCCAGCTTCGCGCGGGCGTTGCGAACAGAGCGACTGCCAGCAGCACGTTCAGCAGGACCAGACCCATGATGATTCTCTTGCGCATTCCATCTCCTCCGCGGTAAACGATTGTGATCAAGTGTCATTCCATCCATTCAGCGAGCCACTGCAGCCCGTCCGGTGACTCGTACGACCCGAGCAGTCCCCGGACCGCAACCGCAACCGGCTGGAAGAATGCGGGGAACTCGATGGGTTCGACCGCGCCGGACCGGCTGACCCGGAGCCAGCGGCGACCGCGGCCCAGAGGGTCGGTCCGGTTGTCGAAGAGCCGCAGCCATGCGGGGCCGCCCTCCGCGCAGATGACCTCGGTCGCGAACGGCAGGTGGTCCGAGAACAGCGGCCGGGCTTCTCTGGCCATGGCCATGAAATCGATCCCCGCGTTGGCATAGTCCGGGCCGAGCTCCACACGAGCCATTTCCTCCAGGTACACTGCGATGTCGGCGTGGCTGATCGAGGACGGTCGCCCCGGAAGGCGCACACTCGTCTTCACGCCCCCGTCGTTGTCCAACCAGGCCAGTTCGTGGGAGTTCGGTCGCCAGACGACCAGGTCGGATCCGCACGCATCCCATCGTGGAAGTGCGACGAACTCCTTCGGATCTTCCCCGTCCCGAGTAAGATGTTCCGCGAACCGGACCACCTCGCGTCCCGGGGCCAGCGTGGGGGTCGCCCGAACCACCGAGCCATGTACAAGGTCGGTCGGACGGTCCAGCCTAACGGGGAAGTCATCGGCCAAAACGCCGTGTCCGGTCTTGCGTATCCGGTACGGGTCGGCGTAGGAGATGTCCAGCATCCACCGCCCCCCGGGAATGGCCCCCTGATGGATGGGTTGCGACACCACCACGGAGAGCTCGCAGTCCAGCACCGTGTGGCGCCGGATCCCCAGGTCCCACACATGAGCCGTCCCGTCTGCCGGATCAACTTGCAGCGCCACGGGGAAGGAGAAATCGGAGGGGCCCTCGCCGCGCCTCCCCCCGCGCCGCACGGATCCGGACGAGCGCTCGATGCGCGTCACGAAGGGCGGCGACACATCGAGGACCCAGATCGCTTCCGCCGTTTCGACGACTTCCCGGATCTTCGTGAAATCCAGCTCCGTGTAGCGGGTCACGATGGCCTCGACCGGGATCTGGCGGAACTCGAGCGCGGGCTCCGCGGGTGCCGTGCAGGCGACCGCGAGGAACAGCACGCTCGCCACGCGGGCAAGCTGGGGCGGGGACACTTGCGGAGTCATCGGTGCGACAATTCCCGCGGTTCGGACCGGCTCGCAAACCGCGCCACAGAGGGCCGCTTCAGCGTTGCGATGATCGCGGACAACTCACTCCCGTGAACCTGAGCGGTTACCTGGCCGCTCCCGTCCAGCGCGAAGATCCACGGCGTGCGGCTAACCAGGGCGTGTTCCCGGCTGCCCGGGAAATCGCCGATGACCGACACCACCGGGAAGGTCCACCCGTGGGCGTCGGCATGCTGATTCGCCTCGGGGAACGATCCGGCGGCGAGCGCGACGACGTGCGAGGGCTCGCCGGCCGACTGGAACCAGGACCGCCACTCGGGAGCGACGCGCTGCGAGTGCTCGCACTCCGGGTCGAAGACCAGGACGAGTACGGGCCCCTGGCCGGCGAGCGGGCGGGAGGTTCCGTCCGCTACATAGCCCTCCCGATCCGCGTCGGGCGGTCTGCCCAGAAACGCAACCTGGATGATTGCCAGGGCTGCCAGAGCGATTGCCGGTGCCGCTCTGGTCCTGATTGCCGGATCCCTCACCCGTCCCTCCTGGAGTTCCGTCACTGACACGAATTGACCCTTACCCTTTCTGGACGGCGCAGAGGCCAAAACCGTGCAAAGCGGCCCGCGAAGTTAGCGCTCGCGGCTCCTCCGCTCCCCTGCCAGTCTGACCGCCAACCGGATCGCCTCGATCATCGAGGACGGGTCGGCCACCCCGCGTCCGGCGATGTCGAAGGCGGTCCCATGGTCGGGCGAGGTGCGGATGAAGGGGAGCCCGATGGTCACATTCACTCCCCGGCCGAACGCCGCCGTCTTGAACGCCGCCATCCCGACATCATGATAGGGGGCGACGACGGCGTCGAATTCCCCCGAGAACGCCCGCTTGAAGACTGTGTCCGCGGGCACGGGGCCAGCGACGGACCACGGCTCCCCGGCCAGTGCGGCGAGAGCCGGCTCGTAGACATCCCGTTCCTCCGACCCGAACAGCCCCTCGTCGGAGGCGTGCGGGTTGAGCGCGCAGAGCACGATCCGCGGAGCCCGCACACCCCAGTCCGAGCCGAGCGCGGCCCCCAACAGCCGGGTCTGCGACACGAGCAACTCCACCGTCACCAGATCGGGGACCTGGGCGAGGGGAACGTGGATCGTCGCGAGCAGCACCCGCCGGGGCGGCTGCCCCACCGCTCCGCCCCGCCCCTCGTCGCACATCAGCATCCCGACGCGCCGGGCCCCGGACAACGCCATCAGCATCTCGGTGTGACCCGGGTGGTATCCTGCCGCGATCAGGGCGGGTTTGTGCACGGGGGCGGTCACGACGGCGTCCACCTCACCCGCGAGCGCCAGCTCCACGGCGCGCTCGATGGCCAGCCCCGCCGCCCGTCCCGGCCCCAGCCCCGCCGCCCCGCCGGCCACCGCCTCGAACCGGCACGACCCCCACGAGGCACCACCGCACTCCGCGGGGCCGATCACGCGGGTCAGGTCGCCTCGCAGCCCCCTCAGCGCCCCCGTCGCGGCCGTGGGCTCCGTGCCCGCCCCTGGCGCAGCCGCAGCCTCCTCGTCTGCCTCCGCGCCCCTCGCAGTCGCCTCCGACAGCAGGGTGGCCAGAGCCATTTCGGTCACCTCCGTCCCGATCCCGCGCGGGTCCCCCAGCGTGATGGCCAGGCGCACACTCCCGTGCTCCGGCATGCCGGCTGCCGCGTCGACCATGAAAGGCCGCCTCAGTTGATCTGCTTTATGTAGGTCTTGGCGCGCAGGCGGGCCAGAAGAGCGTCGAGTCGCTTCTGCTGCATCAGGGTGGACCGGATCTGCGTCTCGAGGTCGCTGTAGGTGTACTCGCCGGCTTCCCGGGTCTCGACGATCTTCAGGATGGCGAAGTACTCCTGTCCCCGTTCGTTGAACTGGAAGGGGCCGACCGTTTCTTCTGCCTCGCGGCCGGTCAGGGCGGCCACATACGCCGGTGCCAGGATCTGCGCCACCTGTCTCACGGGGACCGTCGCGGAGTCGGGCAGGCTGGCGTTGTGAAATTCGTCGATCAGCGCCTGAAAGTCCTCGCTCTTGGCCTGTGTAGCAATCTCCTCCGCCCGTTGTCGGGTGCGGAGGACGTCCGCCGGGCCTACCTCGGGACGGATGAGGATGTGACGGGCCTTGCGTTCCGCATAGCGCACCCGCTCGACGAGGATGATGTGGTACCCGAAGATGGTCTCCACCACGTCGCTGATCCCACCCTCCAGAAGCTGGAAGGCGGCCTCGTCGAATTCATCGGCGAAGTTGCCCCTTCGGAACCAACCCAGATCGCCGCCCGCCTGAGCGGAGCCGGGATCCTGCGAGTACTCCGTCGCTAGTTCCGCGAAGTCCCCGCCTGCACGGGCCCGCTCCACCAGCCCCTCGGTGAGCGCAAGGGCTTCTGCCCGCGACGAGTCGGAAGGGGCGACGGTCAGAAGCACCTGTTTGAAGGTGACGGTGGCGGGGCGCTGTTGGATGGTATTGCGTCCGGCTTCGAAGAAGTCGCGCAGCTCCTCTTCGGAGACCTCGACAGCGGTCTGGTCCGAGTTGCGCGCTACGTACAGGGACGCGAGCTGTTGCTGCGCGATCTGGTCCCTGAGCATCTCCCGGTAGCTCTGGACCGACAGCCCTTCAAGTTCGAGCACCCGTTCCATCTCCGCCCGGCTGCCGAAGTTGCCCTCGACCTCGGCCAACTGCTGCTGGAGCGCATCCTCCACACGCGCGTCGTCGACCTGGAGCAGGGTGTCCAGAGTTGCGGCCTGAAGGATGATCTGCTGCGTGATCAGCTGGTCCAGGAGGGACTGGCGGAAATCCTCCCACTCGTCCGATTCTTCACCGGGCACGGGTCTGCCCTCTGCGCGCCACTGGTTCTGCTGCTGTACCACCTGGGAAAGCAGGATGACGGAATCGCCGACGATGGCCACGACCCGGTCCACCAGCCGCCCGTCACGACCCACCTGGGCCGCAGCGTTACCGGGTACGGCCACCAGCAGGAGCAGGGCCGCCATTCCCTGAGCCAGCGGCACTGCGTTTCGCCACGGGCTGCCATGCGTTCGTCTCATGCCGGTCCTCCGATCAGGAGTCCTCGCTATCGTGCTTGCGGTGATTGGAACTCCTCGATGCGCGCCACGGTTGCACCGATGCGGGTGCCGTCGATTTTCCACGCGCTCTGGTTTCCGACGACAAGGTAACACTTGCCCTGCGTTCTGGTATATCGTTAAGCGATCGGACTGCCAGTCACCGGACTGCGCAATTGCGATCCAGGCCGCCCGCTGTCCGGAGCGGCGGCGCCACCTCAAGGAGGATCGAGTAGACGAGATCATCGTCACGGCAACGGGCCGGCAACGCAAGCGCGAGATCGGGAACGCGATCGGGGAAATCAAAGCCGCGGAGGTGCTCGAGATCGCCCCGATCAACAACATCGCCGATCTCATCCAGGGCCGTTCCGCCGGGGTCCAGGTCCTCAACTCCGCGGGCACCTCCGGGGTCGGGTCGCGCATCCGGATCCGCGGATCGAGCTCCATCTCGCTGTCGAACGATCCGCTGATCTATGTCGACGGCATCCGCGTCGACAGCCGGAACAGCGGTCTCGGCGCGGGAGGACAGGAGGCGTCCCGGTTGGACGACTTCAACCCCGAGGACATCGAGTCGATCGAGATCGTCAAGGGACCGGCGGCGGCCACGCTCTACGGCACCGAGGCCGCCAACGGCGTGATCCGGATCACGACGCGGAGTGGCGTTCCCGGCGAGACGCGTTGGAACATCTGGGCCGAGTCAGGAATCATCCAGGAACCCAACACCTACCCGCTGAACTATGCGGGGCTCGACGCGGCCGGCGGCAGGTACGCAAGGGCCTGCCGGCTGAACGAGGTGGCTCAGGGTCTCTGCAACCAGACGTCGGTCGAGTCGTACCAGGTCCTGCACGATCCCGCCCTCTCGCCGATCGACACCGGCGGCCGCGGACAGCTCGGGCTGTCGGTCACCGGCGGCACCGAGCGCATCAACTACTACATCGCGGCCGAGATCGAGGGCGAGACCGATCCGTACTCGCTTCCCCAGGCCGACCGCGAGGACCTCGAGGAGCGGGGAGTCCCGATCACCAGCGAGGTGGAGCGCCCGAACCAGTTGGCACGCAAGAACCTGCGGGTGAACCTGAACAGTCAGATCTCCGACGATGTGACGCTGGCGCTCCGGCTCTCCTACCTGGACAGTCACTTCGCGTACATGGGGAACGACAACAACTCGTTCGGCTTCCTGCCCTTCTTCGGCGGATCGAACCCGGACCGGGCCTGGGGCTTCCAGCGCCCGGCCCAGCTCTTCGGCCGCACCTTCTACCAGGACACGCAACGGTTCACCGCGGGCAGTACGTTGAACTACGAACCGTTCCAGTGGCTCGTCTTCCGCGGAACCGGGGGAATGGACTACTACAACCGCGGGGACATTTCGTTCTTCGCGCGTGACATCGGAGTGCCGGGCGACCGCGACCTCGGCCGCAAGGACACCGACTACCTGAACCAGTGGCAGTATACGTTGGACGCCAGCAGCACCGCGTCCTTCGATCTGACCGAGGCGATCGCGTCGAGGTCCACCGTCGGTGTGCAGTACTTCGAGAACCAGTATACCGGCACTCAAGCCTGGGGGATCGACATCGTCAACGGAGCTTCGTCGATCGGAGCCGCCGCCGAGACCTTCGCCGACGAGTTCCACACCTTCGAGAAGACCGCCGGGCTGTTCATCGATCAGCAGATCGGCCTCAACGACCGACTGTTCGTGACCGGCGCCATCCGCGCCGACGACAACAGCGCCTTCGGCCAGGACTTCGACCTGATCTACTACCCGAAGGCGAGTCTCTCGTGGATGGCCTCCGAAGAGGACTTCTTTCCCCAGTTCGGCTTCCTGGACCAGCTCCGCTTCCGCGGCGCCTGGGGGCGGTCAGGCCTTCAGCCGGGATCGGACGACGCGATCCGGACGCTGTCCGCGACCGCGATCACGACCCCCGGCGACGAGACGGGATCGGGCGTGTCGATCGGAAACATCGGCAACAGCCTGCTCGAGCCCGAGAGGTCCAGCGAGATCGAGTTGGGTCTCGACGCCGAGATCTACGGAGGACGGGCGGCGCTGGAGTTGACCTACTACGACAAGCGCACCGACGGGGCGCTCATCAGGGTGCCGCTTGCACCGTCGCTGGGAGCGAGCAATTCGCGCTGGGTGAACATCGGCGAAGTACAGAACGCGGGCTGGGAGGCATCACTCAGCGGAACCGTCCTCCAGACCGATGCGGTGACCTGGGATCTGACGCTGTCGGGTTCGACGAACCACAATGAACTCCTGTCCCTCGGCGAGGGCACCGAGCCGATCGGCTCCCAAACCCGGTTCGTGCCGGGCTTCCCCCTGGGTGGCCAGTGGGACCGGCCGCTCCAGAGCTGGAGCGACGCCGACGGCAACGGCATCCTCACGCCGGACGAGCTGACGATCGGCGACACCATCGAGTACATCGGGCCGGGGCAGCCCAAGAACCAGCTGACGATCACCACGAACTTCCGCATTTTTGACAACGTCCGGGTGTACGGGCTCCTCGACTACCGCGGCGACTACATCGCCTACAACAACACCGAGCGTTTCCGCTGCCGCTTCCGGCTCTGCGGGGCGCTCATCGATCCGGGGACTCCCATCGACGAGCAGGCCCGTGCGGTTGCCTCGCTGCTGCACCCCAGCCAGACCGTGTGGGGCTACATGGAGCGCGGAGACTTCTGGAAGCTTCGCGAGGTCTCGGTCCGCTTCGATCTGCCGGATGCCTTCACGAGCCGCATCCGGGCCTCGCGCGGGTCCCTCACCCTGACGGGCCGCAACCTGGGCGTGTGGACGGACTACACGGGAATGGACCCCGAGATCAACTGGAACGGATCGGGCGACAACTTCGGAGTCTCCGAATTCCTGACCCAGCCGCCGGTGCGCCACTACACCCTTCGCCTCAACTTCGCCTTCTAGGAAAGGAGACAGACCATGAAGAACCTTGATGACAAGGTCTGGCCGGCCCTGATGCTGATGACACTGGGCGTGGCCTCGTGCGATACCGACAGCCTCTTGGAGGTTGTCGACCCCGACATCGTGACTCCCGCCGACGTGGTGGGCGCGAAGGGCGCGGAGCTGTACTGGGCCGGCGCTGTCGGCCTCTTCGCGCGCGCCTTCTCCAGCGGGAGCGGTGGACAGGCTGTCTACGGCGGCATGATTGCCGACGAGTTTCACCTGTCGGGCACCTTCCCGACGCGGAACGAGGTGGACCGGCGGGAGATGGACGACCGCAACGGGACGCTCCTGGGTCAATACCGGAACCTGCACCGGGCACGGGTCGGCACCAAGAATGCCGCCAAGCGCATGGCGGAGCTGTTGCCCGGCGACCCCCGCGTCGCCGAGATGTGGAGCATGAACGCCTACTCCAACCTGTTCTTCGCCGAGCACTACTGTTCGGGTGTTCCGTTCAGCGACACGCCCAACGAGGGCGACATCGTGTACGGTGAGCAGCAGACCACACAACAGATTTACGACGCCGCGGCCGCAAGCTTCGGGGCGGCTGACGCGGCGGCGGGGAGTGATGCCAACCAGAAATACCTGGCGGCGATCGGTGTCGCGCGGGTGCGCCTTGATCAGGGTGACTATGCCGGTGCCGTGAGCGCGGCCTCGAGTGTGCCCGCCGACTGGAGTTACAGCGTGCGGAGCAAGGCCGGCGGGAGCCAACAGCAACGGAACGCCGTCTTCGAGTTGAACCAGCGCCAGCGGCGCTGGTCGCTCTCCGACATGGAGGGTGAGAACGGCGTGGCATTCCGTTCCGCCGAGGATTCCCGCGTGCCGTGGGAGGACTCCGGGGGGCCCGGCTTCGACCAGGAGACGCCGCTGTTCCACCAGTTGAAGTACGACTCGGAGGAGTCCGATGTCGTGCTTGCCAGCGGATTGGAAGCGCAGCTGATCCAGGCCGAGCAGGAGTTGAACTCGGGCGGGCCGTGGCTGGCGACCCTCAACGCGCTGCGGGCGGGCGCGGGCTTGCCGGCGTTGGAGGACCCGGGAAGCGACATGCAGGCGAGCGCCCGGGTGCTCTTCGAGGAGCGCGCGCGGTGGCTCTTCGGGACCGGTCACAGGCTGGGCGACTTGCGGCGGATGGTCCGCCAGTACGGTTTCCAGCAAGCGCAGGTCTTCCCGACCGGGAGCTTCTTCAAGGGCGGGGCCTACGGTACCGACGTGAACTTCCCGATCCCGTTCGAGGAGCACGAGAACGAGTCGCTCTCGGGTCTGGAGGGACAATCCCTCTGCCTCGACCGGGGAGCGTAAGGGTAGGGGCGCTGGCCACGAGCTAGCCCTGGAGCGGCGCCCGGGGGCGTCCCGTCGTCACGGCGGGGCGCCCCTTTTTCTCGTCCTGTTACCCCTTGGCGGCAGCGCCCCGCGTGCGGATCAGGATGACGCCATCTCCGGCATTCGTGCCGTAGTAGGTCGTGGCGTGCACGCCGCTCAGCACCTGGATGCGTTCGATGTTGCTGGCCGGCAGAGAGTCCAGCAATCGCATGTCGCGGACGCGGACGCGGTCGATGTAGATCAGCATGTCTTCGGTCAGCGAGAGACTGGAGAACCCGCGCCGGTGGATTCGCTGCGGCGAGCCCGTCCCGGATTCCTGGAAGCGTGCGTACCGGACCGTCCGCTGCAGCGCCTCCCACATGGTGCTCGCCTCGGACTCGGCGATCTGCTCTTCGGTGATCACGGTGCCTTCGTGCAGACCCGGGAGGACCGTGCTGGGGCGTATGCCGCATCCGGCGGCCAGCAGGACCAGCAACGCCAACAGGTATCTCATGATGATTGGAGCTCCTCGATGCGTGCCACGGTTGCACCTATGCGGGTGCCGTCGATCCGCCACGCACTCTGGTTCCTCAGGAGCAGTATAACGCCACCCAGGGGAATGATCTCCTGTTCGCCGGAGACGATCCGGATCAGCGCCGCCTCCACCACGTCCTCGGTGGTCGTCGCCCCGCCCGAAGCAGAGGTAACGGCCGTGCTGTCCGACTCGGCGGCCCCGGGTGCGAGGCCGACAACCTCGGCTCGTCGCAGGATCGCTGATCGCACCTCTGCCGAGACAGAATCGACTTCGGCCTGAGATGGGGCGAACCCCAGCGAACGGGCCTCCTGCAGCAACAGGGCCTGCTGGCCGAGGCGGCGCAGCGCGGTCTCCAGCTCGGCGGCGGATGCGCCCAGGACGCCCTCCGCGAAGCCTTCCGGCGAGTTGCGTGCCAGGTCGACGAAGTCTCCGGCGGTGTAGCTGCCGTCCGTCCAGGTCAGGAGCGGGCGTCGGGCCGCGCCGCTGGACAGCCGCGACGGGGTCGCCGAGGCGAGGGCCCGCGTGATCTCCATCGCGCCTTCCGCGAGGCTCAGCCCCGAGGCGGAGTCGAGTCGGGCAATGTACTCGGCCTCGGCGACATTCATGCGTTCCTGCTGGATGCGGCGGCGGAACTCGTCGCCGACTTCCGCAAGCTCCGGGACCTCGAGGGCGTCCAGCCGCAGTAGATGGTAGCCGAGCCCGGTCTCGACCGGATCGCTGAGCTCTCCGGGCCGCAGAGCGAAGACGGCGCTGTCGATGGGGGCCAGCATCTCGCCGCGTGTGAAGGTGCCCATGCTGCCGCCCCTGCGGCCGCTCCCCGCGTCTCCGCTGTACCGCGCGGCCATGGTGGCGAAGTCGGCGCCGCCGACGATCTGGGTGTGCAGTGCTCCAGCAACGGTGAGTACGCTGTCCCGCTGCCGCGTCGTTGCGTTGCGGGGAAAGAGGAGGAGGATCTGTGCGGCCGTGGCCCGGGCGCCGGGCATGTCCGCGGCGAAAAGCTCGGTGAGCTCCTCGTCGGTGACCACGGTATCGACGTCGACGACCTCCTCGCGCAGGTGCGACAGCATCAATTCGTCCAGGGGCTGCTCGGTGGCGAGTCCCACATCCAGTGATCGGAGGGTCGTGTCGGCGTGCAGGTGGCCAGCCAGCAGGGTGTAGTCCACCCACAGCTCGGCGACGGCGCGGACCACCTGCGTGTCGCCCGGCACGGTGCTGTTGTCGGCGATCAGCCGGGCCGCGTGTTCGACGGTGAGGCGGCTCCCTCCGGCCTCCGCGAGAGGACCGGGTCCGCAGGCCGTGAACAGGAGCGCCGCCGCCAGACAGGCGACGGACAGGGGGGTACGCGACATATCGTCCACCTTGTTTGTTCGAGAGTCTGTCACACGTAACCTACTTTCGTCATTATGTCACGACGGCGCGGAGCATCGCGGCGGTGCCCGCGGTCGCGGGCTCGCCCCCGGTGCGGCTCCCCTCGTCCTCGTCGCACCCTCCCAGCGCTTCCATCGCGCGAGCCACCACGTCGGCCAGTCCCTCCTCGTCCGCGCATTCCAGGATCATCGACAGCGGCATGACCCGGCGCACCTCGATGATCACCCGGTCACCCCGGAGCGCACCTTCCAGCTCGGACATGCGCGGCAGGACATCGGGCCGGAAGTTGACCCGGGCACGGTTCGCCCGTACCAGGATCCGGTCGACACCCGCGCGCTTTCCCGCAATCCCGAGGAGAGACTTCTCCAGCAGCCGCCTCACCTCAGCGGGGGGTCGTCCGAAGCGGTCGGTGATCTCCGCGGCCAGTGCATCGAGTTCCTGCCGCCGTGAAACCCGGGAGAGGCGGCGGTACAGGTGAAGCTTCTGGTGCTGGTCCGCCACGTACGCGTCCGGCAGGTAGGCGCCGGCTTCCATCGTCACCTCGGGGCGGGGATACTCCTCCTTGCCCGGCCCGTCGCGCAAGCGCTTGACCGCCTTTTCCATGAGGCGCATGTAGGTGTCGAGCCCTACCGCATGGGCGAAGCCGGACTGATCCTCGCCCAGCAGGTTCCCTGCGCCGCGCACCTCGAGGTCCCTGAGCGCGATCTGGTACCCGCTTCCGAGTTCGGTATGGTGCTCCAGCACCTGCAGTCGCCTCTCGGCCTCGGCGGTAACCGTCTCCGGTACGATCAGGTAGCAGTACGCACGCCGGTCCCACCGGCCGACGCGCCCGCGGATCTGATACAGCTGGGAGAGGCCGAAGCGATCGGCCCGGGTGACGACGAGGGTGTTGGCGTTCGCCACGTCCAGGCCGTTTTCGATGATCGACGAACAGACCAGGATGTCGGTGTCCCCTTCCACGAAGCGGGTCATGGCCCGGTCGAGGGACGCCGCTCCCATCTGGCCGTGAGCCACATCGATGGCCGCGCCGGGGAGGAGCCTGCGCACCCGCTCGGCAGCCGTGTCGATGGTTTCGACGCGGTTGTGCAGGAAGAAGACCTGGCCGCCCCGGTCGAGCTCGCTCTGGCAGGCCTCGGCGATCAGATGGTCACTCCACGCGATCACGTGGGTCATGATCGCCATCCGGTCCCGGGGCGGGGTCCGGATCAGCGACAGATCCCGGATGCCCGCGAGCGAGAGGTAGAGCGTGCGGGGAATGGGCGTGGCGGTCAGCGTGAGCACATCGACCGGCGTGCGCAGGCGCTTCAGCCGTTCCTTCTGGCGGACGCCGAGGCGCTGCTCCTCGTCGATGACCACCAGTCCCAGATCGTGAAAGGAGACGTCGCCGGAAAGGAGCCGGTGGGTGCCGACGACGATGTCGGTCGTCCCCTGCCTCAGTCCGGCCAGCACCTCACCCTGGCGCGCAGGGGGGTCGAAGCGCGAGAGTGACCCGACAACGACCGGGTAGTCCGCGAGGCGGTCGCCAAACGTCTTGACGTGCTGGGCCACGAGTACCGTGGTCGGGGCGAGCACGGCGACCTGCTTTCCATCCTGGACCGCCTTGAAGGCCGCCCGGATCGCGACCTCCGTCTTCCCGTAGCCGGGGTCTCCGCAGATGAGCCGGTCCATGATTCCCGACGACTCCATGTCGCGCTTGATATCCTCGACGGCCGCTTGCTGGTCGGGCGTGTCCTCGTAGAGGAAGGCCGACTCCATCTCGCGTTGCCAGCGGGTGTCGGGTGGGAAGGCGTGACCGCGCCGGGACCGGCGGGCGGCGTAGAGATCCAGCAGCTCGGCCGTCATCTGATGGATCGCGGATTCGGTCTTCCGCCTCAGGGTCTTCCACCGCTTCCCCCCGATGCGATGGAGGCTCGCGGGCCTGTCACCCGGGTGCGCGCCGACCCACCGCTCGACCTGGTCGAGCCGGTAGACGGGGACGCGGAGGACCTCGCCACCGTCGTAGGCGACCACGAGGACCTCGATCGACTCCCCGCCGACCTGCACGCGCTCCAACCCGCGGAAGCGGCCGATGCCGTGCTCCATGTGGACGATGTGATCACCCGGTGACAGTTGGGCCAGGCTCTCGAGAGACGCGGACCCCCTGAAGCGCCGTCCCCGCCGGAGTTTTCGGCTGCGGTGGAAGATCTCGTGATCGGTGAGGACGTTGGCGGCCGGAACGGAATCGGCGATGCGGAAGCCGCGGGTCAGCGAGCCCACCACCAGATGGCACCCCGGGGGTGGTGTGCCCCCTCGATCCGACAGGAGGTCGTCCAGCCGTTCGGCCTGGCCGTCGTTGTCGCAAAGGATGAAGGTCTCGGCGCCCTCGCCCGCCGCGTCCCGCAGGAAGGAGCGGAGTCGGCGCATGTTCCGCCGGACCGGAGGCGGCCGGTGTGCCTGAAACACCGGGTCGCCCACATGTTCCTCCACGAAGGAGAGCCGGGGGTGGCGCGTGATCCGTTCGGCGACCTCCTCTGCGGTCAGGAAGAGGGTGGCGGGATCGGTGGCGGGGTTGCCGTGGCGTACCTCTTCCCGGTAGTGCGTCTCGGCGCGCCGCCACATCTCCCGCGCACCTTCATCCCACGGATCGGTTCCGATCCGCACGAGGACGGTGTCACGGGCCAGGCGGTCCAGGATGGAGCAGGGTGTCTGCCGGGTCGTGTCCACCCGGCCTCCGAAGCGGACGGGCAGGATGTCGATGCGGTCCACCGCCCCGGTCGAGCGCTGGTCGAGGATCCGGAAATGGCGGATGGACTCGACCTCGTCCCCCCAGAACTCGACGCGCGCGGGGCCCGCTGCGCCGAAGGAGAACAGGTCGATCAGGCCTCCACGAACCGCGTACTGCCCAGCTTGCTCGACCATTGGCGCACGTTCGAAGCCGCGCGCTTCGAGCGCGTCGATGAGGGCGTCGCGGCGAAGTTCCCGCCCCGTGGCGACGGTGAAGCGGAGGTCCGCGAGGTCGTCCGGAATGGGTGCGACCTCCTGCAGCGCCCGCCGGGTGGCGACCAGGATGCGCGCGCGGCCGGCAAGGAGAGATTCGACCGCTTCGACGCGCTGGCCCGCGATCTCCGGCGCAGGGTCCCCTGGGGGGCCGGATCCGTCAAGGGGCTGCCCGCCGTCCACGGCCGTGCCTTCCCGCTGGGGGTACAGGACCGCCGCGCCGGGGCCCAGCAGCGTCTCCAGGTCACCGAGGTGCTCGCCCGCCTCGACGGGTGAGGTGGCGGCGATCACCCACAGCCGGGCAGGCAGGTGGCCGGCGAGGGCCGCGACGGCGGTCAGGGACAGCGACCCGGCCGCGCCACCCACAGTGCGCGACTGGCCGGGTGCGGGCAGATCACGCAGCAGGGAATGGTAGGCGGCGGTCGTCGCGACGGCCGCCGCCGCGGGGTGGGGCACGGGTCGCACCGGGGACTTCGCCATGCGACTAGCGGGCCTGGCTGCCACTCGCCCGGCGGCTGCGCAGGGTGCGGGAGGCGGCCACGACGGTCTCGGCGATCAGCAGTGCCAGGAGGAGTGCGGCGAGGGTGCGCCACGGTTCCGGGCCGCGACCCGCGCGGAAGATGTGACGGGACCACGACGACGCGTCGTCAACGATGGCGGCGACCCCGGGAATGGCTTGGCGGACGTCTGCGTGAGAGGCCGGGCTGAGGTCCGTCTCGGCGGCCGGCGGGTTGACCGGGACCGCATCGAGCAGGCTGTCGGCGGCCAGCGCCCGGTACAGCCCGGCAGTGGCGGTGCCCAGGAAGGGCTGATCTCCGTCCACGGGGTATTCGGTGCCATCGGGAGCCTGTACGACGGTGGTTGTGGGCGGGGGGCGGAAGTTCGTCCCGGCGGTGACCGCCCCCGCACCGGCTCCCCCGGGAGACCAGCGCTCGATCGCCCACTCCAGCAGCGGAATCATTGCGGCCGAGACCGGGAGATTTGTGGAACGTTCGTCCAGGGGTGACGCGAGGAGCACGTACGGCCCCGTGGCGGCCGTCCCCGCCAGCAGCCACGGGTCCCCGCTGGAGAGGGTCACGAGAGACCCTGCGCGGGCAGCCGACCCTTCCTGCGTGTCCGTGACCAGGGAGGGGCCATCGCCCCCGCCGTCCACGGAAACGAGCGGGAAGAAACGGTGGATGTCGATCCCCTCCAGGGCGACGGCGAGGTCGCTGGAGACGATCCGGGCTCCTTCGCCCGTGCCCGTTTCGTAGCGGTACGGGATCCCCGCCTCGGCAAGGCGACGGTTGAGCGCCGGGAGCCTGGCCGGGTCGGAGGGAGGAAGCACGAAGACGTTCTGCGACAGATCGCGCCGATCGAGCCCTTCGCCGCCGACGCTGATCAGGGTGGCCGCGCGTCCCGCTCCCCCCAGCGAGATGCGGTCGTTCTCCCTCAGCACCGCAAGTGCCTCGCTGAGGAAGAAGGGGGCAGGGCCGAATACGCCGACGGGGGTCGGATCGCGGACTGTAAAGGAGAAGTAGCGGCGATCGTCGGCCGTGAGGGGATCGGGGTCGATCTCCACATACCCGTCGACGCGGCCGGGTGGAAATGGTCCGGCCGGCAGCCGAACGGTGGTGCCCGCGGGCGCTTTGGCCGCGGCCCTGACCTGCCCGCCGATGTACAGACGAACACCGACCGTGTCCTCCGGAGTGCCGCCGGCGATCGACACCGCGGCTTCGGTTCGGTGGCCGGCGAGGGGAGGAAGACCTCCTCCGAACGACACACGCTCCACGCCCCGGTTTTGCTGGTCGCTCGCAGGGGCCCCGTACACCAGAACGGGGATGTCCCCCTCGCCGTCGGGGAGGGGCTCGGGGAAAGCGGTGGCCTGCAGGTCGGTGAAGACGTGGACTTCGCTGTACGGCAGGTCGCTCTGTCCGACCAGAGTGCGGGCTCTGGAGATGGCCCGGCTCAGGTCGCCGTGTCCGTGGCCGGCCTGGGTCTGGTCGATGGCCACGAGCGCCTGGGCCGTCCCGCCGGGGACCGCCGGCTCCCAGGGGGTGCCTGCCCGCACCACCCAGATGACATCATCGTGGCTGGCGCCCTCCACGCTCCGTCGCGCCACCGCCTTGAGCGTGTCCAGCCGCCGCCGCCCATCCTCGATGATGGTGGTGCTCAGAGAGTTGTCGAGGACAAGGGCGAGGGCGGTGGGGTCGTGGCTGCCCCCCGGGCCGGGGAAGTGGATGCGCGCACCGAGGAGCACCACCACGACCACGATGGCGGCGCGAAGAAGGAGCAGGAGCAGCTGTTGGGTGCGGATCTGCCGGGCGTGATCCTTTTCGGTCCTCAGCAGATACCGGATCGCGGGAAAGCTGAATGTCTTGCTTTCCTGGCGGTAGAAGAGGTGCAGGATGATCGGCACGAGCACCGACAGGCCTGCCAGGAGGAAGAGAGGGTTGAGGAAGCCCATTCAGGGGAGTCGCTGGCGTTTCCAGAGGTAGAAGCGAAGCGCCCGCGACAGGGGCTCGTCGGTGCCGATAGTGGAATAGGCGATCCCGCGGCTCGTCAGGGAAGCGGTCCACTCGGCGACGGCGTCTTCCACGGCGTCCTTGTACTGACGCCGCATGTCCGCGACCGAGACCTGGAGCGAGTCCCCCGTTTCCGGGTCGATGAACCGGGTCTCGCCGGTCGTGGGCAGATCGCGTTCACCGGGGTCGATCAGGTGAAAGACCAGCACCTCGTGCCCGGTGTGCTGCAGGTAGATCAGGGCCTTGGCGGTCGCCGCCGGGTCGACGAGAAGGTCGGAGATGAGAATCACAAGGCCTTTGCGCTTCAGACGCATGGCCACGTTCTTGATCGCCGACTCCGAGTCCGTCCTGCCCCCTCCCTTCAGGGCGTGCAGATGCTGGAGGAGGAGGCGCCAGTGTACCTTTCCGCCGCGGGCCTGCGTCTGCCTCACGATCCGCTCGTGGAAAGCCATCAGGCCGACGATGTCGCCCTGCCGGACGAGGATCAGCGAGATGGCTGCGGCGAGGTGCTTCGCGTACCACAACTTGGACGGGAGACGAGGTCGGGACGACCAGGCCATCGACTCGCTGATGTCGATGAGCATGTACGCCCGCAGATTCGTCTCCTCCTCGTACTGCTTGACGTAGAAGCGGTCCGACCTGGCGAACATGCGCCAGTCCAGGGTGCGGAGATCGTCCCCCGGCTGGTACGCGCGGAGTTCGGCGAACTCGGCGGAGAAGCCCCGGTTGGGCGACCGGTGAAGCCCCAGAAGGAAGCCGTGCACCACCTGCCGGGCGATGATGTCGATCCCGCCAAGTTCCGCCAGCGTCGCCGGGTCCAGAAGATCCGTGCGCCGGTCCCGGTGCGGAGTGGTCGTCTCGTTGGTGGCCATGGTCCATTGAATGTGGACGCGCGCCACGGCATGCGGAAGGGGTGGGCAGCCCGCAGAGATTCTTCCACGGGCTGCGCGGAGGTTGCTGCCTCAGTTCTCCATCCGATAGGTGAGGGACAGCTTCAACCGCAGGCCCTTGGGGCTGTGCGTGAAGCCGTCGTAGGACTGCTCCCAGTTCACCAGGGGCGGATCCGCGCCGAGCAGGTTCAGGGCGGACAGCGCCACATCGAACTGGCTGGATGCGCGCCGAAGCAGGCTCACGTCCCATGTGACGAAGCGGTCGATGTCCGCGAACTCCGAGTCGGGGAAGACTTCGTTGGCGTATCCGGACACGGCGTTGACGTAGTTCACCAGGCTGTAGTCGCCGAAGTGGTAGCCGGCGGAGAAGCGGGTCTTCCACTTGGGGAGCGGAGGCGCGATCGGATTGTTCCAGTTCAGCTTCCCGGCAGCGTCCTGTGCCGCGAAGATCTCGGCCCCGTTCAGGTCGAGGGCCTTCACGAAGAACTTCCGCACGTAGGTGCCGTCCAGCCCGAGGGAGATTATGGCCTCACCGGTCGGCAGCCGTGTGCTCATGTGGAAGTCCAGCCCCGACATCTCGATACCCGGCCAGTTGACGTTGCGTACCTCGATCCGCTCGATGGCGGTGACATCGCAACTGCCGGTGCCCTTTCCGTCCGGGCAGGTGACGAACTGCTGCACGGCGGTCCGCGAAGCCCCGCCCATAGTTGTACAGGCGCGTGATGCCGCCGAACGGCAGGACATCGATGACGTCCCGGAAGTCGTAGTTCCAGTAGTCCACCGACGCGCGCAACCGCGGCAACTGCAGGGCGAGTCCCAGGTTGTAGGTGAGCGCCCGCTCGGGTTCCAGTGTGCTGTTGCCGTGTGCGTCCAGCGCCTTGTAGATGCCTGCTTCGGAGACGTATTCCAGCGACGTGCTGCGGTCCTCGTTCAGGTCGTCCACCGACGGGGTGCGAAATGTCGTCTGGAGCGAAGCGCGCAGCGCCAGCTGCTCCGCGAGCTCCACGCGGACGGCCACCTTGGGATCGAAGCTGCTGACCGAGCCGTGGAATTCGTAGTTGGCGGCGACCTGGGCGTGAATCCGGTGCCCCAGTTCCAGATGGGACTCGGCGAAGAGACGGTTCACGGTCTGGGCGTCGTTGTACTCGTAGTGGCCGGTGGTGAAGGTGAATGCCCCGGCCTTTTCCAGGCAGCTCCTGTCTCCGGGAACCGCACAGGGGTTGATCGCCAGGTTCCCCGCCTCGTTCGGCGTCGCCGAAACGTCGAGCCTGCGGAACTGGTACCCCACGGCGTATTCGAACACTTCTTCCTTCACGGCACCCCGCATGAGCGCGTCCACCACCACGAGGTTGGACGCGTTGTCCAGGTTGACCTCTTCATTGATCCAGTCGATCAGCTCGCTGCCGTTGTCCAGTCCGGCGACGTAGTCGGGATTCGTCTGATCGCGGTACGACGCCCCCGGCTGCACCGAGTACTGGTGCGCGTTGCTGAACGGGTTGTAGTACATGCAGTTGCCCTGCCCGGCCACGGCACCGTTCAGCGCTCCAAGGGCCATCCCGGACGGACTCGAGGGGTCGACGACCACGCCCACTCCGCAGTTCGGACCACCGAAGCCCCGGAACGCCAGGAACTTCCTGTAGGCGTACTCGGCCGGGAGGTTCGCATTGCCCGCGGCGCGCGACACGCTGGCCGCCACCTCGAGTGTCGCCTCACGCCCGCCGAAGGCCTCGAAATCGTGCTCGAGAGAGGCGGCGATCCGTTGCGTGCGGGAGTCTCGGCGCAACTCCCGCCCGGGGCCGCTGTTGCCGACCAGGCGGCCGTAGAAATACCAGTTGTCGTCGAGGCATTCACTCGCGGAAGCGAAGCCGGCACTCTGCGAGTGGCTCCCGCAGAACGCCTGTCTCCCCGGGTTCCCCGGCTCGATCACCTGGGCGCCGTTGTAAGGCGAGATGGGCGGGAAGGAAGGCGTGGTGACCCAGTCGGGGGTGCTGGCCTCGGCCCAGAGAGCCTCCAGGTGGTAGCTCGACCGGTCACCCAGGCTGCCGTTCAGCTCGCCGAAGGTCCGGACATGCCGGTTCGCCTGGATGAGATTGTCCCATGGCTGGTAGCGGAAGCGGCAGGTCACCCCCTCCACATGGCCCCCGAACGCTTGGCACCGGGGGTCGACGAAAACGCCGCCCCAGCCGCCGAACTGCGCATCGGTGAGGGCGGCGACGAACTCATCCTTGGTCTCGTTGCCGGTCAGCCTGGGCATGAGGAACGCGCCCGGATTGCCGGTATACGACCACGCGCCGCCGCCCGAGGTGAAGGCACGCAAGGCCCAGTCCCGCTCTTCAGCGTCCAGTTCCCGGGTGCTCACCACCTCGGCCGAGACGACGGCGTGAGCGTTCTCCCCGATCCGCGAGCCCCAGATCGCCCCCGCGTTCGTGTCGCCCGCTCCGGCGAAGTATTCGTGGGCCCCCGAGACTTCAAAGCCCTCGAAGTCGCCTCGGGTCAGGAAGTTGGCGACGCCAGCTACCGCGTCGGAGCCGTAGATGGCCGAGGCGCCCTCCTTGACGACCTCGATCCGATCCAGGGCCATCGAAGGGAAGGCGTTGATGTCCACGAACCGACCTCCCGACAGTCGCGCCGGCACGTACACCTGACGGCGGCCGTTGAGAAGGACGAGGGTACGGGAGGCACCGATGCCCCGCAGGTTGACGCTGGCCACCGTCTCCGGCACCGATGCGGCCGGCCTGGTGGAGTACCAGCCCTGGCGGTCACCGAGGACGCCGGCACTGGCACCCAGGTTCCTGAAGAAGTCGACGGCCTGGGGCGACCCCTGTTCCGCGAGAGTTCTTCGTCCGGACACCGCGACGGCGTAGGGCAGGCTGACAGGGGATTCCTCGAAGGCGGTACCGGTGACGACGACCTCATGGAGGTGCAGAACCGTGGGCTCCATCCGCAGCTCGACGGACGCGATCTCGCCCGCCGTCACCGTGACGCTCCGGGACACAGTCAGGTGGCCGATCATCACGGCCTGAATCTCGTGTGTCCCGGCGGGCACTCCGAGGAGGACGAACCGGCCCTCCGCGCGCGACAGTATCCCTGTACCCAGGGCCGGAAGCTGGATCTGCACCCCCCGAAGAGGATTGCCGGTCGCGGCGTCGGTCACCCTGCCCGTGATGGTGCCGGTTGACTGTGCGCGCAGGGGCGCCGTGAGGGCCGTGCCAACCAGGGTGAGCACGATAACTGCCCAAACATGCCGAATCATACGTCGCATGGAACCGCCCTTTTGCCAAGGGAAACGCAAACGCTGAATCATCACGATAGGTGTTCACGTGGTGTCGCAACAAACGTCTTGGCCTGATTGACCGCCCAAAAACCGCGCGGTTACCTTCCTACGCTCACTTACGCACCCCCACCGACCGACCGCGCGAGAGCGTGCCGGCACTCCTCGAACACGGGAATCGGGCCCTCTGCATGCAGATCGACCTCATTCGCAACTTCTGCATCATCGCGCACATCGACCACGGCAAGTCCACCCTGGCCGACCGGCTCCTCGAAGCCACCGCAACGCTGAGCAGCCGGCAGATGAGGGACCAGGTCCTCGACTCCAACGAGCTTGAGCGCGAACGGGGGATCACGATCAAGCTGCACGCCGTGCGCATGACCCACCGCCCCGGAGACGGCCGCGAATTCATATTCAACCTGATCGACACACCCGGCCACGTGGACTTCACCTATGAGGTTTCCCGGTCACTCGCCGCCTGCGAAGGGGCGATTCTGGTGGTCGACGCGACGCAGGGGATTCAGGCCCAGACGCTGTCCAATCTGTTTCTAGCCCTCGACGCCGACCTGGAGATCGTCCCTGTCCTCAACAAGATCGATCTCCCCGGAGCGGAGCCGGAACAGCGGCGCCAGGAGGTGGCCGAGCTCATGGGCATCGACCCCGGGGACGTCCTGGAGGCGTCCGCCAAGGAGGGGTTGGGCATCGACTCCATTCTGGACGCGGTCGTCGACAGGATCCGTCCGCCCGAGGGGAACGCCGCCGCCCCGCTGAGAGCGCTCATCTTCGATTCGTACTACGACCAGTACCTCGGGGCCGTCCCCAGCATCCGCGTCGTCGACGGAACACTCCGCCCCGGCATGTCCATCACCTTCGGAGCGGTGAACGCCCGCCACGAAGTCACGGAGGTGGGGCACTTGCGCCTTGGCCGGGTGCCGGCGAAGTCGCTGGGTCCCGGAGACGTGGGGTATCTTGTGGCGGCGATCAAGGCTGTTGCGGACACCAGGGTCGGGGACACGGTGCTCGACGCCGCCAATCCGACCAGCGACCTGCTTCCGGGGTACAAGGAGGCGAAGCCCATGGTCTTCGCCGGCCTCTACCCGTCGGATGCGGACGACTACGAGGAGCTGAGGGACGCCCTCGATCGGCTGCGGCTCAACGACGCCTCGCTGCACTTCGAGCCCGAGACGTCCAGGGCGCTGGGCTTCGGCTTCCGCTGCGGTTTCCTCGGCCTGCTCCATATGGAGATCGTGCAGGAGCGACTCGACCGCGAGTTCGGGGTCAAGTTGATCACCACCGTGCCCAACGTGAAATACAGGGTCGCCCTGGCGGACGGCACCGTGCTCTCGATCGAGAACCCGACCGATCTTCCCGACCGTGCGCTGGTGGACTCGGTGGCCGAGCCGGTCGTGCTGGCCCGCATCGTCACGCCGGCTGCCTATATCGGGAACGTGCAGAAGCTCTGCCACGAGCGGCGGGGCGTGTTCAAGGGGATGAGCTACCTGGATCCTCGCCGGGTCGAGATGGACTTCGAACTTCCCCTCGCCGAGATCGTCCTGGACTTCTACGGTCGGCTCAAGGGGGGGACGAAGGGCTACGCGGCGCTGGAATACGAACTCCACGAGTACCGCGTCGGGGATCTGGTGAAGCTCGACGTGATGGTCAACGGCGAGCCGGTCGACGCCTTCTCGGTGATCCTGCACCGGGACAATGCCTACCACCACGGCCTCGCGCTGGTCAGGAAGCTCAAGCAGCTGATTCCCCGGCAACAGTTCGAAGTCGCGCTTCAGGCGGCGATCGGGGGGCAGATCATCGCACGCCAGACGATCAAGCCCGTGCGCAAGAACGTGACGGCCAAGTGCTACGGCGGTGACATCACCCGGAAGCGCAAGCTTCTCGAGCGCCAGCGCGAGGGAAAGAGGCGAATGAAGCAGGTCGGGTCGGTGGAAATCCCGCAGGAGGCGTTCATGGCGGTGTTGCAGCTGGACGACGAGCGGTCATGACGACCGGCCGGCCTTGCCGGCTCGCGGATGTGGACATCGGACGCACCGGGCCGGGTCGAAAGCGTCTGGGCGTACTGGGAACCCTCGTTTGGGACACGATCCGCCACCCCGGGACCCGCGGGCCGGTAGAGGCGTGGGGCGGGATTGCGTACGCGCTCGCGGCCTTCGAGAAGGCTCTTCCGGCGGAGTGGGTGGTGGCTCCCATGATCAAGGTCGGGCAGGATCTGGCCGAGGAAGCGACGGCGTGCCTCGGGTCCTTCTCGCGGATCGGGGACATGCGATTCGTGCGTGTGGTCCCGGAAGCCAACAACCGTGTGGAGTTGGTCTACGACAACGCTGCAGAGCGGCTCGAGGTCCTCCGGGGAGGCGTCCCCGGCTGGTCGGCGGCGGAGGTGGAGGTGATCTTGTCGGCGTTCGACGCCCTCTATGCGAACTTCATCTCGGGCCGGGAACTGACCCTGGAAGGAGCCCGACGCATCCGGGATCGGCTGAGTGGCCCCTCCTACGCCGATCTGCACTCGCTCTTCCTGGACATCGAGAGCGACGGGCGGCGGCGCCCGCGTTATCTTCCCGGCAGTGAGGAGTGGGCCGGGTGTTTCGACGCCGTTCAGATGAACCAGAATGAGTTTGCGCTGTTCGCACGAGGTGACGGCGATCCATGGTCGGTTGCCGAGAGAGTCCTGGACGGACGTGTCGGGACGATCATCGTCACCCGGGGTGCCGAGGGGGTGGATCTCATGACCACCGGCGAGGTGAAAGGCCCGGTGACGCGAGCGCGCATCCCCGTCACGGGCGGGTTGGCGCCCGGCGATCCCACCGGGTGCGGTGACATATGGGGCGCCACCTACTTCGCGGGGGTCCTGGCCGGGCTTGATGGGCGCACGCGCGCCGAAAGCGCCCACGCGATGGCACGGAGCAAGCTCGGGTGCAGTGGCGCGGAGGAGTTTCGCAGATTCCTGTCGGGCAGCGTACGGCCATGAGGCACCCGCCACCCCGGGATACGGCCTCCCGACGGAGCGCCCCCTGACATGCGGATCATCGAGGTTCCGGCGTCGCTTGTCTACGGCACCGTCGAGACACTCTTCGCGAGGATGGACGGCGCCGTCTCCGGGCCGGTTCTCTTGGATGCCCGAAGGCTGCGTTGGATCGATCCCAACGGCATGCTGGCCCTCCTCGCGGCCGGGAAGGTCGTACGGGACAACGGAGGGGTGCCCAGGATATCGCTTCCGACGGGGTCGGACGTCACCGGGTACCTCGATCGCATGGGCTTCGCGCGGGCCGGCGCCCGGATCTTTCAGCCGTCCTCTGCCGGCGCTGGCCGACGTCCGGCGCGCGGCTCCGATGTACTGCTGGAGATCATGTCGATCACCACGAATTCGGATGTTCACGAGGTGGTCGACAGGGTCCAGTCACGAGCCGGCGCCATCCTGTCGAAGACGCTGCGCTACCCTTCGGCGGCCGTCGTCCAGTTCTCGGTGATCCTCTCCGAAGTCTGTCAGAACATCATCGAGCATGCCGAGGCACCCGGCTGGGTCGCCGCGCAATCCTACAACTGGACCAAACGGTTGGGTCGCCATGTGGCGGTGATCGCCGTCTCCGACCTGGGACGGGGCTTCCGGGCCTCCCTTACCGAGGAACACTCGGCGCGCTTCGGGGATCGCTGGGGGGACGTCACTGCGCTGGAGGCGGCGTTCCTGCTGGGATTGACACGCTTCCCGGACACAGGGAGAGGGCAGGGGATTCAGCAGATCCGGAAGCAGGTCGCGCGCTGGCAGGGGCTGTTGTCGGTCCGCAGCGGAACTGCCCGGATCGCCGACGCCCCGCCCTGGAGCCGCAACCCCCCGGTGGAAGAGGGTCTCCCTCACTTTCCCGGGGCGCAGATCAACATCGTCCTTCCGGAACGGCTCGATGACTGAACCGCCTCGCGGCCGCGGCCGAGCTGCACGGACCCAGCCACTGAGCATCGACGTCGCCGCCATCGCGCGCGGCACGGTGGACTCTCCGCGACCCAACCTCGTGACGCGTCCGACAGGCAGGGCCGTGCGGGAGGCGATCGAGGCGCGGCTTGTGCACATCACCCGGTCGCTGTCCGTCGCCCTTATCGACCTCACGCGGGTCCGGATCCTCGATTTCAGTTGCGCCGACGAGGTGGTGGCAAAGCTCCTCCTGCGATACCTGGAGCCCGACCGGCCCGGGGACACCTTTTTCCTTTTCCGCACCGTCGGGGACCTGCACCGACACGCGGTCGGGGAGGTCCTTGGACGGCATGGGCTGGCCGCCGTCTGCGACTTCGGGGATGGCCGCTTCCAGCTTCTCGGTCCGGCGTCCTCCGAGGAACGCGCAGCGTGGACCACGCTGGAGCGCCGGGAGCGGATTCTCCCGGGAGATTTCCAATCGGCATTGGGGGATCAGGGGGAGTCCCTGCTGCAGGGATTGGCCGCACGGCGGCTGGCACATCAGAGCGTCGACGGAAGCACCGCGGCGCTGAGCGCATTGGCGCGCAAAATGAAACTCGACAACCACGTGGAAGGGAGATGACGATGACCCGCCAGGGGACGATGGACGGTACACGCGGGCCGGCCACGCAGGCGGTCCATGCGGGACAACCCGAAGCCCGGCCGGGGCGGCCGGTGGTCGCGCCGATCGTGCGGAGCTCCACCTTTCACTGGGCCGGCCCCGACGACGGCATCGACCTGCTCTACAGTCGCTACGGGAACAACCCGAACCAGCGCTCGGTCGCGGAGAAGGTCGCCGCTCTCGAGGGCACGGAGGCGGCTCTCGCCCTCGCCAGCGGCATGGCGGCGATCTCCATGACGCTCCTCTCGGCCACCGGGGCGGGGGACCACATCGTCGCGAGCCGCCACCTCTACGGCGCGACCCAGGCGCTTCTCTCCAGCGAGCTGCCCCGTCGGGGGATCACCACCACCTTTGTCGATCCCGGCGATCCCGACGCGTGGAGCGCGGCCCTGACCCCTCGCACCCGGGTCGTCCTGATCGAACTTCCCACGAATCCCACCCTGCGCGTCTTCGACATCGGCCCCGCCAGGGCCGCCGCCACATCCGCCGGCGCGATCCTCGCGGCGGACATGACCTTTGCCACGCCGATCAACATCCGCGCCGCCGACCACGGTGTGGACGCGGTGATTCACTCGGCCACCAAGTACCTCGGCGGCCATTCCGACCTGATTGCCGGTGCCGTCGCGGGAAGCGCCGCCCTGATCCATCGCGTCACCACGATGATGAAGCTGTACGGCGGGTCAATCGACCCCCAGGCGGCGTGGCTTCTCGAGCGTGGCATCCGTACGCTCCCGGCCAGGATGGACCGACACAATCGCACTGCGCATGCCCTCGCCGAATGGTTCACCGGCGTCGACGGGGTGAGTCTGGTCATCTACCCTGGCCTGCCGGACCACCCGGATCACGAAGCCGCGGCCCGGATGCTCGATGGTTACGGAGGAATGGTGTCCATCGTCCTCGAAGGCGGCGCCGAGGCTGCCGACCGCTTCTGCTCCAGCCTTACCCTCGCCGCCGCCGCCCCCTCACTGGGCGGGGTCGAAACGCTGGTTTCGCAGCCGCGCCATACGTCGCACGTCAACCTGAGTGCCGCGGCCCGGGAGGGTTTGGGCATCCCCGACGGCTTCGTACGCATCTCGGTCGGCCTCGAAGACCTCGAGGACCTCAAGGCCGACTTCGCGGGGGCGGTCGCCAGCGCCATGTAGCCACGCGCGGGTGCGGGGCCCGCCCGCCGGCAGCCCCGCTACTCGGCTGCCATGAACGGGTACTCCACGCTCGTCGGCGGCGCGAAGGTCTCCTTGATCGTGCGGGGAGACAGCCACCTGATGATGTTGAACGGGGACCCGGCCTTGTCGTTGGTTCCCGAAGCCCTCGCACCGCCGAAGGGCTGTTGTCCCACAACCGCCCCCGTCGGCTTGTCGTTGATGTAGAAGTTCCCGGCCGCGTTTCGCAGCGTTTCGAGTGCTTCGCGCACCGCAGCGCGATCCTGCGAAAAGACCGCCCCGGTCAGGGCATACGGTGACGTGGCGTCCACCATGTCCAGCGTTTCGGACCAGGCGTTGTCGGGGTACACGTGGATCGACATGACCGGGCCGAAGATCTCGTCGCACATGGTCTCGTGGTCGGGGCTCTTCGCATGGACGATGGTGGGGCGGATGAAGAAGCCGTCCCGGTCCGAGTATTCGCCCCCCGCGATCACCTCCGCGTCCGGGCTGGCGGCGGCACGGTCGATGTAACCGGTGATGCTCTTGAACGCGCCCCGGTCGATCACCGCGTTGACGAAGTTGCGGAAGTCCGCCGGATCCCCCATGGACAACCCGTTGGTCTCCTCGACGAGGTCATCCCTGATGTCCCGCCAGACCGACTGCGGGATGTACGCCCTCGACGCCGCCGAACACTTCTGCCCCTGATACTCGAAGGAACCACGCACGATCGCGGTGCGCAGCGCCGCACGATCGGCCGAGGGGTGCGCGACGATGAAGTCCTTGCCTCCCGTCTCTCCCACCAGCCGCGGGTAGCACCGGTAGCGGGCGATGTTCTTCCCCACGGTCGTCCAGAGCGACTGGAACACACCGGTCGACCCGGTGAAGTGAAGTCCGGCGAAGTCGCGGTGTCCCATCGCGACCTCCGTCACCTCGACCGGGTTCCCCGGCACGAAGTTGATGACTCCAGGCGGCAGCCCCGCCTCCTCGAGGAGCTTGTACGTGTAGTAGCCCGAGAGGACGGCGTGCTTGGACGGCTTCCACAGGACGCCGCACCCCACCATGGCCGGGGAGCCCGCCAGATTTGCCCCGATGGCGGTGAAGTTGAAGGGGCTCACCGCGTAGACGAACCCCTCCAGCGGCCTGTACTCGATGCGGTTCCACACACCCTTGTCGGACACCGGTTGCTGAGCGAAGATCTGCTCGGCGAAGTGGGTGCCGAAGCGGTAGAAATCGACAATTTCGCAGGCCGCATCAATCTCCGACTGGAAGGCGGTCTTGCTCTGCCCGAGCATGGTCGCGGCGTTGAGTGTGGAGCGCCATGTCGTCGAGAGGAGTTCGGCCGCCTTGAGGAAGACGGCGGCACGGTCCTCCCAGGGCCAGGAGGCCCACTCCCGGCGGGCTTCCAGGGTGTTGGCGATCGCCCGGCGGGCCCCTTCGGCTCCGGCTTCGTGCCATACCCCCAGGCGCAGCCCGTGGTCGTGCGGTGCATGGATCGCGTGGGTCCTTCCGGTGCGGATCTCCTCTCCCCCGATGATGATCGGGATGTCCGCGTCCTGGTCGGAAAGACGGCTCAGGGCGGCTTTCAGCTCCACCCGCTCCGGCGTCCCGGGAGCGTAGGAGAGCACAGGCTCGTTGACGGGTGCGGGCACACGAATTCTTGCGGACATTGGCTCTTCCAGTCTGTCGGTTGGCGGGGGCACTCGAGCCATTTGGAGGGGGCGCCGCAGCGGGTCGCCTCCGTCTCGCGCACCCGTCATGTGACGGATGTGCGGAACCGGGAAGGTCCGGTTCGAGTGCAGTCCTTCCGGTTGCCGGTCAAACCGGAAGCGCAGGCAATTTCACGTGGCCCGGGGAAGTGCGCAACCGGTGGGGTCGCGGTTGACGCTGCGAAAGCCCCCGCGGTAGCTTCCTGTGTATGTACAGACCCGACCAACGGGACCGGTTCGAATCGCGTCAATCTCCTGGACGGAGAATGGGCACCAGAGATCGGATCGAAACGGTTCTCGCATCGATTCGTCCAGCGATTCGTTCCGACGGGGGCGATGTGGAGTTGGTGGGGTGGGACGAAGATCAAGGCAGGGTGATCGTTCGGTTGATGGGCGCGTGCGAATCGTGCCCCATTTCCATGTTGACTTTGAAGGAGGGGATCGAACAGCGGCTCAGGGCGTCCGTGCCCGAGGTGCTGACCGTCGAAGCCAGTTGAGCCGCACATGAGCAAGAACGGACTCGTTGATGCCGTCACCCGTGCCCTGGCGCAGGTGGTCAACCCGGTGACCGGCCAGGATGTCGTTGCCAGCGGTCAGGTTGCCGGTCTGACCGTGGACCCGGCCGGCAAGGCACGTTTCGTGTTTTCACTTCGGCGTGGCGACCCCGGGGTTCTGGTGCGCCGGGCGCGCGCCGCCGCCGAGACCGTGAAGGGCGTAACCGGCGTCAAGGTGAACGTGCAGCTTCCCCAGACGCCTCCCGCGGCGACACCCCCCGACGGGAGCCAACCCGCCCCGGGCTCCGCCCCTGCGAAGCGCGGGCTGCAGCCCGGCTCCGTTCCGGCGCCGACCCCGAAGCCGGGGATCCTGCCGGGTGTGAAGCGGATCGTGGCCGTCAGCTCGGGCAAGGGGGGCGTCGGCAAATCGATGGTCGCGACCAATTTGGCGGCTTACGCTGCGTCGCGCGGACTGGCCACCGGCCTGATGGACGCCGACATCTACGGGCCGAACATTCCCGTCATGTTCGGGGAGGAGCGTCGCCCGGCAGTGACCGGCAAAAAGGGGTCGGAGATGATCGTCCCGCTGGAGTCGCACGGCGTTCGCCTCATGAGTCTCGGGTTTCTTCTCGAGCGCGAGCAGCCCGCGATCATGCGCGGCCCCCTGATCGCCGGTGTTCTCAAGCAGTTCCTGGAGCAGGTGGCGTGGGGCAGCCTCGATCTGATGATCGTCGACATGCCCCCCGGGACCGGGGACGCCCAGCTGTCACTGGTTCAGACGGTCGACCTGGATGGAGCCCTGATGGTGACCACGCCCCAGAAGGTCGCGACCGGCGATGTGCGACGCGGTGTGAAGATGTTCGAGCGCGTCAACACGCGCGTGGTCGGGATCGTGGAGAACATGTGCGGCTTCCAGATCCCGGGCACCGAGGACGTGGTGGATCTCTTCGGGCGCGGCGGCGGGGAAGATCTGGCCGCGGAGCTCTCCGTGCCGTTCCTGGGCAGGATCCCGATCGACCTGGCCGTGCGGAAGGCGGGAGACGAAGGAAGACCTACCGTACTGTCGGATCCCGGCTCACCGGCCGGAATGTCGCTGGCCGACATCGGGGAGAAGCTGCTCGCAACGTTGAGCGGTCTGCCACCGCGGCCCACACAACCGGCAGGCCCGGGCACCCGGTAGCCTGGCAACCGCCCGATCTGCTCCGGGCTATTCGCCCTCCAGCCACTGGCGGTCGGCGGTCGACAGAACACCAGGCCTTCCCCGCACCTTGGCGAGGAGCTTGAGAACGACCCAGCCGACAAACATCACCGGCGCAACCTTGAAGAGCAGGAAACCGGCGATCCCCAGCGTCAGTCCCAGGAGCGAGCCCACCACGGAGAGGACGATCCAGATCACCACGATGCTGACGATGCCCATGGCCAGGAATGTCAACAGTGCTCCGATCATAGTTCCTCCTGTACCCCCGGCGCGGGCCCGAGGTCCGAGACCCACGCTGAATCGTCTGAGAGAATCGCTCTCCAATAATAATAAGTGTAACGACTCGCGATGGTTGTCACCTCTGCTGCCATGAGCCGGATCAGTTGATCCAGACGAGGTCGATGCTTCCGAGAGCCGCGGAGATCTCGATCTCCACATGGCGTTCGGCGCTGTCCCAATTGACCGAACGATACACGTTCCCGTTCCTCACCATTCCCTCGGCATCGATCGAGCCCAGGATCGTCTTGCGGTGCCGAACTCTCACGCCCAGCGACTCCGGTACGCGAATTTCCAGCGTCCCCAACCCCATCTCGACGGAGAGCAACCCGTCTCGAGGCCACTCGCCGTCGAGTTCCAGCACCACCGAACCCAGGCCGGCCCTGACCTCCACTTTCTCGGCGTTGAGGTTACCCAGCCCCCGCACCCGGAGATCGGCGGCCCCCACGGTGATCGAAGCCGACTCCATCTGTTCCGGGTTGGTCTCGTCGATGTAGAGCACCGACGCCGACGCGCCGGTGTTCACTTCCAACTCGCGCAACGGCAGGCCGGTCAGGTCCAGTTCCGCGCGTCCGGCCCCAAAATCCAGCTCGAGGTCCAAGGGGACTTCCGAAGAGAGTTCCAGATCGAGGGATGCCTCGGACGACCGGTGCCCGAAGTTGAGGCTCCGGCGCTCCCGCCGGGAGAGGTCGACGTTCAGGGTTCCGTGAAGATATTCCGTACTGGGCACCGCCGACTCCTCGTCGAAACGAAAGAGCGTCCTGTAGAGCAAGCCCGCCTCGCTGCGGCGGAGCTTGAGTACCCCGGCCCCGTAGCTGACGTGCACGCGGAGATGGTCCTCGTCCGTGACCTGCCTGGAGGAGGTGACGGTCTTCCAGCTCTGCGCGTGAAGCTGCACCGGGGCAGCGAGCGCGACGGCGAGCAACGCGGCGGAGACGGCATGTCGGATCATGGGGTGTCGGTCCCGTCCTGGTCGGACCCGGAATCACTCGCACCGTCATCCGCATCCGCGCTTTCCGGTCCGACATCCTCGTTGTCGGTTACGGGATCGCCGCTGTCTCCGGTGGAGGACCAGGCGGCGGATTCGAATTCGTCGTCGCCGTACGCGTAGCTCCAGCCCGCCGGGCGACTCCCGCCCCGGGTCATGATGACCGCGCCGAGGCCCGTGATCGTGGCCGCGACGCTCGCGATCGTACCGAGGGCCGCAACGAGCCCGCCGAACCACCCCAACAAGGGGAGGACCCGGACGGCGCTCGCGATCACGAAGGGCGCGAACATGGCCGCCACGCCTACCAGTCTCACATGGGTGTTGTGGTCTCGGTCGACCCGGTCGAGCCACGGGAAGTCCCTTTCGAGCACCCAGCTTCCCACATGGTGGCTCACGCCCACGTATCCCATGAATCCTCCGATGGCCACCACCACCGGGAAGAATGGCACCCAGGCCAGCAGCACGGGGATGCCCACGAGCGAGATTGCGAGTATCAGGGTCCCACAGATGTAGATGGGCAGGGCCACGAAACCGCCAGCGAGTCCGACGACCGCACTCCGACCCGGCTGATGCCCTACCGCTCTGGTGACCACGCCCAGGCGCTCTCCCCAGAAGCGTGTCAGAAGCAGGGTGAGGACACCCACTATCAGGAAGGTCAGCGCGGACTCCAGAATGTCACCCGCCGCCCGGCCGACCCTGGCGAAGACGCCCCATTCCTGGCCGCGAGAACTTCTCCCGCCCCGTAGTTCACGCTGCAGCTCCTCCCGGATCCTGTCGCGGATCTGCGACTCCTCCCGGCGGAGCTCCCGCACCACATCGACGACTCTGCCCTCGATCGTGCCGCCGCGGTGGTCCAGTTCGGACTCGATGAGACTGACATCGCCTTCGATCAGGCCTGCCGTTGACAGGGTGAGATCCCCGTCGAGAACGATCACGTCGCCGCGCACCCGGCCGCGCACATCGAGATGGCCGCCGGCCACAAGGACATCTCCCGTCACGGTCGTCTCCGCGGGTATTGTGTGGTCCTCTTGCAGCCAGATGCTCAGCGACTCCAGATCCACGTCGTCGAGGGCTTCCCCCAGCCCCTGGATGTTGTCGCTCCGGGCCATCACCTCGAGCAGGTTCTCCAGCCGCTGCGGGGCCCTGGCCTGCAATCTCTCCCCGTCCGCACCGCTGACCGCACGTTCGAGCACGAGGTCGAGCTCACGGAGGAGGTCCATCTCGACTCCGCCGAGATCCGTATCCGGCCCCCATTGGCCGAGTTCACGGGCGAGCGGACCGTTGGCCAGTGTCAGGACATTGGCGAGGAGGCCGCGCCATGATCTGTCCGCAGAGCCGCCCGGCTCGTAAGTGCCGAGTACCTCGCCGTTCACGTTGGCCACACCGTCGACGAAGGTGATTGCAAAGGTCTCGCCGTCGGACAACTCGAGGTGGAGCGACGCAGCGTTGTTGGCGACCTCCACCTGGTTGGAAACGATGGTGCGCTCTTGCGCGCGGGTCGCCGGGGCGACGAGCAGCAGCGCGGCTCCCGCGGAGACGGCGATCCTCGCTCCGAGATGACTAGGCTGGGACATATCGGCTCTTCAACTCCGAGACCTTGATGACGTTCTTGTACAGGACCCAGCCGGAAACAAGGGTGAGTCCCCCGAAAAGGATCAGGCTCGCTGCCAGGACAGGTGCCGGCGCGGCCAGAACATCCAGGAAACCAAACGCGCTGCCCGACGTGCCGCTGAATGCAGCCTCGGCCAGCCCCGACATCGCCGTGGTGAGCTTCGTCCACACGAAGCTGGCCACATTGGACGCGGTGACGAGGGGGTTGCCGCTGACCAGCATGTAGGCGGTGACAGCGACCACGGCGGTAGGCCCGAAGGCGATTCCCGAGGCCGCGGCCAGTCGGTCGCCCCGGCGGGGCCACAACGCACGGAGCCGGCCGGCGAGAGCACCGCGCCGCCGGACGGATGCGGGAGCCACCTCCACGTGTGTCATTACGCGGTCGGCAAAGCCGGGAGACGGCTCGAAACCGGCGAGCTGGTCGAGCCGGTGGCACAGCCTTCTCCATGCGGCCAGGGCGGCGGCGGCCTCCGGATCTCGCGCCAGGAAGGCGGAGAGAGTCCTGACCTGGCCTGCGGAAAGCCCTTCGTCCAGAAGGTTCGCCAGCACATTCGGTGCGGCCGGCAGAGGGCTGCCTCCGAGCCACGCGTGCACCCGCGCCCACAGTGACCGCCGAGTATGCAGGGAAGCCATCACGCGAACAGCGAAGTCACTGGACGGTGCGAACGCAGCCAGCTGGTCAAGGGTTGCCAGCAGGGAGCGGCAAGCCTCGGTCTTTCTGGACAGGACGGGATCGGAGGCCATTTCCCGCTCGAACGCCGTCCGCTCAACCGGGCCCAATTCGCCGTCGAGATACGAGAACATACGCCTCGTCCCCGGGTCCAGCGCCTTGGGTTTCCGGTCCGTCCGCTTCACTTGAGTACTCCTCCATGGTTGGCTCTGACTACGCGCATGGGATTTCCGCGGTTTCAGTCGGGAGGCTACCGCTACACTTCAAGGTGGGCCAACGCCTCCTTCAGTTCCAGACGGGCCCTGTGGATGTACGTCTTCACGGTCCCCAGCGGCAGCTCCATGATCTCGGCGATCTCCTTGTACGAGTAGCCTTCCACATGGCGCAACAGGGTGACCGTGCGGTATTCGGGCCGCAGGTTGCCGATGGCGGCCTCGATCTGGCTTCCCAGCTCCAGGTTCTCGACGTAGGCATCGGGACGTTCATCGGCCGACTCCACGATCGGCCGGGTTCTGGCCTGCGCTTCTTCCGTAAGGGCGTGCGGAGATCCGTGCAGGGAGATCGTGTCGATTCGCTTCTTGCGCAGGTGATCGATGGTGAGGTTGTGGGCGATCTTGAACATCCAGCTGGAAAACTTGTAGCCCGGGTTGTAGCTGGCGATCGCATTGAACGCCCTGATGAACGCCTCCTGGGAGAGGTCTTCGGCCAGAGTGCGATCCCGGACCATGCGGTAGATCAGGGAGAAGACAGGCCTCTCGTATCGGCGAAGCAGTTCCCTGAACGCGCGTTGGCGGCCCGCGGCGGCCTGGGCGGCCAGTGTCTTGTCGTCGGTAGCCTGGATTTCCAATAGTCGGCGGGTCTCTCGGGCTCTTCCGTCACGGCGGCGAGGGCTGTGTTCCAGTGGTGGGTACCACTTGGCAGGTCCGAACTACCGGATACGGTTCAACCCGCGCCGCCCATCATTGAACACCGGATCCATTGGAAGCGGTCCACCGTCCAGTCTACCTTTCGGCCCCACATGAGACTCACTCCTGCACGAAGGAAGGTGACGCCTTGACGGCTTGCCGGGAAGCAGAACCGGCCAGGGGCGGTGCGCGCGCGACACAGGTGCGCACGCTGTTCAGCGAGATCGCGCCCCGCTACGATCTGCTCAACCATGTGCTCAGCCTGAACATCGACAGGCGCTGGCGCCAACGGGCGATCTCCGAACTCGAATGGGACCGCGTTCCGGCCGGGACGTATCTGGACGCCTGTGCCGGCACCTTCGACCTGGCCATGGAGCTCACGGAGCGACCGGGCTTTCGCGGCCGGGTGGTGGGGGCCGACTTCGCCTTCCCGATGCTCGCTCACGGCCTCACCAAGATCCGCCGGGCGCCGGTGAGCCCGGTGTGCGGTGACACCCAGCGTCTTCCCTTCGCGAACGGGTCCTTTGCCGGCGCCACGGTGGGCTTCGGCGTTCGCAACCTTTCGGAGCCGCTGGCGGGCTTCCGTGAGCTCCACCGGGTGTTGAAGCCGGGCGGCCGCCTCGTGATCCTGGAATTCACGGTACCCCCTCGGAGATTGGTCCGGGCGGCGTACCTGCTGTACTTCAATCAGATCCTGCCTCGTGTGGGCAGGCTCGTTTCGGGCCACCCGTGGGCCTACACCTATCTTCCCCGGTCGGTGAAGGGTTTTCCCGGGCCGGATGTCCTCGCGGATCTCCTGCGGCAGGCGGGATTCGGCACCGTCAGGTGGTTCCTGGTCAGCGCGGGGATTGCGGCGATCCATGTGGCGGTGAAGGCTCCCTGACGCCGTCCGGCGGATCGTCGCGCAACACGGTTACCTGACCCAGCTCCGACGGCGAACCATCGAAGCGCGTGGTGTCACCGACGAGCAGGATCGTCATGCGGGCCGGATCCACTTCGGACCGGAAGACGTCCAGGACGCTCTCGGGGGTCACCGCCTGGATTCCTGCCACGTACCGCTCCAGCCAGTCCGCCGGAAGGTCCAGGCTCTGGTAGGCCATCCCGCGGGCGACGACCTGGAAGGGGGTGCGAAAGTTGAAGACGAACCCGTTCACGACTTCGTCCACGGCGTGCGTGACTTCCTGCTGTGAGGGCGGAGCCGTCCGTATGGAGTCGAGCGCCCCGAGGAGGAGCCGCGCCGCCGCCATCGTGGTCCCGGGCCTGGTTCGCGTGAGGGCGCCGACCAACCCGTCGTTGCGACGGGATGTGGTCCACAGGGAGGAAGCCCCGTAGGCCATCCCTCGCCGGGTCCGCACCTCGATTGCGAGGCGGCTGGAGAGCCCCGACGCGCCCAGGATCGAGTTCCCGACCCGGGAGGCGAAGTAGCCCGGGTTGTCGCCCTGTCGCAGCTGGGAGGAGTGGGCGAGGACGACCACGCTCTGTTCGATCTCCTTGTGGATCACGAACACCCCCGGCTCGGTACGGATCACCGGGACAGGGTCGTCCTGGAGGTTACCGGAGCAGGAAGGCCATGTGGCCAGCATCTCGTCCAGCAGCCCGGACACACGATCCCACTCGACATCTCCGGCAACGCCCAGCACCATGTTCTCGGGACAGATGACCGCCCTGTGCACGAACCGCAGCCGCTCTTCGGCCAGGTCGCCGGGCTCGAGGTCGGCGGGCGACATCTCCCAGCCGACAGGGTGGTCGCTGTACATGATCCGGTTGAAGCGGCTGAAGGCAAGCGAGGCGGGGTCGTCGCGCCGCCGCCGGACGCGCTCGAGCTCCGCGCCGCGCCAGAGCTCGACCTGGGCCGAGTCGAAGCGGGGGTCGCGAAGCATTTCGCTCCAGAGACGGACGGCTTCGTCCAGCTGCCCGGAAAGCGAGTTGACCCACGACGAAGCGCCGCCTCCCCCCTGACCGAAGCTCATGGCCAGGGCGAGCGTCTCGATACGGGCGTCAACGGAGTCGGGGGGTAGCGTCACGGTGCCCGCCGTGCGAAGCAGGCTGGGGACCGCCGAGGCGGCAGCGAAGTAGTCGCGCCCAAAGCGCCGTACACCTCCCCGGAACGTGGCGTAGACGGTGGAGAGGGGGAGCTGGTCGTCGTGCACGAAATGGACCGTGACGCCCCGAATCTCCTCCGTGCGGGGGTCGACGGGGGTGAAACGCAGTTCCGGGAAGGTCATCCGCGCGATCTGCTCCCGCACCGAGTCCTGGCTTGCTGCCGGATGGGGTGCGACGGCCAGCGTCAGCCCCAGGGCGGCGACGGTCCGGCGGAACCGGTGACGATCGCAGCGCGGCGTCATGACGGGCCCTTTCGCACCATGGTCGCGACCGTTCTGGTGCGGGTGTCCAGGTACTGAATGGCGACCCGCCGAACATCTTCGGGGGTCACATCCATGATCCGGCGCGACAGTCGGAAGGTCTCGCTCCAATCACCGAAGGAGGCCTGTGACTCGGCGATCTGCATCGCCAGCTCGAGGTTGGATGACAGTCGGCGGAAGTCACCCGCACGGAGCTGATTGCTGATCCGCTCCAGGGCCTTCGGATCCGGGGCCGTCTCCTTGATCTTCTCGATCTCCTCGTACACGGCTTGCTCGATCTCGTCCGCGGCGTGGGGCGATCTGGGGACCGCACCGACCGTGAACAGCCGGGGGTGGGAGAAGCCGGGGCCCAGATACGCCGCCACATGGACCGCGGACCGGTCCTCGGCGACCAGCCGCCGATAGAGCCTCGTCGTCCTGCCGGCCGTCAGCACCGACGCGAGCATGGAGAGCGCGGGAGCGTCCGGATGAAGGCCGGAGACCGCCCGCCATCCGATCAGCAGGCGGGGCTCGGCGTCGAACTCGACGGTGACTCGGCGTTCCCCGGCCTGTTCGGGCTCGCGAGCGAGGACGGGAGCCGGTCGCCGTCCGGGCCGAACCGGGCCGAAGTACTCCTCCGCCCAGCGCTTGACCTGGTCCGCGTCGACGTCTCCCACGATGGCGGCCACGGCATTGCGGGCGCCGTAATAGTCCAGGAAGTAGTCGAGTGCCTGTCGCCGCGTGAGGAACTCCAGATCCGCCGCGTGCCCGATCACCGGCACGCCGTACGGGTGAACCTGGAAGGCCGTGGCCAGGAGAGTGGTCTCCAGGATCCCGCCCGGACTCGTTTCCAGGCGCATGCGCCTTTCCTCGCGGACGACATCGAGTTCGGTGAAGAATCCCCGGAAGACCGGGTTTTGCATCCGGTCCGACTCCAGAGCGAACCAGAGTTCGAGGCGGTTGGACGGGAGTTCGACGAAGTACCGGGTCGCTTCGTTCGATGTCGTGGCGTTCAGGCCGCGGGCGCCCTCGGCGGAGAGGATGCGGTCGAATTCGTTCGGGACGGTGTGGACTCGCGCCTGGTCCTCCAGCGATGAGATCACGTCAGCGAGCCGGCGGATCCTCGAGGTGTCGGGGCGGGGGAGCCCCACTTCGGCGATCATGGAGTCGCGGGCCGCATCCACCGCATCCAGAAGAGGAGCCTCCCGGGCACGGTCGCGCGTGCCGATCTCTTCCGAGCCCTTGAAGAGCATGTGCTCGAGGACATGGGCGATCCCCGTGTTGCCGAGGTGCTCGTTGACCGACCCGACCGGGTAGTGGATCACCAGCGACACCGTGGGGGACTGGCGGCGCTCCAGGATCAGGAAGGTCATGCCGTTGTCGAGCGTGTGCCGGACGACAGGGAGCTGCTCGCCCGGGGCGGGGGCCGGTTGTGTGGTCTGGGCGCCGAGTGGCGCCGGCACAAGGGCGGGCAGCGAGCAAAGGATCACCACCGCGGCCGCAACCGGGAGGCGGCCCCGGGAGGTCGTCTGCGCCTTGCGGCGGGCCGCGCGGGGGCGGGGAGGCGGATTGGGGGCCGGCACGGTCACGGGAGACCGCTCCCGTTCTGGCAGCCGGGACAGCAGAAGGCGGACCGGCCGCCGAAGACGATCCGCTCGATCGGCGTGCCGCACCGCGTGCACGGTCTTCCCTCCCTGCCGTAGGCGTGGAGTGCGCGCCCGAAGCTCCCTTCGTCGCCGTTGGCGTCGCGGTAGTTGCGCAGCGTGGTGCCCCCGGCCCGGATGGCCCGCCGCAGGACCTTCCGCATGCTGCGGTGCAGCGCGGCGGCCGGAGCGGGGCCGATGGTGTTGGCGGGGACGCGTGGGTGAATGCGTGCGAACCACAGCGCCTCGACGGCGTAGATGTTGCCCACTCCCGCGATCCGCCTCTGGTCGAGGAGGAGGGAGCGTACCGGCGACCTCGATCGGGCCAGGATGTCGTGCAGGCGCCTCCCCGTGAAGGAACGCGCCAGCGGCTCCGGGCCGAGGCGGCGGGACCAGCGAGCCCACTCACCGCGCGGGATCCTCGTCAGGAGGCCGAAGCGGCGAACATCGTCGTAGGTGACGCAACCTCCGTCCTCGAGGCGGAAGAGCACGGCAGGGTGGGTGGAGCGGGGGTGCGGGCCGGGCCGGGGCGCGGACATGATGCGCCCGGTCATGCCCAGGTTGACCACGACGCGGGTCGCATCGTCCAGGGTGAAGACGACGTTCTTGCCGCGCCTCCCCACCTCATCGAAGCGGCTTCCGGCCAGTGCCGCGGCGAAGCGGTGGGGCGGACCGGCCACCACGTCGTCGCGCAGGATGGTCACGCTTCCGATGACCCTTCCGGGCAGGACCGTGTTCAGCCCCCTTGCGATGGTCTCGGCTTCGGGAAGCTCGGGCAAGAGCACTACCCCCGCGCGACGGCGGTGCCGCTCGTGGTGACGTGACCTTCGAGTGCTGTCGTCGTTGCGATGATCAAAGTCGTTTCTCCCTGTTGTGGTTGGCTCACGCCCGGCGCGCCGCCTCGCGCCATCCGATGTCCTCGCGGAACTGCCTTCCTTCGAAGGTGACCGCCCTCGCCACCGCGCAGCTCGCGCGCCGGGCTCGGCGAAAGTCCGGATCGACCGCCGTCACGGCCAGAACGCGACCCCCCGAGGTTACCGGACGCCCCTCGTCCAGCGACGTCCCTGCGTGGAAGATGTGCACGCCGCCCGGGAGCGGAGGAATCGAGATCGGCGCCCTCTTCGGGTAGGGTCCCGGATACCCGGGTGCCGCCAGCACCGTCGTTACGGCCGCGGCGTCCTCGAAGACCGGCGTGTGTCCACCGAGTCCCGTGCCCTCCGCGACCGCCATCATGGGTTCGAGGAGCGACGAGGTGAGGAGCGGAAGCACCGCCTGGGTCTCCGGGTCTCCGAACCTGCAGTTGAACTCGACCACCCGGGGGCCTTCCGACGTGATCATGAGTCCGGCGTACAGGAGCCCGCGGAACGGGCTTCCCGCTTCCGCGAGCGCCCTCAGCACCGGCGCGATCACAACGTCACCCACCTCCGTCATCAGGGTGTCGGTGACGAAACCCACCGGCGCGTAGGCGCCCATCCCCCCGGTATTCGGGCCTGTGTCTCCCTCCCCGATGCGCTTGTGGTCCTGAGACGGGAGAAGGGGCACGAAGTCCTCGCCGTCGGCGATGCAGAAGACGGAGAGCTCCTCCCCCTCCATGTACTCCTCGATCACGACCCGGCTGCCCGCTTCCCCGAATGTGCCGGAGAGCATGCTGCGCGCGGTACGCACCGCCTCGGAGACGGTGTCGCACACCACCGCGCCCTTGCCCGCCGCCAGACCGGAAGCCTTGACGACCACCGGGGCCCCGTGCGCCTCGATGAATGCGGCGGCAAGATCCGGGTCGGTGTGCACTTCGTAGGCCGCGGTCGGCACATCCGCAGCCGCCATCAGGTCCTTGGCGAATGCCTTGCTGGACTCGATCCGCGCGGCGCCCGCCGAGGGGCCGAACACCGGCACGCCGGACAGCTGCAGACGATCGGCGAGCCCGGCGGCCAGCGGATTCTCGGGACCGATGACGGCCAGGTCGATCCGCCGTGAGGCCGCCCACCCCGCGAGCGCCACCACGTCCGTGGGGGAGATGTCGACCCCCTCCGAGATCCCCGTCATGCCGCCATTCGGACGGGTGACGTAGAACGAGGCGTTCGGCGCGTCCCTCCGAAGCTTCCACAACAGGGTGTGTTCACGCCCCCCGTTGCCGACGATCAGGATTCGCATCGAGCCGCTCATCACTTCCCGAAGGCGTCCATGAAGCTCCCGCCCACCCGTTTGGCGGCGTCGGCCATGCTATCGACGAACTCCTTGGCCCCGGTCTTGTAGGCGTTGGCCGCTTCGGACAGATCTTCTCTGTACGCCGGGTCCGGTTCCCCGCGGCGCTGGTATTCGCCCCGGAGAACGCGGTCGTACGAACCATCCTCGATCCAGCCCCGCAGCTCGGAGAGTCGGAGAACCCAGAAGGGGTGGGTCTGCCCGAGCAGGTTCAGGACCTTGAAGACCTGGTCGGCGAGATCGCCGGACTCCCGGTATTCCTCGGCCTGGCGGATGAATTCCGGCAGAGATGTCTCTTCATCCTTACCGCCCCCGGCCATCTTCAGCATCGACGACATCACCTCGTCGGGCTCCTGTATCGCCAGGAGGCCGGCCCTGTCCGAGGACAACTCGCTCTTGCGGGACCATTCCAGGAGTGCCACGAGGATCGCCCTGGCCGCCAGCCCCACGATCGGAAAGCCGAGCTGCGCGAGTTGCATGAGCAACACGGTCATCGTGCGGTAGAGGACGTGATCGCTCATCACATGGCCGACTTCGTGGCCGAGCACGTACGAGAGCTGCCGGTCCGAGAGGAGTGCCACGGTGCCCGAATTGACGATGATGAAGGGCTCCTTCATCCCGTAGGCGCCGGCGTTGACGACGGGGTCCTGGGAGACGAACAGAGGGTAGGTCCCGGGGGCGTCGAGGGTATCGCAGACGTCGCAGTAGAGTTCCCAGATATGCGGGAACTGGTTCGGCCCCACCCGGACGGCGTTGGCCTGGAAAGCGAGCCGGATCGGCTTTTCCCCGAAGAACCCGAAGAGCGCGCGCAACACCTGGTCGAACATCGGCAGCTTGCGAAGCGCGGCCAGCGCGGCCCGGTCGGCGCTGTGCTCCCACGTCCTGGACGAGATGCCGGTGAGGATACGCTTCGTCCGCGCATCCGCGTCCGGGGCATTGCCGTACGTGTAGTCGTTGTCAGTCATTGTTCATCCTTCGCTTGAACACGCGCATGAACGCTCCTGCCCGGAGGTTCCCGGGTGGATTCATCTACGAAGGGCCCGGTCCAGGTCTTCGACAAGGTCCCGCCAGTCCTCGATGCCCGCCGAGAGTCGAACCAGGCCGTTGGTGATGCCCATGCGCAGGCGCGACTCCTCCGGGACCGACGCGTGGGTCATGAACGAGGGGATGCATATCATCGACTCGACCCCGCCGAGGCTCTCGGCTAGGTGGAAGAGCCTGGTGCGTTCGGCCAGCCGCTTCGCGTCGGACTCCTCCAGCTCCGCCGACACCATCCCCGAGAAGCCGACCATCTGACTTCCGGCGAGGTTGTGCTGCGGATGGGAGGCGAGCCCCGGGTAGTGGACCGTACGGACCATGGGGTGCGCCTCGAGGAATTCGGCGATCCGCATCCCGTTCTCGTTGTGGCGTTCCATACGGACGTGCAGGGTCTTGGTGCCCCGCAGCGTCAGCCATGAATCCATGGGGCCGGGAACGGGTCCCGTGGATTTCCTGACGAAATGAATCTCCTCGGCCAGGGCCTCGTCGTTGAGCGCCAGGATGCCCCCGAGCACGTCCGAGTGTCCGTTCAGGTACTTCGTGGTGGAGTGCATGGACACATCCGCGCCCAGCGTCAGAGGTTGCTGGTTGTACGGGGACGCGAAGGTGTTGTCGACGCAGAGAACGGCGTCGTGATCGCGGGCGATCTTCGCAACCGCGCCGATATCCGTGATCCGCATGAGGGGGTTCGACGGGGTTTCCAGATGGATCAGACCGGTCTCGGGGCGCATGGCGTCGCGCACCGCCGCCGCGCTGCGGCAGTCCACCAGGGTGACGTCGATCCCCAGGCGGTCGAGCACCTGTGTGAACATCCGCGTGGTGCCGCCGTAGGTGTTCTCTTCGCTGACGATATGGCCCCCGGCGGCGACCGTCTTCACGAGGCATTCGATCGCCGCCATGCCGCTGGAGAAGGCGATGCCGTGACTCCCGGCTTCGATGGCGGCGATGTTGGCCTCGGTCGCCTCCCGGGTGGGGTTCTGGAGGCGGGCGTACTCGTAGCCGGTGTGTTTCCCCAGGCCCCGCTGTACGTAGGTCGAGGTCTGGAAGAGGGGGGTGGTGATCGCCCCGGTGACTGGCTCGGGGGACTGGCCCGCATGGACGCAACGGGTGGCGAAGCGGCCGCGGGAGGAGTCGGCGCGGGAGTCCCCGCGCCCATCGGGTGACTTTTCCTCGCGGGCGGCGGGTTGCTGTGACAAGCGGTCGGCCTCGGAGTTGGCGGGATGGGGGCGCGTTGCATGATGCACTTGACCATTCGTGCCGCGCAGCGGACAGGGTTCAATCTAGTCCATCCGCGACAGGAGTGCCCGGCCGTCACGGTGCAGGTGGTGGGGCGTTCCGCCTGCTGCCGCGCCCCGCTAGCTTTGCCTCAACGGGCCGGGCTGGCCGTTGGCCGGCCACCCCGCACCTCAGAAGAAGATCCGCCCCCATGCCGATCCGTTTCCCTTCCGACCTGATGGTCAGCGTCTCGGGCTTTCGCGGCCGTGTCGGTGCGCCCCTCACCCCGGAGCTGATCGGGGGCCTGGCGGCCGCCTACGGGACGTTTCTGCGCGAAGAGGGGGACGGCGACCGGATCCTGGTCGGGAGGGACTCGCGAACATCGGGGCCGATGCTGATGCGGGCTGCGGTCGCGGGGCTGCTATCGGCGGGTTGCCGGGTGGTCGAACTCGGGGTCGTCCCCACGCCGACGCTCATGCTCGCCGTGAGGGACGCCGGCGCCGCCGGGGGAATCGGGGTCACGGCGAGCCACAACACCGCCGAGTGGAACGCGCTCAAGTTCGCCGTGAGGGGGGGAACCTTCCTGCCTCCGGCCCGGATGGCGCGCTTCCAGGCCATGGTCCAGGAGCGGGATCCGGCACGGGCGCCGTGGGACCGGCTCGGCCGCGTGACCCGCGACGACGGGGCGGTGGATCGGCACATCGAACGCATCCTGGACCTCCCGTTCCTGGATGTCGAGGGGATCCGCAGGGCGAGGATCAGGGTCGCGCTGGATTGTGTCAACGGAGCAGGCGGCGTGATCATGCCCGAGCTTCTGTCGCGCCTGGGCTGCGAGGTGCATGGCATGGGCATGGAGCCGGACGGCCGGTTTCCCCGGGACCCGGAGCCCACGGCCGCGAACCTCGGGGGGCTGGGCGACCTGGTGGCGTCGTGTCGGGCCCGGATCGGCTTCGCGGTGGACCCGGACGTGGATCGCCTCTCGGTTGTGGACGAGGAAGGCCGTCCGCCGGGCGAGGATCTCACCCTGGCCCTGGCCGCGGACGTGGTGTTGCGGCGGCGGCCGGGGCGCGTGGTGACCAACCTGTCGACCAGCCGCGTGGTGGACGATGTCGCCGCGGCGCACGGGTGCCGGGTGATCCGCGCCCCCGTCGGCGAGATCAACGTGGTCGTGCGGATGATCGACGAGGGCGCGGTGGTGGGAGGGGAAGGGAACGGGGGGGTGATCCTGCCCGTGCTGCACCACACCCGCGACGCTCCCGTCGGGGCGGCGCTCCTCCTCCAGTATCTGGCGGACGAACCGGATGCGCCCCTCTCGACGCGGATCGCTCGCCTGCCAACGTACCGGATCGTGAAGGAGAAGGCCGCGTTCCCGCGCTCCGCCCTTCCGGCCGCGTACGGGGCCCTGGGGCGGGGGATGCCGGGGGGTGACCGCGACGAAAGCGACGGACTACGCATCGAGTGGGCGGAGAAGGGAAGCTGGCTCCATGTACGGCCCTCCGGGACCGAACCCGTGGTGCGCCTGATCGCGGAGGCACGCGGTGCTTCGGCCGCGCAGGCGCTGGTGGACGTTGCCCGGGATATCCTGAAAAGGACGGCGCGAGGCTGATATGTGCGGGATCATCGGGTACGTGGGACCGCGTCGCGCCAGCCCCATCCTCATGGAAGGCCTGAAGCGCCTCGAATACCGGGGATACGATTCGGCGGGCCTCGCCGTCGTGACACCGAGCGGCGACCTCGAGGTCGAGAAGCGGCCCGGGAAGATCAGCCGGCTCGAGGACGCCTTGCTGGGACGGATGCCGGCGGGAGGGTGCGGGATCGCTCACACGCGGTGGGCGACGCACGGTCCTCCCAGCCAGGCCAACGCCCATCCGCAGCTGTCGCCGCTCGGTGACATCGCCCTGGTCCACAACGGAATCATCGAGAGCGCGGCCCGCCAGCGCCCGCGGCTCCGGGATCTGGGGTACGACTTCCGGAGTCAGACGGACACGGAGGTTCTCGTACACCTCATCGACCTCGCTTTCCGCGAAACCGATCTGCTTGAAGACGCGGTGGCGAGTGCGCTCTCGCGGATCGAGGGGACGTACGGGATCGCCGTCGTGAGCTCCCGGGATCCGGGCAAGATCGTGGTGGCGCGCAACGGCAGCCCGGTCCTTCTGGGGGTGGGCGGGAAGGACGAGTACTTCGTTGCCTCGGATACGGCCGCGGTCGTGGCCCATACGCAGAGGGTGGTTCGACTGCGGGACGGAGACTCGGCCGTTCTCAGCCGTGACGGCTACCGCACATTCGATCCCGCGCGGCGGGCGGTCAGCAGGGGGGCGCAGACCGTCACCTTGAGCGCCGACGCGATCAGCAAGGGCGGCTACGACCACTACATGTACAAGGAGATCCTGGAACAGCCGTCCTCCCTGCGTGACGTGATGCGGGGACGGCTCCTGGAGGAGGAGGGGGAAGCGAGGCTGGGCGGGATCACCATGTCGGACCGCGAGCTCCAGGAGGTCGACCGGATCGTCATCACCGCGTGCGGGACGAGCTGGCACGCAGGGTTGATCGGCGCCTACATGCTGGAGGAGATGGCTCGGATCCCCGTCACGGTCGAGTACGCGTCCGAGTTCAGGTACCGAAATGCCGTGTTGAGCGCCAGGACGCTGGTGCTGGGGATCAGCCAGTCCGGCGAGACCGCCGACACCCTGGCGGCGCTCAGGGAGGCCAGGCGGCGGGGGTGCCGAACCATGGGCATCGTGAACGTGGCCGGGTCCAGCATCGCCGCCGAGACCGATTTCGGGATCTACCTTCATGCCGGGCCGGAGATCGGAGTCGCGTCCACCAAGTCCTTTACCAGCCAGATCGTTGCCCTGGCGCTCTTCACTCTCTACGTCGCCCGGCGAAGGAGCATGTCGATCGTCGAGGGGCGCGAGATGGTGCGCGCGCTACAGCGGCTGCCGGGTCAGGTCGAGCAGGTTCTAGGGGTCGACCCCCAGATTCGGGAGCTTGCCCGCGCCTACTCGGATGCACCCAATTTCCTCTACCTGGGGCGCGGGTACCAGTTCCCGGTGGCCCTCGAGGGCGCCTTGAAGTTGAAGGAAGTAAGTTACATCCATGCAGAGGGTTACCCGGCTGCCGAGATGAAGCATGGGCCCATTGCGCTGATCGACGAGAAGATGCCCGTGGTCGTCCTCGCGCCCAGGGACACGGTGTACGCGAAGACGCTGTCGAACATCGAGGAGGTGAGGGCGCGTCACGGTCGCGTGATCGCGGTTGTAAACGACGAGAACGAGGAAGTGAAGACGCGGGTCGACGAGAAGATCGTCATCCCGGGGACCATGCCGGCGCTGATGCCCGTCCTGGCCACCGTGCCGCTCCAGCTCCTCGCATACCATGTGGCGGTCATGCGGGGCTGCGACGTGGACCAGCCGCGCAACCTTGCCAAGTCGGTGACGGTGGAGTGAGGATCGTCCTGCAGTGCGTTTCGGAGGCGTCGGTCCACGTCGAGGGCGGGGTCGTGGGCGCCATCGGGCCCGGGTTTGCGGTGCTGGCGGGCTTCACCGACGGTGACGACCGGGACGCCGTGCTGTGGATGGCGGACAAGGTGGTGAACCTGCGCGTCTTCCCCGACGAGCAGGGGAGGATGAACCGTTCGCTGGTCGACACGGGCGGCGAGGTGCTCGTCGTGAGCCAGTTCACGCTCTACGGGGACGTGAGGAAGGGGCGGCGGCCGTCGTTCGTGAAGGCCGCGCGGCCGGAGGTCGCGGTGCCCCTCTACGAGGCTTTCGTGGCGGAGCTCGGGCGGCGTCTGCCGCGCCGGGTTCAGACCGGGGAGTTCGGCGCGGCGATGCAGGTGGCGCTCGTCAACGACGGCCCGGTGACGTTGATGATCGAGCGATGATGAGATGATGATGAAGTGCTGATGAAACGATGATGATTGGCGGACCCAACGTTGACCCCGGCGATGATGACCCCGGCGATGGTGACCCGATGAAGCGACCGGCGGTGTCCGATACGGCCGTGCGCGTGGTTCTGGCCTCCGCTTCGCCCCGCCGGGCCGATGTGCTGCGGATGCTCGGCCTCGACTTCGTGGTCGCGCCCGCGGATGTCGAGGAGCGCCGCCGTGCGGGGGAGTCGCCGCGCGGGTACGGCGAGCGCCTGTCGCGCGAAAAGGTCCGCGAGATCGCGCCGGCCCACCCCGGCGCGCTGGTCGTGGGCGGCGACACGATCGTGGTCCTCGACCGGCGGGTGCTGGAGAAGCCGCGTGACCGGGCCGGTGCCGTGGACATGCTGTCGGCGCTATCCGGGAGAGCTCACCGGGTGTATTCGGGTCTGGCGGTCGCCGCGAACGGCGAAGTCGCGTCGAGCGTGGCGGTGGCCCGGGTGATCTTCCGGACCTGTACCCGTGAGGAGATCGAGCGGTACGTGGACACCGGGGAGCCGCTCGACAAGGCGGGGGCGTACGGCATCCAGGGGTACGGCGCGGCGCTGGTCGAGCGTGTGGAGGGGGACTACTACACCGTCGTCGGCATGTCGGTGGCCGCGTTCGTGGGGTTGCTGCCCTCCGTCGGCTTCGAATACATGGCTGGACGGCTGGTCGCGCGCAATGCGCCCGGAGCGGGGGTCTCATGAGCGGGGGAGCCGTGCTTGCGATCGACCAGGGCACCACCGGATCGGCGGCCCTCGTGGTCACGGCCGACGGAGTGGTCGCCGGGAAGGCCTACTCGGAGTTCACCCAGTACTTCCCGAAGCCGGGGTGGGTCGAACACGATGCGGAGGAGATCTGGAGGGTGACGGCCCGTGTGGCGAGGGAGGCACTGGCCGCCGCGGGTACCGAAGTGGCCGCCGTGGGGGTGACGAACCAGCGCGAAACGGTGGTCGTGTGGGACCGCGAGACCCTCGAGCCGTTGCACAGGGCGATCGTCTGGCAGGACCGCAGGACCGCGGGGCTGTGCCGCCGGCTCAAGGAGGGTGGCCACGAGGACATGGTCCGGCGCCGCACCGGACTGCTCCTCGACCCGTACTTCTCCGGCACCAAGCTTCGCTGGATCCTGGAGACGGATCCGGCACTGGCCGCTCGTGCCCGCTCCGGGGAAGTGGCCGCGGGGACCATCGACGCCTGGCTGGTCGCGCGGCTCACGGCCGGCGCCGTCCACGCCACGGACCCGACCAACGCGTCGCGCACGCTGCTGTTCGACCTCGACGAGGGCGACTGGAACGACGAACTCCTCGGGCTCATGGGAGTGCCGCGGCAGGTCCTTCCGGAGGTCCGTCCCAGCTCCGGCGACTTTGGGGTTACGGACGGGGACGCACTCGGGATCGAGGTCCCCATCGGGGGAGTTGCCGGGGACCAGCAGGCGGCGCTGTACGGGCAGGCCTGCTGGGAAGCCGGCACGGGGAAGTGCACCTACGGGACCGGCGCGTTCCTCCTGCTCAACACCGGCGCCGAACGGGTCGCGTCGCGTCACGGGCTGCTCACCACCGCCGCCTGCGACGCATTCGGGAAGCCCGCGTACGCCCTGGAGGGCTCGATCTTCATCGCCGGTGCCGCCATCCAGTGGCTTCGTGACGGGCTCGCCGTCGTGGACGACGCCGCGCGCAGCGAGGAGATGGCCCGCTCCCTCGACGGCAACGACGGCGTGTATCTGGTCCCCGCCTTCGTCGGGATGGGTGCCCCCCACTGGCGCCCGGACGCGCGCGGCTCGATCACCGGGCTGACCCGCGGCACTACCCGTGCGCACCTGGTGCGTGCAGCGCTGGAGGCGATGGCCTACGGGACCCGCGACATCCTGGAGGCGATGGAGCGCGACGCCGGGCTGCATGCGACCGCACTCAAGGTGGACGGTGGCGCGGCGAAGAACGACTGGCTGCTGGAGTTCATCGCCGGGATCCTGGGGCTCGCCGTGAGTCGTCCCGCGATGGTGGAGACGACCGCTCTGGGCGCGGCGGGGCTGGCCGGCCTGCATGCGGGAGTGTGGAGTGTTCCGGATGATTTCGCCGCCGCCTTTCCCGCGGGGCGGAGCTTCGCCCCGGCCCTGGACCCGGAGGAGAGGGAAGCGCTGATCGCCGGTTGGGACCGGGCCGTACGGGGTACCCTGGCGGTGCTGGAGGGGGAGCGGGGCTAGCCACCCGCCCGTGCTTGCGTACATTACTCATACCGGCAGCAGTCGGGCCGCGGGTTTACGAATGGCGGGCCCCTCGTAACGGGGCCGGAGCGAAGTTGCTATGAAAAACGGACGTTTCTTCGTCGGTCTGGTTGGCGTTGCGGCCGTCGTGGCCTACCTGATGTGGACCGGAATCAGCGACAGCATGGTGTACTACCTGACCCCCGTCGAGTTGATGGAGCGGGTGGACGCCGATCCGGCCTTCCACGACATCGGGGTGAAGGTCAGCGGTCGGGTCGTGGAGGGATCGTGGACCCGGGAGCATGGTTCCACCGGGGCTCACGCGTTCGTGGTCACCGACCTGGAGAACTCCGAGGTCACCTTCGCGGTGCACTATGACGATGTCGTGCCGGACACCTTCAACGACCGCGCCGAGGTGGTGGTGGAGGGCAACTACGGTACCGACGGGGTCTTCCGTGCCCACACCGTGCTGACGAAGTGCGGAAGCCGGTACGAAGCCACCGAGGAGGAGCTGGCGGCGTGACGATCCTGGGCGAAATCGCCCTCTGGATCGCGCTCCCCGTTGCCGTCTGGGGGGCATTCGTTTCATTCATCGGCGGTCGCGGCGGCAGGAGCGATCTGGTTCTGAGCGGCGAGCGCACCGTTCACGTCGTCACCTTGCTGCTCCTGCTGACCTCTCTGGGGATCATCGCGGCGTTCCTCGGCAACCACTACGAGTACTACTACGTCGCGAACTACTCCAACCGTGAGCTGGACACCTACTTCAAGGTGGCCGGACTGTGGGCCGGGCAGCGGGGGTCACTGGTCTTCTGGACGCTGCTGCTGTCGGTGTTCTCGTCGATCGCCGTCTTCACCAACCGGCGCCGCAACCGGGAGTTCATGCCGTATGTGAGCGGCACCCTGCTCGGGCTGCTCACCTTCCTTCTCGTGGTTTTGCTCTTCGCGGACGTCAACCCCTTCGAGCGACTGGGGTTCACGCCCGCCAACGGCCGGGGCCTCAATCCCCAGCTGCAGAACTACTGGATGACGATTCATCCGCCCACGCTCTACCTGGGCTTCACCGCCTTCGCCATACCTTTCGCCTTTGCGGTCTCGGCCCTCCTGACCAACCGGCTGGACTCCCGCTGGATCGCCGTCACCCGCCGCTGGATCCTGCTCAGCTGGTTCTTCCTCACCAACGGGATCATCTTCGGGATGAGGTGGGCGTACGTGGAGCTCGGGTGGGGAGGATACTGGTTCTGGGACCCGGTGGAAAACGCGTCGCTGCTCCCCTGGCTTACCGCCACCGCCTTCCTGCACTCGATACAGATCCAGGAGACCCGGGGCATGTTGAAGGTGTGGAACATGTGCCTGGTGGTCGTCACCTTCCTCCTTACGATCTTTGCGACCTTCCTCACCCGCTCCGGACTCATCGACTCGGTGCACACCTTCGCCGAGAACCTGAGAATCGCATACATCTTCCTGGGCTTCATGGGAGGGCTCATCGCGTTCTCGATCGTACTGATCGTCCACCGGCTGCCGTCTCTCCGGTCCGAGAACCATTTCCAGTCCTTCCTTTCCCGCGAATCCGCATTCCTGTTCAACAACCTGCTCCTGGTCGGGGTCACCTTCGCGGTCATCTGGGGAACCCTCTTCCCGCTCATCACCGAGGGGTTCTTCGGGCAGAAGATCAACGTGGGTCCGCCCTTCTACAATCGTGTGAACATCCCGATCGGACTGTTCCTGCTGGCGCTCATGGGCATCGGTCCGGTGATCGCCTGGCGGCGCGCATCGCCACGCAACCTGCGCAAGAACTTCACGATTCCCGTGGCGGCCGGGGCCGGCACGCTCGGGGCGCTCCTGATGCTGGGGGTACGGCACGGGATGGCCCTGGCGACCTTCTCCATCGCGGTCTTCGTCATGACGATCGTCGTCATCGAGTTCTGGAAGGGGACGACGGCGAGGGCGCGGATCGCCGGCGAAAGAACGTTCCAGGCACTGCGCAGTCTGGTGAAGCGAAACCGGCGCAGGTGGGGCGGCTACATCGTGCACGCGGGAATCGTGGTCGTGTTCACCGGCCTCGGGGGAGCCGCGTTCGATGCGCGGATCGAACAGGATCTGGTGCCGGGTGAGTCGATGTCGCTGCGGTCGGCGCTCGGCACCGAGTACCGCCTGGAGTACGAGAGCCTCTCCCACTCCCGGCCGCGGGTCGCCGACGACGTGCGCGAGAACGACTGGCGCTGGACCGCTTTGCTGACCGTTTATCGGGACGGTGAGCGGGTCGGCATCATACGGCCTGAACGGCGGCTCTACCCCGTCATGGGCGAGGCTTCCACCGAGGTCGGGATTACAAGCACCGCCTTCGAAGACCTGTACGTGATTCCGAAGGACGTGGATCTGGACAGCGGGACGGACCTCGTCACCTTCGAGGCGAAGGCGCTGCCTCTGGTCCCCTGGATCTGGTACGGCGGGCTGATCGTCACGATCGGCGCGCTCGTGGGGATGTGGCCGACCGGACGGGTTCCGGTGCGGGTGGCCGCGCGCCGACCCGTCGCACGGGACCCCATCCCGAGCGGACGCGCTAACGTGGCAAGCGCGCCGTGACCGCTCTGATCGGCGGGCTGCTCCTCGCCGCCGGCGTGGTACTCTTCGTCCTCGAACCCGTGCTGTCGGGGCGGGGCGCGCCGTTGTACAGCGGTGACGACGACTACGACGATTCCGCCGCTCGCCGCCGCGTTGCGCTGACCGCGCTGCGGGATCTGGAGTACGACAGGGCCACCGGCAAGCTGGACAGCCGCGACTACGAGCAGCTGAAGGCGGAGTTGTCGCGGGAAGCGCTCGGCCACCTCGAACGGGAGGATGGGCCTGGCGCGAGGGGTGATTCGGTGGTGGAACGCGCGTCGCGGGACCTGGAAGAGGAGATCGCCCAGCTGCGCAGTGCGCTCCGGGAAGGCATGCTCTGTGCTTCCTGCGAGCATCTGAACAGCGTCGGTGCGCGGTTCTGCGGGCGGTGCGGGGGCGCGTTGGGTGCGGGGGAAGGACGGGCAGCCGGAGGGGGCTCTTGACCCTGGAGGGACGTGGTCTCGTGTGCAGCTACGGTGCGACCCGGGCACTGGACGGGGTGGATGTCGTTGCGGCCAGCCGGGAGATTCTGGCCGTTGTGGGACCCAACGGGGCGGGCAAGACCACGCTGCTGAAGGCCCTGAGCGGCGAACGGAGACCGGACCGGGGAAGCGTCCTGCTGGACGGCTCGGCGGTCTCCGGCGGGGACCACCGTTGGCGGGCGCGGGTCGGGTTGGTCTCCCACCGCACCGGACTGTACCGGAAGCTCTCGGCCCTGGAGAACCTGCACTTCTTCGCCTCGCTACGCGGGGTGCCACGGACGCGGCCGGTGCTCATCGATGCCCTGGAGATGGTGGGCGCGGCCGATCTGGCCTCTGCACGGGTCGAAGTACTCTCCCGCGGGCAGCGCCAGCGCGTCGCCCTGGCCCGGTCGCTGCTGCACGATCCCGAGGTACTCTTCCTGGACGAGCCCTTCACCGGACTGGATCCGAGCGGGGCCGGCGCCCTGGAGGACGCACTGCGGTCGCGGAGGTCGGCCGGCCGCATCGTCGTGCTGGTCACGCACGACCTACGCCGGGGGCTGAAGCTCGCGGACCGCGTGGTCGTCGTCCGCGAAGGCCGGAAGGTCTTCGACGGCGAGGCCGACCGGGACGGAGCGGGCGATCTGCTGCGGTTCTTCACGGCGGGTCCGGAGGCGGCATGAACGATCTTCGCTGGATCTGGCTGATCGCGCGGAAGGACCTGCGTCTCGAGTTTCGCTCCGGCGGCAGACTCCTCTCCATGATCGCGTTCGTGGTGCTCGCCGGCTTCCTGTTCGCGTTCGCCCTGGACCAGAGCCGGTTGGCGGGCCGCGATGTGGTGGCAAGCCTCACGTGGCTGACGATCCTCTTCGCATCCACCGCCGGTGCCGGCCGGATCTTCGACTCGGAAGAGGAGGACGGAGCCTTCCGGCACGTCCTGCTTACTCCGGTCTCCCGGGGGGCGGTGTTTCTGGGCAAGGCTTCCGCGAACCTCGTACTGATCTGGCTGGTGGCGGTGCTCTCGTTCGCCTCGCTCAACACCTTCATGGGGGTCCGCGCCCCGGGCCCCCTGGCGTGGCACGCGGCCGTCTTCCTGCCCGGGACGATCGGCCTGGCGGCGACCGGGACCTTCTTCGGGCGCATGTCACGGCACAGCGCGCTTGGCGATACTCTGCTCCCCGTCCTGACCTTTCCGCTACTGGTGCCGCTCATCTATTTCGGCGCTACGGCATCGGCGCGGGTTTTCCTGGAGCTTCCGTGGACCGAGATTTCGGGCCTGGTGCGATTGCTGTGGGCCTTCGCTCTCGGCTCGGTTGCGATCGGCGCCCTCCTCTTCCGCCACGTCACCGACGAATAGGACTGCCAGGGAATGGAACGGAAATCACGGGTTGCGGGGCTGGCGCTCGTGACCGGCGGGGTGGCCACGATTCTGCTCGTGCACTGGATGGTGGCGTTCTGGGTACCCACGGAAGCGTCTCAGGGTGTGGTCCAGAGGATCTTCTACATCCACGTCCCGGCGGCCTGGACCACATTCCTCGCCTTCGGCATCGTCGCGCTTGCGAGCGCGGCCTATCTGTGGCTGGAGGACGAGCGTGCGGACGCGGCGGCGGTGGCGGCGGCGGAGGGCGGGCTGATCTTCGGCGCGATCATGCTGATTTCCGGTCCGCTGTGGGCGCGGGTCGCGTGGGGCACCTACTGGGCGTGGGAGCCCCGCCTCACGCTGACACTGCTCCTCTGGTTCACCTACCTGGGGTATTTCCTCATCCGCGGCTCGGTGGCGGATCCGAGACGGGGGAAGCGGTTCGCCGCGGTGGTGGCGGTGATCGGATCGCTCAACATTCCGCTGATCCATGTGAGCGTGTCCTGGTTCAGGTCGCTCCACCCCGGACCCGTGGTGATCAAGCCGGAGGGCCCCACTCTTCATCCCGACATGCTGGTCACGCTGCTGACGTCGCTGGCCGGCTTCACCCTTTTGTTTCTCGGCCTCTTCAACTTCCGCTACGCAGTCGAGCGGTTGGGCAGGCGTCCGCTCCCGGGTGGGGCGGCGAGGCCGATGGAGGACTGACATGGCTTCCCGGAGCGTCGTCTTTCGCAGTTGCGCGGCCTTCCTCTTTTCGCTGGCGGTCCCCGCGGTCGCACTGGCGCAGACTGCCGCCGGAGGACGGGGAGCGCTCCGCCCCTACGTCCATATCTTCCTGGCGTACGGAGCCGCATGGATCCTGATTTTGGCGTGGGTGTGGCTCATTGCCCGGGGATTGAAGCGCGTGACGGCGCGTCAGCAGGACTGAGGGCGCCACCCAGCCCCAGCTGACTGGCGACCTCCGCGGTGAGGTCTTCCGCCGTGTCGATATCGGACTCCACCTCCAGAAGCGTGACGCGCAGCCCGAGTTCGGCGCACCTGGCCAGGGTCTCCGCGAGAACCGACTCCGTGCTCCACGGAACACCGGCAAACAGGCCCGGATGGGGCTCGCGCAGCGCCATCAGGTAGTAGCCCCCGTCGCGCGCGGGACCGAGCACGACGTCGGCCGAGTCCAGCGCCTCGATCGCGCGAGTGACCGTTCGCGCCGTGACGGCGGGGGTGTCCGTCCCGATGACGACAACGCGGCGCGAGCGGTCGAAGGCCCGGCCGAACATGCGGGACATCCGGGCGCCTAGGTCGCCGCCGCCCTGGTGCCAGTACCGCCGCGGGGCCGGACCGAGCCACACCCGGATCTCGGCTTCGGCACCGCCGGGGGCGTAGCACACGGTCAGGGTGGCAGGCGCCGGCGCCACCCGGTCGACGACCAGGCGCCCCATGCGCCGGTACACGGCGGTCGCGGCCGGGTGGCCCACTTCCCGCGCGAGCCGGGTCTTGACGGTTCCGGGACGGGGGGCCTTGGCGAAGACGAGAAGGGTGGCGGCCGCGTCTTGGGGTCGTCCGGGTCCCGGCTCGCGACCGCGATCGAGGCTCCTTCGCGGTGGATACTGCGCGGCCAGCGAAGAAGGGGCGGCGCCTGCGAGAAACCGGGTGATGAGGCGCACGTTTCGCACCCACCCCCTGATGCGGCCCTCCTCTTCGTAGCGGCGGGGGCTGGTGGACACCGCAGCCGGGAGGCGAAGGAGCCGTCCCTCAAGCAACAGTCGGCGGCTCAGCGTGACGTCCTCCATCAACGGATCGTCGGGGTAGGGGCCGATTTCATGGAAGAGGTCGCGCCGGATGAGCAGGCCCTGGTCACCGTAGACGAGCCCCAGTCGCCGCTCTCGGATCCGTTGCCCCACCTCGATGAGGCGGTAGAAGAAGTGCCCGTGCGAGATGGAAAGCCCGAAGTGGGCGGCCTTCGGCCCGTCTTCGCGCACGTGGGCCTCGATGGCCCGAAGAGCCTCCTCACCGAGGCGCGAGTCGGCGTGCAGGAACAGCAGCCAGCGTCCCGGGACCCATTCGGCGCCGGCGTTCATCTGCCGGGCCCTGCCACGCCGCGCCCTCATGACGTGGGCGCCGCCGGCTCTGGCGACCGACACCGTTTCGTCGCGCGAGCCACCGTCGACGACCATGACGATGTGCTCCAGCGTGAGCCGCGACAGATCGCTCAGCAGGCCGGGAAGGGTCTCGGCCTCGTCCAGGGCGGGGATGACGATGCCGAGCGCGGACATCCCGCGGCCCTCGGCGCCCGCGTGGGGGCTCACCACGGACCGCTACCGGGATGCGTCGTTCAGGGTCCAGTCGTAGTCGAAGAACACCAACTCCGTCACGGAGTCGAGGAGCGCCTCCCTGGCCTCGCCCTCGGCGTACCCCGCCAGGAAGGACCGAATGCCCTGGACGCCTCCGAAGTCCTCCTGGAACCAGTCGAGCACACGGTTGACGTGGACGGCCGCCCGGTCCTGGTCGGTCACCACCTGAAAGTGGACGGGATCCTGCACGAAGGCACGCACCCGCGCATCCAGCTGGTCTTCGAGCGAGCGCCCATCGTACGCCTGGCCGATCAGGGGCGGACAGCTCCGCGCCGCACAGTTGATCGCGAAGTGGATCCTCGGATCCCCCATGGGCCGGATGATGTCGTGCTCGATTTCGTCCAGCGACCGCACCATGCCCGCCACCGGACAGTGGGCACCGGTAAAGACGTCGGAGATCTGCCACACCGAATTGTCCGGCCGCCTGGCGGCGGCGTTCTTCAGCCGCAGAAAGCCACCGGCCTTCCTGATCGGATAGTGTTCGATCACCCGCTTGAGCATGCACGCGTTGTAGGAGTTGATCCAGAAGGCGAGTCTGTCCGCGGCGGACGCCTGCGCGAGGGCGTCCGGGCTCGCGGCGTCCAGCGTGCTGATGTAGCGGTTAAGGCCTGACGGGTCCTCGGCCAGCCGCTCGTAGTCCACACCCGGGGGGTCGACCACCTCCGCGAGCACCTCTGTGAAAGCCGCGTGGTCGGGCAACTGAAGGGTGGAGGCTGTGCTCTGCGAGGCTTTCGCCGGTCCCGCCAGGGCGAATCCGCAGAGCAGGGTGACGACCGAGGTCATCCCCGGCAGGCGTACATTCATGCGCTTCAGGATCGCCGGAAGGAAGCTCAGCAGCAGGAGGAGAACGCCCGCGATGAGCACGCGGACCCATGCGTCCCGCGACGCTTCCTGGGAACCCTGCAGGAGGGCGTCAGCAAAGAAGGTGTAGACCGCGGTTCCGGGCACGATGCCCACCAGCGTGGCGACCGCGTAGGTGCGCCACCGGAGCGGCATGAGCCCGGACCCGAAGTTCAGGGCGTTGAAGGGCACGAGCGGGATGAGGCGCAGCGTGAGCAGGCCCCGAAATCCGTGCCGGTGGACGACGTTGTCCAGCTTCTCCAATGCATTGGAGTCCTTTCCAATGAGGCCCCGTATGCCGTCCCTTCCCAGAGTGCGGGCGATGAGGAAGGCCAGGTTGGCACCGATGTTGGCGGCGACGAGGTTGAAGAGGGTGCCCCAGTACAAGCCAAAGACGGCGCCGCCCGCCAGCGTCAGGATGGTGCCCGGCACTGCCAGCGCGGTCGCGGCGGTATAGATGGCGATGAAGATGCCGGGAGCCCATGGATGCCCCCTCAGCCATTCCACCGCGTCCCCGATACCGTCCCGGGTCAGGTAGTTGCTCAGGGGTGTCTGCGTGGCGGCGAGGTAGCCGCCGACAAGGACCGCTACGAGGAGGGCGAGCTTCAGAAGGGACCCTGTCCGGTCCGGGCCCCGCTTGTCGGGGGCGGCGTCCGTACCCGCCTCCGGCTCCCGATCGCCGGCGCTCCCGGGACGTGTCGTATCGTCTATTTCAGCCATTGGATGATTCGCTTGAGGGTTCTGCCCGACGCCGTGTCGAGGCGCGAGCGCATGAATTCGCCGGAGGCTCTCTTCACCCCTTCGACCATGGTGGGGTAGGGGAAGATGGTGTTGGCCACCTGGCTCAGGCTCAGGCCGTGCTGCTTTGCCATGACCAGGGGCAGGATCAGCTCTCCGGCCCCGTGGGCGACGACGGTGGCCCCGAGGATCCTTCCCTTGCGATCCGCCGAGACCTTCACGAACCCCACCGCCGAGCCGTCCACGATGGCCCTGTCGAGGTCATCCATTCCGTAGCGGTAGGTAACGCCGCCCGCCGCCCCGGCTTCCGCCTCCGACAGCCCGACATGGGCGATCTCGGGGTCGGTGAAGGTGACCCAGGGAACATTGTCGTAACGGATCTTCGTCTTCGCGGGCAGGACGGAGTTGCGCAGGGCCGCCTTGGCCATATGCTCCGCGACGTGGGTGAACTGCAGCGCGCCGGTGACGTCACCGACCGCCCACGCCGTCCTGGACGTAGTCCGCAGGTGATGGTCGACGACGACCGCCCCGTGCTCGGTCCGGATGCCGGCCGCCTCGAGATTCATGCCGTCCGTGCAGGGTCTCCGACCGGTCGCCACGAACAAGCGGGCTGCCTCGACCCTGGCCCCGACGTTCGTTTCCACCACGGTCCGGCCGCCCTCCACATGCACCGCCGCGGCCGCCGTGCCCACACGCACGTCGATGCCCTCCTCCTCCAGCAGGGAATGCATGAAGGCCGCGACATCGGGATCCTCCCTGATGAGGATCGAAGGCGCCATTTCGAGCACGGTCACGCGCGAGCCCAACCGCGCAAAGACCTGTGCGAACTCGACCCCGATGGGGCCACCCCCGAGGATGACGATGGACTCCGGCAACTCGTTCTGATCGAAGACCGTTTCGTACGTCCAGTAGCCGGAAGTATCCAGGCCGGGAATCGGAGGCACGGAGGGCACCGCGCCGGTGGCGATGATGAAGCGCTTCGCCCGCACCTTGCCCGTTCCCTCGACCTCCACGGTGGACTCGTCCAGAAAACGGGCGCTCCCGAAGTGAACCGCGACGCCCATCTTGCGGAAGCGCTCGGGGTCGTCATGGTGTGCGACCGTGCCGCGCGCGGCCCGCATGCGCTCCATGACCGCGCGGAAGTCGTGCCGCTCGCGGGCGGGGCGCAGCCCCAGGCCGGCGGCGCGGTCCATGTTTCGAGCCAACCGCGCGGACGCGATAAGCGCCTTCGAGGGCACGCAGCCCGTCCAGAGGCAGTCGCCCCCCAGCGCGGCCTTCTCGACGATCGCGGGGTTGAGGCCCAGGTAGGCCGCCCCCGCTGCCGAGACCAGTCCCCCCGTGCCTCCGCCCAGAGCCACGAGATCGTAGGTCCCCGAAAAGTTGTCCCGTTCAGACATGTACCTGCCCATGGATAGGAATAGTTTGGTAGGGCGCGATGAGTTCCGGACAAGGGTCGGACCCTTGTACACTGGTGCCGAGAGCCTTGACCGGGCCCCATTTCGCATTATCTTCGGTTTTAACTTTGCCGGTTGCCATCCCCGGTGCTTCCGACAGAGCCAACAGCGACCCCTCGCCGCAAGGGAAGGCCCATCGATGTCCAGAAACCCGGCACCCAGGAATCCAGCGTCCAGCAAGAACGGTAAGGAACAACAACAGCGAGAGAAAGCGCTCAACACGGCTTTGACCCAGATCGAGCGGTCGTACGGGAAGGGTGCCATCATGCGCATGGGAGCAGATGGCGCCAATATGCAGGTCGAAAGCATATCGACGGGGGCGATCAATCTGGATGCCGCGACCGGCATCGGCGGGGTTCCCAAGGGACGGATCAGCGAGATCTACGGCCCGGAATCTTCCGGGAAGACCACGCTGTGTCTCCACGTGATCGCGAATGTCCAGCGGACGGGGGGCATTGCGGCCTTCATCGACGCCGAGCACGCGCTGGACATCCAGTACGCGCGAAAGTTGGGTATTGACGTCGACAACCTCCTGGTCTCTCAGCCGGACACGGGCGAACAGGCGCTGGAAATCACCGAGGTGCTGGTCCGCAGCAACGCCGTGGACGTGATCGTCGTGGACTCGGTGGCGGCGCTCGTGCCACGCGCGGAGATCGAGGGCGAGATGGGAGACTCCCATGTGGGACTTCAGGCCCGCCTCATGAGCCAGGCGCTCAGGAAGCTCACGGGTGCGGTGAGCCGTTCCAACGCGGCCATCATCTTCACCAACCAGATTCGTGAGAAGATCGGCGTCATGTTCGGCAGCCCCGAGACCACCTCCGGGGGCCGTGCCCTCAAGTTCTACGCCTCTCTCCGCATGGACATTCGGCGGATCGGCGCCCTCAAGGACGGTCCCGAAATCATCGGCAACCGGACCCGCGTGAAGGTGGTGAAGAACAAGTGCGCGCCCCCGTTCAAGCAGGCCGAATTCGATATCCTCTACGGCACGGGGATCAGCCACACCGGGTTGCTCATCGACGTCGGCGTGGACCATGGCGTGATCGACAAGTCCGGGTCGTGGTTTTCCTACGGCGACCTCCGGCTGGGGCAGGGCAAGGAGAACGTGCGGACCTTCCTCGTAGAGAACGTGGACGTGGCCCGGGAGATTGAAGCGCGCCTGCTGGCGGCACTGGGCATCGGGCAGGAGGAGGATCAACCGGGTTCCGGCACGAAGAGAATGGCAGCTCCCGCGGTCAAGGTGGTTTGACGGGGCGGCGGCCCGGTTGGGCGCGCCCCTTCCCGTTGGGTTAAGTTGTACGGGTTCGTCGCGCCGCGTTTCCGTCGGCCGTCGTCCTTCCCGCCAGTGACCCGAGTGACCGGCGATGACCTGCCACCGTTTCGTCCGATGAAATCCGCCGAAATCCGCCGGAGCTTCCTGGAATTCTTCGAGGCCCGGGGCCACGAGGTCCGCCCGAGTGCGTCCCTGGTACCGGCCAACGATCCGACGCTGCTTTTTACCAACGCCGGGATGGTCCAGTTCAAGGGGGCCTTTCTGGGGGACGAGACGCTGCCGTTCGTGCGTGCCGTCACCTCTCAGAAGTGCGTGCGTGCGGGGGGGAAGCACAATGACCTCGCAGAGGTGGGCCGGACGGCGCGGCACCACACCTTCTTCGAGATGTTGGGGAACTTCTCCTTCGGCGACTACTTCAAGCGCGAGGCCATCGGGTACGGGTGGGAGTTCCTGACGGTTGAAATGGGCCTCGATCCGAACCGGCTGTTCGTCACGGTGCACCACACCGACGAGGAGGCTGCCGGGCTCTGGACGGAGGTCGCGGGGGTGCCACCGGACCGTATCTACGCGCTCGGTGACAAGGACAACTTCTGGCAGATGGCGGACACCGGTCCCTGCGGCCCCTGTTCGGAGATCCACTACGACATGCGGCCGCCGGAAGAGTGGGGTACGGTGCCGGGTAAGCACGAATTCGAGAGACGGGGCGAGGCGGGGGAGTTCCTGGAGCTCTGGAACCTGGTCTTCATGCAGTTCGACCGGGACGAATCGGGCGTGCAGCATCCCCTCCCGGCACCCAGCATCGATACGGGACTGGGGCTGGAGCGGCTGGCCGCAGTGATGCAGGGGGTGGACAGCAACTATCACACGGATCTGTTCCTGCCGTTGCTGGAGCGGGTGGCCGAGGTTGTGGGGCGGCCGTATGACGCGGCGGGGGAGGAGGGCGTGTCCTATCGGGTGCTCGCCGACCACGCGCGTGCGGTGGCGTTTCTCCTGGGGGACGGGGTATACCCTTCCAACGAAGGGCGCGGCTACGTCCTCCGGCGGATTCTGCGGCGGGGAGTGCGCCACGCCTGGCTGCTCGGCAGGCGCGAACCGACGCTGACCGAGGTCGTGGGGGCCGCCATCGGTGAGATGGGGGAGGCCTATCCGGATCTGGTGGCGCAGCGGGAGAGCATTCTCGCCAACTCGCTACGGGAAGAAGAACGCTTCCTGGTTACTATCGACGGCGGGATGGAGCGGCTTGAGCGCGTGGCGCCGGCGTTGGCAGCGGCCACTTCGCCCCGCCCCGTGATCCCCGGCGCTGACGTGTTCCAGCTGTACGACACCTTCGGGTTTCCGGTGGACCTGACCCGGATCGTGGCGGGGGAGCGGGGCTACGATCTGGACATGGCGGGGTTTGACAGGGCGCTGGAAGAGCAGAGGGAGAGGTCGCGGGGGGTGATGGATTTGCGGGCCAGAGCAGTGACAGGGACTCCAACCGCTCGAGCCCGGCTCACTGTCTCCCCGGCAGCCTGGTGCATGGCGAAGGGAGACCTTGAGCAAGCTTTCGTCGGCTACAATGACCTCGCGGTCGAGACCAGGATCGTAGGGTATCTCGCCCTCAACGAGCAGGCCGCTTTGATCTTGGAAGGCAACCCCTTCTACCGCGAAGCTGGCGGGCAGGTCTCGGACATCGGGACTGTGTCGACACCGAGATGGAGAGTTGAGGTCGAATCCGTCGGTCGCGTGGACAAAAGGGATACCCGGTCCGTCGTTATCGGCCACCCCGCCGGCGACTTCCCCGGCGAAGCCGTCCTCGGCTCCACCGTTACCGCCCAGGTCGATCCCAGTCACCGCCGCGACACCGAACGCAACCACACGGCCACCCACCTCCTCCACGCGGCCCTGCGTTCCGTGCTGGGAGACCACGTTCGTCAGCGCGGCTCCCTGGTGGCGCCGGATCGCCTCCGCTTCGACTTCGCCCACACGGCTCCCATGACGGACGCGGAGCTGGAAGACGTGGCCGCCGTGGTCAACGAAAGCATCTGGGCCAGCCACCCGGTGCGCACCTCGATCCGGCCCTGCGCCGACGCCGTCAAAGCCGGCGCGATGGCCCTCTTCGGAGAGAAATACGCCGACGAAGTGCGGGTGGTGGAAGTTCCCGGCGTGAGCATGGAGCTGTGCGGTGGCACGCATGTGAAGCGCACCGGGGAGATCGGGCTGTTCAAGGTCACCTCGGAGACCGGGGTCGCGGGCGGAGTGCGCCGGATGGAAGCCGTGACGGGCAGGAAGGCGTTCGAGTACCTTGCCGCCTTCAAGACGCGCGTGGAGGAGCTTGCAGTGGCCGTGAAAGCGACGCCGGACAATGTCGAGCGCCGCGTCAGGGAGCTGATGTCCGAAAGGGCGGACCTGGAAGCGATGGTCGACGAGCTGCGCCGCGACGGTAGCGGCGGGGCCGAGATCCTCGCCGAGTCCGAATTCAAGGCGTCCGGTCACCGCATGAAATACCTCGGTGTGCGTATCAAGGCTCGCGGCGCGCAGGACGCGAGGGCGTGGGGAGACAGCTTCCGCGACTCGGCCGATGCCGCAATTGCAGTGGTGGCGGCCGAGATGCCGGGTGACAAGCATGCCCTCTTCGCCTTCGCCACCGATCGCGCCATCGCCTCCGGGATCCGGGCCGACGCGGTCGTGAAAAAGGTCGCCGCAGCGGTGGGCGGGCGGGGCGGGGGGAGGCCCCACATGGCCCAGGCCGGGGTATCGGACCCGGGCGGACTCGACGCGGCCGTGCGCGCCGGGGCCGACGTTGTCCAGGAGCTGGGCCGCAGGCAGTCCGCATGACGATCGGCGAGTGGATCGATCAGCGGGATCGACAAGTCCCGGCCGCGCTCCGCTCGCGCTTGCAGGCGGATGGCCCGGCAACGCTCGAGGCGCTGCTGGGGGCCGTCGAGACGGAGTTGGAAATGTGCGCCGGACTGACCCGGAGGGATCGGGCGGCCGCCTTCGCCCTTCTGGCGGCCGATGCCTATCTCACCTACGCGTGCCTCTGGACGGCTGCGGGGGACGACACCGCCGAGACGCTCCGGCAAATCACCAGACGGACGGCCAGGGGCTGGTTGGCCAAGGGCGAAGCATGACAGGCGGGTACAGCGACTTCCACAGTCACCTGGTGCCTGGGGTAGACGACGGTTCCCGTACCCTGGAAGAGGCTCTGCACTCCGTCGACCGCATGGTCGGCGCCGGGGTCAGCAGGATCATCACCACCCCCCACTTTCGCGCCTCGTCCATGGCGACCGCGGGATACGGCGACCCCCTGGCATTCCTCGACCAGAGATGGCGCGTTCTTCGGGACGCCGCCCGGGAAGCGTACCCCGAGCTGGATTTGCGGCGCGGCTTCGAGGTCCGGCTCGACGTCCCCGACCCGGACCTGTCGGATGCTCGCCTTCACCTCGGTGGCACCCCCTTCGTCCTGGTGGAGTGGTCCATGTTCACGGCGCCGCCAGACGCCCCGGAACTGCTGGGGCGATTGGTGCGGGACGGATGCATCCCGGTGATTGCCCACCCTGAGCGATACTACGGCATCGATCCGGAACTGGACGCGGTCCGCGACTGGAAGGAGGCTGGCGCGTTCCTTCAGGGGAGCTACGGCTCACTCGCCGGCCAGTACGGTCCCGGACCGAAGGCACGGGTCCTCCGCCTCCTGGAAAAGGGGCTGCTGGACTACCTCTCGTCGGACTTCCACGGAAGGCCCGAGTACACCTTCTATCTGAACCGGGGCGTGGACGAGTTCCAGCGACGTGGCGGCAGCGGTCAACTCGATCTTCTTGCCAAGGAGAATCCGGCTCGGCTCTTCCGGGGTGAACTCCCCCTTCCTGTGCCGCCACTGGTGGTGGCAGAGCCCATGCGGCACCTGCTCCGAAGCTGGCTCGATGACTGACGGGATCGAGCTGGAGCGAGGCCTCCGCGAGCTCGCCGAGCTGGCGCGAGTCGTGTCGGTCGCCTGCCGCGAAGCGATCACTGACTATGCCGCGAGTGCGCTGTCAACGATCGAGGCAGGGCGAAAGATCCTCTTTTGTGGTAACGGCGGATCCGCGGCGGACGCTCAGCATCTGGCCACGGAGTACGTCGTCCGCCTTTCGCGTGACCGGCGAGCCATGCCGGCGCTGGCGTTGACGACCGACACGTCGACTCTGACCGCGTGCGCCAACGACAGGGGCTACCGCGAGGTCTTCGCCCGTCAGGTGGAGGCGTTGGGGGCCCCGGGGGACCTGCTCGTCCTACATTCCACCTCCGGCGAATCCGAAAACCTCCTCGCCGCGGCGGAGCGGGCGCGCGACGCGGGATTGTCGACCGTGGGCGTCCTGGCCCGCGGTGGCGGACGCCTCCGTTCCCTGGTGGACGTGGCCGTGGTGGTACCGACCCAACGTGTTTCACGGGCCCAGGAGATCCACCTCGCGATCGGCCATCTCGTGTGCGAGCACGTGGAGGAATCGCTCTTCGGCGGGTCACCGGCGGGGTCGCCGCAGGAGCATTCATGAACCCGCAGAGCGTCCAGAGCGGCGGTATCCGCCGCGCACTGGCCGGGCAACGACGAAAGGGGCGACCGGATTGAGTGGATTGGACCTGCGGTTGAGCGGAAAGCGTGCCCTCGTCACGGGCGGTTCACGTGGCGTCGGGGCGGCAGCCGTACACCTTCTGGCGAAGGCGGGTGCAGATGTCGGCATCTCCTATCACAGCAGGGCTGCCGAGGCCGAGGAGGTGGTCAATGCGGCAAGGGCGATGGGAGTGCGGTGCTGGGCCGAGGGGGGTGACCTGGCGGATCGGAACGCGGTCGATCGGCTGTTCGAGCGGGTCGATTCGGAGTTCGGGGGGCTCGACATCTTCGTCGGGAACGCCGGAATCTGGCCGGTGGCCGATGTGCCGGTGTCGGAGATGGATGACGTGCGCTGGCACCGTACCGTCGCCGTCAACCTCGACTCGATCTTCTTCACTACGCGGGCGGCGCTCAGGTGCATGAGCGACGGCGGGCGCATCGTGCTGGTGAGTTCGACCGCGGGGCAGCGGGGCGAGGCCTATCATTCGGACTACGCCGCCACCAAGGGCGCGATCATCTCCCTTGTAAAGGGTCTCTGCACGGAGGTGGGCGGCCGAGGCATCACCGTGAACGCCGTGGCTCCCGGATGGGTCGACACCGAGATGTCCCAGGACTCCTTGCAAGGCGAGGACCGTGAGGAGATCGAAGCAGCCATTCCCATTGGCAGAGTCGCCACCGCCGAAGACGTCGCCGGGCCTATCGTGCTGCTCTGCTCGGATATGGCCCGACACATCACAGGCGAGATCGTCAATGTCAATGGGGGATCGGTACTGGCAGGGTGAACTTCGAGATTAGTGCCCCCAGGGCCGTTCAGGGAATCGTGTCACGCCTGGAGGACGCCGGTTTCGAGACCTGGACAGTGGGCGGTGCCGTCCGTGACGCGGTGCGGGGAAGCCCAGGGGCACGCGAGGACTGGGACCTGACAACCCGCGCCACGCCGACCGAAGTCAGACGGCTCTTCCCGCGCACCGTTCCTCTCGGGATCGAGTACGGGACCGTGGGGGTCTTCGGAGGGGATGGCATCCTCTATGAGGTGACGACATTCCGCCACGACGTGTTGACGTACGGACGCAAGGCCGTCGTGGCGTTTGCCGAGTCGCTTGAAGAAGACCTCGCCCGTCGCGACTTCACTGTGAACGCCATCGCATGGCACCCGAATCTTGAAGAACTCCGGGACCCGCACGGTGGAATCAAGGATCTCGAAGACGGAATCCTCCGTGCGGTCGGGTGCGCCGAGGAGCGGTTTCAGGAGGATTATCTCCGTGTCCTGCGCGGACTGCGCTTCGCAGGTACCCTCGGGCTGGAGATCCATGACGACACCTGGAGGGGCCTGGTGGACGCGGTTCCCGGACTTTCCGGTCTGTCCATGGAGCGGGTCCGTGAGGAGCTGATGAAGGTCCTGGGCGGCCCCGTTCCCTCGCGAGCCCTCCGTCTGTATGAGCGGTCCGGGGCACTGGCGCAGATCCTGCCGGAGCTGAACGAAGCGTTGACGAACGACGCCCTGGACACCGTGGACGCGCTGAGCCGGCACCGGCCGGTGCTTCGCGTGGCGACACTTGTCCTGTTCGGGCTTGGAAGGAACTCGCCGGCCACGGTTTCCCGCCTCCTCGTCCGTCTGCGCTTCTCTAACGCCGAAGCCGACCGTATCCTGGCGGCCATGACCGGGGGGTTCGCGCCGCCGTCACACTTCCTGAGGGAAGCGCGTGCGCGACGGCAGTGGGTGGCGACGGCCCGACCGGAAGGCGTGCGCGATGCATTCCGGATCTGGCTGGCTGCGGTCCGGGCTGGACTGGACCGTGCGGATGCCGGGGCGGTGGTGCGGGTGATCGCCGAGGTCAGGCGTGACCTCCACGCGGGCGTACCCGTCTCGGTGGGCGGGCTGGCCATCGCGGGGCGCGATCTGGTCGCGCTGGGGTGGTCGCCGGGCCCGGGAATCGGATCTACGCTGCGCGCGCTCCTGGAGGCCGTCTGGGAGGATCCCTCGGTGAACGAACGCGCCGCCTTGATGCGTTTGGTGGCCGAGATGGCGCCAAAGGGGCCCGCATCGTGAGCAACACCTTCGACTTGTTTCCCGGAGAGGTCCGGGAGCCGGGCGGGGAGGGGCGGGGGGGCGGGCTGCCCTTCCCGGAGGCAGGCCGTGCGGCCCCCCTGGCCGCGCGCATGCGTCCCCGTACTCTGGACGAGTTTCGCGGCCAGGAGAAGGTCGTGGGACCCGGTGGTCCAGTCGGCGCGATGATCGAGAGCGGGAGGATCTCCAGCTTCATTCTTTGGGGACCTCCCGGGTCCGGAAAGACGACCCTCGCGCGGCTCGTGGCCGATTCAGCCGATGCCGCGTTCGTCTCGTTCAGCGCGGTGACGGAGGGGGTCGCCCGGGTGCGGGAGATCATCGCCGAAGCGGGAACGCGGCGGCGGGCCACGGGCCGTGGCACGATACTCTTCTGCGACGAGATCCACCGTTTCAACAAGGCTCAGCAGGACGCGTTCCTCCCCTTCGTCGAGGCCGGAGCCGTGGTGCTGATCGGCGCCACCACGGAAAACCCGAGCTTCGAGGTTGTCCGTCCGCTTCTCTCTCGCGCACCCGTCGTGGTCCTCGAGCCTCTCTCGCGCGAGGACCTGGTCCGGGTGCTCGGCGACGCGCTGGAGGACCCTGAGCGCGGCCTGGGGGCGGCGTCGATCGCCGTGCCGCACGAGGTGCTCGACCGTATCGCCGACTCCGCCGACGGCGATGCCCGCCGCGCCCTCGGAATTCTGGAACGGGCGGCCGGGGCCCTCGCCGACGGGGAGGTCATGACGCTCGGGGCGGTGGAGGTCGCCATCCAGCGCCGCTTCGCCGTCTACGACAAGTCCGGGGACCAGCACTACGGTCACATATCGGCCCTCCACAAATCTGTGCGTGGCGGTGACCCCGATGCGGCTCTGTACTGGCTCGGCCGAATGCTGGATGCGGGAGAGGATCCGATGTACATCGCGCGCCGACTTGTCCGGATGGCGATCGAGGACATCGGGCTCGCGGAACCCGGTGCCCTTCAGGTCGCGGTGGCCGCCCGGGATGCGTACCGTTTCCTGGGTTCGCCCGAGGGCGAGTTGGCCCTCGCCCAGGCCGCGGTGTATCTGGCGGGCAGTCCCAAGTCGAACCGGCTGTACAAGGGGTGGGGCCGCGCGCTGGGCCGGGCCCGTGAAACACCCTCGGAGGCTGTTCCGTTGCACCTTCACAATGCCCCGACGCAATTGATGAAGGAGTTGGGGTACGGTGAGGGGTATCTTTACGATCCGGAACAGCCAGGTGGTGTCTCCCGCCAGCACTACCTTCCGGACAGCATGAAGGGCGAACGTTTCTATAGCCCCGGAGACGCCGGCTGGGAGGCCGGCGTGCAGCGGCGCCTGTCCGAGTGGCAGCGCAAGAGGAGGTAGGACCCAATTCCAACCCAGTTGCTGGACATGCGCATGCCCGTCGAGCGCGCAATCCTCGTCGGTACGCCGAGCGCGGCGGAGCGCGGGGAACAGGCGAGGGAACACCTTGCGGAGCTCGCGCGCCTGACCGATACGGCGGGTGGTCAGGTCGTGGGGGAACTGGTGCAGCGCCTTCAATCTCCGCGGACTCGCTACTACCTGGGGAAGGGCAAGGCCGCCCGGTTGGCCGAGCTGGTGCAGGAAAGGGAAGCCGACCTCGTCGTCTTTGACGATGAACTGACGCCCGCGCAGGGGAAGAACCTGGAGACCCTCTGCAACGTCCGTGTCATGGACCGGGCCGAGCTGATCCTGGACATCTTCGCGACCCGGGCGCGGACCTACGAGGCGCGCATGCAGGTCGAGTTGGCCCAGTTGCAGTACCTGTTGCCGAGGTTGCGGCGCATGTGGGTCCACCTCTCCCGGATACGCGGCGGGATCGGGCTGCGGGGCCCGGGGGAGACGCAGCTCGAGACCGACCGACGGCTCATCGGCACCCGAATCGCGGAGTTGCGCCGCAAGTTGAAGGTCGTCGCGCGCTCCCAGGCCACACAGCGCAAGGGGAGGGAAGGCCGGTTCCGGGCTGCGCTCGTGGGCTACACGAACGCCGGGAAGTCGTCGTTGCTCCAGGTGCTGTCGGGTTCGCAGCAGTTCGTCGAGGACCGGCTCTTCGCGACGCTGGACGCCACAACCCGCGTGGTCGGTCTGGGAGGGGGGCACGAAGCTCTCATTACCGACACGGTGGGCTTCATCCGCAAGCTTCCCCATCATCTCATCGCTTCATTCCGGTCGACCCTCGAGGAAGCGCGTGAGGCCGACGTCCTCCTCCACGTCATCGACTCGTCGCACCCCGATCGGGACAGCCAGCGCCGGGTCGTCCGCAAAGTGCTTGAGGATCTGGGTCTGAGGCAGCGACCGCGCGTCCTGGTGTTCAACAAGATCGACCTGCTGGGAAGCGAGGATCTGCTGGCCCTCCGGAAGCGTGCGACCGCCCCGGGCTCCCCTCGGGCCCTTTTTACCTCGGCCGTCACTCCCACGACGCTGAAACCCCTCGGAGACGAACTTCGGGCTCGCATCCGGGCACGGATGCAGCAGGTCAGCGTCGAAGTGCCTGCCGGGGAGGGGAAAGCCCTGGCGGCACTGTACGAGCAGGGCGAGGTCCTCTCACGAAAGCAGGAGGGTACCACCGTGAAAATCGTCGCCAAGGCGCCACCCGCTCTGATCGGCCGGCTTCGTGCTCGTGACGGTGTCCGCGTCACGGAGGAGGGCCGGCACTGATATACTCACCACACGCTCCCGGGCTCGGGCGCCCGGGTGGGCAACACCACCAATGTTCGAGGACCCTCCGATGAGGCTCTATATCAACATTGATCACGTCGCCACGGTGCGTCAGGCGCGCCGGACCGACGAACCCGATCCCGTCCGCGCGGCGGTGCTCGCCGAGTTGGGCGGTGCCGACGGGATCACCATCCACCTGCGCGAGGACCGGCGCCACATCAACGACCGCGATGTGCACCTCCTGGCGGAGACGGTCCGCACGGGGATCAACTTCGAGTTGGCGTCGTCGGCCCCCGTCGTCGACATCGCGGTGGAACTGGCGCCCATGCAGGCGACGCTGGTCCCCGAGAAGCGCGAGGAGGTGACCACCGAGGGGGGGCTGAAGCTGGCCTCCGCTGCCGTGAGGTCAGGAGTGGCCGCCTCCCTTCGGCGCCTCGAGGCCGCGGGGGTCCGTACCTCTCTCTTCATCGATCCCGACGTGGACGCCCTCGACCATTCGGCGGCGCTTGGAGCCAACGCGGTCGAGTTGCACACGGGTGAGTACGCCAACGCCGTTGGCGACGCCGACAAGGCGGCGGAGCTGGCCCGACTGGCCCGGGCGGCGGACCATGGTCACGCGCTGGGCCTGGCGGTGCACGCCGGACACGGTCTCACATACGAGAATGTCGTTCCCGTCGCGGCGCTGCCCCGCATCGAGGAGTTGAACATCGGCCACAGCGTGATCTCGCGTGCAGTTCTGGTGGGGCTGGAGCGGGCGGTGCGAGAGATGAAGGAGATCGTCGAAGGCGCGCCCGGACGTGTTCAGCAGCCGGGTGGTTGGGTTCCCCCGATAGGCTTTTAGGCAATCCGTGGCAGAAACCCACCCGCGGTCGATGCGCCGAAACTGGCAGCTGCCGCTCGGGCTGGGGATCGTCACAGTCCTGCTCTGGTGGTTGTTCCGGGACCTCGATCCCGCCCTGGTGTGGGACGAGTTCCGCAGCGCAAACGTGCTGCTCCTGCTCTTGACCACCGTGGTCACGATGGGAGCCTTCGTCGCCCGTGCGGTTCGCTGGCGGTACTTTCTTGCGCCGGCACAGCCGGCAAGCCCCTTCAAGTCACGTTTCGCCGGGGTTTGCGTCGGCTTCATGCTGAACAACCTCTTGCCCTCGGGGCGGGTGGGAGAGCTGGGGCGTGCCTATGCGTACAGCCGTCTCGAACCGGTTTCGGTCTCGACGGCGTTCGCGACCCTGGTTGTCGAACGGCTTCTCGACGGTGTGGCCATCCTGACCCTCCTCGTCCTGGCGATCACGGGCTCCAGCTTCCCTGCGGAGACCCTCCCGCCGGATCTTGTTGCCGGAGTCCGCCTCGTCACCGCGTTCCTGGGCGTTGTTCTGGTAGTGGCGGTTCTCCTGGTCGTGTTCCCGGATGCCGCCGTGCGGATCTGCGGGCGGGTTGCGCGCAAGCTTCTGCCCGACCGGTTCGGTGCCCGATTGGCGGAAGTCATCGAAGGAATCGTCGACGGCCTGGCGTCGATGCGCGGCTGGCGGCACATGCTCCCGGCCCTGCTGTGGAGCTTCGTGGTGTGGACCCTTCAATCCCTCTCCTTCTGGATCGGGTTTCGGGCGTTCGAAATCGACCTGCCCTTCGCCGCGGCGCTGGTCACGAATGCGGCCATCGCGGTCGCGGTAACCCTGCCCGCGGCCCCGGGGTACCTCGGGACCTTCCAGATCGGCGCTTCCCTCGCCCTTGTGGAGGTCTACGCCATAGGGAACGAGCCCGCGCTCGGCTTCGCTCTCGGGTGGCACGTGGTCAACTTCTTTCCCATCACCCTGGCGGGTCTCTGGTACGCCCGGCGCCTGGGTCTCTCGCTCAGGGAGTTCAGGGGCCGGCGCGGGGAAGGCGCCAGCGCCGCCACGCCCGGGAGCCCCCGTTGAAGCCGCGCCCGGGTGGCGGGGTCTCCGTGAAGTGTCCCGCCAAGGTCAACCTCTTCCTTCGGATCGTGGCGCGGGAGGATTCCGGCTACCACCAGATCGAGACACTGTTTCAGGCCATCGGGCTCTTCGATCGTGTGGACGTGCGCCCGGGGCGCCGGGGAATCGAACTCGAGGTCAGGGGAGGCGAGGCGCCCTCGGAGCTCGGCGACCTCACCGCCGAGCTGGGCGATCCGGACAACAACACGGTCGTCCACGCGGCGCGCGCCTTTTTCAGCGCCACCGGCATCGCTCCGGCGGTCTCCCTGCTCCTGACCAAGGCCATTCCGGCCGGGACGGGGCTGGGTGGCGGGTCGTCGGACGCCGCGGGCGCCCTTGCCGCGCTGAATATGCTGCACGGAGCGCCGCTGCGGCAGCGCGACCTGATCGAACTCGGCGGCACGATTGGTGCCGATGTGCCTTTCTTCTGCGCGGGAATGCCCACCGCCCTGGGGTGGGGCCGTGGAGACCGGCTGTGGGGAGGCCCGCCACCTCCGGCCGTTCCGGTGGTTCTGGCGATCCCCCACACGCGCATCTCCACCGCTGCGGCCTACCGGGAGCTCTCCAACAGGCTGGAACTGCCTGCACCTCCGGCACGGCCAAGGGGGCTGGCGTCTGGAGATTGGCGGAGGTTCGCAGAGCTTCAGTGGAACGATTTCGAGAGCGTGGCGTTCGAATGGGTCCCTGAACTTGCGGAGGTGCACGGCGCGCTGGACGACGCGGGCGCCGTCCTGGCCCGCATGACGGGGAGCGGCTCGGCGGTTTTCGGGGTGTTCGGTGCCGGGGAAGAGGATCGGGCCCGGATGGCGGCCGAGGCAGCGGGCTCGGTGACCGGCGTCCGCGCGGCTTTGGTGGTCTCGACGTTGACGAAGATGCCGGGGGTAGAGCGCCACCGCCCTTGAAGGTCCCCCCGCGCCTCCGCTACGATACCGTTGTCGAAGATCCGCGAATGGCCCGTCGTCTAATGGCAGGACACCGGTCTTTGGAACCGGCGGTGGTGGTTCGAATCCACCCGGGCCAATTGACGGCCGATTGACGGGCCGCTACCGAGTGTCATTTCCGAAGCTGCCTGATTCGCGAACACGCTTCTCCAGCCGGTCGATGAGGTCGTCCACGTCCCTCCCCAACAGGACGTCCGGGTCGAGGTCGCTGCGTGTACCGCCGCCGGTGTCACCATCGTCGTCCCGGTGGCTCAGCCCCTTCACCCGGTGCAGTCCGAGCCACTTCTCGAAATGCTCGCTGAGGCGAACCACGCCGTAGAACATGCGGGTACGCCCTCCGCCCACGGTAAGATCGATGATAATCGCCAGCACCGACAGGCTGATCGCGACCATATCCTTGACGCCGTCGAGGGCCAGCTTGACCTGGAAGACCAGGAAATCGCGGATCGTCACACTGCGCGAAGCCGCGACGGGGAGGTTGTTGCCAGTGTACGACATGGGCGAAATTCCCTTCCAGGTCCGAGACGTCCGCGCCCGCGGGGCAGGGGTGCTCGATGTTGCCGGACCCACGGCATATCGTCAAGGTGTAGTGTCCCCCATACCTGACCGACACCATGCTCGTCACGGCTACCCTCAGTGTCGCACTTCTGACCCCGGCCAGCGGCCCGGCGCCCACACATGCGGTTGAGGCCGTGCTCCTGCTGCGCTCCGCGCCCATGGTCCGGGTTACGGCGCCCCTGCCGTCCCCTCAGGTCGCTGACGACTCCGCCGCCATCCGGAGTCACGCACGGGAACTCCAGGGGCGCTTCGAACGCCGGCGTCTCCGGGAGCTCCCCCGAACGCAAGGGGGCGGCAGCCGCCAATGCGACGACATCATCGGTCGTCTGTGCATCTGGGATGACGGGGACGAAGACTGGACTCCCCAGGAAGAACCGGAAGCCATCGGGAGGGCGCGGGCGCAGCTGCTGGCCTCGCTGGACTCCCTCGCGCGGATGATCCCCGGCGATCACTGGGTATTCGGCCAGCGCATCCGCTATCTGGCCGAGGCCGGCCGTCTGAACGACGCCGAATCGCTGGCACGGGCGTGCGGCCTCCCGGAGCCGTGGCGGTGCGACGCGTACCTGGGATTCGTGTACCACCGCCAGGAGCGGACGCGCTCCGCGGAGACTGCCTTCCACCGGACACTGGAGGCGATGCCGGCCGAGACCCGCGCCGAATGGACCGATCCCGACCCGGTGCTCGATCGCGACCTCCGGGATTGGCTGCGGCACCAGGCCGACTCGACCCGGGCGCTGGCCAGGTTGTGGATGCTGGCGGACCCGCTCTTTCTGGCGGAGGGCAATGATCGGTGGACAGTGCACCTCAGTCGCCGGGTGTACGCCATGAGTTCCGAAGGTGCGCACAGTCCCCACCAACTGCTCTGGGGCGACGACCTGACCGAGGCCGTCGTGCGGTACGGGTGGCCGGTGGCGTGGGAACGGTCGTGGCCAGGAGTGGGGCAGTCATCGTTCTTGGTGACCGGGCGTGACCCGCCCGCCGCCGTGCGGACATTTCCGCCCCGCGAGGTGCTCGACCGGGACCCTTCGGGGGCGGGACCGGTCACCTGGAAAATCGAAGACGGTCATTCGCGCAGCGTTCACCTCCCGGCGTACCTGGATTCTCTTGGTGCCCTCGATGGGCAGGTGGGGCGCTTCTGGCGGCGGGGTGGCGTCACCGTGGTGGGCGCGTGGACGGCGGACGAAGCGTCGCCGGTTCTGGCGGGGCTCTTCGTGGAGCAGGACGGTGAACTGGAGGTCGATGTGCGCACGTCGACCGGGCAGGCGGGTGCCGTGCGCCTCCTCGGTCGGGCTCCGTGGGGCGATTGGGGTGTCGTGAGCCTGGAGGCGTGGGATCCGGAAGCCCGCCGCGCCTACCGCTTGCGTGCAGCCATGGGATTCCGGGAGCTCCCGCCCGACCTCTTCGCACTATCGGACGTCATGCTTCTGGAAGCCGGAGCCGAGCCGGGGACCTTCGCCGAGATGGTCGACGTGCTGCGAGGCTCCACCGAAGTGGGGGCGGAACAGGCGCTGACCATCGCCTTCGAGGTCTACGGACTGGGGTTTCGGGCGGAGGCCGTGAACTTCCGCGCCTGGGTGGAGAAGCGGGAGGAGGGATTCTTCTCCCGCGCCGCTCGCTGGCTGAGGGTCGGTGGCCCGAAGGAAGAGGTTTCGCTGCGCTGGGAGGAAGCCGGGCCCGACGAACCGCGGCCCCATTTCCGGGCTCTGGAGATCGCTCTGCCGGGCCTCGACCCGGGAGAGTACGTGGTGGTTGTCGAAGCCACCGTGCGCGGGCGCTCGCCCCTCTCCGGGCGCCGTCCGTTCAGCGTCCGGCAGCGAGGTGAACCAAGTCGTTGAAGGGCCTCACACCAGACTGACGAATCCGCTATAATAGACGGCTGTCGCGGAAGCATAATCGACCACCTTCACATCCCGGCCATGGACGACACAACTGCGCGCGGACCCTTCCTCCTTCTCGCGGGGCGGGCCAACCGGCCGCTGGCAAGCGAGATCGCCGACAAGTTGGACGCGCCGGCGGACGGGGCCACGATCTTCAACTTCGCGGACGGTGAGATTTTCGTGCGCATCGACCGCAACGCACGCGGACGGGATGTGTTCATCATTCAGCCGACCGTGGCCAACGCCGACAACATCATGGAGCTGCTGCTCCTGATCGATGCTGCCAAGCGCGCCTCGGCCGAACGGGTCACGGCGGTCGTGCCCTACTTCGGCTACGGTCGCCAGGACCGGAAGGACCAGCCCCGCGTCGCCATCGGGGCCAAACTGGTCGCCAACCTCATGGTGGCCGCGGGCGCCGACCGCGTCGTCAGCATCGACTTTCATCAGCACCAGATCCAGGGATTCTTCGACATCCCGGTCGACCATCTCTACGCCGCACCGGTGTTCACGGACTACTTCCGCGAGAAGCGGTTCGGCAACCTGGTGGTGGTGGCGCCCGACGTTGGTTCGGCCAAGATGGCGCGCGGATTCGCCAAGCGGCTCGGAGCCTCGTTCGCCATCATCGACAAGCGCCGACCCGCCGCGAACGTCGCCGAAGTGCTCAATGTGGTCGGTGACGTGGCCGGTCGGACATGCCTCGTGACCGACGATATGATCGACACCGGCGGCACCATCGCGCAGGGAGTCCACGCCCTCAAGGAAAGGGGGGCCGAACGGGTCTACGTGGCGGCCACTCACGCCCTCCTGTCGAATGAAGCGGTCGAGAAACTCGAGGCCTCACCCCTTGAAGAACTCGTCGTCACCAATACGATTCTCATACCGGACGCCAAGCGGTTCAGCCGCATGAAGGTGCTTTCGGTCGCGGATCTCCTGGCGAGGGCGATCACCTACATTCACTCGAACGCGTCGGTCAGCCAACTGTTCGCACTCAAGGAAAGAAAGGATTCGCCCAAGGTCGCTCTCGCTTGAGCGGTGCCGGGGCAGCCGACGGAATACAATCATGGCAAGAATCAACCTCGAAACACGCGACACATCCGGGAAGGGTGTAGCACGCAAGCTTCGGCGGGCGGGGCGCGTACCCGGTGTGATCTACGGCGGTGGGGGCGACCCCGTGCTGGTCTCGATGGACGCACGCGAGACCTTCAACCTCTTCCAGTCGATCCCGGTGGACAACACGATTCTGCAGTTGCATGTGGGCGACCGCGAATCGGAGCGTGCGCTGGTGCGCGAAGTGCAGGTGCATCCATACCGTGCCGAACTCCTCCACGTCGACTTCATACGGATCCGCCGGGGCGTGCCGATCGAGGTTCAGATCCCGCTCCACTTCACGGGTCTCCCCGAGGGCGTCCGCACCGAAGGCGGCATCCTCGAACAGGTCATCCACGACATTGCCGTAAAGTGCGTGCCTTCCCGCATTCCCGAGGCCATCGAGGTGGACGTTACCCGTCTCGGAATAGGTGACGTGGTTCGGGCCGGCGAGATCGACATGCCGGAAGGCGTGGAGAACCTGATGGATCCCGGCCGGACGATATGCAGTGTTGCCGCGCCCAGGGCGATTGTGGAGGAAGAGGAGGATGAGGCCGTCGAAGGTATCCTGCCCGTTGGGGAGTTCCCGACCGAAGAGCTTGGCGGGGCTGACGGTTGACGGCGGAAGGCGAGGCGGATCTCTGTGGATCCGGCCTTCACGCCAAGGTGATCGTAGGCATCGGCAACCCGGGACGCCGGTACGACGCAACCCGCCACAACGTTGGCTGGTGGCTGGTCGACCGCTTCGCGCACGACCACGACTTCGGTGTCTTCGAGCGCCGGGGGAAGAGGCTGGAAGTCACCGGCGACATCGGCGGACGCACTGTCCTTCTGATCAAACCCCGGACCTTCGTGAACCTCAGCGGACTGGCCCTGACCACCCTTTGGCAGTTGGACGGTTTCGACGCGGGGAGAGATCTTCTGGTGGTGACCGACGACACCAACCTGGAGGTGGGCCGGGTAAGACTGCGACCCGAAGGTGGCACGGGTGGCCACAAGGGCCTGAAGTCCGTTGCCGAAGTGCTGGGGACGCGGTCCTACGCCCGACTCCGAGTCGGGGTCGGCGTTCCGCCTGCCGGTGCGGATCTGTCCGACTGGGTCCTCTCGGAGATGCCGGAGGAGGACGAGGATCGGGTGGTGGAGTTGTTGCCGGAGTTGAGTGAGGCGGTCGCGGTGTGGGTGAAGCAGGGGATCGAGGACGCCATGAATCAGTTCAATCGATGAACCATCGAAACAGAGGAAGCTGAAGAGCCGTGATCAATCTACTGGACCTTTCCAACTGGTCGTGGGTGGCAGGAGTCTTCGGACTGGGTGCCGCCCTTTTCGTGTACCGTTACGTCGTGCGCCAGCCGGGCGGCACGGATGTGATGACCGAACTGGCGGACCAGATCCACGACGGGGCGATGGCCTTTCTCCGCCGGGAGTACACGGTCCTGGCCATATTCGTGGCCGTGGTCGCCGTGCTCCTGTTCCTTGCGATCGGCCAGGCATCGGCGCTTGCCTACGTGGCAGGGGCTTCGAGCAGCGTGCTGGCCGGCTTCTTCGGCATGAAGGCGGCCACGCGGGCCAACGTGCGTACCGCCGCCGCCGCAAACCGGGAGGGCCAGGGAAAGGCGTTGCGCATCGCCTTCTTCGGGGGCGCGGTGATGGGTCTTTCGGTGGCGGCTCTTGGGCTCCTCGGCATCGGGGCGCTGTACACGCTGCTGGCCTCCGACGCCATCCCGGGCACGAATGACCTGCCCCGCTTCGCCGAAATCATCTCCGGCTTCGCCATGGGCGCCTCGTCGATCGCGCTCTTCGCCCGCGTGGGCGGGGGGATCTTCACGAAGGCGGCCGATGTGGGCGCGGACCTCGTGGGCAAGGTCGAGGCCGGCATCCCCGAGGACGACCCCCGCAACCCGGCCACCATCGCCGACAACGTTGGCGACAACGTGGGAGACGTGGCGGGGATGGGGGCCGACATCTTCGAGTCCTACGTGGGCTCGATCGTCGCAACCATCGCGATCGGAGCGACGTCCACGGCGCTCGCGGTCAGCACGACCGAGGCGGTGGCACTCCCCGTGATCACCGTGCTGGTGGGCCTGCTGTGCTCCGTGGTCGGCATCGCCGCGATGAAGCTCCTCGAGCGCACCGATCCGGGTGCGGCGCTTCGCAATGTGACCTTCATCGCGGCGGGGCTCTTCCTCATCGCCATGTTCTTCGTGGTCCGCGCGCTGGACATGACGATCATCGACCCGTTGACCGGAGCCGAGCGGTCGCCGATGGGACCCTTCTGGGCCATCGTCGCGGGGACGCTCGTCGGGATCCTGATCGGCGTTGTGACGGAGTACTACACCGGAGCGGGCCCGGTCCGGAAGATCGCCGCCGCGTCCGAGACCGGCTCGGCGACGAACATCATCACCGGCCTCGCGGTGGGCATGGAATCGACCGCGATCCCGCTCCTCCTCATCTGCGCGGCCATCTTCGTGTCCTTCACGGCGAGCGGTCTCTACGGGATCGGCATCGCCGCCGTGGGCATGCTGGCCACCGTGGGCGCGACCATGTCCGTGGACGCCTACGGCCCCGTCGCGGACAACGCGGGCGGCATCAGCGAGATGGCCGGCCTCGGCCCGGAGACCCGGAAGGTCACCGACTCCCTCGACGCCATCGGGAACACCACCGCCGCCATCGGGAAGGGGTTCGCCATCGGTTCGGCGGCGCTGACCGCACTGGCGCTGTTCTCGGCGTACGCCACCCGTGTGGGACTGCAGGAATTGGGGATCAACCTCGCCGACCCAGTGGTGGTGATCGGTCTCTTCCTCGGGGGAATGCTGCCCTTCCTGGTCGCCTCCTTCACGATGACCGCGGTCGGCCGGGCAGCCGCCGGCATGGTCGAGGAAGTCCGCCGCCAGTTCCGGGAGATCCCGGGGCTCATGGAAGGGACGGCCAAGCCGGATTCGGCTCGCTGCGTGGACATTTCCACCCGGGCCGCGCTGCGCGAGATGATACTGCCGGGCGTCACCGCCATCCTCGCGCCGGTGATCGTCGGGCGTTTCCTGGGGGTCGAGGCGCTGGGCGGGATGCTGGCCGGCGCCACCGTCACGGGGGTGCTGATGGCGCTCTTCATGGCCAACGCCGGGGGGGCGTGGGACAACGCCAAGAAGTACATCGAAGGCGGCGCGCACGGGGGCAAGGGGTCCGATTCGCACAAGGCCTCCGTCGTGGGAGACACGGTGGGCGACCCCTTCAAGGACACCTCCGGGCCGTCGCTGAACATTCTGATCAAGCTCATGGCCGTGGTGTCGCTGGTTCTCGCTCCCTGGTTCATCAGCGCCGGATGAAGATGCCCCCCGGAAAGGAGCGCCCAGGGGTGAGTGCTTCCAGAGCCGCGTCCTTCGACGGCGCGATCGCCTTCGCCCAGGACCTGATCCGCATCCCGTCGCTCCCGGGCGAAGAGGGCGACCTCACCCGGCGCGTCGAAGCCGAAATGGAGGCCCTCGCCTACGACGAGGTGTACACCGACGAGCTGGGCAGCGTGGTGGGGGTGGTAAAGGGGAGTGGCGGCGGCGCTTCGGCCATGCTGAGCGCCCACCTGGACATGGTCGCGGCCGGAGACGCCGACGAGTGGGAGTACCCGCCCTTCGATGGGGTGATCGCCGACGGGTACCTGCACGGTCGCGGTGCCATGGACATCAAGGGACCGCTTGCGCTGCAGGTTCACGTGGCGGCCGCGCTGAGCGCCAGGGTGGCGGGAGACATCATCGTGGCGCACCCCGTCTACGAGGAACGCGGCGGCTGGGGCATGGACCGCCTCGTCCGTGCCGAAGGCGGGCTCCGCCCCGATGTCGTGATCATCGGCGAGTCGACCCACGGAGACATTGCGATCGGGCACCGGGGCAGGAGCGAGGTCGAGATCGTCGGACAGGGCCTGGCGGGGCACGCGTCGGCGCCGGACAGGGCCCGCAACGCCCTGGATCTTGTCCCCGCCATCCTCGCGGGCGTGCACGATCTGGCCGCGCGGCAGGAAGCTGACGACGTCCTGGGACGGTCGTCCGTGGTCGCGACCGGCATCGACGCCGTACCGGCAAGCCTGAACGTGATCCCCGACCGGGTTACCATCACCCTCGACTGGCGGATCCTCCCGAGCGACACGGAGGAAGCCCTCGTTGCCCGGGTGCGGGACGCCCTGAAGCCCCATCTGGACCGCCTGGAGGCGGGCCATTGGCCTGGCGCGAGCGGGGCAGTGGAGGTGCGGGTCGCGACCGAAGTACAGCGCACCTACACCGGGGTGTCCGAGGAGCGGCTGCTCCTGAGCCCCGGTTTCCTGATGGATCCCGATCATCCCGTGGTCGTCGCCGCCGCCCGGGCAGTCGGTACACGCGGCGGAAACGGTGGCCCGGCCCGGGTCCGCCCGTGGACCTTCGCCACTGATGGCGGCTGGACGTGTGGCGTGCGCGGCATCCCGACGATCGGCTTCGCGCCGGGTGAGGAGCGCTACGCACACACCAACACCGAGCGCCTGCAACTGGACGAGGCGCGCTGGGGCTACGGGAAGTACCTGGATCTGGTGCCCGCGGTGCAGGCGGCGGTCGCGGCCGGTTCACCCGGCTGACCCGGCGTTCCTCCGCGGCCCTCAGCCCATCGGCACCGTCCGCAGCACCTTTCCGTCGATCCGTTCGAAGATCTCGTCGAGGCTCGTACCCGTGATCGTGAGCCCGTGGTTCTTCAGCCCCACCACGCACCGGCTGGGGTCGTCGGCTTCGCGTACGATGTCCGCGACCGCCTGGCCCAGTTCGCGCGTGCCGCACGGGTAGTTGAACTCGGTCGAGCGGATGCCGTTCATCCAGCCGTGGAAGTGCAGGATCGCGCCGACTTCCGGGTGTTCGCGGTAGATCATCCAGTGCTCGATGGCGTCCACGGACACCCTCCGCGCTTCGACCCCAGGGGGATGACTGACGATCATGCCGTTCCTTTCCGGGTCGTAATCCTTCACCATGAGGATGTGCTCCCCGATCTCCTTCAGGTTGGATTTGTCCACGCCGCTGGCGCTCATCCAGAACCACTCGTGGTCGTAGCGGGCCGAGAGGTTGCCGTACGACAGGCCCCCGATCCCGAACAGCCGCTTCAAATGGCGATAGTCACGCGCGGGCAGAAGCTTGTCTACGGGGAACGGGGCGGGCAGGAGGTCCAGATTGTTCAGCTCCTTGCCGGCCCGGTAGATGGACCTGGTGATCGCATCACCGTTCCACAGGGCCTCCGGGAGAGTCGGCTCGAAGAAGTTCTCGATGACCAGAGTCGAGGACGCCATGGGCGCGATCCGGGAGTACACCTGCCGGAAGTAGCGCTCCGGGTCGACATCGCCCGGCACGATGTAGTGGCCCTGTTCGAGGGTGACGAAATGAACGTCCGGCCGGCCGTTCGGTGAAGGGATCAGCCCGACCGCAAGATTCGCGAGCGCGCGCAGCAGAGTCGGGTAGCCCTGTGCAATGTGATCCGTGAACGGGTCCGGGAACTCGGTCACGGCGCATACGAAGACGGCCTGGGCGTGGCGCCGAACCGGCCGCGGCTCACCCCGGGGGAAGAAGTTCACGACGAGCCCGGCGTCACCGGCGTCACTGGTATAGCGATGGCCTTCGGACTTCATCACGTTGCGCAACCCCTCGGAAAACCAACGGAAGGTCTGGCTGTCCGGCGAGCCGGCAAATGTAAAGTCCATGGACGGGCACCTCTCGGGTTGGGTGATCGCGTTGCGTACATAAGGTCTGTTTCCGGCGCCGGAAAGCAAGGCATGTGCCCCGTGGACGGTTCAGATGGAGCACCTTCGCGGACTCTCCGTCTCCTCTTGAAGGCCGGCGGCGTGCACCGCACCTTCCACCCGCAGGGCCGGTCCTGCTATACTTGTCCCAACGATCCCGCTCCGCCTGGGAAGTGGAGCCCGTCACCAACCGCGGTCCGAGGGAGTTCCCGCGAAAATGAGACCCTACGAAATCGTCTACATTCTGGATTCCGCCCTGGAGCGGGAGGCCGTTGACGAGAAGCTGGCAACCTTTCACGCCGCTCTCGGTGGCCAGATCACCGTTGTCGACCACTGGGGGGTTCGGCAGCTCGCCTACCCGATCGGCAAGATCGGAACCGGCTACTACGTCGTGGTACAGGTAGCGGCCGACCCCACCGCGCTTCCGGAGTTCGAGCGGCTGCTGAAGCTCGACGAGGAAACCATGCGGTACCTGATTGTCCACAACGAGGGTCAGCCCACCTCGGGCATCTCGGTTCTTGCGGACGCTCCGCCGACCCCCTCCGTCGAAGCGGCTCCGGCCGATGACGGCGATGAGAAGGAAGAGGAGGATGAGGAGGATGAGGACGACGGGGACGAAGAGGATGCCGTGCTCGCACAGGTTCCCGCGTCGTCCGGCCCTCCCGAGTTCTCCGGTGCACGGGGTCGGCGCCGGCGCCACGAAGGACCCCCGATCGTGCACCTGAACTACAAGGACGTCACGACTCTGGCGCGATTCCTGACGGAGCAGGGCAAGATCCTGCCCAAGCGGACCACCAAGGTGTCGGCTCGCTTCCAGCGACAGCTCGGAACGGCGGTGAAGCGCGCACGGTTCGTCGCGCTCCTCCCCTACATCAGGGACCACGAGGGCTGAGATCATGAAACTGATACTGCGTGAAACGGTCGCGACCCTGGGCCGGGCCGGAGATGTCGTCAACGTGAAGCCCGGATACGCGCGCAACTACCTCCTTCCCCGGGGTCTCGCGTACAGGGCGTCCGCGGTGAACGTCCAGCGGATCGAAGAAGAGGCTCAACGCCGCGAAGAGAGGGCGCGGAGGGACTACCTTGAAGGCAACCGCCAGGCTGCCCAGCTGGAGGGGCTGGCCATCAACGTGGTCGCCAAGGCGGGATCCGAGGGACAGCTGTTCGGGTCGGTGAGCGTCAAGGACATACACGAGCGGGTGCAGCAGTCGGGCATCGACTTCGAGTTGGACAGGCGGGCCGTGCTCCTCTCCGAGCCGATCAAGGCCGTGGGCGAGCACATCGTCCCGATCAGGCTTCAGCCCGACGTCGAAGTGGAAGTCCGCGTTGTCGTGGAGGCCGAGGAGGATTGACGCCGTCCCGGCCGGAATCCGCTCGAGTGTGATGGGCAGGAGCGGGCCGCTGCCGGGAGGAACCGCGCCCCGGAGGGGCATGCGCGCATGAGCGAGCGGAACGATTTCGAGATGTGGCCACGGGTCCGCCGAGCCGCCCGCTACGCCCTCGAAAGAAAGGCCGGAGAGGTCACGGTCCTGGACCTTCGGCACGTGTCGAGCGCGACCGACTTCTTCGTCATCGCGACCGGGCGCTCCGATGTGCAGGTGCGAGCGATCGCGGAGCACGTCATCGACTCGGCAAAGCGCGACGGGAACCGCCCCGAGCATGTCGAGGGACTGGACCAGGGAAGGTGGGTGCTTCTCGACTACATCGACTATGTGGTCCACATCTTCCACCCTGCCGTGCGGGATTTCTACCGCCTCGAAGCCCTGTGGGGGGACGCGAAGTCGATGGTGATCGAGGAGGCCTGAGCGGATGAGACTCAAGTCGCTCAAGCTCCACGGTTTCAAGTCGTTTCCAGATTCCACCAAACTGGATTTCCACGACGGGATCACGGCGATCGTCGGCCCCAACGGCTGCGGGAAGTCGAACATCGGCGATGCCCTCCGCTGGGTCCTCGGGGAGCAGCGGCCGACGGCGATTCGCGGCGTCAGGATGGAGGAGGCAATTTTTCAGGGGACGGTGGCCCGCAAATCGGTGAACCGGGGATCCGTCGCGCTGGTCGTATCGAACGAGGACGGAGCGCTCGCGACCCCCTTCCAGGAAGTCGAGATCGGCAGGACCGTTTTTCGGGACGGGGGCAGCGACTACCGTCTCAACCGGTCTCCGTGCCGGTTGCGGGACATCGTGGACCTCTGTCGTGACACAGGACTGGGGGCGAACGCCTATTCGCTGATCGAGATCCGCATGATCGACGCCATCCTCTCGGAGCGAACCGACGAACGCCGGGCCCTCTTCGAGGAAGCGGCGGGGGTCGGCAAGTACAAGGACCGTCGCCGCTCCGCGCTTCGGCGCCTGGAAACCTCCGAAGCCGACCTTCAGCGGGTCGAGGACGTGATCGGCGAGGTACGGAGCAAGGTGCGTTCTCTGGCCCGCCAGAAGGGGAAGGCGCAGCGCCACCAGGAATTGCGAAAGCGCCGGCTGGCGGTGGAAGTCGCCGTGGTGAAGACGGACCTGGAGGCGCTGGAAGCGCGTCTCTCCCAGGTCGACGGCGAGCTGGAACGGGACCGGGAGCAGGCAGCGGGAATGGCGGCGCGTCTGGCTGCCGCCGAAGCCCGGCTGGAACAGGCCCGGCTGGAACATGTCGAAGTCGAGAGGACGCGGACCGAGTCCGCGGGGCGCCTTGACGCGGTCGGGGCCGAGCTCTCCCGCGTCGAAAGGGAGGTTGCGGTCGCCGACGAGCGGATCGCCAACGGAAAGCGCCGCCTGGTGCAGATTTCCAGCGAAGAGGCGGCGCTGGCGACACTGCGCGCGCGTTCGGAGGACGAGATCGTCACGTTGCGGCAAGAACGTGACGAATGTAAAGCAGCGTTGACACTATGTAATGCAGACTTGACATCCCGAAAGGGAGCAGCCGCCGAAGCGAGGGGCCGGCTGGACGCGGCCCGGCATGACGTTCGCGAGCTGGAGGAGCGCGGCCGGGGGATTGCCAGGGGCATCGCCCGGGCGGAGGGGGACACCGACAGCGCCCGGCTGCAGGCTCGGGAGCTGGGACACAGATTCGAGCGCCTGTCCGCGGACTCCCGGCAAGGGGCCGGAGCGCTGCGGGATCTGAGGTCCCAGGGCGACCTCTTCGCCGACCGCAGGACGGAGATGGTGCGCAGGGCCGAGGACGCCGCCCGGGATGTCGAGGGGGCCCGCAGGCGCGTGGCCGTGCTGCGCGAACGGCTGCGGGACGCGCGTAGTGTGGAGCGGACCGCGGAGACGCGTGTCGCCTCGCTCCGGGCCGAGGTCGCCGCCCTTCGGCGCATGAGCGGGTCGGGGGAGGGCGCGGCGGCGGTGGCCGAAGCGGCAAGAGAGGCGTTTCCCGGGGCGGTGCGAGGCACTCTCTCCGACTACGTGCGGGTCACAGGTGCGGCCCCTCGCGTGGTGGATGACGTGCTGGGCCGCTTCGGGCCGGCCCTGGTGGTGAGCGCCCGCAGCGACATCGACCGGATCGTGCGCTGGTACCAGGCGGACCCGGAACGGGTGGCCGGGATCGTCCTGCTCCCCATGGACGGGCAACCAGGGCCGCGCGGGCAGCTGCCTTCGGGCGTCACGACCTTCGGCGAGGGCGCACCCTGGGTCGAAGCCCTGCTCGGAGGCGTGACGGTCGCCGGAGACGAGGCGTCGGGAGAGGTCTGGACCGACGTGCGCGGGGCGGTGCACCTCGTCCCGCAGCAGGGTTCCGAAGGCCGGTTGGAGCGGCGGGACAGGATTGATTCGCTGGAGGCCGAAGCCGATCTGGCGGCGGCCGATCTCGAGGAGGCCCGTAAGAGCTGCATGCGGCTGGCCAACGAGTGCCGGGAGCGCGAAGAGGAGGCCGACACGGCCTCGGAGCGTTTGCTGGCAGCCCGGGACGAAGCGCGGGCCGCCCGAGCCGAGGCATCCGCCCAGACCGACCGGCGGCAGCAGCTGGCTCATCATCAGGAAGAGATTTCGCGCCAGCTTGAGGGTACCCGGGCGGCCCGTGACCAGGCCGTTGAGCGGGGCCGGGTGGCGGCTGCGGAAAGGGCCCGGCTGCGCGAAGAGGAGGCCGTGCTCACCTCGAGTCTGGAGAGGCTGTACGCCGTGCGCGAGGCCGTCGAGGCGGAGTGGGAGCAGGCGCGTGATGCAGAGGCCGAGGTGACGATCCGGGCGGCCCGGCTCGACAGCGAGCTGAGACGCCTCGATGGGCGGGTTTCGGATACGGAAGCCACCGTGGGCCGTGCCGCCGTCCGGATCGACGAGCTCGGCCGCGAGGCGAGGTCGCTCGGCGAGGAGATCGAGGAGGTCCTCGCGGCCAGGCAGACCGGACGGGAGGGCCTCGAGGCGCTGTTCGGAAAGCGCGACGAACTCCGCCGCGTGCTGTCCGAAGAGAGCCGTGCCCTTCAGGAAGCAGCGGACGCCGTGACCGAGGCCGGGCGGCAGGCTCGCGACGTCCGCGAGCGTGAGCGCGCGGCCGTGGGGCGCGGCCACCAGCTGGAGCTGGAGCGCCAGGACATCGCGAATCGCACCGAGAGGATCAGCGAGCGACTGGAGGCCGAATGGGGCCGCCCGCTGGTGGCGCTCCTCGAGGAGGCCGAGCCGGCGGAGGGTGGCGAAGAGGAGTTGCGGGACGAACTGGCGGAGATCGTTCGGCGGCTGGGCAGCATCGGTCCGGTCAACATGCTGGCGGTGGAGGAGCACGCCGAAGAGAGTGCGCGCCTCGACTTCCTGGTTCGTCAGCAGGAGGATCTGAACGCGGCCCGCAACGACCTGCGTGCGGCGATCCGCCGTATCAACGCGACGGCTACCGAACTCTTCATGACGACCTTCGAGGCGATCCGGGAGAACTTCCGGAAGACCTTCGAGCACCTCTTCAGCGGGGGCGAGGCGAACCTTTGGCTGGCGGACCCCGATAGCCCGCTTGAGTCGCGCGTGGAGATCCATGCCGCGCCCGGCGGGAAGCGGACCCAGCGCATCGATCTGCTTTCCGGGGGCGAACGCGCCTTGACCGCGCTGTCGCTGCTCTTCGGAATCTACCTCGTCAAGCCGAGCCCCTTCTGTCTCCTGGACGAGGTGGACGCCCCTCTGGACGAGTCCAACATCGAGCGCTTCATCCGCCTGCTCCAGAGCTTCAAGGCCCAGACCCAGTTCGTGGTGATCACCCACAACCCCCGCACCATCGAGGCAGCCGACTGGATATACGGCGTCACGATGGAGGAACCCGGCGTCTCGTCGATCGTCGGGGTACGGCTGGAGGGGAGAGCGGGGACCCGGGGCACCGTTGCGTGAAGCCCGTATTGACCGTCATCGGCTCGGGGACGCTGGTCCCTTCCCGTGATCGGTCCTCTCCCTGCCACCTGGTGGAGTGGGGCGAAATGCGGCTCCTGCTGGACGTGGGTCCCGGCGCCGTTCACGGACTGGCGCGCCTCCGCAAGCCCTGGTGGGAAGTCAGTCATGTGGTGCTCAGCCACTACCACACCGACCATATCGGCGATCTCCCCCACCTCCTCTTTGCCCTCAGGTGGGCGACTCCTTCACCGCGGACCCGGCCTCTGCACGTCTTCGGGCCACCCGGGCTGACCGACCGGGTGGAGGCGCTCCAGCGCGTGTACGGCGACTTCATGGTGGATCCCGGCTTCGAAGTCGCCTACCACGAGGTGGCGCGGGACGGAACGTGGGCCAGTGATGCCCTCAAGCTGTCGCTCCGCTTCACACCCGCCCGGCACACGGACAACTCGGTCGCGGTGCGGGTCGAGATGGAAAGCCACTCGCTCGGCTACACAGGGGACACGGGCCCGGACCCGACGCTTGGCGAATTCTTTCGGGGCACGGACATCCTGGTCAGCGAATGCGGCCACGCCGATCCTCCCCCGTCCGGCTCGCACCTCTCGCCTGCCTCGGTTGCCGACATGGCTCGGACTGCCGAACCGAGGAACCTGATTCTTACGCACATCTACGCGCCGCTCGATCCCGAGTCGGTACCGTCGCTGGTGCGCGAGGCGGGCTTCGCGGGGACCGTCGTGTGCGCCCGGGACGGGCAGTGGTTCGTCCTGGCCTGAGCCGACGACAAGCGCACGAGGCAGACCTCCCGCCGATCGGCGGGTTCGTGCCCGGGCAAGGGGTGGGTCGTGCGGGGGCGTGGACCATTCGGGGCGCCTTGTGTAGGATCATGCTCCGTTCAATCACCACAGAGGCAAGCACGTGTTGATCGTCATGCATCATCGGGCAACGCCCGCACAGGTACAGCAGGTCGTCGATACCATCGGGAAAATGGGGTACCGCGCCAAACCCATGCCGGGACACCAGCGCACGGCCGTCGGTCTCGTCGGAAACGACGGCCGCGTGGATTCGGCCAGGCTGGCCGGTCTCGAGGGGGTTCAGGACATCATCAAGGTCAGCAAGCCCTACAAGCAGGTGTCGCGCGAGTGGCGGGAAGAAGACACGATCGTCGATGTCGGCAACGGAACGATGCTGGGTGGCCCGGAGGTCGTCCTGATGGCCGGGCCCTGCGCGGTCGAGGGCCGTGACCAGATCCTCGATATCGCAGCCCGGGTACGGGACCTGGGTGGGAGCGTGCTGCGCGGTGGCGCGTTCAAGCCGCGTACGTCGCCGTATTCCTTCCAGGGACTCGGGCTGAGGGGGCTGGAACTTCTCGCGGAGGCGCGAGAGGCGACGGGACTTGCCATCGTCACCGAAGCCGTCGACCCTGAGGGCGTGGCTCTCGTGGCGGAGTACGCCGACCTGATCCAGATCGGCGCGCGCAACATGCAGAACTACCCCCTGCTCAAGAAGGCCGGCAGGGCGGGCAGACCGGTGCTCCTGAAGCGCGGGATGTCGGCGACCATCACCGAGTTGCTCCTGGCTGCCGAGTACCTGCTCAGCGAGGGCAACACCGACGTCATTCTCTGCGAGCGCGGGGTGCGGAGCTTCGACCCCCAGACGCGCAACGTCTTCGACCTGACCGCCATTCCCCTTGTGAAATCGTTGACGCACCTCCCGGTCATCGCTGATCCGAGTCACGCGACAGGTGTGCGGACCAAGGTCACGCCGATGGCCAGGGCCGCGGTGGCGGCCGGAGCCGACGGACTCATCGTCGAGGTCCATCCGAATCCGCCGGAGGCCCTCTCCGACGGCGCGCAGAGCCTCTATCCGGATCAGTTTTCCGAATTGGTCGCGCAGTGTGGCGCCATCGCACGAGCCATCGGACGCTCATTGGCAGCTCCTCCCGAGCTCTCGGTCGCGGGCCGAAGCGGAGCCGGACACAGAGTGGGCGTCTAGCAGACCGCATTGACGCCAATCAGTCCCGTCCAGCCATGGAATCGCCCCGCGGCTGTCGCCAGACTGTGCCCATGGACAGCGACAGATGGGGGCTCGGACGGCGGGGGGAGGCGCTGGCGGCGGCGTACCTCGAGGAGCGGGGATGGATCGTCCTCGGGCGCAACTACCGGGCAGGACCCAAGGAGATCGATCTGGTGACCGCCAGAGACGGCGTCGTGGCATTCGTGGAGGTCAAGACGCGGTCCACGTCGTCGGGGGGTACGCCGCTGGAGGCGATCCGGTCCGCCAAGAGGCGGGCAGTGGAGCTGGCCGCCCGGCGCTGGATCCTCGAGAAGGGGCGGCCCGGCGCCACCTATCGCTTTGACGCCATCGCCGTGAGGATCAGGGGCGACGCATCCGAGATCGATCACATCCCCGACGCATGGAGACCCGGCAGGAGGTGAAGGCGCGGCCATTTCCGCGCCGGCCCCATCCGTTGACGCCCGCTTGGGAGTCCGGGTAGTTTTGCGGGTGCCCCAGGTCCGTGGGGCGGGAGCTCATGAACCCCGTCAGGACCCCGCCGGTAGCAGCGGTAAGTGCGGTGACCGTCGCCGCGGAGTGCCTGGGGCACCTCGCGCCCCTCGCCCGGCCCACTTCGAGTCATCGACCAAGGCACCTTGTCCTATCTCGCGCTAGCCCGAAAATACAGGCCCCGCCGTTTCGGGGAAGTGTCGACGCAGGAGCACGTCTCCGAGACGCTCAAGCGTGCCGTGGCGGGGAACCGCGTAGGGCATGCCTATCTCTTCTGCGGGCCGCGCGGCGTGGGCAAGACCACGCTCGCGAGGATCCTCGCGATGTCGCTCAACTGCCCGCATCGCTCGGAAGACGGCGAGCCTTGCGGGTCCTGCGACGACTGTGGCCACATCTGGGCCGGGCACACGTCGCTGGACGTGGTGGAGATCGACGCGGCCTCGAACAGAGGTGTGGACGACGCGCGCGAGCTGCGGGAACGGGCCATGTACGCGCCTTCGGACGAGCATCGCTTCAAGGTCTACATCCTGGACGAGGCCCACATGCTGACCCGGGAGGCGTGGAATGCGCTCCTGAAGATCCTGGAGGAACCGCCACCCAGGGTGATCTTCGTGTTCGCCACCACCGAGCCGCGCAAGATCCAGCAGAGCGCGTCCCCGATCCTGTCCCGCTGTCAGCGCTTCGACTTCCGGCGCATCGGCGCCAACGACATCGTGAAGCGGCTGCAGGAGGTCCTCGAGGCCGAGGGCATCGGCTTCGACCCGGAGAGCCTTCGAGCCATCGCCCGCAAGGCCAACGGGGGGATGCGCGACGGTCTCTCCCTGCTGGATCAGGTTCTCGCCCTGTCGGACCGGGAAGTCTCCATGGACTCGGTCGTGCGTGTGCTGGGGGTCGTCGCCGAGCAGCGCTACCTGGAGCTCTTCGACCTGATCATCGAACGCCGCCACGGCGCGGTCTTCGATTTCGTCGAGGAGCTGATCGACGAAGGACACGACCTGGTCGAATTCTACCACGGTCTGGCGGAGAAGCTGCGGCTCCTGCTGCGCATGGCACTGGACGCGGATTCCTCGCCGGAGGGCCTCACCCGGGAACTCAGGGACGACTTCGCGCGGCGGGCCGCGGCCTTCTCTCCCGGCGACCTGGTGCGGATGCTCGCCATGTCCTCAGGCCTGGAGGCCGACGGCAGCCTGCGGCGCACGGGCCGTCCCCGCGTGCTTGTGGAGATGCTCCTCCTCAGGATGAGCTACCTGGACCGCACCGTCGAGCTGGAGGAGGTCATCCGCGCCCTGGGCGGGACCCCGACCAGAGACCCGGCACCGCCGAGCCCGGCCCCGGCTGCCGCGCCCACCACCGCCCCCACGCCTCGGCCCACCCCCACCCCCACCCCTCCCCCTGCCACCGCCCCCTCGCCTCGGCCTGCCACCGTCCCCACCCCCCGGCCTGCCACCCCGTCCCGTCCCTCCCAGGGCCGTGGCGCGGCCGGGTCCGGCGGTGTGCAGGCCATCTGGGAAGCCGTGCTTGCGGACCGCAAGCTGGTGCAGGGGGCACTCGCGTCCGCGCTTCGGGGTGCTGCCACCCTGCACGACCGGACCTCCGGCCTCGAGCTTGAGATCTCCAACGGACCGGCGTCCGAATGGCTGAATGATCCATCCATGCGGCGAAACCTCGAAATGGCGCTGGCCCTTCATTCGGGACGTGATTCTGTCAAGATTTCAGTCGGCGGCGATGGCGGTGCCGAGGGCGGGGGAGAGGAGTCCGGTCCCGGCGCCGGGGTGGGCGGGGCCGGGGAGGGGGGCCACCGCTCCGCGCGGGGCACGGTGGAGAGGGTCACCGCGGAGACCGTTCGCGAAACCCGGCTGAAGGCGCTGGTCGAGCGAGCACCGCAATTGAAACGGGCGATCGTGGAGCTGGACCTTGAACTCATGGATTGAACGAGCGCGCGGGAGCGCAGCGAGGGCGTGGAAATGGCGAACATCCGGCAACTGATGAAGATGGGACAGCAGATCCAGGACAAGATCAGGGAGGTGCAGGACAATTTGCAGTCGGAGGAGCTTGTGGCCTCTTCCGGCGGGGGCATGGTAACAGCGCGTGTAACGGGCAGGGGGGATCTGAAGAGCATCGCCATCGACCCGGAGGTCATTGATCGGGACGACGCGGAGATGCTGGAAGACCTGGTCGTCGCGGCCGTGGCCGAGGCCCAGAACAAGGCGCGCGAGTTCTCGGAAGAGCAGATGCGGGGGGCGGCGGGTGGACTGCCCGTACAGCTCCCCGGGCTCTTCTAGAACGCGCAGCACTCGGGATCCGGCCGCACAGTGTCGCCGATAGAAGATCTTACGCGGGAGCTGCGAAGGCTCCCGGGGATCGGAAGCAAGACGGCGCTGAGACTCGCCTACCACCTGATCAAGGGGGAGAAGGAGTACATTCACCGCCTTGCCCGGGCGCTGGTGAACGTCGCGGACCACATTCACCCGTGTCCGGTCTGTGGCAACTACTGCGATGGGAGGCTGTGTTCGGTGTGCAGCGACCCGACCCGGGACACGAATGTAATCTGTGTCGTGGAGGAGGCGTACGAGGTTGGGGCCATAGAGCGTGCCGGCCGGTTCAGGGGGCTGTTCCACGTCCTCGGAGGCCGGCTCTCTCCGCTCGACGGAATCGGGCCCGACACGCTGAATATCGAGGGTCTGCTGAACCGGATCGGAGAGGCGGCCGCCAAGCCGAAGGAGGTCATCCTGGCGACCAACGCCAGCGTGGAGGGCGAAGCCACCGCCGTGTACCTGGAGAGCCTTCTTCGCCCATACGAACTGCGGGTTACACGGCTGGCACGGGGCATTCCGGTGGGTAGCGACCTGGAGTACGTTGATGGGACGACCATTGCCGAGGCCCTTGCCGGCCGCCGGGAGATGTAGGAGACACATGTGAGTGGTCGGATGCGCAATTTCGGACTGTTTCTGCTCGGAGCGGGAGCGGCTGCCGCCATCGCGGCGCTGGTTCTGAGGGACCAGGTGGTCCGTCACCGGCGGGAGCTCTTCAGCTCCAACCCATTCCGCAGGCTTGCGGCGTTGAGACACATGACCGGCGAGCCCGCGACCGTGGATGCGGTCACCGTGCTCCGCGACTTCACCTCATGGGAGCCCCGGCGGCTGCTGAAGAGCCAGGCGGTTGCGGTCCTGGCACGAATGGAGGACGAGTTGCACCAGAGGGCCGGGACGCCGTGAACCTCCCCAACGGGATTACCGTCGCACGGATCGTCGTCTGTCCGGCGATCTTCCATCTGGCCCTCGCGCCAGGTATCCCGAGCCGGTACGCCGCCTTCTCCCTCTACCTGGCGGCGGCGCTGTCGGATGTCTGGGACGGATACCTTGCACGCAAGCACGGGTGGATCACGGACACGGGGAAGCTCCTCGACCCGATCGCGGACAAGCTGCTTCTGGCGAGTACCTTCGTTCCGATCTTCCTCATCACGCGCAGGATGGATGGATTCAGCGAGTTGCCGTGGTGGGGGACGCTGCCCGTCTGGGTGGTTGTTGTGGTGTTCGGTCGAGAGCTGTTCGTCACGCTGTTTCGAAGCTACGCGGCTCGCCGCGGGGTGGTGATCGCGGCGGGCAGGTCCGGCAAGCAGAAGACGCTGCTCCAGAACTTTTTCGTGGGCGCGCTGCTTCTCTGGTATCCTTTGCTGCTCACCGCGGACACCGGGGAGTGGTCCGGATGGATCTGGATCACCTGGCGATTCTTCCACTCGACGTGGATCGCCGTGACCCTGGCACTGGCCGTTGTGCTGACGGTCCTGTCCATGTGCGACTATCTGTGGCGTTATCGAACACTGATCACGGGGAGTGAATGACCCGCGGTCGGAGTGTCTCGCACAACCGCTCCATTCGGGAGCTCGCGCGCCGGGTTGCCGGTCTGGCCACAGAGCGGGGGTGGAGGGTCGCCACCGCGGAGAGCTGCACCGGGGGCCTCGTGGCCAAGACGATCACGGATCAGCCCGGGGCCTCGGCCCACTTCACGGGTGGTGTGGTGGCGTACGAGAACGACGCCAAGCTTCGCCACCTCGGCGTCGATGCCGGTGATCTGGAGAAGCACGGCGCCGTCTCCAGCATCGTCGCTCTGCAGATGGCCCTCGGTGCCTGTCGCCGATTTTCGGCCGATGTGGGCATGGCCGTCACCGGGATCGCGGGGCCGACGGGAGGCACCGAGGAGAAGCCCGTCGGGACGGTATGGATCGCGGTAGCGCTTGCGGACGGGACGGGCACGGCCCGTCTGGAGAACTTCGCAGGCGACCGCGACTGCGTTCGGGAGGAGAGCGTCGCGGCCGTCCTGCGGCTGGCGGCGGAAGAGATCATGGAGAGAGACCGGTGAGCCCGTGTGCGCGTCCGGCCCGGTTGGCCGGCGCGGGAGGCGGGATATGGACCCGAGGGCGCGATTCGAAGTAGCTTGGAGGTCTTCCGGAAGGTCATCGCCGCGGCGACCGTACGTGCCGGGGCAGGCGCCGGCCGGAGCCGGTCCGCTCACGTTTCCCGAGAATGAAGGTTCGGCGACATGGCCGACAACTCAGAGAACGACTACATGAACGCTCCCGAACGCGATGGCGTGGATCTGCCCGATCGCCCGGACCAGGAATCCGGGACCAACCCCGGTGCGAAGTCCGCCGCGGACACCGGCAACTCGTCCGGCAACGAAGGCGAAGCCGCCGAATCCACTGAAGCCGGGGGGGACGCCGACGTGCTCCGAGGCGAGGCCGCGGGCGAGTCTGCGGACGCGGCTGGCGAGACGGACACGGTCGAGAGGATTCGGGCGGAGCGCGACCGGTTCAGGGATCGGCACCTGCGACTCGCTGCAGACTTCGACAACTACCGGAAGAGGACCGAGGGTCGGCTGAGGCAACGATCGGACCGCGCACAGGCCGATCTGGTCTCGCGCCTCCTGGACCCTCTCGGCGACCTTCTGCGGGTCACGGCGCTCGAGCCCGAAACCGCCTCGGTCGAAGCGATCGTAGAGGGGGTCGACCTGGTCGAGCGCAAATTCTTCCGGGTGTTGGAGGATGCCGGAGTCGAGGTGGTGGATCCACAGGGGGAGGACTTCGACCCGAACACGATGGAAGCCATGATGCGTGTACCCGCCGAGTCGGAGGCCGACGACGACGTGGTCGAGCGGGTTTTTCAGCGGGGGTACACCTTCAAGGGCCTGCTCGTGCGCGCCGCGCGCGTCAGCGTCTTCAAGGCCTAGGCAGTCCGTGGCATGACCAACACCAACAAGGACTACTACGCGATCCTCGGTGTCGACCCGAAGGCGGACGAGGCGGCGATCAAGAAGGCGTTCTGGAAGCTGGCGAAGCAGCATCACCCCGACGCGAACCCGGGGAATCCGCAGGCCGCCGAACGGTTCAAGGAGATCGGCGAGGCGAACGGCGTGCTCTCGGATCCACCGAAGCGCAAGAAGTACGATCAGATGCGCAAACTGGGCGCGTTCGGCTTCGGCGGAGTTCGCCCGGGGGCCCGGGGCCAGCCACAGGGTTCGCCGAGCTTCTCGATCGACGACCTGGGCGGACTGGGCGGATTCTCGGACATCTTCTCGTCGATCTTTGATCGGGGGAAGAAGGGCCAGGCGCCGAAGTCCACGGGTCCGCGCAAGGGAGAGCACGTCGAATACACCGTGGAAGTCTCGTTCATGACCGCGGCGAATGGGGGCAAGGTCCCCGTTTCCGTGCCCATCATCGAGGAATGCGCGACCTGCCGGGGATCTGGCGGGGCTCCTGGAACCAGTTGGAAGAAGTGCGCGGAGTGCAAGGGATCGGGCAGCGTGTCCTTCGGCCAGGGGGGCTTCGCCGTGAACCGGCCCTGTCCCGCATGCGTCGGCCGGGGGGAGAAGGCGGACCGGGTGTGCGGTGCCTGCGGCGGAACCGGCAAGGTCCACCAGGACCGCAAGATCCAGGTGTCGGTTCCGGCCGGCGTCCAGACCGGCTCCAAGGTGCGCCTCACCGGTCAGGGGGAGCGGGGTCAGAAGGGGGGTGCGCCAGGTGACCTGGTGATCACTTTCAAGGTCAAGCAGCACCGGTTCTTCCGCCGCGAGGGCAACGACGTACACGTCACGGTGCCGATCAACCTGGCCCAGGCGGCGCTGGGTTCCAGGATACGGGTCGGGACGATCTCGGGGAAAAAGGTCGTGCTGCGCATCCCGGCCGGCACCCAGCCCGGCACCCGCTTCAGAATCCGCGGCCAGGGGATCCGCCGGGAGGGACGGGTTGGCGATCAGTACGTGGAGATCAAGGTCAAGATCCCCGACTCCCTGACGGAGGAGCAGGAGAGCCGGATCCGGGAGTTCGCGACCGATGCCGGCCTGAAGTGGTGAGTTCGGCCGTCGGCGCCAGGCGCCGGATCCTGCCTCCGCCCACCACCCGGTCTCCGTCGAAGAAGACGCTCGACTGGCCGGGCGTGACCGCTCTGGCCGATGCGTCAAGCGACAGCGTAACCGTGTCGCCGTCGCAGGCGTCCACCGTGCATGGCACTGCCGGCGAGCGGTAGCGGATCTGCACGGCCAGGGCGCTGCCGGGGGCCGGAGGTGAGGCAAGCCAGTTGAGGTCGCCAACCGTGACGCCCCGTACGGCCAGAAGGTGTCCGGGGCCGACCACCACCTGCCGCGTCTCGGGCCTGATCTCAAGCACGTAGTACGGCTCGGAGCGGCCCCCGCCGATCCCCTTGCGCTGGCCGACGGTGAAACCCGAATAGCCGGCGTGCCGGCCCAGGACCCGGCCCTTGTGATCGACGATGGCACCGGGTGCGAGAGCGGGATGGGTGGGCAACAGCTTTCTGGCCAGGAAGTCCCGGTAGTTCCCGGAGGGCACGAAGCATATCTCCTGGGACTCGGGCTTGTCCGCGGTCACGAGGCCCAGAGAGCGAGCCCTCTCGCGAACCTCGGGCTTGGTCAACTCCCCCAGGGGGAAGTGGAGGCGGTCGAGAAGGTTGGCAGGAAGGCCCCACAGAAAGTAGGACTGATCCTTCGAGCTGTCCCTGCCGCGGAGCATGCGGGGATGTCCGTGGGAGCGGTCGAGCCTCACGTAGTGTCCCGAGGCCACGCCATCGCAGTTCAGAACCCGGCCCCGCCTGAACAGGTCGCGAAACTTCGTGTTCGAGTTGCAGCGCACGCAGGGGTTGGGGGTGCGTCCCTGGCTGTACTCGCCGACGAAGTCGTCGATCACGTCACGGGTGAACTCGTCCTCGACATCGAACACGTAGTGGGGAATGCCGAGCCGGTCCGCGACACTCCTGGCGTCCTGGATGCCGTCGAGGCCGCAACACGTCTTCGTGCTCTCCGCCACCTCCGTGTCGCTGTAGCAGAAGGTCTTCATGGTGGCTCCGACGACATCGTGCCCGGCTTCGACGAGCATGGCCGCCGCGACCGACGAATCGACGCCGCCCGACATGGCCACCAGAATCCGCAAAGGCCCGCTCCCGCCGGTCATGCCGTCACGAGTGCACGGGTGCGCTCGACGGCCCGCACCACCTGGTCCACGATTCGCTCGACGTGGCGCGCGCGCGTGAGCCGCCCGAAACTCAGCCTGAGGGACGCCGCCGTGTCGCCGGGGTACAGCGCCGCGAGGGTCCGGCTGGGGGCACTCGATCCGCTGGCGCAGGCGGACCCGCCCGAAGCAGCGATTCCGGATGCATCCAGCGCGGCGAGAAGGGTGTCGGAGTCGGCCCCGGGGACCCCGAGGGACAGGATGTGCGGTGCTCTGGGGAGCCCGGCCCCGTTGACGCGCAGCCCCGGGATCCGCCTGGACAGCCGCGACTCCACGTCATCCCTCATCGCACCGAGCCGCACCGACTCCGCAGGGGCCTCCTCGACCGCCAGCCGCAACGCCTCGGCGAGACCCGCCGCTCCGGCGACGTCCTCCGTTCCCGGTCGCAGCCCCCCTTCCTGTCCCCCGCCGAAGTGGAGGGGCTCCAGCGCCCGGAACTCTCTCGCGATCAGGGCGCCCGTTCCCTTGGGACCGTAGATCTTGTGGCCCGTCACGGTCAGCAGGTCGATCGGCACCTCGTCCAGGGACACGGAGATCTTGCCGACCGCCTGCACCGCGTCGCTGTGCAGCGGAACGCCCCGGCTTCGACACTCCGCCCCGATCTCCGCCATCGGCAGAGCAAGGCCCGTCTCGTTGTTCACCCACATGCACGACACCACCGACGGCTTCTCCCGGACGACCCGTCCAAGCGCATCGAGGTCGAAAACACCGTCCTCGAACCCGACAACCGTGTGCCGCGCACCCTCCCTCGCCGCCCGCTCCGCGGCCTCGAACACGGCCGGATGCTCGATGGAGGAGGTCACGACGTGCGGGCAGTGCCCGGCGGCGAGCTCTCGCCTCACCCGCCCGAGGATCGCCAGATTGTCGGACTCGGTCCCCCCCCGGGTAAAGCGTACGTGTGCGGACGATACCCCCAGAGATGCCGCCACCGAAGCTCTGGCCGCTTCCAGCCGGCGCCGGGCACCACGCCCCCAGCGGTGGCCGCTGGAGGGATTCCCGAAATCATCCGCATGACACGCCGACATGGCCTCGACCACCTCGGGCCGCACAGGCGTGGTCGCCGCGTGGTCCAGGTAGATGGGTTCTTCCGTGCGCATCGTTCGGCACCTCGCTCCGGTTGTCAGGGTTCATCCTTAATATGGCGACTCGGGGGGTTGTCGCGTGAGGTGCTTGATGCAATTTCGTTTCCCGGTAACTTCATGGCGGTGAAGCGCCGGGCTCCGGCCCGGTCCGCACCACCGTCCTCGGGGGATCGCGTACGGTTCCCCCTTCCGTCATCGACTTGTCGATCACTCCATGAACCTTCACGAATATCAGGCCAAGGAACTCTTCCGTGCCGCCGGCATGGCGGTGAACCCCGGTGAAGTCGCCACCGACCCCCGGGAGGCCCGTGCCCTGGCGGAGAAGTACGGCGGCAGCGCCGTGGTGAAGGCGCAGGTCCACTCGGGTGGCAGGGGGAAGGCGGGAGGCGTCAAGCTGGCACGCAGTCCAGGGGAAGCCGCCGAGCACGCGACCGCCATCCTCGGGATGGAGATCAGCGGCCTCACAGTCGAACAGATACTGGTGTCGCCCATCGCGAACATCGAGTCCGAGGCGTACGTCGGGGTGCTCGTGGACCGGGAGGGACAGTGCCCGGTCTTCATGGTCTCGGCCGAGGGCGGCGTGGACATCGAGGAAGTTGCGGCAACCCATCCGGAAGCCATCCATCGCCTCCGGGTCGACCCTCGCTACGGGCTCATGCCCCACCAGGCCTACGGGCTGGCCACCAAGCTGTACGACGATCCGAAGCTCGCCCGGCAGGGAGCGCGGGTGATCTCCCAGCTGTACGACGTCTTCGTGAGCAACGGGGCGTCGATGGCGGAGATCAATCCGCTGATCTCGACGTCCGAGGGTGTGGTGAAGGCGATCGACGCCAAGGTGAGCATCGACGACAACGAGCTCTTCCGCCGCTCCGCGATCGCCGCGTTGCGTGATCCCGGATCCGAGTCGACGGCCGACGCGCGAGCCCGCGAAGCCGGCTTGAGCTTCGTCAGGCTCGACGGCAATGTGGGCTGCTGCGTCAACGGTGCGGGGCTGGCGATGGCCACCATGGACCTCGTCAAGTACTACGGAGGCGAGCCCGCCAACTTCCTCGACATCGGGGGCTCGTCCAATCCGGACAAGGTGGTGGCGGCCCTGCAGATCATCACCTCCGATCCCGGGGTGAAGGTGATCCTCTTCAACATCTTCGGCGGGATCACCCGCTGCGACGACGTCGCCAACGGTATCGTCGAGGCGGTGCGGAGGATCGGGATCGACGTCCCGCTCGTGATCCGGCTCACGGGGACCAACGAGGAGCTGGCCCGCGACATTCTGGCCGAGGCCGGGCTCGCGGCGGTTGCGTCCATGGACGAAGTGGTCGAGGGCGCGGTGCGGCTGGCCCTGTAACTCGAACGTGCATACTGCGACACGGAACCAGTCGTAGGGAAGCCAGGGAGATTCATGTCGATCTTCGTTGATGAACACAGCCGGGTGGTCGTGCAGGGGATCACGGGGCGCGACGGTTCGTTCCACACCCGCCAGATGATGGCATACGGCACCCGGGTGGTGGCCGGTGTCACGCCCGGGAAGGGCGGCGGCGATTTCGAGGGACCCGGAGGCGGGGTACCGATCTTCGATACGGTCGCCGAGGCGGTCGCCGAGACCGGTGCCGACGCCTCCGTCGTCTATGTGCCGCCGGCGTTTGCGGCGAGTGCGATCATGGAAGCCGCCGACGCCGGCGTCGGCTTCATCGTGTGCGTTACCGAGGGCATTCCGGTGCTGGACATGACCCGGGCCCACGCGCTGGCCAGAGACAGGGGCTGCCGGGTGCTCGGCCCGAACTGCCCGGGGATCATCTGCCCGGGCAAGACAACGATGGGGATCATCCCCGGACGGATGGTGACCCCCGGGCCGGTGGGCCTGATTTCGAGGTCCGGCACACTTACCTACGAGGCCGTGCACCACCTCACCGGGGGCGGTCTGGGGCAGACGACGTGCGTGGGCATCGGGGGTGATCCGCTGATCGGTACCAGCTTCGTGGACTGCCTCGGCGCCTTCGCCGAGGACCCGGAGACCGAAGCGGTGGTCATGATCGGCGAGATCGGAGGTACCGCCGAACAGGAAGCCGCCGCGTGGGTCAGTGAGAATCTGGACATCCCGGTCGTCGGCTTCATCGCGGGCCGTACCGCACCGCCGGGGACGCGCATGGGTCACGCGGGTGCTATTATCAGCGGGTCGTCAGGCACCGCCGCAGAGAAGACCAAGGCCTTCGAGGACAATGGAATCAAAGTCGCGAAGCGCCCGGTGGAGATCTCCAGACTCGTCGCTGACGCGATGGGTTAGCAGTCCGCTCGTCAGGGTGCAATGAGACTCGGGCAGCTCCTGGTGGAGCCCCGCATCCTGATCGGGGGCGGGGACGAGGCGGACGCATGGAGCGTGCTGCGTGAGGCCGCTTCCGATCTCGAGCCGAACCACCCGCTCGAAATCGCGTGCCGCGGGTTGTCGGACGCGGGCGGTGTGCCGCGCCCCGCAAAGCTGGCCGCCGGGGTCGACCTGCTGGATCTGGGAAGCGAGGCACATGTGCCAGGACTTGTGCTGCGATTGACCGAAGGGGAAAAGGGGAGACCCTTCAGCCGGGCCACCTGGATCGCGTGGGGATTGTCCCGGCCATCGGTGAACGTCTTCCTCTATCCGGCACTCATGCGACACGCGTCCGGGATTCTCAAGACGGGGACACATGATAAGTTACTTGAGATGTTGTTATCCAAGCCGTTTGGTGATAACCATATAGAGACTCATGTAACGGTGGCTCACGTCGTGGTCCCGCTCACGTACCGGATCTACCCGGACACGCCGGTGCCGGAGATCGAGCAACTCATGCTTCGGCGCCGGCTGACCGCGGTTCCCGTGGTGGGCTCGAACCACGAGGTGCTGGGCGTGATCACCGTGAGCGACCTGCTGCCCCATATTCTGCCGAGTGGCGGGGGCAGGGGGGCTGCCGGGCGCTGCGTGGTGGCAGCCGCCGACGTCATGACCCGGTCGGTGCTGTGCGTCTCCGAGGACGAAGCGCTTCTTGTCGCCAGCCGGTCGATGATCGCCCGGGGCGTGTCGCGCCTGCCGGTGGTGAGGGCCGGAGAGCTGATCGGGTTTCTGGAACGGGACACCGTCCTTCAGGCGTTCGCCGAGGCGATCGCCGCGCCACTCCGCCCCCGCGCAGGTTGACTCGCGGCGTATCTGCTGATTCCGTTCACCGTCGCATGAAGTCATCCCGCCATATGAAGAGCATTCCATGAATCAGACGCTGGCCATCATCAAACCGGACGCGACCGGTAACGCCAGGGCCGGAAAAATCCTGTCATACCTCGAATCCGCGGGCTTCACACTGAGATCCGCCCGTATGGTGACCCTGACCCAGGCCCAGGCCCGCGCATTCTACGAGGTCCACCGCGAACGCCCGTTCTACGGCTCTCTGGTCGGCTTCATGACCTCCGGGCCCTGCATTCCCATGGTCCTGGAGGCCCCCGATGCGGTGGCGAAGCTGCGCCGCATGATCGGGGCGACGGACCCCGCGGAAGCGGACGAGGGCACCGTACGCAGGCTCTACGCCGAATCAAAGGAGCGCAATGCAATCCACGCCTCCGATTCGGACGAGAACGCCCGCCGGGAGATCGCGTTCTTCTTCTCGGAGGCCGACCGGCTGGGGTAGAAATCCCCTGCATTCGGCCGGCGCTGCATCCCCGAGGGGCGTGCATTGACACCGGTCCCGGCGCAATTCTATCTTTATTGTCTATGTTGCAAATCGATCTGCTACGCTTGCGGCGGAGCCGAACGAGCGTCGTGCGTGCTTCCATCGCTCCCGACGAGGAATTGTGGACCGACTCCGGGCTGAGGTTTTCGGGGGCGGTCGAGGTCGATGGGGCGGCCGCACGCACGGCGGAAGGAGGAGTCATGGTACGGGGCTCGTGGAAGGCCCCGGTGTTGTATGACTGTGGCCGGTGTCTCGAGGCGTTGCATGTCGCCGTGGAGAGGCCGCTCATGCTTTTGTATATGCCCAGCGGGGGTTGGGAGGCCGAAGATCCGGATGTACGGACCATCGGCTACCAGCAGACAACGCTGGACTTGAGGGAAGCAATCCGCGAGGAAGTTATGCTTGAAGTGCCCAGATACCTCCTCCCGGTTGAGAAGGAGGGGCGCTGCACGGAGTGTGGCGAACCGGTGGAACGATTCAGAACGGGTCCGGAAGAGCCGGAATCCGGGACCGACCCCAGGTGGGCAGCTCTGAAAACCCTGCAAACAGACTAGAAGGAAGATCTCATGGCCGTCCCGAAAAAGCGGGTGTCAAAACAGCGGCAGCGCAAGCGCCGCACGCACTACAAGGCTTCGAAACCTACTCTGGGCACGTGCTCGCGCACCGGTGACCCCGCGCTTCGTCACCGCGTCTGTCCCACATCGGGCATGTACCGCGGGAAACAGATCTACGAAGTGGAGGAACAGTAGACCCGTCCCCTTTCCACCTTTCTACGAGCCACGTCCGATGAAGATTGCTCTCGACGCGATGGGGACGGACGACGCCCCGACCATTGAGATCGCCGGAGCCATCGCCGCCGTGCAGGCGGATCCCACGGTGAGGGTCATTCTCGTGGGGGACGAAGCCGTGCTGGCCGGGCCGCTGAGTGAGCTTCCGGCCGAGGAGCAGATTGAGGTGGTGCACGCGCCCGACCGCATCGACAGTTCCCAGGCACCTGTGGCAGCTTTTCGCCGAAGCCCGAATTCCTCCATCAGCGTCGGGCTGGGCCTGCACGCGGGAGGAAAGGCCGACGCGTTCGTTTCGGCCGGCTCGACCGGTGCGGTCATGGCGGCCTCACTCCTCCTGCTGCGTCCCGTGCGCGGGGTCGACCGGCCGACCGTGGGCACGATGTTTCCGACCCGCCAGGGTCCGACGCTGGTGACCGACGCCGGAGCCAACATCGACTGCAGGCCGCACCACCTGGCGCAGTTTGCGCGCGTGGGGTCGATCTACATGCAGGACCTCTACGGCGTCGACCGTCCCCGGGTCGGTCTGCTGAACGTCGGCGCCGAAGCGGTCAAGGGCACCGAGGTCCAGCAGGACACCTACAAGCTCCTCGCCGAGAGCGATCTCAACTTCGTCGGCAACGTCGAGGGACGGGATATCGTTCACCACGCTTGCGATGTTTTGGTGTGCGACGGATTCACGGGCAATATTCTGCTGAAGTTCTACGAGTCGCTCGCCGCTTTTTTCGTATCCCATCTGCGCAATCACCTGAAGCCCGGCGGCCTCGACGACGACTTTGAAGAGGCGTTTCGGGTCTTCGACTACGCCGAGTACGGCGGCGCTCCCTTGCTGGGAGTGAACGGGGTGAGCATCATTTGCCACGGAGGATCATCCTCCAAGGCGATCAGCGCTGCCATCGGCGTGGCCGCCCGCACGGCACGGAGTGGCATCGTCGACCATATCGCCCGGGACCTGGCGTCCTGAAAGGACCACATGCCATGAACGGCCGGCCCCCCGTCGCGCGCATTTCGGCGACAGCCCGCTTCCTGCCCGATCAGGTGATGACCAACGCCGACCTCGAAAAGATGGTCGACACCAGCGATTCCTGGATCCGGGAACGCACCGGTATCTCGGAACGCCGCATCGCGCCCGATGACATCACCGCCGTGGACATGGGCGAGCGGGCTGCCCTCGGTGCCCTCGCCAAGGCCGGGCTGGAACCGACCGATATCGACATGCTTATCGTCACGACGGCGACGCCCGATCGGCTGCTTCCCTCCACCGCCTGCGAAATCCAGTCGCGCATCGGGGCCTCGCGAAGCTGCCTGGCGTTCGACCTGCAGGCCGCGTGCACCGGCTTCCTCTACGCGCTTTCGGTCGCCGAGGGGTACGTGGCGGCGGGTCGCGGCGAAACCATTCTGGTGGTGTCCACCGAGAAGATGTCGACGATCATTGACTGGGACGACCGCGCGACCTGCATCCTCTTCGGTGATGGTGCGGGCGCGGCGGTCGTGCAGCCGTCGCAGAACGGCGAGGGAATTCTGGCGAGCTTCCACCGGTCGGACGGCGACCTCGCCTCGTTGCTTCAGCGCCCGGCGGGCGGCTCGGCAAGGCCCCTGACCGAGGAATCCCTGCGAAACCGGGAGCACACGCTGCAGATGATGTCCGGCCGCGAGGTCTTCAAATCGGCCGTCAGGTCGATGGCTCACGCGGGAGCCATGGTCATGGAGGAAGCCGGGCTCGATCCCGACCAGATCGATCTCATGGTCCCGCACCAGGCAAATTCCAGGATCATCGAGTCCACCGCCAGGTACGCCGGGATTCCGATGGACAAGGTCTTCGTGAACCTCCACCGCTACGGCAACATCTCGTCGGCGACAATTCCGGTGGGCCTCGACGAAGCAGCCGAAGAAGGTCGTCTCGTGCCCGGCTCGATCGTCCTGATGACCGCGTTCGGTGCGGGCCTGACGTGGGGTGCGATGGCCTTGCGCTGGTAGCCGGTGACCTGTCGGCGACCTGGGCGAGACACGCCGAGATGAAGTGATGAGCACGGGGCTGCTGTTCCCCGGACAGGGATCCCAGCACCTGGGGATGGGGCGTGAGCTCGCGATGCGCTACCCGGTAGCCCGCGAGACCTTCGAGGAGGCCGACGACACACTCGGTTTCGGTCTCTCCCGGCTTGCGTGGGAAGGGTCGAGCCCGGTTCTCACCGCGACCGAGAACGCGCAACCCGCGCTCTACGTCCACTCCATTGCGGTCTACAGGGTCGTCCGCGACAGGCTCGGGGCGGTTACGGCCGCCGCGGGGCACTCGCTGGGAGAACTGTCGGCCCACGGCGCGGCCGGCACCTATTCCTTCGCCGACGGCCTGCGCGCGGTTCGGCGGCGGGGGGAGCTCATGGCGCGGGCGGACGACACGACCCCGGGCGGCATGGCCGCGGTCCTGGGGCTGCGGGCTCAGGCCGTGTCCGAGCTGTGCCGGGAGGCCGGGGAGGAGGGGATGACCGTGGTGCCCGCCAACCTGAACGCGAAGAGTCAGGTCGTCGTCAGCGGCGAGAGCGACGGGATCGACTGGATCGCCCGGGCCGCCCCGGATCGGGGTGCCAAGAGGGTGGTGAAGCTGAGCGTTTCGGCAGCCTTTCACTCGCCGCTCATGGAGCCTGTCGCGGCGGAGTTCCGCGAGATGCTGCACGGGATCACCTTCGAGCGGCCCGCGTTCCCGGTCCTCTCCAACGTTACGGCCGAAGCCGTGAGGGACCCGGACCGGATCCGCGGCCTCCTGGTGCGGCAGCTCACGTCTCCCGTGAGGTGGATCGACTGTATTGCCTGCATGAGAACCATGGGCGTAGCGAGGTTTGCGGAGCTGGGCCCCGGAAGTGTTCTGGCGGGTCTCAACCGAACAAACGCGAAGGGCGCCCCGACAGTGGCTCTCGGGGCACCGGACGCCATCGATGCAATGGAGGATTGGCAATGAGGGGAAGCGCCGAGCTGACGGGGTCGGTAGCGATCGTGACCGGAGGATCGAGGGGTATAGGACTGGGCATCTCACGCGCTCTCGCCGAAGCGGGAGCGCGGGTCGCCGTGGTGGCCCGCGACGGTGAGAGGGCGAGGGCGTCGATCGCCGAACTGGACGGGTCCGGGCACGCCTCCTATTCCTGCGACGTCGCCGACCCGAAGGCGTGCAAGCAGACCGTGGCCCGGGTGGAATCCGTCCAGGGGCCCGTTGCGATCCTGGTGAACAACGCCGGAATCACCCGGGACAACATCGTGCTTCGCCTGCGCGACGACGACTGGTCGCAGGTTATCGCCACCAACCTGGGGGGAGCCTTCAACATGATCCGCGCGGTCGCGAGAGGGATGATGAAGCGCCGCGTCGGCTCCATCGTCAACATCTCCTCGGTCATCGGGCTCATGGGGAACGCGGGGCAGGCCAACTATGCGGCTTCAAAGGCAGGGCTGCACGGGCTGACCAAATCGGTGGCGAAGGAACTGGCCTCCCGAAACATCCGTTGCAATGCTGTCGCACCGGGTTTCATCCGGACCGACATGACCGCCGGGCTTGCCGAAGCTCAGGTCGACGAACTGAAGAAACGGATCCCCGCCGGCCGCCTCGGAGAGCCCGCAGACGTGTCCGGCCTGGTCCGGTTCCTTGCGGGACCGGAGGCGGGTTACATTACGGGTCAGATCATCGCGGTCGACGGCGGCATGGCGATGTAGGGACCCGTGCCCATCCACCGCAGTGCCAACCACGTACCCTTATGGAGAAAACAAGCATGTCCGACACCGCGGAAGCCAGGGTCAAGGAAATCATCGTCGACGAACTCGGAGTCGAGGCCGACAAGGTCACTTCGGATGCGTCGTTTGTCGATGACCTTGGCGCCGACTCCCTCGACACCGTCGAGTTGGTCATGGCGTTCGAAGAGGAGTTCGAGATCGAGATTCCCGATGAGGACGCCGAGCAGATGCGCACGGTTGGCGATGCGGTCTCCTATATCAAGAGCCACGCGGAATAGCGGGTCGGCCCGATTGAGGGAAGTGAGAGATCGGCGAGCAGGGGCGGTAAATTCCTGCAACAGGTTGAGGGGCAGGGGTCGTGGGTAGAGGAGGCCACCGGGTTGCCGTGACCGGACTGGGGATGGTGACCCCGGTCGGTCTGGATGTGGACTCGAGTTGGGAAGCTCTTGTGGTGGGGACGCCCGGTGGCGGACCGATAACCCAGTTCGATACGGAGGGCTTCGCCACCCGGATCGCCTGCGAGGTCAAGGGGTTCGATCCGGGCGACTACATGGGGCGCAAGGAGATTCGCCGCTTCGACCGGTTCTCCCACCTGGCGGTCGCGGCAGCGGAGCAGGCCATGCAGTGCGGTGGGCTTTCCGGAGTGCCGTCCGGGTGTGCCCCCCCCGACTTCGGGGTGATCATGGCGAGTGGGGTCGGGGGCATCGCCACACTGGAAGCCAACGTCCGCACGCTGGCCGAAAAAGGCCCGCGCCGGGTGAGTCCCTTCTTCATCCCCATGTTCATCCCGGACATCGCGGCCGGACTGCTGTCGATCCGGTACGGCCTCCAGGGCCCCAACTACGCGACCGTGTCCGCTTGCGCTTCCGGGTCCCATGCCATCGGCAACGCGGTCCGGTACATCGAGCGCGGCGAAGCGAAGTTGATGCTCGCCGGCGGAGCGGAAGCGGCGGTGACGCCCATCACGATCGCGGGCTTCTCGGCGATGAAGGCCATGTCACGGCGCAACGACGATCCCGAGGGGGCGAGCCGTCCCTTCGACGCGAGCCGGGACGGCTTCGTGATCGGAGAGGGCGCGGGCTGCATCCTGCTCGAGGAGATGGCACACGCCCGTGATCGTGGTGCCGAGATCCTTGGCGAGATCTCAGGCTACGGTGCCACGGGAGACGCCTTCCACATCACGGCGCAGCCACCGGACGCCATGGGTGCGCAGTACGCCATGCGCCGGGCCCTCGCCGACGCCGGACTGGATGCGACCGACGTGGACTACATCAACGCGCACGGCACCTCCACGCCGCAGAACGACAGCACCGAGACGTTGGCCATCAAGGCCGTGCTGGGCCGGCATGCGTACGACGTGGTGGTCGGATCGACCAAATCCATGACGGGCCACCTTCTCGGTGCCGCTGGTGCGATCGAGGCGGTCATGTGCGTCATGGCGTGCCGCACCGGCAAGATCCCGCCGACCATCAATTTCCGGGAGCGGGACGAGACCTGCGACCTGGAATACGCCCACGGCGGCATGATCGAACGGCCGGTGTCGGTCGCTCTGAGCAATTCGTTCGGCTTCGGCGGGCACAACGCCTGCCTGGCGATCAGGAGATACGAGGAGTAGGAGCCCGTGGCCGCAATGCGAATCGGGATCGGGTACGACTCCCACCGCTTTGACCCCGGGCGGCCCATGATTCTCGGCGGCCTGCGCTTCCCTGACCACCCGGGGCTCCGGGGCTTCTCCGACGGAGACGCCGTTGCGCATGCCGTGATCGATGCCCTGCTGGGAGCGGCGTGCCTGGGAGATGTCGGCTCCCACTTCCCGCCCGGCGAGGACGCCTGGCGCGGGGCCGATTCCATGGACCTGCTGTCACGGGTGGTGGCCATTCTGCACGACGACCGCTGGGAGGTGGGGAATGTGGACGTCACGGTGATCTGCGAGAGTCCCAGGATCGGGCCTCGTGCCGGGGAGATGCGCGGCCTCCTCGCCGAACGTCTGCGTGTGCCGGCCGGCGCGGTCTCGGTCAAGGGGAAAACGAACGAGGGAATGGGATGGATCGGGCGGAGAGAAGGGATGGCGGTCCACGCCGTGGCCACCGTGCTGCGCCGCTAACAGCCGGGTGGAGCAAGCCCTTGCCCTCCTGACCGACCTCCCCGCGCCGCTGGTGTACGTCGTATTGGCGGTGGGGGCGGTGGTGGAAAACATCCTGCCGATTGTACCGGCCGACACCTTTGTCGTCGCCGGCGGTTTCGTCGCCGGGCTGGGTACGGTGGGTCCCGTCGGGGTGTTCCTGGTGGTGTGGGGCTTCAACGTGGCAGGGGCGGTGGCCGTCTACGCCGCCGGCCTCAGGTACGGGCCGGCCTTTTTCCGCGAAGGACGCGGCCGGACCCTCATGGCGGAGCGGCAGATGGAGAAGCTCGAGGCCTTCTACCGGCGCTGGGGGGTCCTGGCGGTCTTTACCGCGCGGTTTCTGCCGGGTTTCCGTGCTCTGGTCCCCGTATTCGCGGGCGTGGCCGAGTTGGGACCGGTGCGGGTGATTCCGCCCCTGGTCGTGGCGTCCGCGATCTGGTACGGGGCACTCATCCGCCTCGGGTATCTGGCGGGCGACAACATGGACGCGGTCAGGGAGACGCTCGAGCGAACCAACCGCGGGCTGGTGGCCACCTCGGCGGTGTTGGCGGTGGTGGTCCTCGGTGTCTGGTGGCGTGCTCGCCGCAGGGAAGCGGGGAGGGGGAGCGAAGGCGGCGATGTCGCGTGAGACCAGGGCCGCCGCCCGCGAGCGGCGGTATTTCGTGGAGCCGTTTCTGGACTTCCTGGCACTGGAGCGAGGGCTCAGGCCGCGGACATGCAAAGCCTACCGGAGCGACATTTCACGCTTCGTGGCGTATCTGGACGACCGCGGAACCGATGGGCCGCCCCGAATCGGTCACCAGCTCCTCCACGACTATCTGGGCCATCTGCGCGAGGGGGGCTTGGCCTCGACCTCGATCCGCAGGGCGCAGTCGGCGCTCCGTGCCTACTTCGGCTTCCTGGTCGCCGAGGGGATCATCACGGAAGACCCCACCGACCGGATGGATCGTCCGGTCGCGGCGAAGAAGCTGCCCGAGTTCCTGACCCAGGATGAAGCCGCACGCGTCGTCGAGGCCGTCGATCCGGACTCGCAGTCGTACTGGAGAGACCGTGCCGTGCTGGAGCTCCTCTACGCCACCGGGATGCGTGTGAGCGAACTCACGCGTCTGTCGATGGGGGACCTCGACATCGACCACGGCAGCTGCCTGGTCTTCGGCAAGGGGGGCAAGGAGCGCCTCGTTCCCGTGGGGAAGGTGGCGCTGACGGTCGTGGAGCGGTATCTGCGAGGGCTTCGGCCGGAGTTGGAGCGCGGGGCGGGGAAGGCCGCCCTCTTCCTGAACCAGCGCGGCACGCGGCTCGGTCGCATGTCGGTGTGGACGATCGTCTCACGTGCGGCAAGGAGGGCGGGGATCAGCCGTCGCATCTCACCCCACACCCTCCGCCACTCCTGCGCCACCCATCTCCTCGAAGGGGGTGCGGATCTGGCCGCGGTCCAGGAACTTCTCGGTCATGCGGACATCTCCACAACCCAGATCTACACCCACCTCGACCGCGAGTATCTTCGCGAGACCCACCGCCGCTTTCATCCTCGGAGCGGGTGATCCGCGACCAGGGACAGCTGGCGCGCAGCGTGACCCGGGCGGAGGGGGCCGCGGACCTGGCCGACCTGTGCCGCTGCCTCTAACGCCCTTCCGTCTGATCGACCAGGGTGAACAACTCCTCCGGGGTACGCGCGGCCCGGGCAAGGCGAAGCCCCTCTGCGAGGACGCGGTCGCGCTCGGCGAGCACCGTCAGCATGAGCGAGATCGCATTCGCCCGGTACAGGTAGCGCGCCTGAGTCCTCCAATCCAGATAGGCCCTCGCCACCGGGTCGTTGACGATTTCGGCGTCCATCCCCGCGTCCACCAGACTCTGCGCCAGGCCGTCGAATGCGGATGAGGGGAGCGTTTCGAACCGGTCCGCCTCGATCGCGTCCTTGGCGAGCTCGAGCGCGTACTCCCGGATCCGCACGGCCAACGGCACCTGCACCTGGTTTGCGTGGTTCATCAGCGCGACCTCCTCCGGCTTGTACTCCTCGTCCGCCACTTCCAGATCCGGGAAGATCCCGCCCCCGCTCCTGAGCTCTCTCCCCGCGAGCGTCGCGACCGTCTCCTGCCCCTCGCCGTCGTCGGGCTTGAGCGTGCCGTCACGATGACGCAGGCGGTGCAGGGAACGGCCGAGCGGTGTGTGCCAGGACCCTGTGGTGATGCTGATCCTGCGACCGGCCGGGAGGTTGTAGACGGTCTGGACCACGCCCTTTCCAAAGGTCCGCTGCCCGATGACCACGGCCCGGTCGTGGTCCTGAAGCGCGCCCGAAATGATCTCGGCGGCCGAGGCGGTGTACTCGTCGACCAGGATGATGATCGGTGTGTTCGGCATTCTGGCGGGGGACTGGGCAGGCCATTCCTGTCTCTGGACCGTGCCATCGAAGCCGCGCGCCTCCGCGCTCGCCAGTCCCTTGCCCGGCGCCAGGAAGAGGTCGGCGACCCGCAGCGACTCGTCGAGGTAACCCCCCGGGTTGCGTCGCAGGTCCATGATGAGAGCCTTGGCTCCCTCGAAGTTCCGGAGTGCCTCGTCCAGTTCCTCTGCGACGCCGCGGGCGATGCGCTCGATGGCGATGTGAGCCACGCCGCCTTCCAGGAGCGTCGCCTGTACGGCGGCCACATGCACGTTGTCGCGCACCATCGACAATGGGAGGGGATCCCTGTACCCGTCCCTGGCGACGCGGATCTGAACGATCGACCCGGGCTTGCCCCGGATGGAGTCCCGGGCCTGGTCCAGCGTCCAGTCGCGCGCATCGTGCCCCTCCACCCACACGATCCTGTCTCCGACCATCATGCCGGCTCCCTCGGCGGGCGTGTCCCTGAACACGGCCGTGACGGTCACCCTGCCCCCAAGGGGGGAGATCTGGACACCGATGCCGGCGTAGTCACCGGTATTGGTCTCCCTGAAGCTGTCGTATTCCGCCGGCGTGAAGACGGTCGCGTACGGGTCGTCCAGCTGCTCGATCAAGCCTTCGATCGCGCGCTCCCAGAGCACCGAGTCCCCCAGTGCCGACGAATGGAACTGGGAGATCGTGCGGAAGATCTGGAGGAAGAGCGCCGCTTCGTCGCTTTCGAAGGTGGCCGTATCGGGCCCGCCGGGTGGGGGGGCGTTCTGGCCGGCAAGGGGTGTCGCGAGGACGACAGCGACGGACGCTGAAAGGATGGATCGCAGAATTCTCGGCATCGAACTTTCTCTCGGTGTGACGGAACCTTCTGGCAGCCCGGGCAGGAATCCCCGCTGCATTCCCTGACGCGGGGTTTCACCACGGACTGCTAGATTATGGAGCAATGCCCGCCGCGGGGGCTACCCCCGGCGGTATTCCGTCCAGACACAACGGTCGAGATATCTCCATGGATAACGGGCGTCCGCTCCGTGTCGTGCTTTGCCAGATCAAGCCCAGGAAGGGCGACCTGCAGGCGAACATCGCCTCCGTGAGGGCGGCGCTGGCACGCCGCGCGGATATCGCCGTCTTTCCGGAGACGGTGCTGTCGGGATACTTCGTCGAGGGCGCGGCCGGTGAAGTCGCCCTTACGCGCGAAGGGTTGGTGACGGCCCTGGGACCCCCGCAGGGGGAGTGTAGCTCCGACGTGGTTCTCGGGTTCTACGAGAAGGACGGGCGGGGCCTCTACAACAGCATTGCCTACCTGACTCCGGGCGTGGATCGCTACGAGGTCGTCCACGTTCACCGCAAGGTCTTCCTACCCACCTACGGGCTCTTCGAGGAGGCCCGCTTTGTCGAACCGGGGCGGGAGGTCGCGGCCTTCGATACCCGTTTCGGCAGGGTGGGCATGCTGATCTGCGAAGACCTCACCCACTCGATGACCGGCTCCATCCTGGCCCTGGACGGGGCCGGCATCATCCTCTGCGGGTGTGCCTCGCCCGCGCGCGGCTTCCGCTCATCCGCACGGCGCCCGGGCAACCTGGAGGAATGGGACGGGATCGCCGCGCGCACCGCCACCGAACACGGCGTCTTCGTCCTGCTATCGCAGCTGGCGGGTTCCGAGGGCGGCAAGCTCTTCGCCGGCGGATCGTCGGCGTGGGGTCCCGACGGAACGCTGCTGGCCCGGGGACCACTCTTCGGGGAAGGCTTCGTTTCCGTTGACGTCGACTTCGACGAGCTGGCACGAGTCAGGGCCGAGTCGCCGTTCCTCTCCGACCTGAGAACGGCGCTGCCCCACCTCCGGCGGTCGCTGCGGCACGCCTGGACGGGGGAGGGGCGGGTGGAGGTTGCGGAGAACGGATCTCCGGGCACGAGTGCAACCGCGGGAGCTGGTGCAGCCGGAAGCGGTTCCGGGGGCGAGTCGGGTGTGTCGCGGCCGGGTATCGGGCCGGGGAAGCGTCCCGGGCCGGAAGATCTGGAGGCACTCTCCATCCAGCCGGATCTGGTCGAGGCCGCCCTCGTGGAGTTCATCCGCGAAGAGGTGGTGCGGCGCCGCGGCTTCTCGCGGGTCGTGATCGGTGTCTCCGGAGGCGTGGACTCCGCCGTGTCACTCTTCCTGGCCTGCAAGGCGCTGGGGCCCGAGAACGTATTCGGCTTCCGCCTCCCCTATGCGACGTCCAGCCCCGAGAGCCTTGCCCACGCGGCTCTGGCCATTTCCGCGACCGGAGCAAATGAACGAACGATCTCGATCACCGAGGCCGTTGACGGCTATGTGGCCCGCCATGAGCCCGGGGTGACGGCGATGCGCCGGGGCAACCTGGCCGCCCGCCTGCGTTCGGTGATTCTCTTCGACCAGTCGGCCAAGCTGAACGCCCTGCCGCTGGGTACGGGGAACAAGAGTGAGCGCCTCCTGGGGTACTATACCTGGCATGCCGACGATTCCCCGCCGATCAACCCCCTGGGGGACCTCTTCAAGACACAGGTGTGGGCCCTCGCGCGCCACCTGGGCGTCCCTGAGGAGATCGTCGAGAAGCCGGCGAGCGCAGACCTGATCCGGGGGGTCCACGACGAGGACGAGCTGGGCATCTCCTATCACCGGGCCGACCCCATTCTGCACTGGCTACTGAAGGGTCGCGATGCCCGGTCGCTGGTCAGGCGTGGATTCCCGGAGGGCGAGGTGGACACGGTGTGGCAGCGGCTCTCGTCGACGCACTGGAAGCGCCAGTCACCGACGGTTGCCCTGCTGTCGGACAGCGCGATCGGGGAGTGGTATCTGCGCCCGGTCGACTACTGATTCCGAGGGGGAGACGGGGTCAGCTCCCCGTCCATGATCCGTGCCAGCTCCTCCTCCCTCCGCCAATGGGCTTCCAGCTCCGCCAGCTTCATCGACAGCAACCGTCTCTCCCGCTCTTCGTGGACCGCAATCTCGAGCGCGACCTGGCCGATCCGCCCCACGCTGCCCAGGGTTCGGCTTCCCCTGAGGATCTTGGAGGGAAGTGCACGGGGGCCGCCGACGACCTCGATCAGCCTGGCCGCCCCCTCCACCCTCCCCTCCGACGCTCCGGCAAAGTGGTGGTACGCGAGGACTCGGCTGAGTGTGCGGTTGGCCTCGTGTCCCGTGAGGAGCATCCCGGAGTCCCGGCGTCCCCCGCAGCCCGGACACCACACAACAACCGCCGGAGAGCCGTCGTGTGCGGCCAGGACGAGGCGGCTCCTCCTGGAGTAGCGGACTTCGCGGATCTCCCGGCCACATCGCTCGCATTCGCCCCGTCCGCGCCACGCCTTGCTTCCGAAGCGGAGCCAGCGTGCGCCGCCGGTCACAACGCCGGGGGCCTTGTCCCACAGGATCCAGGCAGCGACGAAGCTCATCCCTCCCGTGGCCCAGGAGCCCGCGATGGCTGCCGCAGCTCCCAGCGTGCCCGCCGCCGACAGCTTTCTGTAGCGCTCTCGCCGCCTCTGCAGCTCGCGTCCGTACCGCCACCACGCCTCCTCCCGCAACTGTGCGTCCCCCACCCGCACGATTTCCAGCGGCCCGGCACGGAGCAGCGACACATTGTCGGTTCGGGAGAGGAGGCGCGCCTTGTCCGTGACAAGCTTCTCCAGCTCATCGAGCGCCTCCCAGCGGGCCTCGATGGGCGCGAGCGACCAGCGGGCGCATGAGGGGCAGATCAGCCAAAGGCGACCCTTTCCCGGGTCGTAGGCAACCCGGCGGCCGCGGTCGAGGTGCTCCAGGGCGTTGTTGGGCGCGAAGGCGTGGCCGCAGACGAGGCACTTCTGGTACATGCTCATGGTATCTGCATATTATACGCGAAACCGCTACCGGAGCCTTCGCCGGAGCGGTCTCTCGTTTCCGGAGCGGCCATGCTGGCGGTCATCGACAACTATGACTCCTTCACCTGGAACCTGGTTCAGATTCTCGGAGAGATGGGCGAGGATCCCCAGGTCTTCCGCAACGACGCCGTGACCCCGGCGGGGCTACAGCGCGCGGGGGCCAGTCGCCTGGTGGTGTCGCCCGGTCCCTGTACGCCCGCCGAAGCCGGGATCAGCGTGGCCGCGATCCGCGAGCTCGGGCCTTCCATGCCCACTTTGGGCGTCTGCCTGGGTCACCAGGCCATCGGCGAGGCCTACGGGGGTCGCACCATCCGGGCCGCGAAGACGGTGCACGGCAAGACCTCGATGGTCGTGCACAACGGCGATGATCCTCTCTTCGCCGGGATCCCTTCGCCCATGCTCGTCACCCGCTACCACTCACTGGTGACGTCCCCGCGGCTGCCGGAAGGGCTCGTCCCGATCGCCTGGAGCGTCGACCCGGCTGACGAGGGAGAGATCCAGGCCATGAGGCACCGGCAACACCCCGTGTGGGGCGTCCAGTTTCATCCCGAGTCGTGGTTCACCGAAGGCGGGCGAACGATTCTGCGGAATTTCCTCGAGCTGCGGGTCTGATTCGGCACCCCGCGGCAGTGTTAGGAGCAAATAATATGTCCGGTTTCGTAGCACGTAATCTGTCCGGTTCAGAACAGTCACCGAGGAGGCTGGATGAACCGGGCGGAGATGCTGCGAGAGATACGGATGGCGAGGTTCGAAGAGATCTATGATCGATGGCGCCGAAAACGGGTCACGCAAGCGTGGGCGGCGAGCGTGCCGGGAGTGACGGACCGGACGTTCCGGCGCTGGGTGGCCCGCTACGAGGCGGGCGGGCTGGCGGCCCTGAAGGACAAGCGGGTGGCGGGGCCGTCTCCCCGGCGGGCGTCGCCGGAGGAGGCGGCGGCGCTGGAGGCGCTGTACCGGGACGGCTGTGCGGGGTGGAACGTGCTTCACTTCTACCACGAGGTCTACGCGGGCGAGCACGGCGGGGCGCGGTCGTACACCTGGGTGAAGAGCCGCCTTCAGGAGGCGGGCCTGGTGAGGAAGGGGCGCAGGAAGGGTGCGCACCGGCTCAGGCGGGAGCGCAAGCCGGCGGAGGGGATGATGCTCCACCAGGACGCCTCGACGCACGAATGGGCTCCCGGCCAGGGGTGGGACCTGGTCGTGACGATGGACGACGCGACAAGCGGGGTGTACTCGGGGTTCTTCGTCGAGGAGGAGGGAACGTGGTCGAGCCTTCGGGGCGTCGCGGAGACGGTGAAGGTGCAGGGGCTCTTCGACAGCCTGTACACGGACCGGGGCTCGCACTACTGGCACACGCCGGAGGCGGGCGGGAAGGTGGACAAGGACAAGCCGACCCAGTTCGGCCGGGCGATGGGCGAGCTCGGGATCGAGATGATCGCCGCGTACTCGCCGCAGGCGCGGGGCCGGAGCGAGCGGCTGTTCGGGACGCTTCAGGGGCGCCTGCCGCAGGAGCTGGCGCGGGCGGGGATCACCGACATGGACGAGGCCAACGAGTTCCTGAAGGACTTCTGGCCGCGGTTCAACGCGGCATTTGCGGTGGAGGCGAGGGAGGCGAAGCGCGCGTTCGCCCGGTTGCTGCCGCGGATGAAGGCCAAGCTGCCCGACATCCTCTGCCTGAAGGAGACACGGACGGTTGGCAACGACAACTGCGTGACCTACAAGGGCAAGACGCTGCAGATCCCGCCTCAGCCGCACCGGTACACCTACGTGCGAGCCAAGGTCAAGGTCCACGAATACGAGGACGGCGGCATGGCCGTCTTCCACGGCATCCGGAGGCTCGGGCGCTACGATGCGAACGGCAGGTTGCTGGACACCCTCAGCGGGTCGGAGGTGGCAGCGTGAGGCGGTACCGCCGCCCCCCTCGGCTCGCTCCGCTCGCCTCGGAGGGCGGCGGTACGGAAAAGCGGACACTTCATGTGCTACAGAAACCGGACATTTCATTTGCTACCGACACGGCACCCCGCGGCACAGTCTTTTCCAACCCGGAGATGAGCCTGAAGTCGGCGAGGATTGAGAGCGAGGGATGAAGCCCGAGCACGGGGCAGGTGGCAGTTGAGGGAGCATCATTATCCCCCTGAACGGTGTAGAGACGCAACCGGCGAGCTGGGGGATCCCCCGAGTCGCGGGAGGGTCTGCGGCGAGTCTGAGGCGGGCGCGGGGCGGATCATGCGGCGGAGTCCCGGGCCTGGCCGATGGCACGGAGGAGTTCGTCGCGGGCTCGCTGAACGGCCTTGGCGGCGTCGAGGTCGGTGGTTGCGGCGGCGAGGCGGTCGAGGGCTTTGAGGGTGACGCCGGGCCGGAGGAAGTCTTCGGCGCCGGGCATTGCCCGGAAGCGCTCGTAGGGGGTGGCGACATCCTGCTGCCGGTAGCGCCTCTTGACGCGGCCGTTGGGGCCGGTGACCTCGGTGGCGAAGAGGCAGGGCCGGTGGAAGTTGAGGAAGGGGCAGAGGCTGCCTTGGAGGAAGTCGTTGACCTGGGGGACGAGGGCGTGGGGGACGTGGATGTGGCCGAGCCACTTGCGCACGATGCTGCCGTTCTTGGCCTCGACGAGGGCGTTGTCGTTGCAGTGGCGGGGCCGGGACTTCGTGAAGGTGCCGATGTGGAGCTGGTTGAGCAGGTCGGCGACCTGGCGGTTGATGTACTCGCTTCCGTTGTCGGCGTGGAAGGCCTGGACGGTGAAGGGGAAGGCGGAGATGAGGTCCTTCAGCACGGGGACCATGAAGTGCTGGGTGATGCGCGGCACGGCGCCAAGGTGTTGGAACTGCGTGACTTCGTCGACGATGTTGACGAGGTAGATGCCCTTCTTGCCGCTCCGGTCTCCGAGGTGGACGGTGTCGACGCGGAGGAAGCCGGGCTGGCCATCGGGCCTCGGCTTGCGGCGGACCCCGATGGGGACGGGAGCAGGCCGGGTCTTGCGGAAGGTGAGGCGGCCGGTGCGGTACGCGCGGGTCTTGCGGAGGTTGTAGATGTGGCCTCCTGAGATGCGTGCGAGGCGCTCGAAGCGCACGTCTCCGTAGACATGGAACATGCGCCAGAGGATCACCTTGGTGGCGGGTCCGGAGAGCTGGCCGAAGGCCTCGTCGACCTCGGCCAGCAGGGCGGCGTCAAGGTAGGTGTAGCGGCGCGCGAAGGCGTTGGCCGGGGGCTTGCCGCGGTGGTCGCGGATGTGCCCGGTCCGGCGGTGTTGCCGGATGAGGCGGGTGACCTGGGCCCTGGAGAGGCCCGTCACCTTCTCGAGGTACCGCTTCACCAGGCCCTTGTCCGGCTTCCTGAGGCCGTGGTACTCGAAGCGAACCAGGGTCCGGCGCACGAGGGCGTACGCGGAGTCACGGCGGGTGGGCTGGAAGTCCGCGGCTTCGTTGCCCTCCAGGAAGGCGCGGAGCTGGTCGAGGGTGCGTATCCGTTCGGTGCGAAGTGTCACGATCATCCTCCAATGATCTCTTCGCCCCGGACTGCAGGCTCATCTCCCGCTGGAAACAGGATCCGAGTTCAGGCTCATGTGCCGTTGGACAAGACTGCAGTTGCCGGAGCCGCCGTTCACAGGTAGCTTTAAGTCCGTGAATCTCACGGCTAATCCGGTTCTCCGCACCCGTTCCCGGGTGCCGTCTTGAACCGCGTCCTGGGTGTCATTCCGGCGCGGATAGGGTCCTTCCGCCTCCCGCGCAAACCCCTCCAGCTCCTCCTCGGCAAGCCCCTCGTCGTGTGGGTCTGGGAACGGGCGCGGGAGATGGACGTTCTGGACAGGCTGGTCGTCGCAACCGACTCCGGGGAGGTGGCAGAGGTGTGCCGCCGAGAGGGCGCGGAGGTCATGCTGACCTCGCCGGACCATGCCTCGGGAAGCGATCGCGCATGGGAAGTCGCGAGGCGCCTCGACGACACGTTCGACGTGGTCGTCAACATCCAGGGGGACGAGCCCCTGGTGGCGCCCGAGGTCGTGAATGCGGCCGTCTCGATGGTCGAGAACGGCTTCGAAGCCGGCACCTGCGCGACGCCGATCCGCACGGCGGAGGAGCTGTGGGATCCGTCCGTCGTGAAGGTCGTGCGGACCGCCGCCGGAAGTGCGTTATACTTCTCAAGGGCGGGAATTCCGTACAGCCGGGACGCGTCCGCGGAGGACCGGCTCCGGGGGGGCCACCTCAGGCATGTCGGGGTGTACGCATACCGGTTGGAGGCGCTTGGGCGCTGGGTCGGGTTCGACCGATCGCCTCTGGAGTTGGCAGAGGGACTGGAGCAGCTGCGTGCCCTGGAGAACGGCATGCGAATCGGAGTGGCCGTTGTGACAGAGGCGGCCGAAGGGGTGGACACGCCGGAAGATCTGGTGCGAATGGAGCGCCGGCTGCGGGCGGGAATTTTTCCAGCTTGAGAAAACGACCAGGAGCAGCGGCACACGAATGATCCGGACCGAATCCGACCAGACCAGGTACATCTTCGTCACTGGGGGCGTGGTCTCCTCGCTCGGGAAGGGTATCGCCGCCGCTTCCATCGGCGTCCTCCTCAAGGAGCGCGGGCTGAGGGTCACCCTTCAGAAGCTCGACCCGTACATCAACGTCGATCCCGGAACGCTCTCTCCGCTCCAGCACGGGGAGGTGTACGTCACCGAGGACGGTGCGGAGACGGACCTCGACCTTGGGCACTACGAGCGCTTCATCGACGCCAACCTGTCGCAGGAGAACAACACCACAACGGGGCGCATCTACCGAACGGTGATCGACAGCGAGCGCCGGGGCGACTATCTGGGGCGGACGGTTCAGGTCATCCCCCACATCACCGACGAAATCAAGCGTTCGGTCCGGGTGCTCGGGGAGGGTCACGACGTGGTGATATCGGAGGTGGGCGGCACGGTCGGCGACATCGAGAGCCTGCCTTTCCTGGAGGGAATCCGCCAGTTCCGCCAGGAGGTCGGCTCCCGGGCGCTCCATGTCCACCTCACCCTGGTTCCCTACATCAGCGCGGCCGGCGAGCTCAAGACCAAGCCCACCCAGCACTCCGTCAGGGAGCTCATGCAGACCGGCATTCAGCCCGCCGTCCTCATCTGCCGTACGGAACACCGGCTCGACGAGGATATCAAGGCCAAGATCGCCGGTTTCACCAACGTCGATCCCGCCGGCGTCATCGAGGCGCGGGACGTGGAGACCATCTACGAAGTCCCCCTCGAGTTTCGCCGCCAGCGTCTCGACGACTTCGTGCTGTCGTGTTTCGGCATGACGGCGCCCGCTCCGGACCTTACGGACTGGACGCGCATCGTGGAACGGGTGAAGACGCCCTCGCACGGAACGGTGAAGATCGCGGTGGTGGGCAAGTACACCGGGTTGGTGGACGCCTACAAATCCGTGGAACAGGCGCTGATCCATGGTGGAATCGTCCACGACGTGCCCGTGGAGATCGGTTGGATCGGCAGCGAGAGGATCGAAGAGGGGCTCGACCCGGCCTTCCTCGCGGACTATCACGGCCTCCTCGTGCCCGGCGGCTTCGGTGAGCGCGGCATCGAGGGGATGATTTCGGCGATCCGGTGGGCGCGGGAGAACGATCTCCCGTTCCTGGGAATCTGCCTCGGCCTGCAGTGTGCGGTGATCGAGTTCGCGCGCAATGTGGTGGGGCTGGAGGGGGCGCACTCCTTCGAATTCGACAAGGAGTCTCCGCATCCGGTCATCTGTCTCATGGACGAGCAGCGCAATATCACCACCAAGGGCGGCACGATGAGACTCGGCTCCTACGAAGCGAGGCTCGCGGCCGGGTCGCTATCCCGTGAGGTCTACGGTTCCTCCGGGATCACCGAGCGTCACCGGCACCGTTACGAGGTCAACAACGACTACCGGACGGCCCTGAAGGAAGAGGGCATGGTGTTCGCCGCGATCTCCTTTGACGGCAAGCTGATCGAGATGATCGAGTTGCCGGGACACCCGTGGTTCATCGGCAGCCAGGCCCACCCCGAACTGAAGAGTCGGCCGATCCGGGCCCATCCGCTCTTTGCCTCCTTCGTGGGGGCCGGTGCAGCCCGCGCCGCCGGACTCGATTCCCCGAAGACCGCGGCGATGGGAGCGTGATCGGGTGCTGGACGGCTTCACCCTCTTCGCGGGGCCCTGTGTTCTCGAGGACGATGACCTTAATCTGAACGTTGCGCGTGGGGTTCTGGCCGCCGGGCGCGATGCCGGCATTCCGGTCGTCTTCAAGGCGTCATTCGACAAGGCCAACCGCTCGCGGCTGTCCTCTCACCGCGGCCCCGGACTGTCCCGCGGACTCGAGCGTCTCGCAACCGTGCGCCAGGAGACGGGCTTGCCGATCCTGACCGACATTCATGAGCCGGACCAGGCCGGGCCCGCCGCCGAGGTGGCGGACGTGCTCCAGATCCCTGCCTTCCTGTGCCGGCAGACCGCACTGCTGCTTGCAGCCGGAGAGACCGGCAGGGCCGTGAATGTCAAGAAGGGCCAGTGGATGTCTCCCGGCGGGATGGCCGGCGCGGTCGAGAAGGTGCGCGCCGCAGGGGCCGGGCAGGTGTTCGTGACCGAACGGGGAACGTCGTTCGGGTACGGCGACCTCGTTGTGGACATGCGCAACTTCGCCCGGATCAGGGAGGCGACCGGCGCTCCGGTGATCTTCGACGGAACCCACTCGGTGCAGCAGCCCGGGAGCAGGGAGGACGGGTCGACCGGAGGAGCGCCGGAGCATATCGGTGCGCTTGTCAGGGGAGCCGTTGCGGCGGGGTGCGACGGCCTCTTCGTCGAGGTGCACCCTTGCCCGGCATCGGCACCCTCCGACGGCACCAACATGTTGCAGCTCGATGCGTTGCCGCGTCTGCTGCGCGACGTGGCCAGGATCCGGGCCGCGGTTGCTTCGCCGTGACGGCCGCCCCGATGCAGATTCCCGAGGCAACGGCACGTCGCATTCGGTTGATCGTACTGGACGTGGATGGCGTGATGACCGACGGCGGGCTCTATATCGGGGCCACGCCGGGCGGCGTCGCGGTCGAGCTCAAGCGGTTCGATGTGCAGGACGGCCTGGGTGTCAGAATGCTGAGAAGCGCGGGGCTCGACGTCGTGATCGTATCGGGCAGAGTGTCGGAAGCGACGAAGCTGAGGGCAGCCGAACTGGGAGTTCAGGAGGTGTTCCAGGACGCCGGAGCAAAAAAGCTCCCTATCTTGAACAGGCTCCTTGCCGAGAAGCAGGTGGAATGGCCCGAGGTCGCGCTGATGGGGGACGATCTGGCGGACCTCTCCCCACTGCGCAGAGCAGGTCTGGCGGCGACGGTGGCCAACGGCGTGCCGGAAGTGTGCCGCGTTGCAACGTGGCGGAGTTCCAGGTCCGGTGGCAGGGGCGCCGTCAGGGAGTTTGCCGAGGCGCTCCTGCGGGCCCGGGGGGAATGGGATAGTCTGGTAGATGAATACTGTCGCGAGCGAGGTGGCTGACGTGGCGCGGATCGCCCTGGAGCCAGCGAGGAGACTACGGTGAGTGTCGCACTGACGAGGGATGTCCGCCCACGCCAGCCCGCTGATACCCTCCGCCAGGATCTGCTCGAGGAGGGGCGGCGGGTGCTTCGGCTGGAGGCTGGCGCCGTGGAGGCGCTGGCTGCCCGCCTCGGGGACGGGTTTCTCCGTGCCGCGGACCTCATTTTCGCTTCGGGCGGCCGGGTTGTAGTGTCCGGAATCGGCAAGTCGGGACTGATCGCTCGCAAGCTGGCTGCAACCCTCACGTCGACGGGCACTCCGGCGGTGTTCCTCCATCCGGTCGACGGACTCCACGGCGACCTGGGTATCGTCAACCCGGACGACGTGATGATTCTGCTCTCGAAGAGCGGATCTTCAACCGGCGAGCTCGACGGGCTGCTCGCATTCGCGGATGCCCATGAGATTCCGGTGGTGGCCTTGGTGGGGGATCCGGGTTCACCCCTTGGGAGGCGAGCCGCGGCGGTTCTCGACTGCGGTGTCCGCGCGGAGGCATGTCCCTTGGATCTGGCTCCGACCTCCTCCACCACCGCCACCCTCGCCATGGGCGACGCGCTGGCGATGGCACTGCTGAGGCGGAAGGGGTTTCACGACGGAGATTTCGCCCGAATTCACCCTGGAGGTTCGCTGGGGCGCCGGCTCACCCTGCGGGTACGTGACGTGATGGAGTCGGAAGACTACCCGTCGGTCGCGCCGGACGTGAGTGTCCGGGAGATCATCGTGCCGCTGGCCCGCATGAGGGGTACCGTTCCGGTGATCGCAGGGGACCGCTCGGTGCTGGGCGTGGTCACGGCGGGGGACCTCACCCGGCTCATGGAACGAAGCGAGGACTTCCTGGACACTCCCGTGTCGCGACTCATGACCCCGTCACCCAGGATCGCGTCTCCTGACGAGCTGGGCGTGGCCGCGGTTCGTCGCATGGAGAAACACGGGATCATGGCGCTGCCCGTGGTGGGTGACGCCGGACTGGTGGGAATCGTTCACCTCCACGACCTCTTGCGCGCGGGAGCGGTCTGATGAGCGCACTGCGGAAATCCTGGCTGGCCGTCCTGCTCCTCTCCCTCGTGGCGTGCTTCGACACCTCGGAAGAGGGGGCGACTTCGGAACTGGAGACGGTCGACGCCGACAAGATCCTGTACGGCGTGTCCCTGAACATGTCGAGGGAGGGGATCCGGAAAGCGTTGCTGACGGCGGACAGCATGTTCATCTGGAAAGACTCCACTCATTCCCGGGTGCTCGGGCTCGAGCTGCTTGTCTTTGACGAGAGTGGGCGTCGCCGGGCCAGGATCACGGCCGACGAGGGACGGCTGAACCAGTTGGGGAGCGAGTTGACCGCATCTGGCAATGCGATTCTCACGATCCCCGAACAGGACAGGGAAATCCGCACCGACGAACTGCACTTCGCGCCGGAAGCCGACCGTGTCTGGACCGATGTCGCCGTGGTGATGCGCCAGGGCGAGTGCGAGGTCGAAGGTGACCGCCTCCAGGCCGACATGGCCTTTGACGACGTGAGGATCTGGGGAACCAGGGAAAGGGAGTGTGCCTCGCGATGAGGAGGCGGGGTCGAACCCTCGCCGAGCGCGGGTGCGCGGCGCGTTCCCGGGGACTCTGTCAGGCAACGTTGGTGGCTCTGGCCATCCTCGTTCTACCCGCCCTGGCAGCGGTGCCGGAGGCCGACTGCAAGCTGGAACGAGTGGGGGGGTACACGCATAGCCGACGCTTCGACTCCCTGAACTACATCCACCGCGCATCCGGGGGTATCGACTACCGCTGCACTGACGGCACGCGCATTCTCGCCGATTCCGCGGTCGTATACGAGCACAGCGACCAGGTGCAGCTGTTTGGCCACGTGCGCTTTGTGGACCCGGAGACCGAACTCGACGCGGACTCGGCTCGCTACCACGGAAACATCGGACAGCTGGTCGCCTGGTCCAATGTGACGGTCACCGACCGGCAAAACGGCGCGGTGATCAGCGGGGACAGCCTGTACTTCTACCGCGCCACCGAGTTCCGGACCCTGGACCGTATCCTGGTCAAGGGGGGCAACCCCCACGCGACGGTCTTTCCCGCGCCACGTCCGGCGGCACCCGTCCCGGTGGCTCTCGAGGGTGACAGTGCGACCACACCGGAGGATTCGTTGGGGGTCCCGTTGGCGGACTCGGCGACGGCCGGTGGGGATTCGGCTTCCGCTGCCGCGGACACGGTTCCCGCCGTCGCGGACTTGCCCCCCCCTGCAACGGACACTGTTCCGGCCATCGCTGACTCCGATCCCCCTGTCGCGGACTCCGTGTCGCTGCCCCCCTACGAGATCGACGCCGACCGCTTCATGATCGACGGACGGCGCTTCTTCCGCGCTGGCGGAAATGTGGTGCTGGTGCGCGATTCCCTGCGGGCGCTCGGGGACTCGCTCGACTACGACCAGGATGTCGGCGCGATGTCGGTTTGGGGCGACGCCAGTGTAGAGAATCGGGGCTTTGCGCTGACCGGAGCATCGGTCTGGGTCACTCCCACCGTGGGTCTCAGCGAAGAGATCCTCGCACGGGACAACGCCGAGCTGGTGGGGAGCCAGGTCACACTCACGGCGCCCGCCATCCGCGTCTTCCTGGACAACGGAGAGGTGACCCGACTGATCGCGATCTCCTCGGTGCCTCCACTGGAGGAACCGGAGCTCGACATTCCCGGTGTGACACCGGGCGATGCCGAGCGGGCCCGGGCAATCGCCGAGCGCGTCGCCCGCGTCGATTCTTTCGATGCCGCGGAGGACTCCGTTGCTCGACCGCTGGCCATCGCGGACGACTTCCAGCTCACCGGTGACTCGATTGACGTATCCTCCCCGGATCAGGTTCTGGAGGTCGTCACCGCCGTCGGCTCCGCGAGGGCGGAGGCGGCGTCTCCGGATTCGCTCATTTCCGAGGACCTGCCCGAATTCGCGAACCGGGACTGGATGGAGGGGGAGACGATCGTCGCGCAGTTCGGCTCGGGGGCTGCCGACGGTAGCGCCGCCGCAGCCGGTCTCGTGACAGCCGGTGACAGCACCGCCGCGACGGATCCCGCGCTGACCGACGACAGCACCGTCGCGCGCACGCCTGCGATTGTCGACGAAGGCACGCCGGAGGCCGCGCCTGCGACACGAGGGGGAAACCCCCGACTGGAGACCCTCACCGCAATCGGGGAAGCCCGGAGCCTGTACCGGCTGACCGCGCCGGACCCCACCGGGATCGAATCGGACACGACCTGGACCCCGCCGAAGAACCGTCCCGCGCTGCACTGGGTGGAAGGCGGACAGATTACGATCTATCTCGAAGAGCGGAGCGTGGTGAAGATGGAGGTGGAGGGCCAGACGGTGGGGTATCATCTGGAGCCGCTGCCTCCCGATTCGCTCCAGGACTCAACGGCCGTTGCTGCGGATTCGGCGGCCGTCGCTACGGATTCGGCGGCCATCGCCCCGGACTCGGTACGGGCTCGGGCCGACACCACCATCGTGCCACGGGTCGTCATTCGGCCACGCAGGGGAGGAAAGAAGTGACGGAAGCTGTTGCAATCGCGACCGGTTCGGTGCTCAAGGGCGAGAATCTCACGAAGATCTACAAGAAGCGCCGGGTCGTGTCGGACGTCGACATCGAGGTGCAGCAGAGCGAGATCGTGGCGCTTCTGGGGCCGAACGGTGCGGGGAAGACCACCACCTTCTACATGCTGGTGGGGCTGATCGCACCCGATGGTGGCAAGGTCTTCCTGGACCGGGCGGAGCTGACCCCGGTTCCGATGTACAAGCGCGCGAGGATGGGGGTCGGGTACCTCGCGCAGGAGCCGTCCGTCTTCCGCAGGCTGACGGTCGCCCAGAACGTCATGGCCATCCTGGAGACCCTGGACCTGAACCGGAAGGAACGCGCCGAGCGGCTGGAGGAGCTGCTGGCGGAGCTCTCGATCGGCCACTTGCGCAACGCGAAGGCGTTTTCGCTTTCGGGTGGTGAGCGGCGGAGGCTGGAAATCACGCGGGCACTCGTGCAGAAGCCCAAATTCATGCTGCTGGACGAACCTTTCGCCGGCATCGATCCGATTGCACTGCACGACATCCAGGAGATCGTCTCCCAGCTCAAGACCAGGAACATCGGGGTGATCATCTCCGACCACAACGTGGAGCAGACTCTCGAGATCGTCGACCGGGCGTACATCATGCATGAGGGACGAATCCGTGTGGGCGGGACCGTTTCCGAGCTTGTGTGGAACGACGAAGTTGCCGATCTATACCTGGGGCCGACCCTGACGGTACGCATGAGATCGCGGTTTTCGCGCCCCGGAGCGTGAGCTTTCCGTGAGCCGAATCAAGACGGGCCTGAGCCAGAGCGCCCGAATCCGGCAGGAACTGAAGATCAATCCGCGCCTGTACCAGGCGATGGATCTGCTGTACATGCCTCTTCTCGATCTGCAGACCCGCCTGGAGGAGGAACTTTCCGAGAATCCCTTCCTGGAGATGTCGGAGCCCGACAGCGATGAAGACCTGCCGGGCGAAGAGGAAGCCCAGGGTGAGGAGGAGACGGAGGTGGACTGGGAAGAAGTCCTGCTGGACGACTTCGACACCGGAGGACACCGGGCCCGCTACGAGCCTCGCGAATACTATGAACCCATGGTCGTTGAGACACGACACCTCCACGACTACCTGAAGGAGCAGCTCGGCCTTCTCCACCTCGACGAACGGCAGGTCTGGATCAGCGAGGAGATCATCGGCAACATCGACGACGACGGGATGCTGACCTGTTCCCTGGAGGACGTCAGGGACGGTCTCGGAGGCTCGCTGGAAGAGGTGCGGGACAGGGTGTTGGCCAAAACCCGCAGGATCGAAGACCACGAGCTGCGCGAACAGGAGCTCGCCGAGCTGGCAAGGCTGTTCGCACCGTTCGAGCTGGTGGAAGTCGAAGGGGTGCTGCGTGTGGTTCAATCCCTCGACCCGCCCGGCGTCGGCGCCCGTGATCTTCAGGAGTGCCTCGCGATCCAGTTGCGCCAGGACGGCAGAGAGGACACGCTGGAGTACCGGATCGTCGCCGCCCACTTCGACGACCTGAGCAATCACAAATGGACCGAGATCTCGCGAGTTCTGGAGATTTCGCCCGGCGAAGCCCAGGCCGCGGCGGACAGGATCGCCAAGCTGAACCCAAAGCCCGGGCGGCGCTACGCCGCGGACCCCGACCAGTATGTCATTCCCGACCTCATCGTCGATATGATCGACGGCGACTACATGGTGTTCGTAAACGACACCGGACTCCCGCGGCTGCGGCTGTCGCAGTCGTATCGGGACGTTGCGGCGGACAAGACCAAGTACGTGGGACGGAACAAGGAGTTCATCTCGTCCAAGCTCAATGCGGCCCACTGGCTGATCCAGGTCATCGAGCAGCGCCGCCAGACGATGCTCAAGGTCATGAGGTTCATCGTGACTACCCAGCGGGGTTTCTTCGAACGGGGGGTCCAGCACCTGAGGCCACTGACGCTGCGGGAAGTCGCCGAGTACATCGAGATGGCCGAATCCACCGTCTCGCGGGTCACCAACGACAAGTACGTCCAGACGCCCACCGGGGTGTATCCCCTCAAGTTCTTCTTCTCTGGCGGGCTTCCTACGGTCACCGGACAGGACATCTCCACCCGGGGCGTCCAGGCCAGGATCAAGAGCCTGGTCGACGAGGAGAATTCCCGCCGCCCGTTGACGGACCAGGCCATTGTCAACCTCCTGAAGAGCGAGGGGATCAAGATCGCGCGCCGCACCGTGGCCAAGTACCGGGATCAGCTGGGGGTCCTGCCGGCCCGTATGAGAAAGCGTGTGTAGCCGCGTGATGTCCTCACCGAATCGGAGCCCGGCTCCCCGCGCATACGGCGACTTCGCGCTCGTCGTCCCGGCTTACAACGAAGCACCCAACATCCCCCATCTGATCCCCGCGCTCCGTGCCGCCTTCGAGGAGCATGGACTGTCCGGGGACGTCCTCCTCGTGGACGACGGCTCGACCGACGGCACCGGTGCGCTGGCGCAGTCCGAGGGGGACGGATGGGCGAACCTCACGGTGCTACGCCACCGGACCAACCTGGGTAAGACGGAAGCCCTGCTGACCGCGGCCGGGGTCAGCGACAGGACATACCTGGTCCTCTTCGACGCGGACCTGCAGCACCTGCCCGAGGAAATCCCCCGCTTCCTGGACAAGCTCGACGAAGGCTGGGATATCGTCGCCGGGCGGAAGGTGGGCGCCTACGACAAGCGCGCGGTCTCTTCCATCTACAACGCCCTGAGCCGGCGCATCTTCAAGGTGCCGGTCAGCGACATGAACTCCATGAAGGCGTTCCGGGCAGATATTCTCGACACCGTACGTCTCCGGCACGACTGGCATCGCTATTTCATCGTGCTGGCCTGCAGGCAGGGATTCACCGCTACCGAGATCGACATCGCCCTGCACCCGCGAAAGGCGGGCGTCTCCAAGTACTCCGGCAAGGGCCGGGTCGTCGTGGGGATACTCGACCTTGTCGCCGTCTGGTTCCAGCTGCGGTTTTCACGCAAGCCGATGCTGGCCTTCGGCGTCCCCGGGCTCTTCCTCATTGCGGCGGGCGTATTGACCGGCCTGGGCGCACTGTACGCGCGCTACGTGATGGGCCAGGGCTTTCGGCCGTTGCTGTACCTGATCATGCTGCTGGTCACGGTGGGCACGCTTTGTGTCGTCGCCGGCTTCCTGGCGGAGATGATCGCATCGCTGCACGACGAACTGGACGCAGTGCGCCGGGGAGGCGAGCGCCCCGACCGCTCCGGCCCCGCGGAGTAGCCGCAGCGAAGCCACCCATGCCTTCTCCCCGCATCCTGTCCGTGATCGGCACCCGGCCGGAAGCGATCAAGATGGCGCCGGTCATCCGCGCCCTCGCCGACCGGGGCGGAAGCGACCACCGGCTCGCGCTCACCGGACAGCACACGGACATGGTGGACCAGGTGTTGGAGGCGTTTGCCATCGAGCCGGACTACGACCTCGACCTCATGACCCCCGGGCAAAGCCTCTACGACATCGGCCATGCCTGCCTGGACGGCCTGCGCGAGGTGGCAGAAGACTTCTCGCCCGATGTGACGATTGTCCAGGGAGACACCGCGACCGTCTTCTTCGCCGGGGTAGTGACCTTCTTCCAGCGAGGGAAGCTGGCGCACGTCGAGGCGGGGCTTCGGAGCAGGCAGAAGTGGTCGCCCTTTCCCGAGGAGATGCTCCGCCGCATGACGGACACCGTCTCCGACTTCTGCTTTGCTCCCACGCCCGCCGCGGCGGCGAATCTGGCGGGGGAGGGGATCCCGGATGAACGAATCTTCGTGACCGGTAACACGGTGGTCGATGCGTTGCTTCAGATGCGCGCGCGCCCCATGGCCGTGCGGAATCCCCGTGTCGCCCGCCTCCTCTCTTCCGGCCGTCGTCTCGTGCTGCTGACCGCACACCGCCGCGAGTCCTTCGGGCCGCCGCTGGAGGACGTGTTCGGCGCGGTGGCCCGGCTGGCGGCCCGGTTCAGCGACACGGACATCCTCTACCCCGTGCACCCGAATCCGCGGGTGCTCGAGCCCGCGCGCCGGATCCTGAGCGATGTACCGGGCGTCCACCTCCTCGATCCCCTCGACTACGGGGACCTCGTCGCCGTGCTCGACCGCGCCAGCCTGGTGCTCACCGACTCGGGAGGGATCCAGGAAGAGGCGCCCGCCTTCCGCGTGCACACGCTTGTTCTGAGGGAGGTCACCGAGCGTCCGGAAGCCGTGCACGCCGGCGCTGCCACCCTGGTCGGAACCGATCCGGCCCGCATTCTGGCCGAAGCCACCGACCACCTTGCGGGGAGACGTGGAGGACACCCGCCACGAAACCCCTACGGCGACGGTCGTGCCGGGGAGCGCATCGCCGATATCCTGCTGGCGGCGCTGGCCGGCGTCCCGCGCGAAACCGAAGACTGGGGAGCTGCGTGAAGATCGTCGTTCACTGCGTGTATTTCCCGCCGGAGGTTGGCGGCCTGGAGAGCCATGTCCACTACCTCTGCCGGGGACTGGTCGCCCGGGGACACCGCGTTACGGTGGTGACCTCTCGTTCCCGGCCGGATCTCGCAAAGGACGAGGTCATGGACGGTATCCGTATTCACCGCACCGCGTTGCCCGCCCGGAACCCGTGGGGATGGTTCGTTCACGCGGCCGGATCGACGGGTCGGACGCGGGAGGTGGCACGGGACGCGGACGTGGTGCATGCGCAGGCGTTCCCATCTCTCCTCCCCTGCGCCCTTGCCCTGGCCGGCACCGACACACCCCTGGTATGCACACTGCACACGTCTCATTTCCTGCGGTTGGCGGCCAACCCGGTCGTGCGCGGGCCACTTGGCAAGCTGATCGAACTCAGCGACCACAACTTTGCTGCGAGCAAGGAAATCGCGGATGTGGGAGAAGGCCTCAACGACTCGGTGTCCGTCGAGGTTGTGGTCAACGGAGTGGACACCGGGGTGTTCGCCCCCGTGCCGGGCTCCGTGCCGCGCCAGGGGCGCCGGCGCCGCCTCGTGGTGCCGCGCAGGCTATTCCCGAAGAACGGCGTCGAATTCTTCGTGCGCGCGCTCCCGGCAATCGTTGCGGGCGCGGATGTGGATGTCATCGTGATCGGGGACGGGCCGGAGCGGGCACGGCTGGAAGGACTCGCCGCGTCACTCCGGGTCGCGGATCGCGTCGATTTCCTCGGCGCCCGGCTCCACGCGGAGATGCCGGCACTCCTGTCCTCGGCCGACCTCGCCGTCTTTCCGTCGCTCGTGGAAGCAACGTCGGTAGCCGCGCTGGAGTCCATGGCGTGCGGTCTCCCGGTCGCAGCGTCCGCCGTGGGCGGCCTCCCCGAGATCATCGACGACGGCGTGGGCGGCCTCTTCGCGCCCGGAGACCCGGAGGCACTCGCGGCCAGGGTGCTCGAGCTTCTGTCTTCCCCCGAAGGGCTCCGCGAACGGGGAACCAGGGCCAGGGAGCGCGTCGTGGCACGCTGGAGCAACGAGCGTCTGGTGGACCGGCACCTGGACGTCTACCGTCAGTTGGCGGGGCGGAGACACCGGCATCAAGGGGAGTCATGAGCCAGAAGATCTCGCGGGACCGGAAGCGCCGGGGCAGGGGCGGCGGGAGCGGCCGCGGCACGACGCTGCCCTGGTGGCTGCCCGGAGGCCTTTTTCTGCTGGCCACCGTGGTCCTCTTCGGTGAGTTCATCTTCTCCGACCGGATGCTCTACGGCGGAGACTCGCTCTCCCTCGGCTACATGGCGCGCGCCTACTTCGCGGAGCGGCTGGCCGGCGGCGACTTCCCTCTCTGGAGCCCGCGCCTGCTCGGAGGGATCCCCTTCGTCGAGGCACTCTCCGCGGGAGACTCGATCTATCCCACGAGCCTCCTCTACTTCATCGTCGAACCGTACCGCGCCCTGGGGTGGAAGCTCGTGCTGCACATCCTGGCGGGCGGCTTCTTCATGTACGGGTGGTCGAGGAGCCTGGGGTTGGGGAGGCCGGCGGCGACGATCGGTGGACTGGCGTGGCTGATGGCACCGGTGATCGTGACGCTGGTCCTGCCCGGCAACGACGGCAAGCTCATGGTTGCGACGCTGGCGCCGCTGGTGTTCTGGGCCGCCGACTCGGTCTTCCGCGCACCCTCGGCAAGGACCGTGGCGGGCATGGCGGGAGCCGTTGCGCTGACCAGCCTGACGACCCAGTTCCAGACAGCGTACTTCCTCTTCGGCTCGGTCGGGGCGTATGCGGTCTTTCGATCGGCATGCCTGTACCGTGCCGGGACCGGCCCCCGAAGCGCACGGAGTACCGGAACTGCGCTCGTGCCCCTTGGGCTCTTTCTGGCGGGCGCGCTACTGGGCGCGGGAATGGCTGCGGTTCAGATCCTCCCGGCGGCCCAATACGTCACCGAGTCCTCTCGACGTACCCTCACCACGGTCGATGCCAGCCCCGAAGAGGCCATCGCCTACTCGAGCTCGTGGTCCCTCCATCCCGAAGAGGTGATGGGCCTGGCCGTCCCCGAATTTGCCGGCAACTCCAACGCCGATGCCGAGTGGGCGAGGGGAACCTACTGGGGACGGAACGCCTTCAAGCTGAACCACGAGTACGTGGGCGTCACCGTGCTGGTCCTCGCGCTATTCGGCTTGCTCGGCCGGCGCAGACGAGGGCTCAGGTGGTTCATGGCGGGAATGAGCGTCCTTTGGCTGCTCTTCGCTCTGGGCACTCACACGCCGGTGTGGCGGATCTTCTATGAGGTCGTCCCCGGGATCTCTCTCTTCAGGGTTCCGTCGCTCAGCGCCTTCCTGGTGAGCTTTGGCATCACCACCCTCCTCGCCCTGGGAGTCGACGACCTGGTCAGCGAGTCCCCGTCCCGGGGCGCCTTCCTGCGAACGACGCGCGGGCGGGCGCTGCTCGGCTTCCCGGGTCTCCTCCTGGTGGGGCTCCTGCTCCAGTCGTCGGGGGCGCTCGGGAGGATCTGGACGACCATGATCCACCCTGGCGCGGACGAGCGCAGCATCGCCGTCCTCGCTGCGGCGCGCCCCTTCATCACCCTCGGATTCGGCACCGCCTTCGTGCTGGCCGCCCTGACCGTCGCGGCGGCGTGGGCCGTCCTGGAGCGCAGGGTGCCCCTTACGGCGGCGCTCGTTGCGCTCGCCGTCCTCGTCGCGGTCGACCTGGGCCGGATCGACCGCGCCTTCATCACCACCCTGGATTTCCACGCCTGGGCCGCCCCTGACGGCAACGTCCGGTTCCTGCAGGACCGGCGCGCGGAGGAAGCGCCGTTCCGGGTCGCGGACCTGCGCGGCGACGACCAGAACGTCGATCTCGCCATGTTCGGCCTGGACCTCGTGACCGGGCATCACCCCAACGACCTGGCACGGTACCGGCAGCTGCTGGGTCTCGCGGGAAGCAGGCGGGAAGGAGCCAACACCCGGCACCCCACCGTGCTGCGGATGCTGAACGTCAAGTACCTGGTCTGGCCGGAGGAGCGGACGGGCCAGCCCCCCATGCCGGGCGCCCGGCCGCTGAGCACCGCACGCACCGCCGCCGGCACGGAGGCGGTCTACGCGTTTCCCGGCCTCGACCGCGCCTGGCTGGCGGGCACGGCCACCGTCATGGACGACTCCGCCGCACTGGACAGAATCCTCGCGCCGGGATTCGATCCGCGGGGCGAGGTCATCGTGGCGGAGCCCGTGCCCCTGATGCCGGCGGCGGGCGTGACGGGCGACGTCTCCTGGGAGGTGGACGAGCCCGACCGAAGACGGCTCAGGGTGCGCACCGCCGGTCCCGCGCTGCTGGTCGTCTCGGAGAACTGGTTCCCGGGGTGGGTGGCCGAGGTGAACGGGGAGCCGGCAGCCGTTCACCGGGCCAACCTCACGCTCCAGGCCATCGAGATTCCCGCCGCGGGTGATCACACGGTGACGCTCCGCTTCACGGCACCCACGGTGAGGCGTGCGCTGAGGCTCAGCCTCGCCGCTACCGCGATCACCGTGCTCCTCCTCGCGGCTTCCTTCCTGCCGACCCGCTTCCACCTGTGGCGGACCCGCAGTGGCGCCGAGGGGGGATAGCGCCGCGCCCCGCGAGACGGGGCTGAAGCGGTGGGGGGTGAGGCTCGGGAAAGCGCTCCTCACCGTCGGTGTCACGTGGCTGATCCTGCGGAGTGCGGGCTTCCGGCTGTCGGAGGCGGGCAACCTCGACATGAGCATCGTCGATCCCGACCCGGCGTTCCTGGCCGCGTCGGTGGCCGTGCTTCTTGCGGCATTCGTCCTGCAGGCCTGGTTGTGGTCCCGGATACTGGCTGCCTTCGGCGAGCCCGGGGTCCCGCTGCATGTCGCCGCGTCCCTGGTCATGGTCGCGAATCTGGGACGGTACATCCCGGGGAAGATCTTCCATCTCGCGGGCCTGGCAGTGCTGGCACGCAGGGCGGGGCTGTCCGGGGTGCGGGCCGGGGCGGCGGCCGTGGCGGCCCAGGTCGTCAACCTCCTCGCGGCGGCGGTGCTGGGAGCCTGGGTGGCGTATGAATCGCAGGCAGTGCCCAGCGGGGCGGCGCTCGTGGCCGGGTTGATCGTCCTGCTGGTACTGTCCGGTTTTCTTTCCTTCGGCGGGGCGGGGGCGCTGCTGGGGTGGGCACTGCGGCGCAGCGGACACGAGGAGGACCTTCCCACACCGGGGACTGCCAGGCTCCTCCTCTGGCTGGCGGGGTACCTGCTGAGCTGGCTGGTCTACGGCCTCGCCTTCTACTGCCTGGGCCTGGGCGTGGGGCTTGAGGTGCCGTTGCCGGCCGCGGCCACGGCCTTCGCCGGTGCCTACCTCGTGGGCTACATTCTTCTGTTCGCACCCGCCGGGATCGGGGTGCGGGAAGGCGTTCTGGCCGCCCTCCTGACACCCTGGGCGGGACCCGGTGGAAGCCTGGTCCTTGCCGGATTGCAACGCGTCTGGATCACGGTGGTCGAACTGGCGGGAGCCGCTCTCGGCGCCGTCGTCCTGCGGAAGCCGGCCTCGGCGGCCGGGAAGGACCGATGAACGAAACGCTGCGGGTACTCGTGGTCGTACCGACGTACAACGAGAGCGACAATCTGCCGCGCATCGTGCCCCGGATCCTCGCACAGGGCGAGGCTTTCCACATCCTCGTGGTGGACGACAACTCCCCGGACGGCACCGGGGAGGTGGCGGACGCCCTGGCTGCGGAGCACGACCGGGTCGAGGTGCTTCACCGGCCGGGCAAGGAGGGTCTTGGCGCGGCCTACGTGGCAGGGTTCACCTGGGGGTTGCAGCGCGGCTTCGATGTCTTCGTCGAGATGGACGCCGACCTGTCCCACCCGCCCGACATGCTCCCCGTCCTCCTCGAGGCGACCGGGGCGGCGGAGGTGGTGGTGGGGTCGCGCTACGTCGGGGGCCGCATCACCGTGGTGAACTGGCCCATGCGGCGCCTCATGATCAGCCTGTTCGGATGCTGGTATGCCAGGGTCATTACCCGGCTGCCCGTCAGGGACGCCACCGGGGGCTTCAACGCATTCCGGCGCGATGTCCTCGAATCCGTCGGACTCCACAGGATCCAGTCGAACGGATACTCCTTCCAGATCGAGCTCAAGCTGCGAGCGTGGCGCCGGGGGTTCACCCTGCGGGAAGTCCCCATCCTCTTCACCGAGCGTGAATCCGGTGAATCGAAGATGTCCAGGGGCATCATCTGGGAGGCTGTCTGGCGGGTGTGGAAGCTGCGCCTCCTCGACCTGGCCGGCAGATTGTAGCAGCCCGTTCCCCCATGGCCCTCGTCCATCTCCTGTACGACGGACGGGGAGCGGGCTACAGGTTGAATCCACCGACGTAAAGGTTGCCTAAAATTGTCAATGCTGCTATACTATGTAAGAAGATCGACGCACACGGGGGACCGATGACACGGGCGGAGCGGCCCGGCGGCGGCCTGATGTACTCGGCGGCAGCCATGGTCTCCTGGCGAATCTCGGAGAGGGCGGTCCGTTACCGCGGTGTCCTTCGCGGCTTCACCGAGTCCATGGGAGCGTCCCTTCGAGGCACCCTGACGGTGGACCGGGAGGAGGTTGCGGTGGAGGACGGAAGGCCCGACTCGGGCCGTTGGCGCCACCTCGACATATGCGCCGTGCAAGCGTCGTCATCAGCGCTCCAGCTCTCCTTGCCCGGCAACCGTCTGGTGCAGCTCCACTTTCCGGATGACTCCCCCAGGCGGTGGGAAGGGCTGATGCGGCATCTCATCACGGAAGCGTACGAGCGTGCCGGACAGGGCAGGGTCGTCGAGTTCCAACCCAGGGTCGTGACCGGGTAGGTGAGCTGGTACACCCTCTTTCGGCTGACCGGCAAATGGTCCGCCCGGACGCTGACCCGAATGGAGGTTTCCGGCACCTCGAACATCCCCCGCCACGGCCCCTTCTTCCTGGTTGCCAATCACCAGAGCACCCTGGATCCGCTCATGGTGCAGGGTCATTGCCCCCGCCGCGTCCACTTCTTCGCCAAGAGCACGCAATTTGCGGCAAGTCGGGCGTTTCACTGGCTCCTGACCAACGCTCTCGCGATTCCAGCCCGGAGGTACAGCGTCGACACGCAGGCGGTGCGCACGGCGCTCCGGGCGCTCGAACAAGGTGACGGGGTGGGCATCTACCTGGAGGGAGAACGCAGCTGGGACGGTACGCTGTAGCCCTTCCGTCGCGGCGCGATCCGGTTGCTGTTGAAGCCCGGCGTGCCCGTGATTCCCTGTGGCGTGGCCAGCTCGTACGACGCCTGGCCGCGCTGGACCCGGCGCCCCGAACGGGTCCGTGTGTCGCTCCGCTACGGAGAGCCCATCCAATTCGGCGTCCACGACACCCGTCCCGAGCGCGACAAAGCCCTGGACGCAGCGATCGAGCAGCTTACGGCGGCGATTTCGGAGCTGACCCGCCCCTCTGGCGCTTGAACGAGAAGGGAGCCAGTTTTCCGGCCATGCGCTCGATACTGCTGTGGGTCTCGGAAAACAATTGGTGCAGCGCCACCTTCCCCAGATACGGGTTCGTCAAGCGGGCGGTCCGGCACTTCATGCCCGGAGAGACGCTCGACGACGCGCTTCGTGCCGGGAAGCAGCTCGAGGAGGGCAGGGGAATCCCCGCCCTCATCACATTTCTCGGAGAGAACGTCGCCGACGAGGCCGAGGCGCGAGCAGTCACCGACCACTATGTCGGCGCGGCCCGAGAGGTCGCCTCGAGGGGCCTTCACGCTGAACTCTCGGTCAAACCGACCCATCTGGGACTGGATCTGGGCTACGGCGTGGCAGAGAAGAACCTGCGGCGGATCACCGCTGTGGCCGAAGAGCACGGCAACTGGGTCTGGATGGACATGGAGTACAGCCGGTATGTGGACCCGACGCTGCAGCTGTACAGAGCCATCCGGGCCGACCACGCCCGTTTCGGAATCTGTCTTCAGTCCTATCTGTACCGCACACCGTCCGACCTCGAATCGCTCGTGCCGCTGGGGCCTGCGATCCGGTTGGTCAAGGGGGCCTACGCCGAGCCCGCCGACCTCGCATTCCCCGACAAGGCGGATGTGGACCAGGCGTTCTTCGACATGGCGACGCGCATGCTGGGGGCAGACGCGCGCGAGGCCGGGCTCCGGGCGGGATTCGCGACCCACGACACGGCTCTCATTCGGCGGATCGAAGACTGGGCGGCGGCGAACGGCGTGGAGCCGGACGCGTACGAGTACCAGATGCTGTACGGGATTTCCGGCGCGGAACAGAGGCGACTGGCCCGAGCGGGGCGGGGAATCAGAGTCCTCATCAGCTATGGAGCCCACTGGTTCCCCTGGTACGTCCGCCGCCTGGCCGAACGGCCCGCCAACCTCGGATTCGTCCTTCGGAGTCTCTTGCCATGGTGAATGAAATGGATGCACACCGCCGCCTTCGTCCAGCGCTTGCACTGCTCGTCGTCCTCCTCTCCGGTGTGGGCACCGCGTGCCAGGAACAGGGGGCCACCGCCATCGAGGCCGCACGTTCCCTTCTGGATTCGGTCATGGAAGCCCAGGCGATTCCTGGACTGTCCGTCGCAGTGGGTAAGGGATCGGAAGTCATGTGGTCAGAAGGTTTTGGCTTCTCTGACCTCACGCATGACGTAACCGTCACGCCGCTCACGAAATTCCGTGTGGGAAGCGTGTCCAAGCCGATCACCGCGGCTGCGATCGGAGTGCTCGTGGAGGAGGGCGCTCTGGACCTGGATGCGCCCGTGCAGACCTACGTTCCGTCCTTTCCGGAAAAGCGATATCCGGTCACCACCAGACTGGTGGCGGGACACATCGGCGGGATCCGCCACTACCAGGGCGCCGAGAACCTGTCATCGGTGCGCTATCCGACGGTGGCCGCCGGGCTGGAGATCTTCCAGGACGATCCGCTCATCAACGAACCCGGGACCGAATACTCCTACTCCTCCTACGGGTGGAACCTGATCAGCGCGGTGATCGAGGGGGCGAGCGGCGAGCCCTTCCTGGAATACATGGACAATGTGGTCTTCGAACCCCTGGGGATGCGGCACACGATCGCCGGGCACACGGATCTCATCATCCCTCACAGAACCCGGTTCTACGCCGTCAATGCGGAGGGGGACGTCGTCAACGCGCCATATGTCGACAACAGCTACAAGTGGGCGGGCGGGGGCTTTCTGTCGACGCCCGAAGACCTGCTGATCTTTGCCAACGCCCACCTGGGGGCCGGCTTCCTCGAGGCGGAGACGCTCGAGCTGCTCTTTGCCTCACAGCGCCTGCAGGACGGCGAAGAGACCGGATACGGCATCGGTTGGCGGACCTCCACCAACGACAGGGGTGAGCGGATCGTCTCGCACACGGGTGGATCGGTTGGGGGAAGGACCGTGCTGACGGCCAACCGTGACACCGGAGTCATCGTCGCCATCGTCGCGAATCTGTCGAGCGCACCGATGAGCACCGGCCTGGCGGCGCGCGTCGAGGCGTTGTTCCGGTAGGGAACCGGACGCCTGAGCCGGCGGGGGACCAACGGCGCCACTGAAACCCGCTCGCGACCAGGGATGAGGCAAGACACGGCTCCAATTTGCCCCGTGCATCTCATCAACTTTACATAATACATATTATACGACGTAATGTCATGAATGCTTCGATCCGGGGGTGGCAACCGCGGGGCACCCTCGGCCTCAGTTCAGCGCCGCGACAACCTCGGCTCTGCGCATTTCGATCACGCCACGACCGGGATCGGACTCGTCCATCTCCTCAAGAAGGCGGTCATAGATCTCCATGGCGCCCGCGTCGTCGCCCTGCTCGCGGCGTAGACGCGCGGCGTCGGCCAACGCGTCACGGACCTGGAAGCCCAGCCGGGCCCGGTCCGCGAGCCGTTCGTAGAGGCCCTCCGCAAGCTGGAGGTTCCCCGCGTCTTCGCTGATCGCGGCCAGCAGCGCCCCGGCCTGCGTGCCCAGCGGGCTTCCCACGTCGCCGGCCGCGGACTGGAGCACGTCCATGGCCCCTTCGCGATCTCCCAGCTCAGCGGTTACCAGCGCGAGGGCTATGCGGGCCTCGCCCGCGGAGGGAGTGCTTGAAAAGCGCTCCAGGTAAAGTTGCAAATCGGCCTGCACCCCTACCTGATCGCCCATGTCCAGCCGCTGCTGTAGCTCTTCCAGCTGGGCGGCGGCGGTGTCCTTCAATGTATCCCTGTAGCGCGCGTAGTAGACAAGCGCGGTCGCACCGAGTCCCAGGATGACAATGCCTGCCGTCAGGATCGGTCGATTGCGCTGGGCCCAGTTGGTGACTTCCAGGGTGGTCGCGACAAAGGCGTCTTCCTGGTCGACGGGGTTCACCGGCTTCGGTGGGCGGGACCCGGGCTTTCGATACTTCGTCATCGTGGAAACGACTCGATTCAGGTAGCGGGGGTGTACGTGGGAATTGTGACCCCGAACAGTAATCGTTCGGCCGAATCCCGGTCAACGCCTCCACGCCCCCCGGGACGGGGATGGCGGGCCCATTGCAAACCTGCCATTTTGGCAGGTCATCGGAGGCTAAGCCTGCCAAAATGGCAGAAAACCCCGAAAAACCTGCCATTTCGGCAGGAAATGCCCAGGACTCGTCATGGCTCGCGCTTCCATCGTATTCTGCCTCTTCGCCCTGACGGGGCTTGCCGGCTGCGCCGAGCCACCCGTCCCGTCCAGAGTGGAAGTCTCGCCCTCAATCGCGAGATCCAACGTCGTCGGTCTGACCATCCAGTTCACGGCACGCGTCATCGACGATGAGGGGAACGAGATTGTCGGCGCCGCGATCACCTGGTCGTCCTCCTCTACGGAGGTCGCGACGGTGTCTGCCTCAGGGCTCGTAACGGTCACCGGACAAGGGTCGGCCACCATTCGCGCTGTCCACCAGGGGGTCTCGGGTGCCGCGTCCGTGGTCGTGGAGCTCGAGCCCGCACGACTGGCCCGGGTTGCGGGCGATGGCCAGACGGCACCGGCGTTGTCGATCCTGCCCGAGGACCCGACCGTGCGCGTGGAGGATGCGGGCGGGGCGCCGATCCCGAATGTCAGGGTGGAATTCGACGTGCTTTCCGGCGGTGGGCAGGTCGTGCCTCTCGGCGGCCTCACGGACACCTCTGGAGAAGTGTCCACGCGGTGGACGCTCGGGGAACCTGCGGGGACCCAGGTCCTCCGTGCAACGGCGGCGGGACGATTGGAGACGCTGTTCACGGTGACGGCGACCGAACCGCTGCTGGCGATCCGAACGATGCAGCTCGGCCGGGCGAGGGTCGACGTGGCCTACCGGGAAGCCCTGGAAGTCATCGGAGGGGAGCACAGACCGCTGTCATGGTCCGTCACGGAGGGCGCGCTGCCCTCCGGACTGATGCTGGACACGGCCGGGGTGATTGCGGGCACCACCACGGCAGAGGGCGCGAGCACGTTCATGGTGCATGTGCGGGACACCATGGGGAACGAGGCCTCGCGCGAGTTGAGCCTGCGAGTGTGCAAGCCTCCCCTGCACCTCCAGTCCGGCGAGTTCGTGGTGATGAATCCGGCGGGCCTTGGGACATGTCCTCCCTTCCTTCCCGCCGGAGCCAGTGGGGACCGTTACCGGATCGGGGTGGTGCGCCCGGCAACATCCACGAACGGGGGTCTGGTGCCTGTGACGGTCACCGTTACCGAGAGCGGCGCTGAAGCCGGCCCCGCCCTCGCCCGGATGTCGCCGTCCCGCCCTTCATGGGAAATCCCCCCTGCCCTGGCCGACGGCATCCGCGTGGCGGACGCTTCCGCCCGCCTTCACGCCCGCCTGCTGGCCGAGGCCGAACGGCTGATCCAGCGGCTGGGGCCGGGAGCCGTTCTGCCGGACACTCGGACCAACCGGGGGCGCGGCGCCTTTCTCACGGCCCGTCCGGATCCGCCACCGGAACGGATGACCTTCCGCCCCTACGACTCTGACGGCGAGGCATGCTCCCCACCGGGACCAAACCCCGCGCCCGCCCACCTTGTCGGCTACAACGACCATCTGGCCGTATACCAGGATTCCGTGCAGCGGGTCACCGACTCTGTCCGTACAGCCGATGTCCGGCAGGTGCTGGACTACTATGACGCATACGGCGCCGAGACGATCGCGGAGTACTTCGGAGGCGTGTCGGACATCAACGGCGACGAGCGGGTGAACGTGTTCATTTCCCCGACCGTGGGCGACGATTTCGCGGCGTTCGTCTGGCCGGGGGACTTCCTGGACGCGGCCCAGTGCACCGGATCCAACCAGATGGAGTTGGTCTACTTCAACGAGAGCATGTTTCACGCAGTCGGGGGCGCACCGGACGATGGTCACTACCAGGCGCTTCCCACGATGGTTCACGAGGTGAAGCATGTGAGCTCGCTCTACCGCAGGTCGAGCGCGGGCAGCTTCCACCCCAGCTGGATCGAGGAGGGCACAGCCGAGATCGCCGCGGAGATTTCGTCCCGGAGGGCCATGGAGGCCATCGGCGGGGTGGCTCGGGGCGCGCTCCTGACACGGGAACACTACCCACCCCGGGACGGCTCCATCATCAGCCCCGAGAACTACGGCATGCTCCTGCGCCTCGCGCGTACGATCCGCTCCTACTCCAGGGAAACCAATTCACTTGTCGGGAATCCCACGGAGGACCACACGTATTACGGCACCTCATGGCACTTCCACCGGTTCCTCGGCGACGCCTACGGCGATGCCGCGGACAAGGCCGATGGGCCCTTCTTCCTGGCGTTGAACGATACCACCGGTTCGGCCGGCGTGGCGGGCATCCGGGAAGCAACCGGGAAGTCCGTCGACGTACTTCTCGAAGAATACACGGCGGCCATGCTTCTGAACGGCACCGGCGCCCCCGAGCCCGAGCGAACCTTCACCACGTACGACTTCCCCTCGGCGACATTCCAGCCGTACCGGCCGAATTCTCAGCCCGAGGGACTGTACCCGTGGCCTCACACCGGTCCGGAACCGGTTGTTTTCGGCAACGCCACCTACGCCGGGGACCTCGCGTCCGCAGGGATACGATTTCACGACTTCGAGTCGGATGGCGCAGGAGACGGTATCGAGGTGGAGGTCTCGGCGACGGCGGGTAGCAGCGTGCGGGTCGTGATCGTGCGCCTTCGGTAGCAGCGAGTATCTCCCGCCCCGGGCCGGGCTGCCCGGCACATCCCGGCAGCCGGTCCCTGTCGTGTGCCGGTGGTCGCTGCGGTGCCGGGCTCAAGCGGGTCGCACTACCGTAGCGGGTTGTGGGCGATCGACGTGGTGATCCTCGTTGCAGTTTTCGGCGCTGTTCTCGATCTGAATGGTCACGTGCTGGATGTTGAACTCATTGTACGCGATGTCCCGCAGACGATTGAGCAGGTCGTCATTGTGCCCCACCCTTTCCCGGAAGCCGGGTTCCACCATCACATGAGCGCTGAGCGCGTCGTATCCGGGGGCCAGCGTCCAGCAGTGGACATCGTGGATGACGGCCACCCCTTCGACCTCTTCAATCCTTCTGCAAAGGGCGTGGAGGTCGATATGCTCCGGTGCCCCCTCGAGGAGCACATGGACTACCTTCGCGAGCAGCCGCCAGGTGTTGAACAGGATCACGATACCTATCAGAACGCTCAGGATCGGGTCGGCGAGGTGCCATCCGAAGGCCCAGATGAGGAGTCCCGAGACCACGACGGCCACTGAGCCCAGAAGGTCGGCGATCACATGCTGGAAGGCGCCTTCCACATTGATGCTGTGTTTCACCGAACCGTGGAGAATCCAGGCGGCGGCCACGTTGACGACGAGTCCGATCGACCCGACGGCGAGCATGAGTCCTCCCTCCACCTCGGGCAGGTTCGCGAATCGATCGTACGCCTCGATGATCACCCAGACCGAGATGCCCCCAAGAGCCAGCGCATTGACCAGTGCCGCGAGGATTTCGAGCCGATGATATCCGAATGTCCGTCGCGCCGACGCCGCGCGGGTGGCGAAGTGCATGGCAGCCAGCGCGAGACCGATCGAGGCCGCGTCGGTGAGCATATGGCCGGCGTCCGCGAGGAGGGCCAGGCTGCCCGAAAGAACGCCGCCGATGATTTCGACGACCATGTATCCACAGATGAGGATCAGCGCGAGGATCAGGCTGCGCTTGCTGGCCTGGCGCAAGTCATTGGTGTGGTCGTGGGCGCCTGGGATGCCATGAGAATGGCCATGGTGATGATTGGTCATGTGCCTGATCCGCCGCTGTGGACCGAATTGATCCAGGCGCAGAATACGAACGCCGTTCCTGGCCCGCAACACGACTGAGTCCACCGGGAAAGATGTGCCCGGCGGCGACGGATTGGCGGAATACCCGACATTCAGCCGACCAACTCGGCGAGTCGTCGCAGGTCGAGGTTTCCTCCCGAGACGACGACCGCCGCCGGTCCGCGGGGCCGATGGCGCCCCGACCAGAGGGCGGCCAAACCGACGGCCCCTCCTCCTTCCACGACCAGGCCGCATTCGCGGAATGCGCGTCGGACCGCCGCTCCGACATCGCGCTCACTCACGATCACATGTTCGGAGATGACCTCCTTACAGATGTCGAAGGTGAAGCGGTTGTCCAGCCCGATACCGCCTGAGAGTGCCGATGCGAGCGTCTCTTCGTCGGGCAGCTGAACGGGTCGCCCCTCATCGAGGCTTCGAACCATGACGGACGCGCGCCGTGCGGACACCGCGACCACACGCACGCCGTGACTTCGCACTGCCAAGCCGATCCCGGCCACCAGTCCCCCGCCCGAGAGCGGCACGATCACCTCTTCGACGCCGGCGAGCTGCTCGACGATCTCGACACCGACTGTTCCCTGCCCCTCGATGACATCGAGGTCGTCGAACGGGTGCACGAGCGTCATCCCGCGCGTGCGCGTCAGCTCCGCGGCCCTCTCTTCGGCCTCGTCGTAGCTGGGCCCGGTGAGGACCACCGCTGCGCCGGCGGCGCGGATTCCCTGCAGCTTGGACGGATCCACCCACTCCGGCACGCAGATCGTGGCGGCAGCCCCGAGGCGGCGAGCCACCTCCGCGACCGCCCGGCCATGGTTCCCCGACGAGGCCGCGACCACCCCTGCCCCGCGCTCCCGCGAGGTCAGCTTCAGCATGCGGTTGGCGGCGCCGCGCACCTTGAACGAACCCGTGCGCTGAAGGGACTCGAGCTTCGCGGCAACGCGACCCGCGCCCGGGACTTCGAGCGGGAGGACCGGGGTTCTCCAGGCCAGAGGGCGGACGCGGGCAAGCGCAGCGGCGAAATCGCACTCCGCGCGACGGGCAACGTCCCTGTCGGGTCTCGTCATGTCGCCGTCACGATGCCCGGTGCCCCCGCGCGTGCTCGGCCCTCGCACCGGGTCCAGTGAGGTGGTCGCCCGCTACGAGATGATCCTCTGCCCCTCGATGAGCTTGACCACCCACAGCCCGGAATTGAGATCCGAGGTGAAGATGTTGCCCTTGTGGATCTGGGCGCCCCAGGTCATGCCCCAATTGGGGACCGTGGTCTGTGCGTCCGTGGTCTTGAGCACCGCGATCTCCCTGCCCTGCCGGTACAGGTCGCCGCGAAGCTCGCCGGAGATGTCCACCACCCTGAGTCCGGCCTGGTAGTACCCGATGTACAGCCTGTCGCCCTCGACCCAGATGTTGTGCGCACCCGCTTCCGGCACCTCGTAGCGCGCGACTTCGACCGGATTCTCCGGGTCCTCCATATCGAGCACGTGAATGTACCCGCGCGCTTCGATGGAGGCGTCCGCGTCCCAGGTGTCGGGGAAGATCTCGTCGCCCACGAAGAGGTAGCGCCCCGCCCTCCACGCCGTGTGGGTGTTGCCGATGGGGTACTTGTAGCGGGACACGAAGGCAGGCTCGGTGGGGGTTCCACCGTGGGTTCCAGCGCCGACGTCCAGCATGACGGCGCCATCGTCCCAGTACGAGAGGTAGGCGTACCCGTCCTGGACGATGACGTCGTGCAGAGACTTGTTGTCCGATGGAGGGAGTCCCCAGCGCCCCACCTCGTCCGGTGCGGCCGGATCGGAGATGTCGATGATGTGGATGTCGCGGGTGCCGTTGTGGACCGCGTACACCAGGTCGCCTTCGATCCACACGTTGTGGACGCCCCCCGGCACCGTGCGCTTGTACTCGGAGATGATCGTCGGGTGCGCGGGCTCGGAGAGGTCGAGGATCACGATCCCGTTGCGGCGGTCCGAGGCCCCCTCGCGAGTCAGGATGCCGATGCGGTTGTTCTCGTGGATCTTCACGTCGTTGATCCGCCGTGCGTCGAGCTGAACGGAGTCGGTGAGGACGGGAGCGGATGGGTCCGTCACGTCCCACGCCTTCATCCAGTCGTACATGAAGGTCCCCACGTACGCGTAGTCGCGGCCGTTGACGCCCTCGAAGACCCAGGTGTCGCCCGAGTGGTGATCGGCGGCGGCGCCACGGCCCATCGTGACCAGCTCGGCTTCCTCGATGCGGCTCGTCACCTCGGCCGACGCCACGGCCACGCGTCCCTCGCCGTACATCGCCGTGACCCGGTAGGTCCCGGGCTTTTCCGCGACGAAGACCCCCTCCGCTCCCTCGGTCTCGATCTGCGCGCCCCCGCCGCTGACGCTCCACTCCGGATAGAGAACGGTGGAGCCCTCGGCCCGGAAGCGGACTACGTCCCCGGTGCGGGCCTTGACCTCGGCCGGAGTGACGACCACCTGACCCACGTCGCCTCCCTGCACGGTGACGGATACGGTAGCCCGGGCCGCGCCCGACGAGACCGTGATGCTCGCCTCCCCCGCGCCGCGAGCATACACGCGGCCCGTGCGGTCCACGCCCGCCACCGACTCGTCGCTGGACGAGAAGGCGAGCGCGGGGGCGGTGACGGCCTCGCCGTCGGGCCCCGTGGCCGTGACCTCGATCGGGACGGTGGTCCCTGTGACCATCCGGGTCTCAGGCAGGGACGCGTGCACGGCCTCGACCGGGAGGGCCCGCACGACCACGGTGGCAAAACTCATCACGTTCCCGGTCCTGGCCGCGATCCGGGCCTCGCCCGGGGACACCGCCGTGACCTGCCCCGCCTGGTTCACCGCGGCGATCTCGGGCGACATCGTGATCCACGTCACGGTGGCATCGGCGAGCACGGACCCGTCATCAGCTCGAACGGTGGCCGTGACGGTCGCGGTATCGCCCGCGTCCAGGGTCAGGCGTGACGGTTCCAGGTCGATCCGATCCGGGCCCGGCTGAACCGTGGCCAGCAGCAACAGCAGCGTACTCGTCGTCATGGGAAGCGCTTCCTCCTTGGAACATTCGAGGATACCGGCCGAAAGATAGGGCGACGCAGGTCGTTCGTCACCCCGGAGTCTTGTCCAACGGCACATGAGCCTGAACTCGGATCCTGTTTCCAGCGGGAGATGAGCCTGCAGTCCGGGGCGAAGAGATCATTGGAGGATGATCGTGACACTTCGCACCGAACGGATACGCACCCTCGACCAGCTCCGCGCCTTCCTGGAGGGCAACGAAGCCGCGGACTTCCAGCCCACCCGCCGTGACTCCGCGTACGCCCTCGTGCGCCGGACCCTGGTTCGCTTCGAGTACCACGGCCTCAGGAAGCCGGACAAGGGCCTGGTGAAGCGGTACCTCGAGAAGGTGACGGGCCTCTCCAGGGCCCAGGTCACCCGCCTCATCCGGCAACACCGCCGGACCGGGCACATCCGCGACCACCGCGGCAAGCCCCCGGCCAACGCCTTCGCGCGCCGCTACACCTACCTTGACGCCGCCCTGCTGGCCGAGGTCGACGAGGCCTTCGGCCAGCTCTCCGGACCCGCCACCAAGGTGATCCTCTGGCGCATGTTCCATGTCTACGGAGACGTGCGCTTCGAGCGCCTCGCACGCATCTCAGGAGGCCACATCTACAACCTCCGCAAGACCCGCGCGTACCGCACCGGCCGCCTCACCTTCCGCAAGACCCGGCCTGCTCCCGTCCCCATCGGGGTCCGCCGCAAGCCGAGGCCCGATGGCCAGCCCGGCTTCCTCCGCGTCGACACCGTCCACCTCGGAGACCGGAGCGGCAAGAAGGGCATCTACCTCGTCAACATCGTCGACGAAGTCACGCAGTTCCAACACCTTGGCGCCGTGCCGCGCATCACCCAGCACTTCATGGTCCCCGTGCTGAAGGACCTCATCTCCGCCTTCCCCTTCACCGTCCAGGCCTTCCACGCCGACAACGGAAGCGAGTACATCAACCGCCAGGTCGCCGACCTGCTCAACCAGCTCCACATCGGCACCTTCACGAAGTCCCGGCCCCGCCACTGCAACGACAACGCCCTCGTCGAGGCCAAGAACGGCAGCATCGTGCGCAAGTGGCTCGGCCACATCCACGTCCCCCACGCCCTCGTCCCCCAGGTCAACGACTTCCTCCAAGGCAGCCTCTGCCCCTTCCTCAACTTCCACCGGCCCTGCCTCTTCGCCACCGAGGTCACCGGCCCCAACGGCCGCGTCAAGAGGCGCTACCGGCAGCAGGATGTCGCCACCCCCTACGAGCGCTTCCGGGCAATGCCCGGCGCCGAAGACTTCCTCCGGCCCGGCGTCACCCTCAAAGCCCTCGACCGCCTCGCCGCCGCAACCACCGACCTCGACGCCGCCAAGGCCGTTCAGCGAGCCCGCGACGAACTCCTCCGTGCCATCGGCCAGGCCCGGGACTCCGCCGCATGATCCGCCCCGCGCCCGCCTCAGACTCGCCGCAGACCCTCCCGCGACTCGGGGATCCCCCAGCTCGCCGGTTGCGTCTCTACACCGTTCAGGGGGATAATGATGCTCCCTCAACTGCCACCTGCCCCGTGCTCGGGCTTCATCCCTCGCTCTCAATCCTCGCCGACTTCAGGCTCATCTCCGGGTTGGAAAAGACTCCGGGCGAATCGGCACGGGCCGTGCGTAACCCGAGCGAATCGGGCCGGCCCGGCCGCCACTTGTCCGGGAGGTGCGCCGCACCGATCTTCCTCCGTTGACACGTCCCCGTAGCTCAGGTGGATAGAGCGACTGCCTCCTAAGCAGTAGGCCCCAGGTTCGAGTCCTGGCGGGGACATTGGGTTTTTGGCGTCGAGTGCTTCGGCGGTCACCGGCGTCCGGTGCTCGTGCCCCGTCTTCTCGTGCTCGGCACGCCATCGGATGGTCCTGCCCTCCATGTCGATGTCCGACCACCGAAGCTGGCGGATGGCGCCGATGCGGTGTCCCGTCTCGTGGGCGATCACCAGTGCCACGCGGAAGCGCCAGTCCATCAGCAGCGACGCCTTGAGTAGGGCCTCGTACTCCGCATCGGTGAGAAGCACCCTGGCCGGGTTCTTCTGCCTGGGCGTCTTCAGGCCCCTCAGCGGGTTGGACTCCAGAAGGAGCCTACCCTCCTCGTCCCTCGACCTCGCTGCCCAGTTGAGGACCGCGAGCAGGAACTTCAGGTCGTATTCGATGGTCCGGTCGGACACCGGCCTGCCGCTCGGGCCGACCTTGCCCGACCGCCGCGCCAGAGATGCACCGCGTTCGGGTCATCCGTGATGTGTGAGGTCACCGCCGCCAGCACGAGGTCCTCTCCGGCCGCGTTGAAGGAATCCGGGGAAAGGACCAGCGCGGGGCGCCTCTTGGATGAAGTGAGATCGGTGAAGGGGAAGGAGACGGGAAACGGTCAGGGCATCGGCCGCGAAAGAAGGCCTCGTAACCTGCGCGGTCCTGGGATCGGAACTCTGCACGCAGCCGGAACGTCCGTTCGTGACATTCTGCTGGTCCTTTCAGGGGCGGTGGTGGTCCTGCAGGCTCCGCGGTAGAATGCGACGAGAACCTTAGCACTTAGCCGCCTCGCGTTCGAAAGGAGGTACGGCCGGAAAATAGGATCGCTTCAGATCCCAATGATGGAGGGCACGCGGGTCGATGCGGCCGAAGAACCGGTGGCGCTCCCGGGCAGAGAGCGTGCCCTGCCGATATCGGGGTGGATGGCGCTGAGCTCCGCCAGCTTTGCCCGCGCTTCCCCCGCGGGCTCGAAATCCTCGTCGGCGTTCTCCCACACGGCAAGCGCGCTCCGCAGGTGCTCCACCGCCGCCTCGATGTCCTCCCGCGCCTCCACCAACAACCCCATCTCCACATGCGCGTGCGGATCGGCGGGAACAAGACGCAACGCTTCCCGTAGCTCGGCCTCCGCTTCGTCCAGCAGGCCCGCCCTGCGCAGCGCGCGCCCCGCTCCACGGTAGAATCTCCCTACGGGCGAAAGCGCGATCGCCGCCCTGAAGCTCTCCGCCGCCCCTAAGTAGTCCCCCGCGCGGTCCTGAATCAACCCCAGGTCCCCCAACAGGGTGGGCCTGAGTTCCTGGAAGCGCCCGGCCTCCACTGCTTCCGACGCCTGCCGATGCGCCTCGAAAGCAGCGTCCACACCCTCCGCCGCCAGCGCGACGTGAACAGCCGCGTGCGCGACGTAGGCAGACAGCGATGTCTGGAACCCTGCCCGCAATTCCTCCAGGAGGGCGACCGCCTGGTCGATGCGACCCGCGTCAAGGTAGACGAGGATGTCTCCGACGGACCCGAAAGCCATACGGAGCGGCGTCTCGAAGCTCGACTCCTCCTGCATCCTTGCCTCAATCGCACGGATCGCGTCTGCCATCTCCCCGCGCCGGTGGTGATAACGAGTGAGTCCCGACAGCGCCTGGGCCCGCTGGTCTGGAGTACGGGCCTGCGCCAACGAACGCTCGTACCCGGCGCCGGCTTCTTCCAATCGTCCAATGTCCAGGTCGAGTTCCGCGAGCTCCCTCGCGAATCCTTGTGCCAGAGGTTCCAGAACGATGGCCCGCTCCAGCGCTTCGCGGGCGTCTTCATGCTGACCGCGCCGCCGATGGAAGTCGGCCAGCTCCGAGTACCCGTATGCATCTCCCGGGAACCGCTCCACATACTCGGTGCGCAGGGACATAGCCTGGTCATAGTTGCCGAGATTCTCGTGCGCCTGCGCCATATCCAGGATTGGTCGGCCGTCCAGGGGATCGAGGAGGCGGATCGCGGCGAAGGTAGCCAGTACATCGTCCCAATCACCGTTCGATAGCTGCATGCCCGCTTGGATGCGCAAAGCGTTCAGGTCGTTGGGGTACAGACCGACCCACATCTCCACCACGGCCGCCGCTCGGTCCATCTCCCCGGTCAGCAGGTAATACTGCACCTTCACCTGGAAGCCGTAGCGCTCTGGCACTCGATATAGGTGCTCCATTGCCGTCACCAGCGGGGCTATGGCGACGACCTCGCCTTCCGCATGCGCTTGCAACACCTGGTACAAGGTGTACTGGGCGACGGTGAAACTGGGATCGAGTGTTGTGGCGGTGGTCAGGTACTCGGTGGCCCCCTCGGTATCCCGGTGGATACGGTAGCGGAAGACACCCTTGAAGAACGCCTCCACCGCGGCGGCGTTCTCGGAAAGCCGTCCGCGCACGGGCAAGTCCTCGAAGCCTTCGCGGGCCGGAATCTCCAGCGCGACCTTCACCGGCGCCGACATCTCGTCGACGACTGCGAGCATGTCGGCCCCTTGGTGGACGGTCTCCCCCGCAAGCGATCCGTCGTCCACTCTGTACAGCCTGAGGGTGACGCGGAGCAGGTCGTCCACCCGGTCGATCTCGCCGATCGCCATGAACCCCGCGTACCACTGCTGTGCCAGTTCGCGTTTGAGGGCAAAGGGCGCTGCCGTGAAGTTTTCGAACCCCCGCTCCCTCACGTACGACTCGGACCAGTAAAGGGGGATCGGCACGAAGAACTCGTCGGCCAGGAGGTCGAGCACCAGCGCCTCGGGAACCGCGTACGAGATCCACGACTCGTCCTCTGTCATCCGGGTCCGAGATCCAGGGGAAAGAGCGCTGCGGTCTTCGTGAACCCGGTCTTGGGCACCTCCCGCTCGATGGTCTCCCCGTCCTCCGTCTCCACCGTGACCGCGGTGGTGGTCGAGCCCAAGTCCTCTCCCTCGAAGAGTACCGAAAGCACGACCACGCACAGCACGAGATTGGCGGGAATACCGATCTTCTCCGTCCGTGCCAGCGAGTCCCTGTCCTGCCCGGGTTTGCCGTGAAACCAGGCGAGCATGAAGACGCTCGGCAGCACCATGAAAAGCGTGACCAGCACCATGCGCGTCCAGTGCGGCGAGAGCAGGAACTCGTCCACGGCGAAGGCCGTGAACTCGACCAGACCCCATGATACGCCGGCGTAGATGGCCAGGATGTGGGGAACGCGCCGATGGATCAGGTCGCGAGCCTGGCTCACCCACGACGGCTGTGAGGGAGGAGGATTCTGCGGCGTCTCCATCCCTAAGGCTATGCCTGCTGAAGGGGCATGGCAAGCCGCGCGGTCTTGTCCATTGACAGACAATCCCGAACACTGGTTTGCCCATGCCTTAGTCCGCTGCACGCCGCCGTGGGTGGGTCGGAGAATGGGGGCCCTTCCTGCCTTCCCACGCAGTTGCCCAGGGGAACCACGGAGCCTATCCTCTGTTCCAGGCCCAAACTGAATCAATGTCCAATTCAAGACGGTACGCTGACCCGGCTACGGGGACGACCGATGAAATCGTCCAGGCTCCATGTTCTCGTCCTCATCGCCTTCCTCCTCCTGCTGTTCCCCACCCCTGCCCTACCCGCCCAGGAAGTCCTCGACTGGCACGACTTCGAGCTGTGCAACGATTGTGAACTCGAGGTTAACGAACTGGTTCGGCTGGGTGACGCGGACGGACCGGGAATCATCGAGGGCGACATGATGCTCGTCGCCTGGGACGAGGAGCTGGGGTATCTGCTCTTCCCTCTGGGCGGTACCGGAATCAAGATCTTCGATCACGACGGAACGTTCATGCGGGAGATCGGGAGAGAAGGGGACGGGCCAGGCGAATTTCGCTCCATGTACGATGTCGATGTGATCGATGGACGAATCGTGGTGTTTGATGGCACGAAGAGCGCGGTGATCATCCTGTCGCCTGCGGGGGAATACATCACCCAGCACCCCTATCGCTACCCGGAAGGTGGACCGTTTACGCCCGTCGGCCGGGGACGGATCGTCGTGATTGCGACCAACTGGCGCACGAGAGTCATCGAGCACCCGCTCCACCTCATGGACCTGTCGAGCGGAGCTGTCACGCTCGACTTCGGAGCCGCGAATGCGGGAGCTGAAGTGACCGACGTCCAGTGGAACTTCGGCAAGTACGTGGTGGGCAGCGTGCTGAGCCGTCCCGGTACGATGTGGTGGGGGTGGACTGCGACTCCGGCCGTCCAGGAATGGTCCGTGGAGGGTGAGTTCCTGCAGGACTTCGAGGGGGAACTACCCTGGTTCCCGGAGATCTTCGACATGCCGGACCGATCGAGTTCCCGGAGATCTTCGACATGCCGGACCGATCGAGGGATCCTCCGGAGACGCGACTGTCGGGGCTGGCGCTGGACGCGGACGACAACCTCTGGATGACCGTGATGACCGCGGATCCCGAATGGGACGAGGTCCCTTTGGTGCAGACCCGGATCGGATTCGCAATATCCCCCGGCCATGACGACGACTACTTTGACACGCGGCTCGATGTCTTCAACCTGCGCGAGCGCCGTCACCTTGGGCGGTATGTGTGGGACCCGCTGGCGGTCAACCTGCTGGACCGCGGCGGCGTGCCAGCGGTGTATCTCTTGGAGTACGACAACGCGATGGTTCCGCAGATCGTTGTCTACGGTGTGCGGGCTGGGGGGCGGTAGGGATCGCTTCTGGGGACGCTGGCCGAGACAAGCGCGCTTGTCAGGTGCTCCACCGTTGCCTCGATGTTGCCGCGCGCCTCCTTCAGCAACCCCATCTCCACGTGCGCACTAGCATTGGGATCGGTCCGGCCGACGCGAGTAGTGCGGCAACAGGCGGAGCTCGGCGGTCAGCAGAAGGAGCGTTGAGGCGGACTCGGAAAGCTGAGATGGCCCGCCAAGTTCCCGCCATTCGACCTCATTACGATTGGGGGATGGATAATGTGACCTCCGGTCGACTGGCAGGCCACTCCCTTGGCCGCCACCGTCTCGGGCTCAAGTGTGCCCCCCGCACGACGACGTCGTCCACCAGTTGCGCGTCTCTCGGCGGCACCTGACCTTCGATGTCTGGTGTTCCCATTGGGCACCCTCCAGCGACTACCCGGCCGACTAAAGAAGTGTGTACGCGATAAGTAGGGAGACGAGCAATGACCATTGACCTGCAGTTTCTTGCTTCCCTTGTAGGCGGCGTCGCGAGCATCAAGTTGGGGAGGATGCTGTACCATCGATGGCGGGGGCAGGAGATCCCAGGTCGGCCGTTCTCCCGGGTACGTGTGGTCTGCCTTAGCCTCGTCGTAATCAGCATGGTCATCGTGGCTCTCGAGCTCTGAGGGCGGTTGTCAGGCTGAGCCACAAGCCGAGGAGAAACGGCAGCGTCGATGAGTGACAAGAGGAACAGGGTCCGATCCCTTCTGGCCGGGCTCATACATTGGCTCGGGCAAGTGTTACGGCGGTGGTCTTCTCCAGACGAGGAGACCGTGGAGGCTATCGGTCCGGGGGAAGAGCCCCTGCGGTATTCGGCGCAGGCAGAGACCGAGATTGTCGCTCTGCCACAAGCGCCTCCCCGCCAACCGGTCGGGCAGGTGCTTGCGTGCGACGGACACCCCCCGATCGCCGTCGTCGATCTGGGCCGGGACATCAGCGACGCCCTTCGCGCCTCGTGGGACGACGGTCGCAGCTTCGAGTCCGGCGGCGTGATCGAAAGCGTTTGGCTGCAACCGCTCTTCGCCGCCGGCAGCACGGCCGCCTCATCATCCCTGGCCGCCGGCAACGTCTTTCTAGCGACTGCCAGTCCCAAGACGCTGATGGTCATTGGCGAGGGAGTCTCGACGGCTGTCATGGGTGGGGGCCGCATCATCGGGCACGGTCCGTTCATCGCCGCTGGCAGCGCTATCCTGCCTGTCGTGGCCCCCGTGATGCTCTTCATGACTGTCTCGTCACTCATCACCGGCGCACGCCTGGACCGGACGCAGAGGACTCTCGGCACACTTTCCGAGGTCTTGGCCCGTGTGCGGCAAGTCATGGAGGCCGAGACGTACGCCAAGTTCCAAAGCGCAACGAAGCAGCTTGACGAAATCTGGTCGCAGTTCGAGCACAGCCAGCGATTCACGGATGCCATGAAGGCGGAACTCGTGCAGGCGAGGCGTGACATAAACCGGCTCCATCACCAGTCCGGGCACCTAACCAGCCGAAAGATTGGCTCGGAGAACGACGCCAAGACGGCGGCGTCGGACATCAACCTGTTCTTCCTGTCTAGTCTCATGGACATCCGCGCCGATGTGCTCCGTCTGTTTCTGACGCTCCAAGACGATCCAGAGTACACGGGGCAGCGGCAAGCGGCGCCGCGTGCGAAGTTCGAGCAGACCAACCACAGGCTCAAGACGCTGCTCGAAGAAGATCCGACCAGGGGCTTCCACGACGAACTGCAGCGAGAATTGTCCAAGGTCCGCTTCTACGATCTTGGAAGTCGATTAAAGCGGTGGTTCAGAGGGGGACTGCCCGCCAGAATACGGAAGGTGGAGACGATCCGCGAAGACTTCAGGCCGATCCGAGAGCGCATTGAGAGTTGGATCAGCGCGTCCGATTCAGCGACTGGGGCTCCGCGTACGAACAGTCCATCGTCGTCTATCGAGACTTGGACGGCGAGCGAGCGCTACACGCGCAACACACACAGGATCTTCGGCTCCAGCGGATGGGTACGTAGTCGTCGAAGATGGCAATCGGGTGGCCGACGTGTCCGCCAAGGTCCGCTAGGGTCGTTTGGAATCCAGTTTTCAAAAATGGGTATGAAGAGGGGACAACCAAAAGGCTATCATATGTATATCGTTGTCCCACAACAGATTATCAGATTCATCATGATTCTTGCCGCGATTCGCGTCCCCTTTGGAGCGACTCCTAAGCAGTAGGCCCCAGGTTCGAGTCCTGACGGGGACATTGGGGGTTCGAGCGGCTCGTTCATGAGGTCCGAAGCGAACTTCCTCCTCAGGGAGTGCCAGCCGCGGCCACGCTTGGGTTCCAGCCCCGCCAGCGTCTGGGCTTTCGTCCACCAAGTGCGCGCCCGTGAGCGGCTCACGCTCTTCGAGGGATCCCCGGGTGCCGGAAGCAGAGGAGCATCCCCGATGCCGGGGTTCTGCCTCCGCGCTTCCTCCAGGGCGTCGAGTGCTTCGGCGGTCACCGGCGTCCGGTGCTCGTGCCCTGTCTTCTCGTGCTCGGCACGCCATCGGATAGTCCCCCCCTCCATGTCGATGTCCGACCAGCAGAGCTGGCGGATGGCGCCGATGCGGTGTCCTGTCTCGTGAGCGATCACCAGCGCCACGCGGAAGCGCCAGTCCATCAGCAGCGACGCCTTGAGCAGGGCCTCGACTCGGCATCGGTGAGCAGCACTCTGGCCGGGTTCTTCTGCCTGGGCGTCTTCAGGCCCCGCAGCGGGTTGGACTCCAGAAGGAGCCTACCCTCCTCGTCCCTCGACCTCGCTGCCCAGTTGAGGACCGCGAGCAGGAACTTCAGGTCGTATTCGATGATCCGGTCGGACACCGGCTTGCCGCTCGGGCCGACCTTGCCCGACCGCCGGGCCAGAGACGCACCGCGTTCGGGTCATCCGTAATGTGGGAAGTCACCGCCGCCAGGACCAGGTCCTCTCCGGCCGCGTTGAAGGAATCCGGGGAAAGGACCAGCGCGGGGCGTCGCTTGGATGAGGTGAGATCGGTGAAGGGGAAGGATACGAGAACGATGTCGCCCTGCCTATAGGCCATCGTAGACGGCATCCTCCTCGTTCTCCCAGAACTCGAAGCTGCGCTCCGAACCCTTCAACCACGGAACGTCCGCCGCAAGCCGTTTCAACTCGCTCTCGGAGAAGACTTGGTAGACCTCGCCGGGCGTGGGGTCTTCCACCTCCTGCAGGGGCACGAACACCCCATCCTTGTATTCGGCCTTGATGCTCATGGTCCATTGACTCTTATCGGGCAACCGGCGGCGGCGCTAGTGTACTCTACAGACGCGGGCGGTCGATTACGCCCCACCAACCGAGGAGGTTGACGTGCTTTCTCCAAGACGTTTTCTCACCGTGATGCTGCTGGTGACTGCAGCGGTCGTGGCGATCCCGTCCTCCGCACTGGCTCAGAACTGGGCTCTGTCCGGCGACAGTCGCGGTCGCCATCTGCTGCGGGACGCCGAGGAACTCTGCACGACGTGCGCGCGGCTCGAGGAGTTGGCGGTTCTGGGCGACACGGTAGGGGATGGATTCATCCAGCGGTCCCGCGTCGTGACACGAGATAGCCTGGGCCGCTACTGGATAGGGCAGGGAGAATCGCTGAAGGTATATGACTCTGCCGGGCGGTTCCTTCGCGAAGTGGGTCGAGCGGGACAGGGCCCGCTGGAGTTTGGTCGCGTAGCTTTCGTGCACGCTGACTCTGACGGGCGTGTGCACGTTCTGGATCCAAGGAACACCCGTGAGAGCGTTTTCGACGCGAACTTCGCCCTAGTGGAAGAGCAGAAACTTCCGGGCCGTGTTGCATCCCTCTTCAGTGCCGCGGCATTGAATGGGGATTATATCGCAAATGCCGTGGTTACATCAGCCGAGATGATCCGCTTGCCGTTGCACCTCATCCGCGGAGAGGAGGTGGTGCGCTCCTTCGGTATGTCCGATGCGACTGGCCCTCACGACGCGATGCGCTCACTCCGGATCCTTGCAGCCAGGTCAGACGGCGTTGTCGCGGCCGCACAGCGATTCGCCTACATGGTCGAAGTGTGGGACTCCCGTGGGAGTCGATTGGTCGAATTCCATCATGAGGTGAGCCTCAATGAGGTTGAGGTCAAGCAGGTTCCGTACAATCTGACGGATCACCCCATGCCGCACGAGGTGATGGCCGTTCGCTTCGACGACGCCGACAGATTGTGGGTTCTGTTCCGCATGGTGCGCGACGGCTGGGAGCGACACTACGAGCCGCGAGAGTTTCCCGGCGGCCTGGTCGGCGTTAGGCGGCGGCCGGATAGCACGTTGGACTCAATCTACGAATCAAGGCTCGATGTCATCGATCTGCAGTCAGGCACGGTGGTTGTCAAAGCACAGTTGCCAGGTCTTTTCGAGACCTTTGTGGGCGACGGACTGCTGCTCGAACACCGTGAGCTGCCGAACGCGGAGATACAGTTGGCCGTCTGGCGCGTCACGATCGACGATCGGTAAACGGCTGCGCTGCCCGGAGACCTCGGACTTCCGCTGGCTTTTGGCCCGGAAGGACTGATGGCCTACCGGCGAATTGACGAACTCGGCGGGGACATTTCGGGACTTCCCCTTCCCGCCCCTCAGCCCGGATTCAGCGTCGGTCAGCGCGTCTTCTCAGGTCCGCGCGGCGGCCCACGGTGTGCATGAGCACCACCAGTCCGACCCCTGCGGCGAACATGAGCGCCACGCTGACCGTGCCTGGGTCTCCCGCGGCGGGCAGCGTCAGGACTTCTCTGCCATGCCCCGGGTGGTCCACGAAGGGCCAGAGCTTTCGCAGCGAGCCGATCATCAACCCTACCAGCACCGCGAGGGTGCCGTCCCGCCACCTGGAGAACAGGTGCCTAAGTACACGCGCGAAGGTGAGCAGGCCCGTGCCCATGGCCGCCACCATCGTGGCCACGACGGCCGCGGCCCCCGGGTCACCGTGGGAGACGGCCAGCGCAAGCGAGTGGAGAACGAAGTGGTAGAGCCCGAGCAGCAGCAGCACAAAGGCCCCTGACAGACCCGGCAGGGTCATGGCCGAGATGGCCAGCGCGCCGCCCAGAAAGACATACCCGAGGCTCGGGTCGCGGCCGCCGGCCAGCGCGGCGGGCTGGGACACGGCTGAGATCGCCAGCGGCTCCTCCCCCTCCACCTCGCGGATCGAGCCGGGGGGCACGTTGGCGGCGTCGCCGGCCATCCGTGCCACGACCTCGATCTCGGCCGAGAGCGCGCCCGCGGGGACGGTGACCAAAGCAGCCAACCCGTAGGAGATTCCGGGTCGGTCGTCGCCTCCGGGTGCGACCAGCGTCAGGTTCGCCGGTGTGAGCCGTACCTCGGCCGCCGGGGGCGCGGCGAATTCCAGCGACACGAATCCGCGGGCGTGCCGCGTCGTCGGCTCCGGCAGCCCCGATACCCACGCCGCGACGAGAGCGGCGCCCAGGGCCAGAAACCACCGGGATGGGGTCCGGCGACCGATCTCGCGAAAGGGGATGAAGACCGAAGCCGCGACGAGGCCCAGGAAGAGCCCCCGTAGCTGCGCCGGATGACTGTCGAGGAGCGGGGGGATGGTGTGGGCCCCGGCAGCGATCGCCGGGACGATGCCAACCGCGACCGACGCCAGCAGCAGCACATGTCCCGCATCGCGCCCATCCCTGTCGTCGGCCAGCCGGGCGGGGTCTCGCAGTCCCTGTTTGAGCAGGGTGCGAAAGGCGGGGATACGGATGCGTGCGATCATCCCGGCGCCCACGCTTCCCACCGCGTTGACCAGACGCGGGTAGATTCCCAGGATCAGCGCGACGGTGCCACCGGACACCCCCGGGACCACGTCCGCCAGGCCCATGCAGATGCCGCGCAGCGCGTTCCCGCACCAGTGGTTCATCCCGCGCTGAGGTTCCATCCGCGAATTTCGTCGAGACGGGTGTAGTTGGTGAGGTCGAGGTGAAGAGGCGTCACCGAAACGTACCCTTCCTTGACCGCGCGGAAGTCGGAGTCCGGCCCGCCGTTCCAGTGAGGGTACCCGCCGCCGATCCAGTAGTATTCCCTGCCTGAAGGGTCCGGTGCCCGTGTGATGGAATCGATGTACCGGCGCCGTCCGAGGTTCGTCACGCGTACGCCGCGCAGCTCCGACGGGGCGAGAGCGGGGAGATTCACATTCAGCAGTTCGTGCGCAGGAATGCCCTTCGCCACGATCTGCTTCAGGAGGCTGCTCACGACCGGCTGCCACCCCTCCACCTCTTCGATCCCCCGCCCCGCGTAGGAGAACGCCACCGCGGGAATCCCGAGGAGGGTGGCCTCAATCGCGGCCGCGACCGTCCCCGAATAGAGGACGTCCTCCCCCATGTTGGGGCCGTGGTTGATCCCCGAGACGCAGAGGTCGGGGCGTTCGCCGAGAAGCTCGCTCACCGCGAGGATGACGCAGTCGGTGGGCGTGCCGTCGAGGATCGTGGTCCCGTCCGGGGCCTTCCGCTTGCGCAGGGGACTGTGCAGGGTCAGGGCGTTGCTGGACGCACTCTGCTCGCGGTCGGGGGCCACGACGTCGACGGAGCCGATCGCGCGAGCGGCCTCGGCGAGCACCCGGATGCCCGGGGACAGGTAACCGTCGTCGTTTGTGCAGAGAATGCGCACGCTGGGCCCGGAGTCCTCAGCCGTCCGGCAGGGTCAGGACATCGCGAAGAGCCATGAGGTTCTCCTTGATCGAACCGAGGACCGCAGGTTCGGCATACAGCTTCCGGACCTCGTCGATCCTGCCTCCCTGCCGCATCTTCTTCAACTCCCGTTTGGCACCTTCGATGGTATAGCGCTTCTCGTACAGAAGATGCTTCACCAGCAGTATGGTCTCGATCTCCCTCATTCTGTACACCCGGCTGCCGCCCCGGTTCTTTGTCGGCGACAGCACGTCGAACTGGGTCTCCCAGTACCGGAGCACATGGGCCTTGAGTCCGGTCAGGCTACTGACTTCCCCGATCGAATAGTATGTCTTGCGGGCGATCGGCTCCACGGTCTTCAGCTCCCTTCCCCGACGAGGAGGATGTCCGGGTTCTCGGACTTCGGTTCCCTGGTCATCAGCCGGTGCAGCGCCTCCATGGGGTCCGCGCCCTCGACGACGATCCGAAACACCTCGGCCGATACGGGCATTTCGATCCCCAACCTGCGCGCGAGTCTGCGGACCGCGCGAACGGTCGCCACGCCTTCCGCCACCGTTCGGGCCTTGCCCATGATCTCTTCCATGGAGTGCCCCAGACCGAGGCGGTATCCCACGGTCCGGTTCCGGCTCAGCCCGCCGGTGCAGGTCAGAACCAGGTCACCCATTCCGGCGAGTCCGGCAAAGGTAGCGGGTTGAGCCCCGAGAGCCACACCCAGCCGGCTGATTTCCGCCACCCCGCGGGTCATGAGCGCGGCCACGGCATTGTGCCCCAGCTCCAGGCCCGCGGCAACGCCGGCAGCCACGGCAATCACATTCTTGAGGGCGCCCCCCAGCTCGACACCCACCACGTCCGAATTGGTGTAGACCCGGAAGCGATCCGTCTGGAACAGCGCCTGGGCGCCGAGACGAGCGTCCTCGTCCCGGCTGGCCACCACCACCGCCGTGGGGGCGCCGGCGACTACCTCCCGCGCGAAGCTGGGTCCCGAGAGCACGCACAGGCGATGTGATTGCTCCCGCGGCAGCACCTCGGCGAAGATCTCGTCCATTCGTCGCAGGGTCGTAATCTCGATCCCCTTGGAGGCGGTGACCACCATCGCCGACGGGGGTATGAAGGGCGCCGCCTCCGACAGCACGGCGGCGGAGTGCTGGACCGGGCACACCCACACCACGGTTTCCGCTTCGCGCAGGGCAGTCGCCAGGGAGTTGGTCACCGACAGGGCCGGGTTCAGTGACGCACCCTCCAGGTACAGGGAGTTCTGACCGATTTCCCTGACGGACGCCGCCACCTCCGCCTCCCGCGCCCAGAGTCGCACATCCGCGCCGGTATCGGCCAGCAGGTTGGCCAGGGTGGTGCCCCACGCACCCGCGCCGATGACCGATACCCTGTGTGGGATGGGAGCGCTCATGGGTCCTCCCGGTCGATAGCACCGGGTCTTCCGAGGCGCGGCTCCGTTCCCGCCATCAGCCGGCGAATGTTGGAACGGTGGGCCCAGACCACGAAGGCGGCGATGAAGCCGAGGAAGACTCGCACCGAGAGCCCGGCGTCGGCGATGAGCAGTCCCGCGATCCCGACCGCGAGGGCGGCGGCAATCGACGCCAGCGACACGATTCGGGTGGCCAGCATGGCGATCAGCCAGGTTCCGACGCCGGCCAGCACCGCAACCGGCGCGACCGCAGCCAACACACCCGCGCTGGTCGCGACCCCCTTCCCTCCCCTGAAGCCGACCCAGAAGGAGAAGACGTGGCCCACAATCGCCGCCGCGCCGTACAGGACAGTCCACCACGCGGCGGTCTGGCCATCGAAGGCCGGGAACCACCACACGGGCGCGAAGCCCTTGAACACATCGACGGCGACCACCGTGACGGCGGCCCGCCAACCCAGAACCCGGAACGCGTTGGTGGCCCCCAGGTTGCAGCTGCCGAGCGTGCGGAGGTCCTTGCGGTACACGAACCGGCCGATCCAGAAAGCCGACGGGACCGACCCGGCCACATACGCCGCCAGAACCAGCATGAGTGCGCTCGTCACGGTCTCCCCCGTGGTGTTGGGCAAGCCGGGTCCCGGCCGCCGGTCACCGGCCCGGATTTCCTCACGACGTTACCACATGCGCTGCGGGGAATCCAGACCGGTCGACCCCGGTCACTCGCCGCTCCTGCGTAGCCTGATCCGTATCGGCACGCCCGTGAAGTCCCACCTGGCCCGCATCTGGTTGGAGATGTAGCGGCGATAGTGGACCGGGATCTCGTCGGGGAGGTTCGAGAAGATGATGAAGGTGGGGGGTGACGTACGGGCCTGGGTGGCGTACTTGAGCTTGACCGTGCGCCCGCGCGCGTGTGGCGGCGGCTGCCGTTCCACCAGCGCCTCGATCGCCTCGTTCACCTGCGCGGTGCCGATGTGCTGCTGCCTGAGCTCTGCGACTTGCCGGACCAGATCCAGGGTCTTGCGGATACGCAACCCCGTAAGCGCCGACGCGAAGAGGAAGGGCACGTGCTGCAGGAAGGGTGCCCTCTTCCCCGCCTCCCGCTCGAATGCGGCCGCCGTTTGCGTCTCCTTGGACACCAGATCCCACTTGTTGCACACCATGATGACCCCGCAGCCGGCCTCCCAGGCGGTCTCAGCGATCTTTACGTCCTGCACGTGGAGGCCCTCGGCACAGTCCACGACCACCAGGCACACGTCCGCTTCGCGAACGACCCGTGCGGTGCGAAGGCTGCAGTAGTACTCCACCGAGTCCTGCATTCGCGCGTGGCGACGAAGCCCCGCCGTATCGACGAAGGTGAGATTCAGTCCATGGTATTTCATGGCCAGATCGACCGGATCCCGGGTTGTCCCGGGCACCTCGCTCACCACAACACGCTCTTCACCGAAAAGCCGGTTCACCAACGACGACTTCCCGGCGTTGGGCTTCCCGATCACCGCCACCCTGAGGTCGTCGGGCTCGGGTTCACCCGTCTCTTCCGGAAGCAGGGGGACCATGACGTCGAACAGATCGCCGAAACCCCTTCCGGAAACCGCGCTGACCGGGTGGGGCTCTCCCATCCCCAGTTCCCAGAAGTCCAGATGAGTGCGCTCGGTCGGGAGGTCGTCCACCTTGTTGACCGTCAGAAGGACGGGCTTGTCCGATTTGCGCAGTACCTCCGACAACTTCTGGTCCAGCGGGTGTACGCCCGTCTTGGAGTCCACCAGGAGGAGGACCACGTCCGCCTCTTTGACTGCGATCATTGCCTGCTCACGGATCAGGCGGTCGATCGTCCTCCGCGAGCCTTCTACTACGCCTCCGGTGTCCACGAGGAAGAAGTTGCGGCCGATCCAGTCCGCCTGCCCGAAATTCCGGTCCCGGGTGACGCCGGGGGTGTCGTCCACGATTGCCACCCGGCGCCCGATGGCCCGGTTGAAGAAGGTGGACTTCCCAACGTTGGGCCGCCCCACCACCGCGACGACCGGAAGGCTCATCGAAGTGCCGGTGTGCGGGCGGCGGTCAACGTCTCGACGAGCTCATGACCAGGACGGACCACCGCCGGCGACAACCGCCGAGCCATGTCGGAAAGAGCCAGGCCGTCGATGAACACGCTGTCGCCGTTGAGGGCCTCGCCCGGAAGCAGCACGAGGTCGCCGCTTCGAGAGTCCTGGGCCGCATCCAGTATGTCCGCGCCGGAGAGCAGGCCGGCGATCGTCACGGACGGCCCGAAGTACCGGTTTCGGACGGCGACGACCTCCACAGCGCACTTCATTCTGCGGGAGACGCAAGGGGCCAGCTCTTCGAACCAGGGGCGCATCGATGTCCCGGTGACGATCCGCACCCGGTCCACGCCGTCCACCGGCGCAAGACGATCCTTCCCCTCGTGGAACGAGTCCAGGAGGGTGCGCAAGGCGCCCACACCGTTCTCGAGGAGTGCCCAGTCGTCGTAGTAGCCGGCCGCCGGGACATCTCTCCCGGCAATCAGGAAGAGCTCGTCGGCCGCGTAGCACCAGCTGTGCCCCCGCTCCCGCATGGCCTGGTCGCGAATGGCCCCGGTCTGTCGCACCGCGGTCGCCGCTTCGGCGGGCAGCAGCAAACGTACCGGGCGGCCGAGGTTGTAGCGGGTGAGGCCCACGGGCACGACCGAGAGCGTCAGCACGCCCTTGCCGAGCGCGTAGAGTTCGCGGATGGTGCGGTCGAGCTCCTCGCCATCGTTCCAGTCCGGGCACAGTACGACCTGCGTGTGCACTTCCAGTCCGCCGTCCAGCAAACCCCGCAGCTGTTCCAGGATCAGGCCCGCGCGGTCGTTCTTGAGGAGGCGAATCCGGACGTCCGGGTTGGTGGCGTGAACGCTCACGTAGAGCGGGGAAATACGCTGGTCGACGAGGCGTTGCAGGCCTCGCGGACCGAGATTCGTCAGGGTGACGTAGCTGCCGTAGGTGAATGAGAGCCGGAAGTCGTCGTCGCGGAGCCAGAGCGGCGCCCGCGCGTCCGGGGGATTCCCGTCGATGAAACAGAAGACGCACTCGTTGGCGCATTCCCGGATCGTGTCCCTCGCCGGCACGATGCCGAGCCGTTCGGACGGGTCACGGGATATCTCGTAGACGGCGAGGACGCCATCGGGGTCCACGGCCTCGAGTTCGAGCTCGTTTTCGGCCGTGAGGAAGTGGAAATCGATGCTGTCCCTCACCCGGGCCCCGTTGACGGTAACGATCCTGGTCCCGATGCGGAGCTCGAGGGCTTCCGCTATCGAGCCCGCTCCGATTTCGCCAATTCGCACCACGAGCTTACGCCTCCCCAGTCGGCGGGAAAGCGAGTTTCTCCAGCCGGGTAAGCCTCGCCCACCGCTCCTTCAGCGGTGCCGGGCGAGCATCTCCTGGAACTCGATGGTGTTGCGCACGGGCTCCCACGTGTAGCGTGTGGAAAGGCTGTTGACGGTCACCAGGGTAGAGTTGGCGATCAGGGGCTCGAGCAGGGACACCGCCCCCTTCACATCGCCGAGTTCCGCGTGGGTCTGCGCCCAGCGGCGCTGGACCGCCGGCCGCTCGTCGTCGCTGACCGGCATGGACATCGCCTTCTCCAGAGCCGCGCGGGCGTCGGAGATCCTCCCGGCACGCGCAAGGTTGCGAGCGTATTGTCCCTGCCAGTTGGCCTGCGCATCGGGATCGGCAAACTCCAGAGGATTGCGGTCCCACGCAGCCACAAGTTCTCCCCACAGGATCCGCGACTCGTGTTGCCGGCCGGCAACCCGGTGTACCCACGCTTTCTCCGCCTGGCATTCGCACCTGTAGTCGGGATCGGGATGATCGGCCGAGAAACTCAGGATCATCTCGTCGAACTCGCCTCCGAGAAGCAGAGACGGGAAGTTGTTCGTCACATCCGCGATCTGCTGCGGCGACATGCGGATCCGCTTGCGAGCCTCACGGAACGCCCTCTGCATTCCGTTGGAGCCCTTGCCCGACGCCAGGGCATGGAAGATCATCTCGGTGACCCAGGCATTGTCAACTAGCCCGAGGGCCGCCGTGGCCCTTTCCAGAATTGCCTCGGCGTCGGCAAAATCGCCCAGAAGCCGTGCCGCTGCCGCACCACGGAGGAGTACATCGACAGTAGTTACAGCATTCTCCGCCGCTTCGACACGACGCATGAGCTCTTCCGTGGGTGTCTGTCCGGCCAGCGGCGTGACCGCGGCCAGCGTAAGCGAGACTACCAGGAGTGTTCGAAAGCGCTGCATATCTACCTCCTGACTGAGGTGATGACCCGGACGGGGCCTTCAGGCCCGGTCCACATGAACATCCAAGTTACCCGCGTGAACACCCACGCGCCACCGTAGCCCGCGTCCATGGGGGCCGATGACCCGTGCCGAAATCCAGGAGTCAATTGACAAGCGGACGAGCGGGAGACGGGACTCGAACCCGCGACCCTCAGCTTGGGAAGCTGATGCTCTACCAACTGAGCTACTCCCGCGGCTCGCTCCGCAATCAAGGACCTATGGACTCAACACCTCGAAGTAGTAGCCCATTACGCTCTCGTCGCTGTCCAGGGTCGCCCGGAAGGGCTCCGCACCACCCTGCGCCGGCGCCGTCACGCGAATGTCGGTGGCACCGATTTCGGCTCCGTCTTCGCCATTGAAGTGGACCCGGATCGTCACTGTTGTTCCGGCGTCCAGAGTATTGTTGACGAGTGTCCCGACGAGCGATGCTCCCCCCCGAGCCTGGGGCTCCAGGGTGGATTGCTCGAGTTGGAAAGGCATTGCCTCCCGAGCCTCGAGGATCTGCACCGCTTCCTGGGTCTCGTCGCTTGCGACCAGCCCCTGGGCGAGAATCGTATAGCTGTCCGGGTTGTGGCCGTCCAACTCCAGCAGTTGGCGGGCGACGGGGATGAGGGCTTCCCAATCCTCGCCATCGACGAGTGACTGGGCGAGGTTGAACACGGCGTCGCGGTTCTCGGGGGCTACTTCCGCCACCTGGCGGAAGGCCTCGGCCGCGCGGTCGTAGACGTCGGCCCCGTAAAGCCCCACCCCGATGTTGAAGTACTCCCGCATGCCCAGCCCGGTCCCCGCCAGGAGGTTGTCGTAGATGGCCTGCGCGGAATCGGGCATTCCGGCCTGGGAAAGGACTGCCGCCAGGCTGGACAGGGCCCCGACGTCGCCGGGGTTGGACTCGAGAAATCTCTCGTACGCGGCGGCAGCTTCATCGTACCGTTCTGCTTCGCTCAGGAGCTGGGCCCGGTTGAAGGTCACGCTGAGTTCCCTGGCGGCCCAGTCGGCCGCCGTCGTGCTGTCGACCTCCGCCATACGGGGACCCTGAATGATTTCGAGAGCGGCTCCGTACGCGTCGATGGCGTCCTGGGTTCGTCCCAGGTTGTTGTAGGTAACGCCCAGGTTGATCAGCGCCTCCGGACGCTGCCCCGGGAACATCGTCCCGGCTGCTTCCAGGATGCGGGTGCCCTCTGCCGCGTCTCCGGAGTCGAGGGGGCCGATCGCCTGGTTGAACAGATCGATCCAGCTCGACTCGCGCTGGATCCGGATGTCCTCATCGTACCCGGGATACAGCTCCAGAGCCACGTTGAAGAGCGAATCGGCGGCGGCGTAGTCGCCCAGGCCCATCTGTGCCCGCGCGGCCTGGAAATAGCCGAGTGCGTTCGTCGAATCCTCCAATATGGAGTTGACGGCTGCGTTTAGAGCTTCCTCGTACCGTTCCGTGGCCCCCAGCGTCTGCGCCTGGGTGAGGTACAACTCGGCAGTCCGAGTGTGCTCGTTTTCTCTGGGGGGATTGCCTTCCTCACCTCCGCCACCGCCCCCGGACGCGCAGCCCGACAGAGCGAGGACGGTCGCGGCCACCAACGGGAGTCCGAACCGGGACTTGTTCACAACAAACCTCCTGAGGTCGTTCAGTGTGCCCGCTCTCCTCGGCAGCGAAAACGGGATTTGTCCGTCAGATAGTATATTGGTGGCTTCCAGACTGGTCAAAGGGTGAGCCGCCACGAGCGGCGGAAATGCCATGATCCCGGTCAGGATCTTCGCAGATAGGTCAGTATCCTGGCCCCCATCGCTTCGCTGAAGCCCGGGATGCGCCCGATCTCGGCAGGGGTGGCCTCCTGCACGTTCCGGAGCGAGCCGAAGCGTGACAGCAACGCCTGCTGACGACGGGGTCCGATTCCCGGAATGTCGCCCAGCTGCGAACGGACGGTTCGGCGGGTCCTGAGCTTGCGGTTGTAGCGAACGGCAAAACGGTGCGCCTCATCCCGAACCCGCTGCAGCAGGCGAAGGGAGCGTGCCGTCCGGGGAAGCCGAAGCCCCTCCCTGTCCCCCGGTTGGAAGATCTCCTCCTGTCTCTTTGCCAGCGCTACCAGAGCGACCTGCGAGAGATCGAGACCCATGAGCGAGTCGCGGGCAGCCGCGAGCTGCCCCTTGCCACCGTCGACCACAACCAGATCCGGGAGGGGGCCAAGCTCCTTGACCCTGCGGGCGAAGTACCTCCGGACCGCCTCCGCCATCGACCGGTAGTCGTCGTTTCCCCATTCACCCTGGATTCTCATGTGCCGGTAGCCCGACTTCCGGGGCTCGCCGTTCTCGAAAACCACGGTGCTGGCGACCGCCTCGGCTCCCTGCGTGTGCGATATGTCGAAGCACACGATGAGACGGGGGACGACCTTGAGACCCAGGAGATCCTGCAGCTCGTAGAGGACGTCATCGGTGCGCGGGAGCGACACACCCCCTTTCATCACCCTGTCGTCCAGGGCCTGGCGCGCGTTGGCGAGTGCCAGTTCAAGCAGTCGCGCCTTCGCGCCACGTCTGGGAACACGCAGCGACACCTTCCGCGAGGCGTGCGTGGTCAGGATCCGCTCGAGGAGTTCCCGGTCCGGAAAGGTCGCTGGAAGCAGCACTTCACGGGGCAGTTGCTCGAACGCGCGCGCCCCGCTCGACAGGTACGCGTGGGACACCGACCGCGACACCAGGTCGGCGTCCGCCTCCCCCTCCACGCCGGCCATCACATGGGTACTCCGTCCGATCAGGACACCATCACGAATGTGCAGGGTCACGGCCGCGCCCAGGGAGCCGTCCCGGGCGATGCCCACGACGTCCTGATCCCCTCCCCCGACCTTCTGCACTCGCTGTTGCCGCGCGATGCCGTCCAGCCCGGCCAGGACATCGCGCAGGTGTGCGGCTCTCTCGAAGTCCATTTCGGCAGCAGCTTTACGCATGTCTGCTTCAACCTCTGCCTGCATGGTCGCCACGTCCCCCGAGAGCACGCGCAGAACCTGGTCGATCATGGCCCGGTAGTCCGCCTGCGACTGGAGCCCGACGCAGGGGGCGGCGCATCGGCCGATGTGGTGATCGAGGCAGGGACGGGCCGGCGTCTCCACGGGAAGGTCGTATCTGCACGAGCGGATGCCGTGGATTCTCTTGACGACCTCCAGCGCGCGGCGCACCCGCGCGACCGAGACGAAGGGCCCGAAGTAACGGGCGCCATCCTTGTGCACCCGCCGCGTGACGTAGGCCCGCGGGAAGGGCTCGTTCACCGTGACCTTGATGTATGGGTACTTCTTGTCGTCGCGCAGCTGAATGTTGAAACGGGGCTGGTGTTCCTTGATGAGGTTGGCCTCGAGGATCAACGCTTCCGCTTCCGAGCCCACGACGAGGATTTCGACATCGACGGCCTGGCGGGCGAGTTCCCGCGTCTTGATGTCCGTGCTTCTGCCCTGTCCGAGGTAGGTGCGCACCCGGGCACGAAGCGATTTGGCTTTGCCGACATACAGGATCTCGCCCCGGGCGCTTCGGAACATGTAGACGCCCGGGTCGGCGGGAAGACGGCCTGCATGCTCGGCGTCGAAAGGAACTCCACCGCCGGTCACGGCCGTCACCCGCGACGGAATGGAGAGCGCAGCCTCACCGGTGAGACTCCGAGAGCACGCGTGATGCCGAGGTAGACGAGGGCAACCGGAAGGATCGTCACGGCAGCACGCAGGATCGGGGGCACCGGTGGCAGGATCAAACCGGGAAGCACTCCGACAGCCGTTGCGACGGCGGCGGCGAACAGGTACCGCACCACGCGGCCGTCAAAGAGAGTCAGTCCGGGAAGGCGCCGGCCGAGCCCGCGTCTGAGCAGGAAGAGCTCCAGCCATGAGCCAACGGCCGAGCCTCCTGCCAGGCCGGTCGCTCCCATTCCCAGACCACCGACGACATATCGGTCGAGGGGGAACATCAGCGCCACGCCCACACTGGCCGAGACGGCGATCCGCGCATAGGCGACTCTGGCTGGTGTGCGCGTGTCGCCGAGGGCGAAGAAGGTCGAGGAGAGGACGCGTGCCGTGCCGGCCGCCGGAAGTCCCAGAGCGTAGACCGCCAGGATCAACCCGACCGCAGTCACTTGCCCCTGATCGAAGGCCCCCCTCTGGTAGATCGCCATCACTTCCTCGCGATGGAAGATGTACCCCGCAGTCACCGGGATCATCCAGAAGAGCACCTTTCCCACCGCTTGCCCCGCCCGCTCGCGCATTGCGTTCAAGCCGGACGCCCGGTCTCTCGACAGTTCCGGAAGCTCGGCCGCGGCGATCGAAAGGCCGAACAGGGAAACGGGGAGCAGGTACAGGGTCTGCGCGTAGCCCATGGCGCCCACGGCTCCAACGGCGAGGAGGGAGGCGAGGTTGGTATCGAGAAGGGCCCCCACATTGACCGCGCCGCGCGCCGCCACCGCCGGGACGAAGTTGGTCACGATCTCGCGCACCCCCGTGATCCGCGTGTCGAGCGAGGGCCTCGCATGTCTCAGGTAACGCACCAGGAAGGGGAGCTGAAACAGCAGCTGAAGAACACCCCCCACCAGGGCTCCCCACGCGAGGGCGACGAGCAGGTCGACGCCGGCAACGCCCCGTCCGCCCACCGTGACCATGGTGACGATCATGGAGAGGTTCCACATCGCCGGCGCCACGTAGGAAATGAAGAAACGCCGACGACTGTTGAGGATCCCCAATGCCCACGCCGAGATCACCAATACCCCCGTCATGGGGAAGAGGACTCGCAGCAGTGTCACCAGGATCTCCGCCCTGCCGTCCCCGGTGAAACCGATGGTGAAGACCGCCACCAGAATCGGTGCCGCCCAGCTTCCGAGCAGTGCCAGCGCCCCGGCCGCAGTCGCAAGAAGCCCCAGCACGGCTCCGGCGGCGCGTCCCGCCTCCTCTTCCCTCCCCTCTTCCAGGAGACGGACGTACACCGGGATGAAGGAGGCGCTGAGGCTCCCTTCCCCGAGGAGGTTCTGGATGACGTTGGGGATCTTCAGCGCCGCTCGCCACGCATCCGCCAGGGATCCGTTCCCGAAGTAGTGGGCGAAGGTGACCTCACGCACGAGTCCAAGGACCCGGCTGACGAGGATGCCCGATGCTACTCTGGAGGCCGCCAACGTCGGCAGAAGCTACGGAAGCGCGTCAGGATCGGAGCGCTCTGCCAGCAGCTTCTGGAAGAACTGACTCTCCTCGTCGAGACGGCCCACCTCTTGCCCCAGCCGCTCCAACTCACTCTCCAGGTACACGAGTCTCTCGTGTGCGCCCCCGTCCCCTTCAGTCAGCTTCCGGCGCTCAAGCCGCCTGGCGATCGCCTTCCCCACATCGGAGTCGAGCACGATGGCGAGGATGGGGATCATCAAAATGAGAACCACGATCAGTTGCAGCATGCGGTAAAGCTACCGTGTCACCGCTGCGCGTGGCAAAGCCTCCGGGCACCGGGATCGCCCGGCTCCTCGCCGCCCGGGACCACACCGAACCCATCGGCGGGAGTCAGCGCCCCCGCAACTCCACCTTGATCTCCCGGCGGGCCATGGACACGAATCCGTCCCCGTATCGCAACAGGTACTGCATGGGACTGAGTACACGATCCTGCGATTTGCCGTCAGGCCACAGGTTGATTCGGGCCTTGTCGATCTGGCTCCAGGTCGTCTGGTTCCGCCGCTTGACGGCCCGGACCATCTTCTTCTCCAGAACGCCGAGCGCCACCAGTCCGGCATTCCTGGTCTTCACCACCGTCCCCTTCAGCCCGGGATCGAGGTCGGCGCACGCGTCGCCGAGCTCCTGCGCGAGGGACTCGACCGTGTCGCGCCACCGGGTGATCGGCCCGCTCACCTCTGCCGGCAAGCGGTCCCTCGCGAACCGGCTCACCAGAGCTTCCCCTTCCCGCACGTCGTCCACCGTGATGCCGAACTTCTCCATGACCTTGGTCACCTTCCCTTCGACCACCACCAGCGACGCTCGCGGGGCCACGATCGGCATGTCCACGCCGTGATGTCGGAAGAGGCCGGCAAGTTGCCCGAAGTAGGCCAGCTCGCCCGGTCCGCCGACGTAGGCAAGCGTCGGGAAGATGGAGCTTTCCACCACCGGACGAAGAAGGACATTGGGCGATAGGGCGTGTGGGGATTCCTCCACAAGTCGCATGATCCGCCGCCTCGACAGATGGCGATCCGATCGCTTGAGCCTGAAGCCCCCGGGTGCCTGCTGAAGCCGTTCGCGGCCCGACTGTGAGTCCACAAAGAGGTTGGCCGCCCCCCGAAGCAGCGAGACCTGCAGCCCGTAGCCAAGGGTCGTCAACGCCTCGGCTGTTTCGTGGAGTGCGGCCTCGGCGCCGGAGGGGTCTTCGGCCTCGGCCCGCAAGACCGGCCTTGACGCTTCCTTCAGCCGGGGATCCCCGGCGTCGACCAGGCCCACCGGCGTGTCGCGCAGGAGCTCCGCCATGAAGGTCGAGAACGCCGACCCCATGGTGGCCGCAGGCGTGAAGGAATCGCGCAGCAGATCCATGTAGCGGGCATGGTAGTCGTTCAGCGGAAACTGCCCCGCCAGCTGCTCGACCACCTCCACGACACCGTCGCCCAGGCGCGTGCGCCCGAGTGGGCGGCGAGCTCCCGGCGTCCCGTCGCCCAGCGTGAGGCGGAGCAACTGATTGGACCCGTCGATGATGTGCGTGTGGTTCGCCTCCTCCCAGTCGTGGTCGTCCGAGGCGACCCAGAACAGCGGCATGACCGGCCTGCCAAGGGCGTCCGCCAGCTCCTCGGCCAGCCTGGCAGCGGTCAGTGCCTTGTAGAGGCTGTAAAGGGGTCCGCCGAAGAGGCCCGGCTGCTGTCCGGTAGTGACGAAACAGCCCCCCTCTCGAATCACTTCGCGCAGGGCGCTCTCGGCGTGCGGTCCCGCCGGCCGGACGATCGCCGCCGCGGTCGCCAGGGTGTCCGAACCAGCGGCCCGGTCCAACTCCTCCGCCTTCCTGCGGTAGCTGTCGAGGTCGAAGGGGGATCCTCGGTAGAAGCCGGCCGCGGCATCGACTCCGGCCAGATAGTCCCGGACCAGGCGCGAACCGCCCAGAGGTCTCGCGAGCAGGCGCACTACCTGCGCACCTTGCCTGCCGGGTGCGGCCCCGCCCGACATTCCCCTGCCGCCGCGCACATCACGGGGAGGCCTCGGCTACGACGATGTACCGGGGGGAGGCCCGCGTGAACGGCGAGCGGTCGTAGCCGCCGAAGCACGGGCCCGGGACGAGTCCGGCGCGGACCATCATCGAGTCGAGCTCCTCGGGACGGTACAGGCGCACTCGTTCGACGAACTCCCGTTCCGGCTTTCCCTCGCGCGGCCCGATGGTGATTCTCTTCTCGACGACCCGGCCATCGTCGACCAGGCGTCGCTCCTGGATCACGTCCACCCCCGAAACCGTCCGCCGGTCCTCGGTTCGGAGATTGGTCACCACTTCTTCCGCATTCATGAAGTCGAAGAGGAACACTCCTCCGGGCCGAAGGACGCGGCGAACCTCGTGCAATACCCCGAGATCGTCGCGCTCGTCGTCAAAGTAGCCGAAAGAGGTGAAGTACGAAGTCACCACATCGAACGAAGCCGGCCGAAACGGGAGCAATCTCATGTCGGCGCGCACCAGGCCGGCCTCGGGCAAGGCGTCGCGGGCCGCGGCGATCATCCGTTGCGACAGATCGAGGCCCATGGCGCGGTATCCGATGCGGTCGAGTTCGACCAGGTGCCGCCCCGCGCCGCAGCCTAGATCCAGGACGCGAGTGCCGGAGCCCCGCCCCGCAGTCTCCTGCAGGAGCTCGACGGCCCGTCGCGCCTCGGCCCGGTCCCGGTGAGGGTACAGGGCAAGGTATTCGCCGCCGAACCAGTCGCGGAACCAGGGAGTTCGCTTCACTTCGGTCCTTTGTGGTAGGGTTCGTTCCTCAGGATCGTTCCGGCCCGGTACAGCTGCTCGGCGAGCACCAGACGAGCAAAGTCGTGTGGAAGGGTGAGCGCGGAAAGGGAGAAGCCGAAACGGCACTCCCGTCTGAGTCCCTCTTCGAGGCCGAACGCCCCGCCGATCACGAAGTGGACACCCCGCTCGGGCCCCCGTGTCAGGCGCTCCAGCCAACGTGCCAGTTCGAGCGACGACAAGCGGTCGCCTTGCCGGGTCAAAGCCACTCCGAGGTAGCCGGGGCGCAGCCGCGCCCGAATCCGGTCCGCTTCCCTGCGGAGGACATCGGCAGCGACTCTCCCGCGCGCCTGAGGCACCTCATCCACCTCGAGCGGCCAGTAGCGGGCCGCCCGCGCCTCGTACTCCCGGATCACCGGCGCCAGCGCCCTCGCCTTGCCCACCACCACTACGGAGACGCGCATCGGCTCCCCACCACCCGTTCGAGCGCACCGCGAAGCGGCTCTTCCGGCTCCCCCGTCACCCGCAAGCCCACCACGACGCAGTGGCGAGCCACTTTAGGGAAGGTCATCAGCTTCACGGCGTCCTTGGCCGTGCACACCAGCGTTCGGTCCCCGCGCCGGGCCAGAAGGGCGGCCACATCGTCCCCCGTGTAGTCGTGGTGGTCCGGGTAGGCCGCGAGGTCGATCCCGGCACCGGGAAGCAGTTGCGCCAGGCCATCGCCGAACGCGGCAGGCCGCGCGATCGAGCAGACGGCCAGCACGTCCCCCCCCGGCGGGGCCACGCGCTCGCCGTCCAGGTCACTCCACTCGCTCATCTTCATCTCGACCTCCACGACGGAAACCCCCGGGGCCACCCGGGTCAATCGTTCGCGCCACACCGCCGCAGCCGACGGGCGTGATGTTCGCCGGGTCACGAGGACGTGGGTGGCACGTCTCGCTGCGGAGAGGGGCTCCCGGTACGGTCCCCTTGGCAGCATGCGCACCCGCCACGGATCTTCGGCGGCGAGGAGCAGGATGTCCAGCGCGCGGGGAACGCGCCTGCGCTGAAAGCCGTCGTCCAGGAGGGCCAGATCGTGTCCGCACCCGCCTGCCGCGCGCACTCCCTCCCGGCGGTCGCTTCCCGTGAAAACCGCCTCACTGCCGAACCACTGCCGGTACAGCGCGGTCTCGTCCTCCCCATACCCCCGCGTGACCACGGCCGCGCTGACACCGCGCACCTGGAACCAGTCGCGCAGCCAGCGCAGGACGGGCGTCTTCCCGGTACCGCCCACCGTGAGGTTCCCGACGGATATGACAGGGATCGGCACTCTCGACGGCGGCCTGCGGTCGTACCATGCGTTGCGCGCGCGGACGGCCACCCGGAACGGCGCTTCCGCCGGAGCCAGCAACGCGCCAAGCATGCGGGCCGCCGGGCCCGCTTCTTCGTAGGCCCAGAAGTCACGGACCAGGGTACGAGGCCCTCGCGTGGTCATCGACCCGTCACGCGCCGGGCCTCTCGCACGACCTGTTCCGCTAGGTCGACCACCCGGATGGCGGCTCCCGGTGATCCCAGTGCCGCCCGGATTCCAGCCAGGCCCGCCAGCATCTCGCGGCGTTCCCGCGAGTCCTCGTCGAGGAGGGGCTCGATGGCGGCGGCGAGCGCGGAGGACGTCACTTCACCCTGGATGAACTCCGGAACGACCCGATCACCCGCCACCAGGTTGGCCAGTGCCACATGGGGGACCCGGACCAGTTGCCTGGCCAGGAAATGGGTCACCGGGTGGGTGACGTATGCGACCGCGAAGGGCATGCCGGCGAGCGCGGCTTCCAACGTGCTGGTACCCGACTTGACCAGGCCGGCGGTGGCCAGGGCTCGCAGCGACGCCCCGTCTTCGGTCGTCGCAAAGGGGAACGAGCGATACGCCGAGGCGGGCAGGTCGGACACCTTGCTGACGATCACCTGGAGTCCGTGAATTCGCCGCTGCAGTTCCCGGGCGGCGGCCGTGAAGGGTCGGGCGTGGCGGACCAGCTCCTGTCTCCGTGATCCCGGGAAGAGGGCGAGCACCGGCTGCCCGGGCGCGAGACCCAGCGTTCGTGCCAGCCCCTCCGGGTCGCCCGGCGACTGCTCGTCCAGCAGCGGATGACCGACGAACTCGGCCCGGCCCCCGTGTGCCTGATACAGTTCGGCCTCGAAGGGCAGGATGACCGCGATCCGATCCGCGGCCCGGGACAGCCGTTCGGCCCGTCCCGCTTTCCACGCCCAGACCTGCGGACCGATGTAGTAAAGAACCGGAATCCCCAGCTTCGCGGCGTGCCGGCTGATCCTCAGATTCAGCCCGGGGTAGTCGACAGGTAGTACGAGGTCGAAGCGCTCCTCCTCCAACAGGTGCTTCAGTTGCGACTCGAGACGCCGGAAGAAAGGGAGTCGCTTCAGGACTTCAGCGAATCCCATGACCGCGAGGTCGTCCAGACCCCTGATGAGCCGAACGCCGGCCGCGGCCATGCGTTCGCCCCCCAGGCCGGTCATCTCGACTCCCGGCCACCGGCGGCGGAGCTCACGAGCTACGCGGGCTCCGTGGACATCCCCCGAGGCCTCCCCCGCGAGGATCATCACCCTGACTGGCCCGCGGCGGCGCCCGGAAGTGCCGTGGTCCCGCGTCGCCCCTCCCCCGCCGGGCGGATCTCCGCTCAACAAGTCAGAAGATGCGTCCGAGGTACACGATGATCGCGATCACGACCACGAGCAGTACCACAAGGGTTCCCCGAGACATCCCCTTTTTCGCGTCGAGCCACTCGCGCTTACGACGCCGACGCACGCGTATGAGCGACATGATCCTCAATCTGTTGCTGGATTGCCAGTGCGAGCTCCAGGGCTCGGCGTCCATCCTCGCCTGTCACGGGAGGTGGCGCCAGTCCCGTCATCGCGTCGCGGAACGACGCCAACTCGGAAGCCAGCGGCTCGGCGCCGTCACCAACGATGGGAATCCGTTCCACGATGGACGCCAATCCCGCCAGTGAAGGAACCCCATCGGGCAGCGACGGCCCGTCGAGCACCGAGACACCATCCTTGACCCGATAGAACTCGCCACGGCCAGCTGCCAGATCCAGCGACAGGTACCCCGAGCGCTGCCACACTCGCAACTTCCTGACCCGGCCCACCGAGACGCGGCTCGCCGTCAGGTTCGCGACCGCCCCCCCCTGGAACTCGAGCCGGGCGTTGGCGATGTCCACATAGCGCGACAGTACAGCCACCCCCACCGCGGCCATGTCGACCACCGGCCGCCCGACCAGACTGCAAAGCAGGTCCACGTCGTGAATCATGAGGTCCAGCACGACGGCGATGTCCAGTGACCGGGGAGTGAACGGCGCCAGTCGGTGCGATTCAACGAAAAGGGGACGATCCAGATAGGGTCTGGCGGCCACCAAAGCGGGGTTGAAGCGCTCCACGTGCCCTACCTGCATGAGCACACCGCGCTCTGTCGCGGCATCGATCATCCTGTCTGCCGCCGCGGTGTCGGGAGCCATGGGTTTCTCGACGAAGACGTGCAGTCCGGCTTCGATCGCTTCCAGTGCAACCTCTTCGTGAGCGCTCGTCGGGACGGCGATCACCACGCCATCGCTGGCATCCAGCAGTTCCGCGAAGGAAGGACTTACACGGACGCCGTACTCTGCTCCCACGCTGGCGCTTCGGTCGCGGTCGATGTCGAAGATGCCCGTGCAGCACACCCCTTCCAGATCCCGGACGACACGCGCATGGTGCCGTCCCAGCGACCCTGTGCCGACGATCCCGATCCCCGGACGCTCTGCGGCGTCCCGGGGATCAAGAGATGACGCCACGCGTGCTGTTGCGAATGAAGTCAAGGAAGTAACCCACCTCCGGGCAGCGAAGGTCCTCCTCCTCCTCGACCCGCGATACCGCGCGGGACAGGTTCAGATTGGATTTGAAGAGGATGCGGTAGGCCTTTTTCAGGCGGCGGCGGACCTCCGGCGACAGTCCCCTGCGTTCAAGACCCACCGTGTTGAGACCGTACAGCCTGGGAGAGGGGTTCCCGACCACACGGCAGTACGGAGGCACGTCCTGAGGAACCCTGGAGCCTCCGCCGACGAATGCGTGAGCGCCAATTCGAACGAACTGGTGAATCGCGACCAGTCCGCTGATGATCGCCCAGTCCTCGATCGAGACATGGCCGGCCATGTTGGTCGCGTTGGAAATGATCACATGGTTCCCGAGTTCGCAGTCGTGCGCGACGTGACAGTAGGCCATGAGCAGGCAGTCCGAGCCTACCACGGTTTGTCCCGCAGCGGCGGTCCCCCGGTTCAGCGTCGCAAACTCCCGGATCACGGTCCGGTCTCCGATTTCGAGGAAGGTCCGCTCCCCTTCGTACTTGAGATCCTGAGGGTCCGTCCCCAGAACGGCACCGTTCGCGATCCGGCAGTCGGTGCCGACCATCGTGTCCCTCTCGACCAGAACCCGGGGACCAATGCGCGTATTGGCACCCACCACGACCCCGGGGCCAACAATGGCGAACGGGCCGACCTCGACCCCGGGTCCCAACTCCGCGCGCGGATCGACAATCGCGGTCTCATGCACCACCGTCGTGGCGTGACTCGCGGTGACACCCTTCATCGGTCCACGATCCTGGCCATCATATCGGCCTCGGCTACGACCTTGCCGTCCACGGTGCCCTTCCCCCTCATCTTGCAGACGCTCCGCCGGAGATTGATCATCTCCACTTCAAAGAGGATCTGGTCACCGGGAATCACCGGCCGCCGCCACTTCACATTGTCGAGCGACATGAAGTACACAACCTTTTCGTCCGGATCCTCTACGGCCTCCATCAAGAGAAGGCCCCCGACCTGACCCATCGCCTCCACAATAAGAACCCCGGGCATGATGGGATGATCCGGGAAGTGTCCCGGAAAGAACGGCTCGTTGATGGTCACGTTCTTGAGACCGACGATGCGCTTGCCCGGCTCGAACTCGACGATGCGGTCCACCAGAAGCATAGGGTAGCGGTGCGGCAGGCAGTCAAGGATGCGCTTCACATCGATGTTCCCGGCTCTTTGCACGGAGTCGTGCGAGTCGCGGATCGCGCGTGCCAGCGCCACGTTGCCGCCGTGGCTCGGCCGCTCGGCGATGATGTGTCCCCGGAATCTCCCGCCCATCAGGGCCAGATCGCCCACGAGGTCTCCCGCCTTGTGACGCACAAACTCGTCCGGGTATCGAAGCGACCCGTTGAGCACGCGCTCCCCGTCCAGCACCACCGTGTTCTCCAGGGAGGCCCCGAGGGCCAGTCCGCGCGCGTGCAGGGCATCTGCGTCGGCGCGGAAGCCGAAGGTGCGCGCCGCCGCGAGATGGTTCCGAAATCCCCCATCATCGATCCCGTACGCACCGTGCTGCCGACCGATCGCCCCGTGGGAGAAATCGATCGTTACCGACACGCGAAACCCGTCGTGGGGCACCGCGACATACGACGTGCCGTGGCCGTCCTCGATGGTGATCGCATCGGAGACCTCGATGATGGTCGCCTTCGCCGACTGGGAGCGTCGCCCGGTCCCATCCACGGCGTCGAAGTAGGGGGCGAAGCTGCCGTCCAGGATCGGGACTTCCGGACCGTTGACCTCCAGCAGCGCGTTGTCGACCTCCAGGGCCGCGAGCGCCGCCAGGAGATGCTCGACGGTCAGGATGTCCACGCCTTCGTTGCCGAGGCTGGTGCCCAGTTCCGTACCGGTGACGTACTCCAGACGTGCCGGGATCCTGACCGGGTCGTCAAGGTCGGTGCGCACGAAAACGATGCCGGAACCTTCGGGTGCGGGTTTGATCGTCAGCGCGGCTTCGCTGCCGGAGTGCACCCCGATCCCGTGAAGCTCGACACTGCCGGCGATCGTGTGCTGATTGTGGCGGGCCATCAGCGGACGTCCCCCTTTGCAAAACGACGTTCAAGCCGGTCCACACGCTTGACCAACTCCGGAAAGCGCATGAGCCGGGCCATGGCCTTAAGGTAGGTCCTGTGGTCCCTGGCCGGGTATCCCGACACGACCTCCCCCGGACCCACGTCGCCGATGACGCCCGCCTGGGCTCCGATCCGGGCCCCGGCACCGATCCTCAGATGTCCCACCAACCCCGCCTGTCCCCCCATGGCCACGCCCTCACCGGTCCGGGTCGACCCGGCGACCCCCACCTGGGCGACCAGCATCGACCGGGGGCCGATGTGCACGTTGTGGGCGATGTGGACCAGATTGTCGAGCTTCGACCCGGCGCCGATCACGGTCCGCCCGATCGAGCCTCGGTCAATCGTGCAGTTCGCGCCGATCTCGACATCGTCCTCGATCACGCACCCCCCCACCTGCGGGATCCGGGTGTGGGTGCCGCTCGCGGACACGTATCCGAAGCCGTCGACCCCGACCCGGGTCCCGGAGTGAACGATCACCCGTTTCCCCAGGATAGAGCCTGGGTACAGGGTGACATTCGGGAACAGCTCTGTTCCATCCCCCAGGGCGACACCGTCACCGAGGACGCAGTTCGCCCCGATCCGCACACCGGAACCCAGGGTTACCCCGGCTCCGATCACCGCGTTGGCGCCGATTGCGGCGCACTCCGGAACCGACACCGACGCATCGACCACCGCCGCGGGATGTACACCCGGCTCGGGCGCGGGCTCCTCGTACAGGAGGGGCAGAAGGCTGATGAGCGCCGCATGTGGATCGTCGACCACCAGACGATCGCAGGGGCCATCGGTCAGATGACTCAATGTTACGGAGACGAGCAGCGCGCATCCCTTGCATCCAGGCAGCTCGCCCGCGTAGCGGCGGTCGGCAAGAAGTGCCAGGTCGTCGGGGCCGGCGTCGTGGACCGGCGAGATCCGTCGAAAAGCCACACTCTCGTTGCCGATAACTCTTCCGCCCGTCTCCCGGGCAGCCCGCGCCAGCGTCAGCGGGCCCCGCTCACTCACTCACGCTCCCCTGCACAGGCCGATCATCGGGGGGAAGCGCACGAGGAGTCTCACGGCGCTCCCTGGGACCCCTGGCGATCGCTGTTCGCCGCTTGCAGCCGGGTAAGGACCTCCTGCGTCAAATCCAGCGCCGGGTCCGCCGCAAGTATCGCCTGTGAGGCCATATCCAGGATCATGGCGTAGTTGCCTTCCACGCGAATCTCCTCGATCACTGCAGTGATGCCTTCCATGACCGGCTGAAGGAGTTCTGCCTGGCGCTGCTGGAACTGGATGTCCAGCTCCTGGGTCCTGCTGCCTACCGCCTGCTGCTGACTGGCAAGCTCCTGCTCGCGGATCTGCCGGGCCTGGTCAGTCATGCTCATCATCTGCTGCTGATACTCCGCCGCCGCAGCCTGCAAACCGCGGTTCAACAACTGAAGCTCCGATTCCGCCTCCCCGCGGGCGGTTTCGAGCGCCTGCTGGGCCTCCTGCGCCGGGCCGTACTCGGCGAGAACGGCTTGGGAGTTTATGTACCCCACCCTGGTCGTCTGGGCCTCCATGGATACCGCCCACAGGAACGACAAGACGAGGGCCATTCCCAACCGAGAAACTTTCATTGCGCTAACTCCTCCGTGTACTTCGGATTCGAGCCGTCCCGAACCAGGGGAACGGCGGTTTGGTAACTGACGATTCTGATATTGCCCATCCGTGGGTTTCAGTCTTGCACCCAATCTGTCTTGCACCCAATCTAAAAGGTCGGACCCATCTTGAAGTGTAACTGCCACCCCGGTTCGGGCTTGTCGAAGCCGTACGCGTAGTCCAGACCGATAGGACCGAATGGAGTCACCAGCTGGACCCCGAAGCCCGCACCACGGTAGAGTCTGGAGGTATTGATGTCGCCCGGTCGGTCCCACAGATTCCCCGCGTCGAAGAAGGCGGAGATTCCGATATTGGAGCTGATCACCGCTTTGTACTCCGCGGTCGCCGAGAAATAGGCGTTGCCGAGGCGGTCGATCTGCGCGATCTCCCCGCCCCGCTCGGCATAGTACCCCTGGGGCGTGATGGTCGTCTCGTCGTAGCCCCTGAGCGGCTGTCCGAACTGCACTCCCCCCATCCAGAACGATTCGAAGGGGAAGCGCGACGCGTCTCCGAAGAGGGTGCCCCCACGCAAGCTGAGGCCGAGGGCGAACTGGACGCCGCCAGCGCCCGGACCGCTCCCGCCCAGACCACCGATGGGGATCATCCATTGGGCCTGGGCCGTGTGCTTGATGAAGTCCCCCGCACCACCCAGAGGCCCGCCGTTCAGTTCCACGTTCCACGTCTGCATGGAGCCGGAGGTGGGGAACAGCGGATGGTTCAGCGTCTGGCGGGTGACCCCCAGCGAAAACGAACTCAGCGTTCCGGGGGGAAGTCCGAACAGCGACTGGTCGTCGGAGCTCCTGAAGGATTCGTAGCTGGTGCGCGACAGGGAGTATCCGAAGAAGACCCGGGTTCTCAGAGAACCGGGGAACGGGACCCCGAAGCGGGTGGTGAAGCCCGCCCTTCGCCTCCGGCCGGTCGCGAATTGGTAGAACCGGTCGGTCGAGTTGAAGAGTGACAGCGAGCCGCTGATCGTTGACTGGAAAAGGGCCGGGTCGGTGACGCTCAGGGTGAAGCTGTTGATGTAGCGCCCGAAGTCCCAGCGGATGCTGCCGGCCTTGGCCTGACCCAGGAGGTTGGGCTGGTCGTATCCCAGGAAGCCGGAAAGCCCCACGCCACCCCCGACCGCCGTGCCGAACTGCACCGATCCGGTGTTCTTCTCGGTCACGTTGAAGACGATGTCGACGTCACCCGTCTGCTCGTCCGGACGAATGCTCGGTGCGTCCATCTGGGCCTCGAAGAACCCCAGAGATTGAATGTTCTGGAAGGACTGGATCAGTCGCGCCTCGCTGTATACGTCTCCCGGCAGCAGGAAGATCTTCTCCCGAATAATGCGGTCGTAAGTGTGGTCGTTGCCAGTGATGATGATCCGGTTGACATAGGCCTGAGACTGCTCCTGGATCCGCCACCCCACACGCACCGTGGGGTATCCGTCGACTTCCTCGCCGGTCCGCTCCCAGTACGGATCGACCTGCGCGTAGAGGTAGCCCTCGTTCGTGTACAGTTGCCGGACACGCCCGGCCGCCTCCTCGAACCCGACGATGTCGAAAATCCGTCCCGCGTCCTCGTCGTCGTCTCCGCCGAAGCCGAGCATCGAGAAGATTCCTCCCGACTCGTCCGCGTAGTAGGCCTCCAGGTCGTCCGTCTCGAACGCGCTGTTTCCGTCGATGGCGAACTCGGCCACACGGTATTGGGGGCCCTCGTCCACCTGCAGTTCGACCCGCGCCTTTCCGGTTGCGGGATCCACGATCAGGGTGTCCCCCACAACTCTGAAGTCCAGGAAACCAGCCTGCATATAGTGACCGGGGAGTGACTCGATCAGGTCGCGCTCGAACTCGACGTCGTCATAGTCCCCGCTGCGGAACCAGAAAAAGCCCTCGGGCTTGGTGCCCATGGCGCCGCGGAGGTCCTCGTCGGAAAAGTGTCCGTTCCCGACGAACCGGACCTGGGCGATGGTCACCCGCTGTCCCTCGTCCACCTCCAGGACGATGTCCACCCGGCCCTCGTCACCCGGCACGGGCTCCACTCGCTGCTCGATGCGCGCGAAAGGCACACCTCGTCGCCTCAGCTCCTCGCGGATGAAGTCCTGTGCCCTGGTCACCCCGTTCCATGACAACGGGACGTTTTCCTCCAGCCCGGACTCATCGATGACGTCGCTCTCCGACACCGACTCGAGACCCGTGATGCGCACGAGTCTGGTGATGGGCCGCTCTTCGACCTCCACGAAGAGGATGTTCCTGCCGGTAGACTCGTCCAGCCGGACCGTGACGTTGTCGTACTGCCCGGTGGCCCAGAGGTTCTTGATCGCCCGTTGGATGTCGATCCAGCTGTTGAGCGTCCCAGCCCGGATCCCCGAAACGCCGATAACATCGGCAGCCACGAGGCGCACCACCCCGAGCGCGACCAGGGAGTCGATGCGCACCAGCGGTTCCTGGCCGCCGGGGGCTTGTGCCCGGGCCGGGGAGGGCGCTGCCGCCACCAGGACGGCCGCAGCGAGTGCCGCCAGGCCGCCGCTCCGGAATCCGCAGAATGATCTCGGCATCATGTCTTGGTGGGGGAGGTCGCCACGATGGACAAGGCCTCTCCGTCTTCGCTCAGGTGGGCTTCGACTTCGTCCCCCGGTCTGAATTCAGCCATCAGGATCTTCTCCGACAGAGGATCTTCGAGGAAACGCCGGATTGCTCTCTTCAGCGGCCGCGCCCCGTACTTCTCGTCGTATCCGCGCTCCACCAGGAAGTCGACCGCTTCGTCGGTGAGGCGGAGCGACATCTCTCCCTGCGCCAGGCGGGCCTCGAGGTCACCCAGAAGGATGTGGACGATCTGACCGAGTTCTTCACGGCTCAACGGATGGAAAACGATCGTATCGTCGACCCGGTTGAGGAATTCCGGATTGAAGGCGCGGTTGATCTCGTCCTTGACCGTGTCGTGCATCACCTTGTAGCTGGACTTGGAATCCGCAGCCTGGAAGCCCAGGCCGCTCTTGGCGATGCTTCGCGCGCCGAGGTTCGACGTCATGATCAGGACGGTGTTCTTGAAGTCGATCACCCGGCCGTAGTTGTCGGTCAGGTGACCCTCGTCCAGAACCTGGAGGAGGATGTTGAACACGTCCGGGTGAGCTTTCTCGATCTCGTCGAGGAGCACGACGGAGTAAGGGCGTCGCCGAATGGCCTTGGTGAGCGCTCCCGAGTCGTCGTACCCCACGTACCCGGGGGGCGCACCGATCAGGCGGGACACGGAAAAGCGCTCCATGTACTCGCTCATGTCCACCCGAATCAGCGCTTCCCGGTCGGCGAACAGGAATTCGGCCAGCGTACGAGCAAGTTCGGTCTTCCCCACCCCGGTGGGTCCGGAGAAGATGAAGGATCCTATTGGCCGGTTCGGGTCCTTCAGTCCGGCACGGCTCCGGCGGATCGCCCGCGAGATCGAAGTGATGGCGGCGTGCTGCCCCACGATCCGCTTGTGGAGCTCCTCCTCCATGTTGACCAGCCGTGCGGTCTCCTCGTCACGGATCCGAGTGACGGGGACCCCCGTCCACCGGCTCACGATGAAGGAGACGTCCTCGACGGTGATTTCGGGCCGGAAGCGCCTCCGCTCCTCCGCCCACGCCTCCTTCTCCTGGCGAATCCGCTGCTGCAGTTCGCGCTCCTCGTCCCGGAGCTGGGCCGCGCGCTCGAAGTCCTGATCCCGGATCGCCCCTTCCTTGCGCTCAGCGACCTCCGACAACGTCGCCTTGAGCGTTGCCACCTCCGGGGGCGGCACCTGACTGGCGATCCGCGCCCGCGCCCCGGCTTCGTCGATCACGTCGATGGCCTTGTCCGGGAGGAAGCGGTCCGTGATGTACCTGTCGGCCAATCGCGACGCGTGCGTCAGGGCTTCATCGGGGATGGTGATCTTGTGATGGTCTTCGTAGTGGCCGCGCAACCCTGCCAGGATCGCAATCGTCTCATCCACGGTGGGCGGATCGACGACTACGGGCTGGAAGCGGCGTTCCAGCGCACCATCCTTCTCCACGTACTTGCGGTATTCGTTGAGCGTCGACGCCCCGATACACTGGAGCTCTCCCCGCGCCAGCGCCGGCTTGAGCATGTTCGACGCATCGATTGCGCCCTCAGCCGCCCCGGCACCCACCAGTGTGTGCAACTCGTCGATGAACAGAACCACGTTGCGGTTTGCGGAAATCTCGTTCATCACCGCCTTGAGGCGCTCTTCGAATTGCCCCCGGTACTTCGTGCCGGCGATCACGGCGGCCATGTCCAGGGCGAGTACCCGGTGGTCCTTCAGACTCTCCGTGACGTCGCCGCGGGCTATGAGCTGCGCAAGCCCCTCCACGATGGCGGTCTTCCCGACCCCCGGCTCGCCGATCAGGACCGGATTGTTCTTCTTCCTCCGGCACAGGATCTCGATCAGGCGCTCGATTTCGGATACACGGCCGATCGTCGGATCCAGCTCACCCTTGCGGGCGAGCCCGGTGAGATCCCGGCAGAAGTGATCGAGTGCGGGCGTCTTCGACTTCTTCTCTCCACGCGCTGGCCCCGGTCCGGGCACGGGGCCGGCAGAGCTCCCTCCAGCCGAAGCGGGCGGGCTTCCCGAACTCACATCCGAGCCCAGAACCTTGAGGGTTTCGGCGCGCGCCTCTTCGATGGTCACGCCCAACGAGTTGAGCACCTGAGCGGCGATACCCTTGCTCTCCCGGAGGAGCCCCAGAAGCAGGTGCTCCGTGCCCACGTAGGAGTGGTTGAGTTCACGGGCCTCGGCCATGGCGAACTCCAGCACCTTTTTCGCAGGGGAGGTATACGGCAACTCGCCGAGCGCGATCGTCGCCTTGCCCTTGCGTACCGACTCCTCTACCCGCTCGTGGATCCGGTCGAGATCCACACTCAGATTGCCGAGCACATGTGCGGCCACGCCCTCCCCCTCGCGAATGAGGCCCAGGAGGATGTGTTCGGTGCCCACGTAGTCGTGTTGGAGGCGAATCGCCTCCTGCCGAGCCATCGACAGAACCTTCCGGACTCTTTCCGTAAAGTTGTAGTTCATCGTCGCAGGTCCTCCGTAGGCTCGTTGGCAGCCACCTCGCACGCGATCCCCTCAACTAAAATCACCGTCAACCCCCGGGACCGGAAGTGGGGGGCTCGTTCTCGTGACTCAAAACCCTGCGGACGTACCCGGCTCGGTGAGCCTGTCGTTCCGGCCTGGAAAGCTCGCGCCGCGCTGCCTGGTCCAGGTGGGCAGCCTGCGAGAAGACCATCATTCTGTTGAGAGTGTATACCGGCGGGCCGGGGAGAAGTTTCAGCGAAACCCCCAGGCGCACCCCTGAAAGCAGCTCCATCAGATCCTTGTAGGTCAGAAGCCGGGCGTATCGCAACAGACCGTACGCCCGCCAGATCAGATTCTCGGTGCTCGGTCCCGCGTCTCGCATCAGTATCTGGCGCGCCTGGGTTTCCTTCTGGATCACCGTTTCGACCATGCGCGTCAGGTGTTCCACCAGGTCTTCCTCGCTCTTGCCGAGGGTGGTCTGGTTGGAGATCTGGAAGAAGTTGCCCTCCACATCCGACCCCTCGCCGTAAAGGCCCCGGTAGGTCAGGCCCATGTGGGCGAGGCCCTGAAGCACCTTGTCGATTTCCTTGGTCAGCACCAGGCCCGGCAGGTGCACCAGCACGGAAGCTCTCAACCCGGTGCCGGTGTTGGTGGGGCACGACGTCAGGTACCCGAATTCGGGGTGGAACGCCAGCGGGAGGTCCCTTCCCATGGCTTCGTCCAGCCTGTCCACAAGGCTCCACGCCTCGCCTATGCAGAGCCCCGAGGCCAGGCTCTGAAGCCGCATGTGGTCTTCCTCGTTGACCATGATGCTGATCGGCTCGTCGGGCACCGTGACGACCGCCGCCGCTTCATGGGGACCAGGCCTTCCCTCCCCGACGAGATCACTCGATACCAGACGCCGTTCCAGGAGGATGCGCCGGGCATGCGGATCGAGATTAGACATGAGAATGCAGGCCCCGGCCCCAGCCAGCTTGCTCGCACGGGCCGCGCGCCGCACGGCATTGAAGACGGCTTCCCGGTCGCTGGCCCTGGCCTTGGCCACGTATGGATAGCCCTGCAGGTTCCGCGCGAGGCGGACCCGGGTGGAAAGGACGATGTCCGCGCAGGGACCGCTCGCGTTCAGCCAACTCAGGCCGAAATCGGGGATCACGTCGAAGTTGCTCACCGTTTGCCAGCCGGCTCGATTTCGAGAATCTGGTCGCGCAGCACCGCCGCTCTTTCGAAGTCCTCCACCTCCACGGCCCGCTGCAGCCGCCTTCGCAGGCCATCGAGCCGCCGGCTCAGATCGGCTCCGGCCGGATCGGGAGGCAGGTATACCTTGCCGACATGCCGGGTGGCCCCGTGGATGCGGTTCAGCAGGCGGCGAAGGCTGGCTTCGAACGACGTGTAGCAGTGGGGGCAGCCCAAACGGCCGCTCTCCTTGAAGTTGTCGAAGGTCAGCCCGCAGAAGGTACAGGGGTCCCTGGCGCTCTCCTGCGGAGAAGGGGTCGTCTCGCCGAGCTGGAACATGAAGTCGGAGACATCCACGTTCGAGGGAGCCATGGGACTGATCCCCTTGGCCTCCGCGCACGGGGCGCACAGGTAGTGGACCGAACTCTTGTTGTCGACGACCTGCGTCAGGTGCACGGTGGCCGGATTCTCGCAGCCCGGGGCCTCGCAGTTCCTGCCCGGCTCAGACATTCTCCAGCACCCCTTCCCTCAGCCTGAGGACCCTTTCCGTTCTGCCCGCCAATTCACGGTTGTGGGTTACGACCACGAGCGCAACTCCGTGCCGCTCCTTCATCTCGAAAAGTATGTCCTGAACGTCTTCGCTGGTGGCCGTGTCGAGGTCGCCGGTCGGCTCGTCCGCGAGGATTATCAAGGGGTCGTTGACGAGAGCTCGCGCGACGGCAACCCTCTGCTGTTCGCCTCCGGACAGCTTCCGCGGCTTGTGGCTCAACCGCTCGCCGAGTCCGACCTGGTCGAGTAGCTTCGTGGCCCTCGTTCCGGCCGCCGACATCCCCTCTCCGCGGATCAGGGCGGGCATCATGACGTTTTCGAGCGCGGTGAAGTCACGCAGGAGGTGGTGGAACTGGAACACGAAGCCGATGCGCCGGTTTCTCAGCTCGGCGGCCTCCTCGTCCGACAACGCGGCGATGTCGGCCCCACCGACATGCACGGACCCCCCTGAAGCCCGGTCGAGCGCACCGAGCAAGTGAAGAAGGGTCGACTTCCCCGAGCCGCTCGCCCCCACGATGGCCACGGCCTCGCCCCACTCGACCGAGAGATCCACCCCCCGGAGGATGTGGAGTTCAGGCCCTGAGACGCCGGGGTAGCTCCGGCGCAGTTCTCTGGCCACGAGAGGCGGGGCGCCCCCGTTCGGGCTATTCATGGCGGATCGCCTCGACCGGCTCGAGGCCCGAAGCCTGTCTCGCGGGGTAGATGGTGGCCAGCAGCGAGATGAGCAATGACACCCCCGCGATCCACACGACATCCCAGGGAGACAGGGACACAGGCAGCCGGTCCACGAAGTAGACGTCGGGCGGTATGGGAATCAAGCCGTACCGTTCGATCAGGACGGCGAGCACAAGCCCCAGCACGAGCCCGGCGGTGGTGCCAATGACTCCGATCCAGAGACCCTGGAGCATGAACGCCCGCAGGGTGTCCTTCCGCGTGAGACCCATGGCCTTGAGGATCCCGATTTCCTTCGTGCGGTTGACCACGACCATCACCAGGGTGCTCACGATGTTGAAAGCCGCGACGAAGACGATCAGGGACACGATGATTCCCATGGCCAGCTTCTCCAGCTTCAGCGCGCCAAACAGTTGCCGGTTGGTCCGGGTCCAGGGGTCGACCACATACGGCCAGCCTCCGAGCGCCTCCTGCACCGATGCGGCCACGGCGTCGGCGGTCCACGGGTCGTCGGTCCGCGCTCCCACGAACGCCGCGGTCCGCTTGTCCAGATCCAGCAGGTCCTGAACATCGTCCAGAGAAGCGTACCCGTTTCGGTTGTCGAATTCGTAGTGACCCGTGGAGAAGATCCCCGACACCACCCACTCTTCGTAGCGTGGCACGAGGTCCCCGTTCGGGCTCAGGTCCAGGTTCTCAAAGGGGATCACCGTGACCGTGTCGCCCTCGAGCAGGCTCATGCGCGTGGCCATTCCAATGCCCAGCACCACGGGTGTGAGTCCCCCCGGGGCCCGTTCAAGGGAATGGTGGCCACCTCTCAGGCTGTCCTCCATGGCTGTGACGGGGATGCCGTCACCCGCGAGATACACGCCAAAGAGGTCCAGGACCTCCGCGTAGCCGGAGCGGACCATCGCCACCCGCGTAAAGCCGGCCGGCGACGCCGAGATCACGCCGTCGACCGCCTCCACCTTTTCCACCACCCGCTCCCAGTTCTCGATCTGCAGCGAAGCCCCGGCCTGGCGAACCATCACGTGCGGGTAGGAGCCCATGATCTTGTCCCGGAGTTCGTTCTGCATGCCGGTCATGACCCCGATCACGACGATCAGGGCGGTCACGCCGACCGTGACGCCGCCGAGCGAAACCCAGGTGATGAACGACAGGAACCTGCCGCCCTTCCGGGAAGCCAGATACCGTCGGGCGAGAAACCACGCCAACCAGGTCCGGGACTTCACCTTGCCCGCCCCTTCATTCCTCTTCCCGCAGCGTGGGGAACAGGATCACGTCCCGGATCGATGCCTGGTCGGTCAGCATCATCACCACGCGATCGATGCCGATCCCCACGCCACCGGTCGGGGGAAGCCCGTACTCCAGCGCTCTGATGTAGTCTTCGTCCACCACCTGGGCCTCCGTATCTCCGGCTGCCCGCAGGGCCGCCTGGTCCTCGAAGCGAGCCCGCTGCGCGATCGGGTCGTTCATTTCGCTGAATGCATTGGCCAGCTCCTCGCCGGCGACGAAGAGCTCGAACCTCTCCGACAGGTGTGCTGCTCCGCGCTTCGGCTTGGCCAGCGGACTCAACTCCCTTGGATGGTCGGTCACGAATGTGGGTTGCACGAGGCGAGATTGGACCAGCTCCCCGAACAGCTTGTCGAGCAACTTGCCGCGTCCGGCGCCGTCGATGTCGTCCGCACCCAGCGCCTCGGCGCGTGATCGAAGCTCCTCCAGCGGCGCCTCCATGGGGTCGGCGCCCAGGGCGTCCCGCAGGCTGTCGACAAAGGGCACCCGGGCGAAGGGGGGCTCGAAGACGATCTCGGTGCCCTGGTAGGAGAGCGTCGGGCCGCCGTTCGCCGCCTCCGCCAACGTCACCATGAGGCGCTCCACCAGCTCCATCATGTCTTCGTAGTCGGCGAAGGCCTGGTAGAACTCCAGCATCGTGAACTCGGGGTTGTGGAAGCGGTCGATCCCCTCGTTCCGGAAGTCCTTGGAGATCTCGTAGACGCGGTCCATCCCTCCCACGATGAGCCGCTTCAGGTACAGCTCGTCGGCGATGCGGAGGTAGAGGACCCGGTCCAGCGCCAGGTGGCGGGTCGTGAACGGGCGTGCCGACGCGCCCCCGTAGAGTGGCTGAAGCACGGGGGTCTCGACCTCCATGAAGCCCAGGCCATCCAGAAAACTCCTGGCGGTGGTGATGATCCTGGTCCGCATGCGAAAGACGTCCCGTACCCCCGGATTGACCGCAAGGTCGGCGTAGCGTTGGCGGTAGCGCGACTCGCGGTCGGCAAAGCCCGAATGGGTCGTGGTAAGGCCGGTCTCGGCATCCACCTCCACCTTGCCCATGGGGAGAGGACGAAGCGACTTGCTCAGGAGACGGAAGCCCGTGGCGTGCACCGTGACCTGGCCCATGCGCGTGCGGAAGAGGCTGCCCTCAACCCCGACCCAGTCGCCCAGATCCAGGAGATCCAGAACCGAAAAGGCGTCCGCACCGATCACGTTTCGCTTGAAATAGACCTGCACCCGGCCGGTGTGGTCCTCCATGTCGGCGAAGGCGCTGCGGCCGTGCGACCTGAAGCCGACCAGCCGGCCCGCCCAGCGGCCGTCCACGAGCTCGTCCGCGGCCTCCAGCTCTTCGAAGGCGGCCACGGAGGAAGCCGCATGGCGGGTCACGTCGAAGGAGTACCCGAAGGGCGCGATTCCCTGCTCCTCCAGCGCCGCCAGCTTCGTCTGCCGCGCCTTCATGACCCGCGAGAGGTCGTCGCTCTTCTGTCCCATCAGGCGACCAGGGCCGCGCCGAATTTCTTCAGGTAGGCTTCGATGAAGGGGTCCAGAGCTCCATCCATGACCGCGTTCACGTCACCAATCTTCAATTCGGTGCGGTGGTCGTTGACCATCGTGTAGGGCGCGAACACGTAGGAACGGATCTGGTTCCCCCACGCGTTATCGGTCTTGGAGGACTCGATCGCCTGCTTCTCCCGTTCCTTCTCTTCGCGGGCCCTCTGGTACAACGCCGCCTTGAGCATCTTCATCGCGGTCGAGCGGTTCTTGTGCTGGGAACGCTCCTGCTGGCAGGACACCACGATCCCCGTCGGCCCGTGCGTAATCCGGATCGCCGAGTCCGTCTTGTTGACATGCTGCCCGCCGGCACCCGAGGCCCGAAAGGTGTCGACCCGGAGATCGGACTCGTCGATCTCGATCTCGATCTCGTCGTCGAGAACCGGGTAGACGAAGACCGACGCGAAGGACGTGTGCCGCCGCGACTGGGAGTCGAAGGGAGAGATGCGGACCAGCCGGTGCACTCCCTTTTCCGCCCTGAGGAATCCGTACGCGTGTTCTCCGGCAACCTCCAGGGTGACGCTCTTGATACCGGCTTCCTCGGCCGGCTGGAGGTCCAGCACCTTGATCACGTATCCGCGCCTCTCGGCCCAGCGCATGTACATCCGCGAGAGCATTTCGGCCCAGTCCTGCGATTCGAGGCCTCCTGCCCCGGGGTGGATGGTCAGCATCGCCTCCCGGTGGTCGTCGTCGCCCTGCAGCATCGTTCTGAGTTCCATGCGGGCGAGATCGTGCTCCAGGACGCGGATTTCCTCCCGCCACTCCTCTTCCAGATCGGCGTCGCTCTCCTCGTCCAGAAGCTCCCTCAGTTCACAGAGGTCGTCGCCCCTGGCCCGAAACGACCTCCACGGCTTCACCCACCCCTTTAGCCGATTCGCTTCGTCAATGACCCGCCGCGCTCCCTCCTGGTCGTCCCAGAAGCCCTGGCTGGACATCTTCTCGTCGAGTGCCGCGATCCGCTCGCTACGCGACGCGATGTCAAAGATACCCCCGAAGTTCCTCGATGCGCGTAAGGACGGCGCGAAGCCGCTGGGGCTTGTCTTGTGTTGTAGCCATGGGAGTTCACCGGCACCGGGCCTGAGAGGAGCTGAGAAGAGAAGCGGGGGAGGTATTCAGCCCCCTTCAAAACATACGAAAGGCCCAGCGCCCCGTGGAGTCCCCCTGGACCGGTCTACCACGGATCGCCCGGAGTCCGGACAGAGATGTTGAGGCCGACCGCCCCGGTGCCGGGCACGCCGTCCAGGCGCACCGTGACCAGTCCGTCCAGTGCGCTCAGGACGTGGTTCGCAACGAGGATCCCGAGCGCCCGGCGGGCGTCCTTGAAGTGCTCGTCGCTGCTGGCGATCAATCCCCCGAAGCGGGTTCGGTCGCCCGAATCCTCGCGCCACGCCCACAGGAAAGGGGGGGCGTACCCATGCTCCCGGTAGTAGTCCAGCGCGCGACCGAAGCCGGGAGACTCGTCGGGTGCGGCGGGATCGACGGCGAAGATCTCCGCTGCCAGCGCCCACACCGAACCGTTGTACGTGGACGGGTCCCCCTCGGGCTGTACGCCGGCGCGGTTGGGATCCGCGTCCCAGGCTCCCGACGCCCGCCACTTCGACAGGACTTCGTAATAGATGAAATCACCGTCCCGGCGCGCCTCGCCGCTCACGCCGGCGCGTGCCGCCTCCCACGCGAAGTCACGGTACGCGGCTCTGAGGTCTCTCGCCTCCCCCCGATTGTCCAGATACAGGAAGGCGGAGAGGGCTTCCAGCCCGGCGTAGGCCAACCAGCGGCGGGTACCGAGTCGGTATTGACCAAGCCCGGGGAGCAGCAGCGAGGAAAGGAAAGCCTCTCCCTGGCCGGGGCGCCCCCGCCGTTGCGGCTCCGGGGCGAGGGTCACCGCGGCCATAAGCCCGTCCGGCGCCTCCGCCAGCCCGAAGAGCAGCGTCGCTTGCGGCGACTGGCCGAAGAGCATCGCCGAGGGGGGACGCGGCTTCTGCTGCCACGCGGAAAGTCCCCCGGGAGTAGCGCCAGCCACCACCGCAGCGAGGAGCATCACGCCCGGGCAAGCCGCCATGCCGCTCCCTCTTCGGAGCGCCTTGCCCGGCCGGTGGCTCGCCGCCCTCCGTGCAACGCGGGACTTCACCACGAGCCCTTAGAACTGTACGCCGAGTGTCACGTGAATCGGCTGGCTCTCGCCCGTGACCATCGAGCGGGTCAGGGACTTCGCCAGGTTGAGGTCGAACCGGTCCAGGCGGAACCCGACGCCGACCGCAGCGCCGTCCGTCTGATCCAGCTGCCCTCCCACGTAGCCCGTACGCACGGAAAGGAGATCCGCAGCCGAGAATTTGAGGCCCATGTACAGAGACGGCGATCCCAGGTCCCTGGCGCGGTCTTCGGTCTCTACCGTGACCCACAGGTCCATGAGTCCGTCGTCGACAAAACGGTGAAGCACCTCGTACGCCACCGCAAAGCGGACCCGGGTCGGGAGCGGATCGGATTGCTCCTCGTTGAGGATCTGGAACTCCGTGCCGGCGTGCGCGATCATCCACCCGAGGCGCAGCGGGATCCGGCTGAACGGCTCGGCCTGCACACCCACATCGATGGCGTATGCGGAGCTCGTGGTCTCCAGATCCGGACACTGGCCCCGGCACGC
>CAUVXA020000007.1:0-1920000 GCA_963555795.3 Longimicrobiales bacterium | reverse complement strand
GAACGGTGAACGGCTCCTGCCCGAGGGCTACGTGGACTACGTTTCCACGCTGGCTCCCGCGTGGGAAGCCGACGCACGCCATCAATACGGTGGAGGTTTCTTCTGGGTCAACCAGGCGGGGCAATACCCCGTACCCTCGACTGCGTTCTTCATGGCCGGTGCCGGGGGACAGACCACCCTGGTCATCCCGTCTCACGACATGGTGGTCGTCCGCCTCGGTCACTACAGCGGGAGCGGCCCTGGAAGAGGCGCCCTGAGCCGGGCCCTCGAACTCCTCATGGAGGCCGTGCCGGAGCGCTGATAATCGGTCCGGCGCATCGGAATACGCCCGCCAGGACTCGAACCTGGGACCCTCGGCTTAGAAGGCCGATGCTCTATCCAGCTGAGCTACGGGCGCTGGGAGAAGCGGCACTGCCGCCTCACGGGGAAGCTAACCGCGGCCCGGGGTCCGCTCCAGTGGCGGGGCGGCCGGCACATCCGGGCGCAGGTGCTGGTGGCCGGGCCCGACAGACACCAGATTGCGAGCCCGCATCGGGTACGCATCACATCACACGGATTTGAAAGCGGCGAAATGAGCAAGCGAAGGTCCCAGTGGGAAGACACTGCGTTCTTCATCGGAACCCTTCTTCTCGTCGCGGGCGGCGGGCTCGTCATTCAGGCAGGCCTGGACCTGCCTCCGATGTACGCCAGACTGGTGTGGGGTGCCGTGGGCCTGATCTGGGGGGCAGTGCTGATCCGGGTGTGGATCCTGCGGGAGGGCGGCTAGCAACGGCGTCCGGCAGAGGGCTGGCCTCCGCGGTGAGTGCCCTACCCTCCCCCGGCGGCGACCCTGGCCTTGTCCTTCTGCTCCCCCCCGGAACCCAGACTGGCCTTCAGCGCCTCCATCAGGTCGATGATCTTCGTCTCGGGTTCTTCCTGGGGTGCGAGGGTGATCTGCTCACCCTCGATCTTCCTGTCGATCAGCGCCTGAATCCGTTCCTTGACCTCGTCGCGGTACCGGCTGGGGTCGAACGCTTCGCTGGCGGCCTGCTCGATGAACTGCTTCGCCAGTGCCAGCTCGGCGTCGCTCACCTCGCCATCTTCCAGCGGCACTTCGTCGAACGATCGCACCTCGTCCGGGTAGAGAAGCTGCTCCAGAATGAGCCCATCCCTCGTCGGGCGGATCATCACCAGCCGCTGCTTACCGCGCGCCGAGTAGCGGGCGATGGCCACCCCTGTCCATCTCTCGCAGGGCTGCGGACAGAAGCCTGTAGGCCCGCGCACCACCCCTCGCCGGTCCGAGGTAGTAGGCCTTCTCCAGGTACACCCGGTCGATGTCGCCCGCCGGGACGAACTCGCTGATCTCGATCATCTCGGTCGCCTGGGCCTCGATGGCCTTCAGCTCGTCGGGCTCGAAGGTGACATATTGGTTCTTGGCGAACTCGTAGCCCTTGACCAGGTTGCTGCGCTCCACCGGTTCTCCGTTCTGGCTGTCCACGTACTGGTACTTGACGCGGGCACCCGTGTCTCGGTTGATCCAGTTGAAGCGCACACGGGACGAGGATTGGCCGGTCGAGTACAGCTTGACCGGCAGGGAGACCAGACCGAAGGAGACGGTCGACGTGGAGATCGGGCGGGCGCTCATGCCGATAACGTATAGACATCGGGCTCATGGGATCAACAGGATCTGACGACGGACGCGCCGAGACGGGCGGGAAGCTGGGCGCCTATCGCGCGCGGCGCTCGGCCTCGGGAACGAGCGAGCCCTTCGGCGGAACGCGGGCTGGCGGAGGCGGTCTCTTCGTGGTCCAGAAGCACCGCGCGTCCTCGCTCCACTGGGATCTTCGCCTGGAAATGGACGGCGTTCTCGTCTCGTGGGCGGTACCGAAGGGCCCCTCGCCGAATCAGGCGGACAAGCGCCTCGCCGTGCACGTCGAGGACCACCCGCTGGAGTACGCCGACTTCGAGGGAGTGATCCCCGCCGACAACTACGGCGCGGGCCCGTCCATCGTGTGGGACCGGGGGCTGTGGACGGCGGTCGAGGACGCCGCGGAGGGGATGAAGAAGGGAAAGCTGCTCTTCGACCTGAAGGGGTACAAGTTGCGGGGGCGCTGGACCCTGGTGCGAACGAAGGGGGGCGCGGACAATCACTGGCTCCTGATCAAGGAGCGCGACGCCTACGAGGACCCGGACGGGGGTACGGGGGACTACCCGGACGATTCGATCCTCTCGGGGCTGACGGTGGAGGAGCTGGGCACGGGGGGCGACTTCGGCGCGCGAATCCGGGACCGCTGTGCCCGCGCTGGAGCCGCTCGGGGGTCCGTGGCCGCGAGCGGGGTGAAGGTGATGAATGCGGAGCCGTGCGAAGAGGCGTTCTCGGCACCGGGGTGGGTGTTCGAGCTCAAGTACGACGGGTACCGGCTGCTGGGGGAGGTGGCGGGCGGAACAGCGACGCTGATCTCGAGGAACGGCAACGACCTGACCCGGGTCTTTCCGGAGGTCGCGCTGGCTCTGTCCAGGCTCCCCTACTCGTCCGTGGTTCTCGACGCCGAGGTGGTGGTGAACGATGCCGGCGGACTCCCCAGCTTTCAGTTGATCCAGAAGCGTGGCCGGCTGCAGCGCGTCTCTGACATCGATCGGGCGGCGGTGGCTCTCCCCGCGACCTACTACGTGTTCGACCTGCTCGCCTTCGAGGGCTACGACCTCCGCACGCTGCCGCTCCTCGAGCGCAAGGCCATCCTGCGGGACGTGCTTCCGTCCACCGGTCCGCTGCGCTACTCCGATCATATCCCCGAGAAGGGCGAAGAAATGTTCCGGCAGGTCGTCGTCGGGATGGGCCTGGAGGGGGTCGTGGCCAAGCGCGCGGACTCGATCTACGTGGGAGGGCGGAGCCGTTCCTGGCTGAAGGTTCGCGTCACGCATACGTCCGACTTCGTGATCCACGGCTTCACGGAGCCCGACTCCGGGAGGACCGGGTTCGGGGCACTCCACCTGGCCAACTGGGACGGCCGCGCGTTCGTCTATGCCGGCCGCGTGGGGACCGGGTTCCCGGTCCGGTTGCTGAACGAGCTGGGCGAGCAGTTGCGAGGACTTCCCGCGGCTCCACCACCAGCAGGGGCGGAAGCGGCTGGAAGCGGGCGGCACCACTGGGTGACGCCGGAGCTGATCGCCGAGGTGCGCTATAAGGAACTCACCGGGGCCGGGGTCCTCCGCCACCCCTCGTTCCTGCGGTTGCGCGATGACAAGCCGCCCGAAGACTGCGTCATGAGCGACGCGGGACGACCCCTCGCGGAACCTGACGGGGCGGTCGAAGCGGCGCCGGAGCGGGTCGTCCACTTTACCAACCTCGACAAGCCGTTCTGGCCCGAGGACGGATACGCGAAGGGTGACCTGCTCGACTACTACCGCGCGGCCGCCCCCTGGATTCTGCCGTACCTCGCCGACCGCCCGGTCGTGTTGACCCGCTTTCCGGACGGCATTCACGGCAAGTCGTTCTTCCAGAAGAATGCTCCCGACTTCGCGCCGGCGTGGATCCGCCGCGTCCGCCTCTACAGCGAAGGGTCGGAGCGCGAGCTGGACTACTTCGTCGCCGACGACCTCGAGTCGCTTCTGTACGTCGCCAACAGCGCGAGCATCCCGCTCCACATCTGGCAAAGCCGGGTCGCCGACATCTCCCGGCCCGACTTCTGCGTCCTCGACCTCGACCCGAAAGAGGCGCCCTTCGCCGATGTCGTCAGGATCGCCCTCTTTCTGAAGGAGTTGTGCGACGAGATCGACCTGCCCTCGTTCGTGAAGACCAGCGGCTCGACCGGGCTCCACGTGATGATTCCACTCGGGCGACAGGTCACCTACGAGCAGTCCCGCTCGATCTCGCAGCTGCTGGCCCTCATGGCCGTGAAGGAGCTGGAAGAGATCGCGACCGTCGCCCGGCTGCCGTCCCGGCGCGAGGGCAAGGTCTACGTCGACTTCCTCCAGAACGGTCACGGTCGGCTGATCGTGGCCCCCTACTGCGTCCGGCCCAACCCGGGTGCCCCCGTGTCGGCTCCCCTCGACTGGGCGGAAGTGGACGGCGGCCTCGCGATCTCCGACCACACCATCAGGACGATGCCCGAGCGCATGGCCCGCCGGGAGGATCCGATGCGGGAGGTGCTCGGCATGAGGCCCGATCTGGGCAGCAGTCTCGACCGCCTGCAGCGCCTGTTTGGCAGATAGCGCCTGAGACCCGTGGTGAACCCCGCGTCAGCGCCGAGACCGGCGAGGCGCCGGGGGGATCGCGTCCTCAGATGCTCCCGAGATTCCGCCGGATCAGCGCGGCCGGATCCGGGTCGCGCCCCATGAATTCCCGGAACAGCTCCTCCGGGTCGCGGCTGTCTCCCCGCGCGAGAACGCTCTCCCTGAAGGCGCGGCCGACCTCCGGGTTCAGTACCCCTTCCCGTTTGAAACGGGAGAAGGCGTCCGCCTCCAGCGTCTCCGACCACATGTAGGAGTAGTACGCCGAAGCGTAGCCTCCCCCGAAAAGGTGGGAGAACGAAGGCAGGATGTGCCGCTCGACGAAGCTCTGCGAGGGGACGAAGGATCTGAGCAGCCCGGCGGCGTACTCCATGACCGGGGTGTCGCCCCGGTAGCTGCGGTGCAGTTCCAGATCCAGGTTCGCGAAGGAGAGCTGCCGCATCTGGGCCCAGCCCCCCATGAAGCGCCGGGCAGCCATCAGCCGTTCCAGCATCGCGTCCGGGAGTGCCTCGCCGGTCTCGTAGTGGCGGGCGAAAAGGTCGAGCGCCTCCTTCTCCCACGTCCAGTTCTCCATGATCTGGGAGGGGACTTCGACCCAGTCCCACGCCACGTTGACGCCGCCCCGGGCGGGGATCTCGACCCGCGAGGCGGTGTGGTGCAGAAGATGGCCGAATTCGTGGAAGAGGGTCTGCACCTCCCTGTGGGTCAGGAGAGCCGGACGCGTCCGGGCGGGTGGGTTGAAGTTCCCGCCGATGAAGGCCAGGTGGGGGCGAAACCCGTCCGCCGAGGGGCCTCCCGAGACGAGGTTGTCCATCCAGGCGCCCTGGCGTTTCGTCTCCCGCGGAAACCAGTCCGTGTAGAATGAGCCGAGGTGGAGCCCGGCCGCGTCGCGTACTTCGAAGAAGGACACGTCGGGGTGCCACACGGCGGTGTTCTCCACCCGTCGCACCGACAGCCCGAAGATGCGCTCGGCGACGTCAAAGAGGCCGGACTGCACTTCGTCGAGCGGAAACCAGGGCCGGAGCATCTCGTCGTCGAGTTGAAAGCGCTCCTTCCGGATCTTCTCCATCAGGTAGGAGACGTCCCATGGCTCCAGGGCGCCGAGGCCCAGGTGGCCGGCATGCGCCTCCAGCTCGGCCGTGTCTCGCTCGTGGAAAGGACGGGTGCCGTCGATGAGCTCGTCCAGGAAGCCCCGCACCCGACCGCCCGAGCCCGCCATCAGGGTCTCGAGGCGGTAGTCCGGGAAGCCGGGGTAGCCGAGGATGCTTGCGAGCTGCCGGCGGACTTCCAGGATGCGGGTGACCAGCGGCCGGTTGTCGCGATCGCCGCCGGCGCAGCGGTCCAGGTACGCGGCGTGGATCTCACGGCGAAGGGCGCGGTCGTCCGCGTGCTGGAGCACCGCCTGTACACTTGGCATGTCCAGGGTGAGGACCCAGCCGTCTTCGTCACGGTCGGCGGCGAGCTGGGCTGCGCGCTCCAGCGCAGATTCGGGCAGCCCCGCCAGGTCCTCCTCGCGGGGCACCACCCGGGCGTACGCCGCGGTGGTCTCAAGGAGGTTCTCTTCGAACTGGCGGCTCAATTCCGAGAGCTCGAGACGCAGCGTCTCCAGCGCCTGCTTCTCGACCGGGCCCAGCTCCGCTCCCGCCCGGCGGAAGTCCCGCAGTGTCTTCTCCAGGTGACGCTTCCGCAGCCCCGTGAGGCCCTCGCCCCCGGGCGATGTCGCGAAGTCGCGCAGACGCCGAAACAGGCCCTCGTGGTGGTGGAGGCGGCTCGCAAAACGGGTGACCTCGGGCAGCGCGGCCGCGTACGCTGCGCGCAGCTCGGGCGTTGCGTGCACATTGTTCAGGTGGGAGACGGGGGACCAGGTGCGCTCCACATCCTCGGTGAGGTCGTCCAGCGCCCCGACCACCTCGGAGTAGGACCCGCCGGTCCCCGCGCCCAGCGCCTCGATGCGCTCCCGGGCCCGTGTGAGCGCTTTGCCGACGGCGGGCTTCACATCGCCCGGCTCGATCCGGTCGAAGGGAACCGGGAAGCCGCGCTCGAGGAGCGGATTGGTGCCGCTCATGCGCGGGTGCTCACGGTGCCAGTACCCCGCCCACCCAGCGGCGAGTGACAAGGGCGACCTCGGCGAGCACGTCGTCCTGCGTGCGTCCCGAGCGCTTGAGCATGCCGAGGGAGTGGTCGCCGCCCTCGACAACGTGCAGCGTGGCTCTCGGGCCAACCTCCTCGAGAAGGGGGCGGAGCAGGTCCAGGTCGGCGAGGCGGTCCCGGGTGCCCTGGTGGAAGAGCATGGGGCACGGCACCCGCGCCAGGTGCTCTCCCCGCACGTTCTCGCGGCGCCCGGGCGCGTGGAGAGGGAAGCCGAAAAAGACGAGGCCCGCGACGGCCGCGGTGCCGCGGGGCCCCCCCTCGGCGTGCTCGGCGACCCGCGTGGAGGTCATCCGGCCTCCCATGGACTTGCCGCCGGCGAAGAGGGGCAGCCCGCCGGCGCACTCCCGCCCCGAGCGTAGCGCCGATGCCACCACCGCCAGAAGGCGGCGCAGGTGGTCCGGGCGACGGCGGCCCGCCTCCATGTAGGCGAAGTTGTTGCGCAGGGTCGACATCCCCTCTTCCGCGAGCGCGGCCGCCAACGCCTCCAGGAACGGATGGGTCATCGGTGCCCCTGCGCCGTGCCCGAGTACGAGCAGGCAGGACGGGGAAGGCGGTTCGGTGAGGAGGCCCGATACGGCGCTGTGGCCCTCGCCTTCGATCACGACGCGGCGCTGCGAGCGTCCGTCGGTCACCACGCGATCCCGTAGTCCTCGCCGTGGTTGCTGGAACCTCCCCACATCGTACCGGTCGCCGCGTCGAAGAAGATTGCGTTGATGGGTCCGGAGGTGCGCGATGAGAAGGTAGGCTCGTACCCCATCTCCTCCAGTTCGGCGCGGACCCAGTCAGGCACTCCGTCGTTGAGCAGGATGCGTCCCGGCTGTGATTCGTGCGCGCCGAAGGAGCTCCGCATCTGGTAGCTGTTGAAGTTGGCCGCTTCGGCCGCCTGCTGGACGTTCATGCCGAACTCGACCACGTTGAGAAAGAACTGGAGAAGGTTCTGGTCCTGCCCGTCGCCCCCCTGCACGGCGAACGTGAGGAAGGGCAGTCCATCCTTCAGCGCAAGCGACGGCGTCAGGGTCGCTCGCGGCCGCTTCCCGGGCTCCACGACGTTGTAGGGACCCGCGCGTTCGTCGAGCACGAAGCTCTGCATGCGCTGGCTCATCCCAATCCCGGTCCGGCCCGCGATGACCGCGGGGATCCAGCCCCCGGAGGGTGTCACAGACACCACCCACCCGTCTGCATCGGCAGCCTGGATGGATGTCGTTCCAGCGTAGAAGGCTTCCTCGAAGTCCATTTCGGACACCTGGGGCGCCGCAACCGGGGTGGTGTGCCACGATTCGATGAGGTGGAGGAACGGGTTCGTCCCGCCCTGGAACGGATACGGATCTCCGGGCAGTACCCCGGGGTCGTTTCGCTCCCAGTCGATCCCGGCCGCGCGCGCCTCCGCGTATTCCTTGGAGAGCAGGCCCTCGATGGGCTCCGCGGGTGGGTAGTAGGGATCGCCGTAGTAGAAGTCCCGGTCGGCAAAGGCCAGGTTCATGGCCTGGTAGAGGGCGTGTATGTAGCGCGTCGAGTTGTAGCCCATGGAGCCGACGTCGAGGCCTTCCAGGATGTTCAGGGCCTGCAGGAGAACAGGACCCTGCACCCAGGTGGTGAGCTTGTAGACATCGATCCCCTTGTACGACGCCATGACCGGCTCCTCCAGGTACACCTGCCAGTTGGCGAGGTCCTCGACGGTGTGGAGTCCGCCCTGCTCCCGGGATCCGCGCACGAACTCCTCGGCGATGTCCCCCCGGTAGAAGCGGTCGTAGGCGGCCATGATGGCATCCCGTCGGGACGCTCCCCCGGCCAGCGCTTCGGCCTCGGCCTCGACTAGCTTCTCAAGCGTGCGCGCCAGATCCTCCTGCACGAAGATCTCGCCGGCTTCGGGTGCGGCCCGCTCTTCGCCGTAGTGCGGCAGGAACACCTCCCTGGAGTACGGCCACTCGGCCAATCTGTCCTTTTCACGCTCGATCGAGTTGGCCGTCTGCGCTTCGATCGGATAGCCGCGCGCCATGTCGATCGCCGGCTCCAGAACCTCGGCGAGACTGAGGCGGCCGTACTCGGCGAGCATGACCATGAGCCCCCCCGGGGTGCCAGGGGTCACGGCCGCGAGGGGACCGTAGGCCGGCGGGATCGCCATGCCCTGCTCGTGGAAGAATTCCGGCGTGGCGCCGGCGGGCGCGGCCCCCAGCGCATTGACTCCGATGACCTCGCCGGTGTCCGGGTTGTAGATGAGGGCCTGGGTTTCGCCGCCCCAACCCAGCACGTCCCACATGGTGGCCGTAGCTCCCAGCATGGCCGCGGCCGCGTCCACCGCATTGCCGCCCTTAATGAACATCATGGCACCCGCCGTGGCGCCGAGCGGCTTTCCGGTGATGGCGACCCACTCCTTGCCGTGAAGGACGGGCTTCTGTGTCTGCTGGGCCTCCACGCGGAATGGCGAGGCCGCCAGAGCGGCGAAGAGCAATGTGCTCGACCAGATCGACCGATGGGACTTCATCCAGCTCCTCCTGGGTTTCGGGGTCCGCTGCGGAATGCATCCCGGCGACACGGGGATCGTAGCGTACCAATGGCAGGCCCGGTGCGCCAGTCGCGGTTGACGGAGTGGGACTGGTTGGACAGGGTTGTAGCGCACGACGCCGGCACGGGCCCGATTCCGTCGTGCGATGGAGGGGGTGGAATGGATTTCATAAGAGCCAGGATTTCGAGGGACCTGAAAGCAGGAAAGTACGGGGGCCGGGTCGTCACACGCTTCCCGCCCGAACCCAACGGGTTTCTGCACATCGGTCACGCCAAGGCGATCTGCCTGAACTTCGGGATAGCCGCGGAGCACCCCGGGGGGCGCTGCCATCTCCGCCTGGACGACACCAACCCCGACACCGAGAAGGCCGAGTACGTCGAGGCCATGAAGCGCGATATCCGCTGGCTCGGCTTCGATTGGGGCGAACACCTCTACCACGCGTCAGACTACTTCGAAGAGCTGTACCGCTATGCGATGGTTCTGATCGAAAAGGGCCTCGCATACGTGGATTCGTCGTCGGAGGAGGAGATACGCGAGCGGCGCGGCACCGTGACCCGTCCGGGGGTGAACAGCCCGTTCAGGGACCGGTCGCGCGACGAGAACCGTGACCTCTTCGAGCGCATGCGGGCTGGTGAATTCCCCGACGGCAGCCATGTGCTCCGTGCGCGGATCGACATGGCGCACCACAACATGGTCATGCGCGACCCGCTTCTGTACAGGATCCGCCACGCACGTCACTACCGCCACGGGGACATGTGGCCGATCTACCCCATGTACGACTTCGCCCACTGCCTCTCCGACTCGCTGGAGCGGGTCACGCATTCGCTCTGTACCCTGGAGTTCGAGAACAACCGGGAGATCTACGACTGGCTGCTCGAACACACGGATGCACCGGTCCCGCGGCCCGAGCAGACCGAATTCGCGCCTCTGGTTCTGGACTATGTGGTGACCAGCAAGCGCAAGCTGCGCCCCATGGTTGAAGAGGGATTCGTGCACGGCTGGGATGACCCGCGCATGCCCACGCTCGCGGGACTGCGACGACGCGGGGTCACGCCAGAGGCGATCCGTACCCTTTGCGAGATGGTGGGGATCGCGAGAGCCCATTCCCGGGTGGACATCGCCAAGCTCGAATTCGCGGTGCGCGACGACCTCAACCACAAGGCGCCCCGGGCCTTCTGCGTCCTGGATCCCCTCCGGGTGGTGCTGACGAACCACCCGGAAGGGCGGGAAGAGGTTTTCGAGGCGCCCCGCCAGCCGGGCGACGCCGGGAAGTCCGGCACCAGGGAACTCCCGTTCGGACGGAACCTGCTGATCGACAGGGAGGATTTCCGGGAAGATCCTCCACCGGGATTCCGACGGCTGTCGCCGGGCAGCGAGGTGCGCTTGAAGTACGCCTACGTGATCCGCTGCGATGAGGTTCTGAAGGACTCGGCAGGCCGCGTCGTCGAGCTGCGCTGCACGGTCGACCACGAGACCAGGGGAGGCATGGCCCCCGTCGGACACCGCGTCCGGGGCGCGATCCACTGGTTGAAGGCCGACAGTGCCGTCCCGGCGGAGGTCCGGCTCTTTGATCGGATGTTCGACGTGGCGGAACCACCGACCGACGATCTCGCCACTGCTCTGAACGCGGACTCCGAACGGGTGGTGATGGGCGCGCTGGTGGAACCGGGTCTTGTGGGGACGCCCCCGGCGACGCACTACCAGTTCGAACGCCTGGGGTACTTCTTCTCCGATCCCGAAGATTCGCGCAACGGAAGCCTCGTCTTCAATCGCACCGTCACGCTGCGAGCCGGCTGGGAAGGGCGTGAGCTACGCCCGAAGGCGACTGGCGAAGAGACGGATAGGCCGCCGGCAACCCATGCGGCCCGCGGGGAGCAGGGCAAGGCGCGCCCGGGTCCCTCGTCACCCTCCGAATCCCTGCGCACGGCAAAGCAGCGGCTCGACTTCAGGGAGCTGGTCAGCCTCGGCGTCTCGGAGGCGCCCGCGGTGAGTCTCGTGGGCTCGCCATCGTCCCTCGACGTGTTCCACGCGGCCCGTGCGGGCTACGCGGAGGGAGCCGACTCGATCGCGGGATGGCTTGCAAACGAAGTCACACGGTTGCTTGGCAGCGATGATCGGGCCGAGCTGGAGCGCCTCGATCCGGGGGCGCTGGCCGACCTTGCGCGGGCTGTGGACACGGGCGAGATGTCGCACCGGCAGGGCCGCACGGTTGTGGCCGAACTCCTTGCCCGGGGAGGGAGCTTCGAGGATGTGTGCTCGGAGTTGGACCTGGAAGAGATCGACGACGAGGCCATGCTGCGTGCGATGCTGGAGGAGATCGTCCACGACTACCCGGAGAAGGCCGCGGCGTACCGTGGCGGACAGCACCGCCTGCTGGGCCTGTTCGTCGGTGAAGTGATGAAGCGCAGTCGGGGTAAGGCGAATCCTCGCGAGGCGAGCCGGCTGGCCCGGGCCATGTTGGACCGGTAGGCGGCCATGCCGGCGCGGCGTTCCGCCCCTCTCGGTGCGGCGAGGGGCCTGGCCCCGGATCGGACGGAACTCTGTCCGGAGGCGTCATGAGTCCGGTCATTGCGCCGGACAGCGTGCTGGCCGTCACCGGCATCCTCTTCGCCGTCGTGTGGATCGCCCTGTATCTGGAGGGCAGATTCGCGTGGGCCCGCACCCTCTCGGCCGCGCTGCTGGCGCTCCTTGGAGGGCTGGTCCTGTCCAATACGGGCATCCTCCCGTTCGCGTCGCCCGCCTACGACTTTGTGAGCGACCACTTCATCCTGGTCTCCATTCCACTCCTTCTCTTCAAGGCGGATCTGAGGGTGATCCTCCGGCAGGGGGGCCGGGTGCTGGTGGCATTCCTGATCTCCGCAACGGGGATCGTCGCGGGAGCCGGGATCGCCTTCGCGCTGATCGATGTTCCCGAGTCCGCCAAGTATGCCGGGATGCTGGTCGGGGGCTACACCGGGGGCGGGCTCAACTTCGTGGCCGTGTCTCAAGCAGTGGAGATGGATCCGGGACTTGGCACGGCCGCGCTGGCCGCCGAGAGTCTGGCGGGCATCTCGTACCTGTTCGTGCTCGCCCTGCTGCCCACCTTCGCCGTGATCCGCCGGTGGCTTCCCTTGCGCGGCCCCGAGACGGAAACCGCAGAGGCGTCCGACACGGGTGAAGGGCCTCCGGCTTCGGGGTCGCTGCAAACGTCGCTCCCCGCCGGATGGCCTCGCTCAAGGGCGATCAGGAACTCGGGATGCTGCTGCTGTACGTCTTCTTCGTGGTCTACGCGGCGGCAGCCAATCTGAGTGTTCTCATGGGGGCGGCCGCCATGATGCTGACATACGCTTTCGTGGTCATCGCGGTCCAGTTCGCAATCTCGGCGGCGGGTGCCAGGGTCTTCCGCTTCAGCTACGCCGAGATCCTGATCGCCTCCAACGCGTGTGTTCTGGGCCCCCCGACGGCGGCGGCGCTTGCTGCCGGACGTGGATGGCACGGCCTGGTGACGCCCGGCATCCTCACGGGCGTCTTCGGCTACGTCGTGGGGAACTTCCTCGGCTTCAGCGTCTTCGCCTGGCTCGGCTGACCCCGCGACAAGCGGATTCCCACCGCAGCGCCGCGCCCGGATCAGTACCCTGCCGCGGCCCCGTCCGTGTCACGGGGATCCGGAACACCCACCAGATCGCCCGAGGCGGAGTCGACGAAGATGCAGTGCGCGATCCCCTGCCCTCTGCCCCAGCTGATCGCGTGACCCATCGCCTCGAGCACGGTCGCGTCCTCTGCGCTCATGTACCCGTTCTCCAGGCGCGCAGCATCGGGAAGCCATTGATGGTGCAGGCGTCTTGAAGCAACCACCTCTTCGGGTGACTGCCCGAAGTCCACGAGGTTAACCACGAGCTGGAGCACGGTGTTGATGATCGTGCGCCCTCCCGGACTGCCGATCACCGCCACCAGTTCCCCGTCGCGCGCGACGATCGTGGGCGTCATCGAGGAAAGCATGCGCTGCTCGGGACGCGCCAGGTTCGGCTCCGTTCCGATGAGACCGCGTTCGTCGGTTAGTCCGGGCCGGCCGTTGAAGTCGCCCATCTCGTTGTTGAGGAGGAAACCCGCCCCCGGAACCGTGATGTAGGACCCGTAGCCACCCTCCAGGGTGTACGTGACCGAAACCGCCATCCCATCCGCGTCCACCACCGAATAGTGGGTGGTCTCGGTGCTCTCCCAGCCGGGCATGCCGTCGACGTCACCCGCGTCGGACACACTCGCTGCACCAACCTGAATCGTGGCCCGCACCTCGTCCGCATACGCCTTGCTGGTAAGGCGCTCCCCCGGGACTTCGGCGAAATCGGGATCCGCGAGGAATACTGCGCGGTCCCGGAAAGCGCGCCGCATCGCCTCGATGAGATGGTGCGCGGTCTCGGGGCTGCCCGGGCCCATCGCGGCCACGTCGAAGCCCTCCAGCACGTTCAACATCTCGACCAGGGCGGTCCCCCCTGACGACGGCGGCGCCATGCTGATGATGTCGTACCCCCGGTACGTCCCCCGTACCGGCTCCCGCTCCCGGGCCTCGTATCTGGCGAGGTCCTCCTCCGTGATCCAGCCGCCCCCCCGCTGCATCTCCTCGGCTACGAGGCGGGCCGTGACACCCTTGTAGAAGCCGTCCCTGCCCTGATCCCGGATCCTCTCCAGTGTGGCCGCCAGGTCGGACTGCACGAGTGTCTCTCCAGCCTGGTATGGCTCACCGTCCCTGGAGAATTGCGCGTGGGTAGCCGGATAGTCCTGAAACGCTTCCAGTCGTCCCGACAACGAGGCCGCCAGACGTTCGCTCACCTCGAAGCCGTCGCGGGCCAGCCCCACCGCGGGGTCGACCAGCTCTGCCCACGAAGCCGAACCGTACTTCTCGTGCGCCAGGGCGAATCCCGCAACCGTCCCGGGAACACCCACCGCCAGGTGGCTGCGGTGATGGATCTGGAAGGAGTATTCGCCGTCCTCGTCCACGAACATCTCCGGGTGCGCCGCGAGGGGCGCCTTCTCCCGAAAATCCATGACGGTGGAGGTGCCGTCCGGAAAGCGTATCACCATGAAGCCGCCCCCGCCGATGTTTCCGGCCGTGGGATGCGTGACCGCCAGCGCGAGTCCGGTGGCGATCGCGGCGTCAACGGCGTTGCCCCCGGCCCTCAATACCTCAGCACCTGCGAGGCTCGCGTCGGGGTAGGCCGAAACAACCATCCCCGTGCCGGAGTCCACCGTCCCCCTCGCAAGTGAAACTTCGGGGAAATCGACGGCGGCCGGCCCGCAGGCGCCGGCCACACACGCGGCAGCCACCGCGATGAGGAGGGACGACAGGCGATGTTTCATCTTCAGCATCTCCATTGAACAGTTCATGGCCTGGCGAGGCTGCCCCCAGGTCCACTCCGCATGATGGCGGCCACTTCCGGCCCGTGCTCCGGCCCGGGGATCAGGGTCGGTACCAGAATGGCGGCACCGGCAGGCGAATCTCCCACGCCCGCCTTGTCGCGCCGGAAAAGCCTGGCGAGGTCGTCGACGAGACTGTACATGACCGGAACCAGGATCAGGGTCAGGAAAGTCGCGAAGATGATCCCGACGATAACCGCGACTGCCATCGGTCCCCACCAGGCCGCCTGCTCCCCGCCCCAGAACAGCTCCGGAGACAGGCTGGAGAAGAGCCCGAAGAAATCGAAGTTGAGCCCGACCGCCAGGGGCACCAGTCCCAGGGCGGTGGTGAGCGCCGTGAGCAGCACCGGCCGCAGCCGTGTCTTGCCGCCCTGCACGAGGGCTTCCCGCCGGTCCATGCCGTCCCGGTCCCTGAGGACGTCGATGTAGTCGATCAGCACAATGGCGTTATTCACGACGATACCAGCCAGCGAGATCACACCGACGCCGGTCATGATGATGACGAAGGGCATCTGAAAGGCCAGCAACCCGATCAGTACTCCGATCGTGGACATGACCACCGATGACAGGATGATCACGGGCTTGATCACCGAATTGAATTGGGAAACCAGAATCAGGGCGATCAGCATCAGGGCCGCCATGAACGCGGTCACCAGGAATTGCATGGCCTCCTGCTGGTCCTCCTGCTCTCCGGTGAAAGCCATGGCGTACCCGGGAGGCAGCGAGGCGGCGAAGTCTTCCAGCACGGTCTCCACTTCCCCGCGGATGCTGTTGCTGTTGTACCCGGCGGCAACTTCCGCGCTGACCGTGGCCACACGGTCCATGTTCTTCCGGCGTATGGCACTGTACCCCTTCCCGACCGTCCAGTCGGCAACCGAAAGGAGCGGAATCTGCCGCCCGTCCGCAAACGCCGTGAGGCCGTCCAGGGAGGTCAGTTCACTTCTGTCCTCCTCGCGCAGCCGCACGATGATGTCGTATTCGTCGTTGCCGGTTCGGTATTTGGCGGCCTCGAGGCCGTTGATCGCGCCACGCACCACGAATCCCACATCATTCGTCGAGAGGCCGTAAAGGCTGGCCTTCTCGCGGTCCACCTCGACCCGCAGTTCGGGACGGGCATCGTCCATGTCGGTCTCCAGCCCCACCAGCCGGGAATACACCGGTGCGCTTTCGATCACATTGATCGCCTCGTTCGCGAGCTCCTCCAGCCGCTTCGGATCCTCCCCGCTGATCTCGATGTTGACCGGCGGGCCGGAGGGCGGCCCTTCCGTAACCTTGTCCACTCGCACTTCCGCCCCTGCCAGATCCCTGCCGACCCTCTGCTGCATTGCCGCAAGCGTGTTGAAGACGTCGTACTGACGGTCCTGGTAGTCGGTCATGCCGAGAGTGATGCGCCCGGCTTCGGGGCCCGATGGCCCGCCGCCGTCCATGAAGCCGCCCCCGCCTCCCGCCGATCCCACCGTGGTGACGACGGTCTCGGCGTCCGCCACCCCGACGATTCCCGCGAGTTCGGCCTTGAGCCGGCTCGCGTAACCGTTCGTCACCGCCGCCGAGGTTCCTGCGGGCCCTTCGATGGCGACGTAGATGGTGGTCGGGGGAATGTCCTCCGGGAAATACTCCACCGGAGCGGCGAACCTGCCATATACCATGACCGTCGCAATCAGGGCCGCCACGGAACCGGTGAGCACCAGCCATCTGTGGTTGAGAGACCACCGCAGACGCAGCTCGTACCAGCGCACGAGGCGGGGGAATCCACCCGCCATGAACGCCTTGCCCACCCGGTCGAGGATCCGGGCATGCAGCTGCCACAATCCCACCCCCGTCACGACGAAGAGGAGTGCCGTGAGCGGATTGACCAGCGCCACGAGGAGCAGCGCAACTGTGGCCAGAGCCAGAAGCAGCACCCGTGCATTCCGGTTGATCAGCCGGGGACGGGAGCTCTCCGGGCGGAGGAACAGCGAACAGAGGGTGGGAACGATGATCAGGGCAACAAAGAGAGAGCTGGACAACGTTATGATGAGCGTCAGCGGCAGGAACTGCATGAACTGACCGGCCATTCCGGGCCAGAACAGCAGCGGAGTGAATGCGGCCAGCGTGGTCGCGGTTGCGGCCAGCACGGGTACGGCCACCTCTCCGGTCGCTTTTTTCGCTGCCGCCTTGCGGTCCCATCCCTCCTCGATGAAGCGGTGGATGTTCTCCACGATCACGATGGCGTTGTCGACCAGCATCCCCAACGCAAGGATGAGCGAGAAAAGCACGACCATGTTCATCGAGATTCCCAGGAGCCACAGGACCACGAAGGACAGGAACATGGATGTGGGAATGGAGATTGCGACGAAGATCGAGGTGCGCAGGCCAAGGACGAAGAGCAGGATCCCGACGATCAGCACCAGTCCCGAGATGATGTTGTTCTGCAGGCTGCCGACCATGTCGCCGATGTCGGCGGACATGTCGGAGGTGATCGACACCACCGTCGACGGCGGGAAGAGGGGGCGCATGGCCTCGATCTCGGCCCGCACCGCCTCGGCAGTCGCAATGATGTTCTCACCGGACCGCTTGACGACATCGAGCGTCACGACGGGCTCGTCATCCAGGCGGGCATAGGTCTCCCGTTCCGCGAACCCGAACTCCACATCGGCCACGTCGCGGACGTAGATCGGGCGGCCGCCCACGGTCATCACGACCAGGCTTCCAACCACGGCCGGGTCGTCGAATTCCCCGTCGACCCGCACCAGGTACTTCATCCCGTTGACGTTGATCGACCCGCCCGGGACATTCACGTTCTCCTGGCGAATCGCACTGATCACGTCATCGAACGAGACGTTGTAGTGCTGAAGCCTGGACAGGTTCACATCAACCTTCACTTCACGTTCCAGGCCACCTCGCAAACCGACCCGCAGTACGGCCGGGATCGACTCGATGCGTTCCTGGAGCTCTTCGCCGAGTTCCTTCAGCCTTACCAGCCCGTACCCGCCCGCGAGATTCACCTGCATGACGGGCGCGTCGCTCATCGTAATCTCGGTAATGACCGGGTCCTCCGCGTCGGAGGGCAGATCCGGGTGAACCAGGTCAACCTTCTCCCTGACCTTCTGCAGGGCCTCGGCCATATTGGTCGACGTCTCGAATTCGGCCGTCACCGACGAATAGCCCTCGACGGAGGTGGAGGTGAGCTCCTTGATGTCCGATATCGTGTTGAGCTCTTCCTCGATCTTGCGGGTGACCAGGCTCTCCATGTCGGCCGGCGATACGCCCGGATACAAGGTGTTGACCACGACCAGGGGTATCTCGGTCTCGGGAAACGACTCCTTGGGAATCGCCCGGTAGGACACCAGCCCCGCGATCGTGATGAAGACGAAGAGCACGACCACGGAGATCGCGTTGTCGACGGCCAGGGATGTGAGCGCGAACTCCTTGAAGGACTTCCGGTCCACCGGCGCTCCGGATTCGTCGTGGTTGTCGGTCGTCACCGCTACCCCTCCTCCCCCGCCCCTCGTGGGACAATTCTTACCCTGTCGCCGGCGGTCAGACCCTGCTGGCCGGTCACCACCACCCGGTCTCCCACCTCCAGCCCCGCGTCGATGACGGCTTCGTTGCCCTGGCTCGTGGAAATCCGGACCTGTCGGGCCACCGCAACCGTCTCCTCGCCCGTCCCCTCCACGACGAACACCACGTGCCCCTCTTCCATCGCCACGAGAACCTGCTGCGGCACCACGATGGCGTCGGACAGCTCCTCCTGCACAACTGCAACGCTCGCGACCATCTCGGGCTTGATCCGTCGACCCGGGTTGGGGAGCGTCAGCTCGACGGGGAAGGTTCGGCTGTCCGGATCGACCGCCACGCCCACGTAGGTAATCGAGGCGCCGAGGACCTCGCCGACCAGAACGTCGAACACAACGGACACCGCAGCTCCGACGGAGAGGTCGAGCGCGTATCGTTCCGGGACTCCGGCCAGGATCTTGATGGAATCCGTCTGGACGATCCTCGCGACGGGTGTTCCCGGCGACACCATGGAGCCTACCTCCACGATGCGGGCGTCCAGAATCCCGCTGATCGGAGCCGTGATCGTGGTGCGGGCAAGCCGCTCCTGGAGGGCGGTGAGGTTGCCGCGGTTCTGTTCCGCCACGTACTTCGCCTCGAGGTAGCTCACCTCGGAACCGATGCCGTCTTCCTCGTACAGCTTCTTCCTGCGCTCCCACAACTCGTCGGCCAGCCCGGCCTGCGCGGCGGCGGTCTGCACCTGTGCCCGCAGGATGGCATCGTCGAGCCTGAGGATGGCTTGCCCCGCCCGAATCGGCTGTCCCTTGTCCCGTACGATCCGGCGGACGACGCCTTCCTCCTGGGCGGAGACCATCACATCCCGCATTGCCTGCGCGACGCCGGTCACGCGGATGATCCGGGTGAATTCCCTCGGTTCGACCGGCTCGACCTCCACGTTGACCACCCGCGTATAGCCGACGCTTTCAGCCTGATCCTGCGTCGCGTCCTCACCTCGCGCACCTCCGCATGCCGCGACGGCGATCACCATTCCGCCGGTGGCGAGCACCCCGCACACACCTGGCCCTCGCGCCCGTTTCCGTGTCACTCCGTTGTCGGCCATCATCGTACTCGGCTCTCCTCCTCCCCGTACCAATCCACGTCCATGAACGGTACCTGCCCGGCCGCCTCGTCGAGGCGAGCTCTGGTGGCAAGGTAGTCGTACACAGCCTGCGCGTAGTTGAATTCGCTTTGCCTGAGGGCGACCTCGGCGTCTGTCAGCTCCAGCTGGCTCCCCAGCCCCTCCCGGTACTGGGCACTCGCGATCTCGTACCCGCGCTGCGCCTGCGAAACGGCCAGACGCTGTCCCGCGGTGCGCTCCCGCGCTTCGGTGACATCATCCATGAGGTTGCGGAGCTGCACTTCCGCCTGGTCGGCGGCAACCCTGGTCTGCACCTCGGCCTGTCGCAGCGCGGCGTGCTTCTGGTCGATGCGGGCGTCGCGACCGAATCCGGAGAACAGGGGAAAGGTGACTCTGAGTCCGACCTGCTTCGACGATCCGCGTTGAGCCCCGGTGCCGAAGAAGTCGGGCGGGCCGTTCTGCTGTGCCGCCAGTCCGTACGTCCCGAAGGCGAAGACCTTGGGCAGATACTCCACCTGCTCCAGACGCAGCTCGGTCTTGCGAAGCTGCTCGGTCATCTCCAGCTGCCTGATGTCCGACCGTTGCGCCGTGCCGCGCCGGACGGCGTTAGTGACGTCGGCCTCGTCCGCCACAGGCACTCCGGTGAAGGACAGGATGTCCCGGTTGGCCGGGGAGTTCGCGTCGATGTCGACGAGGTCGATCTCTGCAAGCGAGCCCGCCACCTGCAGCTCCGCCTCGGGATCTGTCCCGAGTTCGATTGCCAGTGTGCGCCGTGCGGCTGTCTTGCGGTTCATCGCACGCCCGAGGTTGGGCTCCAGGTTGGCGACCTCGACTTCCAGCCGGAGAACATCATAGGCCGCAGCCATCCCCGCTTCGTGCATGGCCCTGGTCTCCTTCAACGACTGGCGAACCCGGCGCAACGAGTTTTCGGTCAGTCGCACCTCCTCCTGGGCCAGGAGGAGATCGTAGAAACCCACACGAACCCGGGTGACCACCTGCTGGGTGCGCCCGCGACGCGCTTCCCGCTGCAGGCTCTGGAACCGGGCCGCCGCCCCCAGGCCGACGAAGGCCCGGGGGTCGACCAGCGTCTGTTCCGCGTTCACGGAGAGGCTCCAGATGTTGTCGGCCCCGAACTGTACCGGGATGAACTCGCCTTCGGCTGCCCCGGGATCGAAGATTTGTGCCGGCAGGAAACTCACCTGCGGAGCCACGTTCCGCGTGAAGGAACTCGAGAGGTCCACGCTGGGATACACGCTGCTCCAGGCTTCGGCCACCTGCTCTTTCGCGATGGCCACCTGATACTCGGCGTCCAGCACATCCCGATTGCGATCAAGTGCGGTCCGGACCACCGTTGTCAACAGGGCGGGTCCTTCGCCCAATACCCGTTCCTGGCCGGCAACGCCGGTGCCGGGCAGGAACGCCGTTGCGAGAATCGCCAGAGCCGGGAGCGGGAGTCCTCCGGTCGGCTCGTGACCCCTCCGCCGGCACACTGGCCGACGGTGTCTTCTTGCTCTATCCATGTCACCTGCTCATTCGCTGTTGGTAATCTGACGTTGCAGTCACTCGTGCCGGCATCGAAGACACCCGCATACATACGTTCTCGTTGTGGGTGCCGTGTGTCCTTGACTGGATCTGTGCAGGCACGTAGGGTCATCGTCATGTCATTGACGGTACGGCAACGGACTGTGTCCCCGAATCGTCGGACGGCCACGCAAATGACGGGGTCGGCGGTAAGTACAGTTCACCAGGAGTAGAGGGTGAATTCAAGCGGTCGTCGCAACACCTCAGGGAGATGTTGCGATGGCAGCGAGCAGGCACCGAGGAGCGGATCGAGCCCTACGTCCGCGGATGCGTTCACCAGGCCGTCCGCCGGTGGGACGGCGCGAGCATCGGCAGAGGTTCTGGAAAGAGATCGCTCGAGGTCTGTCGAGCGAGGAGGCCGCCGTGGCAGCGGGTGTGTCCCCTGCTGTCGGGACACGCTGGTTTCGCGAATGTGGTGGCATGCCACCACTCAATCTTCGTCCCCAGTCACGGCGCTATCTCTCGTTCGTTGAGCGAGAAGAGATCGCCGTTCTTCGAGCCCGTGCTCGTGGCGTGCGCGAGATCGCCCGGCAGTTGGGCCGCTCACCCTCGACGATCTCGCGAGAACTGCGGCGCAACGCAGCTACAGGAGGAGGGAACCTCGAGTATCGGGCCACGACCGCTCAATGGCACGCCGACCGGCGAGCGAAACGTCCAAAGCTTGCGAAGCTCGCTACGAACGGCGAACTGAGGCAGTATGTGCAGGATCGCCTCGGAGGCCTGATCCGAGCTCTGGACGGTGCCGCTCTGGCAGGCCCCGATGTGCGCTGGATCGGACGGCGTCACGGTCGCCGACAAGACCGGCGGCGGGCGGCCTCGTGGAGTCCCGAGCAGATCGCCAACAGGCTACGGGTCGACTTCCCCGGCGATGAGTCCATGCGTATATCGCACGAAGCCATCTACCAGGCGCTCTACGTTCCAGGCCGCGGTGCGCTGCGACGGGAGCTGACAGCGTGCCTTCGGACGGGACGCACGTTACGGGTGCCTCGAGCTCGCACCCGCGGACGGGGCAAGACGTTCGTTCACCCCGAGATCATGCTCAGCGAGCGACCGGCCGAGGCAGACGACCGCGCCGTTCCCGGGCACTGGGAAGGCGACCTGATCTTGGGGCTGGGCAGTTCGGCGATCGGAACGCTGGTCGAGCGGACCTCCAGGTTCACGATGCTGCTCCACCTTCCCCGCCATGACAAACACGGCGAGGCCAGGACCAAGAACGGTCCAGCGTTGGCTGGACACGGTGCCGAAGCCGTCCGGGACGCGATCGCTTCGTCGATCACGACCCTGCCCGAGCAACTCCGCCGGTCTCTGACATGGGACCAGGGAACAGAGATGGCTCAGCACGCACGGCTTCGCATCGATACTGGCCTGGCCATCTACTTCTGCGACCCGCAGAGCCCGTGGCAGCGCGGCACGAACGAAAACACCAACGGCCTGTTGAGACAGTACTTCCCAAAGGGCACTGACCTCAGCAGACATACCGCTGACGATCTCGCCGCCGTCGCAGCCGCTCTCAACAGCCGCCCCCGCAAGACCCTCGGTTGGAGAACTCCGGCGGAAACCTTGGAAGATCTGTTATCATCAAAGAACCAGACCTCAACCTTGCGTTGAAATGCTCTGCCGCTCCCGTATCTCCAGCCTTCAACGACCGTCGGTCGCTTCTGACTCCCTCGGGTTGGGAGACATCAAATCAAGAACCCACTTCTTTCTTTCTGGTCGCCCTCGCCAGCCTAGTGTCCAGCAAAATCGGGGGCACATGAAAACCCTTCAACACGGTACTGTTGCGACGACCGCTTGAACCTAGGGTGTCATCGTTCATTGTAACGCTGCTGGAAAAAATGTCAGGGTCTGAGCGCTGCCCTGCGGAGGGAGCGTAGCGACCGGAGCGGAGCAACGGACCAGGAGCGTGGTCGTCATGACAGGCCCTCTTCCGGCGAAGGCAATTCGGCGTCTATGCGGTTCGCGAGGGGATGGATCGCCTTGCAGAGTTCCCCGTGGAACCGGCTACGGCTCCCTTCGCCGGCTAGTTCGGCGCGGGCGTAGTGGGCGGGCATTGGGGCGGAAGCCCAGCGTCCGGCGACCTGGAGGGCAGCGACTCCCTCGCCCGAGGCCACCAGGTCACGGGCCATCCCGACCCGGGGTGAGTGTCCCTAGAAACGGCCCATCAGCCCCGCAGCCCTGGCTGCCGCGGCGATCCGATTCGACACGGCCCGACCGGAACGGAGGCCGAAGACCTGGGCTTTGGACGAGGCGTCCGGACGATGGATCGCCCGAAGAGCCGCCGCGGCGGCTCTCCCAACGTAAAGGGTGGCCCCTGCACCGTCCTGGTCGCTCTTGGAGCGGCGGACGGTGACGCGGGCGGACCCGTCGCTCCGAAACGCCACGTCGGCCCACGTGAGCGCGGCAGCCTCGGAGCGCCGCAGCATGGCGTCCCGCATGACCGATGCGAGCGCGATATCCACCTGACCGCGGAGGCGGGCCTTGCTGGCCCGCTCGGTTCGACCGCCCGGTCCCGTGCGCCGCAGACGGGCGTTCGCACGGATCGCGGCCAGCCCCTCCTCCGTGAGAGCGGCGGCCTGTCTCGGAGCGCGGCCCTCGCACGCCGCCCGGCGGGTGAGTCCGCGCAGCACCCGGCGCACCCCTTCGTTGTCGGCTGGGTTCGCGTGTCCGGCTTCGGTGTGATGGTAGCGAATCGCGGCGCGGTCCAGGCGGAGCGATGCGGGCGACAGGCCGTTGGCGGCCCGTTCGGCGAGGTACGCCGCCACGGTCTCCGGTAACGCGGGAATGGCGCCAAACCCCTCGCGGTTGGCCCACTCGGAGAAGCGGCGCCAAGCGGCAAGGTAGTCGCGGCGCGTGACGGCACTGTGCGAGTCCTGGGCTGCGTCGACAACCCGGCGGGCGTGCTGCTCTCGGAGCGTTGAGGTCGCCGGTTCGCCTTTGGCAACGGCGGTGTAGTCGCTCATTCCCCTCCCCCACTCAGGTGGTGAGGCTCCGAAAACAGCGGTGCTGTTAACCGACGTTAACGGAGCGTCTTGGATGTCGCAAGGCAACCTGGCAGCGGCAATGCCGGGACTCCCTGGCATTGCATGGAACACCGGGGATCCCTCTTCCGGGGACCGTGTAGCACACTCATCCAACGGCATGGCCGAATAGGATCTGCGGTCCCGGAAAGGGGCGTGTTCTCGCAGCAAACTCAACGGTGACATGAGTTTGGCGACGCCATCCATTCCCTGATCAGAGCCGCCGAGGCCGAGGGAAGCTGCCGTTGGACGAAGAGCCTGCAGACCACGTAGACGCACTCACAGCAGGGACTTGAGAGCGTCTCAAAGGCAGTGGTGAGGTTCCGGTACCGTCAGCCCGGAACCTCCCGAATGTATCGTCCGTTAGCCACCGATCGAGTACTGCCTCCGGGTCCGGCGGTGTCTCCGCGTCCCGCGCGCTGACGACGTCGAGAACCTGGTAGCTCTGCTCGAGGGTACCGACAGCCCGCAGGACGCCCGCGCGCACAATCCCGATTCGCCATCGGGTCGGCATCCAATACTCCAGGTCCCAAAGCGAATACTCTACGGTGACGAGTGAAACGTTGAACTCCACGGGCTTGACGAGCCCTCCGACCAGCCACATCACGGGGCCGCCGTCGATCTGGCCTCCTACGTCGTATGCCTCGGACAGGCGATAGACTGCGCGGACCAGGCTTCCGGACTCCGGCTCGATCCACAGGATTCCGGAGAACAGGCGGCCGACGCTCTCTCTCGGGATGAACTCGAGACTGACGGCGCGTATGGAGCGCCCGTCGGGGAGCGCAAGGGTGAGCGAGTCGGACGCCCGGTAGCGGTAGTGCCCTTCGGCTCCCGGTGCGATCGGATGCTCGAAGCGGACGCTGATACGGGCCCGCCGAGCGCCGGCGTTGGCGTCTGACTCCCGAGTCATTGGCCTCGTCTCATCATCCCGGCCATCCCTTCCAACCACGGACGGGAAGCCGAATATGAACTGATCGCTGGTGGGGTCGAAGACGGCGTCCGTCATGGTCACGCGACCGGGCGGTCCGGCTCCTGCCGCTGAGACCGACCGTGCGGCGAGCGTTTGAACGACCAGCGTACTATCGGCGTTCCAGTGCACCATGGACGTCTCTTCGGCACGGAAGAGAGTCCGGTCCTTGAGCGGTGTCCGCAGCTTGATGGCGAAGCGCGAACTGATCGTGGCATCGTAGCTCAGGATGGAGCGGTTGACCGTGAGCCAGCGATTCCGCGCCGCCTCGAACAGGGATCGCGCACAAGCGTCTGCAAACGTGTCGACCGCGACCAGAGCGTGAAGGTGAACCGCGGCCGGCCCGGCACCCAGGGCACAGACGAGCGACGCTCGGGCAGCGCCTCCGAGCCAGGCCGTCGTGGAATTTAATACATCAGCGCAGGCTGGACTTTATCCACGGACTGCTAGACCAGGGATTGATGCGACTGATTTCGGTGTCGTTCACTATGGGAAACGGATGCACCTCGTAAGGACTCGTGTCCACAAGGTCGTCGACCCAGCTGTAGGACGCCTTCAGGCCGAGTAGGAGCTTGTCGCCCAGACGATAGTCGGTGCCGGCAAAGAGCTGCTTGGAAAGACCACTGTCGGACAGATCAACGTCCTGCAGACTGTTGTACTCCGCCGCGGGACGACCGCCGCATGGCTGACTAATGCACGAGTATTCGCTGCTGAAATACAGCCCCGACAGCTCGACGAAGGACAGGCCCAGCCCGGCGCCCAGGTAAAGCATGACCCGGCTTTCTGCGAACGCGAAGTCGTGATAGGCGTTCAGGGACAGCGTGCGCGCGGCCAAGGCATCGACCCTGGTGGTGTTGGTCGACGTATAGTTGCTGTCTTCGTTAGGCAGGATCGGAGATCCATCGAGAAAGGTAATGTCGGTGAATTCTTGCTCGATGTTGTTCGATCGCTGGGAGACCGACACCTCCACGCGCACGTCGCCGAAATCTCGACCGACGGCGACTTCAAAAGCAGTACCGAGATCCGAGGGAAGGTTGTAAAACCAGCGATAGCCCTCCGGCGTGCCGCTGCAACGGAAATTCGGGTAACAGATATTGTCCCGGTTATGGCCCGCCTCCGCGTGGCAGATTCATGGGGACGAGCACATGGCTCATCCCCACCACGGCGGCTGCGCTGGTAAGGCCGAGCTGGTCTTGGCTCCTCCCGTAGCAACGGGGAGCCAAAGCTTCCGCCGTGAAGCGGTGGAGTAGAAGGCGGCCTCATTCTGCCTTGTCACGGCTTCGCTTGAAGTCCATCGGAGACTGATAGTCGATTGGAGCTGGCGCGACACGACCCGGAAACGCGCGGAGACGACCACCGCAGGCCCACGTGAGCGAGCAGACGGCAGCCGCTCGATCCGACGGCCCGGGATCCGTCAGAAGTAGTACTTCAGGCCGACCGTGACCGCCAGGTAGCTGATGCCCTCGAATCGCTGCGTGGTGTCGAATGGGGTGACGCCGTCCGCCTGCACGGGCGCATGGCTGCGGATAAGATCCCAGGTCGCCTCGTCGGTGATATGGCCGAATTGGGCCCAGCGCCCCGTCACGCCGACTGAGGCGTGCTCGGTCAGCGCGTAGTCGGCGCCGGCGAGCACCTGGAACCCAAACGCTTCTTGACGCACCGTCGTATCGAGGGAGCTGAGGGTGCCCGCCGCGGCGCGCTTGGCGGCGTCCGGCCAGTCCGGCTCAAAGTCGATGCGCAGGTACTCGACGTCCGGCTTCCGGATGAACTGGTTGGCATAGTTCAGGGTGGTGATGGCCACGCCGAGGCCGCCGCCGACGTACGGCGTCCAGGGCGACTCGTTCGGAAAGTCGTAGTACGCGTTGGCGAAGATCTGGTGGGCGGCGTAGCCCCGGATCCACTCGCGCGGCGGCTGGTCGTCGCTCCACTCGGTGTCCTTGCCCTGGAGCACCGCGTTCGTGGTGGCCCCGACCGCCGCGGTGGCGGGCCCCTGGGACCGGGTGAGGTACTCCACTGCGACGCGCACCCGGGCGGCCCGGTAGCCGACCAGGAGGCCGCTCACGCCCCCACCCCCCGGGTTGAACGCGTTGTTCAGGATGGCCGTCGGCGTGCTGGCGCGGCACGCCTCGTCGCTGGCCGGCGGGCTGGTCGATGCCGGATAGAGGAGCCGGTCGCACCGCGTCGGGTGGTTGACCCCGGTGACGACCGAGGTGAGGGTGGACGCGTTCGCCCTCCCCACCTTGAGGCCGACATAGAAGCCGTCCTGGTCGGTCTGGCCGCGCGCGGGCGCTGCCAGCCCCAGGAGTGAGAGGCCCAGCGCCGCAGAGAGGCCCGCGCGCGCCGCCGATCGTGCCCCGCCGCCGGATGGCATCAGTCCCATGTCGGTGTTGTACCCGCGAGCACGCACGCCGGTCCTGGGGCTTGGTCAGGAAGGCATCGAGGCCCTGTTGGAGGCGGCGTCCGGGTCCTGGTCGGCGCGGGCGAGCACCCAGGAGCCAGCGAGGAGTTTACGCCTGGTGTCGCGCTTCCGTTCCCTGGTTGATTCAATATGCCAGCCCTCCTCCTGTTGCCTCACAGATTATTCTCCGAATTATAACTAGTCGCATGCGCTGCCACCACACCCCCTTTCTTTGCCTCCCGATGGTACCCTCTCCGCCACATCCCACAGTTGGGGAGGCATCGTCGTGAACCCAGAGGCGACCGTCCGCCCATGGCGTCCAGAACCCTGCCCAGGGCCCGCCAAGTTACGGTAGCGAAGGCGAACTCGGCTGAACGGTATTCTGGTGTTTGCAATCGCGGTTACCGTGTATGGGGCGTCGCCCGCCACTTCAACTACCTGGGCGAGGGATTCTTTTCGCTGTCAATCGCCCTGGTATTCGGGTACTTCACCAATCCCTGGGCCTGGACCTACTTGGTCTTCATCGTGGGGCTGTTCACCGTCCGTCAACGTGATGACGACAGGCTCTGCGCCGAGAAATACGGAGCCGACAAATGGGCAGAGTATCAGGCACGGGTCAAATATCGAATTATTCCCGGGGTCTATTGAAAAAGATGACATCAATGCCCGTCTGGTCGCGAAGACGGTTTCTGGAGAGCGGATCGGCGGCTGCGATCGCCGCCGTTTGGGGATGCCCGCCGGGGACCAGCTCGTCGGCGCCGCTCACCGGCCCTCGCCGCTCGCTGGCGGCGCCGGGTCCGATGCTCCCGCCCGTCCCGGCGATCCTGCTCACCGTGAACGGCCGACCCGGCGACCCTGACGAGATCTCGGTGCTATGGACGTTCGTCGTGAACGGCGACCCGCCGCAGATTGGGGTGAGTGCGGGCTTCGAGCATCAAGCGAGGGAACTCCTGGAGCTCCACGACGAGTTCGTGCTGAACGTCCCGCTTGCATCGATGATCGAGGCGTTCGACACCGTTGACATGAACTCTGGAAGCGTAGCCGACAAGTTCGAACTCTCAGGTCTGACACGAGGCGCGGCGACCGTGGTCGATGCGCCCACGGTGGAGGAGTCCCCCATCCATTGCGAGTGTCGCATCATCGACTCGCTTGCGGTACCGCCCGTGCGGAAGCTCTTCATAGCGGAGGTCGTGGCGACGACCGTCATCGAGGGCGCAGTCGACGACAGCGATCGCCTGATCGTGCCCGATGTGGACTTCTTCGGGATGACCGCCGGGAGTGGCGAGCACTACACGATGGGTCGCCGAGTCGGCAACATCGGGATGACGGTCGGGCGGAGCGACATCAAGTACTGACGGCCCACCCGGTTCACCACTCGCCACCTCAGTACCCGAGCAGATTGGGCAGCCACAACACCACCCCCGGCACCAACGCTATCACCACCGTGAGCCCCAACATCAGCGCCAGATACGGCCAGAGCGGTCGCGCGACCTCCGCCGGCTCAACCCCTCCCACGGAACACGCCACCAGGAGGCTCACGCCCACGGGCGGCAGGAACACGGAGATCCCCTGGGTCGCCACGATGACGGTGCCGTAGTGCACGGGGTCGATCCCGAGCTCCCTCGCCAGGGGCAGCAGGATCGGCGCCAGCAGGACGACCGCGGGCACGCCCTCGAGAATGGCGCCGAGCACCAGGAAGACGAGAATCGTGAGGACCATGAAGCCGGTCTGGCCGCCTCCCATCCCCACCACCGACGACGCCAGCGTCTGGGGCACCTGCATGACGGCGAGGACCCAACCCAGGAGGCGCGCGGCGCCCACCACGAACAGCACCATCCCCGACACCATGGCGGTCTGGACGACCTTGCTCCACAGGTCCCGAGCGGCCGCCGTTGGGACATCGTCGGGCTCCGTCAAGCGCCTTGGAGTCGCCTCGGCACTAAGAAAGTCGTTGGATTCCCGTGTTGTCCGCCACTTTGGGGTGAAAATGGCGGACAAACGTCCGTTTCGCGGCCTCTCAAGCTGCCGCGCGCGCCCTTCCGCCGTCCCATAATCCGTCCCATCCGGCCATTCGCCCGCCCTCCGACCGACCCCATCGTTCCTCCGAGACCACCGAAGGACGCAGAAGGCCGGCCCCCCGAGACCGCCTCGCCGTCCTTCCCGGCCACGGAAACCGCGGATCATGCCCCGGACGCGAAAGCGGCCCAGGAAACGGAAGCACGATGCTTCCTACAAAAAGATCTTCGCCCACAGGCGCACCGTCGCGGACCTCCTGCGCGGCTTCGCCGGCAAGCTCGCACGGCACCTCGACTTCTCGACGCTCGAAAGGCTCCCGGCCAGCTTCGTCACCGAGCACCTGGGCCAACGCCACGCCGACATGCTGTGGAAGATCCAGACCGCCGACGGAAGTTGGCTCTACCTGCTGGTCCTGCTGGAGTTCCAGTCGACGGTCGATCATGACATGGCCCTGCGGATGCTCGACTACACGGTTCGTGTGCTGCAGGGTCTCGGCAGCGACGATCGGGGCCCCGGCGGCAAGTATCCGCCCCTCCTTCCAGTCGTCATCTACAACGGGGAGCGGCGCTGGACAGCCGCGACAGACACCCGTGAGCTGTTCGCCACCATGCCTGACGAGCTGCTTGGATACCGCCCCCGACACCAGTATCTTCTGCTGGATCTGAGGGCGCTTGATCCCACTGTGTTGCCGCCGGAGAATGTCGTCTCGCTGATCGCGATGCTCGAGCAGGCCCGGTCGCAGGGACAGCTGCAGAAGCTGGGGGCTTCGCTGGCTGACTGGCTCCTGCGAGTCGGAGAGACGAGGCTGCTCGACAGTTTCGAGGCGTGGATCACACAGGTGCTGGAGCGAACCGACGCGGCGGGCAGGACGCTGGAATTGCAGACCACGAGCGAGGAGGAAGAAGTGTCGACGTTGGCAGAGCGGGTGCGGAAATGGGGCGACGAGCTCAATCAGCAGTGGCTGGAGAAGGGGATCGAACGGGGCCGGCAGCAGGGGGAACGGCAGATGGTGTACCGGCTGGCCACCCACAGATTCGGTTCGGGTATCGCCGAGCAGCTTGGCCCGTTGCTCGATGAGCTGTCGGACGCGGACCGCATCGCCGCGGTCGCCACCATGATGTTTGAATGCGAAAGCGGCGAGGAGTTTATCGCGCGGGCACGGGAGGTATAGAGTTCGCCGCCGCGCAGAACGACATCCATCTCGTGTCGCTGGGCGAGGGCTTTCTAACGGCCAGGCTCAGTACCCCAACACCCCCGGCAGCCACAACACCACCCCCGGCAGGAACGCGATCACCACCGTAAGCCCCAACATCAACGCCAGATACGGCCACAGCGGACGCGCGACCTCCGCTGGCTCAACCCCTCCCACGGAGCAGGCCACCAGGAGGCTTACGCCCACGGGCGGCAGGAACACGGAGATCCCCTGGGTCGCCACGATGACGGTGCCGTAGTGCACGGGGTCGATCCCGAGTTCCCTCGCCAGGGGCAGCAGGATCGGCGCCAGCAGGACGACCGCGGGCACGCCCTCGAGAATGGCGCCGAGCACCAGGAAGACGAGAATCGTGAGGACCATGAAGCCGGCCTGGCCGCCTCCCATCCCCACCACCGACGACGCCAGCGTCTGGGGCACCTGCATGACGGCTAGGACCCAGCCCAGGAGGTGTGCGGCGCCCACCACGAACAGCACCATCCCCGACACCATGGCGGTCTGGACGACCTTGCTCCACAGGTCCCGAGCGGTGAGGGACCGGTACACCGGCCCGGCCAGGAGCAGTGCGTAGGCGACGGCGACGGCAGCGGCCTCCGTAGGCGTGAAGAAACCGAAGCGGATGCCGCCCAGGATGACCACGATCATGAAGAGGGGGAGCGCGGCGTCGATCGCTGCGCGGCGGACTTCCGCGAAGGATGCGCGCTCCTCGGCCGGCCATCCTTCCTTCCGTGCCTGCCACCCGATCTGGGTCATCAAGCCCACGGCGATCAGGAGTGCGGGCGCGATCGAGGCGACGAACAGGGCGCCTATGGAGACGTTGCCGATGACGCCGTAGACGACCATCACGATGGCTGGCGGAATGAGAATTCCCATCCCGCATGCGGCCGAGACGATCGCGGTGGCGCGCGCGCGGCTGTATCCGTTCGCGGTCAGCTGAGGCACCATGATGCCCCCGATGGCGGCCGCGTCCGCGGACGTGGAGCCCGACACCCCCGAAAAGAACATCTCGGCCATGATGACCACCTGCCCGAGCCCTCCGGGGAGGTGTCCCACGAGCGTCCGTGCCAATGTCACCAGGCGCCGGCTGATCCCCCCTACGTCCATGATGAAGCCTGCCAGAATGAAGAGGGGTACGGCGAGCATGGGAAAGGAATCCATCCCGGCGACGATCTGCTGCGGGATGATGACGAGCGGGAGATCCGCCACCACGATGGCGAGAACGGCCGCGATCGCGAGCGCGAAGCCGATGGGCACGGCGACCAACACCAGGACGCCGAAGATGCCGAGGAGGAGGCCGCCCACTAGCCGGTCTCCTCGGCCGAGTGAGCCTGGGCGGCCGAGTGTGACGCCCCGCCGCCCCCACCCGCCCGCCCCGCCAGCATGTGGATCACCATCAGCATCCCGGACACCGGCACCGCGGCATACACGAGAGCGACAGGCAGGTTCAGGGCTGGGGAGCGCTCTCCCATGGTGAGGTCCATCAGGGCGATGCCCGTGGCGACGAGGAGGAGCGAGAAGATCAGCACGACCGCGCTGGCGAACGTCTCCACAACCTTCTTCGCGCGCGGGGCCAACCCCTTGGTGACCTGATCGAACCCGAAGTGAGCCCGGTGCTCCACCGCCAGCGAGGCCCCGAGCAGCGACATCCAGATGAAGCAGAAGCGCGAAACCTCCTCGCTCCAGGGATTCGGGTAGGCGAAGAGGTAGCGCATCAGGACCTGGAGGAGGACCACGGCGGAAACCGTGATCACAAGGCCGCCCACGGCGTAGGTCTCGAGCGCAACCAGGACTCGGTTGAGGGTCTGGAGTCGCCGCGTCATTTGCGCTCCGCCTCGGACGTCATGCGCTCCGCCTCCGCCACCAGCCTTGCGATCAACGCCTCGCCGTCCGGCAGCCGCTCGGCCAGCTCGTCCCAGACGCGCGGTCTGACGGCCGGAGCGAACGGCGCCAGCTTCGGGCGGGAGATCTCCACGCCGCCCGTGCGCATTTGCTCCAGCGCGTCCGCCTCCATCCGGCGCGCGACTTCGCTCTGGTAGGCGAGCGCGTCAGCCGCGGAGCAGTCCACGGTCTCCCTGATGTGCGGGGGAAGCGCGCGATAGAACGGCTCGTTCACCAGGAGGGTGATCGGGTTGTAGGTGATGGACGTGAAGCTGTAGAACCTGGCCACCTCGTAAAGCCGGCTGCTCACGAATCCGATGGCGTTCGCCTCGCCGCCGTCGATCACGCCCTGCTGGAGCGCGGAGTAGACCTCGCCGTAGTTCATCGGGGTCGCCTGGACGCCCAGCGCGGAATAGGCCGCCAGGTACGTCGCGTTCTGAAGGACCCGAAGCTTGAGGCCGGCGAGATCCTCGGGCGTCTCGACGGGCCGACGCTTGTTGTAGACGTGGCGGAACCCGTAGTCGAGGAAACCCAGCGAGCGGACTCCCGTGCGCTCGAGGAGGAGATCGCGCCACCAGTCTCCCATGGGGCCGTTCATCACCGCGAGCCCATGGTCCCGGGTTTCGAAGAGGAACGGCAGATCGAACATCTGCCCCTCGGGTACCCAACCTGAAAGCACGGGGGTGCCCGTGATGGCCATGTGAACCGCGCCGACCTGGATCTGTTCGAAGGCCACGCGCTCGCCCCCGAGCTGTCCCGACGGATAGATGACGACCCGGAACCGCCCGTCGGTGCGCTCGATCATGAGATCCCGGAAGCGCTCCGCCATGAGGTGGAACTCCGAGCTGCTCGAGAGCACATGGGAGAAGCGGACGTCCCAGGTGGGCGAGTCGGGATCGCCGGACTCGGGGGCACGGCACGACACCAGCAGCAGCATCGCCGCCACCGCCAGGCAGAAGCCGGGCCGGACCAGCGCTACTCGCGCGGTCACGCCAGGCTCACCAGATCGTCTGGCCGGCGTCGACGAACAGGCTGGCCCCGGTCACGAGGCGCGCCTCGTCGCTGGACGCGAGGAACACCACGGCCCCCACCAGGTCGTCGGGCGTGCCGATCTCACGGAGCGGGATGCGGGCGAGTCGGCCCTCGCGGAAGTCGTCCCGTGCGATGTCGGCCCGGTTCATGTCGGTCTCGATCAGCCCCGGTGCGATCGCGTTCACCCGGACCTTGTGGGGCGCGAGCTCGAGCGCCATCTGCTTCGTGAGCATCCCGACCCCTGCCTTCGACACGCAGTAGTGGGTGAGGTTCGGGGCGGCCCCCGCCTGCCCGGCGGACGACACGTTGACGATCGCACCCGGCGTCCCGGCCTCGACCATGCGGCGTGCCACCGCCTGGCCGACCAGGAAGTAACCCTTCAGGTTGACGTTCAAAATGGCGTCCCACTCCTCCTCGCTGATCTCGAGGAAGGGCGTACGCTTCAGGATCCCGGCGTTGTTCACCAGGATGTCGAGGCCACCCAGGAAGTCATGCGCCTCGGCGACGAAGCGTTCGACCTCCGATCGGGAGTCCGTGGAGCCCTGCACGGCGACCGCACGGCGCCCCATCGCCTCGATCCGGCGGACGGCGCTCTCGGCATCCTCGCGACTCTTCCGGTAGTTGACCGCCACGTCCGCACCCTCACGGGCCAATCCCACGGCGATGGCCCGACCGATGCTCCGCGATCCGCCGGTGACCAGTGCACGCTTGCCGTCAAGACGCATTGGGGACCCGGCAGCCCCTGGATGATCCGACACCACTGAGCTGAACGAACGACGGCTGGCGGTCACGAGTGGAAATCACCCCGTTGCGAGTTCGTATTCGCGTACCAGCACATCGGCCGGAAGGCTCCATTCCGTGGCCAACACTCGGATCATGGCCAGGGAAAGTGGACGGCGGCGGCAAAGGACCTCCGAGGCGTGGGATTGTGACCCGATCAGCGCTGCCAGATCCCTTTGTCGCAAGCTGCGAGCCTCCATGACGTCGTGGATCGCCGAAATCGGGTCTGGAGCTTCGATGCTCCAGTGCTCCGCTTCGTATCTCTCGACCAGGGTCACCAATACCTCCAACCTGTCGGACTCCGGCGTCTCCGGGGCCACCCCCATCAGGCGGTCGATCTCGGCAAGCTCCGCGCCGTAATCGGTCTCGTTTCTGATTGGCTTGATTGTCATCTTGAGTTGAAATCAGGAAAGGTCGAAGCGATCCAGATTCATCACCTTGTCCCACGCAGCCACGAAGTCACGCACGAAAGCCCGGTGTGAGTCGTCACAGGCGTAGACCTCCGAGACCGCTCGGAGCTGGGAGTCCGAACCGAAGACGAGGTCGACTCTGGTGCCGGTCCACCTGAGCTCACCCGTCCTGCGATCGCGCCCCTCGAATTGGTCTTCGACTGCGACGGACGGCTGCCATTCGGTATTCATGTCGAGCAGGTTCACGAAGAAATCGTTGGTCAACGTCTCCGGCCGCCTGGTGAAGACGCCGAGTTCGGACCGTCCGAAGTTGGCATCCAGGGCGCGCATGCCGCCCACAAGCACCGTCATCTCGGGAGCGGTCAGGGTCAGCATGCACGCCCGATCCACCAGCAACTCCACTGCCGATCTCCGGTGTCCGTTTCCGCGGAAGTTGCGGAACCCGTCCGCCGTCGGTTCGAGCACGGCAAACGAGTCCGCGTCGGTCTGTTCCTGCGACGCGTCCGTGCGCCCGGGCGAGAACGGCACCCGCACGTCGTGCCCGGCGTTCCTCGCCGCCTGCTCGACGGCCGCGCAACCGCCCAGAACGATCAAGTCGGCGATCGAGACCCTCTTCCCGCCAGACTGCGAGCTGTTGAAATCCCCCTGGATTCCCCACAGGATCGCGAGCACCTCGGCCACTTCGGACGGGCCGTTGACTTCCCAGTTGTTCTGCGGCGCAAGGCGGATGCGCGCCCCGTTCGCCCCACCGCGCTTGTCGGTGCCGCGGAACGTTGACGCCGACGCCCAGGCGGTCGAGACCAGTTGGGAAACGGACAACCCCGATGCGAGGACCCTGCCCTTGAGGTCCGCGATGTCCTTCGCGCCGATCAGCTCGTGGTCGACGTCCGGGACGGGATCCTGCCACAACTGCGGTTCGGCCGGCACCAGGGGACCAAGACACCGTGTGCGGGGCCCCATGTCGCGGTGCGTCAGTTTGTACCATGCCCGGGCGAACGCGTCCGCAAGTTCCTCGGGGTTCTCCAGGAAGCGCTTCGCAATCGGCGCATAGGCCGGGTCCATCCTCAGTGCCAGGTCCGTCGTCAGCATCATGGGGGCGTGCTTCTTCGCCGGATCGTGAGCATCCGGCACGGTGTCCGCGGCAGCGGCATCCTTCGGAGTCCACTGCGCCGCACCGGCAGGACTCGTCACCTGCTCCCACTCGTAGCCGTGCAAATTCTCCAGGAAGTTGTTGTCCCACTTCGCCGGGTTGGTCGTCCATGCGCCCTCCAACCCGCTGGTGACGGAATCGCCGCCTTTGCCGGTGCCGAAGCTGCTCCTCCAGCCGAGGCCCTGCTCCTCCAGGTCGGCGCCCTCCGGTTCGGGACCGACGTGCCGGCCCACATCGGCGGCGCCATGCGCCTTGCCGAACGCGTGTCCGCCGGCAATGAGCGCGACGGTCTCCTCGTCATTCATCGCCATGCGACGGAACGTCTCTCGAATGTCCCCGGCTGCCGCGAGGGGATCCGGCTTGCCGTTCGGCCCTTCCGGATTCACGTAGATCAGGCCCATCTGTACGGCGCCGAGAGGCTCCTGGAGTTCGCGGTCGCCACTGTAGCGCTCGTCTCCAAGCCACGTGCCCTCGGGCCCCCAGTCGACGCCCTCGGGTTCCCACACGTCCTCGCGGCCTCCGCCGAAACCCAGCGTCTTGAATCCCATCGACTCCAGGGCACAGTTGCCGGCGAGGATCATCAGATCGGCCCAGGAGACCTTCCGGCCGTACTTCTGTTTGATCGGCCAGAGCAACCGGCGCGCCTTGTCGAGGTTCGCGTTGTCGGGCCAGCTGTTGAGGGGCGCAAAGCGCTGGGTGCCGGAGGCGCCGCCGCCGCGGCCATCGCTGATGCGGTACGTGCCTGCGCTATGCCATGCCATCCGAATGAAGAGCGGCCCATAGTGGCCGTAGTCGGCCGGCCACCAGTCCTGCGACGTCGTCATCAACTCGTCGAGGTCCTTCTTCAAGGCATCCAGGTCGAGCGACTTGAACTCCTCGGCGTAGTCGAAATCCTCGCCCAGAGGATCCGGCAAGCGACAATGGCGGTGAAGAATCTTCAGGTTCAACTGGTTTGGCCACCAGTCCTGGTTCGACGTGGGCATCTCGTTTCTTCCTCGAGGTTGGGCAGAGCGTGTAGACGCGGGCAGGCGTGCCCCCGTTCGGTGATTCTGGGCAGTGTGGATTCTATTCGGCCGTATTCGTCGCGGCAACGCCCTCCCCGTCGCACGCGGTGACCCCTACCTTCAGGCCGGTGGTGTGGCATCGGGGTGTGATAGTCCAATCTTTCGCGGAGCGATTCATGAGGCCCTCGGTTCGAGTCGTACTCGTTTGCTTGTTGGCCGGGGCGACCCAGGCGGCGGCCGCCCAGTCCTTTCCCACCGACGACCCGGTCATCCGGGCGATCTGGGAGGAGGGCGTCGAGCGCTCACAAGTCTACAGCCTCGGCCAGGTGATGATGGACTCGATCGGGCCGCGCCTGACCGGCTCGCCCGCCATGGCCGGCGCCAACGACTGGGCGGTGGCCAGGTACGCGGAGTGGGGCATCGAGGCGTACAAGGAGCGTTACGGCACATGGCGGGGGTGGGAGCGGGGGGTCAGCCACATCGATCTCGTCTCGCCGCGTGTGCGATCGCTGGAGGGTATGGCGGCCGCATGGAGCCCGGCCACGGACGGGCCCGTCGAGGCGGACGTTGTGATTCTGGCGGACGCGGGCAGCCCCGAAGCGTTCGAGGCGTGGCTACCGGAGGTGCGTGGCAAGTTCGTCCTGGTCTCGCGACCGGAGTCGAGTTGCCGCCCGCAGGACAACCTGGAGTGGTTCGCCCGGCCCGAGACGCTGGCTCGCATGACCGGGGAGCGCGAGCGCGCGGTGGCAGAGTGGCGCCAGCGCGAGGAGAGCACGGGTGTCGATCGGCGCGTGCTGCCGGAAGCGCTCGACGCTGCCGGGGCCGCCGGGATCATCCGGTCGCAGTGGTCGGAAGGGTGGGGCGTGAACAAGATCTTCGGCACCTGGGCAGAGCGAGCGCCGGTCCTGGACCTGAGCTGTGAGGCGTACGGGCTCGTGTACCGGCTGGCCGAGAACGGTCAGGAGCCGGTGCTGCGCGTTGACGCCCAGGCTCGCTTCCTCGGTGAGGTGCCGGTCTTCAACGCCATCGCCGAGATCCCCGGCACCGCCGCACCCGACGAGTACGTGATCCTCGGAGGCCACTACGACTCCTGGGACGGCGCGTCCGGCACGCTGGACAACGGCACCGGCGCGGTCGTCATCATGGAAGCGATGCGCATCCTGAAGAGCGCAGTCCCGAACCCCCGCCGCACGATCATCGGCGCCCTCTGGAACGGAGAGGAGCAGGGTCTGAACGGGTCACGCGCCTTCGTCGAGGACCACCCCGAGATCCTCGATAACACACACACGGTGTTCAACGTGGATCACGGGAACGGGCCGGTCACCTTCATCCCAATGCAGGGGTTCGCCGGTGCCGCAGGGCGCTTCGGTGAGTGGCTGGCGAAGGTTCCGAGTGAGCTGTCGGATCAGGTCACGCTCGAGATTCCGGGGATGCCCGAATCCGGCGGGACGGACCACGCGTCCTTCCTGTGCGCGGGGGTGCCGGCATTCAGCTTCCACGTGGGAGCCGGCCGGGGCGACGACCTCCCCATGGACATCAACCGCTGGGACACGAGCGTCTACACCTGGCACACCAACCGGGACACCTTCGACAAGATCGTCTTCGAGGACTTGCGGGACGACGCGGTGATGACCGCGATGCTCGTCTATCTGGCGTCCGAGGATCCGGAGTTGATGCCGCGGGTCCAGCGGGCCATGCCGGAGGCCTCGCAGTGGCCGGAGTGCCGCCCGCCGGCGCGGAGTTCGGGCGAAAGTAGCCGGTAGGGGCTCTCGGCAGGAGCTAGCGCCCCACCCCCACATTCGCGAAAATCCCGTTCGGCGCCCCCGAATTCGCGGTGACAATCTCCGGAAATCCATCTCCGTCCAGATCCCCCGCCGCCACCCCGTAGGTGGCGCAGTCCTCGCACCCGAAGCGGAACTCGTCGAACCCCGCGGCCTCTTCGAACCCCGCGGCCTCTTCGAACCCCGCGGCCTCGTCGAACCCCGCGGCCTCTTCGCCCCGGTTGAAGTACACCGCGTTCCGCGCGCCCACGTTCGCGACGATGAGGTCCGGATCCCCGTCGAGATCCACGTCCGCGAGGCGGACCGCGTAGCTCTGGTCGTCGTCGGCCCCGAACGGCAGGCTGCGCTCGAACCCTCCCGCGGCATCTCCGAAGTACACCGCGTTGGCCTCGCCGATGTTCGCCGTCACGATGTCCAGGCGGCCGTCGCCGTCCACGTCGCCCACCGCCACTCCGCGCGTCTCGTCGCTCCCGGTCCCGTACCCGCTCACCCGCTCGAAGCTGCCCGCGTCGTTCCAGTGGACCGCGTTCGCCCCGCCGTCGCGGTTGGCGAGCACGAGGTCGAGATCCCCGTCGCCGTCGAGGTCCGCTGCGGCGACATCGATCGTCGAGTCGTCCCCCGCTCCGAACGGCGTCCCGGCACGGAAGGCCCCCGACCCGTCCCCGGGGAAGATGAAGTTCTGGCGCCCCCGGTTGACCACGAGGATGTCCGTGTGTCCGTCGCCATCCAGATCGGCCAGCGTCAGGCTCCGCGTCGAGCTCGGGGTGCCGAAGGTGGCGCCGGCCTCGAAGCGGCCGCTGCCGTCGTTGAGGAAGACGAGGTTGCGCGTGCGGTCGTTCCCGACCGCGATGTCCAGGTCTCCGTCGCCATCGAAATCGGCGAGGGGGACCGCATAGGTGCCGGCCTCTTCCTCCCCCAGCCGCCGCGCGAGGGTGAAGGCGGCCCGCCCATCGTTGAGGTAGATCCGGTTCTGCCCGGGCCAGTGGCGACCGTTGGCGACGATGACGTCGAGGGCCCCGTCGCCGTTCACGTCGCCCAGACTCACGGAGGCCGTCAGTTCGCTGCCCGCACCCAGCGACCTGAGTGGCCGGAACGTCCGCTCCTCCTGCCCCGCCAGCCGGCCCCCGGCGACCGGATGCCCGAGGAGGCCGGTTACCGCGAGAAGGCCGGTGACCGTGAGGTAGCTGGCAACCGCGAGTAGGCGGGCAGACGCCCGAAGGCCGTACGCCCCGCCCACTACCAACTCCAATCCGGGTCCACAGCCTTCACCGCCAACCCCAGGGCTTCGAATTCGCGGTCCCTGCGGTCGGGTGCGTGGGCGGCGGGCGAGCGGTGGCTCTGAACCACCATCACCAGTTCCCGCGACGGGATGATGTACGTGCGCTGATCCCCGGCTCCGGCCGCATTGTAGGCATCGGTCGGCAATGTGGGAATCCGGATTCCCCGCCCGGACTCGTCCGCGGGGTTGAGCCAGAAGAGCCCTCCGTACACCGGCGGATCCCACGCCGGGGCCGGCGACTGCACGAAGTCCACGAATTCTTCGCCGAGGAGCCGCTCGCCGTTCCACATCCCGCGCTGCAGGTAGAGCAGCCCCACGCGGGCCCAGTTGCGGGCGGTACCGTAGTTGTACCCGGTCAGCAGGAAGTTTCCGTAGGCGTCGGTCTCCATGACGAAGCGGCGGATGCCGATCTTGTCGAACAGCGCCCGCTGAGGCCACGACAGGTATTCCTCGCCCAGCACGTTCTCGACCGTGCGCTTGACGATGTAACCCAGCGTCCACGGATCCGAGTTGCGGTAGCGGCCGACGGTGTTGGGCGGAAACTCGGCCTCGCGGCTCATCGAGAACTTGAACACGTCCATCGGGGCCTCGTATCCGAGCCAATGGTCCCACTGTCCGGCCACGAACGACAGCGCCATCTGCTCAGGGGTCGCCCCCGAGTTGGTGAAGCGGAGGCCGCTGGACATGCGGAGCAGGTCGGCGATCCGGATCGCGGCGCGCGGATCGCCCGGCGAGTTCTGCCACTCCGGCACGGGCGCGGGCTGCCACAGTTCGAGGTGGCCCATCTGGATGAGGCGGCCGATCAGGGTGGCAGTCATGCTCTTCCCCATCGACCAGCTCTCGAGCTGCATGTCCTGGTGCGCCCCCGAGCCGTACGCCTCGGCGACGACTCGCCCGCGGTGGACCACAATGAACGCGGCCCGGTTGTCGTCCGCGTCGCCCAACATCACCTCGACGGCCTCGGCGAGCAGCTCTCCGTTCACATCCTCGGGGAGCGGCTCGGCGGGGAGGAGGTCCCCCATGGGCCAGGGTGTCGTGGCCGCGTCGGGCAATGCGCTGACCACCTTGCGGGGCGTGAAGAAGACGTTGTCGGTGTGAGGCGGCAGAATCACGCACCCCTGGTCGCCGAAGTGCCGCGCCCGCCCTTCGACGCCGTCCGTCGACGCGGTGACGATGCGGCGCTCGTCGTCGACTTCGAACGCCAGCTTCCCGCTCTCGTAGTCGCTGACATCCTCTTCGGTGAGGAGTACGCTGCTGTACAGGGCTTCGTCACGGTCCCGCTCCGACACCCAGATCGCGGAGCAATACCGCTTGGCGGAACCGTTGAGGCTGAAGTACACGGGGGGCTCGACGGCCGCCGCAACGGCGGAGCCGCCCGCGGCTGCTCCGCCCTGTCCCGCCTCGGTCCCGGACGGGCTGTCGGGTGCCCCGCAAGCAAGCACGAAAAGAGCAAGCAGCAGGACCGGGCCGGCCGTTGTGATGCGCCTCATTGTGATCCTCCTCTCGCATCCGATTCACCCGTGTAGAAGCGGATGATCAGTCGATAGCTAACTGTCCCGATTCGGGATGGCTAGCCGTGCCCCGCTCTCCGGCGTTCGCGGACGGACCGATTCGCTGAACTTTCGGCCCGCGGGGAAGGTATACTAGAAGACCCACGACCCTCCAAAGAGGACCCTGATGAAACCCTTCCCGACCCCTTTCCTGGCGACCGCCCTTCTCCTTCTGCCCGCATCGCCCGCTTTCGGCCAGACTACCCTCGCTTTGACCGGAGGCATCAACATCGCGACGCTGGACATCGGCAGCGATTCAGGATTTGTGCCGGACACCGAATCGGCGACGCGTATCTCCTTCGGCCTCGCGGCCACGTTTCCGAGGTCGGAAAACCTGGGCATTCAGCTGGGCGGCAACTACTCGCAGAAGGGGGGACGCCTGATCATTGCGACGAGCGATGTGAACGGTGAGAGCACGATCGAGACCAGCCACCTCGAATTCACGGCGCTGGGAAGGGCTCGAATCCCCCTTGCGGGCGACCGCGTCTCCGCCCACCTGCTGGCCGGCCCCGCCGTGGCCTTTGAGCTGTCTTGCCAGCTTTCCGTCAAAGCCACTGTAGAGGGCTCAACGGTCGAGATCAGTGATGACTGCAACGAGGGCGCCGACCTGAGCAGGTCACCCTTCGACTTTGGCCTGGCCGGAGGCGGCGGCCTTGAGATAGTGCCTCTCGACAAGCTGGGCATTTCGCTAGGCGTCCTGTACACCCACGGGCTCACGGATCTCGACACGTCCGACGATTCCCTGAAACAACGGGCCCTGAGCCTTCGGGCCGGCCTTGTCTACTCGATTGGCTGAGCCTGCCCCGGCGGCAACAACCCCGCGGCCCCGCCCTGCCTGATGTACAGCTCCCGCTTCGGATAGGGGATCTCCACGCCGGCCCCCGCGAACGCGATCATCGCCTTCTCGGTGATCTCGTCCGCGATCCGGCGCCGCATCCGCACCTCCAGGATCCACACCCGCAGCTGAAGGTTCACTTCGGACGGCCCGAAACCCCGCACGATGACGATCGGCGCGGGCTCCAGCTTGACCCCCTTCACCTCATTGGCTGCCTCGATCAGCAGCGCCTTGGCCCGCTCGATCTCCGACTCGTAGGCCACCGAGAAGGGGATGCGCAGGCGGATGTCCTCGCCCGACATCGTGTAGTTGATGATGTCGCGCTGCATGATCTCGTTGTTCGGGACGACCACGACGAGGTTGTCGGGATTGCGGATCTTCGTCGCCCGCAGCCCGATCTCGATCACGTCGCCCCAGGTGCCCGTCTCGCGGGGGGCGTTCCACAGCTCGATCCTGTCCCCGACCTGGAACGGCCGGTCCATGATCAGCAGCACACCCGCAATCAGATTCGACAGGGTGTCCTTGGCGGCGAGAGACAGTGCCAGGCCGACCACGCCGGCGCCCGCCAGGAGTGGGGCGATGTTCAGGCCCAGCTGCGCCATCGCCAGCAATATGCCCACCGCGATCACCGAGAAGCGCAAAAACCGGTTGATCATCGGCAGCGCGGTCTCGTCCAGGGCCGTGTCGCCGCGGGCCATGACCTTCGTCTCGAAGCTTCTTGCCAGATGGCCGGAGAAGCGGCTCAGGGGGAAGAACACGATCCCCGTCCAGACGCCCCAGACCCACCGCGCAGGTCGGGTTGCCGTCTCGTCCGGCGTCCACTCGCCGATGACCCGCCAGACCGCCCACGCCACCACCGTGAGGCGGAACACCTGACTGAGGGTCCGCACCAGTTCGTCGTCGAGGTCGGTTTCGGTCCGCGCGGCAAACCGTCTATGCACCAGCCGCAGGATCCAGCCGCCCACGACGTACGCGAGCGAGGCAAGCACGATGGCCGCCAGCGTCGGCAGCAGCAGAGGACCCGCGTAGGCGACCAACTCATTCCACTTTTCCAGCAGCGTGGCGAGGCTGAGGTCAAATCCCAGGATGTCCAAGTCCTAGCGCCTCCTGATCACCGGCAGCACCACCCTGGACGGGTACTCCGGGCCGTGATGGATCGTCTGCGTGGCCACTACCGCTTCGTCCGGACCCGCGAGGCCCGCGTTGTCGCGCCCCGAATTGAGGTTCCGCAGGTAGAAGGGGTAGTAGGCGCTCGATATCTCGACACGAATACGATGCCCGACCCCGAAGACGTTCCCCGTCACGCGCCAGAAGTCGATGCCGTACCGGTACACGCGGCCGGGCTCGATCTCGCTCAGGCGGTCGGCGTTGAAGCGGCCTTCGTTGCCGGGATCCCGGTGCCGGGCCCTCATGATGCCCTCGGCGAGGAGCATCGCCGCGCCGTCGGGCCCCACGTCCAGCAGCCGCACCATCCAGTCGGTGTCGCGCGCGGAGGTGGACGCATGGATGACCGCCTCGATGGGCCCGGTGACTTCCAGCGGCTCCTGCAGCGTGGCCGTCTGGTAGACCAGGACATCGTCCCGCAGCGCCGGTTCGCGGGCGTCCACCGCGCCGGGGATGTGCCCGTGGTCGCCGTAGGGGGAGGGGGTGGGGTCGTTGGGGTCATAGACGTACGTGTCGTGACCGTCCGCCGCGACAGGGTCCCATTGGAGCGTACCGTCGCCGAGACTCGAGTTTGCGCGACCACCCGACGCGAGGTGAAGGTCCGTCCGGATCGTCCCGGGAAGCGGCCAGTCGTCGTGGGCGAACCAGCGGTTGGGCCCCATGACGAAGACGTGCACGCGCGGGTCGTCGGTCACGCCGTTGTCGATGCCCTTGAGGAAGTGGTCGAACCAGCGCGTAATGTAGCCGTCGAGGTCGATCCGCGCTTCGGGCCCGTAGTCGATGCCCGCCACCACGCGGTCGTTGAGGCCGTGGAACCAGGGACCGATGATCAGCCCGGGCCGGCGCGCTTCCGGCGTGGCGCCGTGGGCCTTCATGCCGGCGTAGTTGATGGGCGACCCGGGGAAGTCGGCGTCGAACCAGCCGGTCAGGTTGAGGGCGGGCACGGTCATGCGGGCGAAGCTCTCCGGCGACTGGTACTCCATGCCGTCCCAGTACGGATCGCTCGCCAGGTAGCCGTTGATCCAGGACTTCCACCAGCCCCCGTCCTTCATGCCGCGGGCCTCGTCGAGGGTGATGTATGGAGCGTGCAGCAGGTCTTCCCAGCGGGTGTTGGTGAAGCCGCCGTAGGGGCCCTCGTCCTTGACTTGGGCGGTGCGCCCCGACATCCAGGCGGCCCAGTCCACGAAGGGCCCGAGCATGATCCCCTGCTGGTAGGGGATGTTGGAAAAGGCGTCCGGGGGCGCGACCGCCGGGGCGATCGCCTTGAGCGATGGGGGGGCCTGGCTTGCGGTCCACCACTGGGTCCACCCCAGGTAGGAGCCACCGACCATACCGACGCTGCCGTTGCACCATGGCTGCGCGGCGATCCACTCCACCAGGTCGTAGCCGTCGGTCTTGTGTTCGACGATGAAGGGGTCCCACTCGCCCTCGGAGTCGTAGCGGCCGCGGGAATCGGCCAGCACGGCCACGTAGCCCCTGCGCGCGAACCAGCGCGCCCGCTCGCGCGGACCCGTGTTGTCGTACGGGGTGATCGTGAGGACGCCGGGGAAGCGTTCGGCGCCGGCCGGGCGGTAGACATCCACCGAGAGGCGGACCCCGTCCCGCATGGTGACGAGATGCCCGCGCTCCTCGACGACATCGTGCACGGCGGGGGAGTAGTTCCCCGGATTGGGGGCCTGGGCTGCCGCGCCGACGGCCCCGATGGTGATGGCAGCGATTGCCGCCGTTACAAACCGTAGTCTCATGTGACCATGCTCCCGCGACGGGGTCCTGGATGTCAACCGCGCACCGCCCTGATGTCAACTGTGCACAACTCTGATGTCAACCGCCCACAACTCCGATGTCAACCGCGCACCGCCCCAGTCCGCAGCAGTTCGGCGATCTCCCCCGCCCCGAAACCGTATTCGCCGAGCACCTCTTCGGTGTGTTCGCCCATTCCCGGCGCACCCCTCTCAACCGAAGCCGGCGCGTCCGACATCTTCACCGGCATGCCCAGCGTCTCGGCAGTCCCGTCGCCCTGCGGCACGGTGACCACCATGTCGCGGGCGGCGGTCTGGGGATGGCGGAGCGCCTCGAGCATGGTGGACACCGGGCCGGCCGGCACCGCGGCCGCTTCCAGACGCTTCAGCCACGTCTCCGTCGACGCAGTGCCCAGCCGCGCCGACAGCAGTTCACGCAGCTCGCCCAGATTCGTCATGCGGTCCGTGTTGGTCTCGAAGCGGGGATCGGCGGCGAGCTCGCCCATGTCCATCGCCGCCACCAGGCGGAGCCAGTTCACCTGGTTCCAGCCGCCCACCGTGATCCAGCCGTCGGCCGTCGGGAGGGCCTCGTACGGGGCTGCCAGGGGGTGGGCTGAGCCCAGCGGGCCGGGCGATTCGCCGGTCGCCAACGCCACCGCCGCCTGCCAGAACGTCTGGGTCAGGCCCGCCTCATACAGCGAGGTGTCGACGCGCTGCCCCACGCCGGTCTTCTCACGCGCGTATAGAGCGGTCACGACCCCCATCGCGCCCAGGATCCCCGCCGTGATGTCGGTCAGCGGCGGCCCGCACTTGACCGGAGGCCGCCCCGGCCCTTCTCCGGTGACGCTGAGCAGCCCCGTCATGCCCTGGGCGATCAGATCGAAGCCCCGGTGCTCCGCCATTGGCCCCGTCCGTCCGAACCCGGTGATCTGGCAGTACACGAGCCCTGGATTTGCGGCGCGGAGGGTCTCGTAGTCCAGCCCCAGGCGCTCCATGACCCCCGCGCGGAAGTTCTCGATGACCACATCGCAGCGGGCGAGCATCCGCATTGCGACCTCGCGGCCCGGCTCCGATTTGAGGTCGATGACGACGCCGCGCTTGTTGCGGTTCGCCATCACGAAGGCGGCCGCGGTCCCGTCCGCTTCGGCAGGCGCAAAGGCCCGGGTCGGATCGCCCGGCCCCGGTGGCTCCACCTTGACCACGTCGGCCCCGAGGTCCGCGAGCATCCGCCCGCAGATCGGCCCGGCCATGACGTGCGCCAGCTCGACCACGCGGATCCCGGCGAGAGCCCCGGCCGTCGGCTGCCCGTCCCCCACCCTACTCCCCCGAGAAGCGGGGCTCGCGCTTTTCCATGAACGCCGCGGTCCCCTCGCCGTAGTCCCGGGTCCGGAAGGCCTCGTACGCTTCCGCCCGCTCCTCTTCAGCGATCGGGCGCGGGTCGGCCATGCGCCTCACGAACTTCTTGTGCCACCGGTTCACCAGCGGCGCCCCCGTCGCAATCGTGCGCGCCATCCCGGCCCCCGTCTCCGCCACCGCCTCATCCGGCACGATCCTGTTGATCAGCCCCATCTCGCGGGCCCGGCGCGCGTCCACCATATCACCCGTCAGGAGGATCTCCAGGACGGCCCCCGCCCCGGCCGCGGCGACGAGCGGCGCCATCTCCTCATACGCCATGGTGGCGCCGAGGCGGTTGACCGGGGCGCCGAAGCGGCTCGATTCGCCGCACACACGGAGGTCACAGCACGCGGTGATGATCAGCCCGCCCCCCACGCACACCCCCTGCACCACCGCCACCGTCGGATGTGGGCAGTCGTACACGCCCCTGAGACCCCTGTGCACGGCGGCCGCGTACCTCGTCACCTGATCGGGCGTGCTCCGCTGCGCGCCGAAGGCCCCGATGTCCGACCCGGCCGAGAACGCCCGTCCCCCCGCCCCCGTCACGACCACGCAACGGACCGAATCATCCGCGGAAAGTTCCTCGAAGAGCGCGCCCAGCGCGTCCCAGCTGGCCATGTCGAGCACATTGAGCTTCGACGGATGATCGAGGGTCACGGTCACGATGTCGCCGTCGCGGCTCGTGGTCAGGCGTGGGTGCGGGCCGCCCGCGTCTCCGTTCATCGGTAGAAGAACTCCACCAGGGCGAGCGAGAATTGGGGCACGTAGGTCACGGTCAGCAGGATCGCCAACAGCACCCCGATGAACCCCAGGTTCGCCTTGGTCACCCGCCAGATGTCCGCCTTCGCGACCGAGCACGCCGTGACCAGCACCGAAGCGACCGGCGGCGTCTGCTGCCCGATGCCGAGATTCAGGGTGACGATCAGCCCGAAGTGGACCGGATCCACCCCTGCGGCATGGATCAGGGGCATCACGATCGGAACCACCAGGATGATCGCCGCGGCCGAGTGCAGGAAGAGGCCGATGACGAGCAGGAACAGGTTGAGCAGCGCCAGAATCGCCAGCTTGGAATCCGTCAGCTCCATGATCGACGCCGCGATCTGTTGGGGAAGCCGCGCCTCGGTCAGGAAGTCCCCCAGCAGCGCCGACGCCGCCACCAGAAGCATCACCACCGCGGTCTGGTACCCACACTCCAGGATGGCCCGCTTGACTCCCGCCAGGTCCAGCCCCCGGTAGACGACCCCGCCGATCAGCAGCGCGGCGACCACCGCCAGCCCGGCGCCCTCGGTCGCGGTGACCCAGCCGCTGAAGATTCCGCCCAGGATGATGACCGGAAGCAGCAGGGACAGGCCGGCATCCCTGAACGTCTCGACGACGCGCCTGATCCGGAACGCCTGTTCCATTGGCAGATTGTGCCGCCGCGCCCAGACGTACGCGACCAGCATCATGAGGAGGCCGCCCACGACCCCGGGAACGATCCCCGCCACGAACAGCTCCACCACCGAGGCACCCGACATGACCCCGTAGAGGATCATCGGGATGGAAGGGGGGATGATCACCGCCAGGGTGGCCGACGAAGAGGTGACCGCCGCGGCAAAGTTGCGCGAATAGCCCCGCTTCTTCATCGCCGGGATGAGGATCGAGCCGAGGGCCGCGACATCGGCGACCGCGCTCCCGGAGATCTCGGCGAAGAACATCGAGGCCGAGATGCTCACCATCGCGAGGCCGCCCCGGATGAAGCCGAAGACGGCCGACGCGAAGGCGACCAGACGCTGAGAGATCCCCGACGCGTTCATGATCGCGCCTGCGAGGATGAAGAGCGGGATCGCGATCAGGGGAAAGCCGGTGGCCCCGTAGAACATGACGAGACCGACATTCGGCAACATGCCGAACCCACCCGTGACGACCATCGCCACCGCCGCCATGAGCCCGAGCGCGACCGCGATGGGCACGTTGACGAGGAGGAGGAGGAGGAGGAGCAGAATCAGGGCGACGGTCACAGGTCAACTCCGACCTCGCCCCGGGAACCTTCACCCCTGAGGACATCCGGCAGGCTCATCAGCTGAGCGACGATGCAGAGGACCGCCCCGATCGGGATCACCGATTGCGCCAACGCCGCGGGAACGCCCGGCAGGCTGACCAGGGCGGTACCCCCCAGCGCGAACTGCACCTGCATCCCGGCCCACGCCAACACCACGAAGAAGGCGATGACCGCGACTTCACCGGCCAGCACCGCGCATGTACGGGCACGGCCGCGAAGCCGCTCGATCAACACCGGCACGCCGATGTGGCCCCGCGACAGTGCGACCAGCGCGGCTCCGTAGTACGTCAGCCACGCCAGCAGGATCGAGGCGACCTCGTCGTACCACACCAGGGCCGCACCGGTCTTCCGGAAGACCACCCCCAGCACCACCAGCAGAGCCATGGCGGCAACCAGCACGATCACGGCGCCCTCGAGTACCTTCCGGAAGACGTGCCGCGGTCCGCCCGATCGGGTCCCCGCGCCGGAGGCCACTGTCACTGTCTGGCCAGCATCAACTACTGTCTGGCCAGCATCAACGCGCGCTCGATCAGGTCCTGCCCTGCCGCCACGTCCGCTCCGAACGCGTCGTAGACCGCCTGGCTGGCGCCCTCGAAGGCGGATCGGTTCGCCCGGTTGACGGCGATCTCCGAATCGGCAAGCTCCACGAGCAGCTCGCGGTCCAGCCGCTTCGCCGTGTCGTACACGAACTCCCGCAGCGCGCGTGCCTCTTCTTCCACAACCGTGCGCACGGACTCGGGCACATTGGGCCAGTGCTCCGGTGACACGGTCACGTACGCGGGGGTATACACGTGCTCGGTGAGCGAAAGGTATTGCTGCACTTCATCGAGCTTTGAAGAGCGAATCTGCGCCAGCGGGTTCTCCTGCCCGTCGACGACGCCGGTGCGGAGCGCGAGCAGGACCTCGGACAGGGCCATGGGGACGGGGTTCGCCCCGAACTGCTGGAAGAGCTTGACCCGCCAGGTGCCACGGGGCGTTCTCAGCTTGATCCCGTCCAGGTCCTCGGGCACGCGAACCGGGCGGACGTTGTTGGTGACATGACGGAAACCGTTCTCCCAGACCGCGATGATGCGGTAGCCCGCGTCTTCCGCGAGCGGCACCAGCTCGGGCCAGACGATCTCCTCCTCGATCAGCGCCATGTGGTCACGGTTCTGGACCAGGTACGGCATCTCGAAGAGCCCGAACTCGTCGATCCGCGACGACATGATGGACGAGGGCAGCGCAATGTCGACGGTCCCCAGCTTGAGCTTCTGCAGGAGGACGTCGTCACCACCCAGCTGGCTGGATCCGTAGACGACCACTTCGGCTTCGCCGTCGAGACGGGCGTTGACCCTGGCCGCGAACTCCTCCGCCGTCAGTGCGAAGAGTGACCCGGGCGCCCCGACGTGTCCGAAGCTGAGTTCGACAGGACCCCCGGACGACCCGTCTCCGCAGCCGGCGGCAAGCACCGCCACCGCGGTCAAGCCGGCCATCGGAAACAAGCGTCCGAACCTTTGATTCACCCGCATTCATCCTCCTGGTTGGATGCCGGCTTCGGCACCGGTCATTGTCGCCACCAATCAATGTCGACACCTTGCCGTATGTTCGCTACCTCTCGTGCCGGAATCGCCGTTGCGGCCATCCTGATCGCTTGGGCCACGGCCGCCGCCCCCGTACACGGGCAGGACGACCCGCCGGACATGACGTTCGTCGCCTCGGTGTTCGATCTCCATACCCGGAAACCCGTGGTCGCCGCATTCGTGGCGGCGGTGGAGCAGGATCTGATCACCACGACCGACCGCAACGGCACCTTCCGGCTGCGGGGACTGGGGGCAGGGACCCATACCATCCGTATCTGGCGGCTGGGATACGTCCAGACCGAGTTCTCCGTCTCCCTCGACGACCAGGCCGTGAACGTGCTGGACGCCCCCGTCATGCTCGCGCCGGATCCGGTGCAGCTGGCAGAGGTCGTGGTGGAAGGATCGAGAAATGCGATATTCACCGGGCCGCTGGCGGAGTTCCAGCGCCGCAAGCGCGAAGCGCGCGGACTCTTTCTCGCCCGCGAAGAGCTTGGGCGCTCTGGTGCCGACGGCTTCGTCGAACTCCTCCGTGCCGTCCCCGGGGTCGACGTGGTGCAGGTCGGTGACATGCGCTACACGCTGCGCATGTCCGGCGCGGCGCGAACCGGTTGCGGCATCCGCTACTGGGTCGACGGCATCCAGGTCGAGGAGCGCTGGGCGATGGCGCTCCGGCCCGAGGGGATCGAAGGCATCGAGGTCTACCGCCGTCTCTCGGAGGTTCCCGCCGAGTTCCCCGCCGGGGGCTCGTGCGGCGTCATCGTCATCTGGACACGGCGCTGAACGACCGTTACAATATCCGGACATATTTCCTTTCGACGGAGGTGAGGACATGAAGGGAATCTCGAGTTCGGGGTTCCGGATTCGGTCGTGCGTCGTTGGAGCACTGTGGTTCGCGGCGGGCGCACTCGGGAGTGGATCGGCTGCTGCTCAGCAGGCCATCGTCACGGGGACGGTTGTGGATCAACAGGGTGCCCCGGTCGCGAACGCGCAGGTCTACGTTGAAGGGACGACCTTCGGGACGCTGACCAATTCCCAGGGCGCGTTCCGTCTGGGGGCGCAACCCGGCGAAGTGACCATCCGCGTCGTGATCCTCGGTTTTCGGACGGAAACGCAGACCGTGACGGCACCGGCGGAGGGGGTGCGATTCGAACTTGTCACCGCTGCAATCAACCTGGACGCGATCGTGGTCACCGGGACCGCGGGGGCGGTCGAACGCCGTGCGGTCGGCAGCGCGATCGCGACGATCAACGCGGCCGAGCAGATCGAACTTGCGCCGACACCCGACGTCACCAACCTGATCAACGGGCGGGCTCCGGGCGTCGTCGTCACCCCCGGCACGGGGATGGTTGGCAGCGGACCGACCATCCGGATCCGCGGGGCGTCGAGCTTCTCGCTGAACACGCAACCGCTCATCTACGTCGACGGGATCCGCCTCGACAACGGCGTGGGTACGGGGATCTCGATCCAGGGATTCGGATCCGGTGTCGTGAACCGACTCAACGACATCAACCCGGAAGACATCGAGAGCATCGAGATCATCAAGGGCCCGGCCGCCGCGACGCTCTACGGTACCGAAGCGGCGAACGGAGTCATCCAGATCCTGACCAAGAAGGGGAGGTCGGGGGCTCCCGAGTGGGGGCTGACCGTCCGCCATGGCGCGAACTGGTTCCATGACGCCGAGAACCGCATCGAAGCCAACTGGGGTCTGGATCCCGCGACCGGCCAGCCCTTCCAGAACAACCTCTTCGAGAGCGAGCGGGCGCTCGGCAACACGATCTTCAACACCGGTCACCTGCAGAGCTACGGGGCGACGGTGCGCGGCGGGACCGACGATGTCCGCTACTACATCGGCACCGACCTCGAGTTCAACGAGGGCATCGAACCGACCAACCATCTGTGGCGGCTCAACACACGGAGCAACCTGACCCTGTCGACCGATCCCAGGTACGACCTCACGGCGTCCATCGGGTACAGCCAGGGCAGAACCAATCTGGCGTGCGAGGCGGGCTGCGGCGGCCGCATGTGGGCGACGATGTTCGCCCTGCCGGGCAACCGCGACACGCGCTTTCGCGGATTCATCAGCTACCCGCCGGAAATCATCTCCGAGGCGTTCGACTTCTGGCAGGACAGTGAACGCTTCACGCTGAGCCTGTCCGCGAACCACCGGCCGACATCGTGGCTCAGCCAGCGGCTGAACGTGGGTCAGGACCGCGTCTTCGAGAACAACGTCCAGCTGTGGGAGCGCATGGCGCCCGACATCGCGGCGTTCTTCGGTGCGAACACCGCCCGCGGCGGCAAGTTCGTGCAATCGAGAGACGCCGAGAACACGACCTTCGACTACAGTGCGACGGCGACATTCAACGTCACGAGTTCGATCCGCTCCGCCACCACGGGGGGCGCGCAGTACTATCGCCGCTTCACCGAATTCCTCGTGACCGAAGGGAACAACTTCCCGGCGCCGGGGCTCACGGTCGTCGACGCCCTGGCCCAGACCTTCGGCGGCGAGGACTTCGTCGAGAACAACACCCTCGGCTTCTTCGTGCAGGAGCGCGTGGAAGTCGGGGACCGCCTGTTCCTCACCGCGGCGGTCCGCGCGGACGACAACAGCGCCTTCGGCAAGGACTACGACCTCGTCGTCTACCCCAAGGCCAGCGTCTCCTGGGTGCTGGGCGAAGAGGACTTCTTCAACGTCCCGGGAATCAGCGAATTCAAGCTCCGTTCCGCCTTCGGCATGTCGGGCCAGCAGCCCGCCGACTACGCGGCGCTCCGCACCTTCGCGCCCATTACCGGCGGCGGCGGCATCGCCGCGGTGACGCCCCAGTTCATCGGCAACGACGCCCTGGAGCCGGAAAAGGGCGCAGAGCTGGAGATCGGGTTCGAAGCGGGACTCTTCGACAGCCGTTTCGGGATCGACTTCACCTACTACAATGCGCGCACGCAGGACGCGATCCTGTCGCGGAACCTGCCGCCGTCGCTGGGGTTTCCCGGGAGCCAGTTCGTGAACGCCGGCGAAATCAGGAACCAGGGGATCGAGGTCCAGCTCAACGGCGCCGCCTACCAGTCCGACGACATCACCGTCGAGCTCGCCCTCAACCTCGCGACGAACAACAACGAGATCGTGGACCTGGGCGGGATCGACCAGGGCACGGGGTTCATCGCCGCCGGGAGCCAGCGCCGCGTCCCCGGATTCCCTGTCGCCTCCTGGTTCCGCCGCAAGGTCGTGAGCGCGACCCTGGTCGGAACCGGCCGGGACGCGCGCGCCACCGATCCCATGTGCGACGGAGGGGATCCCAACGGGAAGAAGCTGCCGGACGGGACGCCTCTGGAAGTCGGAGGACTCCCGGTCCCCTGCGCCGGAGCACCTCGCCTCTACCTCGGTCACGTGACCCCCGACCTGGAAGGTTCGCTGGGGACCACGATCACCCTGTTCAACCGCATTCGCATCTACGCGCTGGTGGACTGGAAGGCCGGCTACACGAAGTTCGACAACAACCTCCGGGCGCGCTGCCAGGTGTTCAACATCTGCCGCGAGAACTTCTTCCCCGAAGAGTACGATCCGGCTCTCATCGCCGAGATCCAGTCCGGCAGCCCGCTGCGCTCCTTCATCTTCAGCGACGGGAGCTTCGCCAAGCTGCGAGAGGTGTCCGCGAACGTGAACCTGCCGTCCGCTCTGGCGAACCGGATCGGCGCCTCCCGGGCGACGCTGACCCTGACCGGCCGCAACCTCCTTACCTGGACCGAATACACCGGCCTCGACCCGGAAGCCTCCTTCGTCGAATTCGGCTATACGCTGCTGGAGCAGGACAACACACCCCAGCTCATGCAGTTCACCGCCACCCTGCAACTGTCGTTCTAGACGATGAGGATGAGAACAATGACATACAGGACCGATCGACAGGGCCGGAGCCGACACGTCGCGCTGGGCGCGCTTCTCGCGGCCGTTTCTCTCGGCGGCTGTGACACGCTGCTCGATATCGACGCGCCGAGCCGCGTACGCGCCGACGACCTGGCCAGCCCCGAGAACGCGGGGCTGCTCGTGGCCAGTGCGGTAGCCGACTTCGAGTGCGCGTTCAGCGAATGGGTGGCGGCCGGGGGCCTCATGGGGACGGAACTCGTCGACGGGCAGCTCGCCGCGCGCATGTGGCCGTACGACCGCCGCAGCTTCGAGGAATCCGGCGGCGTCTACGCGAGTTTCACCTGTGATTCCGCCGACCCGGGAGTGTACACGACACTTTCGACCGCGCGCTGGGCGGCGGACAACGCCCTCTCGGTCTCGAACGAGCTCGGCGACCCCGCACTGGCCGCCACTTCAGCGGTATACTCGGGCTACGCCCACCTGCTCCTGGGCGAGGCGCTGTGTTCGGCCGCGGTCGACGGCGGACCCGAACTCTCGTCGCAGCAGATGTTCGCCATGGCCGAGGAGAAGTTCAGCGCCGCCGCTAGCGGAGGAGGGGACATCGCGAACATGGCCATGGTGGGGAGCGCACGGGCCCGCTTGAATCAGGGAGACGCCTCCGGGGCCGCTTCGGCCGCGGCACAGGTGCCTGAAGGATTCGTGCGCAACGCATACTTCAGCTCGGCCTCGTTCCGTTCGTCCAACCGAATCTGGACCCTGAACAACCGCGATGAGCGGATGAGTGTGGAGAACGTCTTCCGGGACCTCGACTACATGGGTACGCCCGATCCCAGAGTCTCCGTCGTGAACCAGGGCCGCAACGCCGCATCCGACGACCTGACACCTTTGTGGACCCAGCAGAAATACCCGGCGCAGGACACGCCCATGCCGATCGCCCGATACGCCGAGGCCCAGCTCATCATGGCCGAAGCCGCGGGGGGCGAAACTGCGGTGAACATCATCAATCAGCTGCACGCGGCCGCCGGCCTGCCGCCCTTCGCGGGCGGGAGCGACGCCGAGATCCGGGCGCATCTGATCCAGGAGCGCAATCGTGAGCTGTTCCTGGAAGGGCACCACTTCTACGACAAGATCCGCCTCGGGATCCCGTTCATGCCCCCGGCGGGCGAGGCGTTCCAGGCAGGGTCGGGACCCAAGGGCGGCTTCTACGGCAACACCACCTGCCTGCCGCTGCCGCTGCTGGAGAAGGACAACAACCCGAACATTCCCTGAGGCGGGAGGGGGGCCTGGTCCGGTCCTCCGCCGTTGTCGACGGACCCGATCGTCGGCACCTTGGGGAATGGCATCTGGCACGAGTACGTCTTCGCACACCGCTGGCCGTGCGCGCCGAATCGCCGGCTCGCACCTCGCGAACCGCCTGCGCGCGGACATCGAAGGCCCCGTCCGTTTCGACCCCCTGACGAAGGCCCTCTATTCGACCGACGCTTCCATCTACCAGATCGAGCCGCTGGGGGTCGTGCTGCCGCGAACGCTCGACGACATCGACGCGGTCATGGCCATCGCGCGCGAGGAGGGCGTGCCGGTGCTGCCCCGCGGCGCGGGGACCTCCCAGTGCGGACAGGCGGTCGGCCGCGCGCTGGTGGTCGACACGTCGCGCTACCTGAACCGGGTGCTCGAAATCGACCGTGACGCGCGCACCGCGCGGGTGGAACCGGGGCTGGTCCTCGATCACCTGAACCGCAGGCTCGCACCCACGGGGCTGTTCTTCCCGGTAGACGTGGCGACGGCCAGCCGGGCCACGATCGGCGGGATGGCCGGCAACAACAGCGGGGGGGCGCGGTCGATACGCTACGGGATCATGGCGGACAACGTTGTGGGGATCGAGGCGGTGCTGGCGGATGGGCGAGTTGCGGCGTTCGGAGCGGTGAGTCCGATCGCCGGGGCGGTTGCCAAGCCTTCACCCCGGGCTGGCGACACCGCCACCGCGCTCCGCGACGCAGACGCGGGGGTCCGAAGCGACGACGCGGGGGTCAGAGCCCTGATCCAGACCATTCACGGCATCGCAGCCAGGGAAGCCGACGAACTGGAGCGCCGGGTGCCGAAAGTCCTCCGCCACGTCGCCGGCTACAACCTGCACCGATTGCTGCGGCCGGGCGCGTCAATGGCCGAATTGCTCGTGGGTTCGGAGGGCACGCTGGCGTTCTTCCGCACGATCGATCTCAAGCTGTCGCCCCGGCCGGCCCGGCGGGTGCTGGGTGTGTGCTGCTTCCCGTCGCTGCTGGACGCGCTCGATGCGGTGCAGCACATCGTCGAGCTCGAGCCGCACGCGGTTGAACTGGTGGATGACACGCTGACCGCGCTGGCCCGGGAAAACGCGGCGTTTCGGTCGACGGTCGAGGCGCTTTTTCCCTCCGCGGCCCACACGGTGCTGCTGGTCGAATTCGCGGGCGACGACGCCGGGGCGCTCTCGCAGCGGCTGTCCCGGCTTGAGGAGGTGATGGCGGGGCGGGAGGTGGTCCGCGCCGAGGATCCCGCCGCGCAAGCCGCGATCTGGGCGGTACGGCGGGCCGGGCTGAACATCGTGATGTCCATGAAGGGCGACCGGAAGCCGGTCTCGATCGTCGAGGACTGCGCGATACCGCTCCCCGCGCTGGCCGAATTCGGAGCCGCGGTCGAGGACATCTTCGCGCGGCATGGAACCAGCAGCACCTGGTACGCCCACGCCTCGGTGGGGTGTCTCCATGTGCGGCCGTCGCTGAATGTGAAGGATCCGTCCGATGTGGTGGCCTTCCGCGCCATCGCCGAAGAGGTGCAGCAGGTGGCGGGGCGGCTGGGGGGGTCGTATTCGGGCGAACACGGTGACGGGATCCTCCGCTCCGAGTTCATCGAACCCATGCTGGGCGCGCGGCTGACGCGGGCGTTCCGCGAGGTGAAGCGCGCGTTCGACCCCGACGGGATGATGAACCCGGGCAAGATCGTGGACGCGCCCCGCATGGACGACCGGGAGCTGTTCCGGTACGCCCCGAGCTACAAGGCGGCGGCCCTCCCGGTCGCGATGGACTGGTCCGACAACGGGGGTTTCGCCAGGGCGGTGGAGGCGTGCAACAACAACGGGGCGTGCCGCAAGATGGACCCGGGCGTGATGTGCCCCTCGTACCGCGTGACCCGCGAGGAATCGGACACGACCCGAGGCCGCGCGAACGTGTTGCGTCTTGCCATGACGGGACAGCTGGGGGCGGAGGGGTTGGTGGGGGATGAGGTCGCCGAGGTCCTCGAACTCTGCGTTGGCTGCAAGGCGTGCAAGCGTGAGTGCCCTGCCGGGGTCGATATGGCCAGGATGAAGGCCGAAGTCATGCACATGAGGAATCAGCGGCGCGGTGTGGCGCTGCGCGAACGGGTGTTCGCTTCGCTGCCGCGGCTGGCACCGCTCGGAGCCCGGCTTGGCTGGCTGCTCAATCTGCGGAACCGGAGCGGGGCGCTGGCATGGCTCGGGGAACGGACAATGGGCATCGCGGCGGAGACGGAACTGCCGGAGTGGGCGCGGCGGCCGTTCAAGGATGGGGAGTTGATGGCGTTGGCTGTGACAGATTCCGGGACAGATTATGGCATGAATCTGTCACTTGACTCAGGGAGACGAGGAACTGGCACACCCTCCCCCGACCCTGTAGTCACCTTTGTGGACACATTCACCAGGTATTTTGACCCGGACGTCGCCAGAGCGGCGGTATCCGTCCTTCGGCACCTTGGTCACGAAGCGGTCTCTCCCACCCCTCCCGGGGCGCGGGAACGTCCCCTCTGCTGCGGTCGCACCTATATCAGCGCGGGCATGCTCGACCACGCGCGTGCGGAGATCCGCCGCACCCTCGACCGCCTCGCGCCGCTGGCCCGGCAGGGGCTGCCCATTGTGGGCCTCGAACCGTCCTGCCTGCTGACGCTACGGGACGAAGCCCTGCACCTCTGTCCCGGCGACGATGCCCGCGCCGTCGCGGACCGGGCGTTTCTGATCGACGAGTTCCTGGCTGAGCGACATGGCTCGGCGGTGAGGCGGCGGGGCTCGGCTGCCGACAGCGGGCACCCCACCAGCCCCGCCCATGTTCACGGTCACTGCCACCAGAAGGCGGCAGGCACCGCCACGGCGACGGGCGACGCACTGGCCGCGCTCACCGGCACGACCGGCCAGCTGATCGAGTCGAGCTGCTGCGGGATGGCCGGTTCGTTCGGCTACACGGCGAAGCACCTGCGTACGTCTCGCGCCATGGGCGAGTTGAGCCTCTTCCCCGCGCTCCGCGCCGAGTCCCCGTCGGACACGGTTGTGGCCAACGGCTTCAGTTGCCGCGCCCAGATTCGCGCGGGAACGGGGCGACGGGCGCGACACCTGGTCGAGGTGCTGCACCGGTCCATGAACGGGGGCGAGTAGCCTCTGCGTTTCGCCGGGTCGGGTGAGTCAGGATTCTCACATCAGCAACTTTGGCCGTGCCGCCTCTCGGTCCCATTCAGACATGCTGGCGTCCCTGGTTTTGCCGCGGAAACGTCGGGGTGACGCTGTAAAACCGGGCTTGTCCGCCATAACAGGGTCGAAGTGGCGGACAAACAGATGCCGAGGATCGAGGGTGCCCGCGGGTTGATGGGCGCGGCTCCGGGTGGGCACGGCTCGCCGGCCCAAGAGCGGCACCCTGTCCCATCGAGACATGCGGGTGTCCTGGTTTTGCCGCGGAAACGTCGGGGTGAACGGGGCCGATGTCGGGGCGCCCCCGCTACACCGCCGCATCCCTGGCCGGGCCGGCGCCACCGCTACGCCGCATTCTGGCTGTGCTCTTTTGAGCGTGGTTCGAGGCGGGGTTGTCGGCAGTGTCCGTCCTTCGAGCCGAATCCTTGGTCCCATTCCGACATGCCGGTGTCCCTGGTTTTGCCGCGGAAACGTCGGATGGGACATCTCCGCCAACACCGTCCGACGCCGGACCGGCTTCCTCGCCTTCCAGCGCCGGATCCGCTCCCTCACCGTCCAGTGCCGGATCCGCCTCGCCAGCCGCCTCCAGCGCCTCCTCGACCGCCTCTCGCGCAGCCGCCTCCAGCTCCCACGGGATCGCCGAGTCCACCAGCCGCCCAGCCCCGTTGTACAGCTCGCCGGGTGGTAGCGGTGGCGCGGCAGGTAGCGGTTGCAGCGGCAGCCCCGGCCGCACCATCGGCGGCGCACTCGCGATCATCTTCCCCTTCTTCGTGAGGAACACCGCCTGACCCAAGCGGTTCAGTGCCATCCGTGTGCGGCCCTCGTGCACCACACGGTGATGCCGGCGGCACAGCAGCACGGTGTTCGCCAGGCTTGTGTCGCCGCCGTCGGCCCAGTGCGTGACATGATGCGCCTCGGTGAACCGGCTCCCGCACCCCGGGTAGCGGCAGCCACGGTCCCGCTCTTCCAGCGCGCGCCGGATGTGCGGCGGGATGGTGCGCGTCTTCCGCCCCACCCCCATCACCGCCCCCTCGCGGTGCGTCATCGGCACAACCGCAGCGTCGCACGCCATCCGGCGCGAGCTCTCGGCGCTGACCCGCACCCCGTCGACCTCGGAGCGGCCCGGTTCCCCGTCCTTCTCCAGCGTGGCCATCTCGGTGTGGACCGACACCTGGTACCGCTCGGCACGCATCCCGGATTCGCCACCGAAACCCGCTGCCAGCGCTCGCTCGGCGACCAGTCCCGCCGCATCCGCCCTGCGCTGGCGGCTCCTTGGCCGCGCATCGGGGCTCTCTTCCCGGTACAGCGCGTCACTCGCGGCTTCGATCGCGCGCATCAGCACGGCCCCGACCTCGGGCTCGAGCCGGCCCCGCATCACGTACATCCCGTCCCCGTCGATCGCGACCGAGAACGCGCGGCTCTGGTGCCGGGCTTCTTCCGCCGTGAGTTCGCCGCCCCGCGACAGATGCTTCCATCCCCGCACGATCTGCTCCAGCTTCGCGGCCGAGCCGGCGCACGCGTACTTGAGCAGCGTCTTCCGTCTTCGGGGTCGCGACCCGGGTCATGGCCCGTACCTTGGCGTAGGAGAGTTTGCCGGAGCTCATCTCGGCAGAAGTGAGCGGCAAGTCCTCAAGCGCGTGAGCCACGCGCACATTCTCCCGCGCCGTGCCGAACATGCGCCCGGTCGTCACGGCGAGCCATTCGGCGCACGAGGTGGGGCCGTCCTCGGCCCACCCCTCGCGACCGTCGAACTCGGCGATGAGGGTGAGCATCTCGTAGGTTGCGATGTTGATCCGGGCGGCGAGTTCGACGATGCGTTCGCCGAGCTGAAAGAGATCGTCGTTCATGGGGTCCTCCTAACGTCAAATACATCAAAGAGTTACCCCTAAAGATAACGGCGGTGTTCTTGACCTTCTGTAGTGGCCTGGGACGCGAAAACCCGGGTTGAGACGGCTTCGAAGGCCCGTGAGACCACGATCGCCCCACAGAGGCCCAATGTGCGGCCTCCAGCAGCCTCCCAGCACAGCATCCCGGACCTCACCGAAACCGCGATCTCAAATCCGTACATGGCTGGATGGGACTACGTTTGCTCGATTTGGGACACCGTTAGGGCGCACGCAGATACCCACGCCGAACCCCGGATGCTCAATCCACCCCCACGCTTCCGCGGCAAAACCAGGGACACCGGCCAAGCGCGGGCAACCCACCGTGGGGGCTACTCGGTCACCTCACCCATTCCGGTACAAATAGCTATACCCGTTGATCGCCGGCACACCCCCGAGATGCGCATAGAGAACGTTCGACCCCTCCGGGAAATACCCCTTGTTCACGAGGTCGATCATGCCCTGCATCGATTTCCCCTCATACACGGGGTCGGTCATCATCCCTTCGAGCCGCGCGGACAGGCGGATCGCTTCGTTGGTCTCCGCCGACGGGACGCCGTAGCAAGGGTAGGCGTAGTCCCCGAAGAGGATCAGGTCGTCGTCGGTGATGTCGCGCCCCAGGCCGACGAGATCCGCGGTGCCGCGCGCGATGTCCATGACCTGAGCACGGGTCTGCTCGATTGTCCCCGACGCGTCGATCCCGACGACCCGGTCGGCACGCCCGTCCATCGCGAAGCCGACCAGCATTCCCGCGTGGGTCGAACCGGTGACGGTGCACACGACGATGTAGTCGAACTCGATCCCGAGCTCCGCCTCCTGCGCCCGCACCTCGTCGGCAAAACCTACAAAGCCGAGTCCGCCGTACTTGTGCACCGAGGCCCCCGCCGGAATGGGATAGGGTCTGCCTCCCCGGGTTCTGACGTCCTCGATGGCCCGCTCCCAGCTCTCCCGGATCCCGATGTCGAACCCCTCGTCCACCATGTCGATCCGCGCGCCCATGACACGGCTCATCAGGATGTTCCCGACCCGGTCGTAGACGGCGTCCTGGAAGGGCACCCAGCTCTCCTGCACCAGCCGGCACTTCATTCCGAGCTTGGCAGCGACCGCCGCCACCTGCCGGGTGTGGTTCGACTGGACCCCTCCGATGGTCACGAGCGTGTCCGCATTCGACGCGATGGCGTCGGGCACGATGTATTCCAGCTTGCGGATCTTGTTGCCGCCGAAGGCCAGGCCCGAGTTGCAGTCTTCCCGCTTCGCGTAGAGGCGGACCGCGCCACCGAGGTGCTCGGAGAGACGGTCGAGCCTCTCGATCGGGGTCGGCCCGAAGGTCAGGGGATAGCGGTCGAAGCTGGACAGTGACGGATGCACGATGGCTCCTCGGGACATGAAGACTTCTCGGGATCGGGGAACGATGGTCGCTCCGAATCTACATTGACGACCTTCCGCGTTGGCGACCATGATTCAGGGATCGTTCACTTCGGGGAGAGAAGTCATGAAGATGACAAAGAGCCGGGCCACGCGTGCAGGGCGGATCGCGGCAGTAGGCGGGCGGATCGTGGCAGCGTGCAGGCGGATCGCGGCCGGTGGCGGGCGGGTCACCACCAGCTTCGCCGCCTTCGCCGGGCTGTGTCTTGCCTGCGGCGGTGAGTCGGGGCCCGGAGCGGCCCCCGGGGACCCGGTGGGAGGCGGCGTCGCACCCGAATCAGCCGTCGTCCTCCGCGCCGACCGCGTCCTGGACGGGCGCGGGGGGTCGCTCACCGGCAGCGACGTGGTCGTCCGCGGCGGCCGCATCGAGGCCGTGACCGCCACCGGGTCCACGGACGCCGCCACCGTCTACGACCTGTCGGGCGCCACCCTGCTCCCCGGGTTGATCGACACGCACGTGCACCTGGGCTGGCACTTCGACCGCGAGACCGGCCGGCTGCACAGCCGCGCTTCGACCGACGGGCCGCAGGAACAGATGCTGTACGCCGCCGAAAACGCCTGGACCATGCTACAAAGCGGCATCACCACCGTGCAGAGCGTGGGCGGCACGGAGGACATCCCGCTCCGCAACGCCATCTCGGGTGGCTCCCTGCCCGGGCCGCGGGTGCTGACCTCGGTCCGTCCGGTCATGGAAGGCACCGGCGGCCCCGCCGAGATCCGCGCGCATGTCGACGAGGTGGTGGCCGCGGGAGCCGACGTGATCAAGATCTTCGCCTCGGCCAGCATCCGGGTCGGTGGCACGCCGACGTTGTCCCAGGAGCAGCTGGACGCCGCATGCGGACAGGCGGCCGAGCACGGACTGCGGGCGGTTGTGCACGCCCACGGACCCGAAAGCGCCCGCCGCGCGGCCCTGGCGGGCTGTTCCCAGATCGAGCACGGCGCGCTCCTCGACCGGGCCACCCTCGAACTGCTCGCCGAGCGCGGCCTGTACTACGACCCGCACATCCACGTCATCTTCGACAACTACTTCGCGAATGCGGAGCGCTACCTTGGCATCGGCAGCTACACGGAAGAGGGCTTCGCGCAGATGCGCGCGGCGGTGCCCGTGGCGCTGGACGTCTTTCGCGACGCACTCACGGTGCCGGATCTGAACATCGTCTTCGGGACGGACGCGGTGGCGGGCGCGCACGGGAACAACTGGCAGGAGCTGGTCTACCGGGTGGAACAAGGCGGGCAGGATCCCATGCAGGCCATCATATCGGCGACGAGTCTGGCGGCGGAGTCGCTGCGGCTCGGGGAATCGCTGGGCGTGGTCGAACCGGGCTTCGCGGCGGATCTGATCGCGGTCGACGGCGACCCTTCGACCGACATCACGGCACTCTCGCGCGTCGTCTTCGTGATGCGCGGGGGCCGTGTCTACCGCAATGATCCGGTGGGGCGTTCGCGCCGATGATCCTGCGAATTCAGCACATCGGCATGGTCGTTCACGACCTGCACGACGCCTGCGCCCGCTTCAAGCGGGTTCTGGGGCTGCCCGCGTGCGACTTCCGCGACGATCAGGGCCAGGGGATGCAGCTCGACGCGCGCATCCTGCTCGGCAACGAGTGCTGGCTTCACCTGGTGCAGAACTGGAACCCCGAGTCGCGGGTCAACCGTTTCCTCCGCGAGCGGGGTGAAGGGCTGGAGCACATCGCGCTCGAGACCGACGACATCGAGGCCGACGTCGCCCATCTCCGCGAAATCGGCGTGGGTGTATGGGAGGACCGCATTCTGGACGCCAACGACGGGTACGAAGCGTTTGTATTCCCCGACAAGCTCCCGGGTCTGACCGTGGAGCTCATCCAGTCGCATGACAGGAGCTGGTACTACCCGCCCGAGGCCGTGGGCGAACCGGTGAGCACATCGCTGGAACTGACCCGTCTGGATAGCATCGGCCTATGCGTCAAAGACCTGGGTGACGCATGCCGCCGCTTCGAGCGCTACTTCGGGCTGGTTGCCCAGGACTTCGCCAGCGACGAAAGCCTGGCAATGCGCGAGGCCTACATCCCCTTCCGCAATCGGTGCTCTCTCCAGCTTCTGGAGAACCGGGATCCCGCGTCGCGGGCGGGCCGCTTCCTGCGGGAGCGCGGCGAGGGTCTGGAACACATCGCCATGCAGACCAGCGACCTCGAGCGCGATGTCGCCGGGATGCGCGAGCGCGGCGTCCGCATCCTCGACGACACGATCCACAGGTCCGACGAGGGGCTCGCTGCGTTCGTGCACCCGGACGAGTTGCCGGGGATGACGGTGGAGCTGGTGGAGTTGCTGTAGCAGCCAGCCGGGGACTGCGCCGGGGCGTCTGGACCTCGGCCGCTACCCACCGGGTAAGGAGTACGCATGGACGCTGGTCCGCTCGAACCGGGGAAGCACGATGTCGGCGGGTGGGTCCGCATTTCCCTGGAGGGCGCCGTGCGATCCCGGAATCTCGGCCACGACTCGTGCTGTGCCGCTCCTGCACGGGGAGCGCTACTCGCGCTCGGCCTTCTGTTGATCGCCCCGGCACCGGGCTGGACCCAGGACGCCGACCGCACGATTCCGTGCGTTGACGGGATGGCAGGCGGCTACACTTGCGATCGCGTGGACCTATTGGGCCGCTTGTCACGCGAGGAGTTGGGGGCGGCCGACACCGTCAAGCTCAACGACGTGTGGGGGGCTGGACGGATCCGCAAAACGGGCGGGAGTACGCCCTGGTGGGGCGGATGGATGGAACCGCCTTCGTGGACGTGACCGATCCCTACGACCCCCGCTATCTGGGGAGCCTGACAGGCACGGCCGGGAGCCGGATTACTATCTGGCGCGACATGAAGGTCTTCAGGGACCACGCTTTCATCGTCGCCGGCGGCACGGAGGGGCACGGGATGCAGGTGTTCGACCTTACGCAGCTTCGGGACGTGACCGACCCGCGTGACTTCGCGCCCGCCGCCGTATACACGGGGATCGAATCGGCGATCAACGTGGCCATCAACACGGAGACGGGGTTCGCGTATCTGACCGGCTCCACGGGGGGTGAGACCTGCGGAGGCGGACTGCACATGGTGGACATCAGAAGTCCCCTCGACCCTGTCTTCGTTGGCTGCTTTGCGGACCCCGAAACCGGCCGGAGGGGCACGGGCACCTCTCACGACACACAGTGCGTGGTGTACCGCGGACCGGACCCGGACTACAAGGGCCGCGAGATCTGCGTGAGCTCGAACGAAACGGCGATGTCTGTCGCCGACGTGACCGACAAGCGCAACCCCGTCGCCGTTGCCGATGCGTCGTATCCCGCCGTGGCCTATGCCCATCAGGGGTGGCTCACCGAGGACCACCGGTACTTCTACTCCACCGACGAGCTGGACGAGTTGACGGGGTGGGTGGACGCCACACGCACGCTGATCTGGGACCTTGAGGATCTCGACGACCCCATCCTGGTGAAGGAGTACATGGGCCCGACAAGGGCCACCGACCACAACCTCTACGTCCGGGGCGACCGGCTTTACCTGTCCGTCAACCTGGACGGCCTGCGCGTGGTGGACATCAGCGACCCCGAGAATCCGGTCGAGTTCGGCCACTTCGACACGACCCCCGGGAGCGATTCCGAAGGTGGGGGCGGTACCTGGAGCGTATTCCCGTTTTTCGGGAGCGGGAACGTGCTGGTGTCGAGCCGGGAGGAGGGGCTGTTCGTGGTGCGTCCGCGCGCGGGGCGCTAACGGCGACGGTTAATCCCGGCGTCGCCCCGACGGCGGCGCGGGGCCGGGTTCGAGGCAGTACATTTACGGTTGTCATGCTTGATGCTGGAACTGTAATTCCCGATACACGAACCGGAGGTACTCCGTGCGAATCCCGCAGTCCGCTCTTCAATCGCACCGCCCAAGCGGCTGGCCGTCCGTGCTGGGCATTCTCACCGTTCTTGGCCTGATCGTCTTCGCCCCCGCGCCCGTCGCGGGTCAGGCTTTCGGCGGAGCCGTCCTCGTTGCCGACGGACGGGTATTGGTTGGCGAGGCAGCCCACGAGCGGGAGCCGGGGACCGTGCGAGTGTACGACTACGACGGAGAATGGTTGGTGGTGGCCACTTTGCGTGCCCCCGAACCGGCGCTGCGGGACGGTTTTGGCTCGGCGCTCGCGCGGGCGGGCGAGTTGCTTCTTGTGGGGGCGGACGGTATGGACGAAGGCAGGGTATACGTGTACCGCCTTGAGGATGTGGATAGCGAGGACGTACGCCCGATCCAGATTCTGAGCGGCCCCGGCCTGAGCGGGTTCGGAGCGTCGCTGGCGACATCGGGCAACGATCTGGCCGTAGCCGCGGCCAATGAAGACGGTCGTGTGCTGGCCATCTTCCGGCTCGCTTCCAACGGGCGGTGGTCGTCCAGTGGAACGATCGGCGTCACCGGCGTGGGCGGCATTGTGAGCGCGCAGTGGTTTGACCTCGCAGGAGATCTGCTCGTGGTCGGAGATCCAAGAGCCGACGCTGTCCGGGTATTCGAGCGCGGGACCGGCGGAGAAGGATGGGAAGCGGCGGCGGTCCTGAACGCGCCGGATTCCGATGGCCTGGCGGGGATGCCTTTCGGCACGCCCGTGGCGCTGTTCCAGGACGAGATCCTCGTTGGACAGATACGGGCTGAATTGGGTGACGACGGCAACGTCCACCTTGCGGGAGTCGTGCACCGCTTTGAACGGGTTGACGGCATGTGGACGGCGGTCGGATTTCTCGAGCCGGAAGATGGGAGCCAGGCACAGGGGTTCGGAATGTCCTTGGCCGTGGACGGGAAATCCCTGGTGGTGGGCGGAGGTTCGCAGCTATTCGTCTACACCCGTGGCGCCGTCGCCGCTCCGTTCAACCCGGAGGGTACCGTCAACACGTTCGAAGCGGGCGACGAACATCTGGTCACGTCGTCCAACCAGACTCTGGCGTTCGGGGGCGACATCGTGGCGTTCGGGAACCCGGCCGACGACTTCGGATTGGGCTCGGTAAACGTGCTGACCAGGGAGTCGGGAAAATGGGCGCGGTCGGCAGTGCTCCGCGTCGGCCATGCGCCCCTCCCCGCCATCAACGGGGGCGAGATCACCTGCGACGACGGCACCGCCAGCGGGTACGACTGCGACCACGTCGATCTGCTGTCCTTCCTGCCGCGCGAAGAGATGGGCGCCAGTCGAGGTGCCAGACTGAACGACGTGTGGGGCTGGACCGATCCGCTGACGGGGCGGGAGTACGCCCTGGTGGGCCGGATGGACGGGGCGTCGTTCGTGGACGTCAGCGATCCCTACAACCCCCGCTACCTGGGCAACCTCTCGCGGACCCAAGGCAGCCCGCCAAGCACCTGGCGCGACATCAAGGTCTTCAAGGACCATGCATTCATCGTGGCCGACGGCGCGGGCGAGCACGGCATGCAGGTGTTCGACCTCGCGCAGTTGCGTGACGTGACCGAGCCGCGCGAGTTCGAGCCGACCGTCCTCTACACCGAGGTCGCGTCCTCCCACAATGTGGCCATCAACGAGGAGACGGGGTTCGCCTACCTCGTCGGTTCCTCGCACGGCGGCGTAACCTGCGGAGGCGGCTCGCACATGGTTGACATCAACGACCCGCTGAATCCCGTTTTCGCGGGCTGTTTCGCGCACCCCAACACGGGGCGGCGCAACACAGGCAACTCGCACGACGCGCAGTGCGTGGTCTACCACGGGCCGGACGAAGACTATGCCGGCCGCGAAATCTGCGTGAACTCGAACGAGACGGCGCTTTCCGTCGCGGACGTGACCGACAAGGACGACCCGGTTGCGGTCGCCGCGGCCGACTATCCCGGCGTGCAGTACGCCCATCAGGGCTGGCTCACCGAGGACCACCGCTACTTCTTCTCCAACGACGAGCTGGACGAAGTGAACGGCACGGTGGACGCCACACGGACGCTCATCTGGGATCTGGCCGACCTGGACGACCCCATCCTGCTGACCGAATACATGAACCCGACCAAAGCCACGAACCACAACCTGTACGTCCGCGGCGACCGTCTCTACATGTCCAACAACCGCGCGGGCCTGCGCGTGCTTGACATCAGCGATCCGGAGAACCCGTTCGAGGTCGGCCACTTCGACACGACGCCGTGGAGCGCCGACGAGGCCGGGTTCGATGGTACGTGGAGCGTCTACCCGTACTTCGAGAGCGGCAGCGTCCTGGTGTCGAGCCGGCGCGAAGGGCTGTTCATCGTTCGTCCGCGGGCGCGGCGGTTGATTCCGTAGGGGGGGACGGAGCACCGTCCGAGGCTGTACGTTCTAGGCTGTCATCCCCGCTTCAAGACCGGAGGTCCCCCGTGCGAATCCAGCAGTCCTCCAACGATCCGTGTCGCCCAGCCACCTGGCGTGGCGTAGTGGGCGCGGCCGGCGTTCTCGCCGTTGCCGTCCTTTTTGCCGCCCTCCCGGCACCGGCCGCGGGTCAGGCCTTCGGCGGCGCCGTCCTCGTTGCCGACGGACGGTTATTGGTTGGCGAGGCAGCCCACGAGCGGGAGCCGGGTTCCGTGCGGGTGTACGACTACGATGGAGAATGGTCGGTTGTCGCCACCCTGCGCGCCCCCGAACCCGAGGTGCGGGACGGCTTCGGCTCGGCACTCGCGAGTGCGGGCGACTTCCTGTTCGTGGGCGCCGACGGTGCTGAGGGTGGGATGGTCTACGTGTACCGCCTTGGGGATGCGGCAAGCGGTACCGCGCGCCCGGTCCAGGCGCTCAGTGAGCCCGGTCTGTCCGGACTCGGCACATCGCTGGCAGCCTCGGATCGCGAACTGATTGCAGCCGCCCGGGGTCGAGACGGCGAGCGCGTGCTGGCGGCGTTCGGGCTCGGCACGGACGGGCTCTGGTCGTCCGGAGGGACGGTCGGCATTCCTCCCGCGCGGGCGGGCGCGATGGGTGCGCAATGGTTGGACCTCGGCGAAGATCTGCTCGTGGTCGGCGACCCCGGGGAGGGTGTCGTCCAGGTCTTCGAGCGTGGAGTTGGCGGGAATGGATGGATCGCGGCCGGCGTCGTGAACGCGCCGGATTCCGATGGACCGCGCGGCATGTCGATCGGCTCGACCGTGGCGCTTTTCCAGGACGAGATCCTCGTCGGGCAGATGACAATTGTATTCGATGGCGACGTGTCCCTGGGGGGAGTCGTGCACCGTTTTGCACGGGTTGACGGCGCCTGGACGGCTGTGGGAACTCTGGAGCCGGATGAAGCCAACCAGCGGTCGGGCTTCGGGATGTCTCTGGCCGTGGACGGAGCATCGCTGCTGGTGGGAGGGGGGTCGGAAGTCTTCGTATACGGCCGCAACGAGGACGACCGCGACCCTTCGGGTGCCGTCGTCACTCCGCTCGCACTCAAGGGCACCGTACCCGTCTTCGAGGCTGACGACGACCGGGTCGCGTCGTCCAACCAGACTCTGGCGTTCGGGGGCGACATCGGCGCCTTCGGCAACCCCTCGGCCGACTTCGGACTGGGCTCGGTGGTGGTGCTGACCAGAGAGTCGGGCGAATGGATGCGGTCAGGGGTACTCACGGTCGACCATGCGCCCCTCCCCGCCATCAGCGGTGGCGAGATCACCTGCGACGACGGAACCGCCAGCGGCTACGACTGCGACCACGTCGATCTCCTGTCCTTCCTTCCGCGCGAAGAGATGGGCGCCAGTCGAGGTGCCAGGCTGAACGACGTGTGGGGTTGGACGGATCCCGCGACCGGGAAGGAGTACGCCCTGGTCGGCCGCATGGACGGGACGGCCTTCGTGGACGTGAGCGATCCCTACAACCCCCGCTACCTCGGCAACCTGTCCCGGACCGACGGAAGCCGACCCAGCTCATGGCGCGACATCAAGGTCTTCAAGGACTACGCCTTCATCGTGGCCGACGGTGCGGGCGAGCACGGCATGCAGGTGTTCGACCTCGCGCAGTTGCGTGACGTGACCGAGCCGCGCGAGTTCGAGCCGACCGTCCTCTACACCGAGGTCGCGTCCTCCCACAATGTGGCCATCAACGAGGAGACGGGGTTCGCCTACCTGGTGGGCTCTTCGCACGGGGGCGTAACTTGCGGGGGCGGCTCGCACATGGTTGACATCAACGATCCGCTGAATCCGGTCTTCGCGGGCTGCTTCGCCCACCCCAACACGGGACGCCGCAACACAGGCAACTCGCACGACGCGCAGTGCGTGGTCTACCACGGGCCGGACGAAGACTATGCCGGCCGCGAGATCTGCGTGAACTCGAACGAGACCGCGCTTTCCGTCGCGGACGTTACCGACAAGGACAACCCGGTTGCGGTCGCCGCGGCCGACTATCCCGGCGTGCAGTACGCGCATCAGGGTTGGCTCACCGAGGACCACCGCTACTTCTTCTCCAACGACGAGCTGGACGAGGTGAACGGCACGGTCGAAGCCACCCGCACGCTTATCTGGGACCTGGCGGACCTGGACGACCCGCTCCTGCTGAGTGAGTACATGAACCCGACCAAGGCCACGGACCACAACCTGTACGTCCGCGGCGACCGTCTCTACATGTCCAACTACCGCGCGGGGCTGCGCGTGCTGGACATCAGCGATCCGGAGAATCCGTTCGAGTTGGGGTACTTCGACACGACTCCGTGGAGCGCCGACGAGGCCGGGTTCGATGGTACGTGGAGCGTGTACCCCTACTTCGAGAGCGGAAGCGTGCTGGTGTCGAGCCAGCGCGAGGGGCTGTTCATCGTTCGTCCCAGGGCGCGGCGGTTGATTCCGTAGGGGGGGACGAATCACCTACCTGCTCGACGACCGGGTTGCGATCGACCGCTTCACCGAGCCCTCCGTGCGGGGCTTCGCCGAGACCGTGCTGCGGGCACTGGGCGCGACCGACGAGGAGGCGCGGATCAACGCCGACGGCGTGGTCACCGCATCACTGTGGTGGCATCCGGGGCAGGGACAGGGGCTGGAGAAGCTGTTCCGCTACGCCCGCCGCATGCGAAATGGCGGGATCAGGCCGAATGCATCGATGCGGTGGGTGCGGGAGACCGCCGCCACCGCGTTGCTGGACGCGGACAAGGGGCTCGGGTACGTGGCCGCGCGGCGTGCGATGGACCGGGCCGTCGAGAAGGCGCGGGACGCGGGCGTGGCCATGGTGGCCGTGCGGCACAGCAATCACTTCGGGATCGCGGGATATCACGCCAAGTGCGCAGCCGACGCGGGGCTGATCGGGATCGCGATGACGAACGCGGGCGCGGAGATGGCTCCCTGGGGCGCGACGCGGCCCGTGTTGGGCACGAACCCGTGGGGGATCGCGGTGCCGCGGGGCGAGGGGCGTGACCCGATCGTGCTCGACATGGCGCTCACCCAGTCGGGCAAAGGGATGATGCGGTGGCTGCAGCGGGCGGGGTTGCCGATGCCGGACAACTGGGCGCTCACTCCGGACGGATCGCGCACCACCGACCCGGGCGCCGCCATGGACGGTCCGATGCTCCCGATCGGCGATTACAAGGGCTATGGCCTGAGCCTGGTCACCGACATCCTCACGGGTGTCTTGACGGGGTCGCTCTTCGGGGCGCAGGTATTTCAGGATGACGAGAACTACGATGTGGCCCACACGATGATCGCGGTGTCCACGGACGCGTTCATGCCGCGGCCACGCTTCCACGAGCGTCTCGAGCGGCTGATCGCCGAGGTGCTTGCGGCGCCGCCGATCGACGCGGGGCGGCCGGTCCAGCTCCCCGGACAAGCTGAGCAGTCCCGTGCGCGGGAACGGCTACGGCGTGGGGTTCCCGTCGACTGCAAGACAGTGGCGGGCCTGCGCGACCTCGCAGACGACCTGGGCGTGGCGTTCACCCTGAGGCCGGTGTCGCAGCTGGCGTCCGAACCCGGCGCGGAACCCCCGCACCAGGAGGGAATGTGAGCAGAGAACCAAGACCGCAGGGCGATGTGCTCCGTATCGGGACCATCCGTGCGGCCCCAGGCGCGCTGACCCGAGGTGCCATCCCGACCGGCACCGACGCCTCCGGACGCACGCGCGAGATCCCGGTGCTGGTGTGCCGCGGTGCCGAAGACGGTCCGATCCTGTGGATCAACGGCGCCACCCACGGCGACGAGCCCGAGGGCGCGCTGTCGATCTTCAAGCTGTTTGCGGGTCTTCGCCCGGACGAAGTGCACGGGACCGTGGTCGGGGTCCCTGCCATGAACGTTCCCGCCTTCGAAGCCGGCAAGCGCGGCGACCCCCTCGACACCTTCTCGTACGATATGAACCGGATCTACCCGGGCAGCGCCGACGGCTACCCCACCGAGCGGGCGGCGTGGGCGCACTGGCAGGCGATGAAGGACGCCTGCGATCTCCAGATCGCGATCCACTCAGGCGGGGAGCATTCGTACCTCGCCCACATGATCTTCGCGGCGGACAACCCACCCGGCCTCGAGTTGGCCGCGGCGATGGGCCCGCAGTGGGACCTCGTCTTCCGGAGCGGCGTGGGCGGCGCGAACCCCTCCTCGAAGATCGCCGAGTTGGGCAAGGCGGGGATCACCGTCGAACTCGGGGGAAACTGCCGCACCCTGACCTCCGACTTCCACGCGGTGGCCGAGGATCTCGCGAACAGCTACCTGAACGTCATGCGGCACTACGGCATGCTCGACGGGAACGCCCGCTACACCCCCCGCTGGCGGATGGGGCACCAAAGCGCCTTGCTCGCCCCGGCCTCGGGAATGTGGGTCGGGGACGCCGACGTTCCCTTCGAAACCGCGATCCCGGCCGGCACTCCGCTCGGGCGTGTCTACGACCTCTACGGCGAGGTGCAGGCCGAGGTCCTCGCCCCCCAGGACGGCGTGGTCTTCGGCTTGCGGTCACGCCCCGCGGTACTCGCTGGAGAGTGGTGCTGCTTCTTCGGGATCATTGACGAGGAACGGGAGGATCTCGCCTCAGGAGAATCGCCATGATACGCTCTACCACGCTCCTTGGTCTCGCGCTGTCGAGTTGTCTGTTGCTCGGCGCCGCCGCCTGTCAGACCGACAATGGGGCTCCCTACCCGATGCTCGAAGCGCAATACGACATGCGCGCCGAACAAGCGGTGCGGGTGCCGATGCGCGACGGTGTTCGCCTGTCCACCGATCTGTACCATCCCGTCGGTGCGCCCGAGCCGCTGCCGGTGATTCTCATCCGCACGCCGTACGACCAGGGGGCGTTCCGCGCCGGCTTTCTCGGGGACGTTGTCCGCATGTTCGTTGGGCAGGGGTACGTGGTCGCGGTGCAGGACAAACGGGGTCGCTTCGAGTCGGAAGGCATCTATTCACTTGCCGTCAAGGAGGATGTCGACGGCTACGATACCGTCGAGTGGCTTGCCGGTCAGTCGTGGTCCAATGGTAAGGTGGGGACCTACGGCTGCTCCGACCTCGGGGACGCGCAAGTCTGGATGGCCCCTGCCCGCCCGCCCAGCCTGGCGGCCATGATTCCGCAGGCTTCGGGCAGCGTCCTCGGCCCGGCCGACAACATCTACCGGTATTTCGGGACGTACAACGGCGGTGCGTTTCATCTGGCGGCCGCCGCGGGCTGGATGGTCGGCAACGGCTCAAAGGTCTTCTTCCAACCACCTTCTCACGTCTCCGACGAAGAATTCAGCCGGATCGCGCACCATTTCTCGCCGGGTCCGGTGAACGCGCCTGCGGTCGATTTGAACAGCATCATGCAATCGCTGCCCCTCGTCGACATGATGCAGAAAGCCAACCGGCCCTACACCGACTGGGAATCGATCGTTACCTACGACCTGGCCGACCCGTGGTGGGACCAGTTCCCGTACTACAAAGGCCACGAGCAGATCGACGTCCCCTCGCTTTTCATCAATTCGTGGCACGACTTCGGAGTGAACGAGACGCTGTGGGAGTTCAACTACTTTCGCGAGAACGCCGTATCGAGCACCGCCCGCGATAACCAGTTCGTCGTCATCTCTCCGACGCCGCACTGTGCCTCCGAGCGCATCCGCGCACCCACCATGGTCGGCGAGCGTGACCTGGGCGATGCCCGCTACGATTTCTGGACGCTGTACGTGCGGTGGTATGACCGGTGGCTCAAGGGAGAGCAGAACGGGGTCACGGACATGCCGCGGGTGCAGTACTATCTGATGGGGAAGAACGAGTGGCGGGCCGCCGACGAGTGGCCCATCACGGGCACCCGGTTCACGAAGTACTATCTGGCGAGCGGCGGGCGGGCGAACAGTCTGAACGGGGACGGCATGCTCTCGACAGAACCTCCGCGAGCCGAGGCGACCGATCGATTCACCTACGATCCCGCGTCGCCTGTCCCCTCCATGTCGGGCTCCTACGGGATGACCGAGGGGTTCTACGATCAGCGCCCGGTCGAGGAGCGGGACGACGTCCTCGTCTATACGACGCCACCGCTTGTGACCGACATCGAGTTGACGGGCCCGATCACCGCCACGCTCTACGTGTCCTCGGATGCCGCGGACACCGACTTCACCGCAAAGCTTGTCGATGTCCAGCCCGACGGCACGGCGTACTTTCTCCAGGAGGGGATTCTGCGCGCCCGCTACCGCGAAGGATTCCACCAGAAAGTGCTCATGGAGCAGGGCGAGGTCTATGAACTGACGATCTCCCTCGACGCCACGAGCAACTACTTTCCGGCGGGCCACCGCATCCGCCTGGAGGTGTCGTCGTCCAACTTTCCACGCTTCGACCGCAATCTGAACACCGGTGGCAGCCACTACGACGAGGTGGAGTGGGTCGTGGCCCACAACGCGGTCCACCACTCCGCGCAATATCCGTCGCACGTCGTATTGCCGATCGTGCCGGCCGGGGCGAGCCGCGCGTTGGACCTTGCGTCCGAGCCGGGGCGCTCGCTATCGCCGAAGGCAACTGCGGCGCTCGTTGAGCGCTTTCAGGCCGAGCTCGACGCGGCGTGGACGCAGGCCCAGGGCACCGACGAGAACTTCCCCGGCGCAACGGCGGCCTTCATCCTGCCGGACGGGCGCGTCTTCGGCTTCGCCACCGGCGAGTCGGACGTTGACGACGACATCCCGATGACCCCCGACCTTCGCATGGGTTCGGGCAGCATCGGGAAGACGTATGTTGCGGCTGTCGCCCTGCAGCTGGCGATGAACGGAGAACTGGACCTCGACGCGCCGGTCTCGACCTGGCTCGGCGACGAGGAATGGTTCCCCCGGGTCCCCAACTACACGGACCTGACTGTGCGCAACCTGTTGAATCACACCGCGGGCATGATCCAGCCGTACTTCGAGGACCCCGATTTCGCGTCGCGATTGGGTGAGGTGTTCAGTGATCCCGACGGCTACATGACTCCAGAGCAGTTTGTGGCCGAAGCGGTGCTGGACGATGGGCCGCTGTTCCCCGCCGGCCAGGGATACCACTACAGCGACGTCCACTACACCCTCGCGGGCCTGGCCATCGAGGAGGCGACGGGTCGCGAGTACTACGACTTGCTCGACGAGTTCTTCCTGGATCCGTTCGAGCTCGATCTCACCCTGCCGGCCGATCGGCGCGATCTGCCCGGGCTGGCCCAGGGGTATGCGCACGCCAGCTCCGAGCTATTCGGAGTCCCGCTGGAGGTCGTCGCCGACGGCCGGATGGTGATCCACCCCCTCCAGGAGTGGACGGGCGGCGGCCTCGTGAACAACCCACAGGCACTGGTGCGCTGGGCGAAGCTGCTCTACGAGGGTGAGGCCATCGCCGGGGACGATCTTCCCCAGTTGTTCGACATCGGCTTTCCCACCGACAGCATGAAGCCTCACTTGGGATATGGCCTCGGGGTATTCGTCCAGGAGAGCGAACACGGGATCACCTACGGCCATGGCGGTTTCTTTCCTGGATACAATTCGCTGGTCACCTACTACAAGGACCACGACTTTGCCGTCGCGATTCAGGTCAACTCCGACGACTCGCAGATGTACCGCCACCTGCCGACGCTGGCCGGTGTGGTGCTCGGGGCGCTGGCGGACACCGGGCGCTAAGGGCACCGGGCGTTACGGTAGCGCTCCCGGATCGATCACACCACGCGATGCCAGCCGCCCTCGTCCCCGCGTGACCACAGGCTCGCCGCGCTCCACGATCACATCGCCGCGTGACAGGGTCCACGCCGGGAAGCCGCGCACCTTCATCCCCTGATAGGGACTGTAGTCGACTGCTGAATGCAGCCTGGCCGCGTCGATCTCCACCTCGGCGTCCGGGTCCACGACGATCAGATCCGCGTCGGCGCCCACGTCGAGCGTCCCTTTGCGGGGGTGGAGGCCGAAGATGCGCGCGGGATTGGTGGAGGTGAGTTCCACGAAGCGCTGCGGCGACAGCCGGCCGCTTGTCACGCCGGCGGTGAACACCAGGGGCAGCCGGGTCTCGATGCCCGGCAAACCGTTCGGGATGCGGGTGAAGTTGCCCCGTCCCGTCGTTTTCTGGTCGTGGTAGCGGAAGGGCGCATGGTCGGACGATACCTGCTGGATGGACCCCGCGGCCAGCGCGTCCCAGAGCGCGTCGCGGTGCTTGGCGGCCCGCATCGGCGGGCTGCATACGAACTTCGCGACCTCGAAACCCGCATCGGGATCGTAGACGGAGTCGTCCAGCACCAGGTACTGGGGACAGGTCTCGGCCACGACCGACTCGCCGCGCTCGCGTGCGTCGGCGACGTGCCGCGCGGCCCCAGCCGAAGTCACGTGCGCGATGCACAGGGGGGCACCCGCCAGACCGGCCAGCATGATGGCACGGTGGGTCGCTTCCGCCTCGACCGCGGGCGGACGGCTCGGGGCGTGGTATGCGGGCCCGGTCATGCCGGACTCCAGATGGCGGGCGATCAGGTGGTTAACCGCGCAGTCATTCTCGCAGTGCACGTACACGAGACCACCGTGCGCGCCGGTCACTTCCAGCATGCGCAGCAGCCCGGCGTCGTCGACGATCTTGTCACCGTATGTCATGTAAACCTTGAAGGACGGAAAGCCATCTTCAATCATGACAGGCATTTCACCTATCACACCTTCAGTAACATCTGTGACGATTGTGTGGAAGCCGTAGTCGATGACGGCGTCGGGATCGATCTCGGCGAGGCGGCGGTCCCGGGCCACGAACAAGGACTCGCCGCGGCGCTGGAGCGAGAAGTCGACGATCGTGGTGACGCCGCCGCAGGCGCCCGCAACGGTACCCGTGAAGAAGTCGTCGGCGGTGGTGATTCCGAGGCGGTCGATGGGGTGCGCGAGGTGTGTGTGCGTGTCGATCCCGCCCGGCATGACCCAGTGTGGTGCGGGCGGAACCAGGGCGGAAGGCGCCGTGGCCGCCGAGGTCCGGCCCGACAGCGGCGATCCGACCGTCACGGACGAGCACGTCGGCAAGCTGCATGCGGTCGGCGGTAACAACCGTGCCGCCCTTGATCAGGAGCTCGCTCATGAGCCTGACGTTACGTCAGGGTGGCCGTGAGCAGCGCATCCACGCCCTTCACCGCACGGGCCAGATCACGCCATCGAATTCCCCGCCCCAAGTGACCTCGGCGCTCACCTCGTTCACGGTGCTCTCGAAGAGTTCGCGGGTCCGATCCGCGAGAGGGTCTGAGGAGGCTGGGACCCAAGCGACTAGTCGACCGGCGTCGGTCGAGCCAACGGGCGGTTTTCGGCCAGCCGCATGAACTCCGGCATGACGTCCTCTCCCGCGAAGAGGCGGCGGATTTCGGCGCAGTGACCCAAGAAGGTGTCGTGGGGAACGCGGGTGTAGGACCAGCAACTGAAGTCGCTGCGGCGGCGTTCGATAGCCCGCTCGGCAAGGTCGAGGCGCCCTCCGGCCTGTTCCTGGTGTCCAGCGAACCACTCCGCAACGGCTACGGCCTGAAGCGCATTCGCGCTGTTCGTCAGCCAAGTCTGGTCCTTAGCCTCGTCGAGGAGCTCGATCACCTTGCCGAATGCCTGGTTGTCCGGCATCCCGCAGCTGGCCCATTTGGCCATCGCGAGGTTAAAGGCCAGCGGCACCGCTCCGTTGGATGCGTGGCCGACAAGGGCCGACTGGTAGGCGTCCATAGCCTTGCCAAAGGAGCCAACTGCCATACGCGCGAGGGCGAAATGCAATGTCCACTCATTCCTCTGTTCCTCTGATCCGCCACCGCTCTGGAGGAGATTCTGGAAGATTGCGCCGGCTTCCATGCCCTCCCTGCGCGACAGATTCAACCGGCTCGCCACTCGCGCCTGCTGCAAAGGTGAGAGTTCGCGAACGATAGGGCTGTTCGCTACATAGGAGGATCGATCTTCCCCGAGCGCCTCAAGTAGTGCGAGTCCTCTCGACACAGAGACAAACATCGCCCTCTTTTCCCTGACTGGTGGACCTTCCAACTTCTCTTGGAAGAAGGTCCTCAATGCCGCGAGCGCACCTTCTCGATCACCGATGCCATGCCGAGCATCGGCAAGGTGCCACTGATGCTGGTGAGACAGCGGCCCCAGTTCCGCTGCCTTGTCCAGTAGCTCACCGACTTCTTGAAACCACCCCATGGGCCTGTACGCCACAGCCAGTTCGCACAATACCTCGGCGTCCTGATTGTATCGATCCTCTCTGCGAACCCTGTCCAAGAAACCACTTCTGTGGAGCCTCTTTCCGCGAAGGCGGGTCAGCACTCCCACCCGGTCTTCAATGTTGGAGCCCCGTATCCGCCGGGTGAGCTTCCGAAAGGAGGCCGCGAGCCGAGTCCTCTGCCTGTGCTGCGTGTAGATCGGCTGCTTCAGCAGGTCCATGCTCTGATAGTGCCTGATCTCAATTGACCGGCCCCTGGGGATACCCAGTCGTTGGGTAAAGACTGAGCGCCGGTTCTCCAAGATCCGATCCTCGTCGTCCGCATCAGGGATTCCGGTCATGACAAAGTGCAGCTCGATTGGGTGAGCTCTCCTCGGGGTCGTCTTCTCTTTGCGTATGGAGTCGACGACTCTCGCCATTCCGTCGAGAGTTTGACCCTCCGGCCGGAACAGTGTCACGACCGCGTCGGGCAGATGTCGCGTACATATCCCACCCACATCCGTGAAGCCGGTGCGCGAGTCCAGCAACACATAGTCGTAGGCGAGCTGGTCCCACTGCGCCCGCGTGTCCTCAAACATGACGTAGCCGTGCAGGTCCTCGTACAAGCTATTCCAGTCGATCTCGTGCAGGCGCTTCTGGTAACTGTCGTCCATCCTACCCGACGGCATCAGCTCTATGCGACCGGCGCAGCCTTCCGGCGTCGCGTCCACGATGAAGTCCGCGACCCCGGGCACCCGCATGGTCTCCATGTACTGCCCTACGTATTCGACGATTCCGGGGTACGCAGACACTGCGCCGATGTCGTCGATCACATCATCCTGGGCCGACAGCTTCCGCCACCGGTCGGCGCGGATGCCGGGCGCCTCAAGGTCGAAGTCGACCACCAAGACCCGCTGCCCCGAGTCCGCCAGTTCGTAGGCCACGTTGACCAGTGCAAGGGTCCGGCCCACGCCTCCCTTGAACGAGTAGAAGGTGACGACGTACATCAGGCCCGCACAGTGAACGTGCCTTCGTGATGCCAAAGCAGTGCCAGGAGGTCAGGTTGGAGAGCCGACGTCACTGGCAGCCTCCCACCCTGCCTTGCTACGGCAGGGTTCGGCCGATCCGCTGCCCGAGCCATCCGCTGGGCCTTGCGAAAGATGTCAGGATCCCGAAGCAGCCTCAGATACCGGTCGTTCGCCCTGTTCTGCATGACATCCCCGCGTTCCCATCGGGCCAGGGTCGCGTCACCGAGTCCAGTCAAGTGGGCGAAAGCTGCACGTGACATGCCGTACTGCTCGCGAACGCCCCGAATCTCGGCTGGCGTCAGGAGTCCGAGATGTTGACAAACTGCGTCGTGCTCTTTGATCTCGGCATCCTCGCTGGTGAAGGACATCTCACAGTGCGCGCACGTGTGAACTTGGATGTCAACGACGAGTTCCACGGCATCGTCGCCCGCTCCGTAGATGAACGGGTCACGCACCAGCTCAGTCTTGACGCCTGGCGTACCGCACATCTCGCAAGCCTCGGTGCCGGGAATCTCTCGGAGAACGGTCGGGGGGGAAGCAACCTTAGTCATGATGGTGCCTGCTGCGGTGGAAGCTGCGAAGCGCGACGGTGGCCCCGCTTACGACTTGGAGCTTTACGTAGATGAGCGGCCCGTCTCGAGTGAGACGGGCCTTGAAGACCCACCCTTTCGTGCCGGGTGGCTTCCGCAAACTGACTTGCTCCAGAGGGACGTTCGACTCGAGAAGCTCGACGATCACATCCCACACGGTCCTCCGGTCCAACCAATAGCCGGACTCTGGATGGCGAATTTCGTGGAAACCTAGTCGCGCCGGGCGCTCCCGGGTCTGTTGCGTGGTCCTCCTGCGCTTTTGGATCAGCGCGATCAGTTGCCGACGCACCTCCGCATGCTCGGCCGGAGGCTCTCCCCAAGTTGGCGGCGGCCACATCAAGGACGCGGGCTCCGAGACCCTCTTCCACCATCATATGATCTACCTGTGGTTGGATCAGAGGTCGTTAGTGACATAGTGTCATCGCCAAGCTAACCATATGAATACCCTTAAGGAACCCCTAGCAATCCTTCCTACCATGATACCAACACCCCTCAGCGCCGCGCTACCAGCCCGCCGGCAAACTCCAGGATCCGCTCCATCGCCTCGCGGATCAGCGCTTCGGGCGCCAGCAGCGACACGCGCACCCAGCTCCGCCAGCGCTCGCCGAAGGAGTTGCCGGGGAACATGAGCACTCCCGCCTCGTCCAGGAGACGGTAGCAGAAGGTCTCCGCGTCCATGCCCCAGCGGGACACGTCGGCCCACATGAAGAGCCCGCCCCCGTGCGGACCATGCGGGACCCCGAGCCGGGCGAAGCCGTCGATGAGGGCGTGGCGACGTCTGCGGTACACCTCGAGATAGGCCTGGCGCGGGTCGGGGTCCGCGCCGAGGGCGGCCAGCGCCGTGTACTGCGAGAATGCGGGGCACGGGCCGGAGGTCGTGCTCTTCAGCGCCTCGACGGCGTCGATGAACGCGGGCGGACCGATCAGGTAGCCGACGCGGAAGCCGGTCATCGCGTATGCCTTCGAGAATCCGGAAAGGACGACGGTGCGCTCCCTGTCGGCGCCCGCGGCCAGGAAGGAGAGGAAGGGGTCGTCGCCAAACACGACATCCTCGTAGATCTCGTCGGCGAGGACAACCAGATCGAGGTCTTCGGCGGCCCGGGCCAGCTTCCGCACGCCCTCCGGCCCGACGCAGGAGCCGGTCGGGTTGGAGGGGTTGACGAAGACGAGGACTTTCGCGCCGCCGGCGTGCGCACGCAGATCGTCGGGGCCGAGGTGGAAGGGACGGTCGCCGCCGGTCGGGATCGGGACGATCTCTCCCCCCGCCACTCCGATCGCCTGGTCGTATGAGCTGTAGCGGGGATCCTGGCAGGCGACGCGGTCACCCGGGTCGACCAGTGCCAGCATGGCCAGGAAGAGTCCCTCCTGGGCGCCGTTGGTGATGGCGATCTCGGTGGCCGGGTCGACGGTGACGCCCCGCTCGGCGGCGTAGCGGCGGGCGATGCCCTCGCGCAGGGAGAGGAGGCCGCGCACGGGGTCGGGGGTGGGGGCGCGGGCAGAGCCGGTGGGTCCGTGCTCGGCAAAACGTGCCAGGCCACCCTCGATGATCGGCGCGGGGGTGTCGAGGTCGGGGTCGCCGCGTCCCAGCGAGATGACGTTCTCTCGGGTGCGCGCGAGGGCCATCATGCGGTAGCGCAGCGAGGTGGCGCGTTCGCCCTTCCGAACCGAGGCGGAGCCCGCCGCATGGCCGGATTGCCGCGCGGAGGTCACGGGAGGACTCCCAGCGCCCGTAGCGCCGCCCGCTGGGAGGGCGCGGGCGAACAGATCGACGACGCCTGCTTCCACTTGGTGATGTTGGCGAGCACCTCGGGCGGCGCGGCCACGAAACCGAGACGGAAGGGTCGCATGTCGGCGAGGCCGTCCAAGGTGCCGATCACGATGGCGTCGGGCAGGGGTGCGCGCGCGTCGGGTATGGGTCTGGCGTCGTTGGGGGCGGCGTCCTTGGCTGCATCTTGCCGGGCCACGGCAGCCCCGAAGAGGCGGTCGCCGATCAGGTGGATTTCGGGGTCTGACGCGCTGTCGCCGTCCCGGGAGCCCGGCTCGATGGCGCGCACGCCCATCCACTTCAGGAGATTCCCGTGGCGGCGCGCCCCCGGCCCGGACAGGCGAATCTCCAGCGGCGTTCCCAGTCCCAGCAGGGTAACGAACAGCGACTCCCCCTCCCCGGCGGTGATCAACACGCCGTCAGGGCCGCGTTCGGGATACCCCGCGCCGGGAAGCGCCGCACCCACACGGCGGCGCAACTCGGCCATCCCCGGACGGTCGGGGTAGTGGGTCTCGCCGCCAAGGAGGTGATGGCGCAGACTGGCCAGCAGTGCCGGGGAGGGGCGCGGGTGGGGGGCGGCGGGGTGCGGCAGGGGGGCGGGTCGCTGATGGTCAGCGGCGGCATGCGCCGGGTCACCCCAACCCGCCCGCACGGCTTCCACTGCCACGCGGGCCCTGCGGGACAACGCCGCATCCACCGCGCCCACCTCCCCAGCCCCCCTCACGACGCCCCCTCCGGCGCGTACTCCGCCACCTCGCTCACGCGCCTCACCACCTCTCCCGGCCCCCATTTCGCCAACGCCTCCGTCAGCACCTTCAAGTCGAAGCGACACCCGCTCACCTCCCCGCGCAGCCCCGCCAGAAACACGAACGCGGGACCCAGCTTCACCGGATCCTCCCAGCGCGCCCTCGTTGCCGCGTCCTCGGCCTCCGCCTCACGCCGCGTCACCGATGTCGGCTTCAGGTAGATGCCCGGCGTCACCGCATTCACGCTGACGGGCGACCCGGCGAGCTCAAGGGCGAGACACCGCGTGAACGCCTCGATCCCGAACTTGGACGCGCAGTAGGCCGTCCCCCCGGGGGAGCCCTCCACACCCGCTCGCGACGACACGTTCACCACCGACCCGCCCTCGCGCAGCAGCGTCGGCAACAGGTCCCGCGTCAGGAACACGGGAGCCTCAAGGTTGACGCGCATGGTCCGTTCCCAGTGCTCCCGGTCGAGCGACTCGACCGGCTGCCGTTCGAGCACGCCCGCGTTGTTGACGACGACTCGCAGTTGGTCGGCTCGATCACGAACCCTCCGCGCCAGCCGCTGCCGTTCGCCGTCCCGGCTCAGGTCCGCCGGGCAGACCTCGGCCCACCCACCGGCCTCCTGGATGTCGCCGGCGGTCCATTCAAGTTCCTCGATCATCTCGGACACCAGCCACACGCGTGCGCCCGCCGCGGCCAGCGTGATCGCGATCCCGCGCCCGAGACCCCGGCCCGCCCCCGTGACGAGCACATCGACCCCTTCAACGCTGGCCACGGGAGACGAACCCTGACGTAACGTCAGGGTGTCACTCAGAGGACCTCCGGAGCTGCGGTTAGCGTACCGCACAGGTTCTTTTCTCATCCAACTAATGCATTTACGATCCACGCGCAAGCAAACCCGAGGTAGTTGCCCAGCGCGTACCCGAAAATGCCCACGATCACCGCCGGCGCAACCAGCCGATGCCACTTCATGGCCATGCCGATGGCGAGCGCGGACCCCGGCCCTCCGATCGCTGCCTGGCTCGCGATCGAGACGGTGGGCAAGTCGATCCGCGCCAGCCATCCGACCCCGTAGGCGACCACGACGTGGACCGCGATGATCGCGATCATGAAGCCGAAGATGGGGAGGCCGGCCTCGAAGACCATCCCGAGTTCGGACGCCGCGCCCAGCACGATGAAGAAGATATGCAGGGCGAAGTAGGAGAGCATCTCGGCGCCCCGCAGCTTCCTGACCCACGGCAACTGGGCCACGATCAGCGCAATCGTCGTGAGCCACAGGACTTCCAGGATGAGCGGATAGATGCCGCCCATGATCCGCGCGAGCCAGAGGGCGACCAGCGGCAGCGCGCCCAGAATGGCCATGTCGGTGATGTTGATGTCCGAGTCGGTCCAGCGGCGGCGCATGGCGTCTTCGTCGGTCTCGGCCTCGGCCTCGTCCGCGGCCGCTGCGTCAGTCATTTCACCGGCCCAGGCCGCGGCGCCGCCCAGCCTCGTCCGGCGCAGGAACATCGTGGCCAGCATGCCCGCCAACCACACCTGCAGAAGCAGGTAGGGGACGGTCGACAGGTTGTCGGCCAGAGCCGCGGCGGCGAAGGTGCTCGTGTCGATCTCGAGGCCCTGTCCCACGGCGGTGAAGTTCATCCCGCCGCCCGCGAACGCCGCCGAGAACGCCCCGGACAGCTTCCAGGTCTCCGGGCCGACCCATCCAGCCATTGTGGCGCCCGCCACCACACCGCCCACCAGGCTCCCAAGACACGCCGCGAGGTAGGCGATCAGGAGCGGCCGCCCCGCGCTGGCGAGCTCGCGCAGGTCCGTCCCCATGATGACGAGCACGATCGCGTATGGGATCGCGAAGGTGAAGACGGACTGGTGGACCGGTCCCGTGTGTTCGATCACTCCGATGTTCGCGAGCGTGATCCCGAGCAGCGTGCAGACGACTGCGGAGCTGATCTTCTTGACGGGTTCGTAGCGCTCCTCGAGCCAGCGGGTGAACGCCACCACGGCCAGCATGAATGCCAGGACCAGAATCGGCTCTTGGATCATGGGGCCCCCGCTCCATCTTCGGCGACTGCGACCAGGTTCGCGACCACATCCCGTATCATCCCGGCCTGCCCACCACCCGTCGCGCCCCCGACATGGGGCGACAGGAGCACATTCGGCGCGTCGATCAGCGGGCTGTCCGCCGGCAGCGGTTCGTCCACGAACACGTCCAGCCCGGCGCCCGCGATCCGGCCCTCGGACAGCGCGTCCGCGAGCGCGGCTTCGTCCACGAGCCCTCCACGGGCCGTATTGACCAGAATCGCGTCCTTTTTCATGGCCTTGAACTCGGCCGCCCCGATCATCCCCTCGGTGGCGTCGGTGTGCGGCGCGTGCAAACTGACCACGTCGCTCGCGGCGAGCAGCTCCTCCAGCGGAAGGTGCCGCACGCCGGCGACCGCCTCGTAGGCTCGCGGCAGCGGCGAACGCTTGTGGTACACGACCTCCATGTCGAAGGCCTGCGCCCGCCGGGCGACCTCCAGCCCGATGCCGCCCAGCCCCACGAGGCCGAGGGTCCGTCCATGAAGCTGCCGCACGTCGTCGTAGCGGAGCCAGTTGAAGGCGATCTTGCGCTCGGTCGTGCGAATCGGTTCGAGGCCCAGGCGCACGTACCCGGCGTCACGGGTGCCGAGGTGGCCCGGGACCACCTTGCGGTAGAGACCGAGCATGAGCGCCATCGTCTGCTCGGCAACCGCGATCGCGCCGCGGTGAGGCAGCGTCGCCACCGGCACTCCGGCCGCGGCCGCGGCTTCCCGGTCGACCGCCCACGGCGCCCTCCCCTGCACGAGCACCAGGCGCACCCCGGCTCCCGCGCGGATCAGTTCGGCGCCGATGCGCCTCTGCCCGGTGACCAGCGCGTCCGCGCCGGCTGCCGCGCCGGCCAGCTCTTCCCGGTCGAGTGCGCCGCCCCATACCATATCGATCCCGGCCTCGTCCGCCGCCTTCTGGAAGAGGCCGCGAATCCACTGCGGCATGGGTTCGATGTGAAGTGCTCGCAAAGTGGTGGCGGTCCGGGTTATGGTGGGGGCGATGGGCGCGACGAAGGTACGGGGCACCGCCGGGGCGCGCGAGTCCCGGGTGACCAGCACACGTAAGGAGTCCAGTCGAATGACCATGAACCGCCGACAGTTCGCGACGGCCGCCGGCGCGGGGGCGATGGCCCTGGCGTGGCAACAGGCCTGCACGGAGGTCGCCGACACGGGCGAGGTTTCCGCCGCAACGGCGCGAACGTTACTGGACCACCAGGGTCCGCGCGGCATCTACGAGGAGGCGGAGGAGCTGGAGCGGCTGCGTGCCGCCCTGGCCAACATGATCAACGTGCAGCGCGAACTGCGGGACTTCCCGCTGGATCCCGACGAGCCGCCGCTCACCGTCTTCCGGAGGGGCTGATGAAGGAATCGACCCTCGCCCTGCGGCAATCGGCCCCCGCCGTGCCCGAATCCACGCTGTTCCTCACCGTCCGCGAGCTGGCCGACCTTCTGGCCGAGGGCGCGGTCACCTCGGTGGAACTCACCCGGGCCTATCTGGACCGCGCCGAAGCCCTCGACGTGCCCCCCTTCGAGCTGCCCAGCGAGCCGCGCAGCGACCACGGCGGCAAGCTCGCCACCATGGTCACGATCGCGCGGGATCACGCGCTCGAAGCCGCCGAACGGGCCGATAGGGAGCTCGCGGCAGGCAATCGGCGCAGCATCTTACACGGCCTACCTTATGGTGTCAAGGATCTGCTCGATACGCGCGGAATCCGCACCACATGGGGGTCGCGGATCTTCGCGGACCGGGTGCCGGAGCGGAACGCGGCGGTGATCGACCGGCTCGATGAGGCCGGCGCGGTCCTGATGGCCAAGATGTCGCTCGGGGAGTTCGCCGGGGGGAACACCAGCTCCGCACTGAACCCGTGGAAGCTCGACCGCACCAGCTTCGGGTCGTCGAGCGGGACGGTGTCCGCCGCGGTCGCGGGCCTGATCGGCTTCGGCATCGGCACCGAGACGGGCGGCTCGATCGTCTTCCCGGCCTCCGCCGTCGGCGCGTCGGGGCTGCGTCCCACATTCGGCCGCGTGAGCCGCTTCGGGTGCATGGCGCTCTCGTGGAGCCTCGACAAGATCGGCCCCGTGGGGCGCTCGGCCGAGGACTGCGGCCACATCCTGCAGCAGATTGCCGGGCAGGATCCGCGCGACAACTGCACGGTCGACCGCCCCTTCGTCTTCCGTGCGGACCCGGGGGCCATGCGCGGGCGCCGTCTGGGCGTCCACCGCGCCGAGTTCGAGCTGTCGGGCTCGGAGACGACCCGGCGCGTCTTCCAGGAGGCGCTGGACGTCTTCGCCCAGATGGGGGTCGAGGTCGAGGACATCACCCTGCCGCTGCGCCCCACCGGCGCACTCTTCACGACGATCGTGACGGTCGAGAGCGGCACCAACTTCAAGTCGCTCTTCGACGACGGCAGCGCGGCCAACATGTTCTCGTTCAACGAGGATCGCCGCGCAGGCTGGATGGCCGGTCGCATGATGCCCGCCGCCGACTACCTCACCGCACAGCGGATCCGCAACCAGCTTGTGCGCGAGGCCGACGAGATCGTGTCAAGCTACGACGCGGTCATCGCGCCGACCTGGCCGAACGGCGCAGCCATGCGCGAGGTGCGGGACGGCTGGCCGATCCCCGCCCGCAACGAGTGGGAACCCCCCGGCGAGGTGAGCGCGCGCACCCCGCGCCTCAACTACATCGCCAACCTGGTCGGCCACCCAGGCCTGGCAATCCCCTGCGGCTTCGACGAGGACGGACTGCCGCTGTCGCTGCAGATCGTGGGCTCCCCGATGGACGATCAGGGCGTGCTGGATCTGGGGATGGCGTACCAGCGGGAGACGGACTGGCATTTGCAACGGCCGCCGTATCCGTGGCGGGAGTAGGGGCGCCGCGCGACACCAGAAGATCCGTCAGGGCCGCCAATCCGCCACGTCCGGCATCCCCCGGCTGAACAGCACCCGCAGACGCGGCGCGGTCAGCCCGGCAGCCTCCGCAGCCACCCGAATCAGGTCCGTCGCGTCCTCGCCGCGCAGAATCCCGCGCACCTGACCGCCATCGGGATCGCGCAGGATGGCCATCGGCTGGTCGGTCGCCTGATCCGTCGTAGTCGATCCCGCAGGCCCGGAGAGGGTAATGCTCTCCAGAACGTCGCCCCACTCGGTCCGCACGGGCAGCGCGAAGACGAAGGACGACCTGCCGTCCGCGTCGGCCAACTCCGCCATGTCGAAGCTCAGCGAAAACAGTTCGTCGCCACTCGCGGTTCGGCCAACCAGCTCGTATTCGCCTGTGGACCCGGGAACGTTGGGCGGAGCGTCCGCCACAAAGGCTGGCTCCAGGAACGGATCCCCCTGCTCGTCGACGCCGCCCCAGAGGAGCAGGGTCCGCGTAGGAGCGTTGACGGGAGCTCGGGCGAGCGCGGTGGCGCTGGTTCCGCTCGCAAGGCGATGGCTCAGGGCTCTGGTGAAACTGTATTCGCTGACCCAACGCGGAGGACCGCAATAGGACATCAGGTCCCGAGCATTCGGCGATATCAGCGTGCCACCACCGCGCGGGTCAAATCCCCACGCGCCGATCGAACCATCACTCTGTGGAAACGCCCGATCCGGCCCACCAGCACCGCCGCACGGCGCATGGAAGAGGCTCAGGTTGTGTCCCAGTTCGTGCGCTATCACGAAGGGATCGGATACCGAGAAGCCAACGTGGCCGCCGAGAAACGCAACCCCCGATTCGCCGCCGACAATGCGCTCCGGCATGATACCCATGTGGTAGCCGGCACCACCTTCCAGGCGTCGAATCAACTGGGTCTCGAGCAGTAACTCAACCACGTTGGTGGTCGAGGTCAATACGGATTCATGAGCCTTCACGTCAAGATCGCCGATTGGCAGGAAAGTGCGCGAATCCCATAGCATTTCGTGTGACTGCGGGTCCGCAGCCATGCCCCTGGCGATGTCCACGATCGACGTATCGGAGTCCTGCGCCCTCTGGAACGGAACGACGGTCAGATCCAGCACGGGCACGACCTCGACCTGCACCGGTGCCCGGCCCGTCTCGGGAATGCGTTTCGTCACACCAAGTCCGGGATCCACCGTGCTGTCCGGGTCGATCTCGATCACCATCTCCAGTCCCGGCTGTATCACCGAACCCGGAATCCTGGCGTTCGCCGACTTCTCGAGCGCACTCTCGGCGTCGTCAACCTCTGTGGGGATGGCGGTTCCCGAGCCCGGGATGTCCACCGCGTGGGTTTCAACGCCGTCGACGTAGAAGGTCGCCCGCACTTTCGGGATGCCCTCGCTGGCAGGACGCGAGACCGTCACAAACACCCGCAACAGTGCTTCCTTGCCAGCGACCAGCGGAACCGGGAAATCCAGTGACTGCACTGCCTGGGTCAAGTACGCCGACGAAGCGGTGCCTGCCCCGCAAAGCCGCACCCGCACGAGCTTCACATCCGACAGCCAGCTCTGGAAACCGGCATCTCCAGGAGCGCATAGACCGGTACCGGTCAGCAGCAGTTCGTTCAGCTTGTCGAGAGCCGTGAGGCTCGAAGGCAGGGTGCCGGACATTTCGGCGTTGTCGATCAGGTAGAGCCGCCTCAGGTTGGCCATGCCGCCCAGTTGCGGCGGGAGGGAACCCGATAGCCGGTTGTCTTTGATCGATACCAACCGCAACCCGGACAGACCACCGAACTCGGGAGGTATGGGCCCCGTCAACTCATTGCCGTCGAGGTACAGCGTCGACAAGCCGGACAGGTTGCCCAGCTCCGCCGGGATTGTTCCCTCCAGCTCATTCCCGCTGAGGTCCATGTCTTCCAATCCGGACAGGTTGCCCAGCTCCGGCGGTATCGCTCCAGTCAGCTCATTCCCGCTGAGGTCCAGGCGCGCCAAGCTGGTCAGGTTGCCCAGCCCCGCCGGAATCGACCCGGTCAGCTGATTGCCGTTTAGGACCAGCTCGGACAGGCTGGACAGGTTGCCCAACCCCGACGGGATCGGTCCCGTCAGCTCATTCCCGCTGAGGCTCAGGCGTGCCAGGCCGGACAAGTTGCCCAGCCACGCGGGAATCGACCCGGTCAGCCGATTCTCGCTGAGGATCAGCTGCGACAAGCGGGACAGTCTGCCCAGCTCCGACGGGATCGGTCCCGTCAGTCCATTCGAGTCGAGGTACAGCACCAAAAGGTTGGACAGGTTGCCCAGCTCCGGCGGGATCGGTCCCGTCAGCCCATTCAGGCCGAGGCCTAGCACCCTCAGCATGGACAAGTTGCCTAGCTCCGACGGGATCGGTCCCGTCAGCCCGTTCCGATAGAGGTGCATTGTCGACAGGTTGGACAGGTTGCCCAGCCGCGGCGGGATCGAACCCGTCAGCTGATTCCCATTGAGGTCCAGCTGCGACAGGTTGGACAGGTTGCCCAGCTGCGGCGGGATCGGACCCGACAGGAGGTTGCGGGCCAAGGCCAGTTCGCGTAACTGGCGAAGGTTGCCGAGTTGGGGCGGAATCCTCCCCGACAGGTTGTCTTCGGGAAGTTTCAGCGCGACGACTCGGCCCTGATCATTGGTTTCCACTCCGTACCATTCACCGAGGGGTCGGTCGGACAGCCAGTTGTCGTCGTCGGTCCAGTCGGCTCCTGCGGTGGCATCGTACAAGACCTCGAGGATATCCCGGTCCGACAGCGGCAAGCATTCCGTGTTCGTACCTTCGTGGGACGGGATGGCAGCCAGCCACTCGCCGAACGCTCCGTCGGGCGGAGTGCACAGCCCGGTATCCTTGTATTGAAGCTCCTGAAGCGAGAGCGCGGACAGCGACAGTGGTAGCGAACCGGTCAGGTCCGCGTTTCCGTCTATCCGCAGGGAAGTCATGCTCGTGAGTTGTGCCAGAAAACCGGGTAGGTGACCCGCAAGTCCGTTGCTGGACAGGTTTAGCGTCATGACCCGCCCCAGCGAATCCGCGCTCACGCCATGCCAGTCGTCCAAAATGCCGTCACCAAGCCAGCCGGCGGAGCGGTCCCAGTCCGGTCCACCGGTGTTAGGAGCAAATAATATGTCCGGTTTCGTAGCACGTAATCTGTCCGGTTCAGAACAGTCACCGAGGAGGCTGGATGAACCGGGCGGAGATGCTGCGAGAGATACGGATGGCGAGGTTCGAAGAGATCTATGATCGATGGCGCCGAAAACGGGTCACGCAAGCGTGGGCGGCGAGCGTGCCGGGAGTGACGGACCGGACGTTCCGGCGCTGGGTGGCCCGCTACGAGGCGGGCGGGCTGGCGGCCCTGAAGGACAAGCGGGTGGCGGGGCCGTCTCCCCGGCGGGCGTCGCCGGAGGAGGCGGCGGCGCTGGAGGCGCTGTACCGGGACGGCTGTGCGGGGTGGAACGTGCTTCACTTCTACCACGAGGTCTACGCGGGCGAGCACGGCGGGGCGCGGTCGTACACCTGGGTGAAGAGCCGCCTTCAGGAGGCGGGCCTGGTGAGGAAGGGGCGCAGGAAGGGTGCGCACCGGCTCAGGCGGGAGCGCAAGCCGGCGGAGGGGATGATGCTCCACCAGGACGCCTCGACGCACGAATGGGCTCCCGGCCAGGGGTGGGACCTGGTCGTGACGATGGACGACGCGACAAGCGGGGTGTACTCGGGGTTCTTCGTCGAGGAGGAGGGAACGTGGTCGAGCCTTCGGGGCGTCGCGGAGACGGTGAAGGTGCAGGGGCTCTTCGACAGCCTGTACACGGACCGGGGCTCGCACTACTGGCACACGCCGGAGGCGGGCGGGAAGGTGGACAAGGACAAGCCGACCCAGTTCGGCCGGGCGATGGGCGAGCTCGGGATCGAGATGATCGCCGCGTACTCGCCGCAGGCGCGGGGCCGGAGCGAGCGGCTGTTCGGGACGCTTCAGGGGCGCCTGCCGCAGGAGCTGGCGCGGGCGGGGATCACCGACATGGACGAGGCCAACGAGTTCCTGAAGGACTTCTGGCCGCGGTTCAACGCGGCATTTGCGGTGGAGGCGAGGGAGGCGAAGCGCGCGTTCACCCGGTTGCTGCCGCGGATGAAGGCCAAGCTGCCCGACATCCTCTGCCTGAAGGAGACACGGACGGTTGGCAACGACAACTGCGTGACCTACAAGGGCAAGACGCTGCAGATCCCGCCTCAGCCGCACCGGTACACCTACGTGCGAGCCAAGGTCAAGGTCCACGAATACGAGGACGGCGGCATGGCCGTCTTCCACGGCATCCGGAGGCTCGGGCGCTACGATGCGAACGGCAGGTTGCTGGACACCCTCAGCGGGTCGGAGGTGGCAGCGTGAGGCGGTACCGCCGCCCCCCTCGGCTCGCTCCGCTCGCCTCGGAGGGCGGCGGTACGGAAAAGCGGACACTTCATGTGCTACAGAAACCGGACATTTCATTTGCTACCGACACAGTCCGGTCCACCGGTTGCCCCGTACAGAGACATGAGCGCCTCTCTGTCGCCCCCGTTGCAGAACCGCCCGACGTAAACGTCAAGCTGCGTGAGCCACTCCGCGAAGTCCGCCGAACCGGAGATACAAAGGCTCCTGTTCTCCGCGAAGTGGAATAGCCGAAGCCGCTCGAGGCCCAGGAAGCCCGAAGGGATCAGTCCGGTGAGGAGATTCTGGTTGAGGCCCAGCCTCTCAAGGTTGCGCAGGTTGCTCAGTTCGGGCGGGATCGGCCCCGTCAGGTTGTTTCTTCGAAGCCGCAAGTCCTCCAGGTTGCTCAAATCGCCCAGCTCGGGTGGAATCTGCCCCGTCAAATCGTTGACACCCAGGATCAAGGTCTTGAGGCTGTCCAGACTGCCCAGTTCGATGGGAATCTGTCCCGCTAACGTGTTGCGCTCGAGATTCAGGGTCTCCAGGTGCGACAGGCGGCTCAGATCCGGCGGGATTGACCCGATCAGGTTGTGCGCGGAGAGTCTCACGGCCGTGACACGACCACTCTCCCCCGTCGTCACGCCGTGCCATTGCCCGATCGGACGATCCGACATCCAGCCATCGTTCTCTATCCAGCCCGCACCCTCTGTGGCTTCGTAGAGGGCCACCAGTGCGGTCCAGTCCGGATGGGCGACCGTGATCCCCGCTGTCCCCTGCACACTGGGCGACGCCGCGGTGATCGTGGCCGCACCTTCTGCGATTCCGCGCACCAGACCCGACCCATCCACCGTGGCGATGGAGGCATCGCTCGTCAACCATGTGAATTCGATGCCCGGCACCGTAAACCCGTTTGGGTCCCAGGCTTCCGCCGTCAGTCGCACCGTGTCGCCCGCGGACACCGTGTCGGCGGGAGGTAACACTTCGACTCCCCTCACCTCTTGAGCCACCGTCACCGTCGCGCTCCCCGACACCGCCCCCGCGGTCGCGGTGATCATGGCGGTCCCGTTTCCCGCCGCCGTGACCAGCCCGGCAACGTCCACCGTCGCCACCCCGGCGGCGCTGCTCGCCCAGGTCACCGTGACCCCGTCCATCACCTGGCCGTTCTGATCGCGGACCTCCGCGCTCAGCTGCACGGTCGCGCCCAATGCCGTCAGCTCGGCTGTGGCAGGGGTCACTGTAATCGACGCTGGCCGGGCAGGCTCGGGAGGTGGCAGCGGCTCCGTCGTGTCGTCGCCGCAACCGGAGGCCCAGGCGACAGCGCCCAGCGCGATTGACGTCAGAATGAAGCTGCGTGGACGGTTCATCGGTCCATTCTTGGTAGCACGACATGATACCTGTCAAGTGCAAGTGCGCCGAAATGCTGCCTACACATGAAACAGGGTTCGCCGAATGAACGCGTTGCGGAAGACTCCCTGAGGGTCGAACTCCGCACAGGTCGCCTTGAATACGGGCAGCCCCGGATAACTGGGCCCCACCGCCGCCGCGGCGAGTGGAAACCACTTGCCCCAGTGCAGACGGGCGTCGAAGTCCTTGGCCATTACCGCGGCCAGAAGTCGGGCGACTCCCTGGAAGGGCGCCCGAGGCTCTGAAAACGTGATCAGACTGATCGCGTACCAATCCTGCCGCTCGATGCCGTGGCATGACGCCATCGAGATGAGGGTGTGGTCGGGCCGCACACGACGGACGCAGATGGGATAGTGGTGGCTGTACGAGCCGCGAATCTCCTCGAAGGCTTCCCGGTGACCAGCGGCATCGATCCGAGCGCTCACGCCCGCCGATGCCGAGTGGCCGGGATCGTCCGCCGCACGCAGTACTTCGACGAGGAATTCGAGCGCTGGCCCAAGCCGGGTGCGCGGGACGAAGACCTCCATCTCCAGATGACGGAAAAGGTCGTGGCGCATGAGAAGCTGGCGGTCACTGCGATCGGTAACCTGCCATCGGGTGAAGATGCACGCCGGGAGAATGCGTCGGTACAGGAGGGCCACGAGGCGCCGGCTCCGGAGCAGAGAAGCGGTCAGCTTGACGCCCACGTGGAGAAGCACGTCGATCACGATCAGCCAGTAAACCCGGTAGAAACCCGCCGCCCCTGATCGGCGGTTCTCCGCGGCCGCGCTTCGTTCGTGGGCCAGGTAAGTCCAGGCGTGGGGGATGATGTAGAACTGCTGCAACGGCGCGGCCGGCTCGTTCTTCAGGACGGTGTCGAGACCCGGGTGCCAGGCGCACCGTTCGCGCACATGGTATTGCGGGTGCGGGACGCACGTCAGGGTGACATCCAGAACGACCCCGAGTGTCCCGACCGAGCATCGAGCCGCCCGCAGCGCGACCCCGGAATCGACGGTGCGGATCACCGAGGCGCCGTCCGCACCGTAGCAGGCAATGCGCAGCGCCTCGACATAGTGGGACATGGAGTGCCGTCCCGACCCGTGGGTGCCGGTCGCGACCGCGCCCGCAACCGTCTGGCGGTCGATGAGGCCGATCGAGGGGAGGGTCAGCCCCATGGTGGACAGGTGCTTGAGAAGCGCGCCGATCCTGCACCCGGCGCCTGCCGTCACGCGAGTACGATCGTCGTGAACGCGAACCCGCTGAAAGTGCCGCAGGTCGACCAGCGCGTCGGACGTCTCGATGCCCCCGTTCCAGGAGTGTCCCGCGCCGACGACACGCACGGTTCCGGTTCGGTGCTCGTCGAGGATCCGCAGCACGTCGTCTTCGGATTGCGGCTCGTACCGCCGACGTGGCCGGAAACAAATGTTTTGGCCGAAGTTCGAGACCTTCATGGCGCCACGTGACTCGCGGCTCGCCGCCCGGGCCTGCGGGGCACCGATGAGAAGAGCGCCCGCGTATACGCGTGTTTCGGATCGCGGAAAAGCGCCTGCGTCGGCGCGATCTCCACGATCTTCCCCCGGTACATCACCGCGACCCGGTCACACAGGTGTTTGACCATCCCCAAATCGTGAGAGATGAAGAGGTAGGTCAGACCGAATTGCTCCTGGATGTCCGCGAGCAGGTTGACGATCTGGGCCTGGATGGAGATGTCGAGCGATGAGATGGGTTCGTCGCAGACGATCAGGTCGGGTTTCAGGGCCAGGGCACGCGCGATGCCGACGCGCTGTCGTTGACCGCCGGAGAACTCGTGGGGCATGCGTGCGGCCAGCTTCGGATCGAGTCCGACGATGCTCATGAGTTTGCCGACCCGTTCCGCTCGTTCGGCGCGGTTCATCGTTGTGTGCTGGAGGAGAGGTTCCGCGATGGAGCGGCCTACGCTCATGCGCGGATTCAGCGACGAATAGGAGTCCTGGAAGATCATCTGCATGCGCGGGCGCAGCGCGCGCACCTCGGCGGCCGTTGCTCCCTTGAGATCGGTGCCGTCAAAGACGACTCGGCCCGCCGTCGGCTCGGTGAGCCGAAGGACGGTGCGGGCCACGGTGGTCTTGCCGCAGCCGCTCTCGCCCACGAGCCCCAGCGTCTCGCCCCGATGCAGCCGGAAGCTGATCCCGTCAACGGCGCGTACCGGTTCTTTGCCGCGCTGCATCAGTCCCCGGTGCACGGGGAAGTGCTTCTTCAGATCGAAGACTTCGAGGAGCGGGCGTTGTGGCTCAGGAGACATGCTTCGCCCCGGTCGCCCCGTCCCACCAGCAGGCCGCGAATGCTCCGTCTCCGACCGGAAGCAGAGGCGGCTTCTCACGACGGCAGCGGTCGAAGGCGTGCGGACAACGCTCGGCGAAGGCGCACCCTTCAGGGAGTTGCGCCATATCGGGTGGCTGGCCCGGGATCGCTGTCAGGCGCTCCGGGCCTCCCTCGTCGAGCACGGGCAAAGACGCAAGCAGACCGCGGGTATAGGGATGCGCCGGCGCTTCGAAGAGACGGTCAGCGGGCGCACTCTCGACGATGGACCCGGCGTACATCACCGCGACCCGGTCGGCCAGGTTCGACACCACGCTGAGGTCGTGACTGATCCAGATCATCGCCATCCGGCGCGTGGCCCTCAGCTCGGAGACCAGATCCAGAATCTGTGCCTGGATGGTCGCGTCCAGAGCCGTGGTCGGCTCGTCGGCGATGAGGAGGCCGGGATTGCAGGACAGCGCCATGGCGATCGTCACCCTCTGGCACATCCCGCCCGAAAACTGGTGTGGGTAGTCGTCGAGCCGCCTGTTGGGCCGGGGGATGCCGACCGTTTCGAGCAGATCGATCGCGCGCTCCCGGGCTTCGCGCCGTCCCAAGCCCAGGTGGACCTCCAGGCTCTCGGTGAGTTGGCGGCCGATCGTGAGCACGGGATTCAGGGAGGCGCGGGGATCCTGAAAGATCATCGCGATCTCCGCGCCGCGCACACGTCTCATGCCCTCGTCGTCCAGGGAGAGAAGGTCGCGGCCCCGGAAGCTCACCTCGTCGGCCTCGACGCGGGTTCGGTGGGCGGGCAGCAAGCGGAGCACGGAAAGCATGGTGGCCGTCTTGCCGCAGCCGCTCTCGCCCACCAGCGCGAGGGTCTCGCCGCGCCGGACGGAGAAGCTCACCCCGTTGACCGCGTGCACGGCGCCCCGGTCGGTGAGGAATCGGGTGCGCAGGCCCCGGACGCGGAGGAGGTCACGGGACGCGTCGGCCGGGGGGTCCGCGGTCATGGGGCGGCTGCGGGCGGGGGAACGGCGGCCCCGAGGGAGGCAGAGGCAGCGGGCACCGCGAAACGCTCGTGCAGATCGCGCATCATCACCCATCCCCCGCTCTCCAGCGATTCGATGCAGGCTTGCACGAGGAGCAGGCTCTTCAGGTGATCGCGGGCGGTCGTTACGGGCTCGGCCTCGCCCCGCATCGCGCGCAGAAACTCGCTCAGCAGCTCGCGGGTGTCGTCGATGAAGGGCACACAGCGTGGCAGCGACTCCTCGACCGGCCTCTCGGCTTCTTCGTCCCCCTTGAAGTTGGGCCCCCTCAGTCCCAGGCCGCGATCGAAGTCGATCCGAACGAGATCCTTGAACTGCTCCCGCTGAATCAGTGCCCCACCCTCGAATTCGCTGCGCCAGCGGAAGTCCATTCGGTTCCACGCCGCCGTCCAGGTCCCGAGATAGTTGGCGCGGGCTCCGTTCTCGAAGCGGAAGAGCACGGAGACGCAGCAGTCTCCTTCGTAGGTGCTCCACGACGGACGCCATGTGTCGCACACCAGCGACTCCACTTCGGCGTCGTAGCAATACCGCAGAAGGTCGAAGTGATGGATGCTCTGCTCCAGTAGCATAGGCTGCGCCATTGTCATGACGTAGTCGTTCAGGTCGGTCCGGTTGCCGTCGCGCTGACGGTGGTAGGTGAAGTGTGCGTAGCTGAGCGTGCCCAGCGCTCCGCTGCGGACGTAGCGACGGATGCGCTGCGAGGAAGGCAGGTAGCGAAAGTTCATCCCGACGAGGAGATGGCGCCCGGCCACCTTGGCTCTGGCGATGAGGTCGATGACTTCATCCAGATCTTCCGACAGCGGCTTCTCGCAGAGGACGTCGAGGCCGTGCGCGAGCGCCTGGCTCACGAGGGAGTGATGGCTGGCGGGAGGCGTCGCGATGACCGCGGCATCGGCCTTCACCTCGGCGAGAGCGGAGGCGAAGTCGCGCTGCACGAGGGCTGGTGGGGCGTTACTGTCGCGGGCACGGCGGGCCCGTGCCACGTCCCGGTCGACGATGCAGGCCAGCGTCGCGTCGGGGGCTTCGGCGATGACGCGCGCCCACATGGCGCCCCGGACGCCGGCACCGACCAGGATGACGCAGGCCGAGTCCCCCGTCACGACCCGCGCACCCGTTCGACGAACTCCTTCATCCTCTTCAGCGCTTCCTCAATGGACGAAAACGGCGACAGCAGCGTGATGCGAATGTGACGGTTCGCGGGGTCGGCGAACATGGTCCCCGGGAAGACCATCACATGCTCCTGGCGCAACAGCTCGTAGCAGAAGGTCTCGGCATCCAGCCCCGTGCCCGAGATGTTGGCGTATACGTACATTCCCCCGCCCGGGCGCCCGTATGAGATGTGCATGTCGTCGAGGGTGCGCAGGATGAGCTCGAGCCGCCGCTCGTACTCTGCGAGCATCGAGGCGACCGATTCATCTCCCCCCTCCAGCGCCGCGAGCGCCCCGCGCTGCAGGGCGGGCGGCGTGCAGATGCTCAGGGTGTGCTTGATCTCGACGGCCGGTTCCATGAACCAGGCGGGCGCGGCCAGGTAGCCCACGCGCCACCCGGTCATTGCATACGCCTTGGAGAAGCCGTTGACGGTGACGGTGCGGTTGCGCATGCCGTCAAGGGTGCCGAGGCTGACATGCTCGGCGTCTCCGAAGACGAGCTTCTCGTAGATCTCGTCGGAGATGACCAGGAGGTCGTGCTCTACCGCCAGCGCGGCGATGCGCTCCAGCTCCGGGCGCGGCGTCAGCCCGCCGGTGGGATTGTTCGGATTCGCGATTACGAGGAGTTTCGAACACTTTGTCAAAATGCTCCGGATGGCGTCGGCCTTGAGGGCGAAGTCGTCCTCCTCCAAAGTCGGCACGTCCACCACCCGTCCGCCCGCCAGGTTGACCATGTGGTCGAAGGCGTTGAAGCGCGGGGCCTGAAGCACAACTTCGTCCCCTGGATCGACCAGTCCAAGGATGGAGATCAGGAGCGCTTCCTGGACGCCGTTGGTGACGATGATCTGGCTGTGTGGGTACCGGAGGCCGTTGTCGCGCTCAAGCTTGCCCGAGATGGCTTCGCGCAGTTCGGGTAGGCCCGGCGGTGCCGTGTAGTGGGTGTAGCCTCCGGCCAGGGCTTTCGCGCCCGCGGCGACGATCGCCGGCGGTGTCTCGAAGTCGGGGTCGCCCCGTCCGAGCGCGATGATGTCGTCCAGCCCGGCGGCGAGTTCGAGCATGCGGGTGCGGAAGCTCGACTTCACGCTCACGGCACGCGCGGCGAGATAGGATCCGTGGGCCACCTGAGTCATCGGATCACGCCTCCGAGGGACGGCCGCACGCCCATCAGCCCGCTACACCCGATGCTGGACGCGAATATCTACAATTGCCATGGACAAATGTCAAGGCCACCCGCTCCAGGTCTCGCAGATCGTCGAGCGGGTTGCCGTCCACGACGATCACGTCCGCCTCCTTGCCCACCTCGACGGTCCCGATCCGGTCGCCCAACCGGTTCATGATGGCGGCCTCACGGGTCGCGCTCATGATCGCCGCGTGATTGTCCGCGACCACCCCCACCTCGATCATGAACTCCATCTCCGGGACCACCACGCCGTGACGCACCGCGGGGCTGCCTGCATCGGTCCCAAACACGATGCGCACACCCGCCCGCGCCGCCCGCTGCAGGCCGTCGTAGCGGCTCCTGTCGGCGACCATCCGCTGCCGCTCCCTGATCTTCCACTCCGGAATGTTGTACTTGCGGGCGATCTCGGGCTTCGACTGGAGCAGCACGGGCGAGAACGTAGTCACGATCGGCACCCCGCTCTCGACCAGCTTGGCGATGGTCTCGTCCGACATGCTGCCGCCGTGCTCCACGGTGTCGATGCCGAAGTCGACGGCCCGTGCGATGGCGGCGTCGAAGGTAGCGTGGGCGGTAACGGGCCGCTTTTGCCGGTGCGCCTCGTCGACGATGGCGTGGAGCTCGTCATCGGTGAACTCCAGGTTGTCGTGGCACATCATGATCTTGATGAGGTCGGCGCCGTCCCTGATCTGCTCGCGCACGGCGCGCCGCATCTCGTCGGCACCGGTGGCCTCCCGGCAGCACCAGTAGGTGTGGCCGCCTGTCTGGGTGATCGCCTCCGCACAGATCAGCAGGCGCGGGCCCGCAACCACCCCCTGCTCCACTGCCTGCTTGGCGAACACGCCGCTCCGGTTCATCCCCAGGTCGCGCACCGTCGTGATCCCGGCCCGCAGGCAGGCCAGCATGTTGCTCGCCGCCTTGTAGGCGCTGATCTCGGGGGCGTCGCCAAGCGACTGGGCAGCCAGGTCGTGGATCCCGTCCCAGGCCAGGTGGGCATGGCTGTTGATCAGTCCCGCGAGAATCGTCCCGCCGGTCTCCACGACCGCGCGACCGTCTGCCGCCGCCCCTTCACCCTCTCCGACCGCGGCGATCCTACCCCCCTCAAGCGTCACATGGCCGTCTTCGATCACCTCATCGCCTACCCCGGTGATCACCCGGCCCCGCAGGGTCACCGACGCGGCCTCCCTCGGCGCCAGGTCCTGCAGGACCGTCTGGAACTTCCAGGCTGGTGCTTCGGGCATGGTCTTTCCCCGTCAGATACCGCGTTCGGCCAGCGCCCTCGCGCCGCCGTCGAGGTTGGTCAGCTTCATGCTTGCGTAGCTGGGCGCATAGATCACGCCGGCCGCGCCCGCGTCGTACGCCGCGTGCACGCTCTCGTAGACGATCTCCGGTGTGCAGACCGCCTGATCCGGGCTGGTCCGCGGCGCGTCGACACCGATCCCCATCAGCACCGGAAGCTCACCGTCTAGAGCCTCGATCGTCGCCCGGCACTGCCCGCCAACATAGCTGGCCGGACCCATCCCCACACCGATGAGCTCGTCCCACGGGGCCTCGTCGAGCCCCAGAATGCGGTACATCAGCGGCGTCATCTCCGCAGGCGCCAGATCCCGCAACAGGTTCGCATGAAGCTGGGTCATCTCCTTCGTGTAGGTCCCGCCGGCCTGGTGCTGGTAGGTGATCGGCTTGACCCAGTCGGCGTAGTCCTTCGTCTCGGCCCACGGCCACTGCGCCTTGCGAAGGGGATTGAAGTGGTTCCGGTTCCAGACGTTGAGCCCGAACTCCAGCCGCGGATCGCACCTCTTGGTGACCCCATGGAGCTCACGGTCAAGGGCCTTGTTGCGCCCTACCCAATGCCGCTCGAGCAGCAGGAACTCGGGGTTGTCGAACAGAACCCGGAGCCCCGTGATGAAGGCACCGTCCGTGAAGTGGGCCCCCTCGCGCGCTGCGCGGAAGTAGCGGTGAAGCGCCGCGCACGCTCGCAGGACCCCCTCGGGATCGATCCCGGCAGCGTCCATGCTCGCCAGGCAGTGCGTGCAGAAGCACCCCGGCACCAGCCCGGACACAAGTTGGTCCAGAGGGCTCAGACGCTCGTTGCACCACATGATGCCGTCGATATCGTAGCTTCGGCAGTGGTCCTCGATGAGCGCGTGCCACCAGTTCCGGTAGTCGGGGTTCTCCAGACAGGGCACGTCGCTGGTCCCGCCCAGATAATCCACCTCCATGAGCTGGTCCTGCTGGCCGACCCGTGGCCCGCATAGTTGAAGAGCGGCTCCATCAGCTCGGGGATCACCTTCATCCCCCTCGACCGGGCACCGGGGATCACCATCTCCAGAATGTCGCGACCGCGCATGGCTTCGTCCGGGGCGCGGAAGTTCGTGACGCTCGTACTGCCGTAGAACTCGGGATGATGCGCCAGGTAGGACCCGCCCTGCACGTCGGCCGGCTCGGGGACGCCGTGGTCGGGCCATCCGTCGATCTTCCACGAGATGCTGCGCCCGATCTTGAGCCCGAGCCAGCTTACCGTGCCCAGCATGATCACATTCACGCCGGCTCGCTGCTGCAGGGTGTCGAGCACGGTGTCGACGCCCTCGTCCACGAAGCTGGCGGGCCCGATCTGGACGCCTACGAACTTGTCGCTCAACAGCGGCATCCTCCTTTCCTCACCTCGATCTCAACCTGGGATCCAGCATCTCCTGCAAGCTGTCGCCCAGGAGATTCGTCGCCATGACCACGGTGAATATGGCGAGTCCGGGGAAGGTGGAAATCCACCACGCCCTTCCGAGCACGTCACGTCCCACCGCGACCATCAGCCCCCACTCCGGAGTCGGGGGCTGCGCGCCCAGCCCGAGGAAGCTCAGGCCGGCGCCGATGGAGATGGCTTGCCCGAACTCGAGCGTCGACAGCACGAGCAGCGGGATTGCCGTGTTCGGCAGCACATGCCGCAGCATGATCTTCACGTCAGGCACTCCCACGAGCCGGGCCGCATCGATGTAGTCGTGTTCGCGAATCGTGAGCACGGAGCTTCGCACCAGGCGCGCGTAGCGGGGAATAGTGGACACGCCGACCGCGATCATGACATTCGTGATGCTGGGGCCGAGGGCGGCGATGACCACAAGGGCCAGAAGGATGCCGGGAAAGGCCAGCATCGCATCGATCATGCGCATGAGCACGGTGTCCACGGCGCCGCGGTAGTAGCCGGACACGAGGCCCAGCGCGGAGCCGAGCGCGGCACCGATGGCGACGCTGATGAAGCCGAGGACGAGCGACACCCGGGCGCCGTAGACAACGCGGCTGAAGACGTCCCGGCCGAGCCGGTCGGTGCCGAACCAGAATTCCGGCGATGGAGCCTCGCGCGCTCCCGAGATCGTGGCGAGGGGATCGTGGGGTGCGCCGAGGGGGGCGAAGATCGCGAGCAGCACCCACGCCGTGAGGATGGAAACGCCCGCGATGAAGCCGGGACTGAGCGTTCGGCCTCGGACCGTGAGGCCCCTGACCGTCATGCCCGCGGTCGTCATGCCGGTGCCCCGTCCCGAATGCGCGGATCGAGCCGGGTCGCCAGCAGATCCACGAGCAGGTTCACCACGACGTAGGTCGTAGCCATGAACAGCACGATCCCCTGCACCAGCGGGTAGTCCTTCCAGAGGATCGCGCTAACGACCAGGCGACCCAACCCGGGCCGGCTGAAGACCGTCTCGGTGACCACCGCGCCCGCCAGCATGGCCCCGAATTGGAGTCCGAGCATGGTCAAGACTGGAAGCAAGGCGTTTCGGAGCGCGTGGCGGAGGTAGACGATGCGCTTCGGCAGACCCTTCGCCCACGCTGCGCGGATGTAGTCCTCTACCAGTACCTCGAGCAGCGAGGCCCGGGTCAGGCGCGCGATCACTCCCGCGGAAACGAGGCCCAACGACAGGCTGGGGAGGACGAGTGACCGCAGGCCCTCGGATCCCGCCGGGGGGAACCAGGGCAGCCAGAACGAGAAGACCAGAATGAGCAGAAGCCCGAGCCAGAAGAGGGGCATCGATACGCCCGCGTAGGCGAGTATGCGGCTGAAGCCGTCGATCCATGAGCCCCGCTTGAGGGCGGCCAGGACGCCGGTGGTGACGCCGATGGCAACCGCGAAGAGGATGCCGCCGAGGCTCAGGGCCAGCGTCGATCCCAAGCGGTCGAGGATGAGGTCGAGCACGGGCTGGCGCAGCCGGACGGATGTGCCGAGATCGGCGGTGACTGCCCCGCGCAGGAAGCGGCCGTACTGCACGGGGAGCGGGTCGTTGAGGCCCATTTCCTCGCGCAACTGCTCCTGGCGTTCGGGGGTGACCGATCCGCTCTCGGCGCCGGAGAGCATGAGTTGCACGGGGTCGCCGGGGAGGGCGTGCATGATGGAGAAGACGGCCACCGAGACCAGGAACAGGACGACGGCGAGCTGGGCGAGGCGGCGGGCGAGGTAGCTGGCGAGCATGGGGGGTGGGTGGCCGCCTTGCGTGTGAGTCGCTGTTTTCCGGCGGGAAACTACCGTGTACGATCAGTGCGGGCGAGTATCGGTGACCGAGGTTGACATCGTGCCGCGACCGCTCTTAGGATCATGTCGCAGTTGGGAGGGCTGCCCCGGCGGTCCGCCGAGCCACCAGGCTCGCCCGGCTGCATTTTTTTGCGGCTCGCAGTCTGCTGACAAAGCTGAGCCACGCTACGGATAGCGGCGCTATTCGACCGAGGTACAACGCAGAGCGGAGCTTCGGAGATCCGGATTGTAAAGCAAACATGACATTTGGTAAAGTGTTCTTTACAGTGTGATTCGTCGAGCGCAGCGGTCCGGCGCGGATGCATCGTCGGCCGAATGCAGCGGGGCTTTATTCCACGGACTGCTAACCCCCTTTCTCACACCGGGCCGAGAAGGTGGCTGGAGCCGTACACGGAAGCCGAACATATCCCGAACTGTGGTGTATAAGGAGTTGAGACAGCAACCGACCGCCCCAGACTTCGGGATTCGACGACAATGCTTACCGCGAACAAATCCACCACCCCGGTCTCCCGCGCCGTGGCCTCCCGCACACCGGCCTCACCGACCCCGGCCTCCCCGACTCCAGCTTCCGTCCTCCCCAGCGGGCCCGCCTCGGACTCCGATCCCCTGGGCGACGAGATCGCCGCGCTCTGCGCGCACATCAACGCCGCCACATACCGGCTTCTCACCCTGCTCCGGGTCTACGACGAAGGGGAGCGCTGGCAGGGGTGCCGTTCCTGTGCCCACTGGCTGTCCTGGCGCACCAGCATCTCGATCGGGCCCGCGCGCGAGAAGGTCCGTGTGGCGCGCTGCCTGCCCTCGCTGCCCCACATCTCGGGAGCGCTCGCAAGGGGCGAGATCTCCTACTCGAAGGTGCGGGCGCTGACCCGCATCGCCAACGCCGACAACGAGGCCGAGCTCCTCACCTTCGCACGCCACGGCACCACCGCACACGTGGAGCGTCTGGTCCGGGAGTGGCGCCGCCTGGACCAGGGCGACGCCCCCCAGGCCGCCCGCGCCGAGCGCCGGGGCCTGTCGCTGTGGCCCACCGACGACGGCAGCTACGAAGTACGGGGCCGGCTCAGCCCGGAGGTGGGGAGCCTGCTGCTCAAGGCGCTCGAAGTGGCCGAAGCCAGGCTCTACCGCGCCGAGCGCGCCGCGGGGACCGAGGACCGGACCACGGCAGCGCAGCGCCGGGCCGACGCCCTTGGGCTGTGGCTGGAAGAGCGCGTCCAGCCCCAGGTGCAGCTTGTGGTGCACTCGCTCGAAGGCGACGAAGCGCCGGCCTCTCTGGTCACTGAAGAAGGCTCGCGCGTTTCAGCTGAAACGTCCTCGCGGCTCGCCTGCGATGCAGAGGTGGTGCGGATCGCGCGGGGAGGCGACGGCTCGGTGCTCGATGTCGGGCGCCGCCAGAGGAGCGTGGGGTGGCGGCTGCGCAAAGCCCTCGAAGCACGCGACGGAGGTTGCCGCTTCCCCGGATGCGGGTCGTGGCTGCGCACGCACGCCCATCACATCACGCCTTGGGCCCAGGGCGGAGAGACCGCCATGAAGAACCTGGTGTTGCTGTGCCCCTTCCACCACCGCACCGTCCACGAAGGGGGCTGGCGGGCGGAGATGGACGAGCGGGGAGTGCCGCGCTTCTTCAACCCCCTCGGCATTCGGATGCCCGTGGTACCGGAGCCCCCGGACGTGGCGGGCGGAGATGGACGAGCGGGGAGTGCCGCGCTTCTTCAACCCCCTCGGCATTCGGATGCCCGTGGTACCGGAGCCCCCGGACGTGGGCGACCTGGTGCCCCGCGGGGCCTCGGCAGCACCCCCGGCGGACGCCTCCTATGCCCGCTCGGCACCCTCGGCGCAGGACTTTGGGCTGGCCCGCTGGCATGCGCAGCGAGGCATCGGTGCCCAGACCGGGAGCACGCCGTGGCAAGGCGAACGCCTCGACTGGGGCTGGGCACTGGCCTGCCTCTGGAAGGAAGGAGGTGCGGACGGCAACAGGTCGGTCCAGCGGAGGTGCTCTGATCGGTGCGAAGGGGCCAGCTAAGCTAGAGAGAGGCGACGTATTGGCTGAACTTGGTCCGCATTTCTTCTTCCTTGACGATGGCGAAGTAGGCATAGCCGTTCGCCATTGTCAGGTCAGAGGCACGCAGCAGTGCGTAGTCGTATGCGATCTCAGGCGACGTGAGGCCGTTCCCGGAGAACGAGACGCGGCACAACACAGATACCATTCGACATGCCGATCACTCCCGCCCCAACTCCACATTATGCAAAAAGTAAAACTGCCCCTCCGACGCCAACTCAAACCCCCGCACCTCATCTGACACCGCATAGAAGATCGGCTCGCTCAGCGTCGGCAGCATCAACGCATTCTCCATGATGATCTTCTGCGCCTCACGTGCCAGCTCACACCGGGTCTCCTGATCCGGAATCACCCTCAGCTGCCCAACAATCCGATCCAACTCCTCATCAACAAACCCCGTCCACGCCCATCCCCCAACCACATCGTGGGCCGAGTTCCAGAGCATGTCCATCAGCATGGGATCCGGGCTTCGCTGGCGCTCGTAAATCAGGTCGAAGTCGCGCGCGTTGACCATCTCGAGTTGCACCGGACCCGGCACGATTTCGATGGCCACGTCGACACCGAGCGGGCGCCACTGCGTCTGAATCGCCTCCCCCATCTCCTCCCGGTCGAGGATGGTCCAGCGCACCCGCAAAGGCGTTCCGTCCTCTACGCCGGGGATCCCGTACGCCTCCCGGATGCCGTCGCCGTCCCGGTCCGTGTACCCCGCCTGCTCCAGAAGCCGCCTGGCGGTCTCCGGCTCGTGGGGATAGTAGTCCGCGCTTCCCTCCCAGTAGCACCTGTGAACCGTGTTCAAGGGGCCGTCGGATACCAGGAAATGCCCGTCGTACAACAGGTCGTTGATGGCGCTCTGGTCGGTCCCGTACAGCAGCGCCTGCCGGACCGCAAGGTCGCTGAACGGCGGTCGTCGCACGTTCATGACCATCGACAGCCCGGTCCCGGCCTGATAGCCGGTGAGCAGCGAGAAGCCCTCCGCATCGCGATAGTCGTCGATGTACGCCGTGGGCAGATTCATGGCTACGTGGGCGTTGCCGGTCTTGACGATATTGCCCAGAACGACCTCCTCGCCGATGAAGCGGATCGTCACCCGCTCAACCTTGGCCGGACCGGGTTCCTTGCTGATCGAGTGCCACCCGCCGTAGCCGTCCCAGCGCCGCACGCTCACGTGGTCGTTGGGCACCCACTCCTCCAGCAGGAACGGTCCGGCGCCGACCAGGTGGCGGTCGAACTCCTCGATGCCCCAGCGCTCCGCCGCCGCCGGGGACCAGATCGGGACACGCCGGAAGGCATCGAGGACCGTCACCCACGGGGCCGCGTAGTGGAGGGTGACGGTGGTGTCGTCGACGACCTCCACACGCTCGACCGGCCCGACGTGGGCCGCCATCTCTCCGGAGCGCGTCGCAGGATCGAGGATGCGCTCGATGTTGTACCTGACGGCCTCCGCGTCGAACGGAGTGCCGTCCTGGAACACGACGTCGCTGCGCAACGTGAACGTCCACTCGTCCGCCGCCTCCGAGGAGGACCACCTGGTCGCGAGAGCCGGGTGGAACTCCCCGTCCGGCCCGATGATCAGCAGGGGGTCGGCGATCATGTAGTCGATGAGCCAAGCCGTTTGGTACGGCTCGATGTGGCCGTCCAGTGAAGCGGGCTCGCGGGATGCGGGCCAGGCGATGACGAGCTCGTTCCCGGGGTCGTCGGGGCCGGAATCCGGGCTGCAGCCGGCAAGGAGCGATAGGGATATCGTCGCCACGATCCGCAGTGCGACACGTTGAAGCATGCTCCAATCGTGCGTCACCCGTGAGTGGTGCCTCACCGCGAACCCTGCCACCGGCACCGCTACGGCGCTCCCCCCCGCAGCGCCTTCGTCCCGTCCTTCAGCGCGTAGGCCTCGTATCCCACCGTCTGAAGCAGGTTCGCGAACTGCCCCGACTGGATTCCGTTGTCGCAGAACAGCACATATTGGAAATCCTTGTCAAGTTTCGCGGCAAGATCGGGGAAGTCCTGCGGCAGCACCCGTCGCGAGCCGGGATGCCGCCACCCGTCGTCCTGCTGCGGCGGCCGGCAGTCGATTACACGCGCACCGTCCGGGAGGGCATTGACCCACACGTAGTCGCGGCTCAGATCGGCGTCGTTCACGTCCCGCACGTGCAGCACCCTGCGCTCGTCGACCGCGCGGTCCACAAGGCCGAGGTCCATCGGCGCCTCCTCCCGGTCCACCGCTCCCACCTTCGCCGCCGTAACGGGCTTGCCCTCGAGGATCGCGCAGTACTCCTTGACGCGCGCCGAAAGCGCCGCAGTGCCGATGCGTTCCGCCACCCGGATGATCTCCGACTTGTCGAACCCGACAAGAGGACGCAGGACCGGCAGGGTCGCAACGGCCTCGATCGCCCGCAGATTGCGGAGCGTCTGGGACGACACCTGGCCCAACGACTCACCGGTGACGACCGCGTCCGCCCCGATCTCCGCAGCCACCCGCTCAGCCGCCCTGTACATCAGCCGCTTGAGCACGACTTGCCAGTAGCGGGGGGTGACGCGTTTCTGGAGCTGGCCGACCGCTTCCCCGAAGTCCACCACATGTATCCGCGGGCGGTCTCCGTAGCTCCAGCGATCCGCCAGCACTTTGGTGACCTGGATCACCGAACGCTCGAAGGCGGGGCCCGCCAGATTGCAGAAGACGTACTCCAGGGCGACTCCCCGCTTGAGCAGCAGCCACGCCGCGACCGCCGAGTCGAAGCCACCCGAAATCAGGCAGACCGCTCTCCCCTGCACTCCCAGAGGCAGACCGCCGGGACCCTCCGTTCGGCTGCTGTAGAGGTAGGTATGCTGGTCGCGCACTTCGACCGACACGGTGACCTCGGGCGTCGTCAGGTCGACGGTCCCATACGGGTTCAGCGCCGCGCCCAGCTCAACGCAGATGTCTCGTGACGAGAAGGGATGGCGACCGGTCCGACGGGCGGCGACCGCGTAGCGACGACCGTCCACCGCGCCCTTGTACAGCTCGTGCCCCTTCCGCACGATCGCGTCCAGATCGGCGGGAAGGACCGCGTCGAGCCGCGAGAAGGAACTGACCCCGAAGACCCTCGTTGCGGCCGACATCGCGTCCGTAGCAGCCGCAACCCTGTCGGTGGCAGACGCCATCGCGTCCGTGACAGATACCGTGACAAATAGCCGGCTCCATCTGTCACGGACCTTTACCTGAGCCCCCGTAGAGGTCAGCGCATCGGTCAGATTCCGCGCCAGTTGCTGCTGAAAGCGGCGTCGCGTGCGGTTGGACTTGCTGGCGACCTCGGCGGCAAGCCGGATGATGAAGCGGGCGTCCGGGGGGGCGCGCGAGGTACGCTCCGCTCCTTCAGCCGGCATTGGCTCTGGCCTCGATCTCGGCGCATCGGCTCATGACATCCTCGAACGGCTCGGTGTCATCCAGGAGCATCCCATCCCGCCGCATCCGATCATAGTCGTCCGCAAGGGTGTCGTACAGCGGGCGTTCGGGGACCAACTGGAGCCGACCCGAGACGGCGTCCACGTAGTCGATCCAATCCCCGGAGACATCCTTTTCCCGGAAGAAGATCGCTTTGTGGCGCGCAACGGCGTGAGCCAATTCTCGGTCGCCTAATGCAGTGTCGCAGTAGCCGGCGTCGTCCAACCGCACCAGATCGTGCCAGTGCCGGGAGAGACGTGTTCCACGGTGGCGCGCCCGACGGCAGAACACGTGAATGGCTGTAGCCTTCTCCCAAAACGTTCGCTCTGGTAGCATGACGGACGGGCGCGCGGTGGGAAGGCGGACAGTGGGCACAAACCTGGCCGCATCGCATTCAACCAGCCGCCGTTCGTGAGGCTCTCCGGTCGCCCGAGCTCCGAACTCGACCACCACCTCGGGCTGTACGAATCCATGATCGGTGAACAGCGGCTCATAGCCTACGATAAGGCGGTCCCCTTCCACACGAAGCCGGGCGGGCCATCCGGTTCTCGTCATTCCCTCATGGAGCGTCGGCAGCGCTTCGTCCCTCGTCCATTCCACAAGCCGTGCCCGGATCGTGCGCGTCCAGCGCCGCTCCTGGCTACGGGTGGGTGGAAGTGCCTCCTCACCGGCATCGCCCACCAGCTCGGGCGCGAACCGTCGAATATCGTAGGTAACGTCAACGTCCTCGGAAAACCTGCTGATGGCTCGATAGGCCTTTGAGAGCGACGTGCCGCCCTTGAACACCAAGTCTGGTCCGAATGGAGCGTCAAACAGAACGGACAAGGTCTGGACCACCCAAATGTCCTTTTCGAGCAGATAGGCCCTGGGCCCGGCCAGGGCAGCCGCGATTTCCAGCACGCGGCGCCTGTCACGGACCGATAGCGAAGGAAAGGGAGTGCTATCCACGGGCCACCAGTTCGCTTACCGGCTCCCCCAGCCAAGACGGCATGATCGCCCGTGCCGCAGCAAGCTCCGCCAAGTCGTCCCTGGAGAGTCTGCTTCGGATCGCTTCAAGACCCTCTTCGATCTCGTGGCGACCCAACCACGACAGGGCGCGGACGGCGAGGCCGGCCGGCCGGCCAGGCGCGACGAGCTGCCAACGCGGGGCATGCCGCAGCTGAATGATCTGGGCAAAGAGCCTCAGCGTGCGTGTCGGTCCAGATGTAAGGTAGATGGATCGAACCGGCACCTGTCGGGTGAGACCAAGCACGTTTGCCGCAGCCCCACCGCAGCCGACAATCGTCTCGCCCCAGAGAGCCGACAGAGCCGCAATTGCCTTTTCGACGGAAGGCGCGTGAACCCCGAACCGGGTCTCGATCGGTCGCATATACACCCCGCGGCAGACCCTGAGCAGCCGTCCGCGGCGGGCCAAGCGCGACAAAGCCTGATCGACCGCCAGACGGTTGCCCATATGAAGCAGCGTACCAGGACAGATCGGTGCTGCCTCGGGCAGCGCCTCTGCGTGCTCCATGATGCGTTTCGGCAGGCTAGCCACGGTACTTTCCTCTCCAGCTTCCAGCGAGTGTCAGAAACTCAATACTAATACTGACACTCTACCGCGACAACCGCCGCGCGAACCGGCACCTCGGACTCAACTCAATTCCAGGACAACCCGCGCAGCTGCTCCACGTCCAGATTCCCCCCGCTCAGCACGCAAACGGTCTTCGTCCCTGCAGGCGCCTCAATCAGCCCCTGAAGCAGCGCACCCACCGGCGACGCGGCGGCGCCCTCGGTCACCAGCTTCGCCCGCGTCATCAGCCACAGCACGGCGTCGAAGATCTGCTCATCCGGCAGCGTCACGATCTCGTCGACGAAGCGCGAAACGACCGAGCAAGTGTGGTCCCCCACCCGCATCACCCTCAGCCCGTCGATGATGCACCCCATTTCATCGAGGGTGATGCACCCCCCCGCCTCGACGCTGCGCTTCATGGCGGGCGCCCCGGACGACTCGACCCCGATCACCCGCACATCCGGGTTGATGGCCTTCACCGCCATGGAAACGCCCGAGATCAGCCCACCACCGCCGATCGGCACGACGACCAGCTCCACCTCGGGGAACTGGGCCATGATTTCCAGCCCCACCGTGCCCTGCCCCGCGATCAGGTCGGGATCGTCGAACGGGTGGACATAGGTCAACCCCTCCGACCTCACGAGTTCGAGCGCTTTCTCATTGGCCTCGTCCCAGATGCTGCCGTGCTGCACGACCCGCGCGCCGTACCCTTTCGTCGCGGCAACCTTGGCCGGCGTCGCGTTCTCGGCCATCACCACCACGGCACGCACCCCGTACTGGCGCGCGGCGATCGCCACGCCCTGCGAGTGGTTCCCCGCCGACGAACAGATCACGCCCCGAGCCCGTTCCTCGTCGGTCAGCCTGGCGATCTTGTTCAGCGGCCCCCGCACTTTATACGAGCCCCCACGCTGGAACAGCTCGGCCTTGAGCCGCACGTCAAAGCCGCACGCCTCGCTCAGCGACCGGTTGGTCAGCATCGGCGTGCGGTACGTGTGCGGCGCGACATGCTCGTACGCGGCCTCGAAGTCGGCCCTGGTGAGGGTCAAGCCGGGGATGCCCACCCGCGCCCCCCCGCTCACGAGCTGATCCCCGGCAACCGCACCGGCCCACCAAGCCACCCCCGCACCCCATGGGGCCGGTACGGCGCCTCCAGTTCCGCACACTCTTCCTCGCTGAGCACCACATCCACTGCCCCCACCACCGCGTCCATCTGCTCCACCCTGGTGAACCCCACCACCGGCGCCACCACCGCGGGCCGCGACATCAGCCACGCCAGCGCGACCTGCACCGGCTCGACTCCCCGCCGTTCGGCAACCCGCACCGTCGCGTCCACCACGTCCCAGTCGGACTCGTGGTCGTACAGTTCGTCGCTGAGTGGCGCGTCGTGCTCGTCCCGCGACGACGCATCGTGGCTCCCCCGCGAACGCTTCCCCGTCAGCAACCCGCGCGCCAGCGGGGACCACGGGATCACGCCGAGCCCCTCCTCCACGCAGAGTGGCATCATCTCACGCTCCTCTTCCCTGTACACCAGGTTGTAGTGGTTCTGCATGGACACGAACCGCGCCCACCCGTTCCGTTCCGAGATCGACAGCATCTTCATCAGCTCCCACGCGTACATCGAGCTGGCACCCAGGTACAGAACCTTTCCCTGCCGCACCAGCTGGTCCAGCGCGGCGAGCGTCTCCTCGACCGGCGTGTTCGCGTCCGCCCGGTGGATCTGGTAGAGGTCGATCCGCTCCACCCCCAGCCGCCGCAGCGAGGCCTCGCACGACTGGACGATGTGCTTCCGGGACAGCCCGCCCCGGTTCGGCCCCGGTCCCATCCGCATCTTGACCTTGGTGGCGACGACCGCTTCGTCACGCGGGGCGAACTCGCGCACCCACTTCCCGGTGATCTCCTCACTCGCGCCGAGCGAATACACGTCCGCCGTGTCGAAGAAGTTGATGCCGAGCTCGACGGCGCGCCGGAAGAAGGGCTTGGCCTCGTCCTCTTCGAGCATCCACGGGCGCCACTCCCGGCTGCCGAAGCTCATGCAGCCAAGCGCGATGCGGGAGACGACGAGGCCGCTGTTCCCGAGACGGGTGTATTGCAAGGTGGGCGGGCTCCGGGATTGGGGGGTGTTGGGGCCGAGTGAGGAGGTGCGTGGGCAGTCTTCCGACAGTGGACTATACCGCCGGGCGGGGCGGCGGCGCACCTCTGGTTCGCACGACATCCACGACCTCTGCGACGCGTAGCCGACCGAAGTCGGGATGGCTCGGGTTCAGGAGCACATTGCGGCCCCACGGCCGGGCGACGAACGAGGGCACCTCCAGGGCGACCGATTGCCTGGAGTCAATCCAGGAGTTCCCGATCTCGCGAGACCGCACTTCGCGGTGCCAATCAGGGTGCTCCTCTTCGCTGAGGACGGGCACCTCACACTCTTCGGGCAACACGATACGGGACGCGGCGTGGCCGACCGGAACGCTTCGGATTTCCGCGCGTGCCAGCGCCTCGAGCAAAGTGCCCTCATAAGAGAAGCACGCGTACACCAAGGGGACCCCTTGAAGATTCCATCTCCCGCCTCGGAGCGCCGCTCCCATACCACTGAGGGCATGGAAGCGGCGGTCATGCATTCGATAGACCTCCACTCAGGTCACACGGGCAATCCATAGTGGAGACCCCAAAGCATGTCTTCGACCTGCCGCACTCCGACCTCCGAAAGAGCCAACTCGATGGGAACTCTCTTGCCCATCAACGTGTGGGGCGTGGTCAGGAACTCGGCTGCCAGCTTCTCGTCGCCCCACACATACACGGCCAGCGCCATGATCGACGCCACACGCAGCACGGCTTCCCCCTCCTCCCGCTTCAGCCGCTTTCGCCGCTGACGTGTGGCCCGGGGCACGATCCTGTTCACGAACTCGGAGGGACGGCGCACCCCGAACCGCTTCAGCTCGGCCTGCAACACGCGTACGGAGCCAACGGGCAGACCCTCGGCGACGGCGCACCGCAACTCCTCCAATCGGTCCGGCTCACCATACACGGGACGGGCTTCCCGCACCAACTTTGCCGGAAGGTCGGACATGTTCATATGAACTCCTTATCGGTTCATATGAACGTAACAAAACGCACCCCGGTCCGGCCAGGCGAGACACCAGGCCGGCCGGGGTGCAGCCCCCGCGTCATTGATTCCTGTGACGCCCTCCTACGGGTTCCTGTCCAGGCAGGTGAATCCCTCGGGGTTCGACTGCTCCGAAAGCGTCAAAATGAACACGACATCGGTCCCGTAGTTCTGGGGGCCCTTGTAGTGGCCCACCGGATAGGTGTCGTTCTGTGACCGCCCGTACTGGCGAAGGAGGCGTCGCAGATCGCCCATGCGGTGGCCGGTTCCGTAGAGCCAGAACGCACGCTCACGGAACAGCAGATCCACCCGGGCGTCCTGCGTTCCCGGATCCATCAGGGGCTCCATGGGTGGATCGATGGCCGTGGCCCTCAGGTCGTTCAGTATCGACAACCAGTTGCCCCCACCGGCTTGCAGGGCCGCTTCGGCTTCGATCAGCCGTGCCTCGATCCCGGATGCCATTACGATCGGGGCATACAGATCGGTGTATTTCATGAACTGGTAGACTTCCGTCACGCCGTCGGTCCCGGTTCCGACCAGCTGAGTCGGAACGCGCGGGTCGTTTGCGCTGACAAAGTCGAGTCCGTTGGTCCCCTCACGATCTGCGACGGTTGCGTCCAGATTGTCGTTCGCCCTGAAAATATAGTTCGGCCTTCCATACCCGGACGGGTTCAACTCGGCGTTGTAGACGTAGTCGGTAGGCACGCCCGCAACCGCAGCAGCAGCATCGCCGAAAAGACCCCGATTGGTCAGCGCCCGGCCGCGAGCGACCTTGGCGAGATTCAGGATGCGTGCGTCCCCGGACGCATACTCCAGCGCCTGGTCGAGTTCCGCCACGGCCCGCGCGGTCATGCTGTCGCTGGTGATTGGCCCGCCGAACTGCGCCTTCAGGTCTTCCACCTCGCTAAGCGGGGTTCCGTTACAGTTGACCTCGCCCAGGAACATCGCCGCGAGGCCGCGGACGGCGTAGAGCTGACCGATGGCGGCTCGCTCTTCCGGCGCGTGTTCAAGGTACAGGTCGATGCCCAGCTTCGCGAAGGTTCGTCCCCGGCCCAGGTAGATCGGTCCCCACTCGGTGTAGGTCACCGCCTGCTCCCTGTAGTCGACGGCGTGAAAGGTGGTAAGCGCGTCGGCGATGAAGAACTCGTCCGAGAACCGGCCGGTGGTATAGGTGAGCGAGGCGAACTGCCAGTACACGTTGTCGATCGCGGCAGCCCCGAAAGCCGCCGCACCCTCGGCATTGTCGACATCCTTCGGCTGCACGACATCCGGTGCGTAGACATCCGTGAGAGCGTCGCAGCCCATCAGGAGCATGCACGCGATGGCCCCGAGGAGGCAGGATCTCTTCTTTTCCATATTCATCGGTCGCTCCTCCTAGAAGTTGAGCGCAACGCGCAGAATGATGTAGCGCGCCGGCGGCGCAGTGGGGTTGTCGTAGCCCAGATCCCACCGGGTTCCGAAGTTGCCGCCGAGGCCCGGGTTGGCCGTCACCTCCGGGTCGGGACCGGTATAGTCCGACCAGAGCATCAGGTTTCTGGCGCTGAGCGATACCGTGGCGCTCCTGGCATTGATGCCGAACTTCTGGAGGTGCCCCGGTTGGACGCTGTAGGACACCGAAGCTTCAGCCCACCGCGTGAAGGTCCCGTCTTCCTGGTATCCCGCGTAGGTCAGCCCGGGCTTTGTGAACGCGATGTACTGGGCCTGCGAATGAAGCGAGGCCTCGGGATCGTTCCGTGCCCAACAGCTGCCGAAGTTGCATTTGTTGAGCTCGCTGAAGTTCGTCTGAACCCAACCACCGCGGTACACGAAGAGCGAGCTGAGGTGCAGAGTTCCGTTGAACAGCGAGATCATCGGCGTGAAGTTCAGCATTCTGGTCGGGTTCGTATTGCCGATGAAGATGATCGAATCGCCCACCTGCACTTCGTCGGCCTGGAGGACGCCGTCGCCATTGGTGTCGCTCCAGCCGAGGACCGGACGATCCCACTGTCCGTATAGCGGGTAGCCCTCCACGAACTTGATGAAGCGATCTTCCGGCGGGCGGAGTCCCTCGGCGAGTTCGAGGAGAACGTTGGAGTTGACGGAACCGTTGACATTGAGGCTGAAGTTGACCCCCCCCACGCTGAACACGTCGGCTTGCACGTCGGCTTCGATCCCCATGTTCCGTACCGAGCCCACGTTGTCCAGCTGACCGCTACCGGTAATGCCGACGGATCGCGGCATCGCCCGCCGCACCAGAGCATCCACACTCTTGCGATAGTAGGCGGTGGCTTCCATCTGAATCCGGCTGTCGAAGAGCTCCATGTCCAACCCGGTCTCGTATTCGGTCACCCGTTCGGGCCCGAGATCGGGATTTCCAAGCGCGTTCAACGTTGCTCCGGTCCGCGACGCGCCATTCGCAAAGACACTGCCGAAGTTGATGGCCGCCAGAGCGTCGGTCGCCGCCGGCTGGATGCCGGAAGCTCCATAGGCGAACCGATACCGCAGGCTGTTGATGAACGAGCCCCGGGGGAAGAAACCTTCCTCGGAGATAAGCCAGGAGAGACCTCCCTTGGGGTACCAGGCGGTATTGAAGTCCTTTCCGAAGTTGCTGGCCCCGTCGGCCCGGACTGCGGCGGTGAGGAAGAGACGACCGTCAATGTCGAAATTCTGTTCGACGTACGTACCCGCAACCACCGATTCAACGTTGGACTCCGAGGCCCGGTAGTTGGCGGCGCCGTTCACTGTCTGGGCCCCAGGCGGCAAATCGGAGCCATATGCCTGGGCCACCCCCTGGTGGCGGCGGTTGTACTGGACACCCAGCGAAGTCCTCGATTTGATCGAGGGGGTGAGGTCGAATTCGGTGGTGGATCCCAGGTCGACGGTATAGAGGGCGATGTCGGAGCGAATATGGTTGCGGAACCCCGGGTTGAAAGCGCCTGAGGTGTCCTCCCCCCGCCTTAGCAGGTTATCGGAGAACTGAGCCGAATGGTCGAGGCCGACCGTGCCACGCAACGTCAGCCATCGGCTTGGAATCCAATTCCCGTTGACTCCGGCCGTGAAGCGGGTAATGTTGGACCCGGCCCGGAGGGCAAAGAGATCGCCGGGACGATCGCCAAGCCACCACCCTTCACTGTCGTCATTGTAACCGGGTCCCCAGCTACCTCTCCAGAAGACACCATTGCTCGGGATCTGGCTTTGCTGGAGGGTCACCCCGGTCGAGACATTGATGTCCGCGCTCTCGTTGAGACGCGCAGTGATATTCCCGCGCATGGCCAATCGCTTGAGGTAGTTCGGGCGTCTCTGCCAATCGGGAATCTCCACACCTCCGCGCTCCGCCTGCTTGCGCGCGATCTCGGATTCGGAAAGCTCGAGGTATCCCGTCTCGTTCTCGAGTTCGGTGGACAGGAAGTAGCGGAACCGCTCGACCCCGCCCGATACCTGAACGCCCAGCTGCTCGCGGTGTCCCATCCCGAGCGGGGCGGCGGGGGAGTCACGGAACGGGCTCCATGATGTCAGGCTATCCAGAGTACAGCCCCCTGCAACGCGCACGCGGTTCTCGCAGCGGATGGATGCCCCGTCGGCGTCCCTTCCCCATGCGAAATACCCGGTGTGCACATCCGACGCCTGCTCGATGATGCCGCCCTCCGTGTAGACGGTCCATTTTGTATCCCCGGGCCGTCCCCGCTTGGTGCGGATGATGATCACGCCATTGGCCGCGTCGGTTCCGTACAGCGTTGCGGCCGACGGGCCCTTCACGACGTCGATCGACTCGATCTCTTCGGGATTCAGGTCCGTTATTGCGCCAGCCGTCCATCCGGAGCTGTACTGCAGGGGGCCGATCCGGCTGCCGCCGCCGCTGGTGTTCTCCACGCGCACCCCGTCGATAATCATGAGGGGCGAGTTGTCCTGCGACAGGCTGTTGAAGCCGCGGATGCGAATTCGAGCCGCCGAGCCCGTCATGCCGGCGTTGCTGAAGGTCATCACGCCTGCGACCCGGCCCTGCAGCAGATCGGTCACGTTCGTGATGGGAGCAATGCTGACGATGGAATCCGCCCCGATCGTCCCGATCACGTTCGCAATGCTCAGCTTCTGCTGCTCACCGGTGGCGGTCACCACGATTCCGCTGAGGCTCACCGGGGCACTGGTGAGGGCGAAGTCCAAGTTGACGGCGGCGCCCTCGGCGACCGTGACCTCCTGGGAAGCCTCGGAGTAGCCAATGCGCTGCACGGTCACCGTGCGAGTACCCGCCGACACGCCCGACACGAGGTAGCGTCCCTGGGCCGTGGTCGTCACCGAGATCCTGGTGCCCTCCACGCGCACCTCGGCCAGCTCGACCGGCGCCCCGGTGTCGGCGTCGGTCACCTGGCCGGTGATCGTGCCGCCCTGGGCCTGCGCATTCTGCGGCGCGGCGACGAGTGCGACGATTGGAAGTAGGGTGAGTGTGAGTAGAACGGTGGAACATCGGTTCATACGAGGCTTGCCCATGAGCACCTCCAGAAAGAGTGGGCAGTAGCGGGTCCGGCTGATCCGGACGCCGGCCGGGAAAGGCGAAGATCGGGGGGAAGCGGCGTTGGCGGACGCACGGATGGGACAGGGTCAAGCGTCGAAAAACGCCAACGTGCCGCCATGGTGCCCCCTGCTGCGCACCGCATCGCTTGACGCGGCGCGGCAAATCCGGTTCACCCGTTCAGAGAGACCCGACCCGGGTGGTGCTGGATTGGTCACAATACGTGGCCGGGAGCCTGTACGCAAACAGGACGCCCCAATTCTACCCCCCCCCCCCCCCCCCCCCCCGATTCCGGGCATTTCGCCGCGGCTGCTACCCCTTCCACCCCCCGATAATCCCCGCCAACGCCTCCACTCCATCCGTCAGCGCGGCGGGACCCGGCTGCAGGATCAGCGCCGACTTCACCTCGTGTACCTCCCCACCCGCGATGGCCGGGATCTCCCCCCACCCCGGCCTCGCCGCCACCCTCTCCGGCCGGAACTTCCGCCCGCACCACGATCCGATGATCACGTCCGGGGCACGGCGCACCACCTCGTCCGGATCGGCGATGATCCGGTCCTTCGCGAGGCCGCATTCGCGGAACTCCGGGAAGCAGTCCTCTCCCCCGGCGAGCTCGATCAGCTCGGACACCCAGCGAATCCCCGAGATCAGGGGATCGTACCACTCCTCGAAGTAGACGCGCGGGCGGCGGGGGAGCGCCGCGGCCCGCTCGGCAATCCGGTCGAGCCCGGCCTGCAATTCGGCCACCAGCGCCTCGCCCTTCTCCGGACACCCCACCAGCCCCGCGACCGCCCGCACGGTGCGCAGGATCTCCGCGACCGAGCGGTGGTTGAAGATGTGCACCTCGACGCCGGCTCGAATCAGCTCGGCGGCGATGTCGGCCTGGATGTCGGAGAAGCCGAAGACCAGATCCGGTTCCAGCTCGAGGATCCGGTCGATCTTCGCTGACGTGAACGCCGAGACCTTGGGCTTCTCCTTGCGCGCACGCGCGGGACGCACGGTAAAACCGGAGATGCCGACGATGCGCCGGTCCTCGCCCAGGCGGTAGAGGATCTCGGTCGGTTCCTCGGTCAGGCAGACGATGCGGTGGTACACGGGGGGACACCTCGCCGTGTTGGGTTCCTGATGTCAAGGTATCATGATACACGCCCCGACTCCGATCCGAACGCAAGGTGATCGACTCATGACCCGTCCTATCTCGCGGACCCGCCCCTGCACGGTGGCGTCGCTCCTGATCGCGGCCGTTCTCTTGCTCGCCGCCCTCACGCTCCCCGCCCCCGCCAACTCGCAGGAGCGCCCCATCGTCACCCCCGACGATTACGGCCGGTGGGAAAACCTGGGTGGCTCCGTGCTGTCGCCCCACGGCGACTGGATCGCGTACACGGTCACGCGCGTGGACGAAGACTCGGAGTTGCGCGTTCGCAAGCTGGACGAGGACTCGACTCGCGTCTTCCCGTGGGGCTCGTCGCCGAGCTTCTCGCCCGACGGCCGCTGGCTGGCGTGGACGGTCGGCCTGTCGACGGAGGAGCGGGAGCGGCTCGCGGAGAGCGACGAGCCCGTTCGTCAGAAGTCGTCGGTCATGGACCTGGGCACCGGCGAGATCCGCGAGTTCGACGCGGTCTCCGAGCGGGACTTCGACGCCTCGGGGCGGTTCATTGCGCTGCGCGGGTATGCGCCCGACGAGCCCGAGGGCAAGGGTGCGGACCTCCGTGTCGTGACCCTGGCGACGGGGGCGGAAACCGGCTTTGGCAACGTCGGCGAGATGGCCTGGAGTCCGTCGGCTCCTCTACTGGCGCTGGCGATCGCGACCGGCACCGATGTCGGCAACGGGGTCCAGCTGTACGACGCTGCCACCGGCACGCTGCGCTCGGCGGACGCCTCGGGCGCAAGCTACCGGAGCCTGCGGTGGCGGGACGACTCGGCCGATCTGGCAGTCTTGCGTTCGGGTGGGGACGCCTCGGACGAAGGGACGGCCTACGACGTGCTGGCGTGGCGGGGCGTGGACAGCGGCCTCGACATGACCGTGCTGGACGGCGGCACGACCGGGGTCCCCGATTCGCTGGAAGTGGTCCGGCACCGGGCGCCGGTCTGGTCGGACGACGGCAGCATGATTTCGGTGGGGCTTAGGCCGGTTGAGGGGGATGAAGAGGAGGACGGCGAGGAGGACGAGAGCGAGGCTGAGGCAACCGAAGAGACCGACGACGAGGCGGATCCGGCCGACGCGGACGCCGATGAATCCCCCTCCGAAGAGCCCGACCTCCCCGCCCTCCAGATCTGGCACACGAAGGACGTTCGTCTCTACCCCGAGCAGAAGGCCGCCGAGGGCCGCGACGCCAACCGTACGCTGCTGGCCGTCTGGCACCTGAACGACGACCGCGTGGTGGTGCTCGGCTCGGACCTCATGGCGAATGCGCGGCTGCTGCACGGGTGGGACGTCGCCATCGAAGAGACGAGCGAGCCGTATCCCTGGGGGGCGATGTTCGGCCGGCCGTACCGCGACGTCTGGTCCGTCGACACCGGCACGGGGGACCGGCGCCAGCTCCTCACGCGGGTGCGCCACGCGTGGCCGAGCGACGGGGGCGACTGGATGCTCTGGTGGGACGGCACGAACTACCACACCCTCGACATCGGCACCGGAGAGGAGCATGACGTAACGTCAGGGTTAGCGGAAAACTTTGCGAACACCGAGTACGACACCCCCACCGACCTGATCCCCCCGCACGGCTTCGGCTCCCGCCCCTGGCTGGAAGACGACGAAGGGGTCCTGCTGTACGGCAAGCACGACATCTGGCGTGTGGCGCCCGACGGATCCGGGGGCACGCGGCTCACGCGCGGTGCCGAAACGGGCATCACCCACCGTGTGGCCGGCCTCCCCGAGGACGACGACGAACCCGGCATCGACCTCGACTCCCGACCCTACCTCACCCTCTACAACGAGAAGACGGAACAGCGCGGCTATGCGCGGCTGAGCCGCGACTGGGACTCGGTCGAGACGCTCATTCTGGAGGACGCCCAGGTGCTCGGACTCAGCCGCGCGGACAGTGCCGATGTCATGATCTACCGGACCATGGCCTTTGACGACCCTCCCGACTACTTCGTCGCGGGGCCGGATCTGTCGGACGCGGTCCAGGTCACCGACATCAACCCATTCATCAGCGAGGTGGCATGGGGCCACGCCGAGCTGGTCGACTTCGTGAGCGAGGGCGGCCGCGACCTGCAGTTCGTCCTCCTCTACCCCGCCGACTACGAAGCCGGGAGCGCGGTGCCCACGATCGTCTACACCTACGAGATGCTGTCCCCCCAGATGCACTCCTTCCGCACGCCCAGCGAGCGCGACTACTACAACTACACCGCCTGGACCCAGCACGGGTACGCGGTGCTGCTGCCGGACATCGTGTACCGCGCGCGGGAACCGGGGGTGAGCGCGCTGGAATCCGTGCGCGCGGCGGTGGCGAAAGCCGTGGACATGGGCGTGACCGACCCGGACGCGGTGGGGCTGATCGGCCACTCCTGGGGCGGCTACCAGGCGACCTACCTGCCGACCCGCACCGACATCTTCGCGGCCTCGGTGGCGGGCGCGCCCCTCACCGATTTCGTGAGCTTCATGGGCGCGCTTCACTGGAACCCGGGGATCGCCGAGCTGAGCCACTGGGAGACCGGCCAGGCGCGCATGGAAGTTCCCTTCTGGGAGGACCCGGACGCGCATCGGCGGAATTCGCCGATTCACGAAGTGCATACCATGGAGACGCCGCTGCTGATGGCCTTCGGCAACGAGGACGGGGTCGTGGACTGGGATCAGGGCACCGAGTTCTTCAACTTCGCCCGCCGCGCCGAGAGACAGATGGTGCTGCTGGTGTACGAAGGCGAGGATCATGGATTCCGCCAGGAGGCGAACCAGAAGGACTACCATCGCCGCATTCTGGAGTGGTTCGGGCACTACCTGAAGGGCGAACCGGCGCCGGCGTGGATTACGGACGGGGTGAGCGTGGAAGAGCTGGAGGAGGAGAAGAAACGGGTGGCGACGCCCGGCGCATGACATGCCGCCTGAGCCCCGCGCGGCCCACTTCGACGAAGCCGTGCGCCTCGAACACGGGCACCCAGCCGCAGAACAGGTAGCTGGGTGAATCGGGGGCGACCGGGTACGCCTCCACGACCGAGCCACCATTCCGGCGGGCGTGCGCGACCGCCTCTTCGATCAGGCGCCCCATGACGCCGCGTCGCCGAATCCCGCTCTTCACGTAGAAGCAGGTGATGGACCACACGGTGGCCGGGTCCTCGTCGGGCTGTTCGAGGCCACCGTGGTTGACCAGCGTCTCGCGGGGCGCGACGGAGCACCAGGCGACGGGTTCGTCCGCAGCATCGTAGGCCAGCAATCCGACCCGCGTTCCGCCCTGGATCCTCGCGGCCATTGCGCGTCTGCGGTTCTCCTTGGCGCGGGGCGTGCGGCCGGATTCGTCACGGCGGAAGTGCATGCACCAGCAACTCTTCGGTCCGCCGCGGGACTCGAACAGGCGCTCGAAGTCGGGCCAGCGAGCGGGCGTGACTTCGCGGACGCGGACTACGGGCTCCGGTTCTACGGGCCCTGGGTCGGTGGTACGGGGATTCGCGGGCGCCGCATCGTCACGACGCGGATTCGCGGGCGCCGCCATGGTTCAGCGGGCCAGAGCCAGCGCGGCGATCCCGACGAACACCAGGGCCGCGCCGGCGGTTCGAATGCCCCCGAAGCGCTCACCCAGCAGCAGCCATCCCGCCAGTGCGCCGAAGACGATGCCGATCTCGCGGGCCGCCCCCGCGTAGCTGACCGGCGCGATCTGAAAGGCGCTGAGCACCAGGGAGTACGCGGCCAGGGTCATCACGGCGATGACCACGGTGGGTAGCCAATGCGTGCGCAAGACCAGAAACACCTGTTTCCCCTCGCGAAGTGCCTGCAGCGAGATGAGCGCCGCTCCCGAAAGCGCGAATACCACGACAAGGTACGGGAGCGGCGACCAGTGGCGCATCGCCCCTCCGTCGATGGCGGTGTAGATCGACACGAGGAGCGCCACCAGGAAGGCAAACCCGGAGCCGCGCGTGTGGGTCCGCAGCACACGCCAGCCGCCCGCCCCCTTGCGCCCCGACCACAGCGGCGCCCCGCCGAGCACCACCAGCCCGCAGAGGATCGCCAGGATCCCGAGCAGGCCGACAAGCGACGGTCGCTCTCCCAGGAAGATGATCGCCCAGACGGCGAGCATGGCCGGCGCCGTACCACGCGCCACCGGGTAGACCAGCGAGAAGTCGCCGTGTTCATAGGCCCGGGCCAGGCAGGTGTAGTACGCCACCAGCGTCAACGCGCTGCAGACCGCGTAGGGCCAGACCCGCGCGGGGGGCGGCCACGCCGGAAAGAGCGCCGGCACGAAAAAGACCGCCCCGATCAGCAGTCCCCATGACGTCACGAGCAGGCGTTCGCTGGTGCGTTTCAGGATCAGGTTCCAGGACGCATGCAGGAAGCCCGCTCCGAGCACCAGGAGGATGGCGGTCAGCGGCATGGGGTCAGCAGCATGGGGTCAGCGGAAGGGCTCGGCGGTGCGCGGTCCGAACGCATGGGTCGGCGGCCCCGCCAGTCGGCAGACTGGTCTCCGGTCCCTCAGACGCGCGCGCCCTACTGCGACACCGGCGCGGACCGCGCGGAAGTCCGCAGAATGAACCCGTCCAGCGTCTCCTTCCACTGGGTCAGCAGCGACTGCTCGACGTACATCATGTGCCCGGCGGCGAAGTCGGCCCGCTCGATGTTGTCGCGCAGCTCCGGCGGCAGCCCCATGTGATCCATCGTCCAGACGGCGGCGAAGTACGGCGTCGCAAGGTCGTAGATCCCGTTGACCAGCAGGACTTCGAGGCTCGGGTTGCGCTTCATGGCGGTGGCGAGATCGGGTGCGACGTTGGGGGTTCCGCCGCCGCGCACGAAACCGCCACCGCCGCCCAGACGGCCCCAGTTCCAGTTGCGGGTGGCGCCGCTGGGGACGTACTCGCGGTCCCCGTCATAGCCGAGTTCGTCGCGCAAGTAGCTGTTGAAGGCCGACGTGTACGCCGAACTGATCGCGGTCGACTGCGGGTCGTGCGAAGGCCGGCCCCCGAGCGCCTCACCCGCCGGACCGGTGAAACGCGCGTCCAGACGCCCCACGATCCGCCCTTCGTCGCGCAGCAGCTCGGCTTCGAAGGCCGGGGCGGTGACGCGCAGGTCGGACTTGTCGATGTAGTCGTGGCTGAGCCCGGTGTACCGGTGCATCTGATCGATCACGCGGGTGCGGGTGGCGTCGTCAAGCGTCCCCCCGGCCAACAGGGCTGTCGCGTACTCGGTGAGCGACCACTCCTCCACCTCGGCCATGAAGGCTTCCAGGTCAGGCGGAGTGTCGCCCGGCAGCGCGTCCAGGTACCGGGCCGTGATCGCGTACGACGGCAGGTTGACGATGTACGGCAGGTCGTCGCCCGGAGCGAACTGGATCGTGTTGAACTGGAGCACCGACGACACCAGCACGATCCCGTTCAGGTCGATGTTGGAGCGCTGCAGGTGCCCGGCGAGGACGGCGGATCGCGTGGTCCCATAGCTCTCGCCGAGGAGGTAGCGGGGCGAGTTCCAGCGGTCGTATTCGCTCAGAAAACGCCGCACGAACTGCGCCAGCGAAGCGGCGTCCTCGTCGATGCCCCAGTAGTCGGAGCCGGGGGTGTCGCCCAGGGTGTGGCTGAACCCCGTCCCGATCGGGTCGACCATGACGATGTCCGCGATGTCGAGGAGGGTGTAGGCGTTGTCCTCGAGCGGGTACGGAGGCGCGCCCTGCGGACCGATGTCGGGCGTGACGACCCGCCGAGGCCCCATGATCCCCATGTGCAACCAGAAGGATGCCGACCCCGGCCCCCCGTTGTAGGAGAAGACGAGCGGCCGTTGGCGGGACGGGTCGCCGTTGGTGCGGAAGTAGGCCGTGTAGAAGAGCTCGGCGGCAGGCTCGCCGTCGTCGTTGGTGAGGGTCGTGCTGGCGACCGTGGCGTCGTATTCAACCGTCTCGCCGCCGACCATGATCGAGTGGCTGCTCTCCCAGCGGGAGGGCTCGGGGGTGGCGTCGGTCTCCTGGGAGACGATCGGGGCGGGCGCCGCGAACATGGCGGCGGACGCTGTGGCGAACGCCAGGAGGGCCATGACGGTCGGCGGGAGGGTCGAAGCGGTCCTTGGGAATGACAGGGTTGTCACCATTGTCTCCTGTGGCATGCGGATTTCATGGCATGCGGGTCTCGTGGGATGCAGGTCTCGTGGGATGCGCGGTCTCATGCGCCAAGATAAGCTGCGCGGAACTGCTGGCCACCGCTAGCAGTCCGTGGATAAATCCCGCGTCGCACCGAGAGCGGATGCAGCGCCGATCGAATGCAGCGGGGTTTCTTCCACGGGCTGCTCGAACCCATCCGGGAAAACCGGGCCTATCCGGGGAATCCGGGCCCATCCGAGCATGCGGATGTCCCGGGGTTTGCCGCGCGAACGCGGGGTGAGACGCGGTGGATTGTGCGGAGAACGGGTAGGGGCCATGCGTCTCCGCTTCCGCAACTATCCCGTTGTGCGGGAGGAGCGATCCGGGCCCCGGTTGCGTCACCGCCGATCGGGGCATCCCGATGGCCTGTTCCGGCATGGCGAGGGCCGGTTTCCTCATGGCAAGTGCCGGTCCCGGCCTGTTGTGCCCGTCGGCCTTCCCGGTGTCCCAAATCGAGCAAACGTAGTCCCATCCAGCCATGTACAGGTTTGAGACCGCGGTTTCTGCGAGGTCCGGGATGCTGTGCTGGAAGGCCGCTGGAAGCCGCACATTGGCCCTCTGTGGGGCGAACGCGGCCCGACGGGCCTTTGACGTTGTCTTCAACCGGGTTTTCGCGTCCTGGGCCTCTACAGAGGGTCGAAAAACCGCCGTTATCTTTAGGGGTAAGATATTGCTGGTCTTAAACTTAGGGAGCTCTTAACCATGAACGACGACCTCTTCCAGCTCGGCGAACGCATCGTCGAACTCGCCGCCCGGATCAACATCGCCACCTACGAGATGCTCACTCTCATCGCCGAGTTCGACCGTCGCGAGGGGTGGGCCGATGAAGGCGTCACCTCGTGCGCCGAATGGCTCGCCGTGACGACGGGGCGGATGTTCGGCACCGCGCGCGAGAATGTGCGGGTGGCCCATGCGCTTGAGGACCTGCCGCTGACGTCCCGGGAGATGCAGCTGGGCAAGATCTCCTATACCAAGGTTCGGACCATGACCCGGGTGGCGACCCCTGAGACGGAGAAGATGCTGCTCAAGTACGCGCGCGCCGGCTCGGCCGCGAAGCTGGAGCAGATCGTGCGCGGATGGAAGCACCTGTCGCGGGACGGCGAGCTCACGGCGGAAGAGGCCCGCCACCAGAGCCGCGCGTTCTCGGTCGTGATCGACGGGGACGGGATGTACGTGATGCGGGGGCGGCTCGAGCCCGAGGTCGGGGCCGTGCTGATGCGCGCGATCGAGGCCGGGAACGACGCGCTGTACCGCGCCGAGAGCCCCGACGCGCGGCCAAGGAGCCGCCAGCGCAGGGCGGATGCGGCGGGACTGGTCGCCGAGCGGGCGCTGGCGGCGGGTTTCGGTGGAGAATCCGGGACGCGTGCCGAGCGGTACCAGGTGGCGGTCCACACGGAGATGGCCACGCTGGAGAAGGACGGGGAGCCGGGCCGCTCCGAGGTCGACGGGGTGCGGGTCAGCGCCGAGAGCTCACGGCGGATGGCGTGCGACGCGGCGGTCGTGCCGATGACGCACCGCGAAGGGGCGGTGATGGGGGTGGGGCGGAAGACGCGCACCATCCCCCCGCACATCCGCCGCGCGCTGGAGGAGCGTGACCGGGGCTGCCGCTATCCGGGATGCGGGAGCCGGTTCACCGAGGCGCATCATGTCACGCACTGGGCCGATGGCGGCGAGACGAGCCTGGCGAACACCGTTCTGCTGTGTCGGCGGCATCACCGTGTGGTGCACGAAGGGCGGACGCGGATGGCACTGAACCGGGAGGGTCAGGCGGTGTTCTTCACGAAGAAGGGGAAGATGATCGCGAGTGCGCCGCCGATGACGCGGCCGGGGCAGAGGCTGCAGCCGCTGCCGCCCGCGCCACCGCTACCCCCCGGCGAGCTGTACAACGGGGCGGCACGGCTTGTGGACTCGGCGATCCCGTGGGAGCTGGAGGCGGCTGCAAGGGAGGCGGTGGAGGAGGCGCTGGAGGCAGCGGGCGAGGTGGCGCGGAATGCTGCCGAGGAACCCGCTCGGGCTGCCGCCGGAAAACCCGCTCGGGAGGCAAGCGACGAGCACGCCCCGGATCACGCGCAAACGGACCCGGCCAGGGATGCGGCGGCGTAGCGGCGTCGCCCCGACATCGGCCCCCGTTCACCCCGACGTTTCCGCGGCAAAACCCGGGACACCCGCATGTCTGGACGGGACAGGGTGGAAGCGCAGCTCAAGCCGCGCCCACCCGGAGCCGTGCCCACCCACCCTCGGCACACCCTCGGCATCTGTTTGTCCGCCACATCGACCCGGTTATGGCGGACAAGCCCGGTTTTCCCCCGTTCACCCCGACGTTTCCGCGGCAAAACCAGGGACACCCGCATGTCTGAATGGGACTGGGTGGAAGCGCAGCCCAAAGGTTGGCTGACCAGCGCCGACCCGGACCAGCGCCGACCCGTAGCCGCCACCACACGAGCACCCCTGGGGCACGTCATGGGTCCGTTTGTCCGCCACTTTTGCCATGTTTTGGCGGACAAACCCGGTTTTCGGGCTCCGTAGTCACAAGAGCGGACCCGCGACGCTCGTGCCGAGCCGGCCGGGCCGCCTCACGTTTCCGCGGCAAAACCCGTGACTCCGGCATGTCGCGATGGGACAGGGTCGGCCCGGAGGCTCGGCAGGGGCAATCAAACGGGAGTAGCACCCTGCTCGCCCGACGTCGCGCACCGGATCCGCGCACGCCGCATCAGGCCTGATCCTTCGAACTCCGCGTCCGACGCCGGCCGCGGGAACGGGGCCGCGCATCCCTCACATTCAGCGCCACCGACACCACCAGCGCACCGAGCGCCGATCCAATCACGATGGCGTCGACCAGCGCCGTGCTCCAGTCGAGGCCGGTTACCAGGTCCAGATAGTACTTCATCCAGGACGCGGGCAACGCGGTCTCCCCGAGGGCCCGCTTCACGTCCCAGTGCCAGTCCGTCAGCGGACAGTACCCCCAGCCGTACACCACGCCGAGGCCGAACCACGAAAGCAGCGTGACCGTGATGGTGATCAGGTGGAGCCGCCGGGTCCGCCGCCATGCCCATCCGAGCATGTTGAAGCCCACGAGCAGCGTGTGGAAGACCACGAAGAAGATGTCCAGCAGCCGATAGATCGCCAGGTCCGTCACCGGTGGTTCACTCCTCCACCGAAAGTCCTCGTCACTTGGTCTGTCCTCCGCCCCAGACGACCCTAACGTAACGTCAGGGTTGTGGATGACGACCCGTGGGGGCTGCGTGCGACCCCCGGCAACTGTCCGAAACCCCGCAGCCCGGTGGCCGCAAACCGATTCAACACCGCATATTGGCAGTCGGCGCACGAACGCCGCAAACCCAGGTACCCCGCGGAAAAAGGACTTGCTCGATGAAGTGGCCCACCTCGACACGCCAACCGGCGCCCCTGCTGCGCGCCCTCCTCGGCACCGCCCTCCTCGCCACCGCCTTCCTGGCGGCACCCTTCCTCGCGGCCCCCTTCTCCGCCCTCGCCCAGGATTCGGACAAGGACGACGAGCCCCCCCTCCCCCTCGCCGTCGACCGCACCATCGCGATCGACATGACCGAGGGCTCGTGGATGTCGCTGGACGTGAGCCCCGACGGCACGACCCTCGTCTTCGACCACCTGGGCGACCTCTTCACGGTCCCGATCACCGGGGGGGACGCCACGCGGATCACGTCCGGCATGGCGTTCGACGCCCAACCGCGCTTCTCGCCCGACGGGACCCGGATCGTCTTCACCTCCGATCGGAGCGGCGGCCAGAACGTCTGGGTCATGTCACTCGACGGCTCCGACACCACCCAGATCACCAAGGGCGCGTCCAACCGCACCGAGTCGCCCGACTGGACGCCCGACGGCGACTACATCGTCTCGTCCAAGGGCGGCTTCCGCGGCGGGGGCCTGCCCAAGCTCTGGCTCCACCACGTCGACGGCGGCTCGGGGGTGGAGCTGATCAGCGAACCCGACAACCTCAAGACGGTCGGGGCGGCGGTCGAACCGGGCGGCCGCTACATCTGGCACGCGCGCCGCACGGGGGACTGGACCTACAACGCCCAGCTTCCGCAGTACCAGCTCGCGGTCTACGACCGGGAGACGGGCGAGACGTACACCCGCACCTCGCGGTACGGTTCCGGCGTCCGCCCCACCCTTTCCCCCGACGGCCGCTGGCTCGTCTACGGCACTCGCCACGACGAGCACACCGGGCTGCGCATCCGCGACCTCGAATCGGGTGCGGAGCGATGGCTCGCCTACCCCGTGCAGCACGACGACCAGGAGTCGCGCGCCTCCCTGGACGTGCTGCCCGGGATGTCCTTCACCCCCGACTCGCGCCATCTGATTGCCAGCTACGGCGGCAGGATCTGGAAGCTGGATCTTCAGGGCGGTGCCGAGGAAATCCCGTTCCGAGTCAGCTACGACCTCGCGCTGGGTCCCGTCGTCGACTTCGACTACCCGATCGAGGACACGCCCACCTTCACGGTCCGCCAGATCCGCGACGCGGTCCCTTCGCCCGATGGATCGCGGATCGCGTTCACGGCGCTGGACCGCCTGTGGGTGGCCGGCGCTGACGGCTCCGATCCGCAGCGGCTCACCGACGCGGACATGTCCGAGCACTTCCCGGCGTGGTCCCCCTCGGGTGACTGGGTCGCCTACTCCACGTGGGACGGCGAAGCGGGGCACCTGTACAAGGGGCGGGCCGACGGAGGGGGCTCGCCTGTCCAGCTGACCGCCATGGCGGCCGTGTACGTGACCCCGGCATGGTCTCCCGCGGGCGACCGGATCGTGGCGCTCAGAAGCTTCGCGCGCGACTTCCAGGAGTCGGCGGCCGGGTTCGGGTCCGGTGCGCCCTCCTCGGCCGAGATCGTCTGGGTGGCCGATGGCGGCGAGCCCGGAGCCGCAACGCTGATCGCGCCCGTGGACGGCCGCCGCGGACCCCACTTCGCCGCGTGGACCGGTGCGGGGGCCGCCGCCAGCCCAACGGCCGACCGCATCTACCTGCACAAGGGCCAGGACATACTGGCCTCGATCCGCTGGGACGGTACTGACGAACGCGAACACGTGCGGGTGCGGGGCTCCACGCCGCCGGGCACTGAGAACGCGCTGACCCCGTCGGTGCTGCGCATGGCGCCTGCGGGCGACCAGGTGATGGCCCTCATCGAAGGGCAGATCTACACGACCACCGTGCCGATGGTCGGCGGCGAAGCCCCGCTCATCAACGTGGGCGACCCCGACAACGCCGCGGTGCCGGCCCGGCGACTCACCGAAATGGGCGGCGAGTTCCCCGCGTGGGCCGCCAGCGGTCGCGCGGTGCACTGGTCGCTGGGGCGCGCCTTCTTCACGTATGACCTGGACGATGCGGAGGCCTTCGAGGAGGCACGCGAAGCCGAAGAGGCGGAGGACGAGGAGGAGGACGAGGCCGAAGAGGAGGAAGAAGAGGGCGAAGAAGAGGGCGAAGACGAGGAGGACGACGACGAGGAGGACGACGACACCTACCAGCCCGCCGAGGTCTGGATCGAGATCGAGGCCGCGCGGGACATCCCCGACGGGACCGCACTGCTGAGCGGCGCGCGCGTCATCACCTTGGCCGACGCGGGGGTGATCGAGGAGGCCGACATCCTGGTCCGCGACAACCGCATCGTGGCCGTCGGGCCCACCGGCTCGCTTGACGTGCCCGGTGACGCCCGCGTCATCGACATGTCCGGCAAGACCATCGTCCCCGGCTTCGTCGACACCCACGCCCACATGCGGCCCGCCCGCAATCTGCACCGCGCGGACATCTGGCCATACCTCGCGAACCTGGCCTTCGGCGTCACGACCACCCGCGACCCCCAAACCGGCACCACCGACGTGCTCAGCTACGCCGACCGCGTGCGCACCGGCGAATTGGTCGGACCCCGTGTGTATTCGACCGGCCCCGGCGTCTTCTGGCAGCACATGATCGACTCGGAGGAGAAGGCGAAGGACATCCTCTCCAAGTATTCCAGCTACTTCGACACCAAGACGATCAAGATGTACGTCGCGGGTAATCGCCAGCAGCGCCAGTGGATCATCATGGCGGCCCGCGAGCTGGGGCTGATGCCCACCACCGAGGGATCGCTGAACATTCGCCAGAACCTGAATGAGACCATCGACGGGTATCCGGGGCTGGAGCACTCGATCCCCATCTATCCGGTCTACGACGACTATGTGCAACTCTTCGTGGCCCAGGGCCGGACCTACACCCCCACCCTGCTCGTGTCGTACGGGGGACCGTGGGCCGAGAACTACTACTACAGTCGCGAGAACCCGCACGACGACGCCAAGCTGCGCCGGTTCATGCCCCATTCGGTGGTGGACGGTGCGACCCGGCGCCGCGCCCAGTGGTTCCGCGACGAGGAACACGTCTTCGCCGACCACGCCCGCTTCGTGAAGGACCTGGTGGAGGCGGGGGGCCGTGCGGGGGTCGGCAGTCACGGGCAGCTGCAGGGACTGGGCTACCACTGGGAGCTGTGGGCCATGCAGGCCGGGGGGATGGATGAACACGACGCATTGCGCGTGGCCACGATTCTGGGGGCCGAGGCGATCGGGCTGGACCAGGACCTCGGCTCGATCGAGGCCGGGAAGCTGGCGGACCTGGTCGTCCTCGACGCCAACCCGCTGGACGACATCCGCAACACCAACCGGATCCACATGGTGATGATGAACGGCCGCCTCTTCGACGGGGACACGCTGGCCGAACAGTACCCGGGCAGCCGCGAGATCGGGCCGCTGTGGTGGTGGGACGACGAGCCGGGGGAGGTGCCGGGGGTGGGGGGCAACTGAGATGTGCGGAGCGCGGCGTGGGGCCGCGTGTGGTGCTGCCGGATGATCCATGGTGATCCCGTGAGCCCAGGTCGGCAAGAGTCCCGGATTCTCGAATTGGAAGAAGCAGCGCGGTCGCTCGACCCCGATGCGGGCGAGCGCGACCGGCTCATGGCGCAGGCGCACGGATACGCGCAGCGCCTCCTGAACGAACTCCCGGAAAGGCCGGCGTACAATCACGACAAGTCGGCCGTCGGAGAGATCCGGAAGCTCCCGGTGAATCGCGAGCCCCGGCCCATCGAACAGCTCATCGAGCGGTTCGACGAGTCCGTCGTGCGGCCGGGGCTTCTGCCGTCACATGCCGGACACCTCGGCTACATCCCCGGCGGCGGGATCTACGCGTCGTCGCTCGCGGACTACCTCGCCGCCGTAACGAACGAGTACGCCGGCGTCAGCTTCGTGGGGCCGGGATCCGTCGTCATGGAGGACCTGATCCTCGATTGGATGGCAGAGCTCGTCGGATACCCCGGGACCGCCGACGGGAACCTCGCCTCGGGCGGATCCATCGCCAGCCTGATCGCGGTGGTTACAGCGCGCGAAGCGGCCGGGCTGCGGGCCCGCAACTACGAGCACGCCGTCGTCTACGCCTCGCCCCACATGCATCACTGTCTGCACAAGGCGATCCGTGTCGCCGGACTTGGCGAGGCGGTACGACGTGACGTCGGAGTGGACGGAAACCACAGGCTGTGCCCCGAATCGCTCTCCGCGCTCGTCGCCGAGGATCGGTCCCGGGGGCTGCAGCCGTGGCTGGTTCTCGGGTCCGCGGGCACTGCCGATACCGGTGCGATCGATCCGCTTGCGCAAATTTCGGACATCGCGCAACGGGAAGGTCTGTGGTTCCACGTCGACGCCGCGTACGGGGGCTTCTTCGCGATGCTGGACGAGTTCCGGCCGGCACTCGCCGGAATGGAGCGCGCGGACTCGCTCGTGCTCGACCCGCACAAGGGCATGTTCCTGCCCTACGGCACGGGCGCCGTCCTCATCCGCGACGGCGAGGCGCTCCAGGACGCTCACGCCTACTACGCCAGCTACCTGCAGGACACGATCGACTCCGAGTGGGGAGGCCGCTCGCCCGCCGCCGTGTCGCCGGAGCTGACAAAGCACTTCCGTGCGCTCCGCGTCTGGCTCCCGCTACTTCTGCACGGTGAGGAGCCGTTTCGGGCCTGCCTGCGCGAGAAGCTGGAACTCGCGAAGTACTTCCACCGGGAGATCGGAGCGCTCGGGTTCGAGGTGGGTCCGGAGCCGGAGCTCACGCTGGTGACATTCCGGTGGGTGCCGGAGTCGGGCAACGCGAACGTGTTCAACCGCGCGCTCGTGGAGGAGACGCACCGCGATGGGCGGGTCTTCCTCTCCTCCACGACGGTTGACGGGACGTTCGTGCTGCGGATGGCGGCGCTGGCGTTCCGGACTCACCTGGACACGATCGACCTGGCGCTCGATGTGCTGCGGGAGGCGGTGGCGAGGCTTGAGGCCGAGCCTGGGCTATGGAATCCCGCGGCGAAGGTCGCCGAAGTGCGGGGCTGATGGGGGGCTCACCCTCACAAAAACCGCGGCACCCTCCTCAGATACTCCCGGTACGTATCCCCGTACTGCTCCTCCAGCCACGGCTCTTCCGTCAGCGGCGCCACCACGAACACCAGCGCAAGCAGCAGATGCGCGATCCACAGGAACACCGAGTTCGCGATCACGCCCACGCCGATGAAGAAGACGATGTCACCCAGGTACTGCGGGTTCCGCGTGAACCGGTAGGGGCCGGAGGACACAAATCCGCCCTTCAGCCCTGACGTGTTCTTCCAGCCCACCGTGGCCATTCCCCACACCGCCAGCATCCCCCCGAGCAATGCCAGAGGAACCCCCACGATGAACCGGAGCGGGCTCGGGAAGACCCAGGAATTCCAGTCCAGGAAGAGCAGAGCGGCGCTGACTCCGATGACCACATCGAAGCACGCCCACGTCAGCAAGTACTGCCAGGAGCGTCTTTGGGGTGGCGGCCACGCCCGCTTGGCCGGAAACGCTACGGACCAGACGGCCCCTGCCAACAGGATGACGAGGAATCCGATGTCCACGGCAAACAGGATGACCGATAGTTCCGGGTTCATGTCCTCGCGCTACCGATTCGGGTTCGGCGCCATCGCCACCAGCAACACCAGGTCCCCATCGGACTCGTTCGCGACACCGTGCGGCTCCCCCGGTGTCGACCACGCCACCGCGCCCGGGCCCAGGCTGGTGCGCCGGTCCCCCACCGTGAAGCTCCCCTCGCCCTCGATCACATAGTAGAACTTGGTCGCGCCCGCATGGGCGTGCACGTGCTGGGCCTGCCCGGGCCCAAGGCAGTAGACGTCGCAGAACATCTGATCGGTCTCGAACAGGTTGAGCTTCTGCATCTTCTCTGGCGAAAAGCGGCGCTGCTGACTGGAGTCGATGATTCCCATGGCAGGAAAGATGGCCCCATGGGACGCCGCTCGGCAAAGGTCCGGGTGCCAGCGAGCGCCCGGAGCCCTATCTTGAAGCGAGTGGCTGAGCCGCGACCGCGCGCCAGCCAGCCCCGAGTCACACCGTAGCATCGGAGCCTTGCATGAACGCACGCCGACCTGTCGTACTCGCCCTCCCCCTCCTCCTCTTCCTCGCCACCACGACCTGCGCCCCGGGCGCCGACGACGCCACCGACGAAACCGAAGAGGAAATGACCGCACGCGCCCGCGAGATCCACGACCGCGTCATCACCCTCGACACCCACGACGACATCAGCACGGCCAACTTCACCGCCGAGCGCAACTACACGATGGACCTGCCCAACCAGGTCACCCTGCCCAAGATGGAGGCGGGGGGGCTGGACGTGGCCTGGTTCGTCGTCTTCACCGGCCAGGGCCCGCACACCGACGAGGGCTACGCCGCCGGCTACGAGAACGCCATCGACAAGTTCGACGCCATCCACCGCCTCACCGAGGAGATCGCGCCCGACCGGATCGAGCTGGCGCTCACCTCCGACGACGTGCGCCGGATCGTGGCCTCGGGCAAGAAGGTCGCCATGATCGGCGTCGAGAACGCGTATCCGCTCGGGACCGACATCTCGCGCGTCGAGGACTTCCATGGCCGGGGCGCGCGCTACATGTCGCTCGCGCACACCGGTCCCAGCCAGCTCTCGGACGCGCACTCGGGCGAGAACGACGGCAACTTCCTCCACGACGGGCTCAGCGACATGGGCCGCGAAGCCATCGCCGAGATGAACCGGCTGGGCATCATGATCGACATCTCGCACCCGTCCAAGCCGTCCATCCGGCAGACGCTGGAGCTGACCCGCGCACCGGTCGTCGCGTCCCACTCCGCCGCCCGCGCGCTGAGCGACGTCAGCCGCAACCTCGACGACGAGCAACTGCGCGCCGTGGCCGAGAACGGCGGCGTGGTCCAGACCGTGGCCCTGCGCAGCTTCGTCAGCACGACGAAGAACGCGGCCCGCTCCGAGGCGATGGGGGCATTACAGGCCGAGATCGCCGCCGAGATGGGTTTCGAGGTGGTGGGACGCCGCGAAATCATGGCCATGCCCGACGACGAGCGCGACGCCATCCGGGAGAAGATGGCCGAAGTGCGCGCAGCCGCGGCCGAGCGTCTCGGCGATGACGGTCCGGGCGACGTGAGCGTTGCCGACTTCGTTGACCACATCGACTACATGGTCAACCTGATCGGTCTCGAGCATGTCGGGATCAGCTCGGACTTCGACGGGGGCGGCGGCGTGGCTGGCTGGGACGACGCGTCGGAGACCTTCGGCGTCACGCTGGAGCTCGTGCGCCGCGGATATTCGGAAGAAGAGATCGGGATGCTGTGGAGCGGGAACCTGCTGAGGGTTCTCGACGAGGTGCAGGAAGTGGCAGCAATGATTCAGGCAGAAGAGGGGTAGGAAAATGAGCAGAGAAAGCACAAATCCGGCACGGCGGTTCGCCCGCCTGGGACTCGGCCTCGCGGCGCTGGCCGCGGTGGCGGCGTGGATTTCGGCGCCGGGGCGTTCGGGGACACCGGCGCCCGCGGCCAGCGAGGACGGCGTTGCGGGGTCCGCGACAACCTTCCTCTCCCTCCTCGACGACGAGGCTCGCGGAAAGGCCACCTACGACCTTGGCGACGAGGAGCGCTTCAACTGGGCCTTCACGCCCGTGTCGCGCAACGGCCTCCCGCTCAAGGACATGACGCTGGAGCAGCGCAGCGCGGCTCATGCCCTTCTCCAGGCGACGATGAGCAGCCAGGGATACCACAAGGCCAACGCGATCATCGAACTGGAACGGATTCTGGGCGTCCTGGAGGGCCGTCCCGAGCGCCGCGATCCCGAGGACTACTACGTCACCGTCTTCGGCACGCCCGGCCCGGACGGGCCCTGGGGGTGGCGCTTCGAGGGCCACCACCTGTCGCTCAACTTCTCGTCGCCGAGCAACGAGCTCACCGTGACGGGGCCCGCGTTCATGGGGGCCAATCCGGCGCGGGTTCCCTCCGGGCCCAAGGCGGGGTGGCGTCCCCTCGGCCGCGAAGAGGACATGGCGCGCGCCCTGGTGCAGAGCCTCACGGCGGAGCAGCTCGAAGCGGCGATGATCGCGGCGGAGGCACCCCGCGACATCATCACGGGAAACGACCGGGAAGCCCGGCTCGAGGCCGTCGAGGGGCTCCCCGCGTCGCGCATGAACGACGAGCAACGCCAAATGCTCTTCGGCGTGATCGGCGAGTACGTGGGCAATATGGACGCCGCGTCCGCGCACGCGTGGATGGCGCGCATCCATGGCGAGATCGACCCGGGCGAGATCCGCTTCGCGTGGGCCGGCTCGACCGAACCCGGGGACGGTCACTACTACCGGGTTCACGGGCCCTCGTTCCTGATCGAGTACGACAACACGCAGGGCGACGCCAACCATGTGCATTCCGTGTGGCGCGACCTGGAGAACGACTTCGGCGGGGACGCGCTGGCGCGGCACTACGAAGAGGGCCATCCGCACAACTGAGCTTGCGGGTGCGCTCGGGCCGTCGCGGGCTACCCCGGCGGACTCAGTGACACGTGCAGGTGATCGGCGGTTCCTACGTGGCGCAGGGTGTGGAAGCCCATCGCCCGGAACGCGAGGTCGGCCGCTCGGTTCCGCCATTCGGGGTGGCCGATGGTGCGCAGATCCAGGGCGTGGACGAATCCCGTGGGTTGTTCGAAGTGGAGGGACGTCTCGTTCGGCGACAGACCCATGCGGCGGTAGAAGTCGGGGGTGCGGCCCGCGTCGGTGATCACCGCCCCCGGGTCCACGAGGATCAGGGCGCTTGCGGCCACGCGCAGCAGCGGGTGGAGTGCGGAGTACTCGTCCCGCACCTCTTCCGACTTGGCGTTGGCGCCGGCGACGTAGACCAGCGAATAGGCCACGTACGCCGCGCCGATCAGCCCAGCCGCCCGCGTCAGGAGCTTCTTCAGCCCCTTCCCCGCGCCGATGCGCCGGCTCGCCCACCAGGCGTAGAGCGTCACCAGCAGCACCGTGGCCGCGGCCGAAATGGCCAGCGAGGGCCACGTCCCGAGTCCCCATTCGTGGTAGGCGAAGACGCCGCCCCGGATGAGGAGCACGAAGGGGAGTACGGCCAGCACTACGCCGAAGACGGCCCAGCGGACCAGGCGTATCGGGAGCCAGAAAAGACCGCGGCGGCGGTTCCCGACACCTGTTGCACGCTTGCGGCCATCGGCGGCTCGCTTCTCGTTCCGCGCGGCTTGCCGCCCATCGCGACCAGTTCGCCCACCGCGGCCGGTTCGCCGCCCGCCCGGGCCGGATGGATTCTTTAGCTCGCTGTAGTCGATACCGAGATTGCTCACCTGGTTCCTTTCGTTCTTGCCCTGCCCTACACCCTACGCGTGCCCCGGCCGCCTCGTGTCGTCCCGCGCCGTCGCGTCCCCGTGCTCCCTGATGAACTCCTCGGTTCCCTCCGGCAAGAACATATTGTCCGAAATCTCGGCGATCTCCTCGGCTTCACGCCATGCACGCTCCAGCAGCCAAAGCTCGCCCTCCAGCGCCCGTCGTTCCTGCTCCTCGTGAAGTGCCATCTCGAGCGCCAGCCTGGTGGGCTTGGGCATCTCGGCCATGTATCCGGGTTCGCCCCATCTATTCTCGAACCCGTCACCGCCGGCGATGTCGGAGAGAAAGCGCTCGGGGTGGCCCGCTGCCTCGATCTCCCCCGCGGCGTCGCGGACAGCGGCTTTCGTTCCCCCCATCCCGTTCAGTCCGGGTACGATCGCAGAGGCGAAGCGGTGGGCTTCCTCGCCGTGGTACCATTTCTTCCGGACAACGCTGTGAGAAGTCCGGCACACCTGTACCTTGAAGCCGGGGTCGTCGTCGGCCGGGCGGATTCGGGTGTCGCGGAGGTCACCGCGCCTCAGTCCAATGACGCCGCCACCGTCTGGACGAAGCTTGACCCTTGTACGCAGGTTCACCCACAGGTTGGCCATGTGAAGCGGCGCCTCGACCAGGACGACGCCCATGACACCGATGGCCAGGCCTCCAGCGGCGGTCCCCCCCACGAGGGCGACGCCAGCGGCTCCATACAGCATCTTCCTGCGCCGCCGCCGTCCGAACTGGTCCCCATAGCGCCACGCTGCGAACTCGGGGCGCAGGGGCTCGCCGACGCGGACCAGGGTCAGTCCTTCCGGGTGGCGGGCGAGCCCGATGTTGTCGGTCGAGAAGCGGACCCGGGTGTCGCGGAAGATCCGTTCACACGCCTCGACCGCTTCCCAGCGTTCCTCGAGAGGGGTCAGATTCCAGCGCTCGCACTTCCGGCACACGACCCAGAGCCGCCCCCGGGCCTCGTCGAAGGCCAGTCGCCGGCCGACCGGGAAGGTCTCGACGACCTCGTTGGTCCCGAGGGGTTTGGTGCAGAACATGCATTTCTGGTACATAACTGTCGGCCTTGCTCAGGTCACGAGGTCCAACGGCGGACGGGGCGGCTTCGGTCTGTCCCTGCTCGTGAAGCCGACGACCACCGGGCGGCTGTCCAAGACCTGGAGCCAAAGGCTGCGGATCCACGGCCACCCTGTCAATGTCGGGCTCGGAGCCTATCCCATCGTGACGCTGGCGGAGGCCCGGGAGTTCCTGCTCCTAATGTTTTAGTTGACAGTGCGTGGAGGACCGCCTAGTCTCTTCCAATGAAGAGCACAATGCGCGCACCGGACCCCACGTCAGTGATCAGGGAGAAGAACATGTTCACCCCCAAAGAGCGGTCGCCCAGGTGGGGCAGACGGGCCAGCCTCGCCTTCTCCGGAAACAAGCGAGTCATCGCCTACTCGTTCTTGGCCATCCTGGCGGTAGCCGCGGTCGCGTTGGTGACGACCACGGTGAGACGCCCGCCGTCGGCGGATGTCGTCATCGACACAGAAATTGAGTCGGGGCGACATCTTACGTTCGTTCTCATGGCCCAGTGGGTGGCGCCGGGGGCGATGCCAGATCCGGCCTATGTGACGCAGGTCAGGGCCGCGAGGGATTTTCTTCGTGCGCTCGCCACGAGGGAGGGGATCTACTATTCGACGGTCGGTGTTGCGACGGAATGGGACATCGCGGAGGGGTTGAGAGTGCTCAACGCGTACGGTCCCTTTGACGAGGTTTCTGCAGGACGCAGCTGGTTCAACACTGGGCGCTTTCGCTACAGCGGGGGGACGGTGCCGGCAGTTTTGGTGTTTCTCGAGGACATCACCGTGGGACAGACTTCCTGGACTTCGGAGGCACTCACGGAAGTTGCACGGTTCGAAGGTCGTCGGAGCGTGCGGGAATGGGCCGCGAGAGGCTTCTCGTTGAACCTCGATGGACCAGGCACTGAGGAGCCGGATTCTCCCGTACCGCGCGAAGGGTCTTCTGTCGCGTCCATTGCCCCGGAGCCCACCGTCATGCAGTCGGCAAACCCAGGCCCGGCGATGTGGCGACTGGCCTCGAACGTCCTTGCGAGCGCGGGTGGTACGCAGACGGATCCGCTCTACCGAGTGGCCGGGGTCGCGATTTCGGAGGACCATGTGGTCGTTGCAGAGGCGAGTACGAGCAGTCTCCGCTTCTACACGCATGTCGGTCGGCTTGACAAGACTGTTGGACGAGAAGGGGAAGGCCCCGGAGAGTACCTCAACATGGGCTGGATGAACCGGGTCAAGGACGAAATCCACGTATATGACCGTGCAGACATCAGAGTGGATGTCTACTCGTTGGATGGCTCCCGGGTGCGCTCCATTGCCGTCAGGCCGCTCGACGAATTGCCGTTGACCCGCGTGGTCGGCTCCTTTGCGGACGGTTCGCTTCTGGCTAAGGCCGTAGACAACCCAATGTATGTGCCGGACGAGGCGGAGACGCGCCGCTTGCCCATGACACTGGTTCGCCATGACTCGGGAGGAGCGTCAGCCGACCGGTTGATCGACATTGTCGGCCCGGAGACGTATTTCGAACCTTGGGGACGCGGGGGTGTCCGGCAGATGTCCCGGCTGTTCGGGCGCGCTACAGGGGTCGCCGTGGTGGATTCCATCTTCGTAGTGACGGACAACGACTCCTACGCGATTTCGGTGTACGGCCGTGACGGCGCTCAATTGGAGACGCTGATTCCGGACCCGGTGCCGCCGATGACACCGTTGAAACAGAGCGACATCGAGTGGGCGCGCGAAGGACTTCTCGCGGGCGCCGACGAAAGGATGGAGCGCTTTATTGAAGGAATGTTTCGCGCCGGGTATCCGGATCACCTGCCGCCGTATGGATGGTTCACGTTGGAGCGGGCGCACCGTCCTCCGCTGATCGTGGCCGACGGATTCGTGTTTGCGCTCCGTTACGGCGGAATCGAATCCGGCAGCGGCGAAATCGCCGGCCCGGAGTGGTTCGTCTTCAGGCCTGGCGAGGGGCACGTAGCCACTCTGACATCTCGCGACGACGTGAGGTTGCTTGACCTGACGGGGGACTTGGCTGCAGTGGTGCGCAAGACGGAGCTCGGCAAGGAAGTGGTGGAGCTGAGGCGGGTTCTCGGACGGTAGCGCCGTAAGCCCTCATGCTGACTGGCGGTGCGGGTAGCGGACGAGTCGGGCCCTGCTGGCCGCCTACCGGTGCCGCTTGAACAGCAGACTGGGGCGTTCAGCTACTGTCGGCCCTCACCAACTCCGGTGTTCCTCCGCACAACCAAAACCGTACCTGTGCCAGGATCGAACTCAAAGAGGTCGCTGTCCCCGAAGGATTGCGTAGTGAAGAGCCCACTGGATGGGGATTCGCCCCCGGGGTCTCGAATCCCCAGCGTTCCGTTCCTTTGGTCGATGACGTACACGGTGTCCATGGCCCAGCGCCCGTCCACATTGGCCACTTTCAACAGTGGTAGTCCGTCTATGGGCTCGTCGGCCAACCAACCGAGTTCGGCGGCGGCGCTGACCCCGGGGAGCCCGAGCAAGCTACCGTCTCCCAGACTCCCCAACGTCTGGATTGGCCATCCCTGGAAGCTGGCCGACGTGGGTATCCCGGGCGCCGTTCTCAGCAGTGTGCCGTCATCGGCATAGAACGTGAAGCGCGATTCTTCGTGCACGAAGAAGCCGTCGGACCCGACGTGCACCCGGTGCGGAAAGACGAACTCGCCAGGTCCTTGGCCAGGGCGCCCGATGCTCAGGACCGGCTCGCCTTCGCGATCCCAGACGCTTAGTGCACTAATGTTTGGTTCCAAGACGAAGATCCGCCCGTCCTCGGTCGCGCGCTCCTCGTGGTACGCTCGGGACTCCTCCCAGGAGGTCCAGTTGGCCTCGACCATGCTTTCAGGTGTGCTATCAGCGCTTCCTCATCTTCCCAGTCGGTATCGCACAGCGGACATTGCGTCCCGTCGATCAATCCCTGCATCGCAAGCTGCTTCCAGGATGTCGGCGCTGAGATCGCGTCGGACTCCGTCCATGCCAAGCGCAATCGAACCACTGTGGGCACGTCGGTGTCGAGGTTCTTGCGTACGGCCAGGATGTCGCCGTTATGGGTGACATAGAAGGTGAGATACGGCACACCATCCTCAACCCCCTCCACGATGACCGCATCTCCCGGAGCGTCTATTAGGTCTGGAAAGGCTGCGATATTGTATTCGCTCCAACCCTCGTCTGTCGGCACGTAGTGGGTAATGCGGTGGGGAGCCCCTTGGCCCGCGCCGCGGGACGCCGGAGGTCGCGCCAGGGATCGAGGAGCGCGTATATTGTGAGCACCTCCGGTCCCTATGGCGGCGTTTTGTCCGCCGCCAAGCCGGATTTCCTGGCGCCGCGACCGGTTCCCGGTCCGCGCGCTCGCGCGCTCTCTGCTTCGTGACGTTTACCCGGATGACCTTTGACATCCTCGGCAACCTTGGCGAGTTCATCGGCGCCGTGGGCGTCGTGCTGTCGCTGCTTCTGGTCGCGCGCCAGCTTAGGCTAGGAGTCTGCGCCGCAGAAAACCGCAGCGGCTATCTTTGGAGGTATCAAAGGCATTGTGAAAAGTCTGCGGCCTGCCGAGGGGGGTCAATGGGAACGACGTTCCGACCGTACCAGCCGGATCAGATGCTGCTGCTCCCGCAGGATCTTCGGGAGTGGGTTGGGGAAGGGCACCTGGCGCACCATGTGAGCGACCTGGTGGACGCCTTGGATCTTGGGGCGTTCTACGCGCCGTACGAGGGGGACGGGCGGCGCAACTCGCCGTACGAACCGCGGATGATGGTGAAGGTGCTGGTCTACGGGTACGCGACGGGCACCTTTTCGTCGCGGAAGCTGGCGAAGAAGCTGGAGGAGGACATTGCGTTTCGGATGCTGGCGGCGGGCAACTTTCCGCAGCACCGGACGCTGTGCGAGTTTCGGCGCCGCCATCTGAAGGATTTCGGGGCGGTGTTCGCCGAGGTGGTTCGCCTGGCGCGGACGATGGGCCTGGCGGGGCTTGGCAGGATGTCGGTGGACGGGACGAAGGTCCGGGCCAACGCGAGCAAGCGCAAGGCGATGAGCTACGGCCGGATGGCCAGGGAGGAGCGCCGGCTGCAAGCGGAGATTGCGGGGCTGCTGGAGGAGGCCGAGGCGGTCGACGCGGCGGAGGACGCCCGCTACGGCGAGGAGGTCCGCGGGGACGAGTTGCCGGAGGAGCTCAAGCGGCGCGAGGACCGGCTGGCGGCGATCCGGGAGGCGAAGGCGCGCCTGGAGGCCGAGCAGCGGGCGAGGGACGACGCGCGGGGCCGCAAGCCGGGACAGAAGCGCAACCCGAAGGGGGCCAGCCCTACAAGCGGAAGTACGGCGAGCCGGACGAGAAGGCGCAGAGCAACTTCACCGATCCGGAGAGCCGGATCATGAAGACGAGTTCGGAGGGGTTCCAGCAAAGCTACAACGCGCAGATGGCGGTGGAGGGGGAGAACCAGCTGGTGGTGGGGGCCGAGGTGACGGACAACGCGAGCGACCAGGGCCAGCTGGTCCCGATGGTCGACGCGGCGGCACAGACGTGCGGCGAGACGCCGGCGCAGGTGCTGGCGGACGCAGGCTATTGCAACGAACCGGACCTGCAGGCGCTGAAGGAGCGGGACATAGACGGGTATGTGGCTCTGGGCCGGGAGGGCGGGACCGCCCCGGCCGTCGATGCGGACGAGCATCCGGCGAAGGCGCGCATGGCCGAGAAGCTGGAGAGCGACGAGGGCCGGAGGCGGTACGCACGCCGAAAGTGGATGGCGGAGGCGCCTGTCGGCTGGGTCAAGGAGGTGATGGGATTTCGACGATTCAGCTTCCGGGGCCTCGAGAAGGTGCAGGGCGAGTGGACCCTCGTGTGCCTCGCCCTCAACGTCAAGCGGCTGCACACCCTCCAGGCCGCATGAGCCGACGATCGTTGCCCCGCAACTGCGCCCCCCGGGCCTCCCACCGGCCTCCTGGACCCCGATTTGGCGCTACGCGGCCTTCCCGGCCCGTCGGCGGCCCCGGATCCCTACCTCTCTCTCCCCGAATCTCTCTGGCCCCCACTGGCCCTCCCGTCTTCCCGTCACGCCCGCTGCGCTTCTGGGGCGCAAGCTCCTAGGCATGGAGCAGACCCGGCGCAACACCAGGAGCGTGCGCGCGGCCGCCTTCAACTCGATGGTCGAGAACAGCATCCGCCTGCTCGAGCATGTCTTCCGCGACCGCGAACTCGCCGACTTCCTTGCGCGGGCAGCCGACGCCCCGGACCGGCTCGTGGCCGGGGAGCGGTTGCGCTGGGACTCCTACATGACAGCGGTCTTCCGCCACATCGGCAACCTGCTCTACCAGTGGGAGACCGGGGCGATTGAAGATAGGATGTGGAAGTCCTACCGTCGCTCCTTCAAGGACCATCTGCTCGGCGAGGCCTGGGTGGCCTGGTACCTCGACCACCCCCATCTCTTCGACCAGCGCCTCGCGGACGAGGTGTGTTCCATCCTGGAAGAGCTGGCGAGCGAAGGAGTGCCGCACGCGGTGGAGTGGAAGGAGGGAGGGGGCCGCATTGGCTTCAAGGCTTCGCTCCAAAGCGTGACGGGGGAGTGAGGACGCGCCTCGCTTGCGGGCGCTACGGGCTCCGCTGGCACCGACGGTTACGGCGTGTTCAAGGTAAGGTCGCGCAGCTGGACGCGCTCGAAGCCGAGGTCGTCGGTGGCGACGCCGAGGGCCTGGCCGCGGCCCACTTCCTCGATCCGGAAGGATGCGGGGACGTCCACGCGGCCGAGGTATGCGCCGTCGTTGGCAAACACGTCCCAGCGTAGCATTGACTCGCCCGGCAGTCGGTAACGCAGTGACGGGTCTCACTCGAAGACACTTGGAGGCCGGGGTGCCGGCCCCGGAGAATTCATGCGACTTCGACTTCTCGCGGCGTTCCGCGGCGACACCGTTGCGGTATGGGACGACTCGAATGGTCGGCTCACGCTGTTCGACGGCGAGGGTGACTTCGTTCGCCCGCCCGACCGCGCCGGCAGTTCCGGGGTCATTGATCACGGGACCCCTGGAACTGCGGACCACTTGGGGCGAAGAAGCGGTCGTATTGCAAGCTCACGCGGTCCCCGTTCGCTACCGGATCTTCCTTGACCAGGAGGACGCCCAGGACAGGGGCACGGGCGAGAGTTCGGATGCCGAATTCGTCAGGCGCCTCCTGCAGACCCCTTCTATGCCGAGCGACTCCCTCGTGATCGAACTGGACTGGGAGGAAGTGGGCGCCGTCCGCTACACCTACTCGCTGGAAGGTGCAGCCGACGCCATTCGAGAGGCCGGGCGCCCCTGCGGAATGGGGTAGGAGCGAGCGCTGCTCGCGTGGACCGCCAAGGCTCAGCCGCGGGGTCACGGACGGTGTTCGCCGCTTCACGAGAAGGGAGCCCGGACGATGAAGGGCACACCCATTTCGTCCGTGACCCAGGTGTAGACATTGCCGTGCTGTACCCAGAATCTGCCCCTTGCCGGCTTGAACCCGAGGCGTATCGAACCCAGGTAGTCACCGTCTTCGGAATACCGGTCGTAGAAGGCGGGCGCGTCGTTCGGAGTGACCCTCTCTACCCAGAGCCGGCCTTCGTCGTCCACGAACATACCCGCCAGAATGGGCTTGACGTCCGGCATGAAGGCCGCGACCTCTTCGGCCTCGCGGCGCAGACCGGGCCAAGTCTCGAGAATGCTTTCGACGTAGGCCGAACGGTCTTCGTCCGTCACCGGTTGCACGGGCAGCCCGGCCTCGATGACGACCAGCGTGTCCCCCCCCTCGCCGGTCCGCGCAATGCGGTATGACGCGCTGTTCGCGCGCCAGAATCCCCCGGACGGGTTGAACACGATCATCTCGGATGCCTCGAAGCGAAGGGGTAGGTACTGCCAGATCCCGTACGAGTCTTTGTATGTGTATGACCGGCCACTGCTTTCACCGAGGTAAACCGAGTCGATGGCCCCGCTGGACAGGTCGGAGGACTTGTGGTAGCGCCGGACGGTGCTTGAACTCAGGCCCGGTGGGGGTGGATAGGTGAATCCGTCGTCCGAATGCAAGGTGCGCTTCCAGTAGCGTCCCCGATTGTCGAACACTCCGTCCCAGATGTACGTGTAGCTCATGACCGGCTTGTTGAACCGGCGCACCTCCTCTCCGGCCGGGTCCACCCCGATGATCGTCCACTTGCCGTGGTCGTGGAACCACAGCAGCGTGTCGCCCGAGAGGAAGATCCCGTTGGCTGCGGTGATCTCTCCCGGGCCTTCACCTCGTCCTGCGATGGTCCGCAGATACTGGCCATCGGAGTCGAAAACGCGGACATCCGCAGTCTGGAAGTCCAGCACGTAGATGGTACCGTCGCTGGCGGCCTGGACGCCCCGGATGTCCCCGAAGATGAGGTTGGGGTCGTCCCCCTCGAGGGACCCGAACTTGAGGTCCACCTGCGCTACGGTGACCTCGGGGCCGGTGGAGTCGATGGCAGGGAGGTTGGGATACCGTATCAGGACCGCGCCGTTCGGCAGGGTCTCGCGCACAGCGGGGGGCCCTGCGGATTCCATGACGCATGAGGAAACTGCGGCGGCGACGATGAAGGTGAGTAGTGCGCGTGACATGGTCACGTCCCCACCAGCCCCAGCAGCCACGCACACAGAAGCGCGGCGTAGATCCCCAGAATGTACCCCACCACGGCCATCAGCAGTCCGATGGGAGCCATCGCGCGATGGTACACGCCCGCCACCACCGGGGCCGAGGCCGCGCCGCCGATGTTGGCCATGCTGCCCGTCGCCACGAAGAAGAGGGGCGCACGCACGATCCGGGCAGCGATCAACAGCACGCCGACGTGGATCGCGATCCAGACTGCGCCCGCGGCCAGGTACACCGGTGCATCGAGCACGGCCCTCAGGTCGGCCTGCGCGCCGATGCCGGCCAGGAGCAGGTACAACGCTGTGTAGCCCAGCCCGGACGCGCCCACCTTTTCCAGCTCGCGAAGGCGCGTGAACGAGAGGGCCAGCCCCCCGGTCACCACGATGAGGATGGACCAGGTGGTGCCGCTGACGATCGTTGGATCTCCTATCGCCGGGAGGCCCTGGCCCAACCGCTGGGCCCCCACCGCACACGCCATGCCCATCCCGATCATGACCACCGCATCGCGCAGCGTGGTGGGCCGTCGCTCCCGGTCCATCTCCGCGAGGCGGCTGTTGGTCTCCTCGACCACCTCGGTCCGCGCCCCGGTGCGCCGGTCGAAGCGGCTCTGAAACCCCACCAGCGCGATCAGCACGCCCATCCACCCGTACCCCACCACCGTGTCCACGACGATCACCGGGCCCATCGCGTCGGGGGACGTGCCGACGCTCTCCGCGATTGCCACCATGTTGGCCGTCCCCCCGATCCAGCTCCCCGACAGCGCCGCGAAGCCGGTCCAGGCGTCGGCCGGGAGCGCGCCCTGGAAGATCAGGAGCGAAATCGGCCCGCCGATCACGATGCCGACCGTGCCGGCCGCGACCATGAAGAGCGCCATCCCGCCCAGCTTGGCGATGCTCGACACGTCCACCGAGACCATCAACATGAGGAGCGCGAAGAGGAGGAGGTACGGGACCGTCCATTCGTAGAGCGGCGACGCCGACGGCGTGATCCCGGCGGTGGTCGCCAGCATGGGCAGGAAGTAGACGTAGATGACCGGGGGGACCACCTCGAAGACCTTCTTGAAGCGGGGCAGCTCCGAGATCCAGAAGACCCCGGCCACGATGGCGGCCAGGAAGCCGAATACGGCCATGGGGTCGGTGATGAGCGCCGTCGTCTCGGGTTCCATGGCTCCGTCCAGCCTGAGTCCGTACCGTGGCCGGTCGGGTGCGCCCGAAAGGAGGCGTCCGCCAGCTTCGTACCCTACTATTACTATTGTCAGCAGGGACAGCTACGATACCGACTCCTCAAAGTCAAATGCGAATGCCGTGTACAATCGGCCGGCTGGTGACGCAACGCCAATCCCACGTTGTAGCGACCTGATCGAGGGTGTGACGACGTGACCCTACACGAGAGATCCGGTGGCGGTGGACTCGATTCCGGCCCAGACGGTCACCGCGGGTGAGGAGGAAGCGATAGGATCTTGCTGTCGGCCCGAGGGTGATCGAGCGGCCCGAGGGCATCTCCCGCCAACGAGAAGGAGAACGCTCATGTCCATGCCGCGCCGTACGTTCCTGAGGAGACTGGCCTGCGCGAGTGGGACCGCCATCGTTACCCCGTCCCTGGCGGGGCTTGTAGCCTGCAGCGATACCACCGGTCCCGACGAGTCCGGAGAGACCGATGTCCCGGTCAAGCCTCCCGACCCGTTCATCAAGCCCTACGGCGAACTGATCAGAAGCCTGGACTGCCCCGAACTGGAGATTCCGGAACGCTTCCGCTGCATCCGCCTCAGTTCGGGAGGGCTTCCGTCGTCCGCCAGAGACGGCTTGATCGTCCCCAATGGGTTTGACGGCATGGCCGCGTTTCCGCTGCCGAACGGCAACGTCCGTCTGATCCGCAACCACGAGATGGACGACTACGCCGACGAAGCGGTGCCGATCGGTGATCCCCACTACGACCGCCGGGCGAGCGGCGGAACCACATCGCTGGAGGTCAGCGTTGCCGTGAGCGGAAGTGATGTCGCCGTTGAACTCGTGGACGAGTTCGTGTCGCTGGCGGGCACCATGGTCAACTGCGCCGGCGGTCCCACACCATGGGGCAGCTGGCTATCGTGTGAGGAAACCACCTACGGACCCGAGTCGGGCTACCGCAGGCCGCACGGGTACATCTTCGAAGTTCCGGTGGGCGCGACGGGCCCCGTGGACCCCAGGCCCTTGCGCGCCATGGGACGTTTCGTGCACGAGGCGGTGGCCGTGGATCCGGCGACGGGGATCGTCTACCAGACCGAGGACATGTGGTACGAGCCCGGCAGCGAACCCGGCGCGGGCTTCTATCGTTTCATCCCCGACACCCCCGGAGTGCTCGCCGACGGCGGCAGGCTTCAGATGATGGCGGTGACGGGCCAGGCGGAGTACCTGACCGCACGGGGCCAGACGCAGGGAGCGGTGTTGCCCGTGCACTGGGTCGACATTGCCGATCCTGATCCCCGCACCGCCGAGGAGGAACCGCTGGCGGTCTTCAATCAGGGCGTGGCGGAGGGCGCCGCACGGTTCGCGCGGCTCGAAGGCGCCTTCCACGGGGACGGCGGGATCCATGTCGTGTCGACGAACGGAGGGGACGCGCTCGCGGGGCAGGTGTTCCACTACCGGCCGACCTCCGCGGAGGCGGGAGAGCTGAGGCTGGTCTTCGAATCGCCCTCGAAAGACATCCTGGACAGCCCGGACAACATCGTATTGAGTCCACGAGGTGGATTGGTGATGTGCGAAGACGGGACCGGAGACCAGTTCATCCGGGGCCTCGACCGGCAGGGACGGATCGTGAACCTTGTCCGGGGCCCCGACACCGGGAACGAGCGGGACGAGTTCGCAGGCTCGTGCTTCAGCCCGGACGGCCGCGTCCTGTTCTTCAACGCGCAGGGTTCCCGGTGGCATGGAGGCTCCCGGACGAGCGCGACCTACGCGCTCTGGGGACCGTGGGAGGAGGGGCCGATCTAGCAGCACACGATCTTCCGTCCCCACCCGGCCACGAGGGCGGCCAGGAAGCCGAACACGGCCATGGGGTCGGTGATCAACGCAGTCGTCTCGGGTTCCATGGGCGAATCCTGTTCGGGTGGTCACCGGGGCCAGCTACAGTGAAGCCAGCGAAAGAGGCCGAACCCCGGCTTCGTACACTACTTTGGTTACGACACCGACCCGTTCAAGTCAAATGGGACCGCCGTGTACACCTCCTGCATGTTTTGCACCAAGCCCCTCGGGACCAACGAGGTCATCGAGACCTTTCCGGTGGGACGCCGCCTGGCTTTCGACGCCGCGCGCGGGCGGCTCTGGGTCGTCTGCATGAAGTGCGAGCGCTGGAACCTCACGCCACTCGAAGAGCGCTGGGAAGCGGTGGAGATGTGCGAGCGGATCTTCCGGGGCACCCGCATTCGCGTATCCACCGACAACATCGGGCTCGCGCGCCACCCGGAGGGACTGACGCTCGTTCGGATCGGAGAGCCGATGCGTCCCGAGTTCGCGGCGTGGCGCTATGGGGACCAGTTCGGCCGCCGCCGCCGCAAGAAGATCATCTACGGCACGGCAGCTGTCGTCGTCCTCGGCGGTTTCGTGATCGGTGGCGCGGCCGCCGGCATCCTGGGCGGCTCGCTTCTGAGCCAGAGCGGCAATTTGGTCAACGTCTGGCTGAACGCGCGCACGCTAGTCAAGCTGCACCCGGACGGGGGCGGCAAGATCAAGCTCAAGCGGCAGGATCTGCTGGGCACGCGGGTGCGCCCCGCCGACGACGAGTTGGGCTTCAAGGTCCAGATCCGCAAGGGCAAGAAGAAGACCTGGTACGAAGGTGGTGAAGCCCGCCGTTTCGCGGGGACAATCCTTCCCAAGATGAACTCTATGGGCGGCACGAAGGAGACCGTCCGGCACGCGGTGAACGAGATCGAAGCGGTCGGGCACCCGGAGCGGTTTCTCGTGGACATCGCCGAAGGTGACCGCTTCCAGGACAAGAAGGGCGTGCCGGGTTACGTCAACAAGATGCCCAAGCCCACCAAACTTGCCCTCGAGATGGCACTCCACGAAGAGCAGGAACGGCGCGCCCTGGAGGGCGAGCTGTGGCTGCTGGAACGGGCCTGGGAGGAAGCGGAGGAGATCGCGGAGATCTCGGACAATCTCTTTCTGCCGGAAGGGACGGAGGACTTCATCCGGGAGCACGGGGGCGACGGGGAGCGCCGGGGCGAACCCGAGCTCGTCTGACCGCCGTGTACAACCTTGTTCCCTATATTGCGTGTCCAAAGTCGACGGGACGAGGCCGTCATCGATCTTCGCAGGACCGACGGTGCCGGACGCAGTCCGTTTTGTAGTGTCGTCATGCGGCGCAGCTGGCCTGGTGACTGTACTCACGGGTGTCCTGCCCGGACACGTCCCCGCCCTCAACGCCCAGCAGGTGATCGAACTTCCGGCTGAGGATCGCCTACTCGCAGCAGACTTCGAGGAGGTCTACCGGATAGGCTCGTTCGATGGCGACGAGTGGGAGACCTTCGGAAGGGTCGGGGGACTGGCGTTCGACGCGGCCGGCAATCTCTACGTTCTGGACTCTCAGGCGGCGCGATTCGTGGTCGTGGGCCAGGACGGAGGATTCCTGCGCGAGTTCGGCGGCCTGGGCGACGGCCCCGGGGAGTTCGACGGGAACACCAGCACCGCGATCAAATTCACGGTCCTTCCAGACCACCGCACAGCCGCCTTCAATCCTGGCGGGGGTCACTTCGCTTTGTTCGGACCCGGCGGCGAGTTCGAACGCACGATGAGCATGCCCGGCGAGGGGTTCCTTTTCATCCTGCCGCTCCTGCAGTCCGACCCAGGCAGCGGGACCGTCCTGGCGACGGGCGCTGTGAGCGCCATGAACATGCGTGCCGGCGAGGTCGCGGCCGAACTAACCTTCCGTCCCATCGAGCGCTTTGGTATTGACGGCGATGAAGTCACACGGGACACGATAGCCCGAGGGTGGAAACCGTCGGGAGACGCGAGAGGGTTCCGGCCCGGCATGGTGGCCGGGGCACTCCCTGGCGGTGGTGTCGCCTATGCGGATTCGTCCGCCTATGCAATCAAGGTGACCACGCCGGGAGGAGATCTGGCGCGCGTGCTCACCCGGCCGTTCCGGCCCGTAACGGTGGGAACTACCAGCCAATGGGCCTGACCGTTCCAGGTTCCAAAATGTTCCCCTCCCACGCAGTCGTCCAAAATATTGGCCTGTATGCATTTACCGGCCTCCGGGTCAACACCCGGCCGGTGGGGACCTCAGGACTCAACGGGAACAACTCCTCCTCCACCGCCATCAATCGCCGCTACTGAGTCGGCGACTCGCGTCTTCAGGGCCTTTCCCCTCCTTCAGCGCCTCTCGCACTTCTGAAAGTACCATCTCCACTTCTTCAACACTTCCCCGCGCCGCAGTCGCAGGCGTTAGCCAGTAACTCGTCGGCTCCGATGGCGCCGGTCGATAGACCCCTCTGGATCTGCCGGACATCCGTCACCTCTGTCCCCCTCGGTTCAGGATCAAACGGGACGGTACCCACGACGCCGTATGCCTCGGTGCGCCGCTCCAGTTGGAGCAGGACGGCGCCACATGCATACCGTTCCTCGGTGTAATCCGCCGAAGGGGGTTGGCAATCTCCTTGTCCAGGTGCGGATGGGTCGAAAAGAGCGCCGGAAGTAGCCGCCGTACCGACGAATACGCCTCGGCACGAATGGCCATGTTGGCAATTGACAGGTAATTTATTCAATCAAATAGCAAATTATATGATTGCTACGCAAGGGACACTCGACCTGCTCTGACCCCGCTCGAGGAACGTTGGGATGGGCGGCACGAAGCAGACGGTCCGGCACGCCGTGCACGAGATCGAACCTGTTTCTGCCGGAAGGTACCGAGGAATTCATCCGCGAACACGGGGATCAGCCTACCAGTTGAAGCCCATCTTCACGTAGACGAAACCGCCACTGGCTCCGAACGGAGTCGCCGGGCTGTACCGGTTCCCTGCAACCGTCGCGGCGTTGGGGTTCTCTTCCGGGTACTGATTCAGCGCGTTCTGGCTGCCCACGGTGATCTTCGCCGACTCGCTGACCGCGTAGGTGGCCTCCAGGTCCACGAGGAATTCACCCGGATAGTCCCGGTCGTCGCGCGAGTCGAACCAGCCCGCGTAGTAGCTGAGCCGGCCCAGCAGCGACAGATCACCCCACGCCCGTCTGCCCGAGGTCGTCCAGCGGGTGCCGGGCAGTGCGTCCTCGAGCTGGCGGATCCGGACCTCGTCCAGCACCGCAGGGTTGTAGCTCGTGACCGTGGTGGCTGTGTGGTTGATCGCCAGGCTGAATTCGGTGTCGCCGCCCATCCCTGCGGGGGCGAAGGACGCCACGACGTCGACGCCCCGCGTACGCGTGTTGAAGTCGTTGGTGAAGAAACGGAAGTTGGCCAGATTCTTTGCGCTGGTGATCCCCTCGGCGATCAGCCGCTCGGCTTCTGCCGGGTCGCTGAAGCCCGGGAAGCCGTTGGATCCAGCGCTGAACCCCTGAGGGGCGAAGGGGCCGATCTCCCACGACGTGGTCTCTCCGATGCCGATCTCGAAGTACTCGTCCCTGAACTCGGCGCCACCCGCCACGTTGACCATGTCGTTGACCGTGTAGTTCAGGTCGAGGTTGGCGCCGATCTCCCGCTGCATGTACACGCCGGGATCGAAGGAGGCGGGAGACTGGGGACCCAGCGACGCGTTGACCGTGTTGTCGATGAAGAAGTCGACCGCGTTTTGGCCGAAGCTGCCGCTGACGTCCCACAGCAGGCCGCCGTGGGTGTGGCCCCTCAGCCCCACTACCAACGACGCGTCCGACGCGTCGCCCCCGAACTGCGGCGTGAAGCCCCCCCGGGAACATCTCCTGGAAGGTGAAGCAGTTGGGATCGTCGAGCACGCGCCCCAGTGCAACGGGATCCGGTACCCAGTTCGCGATCTTCACCACGGGGCAGTTGGCCGAGCCATCGAGTACACCGTCCTGCGCATCCACAACATCTCCCACCAGGAGAGTCTCGCCGCCGTCCAGGCTGAACACACCCGCGCGCGTGTTGGGGTTGCGGAAGAAGAATCCGCCCGTAACCGTCTCGCTGGCATAGTTGGCGTGCCCGTAGATCTGCAGGCCGTCGCCGAGGAAGCGGCTGAAGTTGCCCCACAACTTGAAGTCGTTGTCGATGGTGGGAGCGCCCCAGATCTGCACCGGGTTCCTAACGTGGGTGTTCCCCGCGGCGATGAGCGCGGCCGCGTCGTCGCGCTGGATGCTGCGGCTGGTCGGGTTCGACTCGCCGAATTCGGCGCTCAGGTTGACGAAACCGGCTTCGCCCAGGGGCAGGCCGATGTTTCCGGCGACGGTGTAGGACTCGCCGTCGCCCTCCCAGAAGGTGCCCGTGCGGACCTCCACGCGGCCTCCCGATGGCTCATCCCGGAGCGTGAGGTTGACAACCCCGGCGATGGCGTCGGAACCGTACTGCGCCGCCGCGCCGTCGCGTAGCACCTCCACCTGGCGCAGCGCAATGGCTGGAATGGACGAGAGGTCGGACCCCTGTGCCCCGTCGGCGAAACCGCCTCCGATCCACGTGATCACGGCCGCCCGGTGGCGCCGCTTCCCGTTCACGAGCACCAACGTGTGGTCCGGGGCCAGGCCGCGCAGGCTGGCCGGGCGCACGATCTTGGCCGCGTCTCCCGTGGCCTGCGGGTTCACGTTGAAGGACGGTATCACGGTTCTGAGGAGGTCGTTCACATCCGTGTCGCCCTGGTCGATGAAGTCCTGCGACGAGATGGCATCGATCGGAACCGACGACTGCGTGACCGTCCGGGGCCTGGCCCGGCTCCCCACTGCAACCAGCCCTTCCAGGGCGACGGCGGTCTCGTGCAGCTCCACGTCCAGGTGCGTGGTACGGCCGTCCGCAACGCTGACTTCGCGGACCTCGGTGGCGTAGCCGATGAGTTGAATGTGTACCGTGTGTATACCCGTCGGGATGTCCTGAATTTCGTACCGGCCGTCAGGGCCCGTGGTCCCTCCCAGGCTGAGCGCGGCCAGGCCCACCTGGGCTCCGGGCAAGGCCGCGCCGGTGCCGGCATGGCGTATGGTGCCCTCCAGTGTGCCTTGCGCCGCCGCGGAGAGTGGAATCAGGCAAAGGAACGCAGTGGCCGCGACGGAGTACGAAGTGTAACGGGCAGATCTGCGTTTGCCACGGGTTGCACAATCGGCCGAAAAGCGCATCAACACTCTCCAAGTCGTCGGGAGCCAGCAGCCTGCGGGTTGCCAAATATCATCACCGCCACGGATTCTTGCCGCAACAGCAGTACAACTCCATACGGAAAGGTCGATTACTCAAATGTCCGCTGCCCTGCAACCCTGCCTGAGCACCTGCGGTCCCCCCCGCCCGACACGAACACCCGCACTCGCCCTGGCGGTGATCCTCGCGGCGGGCTGCCAGAGCGACGAGGTCTCCTCACCCGATCCCTTCTCCGCCGATCCCTGGACCGTGTCCGGACCCGAGGTGAGGATCGGGTCGCTCGACGACCCCGACTATGTATTCGGCCCGGTCGTCGGACTGACCCCGAGTCCGGACGGATTCCTGTATTCCTTGCACTGGGGAGATGCCACCATCCGCCGATGGACCCCGGATGGTACCCCGGCCGGCTCGGTCGGGAGACAAGGCGAGGGCCCAGGCGAGTTTGAGCGGCCCATTCGGATGGGGTTCCACGGCGATTCCCTGTGGGTCTGGGATCTGGACGCCTATCGCGTCAATTACTTCGACCTGGAGGGGGAGTTCGTGGGGTCGGTTTCGCCCAAAGTCGAGATAGGCGGCCCGGAGAGCTCGCCTCCGCGCCCCGAATCGCCCTTGCGCGACGGTACCTTTGTCGGCCAGGTACCGGCGTGGTCGGACGGGATCGCGCGCGGTACGCTGACGGAGACACCGTACGTCCACATGGACGGAGCCGGCGAAACCCTGGGCCGCATCTGGGCGAAGCCCCACGAGCCACGCGATGTCTTCGCGATCCTGAACAAGAGCGGATTCGGAGGATCCTATTCCAGTCAGCCTTTCGGCGACGGCTACATGGCGACGATACTCGAGGACGGCCTGCTCGTCCTTGAGCGCCGTGCCTGGACCGGCGAAGGGGAGCCGACCGTGAGGGTCAGCAAGATCGGGCTCGGCGGAGACACCCTCTTCACCGCGGCCGTGCCCTATCAACCCACACCGATGCCCGCCGAGCGTTTCGACTCCGTGGTCCAGGTCCAGACCGAGCAGAGGGCTTCCATGCCCAGTGCGTTCCAGGCCTCGGCAGCCGCTATCCGCGATGCACTTTACCGGCCATCCCATCTCCCCGCGGTAAGCGGGATGCTGGTGACCGAGGACGGCAACATCTGGCTGTCGCGCTTCGATCCGGTCGAGTCAGAGACGGGCGAACAGTTCAGCGAGTGGTGGATTCTCGATGCCGAGGGCGCGCCGCTGGGCCGGGCACGCACGCCATCCGGTCTCCGGTTGGTGCATGTCGGCAACGATGTCGTGTGGGGAATCGAACGTGATGAACTCGATGTCGAGTACATCGTGCGATATCGGCTCGCAAGAGGAAGAAAGGAGTCCCTCTGAACACCATGTTCCCCGCCCCGCGATCGTCGTTGGTCACCCCTGGAATCGGCCGATCGATCCTGATCTCCGCTTCATGCCTTGCGGTGATTCTCACAACCAGCTGCGGCGGCGACGGAGGTCCTGCCACGAGTTCCTTCGCGGACGCTCCCTGGACGTTCGATGGCCCGGAGGTGCGCATCGGGTCGCTCGACGATCCCGACTACATTTTCTCCCCCGCCTACCGCCTCGCGCTCGGTCCCGATGGCCTCCTCCATTCCCTCCATCCCGACGAAGCCACCATTCGGCAATGGACCGCCGAGGGCGCCCCCGCGGGCTCCGTCGGCCGCGCGGGGGAAGGTCCGGGCGAGTTCGCGGCCCCCTACAACATGGGCTTGTTCGGAGACTCCCTGTGGGTCTGGGATGTTCTCAGGAACCGCGCCAGCTACTTCGACCCGGCGGGTGAGTTCCTGGGTTCGGTGTCGGCCATGGTGGGTTTCGGGGAACCGGATGGCTCGCCTTTGCGCCCCGTCAGGCCCTTCCGCGACGGGGGCTTCCTGGGAATGGCGCTCCCCTTCCTGGACCAGGTCGCCACCGGCCAGCTGACCCGGACTCCCTTCGTCCTCATGGATGCCGAGGGCAACACGCAGTCCCACATATGGATGCACCCCCACGAGCCCCGCGACGTCCTTGCGCTTCTGACTGAAGACGGTACGGGAGGGTCGTACGCCGGCCAGCCCTTCGGCGACAATGTACTCCCTACGGACATCGATCACGGTGTGCTTGCCGTGGAACGCCGAGCCTGGACCGGCGACGGCGAAGCGGTTGTTACGGTCACCGGAATCGGGCTCACCGGGGACACCCTCTTCACCAGCCGGGTTTCGTACACCCCGACTCCGCTTCCAGCCGCCCGGGTCGATTCGGTCGTGCGCGCCACCGCCGAGCGCATGCACCCATCCATGAGCCGGCGCAAGCCGGGGCTCACGATCAGAGAGCTGGAGGAGGACATCCGCAAGGCCATCTACGCGCCAGCGTACCTCCCGGCCGTGGCTGAGCTCACGGTGGCCCGAAGCGGCAACATCTGGCTGCGGCGCTTCGACCCGGTCGTATCGGAGACGGGCGAGCAGATGAACGAGTGGTGGATCCTCGATCCGGCGGGTTCACCAATGGCCCGGGCTCATACCCCCGCGGGACTGCGAATGATGCTCATCGGCGACGAGGCGGTGGGGGGGGTCGAGAGCGACGAGATGGATGTGGACTACATCGTACGGTATCGGCTCGTGAAGGACGGGTAGCGGCCAGCACCCCACGGTTGCGCGGCGCCGGGCGAGGCGGGTGGGCGCTACCCCTTCCAGCCTGCCCTACCCCCCCAACTCCGCCAGCATCTCCCGGGCTTCCTGCGCCGGCGCGAAGTCCTCGTCCGCGTTCTCCCAAGCCAGAAGCGCCGTCTGCAGATGCTCAACCGCGCCCGCCGTGTCCCCCCGCGCCTCCTGAAGCAGCGCCATCTCGAAGTGCGTCCGGGGATGCGCCGGTACGCGACGCAGCGCCTCCCGAAGCTCGGACTCGGCTTCGTCCAGCCGGCCCGCCTTGCGCAGCACGCGCCCGACCTGGCGGTGCAGATTGCCCCCTGGATCCAGCTCCATGGCCGCCCTGTAGCTCTCGAGAGCCGCCTCGTGGTCTCCGGCACGCTCTTCGATTCTGCCCAGGTCACCCATCAGCCGCGGAAGGAGGACGCCGAACTGATTGGCTTCCGCAACTTCCACCGCGTGGCTGTGTGCCTCCCTGGCGGCCTCGATACCCTCCGTCTCCAGCGCCACGTAGATCGCCAGACGCGGGACCCTGAAGTCGCTTAGCGGCGGCTCCACCTTTGCACTCAACTCTTCGAAGAGCGCCACCCCTTCGTCGACACGCCCCAGGTCGAAGTAGGTCACGATGTCATTGAAGCGGACCCGCATGATCGTAGCCGGCACCATGAACCGGGACGCCTCCTCTTCCCAGCGGATCGCTGTGCGAATCGTATTCTCGCTCTCTCCGCGAAGGCCGTAGTAGTGCTTGAGGTCCGCCAGCACCGAGGCCCGCTGCGCCGGCGTTCGCGCAAGGTCCATGGCCCGCTCGTACCCATCAAATGCGTCGTCGAACCGTCCGACCTCGACGTTCAACGACGCGAGTTCCACCACGAGTTCCGGAAGCCGGGGCTGAAGCATGGTCGCGCGCTCCAGATGCTCGCGCGCCACATCGTGTTCTCCGCGCCGACGATGGATCCCGGCCAGACTCACGAGCGCCGCGTGATCCTCCGGGAACTCGGTCAGGTAGTCGGAAAGCACGGACAGGGCTTCGTCGTCGTCTCCCAGCTCCAGATGCACCTCCGCCATCGCCCGGAGCAGGCTGGCGTCCTCGGGACTCAGCCGGTACATCGTGCCGAGTGTCGCGAGCATCCCTTCCCAGTCTCCCCGCACTTGCTGTACGAAGAGATAGTTGCGCAAAGCCATGAGGTCTTCGGGATAGAGTTCGACCCACATTTCCACGACGCTCCATGCCTTGTCGGTCTGCTGCGTCAGGAAATAGTAGTCGGCCTTAATCAGGAATCGGGCACGTTCCGGAACCCTGTAGAGGTTGTCCAGCGCCGCCTGCATCGACGTCACAGCCTCACCGGGTGGGCTCGAGTTCAGCAGCAGCGCCGTCGCAAGCGTGTATTGGGCGACCGCGAAGGTCGGATCGAGGCTCGTGGCGTTCCTCAGGTGCTGCAAGGCCGTCTGCAGATCCGGTTCTACCACCATCATTTCAAGAGCCCGCCCGTACTCCTCCATCGCTTCGTCGCTCTCCGTGAACCGCTCGCGAACCGGCAGGTCCTCGATCCCGTCACGGGCGGGAATCTTCAGCATCCCCTTCGCGTCCAGCGAAAGAGCGTCGACGAGCGACAGGGGGTCCGGTCCTTCGTGGGCCGTCTCACCCACCAGCGATCCGGTTGCGACCTCGTGCACCCTCAAGGTCATGCGATACAGATCGCCCGTCCTGTCAATCGTGCCCCCCGTGATGAACTCCGCATGAAGCTGTTCGGAAACCTCGCGCTTCAGCGCCAGGGGCACATTCAGCAGATCCGGGAACCCAAGCTCCAGAAGCCGCTGGCTGAAAAGCTCGTAGGAAATCGGTTCGAAAAAGTCGTCCGGCATGAGGTCGTATTGGAGCGCAAACGGCATCACGTATGCCATCCACCCATCCTCCTCGCCGAGTCCCGGGCCGGGATCGAGGGGAAAGAGAGCCGTCCGCTTGCGAAACTCCGACTTCGGGATGACGCGCTCGACGGTTTCGCCGTCCTCGGTTTCTACGGTGACGGAGGTTGTCGCCGCGCCAAGGGCGAACAGCACCCGCAATACCTCGGGTATCCCGATCTTCTCCGTCTTTGCCAGTGTTTCGCGCTCTCGCCCGGGCTTGCCTCGAAACCACCCCAGCACGACCACACTGGGCAGGAGCAGCAGCAACGCGATACCGCGACACACAGTAGAAGGTTGGCGGGTATCCCGATCTTCTCCGTCTTTGCCAGTGTTTCGCGCTCTCGCCCGGGCTTGCCTCGAAACCACCCCAGCACGACCACACTGGGCAGGAGCAGCAGCAACGCGATAAGGCTTACCCTCGTCCAGTGTGGCGAGAGGAGAAACTCTTCCACGGCGAAGTCCACGAACTGGACCACACCCCATGACGCAGCAAGGTAGATCGTCAAGATGTGCGGTACGCGACGCTCAATCAGGTTGCGGACAAGCATGGGCATGTCGGTCTAGAGGCTGGCGGTCACACTTTCCAATGCCGATAGACTAGTTAGTGTGACTTCGGGAGGCAAGCAACCCTTCCTTCCGCGGGTGGACAGGAGACCGATGCTTGCGAATATTGGCACCGTACGACAACCCCCCGAGTGAGCCGGTCCCAACCGACACTCGGGCACCCCGACAGGAGACGAGTCATGAAACGACGCTGCCGCTCCCACACGGCCACCAACCGTGCTTTCCGGCTGTGCCGCCCCGGCGCCCCCTCCCGGCGGCCCCACACTGCAGGGCGACGCCGCAACCGTGCTTTCCGGCTGTGCCGCCCCGGCGCCCCCTCCCGGCGGCCCCACCAACGCGGACGTCGACGCGATCTTCGCCGACCTGCAGGGCGACCGCCCCGGCGCGGCGGTGGGCGTCATCCTGGGCGGGGTGGTGGTGCACCGGGCCGGGTACGGCATCGCGGACCTCGATCACGGCGTCCCGATCACCCCCGGAACCGTCTTCGACATCGCGTCGATCTCCAAGCAGTTCGGCGCGATGGCCGCGCTCCTCCTCGAGGCCGAGGGCGACCTCGACCTCGACGAGAACGTGCGCGCGTATGTGCCCGAGCTGCCCGACTTCGGCGCCGTCATCACGCCGCGCCACCTGATCCACCACACCAGCGGCATCCGTGACTGGCCCCACACCATGGCGCTCGGCGGCGTGGAGTTCACCGACGTAATCTCGTTCGAGAAGATCCTGCGCATGCTGTACAAACAGCAGGCGATCAACTTTGCGCCCGGCTCGGAATACGCGTACTCGAATACCGGGTACAACCTGCTGGCCAGAATCATCGAGGAGCAGTCCGGGATGACCTTCCGCGAGTACACGCATTCAAGGATCTTCGAGCCCCTCGGGATGACCCGCACGCACTTCTCGGACGACTATCTCGAAGTCGTTTCCGGGCGGGCGGAGTCGTACGCCCCGTCGGAGGCGGAGGGCGCGTCCGAAGGCACCTTCTGGCGTCTCCCCAATCAGCTCACCGCGCTGGCCTCCTCTTCGCTGAACACCACGATCGACGACTTCATCCGCTGGATGCGCAACTACGAGAACGGCGAGGTCGGTGGCGAGGACATCCTCCATACGATGGTCCGGCCCGGCGTGCTGACCAACGGCGACACCCTCGACTACGCCCACGGCTTGACAGTCAACGACTACCGGGGCCTGCCCAGCCTGGGTCACGGCGGCTCGTGGGTCGGATACCGCACCAACTTCGTGCGCTTCCCGGAGCAGAACCTGTCCATCGCGGTCTTCTGCAACGTGTCGGACTGTGATCCCGCCGGGCGCGCGCGCCGCATCGCGGAGCTCTACATCGGCGACCTGCTGGAGCCCGTACCCGAACCCCCCGAGCCCGAGCCGCAACCCGAGGCGCCCAGCCTGAGCGCGGCCCAGCTGCAGCAATACGCGGGCACCTACCGAAGCCCCGAGCTGGACAGCAGCTACGAGCTCGCGGTCGACGCGGAAGGCCGACTTGTTGCCGGCCACTGGCGCAACGCTCCGACCGTGCTCTCCCCCACCGGCACCGACACCTTCGAGGGTGATCAGTGGTTCTTCTCGGGCGTGCGCTTCGTACGGGACGCGGCGGGAGAGATCACCGGACTCACGGTGACGGGCGACCGCGTCCGCGCGCTGATTTTCGAGCGGCGCCCATGACCGGGCCACACCCGCGTTCGGCCGGCGGAGGCGTCCCATGATCTTCAGGGGCTCTCAGGTGTTGATGGTGCTCGCCTTCTTTGTGCTGTTGATCCTCGTCGGAACGATCGGCTACGAGCTGATCGAGGGCTGGAACTGGGCCGACGCATTCTACATGACGATCATCACGATCACCGCAGTCGGTTATCACGAAGTGCACCCGTTGAGCGAGGCCGGCCGCTACTGGACCGTGTTCATGCTCATCGGCGGGATCACCGGACTGGGGATGTGGTTTGCCCTGGTCACCGCGTCCATGCTCCGGATGGACCTCCGCGACACGTACAAGAGGCGAAAAATCATGAAGAGACTCGGCCGCATGAAGGACCATGTGATCGTGTGCGGAGGCGGCAGCATGGGTAGGCAACTCATGCAGGAACTGGAAGGGGCGAAGAAGCAATACGTCATTATCGAACGGTACCCCGAGGCGGCCGAGGCCCTGCAGAAGATCAACCCCGATGTGCTGGTCATCGAGGACAATGCAACCGAGGACCGGGTCCTCACGGAAGCCGGCATCGACAGGGCCATGGGTCTGGTGACCTGTCTTTCCGGGGATACCGACAACCTCTTCGTGTGCCTGTCAGCCCGAACATGACGGGCGCGCTGTGGGTGGCGTCCCTGCTGGTGCGGCCGTCCGTGCCCTCGTTCCTCGACGTGACGTCGAGCGGACACCGCGTGTCCCGCCATATCAACCAGGTGACCATCGACGCGGCTTCCAGGATGGCGGGTCTCACCCTCGCAGACGCCCGCATCCACAAGGAGACCGGATTGCTCGTGATCGCGATCCAGAAGGGTGGCCATTCCTCGGACGAAACGATCTTCAATCCGGACGCGACCACCCGCCTGGAGGCCGGAGACGACCTGATCGTGCTCGGCAACGACGACCAGATTCGGCAACTCCGCGCCCACGTGTCCTGAACCGGCACGCCCGTCAGTGGAAGTTGCCGAAGTCCACCCGCGCCGTGGTCTCCGTGCCCCAATCCACCGTGTAACTCAGCGACTCCTCGATCCGGGCGACGGCGACGATATAGTCGTATAGCTCGGACACCCGCGCGAAGGCCGTCGGGATGTTCCCGCACTGGTCCCGGTTCACGAGAAAGCTCGAGACGCCGACCTCCATCCAGGACTCACGGTACGGAACCAGGAGAGGGCCGCCGCTGTCGCCAAAGCAGATCCCTCTTCCCAGACGCTCGGCTCCGGCACAGATGACACGCTCCGTGATGTTCCCGAACATGAAGCCGGCGATCTTGCCGCACTGATCGTTAGTGATGAGGGGCAGCGTCGTCCACTTGAGGCGGTCGGAAGGGTCACCGGTTTCAGTCTGACCCCACCCGATGGCGGTGGCGGTGTCTCCGGGAGTGGAATAGCCGGGCTGATCAGGTGCCTGCACGTACACGCGCGGGTAGAGATGAGACCCCTCCAGGCGCAGGATCGCAATATCGTAGTCAATCGTGGCGCCGAACTCCGGATGGGAACGCACGGCCTGGACCTTCACCCGCTCGCCTCCCGAATTCAGGTCGGCACTCCCGATCAGTATCTCTATTTCGTCGGCCGGCATCTCGAAAACGCAGTGGGCGGCCGTCAGCACATAGCGGCTGTTCAGGAGGGTTCCCCCACAGAACTGGAACTGCGTGGCGGTAGTGCGGAGCGCGACCTGGAAAGGGAACACCTCGATGTCGGCGTCTTCGCCGTTGACGATCGCCGCGATGGGTGGCGACGGCCCACCCGACGGAGTCGCCGAGGGCCCGGCGTAGGTGCTGCTCCACCCGAAATGGAGGATCTGAGAGACCGCGTAGCTGCGGTCGGCGTCGAGGCCGGCGAACTCGTACGTCCCGTCGGCCGACGAGAAGGTGAAGGCTTCCCCGTTGTCGTACGCGCCGTCTTCATCCTCGTCGAGGAATACCACGAAGCCCTCGAGCACGCGTTCGTCCGCGTCCATGGCTTCGTCCATATTCCGGTCGTGCCAGACCGTGCCCTGGATGATGTTGGGCCCGCTGCCCGCCGGGCTCCACACGACGACGGAATCCCTTGCCGTGGCCTCGCCGTCGCGGTTGTCCTTGACGGTGAGGTCCACCTGGTACATTCCGACTTCAGCGTACGTGTGCGCTACCCTCACCCCGGTCGCCGTTGTGCCGTCCCCGAATTCCCACGAGTAGGAGACCAGGGTGCCGTCCGGGTCCGAAGACGATGCCGCGTCGAAGTTCACCTCGAGGGGAGCCTGCCCGAGATCGACGTCGATCGTGAAGCCGGCCGTGGGCAGTTCGTTGGGCTCCTCGGGAGGCGGAGGCGGGGGTGGGGGCGCAACCGGAGATTCTTCCTCCCCGCTACAGGACGCCGCGAAGATCAGGGCCACGAGGAGAAGGTGGGAAGACGGTACTCTGCAACGCATGGTGTTCCTGGCCTCTCTGCTGACGTGGTCCCGGTGGGGGCAACTGTCGCTATGACGATCCTACCCGGGAACGCGTTGTCTGTGCCAGGGACGCACAAGCCGGCGTGGTGCTGCCAAAGTGGGCGCTGCTGGATTTGAACCTGCGGTCACCTGCTTGTAAGTCGACGTACAGAGGACGTGATTCACCGAGCGACAGCCCTTTGTTCATGGCGACGGCAGTAGTGCACGCCTGACCGCGTTGGGTTCGTGCTGAATGATGCGCAGGAGAGCCGCGGCCGGGCCGCTGACGCGGCGCGTTCCCTGCTCCCATTTTCGGTAGCCGGACAGGCTCATTCCCATCAGGGCCGCCATCTGCCTCTGTGTCAGCTTCGCCTGCTTCCGGACCTCGCGTGGGATCACTGGGGCGTGAACTGTGGCGGGGCCTTCGCCCTTCGAATGGGCCAAGGCTTCGTTCAGGGACTGGATCAGGTCTTCTCCGAATGTACTCATTGCCTCTCCTTTTTTCCTTGGCGCTTGATCGCCTCGACGAGAGCGGCCACTGCGCGCCGCTCCGCCGGGCTCAAGTCGGTCTTATCGGATTTCGAGACAATGGTAACCCAATGGGGTAGCTATTGCAATCCCTGAAGACTGCGCGGCTAACAGCCAGTTCGGCGGGGAAAGGCAGGTTCTCGCCGAGTCCTGCCCCGCGGGCGGCCCGCGGCTGGCACTCCCTGAGGCGGAAATTCGCCTCGGACCTCATGAATCAGCCGCTCAAGGTGCTCTGCGTCCTCCGCGGCTGGAAGACGCCCCAGACGGTGCTCCAGTGCTACCAGCGGCCGACCAGGACAGGCTCCGGAAGGCTCTTGAGGGCCGCCGGAGGACCCGTTCGTGGCCCATTTAGCGGGAATAAACAACGGGAATCGGACCAGGGCTGATGTGGCTTCATCACTGAAACGCAAGAGCCCCGAGGACGAAGCCGCCTCGGGGCTCCTATCTCAGCGTCTTGCTGCGCCCGAAGGCGTGTGCAGTAGAGGACGACCTGAGGAATTACATCTAGAGTATCGTCAATACCCACCCAAAATGCAACTCACGGAGACGCTGCCATGCTATCCATCGGAAGCCTTCGAAATGCCCTTTCAACGGAGCGGCTAAGTGCCTACGCAGTGCCTGAGGACACCGACGAAGTCGACAGCGTGGCCAGGTACCTGTGGAACTTGGCGCTTTGTAGCGCCCTCCAACCGGCGCTTCACACCCTCGAAGTTACTGTCCGGAACCACCTCTTCACAGTTTCCAAGAGGATCGTGGATGAGACCACGCTCAGTTTCGACAGTATTCCCTGTTGGCTCGATGCTCAACCCTCCCTGCTTGTTGGTCGCGAGCGTGAGGCCGTGGAGCAGGCGAAGAAAAAGATCGAGAATCGGAGGAGTCCGATGACCGAAGGCCGGCTTGTCTCGATCTTGGGGTTCGGCTTCTGGGTGAGCCTGTGTAAGAGGCCATATGAGCAGGGGCGCAAATGGGGGCCGCGCCTCTGGCCCGAACTGGCGACGAAAGGATTCCCGCATCTACCCAAAGCCAAGCGCACACGCAGCCAGATCTTCCACGCCCTGGATCCACTCCGCGACCTGCGTAACCGCGTCTCTCACCACGAGGCCGTTTGGGATCGGAAACTCAACCGAAGCCATCAGGAGATCATCGACACCATAGCCTAGATCAACAGCGACCTGGCGGCAACCCTGAAGGCACACTCGCCGCTGCCGGCAGTATTCGACAAGGGCGTAGCCGGTTTCCGCGCTCAGGCCGAGGCAATCATCAAGTGATGTCGGCGCTGATCACGGCAGGGCCGCCGGACCCCCGAATTTTCCCGTAACTCCAATGGGCGCTGCTGGATTCGAACCAGCGACCTCCTGCTTGTAAGGCAGGCGCTCTCGACCAACTGAGCTAAGCGCCCCTGCAATCCCCCCCGCACCCGCGGGCTGCTATGGGTGCTGACGGCCACCCCCGGAGCCGACTGCAAGCGGATCCGGCCCGTAGCGGTTGTCCCCGTGGGTACCCATCCCGAAGATAAGTTTCAGACCGAGAAAGATATTGTAGATCGGAATCGCCATCAGCAGGAAGTGCCAGCCCGAACGATCGAGATCGTGAAGTCGCTTGATCGTCACGGCCATCGCGGCCCACGCCCCAGCCAGCCCGATCCCGATGACCGGCAGGATGAACAACCCGGTCAGCGATTCGGCGGCCAGTACGAAAACCGCCGCCATCCCTCCGATGACCAGGTCGTCCAGCATCACATGCCAGAAATACCAGGCGCGGTTGATTCGCCCCTGTGTGGAAAACAACTCAAGGAACGCGTCCATTCCAGTTTCTCCCAAGTCAGTTTGCCCGAGCGGGACGCAGGTCCCAGCTTCCCCTTCATGTCTCCTACTACGAACCGCGGCGGCGCAAGCGTCAACGCGCCGGAGCCCACTCCGCCCCGTGACCATCGTGCCCCGGAGCGCCGGGCACCCGGACCCGTGTCCCCGCTGGCACGGGCCCTCCAGGAGGCACAGGAAACCGGCGGCTTCGTCGAACCGCCGTCCATCAGCCTTTCCCTGGGCCTGGACGATGCATACCGGATCGGCGCCGAGGCAGCAAGGCGCCGACTGCGGCAGGGGTGGAGCTTCGGCGGCTGGAAGGTGGGCTTCACCAACCGCGAGATCTGGTCCCGGTGGGGTCTGGACCGCCCGATCGTGGCGCCCGTGTATCGTGAGACGATCTTCCATGCGCCCTTGCGGACGCCCGCGCACGTCCCGTTGGGCACACGCGCGGCACCCCGCATCGAAGTCGAGGCGGTCTTCGGATTCGCGGCCCCGCTCACCGGATCGCCGGACTGGGTGGCTCTGGGCGCCGAGTTGGTGGACTGCCACTACGAGGGATGGAGGTTGCACCCCGCGGACGCAGTCGCCGACTTCGGCCTGCACGCGGGGTTGGTGGTCGGCCCTTCCGTCCCGATGACGGGTGAAGAAGGGTGGCGCTCGAACCCCGCGGACGCGCTGCGACGGATGGGGGTCTCGCTTTCCGCAAACGGGGAACGGCTGGCGGAGGGCACTGGAGAGGCGGTCCTCGGCAGCCCGATGAATGTGCTGCGCGAGCTCCGCGGGTCGAGCGCGGCCGGTGGCGGCCTTGCCCCGCGGATGGCCGCATACGGCTTCCCCACACCGCCGACGCAGGCGCCCCACCCTCGTTACCTTGTCTCGACCGGAACACTCACACCCCTGGTGGAGGCGCACGTTGGAACGCGGTACGAGGTTGCGTCGGATCTACTCCCGTCCTTCTCCTTTGAGCTGGTATAGCAGCCCGTGGTGAAACCCCGCGTCACCACCACCGTGGCTGCCGCCCTGGTCCTGGTTTCCGCCTGCCAGTACGGCGCGCAGCAGGCCGCGCCAGCGCCGGCGCCCGAGCCCGTGCCGCAGCCCGCGTCCCGAGCCGACGAGCCCAACACCATGGACGGCGTCTACACCGTCGCCCAGGCCGAACGCGGACGTCAGGTCTTCAACCGGATCTGTGCCGAATGCCATCTCGCCGAGGACTGGACCCAGGAGGCTTTTCTGGACCGATGGGAGGAGCTGTCCGTGTTCCGCCTCTGGTACTGGATCTACGAGAGGATGCCACACGGCAATCCGGGCAGCCTGACCCGCGAACAGGTCACGGACGCCCTGACCTACATCTTCCAGCTCAACGGTCTGCCCCCGGGCGGCATGGAGCTGGGCACCGACGACGACAGCATCGACGACTACTGGATCATCTGGCCCGAGGCGGGCGACTGACCCCACATTCCCCGCGCCCACCGTTCCAATCCGGGAGGAACCATGCACCGATTCTCCGCCGCGGTTCTCGCCGTCGCGTCCCTGGCCACAGCGCCCGCCTCCGCCGCGGCCCAGGCCGTCAGCCTCGTCTCGCCCGACGGCGACATCGACTGGAACCGCTTCTACACGGCTGCCGAGACCAACCAGATCCTGCGCGAACTCCACGCGATCTACCCTGACCTCACCGAACTCCACCAGGTCGGGGAGAGCTACTACGGCCAGCCCCTCATGCTCATCACCATCACCAACGAGGCGACCGGCCCGGCGGCCGACAAGCCCGCGCTCTACGTCGACGGCGGCATTCACGCGGGCGAACTCACCGGCTCGGCCGTGGCCACGCACTTCATCGGACACCTGCTGAACGGCTACGGCAACAACGAGCGCGTCACGGCGCTGCTCGACACCCGCGCCTTCTACGTGCGGCCGAAGTTCAACCCGGACGGCTCCGATCTCGCGCTCATCGAGGACCAGTTCCTGCGCAGCACGACCCACCCGGTCGACGAGGACGAGGACGGCGTTGCCGACGAAGATCCGCCCGAGGACCTCGACGGAGACGGCTGGATCACGCAGATGCGCTACCCGGACGACGACGGGATCTGGGTGCTCGACCCGGACGACGACCGCATCCTGGTGCGCGACCCCGAGCGGCAGATGTCCGGGCCGCGCTTTTCGACCACGCGCGAGGGGGTCGACAACGACGGTGACGGCGCGATCAACGAGGACGGCGTGGGCGGCCTCGACATGAACCGCAACTTCCCGCGCAACTGGGAGCGCGTGCACCTGCAGCCCGGTGCCGGGGACTACCCGCTCTCGGAGCCCGAGACCCGTGCCGCGGCCGCATTCATCAACGCGCACCGCAACATCACCGGGATCGTGCACGGGCACACGGCGGGCGGCTTCGTGTACAGGCTCCCCTCAGCGTCGGCGCCGTCGCTGTTTCCGCCCATCGACCTCGATATGATCATCCACCTGGGCGAAGAATACACACGCACGACGGGTCGCCCGGTGATTCCCAGCGCCACCCACCCCACCGAGCACCGCTACGGGACGCTGATCTCGTGGGGGTACTGGGACCACGGCGTGATCGGATGGGTGCCCGAGTTCTCGCCGGGCCCGGAAGAGTGGGCGACCGACTACAACGGTGACGGCGAATTCAGCGAAGCCGAGCAGCACCGCTTCAACGACGAGGAGCTCGGCGGCCGGTACTTCTCCGATTGGACTCCCTTCGACCACCCGCAACTCGGGGCCGTTGAGGTCGGCGGCTGGCACTCGAAGTTCTGGGGTCAGAACCCGCCACCCGAGTTTCTGGAGGCCGAGACCGAGCAGCAGCTTCCGTGGATCCTCTACCTGGCCGAGCAGAGCCCTCTTATCGCGATGAGTGACCCCGAAGTGACGGCCCTTGACGACGGAACCTTCCGCGTCGACGCGACCGTCACCAACACCGGGTACCTGCCGACAAGCGTCACCGACCGGGGCGCCGTCGGTCGCGAGCGCCCGGACGGCACGGTGGACCGGCAGGTTGTTCGCGCCCCCGCCGTGACGCTCACCCACCCCGGGCTCGAGATCGTGGAGGGCGCCGCGCGTACGGTGATTCCTCACCTGGCGGGGTCGAACACGATCCTCCAGGCGGCGACCGCTTCTTCGCACACGATGTCGTGGGTCGTACGGCCGACGGGCGGCGAAAGGGCTGTACGAGTCACCGCCGAGTCGGACAAGGGCGGCACGGTCCGCTCGGGCTGGGTGGCAGTCCGATGAGGGCCGCACGCCTGGCCGTTTCAGCCATTGACACGCCCGGTCCAGCCACGCGGGGCCGTTTCCCGCATCTACGGGACCGCTTCGCCCGCTTGGGCCGTTTCCCGCATCTACGGGGCCGCTTCCCCCGTCGCGTCATCCTCATCCCCCTCGCGGCGCTCACCGCAACAACCCTCGCCGCCCCCCTCGACGGCCAGGAAGCCCGCCGCCGCTGGGAGCGCATGTGTCAGATTCGCGCCGAAAAATTCGACCTCGTCCTGCCCGGCGCGATGCACGACAACGACCTCGACATGTGGATCGTCGTGATGCGCGAGGGACTCCTCGACCCCATGTGGGAAGCGCTCGGACGCGGCTACGTGGGTGACTGGGCCTACTACGTCTTCACCGACCGGGGGGAGCGCGCCGAGCGCGCGGCACTGGGCGTCAGCGGCTACATGCTGGAACAGTGCGGCGTCTACGACCACTTCGGGAACGCGGCGTCGCTGGCCGAATACGTGGCCGAACGCGATCCCGAACGTATCGGGGTCAACATGGCGGCCTCCATCGGGGGCGCCGACGGCCTCTCCCACACCTCCTACCTGCACCTGCGCGAGGTGCTGGGCGCGCCGTACGCGGACCGCCTCGTCTCGGCGGAACGCTTCGTGTCCGACTTCCGCGCCACCCGCACGGCCACCGAGATCGCCGCCTTCGCCGAAGCGGGCGAGATGAGCCGCGAGATCGCCGAGCGCGCCTTCTCCAACGAGGTCATCACCCCGAGTGTGACCACCCTGGAAGACGTGGCCTGGTGGATGTGGGACCAGCTCCTCGCGCGCGGGCTGGATTCGTCCTTCGACATGCCGTCGGTGTACATCACCGGACCGACGGGCATCGAAGCCTCGTCCTCGGACCGGATCATCCAGCGCGGCGACCTCCTCATGATCGACTGGGGCGTCGGCTTCCTCGACTTCTACACCGACATGAAGCGCGTGGCCTACGTGCTCCGCGACGGCGAGACCGAGCCACCCGCCGGGATACGCCACGCCTTCGAACGCGCCATGCAGGTCCGCGACATCATGAAGGCATCGATCAAGCCGGCGCCCACCGCGCAGGAAGCCGTCGACGCGACCTGGGCCGCCATCGAAGCGGCGGGCTTCAACCGCATCGACTTCAACCAGCCCACCGACGACACCGACGTGACCGATGTGGTGATCGGGCCCCACTCGGTCGGCAACTGGGGGCACGGCTTCGGACCGTCGCTGGCCTTCTTCAACCCGACCCGGCTCACGTACGAGCTGCGTCCCGGCACGCTCATCTCCGTCGAGCTGTTCGCCTACACCGCCAACCCGGATTGGGACGGCGCCAAGGTGCGCATCCCCCTGGAGGACGACGCGGTGGTCACCGAGCGGGGCGTGGAATGGCTCTACCCGGTGACGCGCCGGATCCTGGTGATCAAGTAAGGGCGAGCGGTCGGCCCCTCCCGGCCCGCCGGTCCGCTCACCGCAGCGGTGGCACCACCTTCACGAGCCGCCCCTTCTGGTCGAACACCCGCATCGGGATCCGTGCGATGTCGTCGCCCATGAAGATCACCGGTCCGTCGGTCTGAGCCATCGCGCCCGATACACGGTACTGATCGGCCGCGGTGAGGTTGACTTCGTAGCCGACGTCGGCCAGGGACTCGACGGTGATCCTGCTCAGCGGCTGCGGACCGAGTTCGATGTAGGGCGTCATGAGTTCAATCCCGAAGACGGACTCCCTCCAGTGGGAATCGGACGAGCCCCTCTCCCCTCCGCTCTGAACGGGTACCTTGGCCCCCCTGTAGCTCCTGCCTCCGATGGCGTTGAACGCCGACACAGTCAGCGGTCCGTCGAAGTGGGTATCGGCGTTGGCGTTGCCGTCGACCGAGGGGTCGCGGAGAAAGTCGCGGTCGTTCCAGAGCGTGCCGACGCCAAGGACGTGCCCGAATTCGTGGGTGACCGTCGAGATGAGCGCTCCCTGGGCCTCCAACCGGTTGACGTCGTCTTCGTCCAGCTCGATGAATCCCCTCAGGATCTCCTTAGCAATCGGGTCGGATGTTGCAAACCCGATCTGGCGCCAGCTGCAGGGGGACGCCCGCCCCAGAATGCCTCCCGCCCCGTCGATCGAGTCGATCGTGACGTAGACTCGAGTGTCATCGATCATTTCCCCGGCCGCTATCGCGGGTGACCCCGGCCCGCACCTGCCGGCAGGCTGCGCCTCCTGGTAGGTGAAGTCGTCGGCACCCCGGGCGAGGATCGACTGCCACCTCATTGCGGCATCCCTCATCACCTGGTCCTGCGCAGCCGTTCCTCCGTCCAGGAACACCAGCTCGATGTCGTAGGTCTCCACCGGCTTCCCGCCGACCGTCACGGTCAGCGTCGAGGGGCCGAACGCGGTGAACGCATGAACGGCCACGTGATAGCTGCCCCGGCGGGTCGGTACCATCTGGCACAGTTCATCGGAGGCGGCGTTGCCGCTGGGACACCGGTACTTGTAGTGGTGATCGGGGCGGTCCCCGTAGTGGACGAACATGTCGGCGTCGCCCGTCCCGCCGGACAACTCGACGTTGAGCGCCTCGTTCGACGCCTCGGTGATGTCGACCCGAAAGAGGAACACCTCGTCCACCGTCGACGAGGAAACGGTCACTCCCTGCCCCAGGGTGATCACCTCCTGATGCAACACTCCAAGCGTCTCGCTGGCGTCGTTGTTCGTTTCATCCCACTCGTCGAACTCCTCGTCGGGGTCGGCCGTGACCACGAGAGTTCGGTTGCCGGTCTCGAAGGAGCCGATGGCCATGAACGCCACGGTCGTGGTGTCGCCGGCGGCGAGCAGCGGCGCCTCCACGGTCTCCAGAGCCGTCCCGTCCACCGAGAGCCGCACCGGGAAGGTCTCCGGAGTGTCACCGTCGCCCTCGTTCGAGATCATGACCTCGACCTCGACCATCTCGTGCTGGGTCGGATCCAGCCGCGAAACGCTTACGCTCGCCACGTTGACATCCGGAAGGGGATTCTCCGAGATCGCCCGCGCCGACGCCCGGTTCTGTATGCCGCCCGGAACGGAAACGATCAGGATCTGGTCGCCGAACCGTTCACCGAGAGTCCATTCCGTCGACGCCTCGCCGTTCTCGTCCGCGTCCACCGTGCCAGCGCTGACCGAGCCGTTGTTGGTGGCAGGCCGGAAGGTCATCGTCACGCCCGCCACACCGAATCCGCCCCGGTCCTCCGCGCGCGCAATAATCGGCTCCGGCAACACCTCGCCGCGTCGCCCATCCTGGTTGTTCCCGGACACGATCATGATCGTCGCCGCCCGCTGCGACACCGCAATCGAGGCGGTCGCGTTGATCGCGTTGACGGACGCCTGCAACGACCCCGATCCGTTCCCCGTCGCGGTGACCCTGCCGGTTGCGTCGACCGTGAAGACCGCTTCGTCCGAGCTCGACCAGGTCACCGTGACCGCCATCGCCGCGCCGTACTGGTCGCGCACGGTCGCGCTGAAGGTCGCGACCTGGCTGATGTAGGTGAGGTTGGCCGATTCCGGCGAAATGGTGATGGTCGTCGGCCGGGGTGGTTCGTCGGGAGTAACGGGCCCGCCATCACCACCACCACAACCGGCAACTGCGACGAGGAGCATGGATCGTACGATCAATCGAGACTTCGGTATCTTCATGATTGCACTACCTTGATTGGCGGGGTCCGGAGAGCGGCTGAATATAGGTTAGCGTAATCGGAGATGCACGAGCAGATAGAGCAGCGCGAAGAAGGTCAGCCCCAGCACCTCGATGATGAGCAGGTACCAGGGCCACGGCAGGAACAGGAAGGGCGAGGCCGTGACCGGCGGCTCGCACAGGTACATGTAGTTGCTGTCCAGCGCCAGGTTGACGACCATCATCGGCACCGCGAGCGCGTTGAGCAGGACAAAGGCTCGGACCAGTGACTTGAAGGTGGGGCGCATCCCCAGTCCCCATGTGGCGAAGAGCGCCGCCCCCACGATCCCGGCGTGGGAGATGAAGTACTGGAAGAACATGTATTCGGGGAAGCCTTCGGTAAGTTCGGGAGTGACGATCGCGTTGATCGCGCCCGTGAGTCCCCAGAAGTAGGTGAGTTCGTAGACTCGCTGGTGGCGGAAGAGCAGCGTGGCCACCGAGAGCAGGATGGTGATCCCGCAGAGGTGCAGCGGCAGGTGCTCGCGCACGAAGACGCCACCTCCCAAGGTCATGAAGCGGTAGCACCAGTACACGATCTGGTTGACGAGGATCACCAGAGCGAGGGTGACGCTCACAGCCCGCGTCACCCGCTCCGAGTCCACACGCTTCACGAAGACGGCCAGCACGGCGGGCACCGCGACCGCAAGGACGATCACGACGATGTGGGCGAAGCCGAAGAGGTCGAAGAGGGGTGCTGGCATGTGAGGGTCGGTGCCCCGTCCTATCGAGCGCTACCGGCTGTAGATGGTGACTCCCGCGGTCGAGATGTGCCGCCTGAGAGGCGGGTACCGGATTTCCTCAAACGCCCTGACATCGCATGTCTGCGGAATGTCGAGGTCTTCAAGATCGAGGATGAGCCGGCCGAGCGTACGCCGATCCCGAATCCCCTTTGTCGCAAGGTCAATGTCCGATCGCCCCGACGCCGAGCCCATGGCCCGTGAACCAAAGAGCGTAACCGACTCCAGTTGGGGGTATCTGGCAAACACGGTCCTGAGCTTCGCCTGCAGATCGGAGCCGAGACCCGGGACCCTATGCTCGCGAGGCCTTGCGCTCACCTCAACGGCTCCTCTACCAGGTGATCATACAACGCCTCGAACAGTCCCAGGTAGCGAGAATGGACGCTTCCCGCGACCTTCTCGAACACGGTGAAGTCGTACTTGTGGGACATCAGGTTTCGGTCCGTCAGCATATCGATCCAGACCTCACCGTGATCGATCAGCCCGGCGTTGAATGCGGCACGAATGACGTTGCGCGGCGTAACAGTGGGAATCTGGAGCCCGTCGTGCTGGAGCCGGTCCTTCAGGGTCTTCCAGGCCAACTCGAACGTGTATTCGAAGCGCTGGATCAGTCCCCCGCGCTCCAGGTCACTCAGTTTTTTCGGATCGTCCCCGGCGGCCTCGCGGAGGAGCGACAGCGCTCGCGAGAAGTTCCGGAATCGGTACTGCCAACGTGCGGGGCGATCCTCCGGAGTCATGCGTCTGCCCCCTGGCAAAACGGTATCGGGGCTGCGCGCGTCATGCGCGGCGCAGTGAAGCTCAGGCCAGTAACCTAACATCCGTGCCGGGTCCGACCCACGTCCCCCGTCCTCCCAGCGCGGCCACACGGAAGGGTATCCCGTTGCGCTCCGCGAAGCCCAGCGCCTTCTCCTGCACCACCCCACCGCCGACCTCGCGCGCATGGTCCCAACTCAGGTCTCGGAATGGGGCAAGGCCCGGGTTGCGGCTCGGATCCGCCGGGAAAATCCCGTCCACATCCTTGATCAGACGGATCTCCGCCGCCCCGACGGCGTGTCCAAGGAAGAGCGCGGTCAGGTCCGAGCCGCCGCGGCCGAGCAGCGACGGGGCGCCCGTCACGTCGACGCCGACGAAGCCGGGGAAGACGACCGCGTCGTAGGACTCCAGCGTGGAGGTGATCCTCCCGGTGTCGACGGCCACGGGACTCGCGTCGGCAAGCGCCCCGCGCGTTCGGACCGGCAGGCGCGCCGGCGTGAACCCCGTCGCGGCGACGCCGATGTCGGCCAGCGCGATCGTGAGCAGCGCCACCGACGCTGCTTCTCCCGTTGCCAGAAGGGCTCCCACGAGCGCGTTCGGGGGCGTGGAGGTGACGGCCTTGGCCGCGGCCAGCAACTGGTCGGTGGTCTCGCCCATCGCGGACACCACCGCCACCACTTTCCGCCCGTGCGCGACCTCGCGGCGCACTTCCTGCGCCACCCCCCGGTAGCTTTCGGGGCCCGCCAGCACCGACGATCCGAACTTGAGCACGTACACCGGAGGGGACACGGCCCCGGTGCGCAGCGTCACGCCGGCAGACACGCCACCGCCTCGGCCCTGGACAGCGCCCGAGCCAGATCGGCCAGCAGGTCGTCCGCGGCCTCGATTCCCACCGACAACCTCAGGAGCCCGTCGCCGATCCCCGCCGCGAGTTGGGCCGGCAGGTCCATGGAAGCGTGGGTCATCGTCGTGGGGTGGGTCACCAGGCTCTCGATTCCGCCCAGCGACTCGGCGAGGGCGAAATACTGCAGCCCGCTCACGAAGGCGTCCACCGCCTCGCGGCCGCCACGCAGCTCGAACGACACGAGACTGCCCCACCCGGTCTGCTGCCGCAGGGCGATGTCGTGTCCAGGGTGGTCCGGCAGGCTGGGGTGATTCACACACGCCACCGTCTCGCTCGCGGCGAGCGCCTCGACCACGGCGAGGGCGTTCTCTTCGTGAACGCGGGAGCGGGCGTGCAGGGTCCGCATTCCGCGCATCGTGAGGTACGAGTCGAAGGGGGCCCCGGACGCGCCCATCGCGTTGGTCCACCACGCCACCTCTTCCAGAAGCTCCGAATCGGCAGCGACCACCGTGCCCCCGACCACATCGCTGTGCCCGTTGAGGAACTTGGTCGTCGAGTGGACCACCAGATCGGCGCCGAAGTCCAGAGGCTGCTGGTTGATGGGGGACAGGAAGGTGTTGTCGACCACGCAGATGGCCCCGATTTCACGCGCCAGCCGGGACCACGCGGCCATGTCGGTGATCCTGAGCAGAGGATTGCTGGGCGTCTCGAGCCAGATGAGCCGCGGGCGGAGCGCGCGGGCCCGCGCACGGGCACCCGGAGCGTTGTAGTCGACGAAGCGTACCCGGTAGGTTCCCCCGGGCCGCCTCGGCCGTGAAGAGGCGGTGGCTCCCGCCGTAGCAGTCGCGGGGCGCCAGCAGGAGATCGCCGGCCGAGAGCAGCCTTGTCACCACGGCGATCGCCGACATGCCGGAAGAGGTCACGACCGCGCCGCATCCACCCTCCAGCTCGGCGATGGCCCCCGCCGCCAAGTCGCGCGTGGGGTGTTAGGAGCAAATAATATGTCCGGTTTCGTAGCACGTAATCTGTCCGGTTCAGAACAGTCACCGAGGAGGCTGGATGAACCGGGCGGAGATGCTGCGAGAGATACGGATGGCGAGGTTCGAAGAGATCTATGATCGATGGCGCCGAAAACGGGTCACGCAAGCGTGGGCGGCGAGCGTGCCGGGAGTGACGGACCGGACGTTCCGGCGCTGGGTGGCCCGCTACGAGGCGGGCGGGCTGGCGGCCCTGAAGGACAAGCGGGTGGCGGGGCCGTCTCCCCGGCGGGCGTCGCCGGAGGAGGCGGCGGCGCTGGAGGCGCTGTACCGGGACGGCTGTGCGGGGTGGAACGTGCTTCACTTCTACCACGAGGTCTACGCGGGCGAGCACGGCGGGGCGCGGTCGTACACCTGGGTGAAGAGCCGCCTTCAGGAGGCGGGCCTGGTGAGGAAGGGGCGCAGGAAGGGTGCGCACCGGCTCAGGCGGGAGCGCAAGCCGGCGGAGGGGATGATGCTCCACCAGGACGCCTCGACGCACGAATGGGCTCCCGGCCAGGGGTGGGACCTGGTCGTGACGATGGACGACGCGACAAGCGGGGTGTACTCGGGGTTCTTCGTCGAGGAGGAGGGAACGTGGTCGAGCCTTCGGGGCGTCGCGGAGACGGTGAAGGTGCAGGGGCTCTTCGACAGCCTGTACACGGACCGGGGCTCGCACTACTGGCACACGCCGGAGGCGGGCGGGAAGGTGGACAAGGACAAGCCGACCCAGTTCGGCCGGGCGATGGGCGAGCTCGGGATCGAGATGATCGCCGCGTACTCGCCGCAGGCGCGGGGCCGGAGCGAGCGGCTGTTCGGGACGCTTCAGGGGCGCCTGCCGCAGGAGCTGGCGCGGGCGGGGATCACCGACATGGACGAGGCCAACGAGTTCCTGAAGGACTTCTGGCCGCGGTTCAACGCGGCATTTGCGGTGGAGGCGAGGGAGGCGAAGCGCGCGTTCACCCGGTTGCTGCCGCGGATGAAGGCCAAGCTGCCCGACATCCTCTGCCTGAAGGAGACACGGACGGTTGGCAACGACAACTGCGTGACCTACAAGGGCAAGACGCTGCAGATCCCGCCTCAGCCGCACCGGTACACCTACGTGCGAGCCAAGGTCAAGGTCCACGAATACGAGGACGGCGGCATGGCCGTCTTCCACGGCATCCGGAGGCTCGGGCGCTACGATGCGAACGGCAGGTTGCTGGACACCCTCAGCGGGTCGGAGGTGGCAGCGTGAGGCGGTACCGCCGCCCCCCTCGGCTCGCTCCGCTCGCCTCGGAGGGCGGCGGTACGGAAAAGCGGACACTTCATGTGCTACAGAAACCGGACATTTCATTTGCTACCGACACAAGTCGCGCGTGGGGTTGCCGGTGCGCGTGTAGTCGTACTCTCCGCACACGCCGGGCGAGTCGAAGAAGAAGTTGGAGGAGAGGTGAATGGGCGGCATGACCGCCCGGTGCGTGGTGTCGGCGCCGAGACCCGCGCGGACCGCGCGTGTGACCCGGGAGGCCGCGGGCCCCGTGAAGCCGTGGGTGTTGTTGGCGGGATTCATGGGGACATCTCCTGGCCGTTCAGGCCGGCTCGTACCAGAGCCGATACCTGTTCGACCTCCTTGAGAAATGCGTCGTGCCCGTACAGGGACGGGACAACGACATGGCGAGCCGGACATCGGCCCTGCCGCGCCGCCAGTTCGTCGACGAGCCAGGGCGGCACCAGCACGTCCGTATCGAAGGAAACGAGGAGCGCATCGTCCGGGAGCGACCCGGGCCGGGTGCTGTGCAGGTCGATCGACTCCGAAAGCGCGAGGTAGCGGTCGGTGTCGAAGCTCTGCACAAAGGCCTCGCCGCGCGCCTCCAGATACTCCTCCACGGGGAAGCGCGCGGGGGTCTTGCCGGGCTCCCCCGCCGAGAGCGCAAAGGGCGAGAAGCGCTCCTCGAACTCCCGGGTGCTCCGATAGGTGGTCATGGCCAGTGCACGGGCCAGCGCGAGCCCCCGCGCACCGTCGTCGGCGCCGAGCGTGACGGCCGTACGCTGCACGGACCGCACCGCCGTGGCCATGGGGTGGGTGCGGTGGGCGGCGCACACGATCACCAGCCGCGCCACCCTCTCCGGGAAGAGTTCGGCGAAGGCCAGCGCGACCATCCCGCCGTATGAGGCGCCGACGATCGAGGTGGCCGCGACGCCCAGGTCGTCGAGCACCGCGGCGATCGCACGCGCCTGGTCGTGGGTCGTCACCGGGCGAAGCAGGTCGCTTTCGGAGGTCCCGCCGAGGAAGTCGATGCCGATGAGCAGACCGCTCGCCGGGTCGAGCGCGGCGTCCGCTCCCACGAGGCCGCGCCACCAGCCGGGCTGTGCATGCGAGGGAGTGGGCGCGAGGTGGCGGCCCGCGGAGATGCCGCCGAGCACCACCGCGGCCGGCGCGGAGGGGTCGCCGTGCGCCTCGTACCGAACCGATACCGTGCGCGCGCCGAGGTGATCGAAGGGGATCCGCGCCCGCGTGAAGCCTCGGACGGGTGTGCCGGGTGACGCAGCAGACGGAATCGTACGAGCGGCGCTACAACTGGCCATCGTGAAAAGCTCTCCCGAGTCTCTGGTCTGCTCATCGGACTCCGGGAGAATCGACACCCTTGGTACGGCTAGCTATCACCCCGAAGGGCGACGGGCGGTCATCTTTACGATGGAATTCACATCCATCGCAGGAGTTGGCACCTTTGCGGGAATGCCACTTCCCACAGGTTGCCCCGGCTTCAACGGGCCTGTCCCTCAACCGGTCTCGATGAGTTGTATTTGGATCATAGCTACAACGTCCGCCGACAAGAGTCAAGTATTTCTTGCAGCGGGCTTTCGGCCGCGGGCCCCAGGTAGCCCAGCCGCCGGCTCAACGCACCTCCCCCGTGCTCACCCAGTACGAGCTGTCCCCCGCGCCCCCCCGCACCACCACCGCCAGATACGCCCTCCGCCCCTCGCCGTGGGCCGCCTGTGCCGCCCAGCCCCGGGCAGTGGTCGTCCAGCGTGCGCCGGACGCGCGTTCCTGGGGCATGTCGATGACGCTCACCGATCCGTACGCCGGGTTGAAGACGACATCGAGGTAGTTGTACCCCACCTCGTCGTCCGGCACGCCGGCAGCATCCACCACCACCTTCCACATCCCCGCCGCCGGATCGTGCACGACCACCGACTCGTCGCCCACGGGGTCGCCGTCCACGCGCACTGCCGAGCACGCATCGCCCGTGCAGTCGAAGACGTAGACGTCCAGATCGGCGCCTTCAGCGTTGTCGACCCGGGTCCGCACCATCAGCGCGGTCGAGCCCGGCAGCACCTCCATTTCGTAGACGTGCTGCTCATGGGCCGAGATCGAGCGGTACTCGCGGTGGGCACTGCCCGCGGGCGTGGTCACCGCGGCCCCGGTGAAGGTCGCCATCCGGTTCGTGACCCACACCTGGTGGGTTCCCGTACCCGATGTCTCCCCGTTGTCGGCGGCCATCTCGGGCGCGACCACCTCCACATCCACCGCCAGCGCGGAGGCGGTCAGGGTGGCGGGGGTGGGCGGCACCGGCTCCTCCTTCTTCGCCTGCTCCCAATCGAAGGTCCGGGTGTCGGCGATGTCGGAAAGCCGCACTTCCCAGGTCCCGGGCACCGGATCGGGGATGACCCGCGTGATCCCGGCGCCGCCCGTCTGCACGACCCCGCTGCGCTGGTCACGGGTATCGGGGCGCACCACCGCCATCGCGACGGCCCGGTCCTCCCAGGTCAGCTCCAGCTTCAGCGCCGTGGCGCCTTCCGGCACGTCGAAGAAATGGCTCTGCATGCCGGGACGGGGAACCTCCACCTCCTTCTTGACCGTGTACCCGCCGGCCGCGTTCAGGGGCTCGGGCGCCACGATCGCCGCGAGCATGCGGTGGGCGTAGCCGGTCACGTCGTCGTGGTTCAGCGTCAGGTGGGCGGTGTGGACGCCGTGCCCCGCGGGCGTCGCCGTGACGGGGAAGTCGACCGGGGTGCCCAGCGGCAGGGTGACGGTGAGCGGTGATGAGAAGGTGCCGTGATCGTTGCCCTCCCAGGTGACGTCGAAGGTCATGGGGCCGGAGGGCCCGGAGGTGCGGGTGAAGGTGACGGTCCGCTCCCGCCGTACCCCTGCCTTCCAGCCGCTGCGCTCGTAGAGCCCGAATCCCTCGTGAGGTGTCGGGAGGAGGTGGCTGTACGGAGTGACGATGGACGACCGGCTCTCGATGTCGACCGTCAGGCCGCCCGCGTGCAGCTCCTGAAGGATCTCCCACGCACCGGCAACGCTGATGACGCCGTTCCCCTGCTTGTACGCCGCGATGTTGGGCACGTACCGCGCCCCCCGCGTAACCGCGTACTTGATCGCGTGGGGATCCGCGTCCATGCCCGACTGTCGGGCCGCGCTGATCAGCAGAGCGACGGAGCCGGAAGCGGTGGGGGTGGCGGTCGAGGTCCCCCCCGCGATGGTGTAGCCGGGGGGCAGCTGGAAGAGACCCGGGATCGCGCGGCCTTCCACGAATCCCTGGGCCGTGCTGACATAGTTCGACGGCGAGATGATGTCCGGCTTGAGGGTCCCGTCGCCCATCGGTCCGTAGCCGCCGGTGATCAGCAGGTTGTCATCGTGCTCCACCCGCACCCCGTGGTTCATGAAGAAGTTGTCCTTGCTCTCGTGGCCGCCGACCCCGATCACGCCCCGCCCCATCACGATGTCGTCGATGGCGCCGAGAACGGGGAAGTTGTGGGTGGGCGACAGGATGGACGTCCCGTAGCGCTCCACCAGACGGTCCGCGATGACGGACGGCACGAGTCGCCCGTCACGCAGCAGATAGTTGTGGGTGATGTTGGAGCTCTGCTCGAAGTAGACGACGTCGACCGAGGGGTGAGATGCCGCCACGATCGTCGCCTCCGTCTGACCGTACGCCGAGCCGCCTTCCCCGACCGCTGCCAGGCGCGCTCCCGGCGCGACCCCGTCGAAGCGGCCGTTCTCGCCGCGGCTTCCCACCGACGCGCCGACCACCAGCGACCCGTGCGAAGCGATGCCGAGGTTCAGCGCGACACGCCCCTTCTCCGCGTCGATCTGGACGCCGAAACCGACCGATTCGCGCACCGGGGTCTCGGGGTCGTCGGTGCCGAAGACCCCGAATTCGTGGCGCTCGTCGTACTCCCCGAGCGTCGCCTCGTCGGTGAGGTCGAAGTCCTGGTCCGTATCCACCCAGACATCCCCGGTGGACTCGTCCCACAGCACCGCGAAGTCGTGGCTCGATCCCTCCGGATTGCCGTCCCGGTTGACGTCGAGGTCGAGACCCTGGAAGCCGTAGACCCCGGCCGAATCGGCCTTGGATTCGTCGAAGATGGCGATCCGGAAGACCCCGTCGCGGGGCGCCGTGTACGCGGAGTCGCGGTAGACGAAGCGGCCCTCGGTGGCTTCCACCATGTCGTCCAGCTCCAGCCAGCGCCCGTCGTCCTCGATCTCGGGGTCGAGGACGCTGCGGTAGATCTCGATCTTGGGTACCGGCCGGCCGTCGAGGGTGTAAGCGGTTTGCAGCTCCGGGAGCAGCATGTCCGGGAACATGTCGATCTGCGCGATCGTCACCCCGCGGCCGTCGAAGGTCGGGTTCTCTTCGAGGAAGGTGGTGGCGCGGAGATCGCCCAGGGGGCTGTACCGCAAGGCGATGGGACGGTCGCTCAGGACGGGAGGCCACACGGTGTCCGTGGCTGGAGCGCCGGCGTCGGGCAACGGAATCCCATCCGTCGGCTCGCCTCCCGCGAGCCCGAATGACCGCGGCCGGTTCGCGATCGCGATGTCGGCGCTGTGGACATCCGCGTGGCCAGCCACCTCCTCGACACGGTCCACCGGCACCCAGGCGCGCAGATAGTCCACCTCGTCGAAGCGGAATCCGATGCGGCCGCCCATCTCGCCGATCACCGCCGCGACCCGGGCGTTGCGCCCCGGCATCGACGCGATCACCACCACGACTTCGGCCTCGCCGCGTGCACGGGCCTGGGCGAGTTCGCCGCGCGCGTCCTTGAAGAGGAAGGGTCGCCGCGCCGGTTGCGCATCGGCACCCGGGGGCGTAACAAAGCCCAGAACGAGCAGGGAAAGGAAGACGGAAAGGACGGGATTGTGTCGCATGGTGGCTCTCCGGGACCAGGGCGTTGACGGCGGTGCTCACCATGAAAATTGCCGTGCACAACGCACTTTCGCAATGCGCGTGCGCGTGATTGCACCGTCAGACAACCGGGCCGGAAATCCCGCTGTCGGTGCTCCCGCCGGGTCAACCACGGACTGGCCGCCGCTTGTCCGCACGATGGCCGCGAACGCATTTTGTGTCCGGAGCGGAAAGACGGATCCTGCACCCAGCGGAGCATCGCCATCATGAGTTGCCCAGGGGCCCACCGGCCTCGTCCACGAGCCACGGCGCCCGGACCCGGGGCGGTGTCCGGCCCGTGCTTGCCGGCCTCCTCGCTCGACCCCCGCAGCCTGTTGGAACTGCCATGAAACCGCATCCGGTCCCCTGGACGCTAGCCCTGTCTGTGGCAAGCATCATCGCCGTCGCCGGCTCCGCCTCCGCCCAGTCCCTGTCCCTCGCAGAGGCCACCATCGCCGACTTGGGCGCCGCCTTCGACGCCGGTTCGCTGACCTCTGAACGTCTCGTCACCCTCTACCTTGCGCGCATCGAGGCCTACGACGACGACGGACCCGGACTAAACGCCTTCCTGACCCTCAACCCGCACGCGCTGGAGACCGCGCGGGCCCTGGACCGGGAACGCCGGGCGGCGGGGCCGCGCTCGCTCCTGCACGGGATCCCCGGGGTGCTGAAGGACAACGTCGACACGCATGACATGCCGACCACGGCCGGGTCTCTCCTGCTGAAGGGATCGATCCCGCCCGACGACGCGTTCATCGTGCGGAAGCTGCGCGAGGCCGGCGCGATCATCCTGGGCAAGGCGAACATGAGCGAGTTCGCGTCGGGGGTCACCCTCAGTTCGATCGACGGCCCCATGCGCAACCCGCACGATTTGACGCGGACCCCGTCCGGGTCGTCGGGTGGCACGGGCGTGGCCATCGCGGCCTGGTTTGCGCAGGTGGGCATCGGCACCGACACCGGCGGATCGGTTCGCGGCCCCACCACCTCGAACGGCATCGCGGGCCTGAAGCCTTCGCTCGGGCTGCTGAGCCGCGACGGCATCGTACCGCTCGCCCTCTCCTTCGACACCGCCGGCCCGATGGCGCGGCATGTGTTCGATGTGGCCGCGATGCTGAGCGTCATGGTGGGCATCGACCCCGCCGACGAGGCCACGCAGGCCAGCGAAGGCCGCTACGAGGCCGACTACACACGCGTCCTCGACGACGGGGCGCTGCAGGGGGCTCGCATCGGCGTCGCGCGCGACTTCCTCGGGTACGATACGGAGGTCGACTGGATTATCGGCGCCGCGCTGGACGCCATGCGCGCGGCCGGGGCGATGGTCGTCGACGTGCGCTATCCCGGCTGGCTCCTGGACGCCAAGGCGGAGTTCTACACGACGATCCGCTGGCGCGAGTTCAAGGTCCAGATCGAGGACTACCTGGCGGACCTCGCGCCGGGATACCCGCGCACCCTGGAGGAGATGGTCGAGCGCACGACCGGCATCCTCGCGCCTCCGCCCGACGGTGGCGTCCCCAACCCGACCCGTTGGAGCCTCTTCCAGCAGGAGCTGAACAGCGGATCGCTCGACGACTACGAGTACACGGCGATGCGCGACCACGGCCTGCCGCTGGTGCGCGCCATTTTGACGGGGGTACTCGATGCCCACGACCTCGACGCCATCGTGTACCCGACATCGCCGACCCGACCCGGCCCCGCCGGCGTCAACCGGGGCTCGTCGTCACCCAATCCGGCGCCCTCCGCGACAAACCTGGCGAACCTGAGCGGACTCCCCGACCTGATCGTCCCGGCAGGGTACACCAGCGACCGGCTCCCGGTGGGCATTTCGTTCCTGGGACGCATGTTCAGCGAGGCACGGCTGCTGGCCCTCGGCTACGCGTTCGAGCAGAAGACCCGGGTACGACGCGATCCGGCGCACACACCCGCACTTCCGGGGGAGACGATCCCTCGCTACTAGGCGCCCCTCATCATCAACCCATCATCAAATGGAGACCACTTCAATGGCGAGATCGATTCGAGCCTCCCTGGCGGCCCATGGCAGAGGCCCGCGCGGCCTGCTCCTGCTCGCGGTCGCCGCTGTAACCGTCGCCGCCACGGCCGCCACGGCCGTCCAGGCCCAGTCCGTCACCACCAACCCCTTCCGCCCGGTCTACGGCTGGGGCGAGCTCCCCGAGGGCAGGGTGTGGGGGTCGACCAGCGCGGTGGAGATCGCGCTCGACGGCAACATCTGGGTCGCGGAGCGCTGCGGCAGGAACTCCTGCGTCGGCTCGGAGGACGATCCCATCCTCCTCTTCGACAAGGACGGGAACCTGCTCAGGAGCTTCGGGGGCGGTTTGATCGCCTGGCCGCACGGCATCGACGTGGACCACGAAGGCAACGTGTGGATCGCCGATGCCTGGGCGAACGGCGCCACGGTCACCGGGCACTCGGTCCTCAAGTTCTCGCCGGAGGGTGAGCTGCTCATGACCATCGGCACCCCGGGCGAGGCCGGCGATCCGCCCACCCACCTGACCCGGCCGTCCGACGTGCTGGTCGCGCCCAACGGCCAGATCTACGTGGTGGATTCGCACGACCGCACCCAGGGCCGCGTCGTCCGCTACGACGCCGACGGCAACTACATGGAGACGTGGGGCGAGCTCGGCTACGGGCCGGGGCAGTTCCGTGACCCGCACGCGCTGGCAATGGATTCACAGGGACGGATCTTCGTCGGCGACCGCTACAACAACCGCATCCAGCTCTTCGACCAGGACGGCAACTTCCTGGCGATCTGGACGCAGTTCGGCCGTCCCAGCGGCATCTACATCGACGCCGACGACAACATCTACGTTGCCGATTCCGAGTCGAGCCCGGCCCCGAACGAATTCACCGGGCAGCGCAACGCGGGGTGGGAGAAGGGCATCCGCATCGGGGACGCGAACCAGGGGTGGGTGCACTTCTTCCTGCCGGACGACCGTTCCAACGTGATGGGGTTCAGCGGACCCGAAGGCGTCGCGGTCGACAGCGAGGGCAACGTGTACGGCGCCGAGGTGTCCCAGCGAAGGATCACGAAATGGATCCGTTTCCGGCCGTAGGGCGTCGCCGCTCGGCACTGGTCACGTTGGTGCTCGCCGCGCTCCTCCCGGCAGTGCGCGCATCGGCCCAGGAGCCGGATGACGCGATCCCGCCCGTTGCGGCGCCCTCCCCAAACCCCTTCGCCGACTTCGAGACCCACTACCTGTCCAACGGGGTGAAGGTCTGGTTCAAGCACCTTCCCGGGGCTCCTCAGGTCTCCGTGAGCGCCGGCATCCCCGTGGGGTCGGACGCCGACCCGCCCGGCAAGGAGCAGTTGGCTCACTTCACCGAGCACATGCTCTTCTCCGACCACGACGGCCGGACCGAGCAGGAGATCAAGGACGCGGTGGAGGGACTCGGGGGACGCCGCAACGGGACGACGTACCGCGACCACACCTGGTACTACGTCACCATCGACAGAGAGCACGGGCTCTTCGCCATCGAATGGCTGGCCGGCATCCTGTCGCCGCACGAGATGGACCCCGCCGTGGCGGACCGCGGACGGCAGCCGGTGGAAAACGAGATCGGCGCCCGGCCACGTGAGCTGTTCGACCATGTGCTGACGCTGCTCGACCCCGCCTGGCTCGCAACCCCGGACTTCTGGGAGCGGGAGTTCGGCATCGAGCGCCTGCGCGACCCCAGGCCCTACATGTGGCGGAGCCTGCAATCGATCACGCCCGCGGATCTGCGCGGCTTCTACGAGCGGCACTACGCGCCCGGCGCGATCACCGTGACGATCGTGGGGGACCTGGACAGGGACCAGGCGCTCGAACGCGCGGAGAAAACCTTCGGGTCCTTCCCCGCCCGGCCGGCGGACATCTGGAGGATCAGCGCCGAAGACCCGGGCACCGGCAGCAACGCGTACAACTGGAGCTTCCTGCCCACGGCCCGGTACCAGTCGAGACACAAGCTCTTCGATCCGTCCGCGGAGGACCTTCTCACCGCCCTCTTCGTCCGCGACCTCCTCAGCCGCCGGCTCAACCAGCGCCTCCGCTACGGCGAGCGCAAGGCCGTGTACGGGGCAAGCGCTTCCCTGTTGACGCGCGGCCCGGCAGCCTACCTGCAGGTCAGCAGCCGCATCGACAGGGACGACTACGACTTCGCCGAGGGGATCATCGACGAGGAAATCGAGTTCCTCCGCGCGGGGTCCCTCGATCCCGCGGAATTCGAAACGGACCGGGCGGCGGTGGTCGAAAGGCTGCGCGGTCTGAACCAGGACGCGGAATCGCTCAACTTCTGGACGCGGAACACCTTCTACGACCCGGGGAGGTTCGCCGACTTCCCGGACGTGCTCTCCTTCTACCAGAACGTGACGCAGGAGGAGGTCGCGGCCTTTGCCGGCGGCACCTTCGACAATTCCCGGCGGGTTCTCACGGTCACGCGTCCCCAGCCCTTCAGCCAGGGGACGATGGTGATCGCCGTCCTGGCACTGGTCGGGCTCACGCTGAAGGGTTTCGCGCGAGTCTTCAAGAAGCCGGTCGAGATGAAGAAGATCCGCTACATCGCGCACTTCCGGCTGCCGATCGTCCTGCGGGCGGTGTACACGCTCGGGGTGACCGCCGTCGCCCTCCTGCTGATCACGCTTTCGGGCCCTACGCTCACCTGGGCCACGAGCACGTTGATCGAGCCGGTCGACAACTACCTCTTTCAGTCGGTGGGCAATGCCGTCATCTTCGTCTTCCTGCTGACGGTGTTCACCCTTGTGCTGACATCGTCGCCGCGGAAGCTTCTGGTATTCGAAGATCACGTCCGTATCAAGACGCGTGCCTGGCGTTCGCGGGTCCTGAAGGCGGAGGACATTGTGGAGATCTCGATGCGGCGGCTCCCGGCCGTCTGGCTGAGCGGGCAGCTCTTCCGCGGTCCGCCGCTCGCCTTCGGCCTGCGCCGTCCGGGCATCTACCTGCGGCCGGCGAAGGGACGCAGCTACTTCTTCCGCGCGCGAGATACGGATGAGCTCGCGGAAGTGCTGGCTACCTGGTGGGCGCCCGATGCCACGCCGGGGCCCGACGAAGACGAATGAGCATGGCAACACCCCACGAAACGGAGGATCCGAGATGCGTTCACATCAATTGACAGTAAGGCGACCGCTGTTTGCCGCGCTCCTGGCGGTGACCATGGCGTGCGCCGCACCCGAGAACGGCGGCGATGGCGCGGCGGCCGAAGCCGAATCGACCATGGAGGTCATCGAGTTGCCACCCCAGCCAATGGCCGACCCCGCCGATGTGGAGTCGGTGGAGGCGATCGTCACGGCCGTCTACGAGGTCATTTCCGGAGAAGCCGGCGAAGCGCGCGACTGGGACCGCTTCCGTTCCCTCTTCGCGCCGGGCGCGCGGCTCATTCCCGTGAGCACCGAGACGAGCCAGAACGGCCGCAAGAGTTCGGTGAACGCCATCTCACCGGAACAGTTCGTCGAGAGAGCCGACAACGCCTCCGTCGCGGATGGCTTCTACGAGGTCGAGATCGGCGACGTCACCGAGACGTACGGCGACATTGCGCATCGGTTCAGCAGCTACGCGTCGTACCGTGCGGCGGAGGAGACGGAGCCCTTCAACCGGGGCATCAACTCCTTCCAGCTGCTCAACGACGGGGAGCGGTGGTGGATCCTTACGATCTTCTGGCAGCACGAGCCGGACGCAGGGCCGATCCCGGACCGGTATCTGGACAACCCGTAGGAACCCGGCCGCCGCGCGCGCGGCCTCACAACCGGCTTGCGCCCCTCAGTAGGGGGCGTTGACCGGCCGCTTCTCGCCCGCGGTCACCGCGAGCGTGAGCCGGTTCTCGCGGGGCGGGAGGCTGCACACCGAGTACGGAGTGAAGACGCAGGGCGGATTGTAGGCGCGGTTGAAATCGATCTCCGTCCACCCGTAGTCCGCCAGGGAGACGCGCATGTAGCGGCCCCCCTGGTAGGTGTCGGCAACGCCCGTCGAGTCCCACAGGGTGACGAAGTAGCTTTGGCTCGAAGCGGTCGCGAAGGCGACCAGCCGATGCTCGCGCCCGCCGGCCTCGAACACCAGTTCGCCGGGCGAGACGTTGTCGACGGTGCCCCCGGTCACGTCGGCGAGCAGCACGGTGCGGGGTTCGGGGTAGGGATCGAACCGTGCGGGGATCCGCCATTCGTTGCTGACGGGAAAGTACGGAGGAAGCTCGAAGGCGTCGATTCCGGGCGAGTCGCGGTCCCACACACGGAGCCAGAGCCGGTCGGTTCCGCGCTCCGAGTGAATGCGGAGTCCCAGCGATCCCAACTCCAGGTAGGTCGTGTTGTCGGCCCTGTCGTGCTGCAAGCTGATCGGCTCCGTCACCGCATCGCCATCGCGAATGCTCAGGCCGCTCCCGTCCGCGGGCACCAGGCGAACCTCGCCAGCGGCCAGGTGGAGCGTGCCCGCGAAGGCGGGTGAATCCTCTTCGGGGAGCACGATCGACAGCGATGGATCCGCGCCGAATTCGTTCGCCCCCTCCTGGAGGTCCCACAGTCCGGCCCAGCTGATGACCCCGCCGTCGGGGTTCGTCAGGCTGCTCTGTCTGCCCGTCCGCCACTCCTCGTGCTCGGCCGCCAACACCTCGGGGGGAATGGGCGAGCCCGGAGGGGGTTCCTTGGCGCAGCCCGCTCCGAGAACGGCGAGCCCCACGAATCGGCGCAACCACATCGAATCGATCATGCGGCAAAAGTACGCGCCCTCCCCCTCTCCTGCCACCGGGGTTGCATCCACCCGATCCGCCCTACCCCGCATCCCCGAGCCCGGCCTCCACGTCCTCCCACTCCTGCATCAGCCGGGCGACCTCTTCGGTCAGCCCGCGACGCTCGGCCTGCAGCGTGCCCACCTCGTCCGGGCTCGCGGTCTCGTAGAACGACGGCGCGGCAAAGACGGCGTCGATCTCGGCCACCCGCGCCTCCGCCACCTCGATCCGGTCGGTGAGACGCTCACCCCGCGCCTTGAGCTCCCGCTCCCTCCGCGTCGGCCTCTTGCGCACAGCGCCCCCGCCGGCGCCTCTCGCGGCCCCGCTCACACCCGAGTCCCTCCCCCGAGCACGTTTTTCCTTCCTGGCCTTTTGCACTACGGTGTCCGCGTCAAGGTAGTCATCGCCGCGGAAATGGACGTATTCCGCGTATGTGCCGCGGTAGTCGCGGATCCCGTCCTCGGTGATCTCCACGATCCGGTTGGCCAGGCGTCCCACGAACCAACGGTCGTGCGAGACGAAGACCAGGGTGCCGGGAAAGGCCTTCAGCCCCTTCACCAGGGCGTCGATGGACTCCAGATCCAGGTGATTGGTCGGCTCATCCAGAACCAGTACGTTCGGCGCCCTGATCATCAGGCTGCAAAGGACCAGTCGCGCCGATTCGCCCCCGGACAGAGCGCCGAGACGCTTCTCGGCCTCATCTCCGCTGAAGAGAACCATCCCCAGCTTGCCCCGCGCGAAGCCGGTCCCCTTCCCTTCGCAGTAGTCGCTGACCCAGGCTTCGGCGGTCCGCCGCGACTCGCCGAGGTGGTCGCCGGGGTCCTGCGCGAAGTACCCCGGATGCGTCTCGTATCCCCATTCGACCGACCCCCCGTCCGCCTCCAGCCGGTTCACCATCACCTTCAACAGGGTGGACTTCCCGATTCCGTTTGCACCCACGATGGCGAGCCGGTCCCCGCGCGCCACCCGCAGATCGACCCCGTGAAGCACGTGGTTGTCGCCGAAGGACTTGCGGACACCCTTGATCTTTACCACTTCGCGGCCGCTCGGGCGCCGCTGCTCAAAGTTAAAGGCCGGGTACCGGCGTGAACTTTGGGGCAACGCGGTCAGGGTCTCGGCCTTCTTTTCGATCATGCGCACCCGGCTTTGTGCCTGCCGTGCCTTTGAAGCCTTGGCGCGAAAGCGATCCACGAACTTCTGATGATGCGCAATCTCCCGCTGCCGAACGGCGATCTCCTTCTCCCGGCGCTCGCGCTCGGCCTCCTTGGCCTTCAGAAAGGCCGTGTAGTTCCCGGAGTAGCCGATGACCGTCTCGTAGTCGATGTCCAGGATCCGGGTCGACACATTGTCGAGGAAGCGGTGGTCGTGACTGATGACGACGACCGGGCCCCGAAAGCCGCGCAGGAATTTCTCCAGCCAACGGATCGAGAGGATGTCGAGGTGGTTGGTGGGCTCGTCGAGGAGCAGGGCGTCCGGTGCGCTCGCCAGCACCTGGGCCAGCAGAACCCTCAGACGGAAGCCGCCGGACAGCGTCGAGAGAGGATGCCGATGGACCTTGGCGGGGAGCCCGAGCCCTTCGAGGATCGCCGCGGCGCGAGACTCGGCGGTGTAGCCGTCGTGTCGCTCGACGACGTCCTCCAGCTCCGAAAACCGCTCCGCGTCAAAGTGTTCCTCCGCACCGGCCAGGATGCCGTCGCGCTCGGCCATGGCCTCCCACAGCTCCGGGTTGCCCATGAGGGCGACGTGCAGGATCTCCTCGTCCTCGTACAGGAACCGGTCCTGCCTGAGTACCCCGAGGCGGATCCGGCGGGGCATGGACACCGACCCGGCGCTCGCGTCAACGTCACCGGCAAGAATGTTCAGAAGTGTGGTCTTGCCCGACCCGTTGGCGCCCACCAACCCGTAGCGCTCCCCGGGGTCGAGGCGGAACGACGCACCGTCGAAGAGGACGCGTTCGCCGAAAGACTTCCCGAGGTCGGTGACCGCGATCAGCGTGAGGGCCCTCGATCGAGTCCCTGGATCGCGGCCAGCAGGACGTCGCGAGTGACTACGACTTCGCCCTTTAGCGCTGCAACATCCGTCCCGACGGCCGCGATCTGGCCTTGAAGGTCATCCCGGACGGACGTGATTCGATCCTGAAGGTCATCGCGGAAGGACGTGATCTGGCCCTGAAGATCATCCCGGACGGACGTGATCTGGCCCTGAAGCTCCCTCCGGACGGACGTGATCTGACATTGAAGCTCCCTCCGGTTGGCCACAACCTCCTCTTGGAGAGTCGAGATATCGCCCTTCAGCTCGCTCTTCGCGGCCTCGATATCGCCCTTCAGCTCGCTCTTGGTGGCCTCGATATCGCCCTTCAGCTCGCTCTTCGTGGCCTCGATATCGCCCTTCAGCTCGTCCCGGGTCTTGTCCAATCTCTGTTCGACGCGCCCGATCCGAGCGTCCTGCCGCGACTCCGCCCCCCTCATCTGCTCCTGAAGAGCGTCCCGCATATCCCTCAGCTCACGGTGGGTCCGCCGATCCGAGACCGAATCCCAGATCTTCTTCACCACACCCATCTCGGCTCCACTCATTCTCTTCTTCCTCCCCTTGCCCCGTGCCCCTTCGTGAACAATATATCCAACTCCCGAACGCCGATACAACCCACAGGCCATCCTTTTGACCTACGGAATGACCGGGGGACTTCAACCCGTCACCGTGAGTCCCGTCGGAGGACCAACTCAGCGACATCCGTGATGCCATCCGGGTCGGAGTACTGCACCAGAAACGGAAAGAGCTTCTCCAACACTCCCAGCCGGAGCTTGCGGTTCACCAGGCCACGTACCGCCGCGACCACCCGCTCACCGCGGGTGTATCCCTTCATCAATGTCTCAGCGTCAGGGCCCTCGATCGAGTCCCTGAATCGCGGCCAGCAGGACTTCGCGAGTGACCGTGACCTCACCTTTGAGGGCCGCGACCTCCTGCTGGACCGCCCCGACCTTCTGCTCGACGGCCCCGATCTGGCCCTGTAGCTCCCTCCGGTTGGTCGTCGCCTCCTCACGGACGGACGAGATCTGGGCGTGCAGTTCGCCCCTCGTCGCCGTGATCTGGCCCTGGAGCTCGTCTTTCGTCGCCGTGATCTGGCCCTGGAGCTCGTCTTTCGTCGCCGTGATCTGGCCCTGGAGCTCGTCTTTCGTCGCCGTGATCTGGTCCTGGAGCTCGTCTTTCGTCGCCGCTATCTGGCCCTGGAGCTCGTCTTTCGTCGCCGCTATCTGGCCCTGGAGCTCGTCTTTCGTCGCCGCTATCTGGCCTTGGAGCTCCGTCCTGAACGTTTCCAATCGCCGGTCCTGCCGGTCGAAGCGCGCGTTCTGACGTGACTCCATCCCCGCCAACTGATCCTGGAGGGAGTCCCGTATTCCCCTTATTTCACCGCGTGCCCCGCGATCGGCGACGGTCTCCCAGATCTTCTTCACCACACCCATCTCAACCCCGCTCATCGTGATTCCCTCACCATTTCCGTCCTATTTTGTGAATATATGCCAATGTCGTCGTCCATGCAACTCCGTAGCAACTCGGTCGCTGGTGGAAGATGCACCCTTTTCAGGGGCGGGTACATTGCGGAATGGGACATACGCCCGTCGACCCCCAAAACCGCACCCCCACGGGCCAATCAGAATCCGCCGTAGTACCTCGCCACCGCCCCCCTTCCGACGGACTCCCCGCGGCTGTAGTACGCCGGCATCCGCTCCGACTTCCACCGCCCGGCCACCATGATCGCCGTAAGCCCGAGCCCCCTGGCAGTCAGGTCCTGCGCCATGCCGACCCTCGGCGAATGGCCGGTGAACCCCTCGCCGAGCCCGGCCGCCCTCGCCATCGCGGCTATGCGGTTCGAGATCGATCGCCCGCACCTGAGACCGAAGACCCGGGCGTCCGGTGAGGTGTCCGGTCGGTGGAGCTTCCGCAAGGCGTCGGCAGCCTCCTCACCGATGAAGAGAATCGCGGACGCGGAGGATGTCTTGGAGTGCCGCACGATGATTCTCCCGGTGCCGTCGCGACGGAGTTCGACATCCTTCCAGCGAAGTTCGGCGGCTTCTCCCCGGCGCAGCAGCCCGTCCCTCATCACGGACGCCAGCGCGATGTCCACGGCTCCCCGGTGGCGAGCGACATTGGCGGATTCCTTCCGGCCCGTCGGCCCCGTGCGAGGGTTGTAGGCCGTTGCGCAGATTCTGTCGAGGCGTTCCAAGGTCAATCCGCGGGCCTGGCGCGGTTCGTTCCGGCCGTGGTCGGTCGCCCGATTCCTCAGCCCCGCCAACGTCTGCCGGACCCCTTCGGACGAGGTGGGACTGGGAAGTCCGGCGGTGCGGTGGTAGTAGCTGATGGCCTTCCGGTCCATCGACAGGCTGGAAACCGACAGCCCCTTTCCGGCGCGGAGGGTGAGGTAGGCGGCCACCGTCATGGGATGGGCGGGGTGCGCCTCCACGCCCTCGGCCTCGGCCCATCGCTTGAATCGCTCCCAGGCACCCGCATAGGCCCGGCGCGTGGCCGGGCGCCGGCTTTCCAGAACCGCCTCCAGGATCGCCTCCAGGTAGTGCTCCGGCAGATTGACCGGGCCCTTGAGCGCTCTCGGATTGTCGTCATTCATAGAGTTCTCCTGCTTCGCGCGACTTTCGGGCGCGCAGCTACCATACAAGTACGGGGACGGTAACGGTGGAGAATGCCGGACTGGGGGGTATCAGCGTCCGGCTCTCCGGAATGGCCGACGCATCAGCAACTACCGACGCCAACGGCCAGTACGCCTTCACGGGGCTGCGCGCGGGCACCTATTCCGTTGAGATCTCCGGTTTCGACGGTGATGAGGTCGGTTTCGGCGCCACTTCGTCCAGCGCCACGGTCGGCGTCGGAGAGTCGAAAGTGATCAGCTTCGACGGCACGTACCTCCGTACCGCCGGCATCATGGGCCAGGTCAGCGTCGAGGGCGAAGGCCTTGCGGGCGTGACCGTCAGCATGACCGGCGAGGGCGAAGACGCCACCACGACCACCGACGCCGGTGGTCTGTACGCCTTCTCGAAGCTCCGGGCGGGCGACTACTCGGTCGCGATCTCGGGCTATGACACCGACGACTACGAGTTCGCGACCACCTCGATGAACGTGTCGGTCGCGCTCGGCGAGACCGCCAACGTTCCCTTCGAGGGCACGCTCCTCCGCACGTCCGGCATCAGCGGCCGGGTGAGCGTCGAGGGCATGGGCCTTGACGGCGTAGAGGTTGTCCTGGCCGGTGCGCCCGAGGCGACCGCCATGACGTCGGGCGGCGGGCAGTACGCCTTCGCCGGCCTGGCCGAGGGCACGTACGTGGTCAGCATGATGAACCCGGACGAGGTGGCCTACGCGTTCGAGACGATGTCGGCCACGATCGTGCTGGGCGACGCCGAGTCGAACATCACGAACTTCGACGGCACGCACACGCGCACCGCGTCGGTGACGGGCATGGCGTTCATCGACGAGGCGCCGGCCGACAAGATGTACACGGCCAACGAGCCCGCGCTGGCGCACGCCGGGATCCCGGTTGCCCTGCAGGGCCCGGGCGTGAACGACGTGATGCTCGGCGCGACCGATTCCACCGGTGCGTACATGTTCTCCAACCTGATGGCCGGTGACTACCGGGTACTGGTCAACATGACCGAAGAGGTGGCAGCAACCATCACCGAGGCCGGCTTCGCCTACAAGGGCGACCTCACCGGCGAAATCGTCAGTGTCGATGCTGGCGGCAGCGCGATGGTCAACTTCCCGTTCGGGATCACGATGCAGACGATCGGCGTGGGTGCGCGCATGGGCTACGGCGAGCACCTGGGTGTCCCGGTCGCGGGTGTCGAACTTGCGGTCTACGCCAACGCCGACATGACCGGCATGCTGGGCGAAGGCACCACCGACTCAACGGGCGTGGCCGCGGTCACGTTCGCACGGGCCGACAACACCGGCCCCGGCGGCAACGACAACCTGGTCTTCGTGAATGTGAGTGAGTCTGGCCATGACGACCTCGCGGTGTCCGACAACAGCGTGATCGAGGTCTCCTATCCGGCTACGGCCCGCACACACCCGGCGCCTGCGGCGGTCACGCTGGTCAACACGCGTGCGAACTTCCAGTACTGGGTGAAGAACAACGCCGACGCGCGCGGCGGCGACATGGGCCTCGGAGGCTGGGCCACCGAGGTCACCATGGGCATGGACACGGTGCCGCTCATGGTGGTCAACGCGAAGGGCGACACGGTCAACGCCACGATGCCCACCGACACCGCCATGGCGAGCAGGGGCAGGGCGGGGCTGTCGTACGTCATCGATCCGGCCATGCTGAAAGACGGTCCCGCGACCTTCACCGTGATGGTGCAGGACGAGCAGTCCAGCGAGATGTACGATCAGAGCGACGCGCTCGTGCACATGCACAACGCACTCGCGCATCCGGACGCCAACACGGCCGAGATGAACGATCTGGGCCCGATCTACGTCACGTGGACCACGCAGACCCTGACGGTCGGCGTGTACCGCGAGGTGGACGACGAGCCCGGCTTCACGGACTTCCGTGGTGGCAACGGCACTGTTAGCGGCGACGCGCGGCCTGACGCGGCAGTGGCGGCCGAGATGACCGCCCAGCTGTTGACGCGGGACGAGCGCAACCGTCTGCGCCCATACGAGTACGACCACGACGGCAAGCCGACGACCGACGACATCAGCTCGATGGCGATCGGGTCGGGCGGTACGGCGTCGTTCCCCAACCTGCCGGCGGACACGGAATTGACCGTGCGGTTGCATGTCGGCAGTGACCGGGTGCTGGTCGGCGAGACCGACGCCGGCGACATCGAAGCTTTCGGCGCCGATCTCGACATCGGGATGTCCACCGGAGCGTTCGGTGAGGCGAGCGGTGGCGGGCCGGAAGTCAAGCTCTGCTCGCTGACCACCGACAGGTCTCCCGCCAAGACCGGCTGCGCCACATGGGCCTACCAGTGGGAGACCGGTTCGGTCAGCGGTCACGTCGACGGTCCGGGCGGAGCGTCTGTGAGCCTGACGGCTGAGACGGACGCCGACGACCGTAGCACAAAGACGAGCACGAAAACGGGCCAAGTCGGAAACTTTGCCATCAACGACGTCCAGGACGGCGACTACGCGCTGTCGACGCCGAACACGGCTGACAACAGCTTCGGCCCCAAGGGTGGCTTTGATCTGGCGATCTACCACGACGAGGCCGAAGACGACGAGGACGAAGATACCGAGTACGTCGGGACTGCGTGGTCGATGACGGGCGCCGACTTCACCGCGACCAAGCTGCGGCTGTCCATCAAGGGCTACGTGGCGAACGACAACGGCGACGGTCGGACCCGCGGTAACGAGTCCCTGTCGGGCGTTGCCGTGAACCTGTTGGCGATCGCCAAGGGCGGTGTGTCGAAGGACAAGAAGGACACGACGTTCACCACCGAGGCGACCACCGAGACGGACGGCAGCGGCTTCTATGAGTTCAACGATCTCACAGAGGGCGGAAAGTACTATGTCGAGGTTGCCGCCGGCGACGACTACATGGGCGTCAAGGACCTCGAGGACGGCCCGAACAACAAGTCGGCCGTAGTTTCGCCTGACGAGTACCCGGCCATCAATGAGGGCGACGACCTCAGGGGTAAGCTGCCGGGTTGGAACCACATGACCAACGTGGCGACAGCCGGGCGGGCGACGGTTAGCGCCAAGGCGCCCAGCACGGTATCGGCGAATCTCGAGAACTTCGCCCTGGTCTTCACGAACAACAACATTTCGGGTAGCGTGACCAACCTGAGCGTCTCCGACGGCGGCATCCTGGTTGAGGGTGCGATGTGCCCGACCTATACGCCGGGTAACGATGGGCCTGACGGCGATGAAGGTACCGAGGACGACGTTGCCGCGATGTGCCTGTGGACGCAGGGTGATGTCTTCAGGACCACGACCGACAAGACCGGCGGCTACGAGTTCGACGGACTCACGGAAGGCTACTACGCGGTGTGGTTCACGGGTGGCGGTCTCATGGCGGCCAACATGAACGCCGATGGGAAGCCGGACGATGACGCGGATCTCGATGCTGGCGGGACTGCTGGTGCCATGTCGCACATCACCACCGTGATGGGCCGGAGCGACTACTCGACCCGCAACAACTTCACGGTCTACAGCGCGCGGGCGGGCACGGCCGACGATCTGACCGAACTCGCGATCACGGGCTTTACCGCCGCTGCTGTTACTGCCGAGTCCGACACCGCCTATTCACTCGGTGACGCGCAACTCCCCCAGACGCAGGGTGACGACGGGACCGACGAGATCTCGGGCTTTACCACAGAAATCACCTTCGCCGGTAGGACAGCCAACGTCGCCGCGAAGGCTTCGACTGGCGCCAGCATCAGCATCAGGGCGGCCGACGTAGACCAGGGAACTGCCGGCAAGGCCAGGGGCTGCCCGGGCGGTGCATGCGAGATCAGCTTCGATCCCACCGGAGACGATGAGAGTCCCGGTGAGACCACGATCACGATCACGGTCACCGCGGGCAACGGCTACAACGACCACATGTACACTGTGGGCGGTATCACGCGGACCGACCCGGCGGACAACGTGCCGACCGCCGTGACAGCGGCCGGAACGTCCGTGACGTTGGCAACCACGGTCGAAAGTGAGTTCGGAAACGCCTTGACCTCCGTGCCACTCGTCATCACCTACAAGCCCGGACAGACCGGGAAGGTCGTGGTAGGTAGCGACGCACTTACGGGTGAGGCCAGCCGGACCGACGAGAACATCGTCACCTATGACGTGGCAGTGGGCACTGCAGCGCAGGTCTCTGTCGTCATCACCATCACATCCGAGGATGGTGTGGACGAGGTTTCCATCCTCAACCTGCAGCGCGCCAGCGGCTAGCCCGGATTTCTCAAACGCATAGGAAGGCACCGGCCTCCGGGAGCTGTTAAGTTTATGTGGGGCAAGAACTTGACAGCGACGACACCGGAGGACCGATGCCGACACAGTGTAAACCGCTTTCCTTCGCATTTCAAGGGTGCCAGGGCCGCAGGGTAGCGGCCGCGTTCGACGGGGGCGCGATCACGTCGAACGCCGGAGTGCTGCTGCTCCGCGAGATCGACCGGTCGGTGGGGCTCCTGGACCAGGTGGCAGGTTGCTTCACCGACTACCGCGATCCCCGTCTCACGGAACACTCGGTCGGGACGCTGGTGAGGCAGCGCGTCATGGGCATCACCCTGGGATACGAAGACCTCAACGACCACGACCAGCTGCGGCACGACCCTGTTCTGGCGCTGCTCTCCGGCAAGCTCGAGACCAGGACATCGGAAGGACTGTGCGCCGTTGGCGGGGAAGAGCACCCTGAACCGGCTTGAACACGCGCCCCCGAGTGGCGAACCGGGCCGCTACCACAGGATCGGCCATGATGCGGACGCGCTGCAGGCCGTGCTGCTCGAGTCGTTCATCGACTCTTGGAAGGGCGGGCGGCCGTCGCGCCTGGTGCTCGACATCGACGCGACCGACGACGAGGTCCACGGGCGCCAGGAGGGCCGCTTCTTCCACGGCTACTACGGCCACTACTGCTTCCTGCCGCTCTACATCACCTGCGGCGGCCGCCCGCTCTTCGCCCAACTGAGGCCGGGCAACGCGGATCCCGCCGGAGGCGTGACCGGGCCGCTGGGCCGCATCGTCGAACGGCTCCGGGAGCGGTGGCCGGGACTGGAGATCCTGCTTCGGGCCGATGCCTCCTATGCCCGCGAGGAGATCCTGGCCTGGTGCGAGGGCAACGGCGTGGACTACGTCATCGGCCTGGCCCGGAACTCGCGGCTCGTCGAGAAGATCGGCTGGGAGCTGGCCGACGCCCAGGCGGAGGCGAAGCGGCGGGGCCGCCCAGCCCGCCGGTTCAAGGAGTTCCTCTACGCCACACTCACAAGCTGGTCCCGCAAGCGCCGGGTCGTCGCCAAGGCCGAGCACCTGCCCGGCAAGGCCAACCCGCGCTTCGTGGTCACCTCGCTGCCCGACACCTTCTCGGCCCGGACCGTCTACGAGCGCGTCTACTGCCCGAGGGGCAACATGGAGAACACGATCAAGGAGCAGCAGCTCGATCTCTTCTCCGACCGGACCTCGGCGTCGCGCTTCGCCGCCAACCAGCTCCGGATCCTCTTCTCCGCCTTCGCCTCGATCCTCTTCGTTGCGCTCAGGCGTGCGCTGCACGGCACCCGCCTGGCCCGCGCCACCGCCGGAACGCTGCGGCTCAAGCTCCTCAAGATCGGCGCCCGCGTCACGGTCTCGGTGCGAAGGGTCAAGGTCGCCATGGACTCCGCACACCCGTCGGCCGCCGCCTTCGCACGCGTCCACGCCCGATTGCCAGGGTAACGACTCCACACCCCCTTCGAGACAACCGTTCCAGCCGATCCTCCGGGGACCACTGCGCCGCAGGACCAAAAAAGCTCGCTCAGGCAGCGGTTCCCGCTACTCTGGCCCCCCGAAAACACGGCCGCAGAGCCGCTTGCTTCTGCTCCACCTGCTCCCTCGGCAGAAACTCGGCCCCAACGCTGCCCCCAAAGCCCTCAGCGGTGACTGTGTGAGAAATCCGGGCTAGGCGCCAAACCCAACCGGCTCTTTCGAGAGTCGTGACAGTACGGGTCGCCCCCGTCCGGTTCGCCGGGCGGGGGCGATCACGTTGGGGTTCGGTCGCACCGACCAGGCGGACCCACCCCTCACCGCCCCACCGCAAAGCTCAGCCCGGCCCGCGTCGTCTCGATCGGCAGGAACAGCGGCGGCGCCCCTCCCTTCTGGTACCCGACGAGGTAGCTGACCCCACCCACGGCGACCTCCGCCGCCACATCCCACAGCGCGTGGAACTCTCCGCGAACCCCGTCCGGGCGGTTCCACACGCCGGCGTGGTGAAAGTCCACCATCAAGTTGTCCGCCACCGGCACCCGCCACCACGCGAGCGCGTGGCACACGCTGGCGCGCTCGACCACGCGGCAGCGCTCAACGGAGGCGTCCGCCGGGCCGATCCCGCGATCGACGGCGAACACGCGCGTCCGTTTCGACCGGTTGCCGGGGTGAATGACCTCGGTCATCAGATCGGAGTCCTCTCGTGCGCGCGCGTGGAAGTAGAGGTCGACGACCAGCGTCTCGTCGAACCCGCGTCCGCCGGCCAGCTCCGTCGTGAGGCCGATACCGGGCTCGTGCTCCGCGTAGAAGACGCCCTGAGCCTCGACCGCTACAGGCGCGCCGATCGCCAGCGCCGCGGCCAGCACCGACCAGTAGGCGCGGGTGATGTGATGCTCGCACCAGTCCTTCCACGTCCAGCCCTTCGTGCACAGCCGCTGCATGCGCACCCGGGCGTTCTTGTACCCATAGCCCTCCAGGAGCATGAGGTAACACTCGCGAAAGGCCATCAGGGTGTGGCCGTACGGCGGCGTGATCGGGCACACATCGCCCGTGGCCTCCACGAGTTCCACGCACGGCTGATCCAGGAAGAGCGGGCTGTCCCGGTCGGGGACATGGCGGTGGAGACCGGCCCGCTGGCAGGCGCCCAGAGCGCTGCGCCGCACCTTCTCCCTGCGCCGATAGACGACGGCAGCCATGATTTCCTGGATCACCGGATGTCTGTCGCGAAACCCTACCATTGTTCCATCTCCATGTATTGGCTCGGCGTGAACCTGTCGACCACGCTGTCATCCGGGAAGACGATGTTGCCCCGGGTGTCGAACACCTGCACCCGCATTCGGCTGATCTCGGGGTGGAGGGACACCAACGTGAAGTTGTCTTCCTGCGAGAAGTTCCAGGCGACGTAGTCCATCGTCACCGGCTCGCCGTCGGACAGGGTGAAGAGGAACGTGTCCCTCTGATCGTCGGCGCTCGAGTCGTGGACGAAGTCGGAAGGCTCGCCATCGGCGAAGGGGAAGGGCCAGTAGAAGGCCGACGAGGTCACCGAAACGACCCGCAGGTCCTCGGCCCTCCCGCCGGTGAAGTACATCTCGGCCGCGTTGCAGCAGTGGATGTCGCCCGAGAGGAAGACGACGTTCTGGATCCGGTTTTCGACGATGTGCCGCAGGATCGCGGCGCGTGTGCTGGGGAAGGCGGCCCAGCTGCTGCTCTGCTGGAGCACTTCGGGGTCGCTCTCCGCCAGGACCGTGCGCGCCGCCATGGGGTTGGGCACGAAGACCGACGGCGTCACGATGAACTTCGGCGTATTGCCGCGCTCGGCCTGCTGCTCGAGCAGCCAGTCCAGGAGCCGCTGCAGCTGGCCCGGAGGGGCGTTGCGGTGCGTCGGCCGCCCGAGCATATGGTTGTCGTGCAGGTTGCCCGGCCGCTCGTCGTACCAGCGCTGGGTGCGGGTGTCGAGCATGAAGAACGGGTATCCGCCGCACTCGAAGGTGTAGTGGAGGTTCTTGCCCCACGTCCTGGGTCCGGCGCTCCACTGGTAGTTCATGAAGGCGTCGATGGCGACGGTGAAGAGGTGGTAGCTTCCGCGGCCGTGAAGGCGGTTCCGGGACCAGTCGTCCTCGATCTCGTGGTCGTCCAGTCCGCAGTAGATCGCGTTGTGGCGGGCGAGCTCGCGGAAGTTGGGCGAGTTGAAGGCGGTCATGTAGCGCTTCCGGAACTCGTCGTAGGTCTCCGCCCGTCCCAGGGGGATCCGCCGGTTGAGTTTGTCGGCGTAGATCTGGTCGCCCATCATGAGCGTGAAGTTGGGGCGTACCTCTCCCTCCCCCTTCGCGAGCTGGGCCATGGGACGGAAGATCCGGTCGGAGTGACGCTTCTTCCAGAGGAGCCCGGGGTAGCGGCAGGACCCCATCATGAAGCTCACCGGCGCGTCTTCGGAGTCCGGAAAGGTCCTGAACACCGCTTCGGACGTGCGCGGGTCCAGCGCATTCAGATCCCTGAGCCACGCCGTGGAGTTCGGGAGCCGCGTGACCAGTTCGTCGCTCCCCACCCCCCTCCGCTTCAGCGACCGGGTCGTCGTCCTCCATCGCGGTCACCGTTACCTTCTGCGCGGTGGCAAAGTCATCCTGTGTGAACGTCAAAGTCGTCGGGTCAATGCCCAGTTCGGCGCCTTTGGTGGCGCTCAAGGTGACCTTCACGTTCGCCAACGGTCTCGCCGCCAATGCAATCTGGTAGGTTCCCTTCGCGCCCTCGACCAGCTCCAATGTAGTAAGCTCGCTATCGTTCTCACCTGTAATGCTCACGGCGGCGCCCGCAACATCATCATCCACGACCTTCAGCACACTCGTCACTGGGTCCTCGGGTTTGTTATAGTCCCCGTCGGCGGATGTCATTGTGTGGTTCAAGGTCACTGTCTCATCGTCAACATCATCGGCGTCTTCGGCGACCGTAACCGTCACGGTCCTCGGGGAATGCCAATCCGTTGCACTGAACCTCAGCGTCTGTGCGTCAAGCTCCACGTCCGCGTTGTCCTCGGCTTCCGCAATTGCCACCGTCACCACAGACTCTGGCTCGGTCGCCAAGACGACCGTGTACGTCCCGACTTCACCTTCACCCACGGTTAGTTCTTTCGGGGTAATGATCAGCCCCGGCGTGGCCGCCGGTGCATCCGCCCGCGTCACGGTGACGGTGTACTTCATGGTTGCAACCCCATCCGGGGCCGTAACATCCACAGTGATGTCGGTCTCACCCACGGCCAGTTCGACCTGGTGCCCGTCGGTGGTTCCATCGGCATCGATCGGCAGTATGGTTTCCGTGGCGGTACTCTGGGACGTCTCCACGGTGACCGTCGTTGAGGTGACAGTGCTTGCCACGCTGGCCGCGTACGTCCCGACGCCGGAGTTGAAGTCTGGGTCCAGCGTTATGCCGTCGAGCTCCAGCGAGCTCAGTGTCGCATCGCTCGACGCCGTCGGCTCCGCACGCGTCACTTCGACACTGTACGTCATTATGGTGGTTCCGTCCGCAGCCGTTACTGCCACCATGATCGTCGTCTTATCGCCCACAAGGAGATCGACCTGGTGGCCTGCCATGGTGGTATTGGCGTCCACCGGAGTGATGTCGACGTCAGCCCCTTCATCGCTCTTCGTTGCTGTGACTGTAGTCGAAGCGACACTGTGCGGCACATTCGCCGTGTAGTCGAACGTGCTACTGGCAAAAGCCGGACTCAGGGTCACATTGCTCAACGCCAAGGCACTCAGCGTCGCGTCCATCGGGCGTGGGGCCTGCCCTCTCCGAACAACCAGCTGGTAGGACCGCTCCTCATCATCCTCCGAGGTCACCATCAGGTCGATGATGGTCGCCCCGTCGTTCAACTCCACTTCGTACCTCTGCTCATCGGCGCGGTCGGCACGTTTGCGATTCGACGGCTCTATCTCGTCGCCGCCCATCGACACCATCAATACCTGCTTCTCGATGTCCTCCAGCTCCACCGTAAACGTCAGTTCGTCGGCTTTTTCCGCCACATTGACAGTGAACTGGTCGATCTGACCGAAGGCTTTCGTGATTTCGGCGCCGGCAGGTGCTTCAACCATGAAGTCACTTTCCAACAAATCGTTCCCAACCGGGGCGGCACGGTAGACCATGTAGGTATGGTCCGTGTCGTCATAGCCGTTCTCGGCGGTTACCAACACCGTGATCTCCGTTGCCTTGACCATGCCTTCATTGTCGGAACCGGTCTTGTTCCAGTCCGGCTCGACCGTGGCCACGCCCTTGGATTGGGGCCAAGGCCTCGCACCACGGCTCTCGGTCGTAGCCACGAAGCTCGCATCTTTATGGATGTCCGGCGCCACCGTGACGCTCTTCGAAACCCACGTGATTATGTCGGAGCTGGATGTCAATTCCACCGGGTCTTCGTCCGGGTCGGTCGTTCCCTTTATTACGACCCCATCACTGCCCAGATCGTCGTCGTCGTCCAGACCGTTGTCGTAGACATAGAAGTTGTTGCTGGACGCCAGGTCACGCTTGCCCTTCAGAAGACCGGTGTGCATCTCGGGCGACTCATTGCCCCCGTCATCGTCGATGACGTCGTCATCATCGATATCCGCGGCCAGGTATCCCGCCTCACCGACGTAGATCTCGTACCAGCCTTCCAGGAGATCGTCGAACTCCCAGGTGCCGTTGCTCTTCGTCTCCGTGGTCTGGGTCGGGAAATTGTCGCGGTCGTACCTGCCACATTCCTCGTCATCGGCATCGTACGTGTCGCAACGAATCAGCTCGACGGTGATGTTGCCGTGGCTGCCGGACGCCTCTCTCACTCTGCCCGAAATACTGCCGTCCACGTACAGCAGAGCGAAGTTCACGAAGGAGGCGACAACCGTCTTGGCGTCGTTTGACACCGTGACGGATGTGTTCATTGTCGTACCGGCGTTGTAATCCCAGTACGGCAGATCGAAGCTGCCCTCTTCCACGGCCGGATACTCGTCGGCCGCGACCTTCCGGGAGAAGCCATCCTTGGCGCTTGCCTCGGCGGCGGAGTATTCGCCCGTACTGGTGGCTCTGACGTAGTAACTGCTGCCTTCGACAACATCGTCGAAGGAGTAGGATCCGTCGTCGTCGGTCTCGGTGGTTCCGTGACTCGTGAAGGTCGTGTCCTTCTTGTTGGTCTGGTCGAGACCTTCTTGATCGTCAGGAGTTCAAGTTCAACGCCCGCGATCGCCTCGTCTCCGCGGACGATCTCATCAAGGTCCGGATCCTCGTGGTCGCCTTCGTGGCCATCGTTCACAACGTAGCCCTTGATTTCGAGCCGGAGCGCCGTGACATCGAAGTTCTTGGTCGCCATCACAGGTGTCCCGGTGATGCCATCGTCGGCATCGTCGTCCATTTCCTCGTCGTGATAGATCGCGACTCTGGCACTGTCGGCCTTGCTGGTGGCGGTGGCGGGGGTGCGCACCCAGTATTCGCCGTCCTGGACAGAGGCGAAGCCATAGTTGCCCCTTGTCGCCCCACTCCTGTTGGTCTTTGTGTTGTCGTCGGGACTGTGGTTATTGGTGATGGCTTCGAGGTTGACCGTCGCACTGCTGACCCCCGCGCCACGGCGCGTCACCTTGCCGCTGATCGAACCGCTGGCCCACTGGTAGCCGAAGGTGGAACACATGTCGTCCTTCGACGAAGACGACATGGGACAGAGCCGAACTTCGGGCCCGGCACCACCGTCGTCGCCGAATGCGCCGACCGATGCCCCGTCACCCAGGTCGTCGCCATAGGTGTCCACGTCCCGGCCGTTACGGGCGCTCTCCGCGTCCACCACGGCCGCGCGGTCCGAGCCGGCATGGAACCTCACCGTGAACTCCTCGTCCGCGGGCAGGTGCTTGAAGCTGGCCAGGCCCTTTGCGAACGACATGGGGTTGCTGACCTCGACGGTACGCTTGCCTTTGCTGTCGAACGCCTTGTACTCATACCGCGCCAGGCGTCCGCGCGAGTTCTCCTTCATCAATTCGACCATGAGCTCCTCGCTGACGTCGTCGCTCGGTCTCTGGTCTCCGCCGGCCACCTTGCTCTGGTAGTTCGAGAAGCCGGACTCGTCGTCGGTCTCGCGGTACACGCCGACGGTCAGCTTCTGGGTGGTGAAGTTGATGTAGATGGGACCGAGGTCGTTGTCCGCGGCCTCGTTGTCGTCGGGAAGCGCGAGGCCGTTGTGCGTGTGCATGAGGGCGTCGGACTGTTCCCACATCTCGCCCCCGGCTTTGGCCTGCGTCATGCCAGCGCGAACGTGGAAGGTCACGGCGCCATCGGCAAGGTCGCTGGCCTCCAACATGTAGGAGAACGCTGCCTTGCCCTTGTCGGCCATGACCTTTGAGCCATCGTCCGTGGGCTCGGTGGCGTTCACCATCTCGGTGTCGTCATCGGGGTCCGGCTTCTGGAGCGCCTTGGCGTCCTCGGCGTCGGGGTCGCCCATGAAGACTTCGCTGTTCCAGCCTCCAAGGCCCATGTCGCCGCCCCGCTCCATCGATACCGCGTCGGTGCTCTTGATCCAGAACTGGAGGTTGACGCCTACGTTGAGAAGCCGGACGTGCGCGGGCGCTGCGTGCATGCGGCTGGTGCCCGCGTACTCGACTTCGATGATGTCGTTGTCGGTGACTCTCAGATCGGCGTGCGGCAGTTCACTGGCTTTCACGAACACCAGATTGTCGGTGTCGTCGCTGCCGGGTCCGCTGTCGTCGGCTCGCGCGAAGTTGAAGGTGGCCATGCCGTCCTCGCCCGTCATCATCGCCTCGCCCAGCATGTTGGTGCCGTCCTCGGCGTCCTCGGCCGTGGGGTACAGCGCGAGCTCGACGCCCTCGACCGCGTCGCCGGTCTCGTCGTCGTTGCCCATGGCAGCGCCGACGGTGATCGTCTGGTGCGTGATGTTGAATGCGAAGTTGACGCTCGCGGAGCCGCCGGCGGCGACCGTGACAACCTCACCGGTTGCGCGGCCGCCGAACGCGAAACCGGCCGCCGCGAGGGCTGTCGCCACTTCCTCGGTCATGTTGACCAGCACACGGTAGTCACCGGCCACCTTGCCCTCGAAGGCGTAGCTGCCGTCAGGGAGGGTCACGGTGCCGTCCAAGTCGTTCACGCCCGGGCCCTGCAGCGCAATCGGGATCCCTGCTTTCGCAAACGCAGGTTCGTTGGCCGTGTACATGCCGTCGCGCGGTGCCTCGTCCAGGAACAGCATGCCCGAAACCGAAGCGGTCCGCGTGTGCGTGCCTCCGAAGTTCCGGATCGCCGACTCCGCGTCACCCAGCTCGACCGTGTGGGACATCGTCTCGAACGTATAGGCCACCTCGTCCGGGTTCGTCATGCTAACCACGTAGGTGCCCTCGGCCAGCCCGGCGAAGGCGTACTGCCCGCCGCCCGACGTCATGGCCGTCGCCTCGGCCGCACCGGCCAGCGTGACCTCTACGCCGTCAAGGCCCGTGCCATCATCGAGGCTCACCCGGCCGCTGATGCCGGACGTGCGGAGCAGCGTGCCGTCGAAGGGAACGTTGGCGGTCTCGCCGAGCGCGACCGACACGTTCATCGAGGTGGACGCGAACTCGACCTCGTCGGGGTCATACCCGGAGATCGCGATCGAGTAGGTGCCCGCCTTGAACTTCGAGAAGCCGTAGAGTCCGCCCGCGTCGGTGACGTCGGTTTCGTCTTCGCCCTCGCCGGTCATGGTGACCGTCACGTTCGGAAGGCCCACGCCCTCGACGCTGACCTGGCCCATGATCCCCGCTGTGCGGAGATACGTGCCGTCGAAGCTGATGATCTTCGACTCGCCCACGCCGACCGTGGCGCTGGAGGAGATGCTGCCGAAGCCGACCTCGTCCATGTCGAATCCGGAGATCTCCACAGAGTAGGTGCCGGCCCGGAGGCCCGTAAACGCAAACTGGCCGCTGTTGTCCGTGGCGGTCTGTGCGTCGGCCATGCCGGAAAGCCGGACCGTCACGCCCCCGAGGCCGGTGTTCTCCACCGTTACCGTCCCCATGATGGAAGCGGTGCGGATGTAGGAGCCGCGGAAGTCGAGTGTGACCGACCCGCCGTTCTCGGGGATTGTGGCCGCGGCGGAGGTCGCGTCAAAGCTGGCGTCCGCCGGGAAGCCGCTGATGGTGACGGTGTAGGCACCGGCCTCGACTCCGTCGAAGCGATAGGTACCGCCGCCTGCCGTCGTGGTGGAGGCGCCGTTGCTGAGATTGACGGATACACCGTCGATCCCCATGCCCTCGATCGAAACCTGGCCCAGGATGGAGCCGGTGGCCGGGGGAGGAACAGGATCCTCTCCGCAAGCCGCGATGACCGGGAGCACCAGCAACGTCGCCGCCGCAAGGAGCTTCTGAAGTCTGTTCATGTCCATTCCTTTGAATAGGATGGTTCTTTCGTCGCCCTTTTTCCTCCGGCCTCGTGCCGGTGGTCAGGCAATCCGAAAATCTATGATCATCGTCCTTCGGTGGCCGACGCGATGTCGGCGCGACCGGCGGACGGTTGTCAGGGGGTTGTCAATCGACCCGGCTGCTTCTCGGGTCGGCCATGCATTATACCAAGACTGGTGCCACGTTTTTGAAAGACCACAAGTCGTTTCCTGGCAACGAGATAGGCGCTAACACGCACCTTGCCGAAGGCATGGAAAACCAAATCTTGTCAGCTTTCTGACCCCTGTCTCGATGTTTCGACCTGAAATCCCAGGTACTGCTCGGCCAGATTCACCAGGCTCGCCGAGCCCACAAAGAGGGGCGTACGGTCGTGAAGCCCGCTCGGAACGATGTCCAGAATGTCCCGGGAGCCGTTCGAGGCACGTCCTCCCGCAGCCTCACAGACTAACCCCAGAGGGGCCGCTTCGTAAAGGATCCGCAGCTTCCCCCGCGGCGCCCCCGCTTCCGGCGGATACATGAAGATCCCGCCCTGGAGGAGGGTGCGGTGAAAATCGGAGACCAGCGAGCCGATGTATCGCGACTTGTAGCCCCCGCCACCTTCCCCGTTCACGCCGCGGAAGTGGTCGACCAGGCGCTGCTGTTCCCGCGACCAGCGCGCGTAGTACGCCTCGTTGACCGAGTACACCTTCGCGGGCGGGTCGGGGATGCGGATGTCGCGGTGACTCAGCAGGAATTCGCCGATCGACGGGTCCAGGGTGAAGCCGTGCACGCCGCCCTGCACCCCCGTCGTGTAGACCAGCATGGTCGAGGAGCTGTAGATGACGTAGCCCGCGGCGACCTGCCGGAAGCCCGGCTGAAGGCAGTCCGCCATCGTCCCGGGGCCGCTCCGGGCCGACCGTCCGTCCAGGACCCGGTGGTGGATCGAGAAGATGGTGCCGATGGAGACGTTGACGTCGATGTTCGACGATCCGTCGAGGGGATCGAAGAGGAGCACGTGATGTCGAACCGAGGGGACGTTGACGTCGATGTTCGACGATCCGTCGAGGGGATCGAAGAGGAGCACGTAGTTCCCGATGTCGAACCGCTTCGGGATGGGGATGATGTCCTCGGACTCTTCGGACACCATGCAGCAGAGGTGCCCCGCGTGATCCATCGCCTTGACGATCACCTCCTGTGCGAAGGCGTCGAGCTTCCGGACCTTCTCGCCCTGGACGTTGGTTTCGCCCGTCATGCCGAGCACATCGATGAGGCCGGCCATGTTCACCTCGCGCGAGATGATCTTGGCGGCCAGTGCGATGTCGTACAGAACCGCGGAAAAGCTGCCCGATGCGCCCGGGTAGTTGCGCTCCTGGTCGATGATGTGGCGATCTATGGTGACAACCTTGCTTCGCATGGCCGGGAAGATGGGCGGAACCACGAGCGATGACAAGGTGCTGAGCCGAGGTGCTACCCTGACCGAGTTCCCGGCGATGTTAGAGGTTGCGCGTCACGGGCAGGGGAACGGGGGCCTCCCTCTCAGGTTGCAGCCTCACCCAGGGATTCGAGCCGACGCAGCCATGCGTCGAATCCAGGGCACTCGCTCCGTATCCTTTCCAGGCCGATTTCGAGTGCCAGCAAAGGGCCATCCTGAACGTACGGAAACGCGGAGCCATCTTCCAACCCGCCGATGTGCCGCATCTCGTTTACGAGACGATCTAGCATTTCCGCAGGCAGATTCAGCAATGTGGCGAGGGCGAAGAAACGCAGCGAACCGTCCGACGTGAGGTGAGCCCCGTAGCTCTTGTCCGAATGCCTCGATCGCCAACGCAGGGCCACTTTCCCGTACTGCTCTTCGATTTGAAAGCGGTCAAACCCGGGCAACACGCGCCGAATGTGGCGGCAGATGAGCTCGTAGCGCCGCACAACCCGGGTCGACGCCCTCCCGTTGCGGGTCAAAGACACTCCCTGGCCGCATTCCAAAATCCTCATGCCCCTATCGCGACGACCTGGCGGTGACCGTGCCGTCCTCGCGGCAGGTGAGCGAGATCGTGCCGTGCAGGTCGGTTCTGAAGACGCGGGTGCCGGCGCCTTCGAGCCGCGCGAGGACCGCCGGGTCGGGGTGGCCGTAGCGGTTGCGGGCGCCGGCCGAGATGAGGGCGTACTGCGGCGAGATGGCGCGCACGAAGTCCGTGGAGGTGGAGGTGCGGCTGCCGTGGTGGCCCACCTTGAGGATCGTGACGGGCTCCCGGGCCGCGATCCCAGCCTCGATTTCGGCATCGGCATCGCCCATGAGGAGGGCGGAGCAGCGGCCGAAGGCGACGTGTACGACGACGGACCAGTCATTCGGCGAGCGCGACTCTCCGGGCGCGTCCGCCGGGGCGGGGCTCAGCACGCGGAAGTCGACCCCGTCGATGGTCCAGGAATCGCCGGCCGCGGCGCGGCGCCAGGGAACGTTCGCGCGCCCGGCCTCCGCGAGCCCCGCCAGGTGCCCGGCCTGGCCGCCGCTGAAGCCGGGCCCGAGGACGGCGCCGGTGGAGATGTTGCCGAGAACCGCGGCGAGGCCACCGGCATGATCCTCGTCGGGGTGGGTGAGGACGACCGCTTCGAGGCGGCGCGCCCCCTGCGCGTGCAGGTACGGGATGACACGGGTCAGGCCGGCGTCGGAGCCGCCGAAGCCCCGGGGGCCGGCGTCGACGAGGAGCCAGCGGCCGCGGGGTGTGCGCAGCGCGATGGCGTCGCCCTGGCCGACGTCGATCGCGACGATCTGCAGCGTCCCCCGTCCCGCGAGGGAGAGGGCCGCCTGCCCTGCCCACAGGACCGCTAGCGCACAGACGGCCGAGACGCCGGCCCGGACCGCCGGCCGCGTGCGCCACGGGGCGTTCACGACGAGAAGCGGCAGGATGGCGCCCGCCGTGAGGAGCGCGGCTTCGCGGGGCGTGACCAGCACCACGGTCCAGGGAAGGTCGCCGAGGGCGGCGGCGGTCGCGGTCACGGCGTGCAGGAGGCCCTCCGAGCCCGCGCCCGCAATGGCGGCGCCCGGGATGTGCAGGATATCCATGACGATCGTCGCGATGACGCCCGGCACCGCAGTCGCGACCAGGGGCGTGAGCAGGATCGAGGAGGGGAGCGAGAGGAGCGGGATCTGGCCGAAGTGGTAGGCGAGGACGGGCGCGGTGAACACCGAGGCGCCGATTCCCGCTGCGACGGGCGGGGCAATCCAGCCGCGACCCCTGTGCGGCGGCCAGTGACTCATCATCCATTTGGTCATGATGAGGATGCCGGCGGTCCCGGTGACGGTGAGCTGGAAGCCCGCGCCGGCGACCACCTCGGGCCGCAGCACGGCGATCATGAGCATGGACAGCCCCAGTGCGCCCAGCGGCTGCGCGGGCGTGTGCCGGAGCCGTCCCAGGACGAAGGCCGAGGTCATCCAGGCCGCGCGGGTGGCCGATGTCGGGGCGCCGATGACCAGGACGTAGGCCCACACGCCGGCCGCCATCCATGCCGCGCGGGTGCGGGGCGGCTGCCCGGCCAGCGCGAGGAGGCCGCCCAGCAGCGCCGCGATCACGCCGACATGAAACCCTGAAATGGAGAGGAGGTGGGCGCTTCCCGAGCGCGCGAAGGCGTCCCAGAGCTCGCGGGGGATGCCGTCCCGCTCCGCCAGCACCAGCGCGGAGGCCACCCCGGCCTGGGTGCCCAGCCTGCGCTCGAGCGCTTCGGACGCCCGGATGCGTATGGCCGCGCGCAGCCGGTGGTGCCACGGCACCCGCCCCTCCGCGTCTTCAACCGATGTCGCGCTCAGGTAGATCGAAACGGAGCCGTCCGGTCGCTCCGACCTGAACCATCGTCCTTCGACCGTCACAAAGCGCGCCAGGGGCGGTGCTTCGTCGCGGGTGTAGACCCTCAACGGGCCCCCGCATGCCTGATCCACCCGCAAGGTCGAGGCCCCTTCGGCACTGGAACTCGTGAAGTACCCCGTCACCGATGCTTCGGCCCCGTCCCTGACGGAAGCGGTGCAATGTTCGCGTGATCGGCGGTTGGCCGTGCCCCAGCCGAGGCCTGCGAGGAAGCAGAGGAGAAGCGACAGCGCCCGGGATCCGGGACCGCGCCATAGCAGGATGGGAACGCTGGCGATCAGAAGAGGGATGAACAGGACCGTGTCGGCTGCCGCGCCCGCGGCGAAGCCCACGGCCGTCCACAGGATCGGGGGTGCACCCCTCACTTCAGAAGCGTCTCTCCATGGTGCTGGCCGGCGTCCGGCAACGTCCGCTGGCCGGTTTCGGCTCTGGCCGCGTCACTGCCGGCCAGACTCTCCTTCAGGTGGCGCTCGCGGAGCAGCCGCCGGACCTTCAGGTCGGCATTGATCCCCGCCACGAGGACCACTCCCATCCCGACCACCATGCCGCCAAAGGCGACAAAGGTGACGGGGACGCCTCGCAATGTCGCGATTCCGAGGTTGATCGTGACCTCGCGCCCGGCGTTGCCCATTGCGAAGGCCACGCCCAGCAGGACGACGACACCCAGCGCCAGCAGGCCCGAGAAGCGACGCATCTCGTCGTCACCCCCGAGCCGGCTCGGCGACGAAGGTCACGCCGGTCGTCCGGACAAGTTCCGCCGTCCGGTAGCGGCCGATGTCGCCCTCGCCGCCCGGCATCACCACCGCCTTGTTGCGGCGCGTGCGGCCCAGGATCATCCCCTCGTGCTTCCCCCGGCGTTCGATCAGCAGCTCTTCGACGCGGCCCACCTCCTGCCTGTTGATCTCGGCCTGGATGAGCCGGGTCGCGCCGATCAACCGCTGCAGCCTCTCCTGGCCGATCTGGTCGGGAACGAACTGGTCAGCCGGAAGGCGCGTCGCCGGGGTGCCGTCGCGGGAGCTGTAGCGGTAGGTGAAGGCCTCGTCGAATCTGACCTCGCCGAGAAGGCCGAGGGTCAGCTCGAAATCCTCCTCGGTCTCGCCCGGGAAGCCGACGATCACATCCGTGGAGAGCGCGATGTCCGGCACCGCCGAGCGGAGCATCTCCACCTTCTCCATGAACGACTCGGCCGTATAGCGTCGGACCATGCGCTTGAGCACCCGGTTGCTCCCCGACTGGACCGGCAGGTGGAACTGCTCGCACACCGCCGGTTCCGTCGCGATGACCTCCACCAGATCCTCGGTGACATCGTTCGGGTGCGGCGACGTGAAGCGCACGCGGCGTATGCCCGGAACCCGGGCCACGGCCTTGACGAGGCGCGCGAAGCTCCAGTCGTCGTACCGGTACGAGTTGACCGTCTGTCCCAGCAGGGTCACTTCGCTGATGCCGGCATCGACCGCATCGGCGGCCTCGTTCAGCACCTCGTGCGGGTCGCGGTTCTTCTCCGACCCCCGAACGTACGGCACGATGCAGAAGGTGCAGCGGTGGTTGCAGCCGCGCTGGACCGGGATCCAGGCCGTCACCTCGGAACGGCGGCGCTGCTCCAGCCCCACGTAGTTCTCGTTGGGGTCGAGGTCGATCACCGAGAGCTGCTTCCTGGCTGTCCCGTGAACAGCCTCCAGGGCGGACGGAAGGCTGCGGTAGCCGTCGGGTCCGACGACCAGATCGACGTAGGGAGCCTTCCCGAGCAGGTCGTCGCCCATCCTCTGGGCCATGCACCCGGTCACGCCGATGACCAGATCGGACCGCTGCCGCTTCAGTCCACCCAGCTGGGCCACCCGTCCCAGCACGCGCTTCTCCGCGTGCTCCCGGATGGCGCAGGTGTTGACGAGGATGACATCGGCCTCTTCCGGCGCAGTGACGATGTCGTAGCCGTCCCCTTCGAGGACGCCCTCCATGAGCTCCCCGTCGGAGATGTTCATCTGACATCCGTAGGTCTCGACGTAGGCCCGCCGGCGCTGCCTGATCATGGTCTAATTCAGCGCCAACGGTGCGCCCGCGTCAACCGTGACGCTCGATCCGTCGCGGGAGAGGCTGCCGTGATGAAGCACCGAGGGGTCGGGGGTGTGCTCCGCCCGAACCGACACCCTGAGGTAGTCGCCGGTCAGCGCCGTGCCGTTCATCCCCTCCATGACCACCTCGACCGGCGCGCCGCCGCGCTCATGTGCGTAGCGGGAACCCTTCCGCTCGGCCAGCTCCCTGAGCTCGCGGCCTCGTTCCCGTGACACGCGCTCCGGGACGGGCCCGGGAAGCTCCGCCGCGACCGTTCCGTCGCGGGGCGAGTACGGGAAGACGTGCAGGTAGGTGAAGGGCAGCTCCTCCACGAGCGCCACGGTCGAGGCGTGATCGGCCGCGGTCTCGCCGGGGAAGCCGGTGATGATGTCGGCACCGAGACCGACGGGGTGCACGGCGTCGGCGATCTCGTGGGCGCGGCGGCGGTAGTCCTCGCGGGTGTGCCACCGCCGCATCTTGCGCAGCACGGGATCGGCGCCGCTCTGCATCGGCATGTGCAGATGGGGAGCCAGCCGTCCCCCCGAGGTGGCCAGGAGGTCGACCATGCCGTCGTCGATTTCGGTGGCCTCGATCGAGCCGAGCCGAAAACGGGGCCCGGGCACCTCGTCCAGAAGGCGGCGGACAAGCGCGGTGAGCGTGCCGCGCGGCTCGAGATCCCTGCCGTAGTGGCCGATGTGGACGCCCGTGATGACGAGCTCGGGGTGATTGCGGGCCAGTGCGCGTGCCTCCTCGACGACCCGGCCGGGGTCGCGGCTGCGGCTGCTGCCCCGGGCCAGCCGGGTCGCACAGAAGGCGCACTTGCGGTCGCAGCCGTCCTGGACCTTGAGCCAGCCCCGGGTCGCGCCCGCGCGCCGCCGCAAGACGGTCGCGCCGACAGCCTCCAGATGGGCCCGGTCCAGCGGCGCCCGGCTGCCCAGCTGAACGAGCCCGCCGCGCATCCCGCCCAGCGCCCGGGAGGCCGCAGCCAGCACATCGGCCGGGTCGTGGCCCTCCACCACTCCCGCGACCTCCTGCATGGCCCGGTATTCGGGCGCGCGCAGGGCCGCCGAACAGCCCGCGACCACCACCCTGGCCCCCGGATTGCGGCGCGCCGCGCGGCGGATGTAGCGTCTCGCGCCCGCATCGGCCTGATTGGTGACCGTGCAGCTGTTGATCACGCACAGATCCGCATCTTCCAGCGAGGACGCCGGCACGCCGCCCCGGGCTTCCAGCAACTGGCGCATGCGTTCAGTGTCGTACTGGTTCGCCTTGCACCCGAAGGTCTTGTAGTGGATGCGCATGGATGCGCCCTTCCGGGTGTTCTAGAATCGCGTGATCCCCAGCGAGACCGTCGCTCGCCAGAAATTCTCGCTGAGGGGAGAACTGGAACGCTCGGCGCGCTCGATTGCGACATCCATCCAGCCGTAGCGGACGCCGTCGACCTCCACCAGGTTGACCCCGAACCCCAGAGACCAGGCGGTCTCCACCGGGTCCGCCGCCAGATAGCGGAAGGGCGGGACGACACGTCGGTACCCCAAGCGCACAGGGAAGCCCCGGGTTGTTCGCCGGACCATTTGCCACTCGAGACCGGCGCCGTAGCTCAGCGTCTTCCCACTGACGACCCCGGCCTGGAAACCGCCCGCGCCCGACCAGTCCTGGTAGGCGAACGACGTGTTCAGGTGGAGCCGTTCCGAGAGGCGGCCGGTGGCGCCCCACAGGAGCCGCATCGGGATATCGTACCGGTTCTCCGCTCCCCCGGTGTCCTCACCGGGCGACTCCTTCAGGTTGCCGGACCATTCCAGCGCACCGGACAGATGGATGAGCTCATGCGGATCGGCGCCGAAGCCCGCCGAGAAGGTGTAGCCGCCGTAGTGCCACGAGCTTGCCTCCTCGTACGAGCGGACGTCGCTGCCGACGACGAGCGAATCGAGGGTGCGGCCGAACTCGCGGTCCAGCCGTCCCACATACGTACCCACGGCGGCCCCCACCGAAAAGCGGGCGCCCAGACGCTGGGCCCACCCCAGCCGCGCTACCGAGGTCCCCCCGTCTGTCGTGAAACGGTCGTCCACGGGCACTTCGATGCCGCCCAGGTTGACCATCCGGGTGGTGTGGCCCACCCAGCGCTGCTCCAGAAACCCAGCCAGGGACAGGGTCACGGTGCCGTTGACCGCGAGCACGGGGTAGCCGATCGCGATCAGGGGGAAGCGGGTGGTGCGCGTGGTGCCGCTCTGCTCTTCGAGCTGGAAGTCGCCCCACATCGGCTGCATGGACACGAAGACGGAGGGCAGCAGGATATGCGCGGCCGCAGCGGGATCGCTGGCGGACAGCCCGACCTGGCGAAGACCGATTCCCAGATTGCCCAGGGCGACCGAGCGGCCGTCCGCGACCCCCACGGGGACACCCAGCCCCCGGAAACCGAGGAAGGACTGGCCGCTCGCCCGGCCGGGCGCGGCCATGGCCACAAGGGCCAGAATGATCAGCGTCCTCTTCATCCTCCACCCCCGCTGCCGGAGGAGAAGTTCAGAATGAGCCTTAGTCGCGGCGCACCGACCGACCTCACGTCACTGAACGAGGCGTACTCGATCGACAACGGCTCGAACCTGGACAGGAGCGCCACCGAGTTGCTCACCGGATCTCCGTCCGAGGTCTCCCCGCGCAGCAGATCGCGAACGAGCCCGGTCACCGGCACCTCGACCACATGTCCCGCCGGGGGCGAGAACCATTCGGGAGCGAGGACGACTCCGGCAAACCCGGTGGTGGGAGGTCCCAGCGGCGACTTGGGCAGGATGTCGGGCACCAGGACCGTTCTCATGTCGATGGTCAGGGTATCCGAGGGGGCGAAGGCGGGCGATTCGGCGAACGTTGTGAAGCGCAGGCCCGCGTACGATATCTGCTCCGGGTTGATCTCCACCGGGCATCCCAGGGCCTCGCACAGCTCGGGGGGGCCGTGCAGCACGCGGGGAGGATCGATGTCCAGCACCGTCCGCCACGCGGGAGCGCCTCCCACCCTGAGCGAGTTCTCGGGGGGCCTCGGGATCGGATCGTAGATGAACGTGGTGGCCTCGGTATCGGCCAGCACCTGAATGGTGGTGTCGGGGTTGATGCTGGGCAGCGTTTTCAGCCACAACAGCGCCGACCGCAGCTGCAGACGCACGCCGGCCACCCGGGTCGTCAGGCGGACGCCCCGCGAAAGGTCGGCGGTGTCCGCCCACGACGCGATCCGCGCCGAATCGACGGTGATGGCCAGCGTGTCACCCTCCTCCGGATCCCAGATGCTGCTGCCGATCTCCTCGACGACGCCTCCGCCGGGCAGCGACCAGGACACCCGGAGGCCCACGGTGTCGACCGCGAATTCCCAGGTCGCGCTGATCCCGTCCCATGGTTCGGTGATCGCGTGCGCGATGACCTCGACGGGGCCCGTCAGGACGCTCGATAGGGTGTCGAAACGGGCCAGGATCCGGCCTGAGAGGAAGGTCAGCGAGGAGTCGGGCCGGTTGGTTCCTGCCGTGTCGGTGACGGACACGAAGCCGGGATAGCGGCCGAAGCGAAGCAGGGTCGCGGCTTCCAGGCCCTGCTCGCCCACGTCCCGGCCGTCCGGCCCGGTTCCGAAGTCGTGCGCGATGAACCCACCGGGCAGCTCCGACGCCCTCCCGAACCCTCCGTAGACCCTGGCGCGGGTCCCGAAGTCGGTGAACGGCAGGGTGACTTCCACGGCGACGCCGCCCTGGATCAGGTCGTTGCTCGAGGCCGTCGGAAGCACTTCCCCGCACCCGGTTCCGGCGGCGACGGCGATGATGGCTGGCAGCCCGCGGGCTGCCAGCGCGTATGCCGGACGATTATTCATCGGTGATCACCAGCCTGAACGCGCTGGGGATCAGTTCCTTCAACGACCAACGCAAACTCTCCTTTTTCGCCACGCTGTACACCTCCAAACCGGTCCCGAACTCCGCGAGCACCTGACGACAGGCACCACATGGCGCCACGGCGCGGTCGCCTTCCGTCGCGACCACCAGCCGGCGAAAACCGGTGTGGCCCCGCGCGACCGCCGCGGCCAGCGCCGCCCGTTCCGCACAGATCGTTAGACCGTAGGAAGCGTTCTCTACGTTGCATCCCGTAAATATTTCTCCCGAATCCGCTTCGAGAGCGGCCCCGACTCTGAACCGCGAGTACGGGGCGTAGGCGTAGTTCAACACCTCCGCCGCCTGCTGCGCCAGCCGCTCCACCGGGACGTGTTCCGTCATGACAGCCTTGGGACTCTGGGCAATCTGGGCGAAAGCCCCGTCAGGATCTCATATCCGATGGTGCCAGCCCGCTGCGCGACTTCATCCAGCGTCAGTTCGGCTTTGCCGTCCCGACCGACAAACGTAACGGTATCGCCGACGGAAACGTCCCCCGACATGCGTACCACCGTCGTGTCCATGGAGATCCGGCCCACGATCGGCAGCCTCTCCCCGTGCACGATCCCCCAGCCCCGGTTGCCGAGTACCCGCGGCAACCCGTCGCCGTAGCCGATTCCCGCCGTCGCCCAGCGCTCGCGCCCCCGCGAGCGGTAGGTTGCGCCGTAGCCGAGCGTGGTGCCGGGGGGAACGTCGCGGACCAGCGCGACCCGGGCGCGCACCGCGGCGACCGGGTCGGGCGGGTCCGCGACGTTGCCCGCGGCGCCGCCGTAGAGGTAGATCCCGGGACGGACCGCGTTGGCCGTGCCGGAGGGAAGTCGCAGCGACCCCGCGCTGTTGGCGTAGTGGACGAGCGTGTCGGGCCCGATGCCGTCTGCGGCGCGCACGAATTCGTCGAAGCGTTGGATCTGGCGGCGCGCGCTGGTGAGGTTGGGCTGGTCGGCCGAGTGCAGGTGGGTGAACACCCCGAAGAGTTGCAGGCCGCTTTCGGTGGCGCGAAGGATGTCGGTCCACCAGCCGGTGGTGGCGTTGTCGAGTGCGAAACCGGCGCGGCCGATGCCGGTGTCGACTTCGATCTGAAAGGCGGCGGAAACAGGGGCGGCGGAGGCGGCGACTTCCTCCAGGGCGGCCAGGCTCGCCAGGTCGGAGATTGCGGGTATCAGTCCGCTCGCAACGGCCGGCGCCAGGGCGTCCGGGGGGACGGGGCTGTAGACCATGACGGGCTCGGTCACGCCGATGCGGCGCAGCTCGATGCCCTCGGCGACCGTGGCGACGCCGTAGCCGAACGGGCGCGCCGGCGCGAGGGCCTGGATGACGCGCTCCACGCCGAGGCCGTAGCCGTTGGCTTTCACCATGGGGATCGGCCTGACGTCGGGCCCGACTGATCGCTGTATGCGGTTCAGGTTTTGGAGGATGGCGGCCGAGTCGACCTCGACCCATGCGCGATCGCGGGGGGCTGGGGCGGGCGTGGGGGTGAGGGGCGTGGGCGTGGGGGTGAGGGGCGGTGGCGGGGGGGTGGCGGGCGTGGGGGTGAGGGGCGTGGGCGTGGGGGTGGGGGTGGCGGACGTGGGGGTGTCCCGGGCGGGGGGAGGGTCTTGCATGCGCGGTCCTGGTGGTCGGCTTGTGCGGAGATCGTCCCGGGGTGGGGTGTCCCGGGACGTGCGATAAATATGGCACGGGATGCCGGAGTGGCGGGGGGCTGGGGGGCGGTGGCGGGGGGCTGGGGGCTGGGGCTGGGGGCGGTCGCGGGGGGCGGTGGCGGGGGGCTGGGGGCCCCCGGCATATTGGCGATTCGTTCCCGGCGGGGGCGGAATCACTTAGCGGAGATCGAAACGGTGTTGTCCGAGCGAGATGCGGAACGTGAAGCCGCCGACGCCTTGGCCGCGGCTTTCACGGCGCAGTACCGGGCGAGTCTGGTGGGCTTCGACTGGCCCGATACGACGGGTGCGCTTGACAAGGTGCGGGAGGAGACGCGCGAGGTTGACGCGGTTATCGGGGCGGGGGCGGGAAGGATGCGGCTGGAAGAGGAACTCGGCGACCTGCTCTTCGCGGTCGTGAACGTGGCGCGGCTGGCGGGGGTCGACCCGGTCGGCGCCCTCGCGAGCGCGACGGCCAAGTTCGAGGAACGTTTTCGCGAGGTGGAGCGCCTGGCCCGGGAGCTGGGCCTTGCAATGCCGGGAACGGATCTTGAGCGGCTGGACCGGCTCTGGGATGCGGTGAAGGCCGGAGAGCGGGCGGGGTAGGCGGGGTGGCGGCAGGCGGGGTGGCGGCAGGCGGGGTGGCGGCAGGCGGGGTGGCGACTGGCGGGGTGGCGACTGGCGGGTGGCGTGGCCACGCCACTTGCTGCGCTGGGCCGCCTGTCCCAACCGAGCATGCCGGTGTCCCTGGATTTGCCGCGGAAACGTGGGGGTGGAGCGTGGCGTTATCCGTTGCCTGCGCGGGACCTCCTGTGCTCGTTCAGTACCCCCGTTGCTCGTTCGGTACCCCCGTTGCTCGTTCGGTACCCCCGTTGCTCGTTCAGTACCCCCGTTGCTCTCGGGGTCTCGCCCCGCGCTGGCCCCGTTTTTCCTGCCGGTGTCCCAAATCGAGCAAACGTAGTCCCATCCAGCCATGTACGGATTTGAGATCGCGGTTTCGGTGAGATCCGGGATGCTGTGCTGGAAGGCCGCCGGAAGCCGCCACTGGCCCTCTGTGGGGCGAACGCGGCCTGACGAGCCTTCGAAGCCGTCTCAACCCGGGGTTTCGCGTCCCGGGCCACTACAGAAGGTCAAGAACACCGCCGTTATCTTTAGGGGTAACTCTTTGCTGTATTTGACGTTAGGAGGACCCCATGAACGACGATCTCTTTCAGCTCGGCGAACGCATCGTCGAACTCGCCGCCCGGATCAACATCGCAACCTACGAGATGCTCACCCTCATCGCCGAGTTCGACCGCCGCGAGGGGTGGGCCGAGGACGGCTCCACCTCGTGCGCCGAATGGCTCGCCGTGACGACCGGGCGCATGTTCGGCACGGCGCGGGAGAATGTGCGCGTGGCTCACGCGCTTGAGGACTTGCCGCTCACTTCTGCCGAGATGAGCTCCGGCAAACTCTCCTACGCCAAGGTACGGGCCATGACCCGGGTCGCGACCCCGAAGACGGAGAAGACGCTGCTCAAGTACGCGTGCGCCGGCTCGGCCGCGAAGCTGGAGCAGATCGTGCGGGGATGGAAGCATCTGTCGCGGGACGGCGAACTCACGGCGGAAGAGGCCCGGCACCAGAGCCGCGCGTTCTCGGTGGTCATCGACGGGGACGGGATGTACGTGATGCGGGGCCGGCTCGAGCCCGAGGTCGGGGCCGTGCTGATGCGCGCGATCGAAGCCGCGAGTGACGCGCTGTACCGGGAAGAGAGCCCCGATGCGCGGCCGCGGAGCCGCCAGCGCAGGGCGGATGCGGCGGGACTGGTCGCCGAGCGAGCGCTGGCAGCGGGTTTTGGTGGCGAATCCGGGATGCGTGCCGAGCGGTACCAGGTGTCGGTCCACACCGAGATGGCCACGCTGGAGAAGGACGGGGAACCGGGCCGCTCCGAGGTCGACGGGGTGCGGGTCAGCGCCGAGAGCTCGCGCCGGATGGCGTGCGACGCTGCGGTTGTGCCGATGACGCACCGCGAGGGGGCGGTGATGGGGGTGGGGCGGAAGTCGCGCACGATCCCGCCGCACATCCGCCGCGCGCTGGAAGAGCGGGACCGTGGCTGCCGCTACCCGGGGTGCGGGAGCCGGTTCACCGAGGCGCATCATGTCACGCACTGGGCCGACGGCGGCGACACAAGCCTGGCGAACACCGTGCTGCTGTGCCGCCGGCATCACCGTGTGGTGCACGAGGGCAGAACGCGGATGTCGCTCAACCGCATGGGTCAGGCGGTGTTCTTCACGAAGAAGGGGAAGATGATCGCGAGCGCGCCGCCGATGGTGCGGCCGGGGCAGCCGTTGTTACAGCCTCTACCGCCGCCCCCACCGCTACCACCCGGCGAACTGTACAACGGGGCGGCGCGGCTGGTGGACTCGGCGATCCCGTGGGAGTTGGAAGCGGCTGCAAGGGAGGCGGTCGAGGAGGCGCTGGAGGCGGTGGGCAAGGAGGCGCGGAATGCTGCCGAGGAACCCGCTCGGAATGTGGCCGAGGAACCCACTCGGAATCTGGCCGAGGAGCCCGCTCGGGATGCTGCCGGCGAGCCCGCTCGGGAGGCGAGCGACAAGCACGCCCCGGACCACGCGCAAACGGGCCCGGCCAGGGCAGCGGCGGCGTAGCGGGGGCGCCCCGACATTGGCCCCCGTTCACCCCGACGTTTCCGCGGCAAAACCAGGGACACCCGCATGTCTGGATGGGACAGGGTGCCGCTCCTGGGTCGGCGAGCCGTGCCCAACCGGAGCCGCGTCCAACCGGAGCCGTGCCCACCCGGAGCCGTGCCCACCCGGAGCCGCGCCCACCCACCCGCGGGCACCTTCGAGCCTCGGCATCTGTTTGTCCGATGGAGTGGACGCCCCCTCCCGGCGGCATCGCGATGTGCCAAGATGGTACTGAAGCGATTGTCGACCATCTGAGGGAGGAGGCATCCACATGGAAGAGGTTAGCATCATCGGGATCGATCTGGCAAAGCGCAGCTTTCAGGTACACGGGGCGCGGGCGGACGGGTCGGTAGCCTACCGCAGGAAGCTGAGCCGCGGGAAGCTGCTGAGCTTTCTCGCCTCGCAGCCGCCTTGTACGGTGGCGATGGAGGCGTGCGGCAGCGCCCACTACCGGGGCCGGGAGATCGTGGCGCTCGGTCACGAGGTGAGGCTGGTTCCACCGATCTACGTGAAGCCTTTCGTCAAGAGGCACAAGAACGACAGTGCGGACGCCGAGGCGATCTCGGAAGCGGCGCAGCGTCCGACCATGCACTTCGTGGCGGTCAAGACAGAGGCGCAGCAGGCGCAGGGGATGCTCTTTCGCACGCGTGACCTGCTGGTGCGTCAACGCACGCAGACCATCAATGCCCTTCGGGGTCACTTGGCCGAGTTCGGAGTTGTTGCTCCGCAGGGCAGGGCCAAGATCACGCAACTGGTCGGGGTGCTCGATGACGGGGACTCTGCCCTGCCGGAGGCGGTCGTTGAGCTGGGATGGCTGCTGCTCGGGCGGATCGACGAGCTCGATGAGAAGATCGATGGACTCGACCGGAAGCTCCGGGCGAGCGCGCGGGAGGTGGAAGAGACGGCGCGGTTGATGACGATCCCGGGAATCGGACCGATCACCGCGCTGGCCCTCCAGGCCTTCGCGCCGCCGATGGAGAGCTTCCGGCGCGGCCGCGACTTCTCGGCCTGGATCGGCCTCGTGCCGCGACAGCACACCACGGGCGGCAGCCCAGGCTGGGCAGGATATCGAAGATGGGACAGCGAGACCTGAGACGCCTCCTGGTCACGGGAGCCATGGCGGTCGTCCAAGCACGCGAGCCGGCGCGGCGAGATCACGGATCCGTGGCTGGCCGGGATGTTGGCACGCAAGCCGAAGATGCTGGTCGCGGTGGCGCTCGCCAACAGGACGGCACGGATGGTCTGGGCGCTGACCACGAGAAAGGAGACCTACCGGGTTCGTGCTGCCGCCTGACCGGGCGGCGAAAGGAGAGAAGCGAAAGGCAAAGAAGCTGTCGGGGAGATGTGGGCAGCAGGACGCAAGAAACGGGGTAAGGGCAAACGGTCGACAAGACGGGATCGGAAAAACCAGTAAGTGGCGGAGGGCCTGGGAGCCCGCTTGTCCGATTTGGATCCGATCTCACGAACACCATACGGGCCCGCGGCCAACGAGGGCTGCATCAAGAGGCCGGACATACGACAGTACCTGACCAGACTGCCACCGACTCGTTCTGAATCCGGGCTTGCCCACCTGGGGGCGTCCACATACGCCACTTCGACCCTGTTATGGCGGACAAGCCCGGTTTTCCCTCGTTCACCCCGACGTTTCCGCGGCAAAACCGGGGACACCCGCATGTCTCGATGGGGCAAACTCAGTAGCCGGCGTTCTTGTCCACCAGGTTGCGGAGCGGTTCGCCGCGCACAAAGCGCCCGATATTGACGGTGATCAGCTCGGTCTCCCTCTCCCAGAAACGACGCGTCGTCGCCGAGACATGGGGCGTCAGCAGCACACCCGGGTGACTGTAGAACGGGTGGCCGGCGGGCAGTGGCTCCTCATGGAAAACATCGAGCCCGGCGCCTCGCAGATGGCCCGAATCGAGCATGTCGAGCAACGCGTCTTCGTCGACCAGCCTGCCGCGCGCGACGTTGATGAGGACCGATCCCGCCTTCATCGACTGAAGCCGTTGCCGATCGATCATCCCGCCCGTCTCGCGCGTCTCCGGGACCGCGAGCACCACATAGTCCGATTCCGACATCACCCGGCTCAGTCCCCGCTCCCCCGTCAGGATCTGAATCCCCTCCCCCGCCACCGCCCCGCCCGTGCGGCGCACTGCCAGCACCCGGCTTCCCAGCGCGGCGGCCTTGCGTGCCACCTCCCTGCCAATGCCACCATAGCCCACGATTCCCACCGTGGCGCCGCCCAGTTCCGTGACCGGCGCGTCGGCCGCCCAGTACGACGGGGCGCTCCACTGCCCTGCCCGCTGGGCGCGCACCGCGATGTCGAGACCCCGTGTGAAGTACAGGATCATGGCCAGGGCCGTCTCCGACATCGGCGCGGCGTGGATCCCGGCGGAATTGGTGAAGAACACGTCCCGTTCGAGCATGGCCTGGCCCAGCGAGGACCCCACGCCGGCCGCGCCCGAATGAACCCACTTCAGCCCCGGCGCGACCTCCAGCACCTCCTTCGGAATCCCGTATCCCATGTAGACCCGTGCGTCGGCCACTTCGGCCAGGAGTTCGGGCGGGGCGCGCTGGACCCCGTCTCCCGAGCCGTCGGCCGGAGTCTCCATGAAGGTCACCGTCCAGCCGCGCGGAACGGAGGCCGCGATGCTCTCGCGGGCCCACTCCGGCAGCGCCCAGATGGGCCGCCGGTCCATGAGATCGATGACGAGGGTGGCCACTCAGCCCATCACGGCGTGAGTCGGTTGATCAGGCGCGGGAAGGGAACCAGCTCCCGGATGTGGGGACGTCCCGTGATCCAACCCACCGTCCGTTCGAGGCCGAGGCCGAACCCGGAGTGCGGGAAGGTGCCGTACTTGCGCAGGTCCAGATACCAGTCGTAGGCCTCTTCGGGAAGCCCCTCCTCGTGAATCCTGGCCAGCAAACGATCATGGTCGTCTTCCCGCTGGCTGCCGCCGATGATCTCGCCGGCCCCCTCAGGCGCCAGCAGGTCGTTGCACAGGACCGTGCGGAAGTCGTCGGGGTTCTCCTTCATGTAGAACGCCTTGGCCCCCTTCGGGTAGTTGTAGACGAAGACGGGCCTGTCGAACCAGCTCGATATTCTCGTCTCCTCAACCGCACCCAGGTCCCTGCCCCACTCGAACGCCCGCCCTTCGGCGTTCAGGCGCTCAACCGCCTCGCTGTAGCTGATCCGGGGGAACGGCGGGACGACCGATTCCAACTTCGTCACATCCCGGCCGAGAACCTCCAGCTCCGCGCTGCACCGCTCCAGCGCTCGCTGGACGAGGTAGCAGACGAACGCCTCCTGGAGGTCCATGTTGTCGTTGGAGTCCGCGAATGCGACCTCGGGCTCGACCATCCAGAACTCGGTCAGGTGGCGGCGGGTCTTGGACTTCTCCGCCCGGAAGGTCGGACCGAAGCAGTAGACCCTGCGAAACGCCGGGCAGGCGCTCTCCACGTACAGCTGGCCGGTCTGGGCCAGGAAGGCACGGTCGCCGAAGTAGTCGGTCTCGAAGAGGGTGCCCGCGGACTCGCCGATGGCACTCGTCAGGATGGGCGTGTCGACGCGGACGAAGTCGCGCTCGTAGAGGAAGTCGTGGATGGCCTGCTCGACCTCGGCCCTGACCTTCAGACCGGCCCGCTGGAGGTTGGACCGGAGCCAAAGGTGACGGTGGTCGAGGAGGAACTCGACGCCGTGCTCCTTGCGCTGGATCGGGTACTCTTCGCTCGCACCGATGAGTTGGGCGCCGTTGACGGTGAGCTCGTGTCCGCCGGGCGCGCGCTCATCGGGACGAACGACACCGGTGAGGGCGACGCAGCTCTCCTGGGTCAGCGCGGTGGCAAGCGTCCACACCTCTTCGGGCACCGCGGACTTGACGACGACTCCCTGAACCACGCCGGTCCCGTCGCGTAGCACGACGAAGGCGACTCTGGCGTGGACGCGGACCGCCGCGGTCCAACCGGAAAGGGTGACCGTCTCGCCCGCAAGGTCCGGTAAATCTCGTATTTGATGGGCCATTGGACTCGGAAGCTATCCGAAGCGGCGGGGCTGGCAAGGGTCGCCGAAACAGGGTTCGACAACGGCGGTCAACCGAGCTCGAAGAGCTTCGACCGGTCCCCGTAGCGCCGGTCCAGGAGCGTGCTTACGAGGGCATTGTCCTCGCGACTCAACCCGGGGTCGTCGTCCACCAAACCCCGGGCGTGGTCGCGGGCCAGGCCGAGGAGATCCTCGTGCTCGATGATGTCGGCGAAGCGGAGATCGGGGCTGTGACCGTGCTGATCCGCGCCGAAGAAGTCCCCCTGACCCCGGATGCGCAGATCCTCCGCCGCGATTTCGAAGCCGTCCGTCGTCCGTGCGAGAACCTCGAGCCGTTGCGTGGCCCCCGCCTCGGCACCCGAAATCACCACGCACAGCCCACCCTGGTCACCCCGCCCGATCCTGCCCCGAAGCTGGTGCAGCTGGGACAGCCCGAAGCGCTCCGCGTTCTCGATCACCATGACGGTCGCGTTGGGGACGTCGATCCCCACCTCGATCACCGTGGTGGCGACCAATACGTCGATTTCCCCCGCGAGGAACGCCCGCATGATCACGTCCTTCTCCTCCCCCCGCAGGCGGCCGTGAAGAAGCGCGAGCTCGCGCCCGGCAAAGTCTTCCTTCCCGAGCCGCCTGAACTCGGTCTCGGCGGCGCGCAGGTCCGCCTTCTCGGACTCCTCGATGAGCGGGTACACGAGGTACGCCTGCTGTCCCCGGTCGAGCCGTTCCGCCACCTGCCTGAAGACGTCGCCCCGCTGCTCGGGGCCCGCCAGCCGGGTGGTCACGGGACGCCGCCCGGGGGGGAGCTCGTCGATGGTGCTGAGGTCGAGGTCCCCGTGGACCGCCATGGCCAGGGAGCGCGGGATCGGCGTGGCCGACATGACCAGCACGTCGGGTCTCGGGTCCCGTTCGGCGAGGGCCATGCGCTGGCGGACGCCGAAGCGGTGCTGCTCGTCGACCACCACCAGTCCGAGCGAGTGGAAGTCCACCCCCTCCTGAATCAGCGCGTGGGTGCCCACCACCACGCCGGCCTCACCGCTCGCCACCCGGGTGCGGGCGCGCTCCCGGCGCCCCCCCGTCACCGATCCGACCAGGGTCTCGATCTCGCAGGGAAGGTCGGCCAGGAGGTCGCGGATGCGCGCCGTGTGCTGCTCGGCGAGGATCTCGGTGGGCGCCATCAGAGCGGCCTGGTACCCGCCTTCGACGGCCAGCAGCATGGCGAAAAGGGCCACCAGCGTCTTCCCCGAACCCACATCGCCCTGGAGCATGCGGTTCATGCGCCGGGACGAGGTCATGTCGGCGTAGATCTCCCGCAGGACCCGCACCTGCGCCCCGGTCAGGGTGAAGGGGAGGCTGTCGTGCAGCGCCCTGATGAGCGCGTTGGTGCGCGTGAACACGATCCCGGGGCGCTCGCGGGTCGCACGGTAGCGTTCCCGGGCCTGCAGGAGCTGCAGGAAGAAGAGCTCGTCGTACGCGAGGCGGCGGCGGGCCGTCGTGACGCCGTTCATGGAACGAGGACGGTGACAGGCTTCCAGGGCCGCCGACAGCTCCATCAGCCCGAGCTCGCCGCGCGCGGTGGCCGAGAGGTACTCCTCATGCCGGACATGGCGCAGCAGCCAGTCCAGATTCTGACCGATCACGCGCCGAAAGATCCACTGGGGAAGCTCTTCCGAAGCCGGGTAGGTGACGAAGATGGTGCCGTGCGGGTCAGTAGTGCTCGCCCGGTCCAGCAATGTGTGTTCGCGGGGCTGGATCTGGCGGCCGTGGAAGAACTTGACCGGACCGGTGACGAGGATCCGGTCCCCGACGCGCATGTTGCGTTCGATCCACGGCTGCCCGGGCCAGGCGCAGGTGATGATGCCGCTGTCGTCCTGGATGACGGCCTGGAAAATGCGCAACCCGGACCGGGTGGGGACGACCCCCTGGTTTCGCACCACGCCCACGGCGGTCACGTCCATGCCCACATGCGCCAGCGCGACGGGGGTGATGGTCGACGCGTCGTCGTACCGGCGCGGCACATGGTAGAGCAGGTCCCGGGCGTTGAGGATCCCCATGCGCGCGAGCGACTCCGCCCTCCGCGGTCCGACGCCCTTCAGGAACTGCACGGGCTTGTCGAGCAGTCCCCTCATTGCTCTGCCAGCAGCCCCTCTACAAAGTCGTCCGGATCGAATCGTTCGAGGTCTCCGGGCGACTCCCCGACCCCTACCAGTCTCACAGGTATCCCCAGCTCTTCGCGGAGCGCCACCACGATCCCGCCCCGGGCGGTCGAGTCCATCTTGGCCAGGACGATTCCGGTGACATTGACGAAGCGCGAGAACTCCCGCGCCTGAACCAGCCCGTTCTGCCCGACCGTCGCGTCGAGGACGAGCAAGGTCTCGTGGGGCGCGTCCGGCCGGCGCTTGCGGATCACGCGCTCCACCTTGGCGAGCTGCTGCATGAGGCCGCCGTGCGTGTGCAGCCGGCCGGCGGTGTCGATCAGAACGACGTCCATGCCGCGGGAACGTGCCGCCCCCAGTGCATCGTAGGCCACGGCCGCGGGATCTCCGCCCGGCCGCCCGCCCACGAAGTCGGCCCCCACACGGTCCGCCCAGCGTTCGAGCTGCTCGATCGCACCCGCCCGGTAGGTGTCCGCCGCGGCGACCATCACGCTCTGCCCGTCCGATACGAGGTGGTGCGCCATCTTCCCGATCGTAGTCGTCTTCCCGGCCCCGTTCACGCCCGCCACCAGGTATACCGTCGGCGGCGTGTCGGCCACGGCCAGACCCCCTTCCGTGTCGCCGGCGAAGACGGCGCGGATCGAATCGGCGAGCACCCGCCGCAGCACCGCCCCGTCTCCCCTTCGGGTCGCCTTTTCGACGTCCGCCGCGAAACGCATGCTGGCTTCGACCCCGAAGTCGGCCATGATCAGACGCTCTTCCAGCTCCTCCAGCGCGTCGGCGTCGAAGGTCCCGAGCGCCGGCGGGATCACCCTCGCGAGCGCCCTCCGCCAGAGGGATGACATTCCGCTACCGCAAGCCTGCCCGCCGCCGCCCGATCCACTCGGCGCACAGGGCCGCGAGGATGACAAGATACGGAAGTGGCCAGGTGCGCAGTGGACGGCTGCCTTCGATGGGCCTGCCCTCCGCGTCGGTCCGCACCGTCAGCTCGGCCGGATCCAGCGGCCGGTGGAGCATCTCGCCCGTGAAGAACTCCACATTGAAGACGCCGCCCGTGGTGTCCGACGCCGCACTCGTGTCGGCCGCCGCACTCGTTCCGGCCGCCGTCACCGTGTACGCGTACTGCCCGGGCGGAAGAGCCGGGCTCGTGAAGAGGCCGCCCCCGGGAACAGTGATCGTCGAATCGAAGACAACGGCGTTCGCCGAGTCGGTGACGGTCACCGCGACCTCCTCCCCTTCGTACCCGCGGCCCCGCCAGCGGGTGGGAACGCCCCGGGGGAGGACGGACCCGACCGGACTCACTCCGGGACCCGCCGCCAAAGGCTCGTCGGCCATCATCCAGCCGCCGACCGCGGCCCACAGGCGCCGGTAGTGGTCGCGGGGCGTGCCGTCGCGGAACGCCCATCGCCAGAAACCGTGTGCCAGGACGACCGCCACCCTGCGCCGGCCATCCCGCCGCAGCACCATCGCCGCCTCCGGCTCGCCCGCGCCGCCGAGGCGTACGCTCAGCGCCGCGCCGCCGCCGTCGTCCACAACGGGAAGGATTCCGGTCAACGGTGGCAGACCACCCGGCACGAAGCGGCCAGTCTCCCCGGCAATTGGTGAGGGGGGCGCCTCGCCGAGGTACCATTCGCCGCTCAGCGGCCCGCCCGTGGCGACGCCCGCCACGGCCGCACCCGCGCCATCGCGAGGGAAGACGACGAGCCCGCGCGTGCGCCTCGTGGCGGCTTCGAGGAACTCTGCCACCTCGCCGTCAACGCCCATGGCGACCACCATCTCGGCCCTCCGCAGAAGGCGCGCCAGGGCGGCCTCGTCCACCGCCTCGACGCTCCCCGTGGCCGAAGCGTCCATGGGGTGATAGCGACCGGGTCCGGTGCGGACGAACCCGCGGACGGGCAACCCGGTGACCTGGTCCAGCACGGGCAGCAGGAAGCGGGGCTCCCAGTCGGGCGTGAAGGAGACAAGGAGGACGCCGGTCTCTTCCGGGTCCACCTGGACAATCCGGGTACGCTCGTCGTCCAGGGGGAACGCGTCCGACGCCTCAATGCGCGCGGTCACCCTGTGCACACCCGCCGTGAGGGAGGTGCCGAGCGAAAAGGGAGCGGTACTGATCCCGCCACCCGCGGGCGCCGCCACCCTGAGCGCGCTGTGTGGCTGGCCATCGACCGTGACGGCCACCGTCACCGAATCGGCGTCCGTCACCCCTTCCACTTCGACCTGTCCCCGCACCACTTCGCCACTCTCGGCCGAGACCGGGAGCACCAGGCGCCCGAGCCCCAGGTTGTCGCCCGCGTCCGCCAGCATGTCCACCGAGAGCCTGACGCCGAGCTGGCGCGCGACCGCTGCCGTGGCGACCGGGTCGCTTATTCGGCGGTCGGTGACGAGTGTGATCTCACGCGCACCCGCCTCGGCGGCCGCGCCGACCGCGCCGGCCATTACCGACTCCGCACCGTCGGGCGGCACCCCGTCCAGGGAGTCCGGGTTCACCGCCGTCACCCCGCCGCCCACCACGAGGAGGCGCGCACCGTCCTGGGCCAGGGTTCGCGCGCGTACCACCGCCGAGTCCCAGATCCGTGACCCGTCGGCCGCCTGCGCGGCCATCGAGGCGCTGGCGTCCAGGATGACGAAGCGGGCAGGTGGCGCCCCGCGCGGCGCCGTGGATACGACCGGGTTCCACAGCAGTGCGAGAACCCCGCCGACGGCGACCAGCCGGGCAGACAGAAGGAAGGGGCGGCTGCGCACCGCGAACTCCCGCCGGTAGTAGATCCATCCGCAGAAGGCCCCGACCGGGAGCAGGAGAACGAATACGGGTAGCAGGCTGCTCAGCAATCCGAATCGACCAGCGTGGAGGCCCGCAATGTCACCGGTGGGGCGAGCGTGAGCAACATCTCGAGACGCACGATCCGCTCCCGCTCCCACCGTTTCATCGCGAGGGCGGGGATCGGTTCCGCGGCGGGGAGGTCGATGGCGAGGGGATTCATCCGTTCGCCGCCGCGGTGCATCTCGTAGTGCAGGTGAGGGGCGGTCGCCAGACCCGTCATTCCCACATACCCTATCACCTGGCCCTGGACAACGCGTGTGCCCACGCTGATGGCGCCGGGCCAACCGCTGAGGTGGGCGTAGCGCGTGAGGAAGCCGTTGGAGTGGCGGACGTCGACGACTCGTCCGTAGGTGTCGCTCCAGTTCCGGCGCACGACGACTCCGTCCCCCGTCACCTGGACCGGGGATCCGGACCTCGCCGCGTAGTCCACCCCTCTGTGCGCCCGCCAGCGTCGCAGGATCGGATGGAAGCGGCTGAGGCTGAAGCGCGAAGAGATCCGGCTGAGTTCGAGCGGCTTCTTCAGGAACGCCCGGCGTACGGATCCGCCATCGAGGTCATACCAGCTCCCGCGTCCGTCACCTTGGGCGTCGAACCAGATCGCATGGTACGAGCGTCCCGAATTGACCAGCTCCGCCGAGAGGAGATTGCCGGAGCGCATGCTTCCGTCCGGCCTCTTGTCGCGTTCGAAGACGAATCGGTAGGTATCGCCCACCCTGATCTGACGGGAGAAGTCGATCTGCCACTGGAAGACTCTGTCCAGACTCATCACGAGGTCCACCCGGTCGCCCGCGGGGACGTGCCGCAACTCGTCGTGGTTCGTGACCGACGTCCACAGGCTGTTCGTGATCTCGCCCGCGACGAAGATCGTATCGGTTGTCGTGGCAAGGGTGACCAGGGAGGACACCCACCCGGTTCCGGTACGGTCGAGAAGGATCCTCCGGTCCAGGTCGAGGCCCACCTCGACTGCCGACAGGGACTCAGGTTGGCCCCGCCAAAGCAGGCGCACCTCGGTCCCGACGCGCATGCGCCTGGGGTTGCCCTCCTCGCGGAATGCGAGAAGGAGGTTGTTCTGGTCCGCCGTACCGAGTCCGGCGTCCCCCAGGATCTGTCCGAATGTCAGGCCGGGTGAGAGTTCGTGCACCTCCACGCGGATCGGTGAGTGCGCGTACACGTCGTCCAGCATCTCAGCCTCGGGAACCCGGTCCCGGGACGCGATGCCGCCGAGAACTGCGATCGACCCGGCCGCGACGATCGCGGCCAGAATCGGTCTGTAGCCCCTGACATGTAGACCTGCTGGTAAGATCAGGCGTCCATCCTCCTGATGAAGGTGGGCAGCTCCAGCTCTCTCCGCGCCAGCGTGTCACGCACCGCGAAGCCGCGATCCGGCTCCGGGGCGGCCCTCACGTGTCTGTCTGACGGATGGGGTCGCAATGTGGTTGCACCACCCCCGATTCCGCCAGTGGCCATGCCGCCCGCGGCCCGGGCCCGAGGCGCGCCGAAACCGCTCGAAACCCTTGCGCCGCCCATTGCGGCCTCGCGGCGAATGATGGCCGGCGATCCGACCGCGCCTCGTCTCAGGGCAGTCGCACGGTTGGTCCGGGCGCCGAAGTGCGGGCGAATCACGGCTTCCTCCTGCCGCCGGGCGTTTTCGTCGAAGCCCGTCGCGATCAGCGTCACCCGGATTTCCCCTTCCATCGTGGAGTCGTGAACGGTGCCGAAGATGATCTCGGCCTCGTCGCCCACTTCCTCCTGGATCATGGTGGAGATGCCCGTCACCTCGTCGATGGTCAGGTCGCTGCCGCCCGTGATGTTGATCAGCACCCCCTTCGCGCCCTGGATCGAGATGTTGTCCAGAAGCGGAGAGGTCACGGCGTCCCTGGCCGCGCTCAGGGCGCGGTTCTCGCCCCGGCCAACGCCTGTGCCCATCAGCGCGGCGCCGCACGACGACATGATCGTGCGCACGTCGGCGAAGTCGACGTTGACCTCGCCGCTGACACGGATCAGGTCGCTGATGCCCTGGGTGGCGTGCAGAAGCACCTCGTCCGCCTTCTTTAGCGAGTCCTTGAAGGAGGTACCCTTCCCCACCACCCCGAGCAGGTGGTCGTTGGGAACCACGATCATGGTGTCGACCGTGCGGCTCAGTTCGGCCAGGCCCTGCTCGGCCTGCCGCAGCCTCTTCTTACCCTCGAAGGCGAACGGGCGTGTCACGATCGCGATGGCCAGGGCGCCCATCTCGCGGGCCATCTCGCCGATGACCGGTGCCGCGCCGGTACCGGTGCCGCCGCCCATCCCGGCCGCAATGAAGACCAGGTCGGCGCCTTGCAGCGCTCCGCGAACCTCGTCCGCGTCCTCGGAGATGGCCTGACGGCCGATCCCGGGCCTGGCACCGGCTCCCAGACCCTGTGTGAGCCTCTTGCCAAGCTGGATCACCGTAGGCGCCTTCGACTGGTGAAGGGCCTGTGCGTCCGTGTTGGCCGAAATGAATTCGACCCCCTCCAGGTCCTCGTCGATCATGCGGTTGACGGCGTTGCCGCCGGCACCGCCCACGCCGATGACCCGCATCAGAGCCCTGTTTCGCGGAGCTTCGTCCAGTTCGAAAATCATCTCCTCATCTCCTTTCGGGATTCCCTTCCCGGTGGTGTGGACCTTCGGTTTTCTAGAAAAACTCCTTGAGCCACGCGCCCATCCTGGTGACCAGACCCGAAGCCACCGTGGACGCGCCTTCTCCCGTATCCATGAAGTGATCGGCGCCGTGAAGAGCCAGACCCGCGGCCGTGGAGAATCCGGGACCGGAAACCACGTCCAGAAGCCCCGAGAGACCCTCCCTGGGGACGCCGATGCGGACCGGCGACGCGAGGCACTTCCGGGCCAGCTCGACGATGCCCGGAGTGAGGGCCACGCCGCCCGTGATCACGATTCCCGCGCCCAGATACTCCTGCGAGAGGGAGCCGTGAAGCCGGCGGTTGATCCTCAGGAACATGTTCTCGAGGCGCTCCTCCATCAGGCTGGCGATGAACCTCCGCGCCACCTTGCGCCGGCGGCCGTTGACCCCGGGCACCTCGATGACCTCGGTCGGGTCCACCATCCGCGTGTGGGCGGCACCGTGGCACTCCTTGATCCTCCTCGCCTCGGCGAAGGGAATCGCAAGTCCCCGGATCAGGTCGCTGGTGATGGAGGAACCGCCAAAGGGCAGCACTTCGAGGTCGCGGAGCTTGCCCTCGTAGTAGACGGTGAGCCCGGTCGTTGCGCCGCCGAGGTCGATCATCGCCACGCCCAGCTCCTTTTCGTCCTCGGCGAGGACCGACCGGGCCGATGCGAGCGGCTCGAGGACGGTGTTCTGGACCCGGTACCCCGCCTTCTCGACGGCCCGGATGATATTCCCCACGACCGTCGAACAGCCTGTCACGAGGTAGAGGTCGGTCTCCAGACGGGTGCCCGGCATCCCGATGGGGTCCTTGATGCCGCGCTGGTTGTCGACCAGGTAGTCCTGGGGAATGGCGTGCAGCAGCTCCCGGTCGAGGGGCAGGGCCACCGCCCGCGCCACCTTGTGGACCCGCTCGACGTCCCGGGGCACGATCTCTTCGGCGGCGACGGCCACGACCCCCACCGAGCGGTTCACGTCCACATGGTCTCCGGATACGCCGACGTACACCCGATCGACGCGCATCCCGGCCATCAATTCGGCTTCCTGGACCGCGACACGAATGCTGTCGGTCGCACTTTCGAGGTCCGTGACCACATCCTTGCGCACACCCGCGGTAGGGGTACGGCCCACACCCAGCACCCGCAGCGCCGGACGCTGGAAATCGCGCGCGCACTCGCCGATGACCACACGGGTGGAGGTGGAGCCCACATCGAGTCCCGCGACCAGGATCGATCTCATCGGCTCTTCCCCTCCCCCGCCACCGCCGCGGCGGTCCGCACGACGACCTGGTCCTCGAAGCGGAGATCGATCTCGCGCAGCGCCCCTTCCGGCAGCCTCTCGGCCGCATCGTTGATCGCGACCATGGCGTGGCGCAGCCGAGCCTCCGAGACCGGGGGGTGGTATCGCACCCTCAACCCCGAGTCGCCCAGCAACAACGTCACTTCCCGGTCGTCGATTCGCGCCTCGGACACGACCGCGAAGAATTCCGGCGCCACGTCGGCCATGTGTCCCACGTCCTGCGCCAGGAGTCGGAGTCCCCACGAGGCTGCGGCGCGCGGCGTCACGACGCTCAGCACGGGCAGGTCGAGCACCGGACGGGTGGGATCGACGGGGAGCTCGTTCCCGCGACGGTCCACCGGCACCACCAGGGGAGACGCGACCAGACCGATGGGTTTGGCCTCGTTGATGGAGAAGATCAGGGTGCGAGGCAGCTCGCGCACGACCGTGACCGACACGACGAGCGGGTGGGCTTCGATCGGCTCGACGAGTTTGGCGCTTCGTGTCCACACCGTGGTGGTGGCGTCGATTCCCGCCAGTTCCCGCACCTCGTCCCGGGTCAGGTACGAGATGCCGGATATCTCGACCCGGCCCACCCGGAAGTATGACGCCTCCGTCAGCAGGTAATGGGCGCCCCACCCCAGCAGGAGCGCGGCGACCACACCGAGGATCGACCACGAGCGGCGCGAGACTCGCCGGCGTCTCCCGATCATGTCAGGTCACCCCGCTCCGCGCGCGCCTTCAGGAGGGCCAGGATCTCGGGCCCGGCCACCTCGATGGAACCGGCGCCCATGACGACGCATACGTCTCCGGCGTCAAGGTCGGCTTCCACCGCGGCCGGGAGCGACGACAGCGCGGGGTGGTAGACCACCCGGGCGACCGCGCCCGTGACCGCGTCGGCGACGAGCTCGCCGTTGACGCCCGGGAGCGGCTTCTCGCGTGCCGGATAGACGTCCGTCACCCACACCACGTCCGCGGCCCCCAGGGCACGTCCGAAGTCGCGCCGGAAATCACGAGTGCGGGTGAACAGGTGGGGCTGGAAGACCGCAACCACCCGTCTCTCGGGGTTCGCCTTCCGGGCCGCGTCCAGGGTGGCCGCGATCTCGGTGGGGTGGTGGGCGTAGTCGTCGACCACCTGAACGCCCGCCGCGGCGCCGAGCACGTCGTAGCGCCGCCCCACCCCCGCGAACGCGCCGAGTCCGGCCCGGATGTCGTCCCACTCCGCCCCGAACGACCGTCCCACGCCGATTGCCGCGAGCGCGTTCCTGACGTTGTGGAGGCCGGGCGCCCACACGGCGAACGTTCCGGCCCGCGCACCGTCTTCGGTCACGGTGAAGGTGCTTCCGTCCGCGTGGGCGCGTACGCGGGTGGCCCGCAGCCGGGCCCCCGCGCCGAGTCCGTAGCTGCGCGTGCGGTCGCCGCCCTCGACACCCACTCGCGCGGCACCCGGATCGTCGCCGCACACCCACAACGTGCCGCCGGGATCGAGGCGGTCGACGAAGCCGGAGAAGGAGGACCGCACCCCGTCGAGGTCCCCGTAGGTGTCCAGGTGGTCGGCTTCCAGGTTCGTGACGACGGCGACCCGGGGGGTGAGCGCGTGGAAAGAGCGGTCGTATTCGTCCGCTTCCACGACGAAGAGATTCGATCCGCCCGCGAGCAGATTCCCTCCCCACGCGTGGACATGGCCGCCGACCACGCCCGTGGGGTCCTCGCCGGACCGTTCGAGCACATGCGTCGCCATGGCCGTGGTGGTCGTCTTCCCGTGGGTCCCGGCGACGCCCACGACGCGCCCCGCGTTCACCCACTGGCCGAGAGCCGCCGCCCGCTTGATGACGGGGATTCCCCGCTCCCGGGCCGCGGCAAGTTCGGGGTGGCCGGGCGGGACCGCCGAGGTGACGACGACCGCCGCCGCGCGTTCGACGTGGGACGTATCGTGCCCTTGGCTGAAGTCCATGCCGAGGCGGGCGAGTGTCTCCGCCGCGCGTCCGTGCGCGAGGTCGCAGCCCGTGACGGACCCGCCGCTTCTGAGGACCAGTTCGGCCAGGGGCGCCATCCCCGCGCCGCCCACGCCCATGAAGTGGACGGAACCACGTGCCGCGAGGGACCGGAGGGTAGCCGCGCCGGTCACGTGGCACTCTCCGTGCTCGCCGGGGTCCCGTGAAGGATCGACGCGACCGCCGCGGCGACGTCGCGAGCGGCGTCGGGGCGGGCGCGGGCCAGGGCCGCGCCGGACATGGCGGCGAGGGTCTCGGGCGCATCGAGGAGGCGGCGCACCTCGCGCCACAACCGGGCCGCGCCGAGGTCGGACCCGGATGGATCCCGCTCGGGCAGGTGGACGGCCGCCCCGGCCGCTTCCAGCGCCCGGGCGTTGGCGGTCTGATGGTCGCCCGCAGCGGTGGGAAGGGGCACCAGAATCGCCGGGAGGCCCCAGGCCAGGAACTCGGAGGTGGCCATCGCCCCGGCCCGGGAAACCACCAGATCGGCCGCTGCCAGCGCATGGTACATCTTCTCGGGCTCCAGGTACGGCACCACCGCGAACCTCTCGTCCGGCACTCCCCGCAGGGACTCTTCGATGCGCGCGTAATGCGCGTGTCCAGTCACCCATAAGACGAAATCGCCATCGATCGGCATACCGTCTTGCAGAATCCCGATCGATGCCCGGTTCATCTTATCCGAGCCCTGGCTTCCCCCGACGACCAGCACCACCCTTCCGGTGGCCGGGAGTCCGAGGGCTTGCCTCGCAGCCTCCGGGCCGCGGGCTTCGACGGGCGGGAGCGGACGGATCGGATTCCCGGTCTGGAGCACCCGGTGCCGCGCGCGGCCGGGGAGCGCCAGGGTCGCCTCCGGATACGCGAGGTGTATCTGGTGGGCCCAGCGCGACAGCAGCCGGGTTGTCTTCCCCGGGCGCATGTTCTGCTCCTGCAGGATCAACGGAAGCCCGAGCAGCCGTGCCGCGATGCCGGCCGGAGCACATACGTAGCCGCCGGTGAGCACGACCGCAGCGGCCCCTCCCCGACGGAACTCCGGCAGCAGCTGCGCGACGGCGCGGACGAGCAGCCAGATGGCCCGCAGGTTGCCCGCGACGGCCGCCAGAACACCCCTGACGCGGACGGCGATGCCGCCTGACGCACGCGCCGCGTTCAGTGGACTGCGAAGCCCGGCGACCGGAAGCAGCCTGTACCCGTAGCCGAGCCCGGGGAGCTCCCGGGCCTCGATGCGACCCTCGGTTCCCACGAAGAAGGGCTGGATACCGGGTACCCTGTCGGCCAGCGCTTCCGCAATGTTTCGGGCCGGGTAGAAGTGGCCCGCCGTTCCGCCGCCGGAGAAGATCACCATCATGCCATCACCTCGTCCGCACGGTCCTTGCGCCCTTCGGGGGCCTCCCGGGCGACGGCCAGCAACATGCCCACTGCGACAAGCATGACCACCAGGTTGCTGCGGCCAAACGAGATGAACGGAAGTGACAGACCGGTCGCGGGGAGAATGCCAAGTCCCACGCCGATGTGAAGGAACGCCTGCAGGCCGATCAGCGACGTCACGCCGACCGCCAGCAGCTCCCCGAAGAAGTCCTTCGCACGGCGCGCGATGCGAAGCCCGACGACGATGAACGCCAGGAAGAAGAGGATCACCGCGACGCTGCCCGCAAACCCCCACTCCTCGCCGATAATCGCGAAGATGAAGTCGTTGTGGGCCCCCGGAAGGAAACCGAACTTCTGGCGCCCTTCCCCGAAGCCGATCCCCGTCACTCCGCCGGAGCCGATGGCGACGAGACTCTGGTAGCTCTGAAAAGCCCCGCCGGCCGGGGCCGTGCCCGGTTCCAGAAGGAGCGACTCCCACCTTGAACTGCGGTATCCGGCCTTGAGGATGGGCATCGCGAGGGGGGACGCCAGGAGTCCGAGGAAGACGAAGTGCCCGATCCGCGCCCCTGCCACGAAGATGATGGACACGCCGACAGCGACGATCATGCAGGCCGTCGAAAGATCCGGCTCCAGCATGACGAGGCCACCGATGAGCGCCCATCCCACGAGGAAGGGAGCCAGTCCCCGGTGCAGGCTTTTCAGGTACTCCCGCTTGCGGACCGCCAGCGACGCCGTCCAGGCCACGACCGCCAGTTTGGCCAGATCGGAGGGTTGGACGGTGACGCCGAACCGAAGCCACCGGCGCGCCCCGTTTACCGTCGGCGCGATCATTTCCGTGAACGGAAGGACAATGATGATCAGGAGGGCAACCGAGCCCAGCATCAGGTGCTGTGCGCGGCGTTGCCACCATTCGGTGGGTACGCGGGCACAGACGGCCATCAATACCAGGCCGAGGAGCACGCCGATCCCCTGACGGGCGACATAGTGGTAGTGGGGAAGGTCACCACGCTGGGCCATCACCGAGCTGGCGCTGTGCAGGGTGAGGAGGCCGAAGCCGAGGAGCATCGCGGTCAACGCCAGAACCGCCGTCTGCTCCCAGCCGTTGCCGAGACCCGTTTCGGGTAGCGAACGGCGGGTCTTGAGCGCGACATCGGTGGCCCAGGGTCCCCGCCCTCCGCGGTACCCCCTGCGCCGTCCGGCGAACCCCCGGAACCGCATCACCCCGCCACCCCACCGGCCAGGGCCCGGAACAGGTCGCCGCGGGCCTGGTAGTTCTCGAACATGTCGAAGCTCGAACACGCCGGCGCCAGCAGCAGCGTGTCTCCCGGCCTGGCCAGCGCGCGGCCCGCGGCCACCACATCCTCGAAGGCGCCGTCCACGCGCCGCACCGCGATCCCGGGACCCACGGCCTCCGCGACCTCCGCTTCCGCCCTTTTTCCTGCGGCGCCGTAGGCCACGACGGCGCGGGTCCCGCCCTGCATCGCGGGGACCAGGCCACGGAAGTCCTCTCCCTTGTCGGTCCCGCCGACGAGGAGCACGATGGGACCTTCCAGGCTCCGCAGCGCGCTGGCAACCGCGGCCACGTTGGTCGCCTTCGAGTCGTTCACCCAGAGGACCCCGTCCACCGTTCCCACGGGTTCGAGCCTGTGCGGAAGCGGGGGGAAGGAGCGCATCGCGGACGACATGGAACCCGGCTCGGCGCCGGACGCGACGGAGGCCAGCAGCGCGGCGAGCGCGTTGGCCCGGTTGTGGCGTCCCAGGAGCCTCAGGTCGGTGGTCCGTGCGACCGGGGACGGGGCAGCGAGGTCCAGCTCCAGCACGAGGTCGTCGCCGCTCAGGTACGCGCCGGGAGAGACCGGGTTGCGTAGCGAGAAGGTCAGATGCGTCCCCGGCGCCCCCTCGGCCATCTTCATGACCCCCGGGTCGTCCCGATTGAGCACCCAGGTCGTGTTCTCGTCGCCCGCCTCGAAGAGCCGGCGCTTGTCCCGGTGATAGTCCGCCACCGTGGCGTAGCGGTCCATGTGGTCCACGCCAAGGTTGGTCATGACACCCACGTCGGGCGTCAGGTCCCGGATGTCCGCCAGCTGAAACGACGACATCTCGAGCACGATCCGGTCATGGGGGGGCTCGACGGCGGCCAGAGCGGACGCCGGCGGGCCCATGCCTCCCCCGATGTTCCCGCCAAGGGCCGTGTCCACGCCCGCCTCGCGCAGGAGGTGGGCCGAGAGGGCCGCGGTGGTGGTCTTCCCGTTCGTGCCGGTCACAATCGTCAGTGGACTCTGGATGAACCGGCTGGCGAATTCAGGCTCCGATATCCAACCGATGCCCCGAGCGCGTAGGGCCGCGAGCACTGGAGCATGCGGGGGGATTCCCGGACTGACGACGACGGTGTCGGCCGCCGCGATCTCCTCCAGGGCGTGTCCGCCCAGTCGGACATCGGCTCCGAGATCCCGCAGGACGGCTCCACGGGCTGCAACTGGGTCATTACTGTTCGAATCAGTGACATGGACCTTGGCTCCTGTCTTGAGGGCCAGCCGCGCGGCGGCATCTCCGCTCGCGCCCAACCCGATGACTGCAACTCTCTCTCCCGGAGGCCGGGGGCGACGACGGACGGACATCGGCTCTCATCGCAGCTTGAGCGTGGCGAAGCCGACCATCGCGCACAGAATTCCCAGGATCCAGAACCGGACCACGACCTGCTCGTTCTTCCATCCGATCATCTGGAAGTGGTGATGGATGGGAGCACACCTGAAGACGCGGCGGCCTTCGCCGTAGCGCCGCTTCGTATACCTGAAGTACCGCGTCTGGATGATCACCGAGGCCGCTTCGGCCACGAAGACGCCGCCCACGGCCAGCAGCAGCAGCTCGGCCTTGAGCAGGACCGCCATGGCGCCGATGGACCCGCCCAGCGCGAGGGAGCCCGTGTCGCCCATGATCACCTGCGCGGGCTGCGCGTTGAACCAGAGGAAACCCAGCGCGGTCCCGGTTATCCCCGCGGCGAAGACGGCCAACTCCCCTGCACCGGGCAGGTAGAAGAGCCCCAGATACGCCGACGTATCCACTCGCCCGATGACGTACGCGAAGATCCCGAACGTTCCGACCGCGATGGCCACGAGCCCCGGCGCCAGCCCGTCCAGGCCGTCGGTCATGTTCACTGAATGAGTGGCGCCGTTGAGGACCACCGTCACCCACAAGACGTACGCGGCGGGCCGGAAGACCAGCTGCCATTCGTCGAAGAGGGGGAGGTTGGTGGTGGTGGCGCCCACCGGGTCCGCGGGGCCCCACATGACCAGGAAGAGACCCAGGGCCAACCCCAGCACCAGGGAACCGGCCCACTTGGAGCGCTCGACCAGCCCCCTGGGAGTGCGGCGCACCACCTTGAGATAGTCGTCGAGGAAGCCCAGCGAGCCCATCCACAGCATGACCACGAGGGCAATCAGGGTGTACGGGTTGGTCAACTCCGCCCACAGAAGCGTCGTGACCGTGACCACCAGCACGATGAGCACCCCACCCATGTTCGCCTTGGGCGCGGCGCCCGTGGCATCGCGGTCCAGCCCGTTCCTGGGGACGTTGACGATCCCGTGGGCCCTCAGCCATGCGATGGCGGGGCGGCCGAGGAGCAGCATGAGGACCAGACCTGTACCCATTGCCCCGGCGGACCGGACGGTCAGGTAGTTGAACAGGTTGAAGACGATGTGCGTGTCTCCAAGGCGGGGAAGCAGGTGGTAGAGCATTCAGGCACGCGCTCCCCGGAAGGAGGATTCGAGCGCCGGGATCGTCCGTTCCAGGCGTACGCCGCGGGACGCCTTGAGCAGGATGGTGTCGCCGGGTACGACCAGTGAGGGCAGGCGTGCGGCCAACTCCGCCACGTCGTCCACGCGGAGGATCCGGCCGTCCGGGACACCCTGCCCCGCATGCGCGAACGCGCCGGTCAGGACGAAGCAGTCCACGCCGGCTTTGAGGACGCGCCCAAGCGTCTCGCGATGGATGGCCGCGGACCGTTCCCCGAGCTCCAGCATCGTTCCCAGGACTGCCACCCGGCGGCCCCGCGTCTCCATCGCCGCAAGCGTGGTGACGGCGGCTTCCACACTCGCCGCGTTGGCGTTGTAGCAGTCCACCAGAAGAGTCAGGTCACCGACGCCGCGGACCTCGTTGCGCATGGCCCGGGGACTCACCGCCGAGACACCCGCTGCCGCGCTCATCGCCGCCACGTTCAGCGAGCGGGCGACCGCGAGGGCGAGCAGCGCGTTGTACACGCTGTGAGCGCCGGGTACCTGTAGCGACACGGGCTCGCCCTGCCAGGTGAAGGCGTAGGTGCCGTCGGCGCGGAGCCTCGCATCGAAGGGCCGCAGGTCGTGGTCGGCGCGCTCGGACCAGCCGCTCACCGCGACCCCGGGGTGGATCTTGCGGGCCTTGCGGGCGAGCTCGGGGGGGTCGTCGCCCACCAGCGCAGTGTCGGTTGCATCGACGGCGCGCAGGAGGTCCAGCTTTTCCGAGAGCACCCCGGAGAGATCCCCGAGCCGCTCCACGTGGGTCTCCGAGACGGTCGTGACCACGCCGACCGTTGGGCGCGCCACCCGGGCCAGTTCCGCGATCTCGCCGGGCTGGGTGCTTCCCATTTCCAGCACCAGCGAGGTGGCGTGTTCGGGCATCGAAAGGATGGTGAGCGGGGTACCGACCCGGTTGTTGTTGTTTGCGCTGGTGCCGTGGGCGCGCGTGGTGCCCGCAAGCGCGCCCAGGGTCATGTCCTTGACGGTCGTCTTGCCGGACGAGCCGGTTATGCCCACGACCGGAATGGCCGCGTCTTCGCGCCGGTGCCGGGCGAGGTCCCCCAGGGCCGTCAGCGTGTCCGGGACGCGATAGACGGTGACGGGACAGCCCCCCAGCTCCCGGGAGGAGACGACCGCAGCGCACCCCGCCGCGACCGCGTGCGCGACAAAGGCGTGGCCGTCGAAGTGCTCGCCCTCGATCGCGACGAAGACATCGCCGCGCTGCAGCGTCCGGGTGTCGGTCGAGATGGCCCGGTAGAGGCGTTCGGCGTCGCCCCCGGGCAGATTCAGCGCACGCCGCACCGCAGCGTCGCTCCAGGAGAAGCTTGCCGCGGTCATGAGTTCGCACCCGCCGTGAGGTGGTCCAGGACGATCCGGCGCTCGTCGAACGGACGCTTCCCGGTGCCGACGATCTGGTAGGTCTCGTGACCCTTCCCCGCGAGCACGACCGCGTCTCCGGGCCGCGCCGCGTCGAGCGCCCAGTGGATGGCCTCGAGCCGGTCTACGATCTCCACCGTAGGCCCCCCCGCTACACCCGCTGACACCTGGGCGACGATCGCCGCCGGATCCTCGGTGCGGGGATTGTCGGAGGTGACGATGGCAATGTCCGCGTATCGGGACACGGCGGCGCCCATTTCGGGGCGCTTGGCGGGGTCACGATCCCCGCCCGCCCCGAACACGACGATCAGCCGGCCGGACACCAGCGGCTTCATGGCTCGCAGGATCTGTTCCAGCGCGTCGGGGGTGTGGGCGAAGTCCACCAGCACATCAAAGGGCTCCCGGATGATCGACTCCAGCCGGCCCGGGACCGGCAGCGCCTCGCCGAGCCCCGTGGCCACGGCGTCCAGCGGCTGGCCCAACGCCACCGCGCAGGCGGCGGCGCAGAGCGCGTTGCTGACGTTGAATCCGCCCGGGAGCGGCAGCGCAACGCGCGCGCTCTCACCGTGCCACTGGAGGTCGAAGGTCGATCCCCGTGACGAGAGCCGGACATCGACGGCCCGCAGGTCGGCCGCAGGGCCGAGACCGTAGGTGATGACCGGACCCGTCGGCCGCAGGGCGTGCCATGCGGGATCGTCGGCGTTGATGACGGCCGTCGCCCCGTCCTTGCCGAGTTCCAGCAGACGGGCCTTCGCGGCGAAGTACCGGTCGCGGCTCACGTGGTACTCGAGGTGGTCCCGGGTCAGGTTGGTGAAGGCGGTGACGTCGAATCGGATTCCGTCGAGGCGGAACTGATCCAGTGCGTGCGAGGAACACTCCACCACGACGCCGGTCACCCCGGAGCGCCCCAGCGAGGACAGCCAGTCCGCGATCCGGACGGGACCTGGTGTGGTGAGGCCCGAGGTGTCGCCCTCGATGCCGCCGCTTGGGCCGACCACGCCCAGGGTCCCGATCGCGGCCGCGGGCGCCTCGCGTGCGAGCAGGCCGCGCACCAGAAGCGTGGTGGTGGTCTTCCCGTTCGTTCCGGTTACACCGACGGTTTGCAGGTTGCGCCAGGGCGACCCCGCAACGAAGCCCGCCGCAACGGCCGCCGCGAGGCGGGCGTTGTCGACCTGAATCTGGGGAAGCCGCGCATCCGGGACCTGCCGTTCCACGATGGCGGCCGCGGCTCCGGCCGCAGCCGCGCCCGCCAGGTGGTCGTGCGCGTCATGGGCCGCGCCCGACCACGCCACGAAGAGGTCGCCCGGCGCCACGCGACGGGAATCCTGCTGCACCCCGCCGACCTGTAGCGCGGCCACCGTCCCGTATCCGGGCATGACGCCCTCGACGGTGACTCCAGCGTCCTCCAGCGCGGCGACCACCCGGGACATGGACACGGTCACCCTCCCGTCGCGCCTTGCCGCCCCGGCGTCTCCCCGTCCCCTGCACGGGGTGGAGCTTCACCAGGAGCCGCCAGTACCCGCACCGTGTCGCCTGTGACGACGCCGTTGCCCGCGCCCGGAACCGTCGCCCGCACCGTCCCGGCACCCTCGAGCTGCACCCTCAGCCCCATCTTGTGCAGCCTGCGCACCGCGACGCGGACCGACGCACCGTCCAGGACGGGGATGGTCATGATTCCCGCGTGATCCTCGACCGGATCCTCGGCCCGCGTCCACACCCCGGCCTCCGGCTCGGCGGTCGCGACCGCGAAGCGTACCAGGGAAGCGGACGGGGGCTGGGGCTCGGCGCGCCTCTGTACCCGGGCCAGGGCACCCCGATCAATCGGGGACTGCCGGGCCGAGAGCAACGTCTCGAGGGTCGCGCGGGTTACGGGAGCGGCCGTCGCCCCGCCGTAGTACGTCCCGACGGGACGGTCGAGCTTTACGAAGAAGAGCAGTTGGGGGTCGTCCGCGGGGAAGTAGGCACCGAAGGACGCGTAGTAGGCACCGCGCTCGTAGCGGCCGTCCTCGCCTGTGGCCCGCGTCGTGCCGCTCTTCCCCGCCACCAGGAACGACGACATGCGCGCGCGGGTTCCGGTTCCGCTCTCGACGACATCGACGAGGACCGGAGTGAGAGCGGCGGTCACCCGCTCCGGCACCGCACGCCGAACCGCCCTGGGCCGGCCGAAGCGAACCGGCTGGCCGTCGTTGTCCCGCACCTCCTTGATCAGCCGCGGCTCCATGAGCCAGCCACCGTTGGCCAGCGCTCCGAACGCCATGGCCATCTGCAGGGGCGTCACGGAGAGTTCGTAGCCGTACGCCAGGGACTGACCGGACAGCCCGGACCAATGCTCGGGCCTCCTCAGAGTCCCCGAGGCCTCGCTGGGCAGCGCGATCCCGGTGGGCGTTCCGAAGCCGAAGTCCCGCAGGTTGGTGTACTGCTGGCCTTCGGTCATGAGGCCCGCGAACATGGCGATCCCCACGTTGGACGACTGTCGAACGATTTCGTGCAGGGTCATCCAGCCACCACCACCTCCGATGTCGGTGATGCGCCGCCCGTTGACACTCCAACTTCCGACACCGGTGTCCACCGAGTCGTTCAGCGAAGCGAGTCCGTGCCGCAGGAGCGCAGCGGTGGTGAAGGGTTTGATGGTGGAGCCTGGCTCGTAGGTGGTGTTCACCGCGGACAGCGAGGACTCCGCGCCCTCCACCATCGAGGTCATGGCCAGGATCTCGCCCGTGTCCGGGTCCGTGATCACGAGGTCGCCGCCCCGGGCTCCGGTGGAATCGATGGCCATTGCCAGCATCTCTTCGGCGATCGCCTGCAGGTCCTGGTCGATGGTCAGCACGACATCTCGCCCGGGAACGGGGGGTTGCATCACGACCACCTGCCCCGGGATCTCCCGGCCACCGTTGTCGCGCGCGACAACTTCCCGCCCGGCCTGTCCCGCCAACACCGAATCCATGGATTGCTCGACCCCTTCCGTACCGACTCCCTCCTGCACTATGCCAAGCAAGCCGCGGGCCAAACCCTCTCGCGGATACAAGCGCCTGAGTTCGCCCTCCACGTAGACGCCGCGCAGCGCCTGGAGCCTCTCGACCTGGGTCATGGAGTAGCGTCCCGGGACGACGTGCCACACACGTGTCGGTTCGGACACACGTAGCGCGGTCGGGGGCCGCACGCCGAGATTCTCCACCAGGGCGAGCTGGACCTCTTCCCGATCGCGGACCTCGTTCGGCGCGACCCCCACCGTGGCCCTCCAGTGACTCACGGCCAGCTCGCCACCGTTGCGGTCCAGGATCCGACCTCTCGGCGCAGGGACGACCTTGTTCTTCTGGTGCTGTCCGAGAGCGTCCTCCATCCATGCGACGCGCTCGACGACCTGCACTTCGGCAGCGCGTGCGATCAGGACACCAGCGAGGGCCACCCAGAAGACGAGCAGACACCCGCGCCGCAGGCGCATCCTGCGGGATCGGTTGCCGGACGGGCGGGAAGCGGTCACGGGGAGCCTCCCGCCGCAATCACTACCTCCTGATCCCGGGGGGCGCGCAGGCCGAGCCTTCGGGCGGCCTCGGCACCGATCCAGGGCCGTCCCTCGATGCCCACCAGTTCGCGGGCCAACTCTTCGCGCTCGTCCGCCGCAACGGCCAGTTCGCGGTCCAGGCGCTGGATCTCCACCATCGTCTCGCGGGTCGTCGACTGTCGCCACGCAACCGCGGCGAGCGCGGCCAGGAAGGAAACGGCGACGACGATTGCCCGTCCTCTGCCAGGGGTCCGGGTGCTCTCCCGGCTCACGCGGCCCGCCTCCACGCTCTCAGCCTCGCCGGGCGGGCACGGCTGTTGGCCTCGATCTCCGCTTCGGACGGGGTGACGGGCTTCCGCGTCAGCAAGGTTCCGCGGGCTTCGACCTCGGACGCGCGAACCGGCAGCCGGAGCGGCAGGCCTGCGTACTGATCGCTCCAATCGCGAAAGGCCCGCTTCACGAGCCGGTCCTCGACCGAGTGGTACGAGATGACCACGAAGGCGGCGCCCGGAAGCAGCACGTCCCGGATGGCGGGGAGGGCTTCCTTCAGCGCGCGGATCTCGCCGTTGACGCGGATGCGAAGCGCCTGGAAGAGGCGCGCCTTCTCGGCGTGGTCGGCCCTGCGACCGAGCACCGACTCCAGGACGGCGATCAGGTCGTCGCTGGTCAGCAGGGGCCTGGTCGCGCGGCGACGCACGATGCGCGAGGCGAGGGGCCCCGGCCTCGGGGCGTGCCCCTCACGGAGCACCCGCACGAGCTCGGCCCTTGAGGCGCCGGCCAGGAAGGTCGCCGCCGTGACCGCCGAGCCGGCATCCATTCGCATGTCCAGGGGGGCCCCACGACGGAAGGTGAAGCCGCGTCGGTCACTGTCGAGCTGACGCGAACTTACCCCGAGGTCGAGGAGCGCCCCCGCCAGTCCCCCGGCGCGGACCTCCGCGTCGTGCCCCGCGTCCTGGAAGGACCGATGCGCAAAACGAATCCGGTTCGCGAACGGGGCAAGGCGGAGACGGGCCGTTTCCAGGGCCTCCGGGTCGCGGTCCAGGGCCAGCAGGCTGCACTGGGGACACCGCTCCAGCAGCGCGGCCCCGTGGCCACCGCCCCCAACCGTTCCGTCGAGGTAGAGCCCGGGGCCGCCGACCAGGTACGTCATGACCTCGTCAACCAGCACGGGACGGTGATATTCGGGATCGGGCCCATGCACGCCCCCATCACCCGAAGATCTGGGCCGCGAAGTCGTCGTCGCCCGCGTCCAGCTCGTCCAGCTGAGCATGGAAGCGATCCGGGTGCCAGAGCTCGATCCGGTCCAGCGCGCCGATGAAGAGCACGGTATCGGTCAGCCCGATCCGTTCGCCCAGCCAGTGCGGAATGCGGATCCGGCCGTGCTTGTCCGGCTCGACCTCGACGGCGCTGGCGGTAATCCGCCTCAGGTAGGCACCCCCGTCCCGGCGCGCTCTGCGGTGGCTCAGCAGGTTCTTGCGGATCTCCCCCCAGGTTTCCTCGGGGAACAGGTCGAGGTGGCTGTCCTGCCACTGGAGAAGCACGAGCGGGCTATCGGACACAGCCCGGCGGAACGCTGACGGCAAGCTGACTCGTCCTTTCGCGTCAATCTGATACTCGTGTCGGCCTAGTAATCCGGGCATGGTCTTTTGTCCCATTTTATCCCACTCACCCCCACATTAATACACCGCATCCCCCATCGCAACCCGCAAGGACGCATTAACAGGGGTGAAGTCGTGGGATTCCCGCCCGGAGCAGGGGCGATTGCCGGCCAAAACTGAGGGCGCTCCCCCCCTGCGACAAAATCAGAAACACGTGGCAAAAAAAGGGGCGCCGCGGGCTGATCAGCCCGCGGCGCCCCTGATCCGCCGTGGCGGCGCTCGGTCAGCGTCCTCGCTGAATGATCGCCTCCTCGATCTCGATGTACTGCTGGGTCGCGTCACGGAATTGCTGCAGCCCGATGGACTGAGCCTGGGCGTACGCGGCAACCCTGGGAAGCGCAAAGAGGCGCGCGGCCTGCTGGAACTTGGGCAAGGTCCGCTGGGCGGTTGCGAGGGTCTGCGGCTTCTCCTGCTCGATCGACTGCTGGTAGAGAGAGTACGCATGCCAGAAGTCCAGCTGACCCCGGGTCGTTTCCGAGACCTCGGCCTCGAACATCTTGGCGAGCCCGATCAGTCGAAGCGCGAAGTTCCAATCCTCTGTTCCGACGCCCTTCCGGTGAGCCGTGGCGAAAACGAGGTTGGCCATCGCGTCGGCGTTCTGTTCGCCCTTCTCGACTGCTTCCTGGAGATAGGCGACCGCTTCCTCTTCCCGTCCCAGATCGAGCAGCCACGATCCCTGCCTGGCCTTGACGTTCCTCAAGCCGGGATCGCGCGCCTCCGCCGAGTCGAGCTTGGCCACGGCTTCTTCCACGCGCTCGGCCTTCTTGAGCACGTCGGCGAACAGCGACCACAGTGCAGCGTCTTCGCCGTGTGTCTCGATCCCCTGCTGGGCCATGGATATCGCATCGTCGAACTGACCGAGCTGAGCGTAACCTGCGATCATGGTACGAATGTTAACGACTTCCATCGTCTCGCCCTGCACTGCGTACACGACCTTGAAGGATTCCAGAGCCTTTCGGTAGAACTCCGCAGCTTCCATGGAGATGGGGGCGTTCGCCAGCGCACCATTCGTCATATCCTGGGCAGCACGAGTCGCGTACGACGCGTGGCCGATGAGAAGATCCACGTTGTCCGATTCGAGCGCGAGACCTTCCTCCGCCAGAATCATCGCTCCCGCCGGATCTCCGGCCATGGCCAGCTCATAGGCGATATTCAGCCGCACCGGGACGCTGCTGGGATTCAGCTGCAGGTACGCTGTGTAGTGCTGCCGCGCCTCGTCGTTGCGATCCAGGCTGGCCGCGAGATAGCCGGACAGCTGCAGGGCCTGCTCGTGCAGCGGATCCTGTTCGATAACCGTCTGGCTCTGTGCGTAGGACTCTTCGTACCTATCCGTCTCCCGGAGAAGCATGGCGTAGACGTGCCGGGTCTGGGTGTCGTTCGGAGAGATCTCAAGAGCCAAGGTGCAGTTCCTTTCCGCGCTCTCCCAGTCCTTCGAATTGAAGTATTCCCCGCAGAAGACCGCTGCGCGAAGCTGGTCCACGAACGTCTCGAACGCGCCCGCGATCTCCTCGGCCGCCGCCTCGTAGTCGTCCTCATGCCAGGTCTTGTCTTCGATCGGGAAGCTCGCTCCGCCCGGGGCCGCGAACTGAAGGCCGATCAGCGAGAACGTCTTTTCTTCCTTGTTCTCGGTGTAGCTACCGCAGAAGACGTTCTCGGCTCGAAGCTGGGTGGCGAGCTGAATGGCGCGGATGCAGTCCAGATCCTCCATGTCGATGTCGTAGTCCTTGGCCGCGTCCCTGATCTCCTTTTCCTCCACCGGCTGGTGGGTTTGGAACTGGTTGATCAGCTCCCGCAGCGCCTTGGCCAGATCCTTGCCGAAGTCGTCGTCGGCGTCGTTCATGGGCATCAGGTTGGTGACCATCACCCTGAATCGCTGGGCAACCTGGGCGTTCGCCCGAGCCGCCAGCATTGGCGCGAACAACAGTGCGAGGGCACCCGTTGCGACTATCCCGATGCGTAGCCAACTCCTCATGTTCCTATCTTCTCCGGTGTGGGTTCCACGGCCGTCTCATGCGGCACGGCGCAGCCCTGCCGGGCCACTCGCGGCGACCGGTCATTGTACGGCAGCCGGTGCGGTGACGCCAGAACTCCGCCGATTCAAAGCGGGAGACTGGGTAATCTATGAATCCTTTTTGGTCAAGGTCAAGGAATAAAAAGACAGGAGCGGGCTCGAATACGCGAATCGGGTCCATGACGCCATTTTACCACCAGTGGTTCCCAAAAGGTCCCCCCTCATCCGGACGGGATGGACGCGCAACAGCATCTTCGGAGCAGGCCGGATTCCCTCCGTGTGCTGGACGGAGCGGCCCTCCTGTTGCAGATTCCGGCTTCGTGATTCGCAGGAGTCGGGCGTTTTGCGCCCCGGAATGGTGGTCCAAGGAGGAGACATGAAGAGATCGACACTCGGTTTGTTGGCGCTCGTCGCGGCGTTTGCAGTGACCCCGCAGGCTTTGGAAGCACAGAACTGCTTTGTTCGCGGAGACACGGCGGATCGCCCCAGCCCCCTGGACTCCGCCGTCGTCGGCATGGGTGACGATATGGTGAAGGTGTGCTACGGCGCTCCCTCCGCGAGGGGCAGAACCCTCGTTGGCGACGAAATTCACCCGCACGGGGCACCGTGGCGGATGGGCGCCAACGAAGCGACTTCCATCCACCTCCCCTTCGCGGCGACGGTTGCCGGCGTCGCGGTTCCGGCCGGCTCCTACGCCCTGTACGCGGTGCCCGGCGAGGACTCCTGGGAGATCTTCGTCAACAGCGTTTGGGAGCGCTGGGGGCGTCCCGCCTTCAACGACGACATCGCGGCCAACAACATCGGATCCGGATCGGTGATGGCCTCCGCGAACGACCACGTGGAGACCATGGACCTGTCCTTCGAGAACGCCTCCGCGAACGCGGCTACCCTGGTTCTCCGCTGGGAAGGCTACAAGGTCGAGATCCCCGTGGCCCGCCAGGAGTGATCAGCGCCGGCGGATGCTGATTCCGCCGGAACCGGTATCGATCTCCACGCGGCCATCGCCATCGCCCACGGCGCCACGGAAACTGCGGCGCTTCTCTACGGTCACGTTGTGTGCCGCCATATCGACCTCGACACGGCCGCTCCCGGAGTCCATGTCCAACTGGGCACCGAAGTCCTCCGGGACGTCCACCGTGACGCTCCCGGACCCCGTGTCCACGACCATGTGGTCCACATCGGAGAGGAGTGAGAGGCGCACCGCCCCGCTGCCCGTGTCGCAGTCGATCCGGGCGGCGCGCAGCCCCTCCATCGTGATGCGCCCCGAGCCGGTGTCGACACTCAGCTCCCCGAGCGACAGGTTGCGTCCCTCCACCCGTCCCGAACCGGTGTCGGCCGTCAGCGTGGTCCCGTAGATCCCCTCCAGGGTGATTGAGCCGGAGCCGGTGTCCGCGGAAACGTCGCCCTCCACCCCCACTATGGTGACCGCCCCGGATCCCGTGTCCACATCGACGTTGCCGTTGACGTCCGACACATCCACGCGCGCGGAACCCGCCTTGAAGGCCAGGGCGGCTTCCAGGCCGCGCGCGCGCGCCTCCCCCGCCGCGAGACGAATCGCAACGTCGAATCCGGGGGGAACTCGAACCGTGATGTCCGCGTACGCCTCCAGGCCGCGCCCGCGTCCCGAGATGCGGACCTCGTCGCCCCCGCGCCAGCCGTCGAGGAAGGTGCCGTCGTCGCGAACCCGGACGGTTGTGTTGGAGCGGCCCATCTCCGGGTACACGACACGGTCATCCGGATAGATGACCCTCAGGGCCTCGCGGTCCCCCACACGGCCCGTCACGACGCTGAGCTGACCGGCGTCATCGCCGCCGCGCGTGATTTCGACCACCGCATGCGGTCCCTCGCCGGGGACGACATCCACGCGCCCGGCCAGGTTGTAGATGGCGATCCGCGGACCGTCGAGGCGGTGCACTTCCTGTCCGGCGAGGGGACGGGCCATCGCCAGCGCGGCGGCGACCAGAAGGGAGAGGCCAACTGCAAGCCGCAGGTGCCGGAATCCCGGGTACGCCATGGACTGCGACGTGCGGGTGTTCGTCGTAGTGGTCATCTTTCCGTCATCCTTTTCCGTATGGGTGGGACTACACAGATGTACGGCCCCCTGGTGGTAGAAGGTTTCCGGGCGGGGAGCGTAGCTTGTGGAGAACGCCTGCGGGCACCGATCAGGGTGCCCTCCGAAAACGGTCAACCTGGATGGAGAGAGCCAGCCATGAACGTGTTGCCCATCGACTTTGTAGCCCTGGTCTCCGTGATCATGGGGATTTCCGTCGTTCTGATCCCCGTCGCGGGGCTCACCGCCCGCTACGCCCTGAAGCCCGTCGTGGACGCCTTCGGCAGATACCTGCAAGGGCAGGGAACGGAGGACTCGGTCAAGATCGTCGAACGCCGGCTGGGGCTCCTGGAGCAGCAACTCGACGAGGTCCAGGGGTCGATGAACCGGCTGGTGGAGGTATCCGAATTCGACGCTCGGCTACGACGCGGAGAGACGTCCGACGCCCTCGGGCCGGGGGGTGCCGAGGAGCATTCGCGCAGCTAGATCTTGATGAAGATGCTGCGCACGTACATGACCCGCAGGACACCGAGCCAGAAGAGCACGGTGGTGGCCGCAAATGCCAGCGAGCCGTTCAGGGGGCCGGCCCACGAGGCGAAGACGGTCTCATGGACAAGGGTGTACATCGATGTCGTCCCGCCGGAGCCGGAACCGTCGGGCACCCGCCAGAGCACCAGGGTCCTGGCCACGAGGCCTGAAGCCACGAAGACAGTAATGGCGTTGATGCCGTAGACGACCAGCGGGAGGGCCCAGCCGCGCCGGCCGCGGACGTCGATGAGCCAGTGGAGCGCGGCCAGCGTCACCATGGCCCACCCGGTCGTGTAGGCCACGTAGGAGCTCGTCCAGAGGGGCATCGCTCGGGCCATGGTGCGCCGCACGCAGAAAGTCCCCCGCGAACAGTCCCGCCAGCGTGCTCGCAACCGCGGGCAGGGTGCTCAGAAGGCCCTCCGGGTCGTACACGCCTCCCCCGCCGCTCCACATGTGAACCCCGAGGACGAGGCGGTCCAGGTGGGCGGCCAGGTTGCCGTCGGGCGAGAGATCGCCCGCGCCGAAGCCCGGAACCGGGACCCACGACATGAGAGCCCAGTACCCGGCAAGCAGCGCCAGCATGACGGCGAAGACGGCCCGCCGGGAGAGGAACAGCACGAGCGTGCCCGCGACCAGATAGACGATGCCCGATGCGCGCGAGCACCCCGACGAGGCGCACGGTCGCGAAGTCGAAGCCGGGATACGCGGCCATGAAGAGACCGAGGCCGTAGATGATCAGCGCACGCCTGGCGACGTGGACCCACAGGTCGCGCCGCGAACCTCCCCGGGCGATCCGGGACGCGAACGAGAACGACATCGACACGCCGACCCCGAAGGGTGGTCACAGCAGCGCCCCCTCCACCAGGTCCGCGATCCAGGCCGCGACATCGGGGGCGTCGGCATGGTGGACGGGTACCGACCACGGGAGTTCGGGCCGGTCGGTAACCGCGCCGAGGGCTCCCTGCGCACGCGCGCTCGCCGGGTCGAGCACCGGCTCGGGCTGGGCGGCGGCTCGGAAGATCTCGACCTTCGGGACCGGTGCGTCCCGGTGCCCTTCGACGACAACGATCTCCGCGTCGGGCAGGTGGCGGCTCAGCAGGAGGTCCAGCGACGGCTCGCCCCCGGGGCCCCAGTCTCCCATCAGCGCGAAGTCCGTGGGACCGGTGAGGAGGACGCGGCCGGCGTTGCCCTCGTGACGGTGCCGCCAGGAGTCCGTCCCCGGGGTGTCCACCCGGAAATGGTGTCCGTGCTTGACCGACATGACGCGACGGCCCCGCCGCGCCAGCTCCGCAATTACCGCAACGGACAGAGTCGTCTTGCCGGACTTCTTGTTGCCGACGATCGAGAAGGCGGGGGGCGGGAGGTCTGCGGGGGCGTTCACGCTGCGGAAGGACGAGGCGGGGAGCCCTGATTCGACGATGTGCAGGTCCAGGGAGCGCGCAAAGGCGCCGGCTTCGCGCGCTCCATGCTCCAGTGCCGCCTCGAGCGGTATCCGCGCCGCGACGGGGTAGACGGCGCAGAGCGGCTCGAACCCCCATGGCGCGCCCGTCGCCACAGCGCACCCGCGCCCGTGCTCCCGCCACGAATCCGTCAGGCGAACGAGCACCTCCCTCCCTACCCACGGCATGTCGACCGCCAGAACCAGAGCGCCCGCAAGGCCCTCTTTCCGCGCAAGAGCAAGTGCGGCGTCGACGCCCGCGAGCGGTCCGAGGCCCACGTGGCGGTCCGGGAGCACGTCCACCTCCGTCTCCAGCTCGCTGGCGACCCGGGCGTCGTTGGCCACCGCCACCACCCGCGGACACACCGACCGCAGCCGGCTCGCCGCCAGCCGCCACAGCGGCCGGCCGTGCAGCCGCGCCAACGCCTTGGGCGCCCCGAAGCGGCGGCTGTTCCCTCCGGCCAGGATCACGCCGAGGAGTTCCCTGCCCGCTTTCTCGCTCAATCCCGTGCTCCGTTCAGTCCCGAGATCCTCTCGCCACCGGTGTAGACGTTGTACCCCTCGCTGTGCGCGAACCCCACCAGCGTCATGTTGAAGCGACGGGCGAACGCCACCGCCAGACTCGACGGCGCGCCCACGGCGACCACCATGGGGATGCCCGCCATCGCGGCCTTCTGGAGGATCTCGAAGGAGGAGCGGCCCGAGACGACGAGGCCCAGCGCGGAGGCGGGGAGCGCGCGCGACAGGAGCTGGACGCCGATCACCTTGTCGACGGCGTTGTGGCGGCCCACATCCTCGCGCACCACCGAGATCCGCCCCTCGGCATCGAAGAGCCCGGCTGCATGGATGCCCCCGGTACGGTCGAAGACTCTCTGGGCGGACCTGAGCTGGTCGGGGAGTGCGCGCACGTCGCTCTCGTCGACGGTCAGCGTCCCTTCGGCGACCGGCTGACACCCCATGACCTCCACCGCCTCGAGCGAGGCCTTGCCGCAGACTCCGCAGGAAGACGTCACGTAGAAGTTGCGGGTAAGGCTCGACGCGTCGAACGCGGAGGGATCCCGCACCGATGCGGTGACCACGTTGTATTCCTGGATCTCCACGTCCCGGCAGTACCGCACATCCACCATCGCGGCGGGATCGATCACGACGCCCTCGGTGAACAGAAATCCGGCGGCGAGCTCAAAGTCATCGCCCGGCGTGCGCATCGTCACCGAAACCTGGTGTTCCCGCACCCCATCCGGCCCGGGTACCTCGAGGCGCACCTCCAACGGCTCCTCGACGGCGACGCTGTCTCCGCGCGTCACGAAGCGCCCGTCCCGCATTCGGCCCACCCGGACCCGTGCGGCTCTCCTGCGGCCCGTCATTCCCATCGAAGGGTCCTCCCGTTCGGATTGTTGCCGGTCCTACCCACCCATTATGCGCACGGATGTGCCCGGGACGCGAAAAGAACATATGTTTTGTTCCCCACCCCGGTCGCACTCGACTTCAGCCACCTCAAACCGCGGGACGGTATGCCAACACCGACCAACGCCGACCTCGTGGCGCGCTGGAAGGACGAGCCAGCGCCACTGCTACCGCTGCTGCACGCGCTCCACGAACGCGACGGATACCTGTCGGAGGACGCCCTGAGGGCCGTCTCCCGGGAACTGCGTATCCCCATCGCCGATCTGTTCGGTACCGTCACCTTCTATCACCACTTCTCGCGGGAAGCCGGGGGCGCGGAGCGGCCGAGGGTGTGCACCGGTCCCGTTTGCAGCATGCGGGGCGCGGATGTGCTCGTGGCCAGCCTCCGGGCCGCGGGCCACGACCCCCACGCCATGCCCTGCCCGGGGCGCTGCGACCAGCCGGTTCCCGTGATCCAGGGCGGCACGGTGTTGACGGGCCGGACCGCCGCGACGTTGTCGAGCGGGCCGTCGCCCCTCCCCGCCCCGCCTCCGGACAGGGCGACTACGCGATCTCGATCATGGACCGTGGCTTCGACACGAAGATCACCACCGAGTTCGCGGGCTTCCTGAAGGACTCGGCGTGCACCTTCTGCGGCCAGTGCATCCAGACCTGCCCCACCGGGGCCCTGGGCGACCTCAAGGCGCTGGCCAACCGCGACGTGCCCGGCGAAACCGAGACCACGAGGACCATCTGCCCGTACTGCGGCGTCGGCTGTTCCGTGGATGTGATGACCCGGGGTGACCGGATCGTCGGCGTTCTGCCAGCCATGGACGGGCCCGCCAACGAGGGGGCGCTCTGCGTCAAGGGTCAGTTCGCTTTCGACTTCGTCCACCACAGGGAACGCCTGGCCACCCCCTTCGTGCGCGACGAGGAGTCGGGCAAGCTCATGCCCGCGTCCTGGGACGAGGCGCTGGACCGTGCCGCGACGGACCTGCGGAAGGTGGTGAAGGAACACGGCCGGGAGTCGGTGTACGGCGTGGCGTCCGGGAGGGGGCCCCACGAGGCGGCATACATGCTGCAGCGCTTTATCCGGGCGGGACTCGGGACGAACAACATCGACAACTGCAGCCGTGCCTGACACGCTCCCACAGTCGCCGGTCTGGCGGCAACAATCGGGAGAGGCGCCATGTCCAACCCGCTCGCGGACATGGACAAGCCGGACGTGATCTTCTGCATCGGCACCAACATGACCGAGTGCCACCCCGTCGCGGCCACCCGGCTCAAGAAGGCGCTCGCCCGGGGCGCGAAGATGATCGTGGCGGATCCGAGGCGAATCGGCCTCGCGGACATCTGCGACATCTACCTGCCCATCCGGGTGGGGTCCGACGTTTCGCTGCTCCTCGCGATAGCGCACGTGATCGGGCGCGAAGGGCTGGTGGACGAACATTTCATGGAGGAGCGCACCGCGCACGGCGAGGGATTCCTGGAGCATGTCTCGCGCTTCACACCGGAGTGGGCGTCCGGGATCTGCGGAGTCCCGCCCGAGGACATCGAGGCGGCGGCCCTGCTGTACGGAGGGGCCGACCGCGGCGCCATCTACTACACGGTGGGGATCACCGAACACGTCTGCGGCGTCGACAACGTGCAGAGTCTCTGCAACCTGGCCCTCATGACCGGCAACCTCGGGCGTGAGGGGACCGGCGTGAATCCCATGCGCGGCCAGAACAACATCCAGGGTGCCGGCGATGCGGGCGCGCTGCCCAACAACTACCCGGGCTTCCAGTCCGTGATCGATCCGGCGCATCAGGAGAAATTCCGCCGGGCCTACGGACGCACGGTCGACCTCGAGGAGGGGATGACCAAGGTCACCGCGCTGGATCTGTGCGGGGACCGCATCCGCGCAATGATCATCGATGGCGAGAACACCGTCGTTTCGGACCCCGACCGGCAGCACTGCGAGCACGCCCTGAAGAGCCTCGACTGCCTGGTCGTGATCGACATCTTCATGAGCGAGACCGCGGAGATGGCGGACGTGGTCTTCCCGGCTACGGCCTGGGCCGAAACCGACGGCGTCTGCACAAACACCGAACGGCGCGTCCAGCGCCTGCGGGCTGCCGTTCCTCCGCCCGGCGAGGCCAGGCCGGACTGGTGGATCCTGTCGCGGCTTGCCGGGCGCATGGGGTGGGAGGGCTTCGGCTTCCAGTCCGCCAAGGAGGTGTTCAACGAGCTCTGCACACTGTCACCGCTCTACGCCGGCCTCGACTGGGACCGGCTCGCGCGGAGCGAGTACCAGTGGCCCGTGCCCGAGCCCGGTCATCCGGGTACCCCGAGGCTGCACGAGGACGGGTTCCTGAACGGTCGGGGCATCTTCAAGATGCTCGAATACCGCGACCCCGAGGAGACCGTCAACGAGGACTACCCGATCTGGCTCACCACCGGCCGGCGCCTGCCTGCGTACCACACCAGGACCCAGACCGGGCGCTCGGAAGGGCTCGACTACCTGCTCTCGGAGGAGACGCTCGAGGTTCACCCCGATGACATTGCCGGGCTCGGACTGCAGAACGGCGGCTGGGCCGAGCTCAGCAGCCCGCGCGGCTGCGTCTACGTGAAGGTGCGCGCCACCACCCGCTCGCCTCGCGGAACCGTGTTCGCGTCCTTCGCGTTCAACGACGTGCCGGTGAACGTGCTGACCGGGGGCGGATACGACCCCGTGACGCAGACGGCGGCGCTGAAGGCGTGTCCCGTGGCACTGAAGCCGGCGGCGCCACCGGCGGCGCTGAGTCAGATGGGGTTCGCACCGGGGTTCACCGCTCCCGGTACAGCTCCCGCATGACCTCGACGATGTCAGGTGCACCCGCCAGATAGCGCTCCTCGGCCTCGGTCCTCATGTCGCCGGGAATGCCGTGCATCGCTTCGGCGATCGGCCCCGCAATGGCTGCCACGGTGTCGGAGTCTCCGCCGAGCGACACCGCGTTGCGGATCGCATCTTCGAACGAGCTCGATTCCAGGGCGCAGGTGATCGACTCGGGCACCGTCTTCTGGCACGTCTCGTTGAACGCGTAGCCGGGCCGGATCTCGTCCACCGTGCGGGACAGGTCGTAGCCGTACTCCGCGGCGACGGTCTCGCGGATGTCGGCAGCGTCCTCACCATGCCCGGCGAGCCAGATCGCGTGGACCGTCGCCCGCGCGCCCTTCATGCCCTCGGGGTGATCGTGGGTGATGGCGGTCACCTCGTCGGACGCGGCCAAGGCGGCGGACAGGTCTTCCCGGTGGATGAAGGCCGCGGGCGAGACCCGCATGGCCGCGCCGTTGCCATAGCTGCCGTACGGCCGGGGCGCGTCGGACCACATCCAGCTCGCGAACCAGCCGCCGTAGGACACGCCGGGATAGCGGCGGCACCACTTCTGCAGCGTCTCCGGACCCGGACGACCGTGCAGCAGCATGTCGGCGACGGCCGCCGTGCACACGGAGTCGTCGGTGAAGTGGCCGTGCGGATCGAGAAAATCGAAGTCCCTGGTCTTGATCCGATCCCACTCGTAGACGGAACCGACGATGTCGCCGACAATCGCGCCCCACATGATGGATCCCCTTGCTCGGCCATGGTTTCAGCGCGAGACTTGGGCGCTGATTTCCGGTTCCATTCGCGTTCCCGACCCCACCCCACACCAGGACACCCATGCTCTCCGACATCGCGATTGCGCAAGCCCACGAGATGAAGCCCATCGCCGATATCGCCGCCAAGGTCGGTCTCGGTCCAGACGAGATTCTTCAGTACGGCCACTACAAGGCCAAGGTGCCTCTCGAGGTCGTCAAGGCCCGGCCCGACCGTGACGCCAAGCTCGTGCTGGTGACAGGGTGCAGCCCCACCGCCGCGGGCGAAGGCAAGTCGACGACCTCGGTGGGGCTGGCCGACGCGCTCACCCTGCGGGGACGCAACCCGGTCCTGTGCATTCGCGAGGCTTCACTCGGTCCCGTATTCGGGATCAAGGGCGGGGCGGCCGGCGGGGGCTACTCGCAGGTCGTGCCGATGGAGGACATCAACCTCCATTTCACCGGCGACTTCCACGCGATCACCTCCGCGCACGCGCTCCTCTCCGCGATGCTGGACAACCACCTCTTCCGGCCGAACAGCACCGGGCTCGACCACCGACGGATCACCTGGGGGCGGGCCGTGGACATGAACGACCGGGCGCTGAGAAAGGTGATTGTGGGGCTCGGCGGCCCCTTCGGCGGGATCCCGCGCGAAGAGAACTTCATGATCACCGCCGCCTCCGAGGTCATGGCGATCTTCTGCCTCGCCCGTGATCTGGCCGACCTGGAGCAGCGGCTCGGCAACATCATCATCGGGTACACACGGAGCCGCGACCCGGTGCGCTGCCGCGACATCGGCGCCCAGACCGCGATGGCCATCCTGATGCGCGACGCGGTCCACCCCAATCTCGTGCAGACGCTGGGCGGCTCCCCCGCTTTCATCCATGGCGGCCCCTTCGCCAACATCGCGCACGGCTGCAACTCGCTGATCGCTACCCGCGCGGGGCTCAAGCTGGGTGACATCGTCGTCACCGAGGCCGGATTCGGCGCCGACCTGGGAGCCGAGAAGTTCTTCGACATCAAGTGCCGCCTGGGTGGCCTGAGCCCGGACGCGGTCGCCATCGTCGCGACCATTCGCGCCCTCAAGATGAACGGCGGCGCGTCGAAGGATTCGCTGGCGAACGAGGACCTGGCGGCGCTGGAGCGCGGCATGGAGAACCTGTACGGCCACGCCGAAAACGTGGCCAGGTTCGGGGTCCCCGCGGTGGTGGCGCTGAACCGCTTCGCCACCGACACCGCGGCCGAGGTGGCTACCGTGCTCGACGGCTGCGCGGCTCGCGGGATCAGCGCGGTCGCGGCCGATCCGCACGGCGGGGGCGGAGAGGGGTGCGTGGGACTCGCAGACGCCGTGTGGGAGCTTGCCAATAACGGAGAAGCCGGCTTCCGGCCGCTCTACCCCGACCATCTGCCGCTGAAGGAGAAGATCGAGACGATCGCGACCTCGATCTACGGTGCCTCCGGGGTGGACTTCCAGCGCGGCGTCACCGCCGAACTGGAACGGCTGGAGTCGTTCGGTCTGGCCGACGCCCCCGTTTGCATCGCCAAGACCCAGTATTCCTTCTCGGACGATCCGACGCTTCTCGGGCGACCCCGCGGCTTCCGGATCGCCGTGCGTAAGGTGACACCCTCGGCGGGCGCCGGCTTCGTGGTCGTCAAGACCGGTTCGATCATGACGATGCCCGGTCTGGCGGCGAAGCCGGCGGCGCTCGCCATGTCGCTGAGCGAGGACGGGGTGATCGACGGGCTCATGTAGGCGAGGGGATTGGCCGCTGGCGAAGCGCGGGGTTGTGCCCCATCTTGGGTCGGCTTCGCCCTCTTGCCCACCCTCTCACCCTCCCCGCCATGCCCGACCCCAACGCCTACTGGGCCCGCAATCTCCGCTACCTCTTCATGCTCCTCTCCATCTGGTTCGTGGTCTCGTACGGTTTCGGGATCCTGTTCGTGGACGCGCTAAACACGGTGCGCATCCCGGGAACGGGCTTCAAGTTGGGGTTCTGGTTCGCACAACAGGGGTCGATCTACGTCTTCGTGGTGCTGATCTTCGTCTACGCGCGCCTGATGAACCGGCTGGACAGGGAGTTCGGGGTGGAGGAGGAATGAGGGGGCGCCCGCTCGCCTCGCGCCTGGCGAACCTGTCCCGACGGCCCGTTTTGGCGGCCCCGGCACGGTAGCCGATGGACGTACGCACCTGGACCTTCCTGTTGGTGGGCGTGTCCTTTGCCCTGTACATAGGCGTTGCGATCTGGTCACGTGCACGCTCGACCAAGGATTTCTACGTCGCGGGCACCGGCGTCTCCCCCCTCGCCAATGGCATGGCCACCGCGGCCGACTGGATGTCGGCGGCGTCCTTCATCTCCATGGCGGGGCTGATCTCGTTCATGGGATACGACGGTTCGGTCTACCTGATGGGATGGACCGGCGGCTACGTCCTCCTGGCGCTGCTGCTGGCGCCCTACCTGCGCAAGTTCGGCGCCTATACCGTCCCCGAGTTCGTGGGCGAACGCTACTACTCCCAGGTCGCCCGAATCGTGGCGGTGGCGTGCGCGATCTTTGTGTCGTTCACCTACGTGAGCGGACAGATGAGGGGCGTCGGCATCGTCTTCAGCCGTTTCCTCGAGGTCGATGTCACGGTCGGGGTGATCATCGGCATGGCGGTCGTCTTCTTCTACGCGGTCCTGGGCGGGATGAAGGGGATCACCTACACCCAGGTCGCCCAGTACTGCGTGCTCATCTTCGCCTACATGGTCCCCGCGATCTTCCTCGCGGTCATGCTGTCGGGCACGCCCATTCCCCAGCTCGGCTTCGGGGGCGCGGACCCCGAAACCGGCGTCTTCCTGCTGGACAAGCTCGACGGACTCCACCAGGAACTCGGGTTTGCGGCGTACACGGACGGCACCAAGTCGATGATCGACGTGTTCTTCATTACGGCGGCACTCATGGTGGGCACCGCCGGGCTGCCGCACGTCATCATCCGCTTCTACACGGTGCCCAAGGTGCGGGACGCCCGGACTTCCGTGGGCTGGGCGCTGCTGTTCATCGCGATCCTCTACACGACCGCCCCGGCCATCGCGGTCTTCGCGCGGGCCAACTTGCTGGACACGGTCGCCGGGCAGCCCTACGACGCCATGCCCGAGTGGTTCAACAAATGGGAGGACACCGGGCTGATCACCTTCGAAGACCACGACCAGGACGGCAACATCCTGTACGTGGGCGACCCCGAGCGCAACGAACTCACCGTCAACCCCGACATCATGGTGCTTGCCAACCCCGAAATCTCGCGCCTCCCCAACTGGGTGGTGGGGCTGGTGGCGGCGGGCGGTCTGGCCGCGGCGCTCTCGACCGCGGCGGGTCTGTTGCTGGTGGTGTCGTCGGCAATCAGCCATGACCTGCTGAAACGAGCCTTCAAGCCCGACATCTCGGAAAAGGGCGAACTGATAGCCGCGCGGATCAGCGCGGCGTTCGCCGTGGTTGCCGCGGGTCTGCTCGGGATCAGCGACCCGGGATTCGTGGCCCAGGTGGTGGCCTTCGCCTTCGGATTGGCGGCCTCGTCGTTCTTCCCCGTGATCATTCTGGGCACCTTCACGCGATTCATGAACCGGGAGGGGGCGATCGCCGGCATGCTGTCGGGGATCACGTTCACGGCCGCGTACATTATCTACTTCCGCTTCGTCAATCCGGCAGCGGATACGGCCGAGAACTGGTGGTTGGGCATCTCACCCGAGGGGATCGGCACGGTGGGGATGCTGCTAAACTTCGCTGTCGCGCTTACGGTATCGAAGTTCACGCCTGCACCGCCGGCGCATATCCGGGATCTCGTCGACCGTATCCGGATGCCCGCTGGAGCCGGACCGCCACGATAGACTTCAGGAGCGAATCATGCGCGCACCATTGATCGGAGTGCTGGCGGCGACGTGGTGCGCGGGCGGGGCGATCCGGGCCGAGGCCCAGACCGAGGTGCACTACCAGTACGGCAGCCTCATGAACCCGTTCAACGAATCATCCCATGCGACGGCCGTGCTGACGCTGCAGCACGCGTCATTCTGGAAGTTCGGAGACAACTTCTTCTTTGTCGACGTGATCGACGACGGCGTCGACGACGGCTTCAACGACACCGACTTCTACGGCGAGTGGTATTCGAACCTGAGCCTCGGCAAGTTGGCGGGCCGTGATCTGGCCACCGGGGTGCTCAGCGACTTCGGGTTGATCGGGGGAATCGCCGCCGGGGCTGACCCCAACTTCCTGCAATGGCTTTCGGGCGTGCGCGTTTCGTGGCGCCTGCCGGGGTTCGCATTCCTCAACACCGACATGATGGCCGGAGTGGACCGGAGTGGCGGCCTCGACAGCGGAGGAGCACCCAAGGCCGGGAGCCGCCTCGTCTTCGACGTGAACGGGTTGCTCCCTTTCACCATCGGAAGCCAGGCCTTCTCCATCTCGGGCCACGCCGAATACGTGGGCTCGACATCCGATGAGCTGGGCAACGATGTGAATTCCTGGATCCTGGCCCAGCCGCAGCTGCGCTGGGACATCGGCAAGGCCGTAGGCGGGTCCGACAACGGGCTCTTCGCCGGCATCGAGTATCAGTACTGGCGAAACAAGCTGGGGACGGAGATCGACGAGAACGTGGTGCAGCTTCTCGTTGTGTGGCAGTTCTAGCGCCCGGGCGGCGCCTGCTACTCGCCTGGCGGAAGCGCGTCGGTCTTCGGGCGGCTGGCCAGGAGGTCTTCAAGGAAGCGTACCTTCTCGTCGAGCCGAAGCACTTCGTCCCCGAGGTGGTCCTGGCCGATTTCCTGGTCGGTGAGCCGCCGCACATCGGTTTCCAACCTGCTCAGCCGCTCCTGAAGGCCCGGTCCAGCCAGCCCTTTTCGGGCGAATAGCCACGCGAGCACACACCCGAAAAAGGCGGAGGAGGCCACAATGACCAGAACCAGGACTCCAACAACCGGCATGCGTGCCTCCTACGCTTTCGAGTGCCTCGACGTCACCGTTCCCGCAACCGCCAACCCTCCCAGGATCGCGACGCCTCCCACGGCCAGCCAGGGCTGCGTCCCGACGATGATCGCCAGGATGAGAAGATACAGCATGATCGTCACCCCAGCTGTCCAGCGCCCGCCGGGCAATTTCATCGGGCGCTCCAGCTCGGGGCGAAGCTTGCGGAGCCGAAAGAAGGCCGACAGCACCATCAGATCCACCGAGATCGCCACCAGCATCATGAACTGGATCAGGAACTCCAACGCGCCCGTCGAAGCCAGGCCCAGAATCAACACCCCGATCAGGAGCAGACCCGCGACCGGGGTGCCCCGGGGTGACACGTAGCGAAAGACCTGCGGGGCCAGGCCGGAGCGGGCCAGCGCGAAGGCGACCCGGGGCATGCCCAGGAAGTTGACGTTGCAGGAGCTGATCAGGATGAGGAGGCTGGCGATCACCACGAAGGTCGCCGCGGTGTCGCCGAACACACCCTGGACCGCGTCGCGCGCGACCAGCTCCGAGCCCGCCATCTCGTCCGGGGTCAGCGCCGCCAGGTACGCCGTGTTGACCATCAGGTAGAGGACGGCCACGGCGGCCGCGCCCCCGATGAGGATCCTGGGAAGCGAACGCCCCGGATCGCGGACCTCCTCCGCCATCTTGGCCGCGTCCTCCCACCCGTAGTAGGCGAAGGCCACCGACTGGTACGCGAGGGCGAACCCGAGCAGGGAGGCGTGCGCGACGGTCGGCCCGGCGATCAGGCCGCTCCCGTCGCCGGCGGCGATTCCTGCCGCGGCGATCCCCGCGAGGACCACCACCTTGATCGCCGTGGTCACGTTCTGGAAGGTGGTGCCAACCTTGAGGCCCCCCATGTGCAGGATCACATATCCAACCACGACCCCGGTCGCCAGGATACGCACCGATCCGCTGCCCGTGAGGATGATCAGGTATTCGGCGATGGCCACCGCCTTGATCGCTCCCGAGAAGGCGCGGGACACCAGCAGCTCCGACCAGCCCGCGACAAACCCCGCGACGGGGCCGAACGCTTCCCGGGCGTAGACGTACTTGCCGCCGGCCTCGGGTAGAGCCGCCGCCATTTCGGCCAGCACCAGCGTGCTGAGTCCGGCGACGACCCCCCCAAGCACCCACACGGCCAGGATCAGCCATCCGTTCCCCAGGTACTCCGCGATCAGGCCCGGGGTGCGCAGGATGCCCGCGCCGATGATGATGCCGACCGTGATGGAGAGCCCGTCCCGCACCCGCAGCACTCGCTTCATTTCGCTCACTTGAATGCACTCATTGCGGGGGCCTCTCGTTCACGGCGGCTTCCAGATCGGCAAGCACCCGGCGCGCTGTTTCGTCGCCGGGGGCGAATTCCACCGCCCGGCGACCGTGGGGCAGAGCCTCCTGTATCCGCCCCGCGCGGGCCAGCGCGATCGCCAGATTGAGCTCGGCCCGGGCAAGTTCGGGAGCAAGCGCCACCGCCCTCTCGTACGCCTGAATCGCTGCAGCCGCGTTGTCACTGCGAAGGTAGAGGTTGCCCAGGTTGAAGTGGGCCAGCGGCTCACGAGGGTTGATCGCGATCGCGGCCTCGTATTCGCGTACCGCCCCCGCCGGATCCCCCGCCGCCGCTCTGGCGATGCCCAGGTTCACATGGACCAGGGGCTGGTTCGCGTCCCCCGCGAGGCTCTCGGCGAAAGCCCGGATCGCGGAGCGGGGGTCGCCCGCCCGGTTGTGCAGGAGCCCCAGGGCACGGAGGATCGCGGGATCTCCCGGGAGCACCGCCAGAGCCTTCCCCAGCAGGGCTTCGGCGGGGCCCGTTTCGCCGCGGGCGAGCGCTTCGTCGGAGAGAAAGCCCAGCACCATGGTCCACCGCCGGCGCACGGCCAAAGGTTCGCGGGCCGCGGTCGCGGCGACGTCCAGGAGGGGGGCCGTGTCGCCTGGGTCATCCGAGCCGGGACCGGGACTCGCCGCGTGAAGGACCGCCAGTGCGAGCGCCCGCAAATCGGGGTCGTCGGATGCGGCCAACTCCCCGATCCGCGCGGAAGCCTCGTCGCCCAAACCCTCGCCGGGCCTGACCCAGCCGCCGACGAAGCGCACCAGTGCCTGGAACTGCGCCATGAAAGCTCCGTCGGCGGGGTGCAGCAGCATGCGGGCCGCGAGGTCCTCGCCCATGGCGTCCGTCACGGCCAGCAGACCCGCCGTGACAGGATCGTGGGGCTTGGTGGCCCCCCACCATTCGTCGACGCTCGCCTGAAGGCGTATCTCGCTGACCTCGCCGTGGCAGCCACGGCACGCGCTCACCAGCCCGAGTCGCGCGTCCAGGGAGGGGCGAGGGACCGGGATCGTGTGGTCCGAACGGGCAAAGGGCACGCCGTCCCCCACCTCGGGATGCTGCAGGTAGGGCATATGGCACGAGACGCAGCGGCTCCCGGACGATTCGGGCGCGTGGAAGGTGTGCGCTTCGGGAGCTGCCGCCTTCGCGGCGTGGCAGGACGTGCACTGGCGGTCGTCGGTCTCGTCGGCAAGGGGCGTCCGGTTGACGTCCCAGTACCCCAGCCCGTGGGGCTCGTGGCAGCTGACACAGGTCATGTTGCCGTCCACATAGCACGATGACGAGAGGTGAGTCCCCTGGTACGCGAAGGTCTTCACACGACCGTCGGGCAGGAAGGGATCGTCACCGAGGACGGGCAGCTTGAGCGCGTAGTGGTCGGCAAACGAGGCGCCGGGGAGGTAGCCTTCCCTCACCACATCCTTGAGCGCGTGGCAGCGGAAACAGACCCCGAGGGACTCCTCCACGCCGTCGGTGACCCGGCTCGCCATCGCGATGTCGGGCGAACTCGCTGCCGGGTTCGCGGCCATCAGCTCCGCGTGCCGCTTCGCCGGACCGTGACACGATTCGCAGTTGATGTCGAGAGAGGTCCAACGCGTGACCGGCCCGGTGCCCGGTTCCAGGCGAGTCGTGATCTGGCTGCCGTGGCACGACTGACAGTTGGCGTAGCGCGAATACGTGCCGAGGATCCTCGCCGGAGGCCAATCCCCGCAGTCCGCCAGCGACATGTCCGCGGTGATCGGGACCCAGCCCCTCTCCGCCCGCGTGCCCGTGTTGCAGAACCAGTCGCCCAGTGGCGGAGAGTAGTCGAAGGGGAGGAAGCGAACCGTGCCGTCAGCGGCGTGGGTGACGAATCCCTGGGTGCCGCCGCCCAGCATGTGTCCGCCGCCGATGACGCCGTCGACATGGACAATTTGTTCGGTTGCCCCGGATTGTCGGATTTCGAACAAATACCGGCCGGACGAGTCCACGCGCGGAATCACGGTGCCGTCGGAAAAGACGATCGGCGTGCCGTCGAAGGGGGCGACGACGGTTTCGGGGCCCGGCTCGCCCCCGGCCCGTCCGTGGGTGGACGCGGCCCAGGCGGCATACTGGTCGATGTGGCAGCCGCGACAGCTCTCGGAACCCGCAAAGTCCGCGCGGGCGACTTCGGTGAGCGGCCCGTCCGCGGTGCCGGCCATGGCAGCGTTGTCGGTGCTCGCCGGCCGGTCGCCGCAACCGAGCAGGATCGTCCCGGCTGCCACGGCAATCCAGGGTGTCCGGGGGTACGGACCTGTCACCGTCGGCGCCCGTCTCGGGACCAGGCCGGGCCCTGACAGTCGCAAAGGGTGCGGATGTAGGCGACCAGCGACCGGATCTGGTCATCGTCCAGGGACGCCCCGAAGGCGGGCATGCGGTGGCTCTTGCCGAGGATCCAGCCACCCGCGTGGATCCCGTCGTAGAGGGTATCGTCGGGACGCGGCGACATGGCCGCGGAGTCGGCGTGTTGCACGGGGGGAACCGGCAGGAAGGGCGCGTTGAAGCCGTCGCCGGCGCCCTGGATGCCGTGGCAGGGGGCGCAACGCGCCGTGTAGATGGCCTCGCCGGGGTGCGCCGGCGCAGCGGCACCCGCCCGTCCGCCGGGTGGTGTCCCCCTCCCCGTGGCGGCCAAATACGGGAGCGCGGGCATCCCTGCAAGGGGGTCGGCGCCGGACCACTCCCCTACCCTCTGCATGAGAAAGGACGCGATCAGGTCCAGGCGGTCCGGCTGCTCGAGTGACCCCGGCATGATCGTGCCCGGCGCGAGGTGGGCCGGATCGCGCATCAGGGCGCGCACGTACGCGGGACGCAGCCGCTCTGCGATGCCGTCCAGACGGGGGCCGATCCTGCCGCCGTCTTCGCCCAGCTGATGGCACCCCAGGCAGCTCCACCGGTCACGAAGGAGAGCTTCCGCCTTGCCCATCGCGAAGGGGGAGAGCGCCGCGGGCCCCCAGGGCGGCGCTTCGGCCGCCGTCTGCTCCAGGAGGAAGCCGGAGATGGCGGCGACCTCCGCCGGGCCGAGACGGAAGTCCGGCATCTGGCCTCCCCGCCCGGGGATGGGTCCGGCGGGGCGGATGGTGACGGGGTCTGCCAGGTAGCTCAAGAGCCAGTCCTCGCGGACTCGCAACCCCTCCGCGCTCAGGTCGGGCGCGGTTTGGAGCGGTGCGACCTCGGGGTTGACGTGGCAGCCAGCACAATTCAGCGCCTCGAAGAGGGTTCGGCCCTCCGACCGGTCGGCGTCCGGATGGCGTCCCTGAGCCGCGCGGAAGGCATCGTCCACTCCGCGAAGTTCACGATCGTTCGTGACGAAGAGCGCCAGCGCGAGCCGCTCGCGTTCACTCAGCGCATAGCGGGGCATCCGCGCGGGAACGATGTCCGGCCGCACGGTCTGTGGGTCGTCCATATAGTGAAAAATATACGCGGGCGCAAGAAGTGCGACTCCGTCCCCAAAGGGCGGGGCCACCGTGCGAATGGCGCCCGCATCCGGCACACCCGCGTGGCACGCTCCGCACCCGAGGGACTCGACGAGCTGGCGAGCGTCGAGGGTTTCCTGCGCCGATACCCGCGCCGCCACGACCCACGCCGCAATGCCGGCAACCAGGGCAATTCTCGCCAGCGCCTTCCATACCCTCATCACCCTCGCCAATCCCGGGGGGTCAATGGAGGAACAGGGTGTGATAGATCCAATACGGGACCATCCCGATTACGGCGGTGAGCACCGCCCGGACCATTCCAAAGCCCAGCGCCTGGCGGATGGCGATGATGCCGGCGGCCAGAATCCACACCTGGACGGCGATCTGGATCCCTCCGATGAGGGGAACGAAGACCGTAAGGATTCCGGGCCCCCGAGCGAAGCCGAGGGTTCGCAGCAGCTGGCCCCACGTGGCGGTGCCACCCAGCAATTTGTCGCCCACCAGATAGCTGATCCCGGCCCAGACCAGCCATTGCAGCAGGTTTGCCAGCCCTGCCGAAGCCATCGTGAGCCACCCTAGACCGTAGTCGAGACTCGCAGCGGCGGCAGAGGCGAGCACGACCACGAAAGCAGCTTGACCGGTGGCGCCGGAGTCGGCTCCCACCTCGTCGTACACGGCCGCCTTGAGGATCGCGGCACCGTACATCCTGGCCAGCAGTCCGCGGGGGCCATCGCTCACCTGGCGGTCTCCGAAGTTCGGGGGACATGCGGGAAAGATGCGTCCACCCCCCGACCCGCGCCACGCCCGGCTTGTCGCGCGAGGCGACCAGGGTACACCTTCCATGCGATCCTGAGGCCGCGACCCACACCCGGAGCACACCGATCAGCACCCGCCCAACCACCCTTCCGGCCCGGGTCGGGCAAGCGTCGTTCTCCTCGCGGACCGCACTGGCGGACGATGGGGGGCGATGGCTCTACCGCGACCTGCTGGGCGGCGCAATGGCCCTTCGGGACCGACTCGCGGCAGCGGTCGACGACGGCACCCCCCGAGACCTCACGGGGGACCGCGTCGCCTACCTGGTGCCGCCGGGGCGGATGCACGTTGCCGTGCAACTGGGCACCTGGCTGTGCGGGGGCATTGCCGTTCCGCTGGCGGTCTCGCACCCGGTGCGCGAACTGGAGTACGTCCTCCACGACGCCCGCCCCCGCGTCGTCGTCGCGGACCGGTCCCTCGCGCACGCGGCCACCCTCGCAGCCTCGGCGCGCGCTCAGGGGGTGGCCGTCGTGGAGCTGCACAGTGGGCACGACCTCACCCCGCCACCCCTCACCACCCCCCCGGTCGCCCCCCTCCCCCGCCCCGCCGACCCGGCCCTGATCATCTACACCAGCGGCACGATGGCCCGCCCCAAGGGAGTCCTCACCACCCACCGCCACCTCGCGGCCCAGATCACCGCGCTCACCACCGCCTGGGCGTGGCGCGAGGACGACCGCATCCTTCACACGCTGCCGCTGCACCACATTCACGGCGTCGTGAACGCCCTGGCCTGCGCCCTCTGGTCCGGCGCGGCCTGCGAATTCGGCTCGGGGGCGCCGGCCTCCACCTGGGATCGCCTCGCGTCCGGCGACATCACGCTCTTCATGTCCGTGCCCACCGTCTACGCGCGTCTGGTCCGCGCCTGGGAAGAGGCGCCCCGGGCCGTACGGCAGCGATGGTCGCGGGGCGCCGCGGGGCTCCGCCTCATGGTCTCCGGATCGGCCGCGCTCCCCGTCGCGACCCATGAGCGGTGGCGCGAAATCACCGGTCACACCCTCCTGGAGCGGTACGGCATGACCGAGATCGGCATGGCGCTGTCCAATCCGCTCACCGGAGAACGCCGGCCCGGCCATGTGGGCCATCCACTGCCCGGCGTCGATCTGCGCATCGTCGACGATGATGGCGTCCCGGTCCCCGAGGGCGGCCAGGGCGAGATCGTGGTGCGGGGCCCGCAGGTATTCGGCGAATACTGGCGGCGCCCCCACGACACCGCGGCCGCCTTTCGGGACGGATGGTTCCGAACCGGTGACGAAGCGTGCGTCGCCCGGGGCGGCTACCATCGGATTCTGGGACGCCGCAGCGTCGACATCGTCAAGACGGGCGGGTACAAGGTGTCGGCGCTGGAGGTGGAGGATCTGTACCGAACGCACCCGGCGATACGCGACCTCGCGGCCGTGGGCGTCCCCGACTCCGACTGGGGCGAGCGGCTTTGCGCGGCGTGGGTACCAGTCGACGGCCACGCACGCCCGACCGGATCCGAGCTGCGGGCGTGGGGCAAGGAGCGACTGGCCCCGTACAAGGTCCCCCATGACTTCGAGCCCGTCGACGGCCTCCCCCGCAACGCGATGGGGAAGGTGCGCAAGGACGCCGTCTCCGGCATGTTCACGGGTTCCGCAGCGCCTCTGGACCCCGGGGATCGGGCGGCGCCCCCGATTCCGTCCCCCGCTTCCGAGGAGTCAGCTTGATTCAGGCCATTCTGGACAACCTGAGGACGTACTGGATCGTCCACCTGCTCCTGCTGGTCTATACCGCCCTGCTGGCGTATCACGCGTGGTCCGGCAACCGGAAGACGCACGGCGTCGCCGACTACTTTGTCGGAGGACGCTCGATGGGGCCTGTCGCCATCGGCCTCTCGTTCTTCGCGACCTATTCGAGCACGAACTCCTTTGTCGGCTTTTCGGGCCAGGCCTACGACTGGGGGATCACCTGGTTCCTGCTCATTCCCTTCGTGATCGGGCTGTCGCTCTTCGCCTGGGTGGCGGTGGCCCCGCGACTCCGCACCTTCACGGAGTCGCTCGGATCCCTGACCATCCCCGACTTCATCGGCTTCCGTTTCGGCAGCCCCGCGGCCCGTGTCCTCGCGGCGGTGATCGTCCTGTTCGCGTCCTTCATCTATATGACCGCCGTGTTCAAGGGGATCGGGAATCTGCTGGAAGTCTTCCTGGACATCCCGTACAGGGCCGCGATCATCATCGTCTTCTTCATCGTGATGCTCTACACGGTCGTGGGCGGCTTCATCTCGGTGGTGAAGACCGACGCGGTCCAGGGCGTGGTCATGATCGTGGCGGGCATCCTGCTCTTCCGGGGCACGGTCGCCGCCGCGGGAGGCCTCGGCTCCGTCGCCGCGCTGGCGGACGATCCGCTGACCGAGCCCCTGCTGCGCTGGGGAGGGGGCGTGTCGGTGCCCCTGGCGCTGGGCGTGGTCTTCGCCGGCACCGTCAAGTTCGCCGTGGAGCCTCGCCAGCTGTCACGTTTCTATGCCCTGGAGAGCCGCGCGGCGGCCCGGAAAGGGTTGTGGGTTTCCACCGGCGCCTTCCTGCTCGTCTACACGCTGCTGATCCCGGTCGGCCTGTACGCCCGGAACATCATCCCGGGCGGCCTGCCCGAAACGGACATGGTGGTGCCCCAGCTCCTCACCACCCCCGGGGTCTTCTCGGCGGGCACCGGGGCGTTCCTCCTGCTGGCCATGGTAGCGGCGGCGATGTCGTCGCTGGACAGCGTGCTGCTGGTCATGGCGTCAACGGCCGAGCGGGACATCGTGGGGATGGCGCGGAAGCCCGGGTCGGAGCGGTCGGTCGTCAAGGCGACCCGGCTCTATGTGGCCCTCTTCGCCCTGATCACGGCGATCATCTCCCTGAACCCGCCCGACGGGATCGTGGCTCTGACGGCGTTGTCGGGCGCGGTGTACGGCGCCTGCTTCGGACCCGCGCTCCTGATGGGTCTGTATTGGCGCAAGGGGAACGGGATGGCGACGGTGGCGTCGTTCGTCGTCGGACTGGCGGTGCTGTTGCTCTGGGAGCGGTTCCCCTGGACCGGCGGGATCCATCAGGTCTTCCCCGGTGTCGCGTTGTCGTTCCTGGCCTACTGGGCGGTCGCGAAGTTGACGCCGACCTTCGAATCAGCCGAACTCGACCGGCTCTTTGAAGCGGAGCGGAGCGGGACGGCGGGATAGCCGGACCGGCCAGGCGGCGGGCGGCGGGCGGCGCAATAGCTGGATCGGCCCCGCCGCGGACCGGCCAGGTCACCCCGAGGGCGCCCCGCGGCTACCGTTCCACCAGCCGCCCGCTACGGACCCAATCCTCCCCGCCCACCGTGACGGTGGCGTCGGTGAAGAAGTTCCAGCGCACGTAGCCGCCGCCGGTCGACCCACCCAGCTCGGTGTTGTCTCCCAGCGACAGCCTGACCACGCCGCCACCGTAGCCGTAGTACGGGATCCACTCTTCGCCCTCGGGGATCGCCAGCAGCGGGTTGAGCCCTACGGCCAGCTCCCGGAACGTGCTCCCCGCATCCCCCGCGGCTTCCATCTCGGCGAGCACACCCTCACGCCCCGCGCTGGCCTCCACCTCCACCACACGGCCCCCCTCGAAGTGCATCACCACCCCCTCGGCGCGGGTGCCGCCCCACATCGCGGGAGGGAACGCGATCCGCCCCTGCACGGTCTCCAGCATGGGGGAGACCCGGGCCGCCCCCGCCGGCAACTCCACCTCGCGATCGATCAGGTTGCGGGCCACGGCGGCCCTGGCGGCCGACGCGTCCCCGTCCTGGCGCGTGACCGGACGGTCACCCACCTCGAAGCGGACATCGGTCCCCGCCGGGGTCGTCACTCGCACCTCACCCTGACGCAGGGCGGCCTCGAATGCGGCCAGCGTCTCCGCCAGAGCCGGGTAGTCGGTGTCGATCAACGCCGTCTGGTAGAGCTGGTCGATATGGTCGTCCACGGGGAGCTCCTCCATCTCGAAGGAGGTCGCCCCGGCCCAGTGAAAGTGGATCGTCCGGCCGTGGCCGCCACGCAACACGTCCTGCAGGGCGCGGTACACGTCGTGCGGCACTTCCGGCGCCGGCACGGCCCCGGGGAGCTTCACCGCCACATCGACCCCGGCAAGCGCCTCCGCCCAGCCCTCCGGATCCTGCCCCAGGGAGGACGCGAAGTCGGCGGGCCCCGCTCCGGGCAGCGGCGCCCCGAATACGTCCACCGCGCCGAGGTCGACGCCGCCCGCAGCGGCGACCCCCTCGCGCAGCAGCGGAACGATGGCGTCCCAGCTCCCGCCACCCAGACCCACCAGCAAGACGCGCTCACCGGGCTGCAGGGCCATGCGGGCGAGGAGCCCGTCGGAGATTGCGCCCAGGTCGAGGCCGTTGCTCTCGCCCGCGGCCGCGGCGTCGCCGGGCGCGGCACCGTCGCCGGAATCGGAGGTGCAGGCGGGGAGGATCGGAACCAGTCCGAGCGCAAGACAGGTCAGCAGCGTGACGGGATTTCGCATGGGTGGATCCGGTCGTGGGGGGAGGTCGGGCCGAGCCCCGAAAGTAGGCAGCCGGTGTCGACTGCGTCCAATCCCGTCCCCGGCAGCCCGTGGCAGAGCCTCCGCTGCCTGCCGACGCCGCATGAGGCGCAGTCCCGCCGCAGGTTGTATGTTGGATCAGCGAAGCCTGGAACAGGAGTGCCGGGATGTCGGCAACGGAGCACAGACGCGCGGGCGGATGGCGCACCCTCGGCAGGTTGCTCACGGCGGGAATCACCGCCGTGCTGGTCGCAGGCATCCTCAGCCCTGCCGCGGCCCAGCAGATCGCCGGCAGCGTCATCGACCCCGTGTCCGGCATGCCCGTGGGCGACGCCCTGGTGATCGTGGTGAACGAGGCGAGCGAGCCCATCGCGAGCCTGTTTACAGAGGCCGACGGCGCCTTTTCGATCAGCGTACCCGGGAGAGGCGCCTACATGCTGGGCGTAACGCGCTCGGGGTATCAGAGGGCGATCACGCCCCAGCTCGACCTCGTCGCGGAGACCGTCACTGTGGAGATCTTCCTCCCGCCCGCCCCGATCGCGCTGGATTCCATCACGGTCACGTCGGCGCGCAACACCCCCGACGCCGGACGATTGCGCGGTCTCATCGAGGGGGAGCGGCGGCGGGGCACGCTCGTGGGGCGGCTCACCCGTGCGGAGATCGACGCCAGGGGTCCCCGCGGCGACCTCATCTCGCTGCTCACGACCATGAACATCCCGGGACTGCGCGCCCGCCGCATGGCCCTGTCGACCGGGGCCCCCGAGACCGCCATCTGCGTGGAGACAGGCCGCAACCGCTCGGTCATTCCGAAGACCGGTAGCCGACTCGCTTCACCGGCAAACCAGCTCGGCACCACCAATCAGGACGACATCGAGGCGCGGGCAGGCGCCTGCGCCATGGTGGCCGTCTATCTCGACGACGTTCATGTGTCCGATCCCGGCGAGGTTATCTCCAGCATCACGCCTGCGGACCTCGAAGGGGTGGAGATCCTTCCTCCGCTGGAAGCCCTGGCGCGCTACGGATTCCGCGCGGCCAACGGGGCACTCCTGCTATGGACGAGGGGGCGGTAGCTAACGCTCGGTCCGGTGGATGATGACGATGAAGCCGTCCCCGTCGTCGTCCTCGCCGACCATCAGCGAGAGCTCCCGCCCCTGGCCGCCGGAATAGGTCCTGGCTTCGAGCCGTCCCTGGATGGCGTCATCCTTGCTGAAGGTCACCGTGGATGTATAGCCGCTGCCCTTGAGCTCCTCCCCATACCACTCGATCACCGACCGCGGTGATGCATCGGTCCGAAGCACAACCCCTCCGGTCACGGCGTCATCGGTCTCATTGGAGAAGATCCCCTTGTGCACGCGGGCATCGGGGTGGACAGGTACCCACTCCGGCAGCGCGGCAGAGGCGTCTCCAGCCCCGAATCGCATCTCCTCCCCCCCGGTCGAGACCCGCAGAAACCCGCCGTCCTCGTCGCCCCGCACTTCGATCGTGGCATCACCCTCGGATGTCGTGATCCGCAGCACTCCACCGTGTTCATCCGCTTCTCCGTCGAAGTGGATCCCCTCCCCGATCCCCTCGCTCAGCGACTGCGCGACATCGGACAGATTCAGGGTGACCATCTCGCCCGTGTTCTCGATCCTCAGGACGACCTGACCGGCATCGCCGTCGGATGCGACGACCGACACGTCGTCGCTGAACTTCTCGGCCATGAGCGCGAAGGTCTCCGCCGGGTTCTCGCGGAAGTCTTCTGCCATCTCGGACGCCTTCCTGGCGAGCAGCACGCCCACGACCACCAGCACCGTCAGGCCGACGGCGAAGAAGGATCCCACCACCAGCGCGATCCTGGCGAAAGGTGACATGCCGCCCCACCGCTCGTGACGGGTCGCTTCTCTGTACGGATCTGACATCTTCGTTCTCCCGGGTTGGTCCGGCCCTGCGGACTTCGCGTGGCGGTACATCGTTGCTGTTTGCTACGCTACGTGCCACCGGATCATCCTGTTTCGCCTGCGGGGCGAGCAGTAGTAGTTTGCGGTCGCCGCAGTGGCCCGACACCGGCCCGACACCTCTCCGAGGGAGGAGTGACCATTTCGTACCCAATTGCACAAGTCCTCGTGGCCGTCATGGCGGCCTACCTCGTGGCCGGGGTCGTGTTCGCGGTGCCGTTCATCCGGAAGGGCGCGGGCGCGGTCGACCCTGCGGCCAGGGGCGGGACAGTCGGCTTCCGTATCCTGATCACCCCCGGAGTGGTGGTGCTCTGGCCGACTCTGTTGGCGAAGTGGCGACGAGCCCGACGGGGACATTCATGAGGCTCGGTCATCGATCCGCGCACCTGAAGGCGCTGCTGGCAAGCGCCGTCGTTGCCGGGGGCGTGCTCGCCTACGGATGGGGCATCCGCTCCGGCCGCCCGGTTCCCGGTCCGTTCCCCGGCGAAGCGCGGGCCTGTTCGGCGACGATCTGGGATGTCGCCGTCGAGACACCCGCGGGCACGGCCCGGGTGGAACTCCTTTCGGACGCGGCCGGTGGCCAGGTGATGCGCATCTCACTGCCACCCGGACTGGACGCCGCCGAGCCCGGCCTGGTGGTGGAGGCGGACGGGGGCCCGCCCCGGGTGCTGGGTAGCGTGAGCGCCGGTCGCCCACACCTCCCGGTGCCCGATGGTCTTCCCGCCCGCGGACGCCTCCTCCTGCTGGACCTCGCCCGCGACATCCGGCTGGGCGAGGCGGCGATCCCGGAGGGCAACCCGTGAGCCACACCTACCAGGGAGTCGGATGGTCGCCCCAGAAACGGAAGTACGACCTCGTGGTCGCGGCGTGCATGGCGGCGTACGCGGCGACCTTCATCGCCGTCACCGTCGCCACCCAGCCCCACGTCACGGCCGAGACCCTCATGCTGAGGGCTTCCGGGAGCCTCGCCTTCGTGATGCTGTCGTGCGTCCTCATGATCGGGCCTCTGGCGCGCATCTCGCCGCGTTTTCTCCCGATCCTCTACAACCGGCGCCATCTGGGCGTGGCCACCTTCCTTGCCGGGCTGGTCCACGGGGCGCTCGCGATCTTCCAGTTCCACGCTCTCGGCGACATCAACCCGTTCGTCAGCGTGCTCACCAGCGACGGCGGCCTGGGTGGCCCCGGGGACATTCCCTTCCAGCCGCTGGGGGCCGTCGTGCTGGGCGTGCTGTTTCTCATGGCCGCGACGAGCCACGACTTCTGGCTCGCCAACCTGACGCCGCGTACCTGGAAGAGCCTTCACATGACCGTGTACGCGGCCTATGCGGTGTTGCTGGGGCACGTTGTCCTGGGGGCGCTGCAGGGCGAGGGGAAAGAGTACCTGTGGCCGGTGACCGCCGCCGTGGCTGTTGCCGTCTTCACGGTTCACCTGTACACCGGACTCGCGGAGCGGCGCCGGGATCGGGCCGACGTGCTGGCCGGATCCGGTGCGTCCCCGGAATCCGAGGGCTACGTGCGTACCATCGTCGCCGACGAGATTCCGGACTCGGAGGGCCGCGTGGTCACGCTCGGGGATGAGCGGGTCGCGGTCTTCCGCAACGGATCGACCATCTCCTGCATCTCCAACGTGTGCTGCCACCAGATGGGTCCTCTCGGGGAGGGCAGAATCATCGACGGGTGCATCACCTGCCCCTGGCACGGCTTCCAATACGACCCGGTGAACGGTTGCGCTCCCCCGCCCTTCACCGACCGCCTCGAGACCTACGATGTGGCCATCCGGGACGGCTTCGTGTGGGTCAACCCGGTGCCCAACCCCCTCGGCACGGCCTCCAGAACGGCGACCCTCTCCGTGGTCGCCCGGGCCCCGGTCGGAGAGACAGGAGGATACGTGACGGACTTCTACGTCGGATACCACGACCCCTCGCCTCCACGGGTACGCCGCTTCCAGCGTCGGTTCGCGGCGGTCTCCCTGGTGGTGGCGGGGGCTGCAGCGGTCGTGATCGCGACCGGTCAGCGCCAGCTCCCGGCGGCCGCCTTCGAATTCGGCACCATCCGCACCTTCGAGGGCTTTGTCGTGGCGGACCCGTACCCGTCCCTGATCGTTCCCAGGGGACCGGTCACCTCGCGCTACCTGTTGGTGGGGCCGGGCAAGTCGGGCGCGAACGTGCTTGTCGAGCCGGTGACCGGAGGCTGGGCCACGATGGACGGCACCCTGGCCTACCGGGACGGTCAGGCCGTCATCCAGGTCGAGCCCGGATCGGTGGCGCGGGCGGGCGGCACCCTTCCCCCCGCACTCGCCGACGAGGTGCTGGGCGAGAGAAGCGTGGAGGGCGAGATCGTGGGGGCGAAGTGCTACCTGGGGGTGATGAACCCGGGCTCGGGGGTCGCGCACCGGGCGTGCGCGGAGCTGTGCATTCGCGGGGGGATCCCCCCCTTGCTCATGGTGCGGCATGAAGACGGGAGCACGGAGGGCATCATCCTGGCCGGGGCGAATGGAGAAGCCCTCGGCGAGGAGCTTTCCGGCCTGATCGCCGCACCCGTGGGCATGACGGGTCGCCTGGTTCGCCGGGGGGCGACCACGGTGCTGCACGTCGATCCCGCCGAGATCAGGAGGCTGCGTTGACCCGCCCGGCTCGCGGAGGACGCACACCGGCGGTGGGTCGGCCCGCAGGGGGCCAGCCCGCGGTGCGGGGGCGCCGGGCGGCGGGCTACCCCGTGGCCCCGGACAGGCTCCCCCCGGACGATCTCACCTCCGGCAAGTACCGCCTCACCTTCGCTCGCTCCATCGAACAGCTTCACACCCTGCAGCGACTCCGCTTCGAAGTCTTCAATCTGGAGCTCGGAGAGGGATTCGATTCATCGTTCGAGTTCGGATTGGATCAGGACGACCTCGATGAAGCCATGCATCACCTGCTCATCGTTGACACAAGCACCGGCCTGGCGATCGGAACCTACAGGATGCAAACCGCAGCGATGGCCGCGGCGAACTGCGGCTTCTACTCGGTGCGAGAGTTCGACATCTCGGCCTTCCCGTTCGCTGTCGTGGACGATGCCGTGGAGGTGGGACGGGCGTGCATCGCCAGCGCCCACCGGAGCCGCCGGGTGCTTCACCTGCTCTGGCGCGGGCTGGCACGGTACCTGACGTGGACCGGCAAGCACCTCCTCTTCGGATGCTGCTCACTGACCACGCAGGATGGCCGGATCGGGAACGAGGTGCACGCCCGGCTGGTGGACGAGGGACACCTTCACCCGGAGGTTCGGGCCTGGCCGCTGCCGGGGTTCGAGTGCGGCCTTCACGGCCACGGCGCCGGCGCCGCGGAACCCTTCGAGATTCCGCCTCTCTTCCAGGGCTACCTCAACCTCGGGGCCAGGATCTGTGGTCCTCCGGCGGTGGACAGGGAATTCGGGACCATCGACTTCCTGGTCGTGCTGGACGTCCGTCAGCTGGAGAGCCATGTCTACCGCAGCTTCTTCCGGTAGGGCGGAAACGGCCCCCGCCCCGCCTCCGCCACGACTGCGGGAATGGCCGCGCGTAGCGGCGAGGATCCTGATGGTCGGGGCGGGAACCACCGCGGTGGTGTGTCTCATGCTGGCCGCCCGGCTTCCGACGCTGGTTCAGCCCCGTTCCGGCCCCGCCCGGCGAGCGAAATCGAGACGGCGCGCGATGCACCGCTGGGGGCGCGGGATGATGCTCGCGACCGGCGTTCGCGTGACCACCGAGGGCAAGGCTCCCCCGGAGGGCGTGCTGATCGTCTCCAACCACCTCTCCTACCTGGACATCGCGGTGCTGGCGTCGGTCGTGCCGATGGTGTTCGTGTCCAAGGCCGGGGTGCGGCGGTGGCCCTTCTGGGGGTTCATGGCGGCTCTGGGGGGCACGGTCTTCGTCGACCGCTCGAGGAAGCGGGACCTGGTCCCCGCGCTGGCACGCATCGGACGGGCGCTCGACCGGAATGACCGCGTGATCGTCTTCCCCGAAGCCACCAGCACCAAGGGCGCGACCATCCTGCCCTTCAAGCCGGCGCTTCTGGCCGCCGCCGCGGCGAACGGGAAGCCGGTCCACTGGATGACGTTGACGTACCGTACGCCGCCGGGGAGCCCGCCGGCCCGGGACCGGGTGTGCTGGTGGGGCGACATGGGGTTCGTGCCGCATGCCCTCGCTCTATTCGCGCTCAGGCGGGTGCACTGCACCGTTCGCTTCGGTGACGCTCCCGTACGCTCGACCGACCGCAAGGCGCTGGCCGTGGCCCTGCGGAACGCAATGCTCGAACGGTTCGAACCGGTGGATGGCGGCGAGACACCGGGGGATCCCGGCGCATGACACGGATGCGGGCCGGGCCGGAAACCGGTGCGCCGGGCGAGGAAGACGGTGCAGGCCCGCGGCGGCGCGTCCGCGTCGGGCGCGTGGCCGTGGTCCTGTACCTGGCGCTGCTGGGCGCGTCTCATGGGGTGCGGAGCCAGCGTCCCGGTCCAGAGCCACGGCCGGGGCAGAGCGTGCAGCGGGTGGAGGGGTGGCCGGGGCCGCGGGAAGGCGGCGTCTCGGTCGCGTATCGCGAATGGGTGACAGATTCCGGGGGGAATCTGTCACAGGGTGAGACGAGGGCCCAGACGCCCTCACAACCCGTCCTTCTGCTGCACGGCAGCCCGGGCTCGGGGTCCGCCTTCCGGGCGCTCGGGCCCGAGTTGGCGGCCGCGGGAAGGGCGATCGCACCCGACCTTCCGGGCTTTGGTGGGTCCACCGCCAGGGTGCCCGACTACTCCATCCGGGCGCACGCGGCGGTGGTGCTGCAGCTCCTCGATTCTCTCGCCATCGAACGCGCGCACGTGGTGGGGTTCTCCATGGGGGGCGGAGTGGCGCTGGAGATGTATAGGGAGGACCCGGCGCGGATCGCCTCTCTCACCCTGCTCTCCTCGATCGGCGTGCAGGAGCATGAGCTCCTCGGCGAGTACTACCTGAACCACGCGATTCACGGCCTCCAGCTCTTCGCCATCTGGTCGCTGCTCGAGCTGGTCCCCCACTTCGGGCTTGCCGACGACGGCTTTCTCGGCCACGCCTACGCCCGCAACTTCTACGACACCGACCAGCGACCCCTCCGGGAAATCCTGCGCGGCTACGCCGGCCCGATGCTCATCGTTCACGGGACGAACGACCCGCTCGTTCCGGCGGCGGCCGCGCTCGAACACCACCGCATCGTACCCCAGTCCGAGCTGATCATGCTCGACGGGGACCACTTCATGACCTTCCTGCGGCCGGCGTTGATCGCGCGCCCGGTCCGGGATTTCATGCTGCGGGCCGAATCAGGCGCGGCGATGGTGCGGAGCTCGGCGGACCCGGCGCGGATCGCCGCCGCGTCGGTCCCGTACGACCCCGCCGCCGCCTCCCCGGCCACCGGCTTCGCGCTCTTCGTGACCCTGCTCCTGATCGTCGTCGCCACCTTCGTCAGCGAGGACCTGACGTGCATCGGGACCGGGCTCCTCATCGCGCGGGGATCGCTGCCATGGGCGCCCGGGGTGATTGCGTGCCTGGCGGGAATCGCGGTGGGGGACCTGCTCCTGTACGCGGGGGGGCGGCTGGTGGGGCGCCCGGTGACCCGGATCGCGCCGTTCAGATGGCTGATCCGCCACGAGGAGCTCGAGCGCGCGTGCCGATGGTTCACCGAGCGGAGCGCGGCGCTGATCCTCGGGGGCCGCTTCGTGCCCGGCACGCGCCTGCCGACCTACGTCGCCGCGGGGGTGGTACGGATGCCGCTGCTCCGCTTCACCTTCTGGATCCTGGTCGCGGCCGCGCTCTGGACCCCTCTCCTGGTCGGTGGCACGGCACTCTTCGGCACCGCGGCGGCCAACCGGATCGGTGCATTCCAGGACCGGGCGTTGCCATGGCTCGTTGTCTCGGCCCTGGCGGCCCTGGTTGCTCTCCGTGTCCTCGTGCCGCTGTTCAGCGCCGACGGACGGCGCAGATCCGCGGCCAGCTGGAGCCGTCTCTGGCGGTGGGAATTCTGGCCGCCCCTGATCTTCTACCGTCCGGTGGTGGCGTGCGTGCTTTGGCTTGGCCTCCGGCACAGGTCGCTCACGCTGTTCACCGCCGCGAACCCCGCGATCCCGGACGGCGGCTTCGTGAGCGAATCCAAGTCGCGCATCCTTGCCGCGATCGGTGACCGGGCGCGGGTGGCGGAGACGTGGCGGGTGGGGGTGGACACGCGGCCGATGCGCGTTCCTGTCGTAGTCAAGCCCGATGTGGGGGAGCGGGGGGCGGGGGTGGCGATCGTGAGGAGCCGGCGGGAGCTCGCCGAGCGGCTGGCCGCGCCGGGGCCGGAGCTGATCGTGCAGGAATACGTGCCGGGTGAGGAGCTGGGCGTCTTCTACTACCGCATTCCGGGTGACGAGCGCGGGCACATCTTCGGGATCACCGAGAAGTACCCTCCGGTCGTCACCGGCGACGGCCGGCAGACCATCGGCAGCCTGATCCTCGACGACAAGCGGCTCCGGTGCCAGCGGCGGATGTTCGCCAGGCAGCTGGGGGCGGCGGTCGACCGGGTGCCCGGCGCAGGCGAGCGCGTCACCCTGGAGGAGCGCGGCAACCACTGCTTCGGCTGCGAGTTCCGAGATGGAAGTCACCTCGAGACACCCGCCCTCGCCGCGGCCATCGAAGAGGTGAGCCGAAGTATTGACGGCTTCTACTTCGGTCGCTACGACATCCGGGGCAAGACACTGGACGACATCCAGGCCGGACGCTTCAAAGTGATCGAATTGAACGGCGTCTCATCCGAGGCGACAAACATCTACGACCCGCGGAACACCCTTTTCTCCGCGTACGGCACGCTGTTCCGACAGTGGAAGCTGGCGTTCCGCATCGGAGCGGCCAACCGGGCCCGGGGCGTGGAGCCGTCGCGGCTATTGCCCCTGTTGGGTCGCCTGGTGCGTCACTTCCGGCCCTCCGGGGCGAGGTGGCACGCAAATCCGGCGCCGGTCCCGAGCGCCATGGACGAGGCGGCCCCGGCGACTTCGACGGAGACGGGATAGCGATGGCCTGGATCGAAGAGATCACGCGAGACAGGGCCACCGGGCTCCTCAAGCGGGAGCTCGACGCTGCTGTCCGCCGTTCGGGCCGGGTGTGGAACATCGTGCAGGTGATGAGCCTCAACGCGCCGGTGCTCAGGGCGGCGATGGGGCAGTACGCAGCCGTGATGTTCGGCCCGTCACCGCTGTCCCGGTTCCAGCGCGAACTGCTGGCCACCGTCGTGTCGGCGGAGCTCGACTGCTTCTACTGAACGCAAGCCCACGCGCATGACCTCCGGGCCGAGGTCGAGGATATGGGCATGAGCGTTGAGGCGGGCGACGCACTCGTCCATGGCATCGTGGCAAGCTGGAGGGAGGCGGAGCTGTCGCGCCCCGACATGGCGCTCTGCGAGTTCGCGGTCAAGCTGTCAGCCAAGGACACGCCCATGTCCGCCGGAGACCTCGACCGGCTGCGCGCGGAAGGGCTGGACGACCGGGCGATTCACGACGCCGTGCAGGTGATCGGCTTCTTCAACTACATCACGCGGATCGCGGACGGGTTGGGTGTGGAGCCGGAAGAGTTCATTGGCGAGTGGGGTCGGCAGCCCGCGGAATAGACCCTCACGGCATTCGAGCCGCGAGGCTCCCCGAGAGCACGGGGGTGGACGAGAAGCCCTCTTTCTTCGTACCTTGCGACCGACCCGTGCACGGGGACTCCCGGGGCTCGCGACTTATCAAGGAGCGGAACGAGAATGACTGGACAGGGCGGTACGCGGATTAGAGTCACCCTGAGATGGCTGCAGATACTGGACAACCTCGAGCCGTTCTTCAAAGAAAAGGGCGAGTTCGTTTTCTTGTCGAAGGTCATTACCGACAACCACGGCGGCAACGCCCAGGAAACGCGTATGCCCTCGAAGGGGCACTACTCGATCTCCGACCGTCCCCGGTGGAACCGGTTGAAGAACCTGGACAAGGTTCTCTTCGAGGGAGAGGTCACCGACCATCTTGTCGTTGAACTGAGGGGCGAGGAGCTCGACCAGTTCAGTGCCAACGACCAGCTGGAGACCTACCGCCGGACCTTCACGGGACCGATCGGGAGCCACGTCTCCATGATTCAGCCGGGGGACGAGGGCTCCGACGACCCGGAGAACATGTCCAACTGGCGGATCGGCTACGAGATCGAGGCCGTCTAGCGACCCACGGGCTGGTATTCCGACCCGGGGTCAGGCCAGAGTTGCCGCGACCCGCCGGATCTTTTCCACCATGGAGTAGAACCCGTTCCGCCGGTTGGGACTCAGCGCTTCGCCCAGCTTCAGCCGTTCGAAAATGTCCGAGAGGTCCACGGTCAGTGCGTCCTCCGGGGGCCGGCCGTTGTAGACCTCCGCCAGGATGGCGAAGAGTCCCTTCACAATGACGGACTCCGAGTCTCCCACGAAACGCAGCACCGGCGGATCGCCGTCTTCCAGTCCCCCCGCAAGCCAGGCCGGACTCATGCAGCCTCGGACCTGCGTTTCTTCGGTCTTGAGTTCGGGAGGCATGGGGGGCAGACGCCGGCCGAGCTGGATGATGTAGTGGTAGCGCAGGGTGCGGTCGGCAAGACTGTTCAGCCTCTTTTCCAGCTCATCGATGGTCATTCAGAGGGATCCTCTTGCGTAAATCCGAATAAAACCCGAAATTGGGGTATGCGTATTCTGCGGATCAAGGGCCGCGCGGTACCTTACGACCCTCCGAACCGTTTCGAAACGGTTCATGTGGAAATGGACCCCGGGCAACGGCTCGACGAGAAGCCCCGGACCGAGTTCCTGGCCGACTCCACGAGGGCGATCGTATCCCGCAACCAGAGCCCGGACGTCGGGTTCGACGCCTCGGTCAATCCCTATCGGGGATGCGAGCACGGCTGCGTCTATTGCTATGCACGCCCCACCCACGAATACCTGGGCTTCTCGTCGGGCCTCGACTTCGAGCGGAAGATCCTGGTCGGGTCATCGGCATGTCGGGGGTCACGGACGCATACCAGCCGGTGGAGCGCGGGCTCGAGCTCACCCGGGGCTGCCTGGAGGTGCTCAGGGACTTCAGGAACCCGGTCACCATCGTCACGAAGAACCACCTGGTGACCCGGGACACGGACCTTCTGAGCGACCTGGCCGCGCATGACTGCGCGCACGTCACCGTGTCGGTGACCACGCTGCGCAACGAACTGCAGCGCGTCATGGAGCCCCGAACATCCATCCCCGCCAGGCGACTCGACGCGATCCACCGGCTGGCCTCGGCCGGGATTCCGGTGGGTGTGTTCGTCGCACCGGTGATCCCCGGGCTGACGGACGAGGAAATCCCCGCGATCGTCAAGGCGGCGGGCGAAGCGGGGGCCATGTACGCGTCGTTCCTGCTGGTCAGGCTGCCGATGGGAGTGGCGGAGCATTTCACGCACTGGCTGGAGACCCACTTTCCCGACCGGAAGGACAAGGTGCTGGGAAGGATTCGCCAGGCTCGCGGCGGAAAGCTGAACGACAGCGCCTTTCACCGCCGCTTCCGCGGTGAGGGACAGTACGCAAAGCAGCTCGAGGGGTTGTTTCGGGCGGCCGTTCGCAAGGCGGGGCTGGAGGGATCCCCGCCACCGCTCTCAACCGCCGGTTTTCGGCGTGACGGCGGGGCCCAGAGGGAGCTGTTCGCGGGGTAGCGGCCAGCACGAGCGAGAGGAGGGCCTACATCCGGCTCAGCATGTATGCATAGGCCGAGACCGCCTCGACCTGCACATCGGTCAGGGGCATTCCCGCCCGCGGAAGCATCGCTCCGAGATGTTCCACCGGCTGCGCGACGCCGGTCTTCACCAATTCGACGATCGAGGAGTACTCGCCGTCCACGTTGAGCCAGGCATCGTCCGTGAGGTCGGGCGCCAGGGGTCCACCCGTCGCTTCGACCGTGTGGCAGGTGAAGCAGATCCCGCCACCGTTGAAGAGGTCCCTGCCCTCTTCGACCATCGCCACGGTCACACCCTCCGGGAGGATGGCCGGGTCGATGTTCAACGCGGTCTCGGCAGCGGCGGCCTCTTCCGCGGGAGCAGCGGATTCACCGGAGGTCCCATCCGTGCCGGGGCCTCCCGAGTCGCCTCCGCCGCAGGCCACGAAGGCTGCCAGTGCCGCCACCGGGAGCCAGGGCAAGGACACCCAGGCCCTGCTTGTCTTGGAGGCGCCGCATTTCTTGATCATTATCTTGATTCCTCGATTGTCGAACTCATGAACTGGAAATTGGAAGCTCGCAAATGAGAGCCGGGCCGGTCAACCTGGACACACTACCGTGACCCATCCCGGGACGCGCGTCGCGATCGTCGGCGCAGGCCCCGCCGGATTCTTCGCGGCGGAGGCCCTCCTCAAGGGAGAGGCGGGCGTAGCCATCGACATCATCAACGCACTGCCGGCGCCCTTCGGCCTGGTGCGCGACGGCGTGGCGCCGGACCATCAGACCATCAAGTCCGTGGCCCGCGTGTACCAGAAGATCCTGGCCCGGGACGAGGTCCGCTACTTCGGCAACGTCACCATCGGCGAGGACGTCACCGTGGATGATCTGCGGTCCCGCTACGACCAGATCGTCTACGCCGTGGGCGCACAGAGCGACCGGCGGCTGAACATCCCGGGCGAGGATCTGGAGGGAAGTCACCCCGCGCTGCGCTTCGTGGCGTGGTACAACGGTCATCCCGGCTTCCGGGACGCGGAGTTCGATCTCGGCTGCGAGGATGTCGTGGTGATCGGCAACGGGAACGTGGCCATCGACGTGGCCCGCATCCTCGTGCTGTCACTCGACCGTCTCGCGACCACCGATGTCGCCGACCACGCACTGGCGGCGCTCAGGGAAAGCAGGGTGAAGAGGGTGACGCTGCTGGGTCGCCGGGGCCCGGCTCAGGCATCGTTCACGAATCCGGAGCTGCGCGAGTTCGGCCAGCTGGACGGAGTGTGCACGGAGGTCGACGCGAGTGATCTCGAGATCGATGCCGCGAGCAGTGCCGCGCTGGAAGGCAACGCCGTGAAGACCCGCAACATGAGCACGCTGCGTGGATATGCGCGGGGCGGGGACGACGGGGCGGCCGCGGGAGCTGGGGGCGGTAGGGTGGCCGCCGGGAGCGCGCCGGGTGACGGGGACCGGGTGGTGCAGTTCCGGTTCCTGGTCTCGCCGCTGGAAGTGGTGGGCGAGGGCGGTCGCGTCACCGGCGTGAGGATCGAGAAGAACCGCCTGGTGGAGCAGGAGGATGGCTACCTGCGCGCGGAGGGCACCGGCGAGACGGAGACGCTGCCGTGCGGGATGGTGATCCGATCCGTGGGATACCGGGGCGCGCCGGTCCCGGGTGTGCCCTTCGAGGAGCGGCGCGGGATCGTGCCGAACGAGGGGGGCCGGGTGTTGGTGGCGGCCGGGAGCGCGGAGACCGTGCCGGGCGAATACGTGGTGGGGTGGGCGAAGAGGGGGCCGTCGGGGGTGATCGGGACGAACAAGGCGGACGCCGCGGGCACGGTGGCCCTGATGCGCGAGGACCGTGAAACGGGGGTCTTCGCGGGGGGACGGGTGGCGGGGGGCGGGGGGGCCGACACCGAGGGCGACGCCGACCTGGCGACCCTGCTGCGCGCGCGGGGCGTTCGCGGGGTCGACAACGAGGGCTGGGGTCGGCTCGACGCCCACGAGACCGCCTGCGGCAAGGCCCAGGGGCGGCCGCGGGTCAAACTCTGCACCGTGGCGGAGATGCTTGAGGCTGCGAGGGGTCCGGCGGCCGGCGGCTGATCTACCCCCCCAATGTCAACCGCCACAGCTGCGCCACCAGGAAGCAGACCACGAACCCCATCGCCAGGGGCAGCAGCGCCGACACCGTCGTCCAGCGGCCGCTCTTCGTCTCCTTGTAGATGGTGTAGATGGTCGTGGAACAGGGGTTGTGCAGCAGGCTGAACAGCATGAGGTTCACGCCGGTCAGCAACGTCCATCCGCCAGCGCGGAGCAGTCCCGCCATCTCCCCCGCCGAGTCTCCCTCGAACATGACGCCCGCACCGGCGCCCAACTCGGGCGCGCCGAGCGTCATTACCGTCAGCATGAGCACGGTCGGGATCACGATCTCGTTGGCGGGGATCGCGATGATGTAGGCGAGCAACACCACCCCGTTCAGTCCGAGCAGGAAGCCGAAGGGGTCCAGGAAATCGATCCCGTGCTGGGCAATCGAGGTCCCGCCGATGGCAATGTTCGAGATCAGCCAGATGACCGCGCCGGCCGGGATCGCGAACAGCACCGCCCGCCACAGGATGATGAGAGTGCGGTCGATGATCGACGTGTACAGCGTCTGCAGGACGCGCGGGGGCCGGTAGGGGGGAAGCTCCAGCGAGAAGGTGGTCGCCTCGCCCTTGAGCACCGTGTTGGACAGCCCCCACGAGGTGATGAACATGAAGAAGATGCCGAGCAGCGCGATGGCGACGACCGCCCCGGCCGAGACCAGCCCGGCGAGGTGTGGGGGCACCAGCGCCCCGATGAAGATGGTCGCGATCAGGATCTGGGTCGGCCACCGCCCGTTGCACAGTGAGAAGTTGTTGGTGATGATCGCGATGAGCCGTTCCCTGGGGCTGTCGATCACGCGCGTGGCCACCACCCCGGCCGCGTTGCAGCCGAAACCCATGCTCATGGTCAGCGCCTGTTTGCCGTGCGCGCCCGCCCGCTTGAAGAGCGAATCCAGGTTGAAGGCGACCCGCGGCAGGTAGCCGAAGTCCTCAAGCAGCGTGAAGAGGGGGAAGAAGATGGCCATTGGAGGCAGCATCACGCTGACGACCCACGCGGTCGCCAGATAAACGCCGTCGAAGAGGAAGCCGCTGAGCCACCAGGGCATTCGGGCCCATTCTCCGAAGCCGAGCAGGACAGGGTGGAAGCTGTCGATCAGGAGGGTCGCCAGCATGCCCGAGGGGACGTTGGCTCCGGCGATCGTGAGCCAGAAGACGACCGCGAGGATCATGAGCATGAGCGGGAAGCCGAAGACGCGGCTGGTGAGCCAGCGGTCGAGCTTCCGGTCCAGTTCGCCACCCCCCTTGTTCACGCCGCGGCGCACGCTGGAGCCCGCAATACGGGCCGCTTCCCGGTAGAGATTCTCCGCAACGGCATCGTGAAAGCCCGGGCGCAGGTTCCATCGCTGGCGGGTGGCGGCGTCCAGGATCCGGGCGCGGCCCCGGGTCACCTCAATGGCCGCCGCATGTCCGGGCGGTGTGTCCCCCCCACCACCGCCGATATCCGGCGAGCCTGGAGCACCCTCGCCTTCGAGGTCACCGATCTCACCCGTGCGCACCGCTTCCACCACCCGTTCGTCGGCATTGAGCAGTCTGAGGGCCACCCAATTGGCGTTGGGAAGCTCCGGGAACTCTTCCGCGATGAGGGGTACGAGGGCGCCGATCGCCTCCTCTACCCCGGCCGGGTGGGATGCGATGCGGCGCGGGATGTTGATCCGGGCTCCCGTGGCGACTTCCGCGGCAGCCTTCAGGAGAGCGTCGACCCCCTCTCCCTGGCGGGCCACGGTCGGCACCACAGGTACGCCCAATTCCTTTTCGAGTCGCTTTGCGTCCACCGACACGCCGTGTCGACGGGCCTCGTCCACCAGGTTGAGGCAGACGACCACCCGATCGGTGATCTCGAGGATCTGGAGCACCAGGTTGAGGTTGCGCTCCAGGCGCATCGCGTCGACCACCACGACCGTGACGTCCGGTTGGCCGAAGAGGATGAAGTCGCGGGCAACCTCCTCGTCCGCGCTTCCGGCCTGCAGCGAGTAGGTGCCGGGAAGGTCGACGACTTTCACCCGGCGGCCGTCGTGCAGGAACGCCCCCTCGGCCCTCGTGACCGTCTTGCCGGGCCAGTTGCCGGTGTGCTGCCGCAGGCCCGTCAGTGCATTGAAGACGGTGGTCTTGCCGACGTTGGGGTTTCCGGCGAGCGCGATGAGGTGGTCCCATTTGTGCGGGCTCAACCCCAGGCGAACCAGGTTGCGGGCACGGCGTGTGGACGGTCCGGGGCGGGTCCGGGCGGTGGCGGTGGCGGTCATGACGCCTCCCTCACAAATGCATCGTCGACTCTAATGAATGAGGCCTGCTCTCTCCGCAACGCGATCAGGGCACCCCGGATGTCGTACGCGACGGGATCTCCCCCCGCACTGCGCATCCGCGCGTGCACAACGGTTCCCGGGACCACCCCGAGGTCCAGCAGCCTGCGGCGGGCCGGCCCCCGGCAAAGGGTCGAAATCCCCACAACCGTGGCGGAATCACCGGGCTTGACATCGGCGAGCGTACGAGACCAACGGGGGTCCTCAACATCCTTCGCGGGCTCGACCGTGACATTGCGCGCAAGTGAGCCGGGGATTTCGTACCGCTTCTCGCCGGTGCGAAAGTGCACGCGGCCGGCCTCGCCCTGGAGCCGCTCCACCGGCGTCATGAGGCCGATCCCGAGGGCGATCAGCTCCCGGTAGATCTCCGGGGGCTCGTCCTCCAGGTGGGTAACAAGGGCCCTCTCCCCCGGCTTCAACGAGGAGAGCGGCACTCCGGAGCGGTCGGGAACATCGCCGGACGCGGTCGGGATCGGGTCGCCGTGAGGGTCATAGACGGGGTGTCCCAACGCCGCCGCCAACTCCTCGGTCTCCGACACGGAGAGGGTGTGTTCACGCCTCTCGGCCTGGTCATGCCAGCCCTCGGGAGGGGTGCCGGTCCGGTCTGCCAGGAATCGCTCCCATAACCGATGCGTGCGCACGATCCGCAGCGCCTGCTCACGACCCGCCCCGGTGAGACGGAAGAACACATCCCGGGTGGTTACGAGATCCCTCTCTTCGAGCCGTTGCAGGAGGCGGATGGCCTGTTGGCGGGAGACCTGCGCACCGCCCGCCACGCTCTCCGCCGTCGCGGGGAGACGGTCGTATTCGAGCTTGTAGAGCTGTTTGAGCACGTCTTCGAGGCGGACCCTGTCAGTGAGCCTTACGTGGCGCCGCAGAAGGGCGACAATCCCCCTCGAAGGCCAAAGGGCGACGGCGGTGAGGGCCGCAAGGGCGGCAAATACCGCGAGCGCCTGGCCTGGATCGGGCATCGTCGTTGGGCTCCTTGGGCTGAGGAGATGAATGTGATCTCGGTCTTCACAGTTTAGGCAAGCCTAAATCTTACCGCAACCCCCTGACGGTTTCGCGCGAGGAAGACAGGCGGTCGTCGCGCGTGGAGTGCGGACAAACATCGCGCGCGGGAATGCGGGCAAGCGTCGCGCGCGGAAAGACTATTAGGGCTCGCTCCCCAAGCGAGGGGGCCGTGCATCGCGGATCCCGCTGGGATGTCCTTCCTTTGCCGGTCCTGGTACCATATTGTTTGTGTCAGGAGGAGAAAGTGGTGGCATGAGGAAGAAAATGGTGATCGTGGGATTGGCCGTTGCGGCCGGGGTTCTGACCCCGGCAGCCGGTTCGGCCCAGAGGACACAGAGGTTCCCGGGAGTGCCGGGGAGTGACGGGATGTCCGCAGCCGCGAACCGGGCGGAGTACTACGCCGACGTTCTGATGCACACGAACGAGATCCTCACCAAGTGGCGCGAAGCCTGGGCCGCTGACGAGCTCGACGAATTACTGGAGCTCTACACGGAAGACGCCACCTTCATCTTCACCGACGACGCTCCGGTCCGGGGACGGGACGCCATCCGGGAAAAGTTGACGTCGCTGCTCCAGGAGACCGGCGAAGTCCAGGCGGCGTATTCCGACTTCGACGCCAGCGGGCGCATGGGCTTCATTTCGGGGATGATGCACTTTCAGATGCGGGACGCGCGCAGCACCCGAACCGTCACCGGCATCCATCTGACCGTACTGATCCGACGGGGCCGCGACTGGAGGATCCGCACCCAGCTCTTCAGGCTGGACGAGGGGACGGTTCCCGAGCCGGGGAGCTGAAGGGCCAGCCCGAGGTTCGGAATCGGGGGCCGCGCCAGGATTGGGTCGCGGCTCGACCACTCTATTTGTTGACGCGGTACACCCGGACGTACTGCACATCCAGTTCGTCCTTCCAGACACCGAGCACGTAGTCCGCGCCGATCTCCATGTAGGGCGCCTGGTATTGGATGAACCCGCGCTCCAGCCCGGGTGGCAGCGCAACGCTTCCCATCCAGGTGCCGTCCGGTGCGTGGACCTCGAAGGGCGGGGGTTCGGCGCCGGCAATGTAGTAGGGGGCCACCCAGAGGTTCCCGGCCACATCGACGTGGACGGAGCGGAGGACGGGCAGCGTTCGTGCTCGTGGCCTTTCGCGCCACATCTGCATGAAGACATTGACCTGCTCCGCAGGAGCGTTGGCGGGGTCGGAGAAGCCGAATGCAACCATGCCGTCCAGATGCGACTCGAAGACCGCGTCCGTTGCGTCGCGGGGTGCTGTGTCGCGCCGGACGATTCGCTCGATGGCGCCGTCCTCGGGGGAAACGAGACGCACGCCGTAGGCTTCCGTGTCGATGACGGCAAGGCGACCCGCAGCTGCACCGTATTCGGGCATGTTGCCGAAGACATACCCGCCTTGTGAGTAGCGGCCTCCTTCGCGCCACCGCACCTCCGCTTCATGGCCCGGCACCACCAGGAGCGACCTGGCAGCACCGTCCGCAAGGTCAAGGGCCACAACTCGTTCGTTGGGCCAGCGAACGATGCCTGTGGGCATTCCGTCGCCCAGGTCGATATAGCGCAGGATCAAACGGCCTCGCACCACCGCTACCGCCTTGTCCGGAACCGGTCCGGAGGACTGCGCTCCAGAGAGGGGCAACGTGGCGGGGAAGGTCCTCGCCAAGCCACCGTCCGGGCCGAAGACCTGCACGCGTAGCAGGCTGTTGTCGTAGGTGACCAGCGAGTCGCCGGCCATGGTGCCCACAAAGTCCAGGCTGCCGAATTCGCCGGGGCCCTCCCCAGCCCTTCCGGCACTCCATTGGAACTCGCCATGGGCGTTGTAGCCTCGCAGCTCCGACGCGCCGCGGTCGGCGACGACGATGTGTCCGTTGGCGAGGCGCACCGCCGCGACCACATCCGCAAACTGGTACTCGGGGGCACCATTGACGGTGCCGATTTCGACGAGGGGCTCGTCGTCGACCGTCCAGCCTTCGCCGGGGCCCCACATCGGCGTGATTGCCGTGACGACCGCGACCCCCGCCGAATCGGTGTGTACAGTGTGTATAGGAGCGGAGTCAGAGTCGCAGGCGGCGGTTACCAGGAAGAGCATCGTGGCCATTATCCGGGTCGCGGAGGATGAGTGTGCACTTCTCATCTCTGCTCCGAAACCGGGTTGCTGCCGACGGGGTTCACCAGCGTACCCACGCTCGGGACATCCAGTTCGTCCCGGGCGACTCCGTAGAGCAAGCCTCCGTAAACGGCTCTCAACAGGAATCGCGCAGGCAGGATTACGCGCCATCTCTCCTGTGTAGCCAAGTTGACGACGACCCACTCCGCGTTTTCGCCGGTGGTGGCTTGCCTCAACCAGAACACCTGATCGCTCGCCGGGATCAGACTCGTGGCGACGGACCAATAGCCAGGGGCGTCGAGCTCCATCTTTCTCGGAAGGTCTCGACCTTCCCTGATAGCCGCCTCCAGATTCGCCAGGTCCCGTTCAGTGACGGCGCGCCCCGCCAATCCCAGGTCGGTGGTTCTGGTGCGGACCGACCCGGCCTCAGGCGCGACGATCGTGATCGTTCCGGCGACCCCCGTCTGCCAGGACCACCGCAGTGTCACCAAGTACCGCCCATGCCCCGGCTACACCAAAGGGAGTGCCCCGACCCGAGGCCACCGTTTCCGTCTTCCAGGCCACAGTCCCCCAGTGATAGGAGAACAGCGTGTCGACGGACTGGCCGCCTGGATCGAGGAGGACGATGGTGTTGCGGAAATCGTTGACGACATCCCGCATGTAGGAAACGACAAACGTCGCGGGAATCATCCCGACTGTGAAGCCGCCCCTCAGCGTTACGGCATCCCTCAGAGGGATTTCCCCTCCGTTCGGTTCCGAAAAGTGCCGTACTCTCGTCGTTTCCACGTGGCTCCCGTCCAGCAGGAAACGGACCTGTCGGCCCTGCCGGGGATCGTCGATGGTGAGGAGCGAGTCCACCGCGAGGATCGACGGGGTCAGGAATTCTCCGGGTCCACTGCCCTCCCTGCCGAACTCGGCCATCAGGTTGCCACTTTCGTCGAACCACAGCACTGACTGTGACCCACGTCGGAAACCCAGATGCCGCGATCCTTGACCAGAATGTCGCCGATTCGAGCGAAGAAGCCGCCATCGTATTCGGGCGGGATCACGGTCTCGATGGGACTCTCCGAGAGGTCGACGGTGTGGATTTGGGCTGCGGGGGGGAGTGTGGCCCCCCCCGAGTAGACAGTGGTCGCGCCAGCCAGCAGGAGCACCAGGGAAGCGGGTTTTCTCACCCCGGCCACCGCGGAATCGGTCGCCCAGGCGTCCACGGCACACCCGCGGCTTCCAGCTCGGCTTCCAGAGCGGCAAGATCCTCCTCCACCAGTACCCGCAAGGCCTCCGACATCTCCGAGAGCTGCCGCGACGCCACCGCGTAGCTCTCGCGCTGCGTGGTCGTGGGCGCCGAAGTCGCCCTGAACTGGGCACCCACGATCCGTCCGATCCGTTGCATGACCGACGGAGGTGCGAACTCGGCCCGGTCGAGCGCGGTGCGGTCCCGCGACAGGACGCGCCCGATCTCGAAGAGGCGCTCCTCCAAGGCGGAGATGCGCGTCTCGTACGGAGCCGCGTCCAGCCCGGGGGCGGTCCGCACGGCGCGGCGGAGCAGATCCAGCCGCTCCGATGTCTCGCGCGCCGCGCGGTCGGTGGCGACGGCGGCCCGCTGCAGGGCGGCGACCTCGCGCTGGAAGGCCAGCAGGGCGTCACGGTCGGCGGCGGCGAGCGTCGCCGTGCCGAGCGGCTTGACCCGGAAGGACTGCGGCGCCGTGAGGTCTTCGTAGCCGTCGCCGGTCACCAGGACGACGCGGGCCGAGAACTCCCCGGGCGCCACCATGGGGCCGTCGGCCTCGCCGCCCCCTGGCGCGGGGGGTTCCAGTGACGCATACCGCAAGTCCCAGGCAATGCGATGCAGGCCCGCCGACCGGGGTCCCGGAACGCGCCGCACCACATCCCCCGCTTCGTCGGACACCACCAGGAGCACCTCCGGGGGCCGTTCGACGTCTTCGGCGGCCAGTGTGGCCTGGTCGGGATACGTGATGTCCTCGCCCCGGGCGAGCGCTTCCCGTTCCAGCCGCTGCCGCCGCTCCTTTCCCGATTCGTAGTCGTCCCGGAGGTGGTAGGTGAGCACGGCTCCGAAGGGCGGGTTGGGTGCCGTGAAGAAGGCGTCGCCCATCGTTCCCTTCTCCCGTCCGCCCAGCGGGCGCGCCGGGATGTACGCCCACGGATCCTCAACGGGGAAGAAGTAGGCCGCGCCCGCCGCCACGGCCTCGTCCATCGCGCGGAGCGGCGAGTAGTCGTCCAGGATGTAGAAGCCGCGCCCGAAGGTCGCCAGGACCAGGTCGTCCTCGCGGCGCTGGATCTCCAGGTCCCGCACAGCGACGGTCGGAAGGCCGCCGCGCAACCGCACCCACGATCCGCCCCCGTCGCGCGTCACGAAGAGCCCGAACTCGGTGCCCAGGAAGAGCAGGTCGGGGTCCACGTGATCCTCCATCAGCGTCCAGCTCGACTGCCCGTCCGGCACATCCCCCGTGATGTTGGTCCAGCTCGCGCCCCGGTCGTCGCTGCGGGTCACGTACGGCCGGAAGTCGCCCTCCTTGTGATTGTTGAAGACGGCGTACACCCGGTCCGGGTCGTGCCGGGACGCCACCACATCGGCCACATACGCCATGGAAGGCACCCCCGGGAAGACCTCCTCGCGCCGCCACGCCCCGCCACCGTCCTCGCTGACCTGCACGAGTCCATCATCCGTCCCCACATAGAGCAGCCCCTCGACCAGCGGTGACTCGTCGAGCGCCACGATCGTTCCCCACGGCGACGTGAAGACGTTCTTCCACACGGCCTCAGGCGGCCAGATCCGCCCCATCACCGGGCGCTGGTTGCGGTCGAGCCCCCGGCTGAGGTCCCCGCTGATCGCCGTCCAGCTCTCGGCGCGGTCGTCGGAGCGGAAGAGCTTATGGGCCGCGAAATACACCCGTCGCGAGTCGTGCGGGCTGATGATCAGCGGCGAGTCCCAGTGCCAGCGCAACGCCCCTTCTCCGGGTTCGGGCTGCGGCTGGATGTCCAGCTCCTCGCCGCTGGCCCGATCGTAGCGCACGATCCCCGCATACTGGGACTGGGTGTAGACGATGTTCGTGTCCTCCGGATCGACCCGCACCTGAAAGCCGTCGCCCCCGTGGGTGAGGAACCAGTCGCTGTTTCGAATCCCGTGGACGTTGTCGGTACGCGATGGTCCTCCGACGGACGAGTTGTCCTGCGTGCCCCCATAGACGGTGTAGAAGGGGGACTTGTTGTCGATGCCCACCCGGTAGAACTGGGTCAGCGGGAGATTGGCGACGTAACGCCAGGTTCCCGCCCGGTCGAACGACTCGTACAGCCCCCCGTCGGTGCCGATCATCAGGTAGTCCGGGTCGTCGAGGTCGAAGACGATCTCGTGGTTATCGACGTGCTTGAAGCGCGTGTTGACGCGATCGAAGGTGCGCCCGCCGTCCTCGGTAACATGGATGAAGACGTCCACCGCATACACCCGGTCCATCCTGTGCGGGTCCGGGTAGATCTCGCCGTAGTATTGCGGGTCGACCACGATGTAATCCGACATGCGGACCCAGGTCTCGCCCCGGTCCGGCGAGCGGTAGAAGCCGCTCCGGTCCTCCGTGGCGGCGGCGAGCGCATAGACGACATCCGGATCGACCGGCGACACCGCCAGCGCGATCCTGCCGAGGTCGCCGGAAGGCAGCCCTCGGGTGATGTCGCGCCAGCTCTCACCCCCGTCAGTGCTCTTCCACACGCCGGATTCGGGCCCTCCCGCGACGAGCACCCCCACATGCCGCCGCCGCTGATACGCCACCGCATACAGCACATCCGGGTCGCGCGGATCCATGTGCACGTCGGCGACGCCGGTGTTCTCGCTGACTTCGAGGACCGGTGTCCACGTTCCACCCCCGTCGGTGGTCTTGAAGAGCCCCCGATCGCCGCCCGGCGCCCACAACCCCCCCATCGCGGCCGCGTAGACCACGTCCGGGTCGCGCGGATCGACCAGGATCTTGCCGATGTGCTCCGACGTCGCGAGTCCGGTGTTCGTCCAGCTCCGTCCCCCGTTCAGGCTCTTGTAGACGCCGTCCCCCCACCCCACGCTGCGCTGGCTCGTGTTCTCACCGGTCCCGAGCCAGATCACGTTCGAGTCGGTGGGGTCGATGGTGATGGCGCCGGTGGAGTAGGACGGGTAGTCGTCAAAGACGGGGGTCCAGGTCGTGCCGCGGTTCTCGGTCTTCCAGACATTCGACGAGGAGGTCGCCACGTACCAGACGTTCCGGTTGCGCGGGTCCACCGCCACGTCGGCGATCCTCCCGGACATCAGAGCGGGGCCGATGCCGCGCAGTTCGAGGGCCGAGAGGGAGCGCTCGTCGATGGTGGGGACGGACGGGTTGCCGCCGGATTGAGCGCCGAGCGGAGCGATGGAGGCGAGCAGGACGGCCAGGGTGAGACCGGTGGACGCGGCTCGGGGAGCAATCCGCGCCAGGGTGGTAGTGGCGGTGTTGGCGGACAGCCTCATCGGGGTCCTCCGTTGTGAGTGGTCGGGAAGAGCATAGGGCGACAGGTTCACACCAGCTTCCAGAATGGTCCATCGAGCCCCACCTCGCGAAGCAGGGCCTGCTTGGTCTCGGGTGACGAGGGACGCCAGTCGTCGTGCAGGCGGCCCCCGTACCAGCCGCGGCTGAGGTCTCCCAGCACCTCGACAGGCACGACCGCCCCGGACTCGTCTCCTCGTCCGGCGGCCCACGCTGCCGCGTCCCCTTCCGACCGGAAGGCAACGATGTTGCGTCAGGTGAAGCCGATGTCGTCCCAGAAGCGGCGGACGGGAACAGGGAGTCGAATGACCGCGCCGGCCGGCTCGACGCGACCGCCGGTGACGGCCAGGTCGATGTGAGCGCCGGAGTTCGGGCAGCGCGTGTCGCAGCGCCCGTCCGTCTCCAGCAGGAGCGGAATCGCAATCGCGTCCCATGCACAGTTGGCCCAGTAGTCCCCCAGCGGGGTCCTCACGCGGAAGGGCGTCGCCACACCCGAGAACGGATGGGCCATGAGGATCTCTCCGGCCCCGTCGAGCGCAACGACAGCCGATTCGGCCAGGAACCGGAGTGCCCGGTCGACCCCGGACGCCGACGCCCCGAGCCCTTCCGCCAGTTCCGAACGGGTCGGCAGCCTCCCGGCGTCACGCGCGTGCCGATACAGCCAGCTCCGTAGACGCCACGCAAACTCACGGGCCTGGGTAGTCACTCCGCGAGTCCTCCGGTCATTCGGCCGTACCCCTCCTCGTTGCCAGCCAACGGTCGACACTCAGCCGGTCGTCCTCGAACATCGCCAGCACCACCACCAGCAGCACCGCACGCGGAAACACATGCGCATTGAACGCGTACAGCGGCTCGGCCAGCAGGTGGCCGAAGGTGACGAGGATCAGGACGCCACCCAGCGCGTACGCCGCCTGCAGGCGCTTCCACCCCGCAAGCATCAGGGCGCCGCCCGCCAGTTCCACGAAGGGGACGGCGACTCCGGTCGCCCAGAGCGACCACACGGGCAGGAAGGTGTCGGCGTAGGGCCCCACGAAGAGGTTCCGGGCGTGCTCGACCGCCCCGAGACTGAAGACCTTCCAGACCCCGGCCATGAGGAAGATCAGGCTCAGGATGACACGTGCAACGAACACCGCCCAACACTTTGGCGCGATCAACTGTCTCTCCTCACCGACGCCGCAATCGGGGTCGGTCCATTCAATGAAACAACGCCGCCTTCCCTGCCGTACCGGCACAGCATATCGGCAACTCCGGGCCGGAGCGTAGCGCAGCATCCCGCGCCAGGCCCAGGGCGACAACCTTCACTCACGAGGCGCCACGAAGCAATGAGACCGCAACCAATTCGACTCCCGGCGGGCTGGGTGTACCGGCGCATCGCGCACGGACCCACGCCCATCGGGAGGAGCGCGTCCGCGATCAGCGTCTTTGCCGGCGCCATGGTCGCGGTCGTGACCGGGAAACGAGCGCCCTAGGACGGTAAGCCGCCTCAACGACGGCCCACATCGGCCTTCCGGCGCTCACCCCGCTGGAAGGCCGATTTCTCTTGCCCATGAGTCCATCGAGCACTGACCAACATGACACAAGACACACGAATCATCGAGTGCTACACCGACCAGCCCGCGCACATGCCGGCGGACCTCCGGCGACGGATCGAGGACCGCTGGGACGGCGAGCCGGTGCAGCTGTATGCCCTCGCCGACCTCGACGACTCCATGTCGCTCACCCGGAGGTGGTTCGCCCTGGGCCCGTCCAAGGCGGCCACCGCCAGCCAGCGCGACGACGGATCCTGGCGGATCGACTCCTTCGAGCGGCGTGATGTGGAGTCGGTTCGGGAAATCCCCGGACTGAGCAGCACCGTCCTCCTGGTCCTGGGACCCGCCGGCGAGGCCCCGTTGGCGACCCTGCGGTACACGCATCGGCAGCGGCGTGCGATGGAAAACCTGCGCTTCGTCCTCGAAGAACAGATCGAGGGGCGGGAGACGGGACACGCCGACGCCGACGTGGAGTACGAGCGCGGTGTTGCGGGTCCCGTACGGGAAGCGCAGGCGCTGGTCGGCGGCAACCGGCGGGCCGTGCTGTGGCGGCTCCTGTCGTACCTGGGTCCGTACAGGACGCGGTTGCTGGCCGGCTTCGCGGCCGCCGCGCTCATCACCGTCGTGAGCCTCGTGCCCCCGTACCTGGCCGGTTACCTGATCGACGAGGTCGTGCGGCCCGTGCAAGCCGGGTCGCTGGAGCTGGCGGCTGCCCTCCGTACGGCGTGGGTCGCGGTGGTGGCCATGGCCCTCGTCTACCTCGTGCGCGAAGGGGCCGCGCATGTCCGCCTGAAGCAGATGAGCGTTCTGGGCGAATTCGTCGCCCGGGATCTGCGGACCGAATTGTACGAGCACCTGCAGCGCCTGAGTCTGAAGCTTCTACGCACGCAAGAAGACGGGCGGCCTGATCACACGGGTGAGCTCCGATACGGACAGACTGTGGGAGTTCCTGGCCTTCGGGATCGTGGACGTGTCGCTCTCCGCGGTGATGCTGGCCGGCCTGAGCGCGGTCCTGCTCAACCTGGACTGGCGCCTGGGCTTGGTCATGATCCTTCCGGTGCCGCTGCTGTGCTGGTCGATCTTCATGCACGGCGAGCGCATCCATCGCCTCTTCGCGCGCGCCTGGCGGACGTGGTCCGGGCTGACCGACATCCTCTCGGACACCATTCCGGGCATGCGCGTGGTCAAGGCCTTCAACCAGGAAGACCGTGAGAAACGGCGCTTCGACGCGAGCAACGACGCAGCGATGAGCGAGTTCAACCGCATCCACCGGATGTGGACCTTCTTCTGGCCCACACTGATGCTGGGCGTCCACGTCATGACCGTGGCGGTGTGGGCGCTCGCGGTGCCACGGCTGCTGACCGCGCCCGGTGAGCCGGGGGCCCTCACGGCGGGGACGTTCGTTTCGTTCCTGCTGTACATGACGATGTTCGCTCAGCCCATCGAGGTCATCGGACAGATGGCGCGGGTCATGAACAGGGCGACCAGCTCCGCCCACCGCGTCTTCGAGGTCCTCGACACCGAGCCCGAAGTCCGGGACGCGCCCCATCCGGTCCGCCTCGATCCCGTGCAGGGTGCGGTGGAGTTCGACGCGGTCACCTTCGGCTACGATGGCGTCAAGCAGGTCGTGAAGGGCGTGTCGTTTTCGGTGGCCCCCGGCGAGATGATCGGCCTGGTGGGGCCGTCCGGCGGCGGCAAGACCACCGTGACAAACCTCATCGCCCGCTTCTACGACGTGACCGGTGGGCGTGTCATCGTCGACGGAGTAGACCTGCGGACGCTCGACACGGGACACTACCGGCGCCAGATGGGGATCGTGCTCCAGGATCCCTACCTCTTCCACGGAACGATCCTGGACAACATCCGCTACGGCGACCCGGACGCGTCGCTGGAGTCGGTGGTGGAGGCGGCCAGGGCGGCCAACGCCCACGACTTCATCTGCCGGCTGCCGCTGGGCTACGACACGGTGGTCGGCGAGCGCGGCCAGTCCCTGTCGGGCGGCGAGCGCCAGCGGGTCTCGATCGCGAGGGCGATCCTACACGACCCGAGGATCCTCATTCTGGACGAGGCCACCTCGGCGGTCGACACGGAGACCGAACGGAAGATCCAGGAGGCCATCGACCGGCTCGTGTCCGGGCGCACGGTCTTCGCCATCGCGCACCGGCTGTCCACGCTCGCGCGAGCGAACCGGATCTTCGTCATGAAGGGCGGCCACCTCACCGAGGCGGGTACCCACCAGGAACTGCTGGCGCTCGAAGGCGGCGTCTACAGGAGACTCTACGAACTGCAGCGTGAACCGCTGGCGGAAAGGACATGAGCGCGATGAACGGACTGAAGCTTGGCTGGGAGCGGGACGGCCTGCTCTGGGGGACCCTTGAAGGCCGTCGGTCCCCGGTCGTCGTACACCGGTGTTTTCCCTGGTCGGATCCCGGGCGGCATATTTCGCTCCGGGACCCCGACGAGGACGAATTCGCCTACGTCGAGGACGTGTCCAGCCTCGGCGCGGCGTCGCGGGCGGCGCTGGAGCGCGCGCTTGCCGTGGCCGGGTTCCTGCTGGAGATTACGGCTGTGCGGGACGTGTCCGAAGAGGTCGAGATCCGGTGCTGGACGGTCGACACGCGGCAGGGCCCGCGGCGCTTCCAGACGCGCCTGGACGACTGGCCCGTCACTGTCGCGGGCGGCGGTTTCCTGATCCGGGACGTGGCTGGCGACCTCTATCACGTGCCCGATCCCGAGGCCCTCGACCAGGCCAGCCGGGAATGGCTCTGGGCCTACGCGGAGTAGCAATGGTGCAGCGGGACTATATCCTACGCATGATCGAGGAGTTGGGCGCGGCGCTGATCGCGCTCCGCAAGGTCATCTTCAAGGGATCGGTCAGCGCGGCCAAGGTGGAGGGAACCCTTCGCCGGGCGGCAAGCGGGGCCGGAATGGACCTCGATCTTGCCCGTGCGGCCTCGGTGGAGTCGCTCCCCGCGATGATGGCGCCCACCGGAGAGGTCGACCCGATGCGGTGCTGGCTGCTGGCCGAGGTGCTGATGACGGACGGGATCAACCAGCTGCACGAGGGCGAGCACGATCGAGCGCGGTCGTCCCTGGCTAGGGCGGCCGCGCTCTTCAGGCTGGTCGGCCCGTGGGGAGCCTACCTGACCGGGTTCCCCGAGGCGAGCGAACGGATCAAGGAAATCGAGGGGATCATGGCCGGAGATCCCGGTTCGGGTGCGGCCCTTGGCTCAGGAAAGTAAACTGTAGTTTACATTGTGTAATCCATAGTTTACTTAATGGAGCCTACCCAGCCAGCACCTCGCAGATCACCCCAGCCGCACGCTCCACGTCCCCCTCCGACACGTCCCGGTGCATGACGGCCCGGATATCGTGACGTCCCGACACCAGCATGGCGACTCCCCGCTCGATGCACGCATCGACGAAGTCACCCGCCGGGCACGGCACCGCGAAGCGCAGGATGTTCGTTTCCACATGCTCCCGCACGAGCTCGACCCCCGGGATGGTGACCAGAACATCGGCCAGAGCGCCCGCCTTGGAGTGATCGAGCGCCAAGTCCCCCCGATGGTGCTCCAGAGCGTAGAGCGCCCCTGCCGCGATGATGCCTGCCTGGCGGAACCCGCCCCCGAAAAGCTGCTTGAAGCGCCTGGCGCGCTGCACGAAGGCGGCCGAACCGGCCAGCGCCGACCCCACCGGCGCGCCCAGCGCCTTGGAGAAACACACCGACACGCTGTCGAAGTCGCGGGCGTAGCGAGCTTCCGGAATGCCGGTAGCCGCAGAGGCGTTCCACAGCCGGGCACCGTCGAGGTGGCGCCGAAGCCCCGCGGAACGGGCGACGCCGATGACTCCGTCCAGGGTGTCCAGCGGCCAGATGCTCCCGCCTCCGCCGTTGTGGGTGTTCTCCACGGACAGCAGGGTTGCCGGGGGGTTCAGGGTGCTGGGTGATCCCGGGTGCGTCGTCCCGATCGCGTCACGAACCTGGGCCGCCGTGAAGACCCCGCGATCACCCAGGATCCTCTGCGCGGTGACCCCCGACAGCGCCGCCGGCGCCCCACCCTCGGAACGCACGACATGGGATCCCGCGTCCATCAACACGAGGTCCCCGGGCTCGGTGTGCGCGCGGATGGCCACCTGGTTCGTCATGGTCCCCGTGGGCATGTAGACGGCGGCCTCCTTGCCCAGGACCTCGGCCGTCCTCGCTTCGAGGTGCCGCACGGTCGGGTCGTCGCCGTACACGTCGTCACCGACGACGGCGTTGGCCATGGCTTCCCGCATGGCCGGGGCGGGACGGGTGACGGTGTCGCTGCGAAGGTCGATCATGCCCCTACGCTACCGGAAGGCGCGTCCACCGATCAAGCCCGCGCGCGCTGTCCTGCGCTGGCTGGCGAGGTCGAGGTCGGTGCGGAGCGTCCACGCTCTCCCAGACCGGTGCTCACGCGAAGTTCACGTCCATCACGTCCAGGACCGGCCGATACCCCACCGCACGGTAGATGCTATTGGAGGTGGGGTTGCCGAGGTCGGTGTAGAGCACACAGTGACAAAACCCCGAATCGAGGACGTGGCTGCTCAGATGCGCGACCAGAGTACTCGCGTAGCCCCGCTGCCGGTACTCGACGGGCGTGTAGACATAGCCGATCCGAACCGTGTTCCGGGAGCGGGCGGGAAAGGCGGCCATGGAGACCGGGGCGCCGTCCACCCACAGGGCCAGGAACCTCCCTTCGACGAGCCGCCGGACGGCCGCTTCCGGATCTCCGGCCTCGCGCACCCCGGTCGCTCTCAGGAACGACTCCAGCCACGGGATGAGGAGGGGAATGTCAGCGCGGGCCGCCAGGCGCATGTCTCCGGGGGCCAGGGGAGAGGGAAACCGGACGTGGCCCAACTGGTGAATCCGCTGCCGCATCCCGGGAACGGCCCGTACTCCCTTCATCTCGGCCCATGTGTCGGCCACCGCACGTGCCTCGTCTTCGGGGCCGAGCACGGCGGGAAGAGTCTCGTAGACTTCCGCCACGTCGCGGGCAAGAAGGGGCGCCGCCTCCATTGGCATGCGGGTCAGGCCGAGCTTGTACGGTGGCGTGCGGAAGGCACACCCCACGAGGTCGCCACCCCGCTCCACCGTCGCAAAGTAGAGGGGGGACTCGTACCCGCTGGTGCTTCGCGACAGTGAGTCGGCGAGACCCAGAACCAGGTTGTGCTCGGCTTCCCGCAGCAGCAGCCAGGACTCCGCGCGGTCAAGGAAGGACCGGGGATCGGGATGGCGCAGGATCCGCAGTTCGTCGCGGTCCATCACCGCGTGCGGCTGTCAGCAGACGTGGCTGCTACCGGTCTTCCGACCCATCTTCGCCGAGGCTCCTGATCAGGTCGCCCAGACCCCCGAAGTCGATCATGAAGGTCACGTGCATGTTGTGCACCTTGCCCGCATCGCGGGTTTCGCCGTAGTAGTCGCCGACTTCGAAGACGGCTCTGGCGCCGTCCATCGGGACTTCGAACCCGAAGCCGCCGTGCATGGCCATCTTCCGTACGGAGCCGGAGAACGAGTACGGGAGAATGCCCACCTCGTCCGTGACCGAGAAGGACTGGAAGCCGGCTCCGCCGAAAACGTAGGGGATCACCGCGTGCCCCGGGACGGGATAGAGCACGGCGTCGCCGACCGCGGACTCGAAGTGCCCGGGAAATGGCGAACTGTCGGGCCAGTCCGGCAGATCGCCGACATTCCATCCGCTGCTCCGCTCAAGCAACGCGCGGACCCCGTACCAGGAGTTCTCTTGCCTCATCAGCAGCTCGAACCCGAAGACGGGACGTAGCGGGATGCGGCGTCCCTCGGCGTAGTCCCAGCGCGGAACGACGAACCCGAACCGGGGTCGGAGCAGGATTTGCCAGTTCTCGGACGTTGACACCGTGCCCCCGGGCACCGGCTGGGCGGATGAGGCGTCCGGAAGTGCGAGGAAGGTGGTGGCCGAGATCACCACAGCCGAGGTCAAGCGGACCAGCTTGTTCATGATCGTTCCTTTTTTGTCCCAGGATGCGCACACTTCTAGCCAAGTACCCATACACCATACATGCGTGGACCGGTCCTTTCAAAGCCGGAAGATGCCGTTGAGCTTCGTCCGCCGCACGAGCCGGTACCCCCGTGCGGTGATCCACGCCTCCAGTTCGGCCGCGCCGGCGGCCTCGTCAGCGGGCCCGGACGCTTCGTCTGCTGTCCCGGTCGCCGCGCCCGCCGCGCCGGCCACTTCGTCGCGAACCCCACCGTGCTTCAGTTCGACAATGAGCCGCCTCGGCCAGAGGCTCCGTGGCGCCGCCGCGAGAAACGGCTTGATCACATCCGCCTCGAGCCCTTCCACATCGACCTTGAGGCAATCGATGCGCTCCAGAGCCGTGTCGCGCACCACCCGTGCCAGCGTGACCACCCGGACCCCGACGGCGCCTTCCCCGGGGGTTGGCGGGGACGCAGCACCGGCCGCCAGGCGGTTCTCGCCGGAATTGCGCCCGTCCAGGATGAGCGTGCCGTCTCCCCCGGACGCCGCCACTGCGGCTTCGACCACCAGCATGCGGTCCTCGGCGCCGTTCGCGCGGACGTTGTAGCGGAGCTGGCGGGCCACGGCGGGATCGGGCTCCACCGCGACCACGCGTCCCGAATCACCCGCGAGGGAGAGAACCCAGAACGAGTAGGCACCCACGTTGGCGCCTACGTCCAGGAAGGTGAAGCCCGCGCTTGAGGTACGAGACCACGGCCTCCATGCGTCATCCAGCGCTTGAGCAGAGCCCGCTCGGTTCGGTCCCACGAACGTGGCAGGAAGAGAATCCTGGCTTCCGAGACCGAGCGATCCGGGAAGAGGCGGAGCCGGTGGCCCCACACTCTGGTGTCAACGGGACCGGTGAGGCGGCGGCGGGCCAGACGGCGCGCGACCAGGGCAAAGCGGCTCCACGGCCATCCACCGGGGAACGCGCGGGCGACCTTCAGCCAGAACCCGCCCCGGCCCCGAGGGAGGTAGCTTCCCCAGTGGCTCGAATCGCTGAAGATGTCCTCGCTCATGGGGGTCCCGGAGGTTGGCGTCCATTGGCCGGGGTTCGCGCGGCTTCGCGCGTGGGTTATCGTAGCTGGAGTTCGCGGCCCGCGCTTGGAGAAAACACCTGTCATGAATGTCGCCCCGGCGCCCACCGCCGGGTATATCGCGCGCTTCTGGTCCCCCTTGGCGGCTACCTGGGTCATGATCGCCCTGGAAGGTCCGGTTGTGGCGGCGTTCATCGCCCGTCTCCCGGATCCCAAGATCAACCTGGCCGCCTACGGTGTGGCCCTCTCCATCGCGATCGTGGTCGAATCCCCGGTGATGATGATCACGAGCGCGATGACCGCGCTGGGACGTGACAGCGAGAGCTACAAGCGGCTCCGCCTGTTCTCGCACGGCCTCAACGCCTTCGCGACCCTGCCCCTTTGCGTGCTCCTGATCCCGGCCGTCTTTGACGCCCTGGTCCATGGCCTTCTGAGGTTGCCCTCCGACGTGGCCGGGCTGACCTACGGAGCACTGTGGATCTTTCTGCCCTGGACGGCGGCGATCGGATACAGGAGGCTCATCCAGGGAGTCATGATCCGTGCCGGGAAGACTCGACAGGTCGCGGCGGGTACCATCTTCCGCCTCGCGTCCATGGCCGGTACGGCGCTTCTGCTCTTCACCTTCTCCGACCTTCCCGGGACGTGGGTCGGCTCGGCCAGCCTGGTTGCGGGTGTGGTCACCGAAGCGTTTGCGGCCCGGTGGATGGGCCGCGGCGCCGTCCGCCAGATGCTTGCCACGCCCCCTCCCGCGTCCACTGCCGCGGCATCGTTGAGCTACTCCGGCATCCTGAGCTTCTACTATCCGCTCGCTCTCACCACCGTGATCGGCCTCGCCGCGCACCCCATGGTCACCTTCTTCATGGGCCGGTCACAGGCGCCGGTGGAGTCGCTGGCCGTCCTGCCGGTGCTCATGGCCCTGTCGTTCATGTTCCGCTCGATCGGGATCAGCTACCAGGAAGGGGCCATTGCGCTGTTGGGCAACGACCTGGAGAATCGCCGCGTAGTGGGCCGCTTCGCCCTGTGGCTCGGTTTGGCGTGCAGCCTCGGGCTCGCGCTGTTCGCATTCACCCCCCTGTTCGGCTTCTGGTTCGAGTCGGTGTCGGGGCTGACCCCTGAACTGGCCGCCTATGCGAGGGTGCCCGCCATGTTCCTCGTTCCCCTGCCGGGACTCGGGGTCTGGTTGTCCTACCAGCGGGCGACCATGGTGTTGACGCGCCGGACCCGGGCCATCACGGTGGGGTCGATCCTGGAGGTGCTGGGCATCGCCGCCATCTTCGCCGTGGCAGGGTGGGGACTGGACCTGGTTGGTGTGACCGCCGCGGCCATCGCGTTCCTGGTCGGGCGCCTCGTGTCGAACCTGTACCTGCAGCGGAGCATCATGTGACATGAACATCAGCCGCCGCCGTTTCGTCTCCGTATCCGCGAGCTGCGCCTCCTACCTGGCCGCCGCGGGGCCGTTGCTTCCCGCGCCCGTGCTGCGAAGGTGGGGTGCGACGGGCGACCGGCGCGTGGTGGCCCAGGAGCCCTTCGCGCGCATCGAGGAGGTGGGATCCGGGATGTTCGCGATCGTCTCCACGCCGCTCGACGGGGACTACACGACGTTGTGCAACGGCGGCATCATCGGGGGTTCCCAAGGCACGATGGTGGTGGAGGCCTTCGCTTCGCCGGAAGGGGCCGCATGGGTCGCCGACAAGGCAAGGGAGCTGACGGGCCGCTGGCCGACCCATGTGGTGGTCAGCCACTACCACGGGGACCACTCGGCGGGGCCGGCGGGGTTCTCCCAGGGTGACGAAGACGCCCCGCCGCTGCACGCCACCGCTGCCACGCGGGACCTGGTGCTCGGGGGTCGCGGCGACGAGGAGGCCAGGGCGGCGTGGGCCGATGTGGTTGTGCTCCCGGGGGACGCCGATACGGAAATCGACCTGGGAGACCGCTCGGTGGCCGTTGTGCCGCGCACGGGCCACACGTCCAGCGACGTGTCGGTGGAGGTGGACGGGGGCGAGGGCCCGGTATGGTGCGGAGACCTCGTATGGAACGCGATGTTCCCGAACTACATGGACGCCGTCCCGTCGAGGCTGTCGCGTTCGGTACGTGCCCTGCAGGCTCTCCCGGCGGCGACCTTCGTGCCGGGACACGGTCCACTGGCCGGGGGCGAGGCAATGGCCCGATACGTCGCGATGATCGACTCGGTGGAAGCGGCGGCGCGGGACGCGCGACGGCGCGGCATGAACGCCGAGGACGCGGCGAAGGAGTTTGAGGTGCCGGAGGAGTTGGGTGAGTGGATGCTCTTCAGCCCGAACTACTACCAGAGGGCGATCGAGTCGTGGCTGGCGGAGTTGGGCGGCTGACGGGGAGTTGACGCGCCAGGGTCAGCCTGCCAGCGCGCTCCGCACCCGATCCCCCAACCCCTCCAGACGCGCCACCGGCTCGTTGCTGAAGACCAGCCGCATGAACTGGCTGGCGTTCTCCTCGCCCCAGTGCGTCATCGGGGTGGCCGCGACCTTGCCCCGCTCCAGCAACAACCGCGACGCCTCCGCCCCGTCGAAGCCAAGCCGGCCCGTGTCCAGCAGGAGCGACCACCCGCCGTCGCTCTGCACGAACGGGAGGCCGGAAAGCTCGGCCTGGACCGTGTCGCGCCTACGCTCCCACTCCGCGACCGCTTGCGCCACCCCCGCGCCGGCCGGGTCCGTCAGCGCAGCCAGCGCGCCCGGCTGGGAGAGGCCGACCGGGGTCACGACGTTGTAGATGCTGACCAGGCCGATGCGGTCCATGACCGGCCCGGGCCCCACAACCCAGCCCACCCGCCACCCGATCATGCGGTACTCCTTGGACACCGAGCCCACCGTGATCGTCCTTTCGGCGAGCCCGCCCACGCTGGCGGGGTGGATGTAGTCGCGGCCACCGTACAGGATGCGCTCCATCGCGGCGTTGTACAGGAGCCAGATGCCGCGCGCCTCGCACACCCGCGCCACTTCCTCCCAGTCCTCCCGGGTCATCACCGCGCCCGACGGGATGGACGGGTTCATGAGGAAGATCACCCGGGTACGATCGGTCACCGCCTCGTGGAAACGCTGCAGGTCCAGGGCCCACCGCCCCCCGGCCGCGACGAACGGGACGAAGCGCGTCACGCCCCCCGCGACGCGGACACGGTAAAGCATCCCGGCGTAGGTGGGGTCGGTGACGACGACCTCGTCGCCGGGTTCGATCAGCGCCAGCAGGGCGTTCAGCAGGCCCTCCGTGCCCCCGGCGGTGATGATGGTCTGGCTGGCGGGGTCGTACGGGACGCCGCTGAGCCGGGAGACGTGGTCCGCCGCCGCCGCGCGCAGCTCGTCCCGGCCGAGGAAGGGGAGGTAGCTGTTGGCGTCGTCGCGGCCCACGGCGTCCCGCGTGGCCGCCACGGCGCATGCGGGCGGGGGTATGTCCGTGTCGAGGTTTTCGAGCCGGAGAACATCCGGATCCGCGCCGGCGGCCTGGGCGACCCGGTCGATGGAGAAGCCGACGATGTCGCCGAGCCGGGGCGCCGGAGGGTCCGGGTGCGCTGTCATCGCCGGGCGCGTCGGGCCCGCGGGTCCGCGAGCGCCCGCTGCACGAAAACGATCACTTCGTCGACAGTGGAGGCGGCGCCGACGGTGCCTGGGAGGTCCCGTGCGCGGCCGAGGTCGCCGAAAAGGACGAGGGGGCGGCCGTACCTCACCGCCAGCTCGACTTCGGAAGCCGTGCCCGCGCTTCCCGGCAGCGCCACGACCACGTCCGAGGTGAGCACGTTGACGTGGTTGCGCGATATCGACTCTGTCCCGTCCTTGCCCAGATGGGTCCGGATGGGCAGTTCCACCCAGCGGTTGGGATACCCCACCACGCCTTCCGGGCCGCCGTCCTCTTCCAGCAGCGGCAGCACGCACAGGACCAGTCCTGCGCGTACCTCCACCTCCGCGAAGGCCCTCGACACCGACGTCATCACCCCGGTACCGCCTCCGGTCAGGAGGTGGACCCCGAGCCGGGCCAAACGGCGCCCCAGCGGAGCGGCCAGCTCTTCATGCGCGTGGGCGCCCGCCCCCATCACACCGACAACTGGAATCTTCTTCAAGGCTGGATTGTACCCGTTGCAGGTTAGAGTTTCGGATTCACGGACGAGCGGTCCGCGGGCAGGAAGCCGCGGCCGGATGCCGTGATCGGTCGCCATAGTCGCACCCCGGGAGATCTCACGTCAATGAAGCCCGCCCCCGCCACGACGGTCCGCGCCCAGGACTCCCGGCGCCCCGCGGAGACGCCTCCTTCGGACCGCCGAGGGTACGGCCCCTACGCCGCCGCGGCCGTCGTCGTCGCCAACATGATCGGCACCGGTGTCTTTACCAGCCTCGGCTTCCAGCTTCTCGACATCCAGTCCACCTTCGTGCTCCTGCTCCTGTGGGTGGTTGGCGGCGCGGCGGCCTTCTGTGGCGCGGTCTCCTACGCCGAGTTGGGCGCGGCCATCCCCCGCTCCGGCGGCGAGTACACCTTTCTCTCCAGGATCTACCACCCCGTCGCCGGCTTCGTATCGGGCTGGATCTCCGCGACGGTCGGCTTCGCGGCCCCCACGGCTCTCGCGGCCATCACCTTCGGCACGTACCTCACGTCCGTCTTCCCCTCCCTGTCCCCCACCTGGTTGGGCGCGGGGCTGGTCGTGGCGCTCACCTGCGTCCATGCCACCAGCCACCGAAACTCGAGCATCTTCCAGCGTGCGTTCACCACAGCGAAGGTCGTGCTGATCCTGGCCTTCTGGCTGGCCGCGGTGGCGCTGGCTGACGCACCCCAGCCCGTGGCGCTCCTCCCCACCGCCGGCGACGGGACGCTCGTCTTCAGCGGCGCATTCGCGGTCGCTCTCATCTACGTCGCCTACGCCTACACCGGATGGAACGCGGCGACCTACCTGACCGGAGAGCTGCACGACGCCCAGCGCACCCTGCCGCGCGTGCTGGCGGGCGGCACGCTCGTGGTGGCGGTTCTGTACGTGCTCCTGAACTTCGCGTTCCTCAGAGCGGCGCCGATGGGCGAGATGGCCGGACAGCTCGAGGTCGGGTACGTGGCGGCGACCCATATCTTCGGTCCCGTGGGAGCTGCGATCATGGGTGTGACGCTCGCCGTGCTCCTGGTATCGACGGTGAGCGCGATGACCATGGCCGGACCCCGCGTGCTGCATGTGATCGGCCAGGACTATGCGCTCTTCCGGTGGCTGGAGCGCACGAACCGGCACGGCATCCCGGCGGTCGCCATCGTCACCCAGGGCGCACTCAGCCTCGCGTTCATCCTGACCGCGTCCTTCGAGTCGATCCTCGTCTTCGCGGGCTTCACCCTGGGACTGAACAGCCTGTTGACCGTAGCCGGGGTGTTCGTGCTGAGGTTCCGCGAGCCGGAGCTGCCGAGGCCGTACCGGGCGTGGGGGTTCCCCGTCACGCCCCTGGTCTACCTGGGGCTGACCTTCTGGACGCTGACCTATATCGCCATTGACAGGCCCGCCGAAGCGCTCACGGCGGCGGCACTGATCGCCGCGGGCCTCGCCTTCTACCTGGTCGCTATTCGACTCCCAGCAGTTCGATCTCGAAGACCAGCACCTGATTCGGACCGATAAGCGGGGGGCGGCCGTCGGGGCCGTACGCCAGCTCGCCGGGAATGACCACCCGCAGATGGCCGCCGACCTTCATCAGCTTCAGAGCCTCCGAAAACCCGTCCACGACGTTGTCCACGCCGAAGACCGACGGTTCCCCCCGGCTGTAGGACGAGTCGAACTCCGATTCGTCCGGCTTGGTCCCCCGGTAGTGCACCGTCACCCGCTGGCCGGGCTGCGGCATGGCCCCGTCTCCTTCCCGCAGCACCTCGTACTGGAGCCCCGACGCCGTCACCATGACTCCCTCCCTGGCGGCGTTGGCAGCAAGAAACTCCTCGCCCTCGGCCAGACCTTGCTCCGCCGCCGCGGCTTCCACCATGTCATTGAACTCCGTCATGGCCGCCTCGATCTCTTCCTGGCTGACCGCCGGGTCCAGCTCCGCCATGGCATCGGAGAATCCCTTCATGAGGGCCGGCAGGTCGATGTGGTTCCTGAACCTCGACAAGCGATCGGCCCATGTTGAGTCCGATCCCGTAGCTGGCTTTCTGGGCGGAGGTCTCCAGGGTCGCTTCGGGAAGGCAGGCAGCGACGCAGAGGAGGGACAGAACGGGGACGGCGCGAAGACGAGCGGACATGACGTATTCCTTGGTGGGGATCCATGGCGAAGGGTGGAAAGTAACGGCGGGGGACCTCGACGCCAGTAGCGGACCTCGATGCCACTGGCGACCCTGTCAGCCGGTGGCGGAAATCCCCCTTTGGGGACGTCGCTCACGCCAGCAGTGTCGGCAATTCCCTGATGTCGTCGAGAACGGCGATGGCGACTTCCCCGGCCCGTCCTGCTGCGATCCCCAGGGGGTTTTGCCACGCGACGGCCATGCCCGCGGCGTCCGCGCCCTCGACGTCGAAGGGCGAACCCGCCACGAACAGCACCTCGTCCGGCCGAACCCCCATCGCCTGCGCCCCGGCGGAATAGACGCGCGTATCCGGCTTGTAGAAGCCCGTCGATTCGGCCGTGACCACGGTGCGGAAGGGCGCCCCCACCAGAGCGGCCGCGCGACGACCCAGCTCGTCCGAGCAGTTGGTCACCACGCCGAGCGGCCAATCGCGGGCCAGGCCACGCAGGACGAATCCCGCCCCCGGCCACGGCACCAGCTCGTCCCACCGGGCCGCGAGCCGCGACGCGAACCCGCGGGGCATGCCCACCGCTTCGGCCGAGTCGGCGACGAGGTCCAGATAGGGCACGTAGGCACCGGCCGCATAGGTGCGCTGCAGGTACTCGAAGCGCCACGTCCGTCCCGGTCCCTCTCCGCCGGCGATGTCGTCCCAGAGGGACCACGAGTCGAGCAGCGCGGACAGCAGGTCGAAGAAGACGACCTTCGGGCGCGGGGCGCTACTCATACCGGATGTGGCCCGTGCCGGCGCCGGCGAGATGTCACGACACCTCGGCCTCGGCCTCGATCTCGACGAGCAGATCGTCACCCACCGTGTCGGCTCGCACGAGCGTGTTCGCCGGCAGCACCCCGGCGAAACGCAGGCCGTGCGCACGGGCCACCGGTTCCCAGTCCACATCGTCGCGGATGAAGACGCGGGTCCGCACCACATCCGCCAGCGACGCGCCCAGCGACTGCAGGGCGCCCTCGATCTTGTCAATGATGAAGTGGGTCTGCGCAGCCGGATCCCGCCCCCCGATCAGGCGGCCCAGGTGGTTGGCGGTCGTGCCCGAGACCAGGATGCGGTTGCCCTTGCGCACGGCGCGGCTGTAGCCGGCCATCGCTTCCCAGGGTGTGGCGGTGGAAACCCGGGCCACGTCGCCCGCGCGATGAACGGGATAGGGCGCGGGGAAGGTCGTGACGTGGTGACTCAGGTCGCCCGACGCGGTCAGGAAGGGGGGGTGCCGGTACTCGTCGCCGCAGTCGCCGTGGATCGGGGACAACCGCGCGCGGGCCGTGTCCAGTTCGTGGCGGGACTCTTCGTCGAGCGACATCCGGAACAGCTTCAGGTTGTCCTCGATGTGGCTCGTCTCGCCCAGCCTCGCCCCCACGATGATGCCCGCCACGGCAGGCTGATCGAGCACATGGCGGCAGGCCACGTTGGCGATCGACACGCTGCCCCGAGCGGCTGGAGACCCACCGGATCGCTGCCCACGACCGCTCCCCGATTTCTTTTCCGCTAACCCTAACGTTACGTCAGGGTTGCCCACGCTGAGCCGGTCCGCCACCCTGCGAGCCGCGCGCAGCACGCCCTGGAAGAGGTCCCAACCCCCGGCCTGGTCGATGAAGCGACGGTATTTCATCTGCGACCAGGTCAGCGATTCGTCGATGGGGGGCGCCTCCCTGCCGAGCCAGCGGTCACTGAGGAAGCCACCGGCAAGCGTCCCGTATGCCAGCAGGCCGACGCCATGGGTGCGGCACACCTCCGTCATCGCGCCGGCGGCACGGCTGTCAAGGAGGGAGAAGCACACCTGGTTGGACACGATGGGAATCCCGCTGCGCACGGCCATGTCGAGGTGGGCGGCGTCGCAGTTGGTCAGACCCAGGTGGCGGATACGGCCCGCGGCCTGGTGCTCGGCCAGCAGGAACAGACAGTCCAGCCAGCTGGGATCCGCGTAGTTCCAGGGGTGGAACTGGAGGAGGTCGACGCACTCGCTGCCGAGGCGGTCCAGTGCCCGGGCGACCGCCACCGCCACGGTCTCGCGGCTCGTGGGCCCCGGCTCGGGAACCCACTTGGTGAGGAGCTGGACATCGTCGCCGCGACGCGCAAGCCTCCCGGCGATCACCTCGGAGGAACCGTAATGGTCGGCCATGTCGAAGGTGGTGAGGCCGGCGTCCGCGTACGGTTCCATGGCCCGGGCCGCGGCGTCCGGGTCCAGAGCTACCCCGCCCCGCTCCTGGTCGGCGACCTGCCACAGGCCCGTGAGGATGCGTGAGATCTCCAGGCCGGGGGCGAGGGATGCTCGCTCGACGTTCAAGGGTGGCCGGGTCACGTCAATGGCCTCGCGGGCGCCGAGGCCCGGCACGTGGCGCCGCATGCTCGCACGCCCGCTCTCACTCCGGCGGCAACTCCCGGAACACGGCGCTCGCGTCGGCGCCCCTAGCCCGCATCCGCCCCATCTCGCGGAAGAAGATCCCCGAAGCGAGCGCCATCACGCCGGCCCACACCAGGGTGGAGTGGAAGTACCAGGCCGCCACTTCGGCGTTCAGGTCCTTGTGAATGTGCACGGTGAGGAAGACCGCCAGGATGATGATCCCGGCGACGCCCACAAACCGCTGGCCTCCGCGCCCGGAAAGCACCCGCATCTTGGCCGCCCGCTCCGGATTCCGCCCGGGAATCGTCAGCAGCGAGACGCACATCAGGAGGAAGTTCACCAGCATCGAGGTGACGAGGATGTCGATCCCGAGGAAGAAGTCCCCCGCGAAGTGGCTCCCCAGGATCCCCACCGAGGCCATCACCCCGCTCAGGACGAGGGCGATGTGCGGCGTCCGCCACCGCGTGTGCACCGCCGCGATGCGCCGCGGGAAGATCCCGTCCTCGGCCCACGCGAACATGAGCCGCGAGACCGCCAGCAGCATGGCGGGAAGGTCGTTGATGAGGGCGATGGCCGCCCCCGCGACGATCGCCACCGTCCAGCCCGTCGGGAGGAGGTAACCCAGCAGGCCGGGCGCGGTGAGGTCGCGGAGCTGCGCTTCCTGGGCCATGAAGCTCCACGGGATCGCGTGGTAGATGGCACCCGTGAAGAGGAGGTAGAAGGTGCCCACCGTGACGACCGCGAGGCCGATCGCGAGAGGGAGGTTGCGGCCCGGCCGCCGTGCCTCGCCCCCCGCCTGCGCGATCGAATCGAAGCCGATGAAGCTGGAGAAGAGGAGCGCCGAAGCCGCGAGGAATGGGCCGAGACGGAAGGGGGCGTCCGGTTCGGGAGGGACCGCGCGGCCCTCCGTGGCCATCAGCGCCGCGCCGAAGTCGGCGTGGTCGAACATGAATCCGGCCACGATCACCACGCTCCCCAGGACGAACATCAGGAACATCATGGGGATGAGGGTGCGCTGGTATGCGCCGAGACCACGCAGATTGACGATCACGAAGGTCCAGAGGAAGGCGAGCGCGAGGCCGACGCGGACCGGCCCCGTGTCCAGGGCCTCCGCCGCTCCCGTGTACCCGAGCGCGTCGGCGATGTCCCGAATGAAGGGGATCAGCATGTAGGACACCACGCCGATGGCGATCGAGAGTCCGAACCACTGGGAGAAGCTCGCCACGAAGCCCCAGTACGGACTGAGCGACCGGCTCACGTAGACGTAGCTCCCGCCCGCGCGGGGCATCGCCGAGGCCAGGCTCGCGTAGGCCAGGGCCGCGAGGATGGCGGGTGCCGCCGCGAAGAAGTAGGACGACATGACGTGCGGCCCGATCCCGGGCACGTTCCGCTGCAGCATGATCGGGATCACGTTGATCGCGGCTCCGAGCATTGCGCAGATGCCGGTCGCCGTGAGGCCCAGCAGCCCGAGCCGCCGGCTGAGTCCCGGGCCGGAGGTCACGGGCGCTCTTCGGGCGCCGCGTCTGCCCCGCCGTCCGGCCGGGCGCGCACCGACGACGTGTGTCCGGAGGCAAAGAGCCAGCGGCCGGATTCGCTCCGCAGGACGATGGTCATGGCGCCTGAGAACGAGAAGCCCTGACCACCGTCGATCCCGATCTCCTGCGTGAAGTTGCAGGTCGCGACGGCCGCATCCGCGCCGAGCGCGGTTACGGTCAGGTCCGACAGCGTCAGCTCCGTTGACGACGCCATCGCCCCAAGGCCGGCCAGCGATTCGCGCGATTCACGGGCGGAGCCATAGCGGATCGAGCCGTCCTCGATCCACTGGAAGTCCGGCGCGTCGGAGTAGAAGGTGCCGGCCGAGTCGAGGTCCATGGCGCTGACCGCGGCCACGTAGGCTTCGATTGCCGCGCGGGCCTGGCGGGCAGTGGTGAGGGCCGGGTCGGTGGCGGTGAGGGCCGGGTCGGTGGCCGCGGCATGCGCGCCGGGCTCGTCTGCGGGTGGCGCCTCCGGTGCGCAGGCGGTAAGCGCAGAAGCCAGCAGAAAAGCGGCCAGCCACGCGACACGCACTTGCCCGGCTGACCGACGGGCGCCCCGCCCGCGAATCCCGAAATGACGGCGGATGTTCAACCGTGCCGGTCGTGGCTCTCTTCGTACCGGATGCGCTCGTGCATCCGGTCGCGAGCCTGGCCCGCGTCACGTTTCTTCGCCGCGCGCATGGCCATGTCGTGGGTGCTCGATGACTTGACGCGCGGAAGCGACATCCGCCGCTCCAGCTTCTCGCTGTCGCATCCCGGGCAGGAAGGCGTTTTTCCGCCCAGGATCAGGCGTTCAAAGTCGAGTCCGCAGTCCTGGCAGGTGTATTCGTAGATGGGCATGGGATGGAAAGTAAGGTGGGGGCGGCGGCTGGGCTACCGGGCATTGACTCGCGACGCACCCTACGCAAGGTTCCACCGTTCGCCCCGCCTTTCTCAGGCCCTTCTCCGAACCACGAGAGCCATGAACGCTCCCCATCTTCAGGTCAGCAGCGAAGGCGGACGCATCGAAATCGCTGGCAGGCTCGACCTGACTTCATTCCGGCGGCTCCTGGCGACCATACACCAGACGGTGGCCGACAAGGGTTTCGGGGAGGTCACGCTGGATTTTTCCGACGCGACCAGGGCCTACCCGGGGCCGATGCTCGCCGTCCTGGCCACCTGCGTGCGTCTCCACGACGAGTCGGACGTGGACTTCTTCCTGGTCCGGCCCAATGATCGCAAACTGCGCCGCCTGTTCTCCAACGCCAACTGGGCTCACATCGTCTCTCCCCAGAGGTTCGCTCCCTCCAGCTGGCAGCCGACTTCCGTGATGCCCGCGCGCTGGTTTACGTCCCCGGACGAACAGCACCAGATCGTCGATCGAATCATCGACGCGGTGCTGTCCTCTCCGGCCGAACTCACGCGAAGCAGTCTGGCGGCATTCGAATGGGCGGTCAACGAGATCACCGACAACGTGCTCCAGCACGCCGGAAGCCCGCAGGGCGGATTGGTGCAGCTCAACCACTATCCCAACGTGCATTGGCTGGAATTCGCGGTGGCCGACGCCGGGAAAGGGATTCCCGATACGATCAGGACGACTCGCTCCGGTTTGACCGATCCGCAGACTTTGGAGCTGTCCGTCAGGCAGGGAATCACGAGGGACAAGGAGGTCGGACAGGGGAACGGTCTTTTCGGGACGTTCCAGGCATCCAGGGTCGGTGAGGGCGATTTCACCATTCACTCCGGGTATGCAAGCATCGGTTCGGATATGGAGGCCGAGGCCGAGCGCGTACCTGTCAACGGCACGCTGGTCGTCGTCAGGCTCGACTACTCGAACCCCGAGGCGTTGTGGCACGCATTGGACATGCGGGGTCGCCGGGGCGATCCAGCGGGAGACTATGTCGAACTCCGGTATGAGCACGCGACGGAGGACAGTCTCGATTTCGTCGTCCAACGGGAAGCCGGCTCGGTCGGCTCAAGGTCGGCTGGCAGGTCAGCCAGAATGAAACTCGAGAAACTGCTGGTGATGTATCCCGCCTATCGGGTACGTGTCGACTTTGCCGATGTCCCCGTGATCTCCAGCAGCTTTGCCGATGAGTTCATAGGCAAGCTCTTCGTGCGGACCGGGGCGCTGAGGTTCATGCGAACGATCCAGTTCCGGGGAGCAAGTCCGAAGGTTCAATCCGTGTTGGACCGGGCGATTCTCCAGCGCGTGCGACAGGAAGCTGACGACGGGTGAATGCCACTCAGAACCACCCCCGCATAAGCCGGGGCTCGAAGTCCACGAAGCGGGCAGCCACCGTGTCCACCACGACCCGCACCCAGCCGATGTCCGGTGACCCGAAGGTCTCCAGGCGCGTGAAGTTGTCATGAACAGCGCCGGTGCTGTCCCGCAGCGGCTGGTCCACCCGCTGCTCGTGGGAATCCCCGTGGATGAAGAGAACCGGACCCGGGAAGCGGGAGACGTGTCGTTCCAAGGCGGTGACCAGGGGCTCGTAAGGGCCGCCCGCACCCCCCGTCTCCAGGGACACATTCGCGTGGGCGATCAGGACGACCCCGGCGGCCGCGTTCGTTGCCGCATCGACGAACGTCTCGTCCAGCCACGCGACCGCGGCAGCAGTTCGGCGCCGAACCTCGTCGTCGTGCTCGGGGGAGCGGCCCGGGAAGAGGTGTGTGCCATTCTCCGAACCCACGACATGCACGGTCGCGAAGACGAATCCGCCCCGGCTCCAGCGTGCGTTCTCCGGGAAGTCCGCGAAGTCCGGGCTGGCTGCTTGAGACGCGAGGGGAATGGGCTTGGCGCCCAGACTCGTCCCCGGATTGTCGAAGAAGATGCGCCGGATGGAACCGAGCCGTTCCAGGGGATCGTGGCCGCCCGGTGCTTCCTGGTGGCAGTCCGTCCACTCGTTGTCGCCGGGCGTGTAGATGACGGGGAGCTCCAACGCGTCGAGCAGCGCCCTACGCTCGCGGAAGGCCTCGTCAGAGCAAGGCGTCCAAAGGAGGTCGCCGACATGAACCAGCCAGTCGAGGCCGGCGGACTCGGCGTCGGCCAGGAGACGGCGGTGGCGACCGTTTTCCCAGAAGTAGTAAGGTCCGTCGCCATAGACGCCGAAAGCAAACGTGCCGGGAGGGAGGGAGTCTGGCGGGGATGGGGTGCAGGATGCGGCACAGACGGAGAGCGCGGACGCGACGGCGAGTATCGTCGGCGGTGACCGCGACAGATTCCGTGACAGATTCATGCCACTATCTGTCCGAGAATCTGTCACGAGTCGATGTCACCGCACAGACCATAGTCTCACGGCTGGATAGAGCTCGACACGGGGTCGGGGAGCCAGTGTCGCTCCTGAGCCCATGAGTGCTCCGGCGAAGATGTCGGCAACAGACCCAGGAGGAACAGGAGCGGCCTGGCCTTCATGTGAGCCCTCCTCCCGTCCCCCTCATGACACCTTCTTCGCCTTCACCCCCAGTCCCAGATCCTTCCCCTTCATGATCGCCGGCACGCCTTCCTCCATCCACACCGGGGCGGGGGCGTCCATCAGGTAGTGGTCGAAGAACTGCTGCATGCGGATCGCCCAGTCCTTGCGGTTGGGTTCCCGCCGCAGACCATGCGCCTCCCCGTTGTAGTTGAGCATCCACACGGGCATTTGCAGGCGGCGCATGGCGACGAACATCTCGATGCCCTGATACCATGGCACGGCGCCGTCCTCGTCGTTGTGCATCATGAGGAGCGGGGTGCGGATCTTGTCGGCGTAGAAGAGGGGCGAGTTGTGCAGATACTCGTTGGTCGACTCCCAGAGGGTGCCGCCGATGCGGCTCTGCGTGCGCTCGTACTGGAACATGCGGCTCATGCCGGACTGCCAGCGGATGCCGCCGTAGGCACTGGTCATGTTACTGACCGGGGCACCAGCCTCCGCCGCCGCGAAGAGGTTGGTCTTGGTGATCATGTAGGCGATCTGGTAGCCGCCCCACGAGTGGCCCTGGACGCCGATCTTGTCCTTGTCGACGAAGCCCTGCGCGGTGACGCTGAGTACGCCCGGCACGACGGCGTCCAGCGCACTCTCGCCCGGGTAGCCGATCTCGTACGGGATGTCGGGGACGAACACGACGTAGCCGCGGCTCACGTAGAACGAGTACGAGACCGAGGAGCCCCCCGGCACCGGCGACCGATAGCCATGGATCCCGTCGGAGCTGCGCTCGTAGAAGTACACCATCATGGGGTACTGGTGCGAGGGATCGAAGTCGTCGGGCTTGTAGAGGATGCCCTGGAGCCGAACGCCGTCGTTCGAGTCCCATTCGACGATTTCCGCCGAGCCCCAGCTGTAGTCGGCCTGTTGGGGATTGGCGTCGGACATCCTCGCCATGTCGGAGAAGCGGATGTCGGGGGCCCCGCCGTCGGTCACCCACAGGTCGGGGAATTCCCGGAAGTCCTCGCGGGTCACCAGCCAGCGGTCCGCGTCGTCGGCCTTGCCGCGCAGGCGGAAGGTCTTGTCCTCCATGACTACCATTTCGGGCGCGGCGGCCCGGTCGGTGCGGCCGCTGTAGAAGCCGCCCTGCTTGTTCTTGTAGTGGAACGCCTGCCAGAGGGCCTCGCCTTCGGGGACGTGGGTCGCGTCGAAGTCGGTGCGGGCATGGCGGAAGCGGGTGCCGGATTCGCGGCCCGCGCCCGCGGTCAGGTTGGTCGTCGCACCCGTGGCCGGTTCGAAGCGCCACACGTCGTAGCGGTCGTAGATGAGGACGGCGCCGTCGTTCTCGGTCCAACTCGCCGGGCCGTAGGGGGGCGGCAGGTCGGGGTGGTCGTCCAGTTCGTTCCATACGGCGTGGGGGATATCGCCGCTTGCAACCATTGCCTCGCCCCCGGCCGTGGGCGCCACCATCCAGTGCCGGGCTTCGCCGTCCCACCAGGACATGTACCCGCCCGCAGGTGAGATCGACGCACCGCCGAAGCCCTTCACCCTCTCCGCGATCATGCGCTGCTCACCGGTGGCGACATCGATGGCGTAGATGTCGTTGTAGCGACCGTCCCAGGAGACGAGTTGACGGTAGGGCATGTCGGTCGTGCCCACCGCGTGGGGCGCATCGCCCTCGGCCGCAAAGCGCACGTTCGGAACATTGGTAGTGCCGAGCTGGACGACCGCGCCGCCGTCCAGGTGCGCCACCGCGGCATAGGTGCGGTCGCGCTCCTGGTCGGCCTGCACGAGCTGCATCGGCTGCAGGTACGGATCCTTCCAGTTCCAGACGTCGAGGGTGACCTTGTCCTCGTCGAGCGTCTCGTCCTCCTCTTCGGGCTCGGGCCGGGGGGCCGTGCCGTAGTGGAGGAGTCCGCCGCCATCCGAGAAGCTGACGTCGCCGTTCTCGCTGACCCACCAGCCGGACGGGATCCCGGCCGTGGCCGAACTGGCCATTGCGGCGCCCGCCCACGACGGCCCGGAACCGTGGTACAGGGTGAATTCGGGCTGGTCGGCCTCGTAGTCGTCGCGATCGGCCAGGAACGCCACCTGCGACCCGTCCTCGGCGACGGTCAGCTGCTTGTAGTTCCCCTCGCCCTCCATGACGGCGTGCTGCGCCATGTCGCCGAGATCAACCACAAAGACGCCGTCGCCGGCACCGTCCTTGGCCGAGGTGGCGAAGGTGAGGACGGCAGCCTCGGCCGCGAAGAAGTAGTCGGTCACATTTTCGTACCGCACTTCCTCGCCGGTGGCCAGGTTGCGGAGGACCAGGGTCGAGCCTTCGTCCTTCTCCTCCTCTTCAGGCTCCTCGGCCGGCTCTTCGGCAGCGGCCTCCTCCTCGGCGCCCCCGGCTTCCTCCTCCTCTTCGGCCTCCTCCTCGACCGGCACGTAGGCCACCCAGCTCCCGTCCCCGGCGACCTTGTGGCTCTCGACCGCGCCCACGGTGCGGGCCTGGGGTCCGCCTTCCATCGTCACCACCCCCAGAGAGTCCTTCGGCAAGGCGTCCCCCTTCTTGCCTTCCCGCTTCAGCGAGTCGACCACCGCTTCCACCGGCGGCACCTCGTAGACCACGAAGCGAGAGTCCGACGTGAAGACCGGGCTGCTTCCGCGCAGCGTCAGGGGCATGGCGCCCTCTCGCGCGCCCCGAACGGTGAGGACCGGATCGCCCTCCATGGCGGTGAGCACGAAGACCAGCCAGGCGCCGTCGGGCGACAGGGAGGGGCTGGCGATGGTGTTCCAGTGCAACACGTCCTCGTGGTCGAGGGCTCGCTGCTGCGCCAGCACGGGTGCGGCCGTGGCGCCGACAAGGGCGAAGGAGAGCGCGAACAGAAGGTGGCGGGCCGGCGTGCGGAAGCGCGCGTGAGTCATCGTCGTAATCTCCGTTTCGGGGACAGCCGTGGCTGCCGCCGGGGACATGGGGCTACCAGCGAAGATTAGCTTGCGCAGGATCGAGCGTGTCCGCCAGTGCTGCTTCGGACGGGACGCGGTGAGGCTCCCGCACGGAACCGACGGGTCAGTCGCCCGCCGTGTCGAAGACCGACGCGAGGATGTCCTGGTTGTAGCCGACCACAAACGTGGTCCCGACCCTCATGGCGGGAGCTCTCAGCTTGCCCCAGCGGCTGACCATCATGGCGACGAGTTCGCTGTCCGTGGGCCGGTCCTCCGAGGCAAGGTCCACGTGCACCACCTTCTTGCCCTTGGCGACGCACAACTCGGTCATCCCCCTCCAGCAGGGACGGCACATCTTCCTCCAAAAGCGGGCTCTTCGTCGCGTTTCTCGTTTCAGCCGCCTCGATATCGTTCTTCGCAAGAAACTCCTGCGTACGCGTGCAGCTGGTTCAGCCAGGGCGGTGGTACCGCCATTCAAGACTACGGCTCATTCGTGGGTGTCCTGTATCGAGATGAAGATGTGTTCGGCCACTAGAAGTTAAGGTCGCGCACCTCCACGCGCTGCACGCCGAGTTCGTCCCTGGAAACACCGACGAGCTGCCCCCGGCTGACCTCCTCGATTTGGAATGAGGCGGGGATCTCCACGCGGCCCAGGTAGCTGCCGTCGGCCCCGAAGACGTCCCAGCGCAGCGTGGTGGCCCCGCGCTCGCTGTACCGTCTCGCCCAGAGCTCTCCGGTATCGGCGAAGCGAAGATCGGTGTACGCGGGGAGCGACTCCGGCAACGGGAGGTCCTGGTACATCGCGATCATCCCGCGAATCGACGCTTCGTCTTGCGCGAACGGGTTGCCGGAACCGCGGACATACGCCTCCAGGTGCTCTTCCGTGCGGATGGTCGGCGCTTCGGCGAGGCGCGCGATACGGCTCAGCACACCCGCTTGGTCGAAGAAGCTGACTTCGTATTCCCCGCCCCCGGTGACCGCGACCCCGTGTACGGATCCTGTGGCGGAAGGTTCCGGGGAGAAGGGAACCCTCAGGAGTTGAATGGCCATCCCGCTGCCGCTCCCCGATGTCGAGGCCGACATCAAGACGCCCGGGCGCTGGGTTACGGTGTCGATGAGCGAGCCATCGAATCGGTGGCGCACGACGTAATCCGGTGGGCCCAAGCCCCCGAAAGCCTCTTCCAGAGAGGTCTCGGATGATTCACCCATGGTCGGCATACTGAAGGGCGTGAACCTGCTCAGGAACGCTCCGGAACCCGCGAGCCCGATCGGTGTGAAGATGCTCAGTTCGCCCACGCCCGAGAGCGTCGCCGTGCCGGTCAGCGCCCCCATGGGATCGAATCGAGTGATGCGCTGGAGCTGCCGGTCCACCGCAACGACGCCTCCGCCGGTAGACGGCCAGGCTCCGACCAGCGACTGAAACTCCCCCGGACCCTCTCCCCTGCCCCCGAACGACCTGAGATGACCGCCACCCGTGCCGAAGATGCGAATCTCCCCGGCGCCGTTGTCGGCCACGACCAGGTTCCCCTCGGCGTCGCGAGCCACCGATGCGATCCTGGCGAAGAGAAACTCCTCGGGCCCGTCGAGCGCACCAAGCGAAAGTGTCGACTCCTCCGCCACTTCGGCGTAAACGGCGTCGCCGGGCTCGTTGGTCACGATCGTGACCCCCGCCGAGTCGATGACCTCCCCACTTGCCTCGGGAGCCTCCCCGCCATCACCGCAGGCAGCACATGCCAGCATCGCGAACCAATACGCCCTGCGTCTCATTGTCCCGACCTTTTGGGTAGCGGTCACGGATGCCTGTCGCGCCGCCCGGCCTTGCCGCGCCGGCGCACACGGCCTTAACCTCGCACTTTCCCTAGCAGTCCGTGGATAAATCCGCACGAGCACCGAGAGCGGCGAGGCGCCGGGTTGGCAAGGCGCTTTGAAGGGGGAATAGCGACGCTATTCGCCCGAAAAGCAACGCAGAGCTTTAGCGTCCAGCGCGGATGCATCGCCGCTCGAATGCCGGGGGGATTTTGTCCACGGACTGCCAGGATCCACCCGAAGCGGCGTTCGTTGCACGTCCCCCGCAACTGCGCCCCGCAATCGTGAAAGGCAAGCCCCAATGACCTCAGCAGCCCTGCGCACCCTCCCCCTCTTCGCTCTGGCCGCCGCCTGTGCGGCCCCTGCGGACACGCCAGCCGATACGCCAGCCGAAATGGGGGCGACCGTCGAGCACGTCGACCCCCGTTCCCCGGCCGACGGCGAGGTCTTGCCCTTCAGCGGCGCGGTCTGGGTCGGGAACACGCTTTACGTGTCGGGTAACCTCGGGCTCGAAGGCGGCCAGGTCCCCGAAACCGCCGAGCAGGAGGCCACCAACGTCCTCAACAACATCAAGGCCACCCTGGAGAGTGCGGGGCTGACGATGGACGATCTGGTCACCGTGCAGGTGTTCGCGTCGGATGTGGGGGACTACGGCGCCTTCAACACCGTGTACCGGACCTACTTCACCACCGAGTTCCCTGCCCGTGCGTTCATCGGTTCGGGAACGCTGCTGTTTGGCGCCCGCTTCGAGGTCTTGGGGATCGCGGCTAGGCGCTAAGAGGCTGGGGGCGGGTCAGCTACTACACGCGACAATCGCCGTCGCCCGCTGTGGTCACCCCAGAATCACGTCCCGCAGCGCTCGCGCACCCTCGACCGCCCGCTCCACATGTTCGCGCGTGTTGTAGACGTGGGGACAGAGCCTCATCCCCCCCGTCCCCGCTCCCGCGATCCCGTGCTCCTCGTACAGCCGGCGCAGCGCCGTGCCGCGGTCGCCCGGGACCTCGGCGATGCACACGCCGCCCGAAAGCGCCGGGTCCATCGGGGTCACCAGCGTCAGCCCCAGTTCGGCAAGCCCCTCCTTCAGGGCCGTGGCCAGTTCGCTGACCCGCGCCTCGGCCTCTGCCGCGCCGATCGCGGCGTGGAACTCCGCCGTGGTGCCGACTGCGGCCAGACATGCGTCGTCCCGCTGGCCGAGCGACTCGAACTTGCGCGCGCCCTTCACGTCGGGTTCGGCGTCGTTGCCCCACCCGGGTGCGACGATGTTGGGCCAGATCTCGGCGATGCGATCCTCCTTGACGTAGAGGACACCCGCCTCCTTCGGGCCCATGAACCACTTGTGCGCGGAGGCGGAATACGAGTCGCAGCCGAGCGACCGCAGGTCGACGTCGAGGGCGCCCCAGCTCTGCGCGCCGTCCAGGTGGACGTGGATGCCGCGGGGGCGGGCCGCCTCGACGAGTTCGCGGACGGGGAGCCGTATCCCGCTGACGTTCGAGACGTGGGTGAGCGACAGGACGCGGGTCCGTTCGGTCAGCGCCGCGACGAAGGGGTCGATGAGCTCCTGGATCGAGGCCGGGTGGCGGGGCACCGAGACGCGGCTTGTAGTGATCCCGAAGCGTGCGGCCCGCACCTCCCAGGCGACGTTGTTGGTCGGGTGGTTCTGGTCCCAGAGAACCACCTCGTCGCCGGCGCGAAGGGGCACGCCGTTGTTGATCGTGTTGTTGGCCTCGCTGGTATTGCGAACGATCGCGATCTCGTCGGGGTTGACGCCGAGCTGGGTCGCCACCGCCGCACGCGACTGCTCGGTGAGGTCGCGGAACTTGGCGCGGTTGTTGAACGAGCAGTCTCGGTCGATGTCGCGCGTGAGATCCTCGACGCGGGCCGCCACCGAGCGGGGTGACGGGCAGAGATTGGCCGCGTTCATCGGGACGCGTTCTTCGGTGAATGAGAACTGGGCGCGGACGAGTTCCCAGTACGGCTCGTCGCGCGGGGAACGGGGTCCTCCCGGCGGCAGTTCCGGCTCACCCGGGTCGCGGTCCAGTCCCGACAGGGCACCGGGCAGCGCGAGAGTTCCCGGAAGCGCGAGGGCACCGGGCAGCACGGCAGCTCCCGCCGCCATCTCGGTAAGGAACGAACGGCGGCTGGCTTCGCGTTTCATGTGACGCTCCTTGCAGCAGAACGAGATTCGGTCTGCTCCCATGATACGGGGGCTCGGCCCGATCAGCCATTGCGCCGCCCGGCCAACCGGTGTGGCTCGACGCCCGCACGCTCCTCGCGGCTCGGCCCGATCAGCCATTGCGCCGCCCGGGCATTCTCCCACAGCTTCCGTCGCCGACGCCGCCAACCCCTGCATGGTCGCCCCCTTCGCGAAGGAGAGTCGCCTTGGCCTTGATCGCCCACCGAATGAGCCGCCTGGGCACCGAGAACGCCTTCAAGCTCGGCGACGACATCCAGCGCTGCGTCGACCGGGGGATGGACGTGATCCGCTTCAACCTGGGCGCGCCCGACTTCCGTAGCGCACCCCACCTGAACCGGGTCGCGATGGAGGCCCTCGACGCCGGCCGTTCCAGCTACTGCGACCCCGCCGGAATCCTCCCCTTCCGCAAAGCGATCGCCGAACACGTCACCCGTACCCGCGGCGTGGACGTAACGCCAGGCCGGGTCATCGTCACCCCTGGAGCCAAGCCACCGATCGGCTACACCCTGCAAACATACGTGGACGCGGGTGATGAGGTCGTGTACCCCACGCCCGGCTTTCCGATCTACGAGTCCTGGGTGCGCTTCGCAGGTGCGGTCCCGGTGCCGCTCCGCCTCTCCGACGAACGGAACTTCGCCTTCACTGCGGACGACCTCGCTCCCCTGATCACCCCGCGCACCAAGGTCATCATCCTCTGCTCCCCCTCCAACCCGACCGGCGGGGTCCTTTCGCGCGACGAACTCGCCGGGATCGCCGAGCTGATCCGGGAGCGGTGCCGCCCCGACGTGCGCATCTACGCAGACGAGATCTACGAGCAGATCCTCTTTGACCGGCTGCAGCACGAGAGCATCATGTCCCACCCGGGGATGCCGGAGCGCACCGTGCTGGCCAGCGGTCACTCGAAGGGCTTCGCAATGACGGGTTGGCGTCTCGGCTGGGCAGTTCTGCCGACGGAGGAGGAAGCCGGGATCTTCAAGCGGCTCAACATCAACATCATGTCCTGTGTGCCGCCCTTCCTGCAGGAGGCGGGTCAGGCGGCGTACGAGGATCCGGCCTCGGCGGTCGAGGTGGAAAGGATGGTGCGCGAGTTCGAGAAGCGGAGGAACTGGATCGTGCCCGCGCTGAATTCGATCCCGGGATTGCAATGCCGGACGCCGAAGGGCGCGTTCTACGTCTTCCCGGATGTGTCGGGTGTGTGTCGCCGGCTCGGGATCTACCGGGCGCACAAGGGACTGGCCGAGGCGGCCCGCGGCCGGACGACCCCGGCGGGGATGCTGCAGATGTTCCTGCTGTACCGGTACGGGGTGGCCTCGATGGACCGGGCGTCCTTCGGAAAGATCGCGGCCGAAGGGCAGGACTATCTGCGCCTCTCGATCGCGAACAGCATGGACGACATTCGAAGCGGCGTCGCGCGCATCGCCGAAGCCGCGGACGACCGTGCCGGGTTCGCCGATTTCGTTGCGGGTGACGACGGAAGGGCGCTCTTCGCATGAGCATTCGAGTATGCGTGGCCGGGGTGACGGGGTGGACCGGACGGGCGGTGGCGGAAGCCGTTCTGCGCTCCGACGACTTCCGGTTGGTGTCGGCGGTCGCACGCCAGGCCGCGGGAGAGGATGTGGGGAGCGCGATCGGACACGACCACGCCACGGGCGTCGACATCACGGCCGATCCGGCCATTGCACTGGCCGCGGATCCCGATGTCTGGATCGACTACACGCACCCGGCCGCGGTGAAATCCCACGCCATCGGCGCTCTCGAAGCGGGGACCCGCGTGGTAATCGGCACGTCGGGGCTCGCCGCGCCCGACTTCCGCGACATCGAAGCGGCGGCGCTGGCCGCGCGTCTGGGGGTGATCGCGGCGGGCAACTTCTCCGTTACGGCTGCCACCCTCAAGCACCTGGCCGGCATCGCTTCCCGCCACCTGCCTCACCGCGAGATCATCGACTACACGCACGCCGGCAAGCCTGACGCGCCCAGCGGGACGGCGCTGGAGCTTGCGGAGTACCTGGGCACCGTCGCACCCAACAAGCTCCACTTCCCCGTTGAGCAGACGCTGGGCGTCCCCGGCACCCGCGGCGCCGAGATCGGCGGCACCCAGGTCCATTCCGTGCGACTGCCCGGCTACATCGTCTCGGTCGAGGCGCTGTTCGGGCTGCCAGGCGAGCGCCTGGTCATCCGGCACGACGCCGGAGAGAGTGCCGAGCCCTATGTGGCGGGAACGCTGCTCGCCGCGAAACGCGTCGGCGAAGTTACGGGTCTGGTGAGAGGGCTTGACGAGCTGCTCTTCAGGTGAGGCAGGCCGCGGGCGCCCGGATCGGCTCCAGGCTGCCCGGCGGCGTCATCCCCCCGTGAGCGCAATCTCGAACATCGTCGGCCACAGCTTCCCGGTGACGTAAAAGGTACCCGACGCCGAATCGAAGGCGATCCCGTTGAACACCGCTCCCGGGTCCTGCGGGCGGGGGGTCGCGAGCAACAGCGAATAGGCGTTGAGTTCGCCGGTGATCTCCCCGGTCGCCTTGTCGATCCGCACGATCTCGTCGGACTGGTAGATGTTGGCGTAGACGTGATCCCCGACGCATTCGAGCTCGTTGAGATTGCGAACCGAGAAGCCGCTGCGGGTCACTCGGATCTCCCCGACGAGGTCGAACGTCTCCGGGTCCCTGCGCAACAGGTTGCCGGTCCCATCCGACATGAAGAGCCACTCGCCGTCGTAGCAGAGACCCCACCCCTCTCCGTCGTACTCGAAGGTCTTCTCCTGAACCAGGGTCGCGGCGTCGTACACGAATGCCAGCCCCGCCTTCCAGGTGAGCTGAACCAGTTCGTCACCGACCAGCGCCAGGCCCTCGCCGAAGTACTCCTCGGGCAGGGCGTGGCTGCGCAGCACGCTGCCGGTGGCGACGTCCACCTGCCGGAGTTGCGACTTCCCGTACTGCCCGGTGCTCTCGAAGAACATGCCGTCGTGGATGAGCAGTCCCTGGGTGTAGGCGTCCGGATCATGCGGAAGCGTTCGCCGCAGCTCATAGCCGAGTTCCGGGACCACGTCGTCGGCGCATCCCCACGGGAGCAGCCCCACGGCCAGCAGCCCCCACCGAAGCGCGGAGCCGGCACCCCTGGCAGCCAATCTCGTTTCTGGATCGCTCATCGCTCCCTCTTCCGGCATGCGGCGCCCCCGCCCGAGGCGGAGTGCCGCTCTATTCTCATGGCGCACCTGTCTGGCTAACATATCATTCCCCTTTCCCAACCAAGGAGGTGGACGTGCCCGGGTTGCATTCCCACATCGACCGCGATGGACTGCTGGAATATTCGGTCGTCTTCACCGATCGGTCATTGAATCACATGTCGCAACGCTTCCGCGACGTGATGAGATACCTGTCGGCGACCCTCAAACGTACCTACGCGGCCCCGGCGGTCTCCATCGTTCCGGGTGGAGGCACCTACGCCATGGAAGCGGTGGCGCGCCAGTTCGGGACCGGCAAACGCTGCCTGGTGATCCGCAACGGCTGGTTCAGCTACCGCTGGAGTCAGATCTTCGACGCGGGGGCGATCCCGTCCGCAACCACCGTGCTCAACGCCCGTCCCGCCATCGACGCGCCCCACGCCCCCTTCGCCCCGCCCCCCATCGACGAAGTCACCGCGGCCATCGCGGCCACGCGGCCCGATGTCGTGTTCGCCCCCCACGTGGAGACGTCGTCCGGGATCCTGCTGCCGGATAACTACGTGCGCGCGGTCGCCGATGCGACCCACTCGGCCGGCGGGCTCTTCGTACTCGACTGCATCGCATCCGGCGCGATCTGGGTGGACATGGAGAAATCCGGCGTCGATGTCCTCATCAGCGCCCCGCAGAAGGGTTGGAGCGGTTCGCCGTGCGCAGGGCTCGTCATGCTCGGCAACGAAGCGGTAGGGAGGATGGAAGCAGTCGCCAACACCAGCTTTTCGTGCGACCTCCTGCGCTGGTTGCGCGTAGTGGAGTCCTACGAGAGCGGCGGCGCCATGTACCATTCCACCATGCCCACGGACGCGCTGCAGATGTTCCACGACGTGATGGCCGAGACCGAGAGGTTCGGACTCGAGAACGCGCGCGCCCGCCAGCAGGAGCTGGGTGACAGGGTCAGGGCGCTCCTGGCCGAGCGGGGTCTGCAGAGCGTCGCCGCACCCGGCTTCGAAGCCCCCGGTGTCGTCGTCAGCTACACCGACGACCCGGAGATTCAGAACGGCTCGCGCTTCACCGCCGCCGGCCTGCAGATCGCGCCGGGCATCCCCCTGATGTGCGACGAGCCGGAGAGCTTCCGGACCTTCCGCCTGGGGCTGTTCGGGCTGGACAAGCTCGGAAACGTCGACCGAACGGTGAGAACGCTGGACGATGCGCTGGAGCGGGTGCTGGCGGGTGCCTGCGTGGCGGGAGCAAGATGAGTACTCGCGCAACGTCCAGTTTCGACGTGACAGGCTGGGACCAGACCCCGTACGGGGTGGAGGGCGAAGGCCCCAGCCTCGGGGAGGCGCAGATTCTGAAGGAATATCGGGGCGACATCGAGGGCCGGGGCCGGGCCCGTCTGCTGATGTGCCGGGCCGATGCCTCGAGCGGGCCGGAGAACGCTGGCTACGTGGCTTCGGAACAGGTGTCCGGACGGCTCGCGGGCCGGGAAGGCACCTTCGTCGTCCAGCACTGGGGGATCGCCGTCGCCGGAGTGCCGCCACGCACCGGGGGACATGTGGTCCCCGGATCGGGCACGGGCGAGTTGGCCGGACTGTCAGGGACGATGGAGATCTCCGTCGACCCGGACGGCAAGCACATGATGACGCTCGACTACGAACTTCCATAGGTGCCCGGGCCCCCGCGCGGCGCCGCGGGGGTTCACCGGAGGCGAGTCCGCTTGGCTAAGCTGGCTACCCCGGCCCCACCGTGAACTTCTGCACCCGTCGGCCTGTCGACGCCTCCCCGACATAGAGGTTCCCCCGCGAGTCCACGCTCATGCCGTGAGGGCGCAGGAACTGGCCCGCCTGGCGTCCGCCGCGCCCGAATTCGCCGACGACCTCCAGGTCCTCGCGTCGCAGCGTCCAGACCTTGTGGTTGGTCCCGTCGGCCAGGTACAGCCAACGCTGCTCGGGGTCCGGCGAGAAGGCCAGCACGAAAGCCGACCCTGACGCGCGCGTGAGCGGCGCAATGGTCTTTTCGGCCACGTATTCGCCGCTCTGCCGGAAGACCTGGATCCGGTTGCCCCTCCGGTCGGCCACGTAGATGAGCCCGTCGCGCGACCCGACGATCCCGTGCACGGTCGAGAACTGGTCCGGCGGCGCGTCCTCCTCGCCTCGTCCGGCGTAGTCGTACCGGTACTCGTCGTCGGGGGCTTCTCCGTACGCCCCCCAGTGGCGCAGGTAGTCGCCGGTTTCGCCGTCGAACACCACCACGCGCCTGTTCGCGTATCCGTCCGCGATGAAAACCTCATTCGACTCGGGGTCGACCCAGATGCCCGCGGGACCACCCAGCAGGCGCGGATCGTCGCTTCCCCCGTTGACGTCGTACTCGCCCAGTGTCATGACCAGCTCGCCGCTGCCCGTGAACTTCATGACCCGATGGTGCCGGTACGTCCCGATCCAAACGAAGTCGTTGTGATCCACGAAGAGCCCGTGCGGGTTCCTCGGGTACGCCGACACGTCCTCGGAGGTCTCGCCCCACCCCTGTACCACCACGCCATCGGCGTCGAACTCGATCACGGACGGGGCGGGCGCGCAACAGGTGCCGATGGGCGGATCCTGAACCGCGGACGTCTCCTCGGGCGTCAGCGTCTCCGGGAGATGTGCGACCCACACATGGTCGCGCGCGTCCACGAACACTGCGGTCACCGCCCCCAAGATCCACTTGTTCGGCATCTCCTGGGGCCATGACGCATCGACCTGGAAGACGGGAGCGCCGCCGACCGTCGTCCCGGCACCGTCCCCGGCCGAACCGACCGACCCGCCCCCGGGCTGACCCGGATCGCAGGCGTACGCCGAGAGCACAAGCGGGGTCAACAAGACCCGCAACCATATACAGCGTATTGCAGTGTTTCCGGTTATTCTCATGTTGCGATCTCCTGTTCTTCGACATCGGGGTCAAGGATCCGGCGGACGCGACCACTTCCGCGGGGCAGGGCTCGCTTGCGCGGGCATCGCCAGACAGAGAATCTTTCGTCATGTGTAGGGGTCCCGCCAGCCCCGGGATGTCCGCCACGCATTCGCACGCCAGAGCAAACTACGCACGCGGGAAGGCACATGAGAGCGATACGCACCCCGACAGTCCACAGGCCAAAGCCCGCCGGCTGCGCCTGGCGCGGGCCCGGTCGCGGAGCATTCGCGACAGTGGGACTCCTGTCCCTCGCAAGCTGTTCATTCGCCCCGGCGCCGTCGGTTCCCGAGCCGGTCGCCGAGCTTCCCGAGAGCTTCATGGAGAGCTCGCTGCCGGGAGGCTACGAGGCTCGGGAGTGGTGGGCCGCCTTCGATGACCAGGTTCTGAACACGGTCGTCGACTCGGTTCTCGCCTACAACTTCGATCTGGCGGAAGCGGTTGCCCGCGTCCGGCAGGCCAGAGCCCAGGCCGGAATCGCCAGGGCCGCCCTCTTCCCCGCCGTTCAGGCAAGCGCCGGGGCGACCGACCAGAACACGCCAGCCAACGCGGGGTTTGGGGAACAGTTCCGCAAGCTGGCCGGCGGTGAGGGAGGCGGGCTTCCCGGCGGCCTGGAGTTCCCCGACCGGCTCGGGTTCACCACCTACTCGCTCGGCGTGGACTTCGCCTACGAGCTGGACTTCTGGGGCAGGGCCCGCAACGACTCACGCGCGGCCGGGGCACAGTACCTCGCGTCGGAAGCGGACTACCACGCGGCGCGGATCGGAGTCCTCGCCACCACGATCACAACCTATTTCGAGATCGTCGACCTGCGGCGGCGAACGGCCCTCACCTCCGAACTGGTCGAGGTTCTGCTCGAGCGGGAGGCACTGGCCGAGAGTCGGTACCGCCGCGGGCTGGTCACCTCCTTCGAGCTCTATCAGGTCCGTCAGGATCTGCGGAACACACAGGCGGGGCTTCCCCAGCTCGAGAGCGCGCTCACCGATGCGGAAGGACGCCTTGCCGTGCTTCTCGGCGGGTTTCGGGCCAATCTGGATGCGCTGCTGCCCGCCTCACTGGCGCCTGCCTCGCTGGCGGATCCGGTCGCCGCCGGTGTCCCGGCCGACCTGCTCCTGCAGCGGCCCGACGTGCTGGCGGCGGGGCTGCGCCTGGACGCCGCCCGCTTCACCATCGGTGCTCGCCGGGCGGAGCTCATCCCCTCGCTCTCCTTGTCCGGCACGATCGGGTTGCAGTCTTCCAAGGCCGACGGGCTCTTCAACGTCGACCAGTGGTTCCGCAACCTGCTGGGCAACCTCACCGCGCCGATCTTCCAGGGGGGCCGTCTCAGGAACAACGTTGCGGTCGCCCAGGCCCAGTTCGATCAGGCCGCCGCCGCCTACGGACGCACCGTGGTGACCGCGGTCTACGAGGTGGAAGCGGCGCTGGCCGCGCTGGGCAACGAGGACCGGCGCCACACCTTCCTCGCCTCTCAGCGAGAGGAGGCCCAGGCTTCGGTGGACCTCCAGTCCGAACGGTACGCGTCGGGCGTCGGCGGGTACACCGACTACCTGGACGCGCTGCGTACACTGCTGAACGTGGAGGCGACGCTCGCGGGGGCAAGCCGTGACCTCGCGCTGGCACGGTTGGCTATGCACCGCGCACTGGGGGGCGACTGGACGGCTCCTCCCGAATCGCTTGACGGGCCGCGCATGGTCCCCGCCGAATCCAACTCCGAAGGGAACAAGTAGATGAGTCGCCGCAAGAGCTTCCTGGTCGCCGCAGGCATCCTTCTCGGTGCCATCGCAATCGCCGCCATCATGGTCAGGATGAGGCCCGAGCCACCGCTACGGGAACCGCCGTCAAGGACCCCCTTCGTCACCACCGCACCCACCGGGGCCGGAGCCGGGGCGATTCCCGTATACGGCGCCGGGACGGTCCGGCCGCGCGCCGAGATCGATGTCGCGGCACAGATCAACGGCAAGGTCGCGTGGGTGGATCCCGCGTTCCAGAGCGGAGGACGTGTTGACGAGGGGGAGGTTCTCTTCCGCATCGACGACGCCGACTACTTGAATCGCGTGCAGCAGGCGCGCGCCAACGTCGCCGCGCAGCAGGTGGCACTTCTCCAGGCCGAGGAAGACACGCGGATCGCACGCACGGAGTACGAGTTGTTCCGCCAGCGGCAACCCGACGCGGCCGCGACCGGAGACGCGAACCCGTTGGCACTGCGACAACCGCAGCTCGATGCGGCCAAGGCCGCCCTGGCCCGGGACAGCGCCTCGTTGGCCGACGCCGAGCTGGCGCTCTCACGCACCGAGGTCAAGGCCCCGTTCAGCGGGGTGGTGCGGATGGAGTCGGTCGACCTGGGGCAGTTCGTGGGGGCCGGCCAGAGTGTCGGGCGGTTGTACGCGGACGACGCGGTCGAGGTCGTGGTTCCCCTCTCCGACTCCGACGCGGCTTTGATCCCGGGACTGTGGCAGCTGCGCGCCGGAGACCGCGACCGACGGGTAGGCGTGACCGTCACCACCAGATACGGCGACAGGGTCTACGCGTGGTCGGGCTACGTGGACCGCGCGGAGGCGGCCCTGGATGAGCAGACCCGCACGATCGACGTGGTGGTGCGCGTCCCCGACCCCTTCTCGGGCGGGAGTCCGGTGCACGGGGACGATTCGGGTGGCGACGCCGAGAGCGACCGCGCCGCGGTTGACGGTCCCCCCCTCCTCGTGGGCCAGTTCGTGGAGGTACAGGTCGAAGGTGTCGCGCCGGAGCGCTACTTCGCCATACCCCGGTCGGCGCTCAGGACCGGCAACGAGGTGTGGGCGGTGCGGAACGACTCGCTGCTCACGATCGTCCCGGTCGAGATCCTGCAGCGGGCCGACGAGGTGGTGTTCGTGACCGGGGCGCTGAATGAGGATCAGCAGGTCGTGGTGAGCGGAATCCAGATCGCAACGGAGGGGATGGTGGTGAGGACGGAAGCGGGGGCGAACGAGTGAAGCTGGACCAGGGCACCGAAAGGGGCCCTATCGCATACATGGCCCGAAACGGGGTCGCTGCAAACCTCCTGATGTTCTTCATTCTGGCGGCGGGCCTCTATTGTCTGAGGGGGCTCGTGCAGGAGGTTTTCCCCGAAGTCTCGATGGACCGGGTCAATATTTCGGTGTCCTATCCCGGCGCCACCCCGGACGAGGTGGAAGAGTCGATCGTCCTCAAGATCGAGGAACAGATCAAGGGCGTCGACGGCCTCAAGCAGATCCGTTCGACGGCCGGGGAGGGGCGCGGGTCGGTCGTCGCGGAGCTCAAGCTGGGCGAGGACGTCAACCGCGCCGTGGCCGATATCAAGGCTCAGATCGACAGGATCCAGACCTTCCCCGCCGGCACCGAGCGCCCCGAGGTCACCGAGGTGACCAACCGGCAGAGCGTGATTCGGCTCGTACTCTACGGCGACGTGTCGGAGCGGACGCTCAAGGAACTCGCCTACCGCACCGAGGACGCGCTCTCCGCGCTCCCCGTGGTCTCCTACGTGGAGACGACCGGTGTGCGCGAGTACGAAATCTCCATCGAAGTCCCGCTACGCCGGTTGCGTTCCCTCGGCCTGACGGTGCGAGACATCTCCAGCGCCGTGCGGAGCGGTTCGCTGGATCTGTCCGCCGGAAGCATCGACACGCGTGACGAGGAAGTGCGAATCCGCACGACCGGCCAGAACTACACGCAACAGGACTTCGAGGAGATCATCGTTCTCAGCCGGGCCGACGGAACGGTCGTACGGCTGGGCGACATTGCCGATGTGCGCGACGGTTTCCGCCAGGTGCACCTCATCGGCCGCTACAGGGGACAGCGTGCAGCCTACGTCGAAGTCTTCCGGACGGCCGACGAGAAGGTCCTCGAGATCGTGGCCGCGGTTGAGGCACACCTTGATCAGGAGGTGATCCCTTCCCTCCCGCACGGCGTGGGGCTCGAGGTCTGGAACAACGACGCCGATATCCTGCAGGACCGGCTGGGACTCCTCGTGAAGAACGGGTTCCTGGGGTTGATGCTGGTCCTCGTCGCCCTGGCACTCTTTCTGGAGATACAGCTGGCCTTCTGGGTCGCCGTGGGAATCGCCGTCTCCTTCGTGGGCACCTTCACCGTGATGGCCGTTCTGGGCGTGTCCATCAACCTGATGTCCCTCTTCGCCTTCATCCTCGCCATCGGGATCGTCGTGGACGATGCGATCGTGGTGGGCGAGAACATCTACGCCGAGCGCGAGAAGGGCACGCGCGGAGTCGCGGCGTCGATCCGGGGCACACGACGCATCACGGGGCCGGTGATCTTCGCTGTCCTGACCACCGTGGTGGCCTTTTGCCCCCTCTTCTTCATCCCCAGCTCGATCGGGAAGATCGTGGGGACCATTCCGATCATCGTGATCTCGGTGCTCGTCTTCTCTCTGATCGAATCTCTGCTGGTTCTCCCGAACCATCTGTCCCACCTTCGCGACCCCGGTGCCTCGGCGCGGCGAGGAGTCAACGTTGTCGGCCGGATCCAGTCACGAGTCGAGGTGGGGCTCAGGCGCTTCATGGAAGGACCTCTCGACCGCGGCCTTCGGTTGGCGACAGGCCAGCCCGGGGTGGTGATCGCCACGGGCGTCGCGATGGTCATCGTATGCGTTTCGATGATTCCCGCCGGTATCATCAAGGTGGATTTCATGCCTTCCGTGGAGGCGGATCTTGTCACGGCCAGCCTGGAGATGCCCGAAGGCACTCCCGTTCAGCGCACATCCGATGTAGCGGATGATCTGGAGGAAGCCGGATACCGGGCCCTGAGCCGGCTCTCGGCCGGCCGGGACGAGGACTCCGAGCCTCTCCTCAGCGGCGTCAACGTCACGATCGGCCTAGAGGCACGGCAATCCGGACCCGCCGGCGCAGGCGCAGAGACCAACCCGCGCGCCAACATCGCAGCCGTCGAGTTCAAGCTCGTCACTGCCGACCAGCGGGACGTATCCGCGACCGAATTTCAACAGGTGTGGCGAGAGGAGCTGGGTCCCCTGCCGGAGGCCAAGGCGCTCACCATTACGGCTGAGCTCATCGGCTTCGGCCAACCGGTCCACGTCGAACTTTCCCACCCGGATCCCATGCGGCTGGCACAGATCGGCGAGACGGTGATCGAGCGGCTCCGCGAATTCGACGGCGTCTTCGATGTTCAGGCCGATCAGGACCAGGGCCTTCGCGAGATTCAGCTCGATCTGCTCCCCGAGGCGAGAACCCTCGGGCTGACGCTCGACAACCTGGCACGGCAGGTCCGGTCCGCATTCTTCGGCGACGAGGCGTTGCGCGTCCAGCGCGGTCGCGAAGACTTGCGCGTCTACGTCCGGCTCCCCGAGGACGAACGCAACGCCATCGCCGATGTCGAGAGCTATCTGGTACGCACTCCGACCGGAAGCGAAGTGCCCCTGGAGCGGGTCGCGTCGGTGCGCTTCGGCAACTCTCCCACGACCATTCGCCGCAAGGACGGCCAGCGTGTCCTCACCGTCACCGCTGACGTCAATACCGCCATCGTCACCGGCACTGAGGTGACCGACCGCCTGAGCGCGTCGATCCTCCCCGACCTTGCCAACGGCAACCCGGGCCTGCGCTACGCATTCGGCGGCGAACAGCAGGAGCAGGTCGAGTCCTTCGGGGCACTGGGCGGCGGATTCGCCCTCGCGCTACTGGTGATCTATGCGCTGCTGGCGATCCCCTTCGGCTCCTACACCAAGCCTCTCATCATCATGGCGGCGATCCCCTTCGGGATCATCGGCGCCGTGCTCGGCCACATGCTTCTGGGTCTCCAGATGAGCATCATGTCCATGTTCGGGATCATCGGCCTCAGCGGCGTGATCGTGAACGACTCCCTCGTCATGATCGACTTCATCAACGAGCGCTTGCAGCGGGGCATGCCCGGCCGCGAGGCGATCATTGCGGGCGCCAAAGCGCGCTTCCGTCCGATCTTCCTCACCTCGCTGACCACCTTCCTCGGCGTCGCACCCCTCGTCTTCGAGACGAGCCTCCAGGCCCAGTTCCTGATCCCGATGGCGGCATCTCTGGGCTTCGGCATCGTGTTCGGGACCGCGGTTCTGATGATGATCGTCCCGGCTCTGGCGATGGTTCAGTATCGGACGATGGAGGGAGGGCCATCGCGCGGATCCGGCCCCGTTTCCACCGGCAGGTCCGTACGGTCCCCCCAGTTGCGCCAGCTGCCGTCGTAAAAAAGCACATCCAGCCCCGTCATGCGGGCGGCCATGTAATCGACGCTGGCCCGCATCCCGATCATGCAGTAGGAGACGTGGGTCTTCCCCTCCCCCGCCCCGTGGCTCGCCAGGATGTCGGCGATCTCGTCCCTCGGCAGGAAGCGGGTGTTGTTCGCCGGGTCCATGAGCTCTTCCCAGTAGAGCTGAGCGGCACCTGGGATGTGTCCGGGCCGCCCTCCATTGCCCAACCCCCCGTCCTCGCCGGTGTACTCGTCGTCGGGGCGCGCGTCGAGCAGGACGAGTGAGTCGTCGCCCAGGCGCGCGTTGATCCAGTCGGCCGAAACCCGAAAATCGACCGGGTTGACCGGCACGACGTCACCGGTCGCCACTGCAGGCGCCGGTCCGCTCTCCACCGCGCCCCCGGCGTCCTTCCACGCCTCCAATCCCCCATTGAGCACGAACGCGCGGTCCCCGAGGCCCAGCAGGTCGAAGGTGACCCACGTCCGCGCCGTGGTCGTCATGCTCGCGCCGTAGATCACCACCGTCGATTCGTGGTTGATCCCGGCCGCCTGCAACGCAGCCGTGATCTCGTCCACGCCCCTGAACTCGGCGATCCACCCCTCGTCGCCCTCCCAGGCGATGTCGTTGAAGCGAAGCGGACGCGCACCCGCGACGTGCTCCTCGTCGAAGCGTCCCGCCCGGCGCTCGGCCTGTACAACGACCACGTCCTCATCACCGATGTGGGCCTGGAGCCATTCGACCTCGACCAGAAGCTCGACCGGCATGGACTGCAACGCGGGCTCCTGGGCCGAGCCCGGCAACGCGCAGAGCAGCACTGTGAGCGCCGGGACAGCGACGGCGCGATGGACGCGATGGATGGAAATCGACTGTTTCATGGGCAAATCACCGGGAAAAGACGGAATTGGGATGTTGACTAGAAGCGAGATGTCACCGTCACCCGTACGCTCCTCGTGGCGCCGGGGTTCCGCTCCTGGATGTCCACGTACTCGGCCTGGAGGAGGTTGCCGATCTTGGTGTGGATATCCATGTCCATGACCGTGATCGCCATCCGCAGGTCCACCAGCGTGACGCCCCCCCGTTCGTCGAGCGGAAAGGCAAGGACCTGGTCGGGACGGCTTCGGTGACGCACATCCACCGCGATGACATCGTCCCAGCCGGAAAGGGTCGTCGTGAGGTTGTGCCGCGATCGGTAGGCGAGGTGTCTGCCCGTTCTCTTGTCTTCTGAATCGACGTACATGTAGTTCGCGTGGAGATTGAGCTTCCTGGGGAAGAGCCCCACGCGGACACCCGTGTCGATTCCCCTCACCCGGGCTTCGGCAACGTTCTGGAACTGGAAGGTGAAGAACTGTTTCGGGGCAGCCCCGACCTCGATCAGACCCCCGTATTCGCTCCAGAAGAGCCCCGCATCGAGCCAGATCCGGTCATGGGGGCTCGCGGTTGCGCCGACCTCGCCAGCCCATGCGGACTCGCCCCGAAGCTCCAGATTCGGGACCACGCGGAAGCCGAATACGGTCGTCGAGGTGAACTGCTCGGAGACGCTCGGGGCGCGATATCCCCGGCTGAGCGAGGTCCGCAGGCTGACACGTTCGCCGGGCTGATACACCAATCCGATCTTGGGGCTCAATGTCAGGTCGTCCTCGACGAACGAAGCCCGGTGCGAGTCCAGCCGAACGCCCACGGAAGCCCGTACCCGGTCCGACACCTCGATTTCGTCCTGAGCGAAGAAAGCCAGATCCTTCACGGACGGGGTCGGACTCAGGAAATTCGAGGCGACCCTGGTGTACGCGCCATCCCCACCGACGGTCAGGGCGTGGCGGCCGGCGCTGAACACGGAAAGCTGAACGTCCGTCCCGTAGCGGGTGGAGCGATGGAAGTCCGCGTTGTCGTGGAAGTAGTTCTGCGAGCGGACATGTTGAAGTTGCGGCCGTATCTGCAGCTTCAACCTGGAGGTCACCACGGGGGTAGCCGTCAGCCCCACGACGAGGTCCGAGTTCCGCGTGTAGTCACCCAGTGCGGCCGGATCGACTTCCAGACGCCGGTCCGCGGAAAGCCAGGTGAAAAACTCCTCCGCTTTCTCCCGCTTCCAGCTGGCGAACACCTCCCAGGGGGTGGCCGACTCCGGGCCGAACACCGTTTTGACCCTGAGTCGCCACCGGCCCATAGCCCCGTTCTGACGGAATCCGTCGGAGCCCTCTCGCCCAAAGGAAAGCGTCAGGTCGTTGCCGCCGATCCTTCGCGAGTGCTGGAGTTGGAGCCCCTCCATGTTGAGCCGTTCTTCGGAGAAGTCCATCTCGCCCGGGGTATCGAAGACACCGTAGTAGCCGCGCACCACCGTCCGGCGGCCTCCCGGCGGAGCCCGCGTGATCACATTGACGACGCCGCCCATGGCGTTTGTGCCCCACAGCGTCGAGTGGGGGCCCTTGATGATTTCGATGCGCTCGACGTCGAGGAGGGGCAGGACACCGAAGTCGATGGCCGAACCCACGCCCCCGAGAACCCGGTGGCCGTCCAGAAGCATGAGCACCCGGCTGCCCACGCCCCGTGCGATGCCGCTGGAGCCACGGATGTCCATGTGGCCCGCGTTGAAGGTCACCCCCTGTGCGAAGGGAAGCGCTTCCTTGAGGTTGGTGACGTTGCGCCCCTCCAGTTCATCCGCGCTGATCACCGCGATACTCGTGGGCGCATCTCCCGGGCGGGCCGCGTGCCGGCTCGCGGTAACGGTCAGTCCCGGCACCTCGAAGAGAAGGCGTTCCATGGAGATGTGCAGCGGCTCGCCTGCCACGCTGGCAGCATCGACGGTGCGCTCCACGGTCCGGAATCCGCTGGCCACCACGACCAGCGTGTACTGACGCCCGCCCGGAAGCGCGATCTCAAAGCTGCCGTCCGTTCCGGTAGCCGCCCGGAAGGGGGTCGACTGCACGAGGACCTGCGCGTCCACGACCGGCACGCCCGTTTCCGCATCGACGACGACGCCACGGAGTCGCGGTCCCTCCTGGGCGACAAGAGACAGGGGCGCGAGAAGGACGACTGCCAGCAGCCGCCACGGACTGACGGCGCGGGCAGTCAGCAGCCCGAGACACCATCCGTGTGCGACCAGGCGGCGCATGGCTATTGCCGCTGCCATACCGTGGTGGAGACCGAAAACTCGGGTTCCGTGACGATGACCGTCAGGGTCTGCCCCTCAATGGTGTAGGTGCCCTTCCCCTGCAGGAGCTGGCCTTTCTGTTCCCAGCTCCCGTCACTGCGGACCGTGTAGGTTCCCTCATCGGTGATGGGCTGAGTTCCCCCCTCCCCGTCCGGTACCGTGACTTCCACGGACATGGTGCCGCTGGCCTCTGTTCCCACCACAGTCAACTGCTCGACCTTGAAGGTCCCCGACACGGCGGGCGGGGTGAGGGCTTCGCCCGCGGTCAGTATCGAAGACAGCGACCGGAGGGTGTAGGTGCCTGTAAGGTCGGGCGGTGGATTGTCCGGCTCCACAGGATCCTCTCCTTCGCCGCAACCTCCCGTGACGAACGCCCCGATCAGAACGGGCAGGAGCAGTCTCAATCTGGAACAAACCACGGTCTCCTCCTCAACGTCCCGGCAGGTCGCTCACCGGAGCTTCACGTGGACAACATGCAGCGCCACTGACAACGTACTTTCTCAACTTCCGCCTCACCAGACCGGATACTCATCCATGACCGACCTCCCGCTTTCCCTCATCGACGGCGGCAAGCCGAGGGGACCTTCCGACCTGTTGGATCGCCTGGATCAACTCGGGGTTCCCCACAAAACGATGCATCACGCCCCCGTCTTCACCGTACCCGAGGCACGCCGGCTGCGGGGCCGGTTCCCCGGAGCCCACTCCAAGAACCTCTTCGTGCGCGACAAAAAGGAGCGCCATTGGCTGGTTTCCTGCCTCAGCGAACGGAAGCTCGACCTCAAGTGGCTGGCCAACGAATTGGGGACCAAGAGGCTCACCTTCTGCAGCGAGCGCCGTCTCGCCGGGTACCTTGGCATCCGGCGCGGCGCAGTTTCGCCCTTCGCGATCCTCAACGACTCCGGCGGTGCCGTGCAGGTGGCGCTGGACGCCGATCTGCTGGCCGCGGAACCCCTCAACTTCCATCCGCTCGACAACTCCATGACCACCACCGTCTCCACAACCGGACTCCTGCGCTTCCTGGAAGCGGAGAACCATCCGGCCCTGGTTGTCCGATTCCCCGATCACCCCGGGTGACGCATGCCGGCCCGCCTGCTGGCCGTTCCTTCGGGGCCACGGGGGATTTGACCACGGGATTGCTACCGGAAGGCGGGGACGATGTACTCCGCCAGCATGCCCATCGTCAACCTCTCATACCAGCCGGCCTGCTCCCCGGCTCCGCGCCAGTTGCTGGTGGCGACGATCACGAGGTTGAGTTCCGGGACGACCACGATGTACTGGCCACCGTGCCCCCACGCGAAGTAGAAGGGCTCGGGCGCGTCGGGCACGATCCACCAGAGATATCCGTACGAAATCCCCTTGAGCGAGCCGGAGTCAAATCGCCAGTCGAAGCGCTCGACCGTCGAACGGTCGACCCAATCGACGGGGACGATCCGTTTTCCGGCGCTCGATCCGCGCTGGAGAAACAGCTGCCCGAAGCGAGCCAGATCCCTCGGACGCAGGTCGAGTCCCGCACCGCCGTTGTGAAACCCGCCGCCAAGGGGTTCCCACCGGCTCATCGAGATCCCCATGGGGTCGAAGAGCGCCTGCTGGGCAAGGTCCGGGAGCCGCATGGTGGTCGCCTGTTCAACCACGACGCCCAGGAGATGGACGGCACCCGAGTTGTAGTTGAACTCCGTCCCCGGAGGTGACACGATCGGCCGTTCGAGAACGAAGTTGAGGTAGTCGCCGGACCGGATCCACTCGATGTACGAACCGAAGCCGCCGGTTTCGTCCCACTCCAGACCACTGGTCATCGTCAACAGGTGACCGACGGTAATCGCTTGCTTCTCGGGCCCGACACCCCTCACCAACGGACCGAGGTAGTCACCGATGGGGTCATCGAGCCCGCCAATATCACCTCGCGCGAGGGCGACTCCGGCGAGAGTGGAAACCACGCTCTTGGTGACGGAACGGACATCGTGCAGGTCGTCGGGCCCACTCCCTCCGAAGTACTCCTCGACCACCAATCGTCCGTTCCTTACCGCAAGCAGGCTGAGGAGACGATCGTTGGCGCGAGCCCTCTCCAGGCCCATGGCCACCATCTGGTCAGAGCCACCTACCTCCGCCACCGACGCCGTTACCCACGGCAGAGCCAGGTCGATGTTGGGCGGACCCGAAGGGGGGGCGACCGTTTCGGCGCCGCATGCCGTGAGGAACACCGCCATGACCACAGCAACCGCATGACGCAGCGGTGCCGGGCAGGTATGGCAGATTGTATATCGCACGGAAACGGTCCCGTCGCGGGGTATTCCACGTTGGCGGAAACGGAATCTGTACACGACTACCCTCCTCACGCCAGTGAGGGTCCACCCGCGCACCCCGGGATCGGCAACGCCACTGGCGCCGGAGCCCACTCCGTGGGATCTTCGACTGTGCGGGGCGAGTTCGTTGCGCCCCGGTCACCCACGCCTTCGCAACCGAGAGGAATCGGATGATGATGGAACGCTTGCCACTGGCTATCGCCGCGCTGGCCATATCCGGCAGCTGGAGTTGCGCCTCCCCCCAGGTCGCCAACCCGGAGGAGCAGATCGCGCAGGCGCTCGCCGCCGCCCCCGAGGACAAGGCCGAGGGAGCACGAATTCTCGGCTACGCCACCGACGGCAGCGTGGTCGAACTGAGGCCGGGATCAAACGACTTCATGTGTCTGGCCTCGAATCCGGCCCGTGAGAACTTCTCCAGTTCCTGCTATCACGCGTCTCTCGAGCCGTATTTCGCCCGCGGCCGGGAACTCGACGTTGAGGGAGCATCCCGCGAAGACCGGTACCGGATTCGTTACGAGGAGATGGAAGCCGGGACTCTGCCGAAGCCGGTGATGTCGGCGGCGCAATACATCTTTGACGGCAGCTGGGACTCCGAGAGCAACACCGCCGAGGGCCAGGTGAGATGGGTCATCTACGTTCCCGGAGCGACCGAGGAGACGACAGGCCTTTCGGCCATGCCGCAGGAAGGCGGTCCATGGATCATGTTTCCCGGCACGCCGGGTGCCCACATCATGATCGTACCGCCCCAGGGTGAATAGCCGCGGGGGGAGGGCGCGTCATCGAGTATGCCCGCCACCCCGATAGCGCCCGGCAGCCCGCGCACAGAGCCGCGCGAGCGCTGAGGCCCCCGCGTTTGCAGGCATGATCGACGCCCTCTTCGCAGTCGCTCTCACCGCCGGCTTTGTTGGAGTGCATGCCGTGTTCGTGGTGTTCGTGCTGCTGCGACCGCGGGTCCGCCAGCCTTCTTCGCTGGCCTGGATTCTGGTGATTATCGCGATCCCCATCGGGGGCATCGTCCTCTATCTGGCGGTGGGCGAGGTGCGCACCGGAAGCCGGCGAAAGCGCAGGCACCGCAAGATTCAAAGCGACATCCGCAGCGCGCTGCAACGGGCGTGGCACACCGCGTCCGGGACCGCAGTCGTCCCATGGGGAACCGAGGCCATCGCCAAACTCGCCCGCCTGGGGAGCGCGACCGAGCCGCGAAAGGGAAATCGCCTGACCCTCCTGGCCACCGGCGAGCGATTCCGCAATGCGTTGGTCGCCGACATCGACCGGGCCGAAGATCACGTCCACCTTCTCTTCTACATCTATCTGGACGATGTGGTGGGACGGGGCGTCGCGGACGCCCTCGTGCGGGCCGAGACGAGAGGGGTCGAGTGCCGGGTACTGGTCGACAACGTGGGCTCCGCCGACTTCCTCAAGACGAGCCTTTGCCGGGAGATGAGAGACGTCGGCATCCAGGTCGTGGCGGCGCTGCCAACCCGCATCGCCCAGATCGCCTCGATACGCTTCGACATGCGCAACCATCGCAAGTTCGCGGTCGTGGACGGCAGGGTCGGCTATACGGGAAGCCACAACATCGCCTCCGAAGCGTTTCATCCCAAGCCCAGATTCGCGCCGTGGATCGACGCGACCGTGCGCATCGAGGGCCCCGTGGTGCGCGATCTGCAGGCGCTGTTCATCGAAGACTGGTTCATGGACACGGCCGAGAACCTCGACCATCTCCTGGCCACCGCTCCGGCGGAACACCCCAACGGCCACATCGTGCAGATCGTCGGCACGGGCGTCAATTCGCAGAACCAGGCTCTGGTGCGTGTGATCCAGTCCGCCGTCCACATGGCACGGGAGGAGTTGATCCTGACGACGCCGTACTTCGTGCCGGACGAAGGGACTCTCGCTGCGCTGACCACGGCTGCAATACGTGGTGTGCGGACGATCATCGTGGTCCCGGAGCGAAACGACTCACCACTGGTGGCGCTCGCGAGCCGCAGCTTCTATGAGCCCCTCATGGACGCGGGTGCCGAGGTGCACGAGTTCACCAAGGGGCTGCTTCACGCCAAGACGATCACCGTGGACCGGGACTTCGCCCTCGTCAGCACGGCCAATCTGGACCGGCGCAGCTTCGAGATCAATTTCGAGCTCAGCACCCTGGTGTACGACAGCGACTTCGCTTCCCAGCTCCGCCTCCTCCAGATGCGGTACCTGGAAGATTGCCGGCAGGTGGACGCGGCACGTTGGTCGGCGCGGCGCTGGCCGGTCAGGTTGGCCGAGAACGCGGCCGGCCTGGTGAGCGCACTGCTGTGACCTCCCGGCGCGGCGACGCGGCCTCCCTGGTGGCCGCCGGGCTGGCACGGTCGCGCGGCCCGCGCCACCGCCCGGGACGACCCCGCGCAAGCCCACCGCTCTGCTGCTGGGAGACCCCGCCCCCCACCTCGCCCTCGCGCTGCAGGATTCGGGGTACGAAGTCACCTGCTGGCACCGCTTCCTCACCCCCGGCCAACTCTGCACGGCCTGGCCGCCGCCGGGCCGCTTCGACGAGGTCTGGGTACGCATGCCACGGTCCTCCCGGGAAGCGGCCATGCTCCTCCACGCGGCCGCGGCCCGGGTCGAGGATGGCGCGCCGATCCACCTCTACGGTGCCGGCGACGAAGGCATCCGGTCGGCGGCCAGGCACTTCCCCGCGGGCACGGCGGCGCCCCGCGCGGCCATCATCAAACGCCGCTGCCGGGTCCTCGTCGCGGTGAGACAATCCGCGCCCCCACACCCGGACGGCCTGGGCAGCTGGAAGCACGAGACACCCGTCGACCGGGGCGCGGGCGAGCGGGCGTGGACGTTCTACCCGGGCGTGTTCGCGCACGGCCGCCTGGACCCTGCCAGCGCGCTGCTCATCGGCTGCCTGCCCACGGTTACGGCCGCCGACCGCGTCCTCGGCTTCGGCGCGGGAACGGGTCTCATCGGTGCGGCGGTGCTCGAGCGCGGCGGCGGCGCCGAGGTCCACCTCCTCGAGCCGGACGCGATCTCCCTGGAAGCGGCCGCCCGCAACGTACCCGGCGCGGTCCCCGTCCACGGGCGCGACCTCTCGGCGGTGTCCGGCCCCTTCGACCTGATCGTCTCCAACCCGCCGATTCACCGCGGCAAGGCCCAGAGCCTCCACACCGTCGAGGCGCTGATCCGCGACGCTCCCGCGGTCCTCACAAAGGGCGGTACGCTCCTCCTGGTCGCCCAGCGCCGTCTGCCGATCGGGAGGCTCCTGGAGCCCTCCCTCGGCCGCGTCCTTGCCGTCGCCGACCAGGGCCCCTTCCGGGTCTGGTCCGGGAGCGCCACCGGGTCATCGCGAAGCTCCGCGCCGCCCGGCGACCGGCGCCGGACCGCTACCGCGCGTCGTGGACGATCCGTCCGTCGACGACCGTGAGCACCGGCACGAGATCCGGGATGGCCTCGGCCGGGGCGGTCAGGTAGTCCCCCGAAAGCACCGCCAGATCCGCCGCCATCCCGGGCGCAAGCGTCCCGCGCTCCGACTCGGCGAAGACCTGGTACGCGTAGCCCTCCGCCATCATCCGCAGGGCCTCGGCGCGTGACACGGCGTACTCGGCCCCCATCGTCCCGGCGGAAAGCGTTCCCCGGGTGGCGAAGTGGTACAGCACCGCAAAGGGGTTGTGGGGGATGACCGGCGAATCGGTCCCGAGAGAGACCGGGATCGACTCTGTCGCATACAGGCCGGCCGGGGTCGTCAGCGCCGCGCGCGCCGTTCCCCAGTAGTCCACGAGGCTCGGTGCAGCGACGTACAGGTGGTGCTGGGCCGTGACGGTCAGGCCGAGCGCGCGGATGCGCTCGAAGTGTTCGGGGGCGGGGATGAAGCCGTGCTCGATCGTCCACCGCCGGTCCCGAATCGAGGTCCGTGCGTCGGCCTCCTCGTAGGCGTCGAGCACCAGATCGATCGCGGCGTCGCCCACCGCGTGGGTCGCAACGCGCCACCCCAGCGCATTCAGCTCGTGCACGACCCCGTGAAAGACGTCGGTGGGCGTGGTCTGAAGCCCGAAGAAGGTGCCGTCCCTGCCCCAGGGCTCCTCGTACGGCTCCCGCATCCACCCGCCCTCGAAGCCGCCGTCCACACCCAGCTTGACGCCGCCCACGGACAGGAACCCGGAGCGGAAGTCCGGCCCCACGCCCCACGACTCCACCACGCCCGCCACCTCTTCGGGCGGCATCCCGCGCACCCGAAAGAGAAATTCCACCCGGAGGGTCAGCCGATCCTCGTCGGCCAGCCGCCGGAGCATCGCGAACTGCTCCGGGGAGCCGCCCGGGATCCTGAGCGCCGTGACGCCCAGCGCATTCATGGTGGCTTGCGTCTCCAGGAAGCGCTCGGCGGGGTCGCCGCCCTCGGGGGCCGGCAGCCTCACCGGATCCTTGGCCCGGTCGACAAGCTCGCCGTTCAGTCTGCCGTCGTCGTAGCGCCCGATCCGGCCGCCGGGCGGCGAGGGGGAGTCCTCATCGAGCCCCCAGCGTGACAGCGCCGCCGAGTTGAGGATGTATTCGTGGCCTCCGCGCACCACGACGACCGGGTGGTCGGGGGCGGCCCGGTCCAGATCGTCCCGCAACGGGAGCCTCTGTTCCGCCAGTTGGCCCTCGTGCCAGTTGCTGTTGGTGACGACAAGCCCGCCGGGTTCGGTCTCCGCCGCGCGCTCGGAGATCGCCGCGATCAGGTCGGACATGCTGCGCGCGGCGGAAAGGTCAACGCCGGGTCCGCCGCCCAGAGCGTGGAAGTGGTTGTCGGTGAGACCGGGCACGACCGCACGGCCCCGGAGGCCGATCAACCTGGTCCCGTCGGCCGCGTAGCGGATGATCTCCTCGTCGGTGCCCGCCGCCAGCACGCGGCCTTCGCGTATGGCCAGCGCCGTGACCGTGCCAAGCTGGCTGTCCAGCGTGTGAACGAGGCCGTCCAGAAGGAGGAGGTCCGCCGAGTCGCGTGGAGGTGGCGAGCAAGCGGCCAAACACCCGACAAGCCCGGCCGCGAACCACGAAGGCGCCCGCATGCGATTGGTCACGATCACCTTGCCTCGCTCCCTACTCGTCAACCGTACCGCCCTTCGATGTAGTCCGCCGTCTCCTGGCACTCCGGCGCGAGGAACACTTCCTCCGTGCGTCCGTGCTCGATAGTGCGCCCCATCAGCATGAAGACGCACTCGTCCGACGCCCGTCGCGCCTGGGCCATGTTGTGTGTCACCACGAGGATCGTGTAGTCGCCGCGAAGCCGCCATATCATCTCCTCCACCGCCTCGGTTCCCGCAGGATCCAGCGCCGAACAGGGCTCGTCCATGAGGAGGACTTCGGGCTTCACCGGAAGCAGCCGCGCAATGCACAGCTTCTGCTGCTCTTCCAGCGACAGCCCGATCGCGGGTTTGTCCAGGCGGTCCTTCACGGTGTCCCACAAGAGGACCTGGCGCAACGACGACTCCAGAACCTCGTGCTCCTCTGCCGCCGTGACCTTGCGCAGCCGTGTCTCGTGAAGTCGGAAGCCGAAGAGCACGTTGTCGCGGATCGAGATCGGCAGCGGGTTGGGGCGCTGAAAAACCATTCCGACCTTCTTGCGCACCTGCACGAGCTCCACGTCGTCGCCGAAGATGTCGTTGCCGAGGACGCTGACGCTCCCTGTCGTGCGCACATAGCCAAGCCGTTCAATGATTCGGTTGCAGGTGCGCAGCAAGGTGGTCTTGCCGCACCCCGAGGGGCCGATCATCGATGTGATGATGCCCTGCTTCACCCCAAGGTCCACATCGAACAGGGCCTGGAAGTCCCCGTACCAGACGTTGAGGCCCCGGGTCTCGATGGCGTAGTCGCCGTGGTCGCCGTCAGCCAAAACGTCCCTCGATGTATCCCGTGGTGCGCTCGTCCTTCACCTTGCCTTCGAAGAGGTCCTCGGTCTCCCCGATCTCCACCAGATCACCCATCAGGAAGAATGCGGTGCGGTCCGCCAGCCGCCGCGCCTGCTGTACCAGATTGGTCACCAGCACGATCGTCAGCTCCGAGCGCAGCTCCCTGAGCACGTCCTCGATCCGCATCGTCGTCACCGGATCGACCGCGATCGAGAACTCGTCCAGCAACAGCAGCTCCGGCTCCTGGGCCAGAGCCCGCGCGATCGTGAGGCGCTGCTGCTGCCCGCCCGACAACAGGCTCCCCAGCGAGTCGAGGCGGTCCTTGACCTCGTCCCAGAGGGCGGCCCGGGTCAGGCAGCGTTCGACCACCTCGTCCAGCTCCGCCTTCTTGCGGATCCCTCGCAGACGCGGGGAGAACGCGACATTCTCATACACGGTCAGCGGAAGTCCTACCGGGAGCGGGAACACAACCCCGATCCGGCTGCGCAGCGCGTACTCGTTGCGCCAGTCGTTGATGTCCTTGCCGTTTATGCGGATGCTTCCCTGCACGTCCATCGCCGGGTTGAAGGCGTCCATCCGGTTGAGCGCGCGCAGGAACGATGTCTTGCCGCTGTTCGCCGGACCGATGATCCCGAAGATCTCGTGCCTGTAGATGTCAAGATCGACGCTGCGCAGCGCCGGCGCCTGATTGTACGAGATCGACAGGTCCCGGACCTCGATGATGGGCGACTCGTCGTAGCGGGGGACGGCGGTTCCGGTAGCGCCTGCTGTCTCCGCCGCCGAGCCTACCACTTCTTCAGCCCCCTGAGATAGGCACGAAAACCGATCGAGACCGCGTTCATCGCCAGCACGATCGAGATCAGCACCAGAGCCACGCCGAAGGTGAGCTCCTCCGGAACACCGGTCTGCTGGGTGGCGATAAAGTAGAGGTGATACGACATGGCCATGGTCTGGTCGAACACCCCCTGCGGAAGGAAGGCCACGTACGCGGCGGCTCCGGTGAACATGATCGGCGCCGTCTCACCCGCCGTGCGCGAAACCTCGAGGATCACGCCGGTGAGAATGCCGCTGATGGAGTTGGGGAGCACCACCTTACGGATGGTCTGCCAGCGCGTGGCCCCCATGTTCCAGCACGCTTCCCTGAACGCCTGCGGCACCGCCTGAAGCGACTCGCGGGTGGCCACGATGACCACCGGGAGCGTCATGACCGCGAGGGTCAGGCTGGCGGCCAGGATGGAGGCGCCCATGTCGAAGAACAATACGAAGGCGCCGAAGCCGAAAAGCGCGTGAACGATCGAGGGCACCCCTGCCAGGTTGATGATCGCCAGGTTGATGACCCTCGTGAGCAAGTTGTCCGGCGCGTATTCGCTCAGGTAGAGTGCGGCGGCCACCCCAACGGGCACGGAGGCCAGGAGTGCCACGACCACCAGCCAGATCGTCCCCACCAGCGCCGGCAGGATCCCCCCCGCAGTCATGTTGTTGGTGGGCGGTGTGAATAGGAATTCCCACGAAATCGCCGGTCCGCCCTTGACGACCAGGGTGCCCAGGATGATCAGGACCGGGATCACGAGCGCCACCGTCATCAGGAAGAACGCGGCCTTCGCGAGGGACTGGGTGCGGTAGCTTCGCCGGTTGAGGGGGGTCGCGGTGAACACGGACTACTTCTTCCTGATCCCGCGGACCACCAGGTCGGCCGTCAGGTTGATGATGAACGTCACCAGGAACAGGAGGATGCCCAGGGTGAAGAGGGCTCCCCAGTGATCCGACCCGTTGACGGTTTCACCGAGTTCGGCCGCGATGGTGGCGGTAAGAGCCCGCACCGAGTCGAATGGGCTGGTGGGCAGGTTGATGGCGTGCCCCGAAGCCATGAGCACGGCCATTGTCTCGCCGAATGCTCTGCCGACTCCGAGAAGCACAGCCGCCAGCAACCCGTTCTTGCTGGCCGGAATCACGACCTTGAGGATCACCTCCCAGCGGGTGGCTCCCAGCGCCTCCGCGGCCTCGCGATAGCCATCGGGCACGGCCTTGAGCGCGTCCTCCGCGATCGTCGTCATGATCGGTGCCGCCATCAGCCCCAGGATCAGGCCCGCGTTCAGGACTCCGAGGCCCACCGGCACGTCGAAGGTGCGGATGATCAGCGGGTGCATGATCGACATGCCCACGAACCCCCATACCACCGACGGGATCGCCGCAAGCATCTCCACCAGCACCTTCAGCACCTCGCGCGTCTTCCCGGTGGCGAACTCCCCAATGAAGAGAGCGGCCCCGAGGGACAGCGGAACCGAAAAGAGCATCGCGAAGCCCGTGACGCTGGCCGTTCCCACCATCAGCGCCAGCGCTCCGTATGTCGGGTTGTTGGAGGTTGGCCGCCAGGCGATGGAGGTGAAGAACTCGCCCAGGTTCAGGGGCCCGAAGACGAAGCCGAGGCCTTCCTTGGTCACGAAGACGAAGATCCCGATGATGAATACGATCGCCGAGATGCCACCGACGAAGATGAGAATCCGGGCCGCGCGGTCCACATACCACGCCATGTCCCTGCGGTCCATCGCGTCGAACGTCGCCGCAGCCGCCACGGCCGCCGTATGATCCCGAGGCGTCACTCGTCGTCCCGCACCCCTAGGGTCGTCATCAGGCCGCGAATACGGTCCATGAGTTCGCGGTAGACGAGTTCGGGCTCCGAATCGGCCGTGATCCCGCTGTCCTCGATATCCCACTGCAGAACCGCGGAGCGGTAGGGTACATCGAAGTGCAGCGACGGATCCACGCCAATCCCCACGACGACGTGATAGTGACGGGCGACATCGAGAGCGTCGTTGAAGGCCCGGGGCTCGTCGCTCGTGGGCAACACGATACCGCGGCGCCGGAAGAACGTCATCAACTTCGGGTCGAATTCGTCGGCGGGTTCCAGTCCGGCGGAGCCGAAGCGTCCCGCGTGCGGATGACTCGCCGCCGCCGCCACCTCCGCCAGCTTGCTGGTCATCGCATGGTCGGCGTCAAGGAAGAGGATGCGGTAACGCTTCTTGTCCCTGCGCTTCCCCTTCACGGCGAAGAGGGTCATGTCGCTCGCGTTGTCCGCCTGTTCGGCGGTGCGCTGGAGGAGCCGGAAGACCAGCAGGGCCCCGAAGAGGTCCCTGACCTGCTGCCGATCGGACTCGGCGGCACCCGTGAGCACCTCGAAGGCGTAGGGGTAGATCGCTGCCGTCTGCGATGCGATTCCCCGAGCGACACGGGCCAGGTCGGGGTCCCCATCCAGGAACGCCGCCAGCGATGCCCCCAGCGCCTTCCCGGCTTGTTCCCCCATCATCCCGATGTTGTGGCAAACGGTTTCGGGGAGTTCCGACTCGATCTGGCGTGCCACCCGGCAGATCGTGACCGCGTAGTCGCCGATCCGCTCAAGAGCCACCGACAGCCGAAGCACCGCGGAGACGTACCGCAGGTGGCTCCCACTCGGAAGGTGCCGCGCCACGAACAGGTGGCACAGGTGATCGAGGTCGCGAATGGCCTGGTTGACCGCCCGGTCCTTGATTACGGTCTCGTTGGCCAGGCGCTGGTCGCGACCAAGAACGGCCTGGACACCGTGCCTGAGGTTGTCCTGGACGTCCTCCCCGACCATGCGCAAACGTGATCGGATGGCGAGGAGGTCCGCCTCCAGGCGCTTGTCGTAGAGGCTCAAACGCACTCCAGGTCGGTAAAGGGTGCATACCCGCGCTCAAGGATCAGGCACTGGCCCTCCGTGGACAGTATCCAATTCATGTATTCCTCGATCGCGCCCTGCGGCTGGCCCGCCGTGTACATCATCAAGGGACGGGCGATGGGGTAGCTTCCGTCAACGGCTGTGGCGATGGACGGCGCGATGCAGGATCCGCCCACCTCCGAGGCCAAGCATGGCATGCTGACGTGTTCGGTCGCGTACGCAAGACCGCTGTAACCGATCGCACACGGCGTGTTCTCCACAAGGTCGACGACATCCTTGGAGCCGTGCATGTCCCTGGAACCGAGCCTGTACTCGATGTCGTCCCCCAGCACAGCCACCTTGAAGTAGACGTAGCTTCCCGAGTTGTTCTGGCGGCTGACCAGGACGATCTCGTCCGAATTGCAGCCCGGAACCGAAACGCCCAGGTCCGACCAGGACTCGACCGAACCCCTTTCGCCGTAGATCGCGCGGAGCTGGGCCAGGGTCAGGCTCCGGATGGGGTTGTCTGCATGGAGGTAGACCGCGAGTGCATCGTAACCGACAACGAACTCGATCGGTTCGACACCGTTGTTGCGGGCTGCATCGATCTCCGAATCGCGCATCTTCCGAGAGGCGTTGGCGATGTCCACCGTGCCGTTGATCATCGCCGAGATACCGGTCCCGGATCCGCCTCCCGTGACGGCCACCGCCACGTCCGGATTGACCGAGCTATACGCCTCGGCCCACGCCTGGGCCACGTTCAGCAGCGTGTCCGAACCCTTGTTCTGGATGACTGCGCGCTGGACGCGGTCGGAACCACCTCCGCAGGCGATGATCGCCAGGACTGCCAATGGGACAAAACGCTTCATTGTCTTATCGCTCCTTCTCTGTCTGACCAAGGTGGGATTGTAGCGAACATTTGTCACGGCACGGTAACCGGGCCATGACGACCCGGTACCGAAGATTCGGGCACCAAGTAGCGGGCGTGACCGAACTCAATAGTACAGGTAGGTCTGCAACTTGAAGGACAGCTCCCTGGAGAGCGATCCGGGATCGTAAATGTCGAAGTTGGCCCCGATTCGGTTCTTCCCCGCCACGTACAGAAACACGCCCGGCGTGATGAGCAGTCCGGCGTCGTCCATTGCCCCGCGGTCCGGATCTCCCCAGCTCACGCGCGCGACAGGTTCGATTCCGGCGAACTTGCCACCCTCCAGCGCGACGTAGCGGCTGACGATCGCCTGGGCGGTCAGGAAGCGCGGGATCTGGCCCCCCGCCGGTCCTGCCAAGCGCCAGTTCGCGCCCCCGATCACCCCGATCTGAAGGTGCGTGCCGCTCCGGAAGCCACCGAACTCCAGGTCGGCGCCGTACGCGGTGGCAGCTCCCGTGTCACCGTCTCCGCGGACGAAGTCGTGCCGCGACACGTTGCCCGAGAGCGAAACCCCGTCCGCCATTCGGACCGAAATGCGCCCCGCCAGCGACTTCCCCGAATTCTCGTCGCTCCCCTCCGTGCCCGTCCCGTTGGTCAACGTGGCCATGTACGAGAAGCGGTCACCGATGGCGCCGTCGGCCTTGAAGCCGATGTCCCGATCCGAGTACGCGAGCTTCTCCGTGAACCGGCTGAGCACACAGGTTCCGCCCGGACCGGAGCAGCTGCTGCCTCCGTTGATTCTTCCGGTCCTCTCCACCACAACGATATCGGTGGAGCTGTCGAGTTCGAAGATGTCGAAGGCGCGCTTGAACTGACCCGCGGAAAGTCGAAAGCCCGGGTGGACGTTCAGCCGGAAGTAGGCGTCCTTGAGTTCGAGCTCTCCACCGCCGAAGTCGGGCTGTACCCGCGCATCGAGCAGGTCGGACACGGAAACATCGATGGTGAATCGCGCCCGCCGGGTGAAAAAGTCGGTCGACTTGCCGTCTTTGGCCGAGCTGGTGGCGAACTGGAAATGGAGACGGCCTCCGAACCGCACCTGGGCGCTGCGGGCCGAGATCTCCACCTGTCCCTGCAAGGTCTCCATCCCGCCCATCGCAAGGATCAGGGCGGCACCGGCCACAAGGGTTCTGATCAACGGTCTGAGACTCCCCCAACAGTGGAAGGCATTCATGCGGGTCCGTACAGCAGGCCACACCCGCTGCACGAAGGACGAGTCTCAATAGAGGTGGACTGTGTAACGAACCCGCTACCAAATATTGACGTCTCGGTAACGCCGGCCCCGTCCCGTAGCGGTGACGTCACGGAACGGGGTCGCGAGTCGGATTTGCCGGGGACCGGCCAGCCCCGGGCGCGCTCGCCGGGATCAGCAGGCTGCTACCCTTCCTCTTCGCCCCCGACGGCCCGTTTCAGCACCTTCTGAATGTCGAGGCCGAGCACCGACGCCAGCCCTTCCATCGTCCCGTAAGCCCCCTTCACGCGCTGGTTCAGCGCGTTGGACACCCCCTCTCCGTGGCCGCCGTCCAAGACCACCACCCGGTCGATATCCACACCCTCGACCGCTCCCACCGCAATCTCCAACAGCTCGGGGAGCTTCTCGGCAATGAACACCGCGAACGCCGCTTCGCCCCCGGCCCCCACCTCCGCGTACAACCGCCTGAGCACCTCCACCTGGGCCTTTCCCCGCTCCAGAATCGGCGCGGCTTCGGCCTCCGCCCTCGCGATCGCGGCCATCTTCTCCGCCTTGGCAGGCTCGATCACATCGGCCCGGAGGCGCTGCACCTCCTTCTCGACGCGCTTCATCTCCAGCACCTTCTCGGCCTCGACTTCCGCTTCCTGGGCCTTCACACGCGCGATCTTCTCGGCGGTCTCACCCTCCCGGTCCAGCTCCGCCTGCCGCACGCGCAACTCGTTGCGGGCTTCGGCAATCTTGATCGCCGCCCCCGCCTCCCTCACTTCGGCCCGGCGCCCGGCTTCCGCCTGGGCCTCGCGCGTGTCCGCCCGCTTCCGCGCCTCGGCGATCTCCGCGTGGCGGATCGCCTCGGCCGACTTCTCGCGCCCGATCGCGGCCAGGTAGCCCCGCTCGTCGCTCACATTCTGGATCTTGAGCACATCAAGATGGAAGCCCAGCGAGGCAAGGTCCTCTCCCGCGTCCTCCGCGAGGGCCTTGGCGAAGCCCAGCCGGTCTTCGTTGACGGCCTCGGGGGTCAGGGTGGCCAGCACTCCGCGCAGGTTACCGGTCAGCGTGTCCTGCGCCAGCGACTCGATCTCGCCCTCCGTCTTCCCCAGCAGCCGCTCGACCGCGTTGTTGAAAACCCACTCGGGCTCGGAGGCAATCTTCACGTTGGCAATCGCCTCCACGTTGAGGGGGATGTTCCCCTTGGAAAATGCATTGTTCACCGACACCTCGATCGGAATCGTCTCGAGGTTCATGTGCTGGACCGTCTCGATGATCGGCACGCGGAAGACGCGCCCACCGGAGATGGAACGGTATCCGACCCGCTGACCATCCGCCAGCAGGCGGTTCCGGCCCGTCAGCACGGCTGCCCGGTTGGGCGGCGTGATGACGATCAGACTCTTGATGGTCGCGACGAGCACGACGACCACGACGACAAATACGATGCCCGCTATCAGGGCCACAAATGGGGTCACCTGGGACCTCCTGTTGTTGTGGGGCTCGCGCCCCGGCGTTGATTCACTCTTCCAGCAGCTTGGGAGCCACCGGGCTCACGGACGCAATCCCGTCCTTCATGTCGACCACGACGACCGGGTGTCCGGCGCCGAGTGCCTCGGCTTCCGCGTAGCTGTCCGCCACCCGTGCCCGGATCCGGACCCGGCGATCTCCACGCCTCACGGTCACCGTCCCCGAACTACCCGGTGCGATCTCGAGGGACACTTCGCCCGTCAGTCCGATGAAGGAGTCCTCCCCGCGGAGGGCACCCGTTTCGGTACGTTTGAGGTACACGAACACCGTGCTGATCAGCGCTGCCGACGCCAACCCGGTTCCGCCGGCGATCACCGCAGTCAACCCCGGCTGGCTCCCGCTCAGAAGCAGATGGAGCATGGTTCCGGCGGCACCAAAACCGAAGAGGCCGTTGATGACCGAGCGGATGGAAAAGAGCTGCGCGATCCCGACTCCGTGAGAAGCCGCGTCCAGAACGCCACCCAAATCCCCATCCGTGTCGACGTCCACGTCACCCTCGAGGAAGTCGCCGAAGAAGGAAAGGGCGAGGAAACCGCCGCCGACTGCCAGGCAGAAGATGTAGGCTGTGAGCATCGCGGTGCTCCTCTTGCATGGTTGCTACTTTTCTACGTCTTGTCCACAGGTCATGTTCACCCGTCGGACCATCGACAAGGTACCTTGAGCTACCGGCTGACAACACCCACCCAACGCCTGGAGTTGCGCCTTGAACGCCCGTCCCGTGAGCCCGGCAGGAGCGGTCTTGTTGCTCGCCTCGACCTCGTTTCTCTTCACGCCCCTCTGCGCCACCGGCCAGCAGGGAGCAACCAACGGGGAGTGGCGCTTCTACGGGGGCGACGCCGGCAGCACCCGCTACGCGCCGTTGGACCAGATCAACGGCGACAACGTGCAGTCCCTGGAGATTGCGTGGCGATGGACGGCCGCCAACTACGGTCCGGGCCCCGAGTACAACTACCGCACCACGCCACTCATGGTCGGCGGCGTCCTGTACGCCACGGCGGGATACCGGCGCACGGTCGTGGCCATTGACGCGGGCACCGGCGAGACGCTGTGGACCTACCGCATGGACGAAGGGGATCGGTCGGCCCCGAGAAGGAACTCGGGCAGGGGCGTCTCCTACTGGGAGTCGCCGGACACGGGGCCGCGCATCTTCGTGGTGACGCCCGGCTTCCATCTGATCGCGCTGGATGCCGCCTCGGGGATACCGGTCGCGGACTTCGGTGACGGCGGCGTGATCGACCTGCGCCTCGGCCTGGGCCGCGAGCTGGACCTGGTGCGCGCGCCCATCGGGTCCAGTTCGCCGCCGATCGTGGTGGACGGAGTGGTCGTGGTCGGCTCCGCCCTGCCTTCGGGCAGTGCGCCCCCCTCCCCCGAGATGCCCCCCGGCCACGTGCGCGGCTTCGACGCGGTCACGGGCGAGCTTCGCTGGACCTTCCACACCATCCCCCAGCCGGGCGAGTACGGAAACGACAGCTGGGAAAACGACTCCTGGAAGTACACGGGCAACGCCGCCGTGTGGACCGCACTGAGCGCCGACCCCGCGCTGGGGTACGTCTACCTGCCCGTCGAGCTGGGCACGGGCGACTATTACGGGGGCCACCGCCCCGGCGACAACCTCTTCTCCCAGAGCCTGGTCGCCGTTGACGCCAGCACCGGGGAGCGGGTCTGGCACTACCAGACCGTCCACCACGGGATCTGGGACTACGACCCCCCGGCGGCTCCGGTACTGGTGGACCTGGTCGTTGACGGGCGGCAGATCGAGGCCGTCGCACTGATCACCAAGCAGACCTTCACCTTCGTCCTGGACCGGCGGACGGGGGAGCCGGTGTGGCCCATCGAGGAACGGCCCGTGGCACAAACGGATGTTCCCGGGGAGCGCACCGCCCCCACCCAGCCCTTCCCCACCAAACCACCCCCCTACGACCGTCAGGGCGTGGACCCCGACGACCTCATCGATTTCACCCCCGAGCTGCGCGCCGAGGCGGAGGAGATCCTGGCGCAGCTGCACTACGGCCCCCTGTACACGCCCCCCACCGTTCCCGTGGAGGGAGGCACCCAGGGCACGCTCATGGTGCCCGGGTCGCTGGGCGGCGCCAACTGGCCGGGCGGCGCGCTGGACCCCGAGTCCGGCTACCTGTACGTCCAGTCGGCCACCGCACCGAGCGTCATCGCGCTCGTCAACGAGCCCGAGGTCTCCGACATGGACTACATCCGGGGCGGCGGGCTTCGCCTGCGCGGCGGCGGGGGACCGCAGGGGCTCCCCCTCTTCAAGCCGCCGTGGGGCAGGGTCACCGCGATCGACCTGAACGCGGGCGAGATCGCGTGGCAGGTTCCCAACGGAGACGCGCCCGAGTACGTGAAGAACCACCCCGCGCTGGAGGGCATCGAGTTGGGGATGACCGGGAGGCCGGACCGGGGCGGAGTCCTCGTGACCCGTACACTCCTTTTCGCGGGGGAGGGCGGCGGGATGTTCGCCGCGGCGGGATCGGGGGGAAACAAGCTGCGGGCGCACGACAAGGCCACGGGTGAGGTGGTCGCCGAGTTCGAGCTGCCGGCGAATCAGACCGGACTGCCCATGACCTACATGCACGAAGGGCGGCAGTTCATCGTGGTGGCGGTGGGGGCGCGGGGGCACCCGGGCGAACTGGTCGCGCTGGCGTTGCCGGAGTAGTGAGCTCGCGATGACGACTCCCAACCACATCCCGTCGCTTCTCGGGGCCGGGGCCGCCAGCGCCGTCGCCCTGTCCGCACCGGGCCGCCCCGACCTCACCTACCACGACCTTCGCCGACACGTCGAACAGACCGTGGCCGGGCTGAACGAGCGCGGGATCGGGCGGGAAGACCGTGTGGCGATCGTGCTCCCAAACGGACCCGAGATGGCCAGCGCCTTCGTCTCGATGGCCGCGGGCGCCGCCACCGCCCCGCTCAATCCGGCGTACAAGCAGCCCGAGTTCGAGTTCTACCTGTCGGATCTTGGGGCCAGGGCGGTGGTGCTCTCCGAAGGGGATGATACACCGGCTCGGGCCGCCGCCGCCGCGCTCGGGGTGCCGGTGTTGGAGATCCGGGCGAACAGCGACGACCCGGCGGGAACGTTCCAGTTCGCGACAGAGCCCGGCGGGGCGCCCGCCGCCCGAGGGGGAATGGCCGGGCCCGACGACATCGCCCTCGTCCTCCACACCTCCGGCACGACCTCTCGTCCGAAGATCGTGCCCCTGCTTCACCGCAACGTGTGCGCGACCGCCGCGAACATCCGCCGGACACTCCGCCTGGAGTCCGTCGACCGCTGCATGAACATGATGCCGCTCTTTCACATTCACGGGCTGATGGCGTGCGTGCTGTCCACCATGCACGCGGGCGGAAGCGTCTACTGTGCACCCGGCTTCAACGCGCTCAAGGTGTTCGCTTGGTTCGCCGACTGCGACCCGACGTGGTATTCCGCGGTCCCGACCATGCACCAGGCGATCGTGGCACGGGCCCCCCGCAACGCCGCTGTCGCCGATCGAATGAACCTGCGCTTCATCCGATCCTCGTCGGCGGCGCTGCCGACTCGCGTGATGGCCGAACTGGAAGACCTCTTCGCGGCTCCCGTCGTGGAGGCCTACGCGATGACCGAGGCCGCGCACCAGATGACGTGCAACCCCCTCCCCCCCGCGCCCCGCAAGCCCGGCACGGTGGGCATCGCGGCGGGCCCCGACGTCTCGGTCATGGACGCCGACGGCAACCTCCTCGAACCGGGCGAGGAGGGCGAGATCGTCATCCGGGGGCCGAACGTCACGCCCGGCTACGAGAACAACGAGGCCGCGAACGTGGAAGCCTTCACGGCAGGGTGGTTCCGCACCGGCGATCAGGGCTTCCGCGACGAGGACGGGTACTTCACGATCACGGGGCGCCTCAAGGAGATCATCAACCGGGGCGGAGAGAAGATCTCGCCGCGGGAAGTGGACGAGGTGCTCATGGACCACCCTGCCGTGCAGCAGGTGGTCACCTTCGCCGTGCCCCATCCCAAGCTGGGCGAAGAGGTGGCCGCCGCGGTGGTGCTGCGGGAGGGGGCGGGGGCCGCACCGGGTGAGATTCGGGACTTCGCGGCCGGGCGGCTGGCCGGGTTCAAGGTGCCGCGCAAGGTGGTCGTGCTGGACGAAATCCCGAAGGGGCCGACGGGAAAGCTTCGCCGGATCGGCCTGGCCGAGGACCTGGGGCTCGCGTGATGGGGGCGCGGGCCCGATGAAGGTCGCCATCTACGGGGCCGGGGCCACCGGCGGCTACCTGGGCGTGAAGCTGGCGCTGGCCGGCGTCGACACCACCCTGATCGCGCGGGGACCTCATCTCGAAGCCATGCAGCAGCACGGCGTGCGGTTGCTGATCGAAGGCGAAACCCTCGTCGCCAACCCCTTCTGCACCGGAGACCCCGCCGAAGCCGGCCCGCAGGACTACGTCATCATCACGCTGAAGGCGCATTCGGCAACGAAGGTGGTCGACGCCATGCAGCCACTGCTCGGACCCGAGACGGCCGTCGTCACGGCCCAGAACGGCGTGCCCTGGTGGTACTTCCACAAGGCGGGCGGGCGTTGGGAGGGCCTCCAGCTCGAGAGCGTGGACCCGGGGGGCCGTCAGTGGAAGGGGATCGGCCCCGAGCGGGCCATCGGCTGCGTGGTGTATGTCGCGACCGAGATCGCCGAGCCGGGGGTCATCCGCCATCTGTACGGCAACCGCTTCACCCTGGGCGAGCCTTCCGGGGAAAAGACCGCACGCGTCAAGGCCCTCAGCCGCGCTTTTGCCGCGGCAGGGGTCAGAGCGCCCGTCCGCTCGATCCGCCAGGAGATATGGTTGAAGCTGTGGGGCAACGTCTCCTTCAACCCGATCAGCGCCCTCACCCTGGCCACCCTGGACAAAGTCGCCACCGAGCCGGGGACGCGGGCGGTCGCCCGGGCGATGATGATCGAGGCCAGGCAGATCGCCGAGGCCCTGGGCATCCGCTTCCGCCTCGGCCTCGAGCGCCGCATGGATGGGGCCGCCGCAGTCGGCGCCCACCGAACCTCCATGCTACAGGATCTGGAGAAGGGTCGTGCCATGGAAATCGACGCCCTGGTGACCTCGGTACAGGAACTGGGGCGGTTGGTCGGGGTGCCGACGCCGGCTATCGACATCGTCCTGGCTCTGGTGCGGCAGCGCGCTCAGGTGGAGGGGCTGTACCCGGGCTAGAGAGCTAGCAATGTAACTCGCAGCAGGGCAGCCGCTCGCAGGAGTGGCTGATCGCGCAGCTCAGGCGAGAGGGGCCATCGGGTGAGTAGTGAAGAGCAGGTGTGGAAGTCGGAGGATCTGACCGACAGACTGACGGATGACCAGCGACGTGGTCGAGTGACATTGAACTCTACATGTTCAGGTTTGCTGAAACGGCCAAACCCGACCACGAAGTTCGCTAGCGGAGCGAAGCGACCCTCCGAACGTCGCTAAGGCAGCGGAAGAGGCCGGGGTCGATCAGGGGCTTTGCAAGCAGGAGGTCGTCGGTTCGATCCCGATCGGCTCCACTTCGGTCACCTGCCTGATCAGCGCTCGATCGGGTAGACCTCGATCAGAAATTCGTCATGGGCGCCCCTTGCCCGGACGAGTACCCCCCGGTCCTCCGAAATATCCAGAACGTGCAGGCTCACGGGCATCGCGATCCGCTTCTTCCGTTCCCACGCCTCGCTGAAACCGACCCAGACCACCTGGTCCTGAAGCGGGTCAGGGTACTCCCGAATCCACAGAAGGCCGTCGGCGCCGCCCTTCATAGCGGAAAAAGCGGGAAGGGTGGGGCGCGCCGGCAGGTCCTCGAGCAGGCGGAAGCGGAACTCCGTTATGAGCTCGAGGAAGTTACTTCCGTCGGCAAAGACTATCTTGCCCGGCTCTCTACTCTCCAGGTGCGCCCGTATGGTATCTCTGACGAAGCGCACCCAGGCTGCCTCCCCGCTCTCTCGGGGCTGCTCGAATGAGGAGACTTCCACGGCGCTCCCGGCCTCGTCGTAGCGCGTGATCGTGATCGAGTCGGTCGTCGCCAGGTAGGCGTAGCGGTCGGTGACGGCAGCGACGGCAGTCCGTCCGAAGATCACGGGTAGCCCGCCGTGCGTTTGCCCGCCGTCGCCGTGAACCTCCCTCGCCGCCCACTCCTCTAAACCGGGACGGGTGTCCTCGAAGACGACCTCCCCGTCAGAAAGACGAGCGATCTCATATGCCACGGGCAGCCGGATCTCCGACGGCTCGACGTACCCGGGCCCCGGGAATCCCCGCTCCGAGATCTTCAACAACACGCTGTTTCCGAAGGCTCCAACCATCGTGCTCATTCCCCCACGTGGTCTGAGCCTCGCCTCGCCAACGTACCCCCCGGAGGCGTCGAGTCGAGTTAATCGGAAGTGGTTTGCGTCCCAGGTGATCAGTCCGTCCCCGTGGCGGGCGACCCCGACCAGAAACTTGTACTCGCCGGGACCCTCTCCCTTCCTGCCGTGCCGAGAAACCAGGCGCCCCGCAGCATCCAGGATCAGGACTTCGTGAAACCGGGCATCCGCGATAGCGATGCCGTCGCCGAAGAAGACTGCTCCGGAGCCCTCCCAGACCGTACCCAGCGGGAGAGACTCGTCCAATCCCACCACCACGCTCGGTTCGGCAGCAATCCGCAACGACTCGTCACCAGGCCACGCGGAGAACAGGTCCGCGGCCGCCGCGCGACCCGTGGCCTCCGGGTCCGATGGCTCGTCGGCCACGCAGGCGGCGCAGAGCACCAGACAGGAAACGGCGAGCATCGGTTTCGGCAGCGGTCTACGGTCTACGAGCCGCTTCGCGAGAAACCGCAGAACCTTGCTGCGCCTCAGCAACTCGCGCCCCGTGAGAGCCCCCGAGTCCCCGGTGATCCGGTCCTGGCGAGAACCGATCCTGACCGACCTGTTGAAGCTGAACACCGCATTCATCATCTTCACCCCCGGCGTGATGGCTGGCAAGTGTCGTGTCACACGACCGTATGCTCTGATCCCGATTCTGCAGGAGATATACGAGTGCTTGGATTTTGTGGCTGCTCGTTGGGGTAGAGACAAGAGCGGTTCGAACTGTCGTCGGATTGCAGGAGAGAATGCCAGTCAAGATGATGTGATACGTGTGCAGAAGCTGCTGTTTCTGGCATCGGAACTCAGAGGAAAGATCGAGGGGACGGACCACTCGAAAGATGGACAGAAGTGAATGGGCGGGGTCAGGCACGTCGGTCGGTAACGTGGCTGCCGGATCACCTGAATCGCTCTCGGTACGCCAAGTGTGGTGGGCCGAAAGCTAGTTCCCCCCTCAGAGGGTTTCACCGTCCCCCGCCTCAACCCCCGAACAGCGTGAGTCCAAGCACCCGCGCCGCTATCAGGATCAGGCTCAACCCCGTGAAGACCACGATACTGACGACCGTGAACACACGTGCAAACGGCGACGGGTAGAAGTGCGGGTCGTCCTTCGGGATCACCTTGAGGCAATAGTAGAAGTTCAGGCAGAAGATGACCGGAGCCACAAAGTAGGCCAGCGCCGACGCAACCAACACTAGGAACACCGGCCGGGGCACCCCGGCGATCAGCACCACCGAAGCCACCAGGGAAAACAACATTGTCGCCCGGTAGATGTTGTATTCCGAATACCAGCGGCGTCGATGTTCGGAGGTAAGCTGGCTGGCCGCGGTCCCTTCGAGGGCTGCGGTTGGCCGAAAGAGGTTGCGGGCGCACGCGCCGACGATCCGGGGCCAGCCGTCGAAGTAGTTGAAGGCGGTCGAAAACGTCGCCGCAAAGGCGCCGACCATGAACACCGTCATCATCCAGGGACCGACGCTCTCCGTGAAGATCCCCGCAATCTCACCCATCACCGCCCGTCCCTCGACGGGGCTCGGATAGAGCCAGACAGCGGACAGCAGCACGAAAATGGTGGCAATCACGAACGAAACCACATGGCCCAGCCTGAAGTCCCACAGGCTGATCCGGAAGCAGCGGCGGCTGTACTCGACCGCCCGCTTCGGGAGTCGCCGCACATCCACGGTGAGGTCCTCGAGTCTTGGCGCGAAGGCGTTGAACCTGCCCGCCAGTCCCGCCTCCTCCAGCCGGCCGCGGATCCTGGCCATCCCGGCCCTCTTGGCCTTCCCCCATTCCGACGCTTGCAGTGACACGTCGATGCCCGTGGGCAGCAACCCCAGGAACGCTGCGATGACCAGCCACGAGCCCTCGGGAGCGTCGAAGATCAGGAAGTGGCTGAGCTCGCCGATCGGGGCGGGCCGCACGAAGTACACCACGACCGCCGAGACGAAGAGCAGTCCGCCCGCGATCTTGGCCCCGGCCTCGAGCGCCGCGTACCGCCCCCGCAACAGGATCAGCACCGACGCAATACCGAGTATGGCCGCCCACCCGGCAAGCGGAACCGGCAGGCCCATGCTCGCAGAAAACAGGTAGTAGAATACCGCCGCCGCCGCGATCAGCCGGCCCGCCTGGCCGATCGCGCACTGGATGAGCGTCGTGACGAGCACATACCACACGGGAAGCTTCTTCCACGACGTGGCATACGCCGCCATCATGCTCATACCCGTGGCGTTGGTGAACCGGAAGGCCAGCTCGAAACCGTAGTACTTGAAGATGTACGCCACCGGGATGCACCACAGGAGCGCGTACTCGAAGCGGCCGCCGGCCGTCGGGGCCGTCAACAGATGGCTCGTCCCGATCCCGGTCATCATGAGGATCATCCCGGGCCCGAATTGGCGCAGCAGGCTGCGCGGGGTCATGTCGGGGATCTTCAGATCGTCGAACGTGGGGGATGGGCGGTCGGCCATCGGTGTCTCCGGCGAGGGACGGTCAAGTCACGATAGCGAAACCCCTTGAGCCAGGACAGCGTGCATGGTAATGTATCCGTGATACCTTATTTCACGGAAAGGAGGCTTACCATGCTGGCCAAGCTCACATCCAAGAATCAGTTGACCCTTCCCAAAGCGGTCATGGCCGACTTCAAGGAGGCGGAGTACTTCGATGTGACCAACGAGCACGGCCGTATCGTGCTGACCCCGGTGCGCGTCAATCGAGCCGGCGCCGTGCGCGCGAAGCTGGCGGAACTCGGTCTTTCCGAGGCGGACGTGGGGGACGCGGTGGCCTGGGCTCGCCGAGCCGAATGACACCGCGATGGGTTCTCGACACAAACGTGCTGCTGTCGGCGCTGCTCTTCCCGGCCGGGAGGGTCACCTGGTTGCGTGACGCATTGCGGGCGGAGACCGTCCTGCCGCTCGCGAGCCGTGCCACAATCGCCGAACTGATCCGTGTGCTCTCCTATCCCAAGTTCAGGCTGACCGACCGCGAGCGAGAAGACCTGCTGGGCGACTACCTGCCGTATTGCGAATCGGTCGTCGTGTCCGATCCTCCGGTGGTACCTGAATGTCGGGACCCGTTCGACCGTCCCTTCCTTGAGCTGGCCCTGGTGGGCCGGGCCGACGCTCTGGTAACGGGCGACAGAGATCTGCTTGCCTTGTCACCCGCGTTTCCGGTACCCATCCTCACCCCCGGTACAGCAAGAGTGTCCCTCGCGAGCGGTGCGTGACGGGCGGTGGCCTCCACCACTGACGCCACTGCCAACTCCCTTCCCCGCCCCACCCCTGCACGGTAGATTGGATCAGGTCCACGGGCGGATGCGGGGGCGCCTCACCTCTGCCCTTTCCATCGGGCGGAGGGAGTAGTACCATGGCACGCGAATCGACACCGGCCGGCTGTTCGTCACCGAACGGTTGCGATCCGGAACGGAACCCGTAGCGCACTGCCGCCCTTGATGAAACCAACCGACACTACAGACCCGCGCCACTACCACCGCGTCGTCGACTGCCAGTGGGGATGTCCGGCGCACACCAACGTCCCCGAGTACATCCGGCTCATCGCCAACGGGCAGTTCACCGAGTCGTATCTCCTCAACCGGAAGTCCAACGTCTTCCCCGGGATCCTGGGCCGGACCTGCGACCGCCCCTGCGAACCGGTGTGCCGCCGAGTGCGGCTGGACGGCGAGAGCCCGTGGCGATCTGCCGGCTCAAGCGTGTGGCTGCCGACCTCCGGGACGACGTCCGGCCCTTCCTGCCCGATATCCCCGAAGAGAAAAACGGGAAGCGCATCGCGTGCATCGGCGCCGGAGCCGCCTCGCTGACCGTCGCCAACGACCTGATGCCGCTGGGGTACGAGGTCACGATATTCGAGAAACTGGCGGCACCGGGCGGCCTGACGTGGACGAACATCCCCGAGTTCCGGCTCCCGGCCAAGGTGCTCTGGGAAGAGATCGAGTACATCACCGACATGGGCGTGGACGTACGCCTCAACAGTCCGGTCGACAGCCTGGCCGCGCTGCTGGACGAGGACTACGACGCCGTCTTCATCGGTTCCGGGGCGCCCAGGGGCAAGGAGCTCAGCCTCCCGGGGCGCTGGGATTCCAACCAGGTCCACATCGGGATCGACTGGCTGGAGTCGGTGCGCTTCGGCCACATCGAGAGCTGCGGCGACCGGGTGCTCGTGATCGGCGTGGGGAACACCGCCATGGACTGCTGCCGTACGGCCCAGCGCCTCGGGGCCAGCAACGTGAAGGTCATGGCGCGGAAGACCAAGCCCCACTTCAAGGCATCAGCCTGGGAGCTGGAGGACGCCATCGAGGAGCAGGTGGAGATCCTGGAAAACCACTCCCCGTCGAAGTTCATCGTCGAAGACGGCAAGCTGAAGGGCATGGTCTTCGACCTGGTGACCTGGCACGAGGGCGAAGGCGGACGGCTCCGTGCCGAGGTCCACGACAGCAAGGTCATCGAGTGCGACGAGGTCATCCTGGCCATCGGGCAGGACACGGCCTTCCCGTGGATCGAACGCGACATCGGGATCGACTTCAACAACTGGGACATGCCGATCGTCGACAAGGCCACCTTCATGACGTCGCGTCCCGGGGTATTCGTAGGCGGCGACGCGGCGTGGGGCCCCGAGAACATCATCTGGGCGGTCGAGCACGGCCATCAGGCGGCGATTTCCATCCACGCCTGGTGCCACGAGGAGTCGCTCACGGATCGTCCGGCGGAGGGGATGAACCTGGTCAGCCAGAAGATGGGGCTGCACGAGTGGACGTATTCCAACGACTACGACGAGGCCGAGCGCGCGAAAATGCGCCACGTCGACCTGCAGGAGCGCTTCAAGCGGCTGGACATCGAGGTGGAGGAAGGCTTCGACATCGAGCAGACGCTGGCCGAAGTCGAGCGCTGTCTCAACTGCGACGCGCAGACGCACTTCGAGGCGGACCTGTGCATCGAGTGCGACGCGTGCATCGACATCTGTCCCCTGGACTGCCTCACCATCACTCATAACGGTCCTGAAGAGGATCTCGCCCAGCGGCTCACGGCACCGCTTCTCACCCCCGAGGAGCCCCTCTTCATCTCGGAAGACCTCCCCCAGACGGGAAGGATCATGGTCAAGGACGAGGACCTCTGCATCCACTGCGGACTGTGCGCCGAACGGTGCCCGACCGCGGCGTGGGACATGCGCAAGTCGGACCTGCTGCTTCCGTACGCCGGGCTGGACGCGGGTGAAATCCATCCTGGCATGTCCATCTTGGAGCTGGCGGGGGTTGGAGCCCGCTGATGGCGGTCGACACGCAGGTACTCGTTAATGGCGGGCCGCCGGCGACCGCGTCGCGCGTCAACGACATCGCCTTCAAGATCGGGACCGTGAACGGCACCGGGTCGGCCAGCGCGAACGGGCTGCTACGGAGCGCCATCTTCCGCATGGGGATCCCCGTTTCGGGCAAGAACCTCTTCCCGTCGAACATCCAGGGACTCCCCACCTGGTACGAGATCCGGGCCAACAAGGACGGGCACACCGCGCGGACGGCGCGATTCGACCTGATCGTCGCGATGAATCCGGCCACCTACGCGCGCGACATCCAGGAGGTCACGACGGGCGGCTGGGTCGTGCACGACTCGAGCTGGCCTCTGCCCCGCAACCTGGACCGCGACGACGTGAACTTCCTGGGCGTCCCGCTGGCGAAGATGACGGTGGACAACTTCAAGGGCGCGCGGATCCGCATCCTCATGAAGAACATCTGCTACGTGGGGGCCCTGGCCGCGCTGCTGGACATCGACCTGGACATCGTGAAGGGGTTGCTGAACGAGACCTTCGCGTCGAAGGCCAAGCTGCTGGACGCGAACTTCCTCGCGATCGACCTGGGCTACGACTACGCCCGCGAGCACTTCGACTGCCCCCTGCCGGTGCACCTGGCAGCGATGGACGGGAACAAGGACTCGATCGTCATCGACGGCAACACGGCGGCCGCGCTGGGGTGCGTCTACGCGGGGGCCACCGTGGCCGCCTGGTACCCGATCACGCCCTCCACATCGCTCGTCGACGCCTTCACGGCGTTCTGCAACCGGTTCCGCAAGGACCCCGAGACGGGCAAGAACCGCTACGCGATCGTACAGGCCGAGGACGAGCTGGCGGCTGCGGGGATGGTGATCGGGGCCGGGTGGGCGGGCGCGCGCGCCTTCACGTCGACCAGCGGCGCGGGCCTCTCCCTGATGACCGAGTTCATCGGACTCGCCTACTACGCCGAGGTCCCGTCCGTCTTCTTCGACGTGCAGCGGGTGGGGCCGTCGACGGGGATGCCGACCAGGACTCAGCAAGGGGACATCCGGTTCGCCGCCTACGCGTCCCACGGAGACACGAAGCACATCGTGATCTTCCCGTCGGATCCGCGCGAGTGCTTCGACTTCGCCGTCGAGGCTTTCGACCTCGCGGAGCGCTTCCAGACGCCCATCTTCGTGTTGACCGATCTGGACATCGGCATGAACGACTGGGCCGTGCCGAAGCTGGAATGGGACGACGCGTACCGGCCCAACCGGGGCAAGGTGCTCACGGCAGAGGAGCTGGAGGCGGCGACGGGCCCCTTCCACCGCTACCTGGACGTCGACGGGGACGGCGTGCCCGCGCGCACACTACCCGGCGTCCACCCCAACGGGGCCTTCCTGACACGGGGATCCGGCCACGACCGGTACGGCAACTACACGGAGGACTCGGAGCCGTATGCCGACGTGCTCGCGCGGATCGGGCGCAAGATCGAGGGCACGGCCGTGCACCTGCCCGGCCCGGAGATCCGGCTGCGCAAGGGCGCCAGGATCGGGCTGGTGACGGTGGGCGGGTGCCGGGGGGCGGTGCTCGAGGCGGTGGACGAGCTGACCGCACGCGGCATCGAAGTGGACTTCCTGCGGGTGCGGGCCTTCCCGTTCCACCCCGACGTGGAGGCGTTCCTGATGGACCACGAGATCAATTTCGTGGTGGAGCAGAACCGGGACGGGCAGCTGCGGAAGCTGTTGATCACCGAGACGGGGGCGAAGAAGGATCACCTCATGTCGGTCCGCTATTTCGGGGGGCTCCCCATGAGCTGCCACCATGTGATCGACGGGCTCGAGCCTCACCTGGCGTTGGGCCCGAAGCCGGGATCACCCGGCGGGCCGATGGCGTCGGCCGCGCAAGGAGCGAACCCTTGACCTACATCAAGAAGCCTCGCATTCACCACCCGGGCCTCAAGCGCAACCGGCTGGGCCTCACCCGCCGGGACTACGAAGGGCCCATGTCCACGCTCTGCGCCGGGTGCGGACACGATTCCATCACCGCGGCGATCATCGAGACCTTCTGGGAGCTCGAGATCGAGCCGCACAAGGTGGCCAAGACATCGGGGATCGGCTGCAGCGGCAAGACCCCGACGTACTTCCTCAAGGAAGCCCACGGCTTCAACGCGGTGCACGGCCGCATGCCGTCGATCACGACCGGGGCACACGCCGCCAACCGCGAGCTCGTGTGCATCGGGGTGTCGGGCGACGGGGACAGCCTTTCCATCGGCATCGGGCAGTTCGCCCACGTCATTCGCCGCAATGTGGACATGCTCTACGTCCTGGAGAACAACGGCGTCTACGGCCTGACCAAGGGGCAGTTCTCCGCCTCCGCCGACGTGGGGTCGACGGCCAAGCGCGGCCAGATCAACCGCGAGCGCCCCATCGACCCGGTCCTCATGGCGCTGAGCCTGGGCGCGGGCTTCGTGGCCCGCAGCTTCTCGGGCGACAAGGAACAGCTGGTCCCCATCCTGAAGGCCGGGCTGCGGCACAAGGGATTCGCGCTGATCGACGTGATCTCGCCGTGCGTGACCTTCAACGATCACCGCGGCTCCACCAAGAGCTACGAGTACACCCGGGATCACTACAACGAGCTCGTGCAGGCCGACTTCGTGCCCCCGGCGCAGGAAATCAAGGCCAGCTACGAAGCCGGTGACGTGCGCTCGGTGACCATGCACGATGGCAGCCAGATCCGGTTCCGCAAGGTGCCCGAGGACTACGACCCCCAGGACCGCGACAAGGTCTATGCGCATGTCCGCGAACGGCAGCGCGCGGGCGAGGTCGCGACGGGGCTGCTATACGTGGAGGAGCCGTCGCCGGGCGAGGGGGCGGACTTCCACGGCCTACAGGGGACGGTGGACGAGCCGTTGGCCAACTATCCGTTCGAGGATCTGTGTCCGCGGGCGGAGGCGTTGGAGAAGGTGCAGGAGGGGTTTCGGTAGGGGGCTCTCCAGCCCACGGACAATCGGGCGTCATCCTTGCATCGTGAGACGTCCAAGCGTATTTTTCCTTTTGTGTCAACGCAACCTCACGTCCGCATCGATCGGCGCCTGAAGGCAGCTCGCGACCAGTCCAGTCCGACCCAACCGCAACTGGCTAATGCGCTGGGCCTCAGACAAGCCCTGTACGAATACATGGCCGAAAACGCATGCCGACAACCGGGTAACGCACTCCTTGCTACAGCAGTGGCCGAGCCATTGGCACGATGTCTCAAGACCTGAAGGGCAAGGCGGGGATCCGCGCCTTCCTGCTTCGACACATCGGAGAAATTGTGACGACGGAGCAGGTGCGCGACGCCAGCGGGAACCAAGTCCAGTATTCCCGCCGATTGCGGGAACTTCGGGACGAAGAGGGATGGCCGATCCAGTCTCACCATGATTCGACTGATCTTCGTCCGGGACAGTATCGGTTGGTAGCGCATCCACCGGAGAAGGCACCGGTGAGCTTCGCCCGACACATCTCGGCGAAGTTGCGAGCAGAGGTGCTCGCCCGCAATGGCAATACCTGTCAAATGTGCGGTGCGGCCGCTGGCGATCCTGATGACAGAACGGGACGCCCAACACGACTCCACATCAGTCATATCAAAGCCAAGAGTCACGGTGGGAGCGATACACTTGACAATCTGAAAGCATTGTGCAGTCACTGTAACCAAGGAGCAAAGAACATAACCCCAGAACCGCCCAGTCGGTTGTGGCTGCTCACCCAAATTCGGCGTGCCAAGAACGATGACCAAAGAGCCGCATTCGATTGGTTGCGCGACAAGTTTACCGAAATGCCTAACAAATGAAACGTTCCCCCGGGTCGCCCAGTGGGAGCATCCGTTCGCTTTGGCTATGTTCTCCGGCGTGTCGGGTATCGGCACTGAAGATTCGTCGCTAGACATAATTGTGAAGGGGATCTTAGGGCGGATAGGGGCAGGAGGCGTAGGCAACCTCTGGGTCCAGGGTCAGGCAGTGGAGTCTCAACCGACGGAGATCCGGTTAGGGTAGGACTACCGTTGTACCGTCAGCCCTATTGGCTAAGGCTTTAAGGTGGCGGACAGGAAGAAGAGGCCTGAATCTGGGACGACCGAGATGTTTGGCGGAGGCGACTCCAAACTGGACACTGAGGAAGGAGAACATCCTCGCTCTCTTTGCCGAGTGAGACGAAACGTATCTGGAGGTGTTTGTGTCTATGACGACAAGGTGCGCGGCGAGACCTGACCGCCTCTAACGGAGATCGACCAATCAAACTCTGGGTGTCACGGGGACAAGTCACTTGGACGAGCCAGATTCCCCCGAACTATGACGATTCCGATTACGACCGGGAAACACCCACCACCTGGATCAGGCACAGTCTCAAGGAACAGAGAGTTGGCCACAGATCCTGGGGCTTTTGTTTTCTTGGACACGTCTAGAATTGCCAAGAGCCCCACACGCTTCAATCTTGAGGTGGCCACACCAATTCTCCGCTAGGCGAATAGCACGGAGATTGGCTCGACCGATTTCGGTCACGCGGGCAATTTCCTTCTGCAGGTCTCGTTCATCTCTCATGATTCGTGCAGTGGCGGATATGGGACGACTTGGGCGGTAGGCAAGGAGGCCGCACCGGTATTCGTCTCCAACTGTAACCGGGAACGAATCTGGCGGAAGCCCCACACGATCGACCGGGTGACACGCGTTCTCTGACAACCATCGTGGCTCTTGCTTGCGGAACACTCAGATTCGCTCCCGGCGGTGCCGCCGATCATGAGCAGTGCCCGAGACACGAAGAACAACAATGACCAAGTGGGGCCGCACGATCCTGTGCGCTGACTTCGCCGTCCGGCAGGCTCACGGAACGTTGGCGGGGTGCGTAGCGTTGGCACCCGGATGCACCTCACCGCCGCCGCGCCCAGAAGCGGTGTGTCCTGAGGTCTCGAACTTGCGTTTCCGCAACGCCCCAGCCTTGCATCCAACCCTTTTGCCGAGGCGCTACGCACCATCCAGTCCGCTTCGGCTGAGCTGCGTCACTCCCAACCATCGCCAGAATCGGACGTCAGCCCTCTCTTCGCGGAATCACCCAACACCTTGGTGGGAAATCCGGCCAGATCTCCTCTTTTTCCCAGCGTAACCGCAAGTCCCGTTGAGCCTTGGAGTTAGTCTTAGCCCTCTCAATGCTGGCACCGCCGCCCCAGCACCGCCTCAATTAGATCCGCCACTCCCTCCAAGTCTGCTCGCGCATCCGTCTCCCAGATCCGCACCACCGTCCACCCGTCCTCCTCCAGCGCCGCGGTCACCTCGTCGTCACGGTCCACCCTCTTGCTGAACTTGTCGATCCAATAGCCCCGGTTCGCTGTCTTCATCTGATCCTGCAGGGCTTCCGGCCCCTTCTCCCGCAACACCCGCGCGTGCCAGTAGTCGCCATCGATGAACACCGCCACCCGGGCACCCGGAAACACGATGTCCGGCTTGCCGATCAGCTTCGGGTAGTTCTTTCGGAAACGGAGGCCGCGCCGGTGCAGGATCGAGCGGAGGGCGACTTCCGTCTTGCCCCCTGTGCTGCGGATGGCCGACATGTTGCGCCGGACCTCTTCCCGGGATTTCGGGCTGTACTCCACCAGACCAGCTAGATGGCGAGGTCGAGAGGCAGGTCGGAGATGTCTCTGAGCCTCTTTCCTTCCACCATGATCGCGAACATCTCCTGTGCGTCGCCCCAACCCGAATCGCCAACGACCTCCTGCAGTTCGTGGAGCGCGATGTGGTAAGTGCAATCGATGTCGCCCGTGCCGATGGCGATCGAGGCGAGTCTGCTGGGAAGGGGTTCGGCGGTGACTACGGCGATGTGCGGCGCGTGACCCTTCCGGTTGCGCAAGAGATTGAGGGCCTCTGCGCGTGAGTTCTGGGTCCGGTCGCTGCGGATCGTCCATTTGCACGAAACGCTGGCGTGAAGAATCTCCAGATCCGTGTTCCTGCGTCGTAGCGGGCTGGACAGCGCCACTCCGCGGGCGACAATGGGCTCGCGCTCGTTGATCCGTTCGTCGGGCTCGGGTCGGCGCGTGATGATGATGTCGGGCTTGATCGTGTAGTCGCCGCCCAGTGCGGCCGCGAGTTCGCGATTGGCCTTGGCCGCCTGCTCAAGCGCGTCGAGATGCGAGTATTGTTCGAAGTTCGAGATCGCGGAACCCAGTTTGATCCGCCAATCACCCGGCCTTAGGTGACCGAGGCGTGGGAAGGTAGCCTTGAGAAAGTCCATGGTCTGCCGTTCGAACTCGCTCCCCGCAGCCGACCCGCCGAGGCGGACCAGGTCGTCAGTCACGCCCACGGCCTCGGCCAGAGCGACTCCAATGCCCACGCTGGTCGTGTTGCTCGTGTCCGAATTGCTTGGGATTCCGTTGTGCACCGACCAGAGTCTGGATTGGAGCCCTCGGTGGAATTCACGGCGGGCACCAGGAAGAATCTCGTCCATCATGCCATCTGCGACTGGAGCGACAACTGACGATCGGCATGGTGCGCCGGCGCCTCCTCAAGAAGCGCGCTTGCCAGCGAATGGCCCACGGCCTCCGCGACAGGCGGTGGCAGGGCGTTGCCGACCTGCCGGTATGCGGCGGTCTTCCGGCCGGTGAGACGCCAGGAGTCGGGAAACCCCTGGACGCGGGCGGTCATCCTGACGGTGAGGCGCGGGATCGCGCCTACCGGTAAGTCCCGCCCTGGAGGCCCGTCCGCGAGTGATATTCCGTTCACTCCCAGCTTTCGCCAAGCGGCCCGAGCTCGGGTCGGTCCCAGATCGGCTCCGCCGTGCCTCTTGGAGCCTCCGACCAATGTGGGTCCGATTCCGTTCGCGCGTTTGGCCCACTCGGCCGCGCCGGGCCAGCCGTCCTCCCCCATCAGATCGGCCAAGCACTCCCCGACTGTCTGCCTGGCTGGACTCGGGATGGGCCATTCGAAAAACGGTGCGAAGCGCTCCCGGAGCGCGACAAGAATGAACCTGGGCCGCAGTTGTGGTACTCCGTAGTCGCTCGCGTTGAGCACCGCCCAGTCCACCCAGTAGCCGAGGGCATTGAGGCTGGTCGCCAGCGCCCGACGGTACGACACGAACCGGTTAGAAGCAAAGCCGGGGACGTTCTCAAGGAAGACGGACTTTGGGCGGATGCGCTCGATGATCTCCAGCGCCGTGGGGAAGAGGTCTCGGTCGTCTTCGGCACCCAGCTGCTTTCCGGCCACTGAGAACGGTGGGCACGGCACACCGCCGGCGAAGAGGTCCACGCCCTGGAAGCTCGTGGGGTCAAGTTGGCGGACATCGGCCTCCAGCACGCGCCACGATGGTCGGTTTGCCCGCAGGGTGGCGCAGGCATGACGGTCGATTTCGGCCAGCCCGACGGCCTGAAAACCAGCTTTCTCAAGGCCCAAGGCCATCCCACCCGCTCCCGCGCATATCTCGAAGACGGTCAGCAACGTCGTGTCATCTCCCATTCATGATCCCGATGAAGAACACCCTGGCAATCTATTCTGCATTCGGAGGCAGGTCAGCGCCATAGTCACATGGGCACCACTTCGAATACGTTGCATACTAGATAATGTTAGTATTAGCGTACATCCATGATAATGCAACAGGACACCCGCATCGGGACCCGGCTCAAGGCTGCCCGGCGAACGGTCGGACTGACGCAGGAGCAACTCGCTGACGCGTTGGGCCTGAGGCACCGCCAGACAGTCGCCAGCATCGAGGCCGGGCGCCGCAGCCTGAGCGCTCAGGAACTCCTTCGGGCGATGAGTGCTCTCGATGTGGACCTCGACTACTTCACCGACGCCTTCCGCCTCGTGGGTGAAGGGCGGTTCTCCTTCGGGACTAGCCGAACCGTCGCGGACGCGGTTCTCGACGAGTTCGAGGAACGCGTGGGACGGTGGATCGCCATGTACCGCGAGCTGGCCAGGGAGCAGGGCGAAGAACCGCAGTGGCTGGAGTCCAAGCTGGCGTTGACCCCGCGTTCCTCCTTCGAGGACGCGGAGAGAGCTGGCGAGGCGTTAGCCGATCACTGGCAGTTGGGGCGTTGCCCGGCGGAGTTGCTCCGGTCCGCAATGGAGGACCGCATGCGTATCCTGGTGCTCGACACCGATCCTCCGCCCGCCGTCTCGGGGGCTGTCGCCCGCGTTCCGGGTCTGAGTTGCGTCCTGGTCAACCGGCAGGACCCGGAAGGACGCCGGAACTTGCACTTCGCCGACGCACTGTTCCACCTGCTCACATGGGACGCGATGCCGCCCGCGCGGAGAGAGCCCGTCGAGGTGCCACGCCGACGAAAGGGATGGCATGTCCGGCGACTGGCCACGCACTTCACCTCGGCTCTGCTCATGCCGGAGACCGTCCTGCGGGAGCATTGGGACTCCCTGACAAAGCCGACCGATGTTCACGACCGGCTGAATGACATGGCTGTCGAACTGCGGGTGCCCGGGGCCGCCTGCAAGTGGCGTCTCCGCAGGCTTGGCCTGCTCTCCAGGGCTGACTTGGCGCGTTTTGACGATGGCCGTCTTGTGGAGCATGGCCGCCCGCGCGGGGCCACGCCGGATGTCCGGCCGTTCAGCCGACAATTCGTCGAGCGAGTCGCAACGGCCCTCGATGCGGGACGCCTTTCAGTCAGACGGACGGCTTCCCTGCTCGATCTGTCGTTGCCGGATCTGGCCTCGCTGCTCCGAGCCTGTGGCCATGAGCCGCAATTCGAGGCTTCGGCGAGTCCGGCGCCGCCTGGTCCCGGCACGCCCGGAGACTCCACGATGACCGCCATCAACATCAGACCGGCACGGAGCGCCGACCGCGCGAAGCTCCTCTCGATATCTGTTCGAACCATTCGCGCCAGCTATACGGGTTTCCTCGGCCGCGTCGCCGTCGAGGCGTGGCTGGCCAGCGGTGCCGTCGAGACGTATCTGGACAAGCACCGGGCGGAATGCCGGGTCGTCGAAGAGGAAGGACAAGTCGTCGGCTACTGTGTCGCGAAGGGTGAGGTGATCGACCTGCTCATGGTCGACAGCGAACGGCACCGGGAGGGATTCGGGCGTGTTCTCCTCGGCCAGATCGAAGCCGAGCTTTTCAACACCCATCCGGTCCTGAGACTGGAGAGCTTCGCGGACAACCGCCCAACGAATGCCTTCTATGTGGCCCAGGGGTGGACGCTTCGTGAGCAGTTCAAGGATCCGGAGGCCGGTGTCGCGAAGGTGAAGTTCACGAAGCGGCGACCGGGAAGTGGCTGAACCAATTCGGAGTAAGCTCCGAAAAAGTTGAGCTAATTCGGCATACGTTCCGAATTGGTCAAGCCGCCAAGACCTGCCCCCGTCACCGTTCCAACTCGAAGTCCGGATCAAGGCGTGGCGCCACGGCCGCGTCGGCGACGGACCGGCCGGTGGCGTACATCCAGCGCGTGATGCGGGCCAGTTTGCCAACGTCGATCCCGGCTGGCTCGTCGCGCTGGGTGTGGTAGTCGGCGTGCAGGACGCTCGTGAAGAAGAGCGCGGGGATGCCGGCGCGCGCGTACGGGAGGTGGTCGCTACGGAAGTAGAACCCCTCCGGGTGATCCGGGCGGTCCCACAGCGAATCGACGACGAACCCGGCAGTGGCGCGGTTCGCTTCCAGGGCCATCGCGACGAGTTCCGGGGAGTTGCGGTGCGGGGGCTGGGCCCCGAGGAGCGAGGCCGTGTCGGGGTGATTCCTGCCGATCATGTCCGCGTTCAGGACCGCGACGATCTTCTCCCGTGGCACGACGGGGTTGGCCACGTGCCAGCGCGAACCGAGCAGGCCCTTCTCTTCGGCACCGTGCCACACGAAGAGCGCGGAGCGGCGGGCCGGGGCGGCGGCAAACGCGCGTCCGATCGCAAGCAGGGCGACGCTTGCCGACGCATTGTCGTCGGCGCCGTTCCATATCGAGTCCCCTTCGACCGCGTACCGCAGCCCGTCGTGATCCTGGTGGGCGGAGAAGAGCACATGCTCGTCGGCCAACCCGGCGGCGGTACCCGTCACCCTCGCGATCACGTTGACCGACGGATACCGGAAGCTGTCGACCGAGATTTCGGCCTGGAACCGCGAACCGGCGGACATGGCGGCGCCCAACTCCTCGCTCACCAGGAGGACGGGCGCACCCGGGCCGGGCTCGCCGGTCTCGGCTGAGGGTGCCGCGTCGAGTTCGTAACTGCCCCGGGATTGCCACTGCGCGATCCAGTCGGCCGCGCGTTCGCTGACGGAGTCGCCCACGACGACGACCGCGCTCGCCCCCATGTCGACCAGCGCCTGGGCCCTCTCGGCCACCCCTTGCCAGGTGTAGAGGACGTTGCCGATCAGGGTGTTCAGGTCGGGCATGGGATCGGGAGGAAGCAACCGGGCCACGACCGGCCTGCCCAGGATGCGTGACGCCGTGACCTCGTCGGCGGGCGTGGCACCGATGTCCACCAAGGTGCCGTCGATCGTGGCCTCGACGGGTTGCATGACGACTGCGTCCCGCCAGAGCGTCACCGGCGATCCGTCGACCTGGACCACGCTGTGATCCGAGATGACCGTGCGCCGGATCGGCCAGAACTGGAAGTAGGTGCCGTCGTCCCCGGCGGGCTCGAGCCCGGCTTCACGAGCCCGGTCCGCGATCCAGGCCGACGCGCGCAGCTCGTCGAGAGTACCCGCCTCGCGGCCGCACATGCCGTCGCCCGCGAGTACGTCGATGTCGCGGCGGATGTCGGATTCCCGGATCCCGGAGAGGCCGGGGAGGCCGTCCCGGCAGCCCGCGAGCGCGGCCACACAGGCGAAAACGGCCAGCCGGAGGAACCAGCCGGGGCCTGCCATCCGACCCGAACCGGCGATCGTCCTCACCCCGCCCCGCCCCCAAACGCATGATCCGTCTTCGCCGCCATCACGAAGTCGTTTACGTGGAGATTGCGGATCTTGTGCGTCCACCACGTCACGGTCACGCGCCCCCACTCCGTGAGCAGCGCGGGGTGATGGCCCTGCTCCTCGGCCAACTCCCCCACCCGGTTGGCGAACGCCATTGCGGCGGCGAAGTTCCCGAACCGGAAGACCCGCTCCAGCCGTGGGATACCGTCGCGCTCGACGATCTGCCACTCGGGGATCTGCTTGCGGAACTCCGCGACCTCCGCTTCCGTGGCCGGGGGCGCCCCGCGCCGGCACGCCTCACACGTCTGTCCTCGGAGTTCGGTCATGGCCAAAGCCACCCGAAGACGCCGCCGGTCAACAGTCCGTAAACGAGCCCGTCGAACATGTTGCGGGCCGTCGTTCCCCAGTTCTGCGAGAACCAGATCGACCTCTGCGCGTGGGCGAGCGCGTAGCCGATGAAGGCAGTAGTCGACGCCAGGCGGAAGACCGCCATGTAGTCGGCCCCCGGTCCCAGCGCGAGGCCGGTGACGTAGGCCGCGAACAGGCTGACGACGGCGCTGTACACGAACCACTGGATCAGTTGATCGCGCATGCTGAACAAGCGTCCGTCGGGCAACACCGTCATGAATGTGACCGGTCCGCGCCTGACCTTGTCCTGGTACTCCTCGCTCCGCATGACCTCCAGGCTTTCCGCGTGCGGAAGCGAGTAGTCGCCGGCCGGAATGTCGAAGCCGCGTAGGGCGTCCATCACGCCGTCCTCGTCGGGGACGCCACGGAAGTCCTTGTTGTGGTACGAGAGCATCATATGGATCGCCGAGCTCGCGATGAACACGAGCACGGCCGAAACCAAGATGGGGAGCCAGAGGCTGAAAGCGGAAACCATGTGTGTACTCCGTTGTGAGGGACGTGTGCGAGGCGCGCCCCCCGTCGGCGTGGGGGGCCCTCCCGCGGGCTTGAACATGAAGCGATCCCGGGTGCGGGCGCCAGTCGCCGGCGCCGGTGCGGAGTCCTACTTCTGAAAGTGCCCGCAAGCGAAGATCCCGGGGACTTCAAACGGCAAAGGGCCGAGTTCTTCGGCATACCGTCGCCCCAGCTGCATCATGGTGACGGATTCGAGCGTGCGGAAGCCCGCATCGGCCATCAACGCACTCATCCCCTCCAAACTGAAATCACCGTACATCGGCTCTCCCCTCTTGGCGACGTATGCCTCGAGGCGCTCCCTCTTCTTCCTGTGCTCGGGCCACGCCGACCCGGTGTCGAGCATGTGGTCGACCACGAGGTGCGAACCGGGGGCCACGCCCTCCGCAATCGAGCGCGCGGTCGAGACGACGACCTCCCGCGGCAGGTAGTAGATGACCCCCAGGAGGGACAGGAACGCCCTTCTCGAAGGGTCGAACGCGGAGTGTGACAGCGCCTTCATCACCGGGATCCGACCGAGGTCCGCGGGCACGAAGTGCAGTCCCGGCGGCAGCTCCACGCCGGCGCACCGCAGCCGATCCCGCTTGACCTCCTGCATGGCGGCCCTGTCGATCTCGAAGACCTGGAGCCGGGTCATGAGATCGGGGCGGCGGAGGGCGAACGAGTCCAGCCCGGCGCCGATGATGACGTATTGCGTAACCCCGGCGCCGACCGCCGCCTCCAGCGCCACCTCGGCGTAGCGTGCCCGGATCAGCACCCCGAGCATGGACGGCCGCAAGCCGGACAGGCAGTGCGCGATGATCCGTCCGGCGGGGCGAATCCGCAGGATGCGGCGCAGGTACCGGCCGCAGAGCACGATGGCGTAGGGGTCGTCGATGAGCCGCACCGGATCGCGCTGGTGAAGGGCCCGGACCGCCGCCACGAGGTCGGCGGTGGAGGCGCGCGCCTTCATGCCCGACAACCCCACTCGGTGGGCCCACTCCAGCTCACCGTATCAGGTACCACTCGGTCTGGTAGGGGCGGAAGTACTCGTACCCATCGGCGGTCAGGTAGCCATCGTCCTCCATCGGGATCGTGACCGTGCCGCCGCCGTATTCGGGGATCGCGGTCGTGGCGCTGAACTCGATGGAACGGTAGGCGCCGTCCCGGAGGTGGGAGTCCCACTCCGGGGGCGAGGACAGGTCCATGTTGCGTGCGTTGATCGCCGGACCAAGGGCGTGGCCGTGGTAGCCGATCGGGTGCGAATACAGACTGGGAAGGAAGTCCACGTCTTCCAGCTCGGCCGCGATCGCGAGGGTGGCCTCCCACCCGGTCATCCCGGGACGGGGCCCGGAGGCGAATGCCTCGTGCACGATGTTCGCGTTCCGGAGCGCGGTCTTCAGTCCTTCCGGCACATCTTCCTCACCTTCGCGCAGGATGTAGGCGACCTTCTGCCAGTCGCTCGCGAAGCCCAGGTAGTCGAAGCCGCAGTCGAGGTGGATGATGTCTCCCCGCTGGAAGACCAGGTCGTCGGGAGAGGGATGCACGTACGGGATCATCTCGCCGGTGTCCGGATCGAAGCGCTGCACCGCCACGTGGATCTCGAACCAGGGCTTGCCACCCACGCCGAGCTCGGCGATGGATTCGTCGAAGAACCACTTGATGTCCTCCGCGCGGGTCTCGCCGGGTGTGATCACGACGTTGGAAAGGGCGGTCTGGGCGATGACGTCCGTGGCGAGGACAAGCTGGCGGTAGGGCTCGAGCTCGCCGGGCAGGCGGGTGTCGAAGACATCCTCGATGAGCGGCGCGGCGGAGACGAAGCGCGATTCCGCCACGGAGCCGAGGGCGTCGGCGAGGAAGCGGTAGCTGTCGTGCGTGAGGCTGCTGTCGTGACCGCGGTTGCCTCCGATGGCGAGGCCGATCGTAGCGGGATCGTACCGTTCCCAGAGCACCTGCAGGCCGGTGCGGGTGTCCTGGATGCCCCGGGCGTTGCGCGCCGCCGGAATGGGCTCGAAGAAGCGGCGGTAGTCCGCGGTCGGACGCCAGTAGTCGGAGTATGCGGCGAGCCCGTCATCGCCGCGGTCGACGAAGACCATGACATCGCGACGGCGGGCGTACTGGAGCGGCGGCGCGACGTAGAGCAGGGCCGGGTCGGGGTGGAACTCCTCGCTGACGACGAGCCACATCTCGATCCCGTGTTCGCGCATCCGGTCGAGCAGGAGCGCGCGCTTCTCGGCGAGCCATTCCAGCCGGAGTTCGTACTGCGCGCGCATGCCCAGCAGCTCGGGCATGGCGGGGATGACGCGGCCGTCGAAGAGTTCGACGAGGTGGGGGGACACGGTGGGGCGTGCGTTGGCGGGCGGTCCGTCCGCCGGGGCGCACGCGGTTAAGAGGGCGGCGATGGTAGCCGCGACGGCAATGGTCGCGGCAACCGCAATGGCAGCAGGGCTCGCGGCGCCGGTCGGGGGCGCGATTCCTTTGACAGCTGGTGGCATTGTGTGTTCCTCCGAGCGGATCGGACTCGAACCAGCCGGGAATGGGCAAGACCCGGCGGCCTACCTTGCATCTTGCCGTTCCAGGTCGGCAACGCAAGTGTAGGTCATACAAGGAACCGTGCCCATTCAGTCGAGAAGCCAGTCATGCGAAAAAGATTCCCCGCCCTCGTCTGCGCACTGTGGATGCTTGCCGCCTGCCAGCCCACCGACTCGCCCGGCGGCGACGCCACGCCCGATGCCGCCCTTCCACCCGGCTCCGACTATTCCGGCGCGGCCTTCGAATTCGAGGAAGTCGTGCCGGGAGTGTATCACGCCCGCGGCACGGGCAGTTTGGCGGTCGGGTCGCACGGAGCGGTGATCGTCAACGACGACGATGTGTTGCTCGTCGAGTCCCACATCTCCCCCGCTGCCGCGCGGGCCGTCGTCGACGAGATCGAGGCCATGACCGACAAGCCAGTCCGCTACGTGGTCAACACTCACTACCACTTCGATCACGCGCACGGGAACCAGATCTATCCGTCCGACGTGCATGTGATCGGCCACGAGGTCACCCGCGAGATGCTGGAAAACGGCGGCTCGATGGGGCGCTCCTACGAGCTGTTCGTCGGAGGCCTGCCCGACCAGGTCGCCGCGCTCGAGGAGCAGGTCGCGGCCTCGGAAGACGATGCCGAGCGCGCTGAGTTGGAAGCCCGCCTGGCCTACATGAGGAATTACCTCGCCGGGCAGCAGGATCTCGTGCCGGCGGGACCCAATACCACCCTGTCCGAGCGGATGACCCTCTTCCGTGGCGACCGCGAGATCCGCCTCCTCTTCTTCGGACGCGGCCACACCGGGGGCGACGTGGTGGTCCATCTGCCCAACGAGCGAGTGATCATCACCGGCGACCTGCTGGTGCCGGGCTTGCCGTATATGGGCGACGGCTACCTCGACGACACCCTGGAGCACCTCAAGTCACTGGAGACTGGGTCCTCCCGGGCCTACACCCTGGGACGACACCCTGGACGGCAACCCGTTCCAGGACAAGGAGCGGATTACATATCTGCAGGAATACATGCGCGACCTGCAGGCGCGCGCCGCCGAGCTGCACGCGCAGGGGATGTCGTACGAGGAAGCCGCCGCTCAGATCGACATGACGGATCACGCGGAGCACTACCCGCAGATCACCGGGCCGGGAGTGCCGGCGGTGGCGGTGCAGCGGGTGTTCGAGTTGCTGGTCGGGGGAAGTTAGCGGGGAAGACGCCAGCCGGGTGGACAGCTCCCACCATCGTGGGCGCGGATCGGTGAAATCTATTCGCGCCGTGAATGATGATCATTCACGCGATGAAAGAATTGATCGTTCCTGCAGAGGTTCCCAGAACCTCGTTGAGAATCTCTAGGTGATGCTTGTGGTGAGTAAGCTCGGGCAGCTACCCGCTACACCGCCGCCCAGACCACCAGGCGCAACTCGCTGTCGTCAATCATGGTGTACTCGGGCATCCGCCCCGACAGGTCGTGGCTCTCGCCGAGGATGATCGGTACTCCGTCCCCCCGGCGGTCCATGATGCGTGATCGTCCAAAACTCTCGCCGACCGGCATTCGGCACCGTGCCAACAGCGAGACGATCAGTTCGTTCCGGCTGTACTGCCTAAGGTGCATGCTGTCCGTCGTCAGCGTATTCGCCAACGATCCCGGGACATAGAGTTCAATGCGGTCGGCAAACATGTGAAGGCGGATTCGCGCACCGGCCATTGAATAGTCGCGGTGGGCGACCGCGTTCGCGAGCGCCTCGAAGACTGCCCTCTCGCTGAATTGAGGACGCTCGATCCGGGCCGTCTTCTTCGCGGCTCGCACGAGCATGTTTCGGCGCACGAAGTCCACCGTTTCGAAGATCTGGCCATCCAACGGACCACTGAAGTCGCGGGCGTCGATCTGGTAGTTCACGTCGCGTCGTTCGCCTGCGTAGCTGACCGCCTGAACATACGCGTGAGGCATCCACTGGGTCGGTTCCGCAGTGCAAAGCAGCGCCCCGCTCACCGTAATCCGCGCGGTATCGTCTTCGTCGCTCGCGATAAGTCGGAGCTTACCCAGCGCGTTCTCCCCCACTACGGCATCCGGTGCCAGAAAACGGCGAACCAGCCGTGATTCGAGATCGTCCGGCGAGGACCCCGGAATCGGCGTCTCGTCGAACCGGATGACACGGGACTGGCTTCGCTCCTGAAGGAGTCGTGCCAACACCTCCGCAGGGAGTCTTCGCTTGGAACTCCCGATGCGACGAAAGTAGCCCCCTGGACTCTCGTGCACGAAGAGGCTCCGAGGCACGACAACCTCGATGACACTGCGAAGCATGCCATCGCTGTCGGGCAGTTCCAGTTTGTTGATTTCCGCGTCGAGAGGGGGCTTGATCGAGTCGTTGCATATCTCCCGAACCCACGCTTCGACAAGGTCGATGCGCTGCAGGGGTATTCCCAGGAGTTCCCGGGTCCTGTCCGCCACGCCCAAGACCAGCGTCCCACCTCTCGAGTTGGCCATAGCGGTCATCTCATCCGCGAAATCGTCACGCTTTGGATCCGTAACCCTGCTACCTGAAACAAGAATGCGCTTCAGCTCCAAGGTCGAGTCTTCGCCGAGCCGAATCCGCCTTGCCAAGGCCTGGGTGTCCCTCATGATCCCGGCCTCTCAACGGGCATGATCCGCCTGTAGCGACTCGCGAAGGCTTCCCGTCCCCCTTCCATGATTTTGCAGATCTCGTTTCTCACCTTCTGTTGCTGTAGGCCTCCTTCACAAGCCTTTCGGCTCTGACCGTCTCCGGCCTCCAGCGACAGAACAAACTCGGCGTCTCCGTGCACCACGATATTGGGATTGTGGGTCACGACGATCACCTGGCGATTGAGCTTTGTTTCCTTCAGCTGGCTGACCAGCAGATCGTAGATCAGGGTGTTATCGAGATCGTCTTCCGGCTGATCGAGTATGATCGGTTCCGAGCCATTGCCGAGCACGAAAGCCAGGAGAGCAGCTGTCTGCTGCCCGGGCGAGCCCTTCGTGAGCGGCCGCCAGCCATTCTGTCGATCCCGGAACGACACGCGCACGTTGTCACCGGGGCAGTACAGAGCCAACCGGTCTATGCCCTCGGGCGCAACTCTCTTGAGCGCCGCTTCGAAGCGCCAATCCTCCGTGGCCCAAGCCTCCGACTCATCCGCCTGGAACTTGCGGATGTCCGACACCAGTGCATTCAGGTGGTCCCAGCTCCAAGCCTTTCCAGGCCCAGGCCGGATCCTTTCAGCAAGGGCCCTGCGGTCGGCGTCAAACCGATCGGTCCCCAGAATCCCCATCAGTTCATCCCGAAGCCCACGGTGGTTCTCAAGAGGAATCACTTCGACGCGAATGACTTCGCGTGTGGCCTCTGCTGCAAATTCGCTTCTGACGCGGCTCAGATCCTCGCGCCGCGCACGATAAAGTTCGAGTGTTAGCGCGGCCTCCCGCTCGAGTTCCTGTGCGCGGCTTCCCTCTCGCTCCAATCCGTCGACCTCTCGCCGCAGACGGGCTGCATCCGCGACCAGACTCCGGTACTCCCCAGGACTACGGATGCCCCGGTCGGCAAGCTGGGCAGACGCTTCCCGGAACCCTTCCTCGCTGGCCTCCAAGGCCGCCTGCCACCGTCGGATGTGCTCCCCCGCTAGTATCTGTTCGATCTGTCGCTGCGCGTCGTCAACGGTGTCGAGTACGAGTCCCCGAAGACCTGCAACGGCCCGGCTGAGCAACTCGTGAGCCTTCTCGAGATCTTCCTGCGGCGGATCTTCGTCGGAGCCAGCGGTTCCGAGGTCAAGATCGGCAACCGAGAGCTGTTCCGCACCTTCCGCTACTGCACGCACGCTCTGCCTAGCCGCCGACACTACTGCTTGCCACGTGTCGTCTTGCTGGCGCCTCCGGCGGTATTCGCTCAGTTGCCGCGCCTGGTCACCTTCCTGAAGGAAATCGAGCTTGTGCTGAACGTCACTGAGCGCCGCCCGGCGAGCGCTGAGCCCCTCCGCACGGGCCGCGGCCGTGCGGGCTTGGGCGCGCAGGGACAGATACCTGGACTTGAGGTGTGCGATCTCGCGGTTTTTTTCCGCCGCTTGGACATGAGGGCTCTTGTCGATGACGGTCAGAAGCGCGCCCAGATCCTGAGCCATTGCGAACAATTGTTTCTGGCTGTAAATGCGCACCGGAAAACGCTCCGAGACACTGCCTTCCTCGGGCGTCCGTCCTTCTTCGCTCAGGCGACTGATCGAAGGCGTCCCTCCAGAGGGACTCCACGACAACGCGAACCGTTCATCGTTCTTGCGGTAGATCACCTCGATATGGGTGTCCTCCGTGAGGAGCCCTTCACGGCCACGCGTTGGCGGGACCGGCAAACGGCGGTCGAAGATCCTTCGCAGCGATCCTTCGTCACCAGTTCCGCTTCCATCCAATTCCGAATCAAGCCGTAGCGTCTTGCGGCAGAAATCCACGAGCGTGGACTTCCCTGTACCCCGGCCGCCGATAATCGCGTTCAGCCACGGATTGAACCGGACCACCATCGGCTCCGGCCGTCCCATGAATCGGGCTTTGGAGACCGAGATCTCTTCGATGAGCATCTCCGCGTGATGGGAATTGGGATCGCCGGGCTCGGCAGATGTCGCAGGCTTGAGCGAGTCGGACCCGTCCATCAGCGCCAAGCCCAGACCCTCAATGTCGGGACGGGTCATCTTCACCCATGTGAAGCGCCGCCCCAGTTCCTCGAATTCGTGAGCGTCCGATGACCATACCCGCGAGATCTTGCGGCCCACCTCGGCTTTGCTCCCATCGAGCCAGCTCCCATCAAGATCCCGGTCAGGATCGATCTCGACTGCGGCCAAGCGGGAATCCCTCAGCACCGCCAGTCTCTGTTGCCCTTCGTGTACAGTCAGGATCCCTTTGGGCCCGTTGACGTGCGGCCCCAGGATCAGGGCATGTCCGCCCACTTCCTCCAGGATCTTTTCAACGCTCAGTTTCGATCGGGCGAGTTGAGTTCCCCGGTCATCCACTGCTATTCCTACTCTGGAAAGCAGATCCTCAACGTGCCCTTCGCTAAAAACCGGATCCATCAGGACAAGCAGGTGAACTCCGTCGCTGGCCGTTATTTCCACGCCGGGGAAAAAGATCGGAACACCTGGCAGGCTCTCGGCTGCCGACTGAATCTCCGAAATCGCACCGGCCGTGTTGTGGTCTGTGATCGCGACGGCGTCGAGACCGGCCTCGACTGCTGCTGTAATCCAGCCGGACCAGTCCTTTTCGTCGTCTCTCGCCCTTCGGAAGTCCTTGGACTCGGGCGAATGGGCGTGCAGATCCACACGCCACCAACGCGAGCCGGGCCAGTCCTGACTTCGGTGCATGGTGGTTTCCTATGGTGTCGGGATACCAAACGGTAGCGATGGTTCGAGGATATGTCGGTCCCAGGTTGGAATATAGAGGGTTGGACCAGCTCACCAACGCCCGTGTGCGCGATGACGTCGGAATCGCCGCCCTCGGCGTGGAGCCCAGTATTGAGCGGCGGGGTAACTTTCTCAGTTGGGGTTCCGGGAATTGCGGTGCAGCGGATCTGCAAGTTGCTGGGAAGGTCGCAGGGTTAGTCGCAAACCGACCAGCCTAAGGCGGCGGCGCAATCCAGACAGTGGGGAGTTCTACGGGACTCTTCTCCAAGCACCTCCCGCTGTCGTGAGAATCTGTGGTGGCCCAGGAAGATCAGTTTGAGATCTTTACGGGCTCCAGACTACCATTGCCTCCAGCGTAACACCTACGCCAATGGGGTCTCCGGGCACGACGAATGGACAACCGCACATGACACTATGTAATGCGTGATTGACATCCCCCCGCCCCCCCCTCACCGCCCCGGCACCACCACCGCCTCACCCGGCTTCGGCCTCACACCCTCCGCGTAGAGCTGCGCATTCAGCGCGGGCACCCGCGACGTGATCAGCTCGTTGAGCGGCTCGACCAATTCGGCCATCACCTCCCAGGCGCGGTCGACCTGCCAGAGATGGTCCTCGGTCGGCAGCGTGGACGAGCCCTGGATGGCTCGGGCCACCCCCGCGTTGCGGCGGGCCTCGGCCACGTCGTCCTCGACCTCCTCCAGCGCCTCGCGGATCGCCGTCAGCTCCTCTTCGAGGCCTTCCGGCGCCTCGGCCGCGGCGTCGATCAGTTCCTCGGCGGCATCCAGCTGTTCCTCCAGGCTCCGGATCGCGCGCCCCGCCTCGTAGATCGGCACTGCCAGACGGTGCAGGCTCATCAGCGCGTCCTGGCGGGCCATGCGGTCGGCCCGGGACATGGTACGCCGCGGATCGGCCTGGATCTCGACCGTCGAAGAGGAGGTCTCGCCCGCGACCTCCATGGTCACCGTGTAGACTCCCGGCAGCGCGATCGGGCCCTGCGGCGTGCCCGGCTGGCCGAATCCGACGGGTCCCCCGGCCTCCGCACCTCCCGGTGGCTCGTACGGCGCGTCGAAGCGCCAGTCCCAGATGACCTCGTTGATGCCGGCCTCGGATGGCGCGTCCAGCGTGCGGACATGGTTGCCGTCAGCGTCGGCGATGGTCAGCGCGAAGGCGTCGTTGTCGTCAGCGTCCTGGCCGTTTTCGCTCGGTGAGCCTCCCGCACCTCCCGCAGGCTCACCGCCGCCCACCTGGTCGCCGGCTCCTGCGCCCGCCGAGCCAGCGGCGCCGTTACCGTCGCCCTCTTCCCCCTCCTCCTCCGCCATCGGCGCTGCCTGAGCATCGCGCAGGTAGTACCGGATCCGCGCCCCGCGCGGGGGGTTCGGCGCCGAGTACGTCGCGCCCGTGAACGGCCAGTCACCCCGCTCCGCCCACATGATCGACTCGCGCTCCGACGGGAAGACCCGGCCAGCCTCCGCCAGCATCTCCTCCGACAGGTGCTCCAGCGGCGTCACGTCCGCCAGGATCCAGAACGACCGCCCGTGCGTACCCACGAGCAGGTCGTTGTCGCGGGGATGCACGAGAATGTCGTCCACCGGCACCACCGGCAGGTTGTTCTTGAGCTGCACCCACCCCTCGCCGCGGTCGACCGACACGAAGAGACCGACCTCGTTGCCCGCAAAGAGCAGATTCGGCGCCCTGTGGTGCTCGGTGATCACGTTCACCGACCAGCCGTCGGGCAGACCTTCGCTGATCCGCGACCAGTTCTGCCCGTAGTCCTCGCTGACATACACATAAGCGGCGTAGTCGCCGTTGCGGTGGCCGTCGAAGGTCGCGTACACGCGCCCCTCGGCGTGCGCGGACGGTTCCAGCCGGCTCACGTAGGTGCGCTCGGGGAGCCCGTCGATCCGGTCGGCGACGTTCGTCCACGTCGCGCCGTCGTCGCGGCTCACCTGGACATTGCCGTCGTCGGTGCCGACGTAGAGCAGTCCTTGCGCCAGGGGCGACTCCGCGAAGGCGGTGATGTTGCCGTAGTTGGACGTGCCGTCGTGGATCGACATCGCCGGCTCCGAGCCGGGCACGCCCATGATCTCCAGCTCCTTGCGGTCGAGCTGTTTGGTAAGGTCGACGCCGCCGACTTCCTCCCAGGACATGCCGCGGTCACGGGAGCGCATGAGGTAGTTCGCGCCGAGGTAGACCGTCGCCGGGTCGTGGGGCGAGAGCTGGAGCGCCGAGTTCCAGTTGTAGCGGTAGGTCTTGGCGGTATCGCCGTCGGCGCGTGGACCGGTGATGGGACGCATCGGGATCTTCTCGCCGGTGACGAGGTCGTACCGGTTCATGTTCCCGCCCTGCGACTCGGAGTAGACGATGGTCGAGTCGGTGGGGTCGACGATGGTGAAGAAGCCGTCGCCGTACACGGTCTCGTACCAGTCCTGGTGGCGAATGCCGTGGAACGAGCGCGTGTTGGACGGCCCGCACCAGGCGTCGTTGTCCTGCAGGCCGCCGCAGACGAAGTACGGGTCGCGCATGTCGTAGCCGATCGCGTAGAACTGACCGAGCGGCAGGTTGTCGAACATGCGCCAGTGGGCGGTTCCGTCCCAGGTCGCGGTGACGCCGCCGTCGCTCCCGAGGATCAGGTGGTCGGGGTCGTTCGGGTTGATCCAGAGCGCGTGATGGTCGACGTGGATCTGCTCGGCGCCGTCGTTGCGGAAGGAGCGGCCGCCGTCGTCGGAGACCATCAGCGAGCCTCCCAGGAGGTAGATGCGGTCCACGTTGCTCGGGTCGATCCGCACCTGGGAGTAGTACATCGGACGCGGGTTGGCACTGGACATCTTCTCCCAGCTGTCGCCCCGGTCGAGGGAGCGGAAGAGACCGTTCTTCGTCTCGCCACCGCCACCGCCTCCGCCGAATCCCTGGTCGGCACTGCGCGGCTCCGCCTCCACAAGCGCGTACACGACATTCCCGTCCTGGCGGAAGACATCGACGCCGATCCGTCCCTTGTCGCCCTCTGGCAGACCTTCGGTCACCTCGGCCCAGCTGTCGCCGCCATCGAAGGTGCGGTAGAGGCCGCTACCGGGGCCGCCGCCGTTGAAGCCCCACCCCGTGCGGCGGCGCTGGTACATCGCGGCGAAGACCGTGTTCGGGTCGCCCGGGTCCATGGCAAGGTCGATCGCGCCGGTGTGCTCGTCGATGTACAGGACCTTCTCCCACGTTTCGCCCCCGTCCTTCGTTCGGAAGACGCCGCGTTCCTCGTTCGGCCCCCACAGATCGCCCACCGCCGCCACGTACACCACGTCGGGGTTGCGCGAGTGGATGAGAATGCGCCCGACGTGCTTCGTGCCTTCGAGCCCCATGTGCCGCCATGTGTTTCCGGCGTCGGCCGACTTGTAGACGCCGTTGCCCCAACCGGAGGACTGGCGGTTCTGCGGCTCGCCGGTGCCCACCCAGACCAGGTTCGGATTCGACTGGTCAACGGTCACGTCCCCGATGGAGCTGACCGGCTGGTCGTCGAAGAGGGGCGTCCACGAGGTGCCGTGGTTTGCGGTCTTCCAGACCCCGCCGGTTCCGGTCGCGATGTAGAAGACCTGCGACTTCGACTCCACGACCGCGATGTCGGCAATGCGCCCACCCATCAGCGCGGGCCCGATTCCCCGGTACTCAAGATGGGAGACGGCGGTCTCGAGGGTGGTCTGGGCGGTCGCGGGGGTGGGAGTGAGAAAAGGTGCTGAGAGGCAGAGGAGGATGCGCGTGGTCTTCATCGGGTGGCCCCTGGGATCGGGTGGGTAGGCTCTCCGAGCAAGGTCCGGTCCCGGGGACGGCTGCGCAATCGCACCGCCTGACCGCCCGCCCGGCTACCGCACCTTCGGCGAAGAGTTCCCGCGCACGCTGGCGCGGTCCACCACCCGCTTCACCACCACCGTCTGCACACCCAGCTCGCTGACCTCGACGAACGCAACGAGACCATCCGGACCGAATGCGGCCGGCAGCGCCGTGGTCCCGGCAGGATAGCTGCCCAGATAGCGACCGTCCGGAGTGAGGACGTCGATGGGCCCATCGTCCCGGGGGCCCTCACCCCGCCGCAGCACCCAGATGTATCCGTCCCAGGTTGTTCCCAGACCGCGAATCACGGACAGTTGGGTGTAGAACTCGAGCTCGTCGATACGCCTGCGCCGCGCCTGCAGGTTCGCACCGGGTGCAGCGTTTTCCTCCAGCCTGCGCAGCCGGCGGCTCTTCTCGGAGCGGATCATGCCGCCGGTCACCGGCTCGGGCTGGAACGGACGTTTCAGGACTCGCACGACTCCCGCGCCAGCCTCGACGACCTTGACCGTATACGTCGTCGAGTCGGAGAACACCACACGGCCGTCCGGAAGGACTCCCCAATGGAGCTCCGGGCTGAGTTCGGGGAGGAGGCGCGTGGGGTTGGGCGCAGCATTGCGCAGATCCGTATCGTCCAGATCGTCGATGTCGACCGGGGGCAGCCAGGCTTCCGCGACCGTGTCCGTGCTGGTCTCCTCGCCGGACAGGGTCGTGCGTTCAAACGGGTGCGCCGTGGGGAACCTGACCGGGCCGCGAAACGCCTCTGCCGTGAACACCATTCCGGTCGCCAGCGTGGGCACTCCGAAGACCGCATTCGCTGCGGGATGGGCCACGACATGTCCGACGCTGGTCACGCCAGAGGGGCTGGCCATACGCACCAAACGCTCGAATTCGCCGTCCGCAGCGAAAAGGTGGTAGCCGCGCCTGCCGATATCCACGACTGCCACGCGTCCATCGGCAAAGACCGCAATGGCGCCCGCGTGGCCGAACTCGCCCGGACCTTCACCCGGTCCACCCAATTGCCGAAAAAGTCGCCCGTCCGAGCCCACCACGAACACGATCTGAGTCTGGAAGGTACGGTCGAACACCAGGAGGTTGCCCACACCGTCGAACGCCACACTCGCAAGGGACCCGAACTGTTCCCAATCCTCGCCCGCCATGGAGCCCAGCCGGTACAGCTCCTTGAAGTCGGCCTCCAGCCAGCTGTCTTCGGCGGGGAGTTGGATGATCTGCTGGGCACCCCCGGAAGCCGCGAGCAACAACCCGGACGACAGTGCACAGCATCCGCAACGTAAACTTTGGATTACAAAACGTAATGTCCGCATTACCGTTGGATAGCGTGGATCCGTCTTCATGATCCCATCAGCCTCTTTATCACTACCCGACCCTCCAAGCGCGGATGACGGACCCGCACTCTCATCCTGCCGACAGGAAACGAGTGGCAGGCCGCAGGTGTACAGGCACTCGGGCGGTGGCATTGTGTTCGAGAAGACAGGATAATACGGGATGGCACTGAGGAACGCGATTGCGGCAGCGGCAAAATCGATCTACATCCACGCACGATTGGCAGAGGAGCGACTGCGAAGCGGTGTAGCGTGGTGGCCGCTCGCGCGTGAGTTCATCGACGACCCGTATCCCGTATATCGCAAGCTCCGTGAACGGGATCCGTTCCACTACAGCATCCTGACCCGGCAGTTCGTGGTCTCTCGCTATGCCGATGTGGACCGAATCCTGCGGGATCACAAGAGCTTCTCCAACGACCAGAAGAGGGCGCGTTCCTCACGCGGCTCTCTGGCCACCCAAAAGAAGCTCAAGCCGAGCATGCTCGCGCTGGACCCGCCGGACCACACGCGTCTCCGTCGTCTCGTCAACCGGGCGTTCACACCCCGTTCGGTCGCGAAGATGGAGGACTACATTCGGGCCATTGCTCACAAGCTGCTCGACGATGTCGAGGGGGCCGACGAGTTCGACCTGATGACAGCCTTCGCGGTGCCGTTCCCGACGATCGTGATCGCCCAAATGATCGGTGTCCCCAAGAAGGACCTCAACCGCTTCAAGGTGTGGTCGGACCGCCTGGCCCGCGTGCTGGAACCCCTTCTCTCTCCAGAGGAAGCGGAGGCAGTGTACCGGAGCGCTCAGGAACTCGCCGAGTACTTCGGGGCGATCATCGAACAGCGCCGCCGCGAGCCCCGCGACGACCTCGTCTCACGGCTGGTTGAAGCGGAGGAGCAGGGCGACAAGCTCTCATCAGGCGAGACGATCGTGATGCTTCGCCTTCTACTGGCGGCCGGCAACGAGACGACCACGAACCTGATCGGCAACGGGGTTCGAGCCCTTCTGCGGCACCCCGACCAGCTGGCCCTGTTGCGGGAGCAGCCGGAACTGGTTCCTTCCGCCGTGGAGGAACTCTTGCGGTACGATTCGCCGGTGCAGCTGGACCTGCGCATTGCACGCCACGATCTGGACATCGGGGACCGGGCCGTGCGATCGGGCACCATGCTCACCCTGGCTATCGGGTCCGCCAATCACGACCCGGAGCGGTTCCAGCGACCTGATGTACTCGACATCACGCGGTCCGACCAGGGGAATATCTCGTTCGGCCGTGGCATCCATCATTGCCTGGGAGCGCCGCTCGCCCGGCTGGAAGGGCGAATTGCCCTCGAGGTGCTGCTGGAGCGCTTTGACGAGATCGGATTCGGCGCGCGGGCTCCGAAGTATCGGCCCAGTGTCGTGCTTCGAGGACTCGAGCATTTCGACGTCCGGGTGACTACACGCGGACGATCCGGACAGGTCCCGGATACGCGCGGGAACGCTCGGTAGACGCCGGAATCGGGCCCGAAGGAACTGGCGCATCTCCCAAGTCCGGGACACTTTGTTCGGACTCACGCTGGACCATTCAAATAGCACGGACACCCAACCACCGGAGAACCACCCATGCGTTCAACCGCCGCCGCCGGCGTCCTCGCCCTTACCCTTCTCTCACTCGCTCCGCAACAGAGCCAGGCCCAGGATCTCGACGACCTCAAGGACGAGGTCCTCGGAATGGTCGAGGCCCGCTCCAAGCAGGTTCAGGAGATCGTGGACATGCTCTTCTCGTTCGGCGAGCTGGGGATGCAGGAATTCGAGACCCAGCGCTACCTGACCGGCATTCTGGAAGAGGCCGGCTTCGACATCGAACTCGGCGTCGCAGGGATGCCCAGCGCCTGGACCGCCCGCTGGTCGAACGGCACCGGTTCGCCGGTGATCGCGCTGGGATCCGACGTCGACGGGATCCCCCAGTCGAACCAGAAGCCCGGTGTCGGCTACCGCGATCCGATTCTGTCCATGGCGCCCGGTCACGGAGAGGGGCACAACTCGGGACAGGCCGTCAACATCGTGGCCGCGCTCGCCGTGAAGGAATTGATGGAGCGGGAGGACATCTCCGGCACGCTCCTCATGTGGCCCGGAATCGCCGAGGAGCAGCTCGGGTCGAAGGCGTTCTTCGTGCGCGAGGGCGTCTTCGAGGGGGTGGACGTGAACCTGTTCACCCACGTGGGCAACAACTTCGGCGTGTCGTGGGGACAGGGCGGCGGCAACGCGCTCATGTCCGTGCAGGTGCGCTTCACCGGCGAGACCGCCCACTCCGCCGGCTCTCCCTGGCGCGGGCGCTCGGCGCTGGACGCGGTCATGCTCATGGCCCAGGCGATCGAGTTCAAGCGGGAACACCTCCAGCCCGCGTACAGGATCCACTACATCATCGTGGACGGCGGCGATCAGCCGAACGTGGTGCCCCAGACCGCGACGATCTGGTTCTTCTTCCGCGAGCGCGACTACGAACACGTGATCGCCATCTACGAATCCGCGAAGTTGATGGCCGAGGGCGCCGCCCTCATGACGAACACCCAGATCGACACGATCATGACCGTCGGTTCGGCGTGGAGCCGCCACTTCAGCAAGCCGGTGGCCGAGGCGACCTACGCCAACATCGAGCACGTCGGCCTCCCGGAGTGGAGCGAGGACGACATCGCCCTGGCCAAGGGGATCCAGCGCGAACTGGGCAGCACCGAGAGCGGCCTGGCCACCGAGATCGGCGAACTTCGGGGTCCCGTGGATCTGAGCCGGTCCCTGGGAGGCGGCTCCGACGACATCGGCGACGTCTCCTGGAACATGCCGACCGTCACCATGCGCTATCCGTCCAATGTGAGCGGGACGCCCGGGCACAACTGGGCCAACGGGATCGCCATGGCCACGCCCATCGCCCACAAGGGGGCGGTCGCGGGCGCACAGGTCCAGGCGCGGACCCTCCTCGATCTGCTGCTCGAAGAGGATCTGGTGACCGAGGCCTGGGCCTACTTCAATGACGTGCAGGCGGAGGAGATGACCTACACCCCCTTCATCACGCCCGACGACAAGCCCGCGATCTGGCTTAACGCCGACATCATGCAGCGGTGGAAGCCCGAGCTGGAGAAGCACTACTACGACCCCTCGCGCTTCAGCTCGTATCTGGAGCAGCTGGGGATCGAGTACCCGACCTTGCGGACCCGGCCGGTGAGCGAGGACAAAGAGGGCAGCTGAAACCGACGGTTACTGCGGTTTGTCCGCCACTTTGGGGCAAAAGTGGCGGACAAACTGGACCAGAGATCGGAAAACCTACCGCACTTCCTTCATCGGCAGCACGATCCCCGACGGCCAGGTCGCGTTCCGCTGCACCGACAGCACCGGAGTGCTTCCGTCGCGGGGGTAGCGCAGGAACGTGTCGGCGTCGGCCCCCGCGACGGCCACCCGAATCCGGTGCCCCTCCCTGATCAGGACCGAGGTCGCCCAGAGATCGAAGCTGAGTTCTGCGATCTCGCCGGGGACGAGCGGCATGGCGTCGGCACGCAGCTCGGAGCGGTGAGGGCCGTACTTCCGGTACAGCGGGGGGTCGTCGGTGACGGCGCGCATCACGGCGCGGAGCTGCCCCTCGGTGACGTACCGCACCGTACCGTCCGGCGCGACGTCCTCCAGATAGACGATGAATGCGCCGTCGCTCTCGGTCGAGGCCACATTGAGCGTGACGACCGGGTGGCCGGTGATCTCGGTGTCGGCCTCCATCGGTGCGCTGGTATAGGTGAGCAGTTTGGCGTCCTCGGTCCGGCGGTCTCCGTACACGACATCGCCACCGCCGCCGTTCGTGTACCAGCGGTTCCGCGTACCGGTGGTCGCCGTGAAGTCGACGGTGTAGCTGTCCTCCCCTTCTGCTTCGGACGGGGCCTCCCGGGTCAGCGTACCCTCCTCGCCGAAGTACCAGGTGACATCTTCGAAGCCCGACGGGGGCCAGGTTTCGGTGCGTGTCCACCGGTCCGCACCGAGCGTGTAGTAGTTGATCTCGGTGGGCGTCCGGCCGGACCCGCCGTCCTTGAGGTGTCGGTCGAAGAAGGTCACGAGTTCCGTGAACTGCTCGTCGGCGTCGGGGGCGACGGGCGTTTCGTCCAGCCGGAAGGGGTCGGCATCGTTGCGCGCCCCGTGGTCCCACGGCCCGATGAAGACCTGCTGCGCGTTCGAGATCGTGTTGAAGCGGCCAAGCGTGCCGTTCACGGTCGCGGCGTCCTGCCACCCGGCCCGGATGAACATCGCCACGCCGGACCCCTCGATCTGGGGCAGGTGGCCCGATGGGCTGCGCCGATGTCCCACGTTCGTGTCTCCGTAGCGGCCGAACGGGTCGTCGCGGAACTCGTACTCCAGCGCCGCGCCGAAGGGGACGGTGTTGGCCTCGTGTTCGGCCACCGCGGCCGCGAGGAGAGCGCCGTCGTGGTCCGCGTCGACGGGTTTCACACCGGTGACCCGGGCTTGCACCTCGTCGCAGTCCGTACCTGTCGCCCCGGAGAGCCCGCAGATGTCGTTGAGATCCTGCATGCGCGTGCGGTCCGACCAGCTCTCCAGGAAGCCGACGGTGAGCACCCCACCCGGGAAGACCAGGTGGCCGAAGTTGTCGAAGTCGTTGAAGAGCGGGGCGACGGCCTTCACCGCCGGGTGACGGTTGACCGCCAGCATCTCGGCCGTGTTGCCCGCGTATGACACACCGTAGGCCCCGACCCGTCCATTGGACCACGATTGCGCCACGATCCAGTCCACCACCTCGCCGTAGTCCCGCACCTCGTCCTCGGCCAGCTCGAACCGCCGAATCCCGAACGATGCCCCGCTCCCGCGTGCGTCGACCAGCACCAGCGCGTATCCGGCACCGTTCCAGCGCTCCGCCTCGTCGAAGTTGGAGTCGCCCTCGATCGGGGTGTCGACCAGACCCCGCGCCCGCCAGTAGCGCGTCGCCCGGATCATCGTGGGGAGACGCGTGCCCGGCTCGATCCCTGCGGGCAGCCAGATGTCCACCGCGATACGCACGTCATCACGCATCGGGATGTGGAGTGCCTGGTTGCGATCCAGGGTGCTGGCCGGACCTCGGGTCGCCGCCCCGCCGGCCGGGGTGTCTTCGCCACCGCAGGACACCGTGAGTCCCAAAGCGGCCGACAGCCCGACCGCACCCATTGCTCGCCACCCCCGGGCAACGGCGTGCTCCAGTCTCGTGAGAACGCTCGGCACCCCTTGGCGAGAACCCGCGCGGTACGCCAGCGGGCGCGGGAGGTCACCCGCTCGGTCAAGCGCCGACCCGCGCATCACCACGCGATCGCGTGACCGTCACGGCGCGGGTCCGATCCACCCGCCAGCGCCCCGGTCTCCGCGTCCCTGTACACGCCCTGCACGCCGCCCAGGTTGCCGGGCTCGGCGAGGTGATGCCCAAGGGCCGCCAGATCCTCGTACACGGTGGGCGGGAACCCCGCGTCGAGATACGTCATCGAGTCTTCCGGGATCGGCGTCCGGCCCCCGCCCCGGTTGATCGCCATGCGGGGCGACGCGATCGCGAGCTGCATGTCCATCCCTCTGACGACCAGCTTGGTGATCACCTGCCCGACGGTCTGGGGGATGGTGTAGCCGCCCGCGGCCCCGACCGCCGCGACGAGTGCGCCGTCCTTCATGACCACGCAGGGCGTCATCACTCCCTTGGCCCTCTGGCCACCCTCGAGAAGATTGACGTGGCCCTCCTCGAGCACGAAGCCGAACGTGTGGCCGTTGTTGAGGAAGATCCCGGTGTCGCCCGCGATCACCCCGCTTCCGTAGATGCTCACCAGCGACTGCGTGAAAGCGACGGCGTTCCCCCAACGGTCGGCGGTCGACAGGCTCGTCGTCCCGAAGAAGGGAAGCGGCGACCCGGAGAAGGATGCCACGCGCCCCGGGTCGATCCTGGCCCGCTGTTCGTCGGCGTATGCCTTCGAGATGATCCGTTCGACCGGGATGTCGACGTTGTCCTTCCCCGTGTTGTACCGGTCGTCGTCCGCCAGGGCCAGCTTGTACGCCTCGAGCCAGAGGTGGACGAATTCCGAACCGTACAGATCCATGTTCGGCAGATCGAAATCGTCCATGATGTTCAGCGCCTGAAACATCGACATGCCGCACGACCCCGGCGGCATCGCGTACAGATCGTGGCCCTGGAAGGTGGTCGTGATCGGCTCCTTCCACTCCACGTCGAACGATTCGAGGTCGGCCTTGGTCATGTGCCCGCCGTTTTCGGCGAGGAACGAGACGATCCGGTCGCCGAGGTCGCCCTTGTAGAAGTCGTCCGCGCCCGCCCGGGCCAGGTGGCGCATGCTGGCAGCGAGTTCGGGCTGCGTGATGACCTCGCCCATGCGCGGCGGGCGCCCGTTGGGGAAGAAGACCCGCATCGTCGACGGGAAGCGGCCCAGCTTCTCCGCGGCACCGTCCGTGTGGAGCTGGTCGAACTTGGAGATCACGAAGCCGTCCTCGGCCAGTTGGATCGCGGGCTCGAAGACGTCGCCGAGGCTCATGGTGCCGTAGCGCTCCAGCGCGGTCGCCCAGCCCTTGAGGGCCCCCGGGACGATCGGCGCCTTGTAGCCCGCTTCGAAATCGTCCAGCGTCATGGTGCTCGGCGAAGAGGCGGCGGGCGCCCTGCCGAGCGCATCGAGCCCGACCACGCGGTTCTCCTCCGCCAGGTAGATCACCATGAATCCGCCGAAGCCGCCGATCCCCGACATGTAGGGCTCGGACACGTTCAGCGTGGCTGCGGCGGCCACGATCGCGTCGACGGCGTTGCCTCCCTGCATCAGGATCGTCGTGCCCGCAAGCGATGCGTGCTGGTCGGCCGCGGCGGTCACGCCCCGCCGGCCCCACACGCTCCCGTGCGCGGTTCCGAGCAGCCCCGGGGCGGCGGCACCGCCGCTCGCCGCCGAGCCCGCAGGGGAACCTGAATTCGAAGGCTCGCCGCATCCCAGAAGACTGGAGCCGACAGCCGCGGCGGCGACCGGGGTAACGGACAGGAAATCTCGACGTTTCATGGCGACGACTCCGGGGCAGAGGGTGGCGGAGGGTCAATCGTACGCCCACCATGTACCTCCGTCCATTCCCTCCAGCCGGATCAATGCCACCGTGTCCGACTCCCTCGACCCCCGCGTCTTTCTGTTCTCGGCTCTGGCCCTCCTCACGGTCTGGTTCCTCTTCGCCTGGTACCGGGCCGCATCGGCCGCCACCCGCGCAGGCCGGGACGGCGATGGCTGGAGCAAGCCGCCCAGCTTCTTCGAGAGCGCGCTCGGCTTCGTCACGAACTTCTTCGACACCCTGGGGATCGGTTCCTTCGCCCCCACCACCTCCGCCTTCAAGCTGAAGCGAGTCGTACCGGACGAGAACATCCCGGGCACGATGATGATCGGCCACACAGCCCCGGTCGTGATCCAGGCCTTCATCTTCATCGCGATCATCTCGGTGGACCCCGTCACCCTCGTCACCCTGCTCGCCGCCGCGGTGCTTGGCGCCTGGCTGGGCGCGGGTGTGGTCGCGCGGCTGCCGCGCTACCGCATTCAGGTCGGGATGGGGGTCGCCCTGCTCATCGCGGCCGTGACCTTCGTGCTGGCCATCTTCGAGATCACGGCAGTCGGCGGCGACGCAACCGGTCTGTCCGGCACCGGCCTCGTGATCGCCTTCGCGTGTCTCTTCGCCCTCGGTGCCCTGATGACCATCGGCATCGGCATGTACGCCCCGACGATGATCGTGGTCAGCCTGATGGGAATGGACCCGACCGTCGCCTTCCCGATCATGATGGGAGCCTCCGCCTTCCTCATGCCTGTGGCGAGCGTGCGGTTCCTGAAGGCCGGGCGCTACGGGCTGAAGGCCGCGCTGGGACTGGCGCTCGGGGGCATCCCCGCAGTGCTGATCGCGGCGTTCATCGTGAGGTCGCTGCCACTGAACGCGATGCGCTGGCTGGTGGTCGCGGTTGTGCTGTACGCGGCGATCCTGATGCTGCGGTCGGCGGTGCAGGAGCGGCGGAACAACGCGGGATAAAGCGAGGTCTGGCGTCGACATCGGACCGCTGAGGCGCCGGGGCTCCGGGTGGCAGACGACGGTCGGGTCCGGCTCAGCTCAGCCCGCGGTATCGCATTTCGTCCACATGGTCGCAAGGTCGATTTGACCTCACAGCCCTTTGCAGAGCCGTTATTCGCTCACTCAGTTCGTCGAGGAACTCGGACAGAGTCAGTCCGAACGCACTCGCGAACTTGGTCGCTGCTTCCACAGTGAGGCGCACTTCTTCTTTTTCCAACCGCCGGACGTGCCTCTCCGATAACCCCTGGATCTCTGTCTGCTTCAGTTGCCGATCGTTTCTCATGTCAAGGAGGGCCTGTGACACGTTCTCCATCTGGTACCGACGGATTTCCACATCAGATAGATACATGGGATCTACGGCCTGCAGCATCTGAGACGGACCCATATGCACATCCCGGTCGGGCCAATACAGGTAGGAACCGGCTGAATCGATCACGAACCGGCTGAGTTCTGCTGGCTCAAACCGTCCTACTTGGGGAAGCCTTTTGATCGGGAACTCCCTGGCGCTCACGTCCCCAAGGACCACCACGAGAGAGTCCTCAAGGAGATATGCATCAAGGATGCCCTCCCACGGGGCCGGTCGTCTGAGCGCGATGACCAGACGCTTCACAACCAGGGGATCCCGGCAAACTTGCAGCCGCTGATCTGGCTTATGAAGTCGAAGTGTCGAAGCGAGGCGAAGTACTGCCTGCTCAGGCACGTCCAGGACAACCAGGTAGCGTGTCTCCGTATCCACCCAGTTCGGTAGCGTGACCCGGTTCGGGCTGATTAGCTCGCTTGCTCGAGCCACGACCAGGCTCGGCTCCGGTCCAGTGTGGGGGGTAGCCGATAGCTGTCTCGCCAGAGAGCGAAAATCGGTGTCCGGCAAGCAATCTTCCACCGTCCCGCAGAAGACAATGTGGCTGAATGGTCTTGCGTCACTCATCCGTTCTGACTCCGCTCCCATTCTTCGAACAATTCCGCGCGGTGCGCGGCAGCTAGCCGTAAGATTTCTCTCACCATCCTGGCGGAAACGTGTTTCAACTCAAACTTCACTTCGTGCTTTGGGGGCTGTTGTAACCGGACATTACGACACAGTAACCTATCTATTATGTCCGGTCAAGGCGTCAGGGTGCACTTCTATGGGCGTGTCTATTCGCCCTGGGCGCCCTCATGACCATCGGGATCGGCATGTACGCCCCCACGATGATCGTCGTGAGCCTGATGGGAATGGACCCGACGGTCGCCTTCCCGATCATGATGGGCGCGTCCGCCTTCGGCCCGCTGAGGCGCCAGGGCTACGGGTGGCAGACGATTGGTCGTGGTCCGGTTCACCTCAGCCCGTGGGACTCCCCAAGAGCCGTTTCACCGCCACTGTCCCGACGCCCAGGTCGTTCGTCTCAACATACGCAACCAAGCCGCCCGGGCCGAAAGCGGTCGGGAGCGCCATCGCACCGGCGGGATAACTGCCCAGGTAGCGGCCATCGGCGGTGAGCACATCGATCGGGCCGTCGGCGATGGGATCCTCGCCGTAACGAAGCACCCAGATCCGGCCGTCCCAGGTTGTTCCGAGGCCGCGGACCACAGGGACTTCTTCGGCGAAATCAAGGTCTTCGATAGCCCTGCGGTAGCGTGTCAGGTCGCCGGGCAAGGCCGCCTCTTCAAGTTGCCGCAACCGCCGGTCCTTCTCGGCTCGAATCACGCGGCCCGACATCGGCTTGGGGTGGAGCGGGCGTGTCAGGATGCGCACGATCCCACTGCCCGGCTCGACGATCTTCACGGCGTACGCGGCCGAATCCGAAAACGCCAGCAGGCCATCGGGGAGCATGCCCAAGTGTAGCCCCGGGCTGAGCGCCGGGAGGAAGAGAGTGGGAACTGGCCCAAAGTTCCGTTGCTCTATCTCCGACATCTCTTCGAGGTTGGTGGGGGGCAGCCACGCCTCGGCTATAGTATCCGCCTCAGCCTCTGCCTGGGCGAGGCTCGACCGCACTATCGCGTGCGACGATGGCAATACGACTGGGCCGCTGAATGCGTCCCCTGTCAACCTCACCGATCGCGCCAGCGTCGGGACTCTGATGATTGCGTCTGCTCCGGGCAGTGCCCTGAAGAATCCCCTAGTCCTCAAACAAGCGCGACTTGTGCACCGCATCTACCAATGAGTACCGGAAAGGCTTATCCTGATTGCAGTTAGGAGCATCCGGCGCGAGTCGTCGGGTTCCAACCAGGAGGCCTTTCCGGTGAAGACAATATCGCACAAACAGAGCCGCAGGAACAGTGCCCGGCGGAAGCGGAAGCTGAAGGCGCGCCATGCCGGGGCGAGGCGGCCGAGGGCCCGGTGGCAGCCGGTGTTCGGCGCGGGCAAGGTCCACTACGAGATCGGGGCGCGGATCAACGCAATGAGCTACGGAGGCATCGGCGCGATGCGGCGGCTGGCGTCGAAGCTGGGCCTGGTCCGGGAGATCGACGCGCGGCTGAAGGTGCTGAAGCGGCACCTGCCCTACTTCGAGTCGGATCATGTGCTGAACATGGCCTTCAACGTGCTGTGCGGGGGCACGCGGCTGCAGGACCTGGGCAGCCTGCGCAACAACGCGGCCTATATGGACGCGCTGGGCGCGGAGACGATCCCGAGCCCGACGGCGGCGGGCGACTTCACGCGCCGCTACGGCGAGGCGGACGTGATCGAGCTGATGGAGAGCATCAACGCGGTGCGGCCGCAGTTGTGGCGGGGCCGGGCCCGGGACCTGCTCGCGCCGGTGGCCTACGTGGATGTGGACGGGACGCTGGCGCCGACGCTGGGCGACAAGAAGGAGGGCATGGACATGTCCTACAAGGGGGTGTGGGGCTACCACCCGCTGGTCGTCTCGCTGGCCAACACGGGTGAGGTGCTCTACCTGGTGAACCGCCCGGGCAACGCGGTGAGCCACCAGGGCGCGGCGGAGTGGATCGACCGGGCGGTCGCCCTCGTGTCGCCGCATGCCGAGCGGGTGTGCCTGCGCGGGGACACGGACTTCTCGCTGACCGCCCACTTCGACCGCTGGAGTGTGGACGCGGACTTCATCTTCGGCTTTGACGCCCAGCCGGCGATGGTCAAGCGGGCTGAGGGGCTGGAGGAGGCGGCGTGGAAGCGGCTGGAGCGGCGGCCGGGGTACACGTCGCGGACGGGGACGACGCGGAGCAAGCGGCAGGACGTGAGGGGACGCATCGTGCTTGAGCGGGGCTACGTGAACAAGCGGCTCAACCATGAGGATGTGGCCGAGTACGAGTATCAGCCGGGGAAGTGCCGGGAGACCTACCGGATGGTGGTGGTGCGCAAGAACATCAGCAAGACGAAGGGTGAGCTGACGCTGCTGGACGAGATCCGCTACTTCTTCTACATCACCACGCGGCGGGACCTGAGCGCGGCCGGGGTCGTCCGGCTGGCCAACGCCCGCTGCGACCAGGAGAACGTGATCGCGCAGCTGAAGGGCGGCGTGGGCGCCATGCGGGTGCCCCTCTACGACTTGGTGAGCAACTGGGCCTACATGGTGATGGCGGCGCTGGCGTGGAACCTGAAGAGCTGGTTCGCCATGATGATGCACTTCAAGGCCGACCGCCGGAAGTACATCGCCATGGAGTTCAGGACGTTCATCCGCGAGATGATCCTGCTGCCCTGCCAGGTCATCCGGCGGGCTCGGCGCACGACCCTGCGGATCATCGGCTGGCAGCCCTCGGTCGACCGGCTGTTCAGCACCTGGAACACGATCGAGCGGACCGGCTTCCGGTAACGCCGCCTCGTCCCCTCCGTCGTGTCGCGAACGTAGTACCGCTTCGGGGACCGGTGTCCCCCGGCACCAAAACACCCCTCCGAACGAGCGTCCCGGCGACCGGAAACAAGCATCGGCCAGCCCGTAAGGCTCCCTCCAGCCGCTTCCCAAGCGGCAACCGGGCTGCAAAAGCCACGCCGCACAACCAAAACCTGCCTCCGGGACCGTACTCGCTTATTTTAGGCCTAGTGGTAATGGAGGGGTTGCCGTCCATACCGACCATGTGCTGGAACTCACCGTCCGGGCCGAACAGGTGATAGCCGTGGCGTGACATATCGACCACCACCACCCGCCCGTCGGCCATCACAGCCATGGCTATCGAGTTCCCGAACTCGCCCGGGCCATCGCCCTTCCCTCCCAATTCCCGGATGAGGCGCCCGTCGGAACCCACAACGAAGACGCGATCGGACTGCGTATCGATGACGTGGAGGTTGCCGGTACCGTCGAACGCCACGTCATAGACGTCCCCGAACTGTTCCCACTCCTCGCCGGTGAGCGTGCCGATTCGGTACAGCTCCTGGAAGTCCGCCTCCAGCCAGCGGTCCTCGCCGGTGAGCTCGATGACCTCCTGTGCGTGGGCCGGCACGACAGCCAGCATGGAAACCCACGCGGCGCAGAATACGATCCAACCTGCTCGACGCTTGCCCCCACCAATCATCCGATCCCCTACCGCACCTTCCGCGAGAAGTTCCCGTGCACGCTGTGGCTCTCGATCGCGCCCGATTCGTCCCGGTGGAAGATGTAGGCCTCACCCAGCTCGCCGTCGTCGCGCACACGCTGGTACGTGTCGTCGCCGGTTTGGCGCAGCTTCGTCATCGCCTCCATCGGGTCGTTGTTCGGCACACGCACGGCCACCAGGCTGTCGTCCCAGCGCAGAATGACCGTTTCACCCCAGTTGGATTCGTAGAGCCCTTCGTATTCGGCGAGTGAGGCCGGACGGGCCGTCCCGCCGCGGGGATCATCGTGGATCGACTCCAGCGCCGGGCCGAGGATCGCGGCCATCTTCGACCACACGTCGTCCGGGCTCGTCCCCTGCGCGCTGATCATCACCACCCCGGCCAGCTTCTTCGCGGGAATCAGCTGGAGCGTGGTGCGGAAGCCGGGACAGCTGCCGCCGTGGCCGACCGTGCGCTGGTCGTCGCGCTCCGACACCGCGAAGCCGAGTCCCCACATGGTGTCGAAGTCGGGGTCGACCCAGTGGACGCGGTGCATTTCGCGCAGGGTGTTGACGCCAAGCACCTCGGAGCCGCCGTCTTCGAGCAGCCGGAACTGCCACGAGGCCAGGCGCGCCAGATCCTCGACAGTGGAGGCGAAGCCGGCCGCGGGCGCGATGCCGCGGGCCTGGAAGAAGGTGGCCTCGTGACGCTGGCCGTCACGCCCCAGGCGCGTGTAGCCCGTGGCGAAGCGGTCGCCCTTGTGCTCGGTCGGGATGTCCGTGTAGGTGTCCGACATGCCGAGCGGCTCCAGGATGTGGGTCCTCACATACTCGTCGTATGTCATCCCGGACGCCTGCTCGACGAGCTGCCCCGCCAGCGCCATGCCCAGATTCGAGTACTGGAAGTAACGCGCACCGGGGTAGAGCGTCTCCTGGTCGGAGAGTCCCTCGATGATCTCCTCCCGGGTCGGGAAGGGGAAATCGGGCCCGGTCCAGTAGGGGTGGGCCGACTCGCGGGGAAGGCCCGACGAATGCGTGAGGATCCCCTCCACGGTCACGTTGGGCCCGTCGGGATACGCCTGCTCGAGGTCGAACCAGGGCAACAGGTCGGAGGCGGCGTCGTCGAGCCGGAGCTTCCCGGCATCGCGCTGCTGCATGACCCCGATCGAGGTGAACAGCTTCGAGATCGAGCAGATCGAGTACATGGTGGAAGGCGTCGCGGCAACACCCGCGTCCGGATGTGCGTACCCGTAGCCCTTGGCCCACACGAGGTCCTGGTCGTGGACCAGCCCCACCGAAATCCCGGGGATCTTCTCGTAGTCCATCTTGGCGTCGAGCCAGGCCTCGAAGAGGTCGACCGCCTGCTGGAAGCGGGGGTCGCGGGTCGGGTCACCCGATTGGGCGCAGCCGGCCGCGGGGATCAGCAGCAGGGAGAGGACGGCGAGGATGCCCCAAGGGTGGCAAGGGAAACGGCGGGTCATGGCGAGCCTCCTGCGGCGGAATGAGCTGGTTTGGCAATACGCAGGGTTCAACGTGCTCACTAGCGCGATGCCCGGCAAGAATGGGTGCCGGGAGACGAATCACGAGGAATGTAAACTATCCGTTACATAAGGTAAACCATAGTTTACATTCTGAGCGCCCGACTGACGACCTCAGCTCCCTGCCAGCGTCACCCGCCTCACCACAACCGTCTCCAACCCCAGTTCGTCGGCTTCAACAAACGCCACCAGGCCGCCCGGCCCGAAGGCTGACGGCATGATGGTGCCGCGCGGGTAGCTCCCCAGATACCGACCGTCCATGGTGAGCACATCGATCGGGCCGTCGCTCACGGGCTCGTCGCCACGCCGCTGGACCCAGATGTTTCCGTCCCAGGTTGTGCGCAGGTCGCGAACGACCGGGATCTCGTCGGCGAACGGCAGCGCCTCCAGAAACAGACGTCTCGACCTCTTCGCAGCCTCCCGCATGACTTCGGGCGAAAGAAGTCCCTCGACAGCGTTCCCGGTCCGTCCGTCCACGACTCTGGCCGGCCGTCTCGTCGCGGACTGGTCCGCATACTCCTCGAGCTGGCGCTCCACCTCGGCCTCCAGGATCCGATCGGTCACCAGCTCAGGGTGAAAGGGGCGGGACAGCACCAGAGAAACCACACCCTCCGCATCGACGAGCTTGATCGCATACGCGGAGGAGTCGGAGAACGCCACGCCACCGCCAGGCAGCGTTCCCACGAGCAGGGCCGGATCGAAGGTGCGTGGAGGCGGAGTCTGGTCGCCCATGCTGATTCTGCGCCCACCTACGCGGAACTCGACGAGGCCCGCGGACGGCGGGGCCCAGGCTTCGGCAATCGTATCCCTGACAACCCGGTCGCCACCGAGCACGAATCTGGTCACCGGGCGTGTCGACGCCCACCCGTCCCCACCCGCACTGCGACCGCCCCCGATTGTCGCCAGGTATCCCGACAGGACCACCGACTCGTCCCCGTTCCGGTCAGCGTACAGGCGGCCCGCGATGCCCAGCAGATCGTCGCCAATGCGTACATTCCGGGCGAACCGACCGTCGCTGTCGTAGATCTGGAACGCGCGATGACCGGTGTCGCCCACCACCACGCGCCCGGCCTCCAGGACCGCGAGACTCCTCGGGAAGCTGAACTCCCCGGGACCGTCTCCGGGCCCCCCAACGACTCCCGCGAAGCCGCCCTCCGGGTCGACGACCACGACCCTCGAAGCATAGATGTCCAGGACGTAGAGGTTGCCGGACCCGTCGAAGCTGACCTGGAATATGCTCCCGAACTGCTCCCAGTCCTCACCCGACGACAACCCGACCCGGTAGACCTCCTCGAAGTCGGCGTCGAGCCAGCGGTCTTCGGCGGGGAGTTGGATGATCTCCTGGGCATGCGCTGGAACCGCTGCCATCAAACAAGCCAACAAAGCCAATGTGCTTCTCATCTCCCACGTTTCCGTCTCGAGTGGTCTTGTTGGACGCACGTCCCCCTACCGCACCTTGCTCGAATGGTTCCCGTGGACAGTGAAATCACGTGCTCCTTTTTTTTGCCCGCGCCATCGGTCAATTCACGGCGAGCGGCAGCCGTCTCACCACCACCGTTTCCACATCGAACTCGTCGCGCTCAATGAACGCCGCCAGTCCGTTGGGGCCGAATGCGGACGGGATTCCTGATGCTCCGGCGGGATAGCTACCGAGATACCGCCCCGCGGCTGTCAGCACATCGATTGGACCGTCGCTGAGGGGGTCGTCGCCACCCCGTTGAACCCAGATCGTCCCTCCCCAACCCGTCTGTAGACCGCGAACGACGGAGACTTCCTCATAGAACTGCATCGTCTCGACCAAGTTGCGGCGGGATTCCAGGATGCGACCTATCATCGCGCCAATACGTTCGGACACCCCCGCCGCGGACTTGGACGTTTCAGACGCGGATTGTTCCTCCAGCCGCAGCTGTCGTTCCTTCTCCGCTTCCCGGACGCGATCGGTAACGGGTTGGGGCCGGAACGGCCGAGTCAGGATTCGCAAGATGGCGCCGTCGGAGCCAGCCACCTTGATGGCGTATACAGACGAATCCGAGAACGCCACACCACCCCCCGGAATCGCGCCCACGAATAAGCTGGGCGCAAGCGCGAGGGCTTCGGAACCGAGCCAACGGACACCGTTGCTCGCCTCACGCTGGGCGGTCTGCCCCGGTGGAGCCATCCAAGCCTCGGCAATCGTATCCGTCTCCACTTCGTCGCCGCTCAGACTGAGGCGCGTTACCGGGCGCGAGTGTCGTCTGGGCTCATCCGTTTCAATCCCCGCCAACAGGTTGAAGGACACCGAACTCACGGATCCATTGGGAATGACGCGATCACCCGTCCCCGCAAGATCCAGATCCGGCATGTTGGTCATGAGTGCACCTCCCGGCATGCGTACGGTCCGGACAACCTGCCCACCCGGGTCGAAGATGTGGAATGCACTGTGCTCCCTGTCGAAGACCATTGCGTGCCCGTCGGCCATGACCGCGATCTGGTTGGCGGCACGGAACTCCCCGGGGCCGTCCCCCGCCCGCCCGTACTCGCGGAGCCGGCTGCCGTCCGGAGCCACGACGACGACACGTGACGCCTGTCCGTCGAGTACGTGGAGGTTGCCAGCACCGTCAAAACCCAGGCTCACAATCTTGGCAAACTGCTCCCAATCCTCGCCGGCGACGGATCCGACCCGGTAGACCTCCTCGAAGTCCGCGGCAAGCCAGCGGTCTTCGGCGGGGAGTTGGATGATCTCCTGGGCAGAGAGGTCGATACCCCCAGCCAGACACAGAAACGCCAGAAGACAGCCCGCAGGTGCGGCCGGGTGGGGACCAACCATCAATTCACGCGCTCCGGCAATCTCCGCACGATCACGACACTCACGCCCAACTCGTCCTCTGCCCGGAACGCGGCCAGCCCCCCCGGACCGAATGCATCCGGCATCCTGGTCGTGCCAGCCGCGTAGCTACCCAGGTACCGCCCATCAGCCGACAGCACATCGATGGGGCCATCGTCGTCGTCCGGGTCCTCGCCGCGCCGCTGCACCCAGATGTTCCCGTTCCAGCTGGTCCGCAAGTCGCGCACGATCGAGACTTCGTCGAAGAACTTCAGGTTGGCGATCCGTTCGCGAGCAACCCCGCCAAGCCTCTCTGATGAAACGACCACCCCGTTGATCACCATTCTGGAACCACCACCGTCCGGCGCCGCTTCCAACTCCTTCAGGCGCCGCTCCTTTTCGGCATCGATAACCCTGTTCGTCACGGGGATCGGCTGGAATGGCCGTTGCAGGACTCGCCACACCCCGGTCCCGGCCCGGGCGATCTTGATCGCGTACGCCGAAGAGTCCGAGAATGCCACGCTGCCGTCTGGCAGCACGCCCGGAAGTATCTGCAGGCCGAATACTCGTGGCCGGGGGACCCCGCCACCGATCCTTGCGGCCGGCGGTTCGTCGTGTCGGGGCAGCCAGCCCTCGGCGATCGTGTCCTTCTCGACGACATCCCCCGTGAGGATCAGGCGCTCAATGGGGCGCGACATGTGTGGCCTGGTAGAGGCCGGGCTGTTCAAGCCGAACCCCGACATCGACAACAATTGAGCCCCCACCGCCGAAAAGACCGCTTCGCCGCCGGGCTCCGGCAGGAGATCCGTCACTCGCACGACGCCGCCGTCCGCTTTCATCCGCACCATGCGCTCGAAGTCTCCGTTGGCGTCGAAGATGAGATAGGCGCGGTGACCGATGTCCGCGAGCACCACCCGGCCATCGCGAAAGACCGCGAGTCCATCCGGTGTGCGGAATTCGCCCGGCCCCTCTCCCTGCCGTCCGAACGCGCGACGGAACTCGCCGTTCGGGCCCACGACAAAGATGCGGTCGACCTCGGCGTCGAACACATACAGTTGCCCCGCACCATCGAACGCGACCCTGCGCACTCTCCCGAACTGCTCCCACTCCTCCCCCGACAGCGACCCGACCCGGTAGACCTCCTCGAAGTCGGTGGTGATCCAGCGGTCCTCTGCGGGGAGTTGGATGATCTCCTGGGCACCAGCCGGGCCTGCAACCAGCAGCCATGCCAGCACGGTCCGAAACCCGACTGATCTCCTGCTCGTTCCCCGCAACCTTTCGCTCATTTCACCGTGTCTCTCTTCTATCAGTTTGAAGCGGATGGACCCCCCTCTTCCGCAGACCCTTCCCCCTTCGGACCGCCGAACCGTCCCGATAGTTGCCGGTACAGCGCCCCCAAACCCCACGCCGCCCCAACCACGATCAGGAGCAGCAGCACCCACCGGAGAACCGCCGCTCCAAAGGCCGCGTCCACCATAGTACGACGAAATTCGTAGGATGTCAAAGCGCCCCACCGCTCGGTCATCCAATGCCAACTGGTGTGGGCGACGAGGGCGGACACGAGGATGCTCCCTGTCCGCTCCGCCATCACTTTCGAGAACAGCAACGCCAACCCCGGCACCATGAAGAGCAGCACGAAGAGCTGGCCCAACTCCACACCCAGGTTGAAGCCGAGGAGCGATGTGAAGAGGTGCGACCCCGCGAACTGAAGCGACTCCCGAAGCTGAAAGGAGAAGCCGAAGCCATGCACGAGTCCGAAGCCGAACGCCCACATCCACCGCCGCCGCAGCGTCCGTCCCACGATGTTCTCCAGCGCCATGAAGACGATCGAGACCGCGATCAGCAACTCGATCAGCGGGGGGAACCATAGCGCGTTGGGGGCGAGGCCCAGCACCGACGCCACCAGGGTGATCGAGTGGGCCAGGGTGAAGGCCGTGACGACTTTCACGAGCGGCCAGAAACGCCGGAGCGGGATCACCAGGCAGAGCAGGAAGAGGAGGTGGTCGATCCCGTCCAGGATGTGGGCAAAGCCGAGCGCGACGAAGCGCAGCAGCGCCTGGTGCCACCGGGGGTCGAGGCGCACGCGCCCGGGATTGCCCTGGTACTGGAAAACCCTCTCCGCGCCATCGGGGGTGACGAAGCGCAGCACGGTGGTCGTGCGAAGGCCCAGGTGGGCCCAGGCGGGCTCGATCTCGAAGCGCGACTCGGACGACGCGACGGGGGTGCGCAGGACCACATCGAGCATGGCCTGCTCCAGGACCAGGTCGGTTCCGGCGGGGAGCGGGGGTGCGGCCATGTGGGCGACGGCGCGGTCGTAGTCGGCAAACGAAGGGTCGGAGGGGAGCGAGATCCGGGCCGCGGTCACGACGGGCGCGGGGAGGGGCGCCGACTCCTCATAGAGCGTCACGTAGCCGGCAATCCAGAGGCTCGCCTGGTCGACCAGAAGCGGCGCGGCCCCCTTGATGTCGACGTAGCCCGGGCCCCGGACTGGGAAGACCACGTCCCGCATGGAGGTGAGGGGGACGCGCAGCACAAGCTTGAGCGCCCCGTCTTCGGCCTTTACGAACGCCCGCACGATCACGTCGGCGGGGATTTCGTGTGGGGGCGCCCCGTTCGCAGGTCCCGCGCCTCCCGCAGGCGACACGAGCATCCAGAACCCGGCCGCCAGCGCGAGGACCGCGCCGCGCGGCATCCTTCGTGCTTTCATCCAACCACCTCCGACATGCGCTTGATCCCCCTCCCGGCCATCGCCCGTGCCTTCAGAATCCGTGGCGGAACCCCCTGCCATCTGGTCGGCGGGACATCCCGGACCCCTACCCTGAACCCCCAGCCCTTGGCTGACAAGCGGTTCAACCCGTACTTTGCCCCCAATTACCTTTTCGCCCGTCCCACCAAGGGAGCTCCAACATGAAGCGCAACCAGCTTCTCGTCGCGGTTCTGGTGCTGGCCGTCGTGGTCATCTACTTCGCTCAGGATCGCCTCCAGACCGCCTCGGCCGACGCCGCCGAGGCTCCCATGTTCGAAGTCGATCCGTTCTGGCCGAAACAATTGCCGGATCACTGGGTGCTCGGATCGGCGATCGGGGTCGGCGTGGACTCACGCGACCATGTGTTCATCGTCCACCGAGGCAACCTCACCGAGCGTACCGAAGGCGGGGCCGATGCCGACCCGCCGATCGGGGAATGCTGCCGGGCAGCGCCCCCGGTGCTCGAGTTCGATCCCGAGGGCAACCTCGTCAACTCCTGGGGAGGCCCCTCCGACGAGTACGTGTGGCCGTCCTCGAACCACGGGATCACCGTCGACCACATGGACAACATCTGGATCGGCGGGAACGGGCAAAACGACACGCACATCCTGAAGTTCTCGCGCGACGGCGAATTCCTGGCTTCGTACGGGGAGCCGGAGGCGGGGACCGAGCCCGACAGCCGCAGCGAGACGCGCTTCAACCGGGTTGCGAAGCTGGCCTTCGACGCCGAAGCCAACGAGGCCTACCTCGCCGACGGCTACGGCGGTCGGCGCGTCGCGGTGCTGGACGCCTCGACGGGCGCCTTCAAGCGCTACTGGGGCGCCTACGGAAACGAGCCGGACGACACGCGCACGCCGGCCTACGATCCGGATGCCCCGCTCATCCAGCAGTTCCGGACACCGGTACACTGCGCCGAACCCTCGCTCGACGGCTTCGTGTACGTGTGCGACCGTCCCAACGACCGGATCCAGGTCTTCCAGAAGGACGGGACGTTCGTGGACGAGGTGCGTATCGCGCCGCGCACGCTGGGTGACGGATCAACCTGGGACATCGCCTTCTCGCGCGACCCCGAGCAGAAGTACATGTACGTGGCCGACGGGAAGAACATGAAGGTGTACGTCATGGACCGGATGAACCTGGAAATCCTCACGAGCTTCGGCGACGGGGGGCGCCAGCCCGGGCTCTTCTTCGCAGTCCACAGCATCGCCACGGACTCCCAGGGCAACATCTACACGACGGAAACCTATGAGGGCAAGCGCGTCCAGAAGTTCGTGTACACGGGCATGGGTCCCGTCACGGCGATGGACCAGGGCGCGCCGTGGCCAACAGGCAATTGAGGGACCGGCCGACCGAGAGCCGGACATCCAACCAGGGGGTGACATCATGAAGACCTACGCAATCGCAACCTCTGCCGCGCTCGCGCTCATCGTGGCCGCCTGCGCGCCGACCGACACCCCGGAGACCGAGGAGGCCACCGAGGCCGCCGACATGGCCGCCATGACCTTCTTCATCACCAGCGCGGGACCCGGGGACGGCGCCAATCTGGGCGGACTCGAGGGCGCGGACGCACACTGCGAGACCCTCGCGGCGGCGGCGGGTGCGGGTGGCATGGGGTGGGCGGCATACCTCAGCACGATCAACGAAGACGGGAGTGCCGGTGTGAACGCGCGCGACCGGATCGGGACCGGCCCGTGGCACAATCAGGCCGGCGTGCTGGTCGCCAACGACGCTGACGAGCTCCACTCCGAGGCGGCGAACCTGACCAAGGAGACGATCCTCACCGAGATGGGCGACATGGTGAACGGTCGCGGCGACGATCCCAACATGCACGACATCCTCACCGGTTCGAACCTGGACGGCACCGCCTTCACCGGCGAAGAGTACACCAACTGCGACAACTGGATGAGCAACGGCGAAGGGTCCGCCGCAGTCGGTCACCACGACCGGCAGGGCGGAGGCGAGAACCCGACCTCGTGGAACTCGGCTCACGGGTCGCGTGGGTGCAGCCAGGAGAACCTCCAGGGCACCGGCGGCAACGGCTTCTTCTACTGTTTCGCAGCCGGCAACTGATGCGTTGGTTCAGCACGGCCGCCACGTGCGCGGTCCTGGCGTTGGTGGCGTGTGCGCCGGAGGAAGGGGCGGAAGCGGGCAACGCGGTCGGCGAAGCCGCCGCAGCGCAGGAAGGCGACCCGGGCCGGGAGGTCAACACCGTCTTCATCGAGGAGATGACCTGGACCGAGATCCGTGACGCGCTCGAAGCCGGCAAGACCACGGTGATCGTGCCCACCGCCGGGACGGAACAGAACGGGCCCCACATGGTGATGGGGAAGCACCGCTACATCATCGACGAGGCCAGCGACCGGATCGCCCGCGAACTGGGCAATGCGCTGGTGGCGCCTTCGGTGACCTATGTGCCCGAGGGCAACGTCGATCCGCCGTCGGGACACATGCGCTACCCTGGAACGATCACCCTGCCGAACGAGTATTTCATGAAGTTGCTGGAGTACGCCGCCCTGAGCTTCCGGACACACGGCTTCACGGACATCGTGTTCATCGGCGACAGCGGCGGCAACCAGCGCGGCATGGAAGAGGTCGCCAGCATGCTGAACGCGGACTGGGGCGGCGAAGGCGCCCGGGTGCACTTCATCGGCGACTACTACTCGGCCAACGGCTTCCGCGACTGGCTGACGGAGCAGGGGGAGACTGATGAGACCATCGGGCGACACGCTGGTATCTCGGACACTTCGATCCTGCTGTACGTCGCGTCCGAGCACATCCGGGAGGACCAACTGGCTCCGGGCGGGGGCTTCGAGGGCAGCGGCGTTTCCGGTGACCCGACCCGGGCCTCCGCGGAGTACGGAAGTGTCGGGATGGACCTGCGCGTCGACGCCGCGGTCACTCAGATCCGGGCGTCGATCGGCTCGATGTAGCGCTGGCGGGGTGCAGTTGAGATTCCGTGCGGCCTTTGGTTCAGTCGTCCTCGCGGTGGCCCTGGGGGCCCCGGGGGCGATTGCACCGCCGCGCGCCACCGCGCAGGAAGCGCCGACCTTCACCCTGACCGGGCAGATTCGCGACGCGCTCAACGACGCGCCCATCATCGCGGCCGTGATCAAGGTGCCGGACCTCCGCCGTTTCGTGTTTTCCGACGTGCGCGGACGCTTCCACTTCGCCGACTTCCCCGTGGGTACCTGGGACATCGTCGTCTCGCAGCTCGGCTATCACACCCTGGAGGGCTCGGTCACGGTAACGGAGGGCAACGGACTGTACCTCCGCCTCGAACCCGACCCGGTCGCCCTCGAGGAGATCACCGCGGGCGGACTGACCTACAAGACCCGGCTCGCGCGCAGGCGCAACCGCTCCCTGGCGCGGTCCTACGTGCTCGAGGGGGAGGCACTCCTGACCAGCGCAAAGGAAAACGTCTGGGACCTGGCGGGATGGCAGCACGGGTTCCACTTCGAGGGATACAACGACTACGGCTGCCCAATGGCCACGATCTACGGAAGCCAGGGCACCGTGGGCCTCTACATCGACGACCGCGCCGTAAGATACGGGATCTTCGAGGAGTTCGCACCGCAGGACTTCGCCCTCGTGGAGGTCTACGACTATGGGGGCACGATGCGCGCATATACGCAGCAGTATCTGGACCGGATGACCCGGGAGAGGCGCGTCGCCGTGTCTCTGAACATGATTCCGGGCCTGTGTCCCCGGGAGACGAGGACCATCCGGAGACGGGGCCGACTGGTCGAGATTCCCATCGGACCTGGTGGGTGATGATGAGAGTTCGCGCGGCGACCGTCCCCGTTGCTGTATTCGCGATGGTGGTGTGGACGGTGCCACGCCCGGCGGCCGCCCAGGAGACACCGACCTTCACTCTGACCGGGCAGCTCGTCGATGCGATCAACGACGCGCCCATCATCGCGGCGGTGATCAAGGTGCCCGAACTCCGCCGCTTCGTCTTCTCCGACGTGAACGGCCGCTTCCACTTCCCGGACTTCCCCGAAGGCACCTGGGAGATCGTCGTCGAGCAGCTCGGCTACCACACCCTGGACGGTTCGGTTACGGTGGCGGAGGGAAACGGACTCCACCTTCGCTTGAACCCGGATCCGATCGCGCTGGAGGGGCTGCGGGTGCGTACCCGGTCGGGCCGGCTGCTGGAGCGGAGGCGAAAGCGCTATCCCTTCAGAGTCACCACGGTCTCGTCGGAGACCATCGCCGCGGCCATCCACCACGACCCGGCGGCAATCTTCAGGAGGCACGCCAACTCGCCGATTGTCTCGTGCCCGTCGCGATTGGACCCATGGATGTCCTGGGGCGGCTGCATGTACAAGCGGGGACGGGTGGTGAAGATCAACGTCTATCTCGACGAGTCGTACCTCATGGGTGGCATGAACGAACTCGCCCTCCATGATCGCGAGGAAATACACTCCATGGACTGGATCCCGAACACCTGGGGCGACAGAGGTCCCGAACTGAGGGTGTACACCAGGTATTTCCTGGAGCGAGTCAACAACTCGGGGATCCATCTCGCCGCGTTCAGGTGGTAACCCGGCCCGTCGCGCCATTGGCCGTGCTGGTCATCTGCGCGACCACCGGCGCCTGCACCCCGACCGTCCCCGACGCGGAGCAGATCGGCGACCCCGTGCCGGGACTCACCAGCGACGAGATCGCCCGCTTCGACGCCGGGCAAGCCCTCTTCGACAGGGTCTTCACAATCGAGGAAGGCATCGGGCCGCTCTTCAACGAGAACCAGTGCAGCGCCTGTCACACCTTCCCCGCGACGGGTGGCACCGGCGAGCAGCTCGTCATCAAGGCCACGCGGCGGCACCCCGACGGCGCCTGTGACATCATGGCCGAGGAAGGGGGTGAAAACCTGCGCCGGCGGGCGACCCCCGCACTGGAACGCCTCGGCACCGAGCGCGACACGGTCCCTTCCGCCTCCGCAGACATCGCGACCTTCGCGGTCCCCTTTCTCTTCGGCCTGGGAGCAGCGGACCTGGTGCCGGAAGACGCCCTTCGCCGCGCCGCCGACCCCGACGACCGCGACGGCGACGGCATCTCGGGACGATTGGGGCGCACCCCCGACGGCCGCGTGGGGCGCTTCGGACGCAAGGCCGACGTGGCCACCCTGCACGACTTCACCCACCTGGCCCTGTTCAACGAGATGGGGATCACCACCACCGCCCATCCCCGGGAGCGCGGCCCGAACGGTGCGCCCCTGCCGCCCGCCACCGATCCGTCCCCCGACCCCGAAGTCGGCGACCCCGCCGTCGCCCTCATCACGGATTTCGTGCGCATGCTCGCCGCCCCGCCCCGCACCCCCTCTCCCCCGGACGCGTCCACCCGGGCCGCGCATGGCGAAGCCCTCTTCACCCGGACCGGTTGCGCGGCTTGCCACACACCCCATGTGACGACCGGCCCGGCCCCCGTGGCCGCCCTCGACCGGGTACGCGCGCCCCTGTACTCGGACCTCCTGCTGCACGACCTCGGTCCCGTTCTCGCGAGCACCTGCGCCCCCGGCGCCACCGAAGCCGAGTACCGCACGGCTCCCCTCCTCGGCCTGGGGTCGCGGCGCTCCTTCCTGCACGACCTGCGGGCGTCCAACATCGAGCAGGCGGTACAGCTCCACGGCGGCGAAGCCCAAACGGCCCGCGACACCTTCGCGGCCCTGTCCGTCAGCGACCGTCAGGCCCTGCTGCGTTTCCTGCGCTCACTCTGAACGGCGCGGCGGCCGGCCGGCCCGTCCCCCCACATCTCCCATCAGTTCTCGGGCCGCGACGACCGGAACAACCGATCCGCCATGGTCGTGACCAACGGCACCGCGACCGTGAGGCTGACGATTCCCACGGTTCCGAGCACGTTCGAGTCATTGTGCTCGCCGGCCATCGCCAGCCCGTACGCCGGGATGAGCGTCACCCCTGCACCGATGAGCGCCGCGACGAGCTTTCCCCGGGAACGTTCGGTCGACCCCGCGATACGAGCGCCCAGCGCCGACCCCAGCGCAGGCAGCGCCATCGCCACCGCTGCCGCCCCCATCGTCACCGTGGCGCTGCAATCGGAGACGAGCGAGTCTCCCGCCCCGCGGAAGCTGATGCAACGGCTGGCCACGCCAACCCCCGCCGCGAGTCCCACAACATTCCCCAGCGCCGCGCCGAGGAGCACCTTGCGTCCCTGGTGAGGCGCGGTTTCCAGGCTCCAGTCGTACTTGCGAGGACCTCGCGAATAGGTCATCCGCCGGTCGTTTTCTCCAGCACTCCAGGCCTGGCGGGTGTTGATGATGAGGGCACCCCACATCGAACCCGTCCCGAAACGCGCCCCAGCCTCGGACGGCGGGACCACCTCGATGTTTTCCACAGTCTCGATCGGCAACGTCGCGAATAGCGTACTGGGGTTGTACACAAGCACGCCGTCCAGGTACACCTCCGGTGAATTGCATCCCGGATCGGTGCTCCCCAGGCCGCGAACGAAGTTCCCGGCACTCGCACCTCTAAACTCAAGACAGGTGGGTTGCCCCACCACTCCGCTGCGCGTGATCCTGACGCCGGGGACTTGCGCCGTGAGCACGTCTACCAGGCTCATCGACGTGTTTTCATAGCGTTCGATCTCCGCTCGCACGATCCGGTTGATCTGATAGCCCGCGCCGCGGCGCTCCCGTTCGACCCGGCTCATGCCCTCCACGAGGAGCGGCGCGAGCCGGATCGCTTCGGACGAAACCTCGACCGTCACCCGGAGCGGCGCCTCGCTCACCTCGACTTCACCCTCGTGGGTGCCGTACGCGACGTGACTCACCCGCAGCACCCGCATGCCGACGGGAACCAGATCGAACTGGAAGAGACCCTCAGCGTCCGTCACGCGAACACCCGCGCCAGCGACGATCACTTCCGCACCGGCGACCGGAGCCCCCGAACTGCCGTCCACCACCCGGCCGGTGATGGAGGTTACCGTCTGAGCGGCGACCGGCAGCACGCTCCCGGCGACCATGGCGAGCAACGTCAACAACGTCCTTGCCATGCTCCTCATCCGTAACTCCATCTCCGGGTCGGACCCGACACTTGCGGGAACCGCTGCCGATCCATTTGTGTAGGGTGCAGTTGTCCTAATAGTATACATTACAACCCCGTAGCGGGGCACGCCGTTCCAAGTACCACAAGAGACCGCAACCCCGCCCACCGTTCACACGGACTCGAGTCCGGGAGGAGACATCCATGGTGTCTACACACGTCAGAACAATCATCACGAAGGGAGGCGCCGTCGCGGTTGTGTTCGCGGCGCTCGCGCTCTTCCTCCCCACCGCCGTCACGGCACAGACCGGCTCCCTGCGGGGGCAGGTCGTGGACGCTATCACCCAGAGGCCCATCGGAGGGGCCCAGATCGAGATTGTGGATACGCGACGGGGCGGCATTACCAACGCCTCGGGGCAGTACCTCATTCTCAACGCATCCGTCGGCACCCACACTGTCAGGGTCCAGTTCATCGGCTTCGGTACCGCGACCGAGACCGTGAACATCGGCAGCGGCGAGACCGCGGTTCTCGACTTCGCACTCTCGCAGGCGGCTCTCCAGCTCGACCAGATCGTCGTCACCGGGACCGTCCAGGGGTCGCAGGCACGGTCCATCGGGAACACGGTATCGACGATCGACGCGGCTAAGGTCGTGGAGATCGCGCCGGTCAGCACCGTTCAGGAACTCCTGACCGCGCGAACCCCCGGCCTGACCCTCCAGGCGAGTTCCGGACAGGCGGGAGCCAGCTCCAAGTTGCGCATCCGCGGTGCCGGCTCTCTTGCCGCGGGTATGGAGCCCGTAATCTACATTGATGGAATCCGTGTGGAGTCGGGCACCCAGACCGGTTACAGCACGAGCAGCGGCGTCGTTCAGGGAACAAACGCTCTCGACTTCGTGAACCCGAACGACATCCAGTCCATCGAGACGATCAAGGGGCCCGCCGCCTCCACCCTCTATGGTGCGGACGCCGCCGGTGGCGTGATCCAGATCATCACCAAGAAAGGCCGTGCCGGATCGGGGCTCCAGTGGAACGCCTCCTTCCAGACGGGCTTCAGCGAGTGGGCGCTGGATACACCGACGAACTACTGGAGGTGTACCGCCTCCAACATCGCGAATCCGAACATTTACCCCGGGTGCTCCGGCGTCGCGGAGAACACCGTGCTGATGGACGATCCCGTCAAGCGTCACCCCCTCGCTCTGCGGCAGAACGAGGGCGGGCCCGAGAATTTCGCGAACCTCAGCGCTTTCAACCTCTCTGCCCGCGGCGGCGGCGAGGCGTTCAACTACTACCTGTCATACGAGAACAGCGGGGAGGAAGGCGTCTACTACAACAACTTCTCCAACCGAACCTCCGGACGCGCGAATTTCGGCTTCACGCCCACGGAGAGATTCTCGGCGGCAGTGAGCATCGGGTACGCCCGCACACACGTCCAGATGCCACTCAATAACAATTCCTCGAATTCAGTCCTGCGCAACGGTTTCAGGGGCAGACCAGGATCGTCCGCCCCGTGGGAGGAAGGGTTCAGAGGCTTTGGACCAAACCTCTCAAACGAATACGACAACCAGAACGAAGCCGAGCGGACTACCATCAGCTTTACGGCCAACTACCAGCCCTGGGAGTGGTTCTCGAACCGTCTCACCGTGGGCATGGACAAGCAGGACCGTGTCAACACGCTTTTCTACCAGATCGACACGACGGGCGCCCAGCCGTGGGGAGCCACCCGTGCCATGGGCGCCATCAGCCGGTTCCTGCCCGTCAACCACTTCTGGACCGTGGACTACGCGGGCACCCTGACCACGGACCTCACCAGCGAGATCGGGTCGTCGCTCTCCTTCGGGATGCAGCTCGTCCGCGACCAGTTTGAATCCCACAGTGTCACGGGCGAAGGCCTGGTGGCCAACAACCTGAACCTGGTCAGCACGGCGGCCGTCACAAGGGCTTCACAGGGCTTCGTCGAGCAGACGTCGCTGGGTGTGTACGTGCAGGAACAGGCATCCTGGCGCGACCGCCTGTATGCCACGGTGGCGGTGCGGGTGGACGACAACTCGGCGTTCGGAAACGAATTCTCGCTCGTGATCTATCCGAAGGCGTCGATGTCGTACATCATCTCGGACGAGGACTTCTTCGACCTGCCCTATGTGGACGAACTGAAGCTGCGTTCGGCATGGGGGCAAGCCGGAAAGGCTCCCGCGCCATTCACGGCAGATCGCGCGTTTGCACCCGACGTCACGGTCGTCGGTGACCAGGGCGTGAATCAACTGAGCACCGCGTCCTACGGGAATCCTGACCTCAAGGCCGAGACCGGCTCCGAGCTGGAGATCGGCTTCGACGCATCGCTCCTGGACGGGCGCGCGGGCCTGGAGGTCACCTTCTACAACCAGAACACCAGAGACGCCCTCCTCCCCGTGCCCGATCCTCCCTCCAGCGGATTCAGCGGGCAACACTTCGTCAACATCGGCGAAATCTCAAACAAGGGATTCGAGGTGCTGCTGACGGCTACACCTGTCTATCAGCGCAACCTACAGTGGGATGCGACGCTGTCGCTCTACACGAATTCCAATGAACTCGTGTCCTTCGGAGGCGCTCTCGAGGACATCAGCTTCGGCGCGTTCGCCCAGGTCCACAAGCACATCGAAGGTTATCCGCTGGGCGGCTACTGGTACGTGGACGTTCAACGCGACTCGAACGGCAACCCGGTCCTCACGTCGGGCGGGTCCGCAATCGTCGATTACGACAACGAAGTCTACGTGGGGCCGCAACTGCCCACGCGCGAGATCGCCCTTTCGAACACCGTGACACTGATGGGCAATCTGCGACTCTTCGCCCAGCTCGACTATAAGGGCGGAAACCACCAGTGGTGCGCTATCTGCTCCATCCGCAACCGGATCGACCGCAACTCCTGGGAGGTGAACAACCCGGACGCGGATCCGGCCGAGGTCGCGGTCTGGCGCAGTCGCCAGACCAAGACGCACATCTTCGAGGCCGACTACGTGAAACTGCGCGAAATCGCGCTCAGCTACACGCTTCCGTCGGGCATGAGCTCCGCCTTCCGCGCCGATCGTGCCACGGTCACGTTCTCTGGAAGGAACGTCTGGATGTGGACCAAGTACGGAGGGACCGCGGATCCGGAAGTGAGCTTCTACACCCAGCGCGACTACAACGAACTCGACTACGCCTCCACGCCCATGACCCGAAGGTTCTCGGCGTCGGTGGCCTTGCAGTTCTGATCAGGAGGACGACAAATGACTCGATTCAGCAAGATGTTCAAGCTGGTCGCGGCGCTGGCGATCTTCGGATCCGTGGCGGCCTGCGACACCCTCGACGACCTCCTGGAAGCGAAGAACCCGGAACGCATCTCGGAGGAAGCACTCAACGACCCCCTGCTGGTGACGGTTCTCACGAACAGCGTCATCGGCGAATTCTCGGCAATGTTCGACGACCCGTTCATCTGGCGGGGCAGCATGTTCACGGATGAGCAGATCACCGGCATCAACTGGGAATCCACCGCGCGGCTCAGCCAGCGTCTCGTTCGCTACGACGAAGGGGATCCGGATCGCATGTTTTCCGCCATCAGCGCCGCCCGCGTGATGGGGGACAGCGTGTCGGGACGGTTCCGCACTCTGCTCGACAACCCCGCGGCGGACGAGCGCATGGCGATCGCGCTCATCTACGCAGGATACTCCCACATCATCCTGGGCGACGCCATGTGCGAGGCCGTCTTTGACGTCGGCGAGACGATCGCCTCCCAGGCGCAGGTGTACGAGCGGGGCGTGCCCCGCTTCGAAGAAGGGCTGCAGGTAGCAGCAGCCGCGGGCCGGGGGGACCTGGTCAACCTGGCTCGTGTCGGCCTCGCGAGAGCACACCTCAACCTGGGGAACATGAGCCAGGTGATGCAGTACGCTGCGGAAGTCCCCATGGACTTCGTGCATTGGGTCGAATACGCACAAACCTCGGACGGGGGAACGGACCTGGTGCTCTGGGGCCGGATCAACGGCGGGAATCACTCGTTGGGCGTCCACCCCAACTTCCTGAACGGTGCTTTCGGCACCCAGGACATCATCGACGGCCAGACCGACCCACGCGTGCAGCACACGCCGAGTTGGTCGCTCGGACACAACCGTCTGACGCGGCTCTACAAGCCGTACCAGTCGCTGCCGTTCAGCGGCTTCAACGGCGAGGCGATTGCGGACGGTGGCGCGCCACCGTTCTACGAGCGTGGCACCGACATCAAGATGGCGTCGGGGCTCGAGGCGATGCATCACCTCTACGAAGCGGCGGGCCCGGACGGCATGGGTCCGGCCGGTTCGACGCTGGACTTCGTCAACGCGCGGCGGGCGTTCGGCAAACAGGATCCCGTCGATCTCTCGGGAGCGGAGCTGATGGCCGAACTGCGCGACCAGCGTGGCCGCGACATGTACCTGGGTGGTTTCCGCCTGGGGGACCTGCGGCGCTGGAAGAACCTGGGCGCCGGGGACTTCTTCCCGTCGGGAACGCATCCGACCACGGAGTGGGGATCCTACGGGGACGCGACGTGCTTCCCGCTCCCGCTCGAGGAGTATGAGGGCAACCCCAACCTGAACAAGCCAACCTGATGATCCCTTGCGATCGGCACGGGGAAGCGCCTTGACGCGCTCAGTTGGAGGGGGCAGGGCGGCAGTCGCCGCCCTGCCCCCTCGCGTTGCAGGCATGCGGGGACCGGCGTGTGTTCGCACCTCGACCCTGCTCTTCGCGGCAGCAGCCCTTCTGCTCGCGGCCCCCGCGTGCAATATCCTCGACGACGACCAGGAGCTTCCCGGCACGGCGCGCGTCGAGATCACGGGCGACGCCACCGAGGCCCTCGAATTCATCACGTCCACCGACTTCCTCCGGGTCGACGACCTCAATGAAGGCGCCACCTATACGAGGCTCGTGCGGGCCGACACCGCGCTCATCCGGCCCAACTTCAGCCAGGACTATGACATCAGTACCACGAACCGCTTCCTCGTGCGCCTGACCAACCACGCGACCGATGTCGCGGACGTCACTCTCTCGGTTTCCTTCGACGGCGCAGTCGAGTACAATCAGCGGGCCACCCTGTCCGAAGGCGGAGCGCTCGAGTTCAGTGAGGTTTTCTTCGGTACCTGATCGCCCCCTGCAACACCATCGCCCCCTGCAACACCTCTCGCTCGGCAAGCACGTCCTCGACCCGCCCCTTCCGCGCCATCGGATGCTACCCCGAGCGTTTCTGACGCCAGAAGCGGAACATCAGCAGAGCGACCGAGAGTCCCGTCCACACCATCAGGACGGTCCCGACCGCAAACAGTCCCGCCACCGCCTGTCCGGCCAGTCCCCAGTACTCACCCGTATGGGCGTAGCGCATGAACTGCTGGGCCCGTCTGCTCGGGTTGGCGTCCGCGAACGACTCCCACGACTGCACCGCGCCCGTCCGCCGGTCCACGGTCATCACACCGGCCTTCTGGGGCTGGCCGGCGCGCCCGGCGCGGACCTCCACGCGGATCCCGGTATCGCGCGCTCGGGGCAACGTTAGCACGATCGCACGCCACCCGGGCACCCCCGACTCGGTCGCGGCGAGAGCGGCCGCCAGACCGGCGCGAGGCACCAGCGCGAAGTCCGCCGCCCGGTCCAACGCTTCGGTTGCCGCTTGCCCGCCTGCCACTTCGGCCGCTGCCTGCCCCGCGCCTTCGCCAACCACTTCGGCCGCGGCCTGCCCCGCGCCGGAACCAGCCGTCAAGCTCCCGAACGAGATCGCCCCGCCAACCACCGGGAACACCCGGTCGCCGACGGCCGGGTACGACATGACCACACCCGTCGCGGCGATCATCAGGAGCGGCACCACCGACCATATCCCGATCACGTAGTGCCAGTTCAGGGCCCGTGCCACGCCCTTCACACCGCGCCGAAAGAACATACCCTCGGCCACCGACCGGCGCGTGACCCGCCGGGGCAGCCACAGAATCGACCCGGTCAGCAGAAGGAAGAGGAGCGCGAGGTTGGCGACCGCCGTGACCGCCCTGCCCTTGCGGATCACGGGATCGGCGACGCCCACCCAGCGGTGCCAGGCGTTCACACCCTCGAAGAAGCCTTCCAGTCGCGGGAAGCCCTCGCCGAGCACCTCACCCGTGTAGGGATCCACGAAGACGCGCCGATCGCGCCCGGCGTGCACCCGCACCGCCGCATCCGGCACGGCACGGTATTCGATCGAGGTCGCCACGAAGGGTAGTTCGGCCCCAGCACCCCACGCCTCCGCTACCGCGACGAGCTCCTCAGGCGCGATGCGCTCACCTTCGCCCGCTGGCGGCGCGGTCACCCGGTAGCGCCGCTCTGCCAAATCGGTGACCAGCTCCTCGCTGGCAAGGATGACCCCGGTGGCCGCCATCATCAGGATCACCAGACCGGCGGCGATGGCCACCGTCAGGTGCAACCGGAAGACGAGTGCGCGGATCATGGTCCGGACCGCTGCGGCCGGGGCACACCACCGCGTGCCCTCCGACGCGACCGACGCCGGACGGGCCCGGGCAACGTCTCGCGCCCCACTCCCCACCGGGCCCGGTCAGTTTGTCAGTTGATGATCACGTAGCGCTCGAGGCGGGCCACCTCGTTCTCGTCCACGTACTTCCCCATCTCCCGCCGGAACTGTTCAAGGTCCGTGTACGGCCTGTACTCCTCGAATTCGTGGGCCATCCGTTCGGACATTCCCGGGACCGCCATGATGTCTTCCCGCGTGGCACTGTTCAGGTCGATGGGGAGGTACACGTAACTCTCCAGGCGAGCCACCTCGTCCTCGTCCACGTACTTCCCGATCTCCCGGCGGAACTCGTCCATGTCCTCGTACGGGCGGTACTCCTCGAACTCGTGGGCCATCCGGTCCCCCACGCCCGGGATCAGCAGGACCTCTTCGTCGGTGACGTCGTTCAGGTTAATCGGCAACCACAGCGACTCGTAGGCCGTCGCGACCGCCTCGTCCCCGATGGCACCCGCCATCACCGCGTGCAGATCGGCCATGCGCAGGTAGGGTCTGCCGGCCTCGACGGCGGCGGCCGCTTCGGGCGTCATTCCCGGCACCCCCGCGAGCTCGTCGGACGTTCCCAGGTTCGGGTTGACGTGGCCCATCGGCATCGCCTCGGCCGGCATGGCTTCGACTGCGCCTTCGGCCGGCGCGTCAGATGACTCGGTATCACCTCCTGCGCACGCAACGCACAGCACGGCGAACAGCGCGAGGGCGACGGTCGGGACATCGGTCTTTCTCTGCATCTCTATCTCCTTCGGTAGAATACTCCCAATTCAGGTTTTGGCCGGAAAAGATAGAAGACAAATGGCGCCGTGGCCAACGAAGGCCGGGGATTGGGTGTCTTTCTGCCGTGGGGAGAGGCTCCGCCCGAGCCTCAGGGACGAGACGACCTCCGAAACGGGATGCAACTCATAGTGCAGATGTCGATGGCCCACTGCGGGGACCCGCGTCTTGGAAGAGTGGCGGTGCTGTCAGCCCTGATATTGGCTTCAGCCACGGGCCAGGCGCGTGCCCAGACCTCCAACGGAGACGACAACGGTTCCGTTGCCCTCGAGGCGTTCCAGGTAGCCGAGTCGATGGAAATCGATCTGGACGGCCGGATCGAGGAAGCGGTGTGGCAAAGCGCCGCACCGATCACGGACTTCACCCAGCAGGAACCGGTCGAAGGGGGTGTGCCCTCGGAGGAAACCGAGATCCGCGTGGTCTTCGACCAGGACAACCTCTACATCGGCGCGATCTTCTACGACGACCCCGCCGGGATCATCGCCTACCAGCGTCAGCGCGACGCCAGCCTGGGAACCGACGACCGCTTCATGTGGATCCTGGACACCTTCGGGGACGGGCGCACGGGGTACTTCTTCGAGATCAACCCCGCGGGGCTGATGGGAGACGGACTCCTATCGGGCGGCGGCGGCCGGGGCGGCGGCCCGGGCAGAGGGGGCGGCGGCGGCTTCGGCAAAGCCTGGGACGGGATCTGGGAAGCCAGGACCGCCCGGCGACCCGACGGCTGGTCGGCCGAGATCCGCATCCCCTTCCGGACCCTCAACTTCAACCCGAATCTGGAAAGCTGGGGGATCAACTTCCAGCGCACGATCCGCCGACGGAACGAAGAAATCCTCTGGCGGGGGTACCGCCGCACCGAGGGGCTCAGGCAGCCGGTCCACGCGGGCCGGCTCACGGGGTTGCAGAATTTGTCGCAGGGGCTGGGGCTCGAGGCCAGGCCCTCCACCGTCGCCAATTGGAAGAACGTCCCCGGCAACGCCGACCCCACGACCTTTCCGGCGGACGTCAGCCTCGACGTCAACTACAGCGTGACCTCCAGCTTGCGGGCGTCGGCAAGCATCAACACGGACTTCGCCGAGGTCGAGAGCGACCAGAGGCGGGTCAACCTCACCCGCTTCCCCCAGCGCTTCCCCGAGCGGCGGGACTTCTTCCTGGAAGGCTCCGGGGTCTTCTCCTTCGCGCCCAGAAGCGGCCCGTCCCCCTTCTTCTCGCGGCGGATCGGACTGAGAGGGGGCCGACAGGTCCCGATCCAGTATGGCACCAGAATGACCGGCCAGGCCGGGCGATACGAACTCGGTTTCTATCAGATCGGCACCAGTGCCCATTCGTACTTCGACGAAGGCGATGCGATCGACGTGGCCATCCCGCGGGAGAACTTCACCGTCGCGCGCGTCAAGCGGTCGATCCTGGAGCAGTCGACCATCGGGGCGATCTACACGCGCCGGACCACGTCGGTGGACCCCACGGGTCAAGCACCCCGGGACGGTCACACCGCGGGGATCGACATGCAGGTCTCCACCCGCAACTTCCTGGGCCGCCACCGCGCCGACATGGAGGCGTTCGTCGTCTGGAACTCCAACCCGGACCCGACGGTGGATCGTTCCCTCGGCGACCTTTCGGCACGGGGAGTCCGCGTGAGCTTCCCCAACGACGTGTGGACGGCGCACCTGTCCTACCGTGAATTCGGTGACGACTACCGCCCCACCATGGGCTTCGTCACCAGGAACGGCTTCCGCCGGGTCGAACCCCGGATCGGGTGGGCCCCCCGCCCCGAGAGCATCGACTGGATCAGGAAGTTCGACTTCGCGGCCCAGTTCCGGAACCTGACCCAGCTGGGGACGGGCATCCTGGAAGAGCGCGAGTGGCAGCTCGATCTCTTCGGCGTCGACTTCGAGAGCGGCGACCACTTCGAGGTCCAGGCCACCCGCACCCGGGAGTACCTGGATCGTGGCTACGAGGTCAGCGAGGGCATCGACATTCTGCCTGGCGAGTACACGAACTGGGAGTGGAGCGTCCAGGGGCGCACGACCGGAAGGCGTCGCGTGTCGGGGTTCGGGACCATCAGCCGCAGCGGCTTCTGGGACGGGGACCGGACGCGCTACAGCCTGCGCGCCTCCTTGCGGCCGAATCCGGGATTCATCATCTCCGGGAACTTCGAGCACAACTCCGTCACGTTGCCTCGCGGCGACTTCGACGCCGACGTGTACGAAGTCGAAGGCGAGTGGAACCCGAACCAGTGGATCAGCCTCACGAACCAGGTCCGGTACGACAACGACAGCGACATCATCGGTCTGTTCGCCAGGATGCGGTGGATCGTCAGGCCGGGCAACGACATCTTCCTCGTGTACACCCACAACTGGCGGAACCTGGGGCTGGACATCCTGGACGACCGCGACCTCATCACGCTTTCGCGGGGCGGCGCGGTCAAAGCGAACTACACCTACCGGTTCTAGCCAGCCGGGCAAGCCGGGTGTCGCGCTAGCGTTCTCCGCTCACCCGGTGATCGAGGCCCCACGAGGCCACCTCGCGAACCAGCTCGTCGTCCGTCCAGTCGAAGCGCAGCGGCGTGATCGTGATCATTCCGGCCGCGAAAGCCTCTGAATCGCTGCCCGGCGGATTGGTCTCCACCGGCCCGAAACGGGGCCGGAACACACGCACCCCGTCATCCGACTCCGCCTCTTCGTACCCGAAGCGGAAGGGAGCGCCACCCATGCGGGCCACCGCCACCCCCGCGATCTCTTCCTCGGCGCCTCCGGGGACGTTGATCGACAGCACGACCCCGACGAGCGGCGGCCGGCTACGCAGCCTCTCGACGACGCTGGCCACGAACGTAGCGGCGTAGCGGAAGTCCCGGGCGCCCCCGAGGGACGCGGCGATCGCGGGAACACCGTGGTACGCACCCATCATGGCCGCGCCGACGGTACCCGACATGTGGGAGACGTCGCCCACATTCGCGCCCGCGTTGATCCCGCTGACCACCAGGTCGAAACCGCCCTCCGGCGCGAGTGCCTCGATCGCGAGCAGGACGGCACCCGCCGGGGTGGCGTCGACACAGTGGCCGCGCGGCTCGCCGCCTTCTTCGTAGGGCGTCAGACGCATCGGCAGGTCCAGCCGGATCGACATGCTGCTCCCGCTTCGCTGCCCGCACGGCGCAACCAACGTCACGTCACCCACGCCGCGCAAAGCATCGGCAAGCTCATGGATGCCCGGCGACGTGATGCCGTCGTCGTTGGTGACGAGGATGTGATACGGCTCGCCGACCGCGCCCCCGGCGCCTTCGTCAGCCGACGGTGCGCAGCCGGGGAGCGAGAGTGACAGGAGAGCCGCGGCCAGCGCCAGCGGAGGGGTCGGGGCGGTGGACATCATGGCCGGTGTCTCTCTGGAGATTCCTGGAGTGGAGCCAACCGGGATCGAACCGGTGACCTCTGGCTTGCAAAGCCAGCGCTCTCCCAGCTGAGCTATGGCCCCTCGATGCGGACGAATGCCCGGATCAGGGAACGAAGATAGCGGCGGCAGTGGCGGCTTTCCAAGGACACTGCCGTTCGCGTTCTACGGTAGTTTCGCCTTTTTGACTACATTTGTTTTCATGAAGCCCTTCGTGACGGTCCTGCTTTTCGCCGCCCTTCTGTCGGGCTGCGATGACGGAAGTCAGCTGTCCGGCGACCCCGAGGGAGCCCCCCCCTCCACCGCCCCCGCAGCGGAGCCGGCCCTCGGCGACCTCACCCTGGAAGACCCCACTCCGGCCGAGGTCGAACCCGATCTCCCCGCGCGCACCTTCTTCCACTTCACCCGGCCGGAGCACGTCCGCGGCATCTACGTCAATTCGTGGTCCGCGGGCTCACGGCGCCGACTGGCAGCGCTGATCGACCTGGCCACGCGCACCGAGATCAACACTTTCGTCATCGACATCAAGGACGCCTCCGGCTACGTGAGCCATCGGACCCAGGTCCCCCTCGCGCACGACATCGGAGCGACCGGGGATGTCCGGATTCCGAACCTGGCCTGGACGCTGGAGCGGCTGGAAGAGGCCGGGATCTACCCCATCGCCCGCATCGTCATCGTGAAGGATCCGCTCCTCGCGGCGGCACGGCCCGAGCTCGCGGTCCAGGACACCGCCGGCGGCACATGGGTCGACAACAAGGGGATCGTGTGGCTGAACCCCTTTAGCCGCGAGGTGTGGGACTATCACCTCGATCTGGCCCGGGAGGTCGTGGCCATGGGCGTCGGGGAAGTCCAGTGGGATTACGTCCGCTTCCCCGACGCCCCGGCCTCGGTGCTTGCGAGCGCGAGCTACCCCGGCCAGGACGGAAGGCCAAAGACCGACGCCATTCGCGAGTTTCTCGACTACAGCCGCGGGAACCTGTCGGAGTTCGGTGTAGACGTCACCGCCGATGTCTTCGGGGTTACCACCTCCGCGAGGCGGGACGTGGGGATCGGGCAGGTGTGGGAGTCGTTCATCGATGTCGTCGATGTGGCGCTCCCCATGGTCTACCCCAGCCACTACTGGAAGGGAAGCTTCGGCATCGACGAGCCCAACGCGCACCCCTACGAGATCGTGCGGCAAGCGCTGGAAGACGCGGTCAGCCGTTCATCCGAGCTGGAAGGCGCCGGCGCGACCCGCCCCTGGCTACAGGACTTCACCCTCGGCTCTCCCCGCTACGAGGCTCCCGAAGTGCGCGCCCAGATCCAGGCCGCGTACGATGTCGGCATCGACGAGTGGGTGCTGTGGAACCCGAGCAGCCGCTACACCCAGGCTGCGCTCGAACCCGCGGGAGGTTTCATCGTGGAGCCCCTCGTGCGGATCGCGAACGAGATCGTCCCGGTATCGAGGCGCTTCGAACTCTTCGACACGACCACCGCCGTTGTGGAGGCCCCGTCGGAGGAGCCCGTCGAGGGGGACGTTGAAGCGGTCGAGACTCCCCCGAAGCCGAGACCGGACACCACGAGGGCCGCGACCTTCAGGCAGGGTTCGCCCCGCTGACCGGGACAATCAGGCCGCGTTCGCCCCGCTGACAGCGACCGCGTAACGCCGGACGATATCGCCCGCGGACTCGATTTCCGAGATCCCCGCGACGCTCTTGCCGGCCTGCCACAACTCCTTCTGCTCGTCGGAAAGCGACCTCTTCAGCTGCCAGAAGGACTTGACCGCATAGAAGAGCCGCATCCAGTGCTTGGTGCGATTGCTCCTCAGCAGCCGTCGAGCCAGCGGACCCGCCGAGAGTCCCATCCGCTTGATATAGCCGGTGTTCAGCACCGACACCGGCACCCCCGTCAACTTCTCCGACAGCACCACATCGTCTTCGTCGGCTTCAAGGATCGCCCGCTTGTACGCATCGGAGGCCGTGCACTCCCGGGTGGCGATGAAGCGGGTCCCCAACTGCACTCCCGCGTACCCGAGCTCGAGCGCCCGGGCGAATTCGGCCGGGGTCCCAACCCCGCCCGCGCACACGACCGGCACCCCCAGATCGCCCACCTCACCGATCAGCTCCTCCACGCCTCTCGGCCCGGCGTGCCCCCCCGCGCGCCGGTTCACGGCGATCAGTCCGTGCACCCCCGACTCGAGTCCCTTCAGGGCCCACTTGCGCTCCGTCACGTCGTGGTAGACGACTCCTCCCCATGGCGCCACCCGATCCACCACCCAGTTGGGCTTGCCCAGCGAGGTCACGAAGAAGCGCACCCCCTCCTCCAGGGCGATGTCGATCCACTCGGTCATTCGCTCGTGGTACCGCCTGGACGCCTTCTCGATGAGCGCGTTCATCCCGATGGGTCTGTCGGTCAGCCGCCTCATGTAGCGGAGGCCCTCGCGGAAGTCGTAGCCGTGGACGTATGTCAGACTGATGGGCTGCAGAATCCCGATCCCCCCGGCTTCGGAAGCCGCGGCCACGAGCTCCGGATTGCTGCACGGGTACATGGCGCCGCAGATCAGCGGCACCTCGATCCCGGCGTGCTCCGTCAGCGTGGTCGTGAGAGCCGCCACGTCACGCCTGCTCCGGCTTCAGCCCGACCACCGCGATCCTCCGCCTCAGCAGAGGCATCCACCGCTGCGCCAACCGCTCCAGCACCCTGAGGCCCGGCAGGTGCGACTCGGCAAAGTAAGCACGCTCGATCTCGAAGCCGGCCCCGGCCAGGATCTTCTTCATCCGCGGCATCGATTTGTAGTCGACATGGCTCACATCCCGCCTGAGGATGATGTCACGGTTCTTGAGCACCTCGAGGACGTGGCTGCGGCACGGCGTCCACACGGCGATTCTGCCGCCGGGACGAAGTACGCGGAAAGCCTCCGCGGCCACCGCCACCGAGTCCTCCGGGTACAGGTGCTCGAAGAGGTCCGCCGCAATCACCACATCGAACGAACCCGCGGCCAGGCCGCTGTCGCGCGCGTCACCCACCTCGAAGACGATGTTGTCGAAGCCGTGGAGGTCCGTGCGCGCCCTGCAGCCCGCGATCGCCCGCTCGGAGAAGTCCAGCCCGACGACCTCCCGCACCTTCGGGGCGAGCGCGTAGCTGATCGTCCCCCACCCACACCCCATGTCCAGCACCCGATCCGTCGGCCGCGGCGCGTGGAGTTCCATGACCCTGGCGACGCGGTAGCGCTGAAAGCGGCTGCCGAAGTCACGCAGGTGGGAGGCGTCGTCGAAGTACGCCGTCTCGTCGTAGTACGACTTGCCGATGCGCCCGGTACCGGGCTCCGTCCTGTCCAACCGACCGTCACACACGTTATTTTCGCGTGCGCCCGGCCTGCTACCAGGATGACTTGCGAACGCCGGGAATCAGGCCGTGAAGAGACATCTCCCGGAACGCGATCCGGGAGATCCCGAACTTGCCGATGAAGCCACGGGGCCGCCCTGACATCTGGCAGCGGTTACGGTAGCGCACGGCAGCGGAATCGCGGGGAAGCGCCTGCAGCGCGGCCGTCGCCCGACGCTTCTCGTCCGGCGAGGCGTCCGGATTCTTCATGACCGCGGTCAGCTTGCTCCGCCGTTCGGCATACTTGGCGATCAGCTTGGCCCGCCGGTCGTTCTTCTGAAGTTTGCCCTTCTTGGCCATCGACGATTCTCTGGAGTGGTTTCAGCGTACAGGATCGACGCCCGCCGCGCCGCCCTTCGGGTGCCTACGTGGGTCCGACAGCACCCTAAGCCCTTAAGCATTGCGACATTGCCCATGGAAATCAAGATCCGTGGGGCCGGTATGCGGCCATCCGGGATCGGTCCGTGTCCAGCCGGGGTCCCCCGATCAGATCGACGCAGTCGGGAACCGCGGCAAACACGGCGTCGAGGCACTCCCTCACGGCCTTGGGCGAGCCCGGCAGGTTGATGATCAGCGCCGATCCCCGCACCCCCGCCGTCTGTCGCGACAGGACCGCGGTGGGCACATGGGGACGCGAAACCGCGCGCATGGCCTCCCCGAACCCGGCCAGCTCCTTGTCCAGGACGGCCGCGGTCGCTTCCGGAGTGACGTCCCTGGGCGCGGGTCCGGTCCCCCCTGTCGTGATCACCAGGCAGCACCCCGCCTCGTCCACGAGCTCCACCAGGGTGGTCCGGATCAGATCCTTTTCGTCGGCGATGATCCGTGCGCGGGCCTCCCAGGGGGTCACCAGCACCTCCTCCAGGTACGCCCGCACTGCGGGGCCGCCACGGTCCTCGTACTCACCGCGGGAGGCCCGGTCCGACACCGAAACGATACCTATCCGTACATCTTCAACCATGTGAACTCCGTGACGCCGGGACACTCGACACCGGGGACGCCGGCCGGCACGACGTTGGACCCTGATCGACAATATGGGCTCGTCATGACATTTTTTCACGGCAAGGGCGGAGCCTCCGCCCCGCAGTCCCGCACCGAAGACCTATGAACGACGACGCCAGACAGGACCCAGCCACCGGCCTTCTCCCTTCGAGCTACGGGGGACTCAGGAACCTTCAGACGGAGTTCCGGCACTACCAGGAAGCCGCCTTCCCCGAACGGCCGCCCCGCTTCTTCGCACTGGAACTCGCGGGCGAAACCGGCGAGCTTGCCAACCTCGAAAAGAAAGTCTGGAAGGGCCGGAGCGTGGCCGCCGCCGACTTCGAGGACGAATCGGCCGACGTCTGCATCGCCCTCCTGAACTTCGCCAACAGCCGGGGTATCGACCTGGCGGTCGCCGTCCAACACAAGATGCGGCGCATCGACAGGAAGCGGCTGGCCGAGCCGGAGTCCCCCTGCGAGCCGGAAGAGCTATGACCAAGACAATCGACCTGGCAGCCCTGGCCGACGTCCAGGCCAACCCCGATGTGCGACAGGTTCCCATCGCCAAGGTCGGGGTCCAGAACATCCGGTTCCCCATCGCGGTGAAGGATCGGCAGAGGACGGCGCAGCATACGGTGGGACGGATCGACATGTCCGTTGATCTCCCGGATCACTTCAAGGGAACCCACATGAGCCGTTTCATGGAGATCCTCAACTCCCACGACGGCGAGATCTCGGTGGAGGCGCTGCCCGCGATACTTCTCACCATGCGCGAGAGGCTCAACGCGGAGACCTCGCACCTGCGCATCTCCTTCCCCTACTTCATGGAAAAGCACGCTCCCGTCACCCGAGCGGCGGGCCTGTTGTCGTACGATTGTGCCTTCAACGCGTCCAGCGGCAGCGAGGACGACTTCGTGCTCACGGTCAGGATTCCCGTTACGACGTTGTGCCCCTGCTCGAGGGAGATCAGCGCGCGCGGCGCCCACAACCAGCGCAGCATGGTAACGGTGCAGGCGCGCTTCACGGGGGAGCTGTGGATCGAGGACCTGGTGGAGCTGGTGGACAACTCGGCCTCGTGCGGGCTCTATCCGGTTCTGAAGCGGGCGGACGAGAAATGGGTGACGGAGCGCGCCTACGACAACCCGCGCTTCGTGGAGGACCTGGTCCGGGAGGTCACCCTGGGTCTCCGCGACATGGAGCAGGTGACCTGGTTCAACGTCCACGTGGTCAACTTCGAGTCGATCCACGAGCACGACGCCTACGCCCAGGTTGAGGAGAGACGGTAGCGAGCGCCAGTCGGCCGGCGGCGAACCCCCCGTTGCATCCGACAGGCGCGGCATCCCGGCTGGACGCTGCGCTACAGCGTGACGGCGGTCCCTTCCCGGGTCTCCAGCACCGCTTCCAGCTCCGCTTCTTCCCCGGCCACGACCTCGAGTTCCGTGCCCAGTTCGGCCAGGTCGGCCTGCACGGCGACCGGGTCGGGGTGGCGCGCACGGAGACGCGCCAGCCGTATTCCGCGTTCGGGGAGACCGTCGCAGGGATGCGCGGTCCCGCCCCAGTCGATGAAGAAGGGGACGAGGCCTCGCCGCGGGAGTGGAGCCCGCGGCATGGTGAGCGTCCAGTGAATGCGCTCGCCGCCGGGCCTGGTTCTGGACATGGACCGCACCGGACCCAGGAGGTGGCCGCCGCGGCCCGCGACGAGTCCGTCGAGGTCGCGCGAACGGGCGGCCCAGGTGACCAGCGCGGGGAGGGGGGTCGCGCCGCCGCCGAGCCACAGGCCGCCGGGAGGCCGGGGCTGTTCGGGATCGGGGCCGACGACCTCCAGGTAGATGCGGGGACCGATCCGGAGCAGGGCGTTGCGTGTCCCCAGCCCCGGATGGCTACCGCCCGGCGTGAGGGCGACGCCGAGACGCGCTGCGACGTGCTGCACCCCGAGTGCGAGGTCGGGAACAGCGTAGACGAGGTGGTCGGTGCCCGGATGAATCCGAGGGGCCGGCACCACCGTGGCGGTCAGCTTTGTTTACCGTACCGGCGCTGGAAGCGCTCCACCCGGCCCGCACTGTCGAGCAGTCGCTGCGTCCCCGTGTAGAACGGGTGCGACGACGATGATATCTCGAGCGTGACCAGGGGGTATTCGTTCCCGTCCTCCCACTCGACCGTCCGCTTGGTGGACGCGGTGGAACGGGTCAGGAAGGAATAGCCCGTGGAAACGTCCTGGAAGACGACGGGCCGATACTTGGGATGGATGTCTTTCTTCACAACTGTATTCCTGGTTTCTTTCCGCGGAGACCGCGACGTGCGGCGACCGAACTTGGCGGACATAATTCTACCTCGACTGGACGAGCGCGGTCAACGGGCTATCTTACTTGGCGCCCCGAGCGCGAGCCTGGCCGGAGGAGCCAGTAGAGGCACACGGGGGCAGCCAAGGAGAAATCATGGCCAAGAAGTCGGGCAAAAGTCCGCGAGTGATCATCAAGATGTCGAGCACCGAGAGCCCCCACCGCTTCACAACCACGAAAAACAAACGGAACCACCCTCAGCGCCTGGAACTCAAGCGCTACGACCCCGTCCTGCGCCGCCACGTCCTTTTCAAGGAAGAGAAATAGGCTTTCGGGGTACAAACGGAGGAACACGATGTCCCGCAAGTGCGACATCACGGGAAAGCGGCCCCTGACCGGGAACAACGTTTCCCACGCTCACAACAAGACCAAGAAGCGGCAACTGCCGAACCTGCAGTCGAAGCGGATCTTCGTCCCGGAGTTGGGGAGGTCGGTCCGCCTGAAGGTTGCGACGTCCGCCCTTCGGTCGATCGACAAGATGGGATTGGCGGCATTCCTGCGGAAGAACGGGCTCTCGCTCAGCGACGTCACCTGAGCTACGCGGCGCTCAGCGCCGCTGTCTGCGCCGTTTTGGTCGGCGCGGGCCCGATATGTGGTCAGGAGAGGGAGTTCGACACGCCGGAGGCGCTGTCCCTTGTCCGCAAGGCGCGAGAACTTCGCCAATCACCCCTTTCGGCCGCGACCGCCATCTCCTACAAGGCGCGGGCCGAGGGGCACGTCTATTTCTTCCTCGACCGCGACGACGGGGGCGAGCCCGTCCCGATGCGGGTGGATCAGGTCGCGGTCGACCTCTTCCGCAGCGCCGACGGGCGGACGCGACAGGTCATCCGCGGACTGCGACGGAAGGAATTCCTGCCCGTCCAGGATTTTCGCTACTACATTGACCGGCTGACGGCCGTCCAGAACGGCTTCGGGGAACGGATTGCGATCGGTGAAGGACGGGATGTCCGTGATGTGCCGCATCCTCTGGGCAGTGACGGAGAGGAGCTCTACCGCTACCGAATCACGGATTCCATCCGGGTAGGAGTCCCCAGCCTGCCAGCGCCGATCCGCGTCTACGAGGTCGAAGTCGTGCCCCGCCGGGACGATGTCCCCGCATTCGTCGGCAGCGTGTTTCTGGAGGCGGAGACCGGCGCCCTGGCGCGGATGGTGTTCACCTTCACCCCCGCGTCGTACGTGGATCCGCGCTCGGACCGGATCACAGTCCGGCTGGAGCACGCCCTCTGGGAGGAGACCCTCTGGCTCCCGTACCGACAGGTGGTGGAGGTACGCAGGGAAATCCCCGAGTTCGACCTGCCCGTGGGTTCGGTGATCCGCGCGACGCTGGAGGTCACCGGCTACGACTTCGACCCGGAGTTGGAGCCGGGGTTCTTCTCCGGCCCGCGCGTGACCATGGTGCCGTATGGAGCAGCGGACTCGACGGAGTTCCGCGCCGGGCTCACCGATCGCATGGCCGAAGAGGGACTGTCCCCCGTGAGCATGGCCCGGATCGAGGCCGAGGCGCGCCAGGCCGCGCGCGCACGCCTGGTCAGCGGGCTACCGAGGGCCCGTCTCTACGCGGACCGCTTTTCCTCGATACTGCGGACGAACCGCGCGGAAGGGGTGCACATCGGTGCGGGGGCCTCCTTCGTGCCCCGCGACCTCCTCAAGCTGGATGTGCTGGCCGGCTACGGGACGGCGAGCGGCAAGGCCACCGGAGCGGTCCGGCTGCGCTTGACCACGAGCGACGCCGGCACGACGACGACCCTGGCCCTCTTCGGGCGGCAGCTACGGGATGTGGGCCCCCGTCCCGGCGCGTCGGGGGCGGTCAATTCACTCTCGGCCCTGTTCCGTAACCTCGACTACACGGACCCCTACCATGCCACCGGGGCGAGCCTGTTCATGGAGCGCCCCGTCGGCGGCGGTGCCGCGTTTCGGATCGGCGGCAGCTGGGAGGACTTTACGGGAGCCGAACAGCTCTGGTCCTCGGGAATCGGCTCCGCCACCGACCAGAGACCCGTCCGTCCCGCCGGCGAAGGAGCGTTCCCAAGCGCCAGTGGAGGCATCGTGAACCGTTGGGGCGGGCTTTCCGCCTGGGGTGCCGAGGCGTCCTTGAACGGCACGGCAGGCCGCTGGGACGGGGAAGGAAACGCCACGGTCACGGCACGGCTGGACGCCAGGGTGGCGGATCCGGACCTCTCCCGGCGTGGCTACGTGGCGGTGGAGGCGGGGGCGTCATGGGGCACCCTGCCCCATCAGCTTCTCTTCTTCCTGGGGGGGCGAGGGACGCTCCCGGGCCACCCGTTTCGCGCATACGGAGGACGCCGCTTCCTGCTGGCCCGGGGCGAGGCGGCTTTCAGCGTCATCCCCGGCTGGCTGACGGCACGGCTGCTGGCCGGAGCGGGCACCGTCGGTGCGACGCCCATGCTCGCCGCCGATGCGTGGGACACGGCACCGACGGACGGGTGGCTCGGATACGCGGGCGTCGGGCTGGCGACCCTTTACGACATCGTCCGGGTCGATGGCGCCTGGGGGATCCCGGGTGGTACCTTCGAGTTGATCTTCTCCGTCGACCCCAGGCTGCGGCCCTATCTTTAGATCATGACCAGAACGACTCCCGCGGCTCTTGCAACCCTCATCCTCGCCCTCCCGATCCTTGCCGCAAGCCCCGCGCGGTCCGGCCAGGAGAACGAGCTGTCGATGGGCAGTGCCGTGAGGATCACCGGCGCGACGGTGCTGAGGGGCGGCCCGGCGTCTCCGCCGAGACTCTACCCGACCGTCATGGAGGGGACCGTCGTCGGAATGCGCGGCGACACCATCCTCTTCGAGACGGGCAACGAACCCGTGTACTGGATCCCGCTCGGCGAGGGCCCGCTGGTTGAGCGGCGTGCCGTGGTGCAGGACATGAAGCGGTCGATCCTGGTGGCGGCAGCCATCTCCGGCGCGGCCGGGGCGACCTTCGCGCTGGGCCTCCACGACCAGTGCGACAGCGACGAATCGGGGATCGCACGGGGGGTCGTGGTGGTGGTCTGCCCCGAAGAGGAGAAGGCCGCCGGTGCCGCGCTGCGCGGATTCGCAATCGGGACGGGGATCGGGGCGGCGGCCGGCGTCGTGCTGAGCCGATTCTTCAAACGTCAGGGATGGGTTGCCATCCCGCTCGACCAGATACGGTTCACTGCGGCGCCGGGCAGTGGATGGGCGGTGAGCCTGCCGACCGGCGTCCGGGGTGGCAGGCCGTAGCCACGGGTTCCTGCGGGCGCCGCTCGTCCCGAACCTCTTCTCCCTACGAAGCCCGCCCCTCCGACACCGCCTGTTCGTAGGTGTACAGGAAGTTGGTGAAGCCGCGGTCGTAGTCCGACAGCCCGTTCTGTCCGGTAAGCTTCATGCGCGAGTCGTACAGCTCCCGCATGGCGGTCGAGAAGGCACCCGGCCGCTGGTCGGGCGGACGGAGACGGCGGAAGTCTTCCAGGACATCGCCGCCGAGGGGAGTCTCGTCCAGCAACTCTCCATAGAGTGCGGGATCGTCGCCGTCGAGCACCCTCAGGTTGCGGTAGACCCGCTCCGCGAGGGCGGCCTGGCGAAGCACCGGGTCCCGGGAGCCGGAGAGGGCCAGGTAGGCGAGGGCCTGGGCTTCGAGCTCCTTCAGGTAGCCCTTCCGGTGGCAGAACTCGTGTGCCAGGATATGGGGCTCGAAGACGCCGGTGCTACGGAAGACGGCCACGTCCCCGGAAAGGATATCGCAGCTCCCGATCGCGAAAGGCATCATCAGCCGGGCCAGCGTCATCTCGCGCACCGAACTGCTCGTCTCCACCCGCTGTCCGGTGACTCCCGCGATGTACGAGGTGAGCCGTTCGTTGACGTCCCCCGCGACCAGTTCCCGGCTGCGCCGGACGGGCTCGTGGATGCGCATCAGTTCCCTGGAGAAGCGTTGAACGTCCTCCCTGCGCCGCTCCTCGGGCATCTCGTCCATGTGCTTGACGTCGGACGTATAGGTCGCCAGGAAGTCGATCTTCCTCACGCCGCGCCGACTGGCCCAGTCGCCGATCACGCTGCCGGCGTACGCTCCGGCGGCAGCCGCCTGGATGAGCCGGCCCGGAAGCGTCGCCCCGATCAGAAGACGCGATGCCAGTGGCGCCGCGACCATGAGGTCGGTCAGGGAGACGGGGGAGTACGTCGCGCTGTTCGGGATTCGAATCGTCTCCATATCTTCTCCTCGAAGGAACTACACTAAAGAAGCCTCGCCTGCCATCTGTCAGCAAGGGATACGGATTGGTCGTGCCCCCCATCGAACCGACTTCGCCGCCGCCGCACCAGGGCAGGGACGCCGCCATCGCGCCACTCTCGGGTGTGCGCGTGATCGACTTCTCGCAGAACCTCGCCGGGCCGTTCTCGACCCAGATCCTGGGCGATCTCGGCGCCGATGTCGTCAAGGTGGAGCCGCCCGGGGGCGACCCGGCGCGGCGATGGGGACCTCCGTTCATCGGGGGTCAGAGCCACCTTTTCCAGGTTGTGAACCGCAACAAGCGCGGGGTGATCCTCGACCTCAAGACCGAGCGGGACCGCGCCCGGGCCCTCGATCTGGCTTCCGGCGCGGATGTGGTGGTGCAGGCGCTGCGGCGGGGTGTGGCGGACCGGTACGGCATCGGCTGCGACCACGTACGCGCGGTGAACCCCGAGGTCGTGTACGTGTCGGTCACCTCTCACGGGCTGGATGGTCCCCTCGCGGACGACCCCGGATACGACCCGCTCATGCAGGCGCGTTCCGGTCTCATGTCGGTGACCGGCGACCCGGAGGGGAGCCCGGCGCGCGTCGGCACGTCGATCGTCGACCTCGGCACGGGGATGTGGACGGCCATCGCGGTCATGGGAGCCATCATGGAGCGGGAACGGACCGGCCGCGGCTGCCACATCACCACGTCGTTGCTGGACACGTCCCTCGCGTGGATGTCGTATCATCTTACCAGCTACCTGTCGACGGGCGTCCTTCCGGAGCGCATGGGAACCTCCATGGCGATGATCGCCCCCTACCAGGCCTTTCCGTGCACGGACGGCGCCGTGATGATCGCCGCCGGCAACGACGACATCTTCCGGCGGCTGTGCCGGGCCCTGGAACTGGAGGTGGAGGTGAACCCCGACTACGCGGAGAACGCGGCCCGGGTTGCAAACAGCGGGCCGCTGTCCGGGTTGCTCTCGGAGAGGACCCGCCACTTCACGACCGGAGCTCTTCTGGAGCTGCTCCGGTGCCACCGGGTCCCGTCGGCGCCCATTCACACGGTGGCTTCGGCTCTGAGCGACCCGCAGACGGCCGCAACCGGCATGCTCAATGCGTGCGAGCACCCGGGCATCCCGGACTATGTGGACATTCCCATGCCCGTCCGGTGGGACCGCAAGCGGACGGCGCTCCGTCGGTTTCCTCCAACAGCGGGTGAGCACCAGGGGGAATTGTTCCCGGAAGACGAGTAGCTCCCGCGAGAAGGGTGGCGCCGCCGTGGATCAGGGGTGGCGCAGCAGGCCGCGGGAGGTGGGGTCGGAGGCCTCAGGGGTGGCGCCGCGGCGCCGAAGAAGAAACCTTGGTCCGGTCGGGGGAGTACCGATATATACAGGTCCCGGTGTGGAGGAGTCAGGACATGAAAAGGAAATCGTTCCTGCGGTGCACAACTCTGGCCGCCGCTGTGGCGCTGGACCTCGTGCTCTTCCGGCCTGCCTCGGAGCCGGGTGCGCGTTCCGAGCTGCTGGCGTTCGCCCAGGGCGACTTCGCGGCCGCCATGACGGTCCAGGAACGCCACAACCCCGACCTGCTCAACCTCCCGGGGGTCGCGGGTACCGCCGTGGCGATTGGCGCCGATGGCCGGCCCGTGGTCAAGGTCTACCTGGTGAATGCCGGGGTGATCGGGATCCCCGCCACCCTGGATGGCCATGCGCTCGTCACCGAAGTCACGGGCGCCTTCCGTGCCCTCGGAGAGATCCCCGCGGGCACCAGCACCGACACCGACCCCAGGCAATCCTTCCCGCGCCCTGTCCCCATCGGCGTATCGACAGGTCAGGTGGACGTGACGGCCGGGACGATCGCGGCGCGGGTGGTCTCCGGGTCGGACGTCTTCGCCCTGAGCAACAATCATGTCTATGCCAACAGGAACGCGGCCAATCTGGGCGACCACATCCTCCAGCCCGGTACCGTCGACGGAGGGGTCAATCCCACCGACGCGATCGGTACCCTGCACGACTACGAGCCCATCAGGTTCTGCTCCCCCTTCCCCCGCTGTCCCGCCAACCGGATCGACGCGGCCATCGCCGCCACGACCACGGAGAACCTCGGGAACAGCACGCCGTCGAACGGCTACGGCACCCCGCGCTCCAAGACAGCGGCCGCGCGGCTCGGGATGGAGGTCCAGAAATACGGACGCACCACAGGCCACACCAAGAGCCTGGTCAGCGGCATCAACGCCACGATGAACGTGGGATTTCGCGATGGAACGGCGCGCTTCACCGGCCAGATTCTGATCGCGGGTGGTGACTTTTCCGGGCCCGGCGACTCCGGGTCCCTGGTCGTCTCGGGAGGACCGGGCGAGACCGGCCGCCATCCGGTCGGCCTCCTCTTCGCCGGCAGTCAGACCAACACGCTTGCCAACCAGATCGACCTGGTGCTCGAGCGCTTCAACGTGACCATCGACGGGAGCTGACGCCGTGGACGACTCGCTGGAGCAAGCGCGAGCCAAGGTGACCCGCAAGGTGATCGGATTGAAGGGGGTCACCGGGACGGCCATCGGTTTGAAGGGCGGCAAACCGTGCATCAAGGTGTACGTCGAGCGGGAGGACGCGGGGTTGCGGGGCCGATTGCCGCGGCGAGCCGGGGGCGTGCCGGTGGACGTGGAGGTTACGGGGAAGATGCGGCGGTGGTGAGGGAGGTCAGCCCCCCACCCGCCAGAACCTCGCCTCGTAGCTGAAGACCGTATACGCCAGCCACCGCCCCGTCGGGTCGTACGCGGGCTGGGTCTTCCGGGTCGGATCCATCGTCAGCTGCTCGGCCTCACCCCCACCCATCGGCACTCTGTACACCTGAAAGAACCCGTCGCGCCCCGGGCCGATGTAGGCCACCCACGCGCCGTCCGGGGATACGGCGATCCCCGAGTGCACCTGGTCCGATTCCCATTCGTGGAAACGCTGCGGCGTGCCGCCCTCCCGGGGGACCACGTAGAGCGCCTTCTTCCCCGGTCCCTCGGCGGCTTCGAACACCAGCCACTCGGAATCCGGCGCCCACTCGGTCTGAAGTGCATCGTGCGGGAAGTCATCCATGTCGACGATGCGCTGGGGCCGCGTCTCACCGGACTCCTGGTCCACGGGGATGACGTACAGGAAGCTCTTGCGGGCGCCCGCGTCGTCACGTGTATAGCTCGGGAAGGAGATCCACCTGCCGTCGGGTGACCACCGGGGCCAGCCCGTCTCATGGCCGCCGGTCGAGATCATCCGGGGAGATGACGGGTCGGCGGCGCGAATGAGGTAGATGTCGTCGGTCGCGTCGATGTGGCTGTGATAGGTGATCCAGCGTCGGTTGGGCGACCAGTGCATGCCCTGGTCTTCGGAATACGAGTTGCGGATGATCCGGTCCGGATCGCTTCTGGGGAGGCCCGAGGTGAAGTCGACGATGCCGATTTGCTGGTCGATGTCCGGGTAGTTCACGTCGTCGGTGGCGATCCGCCAGCCGCCAAAGGTGAACGCGACTTCCGTGCCGTCGGGTGACCAGGTCGGGGTCTCGGACTGGAATGTCGTGACGGGCGTGGCGTCGCCGCCAGCCGCGGGGACCGCCGACACGGACACCATATACCACTGGCTCCGGTACACGATGTCGCCGTCGTCGGTGACCCCCGGTCCGTACACGTCCCGTTCGGCGGTCGCCAGCCGCTGCCCCGGCCCGCCGCCGACAGGACGGGACCACAGCTCCAGGGCCCCGCGTTCATCCGGCGCGGCGTAGTAGAGCTGGTCGCCGTCGGGAGAAAACGCCATGTGGCCGTACGGCTGGTGGTCCTCAAGCCAGCTCACCGGACCGCCCGCGCACGGGTACCGGAGGGATTGCACGCCCGTGTCCCTCTCAATGCACGCCACTTCGCCCGACGGAGAGACGACGGGATAGGAGAGGCGGCGGCCCTCGCCGACGATCTCTCCGGCGTCGCCCTCCGCGCTGATGCGCCAGACCCGGGAGCCTCCGGCGTCGCGAACCGCGCCCACCACTGATTGCCCATCCGGTGCCCACGTGAGTTCGAGCAGGCTGGACAGAGACGGCAGATCGGCCGACTGGCGCCCACCCCACAGCGTCTCCTTGGAGCCCGATGCGACATCGTAGACGAACCAGCCCTGCCGGTGACGGTCGAAGGAGCGCTCATGCACCAGGAGGTGGCCGCTCGCCGGATGCCACGTCAGGTAGCGGACCTGGCTTGGCGCGAGGCCGAGGCTGCGGACTTCCCCACCCTCCAGGTCTCGGACCAGAATCTCCCGTCCCTGTGTGTAGGCGAGCATGCGGCCGTCGGGCGAGACCGAGCCCGCCGGGTCCCGATAGGCCACTGGTCCCATCTGGTGGGCGGTGGTCAGATGGACGGGATCGGGGACGGAGTCGCAGGCGCCGGCAGCCAGCGCGGCGCTGGCGGCGGCCAGCATCGCAGGGGGAAGAGTGCGTGCGCGGGCAAATGTCATCGGAGATCTCCGGTCGCTGGATGTTGTCGGTCACTCATTATGCCACGATTGGCGGTTCGCATGCACGTCAGGTGGAACACGATTGCACCGCAGGGCGCATTTCTCGCGCGGGACTTCCTTCATCGACCTGAGCGATCCCGAGAATCCGGCGTTGCAGTCGCATCCTACCCGCACGCGAACTACGCCCACCAGGGGTGGATCGACGAGGCCCATGAGTACTTCTACATGAACGACGAATTGGACGAATCGAGCGGCTTCCGGCACACGCGGACCATGGTCTGGGATCTGCGCGATCTGGATGACCCGATCGTCGTCGAGCAATACTTCGCGAAGACCGGGTCCACGGATCACAACCTCTATGTCCGGGGCGACTTCATGTACCAGTCAAACTACAAGAGTGGCCTCAGGATCCTGGACATCGCCAAGCGCACACACCCCAGGGAGGTCGGGTTCTTCGACACGGAACCCGGCGAAGGAGGTGCGGAACTCCTGGGCTCTTGGAGCAATTACCCCTTCTTCGCCAGCGTCGTCGTGGATGGCGGCGCGATCTTCGTGGGTAGACCGGGCGGACTCGCCCTCTTCCCCATGCCCTCCAATCGGCAGGGAGGTGTCCACATCTTTGGCCGCGCGGGGGCGTCCTGGGCCGAGATCGCGTCCGTTTCGCCGGACGAATCGGAGTCCGCGATCGGATACGGCGAAGGGCTCGACGCCAGCGGTAACCTGATGGTGGTCGGCGCGCCGACCGAGGGCACGGGCGCCGTCTACGTCTATCGCCGGACGGGGGGTGATTGGGCTCTCGAGGAGCGCCTCGGGTGGTCCGGCGCGGGCGCGGCCACGCGTTTCGGCGCGGCGGTGGCCACCAATGGCCGGGACATCGTGGTCGGGGTGCCCGGAGCCGGATCGGGCACGGGAGCCGCTGTCGTCTTTGCCGGAAGCGGGGCCGGGTGGGCGGAGGCCGCGGTTCTCCAGCCCGAGGAACTGGCCGACGGGGCAGCGTTCGGCACCTCCCTGGACGTCGAAGGCGGCCTTCTGGCAGTCTGCGCCCCGGGCGGCGCGATTGCCATGATCCCCGGTACGGGCGGCAGCGGTCCATTGCCGGGTTCAGTCCACATCTTTGATGGCGAGTCGGGAGCGTGGTCCTCCGCCGGCCGCCTTGAACCGCCCGATCCCGGCCCCTCCGCCATGGGATCGAGCGTGGCCATCTCCGGGAGTGAGATCTTCGTGGGCGCCCCCTTCAGCGGGCAGGGCGCGGGAGGCATCTACCACTTCACACGGTCAGGCCCCGGGAGCGCCGCGTGGACGCTGACTCACACCATCCGACCTTCAGAGCCCGTCCCCGCTTCCGGTTTCGGCATGGCGGTCGCCGCGGACGGCGACGATATCGTGGTGGGGACCCCGCTTGCCGGCGACGGGCTCGGGGGCGGTTTCGCGTATCGCCGGGACGAAACCGGCGAGTGGTCCGAGGTCGCCGACTTCGGATCCGGAGGGCCCTTCAACTTCTACGGCCTCGCGGTCGCGGTCGGAGGGGATGTTGCGGTGGTGGGTGCACCCGGCGCCGACTTCTTCGAGGGCGCCGGATTCCTCTTCCGCCGCACTGTCGACGGGTGGGCGCCGGAGGGCACGATCGTCGACGACGCGGCGGGATTGGAAGCATTGCGCGGCGCGGAACGGGAGTGCGAGGAGGGTGAAGCGGGCGGCTTCACGTGCAGCGAGGTCGACCGCGTCGCCTTCGTGCCGGTCCACGACCTGGGCGGCGAGCGCGGCATGATCGCGAACGACCTCTGGGGGTGGACGGACCCGCAGTCGGGGCGCGAGTACGCCATCATGGGGCGTGCGGACGGGACGACATTCATCGACCTGAGCAACCCCGGCAATCCGGTCTACCTGGGGGAGCTGCCCCTCACCGAGGGTGCCATTGCGAACATGTGGCGCGACATCAAGGTCTACGCGGACCACGCCTTCGTGGTCGCGGACAACGCGGGCGAGCACGCGGTGCGAACGAAAACGCGCTCTCGATCTCGGACGTCACCGACAAGGAGGCCCCGGTTTCGCTGGCGACGGAGTCCTACCCCAACACCGGATATCTCCACCAGGGCTGGATCTCGGACGACCACCGGTATTTCTACATGAACGACGAAACGGACGAACTCGGCGGGCAGGTGTCCCGGACGCGCACGCTCGTCTGGGACATCGAGGAGCTGGGGGATCCGGTGCTGGTCAAGGAGCACTTCGGCACGACGGGCTCCTCAGATCACAACCTGTACGTCCTCGGCGACTTCATGTACCAGGCCAACTACCTGAGCGGACTCCGGATCCTCGATATCTCCGACGGGGAAGCCCCCAAGGAGGTGGGCTTCTTCGACACGGTGCCCTTCGGCGAGGACAAGGCGGGATTCGCGGGGGCGTGGAGCGTATACCCCTACTTCCAGAGCGGGCTCATCATCGTTTCGAGCATCAAGGAGGGGCTCTTCGTGCTCAGGAAGCGGCCGCCGCGGGTATCCTGACGGCCGTGGAGCGGCCGGGGAGCTGCGCGTGTTCCGGGGCGCGGCGTCCTCAGCGGCCGGATGCGGAATCGGCGGCCACCGCGCCGCCGTGGAGCCGGGACGCCAGGTAGCGGGCGGCATCACCCATGCGGGGTCCGGGCCGCCCAAAGAGCGAAGCGTCGACCGAGATCACGCGGCCCGCCTGCACCGCCGGGACCGCCGCCCAGCCCGGTCGTTCGGCCAACAGGGCCGCTGAGGGGTCGGGCTGTGAAGGCGGGATCGAGGGGGTTCCGTAGCCCGTCACCGGAACGATGAGAAACTCCGGGTTCCGCCAGACAACCTCCTCCAGGCTGACGAGCGGCCAGTTGCCGCGGATGTCCCGGAATGCGCCGACCCCGCCGGCCGCAGCCAGGACCGAGTCCAGGAAGGTGCCGGACCCGACGGTCATCGGCGGCTCGTGCTGCACGACGTACATCACTGCCACCGGATCGCGCCCCGACCAAACCCGCCGGGCATCATCCAGTTGCGCCTGCACGGCCGCGACCACGGCATCCGCGCGATCCCCGAAGCCGACAAGGCGACCGAGGTTGCGCGCCAGCCGGTTGAAGTCGGCCACCGTCTGGACCTCCGCCGCGTACCCGTCCAGGCCGACCTCGGCGAGGCGGTCTCCAAGCGTGACGCCACCTCCAGCGGCGGGCCAGAGGATCACCAGATCGGGTGCGAGCTCGGCCAGGTACTCGAGGCTGGGGTCGATCCCTCCCCCAACGGAAGGGAGCGACGCCAGATCGGGCTCATCGTCGTAGCGCGTCCGGGCGACAAGGCGGTCGGCCGCGCCGATCGCAACCAGGGTTTCGGTGGCTGCGGGGATCAGGGAGACGATGCGGGTGCGCGGGACCGACACATCGTGCCTTCGGCCCCGGTCGTCGACGACGAATTCGTCGGGGGCCGCCTCGGGCGGGGCGGGCGTGCAGCTCCCGCACAACACCAGTGCGGCGAGAAGGCAGATCATGCGGCGGGCGATCGCCGGGCGATGGACGGCCACCGTCACAGGATGGCGTTGGCGGCCCACGCGCCCACATAGGCGAGCAGCAGCATGTACGTGAATTGCAGGATGGGCCATCGCCATCCCCCCGTTTCGCGACGCATCACGGCCACGGTCGACATGCACTGGAGCGCGAAGACGAAGAAGATCAGCAGCGCGACCGCCGAGCCCAGGTCCAGGTCCTGCTGGAGGGCCGCCTGCAGTTCGAAGTCCTGCGTGCCCTGGTTCTCCACCCCGTAGATGGTGCCCAGTGTCCCCACGATCACCTCCCTCGCGGCAAGGGACGTGACGAGCCCGATCCCGATGCGCCAGTCGAAGCCGAGGGGCTCGATCGCCGGTTCGATCACATGGCCGATCTGGCCGAGGGCGCTGTCGCCGATGGCCGGTGCTTCCCCGTCCGGGGTTCTGGGAAGCTGGGTGAGGATCCAGAGCACCACGGTCACCGTGAGGATGACCTTCCCGACGCGCCGAACGAAGACCTTCGTCCGGTCGAGCAGGCGCTGCACGATCGAGCGGACACTGGGCAGACGGTAGGGAGGCAGCTCCATCACGAACGGGACGGGCCGCCCCTTGAGAAGCGTGCCCTTGAGGATTGCCGCCGTGCCGATGGCCGCGACCAGACCGAGCGCGTAGAGCCCGACGAGCACGGCCGCGCGCTGCCCGAAGAATGGTCCCAGCAGAGGTCCCGCGGGGATGAACGCCGCGATGAGCAGCGCGTAGACGGGAAGCCGGGCGGAGCAGGTCATGAACGGCGCCACGAAGATGGTGGCGATCCGGTCCCGTTCGTCCTCGACCGTCCGCGCCGACATGATTGCGGGCACGGCGCACGCGTAGGCGGACAGAAGCGGAAGGAAGGACTTGCCCTGCAGCCCCACCCGGTGCATGAGGCGGTCGGCGATCACCGCCGCGCGCGCCATGTATCCCGAGTCCTCGAGGATGGCGATGAACAGGAAGAGGATCAGGATCTGGGGGAGAAACACAAGCACGGATCCGACCCCGGCCCAAACGCCATCGATCAACAGGGAGCGGTACCAGCTCTCGGGGAGGACCGTCGCCACGAACTGGCCGGAAGCGGCAATCGCGGCTTCGGTACCGTCCATGAGGGGCGTTGCCCACGCAAAGATGGCCTCGAAGACGAGTGCGACCACCGCTGCGAAGATGAGCGGGCCCCAGACGCGGTGGAGGACGAGGGCATCGAGCCGCTGCGTGGATCGCGACGGCCGGGGGGCTTGAAATCCAGCCGAGCGGCCAAGAGCCCGGGCTCGCTCCCGGCGCGCCGCGAAGAGGTCGATCATGGGAAGGGGACGGCCCTGGCCGTGGCCTTCAACGTGGTCGGTCGCAACGACGATCGGACACGCGCGCACCTCCTCGCCACCCGTGTGGAGGGCCCTGAGGAAGCGGCGCACGGGTTCCAGCGTCGCGCCGTCCCGCGCGTTGACCAGCGCCACCTCGACGCCAAGCTCGCCGGACAGGCGGGACACCCGCAGCGCACCGTCGCGCCTGTCCAACTCGTCGGCCATCGTGAGGACGACCAGGGTCGGCAGGCCAAGTCCCAGTACGGGCTCGGCGACCATCAGATGGGATTTGAGCCGGGTGGCGTCCAGGACCAGAACCACCGCATCGGGTTGTCCCGCGTCTTCCATCTCACCCAGAAGCACGTCCCGGGTCACCATCTGATCCAGACTGCGTGGAGAAAGACCGTGGACCCCCGGAAGGTCGATCACCTCCACCGGGCCGACTGGCAGCGTGACCAACCCGGACCGCCGCTCGACGGTCACACCGGGATAGTTCGCAACGCGCTGTCGCAGCCCCGTCAGGTGATTGAAGAGCGTGGACTTGCCCGAGTTGGGGGGGCCCACCAGCGCGACCAGAGGAGCGCGCGCCTCCGCCGAAAGTCTCTCGGCCGGCTCCGCCGCCAGGGTGGCGGACCGTGTCCCCCCGTTCAATTCGAGTCGAGAACCCCCGCCGCTTCCAGCGCGCTACGCACACAAAGGCACGATGCGGTCTCTTTCCGGAGTGCGATGAGGGCGCCGTCCACCCGGTAGACGGTGGGGCCTCCCGCCGGAGCATGCCGAACCGGACAGAGCTTGCATCCCGGCACGATCCCCCGCTCCAGAAGAGGCTCGACATCCTCGCCGGCTACATCCATCCTTACCAGGACGACCTCCTCCTCCAGAGGGACATCGGCCAGCATGCGGTCGTTGGGGTTCGGCGCCGAGTTGTCTGTCCTTCTCACAAGTCCTCCCGTGAGAGCACCCATTGGGATATCGTGATGTTTGAAACGGCCGTCGTTGAGATTGAGACTGATTCTCAATTGCGGCCACATGCTAGTAGAGTAAGGGGGCGTCCCCGAAATGGAAAGTCCCCGAGGATGGACACCCCCGTCCTGGAAGACCCGGGGCGATCCCCGACCCCAGGACCGATCGTTCGCCCACAATGATGGATGGAGCCCTGGTTTGAGTCATTCCTACCGCGTACCGGCCGCCCCGGCGGAAGTCGTGGAGGTGATCCGGCGCAGCCGCTTCGTGACTCGTGCGGGACACGCTGCAAGCCGGGAGGATGCGGCGCGTTTCATCGAGGAAGCCAGGAAGGCGCTGCCCGGCGCGACGCACTACTGCTGGGCGTTCAACGCGGGAGCACCGGGTTCGACGGCCCACATCGGGATGAGCGACGCAGGTGAGCCGCACGGGACGGCGGGCAGGCCCATGCTCACCACCCTGCTCCACTCGGGAGTAGGAGAAGTGGTCGCGGTGTGCGCCCGCTTCTACGGCGGCGTGAAGCTCGGAACAGGGGGCCTGGCGCGCGCCTACTCGGGCGGAGTCAAACGCGTCCTGGACGTGTGTCCGACCGTGGAAAAGGTCGAACGCACCCCCGTCCTCGTCACCGTAAGCTACGAGGCGTCACCGCGGGTGGACCGCTTCCTCGCAGACCTGGACGCAACCGTCACCGAAAAGGTCTTCGGTGCGGACGTGCGCTACCATGTGTTGGTTCCCGCACACCATCGCGCCCGTCTGGACGCGGGGATCGCGGATGCCACGAGTGGACGTGGCCGGGTCGAACCATAGGTTGCGCGACCCGGGCGACCGGATTACTCCAGCCACCCGGCACGCTCTGTTCTGTGACTTGCGGTGTTTTTCCGGGCTGGTCGAGAGACCGCCCGGCGGGCCTAAATCGGCTTCTGCCGGTCAGCCCGTCCGCATGACGTTTTCAGCCGCCGGCCCCTTGGCGCCGTCGACCACGTCAAACTCGACCTTCTCGCCCTCGGTGAGGCTTCTGAAGCCATCGCCCTGAATGGCGGAGAAGTGGACGAAGCAGTCCTGTCCATTGTCGGCTCGGGAAATGAATCCGAACCCCTTCTGATCGTTGAACCACTTGACGGTTCCCTGCGTACGCACGTTGCTGTTCTCCCTGGTGTCGCGGGATAGTCTGCGGACCTCGAACCTCCGACTGGCTGTTTGGCACGGCGGGGACGCGGTCGTGACGGAAAGAAAAAGACGGGCTCCCCCCATAAGGTACGAGGCCCGTCGTGAGTGTGAGATGGTATTGACCGCGCAGACTACTCCTGATTGGTACGTGCGAAAGCTGAGGCAAAACTCGCTTCAGGTCAACAGTCTCGTGCAAGGGCACCCTCCCGCCCGGCTCGGCGAGGCCACCGAAACCGCGGTCGCCAGCAGCACCGCCAACCAGCCGTCACGACCGGAAAACCGCAGGAGCCCCCACGAGCCAAAGGGCCCCGGCGGTAACCAGCGGAACCAGCAGGTTGTCGTCGACGCCGCTGGGCACGACTTCGAACACCGCGGCAGCCGCCCCACCGACGAGAGCGGCCTGCAGGCCGACCACGGGGGTCAGTACGATCACTGCCACCAGGAAGAAGACCGTCGTCCCCTCCCACGTTCCCTTCCCCAGGCGCCGGCGGCCCCAGAGCCGCCCCACGACGCTCGCTGCCGGATCGGCGAACGCGAGGACGAGCATCGCGGGAACGAACAACCCGGGTGGTGCGAACAGGAGAAGGGTCAGCGCTCCGATCAGAAACCAGGTCGACGACGCAACCTTTTCGGCTTCGCGCGGAGAGGCGAGGACGACGAACCAACGGAAGAAGACGGTGTTGGCGGCCTTGAAGCGGAGACGGACCAGATCCAGGACCAGGGCCGCCCCGACCCCCGCCCCAACGATCACCAGCATGACGGTGGAGTCGGCCCCCGCGAAGTGCGCGAGGCCGATCATGGCCAGCCCGCCTCCCGAGTGGAAGAGCCGCCGCCAGGGCTGAACTCCCTCCGTGTTGCTGACGGCCGACTCGAAATCGGTTTCGCGCTGGAACGAGCGTCGTTTCAAAGGGGTTACTCCATGTTCGCGCCGACGTTGCCGCCGACCTGCATCGTTCTTCCGGCTGGACCTCGCAGATCATACACGGAGATCAGGTCATGGCAAGCTGCGACCCGCCCGTGATCCTTGCCATCTCACTGCCGGTTCCGCTCCCAGGGGCGTCTCTACCAGGTGCAGTTGTTCGAGAACGTCTTGGAAAGAGGCAGTGGATACAAGATCTTCCGATACTACGATGAGGACCCGGAACTCGTGACCGACGGGGATCGGGCGCTCGTCGGTGACCCGTCACCAGGGGGCGGATCATGAGACCACTCGCGTATGGAACAGCCGGCACCGTCGGCACGGCCGTGTCGGCCTCTCTCGAAACGGACGGGCGGAAACTGGCGGCCCGCGTGCTGGTCGTCGAGAACGAGCGGGAGATCGCCGCTCTGATAGCGTACCAGCTCACACGGGAAGGATACCGGGTCGAGACGGCCCTGAACGGCACGGCCGCTCTGGACGCCCTGCAGCGGGAGCTGCCCGACCTGCTGGTCCTCGACCGGATGCTGCCCGGCGTCTCCGGCGACGATGTCCTGAAGACCATCCGTTCGGACGCCGCGACCCGCGCGGTACCCGTGCTCATCCTCACCGCCAAGCGGGAGCAGGTCGACAGAATCCAGGGACTGGAGCTGGGTGCCGACGACTACCTCACGAAGCCCTTCAGCCCTCGGGAGCTCGTGCTCCGGGTGGACGCGATCCTTCGCCGTGCGCAGGGCGAGCTCACGTCTGTCGCCGGCGGAGGGAAGATCCTGCGCGCGGGACAGCTCAGGCTCGATGTCGGTGCCCACATCGTCACCCTGGATGACGAAGAGATCCAGCTGACCCCGACCGAATTCCGCCTCCTCAGAACACTGATGGAGCGTCGTGGCCGCACCCAGAGCCGCGACCAGCTGCTCACGGAGGCGTGGAGTGTGGACTCGGCCATGGCGGGTCGCCTGCACACTCGCACGGTGGACATGCACGTGCGCCGCCTGCGGGGCAAGCTCGGCGCCGCCGGCGAATGGATCGAAACCGTGCGGGGCTTCGGATACCGCTTCCAGGCGCCCAATTCTTGACAGGGGCGGGAGCGCCGGCACCCGGTTTGCGGCACACGGGCGCGCGGTCGGCCACTATTCCCCGGACTCGGCGCTTTCGCAGATGCGGTCGAAGGTGGTCACGGCGACATGTGCGCACACCGCTTTCACCGTATCCCAATCGTGCCATCGAGGCGCGAGGTCCTTGTATTCGCGCAGCTCGGACTCCTCCAAGTCGTACGGCATCGCGTTCGCGAGCTCTGCCTGCAGTTGCTGCAACGCGGATTCGCCGCTCTCCTGGGGATACAGGCGGTCGAAAGACTGGAGGGCTCCGGCAACGGCGCGGTCACCCATTCGGCTCGCGAGCGCGACGAAATCGAGATAGTCGCGAGTAGCATTGCGCTTGAGGATCAGGACCCCCTTGATGCGGAGAATCTCGCCCTCGGTAGGGATGGTCAACGCCACTCCGGAGACGTCCACGGTCGTCGTCTCCAGAGGTTCAACTCGAATGAGCTGCCGCACCCCGGTCTGAATGCCGTCGAGGCTCCCGAGAATCTGCACTGGGCGGGCGAGACGCGCCGTCTTCCAGCCCGCTACGGACTCGAGTTGGTCGAGTACCTCATCGAAACGGGGGCGAAGATCCACAAGGACATGATCAGCGTCGTACGAGAAGCGATGCTTCGCGTGAATGGCCGCTTCGGTCCCGCCGACCAGTACAGCTCCTGGCAAGATCTGCTGCAGCCGTGAAGCGGAGGAGAGCAAACGCTCCCATTCAGGAAGTCGACCGGGATTTCCTGACATAGTTCATCCAGAAGTGGCGGTGACGCATGGTGGTCGGGCTGCTACGAGTCCTTCATCGCGCTCCCCCACCCCGCTTGCTCCCCCCGATCGGATCCCCGGCCGGCAGCTGGAGCGACGGGCCCGGCGTGGTATTCTCGATCCTCGCCTGCCACCTGCGGATGTCGGCCGCAACCAGGCGCCCGTGCGGTGAGGGGTTCATCAGCGCTTCCAGGCGCCCGGCCAGATCGTGCAGGCGGTCCGACAGCACGGCCCGCGCCTCGGTCATGGTGCCGGCGCTCCCTGCCTGTTGCATCATGCGGTCGACCACGGCCCGCTGGATCACGTGCTGAACTCTCAGGCGGTATTCGTCACCCTCGTCCGCGGCACCCCATGTGGCGGCGAGGAGACGGTCCGTCACCTCTTCCAGATCGGGGTAGTCGCCCATGCTTCCGTACACGACCAGCCGGGCCATCCGCGCAGGATGCAGGATCTCGCCGACGGTGAAGGCTGCGGCGGCCTCGGCGGCGCCCAACGGGTCGAAGAGCACCTCGGTGTGCCCCGCGAAGATCTCACCCTCACTGTGCCGGAACGCGGGCGGGGGGATCATGGCGACCACCTCCTCGGGGAGGGCCAGGAAGTCCACCGTCATCGCCGACAGGATGGTTTCGAGCGCGTCCCGCTGCTCCTCGCCCGGCACGATCGACACCGGGGTCTGCCCGTCGCCCCGGACGGCGTAGCTGTAGTCCGCGCCGCCCAGGCTCTGCGCAGCGGAGCGCAGCTGAAAGCGGTGGTGCATGTACAACGGCAACAGCACGAACTCGAGATCGGACAGCGGGCGACCCGTGCCGATCACATCCTCGCCGAATTCCTCAAGCCCGATGTTCCGTACCCGGATCTCGTGTTTCAGGTGGTCCACCAGGTTGGACCCGTTGTCCCAGACACCCGCGTAGGGGTGCCCGGCACCGATGAAGTTGTTGTTCGTGTGGGCCATGAAGAGAAGTCCGTCGCGGAGACCCTCCATGGCGATCTGTTCGAGGGAGGCGGCCTCGTCGGTCCCCTCCGGGAACTCGCGGTACAGCCAGTTGACGGAGAGCTTGTCATACTCGCCGATCCGCTGCACGTATGCGTTGGAGAGGTCCAGGTTGCCGTCACCGTCGATCTCGACGTAGGGCGCCGGGTAGTCCATCACGCTCTCGCGGCCGTACGTGCTGGCGATGTAGTTGTGCGGGAAGCCCAGGGTATGGCCGACCTCGTGGGCCGACAGCTGCCGCACCCGGGCCAGCGCCATCTCGACCGCGTCCGAATTGCCTGCCAGCTGGGCGAGGTACTCGAAGGCGGGTGCCGCGGCCATGCCGCAGGACAGAGAATACCCGGATGCGCTCCCCTGCACGCCGAGCGGTCCGCCGTCAGCCGACCCGCCGCCGACGGTCCCCACGAAGGGAGCGACCATCCCCTGCCCGTGAAGGTAGTCCTGGCGCAAGCGCAGGCTGCCCAGGTTGACCACGCCGCGGATGATCTCGCCGGTGCGGGGATCGGTCACCGTGTTGCCGTAGGAGTATCCCCGCGTCCGCCGGTGCGTCCAGTGGATCATGTTGTAGCGGATGTCCTGCGGGTCCACGCCGTCGGGCAGCACCTCCACGCGGTAGCCGTCCACGAAGCCCGCTGCCTCGTAGGCGTCGGCCCACCAGCCGGCCCCTTCGACCAGGGCGCTGCGGATCGGCTCCGGCGTACCCGGATCGACGTAGTAGATGATCGGCTCAACGGGCTCCGACGGCCCCGGGCCGGGATTCCGCTTCTGGAGCCTGTGACGCGCGACGAGCCGGAGGCGGAGGTCCTCGTCGATCGGGGTGGCGTAGTCGAAGAGGGTCGGACCGTTGACGCCGATGCGCGGGTCCGCGACCCGGGTCCGGTAGCCGTCGTCCGGAAGCTGGATGAAGGAATGGTGCTGGCGCAGTGTCACCGCCTGGGGATTGACAGCCACGCCGCGAACCAGACCACCTGGATTGTCGCTGGTGAAGGTCAGGAGGGATTCGACCTCGGTGTTCTCCGGGAACGACCGGGTGGCGGGCATGTGAATGGCCGAACGGGATGCGTCGAGGCGGAAGGTGCCCTGGTTACGCTGGGCGATCTGCCCGATCACGTTGCGCGCGTCGCGGAGGAAGAAGGGCGTGGCGTCCACCAGCACCCTGTCTCCGGTCCGGGCCACGATGTCGAAGCCCCAGTAGACCGACGGCGCGAACGCGTCCCGCACCGCCTGCACTTCGGTTGGATTGTCGCTCAACGCCTGGAACTGGTAGTTGGGCTCCATGAGGAGGACCCGTGGTCCCACCCGCCTGGCTTCCAGCACATGGGTGCCACGGAGCTGGCCCCGGTCGATGCCCACCGGGTTCGAACCCAGCCCCGAACCCATCGAGATCTGGTAGAGGAATTCGCCAGCGCTCAGGTCCAGCTCCCAGTAGAGCGCCCCCTCGCCATCGTCCCAGTAGAGGTTGAAGAAGCCCTCCATCGCGGTCGCGCCGTCGGTCTTGTCTGCGATGCCCGGCAGGGCTTCCTGGGCCGCGGCGGGAGACGTACCCGGGCCCGCCGCAGCCACTAGGGCGACGGCGAGCGCGCAGACGGCTGCGATGGTAGACGGGATGCGGAGGGATCCTGCTGAGGCGCGTGAAGCGGACATCTGGCTGCCTTACCCGGACGAGGCCGGCGTACTGGGGGTCGGACGTGCCGTCGTCCCAGCGGCGGACGAACGGCCACGGATCTTGCCATGGGGAGACTGTGAGAGGCGGCCCGCGGACGCAAGACTCGGGCGACCGGGTCGCAGACATGCCGCGCGGGGACATGCCCGGGCTTGACCCAGGCACACGGCAACGCCAGGATTCTCCCCATGCGCCGCTTCCTCGCCCTCTTAGTGCTCGGCGTCCTGACCGGGTCGCAGGCCGCCGCGTTCAAGTGTGGAATGGATGGCAAAACGACCGGGCGAATCGCATATGCCGATGGTCCCCGTCACGACCCGGGCGGCGGGGATTCGAAGGCAGGAGGCGGGCACCCCCCAATGCATCACGACGGGGACCGTGGCGGTGAGGAGTGCCTTATGCCGATGGCCTGCGGCTGGCTGTCGAGCCAACCCGCGCAGGATACGAGAGTTCGCCAGTTCACCGGCGCCCCACTCCGGCCACACCGCATTTCCTTGCCGCTATCCTCGGTGTCTCCCAGGGACATCGTGTCGCCCCCGCCTCGCTGCGTCTGATCTCTACCGGGCCTGAAACAGGCACCCTCTTCAGACGAATCCGATCCAAAAGCGAGGCAGTCATGTTGTTGCAACGAGTCGCGGCGACCGCCGTCGCGGCGATCCTGCTGGCATATTCGTCCCCTCCATCCGCGTTGGCGCAGATGAAGGACACGACGACCGGGCACCAGATGCCCCGGGAGATGGACCACGGGATGTTTCGCCGTGCCTTTGGCGACTGGCAGCTGGCGGGGATGGCCCAGGTCTTCCCGGTCGTGACCGGCGGCGCGTTGAACGACAGCGAAAACGGTCCACTTCGGCGTACCGAGTGGTACCTCACACAGCCCGCCCTGATGGCCAACCTCGAGAGCCCGTCGGGCCGCCTGGTCCTTCGCACCACGTTCAACTTCGAAGGGCTGACCCTGGACGGGGGAGAGCTTACGCTCGGGGGCTGGGGCGAGGGCTTCATCGACAGGCGGCACCCCCACACACTCCTCCACGAGTTCATGCTGAGCCTGAACCTGTGGGAGGTCCGCGGCACGGAGGTCTCCCTTTCGGCCGGAAAGGGCTTCGCGCCCTACGGCACCGACGACCCCATGGCTCGCCCGGGGCTCAAGTATCCCACGAATCACCACCTTTCCCAGGTGCTCGAGCGGTGGACGGTGAACGGGATTGTCCGCCGGGGTCCGTGGAGTCTTGAAGCGGGGGTCTTCGGAGGTACGGAGCCGGACGGGCCCTACGACATGTCGAACATCGGCTCCTTCGCCGACTCCTGGTCGGGGCGGCTCACGCGCAGGTGGGGATCGGCGGTCGGCGGCGGCGCTGAATGGGAGGCTTCGGCCTCGTACGCCAGCATCACCGAGGCCCGGCATGAAGAAGGGCTTGGCGCGACGCACCAGGAGGAGGGCATCGCTGAGCCGGACAGCCCGCGGCGCGTGGGCACGGGGTTGATGAACGCGGCGCTGCGGCATTCGGGCCCGGTGGGTCCGGGAAGGCTGTACGCCCTGGCCGAGGCCTCCCGGAGTGACCCTGGAACCGCCACGGGATATTTCAGCCTGCTCGGGGAAATGCGGTACGAGGTGAGTCGCCACGAACCCTATCTGCGGCTGGAGTACGCCACGCGGCCCGAATACGCCCGGTCGGGGTCACCCGGCACGGACGCCTTCTTCCGGTACGACCACGACGCCGACCCGATCGGCGCCACCCGATGGCTGATCGCAACGGCCGCCTACGCTGTCCAGGCAAGTGCCGACCCCGTGAGCTTCCGGCCCTTTGTCGAGGCCCAGTACAACCGCGTTCGCGCCGAACGCGGCGATGTCCCCCGGGACGAGTTCCCCGGCACGGGCTCATACTGGGTTCTGTCCCTTGGAGTGAGGCTCTTTCTGGGGGGTGGCCCGATGAGGATGGGGAGCTACGGGATCCTGGACCCGATGACCAACATGGGCCGCCGCATGGTGATGCCCGGGAACGGGATGAGCTGACCGGCCGAGAGCGCCGCGGCGGCGCCTACGAACCAGGATCCCCCGGGAAGCGCATGGTCGATGGCGGCCGTTCCCTTTGCAGACGGCGGGCCGCCGCTTCCGCCCCCCTCCACGCCCGGAGGAGGTTCTCGCCGGCCAGCTTGGCGAGCTCCTCGTCGGTCCAGCCCCGCCGGGCCAGCTCGGCGAGGAGGGCCGGGAAGGTGGAGACATCCTCCAGCCCCTCCACGTAGGTGGGGATTCCGTCGAAGTCGCTCCCGAGTCCTACGTGGTCGACACCGGCTACGTCCCTGATGTGCTCGATGTGGTCCGCCACCGCGCCAAGTGGCACACTGGGGGCGGGATTGGCCTCGCCCCAGGCCTCCATGGCGGCCGCCGCCCCGTCCGTCCCGGCGCCGTGAACCTCGTCGGCCCGGGCCTCTTCCTCCTGGGTCCGCAAATCGTGCTCCCTCGCCGCCTCGGAAACGTAGGGCGGATAGAAGACCTGCATGACCACCCCGCCGTTCTCGGGCAGGCGCCTGAGGATGGAGTCGGGCACGTTGCGTGCATGGTCGGTCAGCGCGCGGGCGCCGGAATGGGAGAAGATCACCGGTGCCTCGGCCACGTTGAGGGCGTCGCTCATCGTGCCGGGAGAGACGTGGGAAAGGTCCACCAGCATCCCCAGCCGGTTCATCTCGCGCACCACCTCCTCGCCGAACGGACTGAGCCCGCCGAAGACGACCTCGTCGGTGGCGGAGTCCGCCCAGTCCGTGTTGCTGAAGTGAGTGAGCGTGGCATAGCGCACCCCGAGTGCGAAGTACGCCCGTAGCGTCCCGAGCGAGTTCTCGAACGTGTGGGCGCCTTCGATCCCCAACATGGACGCGATCCGTCCCGACCCGAAGACCCGTTCCACATCGGAAGGAGTCAGCGCCAGGCCGAGGTGGCCGGGGTATGCCTCGATGATCCGACGTGCGATGTCGATCTGTTCGAGCTGCTGCCTCGCCGCGCGGACGGTGCCCGAGGGAACGTAGACGGACCAGAACTGACCACCTACGCCGCCAGCCCTGAGCCGTGCCAGATCCGTGTCTCGCTCGCGAGGCGTCCGCAGGTCGTAGACCACGACGTCCCCGTCTTCCGTAATTGCGTCCCGGACGGCGCCCGGCAGATCGTTGTGGCCATCGATCAACGGGACGCGCTCGAGGAGGCGGCGAATGCGGTCGTCCATGGTGGACTGGGCGGTGGCGGGGTGCGGGATGAGCAGGGCCAGGGCCGCCAGAATCAGGAGGGCGGGTTTCATCAAGGGGGTGGCGTTCCGAACTTTCATCGTCGCTATCCTTTTCACATGACAATCAAACTTTACATTGTGTCAATCAAAGTTGACATTTCTCTTCCCGTCACCGAGCGCGCTGGTGCGGCCCCGCCCTACTTCGGCGCCACCGTCAACTCCGGCGGCACTCGCGCCTGCGTCGCCTGCTCCAGGTCATGCGCGTAGGCGAGCAAATCAGCGTCGGTCCACAGGTCCCCGATGAAAGCCAGGACGAATGGCGTGCCGTCATCGTAGTACGCAAAGGGCACCGCGACGGTGGGGAGCCCGATGTCGTTGATGATGTTGCTCGGCAGCTCGGCGTGGTTGTTGGGCCGGTAGTCGGGGCGCTCGGGGTCTTCCACGAGCGGCCGTATGGGCTCGCCCGCCTGCGGGAAGAAGAGGCCGTCCAGCTGGTGGTCTTCCACGACCGCTCTGAAGAGGGCGCGCATCTCCATGCGCCAGGCCGCGAACGCGTCCCCTTCTTCGGTGGCAGTCGGTGCAGCCGGAGGTCTGCGCCTGCGCCCGCCCCGGAACTCGCGCCCCGAGAGTTCCTCCCACTCCTCCACGGTGTGGAAGGCCGCGCTCGGTCCAAGGCCCTGCATGTATACGAGCAGGTCGTGGCTCCCCACGGTCGGAACCGACGGGCGCTCGCCGTAGAGTTCGACCCATCCCCGGTCCTGGAACGGATCCTCGACGACGTCGGCCCCTTCGGCCCGCAGCGCAGCAATGGCCTCCCGGTACAGGACCTCGGTCTCGGGCGCGAGAGGCAGAAAGGATTCCCGCCAACCCGAGCCCACGAGGCCGAAGCGCTTCCCTTCGAGGGCGGTCGTGGTCAGGGCGGCCGCATAGCCGGCCTCGGGGATGTGCTCCGCCGCCGCGTAGGTGGCGGGATCCTCCGGCGTGGGGCCCGCAATGACGTCGAGGGTCAGCGCGGCATCGACGACCGTCCGGGCGAGCGGCCCCACGACGTCCCGGTAGGTCGCGTCGATGGGTACCACACCCTCCAGGGGCACCAGCCCGAAGGTGGGCTTGAAGCCGACCAGCGCCTGGGCCGCGGCCGGATTCTGGATCGAGCCGCCGGTCTCCGTGCCAAGGCCGAGGACTGCGAAGCTGGCGTTGACGGCCGTCGCGGTCCCGCCGCTCGATCCGCCCGGCACGCGGTCGGTCGCGTAGGGGTTCAACGTCTCGCCCGCCACCGAGCTGCGCGTGCGGGTCCCGTGGCCTGCGAAGTCGGGCATGTTGGTCTTGCCCAGGATGACTGCGCCAGCGTCCCTGAGCCGCTCCACCGCGGCGGCGTCATCCCCGGGCACCATGTCGATGCCCCCGGTCGCGGAGCTGAAGCCGTTGAAGCCCGCCGTGGTCACCAGCCCCGCGTGGTCCAGATTGTCCTTGATCACGACCGGGACGCCGTGAAGGGGACCGCGCGGGCCCGATGTGCGCAGCTCGTCGTCCAGCGCGGCGGCCACGGCCAGCGCCTCCGGATTCATCGAGATGAAGGCGTTGTAGTGGTCCTCGTACCGCGCGATCCGCTCCAGGAATGCCTGGACGAGTTCCGTGACCGTGTACCTGGACGCGAGGAGGTCCTGGTGGACCTGGGTCGCCGTGAGTTCAACGACATCGATGGCGACCTGGGTGGCGGGGTCGGGTGGGGGGAAGGGGGCCGGTGCCAGGGGGCCGGACCGCGTCGGCGCCGCGAGCGCGATGACCAGGACGGGCCACGCCAGGCGGCGGAGGGGGGTCCGGGGTCGGGTCGGGTTGCTCATGGGGGGCCGGGTGGAGTTGGGACTGCGGCGTTGCCAGGCTTGAAAGTAGTACCGGACGGGCCGAGCGACAGATGCGCACCGCCCGGCATTCGGCTACCATTGGGGACCATGGCCCGTTCGACCCAAGCCCTGATCGAGTTGCTCGACCTCGAACCCATCGAGAGCAACATCTACCGCGGCCAGAACCGCGACCTCGGCGCCGGCAGGATCTTTGGCGGACAGGTCCTCGCCCAGGCACTGGTGGCGGCCCGGCGCACCATCGAGGACGCGGACCGCTCGGCCCATTCGCTGCACGGCTATTTCATCCTCGAGGGTGATCTGGCCATCCCGGTAGTCTACTTCGTCGACTGTCTGCGCGACGGCCGGAGCTTCACCACGCGCAATGTGCGGGCCATTCAGCACGGCAGGGCCATCTTCACGCTGTCGGCCTCCTTTCACCGGACCGAGGCGGGCTTGTCGCACCATGCACCCATGCCCGACGTGCCGCCCCCCGAGGGATTGCGCTCGGAGCTGGACATTCTGCGCGAGGAGGCCGGCCGGATTCCCGAGTCCGTCAGGGAGGTCCTGACCCAGGACCGGCCCATCGACTTCCGGCAGGTGGATCCCTACGACCCCTTCGACCCGGCCCCGCGCGCACCCGTGCGCCATACCTGGGTGAAGACGGTGGGACCCCTGGACGACGACCCGGTGCACCACCAGGCCGCTTTGGCATATGCTTCCGACTACGGGATCCTGGCGACGGCTCTGCAGCCGCACGCCCGCAACATGCGGGACGGGGACCTCATGGTCGCGTCCCTGGATCATTCACTCTGGTTCCACCGACCCTTTCGCGCGGACGAATGGCTTCTCTATTCGGTGGACAGTCCCGTCACCCATGGCGCCAGGGGCTTCGCGAGGGGCACTTTCTTCACCCGCGACGGAGACGTGGTCGCGTCTGCCGCCCAGGAAGGGCTGCTCCGAATCCGCAACAAACCCCGGTGAAAACAACTCATGCGCGAGAGATTTCAGTCCGCCCTCCCCTTCCCCGCCTATCTGGAGACAGTCCGCAAGAACGATGAGCTGTGGCGCGGCGTCCATCAACGGGTGCGACTGCCCGACGACGTTGTCGCAGAGGCCAGTACCGTCCCCGGCACCTGGCGTCTTCTTGCCCTGAGCGAGGACTGGTGCGGGGACGCCGTCAACATCCTGCCGGTCGTCGCCCGTTTCGCCGAGGCACTCGACCGAGTCGAGCTGCGTGTCCTGCCCAGAGATGAGAACCTCGACCTGATGGACGCGCACCTGACCAACGGCAAGAGCCGCTCGATTCCGGTGGTGATCCTCCTTGACGAGGACTACCGGGAACAGGGCTGGTGGGGACCCCGGCCCAGCGTACTCCAGAAGTGGGTGATGGAAGAGGGGATGAAGATGGAGCCCACACCGCGATACGCCGAGACACACAGGTTCTACGCGCGCGACAAGGGGAAAGCCATTCTGGCCGAAGTCCTGGACCTGATTCGGTCAGGCGCAACCGATCCCGCAACCCGATGAGCGAACAATGACCAGCCCGATCAACCGTCGAATGATTGCATGCGTCCCGGCCCTCTGCCTGGCCGCCCTCCTCCAGCTTCCCGCGGCTACCCTTGAGGCCCAGGCCCGGGACTACCACCCCGAGCGCCCCTTCGGCACCCTCCGGGAACAGGCCCGCACGCAGCAGGCGTGGCTCGAGGAGCGGCTGGAGAAGAACCTCCCCATGCTGATGCGGAAGCACGGCGTGGACATGTGGGTCGTCACCATGCGCGAGTACAACGAGGACCCCGTCTTCCGCGCCCTCGTGTCCCCCACCACCTTCGCCGCGCGGCGCCGCACGATCTACATGTTCCACGACCGCGGCCCGGATGAAGGTGTGGAGAGGCTCGCGCTGGGCGGCTCTTCGCAGGGCGGCGCCTACGAGGCCGTGCGCGCCACCGCGACAGCCCCCGATGGCCGCTCGGCCGAGCTGTGGGGCAAGGACCAGTGGGACCTCTTCGCCCGCATGGTGCGCGAGCGCGACCCCGCGCGTATCGCGGTCAACATCTCGCACGACCACAACTTCGCCGACGGGCTCACGGCGGGGGAATGGGAACAGATGGAGGAGGCGCTCGGCTCCGATCTGGCCGGGCGGGTTGTGCGGGAACCGCTGCTCGCGATCGACTACCTGGCCATGCGCGTGCCCGCGATGACACCCGTGTACCGGAAGATGCAGGCGATCGTGCACGAGATCATCGCCACGGCGTTTTCCGATGTGGTGATCGAGCCCGGCAAGACGACCACCGCCGATGTGGTGTGGTGGATGCGCCAGCGGGTTCACGACCTGGGGCTGGGTTCGTGGTTCCAGCCCTCGGTTTCGGTGCAGCGCCGGGGCGTGTCAATGGCCGGTTCGGACGCGCCGGTAATCGAGCGGGGAGACGTGCTCCACTGCGACTTCGGGATCGTCGCGCTAGGGCTCGCGACCGACACGCAGCATATGGCCTACGTGCTTCGCGAGGGCGAGACGGACGCGCCCGCGGGGTTGCGGAAGGCGCTCGCCAACTCGAACCGCCTGCAGGACATCCTCCTCGAGGAGACGAAGGTCGGGCGGAGCGGGAACGAGATTCTGGCGTCGGTGCTGGACAAGATGAGAGCCGAAGGCCTCAACGGGACGATGTACACCCATCCCATCGGCGACCACGGCCATGGCGCCGGGCCCCTCATCGGCCTGTGGGACTACCAGACGGGCGTCCCGGGCCGGGGCGACCCCCTCGTGATCCCGAGCATGTGGTTCTCGACCGAGCTTCAGGTCACGACGCCCGTGCCCGAGTGGGACGGCCAGCCCGTCCGGATGGCACAGGAGGAAGAGGCCGAGATCACTGCGGACGGCGAGATGCGCTGGTCGCTCCGGCGTCAGACGGAGCTGCACCTGGTGAGGTAGGGGCAAGAGGGCGCTCGCCTCGAAACGCCCGGCGGGCAAGGCCCGGATACCGTGAACTCACTCCCGGTGGAGCCGCAGCACCTGCGGGTGCTCGACGTCCAGTTCATCCCGCCGGACTCCGAGCACCGCGTCCATCCCGATGTCCATGACACGGAAGTTCTCGGGAATCTCCACGCCTCCGAGCCACATTCCGTCGGTGGCGATCACCTGCCACGTCTCCGGCCCCTCCAATTCGCTGCGACCGCGGAAGGGGCGGAGCCAGAGCGCGCCGGTCGGGTCCGCAATGATGTCGTCGTAGGCAGGCCGGGTCGGCGGCGCGGGCACCCGGGCTACGATGTCCCGCCACCAGGACACGGATTCCTCGCCCAGCATCGCTCTTCGCTCCACGCGGATCTGTTCGGCGGTCAAGATCAACGGGAAGTCACGGATCCGCAGAATGCGGACCAGGTCGCCCGCCGCCGTAAGTTCCTCCACCTCCATCGCGTCCGCCCGGCCGTGGTAGATCTTTCCGCCGTGCGTGGCGATGTGCGCGCTCTTGCCGAAGAGGGTGCCGGTTTGCCCCTGGTGTTCTCCGGAAACAACGACGTGCTCCTCGGTGCCCGCGGTCTCGCCGATGCTGTCGATGCGCGCGTCCTCCGGATCGAAGCGCCATAGAACCGTGGGCCTGCGGACCAACCCGCCGCCCTCGTAGATCTCCAGTGACATGGTTTCGGCCTCCACGATCATCGTACCGTCATCGAGGTCGTAGATTGCCTCCGAAAAGGGTGTCAGCCGGGAACTGGCGACGAAGGTGAGATCGGGTGCAAACACCGTGACGCGGTCGGATTGGTCGAGCGCGAGCAGGGTATCGCCACGCCCGCGTTGCAATCCCCAGATCAGGTCGAACTCTCCGGGACCCTCGCCCTCCCCGCCCGCCGAGCCGCGAAAGCCGCCGTCGTCGGAGTAGAGCCGGACCTCGTTCGAGCCCCCGTCCGCGACCGCCACCGACCCGTCCGAGAGAAGCACCATGCCGCGCACGCGGTAGAATTCGTGGTCCGGGCCGGTGCCGCTCAGGGTAAGGTCGACGGCGGGATCCGGGTCGAGGGTCCACCGCGCCGGGTCCGAATCGCCCCATATCGGCCGCGATGCCTCAACGATGAGCGTTCCGGCACTGTCCCGTTGCTCGACCAGAGGATGGTCGCCGCCCCCTGCATCGCCACAGGACAGCAAGCCGAGGGACACCACCACAACGGCAAGTCGCACCTGGCCGGCCATGAGCCCCGCGTCAGTTCCTGTGCAACGGCAACACCCGCGGATGCTGAACATTCAACTCGTCCCGCCAGATCCCCAGCACCGCATCAAGTTCGATGTCCAGGACCGTGAATCTCTCTGGAAGCTCCATGCTGCCGAGCCAGACGCCCTCCTCACTCAGGATCTCCCAGCGCTGCGGTTGCCCCATTTCGGTACGGCCCCGGAACTGCAGCAGCCACAATGCCCCGGACGGATCTACGATGATCCCGTCGTGGGCAGGTCGGGTGCCCGAAGACGGCGTCCTTGCCGCAACTTCCCGCCGGGTCGCAGAGGGATTGTCGCCGAGGAAATCCTCCCTCTCGGTGCGAAGGACTGCCGCGGGCAGGGCCAGGGGATAGTCCGGAATCCTGAAGAGGCGGGCGAGTTCGCCGGCACCGGCGCGCTCCTCGATCTCCATCACGTCCGCGTTGCCCACGAAGACCCTGCCGCCGTGTGATCCGACGTGCGCCTCCTTGGGAAACAGGGTCCCCCAGCTGCTCACGATTCCCGGCCGCGACTCGACCAGATACTCCTCGTAGCCCGCCGTCCCGCCGACGCTGTCGAGACGGGACCCCTCGAGGTCGAACCTCCACAGAACCTGCGGCGTGCGAACGAGTCCCCCCACGTCGGAACCGGTACCCATCGGGGCGAAGAACTCAGCCACCAACGTGCCGTCCCCAAGATCATGGACCTGCCTCACCGGCGCCGCGAAGCCGAAGGTGTTGACGAGGGAGAGGTCGGGTCCGAATGCGGACACGCGGCTTCCCCAGTCGAGCACCAGAACGGTGTCCCCCGTGGCGTTCGCCATCGACTTGATGCCACCGCTGAACTCGCCCGGCCCTTCCCCTTCCCGGCCGACTGATACCAGGAAGTCACCTTCGGAGGAATAGAGCCTGACCTCATTCAGGAGTCTGTCGGCCACGGCCAGGGAGCCATCGGAGAAACGTGTCATCCCGACGACGGCACCGAATTCGTGCATGGCTCCCGTGCCGCTGACCGTCAAATCGACGAGAGGCTCGGGGTCCAGGGTCCAACCGTCCCCGTCGCCCCACAGCGGGCGCAGCGCCTCCAGGATCTCCACGCCGGCGCTGTCCCGGCGCACAACGAGGGAGGGGTCGTCGGCAGGCGATTCACAGGCGAACAGACCCAGGAGGACGACGACAACGGCACTGCGCCCGGGCCCATGCACACCGGTTTCCGTCTTCGTGTTCATCGCACTCCTCCGGCTATGCCCGTAGTCCGCGGCGCGCAAGATCGGACGCCCGCACCCCAACCTGGCCTCCTGGCACGCCCGGCGCCAGCGCATCTCGACACGCGTTGAAAGCACGGGCTTTGCGCCAGGCCCCCAAGTTCCTTAATGTCAGTATGCAATCCCCCCCACGAGTCCCCGATGCCAAGACCCCGCATGCCAAGACCCCGGTCCATCGTTTGCGCGGCCGCCGTTGCGCTTTGCGCCGGCCTGACGTCCCCCGACCCCGTTTCCGCCCAGATTCCGCTCGGCTTCCGGACCGCCAACGGTCAGTCGGTCACGCCCGTGTTCGAGGGCTGGTACCAGAACCCCGACGGTACCTTCAGCCTCTCCTTCGGCTACTTCAACCGGAACTTCGAAGAGGTCGTCGAGATCCCGGTCGGAGCCGGCAACCGCATCGAGCCCGCCGACTTTGACGGCCCCCAGCCGACGCAATTCAGCCCACGTCGTCACTGGGGTGTGTTCACGGTGACCGTTCCGGCAGATTTCGGCGACAAGGCGGTGGTGTGGACCATCGACTTCAGGGGAGAGCGCTACTCGATTCCGGGAACGCTGCACCGGGACTGGGAGATCGATGCGCTCGAGGGCGAGGCGGGATCCGGAAACACGCCACCCGTTCTTGCCTTCTCCGAGGGCGGTCCGGAAGGAGCAGGCCCGGCTGGACTCTGGAACGAACCGGTCGAGGCGATGGCGGGGACTCCCGTGCCGCTGACCGTGTGGGCCCACGACGATGGCAGGGGCCGTCCGGGGAGGCCCATCGGTGCCAATGTGGACTTGACGTGGTTCAAACATCAGGGACCCGGCGACGTCACGTTCAGTGAGACCGAGGGCGAGGTCGCGATCTCCGGGGGGATGATGACGACCATGGCCACCTTCGCGGAGCCAGGGAGGTACGTGCTTCGCGTTCGGGCAAACGATGCTTCGGGAGTGTCGGGCGCCGGACACGCCCAATGCTGTTGGACCAACGGATTTGTGAGAGTACACGTCACTCACTGACGATCAGGAGAAATCGCATGTGCCGAAAGAGAATCATTCGCGGGGTGGCAACCAGCTGCCTGGCGATCACCTGGACCATCGTCGCCGGTCCGGCACCGGCCGGGGGGCAGGAGCACCCGACCTTCGCCAGGGACGTGGCGCCGATCATCCAGCAGAACTGCCAGATCTGCCACCAGCCGGGCTCGATCGCGCCCATGTCTCTCATGACCTACGACGCCGTCAAGCGCTATGCGCCCCGTATTCGGGAGAAGGTGGCGGCGCGGGTCATGCCCCCGTGGCACATCGACCGGTCCGTGGGAATCCAGGAGTTCAAGAACGACCGTGGACTGACGGACGAAGAGTTGGAGACTCTGGTCACCTGGATCGACAGTGACATGCCCTTCGGCGACGAGGCCGACATGCCGCCTCCGCCCGAATTCCCGGACCCGACCGTCTGGCAATTCTCGGCACAGTTCGGCGAACCCGACCTGGTCGTTCAATCCGAACCCTACACCCTGGCCGCGGAGACCATGGACAAGTGGTTCCGCCCCGAAACCGAGACCGGCCTGACCGAAGAGCGCTGGGTGAAGGCGATCGAAATCCGGCCTTCCTACCCCGATGGCCGTAGCGTCGTCCACCATACGCTGGCCTATCTGATTCAGGACGAAGACCCCGACGGGATGACTGCCGAAACCGCCGCGCTCGCGACGAGCAGCCGTGCCATGGGAGGTCCCGGACTCTTCATGGAATGGGCGGTCGGCAAGGTCGGAGAAATCTTCCCTGACGGGGCCGGAAAGCTCCTGCTGCCCGGTTCCAGGATTCGCTGGGAGGTGCACCTGCACGCCATCGGCAGGGAGGTCGAGGACACCTACGTGGAACTCGGCATCTGGTTCTATCCGAAGGACGAGATTCCCCAGAACCGCACCCGCCTGCGGATGTTCAACGCCACCGGCGACGGGCTCGACATCGCGCCGGGGGAGATTGCGGTGACCCAGGACTTCCACGTGCTCAAGTGGCCGTCCCGGCTCGAGAACTACCAGCCTCACATGCACATGCGCGGCAAGACCATGTCCATGTCGGCCATCTACCCTGACGGTCGCAAGGAGATTCTGAGCCAGGTCAGCGATTTTCAATGGAATTGGCACGTCAACTACATCTACGCGGATCATGCTGCTCCACTCCTCCCCGCGGGGACCACGCTCGTCTTCACGGCTTGGCACGACAACACGCCCGAGAACCCCAACAACCCCGATCACACGCAGTGGGTGGGCTGGGGTGACCGCACGGTCGACGAGATGGCCCACGCGTGGGTGGATGTGACCTACCTGACCGAGGAGCAGTACGAGGAAGAGCTCGCCAAGCGTGCGGCCATGGCAGATGACGAGACCAGGGAGGGTACGAACCGGTAGGAATTCCGCCCTGAACGCGGGGATCCGCACTCGAGAATGCCAGAACTACACAACATTTTTGCGAAGAGCCCGAAGCCGGTCGTCGTTGATGTCGAGACGACCGGCTTCGGCGCGCATGACCGAATCGTCGAAATCGCGGTCATAACCCTTGACCCCGAGACTTGGGAAACGCAGGACGAATACGACACCCTGATCAACCCGGAAAGGGATGTCGGGCCCACCGGCGTTCACGGTGTAACAGCCGGAATGGTGGAACTCGCTCCCGTTTTCGCAGACATCCTCCCCCCCGTAGCGCAGCGACTACGGGGAGCTGTATTGATCGCGCACAACCTTCCGTTCGACACCCGGATGATGCGCTACGAGTTCGAGCGACATCGTGTGCCCATCGACTTCGGTCAGGGCATGTGCACCCTTAAGGCCACGCGTGCCAAGCTGGGAGCGGCTTGCCAGAGCGAGGGTATTCGCCTGGAAAACGCTCATCGCGCTCTGGCCGACGCCCGCGCCACGGCTGAACTTGCGAGGCGACTTCGACTAGCGACCACGAAGCTTTCCACACGGCCCGTGAAGGTCGATGCACTCGACACAACAACCAATGCGCGCACCCACCGCCGAGGGCTGGCAGATGCCGGAACGAGCCCGATGCATCGGGTTGTTTGCAGATCGCCGTATCCACACGGGGATGAAGCGATGGCTCATTACCTGGATGCTTTGGACTGGGTGCTTGATGACGGTGTCATCGACCGCACCGAGCGGGCGGCGATGGATGAACTCGCGAGGGAATGGGGACTCTCGCGGGCAAGCCAACGCCAAGCCCATCGCTCCTATGTGGAATGCATGGTTGCCGCAGCGCAGAGAGACGGTTTCGTCAGTGAAGCGGAGCACGCCATCCTCACAAGAATAACCCACCAACTCCAGGTCGACGCCGCAATACCGGAGCCGAGCCGACGCGCCGGAGCGGGCGATCTATCTCCCGGGATGCGCATCTGTTTCACTGGGGAGGCCGTGGTCGGCGGCCGGGTGTGGAAGCGAGGCGAGCTCTCGGAAATCGCACGACGGGACGGTTGCGAACCGGTCAAGAGCGTGACCAGGAAGAAGTGTGACATCCTCGTTGCCGCAGACGTCTCCAGCGCATCGGGTAAGGCTCGAAGAGCCCGGGACTACGGGAAGCCTGTCATATCCGTGGCCGAATTCCTCGAATGGTGCGGCGAGGGATCGACACGGTGACCCACCGATGAGCAATGTGACCACAGCCGGGAGGCTCATGTCACCCTCGCGATCATGAAATGAGCCTTCCCATGCGAACACTCCAATGGCCGTAGAACGACAATCCACGTCGAAGGGACGCACGCTCGGCCTCTGGCTCGGCGGCGCGGCCTGCCTCCTCCTGCTGCTCTTCCCGGTCGACCCGGGTAACGTGCCCGCCAGCCGTCTCGCGGCGGTCGCGGTCCTCATGGCGGCCTGGTGGGTGACCGACGCCATCCCGCTCTTCGCCACCGCCCTGCTCCCGCTCGTGCTCTTCCCGCTCCTCGGCATCATGTCCGGGAACGAAACCGCACCGATCTACTTCAACAGCACCATCGTCCTCTTCCTCGGCGGCTTCATGATCGCGCTGACCATGGAAAAGTGGGACCTGCACCGCCGCATCGCGCTGAACATCATTCACGCGGTCGGGGGCGGCCCCGCGCGGATCGTCCTCGGGTTCATGGTCGCGGCCGCCTTCCTCTCGATGTGGATCTCGAACACGGCGACGGCCGTGATGATGGTGCCGATCGGGCTGGCGATCATCCTGCAGATCGAGAGCGAAGCGGGACGGGAGCGGGCGCGCCACTTCTCGGTGGGGCTCATGCTCGGGATCGCCTACGGCTGCACGGTTGGGGGCCTCACCACCCTGGTGGGCACGCCCCCGAACCTCTCCTTCGTCCGCATCTTCCAGATCCTCTTCCCCGACGCCCCGGCCATCGCCTTCGGACAGTGGCTCATCATGGCGCTCCCCGTCGGCGTGATCATGCTGGTCGTGGCGTGGGTGCTGATCACGCGCGTCTTCCATCGCGTTCCGGAAGGGGTGACCGTCGACCGGAAGGTGGTCGAGACGGAACGCGCCAGCCTCGGCGCGATCTCATTCGAGGAGCGGGCTGTGCTGACCGTCTTCGTTTCGACCGCGCTGCTGTGGGTCTTCCGGGTAGACCTGCAGCTGGGCTTCCTTACCCTCCCTGGGTGGTCGCGCCTCCTTCCCGACCCGGGGATGATCGACGACGGCACCGTGGCGATCACCCTGGCGTCCGTACTGTTCTTCATCCCGACGCGCAACCGCAAAAGGGGCGCGACCCGCGTGATGGGGCCGGACGTGATCCCCCGGTTGCCCTGGAACATCGTGCTCCTCTTCGGCGGCGGTTTCGCGCTGGCCGCAGGCTTCCAGGAGACCGGGCTCGCACAACTCATCGGCCGCCAGTTCGAGGTGCTGGGGAATCTCCCCGTCTTCGTGATGATCCTGCTGGTCTGCGTGGCCCTCACCTTCCTCACCGAGTTCACCAGCAACACCGCCACCACCGAGATGATCCTCCCGATCCTCGCGTCGGTGGCCGTCGTCACGGGCACGCACCCGCTCGTGGTCATGATCCCCGCAACTCTCTCGGCCTCGTGCGCCTTCATGATGCCGGTGGCGACCCCGCCCAACGCGATCGTCTTCGGCAGTGACCGGATCACTGTGGGGGAGATGGCCCGCACCGGGATCTTCCTGAATCTGATCGGGGTGATCGTGATCGCCACCGTCGTCTTCACGGTGGGGCTCGCGGTGTTCGATATCGACCCGTCCGTGGTGCCGGAGTGGGCCAGGTCCATCGCCGAGGGGGCTCACGACTAGCCGGCAGTCCGCGCCACGGGACGCTGCCCGTGCTTGACAGACCGAGGCCCACCCCCACACTTTGTTCGGTGACCGAACAAAGGTAGACGGGGTGTGGTCGGCTTCGTGGGATCAGGCCGATGTGGAGGACGTGGCCATCGACGGCAACGGTTGTACCTGCACAACTGATCCCGGCCCCGCGCTTCCACGGGGGTGACCCGGCCCAGGAGATGCTGCGATGACGACTCATTCCCGCATGAAACAGTCCCGTCCGGCCATTGCGCGGGAAAGCGCGCTCGCACAGACGGTGCTCGAGCTTGTGTGGAGACGGGAGCGGGTCTCCCGGGCGGAAATCGCCCGCCGCACCGGGCGTTCGCGCTCCACCATATCCGAAGTCGTCGCGCGACTCCTCGCCACGGGGCTGGTCCGTGAGGTGGGAAGCGGTGAGAGCCGCGGGGGGCGGCGCCCGATCCTGATCGGATTCCACGACGACGCGGCCGTGATCCTCGGGGTTGACGTGGGTGCGGCACATGTATCGGTGGCCCTGACGGACCTGCGGGGACGCATTCTCGACTGGCGGCAACGCGATCATCCCGTGCGGAGCGACCCCGAGGGCACCGCCGAGCTCGCGTTGGAGCTTTGCGAAGCGTGTGTTGCCGCGCGGCGCGGTGCCGGGTCCACGGAAGACCCGCTTCTGGGCATCGGCGTCGCCGTGCCGAGTCCGGTCGACCCGCACTCTCCGCACAGGATCCTGGAACGCATCCTCCCCGCGTGGCGCGGGTTCGATCTGCTGGACCGGCTGCGCTCTCACTTCTGGGTACCGGTTTTCGTCGACAACGACGCCAACCTGGGGGCGATTGCAGAGCATCGCTGGGGCAAGGCGGTGGGCGTCGACGATTTCGTGTACCTCAAGGTCGCCACCGGAATCGGCGCCGGCCTCATGATCGACGGAGAGATCTATCGTGGCGCCACCGGCGTGGCCGGCGAGATCGGCCACATCGCCATCGACCCCAACGGGCCCGCGTGCGTCTGCGGGAACCGGGGTTGCCTGGCCACGTTCGTCGGTTCACGAGCGCTCGAGGCCCGGACGGTGGAACTCCTTCCCCAATTTCCAGGCAGCGCCCTTGCGGGGACCCGCCCCGACATCATGGCCATCGAGGATGCCGCCCTGGCCGACGACCCCCTGGCGCTGCAGGTCGTGCACGAAGCCGCCCGGAATCTGGGCATCGTGGTCGCGGGCGTCCTGAACCTCATGAACCCCGGCTCGGTGATCCTGGGCGGGAGCCTGGCCCGCCTCGGCGACCGCCTGCTCGATCCCCTCAAGGAAGCTGTTGCCAGCCGGACGCTGGTCAGCTCCGCGGCGTCTTCGGAAATACGAACCAGCGAACTCGGCCCCCGTGCCACAGCTCTCGGCGCCGCAACCCACGTGCTGGTCGCCGCCCTCGCCAATCCGCGTCTCTTTCCCGGAGTGAAAGGGTAGCCCTAACTATGTAAATCGCGCACGCTATGTTAGATTTGCATGGTTATGACGACAAGCGATCGCAGGACAGGGGATTCCCCTCAGGCAGTGCCGGCTCACCCAGCCATTGCCGGACAAGCCCGCGACCAGCCGCGGCCCATCATCGCCCGCGAAGCCAGGGCCCGGGTGGAGCACCTGCTGGCCAGGGCCCCCGCGGTGGCACTGACGGGACCGCGCCAGGTCGGTAAGACCACGGTCGCTCTCGAGTTCGTCCGGGAGGGGAACGCCGCCTACCTCGATCTGGAGGACCCGCGTGACCGCGCGAAGCTCACGGATGTCCACAAGTACTGTGAGCGCAACGCAGACCGACTCGTCGTCCTTGACGAGATCCACCGGGCTCCGGGTCTCTTCGAGCCGCTGAGAGGGATCATCGACCAACGCCGGCGGGATGATCGGCGCACGGGTCACTTCCTTCTTCTCGGCTCCGCGTCGATCGATCTTCTCCAGCAGGCGGGAGAGACCCTGGCGGGACGCGTCGCACATTGCGAAATGCAGCCCTTCAACGTACGGGAGGTGACCACCGGCCTGGACGATCTCTGGCATCGCGGCGGCATGCCCGACAGCCTGCTTGCGGCAGATGACACGGACAGCTTCGAGTGGAGGTTCGACTTCATCCGGACCTATCTGGAGCGCGACATGCCCGCCCTCGGCCCCCGCATCCCACGCGAGACGCTACGCCGTTTCTGGACAATGTTGGCCCACGATCAGGGACAGACGTTCAACGCCGCAGTCCTGGCCAGGTCTCTGGGCTTGAGCGGGCGCACCGTGGGACGCTACCTGGACCTGATGGTCGATCTCCTCCTGGTGCGACGTCTGGTGTCGTGGCGCAGAAACGTGGGCAAGCGCCTCGTCAAGGCACCCAAGACCTACGTGCGGGACAGCGGGATCTGCCACGCCCTCCTCGGAATCGAGTCATTCGACACGCTACTGGGTCATCCGGTGGTCGGCGGCAGCTGGGAAGGGTTCGCAATCGAGAACATCCTCAGCGGAGTGCCGGTGCACGCTTCCTGTAGCTACTATCGCACGGTGGGCGGGGCCGAGATCGACCTCGTACTGGAGATGGGCGGCGGTGAGATCTGGGCTGTCGAGATCAAACGAGCCTCGGCGCCCAGGGTCTCCGGGGGCTTCCACATCGCCTGTGAGGACGTCAAGCCGACGCGCAAGCTCGTCGTCCACGGAGGTGACCAGAGCTACCCGCTGCGGGCCGACATCGAAGCGGTTACGCTGGAGGACGTGTGTAGCGAGTTGGCGCCATGAAGCCCACCAGGTGGGCTGGTTGCTGATCGGACTCATGGTGGCGTCCCTCCCGACGGGGCTCATCCTACTTTGTTCGGCTATCGAACAAAGTGCGAGGGTTATGCGGCTTCTTGTCAAGAAGTGGGGGTCGTGGGGGGCGTGTGGCAGGGCGGCTCTTACTGGTCGCCCAGTTCCTCCAGGCAGTTCCGGCCGTCCGCAGTACCCTCGGCGAGGGCCCTTCGGAAGAGGTCCGCAAGCGATCGGGCGAGCCAGTGCTCTCGGGAACGTCGGTCAATGCACCCTCTCGTACAGCGGCAGCACCCTTGGCAACCTCCGCTTCCGAACCAAAGAGCTCTTGTTGAGCCGATTCGGCCGGACTTGGGATCGGTGAAGCAACACCGTAGACAGTCTCCCGCATGTCGCGTGGCGTCTCCGGATCTGGCCACGGCCGGGCACCTCGCCTGAGCAATCCACCAAGTCCGTCACACGGCTCACCGCTGTCGCGGACATGAACCGGCACGAAATGCAGCTTGCCCAGCTGCTCGGTAGCACCCGCCCAGGTACCTCCGTGCCCATGGTCGGAGTTCACCACAAGGGCCGCATCTGACAACGCGTAGATCAGCTTGTTGCGCTGCATCGCGTATCCGACCAGAAACCGGACGGATGGGTCGTAGGGGCAGACCAGAGCAAGCCGTCCATCCATGAGGGCCGCGCGATTGTCCCGGTTCAGCGCCGCGCGTTCCAAGCCGTTGGCTAGAACGCCGATCGACCGGCCGCCCGCTTCCAGAGTTCCTCGCATTGCGGCTTGATCAATGCCGCGTGCCCCGCCGGAGACGATTGCAATGCCCGCTGTCGCGGCCAAATGTCCGATGCCTTCCGTATACCCTATCAGTTCCTCGCTCACCTTCCTGGAGCCGACCACCGCCAGACCGCCCCCGTCGAGAAACGCGGGATCGCCGCAGCCGTAGAGAACAGGCGGCGAATTCCCTCGCAGCCGCGTCTTGAGGCGTCGGGGATAGTCCGCGTCCGCTCTCGTTACAACCCATATGGCTCGCGCCCGCCAGCGTTCCATCGCCTGAGCGAGAAGAAAGCCACGATTGAGGAGGCGTTCGAGACGCGCGAGATCCAAAGTGGTCCGTGATTGCTCGAACGTCTTGAGTGCGCCGTGTTCCAGCAGGTCCGCCGGCTCCTGGCGGCTCTCGCGAAGTTGTCGCGCGAAGTCGCGATACTCACCGCCGGTGAGGGGTTTCTCAGAACGCGCCTTTCTCCCCGTGATCGGAGACTTCGCGGTGCCCTTTCGCCCCCCCGTCAACAACGGCGCGGTCAACAAGAGGATCGCCTGCGCGTTGGGACTGAGGTCGCCGTTCATCAGCCTTGGCCTAATGAGGAAAGGGCGAGCGGCCAAGGATGGTTGCTAGTCGTTACCACGCGTCATGATTGTAACGCGTCCTCCTGTGACCACTCGTTCACGGGATTCGTCCCCCCCTTAGAACGCCTTCATATACGTCAGCTTCACCACCCCCGTCCTCCGCCGCCAACGCTCCGTCCTCGGGTCCAGAAGATCGCCCGTCAGGTACCCGGTGTCGAACACCACGAAGAGGTCGCTGCCCGGGGTGTGGATCCAGTCGATCCGCACGTTGGCCTGGACCACGTTGGAGACGTCGTCGTACTGGACCAGGGCATTGGCGAAGAGCGATCGGCTGACCGCGCCCAGAATGGTGACCCCGAAGAGCCGCGTGGTGAAGTCGCCGTCGTCCACGGGCAGGCTGATGTCGTTCCGGGTGTAGTCCGCGCTGATCGTGAGGTATGGTCCCGTCTTCCACATTCCGCCGATCGCAACTTCGGTGCCCGTTCCGCCCCAGAAACCGCCCCGGGAGAAGCCCCCTTGCGCCGAGAACCGCCGGCTGGTGTTGGTGTTGAAGCTGACTTGGGCCCCGCTGAACGTGTAGCTGCCGGGCGCCAGCTCGCGCCCCTGAATGCGCACCGGTGTCAGAAGGACCTCGGAACGGCGCGTGATGTTGAGCATCGCACGATCGCCGCTCTGGAAGGTGAGCATGTTGTGCGACAGGAGGAATGTGCTCTGCTTCACCCCGTCCAGCCCCGCGATGTGTTCGGCGTTGCCCACGGCGATCAGCTGCCGTGCCCAGCGGCTCTGCTCGAAACGCGGAAAGACCGCCACGGACCCCGTCACGCGCCGCATGTCGCGCCGGCGAACGAAGCCGAGCGCCGGTTCGAAGTCGGCGGGGATTCGAGTGAAGCCGGCGCCGGCGGACACCAGGCTGTTGCGGAGGTCGGCCTCAATGGAGGCGGCGGTGGCCGAGGAAGAGGCATTGGAGGCGCCCGACGGTCCGGCGGCCGTACCCGTGGTCCCCGCTCGGGACACCCCGGTGTCGCCCGACGAGCGGGCCACCCACCCCTGCACGAAGCTCGAGCCGCCGAAACGGATCTGCATGTCTCCCCCGATCACCCGATTGGTCCCGCCCTCCGTATCGAGCGACGTCAGGATCCCCCCGATCGTGGTCCTCGGGAACGGATCGGTGCGCAGCCGCACGACCGAGTTGAGCCCCCCGGACACGACCCGCCCGTCCAGACCGGTGGCGTCGTCGGTGTAGAGGCTGAGCACGCCGACCGAGACGGGGCCGGCCTGGCCGGTGAGCCGGCCACCCCCCGCAATGTCGTTCGTGATCCCGATCCGCCGGCTGAAGAAGACCTGAGTCTCCTCCGAGTCGCCGAAACCGAAGAGCCCCGCACGCTCCAGAAAGAACTCCCTCTTCTCGGGGAAGAAGAGGCTGAAGCGTGTCAGGTTGATCTGGACGTTGTCCGCTTCCACCTGGGCGAAGTCGGGGTTGAGGGTGGCGTCGACGGTCAGGTTGGGCGTGATCGAGTACTTCACGTCCAGCCCGAGGTCGTTGAGCGTCTCGGTGGCGGCCGGAGAGGCTTCACGGCCTCCCGTGGTCGAGCGACCGGTGATGGCAAAGGGCTTGACCTCGATGTGCCGCCCCCTGCGCAGATCCTCCAGCCCGGTGAGCGTGGCGTACTGCGAGACCTGCGTGAGGGCCCGGCTGAACTCCTGGCCGATGTGGGGGAAGTAGACCATCTCGTTCTTGCGGCGGATGGTGCGCTCCATGAGGATCCCCATCTCGGGCGCCTGCACGTCCGCGAATCGGATGGTCGTGAAGGGGATCGCGGCTTCCACCACCCAGCCGTCGTCGGTAATCCGGCCCTGGCTCTCGTAGACACCCTCCCAGTTCCAGTCCGCCAGGGTCATGGACTCGTCGGTGATGAGGGCGTCGCCCTGGGTGCCGAACGGGTTGATCTCGAAGATGTAGGCGTTGCGGCGGTCGTGATATGTATCGAGGCCGATGCGAATGTTGTCGTCCTGATCGATCCGGCCTTCGCGGTGAAGGATGCTGCGCCGGATGCCGGCCGGGTCCTTGTCGTGGAGCACGACGGCGAAGTACAGGTTGTTCTCGTCGAACGCGACCCGCAGCTCCGTCAGCTCGGAGGATGGGGCGCCGTCGACCGGGACGCGCTGACGGAAGTCGGTGACGGGCTCGATCTCGTGCCAGAAGGGCTCGTCGAGGACGGCGTCAATGGTGGGGGGCTGGGGGATGCGAACCGCCCGGATGGTCGGGGCGGCGGTGCCCGGCGGGTCTTCGGTTGCAGGACGGTCGCGGGTGTCCTGGCCCAGGAGGGGGACGGGAAGCGCGCCTGCGGCGAGGACTGTCAGAAGGGCCAGACGGGAGGACCGGATGGGGCGAGCGGTCACTCGTGGTCGTGGTCGGCGCAGTCCCCGTCGTCTTCGCAGGCAGCGGCCTGGCAGCAGCACTTGCCACAGGTGCAGCCGCACCCTTCCGTCGCGCAGCAACTGCTCCCGGCATCACCGCCACACGAGCCGCACGACCAGATCCAGCAACAGCTCTTGCCGCACGACTTGCCGCAGCCTCTCTTCCTGAGCCAGCAGATGAGGAGGACCACCAGAAGGATCTGCGGGAGGCCGATCCTGATGGCGGAGCTCCAGAACTCGCCCAGGGAAGTCATGTACCAACTGAAGAAGTCTCCCACCATGATCCTTGTCCCTCTCTCCTATACGGGTCTCGACCCGGAAACTCCCGAGCCTCCATAAATGTACGCCGTCCGCAAGGCCGTAGTTTCCCGCACGGCCAACAGTGACCCCTGCGCGCCGGCAGCGGCCGCGGAGATCATCGGTTCCTCACCACGGCGATCCGGGTGCCATCGGGGCTGACGGCGAGGCGGGAAACCTCTCCGCCGGCGGCCGGATCCAATGTCGCGACTTCGCGCCAGCCGCTCTCGCGTGTCCACGCGAAGAGTCCGGTCCCGTCTCCCATCAGGATCTCGCCCTCCGGCGTCCACGCGTAGTCCTCGCGTCCGGGCAATGTCCGCGCGATCCGCTCGGTCTCCCCTGATACCGGATCCAGACGTTCGATCCACCACTCGTCGTCCGCAACCTTGCGTACGAAGGAAATGTCGGTCGAACCCGGAATGCGGTGGATCGAGCGGCCGGGATTCTCGGCCACGACACGGATTTCACCGGAGATCGCGTCCCCGACCTGGAGCGTGGGGAGATCGCCCAGAATGAACATCGCCGTGGTCCGCTCGTCGGCCCACGCGTGGTACCCCACCGGCTCGGCGGTCGCGAAGATCGGCCCCATCTCGGAGCCGTCGGCGCCGTAGCGCCACAGGTACTGCAGGCCGCGGAATTCGTGGATGGAGGAGAACGCGTCCTGCCCGGGGATCACGGTGGGAGAGAATTCGCTGGCATCGCTGGTATGGGTCACCTGTTCGGAAGTGCCCGTGTCCACGGCGTAGCGGAAGATCTCGGTCTGGGTGGAGTCCACCGCCGACGTGTAGTAGATCGCGCTCCCGGAGAGGTCGAAGGAGGGCTGGTTGTCGTAGCCGTCCCGGTCGGTCGCGTTGGCAAGGTCGGAGATGGAGAGCGCACCGTCGTCGCCCCGCTCGATCCGCCCGACCCAGATGTCCGTAGAGGGAGCCCCCGCCGCAGTGGGGCGGTAGTCGGCCGGGGCCGGACCAACCTGAGGGAGTCTGCCATCGGCGGGGGTCGCGGCGAAGGGATCGGGGGAGGGCGGTGACGCCGCGTCGGAATCCGACTCCGCCGGGGCTCCACAGGCCAGCGCCACAGCGACGAAGACGGCCGCGCCTCCTCCGATCACGGTCTTCATTCCGCGGCTCCCACGCCCGACGGGTCCGGCCGCAGTTCGCGGTCCAGCGCCGACTCGTCGAGGCCCCACGACTCCAATGCCGCGCGCGACTCGGGGTCACCCGCCTGCACGACAGCCAGCAGGAGGTGGCCGCTGGTCGTCGCGGCACCGTCGGACTCCGCCGCGAAACCCACCGCGGCCGCGAGCACGTCGTGAGATGCGGGTGTAAAGGGGAGGTGCCCCTCGTATGTCTCCGGGAGGTTCCGCACGGACTCCGGCAGGGCTTGCGCGTCCAGGCCAAGCTGCTCGAGAACCCGCAGCAGGTCCGGGTCGCGTTGGGAAATGATCCCGGCGAGAATGTGTCCGGGCGCGATCGCGGCGCCGCCCTCTCGTGCGGCCGCCGCGGCAGCGCGGTTTAGCGCGTGGATTGCGTCATCGGCTAGGTTGATGCTCATGATTCCTCTGTATCGGTCCACCATCTCTGAAGAGTCGCCCGCTCGGGCTTGCCAGCAATCTGCAAGGAACCGGTGCAGGGCTTCAAGACCCTGGCGCGGTTTTCGGCAGGCACCCGGCCCCGTGCGGCGCCCTGTCGCGCCCCGCCTGTTCGGGCTGAGTTGCGTGGCCCTCGTGCTCTTCGCCTGCCAGGCACCCGCACGGGAGATCGGTGAACTTGTCGTCCAGGATACCACCTACCTGGACCCCGCTACAATGCTCCCGTACTCGGGGAGGGTGTTCCGCAACTTCCCCGGCGAGGAGGAGCGTGTACAGCTCGAGGCAACGCTGCGCGACGGAACCTGGGAGGGCGAGCTGACCGTGTACCACGAGACGGGCCGGGTCCGCTATCAGGGAGAGGTGTCCGGCGGTGCCCGGTGCGGCGGCTGGATCGAGAACGAGGCGCCAACGGCCCCCGAGACCGTGTACGAAGCGATCAAGGAAGATCTCGAGTCGCTGGTGATGTATCCGGGGTGTCCGGACGGGTAGCAGCCCGCGGACAAATCTTCGCCAGGCCGGAAGCAGCGCCGCCTCACGTCTCCGGGTCGCCTTTCGCCACGTACGCGCTGACAGCCTCCTCCGCGCTCACATATCCGTCGAGCACGTCCTCCCGCACCTTGTCGCGGCTCCGCTCGCCAGGATCCCCCAGCCCCCCACCCCCCGGCGTCTCCAGCACGATCCGGTGGCCCGGCGGTACGATTTCCCGCCCCTTCACGCGCATGTCACCCACGCCGGGCACGTACACCCGCCCGGCGACGCCCGCCCCGCCCCCGTCGCGGCCCCGCGCGGCGTTGCGTACTCGCTCGAACATCTTGGAGACCGCGAAGGGCGCGCCCTGCGCATGCGAAATCTCCATGATCTGGCCCAGACCGCCCCGGTACTTCCCCGGGCCCCCCGTATCCGGGATGTACTCCTTCCGCCAGAAGATGAGCGGCGCGACCGTCTCGGTGATCTCGATCGGGGTGGAGCGTACCCCCGACGGGAACGACGTCGCGCTCAGCCCGTCCTTGCCTGGCCGCGCGCCGGTCCCCCCGGTGTGGAACGGGTTGACCACAAATTCCTCCGCGTCCCCGTACGGGTGTGATCCGGTCAGCCCCGGCCCGCCCATGATGACCGGGTTCCACAGGCACGACGCGCCCTCGGCCGGAACCGACCCGGGAGGCATGGCCTGGCCCAGGCACCCGAGCACCACGTCGGGAAGCATCTGCCCGATCGAGTGCCGGGCGGAAACCGCGGCCGGGGGGGGCGCGTTGAGCAACGAGCCGACCGGGGCCGTAACCTCGATCGTATCCAGCGAACCGGCGTTGTTGGGGACCTCGGAGCCGACCACGCAGCGAACCCCGAAGGATCCGTAGGCGCGAGTGTACGTCCCGGGCACGTTGATCCCGTAGGGCGACATGGGGGACGTGCCGTCGAAGTCGATGCGGATCCCGTCCCGTGAGACGGTGAGCGCGCACACCAGCTCCAGATCATGGTCGTAGCCGTCGATCATCATCCGGTGCCGGTAGGTGCCGGGACGCAGCGCGCGGATCCGTTCCAGCATGGCGCGGCGCGACGCCGTGATGATCATTTCGGCCAGTCCGTCCAGGGAATCGAGCTCGAACTCGGTCATCATCGCGATCAGCCGCTCGCAGCCGGTGCGGTTGCAGGCGGCGAGCGAGTAGAGGTCACCCTGGGCCACATCCGGGTCGCGCACGTTGGCGCGCACCATCCGCATCAGGGTCTCGTCCACCTTGCCCGCGTGGATCAGATGCCCGATGGGGATCCGGATCCCCTCCTCGAAGACCTGGTTCGCGTCGGCGCCGAAGCCGCGCCCGCCCACGTCGGCGATGTGGCTCGTCGCGGCGAAGAGCGCCACCGGCCGGCCATTCAGGAAGGTCGGGGTCACCACCGTGAAGTCGTTCAGGTGGCCCGTCCCCTCCCACGGGTCGTTGGTGACGAGAACATCGCCATCGACCAGCGTGTCGACGGGGTGATCGCGCAGAAAGAAGCCCACCGAAGCCGCCATGGCGTTCACGTGCCCGGGCGTTCCCGTGACCGCCTGCGCCAGCATGCGCCCCGAGAGGTCGAAGACACCGGCCGAGAGGTCCCCCGCCTCGCGTACCGGGGTCGAGAAGGCTGTGCGAACGAGCGTCCGGGCCTGCTCCTCGACCACGGAGAGCAATCGGCTCCACATGATCTGGTCCTGGAGGGCGGAGACGCTGGCCCGCGCCACTTCGCGAGTGTGCCGCTCTGCCAGGAGATGCCCGCCGGGAAGGACGGTGGCCTCCCATCCGCCGGGCACAACCGTCGTGGTCTGAGCTTCCGCGATCAGGGCCGGGCCGCTGATCCTCGCGCCCGCTTCGAGCTCCGCCCGATGGTGAACGGCAGCTTGCACCAGTCCCTCCGCGGTGCCTTCGAACAGCTCCGTCCAGGCGATTGGCCGGGGACGCGGCGCCCGGGGCGCCGCCGGCAGAGCAGCCGCACCCTCGACGGCGTCCCCCGTTGCCCGTGCCGGAGCCGACACCACCAGCGTCCAGCTGAGCACTTCCACGTCCAGGCCCGGGATCGTGCGCCCGTACACGACGTTGTAGGCGCGGTCGAAGGCGTCCCGCAGAGCGGCCACCGGGTCGGGGTCCGTATCTCGGGCCTGGCCCCCCACCCCCGCATCCACCACCTCGCGCGGCAGCTCGACCCCGATCTCGTGGCCCTGTCCCACATACCGCATGTAGGCGTGCGCACGTTCGGTGGTGGCGGTCCCGGGAGCACCCCTCGCCACCACCGCCGCCGCCTCCGCCCTCATCCCGGCGAGCACCTCGCGCACCAGTCCCGGGTCGAAGCGCGACAGGCGCATGTAGCGGCTCCGCACGACCTCGTACGAGATCGGCGCCAGCAGGAACCCCACCGCAGAACCCACCCCCGCGTCTCCCGGCACGAGAAAGCGGTCCAGCTCCAGCTTGTCCGCCAGGCGCGCCGCGTGAATGGGCGCCGATCCGCCAAAGGCGATCACGGTGCGGCCCGAAAGCCCCTTCCCCCACTCGATCGCGTGGGTACGCGCCGCGTTGGACATGTTCTCGTCCACCATCTCGCTGACCCCCAGCGCGGCCACCGAGGCGTCCAGCCCCAGCCTGGTTCCCACGCGGGCCCCGATCACCTCCTCCGCCCGGCTCCGGTCAAGCCAGATCGCTCCCCCCGCAAACAGCTCCTGATCGATGCGTCCGAGCACCACGTCCGCATCGGTCACGGTGGGGTGATCGCCGCCCCGCCCGTAGGCCGCCGGGCCCGGCTCCGACCCCGCGCTCTCGGGTCCCACATGGATGCGGTCCAGCTCGTCCACCCCCGCGATCGACCCGCCCCCGGCCCCGATCTCGACCATCTCGATCACGGGGATCCGCACGGGCAGCCCGCTGCCCTGCTTGAAGCGGTAGCTGCGCGCCACCTCGAAGGTGCGGGAGTGAAGCGGCTCGCCCCCGTCGATCACGCAGAGCTTGGCCGTCGTGCCCCCCATGTCGAAGGACAGTACGTCTCCCAGCTCCAGTTCCCGCGCGAGATGGCTTGCCAGGATCGCACCGCCGGCGGGGCCCGATTCCACCAGGCGCACGGGGGCCGTCACGGCGGTTTCCAGCGTGGTGAGCCCGCCCCCGGAGGTCATCAACAGGAACGGACAGGCCAGGCCCGACTCCCGCAGCGACGCCGCCAGACCCGTCAGGTAGCGGGACATGAGGGGCTGCACGTACGCGTTGGCGCATGCCGTGGAGAGGCGCTCGTACTCGCGCACTTCGGGGCAGACGTCCGATGCGAGCGTTACCGACAGGCCGGGGCGCTCGTGGTGGATGATCTCCCCGATGCGCTGCTCGTGGTCCGGGTTGGCGTAGCCGTGGATCAGCCCGACCGCAACCGCCTCCACGCCGTGTGCGTCGAGGACATGCAGCCGTGACCGCACGGAGTTCTCGTCGAGTGGAACCAGTACGTGCCCGTCCCGGTCGACGCGCTCGGTTACCGGGATACGGAGGTGACGGGGCACCAGCGGCGGTGGCCGGTCGACACCGATGTCGTACTGCTCGAAGCGGTTCTCGTGCGCCATCTCGAGGGCGTCGCGGTGCCCCTCGGTGACGATCAGCGCGGTGCGCGCGCCCTTCCGCTCGATGATGGCGTTCGTGGCCAGAGTAGTCCCGTGGATGACGAGCCGCACAGCCGAGGGCGCGACCGACGCGATGTCAAGTACCTTGTGCACCCCCTCCAGGACGCCCCGCTCGGGGGCGGCGTGGGTTGTCAGCACCTTGGTGGTGACGAGGCGGCCGCCGACTTCGAGGGCGACGTCGGTGAAGGTTCCCCCGATGTCGATGGCCAACCGGGCGGTGGATTCGCCTGTCACTCTTCCCTCCATGTCAATGGCTCCCCGGGACACCCGCGGTATCCTCTCGCAACGGCACGGTGTAGTTGAGCGACAGCCGTCCCCCGTCCGGGTAGATCGTCTCGCCGGTCAGGTACGACGCGTAGTCGGACGCGAGGAACACGGCCACGCTCGCGACTTCGGCCGGGTCGCCGATCCTGCCCATCGGCGTGCGCGACAGGATCGTGCGTCGGGCTTCCTCGTCCGCGATGACCACCTTCAGCATGTCGGTGAGGATCGTCCCCGGGCCGATGGCGTTCACGCGGATGTCGTGCGGCGCCAGGGCCATCGCCATCGCCTTGGTCATCTGGGCGACGCCACCCTTGGAGGCCGCATAGGGCAGCTGGTCGGGGATGGTCACGACGGCGTTGGTGGAGGACATGTTGATGATGGTGCCCCGCGTGCCGTGCTCCACCATGTGACGCGCGACCAGGCGGCCGAGAAGGAAGGTGCCGCGCAGGTTCACGGCCAGCACCCGGTCGAAGTCCTCCACGGTGGCATCCAGGATCGAGCCCGCGACGATGATCCCCGCGTTGTTGAGGAGGATGTCACAGCTTCCGAAACGGTCCGTACAGGCGTCGAGCAGCGCGGCACAGTCGCCCTCGTCGCTCACGTCGGCGCGAACGGCCATCGTGCCCACCCCGGTTGCGTCGGCTATCCGCCGCGCGGCCTCGGCGCACTGTTCTTCCAGAATGTCCGCCAGTACGACGGTGGCCCCGTGTTCGGCGAAGGCGCGGGAGCAGGCGGCCCCGATTCCCCTGGCCGCGCCGGTAACGATGGCGGTCTTCCCCGCGAGTGAAATCACGCGCTCGGGCTCCAATTGCAGCAGTGACGGATTCCCCGGCCCCTCTTCGACCCAGCCTGAAAACTTCGCATCATTGGGGCTGGCTGGCGAGACGGGGCGCCCCCGGGGTTTGCCGGGCCGCGGGACACGGTCGAGAGGCCGCCGACTGACGAAACGGACGCGACCGACGACCCTGCTGGCGGGACCTTGGCCCCAATGTCTACCTTTGGCGGCCATGAAAACCCTCCGTTTCGTTGTGCCATCTCTCGTGGGCGTGGCGATGTTCCTCACGCCCTTCCCCACCGCCGACGGCTTCAACATCGGGCTCGGGATCCTGACCGACTGGACCAGGGCGCTCCTGGGCGATTCCCTGCGCGCGGTCGCCGTGCTTGCGGTCTGCGTCTCCGGGCTGCTGTCCCTGTACGGGGCGTTGGCCCGCCCGGCGTGGTCCAGGGAGCCGCGCGGTCTCGGCAAGGTCTTCGGCGTGTCCCGTACCTCGGCGCTCGTCCGCGCCGTCGCCGCCGTCGTGGCCTGCATGATCTACTTTGAGGCCGGGCCCGCGTGGATCACATCCGGCACGACCGGCGGGGTCATCCTGAACGACCTCATGACGGTGATCGTGGTCGTGTTCGTCTTCGCGTCCTTCGTCCTGCCGTTCCTGACCGATTTCGGTCTGATGGAGTTCATCGGGACCCTCGTGCAGCGGGTTTTCCGTCCCCTCTTCCGGCTCCCCGGCAGAGCTGCAGTCGATGGCGCCGCGTCATGGTTCGGCTCCTCCATCGTCGGGCTCGTGATCACCACCGAGCAGTACGACAAGGGCTACTACACGGAGCGGGAAGCGCTGGTCATCGCGTTGAACTTCTCGGTCGTCTCGGTCGCATTTGCCAAGGTCGTCATCGACTTCGTGGGCCTCGGCGAGCACTTCCTGGCCCTGTACGCCGCCGTCCTTGTCAGCGGCATGATCGCGGCCGTGATCATTCCCCGCATCCCGCCCCTGTCGCGCAAGCGTGACCGGTATGCTCCGGCCGGCCCACCACCGGACGCTGCTCCGTCAGACGGACGCGGGCTCCTGGCACGCAGTCTGGATCTGGCCGGTCAGCGCGCGGCTCGGGCGCCCGGCGCCACCGCCCTGGCGCGACACGGCCTTCGGACGACCTGCGACATCTGGTTCGGCCTTCTGCCGCTGGTCATGGTGATCGGCACCTTTTCGCTCGCGGTCGCCAACCACACACCCATCTTCGACTGGCTCTCGTACCCGCTTGTGCCCTTCGCCGAAGTGCTGCGGCTGCCCGAGGCGGCAGCGGCGGCTCCGGCACTCCTCGTGGGCTTCGCCGACCAGTTCCTGCCGGTGATCCTGGGCCAGGGGATCGAGAGCGAACTGACGCGCTTCGTGATCGCGTGCGCGTCCGTGACCCAGCTGATCTACATGTCCGAGGTCGGGGCGTACCTGCTCAAGTCGAAGCTGCCCGTCAGCCTGCTGGAGCTCTTCGTGATCTTCCTGCTCCGCACCGTGATCACGATTCCCGTCTGTGCGCTGATCGGGCACATGCTGTTCTGAAGCGCGGCCGGCGTTCGGCCGAACGGAGCTCTGCGGCGCACGCCGTGCCGGGACCGAAGCCGAACCCCTGCCAATCAGCTGTACGGCATCCGCGGTTCCTTGCCCAGGAGGCGGGCATAGACCGTGAGTGCGCCACGATGGTGGGCGGTGTGGTCCATGATGGAGCCGACGATCGCGACCCGGGGCGCGCCCTTCATGATGCGCTCGTCGGAGATGGGCGCGAAGAGGTCTTCGTCCGAGGCCTTCTCGATCGTCGCGATCGCCGTCGCGTAGGCGCGTTCGAGCCACGCCATGGCTTCTTCCATGGTCGTTACGGCGCGCGCGGCCGCAATGAGGCCCTCGAAGTCCATGTTCCACCCCTTCCCGAACGCCCCCTCCACGAACCACTCGACCGAGTCCGCAGCGTGCGCGATGTGCCCGGCCACCGTGTAGAGTTCCGGCTGGGGAGCGAAGCCCGCGTCGTGGTCTTCGAATGTCGAGATTGTGGCCTTCATGTAGTTCAGGGATGATCCGAGCTGGGCCGCGAAGCTCGTGGCTGCCGACATGGTCGATTCCTCGGTAGTGAGCCGTGTTCGTTGTGATCGTCAGCGGGGAAGTCTAGCTTAAGTCCACCCTCTCCTCAAACTCCTGACCATCGCCATGACCCGCACCTGCCCGCCGCCGACTTCGGCCCGCACGCGCCGCGCCACCCCTTGGGCGCTCTTCACGGCCTTCCTCCTGGTCGTCGCGCCGGTCACCACGAATGCGCAGGAACTCCCTCGAGTCGCCCCCGAGGAAGCCGGGTTCGTTGCGCAACGCCTTGCCACCGTGGCCTCGGTTCTGGAGGACTACGTTGCCGCGGGCAGCATTCCGGGCGCGGTCGTCGCAGTGTTGCGCGACGGAGCGGTCGTGTTCGAAGAGGCCGTCGGTTACAGTGACGTCGAGACGGGCAAGGCGCTGGAAGCGGACGCGATCTTCCGCATCGCTTCGCAGACGAAGGCGATCGTCAGCGTGGCCGTGATGATGCTTCAGGACGAAGGCGCCCTCCTGATCTCCGACCCGGTCGGGAAGCACCTCCCCGCCTTCCGCGAGACCACGGTTGCCGTCCCGGACGGCGACGGCGGGTATGAAGTGGTCCCCGCCAACCGCCCGGTCACCATCCGCGACCTCCTCACCCACACGGCCGGTATCTCCTACGGGTACGGTCCCGGAGGCGACCGTTGGCAAGACGCCGGCATCACCGGTTGGTACTTCGCGCACCGCGACGAACCGGTTCGAGCCACGGTGGACCGCATGGCAGCCCTGCCCTTCCAGTCTCAACCCGGGGAGCGCTTCGTGTACGGCTACTCCACGGACATTCTGGGAGCGCTGGTCGAGGAGGTCTCGGGGGTCGCGCTGGACGACTTCCTGCGGTCGCGGATCTTCGCACCCCTGGACATGCGCGACACGCACTTCTACCTGCCCGCGGGCAAGGTGGACCGACTGGCAACCGTCTACGGGCACGATGGCGAAGGCTACCTGGTCCGCGCCCCGGAGGGTCCGGGGATGGACACGCAGGGGCAGTACGTGACCGGGCCGCGCAAGAGCTTCTCGGGAGGCGCCGGCCTGCTCTCCACTGCCCGGGACTACGCCCGCTTCCTGCAGATGATGCTTAACAGCGGCTCCCTGGGCGACGCGCGGATCCTGTCTCCCGCCAGCGTGGCCCTGATGACCGCCAACCACATCGGCGACCTCCTCGGGCCGGGCTCCGGCTTCGGCCTCGGCTTTCAGGTCCGCCTCGACCTGGGGGCGGCCGGCGAGCCCGGGTCGGAAGGCGACTACGGCTGGGGCGGTGCCTATCACACCACGTACTGGGTCGATCCGGTCGAGCGTCTGGTCGTGGTCTATTTCACCCAGCTGCGGGACAACTTGCCGATGGACGACCACGCGAAGCTGCGCGCACTCGTGTACGGTGCGCTCCGGTCATGATTCTCATTGACCGGCACATCCGCTCCGGAAAGGGTCCGTTCCAGGCCACGCTTCGAATCAAGCCGGCCGCGCGTATGCAGCTCATCGACGTGCGGGGGAAGTTGCGCGAGGAATTCGGGGACGAGTTCACCAGGTACACCAAGTCCTTCTACGTCTCCAATCACACGACCGCAGGCTACCTGGACCAGCGTCTCGCCGAGCTCCTCGAGCACGACGGCGGCGGCATTCAGGACTACCTGCAGCTGTTTCAGGAACTCTTCCCTCCCGGTGCCGACTACGTGCACGACACCATGCACCTGAGGACCGAGCTCACCGCGGAACAGCGCGCAAACGAGCCCCTCAACGCCGACTCGCACCTCACCTTCATCGGAGCCGGACTGCGGAATTCGGCCTCCTATGAACTCAACGGCCCGGAACCCGTCTGGTTCGTGGAGCTCGACGGGGTGCATGTGGGCGGAACACGCCACCGCCGCACGACGGTGGTCGCCTACGACGGCGAAGAGGAGGTCGCGCGGATCCGGCTCGCTGTGAAGTCCTCGCCCCACCCCATCGACGCCCAGAACCTTCGCAACCCGGACCTGGGGTTCATCAGTGAACTGGAGGAGCTGGTCGAGAAGCACGGGGTATCCTTCGGCCGCTTCGACGTCACCCTCCCTGACGATGAACCGGACGCCGGGCTGACGGTCAACGAGTACGAAACGCTGCTCATGAACTACGACCTGCGCGAGGCTCTGAAGAACCCTTTCCGGTTCATGGCGCAGACGGGCAGAGATGTCACCGATGTGCTGCGCGACCCGCGCACCATCCCCGCAAAGGCCCTCAACTTCGCGCAGTTCGACGCGGTTCAGGTGCTGAACAAGGTCATGGACACCACCCGGCTGCGCCAGTCGGTGGTGGAGCGGGTCGTGAACAAGGCTCTGGCGTTGCCGGTGTCACACTTCCTGCGCATGAAGCGCGGCTTCAGCCTCCCGGTCCTCGACCGAAGCGGAGACGGAACCGGCGAGATCGGCTGGGGGACCTACCAGAGCCCGATCCTGGTGCAGTGGACGGAGCCGCCCAAGCCGACCCGGTCGCTCGACGTGAGGCTGATGCGCTTCGTGTAGGGGCCGCCCGAGACAACACTCACACCAACGACCTCCCCTGCCCCCCGTCCACGGCGACGCACGCCCCCGTGATCAAGCTGGCCCGTTCGGAGGACAGGAACGCCACCACATCCCCCACCTCCTCGCCCCGCCCGAAGCGGCCCAGCGGCAGGTTGGCCTTCACGAACGCGCGCATCCCGTCCGGGTTGGCCTTCACGCGCTTGTCCCAGCTGCCGCCTTCGAAGCGGATGGAGCCCGGGGCAACGCAATTCACCCGGATACGGTCACTGGCCAGCTCGAGCGCCATGATCCCGGCGGCCGAGATCAGCGCGGACTTGGTCGTGTTGTAGATCGAGAGACCGGGACCGCCCTTTTCCCGCCCGAAGACGGACGAAACGAAGACGATCGACCCGCCGCCGCGCGCGCGCATCATCGGGATGGCGGCCCGGGCGGCCCTGAACCCCGACAACACGTTGAGTTCGATGATGTCCAGCCAATCCTGGTCGGTGGTCTCTTCGAATCTGCCGCGCCGGTTGCCGCCGACGTTGTTGACGAGCACGTCCACACCGCCGTACCGGTCGCGCACCGCCTCGATGAGCGATTGTGCCCCCTCCGCCTCGCCGACGTCGCACACGACGGTCAGCACCTCCGCGCCCTCGGCCCGCAACGTTTCGGCAGCCACCGCGAGGCCATCCTCGCCACGAGCACAGATCGCGACCCTGGCTCCGTCAGCCGCCAGCGCCCGCGCACTGAAGAAGCCGAGGCCCCGGCTGCCGCCGGTGACCACCGCCACCTTTCCCCTTAGTCCCAGGTCCATCGTCAGCGACCGGCACCGTCCGAGATGTTCGCTCGCAGCAACCTTTCCAGCGCGCGGATGTGGTCCTGCAGCGTCGTGTTCAACTGGTCGTAACGGCGCACCGCGTCCTGGCCGGGCTCCTGGTCGGCGCGGGTCAGGTTGCCGTACAGGTACTGCAGCTGGTCGACGAGCATGGGGCGCGAGTAGCGGCGCGGCGCGGTGACCAACTCCTGCTCGATGGCTTCCACCTCGGCCGCGAGGTTGCCGCCGCCGCGGTTGCGCGCCTCGGAGATGCGGTGGACCGCCAGCCGCGCCTCGCTCAGGGCGTCGCGCGCCTGCAACGCCAGGTCTACCTGACGGCGCACCACTCCCTCGCCGATCCCCTCGGCCACCACTCGCGGATCGAGAAGCACCTCGAAGGTGCGGCTGGCGCTCCAGTCGCCGGCGGAGAGGCGCGCCGTGTACGTCCCGGGCGGAACCATCGGGCCGCCGCGGCCCGCGCGCATGGGGTTGGCGTCCCACGGCCCCGGGTGGGAAAGGTCCCAGGTGAACCGGTGCGCGCCCGCGCTGGACGGAAGACGCGGCGTGCCGAAGCGCTCGAGCTGCCACTCACGCATGCCGGGTTCGGCGGGAATCACGAGTTCACCCGCCCCTTCGCTGGAGAAGGAACGCACCAGGGTGCCGCCCGAATCCACAATGTCCAGCGTGACCGGCCCGGCAGCGTCGTCGGCAAGGTAGTAGTCGATGTTGGCGCCGGCAGCGGGGAAGACGGGCTGGTCGGGGGAGGCCGCGCCGAAGCGGAAGCCGCCACCGTAACGCAGCCTGTATGTGTCGCGCACGTCGAACATGTATGCGCTAGCGCCGGCTACCCGGTCGTCGAGGGCATGCAGCGGCGCGATGTTGTCCATGATCCAGAAACCGCGGCCCATTGTCGACAGAACCAGGTCCCCGTGCACCACCTTCATGTCCGTGACGGGCGTCACCGGAAGGTTGAGCTGGAAGGGCTGCCACGCGCCGCCATCGTCGAACGAGATGAACATCCCGAACTCGGTGCCGAGGTAGAGCAGTCCCTCGCGGTCCGGATCTTCGCGCACGACGCGGACGGGCTGGTCGTCCGGGACGCCGTTGTCGCCCGTCGTGATCCGGGTCCAGGTCGCGCCGTAGTCCTCTGTCCGGTAGGTGTGCGGCGAGAAGTCACCCATCTGGTAGCGGAGAATGGCCACATAGGCCTTCGCGGGGTCGTGATGGGACACTTCGATGGTCTGTACGCGCCCGTAGGGGCCGACCCCGGGAGGCGTCACGTCGGTCCAGGTGCGGCCACCGTCACGGGTCACGTGCACGGGGCCGTCGTTGGCGCCGGTCCAGATCACACCGGGCTCGAGCACGGACTCCTGGATGTCGTAGAGGACCGAGAAGTGCTCCTCGCCCGTCACGTCGATGGTGATGGGCGTGCCCGAAACGACCTGCGTCTCCGGGGTGAAGGCGGTCAGATCGGGGGAGATGGTCTCCCAGAGCTGTCCCCCGTTGGTGGTCATGTGAACGAACTGCGAACCGTGGTAGACCTTGTTGGGGTCGTGGGGCGAGACGTGGATGGGCACGACGCGCTGGAAGCGGAAATCCAGGTCGCGGGGGTTGTGGCCGTAAATGTTGCCGAAGCCCACGTAATACTGTTGCTCCTGTCCCGTCCGGCGGTTGTAGAGGCCGAAACGACCCTTGCAGTTGGCGTAGACGATGTCGGGATCGCCCGGCTTGGGCACCACGGGACCGGTCTCACAGCCACCGTGGGCTTCCCACGCGGACTGGAATCCGCCGGGTTCCGAACGCTCGGGCAGGCTGGGCACCGAAATCGTGGAGTTGTCCTGCTGACCGGCGTAGAGGCGGTAGGGGAAGTCGTCCGACACGTCGACCTGGTAGAGCTCGGCGGTCGGCTGGTTGTACTGCGTCGACCAGGTGTCGCCGCCGTCCAGCGAGACGTTGGCTCCGCCATCGTTGGACTGGATCATGATGTCCGGGTTGTCCGGATTGATCCACATGTCGTGGTTGTCGCCGTGGGGCGAGGGCCGGGAGGACCAGCTCTCGCCGCCATCGGTGGACATCCAGTGGCCCTCGGCCATCCCCCAGAGAATGTCCGGATCGGTGGGGTGCGCTTCCAGATTGTTGTAGTAGAAGGGCCGGTTGCGGATCGGCTGGAAGTCGGTGACCTGCCGCCATGTGGCGCCCCGGTCGTCGGAGCGGTAGACGCCGCCGGTGTCGGCCGGAGCCTCCATGAGCACGTAGACGCGATCCGGATCCCCGGCGCTCACCGCCAGGTCGGATTTGCCGCGGAGGCCGGTGGGCAGCCCGGCAGTCGCCTGCTCCCAGCTGTCGCCGCCGTCGCGGGAGACGTAGACGCCTCCCTCCATGCCGCCGGAGATGATCGTCCACGGCTTGCGCTCGCCCCGCCACATGCTGGCGTAGACCGTGCCGGGGTCGTCGGGCGCGAACTCGAGGTCCACGGCACCGGTGCTGTCCGAGACGAAGAGGACATTCTCCCAGTTGACGCCTCCGTCGCGGCTGCGGTATACGCCCCGCTCCGGGTTCGGCGCGAACGGGTTGCCGATGGCGGCCACGTAGACCAGGTCGGGGTTGTCCGGATGGATGAGGATCGCACCGCTGTTCCCGGTACGCTCCAGTCCCACATTCCGCCAGGTCGTCCCGGCGTCGGTCGACTTGTAGACCCCCGTGCCGATGATGACGTTGCTGCGGAGACCGTCGGAGCCGGTCGACACGTAGACGATGTTCGGGTCGGACTCGGCCACGCGGATCGCGCCGATCGACCCGGTGGCGAAGTAGCCATCGGAGACGTTGTCCCAGCCGTGCCCGTAGTCGGTGGTCTTCCACACGCCGCCGCCGGTGGCGCCCATGTAGAAGGTGGAGGGCTGGTCCCGGTGGCCCGCCACGGCGGTGACGCGCCCGCCCCGCGAGGGGCCGACGTACCGGTAACGGAGGCTGCCGAAGAGCTCCTCGCTGAAGCGTGGCGCAATGTCCTGTGCGAGGGCGGGGGCCGGCTGGGCGAGGTTCGCGGCGACGGCCGCGGCGGCCAGGGTGATCGCGGTGATGGTCCTTCTCATGTCTGATCTTCTCCGGGGGTCAATCGTTGTGGGAAGCGGATCCGCTCGGCGGTCGCAGGATCGCGCCAAGCCGGTTCAACCTAAGAGACGGGAGTGGGTTGGAAAAGACGGGGGCCCGACGGCGACCCGCGCCCGATGGGGATTCCGCGCAGCGCGGTCTTCAGGACGTCCAGCTCGGCGTTCTCCCGGACCCGCCACCGTCCCTGTTCCAGGACCAGCGACACCGTCAGCACCCCCTCGATCACCGTGCCCATGTGGTCTGTGACCTCCCGGTAGACGACGTGGCGGATGGTGTCGCCTTCGGGGACCGTGCCCAGGATCCTGACATCCGTCATCACCAGCGACTCCACCAGGCCGCGGGCATAGCGGGTCATACCCCGCATGGAGTGGCGGAAGACTTCGCGGCTCGTCCAGCCATTCCACTCCTCGCGGGAGGCGTCGTAGAGCTGGATGAGGATGCTGTCCCCGGCCCGATTCTCCACCAGCTGCCGCGAGATCAGGTGGAATTCGGCCAGGACCCCGGTGTGGAGGTGATCCGCCACATCGTTCCAGCGGAGCCGGCGCAACGCGTCGAGGAAGTCGTCTGCGGTGTCCTCGGGGGATTGGGCCGCAAGCGTGACCGGGAACACCGGGAGGAAGATGAATGCGAGGAGCCCGAGGCGAGCCCAGGGGACGCCACCGACTACCGCGAGCCTGGCTGGCGAGCAACGGCGATGCGTAGTACGGTCACCGACCATGACGAATAGTCCGTGGTCCGCCGGGACGGGGCAAGTTCGGTCGCCCGGGACCTTCCAGACGATCGCGGCTATTTTGTGGATACGGCAGCGTCTGCCGTACCCGTCGAAATCGCCCCACGGAAAGAGACCCGCCAACGTGAATATCACCCACAAGACCATCGCCCGAGCCCTGTTGCTCCTCGCCGCATTCACCCTGACCGCCCACCGCCTCCAGGCCCAGACCTTTCCCACCGACGACCCCGTCATCCAGGCGATCTGGGAGGAGGGGATGGGCGAGGGCAGCCAGGTACACGATCTGGCCCAGGCGCTGCTGGACTCGATCGGCCCAAGGCTCATGGGTTCGCCGGCATACTCGCGATCGGCGGACTGGCTCCTCGCCAACTACGAGCGCTGGGGTGTCGAGGCAACACGTCAGGAGTACGGGACCTGGCTTGGCTGGGATCGGGGGATCACCCACATCGACCTTCTGGAACCACGCGTTCGCACCCTCGAGGGGACGATGATGGCCTGGAGCCCCGGGACCGACGGCCCGGTGGAGGGCGAAGTGATCGCGTTGCCGAACTTCACCGAGGCCGGCGAGGTCGAGGCGTGGCTTCCGTCGGTGGAAGGCAAGTTCGTCGCGATTTCCTTCGCCGAGCCCACCTGCCGCGAGGACCAGTCCTGGGAAGACCACGCCACCCCGGAATCCTTCCAGCGGATGGTGGATGCGCGCGACCAGGCGCGGCAGGAGTGGCAACGAAGCTACGGTCCCCTGTTCATGGCCGCTTCCGGTGCCCGACGCGTCGAGGAAGCCGGCGCCCTGGGCGTGCTCACCGCCCGCTGGTCCAACGGTTGGGGCGTCGACAAGATCTTCGCCGCGCTGACCCAGGAAGTCCCCTCGGTCCACCTCTCCTGCGAGGACTACTCCCTGGTGCACCGGCTGGCGTCGCGCGGACAGGGTCCCCGCATCCGGCTCGACTCCCGCGCCGAATCCCTGGGCGACGTGCCCGCCTTCAACGTGGTGGCGAGCATCCCGGGCACGGAGCTTCCCGACGAATACGTGCTGTTGAGCGCGCACCTGGACTCGTGGGACGGGGCGTCGGGCGCCACCGACAACGGCACCGGGACGATCATGATGCACGAAGCGATGCGCATCCTGAAAGCCACCTACCCGAATCCGCGCCGCACGATCATGGTCGGTCACTGGGGGGGAGAGGAGCAGGGGCTGATCGGGTCCACCGCCTTCGCCGCCGACAACCCCGAAGTCGTTGCCGGCCTCCAGGCCTCGTTCAACCAGGACAACGGCACCTGGCGGATCGACTTCATCCGCATGCAGGGGTTCCTGGGCGCGGGGAAGCACTTCGCGCGATGGCTCCAGGTGATGCCCCCCGAGATCACGGGGCACATCGAACTGGACATCCCCGGAGTGCCCGAGACCGGTGGCTCGGACCACATGTCCTTCATCTGCAAGCCGGCCCCGGGATTCCGTCTCCAGTCCAACTACCCCGACTACCGTCAGTACACCTGGCACACCAACCGGGACACCTTCGACAAGCTCGTCTTTGACGACCTGCGCAACAACGCGACGCTGGCGGCGATGCTCGTCTACGCCGCGTCCGAGGATCCCGAGCGGGTCGAGGTGACGCAGCGAGTACTGCCGGTCAACCCGAGGACCGGGCAGCCGGGCACATGGCCCCAGTGTCGCGAACCGAGACGGAGCCGGTAGACGGCGTCACCCGGGACCGGGCGACGCGGGGTCTCGCAACGGCCAATCAGGTCGCGGGCGACCCCCCCGGCTTCACGGCGCTGATCACGCCGCCGTGGATGGACTCCACGAAGTCGCGGACCGGCGCCTCACGGCTCGGATCGTCCCGAATGACGGCCTGCACCCGGGGGTCCGCGAAGATGTGCTCCGCCCCGTAGGGACGGCCCTGCCCGATGTGCACTTCGCCGAACCCCGCGTCGGCAAGGTCGGTTTCGTATTCCGACACCAGAACCGGGAGGCAGCCGACCAGTGAGTCCTTCGAGGCCGCGATGAAGTCCGGCACGGGGTGGTCCGAGACCAGATCCGAGATCATGATCCGGCCGCCGGGCTTCAGCACCCGCATCACCTCGGCGAGGACGCGCGGGCGGTCGCCGGAGAGGTTGAGCACGCAGTTGGAGATGACCGCGTCGACGGTCGCATCGGCAATGGGCAGTGCCTCGATCTCGCCCAGGCGGAACTCGACGTTGGCGAAACCGCCCTTATGCGCGTTGCCGCGGGCGCGCTCCAGCATTTCGGGGGTCATGTCCACGCCGATGACCCTACCGTGCGGCCCGACCCGCTCCCCCGCAAGAAAACAGTCGAAGCCGGCGCCGGAGCCGAGGTCCAGCACGGTCTCGCCCGGCAGCAGCGAAGCCAGAGCGACCGGGTTGCCGCACCCCAGTCCGAGGTTGGCCCCCTCGGGGACGCTGCCCAGTTCGTTCTCGTCGTATCCGACAGCACAGCTGATTTCGTCCGCGGTGGCGGTGGCGACAGCGCCGTTCGAAGGCGCGCAGCAATCCACCGGGCCGCAGCATCCGTCTCCGGTCGTGGCCGCCCTTGCGTAGCGATCTCGTACGGCGTTGCGCCGCTGTGTTGCATCCATGTTCACGCCACCTGTCTATCGAGCGAACGGTTCGCCTTGGGGTCTTTCACCCGTTGCAGCAGGACAAGGCCGATGAGGAAGAGTGCGGTCAGCACCAGGAAGCCGGGGCGCTGGTTGCCACCCGACCAGTAGGTGACAGTCCCGAAGAGAAGAGGACCGAGAACCGACGACGACTTGCCGCAAAGGGCGTAGAAGCCGAACATCTCGGCCTCCTTGCCGTCGGGGATGAGAGACGCGACAAAGGCGCGGCTCGCGGATTGTACCGAGCCCAGACCGAAGCCGGCCACGACGGCCAGCACGTAGAACGCCGGCTGGCCCTGAATGAAGTAGGCGGAGATTCCGGCGGCGACCCACAAGACGAGCACGCCGGACAGCACCTTCTTCGGCCCTGCCCGGTCCGTCGGCTTGGCCATGGCGAAGGCCCCCGCAAGCGCCGAGAACTGCACGATCAGGAAGAGGATGATGACGCCAACGGTTGAGAAGCCGAAGGTCACGCCCGCGATCACCCCGGCCATGGCGATGATCGTCAGAACCCCGTCGATATAGAAGAAGAAGGCGAAGAGGAACTTCCGGAGTTCCTTCACGCGCCATACCTCTCCGGCAATCTTGTGCAGGTTCGACATGCCCCAGAGGGAAGCCTGCCCTATCCGCATGTCTCCCCGTTGGTCGCGGGGAAGCACCCGAAAAGCGGGAATGGAAAACACCGCAAAGAACACCACCACCAGCGGCCAGACCAGGTCCATCCGGTCAAGGAAGACCAGGGGCAGGACAATCAGCAGGCCCAGCGCCGACCCGAGGTACCCCCAGCCGAAGCCTCGACCCGATACCTCGCCCAGCCGCTCGGTCGGCGCAATGTCCGGCAGGTACGCGTTGTAGAAGACCAGCGAACTCTCGAAGCCGACGTTGGCGATGACGAAGAAGACAAACCCCGCGATGATCATTCCCGGCTGGAGCGTGGTCATCATGGCCACCCCCACCAGGCACGTCGCCACGTAGAACGCGAAGAAGCGCTTGCGCGCGCCGCTCCGATCCGCGATCGAGCCAAGCAGCGGTGCGGTCAGCGCAACCACGAGCGCGGACAGCGACACGGCACGGCCCCACCAGAGTTCGCCGACACCACCCTCGTCCGCGACGATGACCCCGACGTAGTAAAGCGGGAAGACAGCGGTGGTGACGACTGCCGGGAAAATTGAATTGGCGAAGTCGTAGAGCACCCACGCGCGGACGGTGCGCTTGTTGTAATCCACGGGACTCACGGCCCCGGTTGAGGTCGAGCCGGCCTCTTCGGCCAAGCCTAGCCTCCGCGGGCCTTCTTGATGCCCATGGCAACCCCGGTGCCGATTCCGGCCCCCAGGACCACTGCGGGCAAAAAGGTGACAAACGGCACCGCGGCGGCGACGAACGCGGTCGCGGCTCCCGTGGCAAGCCCAAGGCCCGCCGCCGGCTTCTCCGCGATCTTGGTATAGCGGAGCTTGCGGCTCACGAACTCTTTCGACTTCAGGTGTCCAAGGATCCCCGCGGCGCCCGCGCCGCCGAGTACGATCAACTCCAACATGGTCTATGCTCCTTTCCTGGGGCCTGGCCCCGTTTTCCTTTGCCTACGCCGTGCGGAGCGCTCGCGTTTCCCGCGCCGGTTCCCGTCCAGCGCCGCTCATGATGGCCGTCCCATTTCGGCGAAGGCGCGACTGACATGCGTGGATACGTCCTGGAGGGCGAAGAGCGACGCCGCATCCAGCTTTCTGCTGATCTCCCGCCCCACCAGCCTGCGCAGAAAGCGAAGCGGCTCGTTGAAGTCGGCGTCGAACAGAGGTTGGGTCGTACGATTGAGGTTTTCCAGGATTCTGAGCGCGAGATAGGTGTCGTCCAGAAGCCCGGCGAGTCCCTGCGTCATCTCCGGAATCAGGTCGACCGGATTGATGAAGTAGCGGGCGACGTGTTCCAGCACCGGATTCACCACCACATCCAGTTGGCGCTGCTGCCCCGCCTGGGCCGCGCGCGCCAACAGCAAGGGTACGGTCTCGATCACCTCTACAGCCACCTCGGCGGCTCCGATCACTTCCGCCTCGGTGGCGTTCGGCGCCGTGGACCTGATGAATTCCTGCAGCCGGCCGTTGTCCCGCACCTTGGCGCTGTCGATGACAGCTTGCACGTCCCCGAGATTCAAGTCCGGCTCCTTTATCGCGCGCGGTAGACCGTGAGCCCGCCCCCACCACCACCCATCACCAGGTCCCGGTCGCCATCTCCGTCAAGGTCGACGAAGACCGGCGTGGTAAATGTGGGGACTCGGGGCGCAAATGGCACGGTCTCCACGAAAATCGGCTCGGTCGGCGTACCCTCGTTCAGGAACAGCCGCAGCCCCGACACCTCCGTTCCCACGGCGAGATCCAGGTCACCGTCCCCGTCCAGATCGACGATCGTGGGGACGCTGCGGCGACCGATGTCAATGTCCTGGAACTCGTCCGAGACAAGCTGGAAATCGGGTGCCCCCGGCCCCCCGTCGTTGCGGTAGTAGTTCAGCGTGCCGGACGACTCCCCCACGAGAAGGTCGAGGTCGCCGTCGCCGTCCAGGTCCCCAAGCGCGGGCGTCGTGTTGCGTCCCCGGGAGAGCGTGGCCGCGGCGGAATCGACCATCGTCCAGCGAGGGAGGATACCACCGTCGGAGCCTGGGCCATCGTTGCGGTAGTATGCGATTCGGTCGCGCCACTCCCCCAGGAGCATGTCGTCGTCGCCATCGCCGTCCAGGTCGCCGAAGGCCGGCGCGTAGTGGTACGCCTCGGGCAGCCCGGGGACCGTGCCCCTCGCCGTGAAGGCGGGAGCCGTGCCCGATCCCGTGTTCTCGAAGACGAAGAGGCGCCCGCTGCGCGTGTCGCCCGGTTCGATCTTGTTGGACACCAGAAGGTCGAGGTCCCCGTCCCCGTCCAGATCCGTGAAGGCGGGAACCGACTCGCTGCCCGTGTCCAGTGTGCGGATCAGGCGGGGTGTGACCACCGTGAAGTCCCCGTCCTCGCCCTGTTCGAACCGGTACAGATTCTCGACGGTGGTGAGGTTGGGGCTGAAGGCTCCGCCGAGGACGCCCATGGTGAGGTCCATGTCGCCGTCGAGGTCCACATCGCCGAGCGCGGGCGCGTTGTACCCGGAGGTCTGGACCGGGTCGCGAAGCGGGAAGGGCCGGGGGGTGCCCCTCAGCACCGGACGCTGGCAGGTGCCGGTGTTCTCGATGAAGAGGAGCCCGGCTTCGAAGAAGTCGCCCCAGAGGAGGTCTTCGTCGCCATCCTGATCCACATCGCCCAGGGCCATGGTGTTGGCGCCGTGAAGGCTACCCTGCATGGCCGCGACGATCTCGATGTCCTCGAAGGAATCGGTGATGTGCCGGAAACGCGGTATGCCGTCGTCGCCGGTGCCCTCGGCTTCGTAGCGCGTAATCGTGCCCGTCAGGCGCCCTATGAGGAGATCCAGGAAGCCGTCGCAATCGATGTCGGCCGCGTTGGGGATGTTCTGGCGGTCAGAGAAGATCGGCTCGCCATCCACGTCACGCAGCGTGTCCGTGGCGAGCACGTAGCTGGCCGGCCCGGTGCCCCCGTCGTTCCGGTAGTAGCGGATGTAGCTGAATGGCTCCTCGGTCAGCAGGTCGAGGTCACCGTCCAGGTCCACGTCCACGAAGCGGAGCCATTCCCCCACCGACAGGTCCTCGTAGCTGTCGGTGACCCACCGGTACTCGCTCTCGGGGCCCGCGCCGTCGTTCCGGAAGTACATGACCCGGTCCGACTGTTCCTGAACGAAGAGGTCGAGGTCGCCGTCCCCGTCCGCATCGGCCAGCTGGGGCCGGGGCAGGTTGAATCCGCCCAGGAAGGGGTGGTCGAGGGGATCGCCGTTCTCGTCGACCACCGCGATCCCGTAGACGACACGCTCCCACGCGGACGCGGATTCCACCGATACGGGGGCCGGTGGCGACGCGGAAGAAACCGGGCCGCACACCCAGCCGGGGCCAGACATGACGACGGCCACAGCTGCGACGCGCCAGACACCCGGCCGGCGCGCCGGCCACAGCCGAACACGGGACTTCACGGCAGGCTCCGCCGGTTCACGCGCTACCCCGCCGGTCCAATCGAGATGCCCGCCGGATAGCTGCCGACTTCGATGGTCTGCACAACCTCGAAGGTACGCGTATCGATCTTGACCACCGTCCCCACGTCGGCGTTCTTCTCGACCGCGCGGCGCGGCGTGTAGGTGCCCTTCAGGTTCCGGTTCGACACGAAGAGATACCGCCCGTCGGCTGTGACCGCGCTGCCGTGCGGTTCCACGATCCCCGGCGCGGTGATTCGCCGCACGACCGTCCACGTCTCCGTCTCGACCACCACGACCGCGTCATCGTCCTTTGCGCCGAAGTAGACCCGGCTGCCGTCCGGCGAGAAGACCGGGTGCCACGGCTGGGTCCCCACATCCACTTCCGCCACGAGGCCGCGCTGGGGGGAGGCAGCGTCGAAGACCAGGAGCTTCCCTGTTAGCTGCGTGGTCGCGACGAGGTGGCGCCGGTCGGGAGAAAGCGCGAACTGCACGAACGTGTGTGCGGGCCCCTCGACGTCCACCAGCTCCAGCTCGTCGGAGCCGCCTTCCATCACGGCGAAGCGGTTCTCGACCAGCGAGGCCGTGAAGACGCGGTTCGTCGCGGGATCCACCGTGAGGGCATGGGGGCGCGGGAAGAAGACGTCCAGCTCCTCCACGCTCATGTCGCTCCGGTCGATCGCGCCGATGCGCTGCGGGGGGCTCACCGCCATCATCGAGCGCCCCACGTAAAGGAGCTCCGACGCGGGGTCCACCACCAGAAGGCCCGGCGTCTCGAAGGGAGCGCGGCCGACGAGCTCGTTGTCCGCGTTGAAGCGCAGGACGTGACCTCCCCCGATCAGCGACACGTACCAGTGGGCGCCGCCGGGGTCAACGGCGGTGTGGTGGGGGCGGGAGTTGGCGTCGAAACCGAACTCGGTGACGTCGACGGTGTGGACGACCTCGCCGGACGCGGCGTCGATCACCGAGACCGTGGCCGATGACTGGTTAGCCACGTAGACGCGCTCTGCCGGGGGCACGGACTGGGCGGTGATCGTAACCGGCCAACCCCACGCAACCACGGCCAGGCAGCCGAGAGGCACGAGACGAGCGGCCGTGCGCATCACGGCCTTGACAGTCCCATCGTACCCGTGCTCCCCCGCGCTACGTGCATCGTCACACCTCTCGTCAGTTGGGCCACGCCCCCCTTATGACACGGGGGTCCGGTCCCTCTTTTTCACCAGGAAAAGCCCTTCCGACCCCGACGTGACAATCACGACACCGGACGCGAAGAAGGGGTAGTTGCTCCACGACCCGTTCATCGACGGGAAGTCCTCACCGGGGACCGTGTCGAAGAACGCCACCTCTCGGGGATTCTCCACATCGGAGATGTCCAGCACGCGCAGCCCACTGTTGTAGTTCGACTGGTACATCAGGTCGCCCACGATGTACAGGTTGTGATCGCTGGCCGTGTTCTCGGAAAGGTGCTCCTTGACGAGCATGGGGTCATCAAGGTCCTTGACGTCCCAGATCAGAGTCCGCGTGGCGGATGTCAATCCCCGGACCTCGTCCAGCTCGTCGTTCATGAAGAAGTAGGCCTGATCCTCGGTGAGCCAGCCTTGATGGGTATAGCCAATGTTGGGATATTCCGCCATCCCGAGGGCGATCGGGTTCTCCTTGTCGGTGACGTCGGCAATGCTCAACGCCGTCTCGTTGGCTCCGAAGCATATCTCCCTGCCGGAATGTTCGTTGTCGGGTCCCTGGTAGGTGACGCACTGCGCATCGTGCGAATACCCCGTGCCGCTACGCCCCGTGGTGGGGTCCGCGAAACATCCCGCGAAGGTCGGGTCCCTGGGATCACGGATGTCGATCATATGGAGGCCGCCGCCGCAGGTGTCGCCCCCGCCGCTGCTGCCCACGGCGTAGGCGAAGCCGGTCTCCTCGTTGATCACGATGTTGTGGACGCTGTTGATCCGGTCGTAGTGGGCGTCCGAGTCGAAGGTGATCAGGGTCCCCGAGTAGTCGCGAACCCGCGTGAGGTCAAAGACCTGCATGCCGTGATTCCGAGCCCCGTCCGATACCACGAACACATGGTCCTTGTAGACCTTCATGTCCCGCCACACGCTCCCCGGCGCCCATTCGGGCTTGGGCAGGTTGCCCACCACCACAGGGTTGAGAGGATCGGTGACGTCCACGAACGAGGTGCCATCCGTCCGACCCACGATCGCATAGTCCCGCTCGGTTTCCGGGTCGGTCCATCCCCACACGTCGTTGACGCGCACGCCGCGGGCACCGCCCAGATCCTCAACCGGCACGAAGGACACCAGGTCCACATTGCTGCAACCGAAAACGGTCGCCGCGCCTTCGGCACATTCGACCTCGCTGCCCAGCACCGGGTCCATGCCCTCGACCTCCGAGAAAACCGAGAAGCCGTCCGTCCACCCGTCCCCCTCGCGCTCGAAGATCGTAGCCGTGCCGAGGCCGTAGTCGTCCCGGGGCATCCCGGAGACCAGGACCCCGTTTCCAAGGGCCACAACCGTACCCATCCAATCACCGACGTCAGCTCTGGAACCCGCGACCTTGCTCACCGATGTCCAGTCGCCCCCGGCACTCCCGGCGAATTGGTAGATGCCGCCTTTGCGTCCGTTCGCTCCCGGCGCGCTGACCCAGAGGGTCTGCCCGTCCGTCGCCATCGAGCTGCCGAACTGGTCGCCACCGGACCCGTCGAACGCCGCCAGGCGTCCGGTTTCGATCCAGTCGCCGTCCTGCCGGGTGAAGGACACCAAATTGCCGGGCTGGTCGAATGGGCTACCCGCTCCGACCAGAATCCGATCCGCCATGACCATCGCCGAGACGCCAAAGTAGGATCCTGGTCCGTCGGCGATCGTCAGCTCGCCGGTCATTGTCCATCCGTCGGGGCCGCTCTCGTAGACGTAGGCGACTCCGGACGCCGAGTCGGCTGCCGGTGCTCCCACGACCAACGTCCCGCCGGAAAGGGCCAGTGCCCCTCCGAAGCCGGTCCGCTCTTCGGTTCCCGGAGATTCGAGCATCGCTTCCTGGACCCAGGCGCCATCGACGTCCCGGAAGAGCAGCACCCTGCTGTCGCCGCTCCGCGATCCCGCGTTGAGCGCCGCAACGTCTCCGCTCAACGCCGTGGCCATCCCCAGGATCATCCCCTCGGGAAGACCATCCGCAACGATCTGGCCGTCGTGGTTCCATCCTGATCCGCCTCTGGAGAACGCGTGGACACCTCCACCCCCCGGAGATCGCGGGTTCGCCGCGGTCACCAGCAACCGGTCTCCGGAATGAGCCATACTGATGCCGAAGCCGTTGCCCTCGGATGGCTCCGGGTGCGTGAGCCTCCCCGTCTGGACCCACGTGTCACCGCTCCGCGTGTAGATGTAGACGACCCCGCCGTCGGCACCCCCGGCACGGGATTCGGCCACCAGGATCTCGTCCCCCGCAACGACCACGCTTGACGCGAATCCCTGTGCGAGAAGCGACCCGGGCAACACGCCGGCACCCGCCAGCGAGAGAAGCGTACCTGCCAACATTTTGCGCATGTTCCTCTTCCTGCTCATTTTCCGACCGATCCGATGGGTTGGGACGTCTGACTGGATAGTAAGGCTGGCATCATTGCGGGCCTTGGACAAGACTATGTGAGGGTGAGGATTGCCAACCGAGACAACCGCTCGCCCGGACACGCCATGGTCAGGAGGCCGACGTGCACATCACCTACTTCATTCCGGGCCCAATGTCACGGGGCCCTCTCGGATTCGGCGAGCTGGACCGGCGCAAGGCCTATCTGGAGAGGAACGCTGCCCCCGGTACCGTGATTTCCGTGCGTGAAAGTGCCGACGGACCCGCGTCGATCGAGTCGGCTGCGGAGGAATGCCTGGCCATACCGGGGCTGCTCGCGGCGGCTCCGGTTCTCGAGTCGGAGGGAACGAATGCGATCATCGTCGGCTGCTTCGGCGACCCCGGGCTAAGCGCTGCACGTGAGTTGACGGGCATCCCGGTTGTGGGGCCCGGTCAGGCCAGCGGCCACCTGGCGGCGCAGCTCGGGTCGCGGTTCGCGATCGTGACGGTCGTCGACGAGGTCGTTCCCGCGATTCGCCGTCAGATGCGCGGCCACGGCCTGGAGGGCTTCCTGTCGGAGGTGCGGGCGGTGGACGTGCCCGTGCTGGAGCTGCGACAGCGCCGCGACGAGGTCCTCGGGACGCTCGAGCAAGTGGGACGCGAGGTGGTCGAGAGAGGTGCCGATGCCCTGGTCCTGGGCTGTATGACCATGGGTTTTGTCGACGTGGCGCGGGACCTGCAAGCCATGCTCGGCGTGCCGGTGGTCAATCCGGTCGTCGCCTCCTTGAAGCTGGCGGAGGCGATGGTGGCGGCTGGAGTGGCACCAAGCGCGAGGGCCTACCCCGCCCCGCGCAAGCATGTGGACGCGGTCCCGACCTGATCCGGCAGGCCTGAGGACCAGCAGGCAGCCCGTGGCGAACCCCGCCAAGGGCGATCAACCGACCTGTGACGTCCCCGCGAGACGGTCGAGGAGCCACGAAGCCTCGAGGAATCCGTGCAGCACCTTGTTGACTTGGCGGCGCAGTTCGGTCACTACGAACGGGAAGAGATCCGGATCCCCCTCGCGCATGGCGTCGAGGTCCTTGACCCTGGCCAGTTTGGGGATGGGGACACGCGGAGTGGCCGGATCATGATCGAAGGGCGCGCCTTCCGCATACCCTACGTGCACCAGGATCCGCCCGACCCTGAGCAGCAGCTCGTTGGCCAAAGTCGGCTCGATACTCCCTTCCTCGACCATGCCGTAGAAGACACCCAGTCGTTCCACAAGGCCATCGAACGCCTTTCGGACGGGCAGCAGGTTGAACTGCTTCCCGAGAACCTTGTCGATCGTGGCTTCGTAGCCCTTCAGGGCCTCGTCCAGCTCGGTGGCGGTCTCGCGGAAGTCCAGCGGAAGCACTTCGTCCATCAGGAATCGGGAGATCGCGGTTATATAGACGCGCAGATCTCGCTCGAGGTTGGTGAGTTCGGCAATCTCGATGCGGTCACTCTCGGTGTGCCACGCGATGTTGCCCCCGCACCCGCCAACCGGATAGAAGCCGAGCCGTTCCCGCTCCTCTTCCGGGATATTCGATAGGAGCATGAAGAACGACGTAAGCCCGATCTGGTTGAACGAATAGTCACCCGCTCTCAGGGGCCTCTGGCGCCCGGGCTCTACCCCGGCAACGGCCTCGATGGATGAGTGACACACTTCCCCGGCCTCCGCCATCCATGGCACCGCGTCGTATTCCGTGGCTCCCCAGCAACCCGGCGAATCGATGTTCACGGTGGCTACACACCGCCTGGTCAATTCGGGGCCGAAGGCATCGGCGTACCAGGTCGATCCCCCGTACCGTCCAGTGGAGTGCGCGGGCCACCATGCAACCCTCAGCGAGCGACGTAGTTCTTCTCGCCTGTTGTGGAAAACGCGAGCGAGTTCCAGAAGCGTCGCGTCACCGACAGCATTGTCACCGATGCCGACATCCCAGGAATCGTAGTGACCGTGAGCCAACACGAAGTCCTCTTCACGGCCATCGATGTGGGCAACAGGCAACTGGCACGGATACCACCCCTCAGTCAGTTCGGAATGCACGGTGATCCGGTCCACGCCGTCCACGATGGCCTGGATCACCTTGTCCCCGTCCCAGCGGTTGATGGCGGCCACCGGAGTGGAGGGTCTCTGCCCGAGTTGGGATTCTCCAGGCGCGCCCCACACCGTGGTGCAGATCCCCCAGTGGATACGGCTGCCCGGGTTGATGTAGACCTGGCCCACAGCACCGGCGGCTTCGAACAGCGCCACCGACACCGGCATCGGGAACCCTTCGGTCACCACGATCTTCCCGGCAACGTCAGCCAACAGGGTTCCATGCGAGGACTTGAACAGGTCGGAGGCATCCGTGAAGGGAATCGCAGGAATGTGGATCGGCGGCGCGGACATGCCCTTCGCCGGGGTCGATGCCGAGAACGAAGGAGTCTTGGCGATCAGGGTCTCGCCTGCCATTTCCACGGAGGCGGCGCGGGGAACCGACAGATACAGATCCGGCTCGTACAGCTTGTACGGGATATCCAGGGCCTCGAGACGGGAAACGACGAAGTGGGCCCCGGCACGCTCGTCGGTGGAACCCGACTCCCTCACCAGAATCGCAAATCGCTCAATCAGACTCCAACCTTCGTCGAATGAAGCATCGGACAGCAGGGTTTCGACCAGACTCATGGCGTCTCCGGACATGGCTCTACCAGGCAGCGGACATCTTACTCCCCCTTATTATAGCGATGGCCACAACCGTTGCCGTCGGCGGGCCTTCCGGTGTCCGTCCACCACTTCACCAGTCGATGGAATCGGGTTCGGGCCGGTAGTTCTCGACTGCACGGCGTGCCAGCAGGAATGAAGCCGCCATGACCCCGGCGTACCCAGAACCGAGATCGCCACGACAACAAGCGGGGCCCGTTCGCTGGCCATCACTGCACGAATGGCGTTGAGAGGGCTGCCAAAGAGCCGGTCGTAGACGTAGACCGCGGCGAAAACCGTCGCAAAGACGATGAGCGGCCCATGGGTGACAAGCGCGTTGACGTTGAAACGGATCAGGAGTGCGATCGCCGCGCACGCAAGAGCGGATGTCGACACCCAGGTCACCAGAAACGCCAAACCGGCCACTCTGGCGGGCTCCGCCGACCCGAGGAGCGGAGGCAAGCCCAGGCCGGCCGCCGCAGCGACAAGCACCGCCCCGGCAGCAGCGAAAAGGATTGCCGCGGCGAAGCGGGCGCAGACCAGGGCAGACGCCGTCGCGGGCAGGGAGACGAGGAAGTCCATCGTCCCGCTCGTCTTGTCCTTCAATACGGTGACAGGCACCATCATGAAGAGCGACCCCCCGAGGGCACCGAGGAGAAACGCCAGCCCGTTGTGCGTCGCGTTTTCGGTCGCGACGAGGACCGCGAAAACGACTCCGAGAAAGATGATCGACCTGCGTGCGTGCGGCCCGTAGCGACGGTACTCGACACTCAGCAGGTTCAGAAACGCACGCTTATTCATCCGACCCCAACGCATCGTAGAGGATTTGAGAGAGAGGGCTGCCCAGATCACGCTCCTGGAGCTCCCGAGTGGTCATGTCGCCCAACAGCCGCCCTCTCCGCATCATGATCACCCGATCGGCAATCCGTTCCACGTCTTCGAGGATGTGGCTGGAAAAAAGGACGAGGCGATCCCCGCCACGCGGGACACACTCGTCGATGACCCCTAGCAATTCACCCCGCATCAGGGGATCGATCGCGGAGGTCGGCTCGTCGAGGATCAGCAGGGGCGGGCGATGCGCCTCCGCAGCCACAAACGAGAGCTTGACCGCCATCCCTTTCGAGAGCGTTCCGAGTTTGGAGCCCGAAGGCAGAGCGACGCGCGCCAGAAGCTCGTGCGCGTAGTCGTCGTCCCAGGTGGGGAAGAAAGCCGACAGGAACCCGAGGTGCTCTGCCACGGTCATCCACTTGAAGCCAAGCAGCTGCTCAGGGAGAAAGCCGATCCGCGCCCTGATCTTGGGGACTTGTGCCCGCACTTCCCGGCCGGCAATCTCGACCCGCCCATCGTAGTCGTGAAGCCTCCCTGCAATTGCCTTGAGCGTCGTGCTCTTGCCCGCCCCGTTTGCGCCCACCAACGCGACCCGCTCCCCCGCACGAAACTCCAGGTCGATCGGTTCCAGGTGGAATTGGGGGTAGCGGACGCCGAAGCCGGACAGGCGCACGGAAAGAGTGGTAGTCGTCATCAGAAGGCAATCCAGGCGCGGGCGGCGGCGAAGGAGAGGGTCACTCCCCAGAAGAAGCATGCAAGGGCGAGCGAGGGCCGCCGCGCGGGTCCGTCACAACGCCCCAGAGCCATCACGAGAAACGTGAACCAGAGCAGGTGGACGACGGAAAAGCCCTGCGCCACCGCATGCAGGACGGGTCGCGAAGAGTCTTGTCCAACGGCACATGAGCCTGAACTCGGATCCTGTTTCCAGCGGGAGATGAGCCTGCAGTCCGGGGCGAAGAGATCATTGGAGGATGATCGTGACACTTCGCACCGAACGGATACGCACCCTCGACCAGCTCCGCGCCTTCCTGGAGGGCAACGAAGCCGCGGACTTCCAGCCCACCCGCCGTGACTCCGCGTACGCCCTCGTGCGCCGGACCCTGGTTCGCTTCGAGTACCACGGCCTCAGGAAGCCGGACAAGGGCCTGGTGAAGCGGTACCTCGAGAAGGTGACGGGCCTCTCCAGGGCCCAGGTCACCCGCCTCATCCGGCAACACCGCCGGACCGGGCACATCCGCGACCACCGCGGCAAGCCCCCGGCCAACGCCTTCGCGCGCCGCTACACCTACCTTGACGCCGCCCTGCTGGCCGAGGTCGACGAGGCCTTCGGCCAGCTCTCCGGACCCGCCACCAAGGTGATCCTCTGGCGCATGTTCCATGTCTACGGAGACGTGCGCTTCGAGCGCCTCGCACGCATCTCAGGAGGCCACATCTACAACCTCCGCAAGACCCGCGCGTACCGCACCGGCCGCCTCACCTTCCGCAAGACCCGGCCTGCTCCCGTCCCCATCGGGGTCCGCCGCAAGCCGAGGCCCGATGGCCAGCCCGGCTTCCTCCGCGTCGACACCGTCCACCTCGGAGACCGGAGCGGCAAGAAGGGCATCTACCTCGTCAACATCGTCGACGAAGTCACGCAGTTCCAACACCTTGGCGCCGTGCCGCGCATCACCCAGCACTTCATGGTCCCCGTGCTGAAGGACCTCATCTCCGCCTTCCCCTTCACCGTCCAGGCCTTCCACGCCGACAACGGAAGCGAGTACATCAACCGCCAGGTCGCCGACCTGCTCAACCAGCTCCACATCGGCACCTTCACGAAGTCCCGGCCCCGCCACTGCAACGACAACGCCCTCGTCGAGGCCAAGAACGGCAGCATCGTGCGCAAGTGGCTCGGCCACATCCACGTCCCCCACGCCCTCGTCCCCCAGGTCAACGACTTCCTCCAAGGCAGCCTCTGCCCCTTCCTCAACTTCCACCGGCCCTGCCTCTTCGCCACCGAGGTCACCGGCCCCAACGGCCGCGTCAAGAGGCGCTACCGGCAGCAGGATGTCGCCACCCCCTACGAGCGCTTCCGGGCAATGCCCGGCGCCGAAGACTTCCTCCGGCCCGGCGTCACCCTCAAAGCCCTCGACCGCCTCGCCGCCGCAACCACCGACCTCGACGCCGCCAAGGCCGTTCAGCGAGCCCGCGACGAACTCCTCCTGCCATCGGCCAGGCCCGGGACTCCGCCGCATGATCCGCCCCGCGCCCGCCTCAGACTCGCCGCAGACCCTCCCGCGACTCGGGGATCCCCCAGCTCGCCGGTTGCGTCTCTACACCGTTCAGGGGGATAATGATGCTCCCTCAACTGCCACCTGCCCCGTGCTCGGGCTTCATCCCTCGCTCTCAATCCTCGCCGACTTCAGGCTCATCTCCGGGTTGGAAAAGACTCCCCCTGTGCCGCGAGGATAGCCTCCCCGTACAGCAACACCGAGAAGATCGGGCGAATGCGGCGTGAAGAGTTCGCCAGAACCAGCACGGCCCAGGCGAGCGCGGCGAACAATCCCGCCTTGAGCAACTGGATGAGCGGCGCCGCCAGCGCCAGCATCCACATCAGGACCGCCATGCCCTGAGCCAGAGCGGCCTGGTCCCCCTGCAGCGAACTCAACATCAACGGTCGCAGCGACACCGTGGAGATCAGCACGAAGACCCAACCGACCACCAGCGGCGGCACGATGGGCTGGTGCTCGCGAATGTCATCCAGGCCGGGGACGAGCATGTTGAAAAAGTACTTGACCTTCGCGACGGCACCGCTGCGACCCCACGCCCTCCTGTCCGCTACAGTCATGATGCCCCTTCCCTCTCTCGAAGAGCTATGGCGTTTTCGACAAGTTTCCTCCTGGTGGCTCGCCCGACACCGACAATTCGCACCGTATCCGTACGGTCCAGCCAAAAGGTGACGGGTACCGCGCTGACCCCGAGGGCGCGCGCAATGCTCCCGTCTGCATCCTTACACGGTTCGCGCGCGGAGCGCGGGAGGCACCCATTCCGCCCCGTCCATGACCGATCGGGGAGAAGCCACCACCCACACGTCTATACCCACCTCTTCAGCCGCCACTATCCCTCCCCACAGATCGAGCTCCGTTTTGCAGTAGATGCAGCTGCGGTCCACGTAGACCAAGGCTGCCGGGCCCATTATATGCCGGCCCGACCCGCCAATCTCTTCATTGACCCGCTGGGCCGCCGCTGGAGGAAACGGCCACGGCGGATCCTTCGGGGCCGAATCTCCTCGCCTGCCCGCCAGAAGGATGGTCGGAGCCAGAGCCGCACCCGTAGCGCACGCGGCCACCGCGATCGCAACCAGCTTGCGAGCCTTTCGTCGTTGTGTTTCGCTCATCCTCATTCCTCCGATGGTAGGACCCGGACGGAGCAAGCCTCCGCCCGGGTCCACATTCCACGATCCTACGCTTCTGCAAGCGCGAGCCCGCACACAAATCCACAGGCCATTGACGCTACCACAGGCCCAATCGGCCCGATGGCGAGTCCCGCGCCGACGCATCCGGCGCACAACACCCACTTTTTCCAGTCCCCACCGCCTACAACGGACTCGGAGTCCATGACCTGAACCGCTTGCTCGGCGTTTGCCCCGGCCCCAGTATCCGATGTCGGACGACTTCCAAGCGCGGCGGCATTTGCCAGCGCAAGAAGCATCGCGACACTCAGTGTTCTTCTCATCGTTGCAAGTTTCATTGTCCTTAGCCTTTCTTAGGTTTCGTCATCACTAAAGAATGTTGTAGCAAATCATTCCACAGATGAGGAGCCCGCCGACTGTGGCTGTTCCCATAGAAGCCGTAGACACGGCGACCACCGCTGCAAAGCACGTTGCGCAACCCAGCTTCTCCAGCCACCCACGGCCCTCGATATCGTCTCCCATCCGCACGACCTCGACCGATGCGCCAGACGACGACGGGGTGGCGTCCGGACTCAGGCGGACACCAAGGGTGCCAGCGTGTGCCAGTGCAAGGATCATCGGGAGAATCGTAATGTGTCTCAATCTTGTCTTTTTCATCATCCACCTCCAGTTTGAAATGTCACGTCACGAGAATGCCAGCACGCAAACGAATGCACATCCGGCGACAACCTCGGGGAAAAACGCCGAGACCAAGGCCAGTCCACCTATGCTCGCGATGCCCACGGAAAGGATGACACCTCCGCAGAGCATGCAGCCCGCTTTCTGCCCTTTTGTGTTTGTCTCACCTTGCCCGCCAACCGGATCCGTGACGAGATCAGGGTTATCGACTTGTGTCGATCGATCAGTGTTTATCGATGCCCCGCCCAATGCTGATTGTTCCCCTGCCGTGACGGGGTTGCCAACCGCATCTAGTGCACCCACCATAGACAGTTTTGTAGCCAATCCGATCAATTTGTTCATTTGTTTTCTCCTCGTTTCGGAAGCACTACTAATTAAAGACGGCCGAGTAGCATGCCGCGCCGCATCCCGCCAGCGCCAGCGCCGATCCGGGGATCCAGATGGCTGTCACCCACGTGCCCGTGGCAACCAATGTGGCGCCGGCGGCGACGCATCCCAGGCAGACCGCGATTGTCTTCCAGCCCCGGCCATTGACATCGGCCATTTGGACTGGTGTGGAAGCTGAGGCCCGCACTGTCCCGACCTGTTGAATCCCTTGCGCCCCCAGCAGTAACAGGCACAGCGAGAGCGCGAGTGGTCGAATTCGTGGTCTTTTCATTTCTACCTCCCATGATTCGGGGTAAATCGGGTCCGTGACGTATTTCGCCACGGTAGACCTTGTTGCTATCCGCGGAGCAGCAGTGCTTCGCCGGACCAGGTCTTCTTGAACCCGTCTTCGCTGATCGAGTAACGACCCACCTGTGGATCCACCACCGTCAGACGGCCCGAGGGCGATCTGCCGGTAACCGTCACGAAGTGGCTGCGGTTCACCCATGCGATGAACGGCATCGGAGTCTCCGGCAGCATCGCCAACGGCACCCGCTCGAGGGTCAAAAAGAGGCCAAAGACCTCTCCGGCCCGGATCAAGCCGCTGGCACGCGTGCCCAGGGGCCCGGTGCCGGCAAGCTCCATCAGCGAGTCGGTCGCCGGAGCCGGCATGCCCAGGTCGCGCATCATGTTGGCGAGCGCGGCCGGCCCGCAGTCAATGAGCGTTGACTGCAGGACCACGCCTTCAAGGCCGAGGTAGGTAGCTTCCGACATGGAGAGATCGACGCGCGCGCCGATTCTCCCGAGACGCGGCAGGTCGGTCGCCGCAAGGTTCGCCAAACCGAAGGCCCCGGGGACCAGGAGAAGGATGAGGGAGGCGACCGCGCGCCGAGAAGCCGTTCTCGGCAGGAGTCGCCGTGCCCTGTGGTCGAGGGTCGGGGGCCTGGATGCGAACATTGGGTGGGATCCGTCGTTGGAGTGCGTTACCGCGATCATGCGGGACACACGGTACCACCCTTTGGCGTGCGCTTACATGTCTGGTTGGGACTGATTTCCCCAGGGACCCGAAACAGGGCAGAATGACCGGTCCGGATTGGGTGCGACGATCCCTGAGTGCCCCCAATCGGACCCCCTTCCGGGGTCGTCGCGGGTCCGGCTCCAGGCTACCCCGGCAGGCAGGAAGGCTCCTCCCGCCGGGCTGTCAGCTCCCCGTGGCAGCTTCCAGCGCCGCAAGGACTTCGGCATTCGACGGCCGCACCCGGTAGTCCACCTCCACAAAGCGATAGCGCACGACGCCTTCCTTGTCGACGACGTAGGTCGCCGGGTGGGGCAGCGGACGGTTGGGAGGGGCGTCGGCGTTGAAGAGGCCGTAGCGGTCGATCACGCTGTGGTCCGGGTCGGACAGCATGACGAAGTCGGGGGCCATGCCGTCGGTGGCCGTCACCCTGTCGATCATCAGCTGCATCCCGTCACGGTCGTCCACCGACACGGTGACGATCTCGGTATCGTCCTTGAGGGCGTCGGGGAGGAGGGCTCTCAGCTCCACGAGCTGACCGGCGCAGTACGGTCACCAGTGACCCCGGTAGAAGACCAGCACCACGTTCTTGTCACCCCGAAAGCCGGCAAGATCGACGGGACCGCCGTCGTAGGACTCCAGAGTGAAGAGAGGCGCCTCGTCGCCGACCTCCACACGCTCCAGATCGGTGGGAGGCAGGTCACGGCCATCGGCCGGGCCGAGGGTCTGGGCCCTTGCGGCGGAAGCCAGGGCGAGGACGCCCAACAGCGCGACACGAGCGACGTGGCGCACCCTTGCTAGGGATCGAATGGCAGGTGTCATGGGTCTGACCGCCCTGTAGGTCGTGGTATCGTGTGGGTACCGGTGCAGCGTACAGCCACGGTATCTTAACGCCATGTGTTCCGTCCTCGCCATCCTCGACCTCGATCCCGCCGACCCGCCCCCCAGGGACCGGGTGCTGGCACTGTCCAGGCTCCAGCGGCACCGCGGGCCCGACTGGTCCGGTGTCTTCACCCATGAACGGGCCGTCCTGGCCCACAACCGTCTGGCGATCGTGGACGTGGAGCACGGAGCACAGCCGCTCCTGAGCGCCGACGGGAGCCTGGCACTGGCCGTCAACGGCGAGATCTACAACCACCGGGCGCTGGAGGCCGACCTGACGCGCCCGTTCCGGTTCCGGACCCGGAGCGACTGCGAGGTGATCCTCGCGCTATACGCCGAAGAGGGAACCGGCTTCCTCGACAAGCTGAACGGGATCTTCGCCTTCGTCCTCTACGACGCCGGCCGGGACCGGTACCTCATCGCGCGCGACCACCTGGGCATCGTCCCCCTCTACACAGGCTACGACGATGAGGGCCGCTTCCATGTGGCGTCCGAGATGAAGGCGCTCACGCCCGTCTGCCGAAGCGTCTCCGAGTTTCCACCCGGGCACTTCCTGGACTCGCTCGAAGGAACCGTCAGCCCCTACTACCACAGGGAGTGGAGGAGCCATGCCGCTGCCACGGCCGAGCCCGACCCGGCAGCGATCCGCGAATCCCTGCAGGCCGCGGTGCACAGGCAGCTCATGTCCGATGTGCCCTACGGCGTCCTGCTCTCCGGGGGACTCGACTCCTCGATCATCTCCGCCGTGGCCCAGCAGTACGCCCGGAACCGGATAGAAGACGACGACAGGACAGAGGCGTGGTGGCCCCGTCTCCATTCGTTCTGTATCGGCCTGAAGGGCTCGCCGGATATGGCCAGCGCAAGGCTCGTGGCCGACCACATCGGCACTGTCCACCATGAGTTCCACTTCACGGTGCAGGAGGGGCTCGACGCGCTGTCGGACGTCATCCATCACCTGGAGACCTTCGACGTGACCACCGTGCGCGCGGCTACGCCCATGTATCTGATGGCCCGCCGCATCCGCACCCTCGGGATCAAGATGGTGCTGTCGGGCGAGGGGGCCGACGAGGTCTTCGGCGGCTATCTGTACTTCCACCGGGCGCCCGACGCCCGCTCCTTCCACGAGGAAACCGTCCGCAAGCTCGACCGCCTTCACCAGTTCGACTGCCTGCGGGCCAACAAGGCCATGGCGGCGTGGGGGGTCGAAGCCCGGGTCCCCTTCCTCGACAAGGAATTCCTGGATGTGGCCATGTCGATCGACCCGGCGGGGAAGATGCCCGCCGGCGGGATCGAGAAACGCATTCTGCGAGAGGCTTTCGCCGGCTACCTGCCGGACGAGGTGCTGTGGCGCCAGAAGGAGCAGTTCTCCGATGGCGTGGGCTACTCGTGGATCGACTCGCTGAAGGACTACGCCGATCGCAGCGTCAGCGACCGCGAAATGGCCAGCGCCCCCCACCGCTTCCCGTACAATCCGCCCACGGACAAGGAAGCCTACCTGTACCGGCGGATCTTCGAGTCCCACTTCCCCCTGCCCGCGGCGGCACAGTGCGTGCCCGGGGGCCCGAGCGTGGCCTGTTCCACGCCCGAAGCCCTCGCGTGGGACGAGGAGCTATCCAGGACCGTCGACCCATCGGGCCGCGCGGTCGCGGGGGTTCACCAGGCCGCCTACTGAGTCGGTAGCCGCAGCTCACCCCGGCGCGCTGCCTGCGGCTGCTACTGAGTCGCCGGCCTCCCTGCCTTCAAGTAATCGAGCAGCAGGTTGGTCATCGCGCGGATGCCCACCGGCACGGCCGAGTTGTCGGCCTGGAAGTCGGGTGTGTGGTGCCCCCCGGAGGTTCCGCCGGGCTTGACCTGACCCAGCCGGAAGAAGAAGCCGGGGACCTCATTGGCGAAGTAGGCGAAGTCCTCGCCACCCATTGTGGGATCGAGCGTCACGACGTTCTCGGCGCCCACCACCCGCTCCAGCGTGGGCAGCATCCGCACGCCCAGATCGGGGTCGTTGATCGTCGCCGGTGTGCCGCGGTCGTAGTCCAGCTCGAAGGTGCCGCCAGCCGCCCCGGTGATCCCGGCGAGGATCTCACCCATCCGCCGCTCGACCGCATCACGCACGTCGGGGTTGTAGGTCCGCACCGTGCCCTCCATCTCGACCACATCGGGGATGATGTTGAAGCGGGTCCCGCCTCGAACGATCCCCACCGTGATCACGCTGGGCTCGAGCGGGTTGAGATTGCGCGACCGGATCGTCTGGAACGCGGTGACCGCCTGCGACGCCATCACGATCGGGTCCACGCCGAGGTGCGGCGCGGCCCCGTGCGACTGCTTCCCCATCACGCGGATCTTGAAGTGATCCACCGCGGCGAGCGCGGGCCCGGATGTGAAGCCCACCTTGCCCACCTCCATCTCGGCGAAGCTGTGCAGGCCGAAGATCGCGCTGGGGGCGGGATCGTCCAGCACCCCCTCGGCCACCATCAGATCCGCGCCACCCTCTTCGCCGGGCGGCGGTCCTTCCTCGGCGGGCTGGAAGATGAACTTGATCGTGCCGGGGAGCTCATCGCGCATCGAGGCCAGGACGGCCGCCACGCCGAGCTGCACCGCCACGTGGATGTCGTGGCCGCACGCGTGTGACACCCCCACATCCTGGCCAAGGTAGGTGGTGCGCACGGTCGACTTGAATGGGTACGGCGTGTCCTCGGTAACCGGCAGCGCATCCATGTCGGCCCGCACCGCCACCACCGGGCCGGGAAGGCCGCCCCGCAGAATCCCCACGACACCCGTGTGAGCGATCCCCGTCCGGACTTCATCGAAGCCGAGCGCACGGAGGTGATCGGCGACGAGCTCCGCCGTCTTGAACTCGCGGTTCCCGAGCTCGGGGTTCTGGTGGATCACCTCCCGGAGCCGAATGATGGAATCCCCGACCTCCGCGAGCACTCCGTCGACCTGTGCGTCCTGCGTATCCTGGGCGCCGAGCGGAGCGAGCGGCACGGCGGCGGCGAACACCGAGAGGGCGGCCACGGCGGCGAACCCGATCCGACGCGCGCGGCCGGTCGAACGCCGCGGACGGTTCCAATGCGTAGTGCGAAAGCTGCTGATCATCTTTAGTAGTCCCTTTCTCAGGATCCCGAGAGGCTCTTGTACACGGCACGGACGAAGCGCTCGGGGTTGTCGCCCCAGACGCCGTCCAGATCCGACGTGGGCGCGGCGGCAACGACCTGATCCTCGGTTCGGCCATTGGCCACGAGGCTGGCCACCCGCATGCGCACCGTCTCGAGCATGTCCCGGTAGGCGCGCAGGTGTTCGGGCACGGCAAGGTCGCCGTGGCCCGGGATGATCCGCGTTCCTTCGCTCGCCCGCTCCAGCACGAGGTTGGCCGCGGCGATCACTCCGTCGACCCCTCCCCCGCTGTCCACGTCGATGAATGGGTAGCGCCCCCGGAAGAAGGTGTCACCCATGTGGAAGACGTTGGCCCGGGGAAAATGGACGATCACGTCGCCGTCCGTGTGGGCCTCGCCGACGTGGGTCACACCGATGTGCCGCCCGTTCCAGTGGAAGCTGACGCCGTCGGCGAAGGTCACGACGGGCAGCGCGGCGCGCGGCGCCTGGTCCGAACGGCCCACCACATCGGCGAACTCGGCCGGATTCATGCGGCGGTACACGTTCTCATGGGCGACGATCATCGCCCCGGCGGCGCCCAGGTTTTCGTTGCCACCCGTGTGGTCGCCGTGCCAGTGGGTGTTGAGCACCCAGCGCACGGGCTGGTCCGTCACCTCCGCGACCGCCGCCAGGATCTTGTCGGTCAGGGGCGCGAACTGGTCATCGATGAGAAAGGCACCGTCGCCGCCCACCGACAGCCCGATGTTCCCGCCCTGTCCCATCAGCATGAAGAGGTCGGTCTCCAGCCGCACGGTTTCGATCTCCACCTGCGACATGTCCTGCTGGCCGACGACCGGTCCTGCCACGGCACCCCCGCCCAGTGCCACGGCAGTAGCCGTCACGGCGATGCGGTTCCTCCGGCTCCACAACGAATTCCTCATTCTCTCGCTCCCGCCTGTTCGGCGTACACGCGGGCGACCCGCCACCGGCCCCGCATGGGTTTGACGCCGGGCGGCGCACCGCTCCTATTGTTTCCCGTGACCCTCACCACGACGATCACCACGATGGAGAATACGTCCATGCGGCGACTTATTTCCACTGGCCCGCTCATTCTGCTCGTCCTCGCGTGCGGCGACCCCCCTCCCGCAGACGACCCCGGCACCGCCGCCGACCTGCCCGCCGCCGTCATCGGCGAAGGCGGCTCCCTGGAAGGCGCGGACCTCCAATACGTCGACGGCGACGCAGTCACCACCGGCTACCTTGCCGTCCCGGCGGGTGAAGGCCCCTTCCCCGCGCTGGTCATCATCCATGAATGGAACGGCCTCCAGGACCGGGTGCGCCAGCTCGCCGACGACTTCGCCGCAGAGGGGTATGTGACCCTTGCGGCGGACCTGTTCCAGGGACGCACGGGCGCGAACCGCGACGAGAACATGGCGCTGGTGGGCGAGGCGCAGGCCAACCCGGACGCGATGATCGCCAACCTCGACGCGGCGGTGGCCTACCTCCGGGGACGCCCCGATGTGACCGGGCGGGTCGGCGCGATGGGGTGGTGCTTCGGCGGAGGGGTCGCCCTGTCCTTCGGTCTCGACGGCGTGAATCACGAAGCCACGGCCATCTTCTACGGCCGCCTCGTGGAAGACCCGGAGGTGGTCGCCGCGCTGAGCCACGAGGTGTACGGGACCTTCGCCGCGCTCGACGGAGGTCCGTCCCCCGAGTCGGTGGCCGCCTTCGAAGCCGCGCTGCGCGCCGCGGGTGTCGAGCACGACCTGCACATCTACGACGACGTGAACCATGGGTTCTGGCTCCGCGTGGACGAGGACCCCGACGTGCGCACCGCCCCAGCCGCCGACGCGTGGCAGCGCTTGAAGGCCTACCTGGAGCGGACGCTGGGGTGAACCGCCCTTCTCGCGGGCGGCCACCTGCCCTTCATGATGAACGTGTCCCCGGTCAGTGACACACGGTGTCCCCCCGCGAGGTTGGTCTCTGGGGACGAGAACCGCCTCGACGCCAATAACACACCGGAATGGCCAGTTTTGCTTGTCAGAGCGCGGTTCCGGACGCAGGCACGGATCTTGCGATAACCCCTGCCAGACCCCAAACAGGAGCTTTCGATGTTCCACCACTTGACAGTGTTTCGACGCAGAGGGAAGGTCCGCCGCCCCGGGAAGCCGGGATTCCAGCGGTCGCTGGCGCTTTTTGCCGGCATGGTGGTGCTCGGCGTGACGGGAGCCATGGAATTGCAGGCCCAGGACCGCGGTTTCCTTCTCGGCATGCCCAGGGTCTCACTGACCGTCAGGGCCGGCTACAACATGCCGCGCGCGGCAGCTGGCAGCGGAACTGAGAGCTTGTGGGATCTGACGCGCGAAGAGCTGACGGTGGAATCCGGTGATCTGGCCGGCATGTCCATCGGCGGGGAGTTGGGGATCCGGACCACGCCGCGGCTGGATCTTACCCTGGCAGTCGGCTACAACGCCTCCGAGACCCGGTCCGAGTTCCGCGACTGGGTGGATGCGGACGACCTCCCCATCGAGCAGACCACCGCGTTCACGACCGTGCCCCTCACGGTCGGGGTCAAGGCGTACCTGTGGGAACGAGGGCGGTCGGTGGGTCGGTTCGCGTGGATCCCGCGCACCTGGAATCCCTATGCGGGCGTCGCCGCCGGGATCGTATCCTACCGCTTCGAGCAATGGGGTGATTTCGTGGACTACGAGACCCGGGACATATTCAACGAGCGATTCTACGCGACCGAGAGGGGAGCGACCGTACATTTCACGGGTGGAATGGACGTGAGTGTCAACGGTCGGCTGGTTTTCACGGGCGAAGCACGGTATGGTATTGCCAGCGCGCCCATCGACTCCCCGGATTTCGTCGGGTTTCCGGACCTTGATCTGAACGGGCTACAGATCACGGCCGGGATCGGGATCAGGTATTAGGGATGAGCACGCCAACCAGGACAGAGCCGGCAGCGAAGGAGCTGAACATGCGCAATGCGAAGTCAACAACCACGGTCATGAGGACGAAGAGCATCGGATTGGTCGCCGGAGCGGCAGCCGTCGTGGCTCTCGGGGGTGCCCCGGCCGCCTTGAACGGCCAGGAGGCGGAGACGAAGACCGGCTGGCAGCCCTACCTGGGGTGCTGGGAGCCTCAACTGGCCGCCAGCGGCGACTGGATGCTCTCCGGTACCGAGGTGGACGAAGGTATCCTGTGCTTCGTTCCAGATGGCGCCGACGTGGAGATGCTCACGGTTGTGGAGGGCTCCATCGCCTACCGCGAGTCTTTCCGGACGGACGGCCAGCCGAGGGCGATCGAGCAGGAGGGGTGCACCGGGCAGGAGTCCGCTCGCTTCTCCGACGATCGGCGTCGCATCTACACCGTCTCCGAGATGAGTTGCGAGGGAGAAGCTCCCCGGCGGAGCACCGGAATCATCTCCATGCCTTCGCCCGGCGAATGGCTGGACGTTCGGGCCATTGAGATGAACGGTGTGTCGACGGCGTGGTCCCAGTGGTACCAAAGGACGGATGGCAGTGTCCTGCGAGAGCTGGGGTTCGCGGACCTCGACCGGCCGAGTCCTTTCTCGGTCAGGGGCGCCACGGCATATGCCAACACCGTCATCACCATCGACGACGTGATTGACGCTTCCGGCAACGTGGACCCCAGAGCGGTGGAGGGTTGGATCGCCGCGGTGCGACAGGAATTCATAAACCTGGACGCCGATGATCTGATCCGGCTGGAGGAAGGGGGCGTGTCGACGAAGGTCATCGATGTGGTAGTGGCTGTTTCCTTCCCTGGGCGCTTCGCCTTCGGACAGTCGGAAGCCGCCCCGGCGGACGGGTTCGAGGATCCGCGGGTTGCCAGGACGATCTACGCGGACCGCTGCAGCTACTACAACGACCCCTTCTACTACGGATCTCGCTACGGCAACCGGGGTTACAGTCGCGGCTGCGGGTACGGCTACGGGTACGGCTACGGCGGCTATGGTTACGGGTACGGCGGCTACGGCTACGGGTACGGCGGCTACGGCGGAAGCTATGTGCCCGTCGTCGTCAACGTTGACCGTGCACCCCGCTCCACCGGCGGCAGGGTAGTTGCGGGCAGGGGTTACAGAGGCCCTCGGTCCATAGGCAGTACCGGCTCCAGCGGTGGTTCCTGGGTGGGCAGCAGCGGCGGCAGCCGGGGTTCGGCGTCCTCTGGAGGGAGAAGCGGCGGCACCCGCAAGGCCAAACCGCGTGGCGGCCGCAGCTCCATGTCCAGCGGAGGCAGCAGCCCCATTCGCGGCATGCCCTCGACATCCGGCCGCAGTTCCGGCAGCCGCAGTTCCGGCAGCAGCACGGGCCGAACGGCCAAACCGCGTGGCGGTCGCCAGTAGCGGAGTGACCGGACCGGGGCCGGCCAAATCCATTGGCCCGTCCCGGTCTTGATCTCCTTTCTGCCGCAGGAGACGGCTGGGGGGTTGTCCGAGGCTCTCGCTTCCAGCCCCCTTCTCGCTCTTGTGGTCCTTTTCGGCGCGGGGCTGGCGACCAGCCTGACCCCCTGCGTGTACCCCATGATCCCGATCACCGCCTCGGTGATTTCGGGCACGGCGCGGGACGATCAGCCCTGGCGCCGGACGCTGGGGCTCACGCTGACCTACGCGGTCGGAATGGCGTTGCTGTACGCATTCCTGGGGCTGATCGCGGGTATGACCGGCACCCTGTTCGGCACGGTGAGCGCCAGCCCCTGGGCGCTGTTCGCCATCGGCAACCTTCTTCTCCTCTTCGCGCTGGCCATGCTGGACGTGATCCCCGTGCGGGTACCACAGCGCCTCCTGACGTGGGCCGGGGGACGGGGAGGCGGGTCGTACGGCGCCGTGTTCGTTCTGGGCGCCACCTCCGGGGTTGTGGCCGCGCCGTGCGGAGCCCCCGCCTTCGCCGCCGTCCTGGCATGGGTGGCGGCCACCCGGGCGGGGGCCATGGGATTCGTGTACCTCTTCGTGTTCTCGCTGGGGATGACCGCGCTGCTGGTGGTGGTCGGCCTCTTTTCGGGGACCCTTTCGCGCCTGCCGAAATCCGGCAAGTGGATGGTGACCGTCAAGCGGGTCGCCGCGATTGTCATGCTGGGGGTCGCGCAGTATTACTTCATTCAGGTCGGATACAACTTGTGAGGACGTCGATCGTGAGCACCTGGAAGAAACTGCCGAACCTCGGCGCGTGGGCGATCGTCCCCGCCATGTGGATTCCCGTCATCGTGGCGGTGGCTCTTGTTGCGCCGGACCCTGCATCCGCCCAAGCCGAAGACACCCAGCTGGGTCTGCCGCCCGGAACCCTTGCACCGGACGCTCAGGTCGAAGACCTCGACGGAAATACCGTCTCGCTGCTCGACATCGTGGGCGGCGGCCCCGCTCTGCTGGAGTTCTGGGCATCCTGGTGCGAGCAGTGCGAAGCGCTGCAGCCGCAGATCGACGAGGTCCAGGCGCGGTTCGGCGACCAGGTGAAGGTCGTTGCCGTGGCGGTTGCGGTCGCGCAGTCGCAGCGCAGGGTGCGTCGCCACGTGGAACAGCACGACCCCGGGTACACCTACGTGTATGACGCAAAAGGCGAGGCCGTGAGAGCGTATCAGGCCCTCACGACCTCGATTGTCGTCCTCGTTGACGGCGAGGGACGTGTCGTCTCCACCGGCGTGGGCCCGGGCCAGGCGCTGGTGGAGGCAGTGGAGGCGATGCTCGGAGGGGCGTCCCAGCAGTCCGTGGATAAATCCGCACGAGCACCGGGACCCTAACCCTCTTCCGGCTCCGGCGTCACCTCGTCCACTACGGCGGCCAGCTCCTCGTAGGCCGCCGGGTCCACCTGGTTGAAGCTGGGGATCACCTTCGCCACGCGGCCGTCCGGCCCCACGACGATCACCGCCCTGCTTCCGGCCATGTTGTTGTCCCTCAGGCTCCCGCCGAACGCCGCGAAGGAGGCGCCATCATTCTCGGCGTCGCTGCCGAACAGGTACGGGAAGTCCTCGTCCTTCAGCCATGAGGCCAGCTCTTCGGGGGAGTCGTTGGAAATCCCCATCACCACGACGTTGCGGCCTTCGTTGAACAGCTCTGCGTACTGATCACGGTACGCTCTCATTTGAACCGTTCAGCCACGCGTCCTGACTCTGAAGAAGAAGGCGAGCACCACCGTTTCTCCGCGGTAGTCGCTCAGCCGTACCTTGTCCCTGAGGACCCCGTGACGGGTGGCCCCGGTCAGCTCGAAGTCGGGAGCCATGGCGCCCGCCTCGATCAGGCCGTCTCCCGCTTCCTGCGCGGCGCCTTCGCTCGGGGCCGCAATCATGGTTGTGACGGCGACCGCCGCCGCCAGCAGAAATCTGCGCATCGTGTCATGTCTCCTTGGTGTTCGCTGGCCGTCGGCCGGTCGCGTCCGCCCCGGCACCGGGCCCAGGTGATCGTGATGGGTCAGTTCCCGGTCTCGCCGCCGCCGATCGCCGCCCGGATCGCCTCCACCGTGCGGTCGACGCGGAAGCCGAGCAACTTCCTGCCCGTCTCGACTGTCGCCTCCAGGTCGGCGATGCTGAGCCCGTTGATCGACGCCTTCCCGGCCGCGACCCGCTGGGCGTGCCGCACCGACTCCGGGTCCTCCGCCATCATGATGGAGGTGATGACAAAGTCGTCATGGAAGCCGTCGTTGGTGGGCTGCGTGATCCCGAGTTCGCTCTCCATCCACTCGAAGACCTCGGCGTAGCGATAGAATTCGGGGACGAAGTGGGCACGCGCGCTGCCACGCCACCGCTCGTTCAGGGCGGTCGCCACCGCCGCCATTCCGGACTGGTTGCCGCCGCTGTCACCGATGAAGACGATGTCGGTGAAGCCGTGCGCGCGCAGGCTGCTCGCCACATCGTCCAGCACGGCCCGGTAGGTCTCTTCCCGCAGGCTGATCGTGCCCGGGTAGCGCATGTGCCCCGACGGATTGTCGATGTCGCCCTCGGGGACCAGCTTCAGCACGGGGGCGCACAGGGCGTTGCCCAGCTTCCGCGCGATGCCCTCGCAGGCGCCGGCCAGCACGTAGTTGTGCTTCCCCGTCGCCAGGTAGGGGCCGTTCTGTTCGATTCCGCCCGTCGAGATGATCGCGGTCGTCTTTCCGCCGCGGAGCGCGTCCCGCACCTCCATCCAGGTCAGTTCCTCGATCCAGACCGAGTTGAGGGCTTCGATCGGGCGCTCCATCCGCATTTCGGCCAGGAGAGCCTCCGCCTGCCGTGCCTGCATCTCGGCGCGCTGCTCGGGGCTCATCGCGCGGCGTCCCTGCTGGGCGTGGCCAGCCGCGGGCGCCACGAGCATGAGAGCCGCTGCCGCCAGGATCCATTGCCGGTACTTCATTCTGCAACCTCCATCATGAATGCCCTTCCTTGCCGTCGCTTCGCACTCACCATTCTAGCGCGGGTGCGCCCTGGGGGCGACCTTGCCGGGCAAAGGAGGAACCCATCCATCCAGGAGCCGATCCCATGAGAGCCCCGCTCCCCCCCGCCACCGCCGCACTCGCCGCTCTGGCCGCCCTCACCGCCGCCACCACCCTCGCCTGCGGCCCCGGCCGGGACGACCCCGTCGCCGGCGACCCCCTCCGCACGGCAGACCCCTACGCCCGCGGCTACACCGACGACGACTTCCCGCGCGTCAAGGAGCTCGCACCGGGGGTCTACTCCTACGAACAGCTGCGCTCCGCGGGCGACGAGCGCTTCACCACGGTGAGCATGTTCGTCGTGACCGACGAGGGAGTCCTCGTCGCCGACGGCCAGGGCAGCCCCGACGAGACCCGCCTCCTGGTCGAGACCATCGCCGGCATCACCAGCCAGCCCATCACCCATGTGGTGGTCTGCTCGGACCATGGCGACCACACGGCCGGCAACGCCGAATTCCCTGACGGCGCCCTTTTCTACGCACACCCCACCTCCCGCGCCATCCTGCAGGCAGCCGCCGACAACCCCGACCGCCCCGACACCGCCCCGCCCGTCGTCGTCCCAACGGAGGTCGTCGAGGCAAGCGAGGTCCTCACGCTCGGTGGCCGCGAGATCCACCTGCTCTTTCTGGGACGCGCCCACACGGGGGGCGATCTGGTCGTTCACCTCCCCGAGGAGAAGATCCTCTTCATGAGCGAGGCGTACCTGAACCGGGTCTTCCCGGCCATGCGTTCCGCCTATCCGTCCGAGTGGGTCGCGATGATCGAGGCCGCACAGGCGCTGGACGTCGACACATACGTGCCCGGCCACGGCTTCGTCGATTCGCCCGAGGTTCTCGTAGAGGAGCTGGAGACGTACCGGCAGGCGGTCGCGCAGGTCATCGCCGAGGCCACCCGGCTCCACGCGGCCGGCGTCACCCTGGAAGACGCGATCGACCAGGCCGACTTCGGCGAGCTGGAGACCTGGTCCCTGCGGTCGAGCCAAGCCCCTCGGGCACTCGGCCGGGTGTACATGGAGCTGAACGGCGAGCTTCCGCCGGGGTGAGCGGCGAGCCGCAACCCGTGGCCAGCCACCGCCGTACCGCGCCGGTTGCCCGCCCCCACTGGCCCAACCGGCGCAAACCGACGTATTCTGATTCGGCCCTGAATCACCGCCCTCGGGACCGACCAACAACTCATCCAGCCCAGTTCAATCCGGAGGAACATGTGAATCCCACACATCGGGCCCGGTCAGCGGGCACGATCGCCGCCCTGACCGCCCTCGCCGCCCTTTCCCTCGCGGCCCCGCCCACGGCATCCGCCCAGGACGGCGAGTGGCGCTACTGGGGGTCCGACGCCTCCAGCACGCGCTACTCCCCCCTGGACCAGATCGATGCCTCCAACTTCGGCCAGCTGGAAGTGGCGTGGGTGTGGAGGGGCGACAACTTCAGCCCCGAGCCCGACCCGTTCCTGCGCGCGACCCCGATCTACGTGAACGGAACCCTCTATTCGGTCGCCGGTTCACGCCGGACCGCCATGGCCATCGATCCCGCCACCGGCGAGACGCTGTGGACCTTCCGCGAGCCTCACACCAAGCGGTGGGAAGACTCGATGCGGAAGAACTACGGCAAGGGCGTCGCTTACGGGGAGGTCGACGGCACCGGCATGATCTACCTGGTCACCCCCGGCTTCTTCCTGCACGCGCTCGATCCCGACACCGGCCGGCCGGTCGAATCCTTCGGCACGCACGGCACCGTCGACCTCCTCGACAACCTCGGGCGGTGGGAACACGATCCGGAAGACGGCCTGCCCCCGGAGATCGGCTACATCACCAATTCGTCGCCGCCGATCGTCGTCAACGGCGTGGTCGTGGTCGGCAACTCCCACGAGCAGGGCTACTACCAGACCCGGAAGGAAAACGTGCCCGGGAACGTCCTTGCGTACGACGCGGCGACCGGCGAGCACCTCTGGACCTTCAACGTGATTCCCCAGGAGGGCGAATTCGGCCACGACACCTGGGAAAACGACGCCTGGAAGTGGACGGGCAACGTGTCGGCGTGGGCGCCGCTCTCCGCCGACCCCGAACTGGGCCTCGTCTACGTCGTGACCGACCCGCCCACCATCGACTACTTCGGCGGCTTCCACCCGGGCGACAACCTCTTCGCCACGTCCATCCTCGCGATCGACGTACAGACCGGCGAGCGCAGGTGGCACTTCCAGACCGTGCACCACGACGTCTGGAACTACGACAACCCCACCGCGCCCAACCTGGTGGACATCATCGTGGACGGGCGCGACATCCCGGCCATCGTGCAGGCCACCAAGCAGGGCTGGGCGTACGTCCTGAACCGCGAGACCGGCGAACCCGTATGGCCGATCGAGGAGCGCCCCGTCCCACAGTCCGACGTGCCCGGCGAGCAGCTGTCGCCGACGCAGCCCCACGTCACCCGCCCCGCCGCCTACGAGATGCAGGGGATCACCGAGGACGATCTGATCGACTTCACCCCCGAGCTGCGCGCAATGGCTCTCGACATCGTGAAGGACTTCCGCCTCGGCCCGCTCTTCAATCCCCCCTCCGTCGAGGGTGCGCCCGACGGTACCCAGGCCGCCATCCACTGCCCCGGTGCCAACGGCGGAGCCAACATCCCCGGCGGAGCGGCTGTCGATCCCGAGACGGGCATCCTCTACGTCGCGTCGACGCGGGGCTGCAGCGCGCCACGCCTCCTCCCGGGGGTCGACGTCGACCCGGATTCCAATGTGGATTGGGTGAGCGTCGGGCCCGGCGGCGTCCGCGGCCCGCGGGGGCTCCCCATCTTCAAGCCGCCGTACGGCAGCATCACCGCCATCGATCTGAACACCGGCGACCACATCTGGCAGATCCCCAACGGCACGACCCCGGAGTCGGTCCGCAACCATCCGCTGCTCGAGGGCATCGACGTGGGGAACACCGGCGCCCGGTCACACGCGACCAAGCTGGTGACCAAGACGTTGCTCATGTATGCCGAGGGCCGTGGGGCCGCCCCCATCTTCCGCGCCGTCGACAAGATGACCGGTGAGGAGCTGGGTGCCGTCGATATCCCCGGCTCTTCCCTGACCGCCCCCATGACCTACATGCACGAGGGCGTCCAGTACGTGGTCGTGGCGATCAACGGCCGCGGGCTGGCCGGTTCGCTGGTGGCGCTGCGCCTGCCGGAGAACTAGCGGTCGCAAACCCCGATGGACCGGGGTGCCGCGCCGACCGCCGCGAAGACGCCTGCTCGCCCGTCACAACAGAAGGAGTTAGAGAATGAGGACGATGACCCGAGCGACGGCCAGGCTGGCCGCGCTGGCCTGCGCCCTTGTGGCCGCGGGGTGCCTGCGGGATGCCCCGGGCGGCACTTCCGGCGACGCGGACCATTCCGCCCTCTTCGCCGGCACCGCGGGCAAGTGGGTCGACCTTTCCCACGCCTTCGGGCCATCCACCATCTACTGGCCCACCGACACGGCGGGGTTCCAACACACCGAGCTCGCGTTCGGCGTTGTGGAGGGCGGGTGGTTCTACGCGTCGTATTCGTTCGCGTCGGCAGAGCACGGCGGCACCCACCTCGACGCGCCTATGCACTTCGCGGAGGGGCGATACGCAGCCGACCAGATCCCGCTGTCGAGCCTGATCACGCATGCGTCGGTGGTGGACGTCTCGGCGGCGGCCGCGGCCGACCCGGACTATCTGGTGTCGGTCGCGGACCTCACGGCGTGGGAGGCCGAGCACGGGGATCTAGCCGAGGGGACGGCGCTCCTGATCCGTACCCGCTGGTCCGAGCGCTGGAGCGATCGTACGGCCTATCTGGGCACCGATCTCACCGGGCCCGACGCGGTGCCGGAGCTGCACTTCCCCGGCATCGGCCCCGAGGCCGCGCAGTGGCTCGTGGAGAATCGGTCCATCGCCGCGATCGGGATCGACACGCCCAGCATCGACTACGGACAGTCGGCCAACTTCCAGACCCACGTGATCCTGTATGGCGAGAACATCGTGGGGTTCGAGAACCTGACGAACCTGGGCCGGTTGCCCGCAATCGGTGCCGGGATCGTGGCCCTGCCGATGAAGATCGAGGGTGGGAGCGGTGGGCCGCTCCGGATCGTGGGGTGGGTGCCGGGGTGAGGGGCCCGGGGCGGGACGCCAACCGTCCGGCCTCAACGCTGAACCGGGCCCCGTGCGTACCTTGCGGCTTTCCTGATAGCGCTGTAGCGTGACCTGATTCCGACGCTCGCTACCTGTGGCTAGTGCAGTCGAGTCAATTGTGTACAAAATCATGCGCAAGGAGGGATACAATGCACGCGAATCGTTTTGGCCGTTGGTCGCGATCACCCGGGATCGACCGTCACCAGTACAAGGGGAGCCGCACGCCGCGGCTTTCCGGCGCGGCTCTCACCGTGGGAGCCGTTCTAATGTGCGTGCCATTGACCGCACAGCAGGACATGATCCGGGGCACGGTGCTCCAGCAGCAGACGCTGCAGCCGGTCGCGGGGGCCCAGATCGTCGCCGAGGGCACTCAGGCAGGCGCCATCACCGACGCCGGTGGACGCTTCACGATCACCGGACTGGCCGGCACCCAGATCACCCTCGAGGTCATAATGGTGGGGTACAGAACGGCGCGGCAGACTGTGCCAGTGGGGGCCACCGATGTCCGTATCCTGCTCGCGGAAACGGCGGTGGAACTCGAAGGGATCGTGGTGACCGGGACGCCCGGCGAGACCCGGGCACGTACCGTCGGTAATGCGGTCGCTCAGATACAGGCCGAGGACAAGCTCCGGCTCAAGCCGGTGCGCGATCTGCAGGAACTGCTGAAAGGGGCGGCTCCCGGGGTCACCGTGCGGACCGGGCAGGGCAACGTCGGCACCGGCGGCGTGATCCGGATGCGCGGTGTTACAAGTCTGTCGCTGAGCAACCAGCCGCTCATCTACATCGACGGGATCCGGGTCAACAACGACTTCCGCTCCGGCCCGTCCATCCGGGGTGGCCGCCAGACCTCCCGGATCAACGACATCAACCCCGAGGAAATCGAGTCCATCGAGATCATCAAGGGGCCGGCTGCCGCCACCCTCTACGGCACCGAAGCCTCCAACGGGGTGATCCAGATCATTACCAAGAGAGGCACTGAGGGCGCCCCCACCTGGAATCTGACCGTCAAGCAAGGAGCCAACTACTTCCGGGATCCGGCGGGGCGACTCCCCATGAACTACTCCCTGGGGCCGAATGGCGATTTGATCTCGCAGCATCTCTACGAGGAGGAGGTCGCCGCCGGGCGGAATCCCTTGCAAACCGGCCACAGCCAGGGCTACGACCTGAGCGTCCAGGGAGGCACCGAGGGCATCCGGTACTTCGCCTCGGCGGCCTGGGACGACACCGAGGGCATCGTCGACTACAACTGGCAGAAGAAGCTGAGCGCCCGTGCCAACATCCAGATCGTACCCAGCGAAAACCTCAGCGCCACCGTCAATGTGGGGGTGGTGAGCAGCGAGACCCGCTACGGACAGGCGGCGTCCGGGTGGGACCTGATGGGGCAGTTCACCTGGGGGAATCCGCGATCCCGCGACGGAAGACTCAGGGGATTCCTGCGGGCCACCCCCGAAGCCGCGGCTACGATCCAGTCCTTTTCTGAAGTACTGCGGGCGACCGTGGGTACGACAGTGGACTACCGGCCCTTCGAGTGGCTCAACGCACGGATGAATGTCGGGCTGGACATGACCGACGAGGAAAACTCGATCCTCTTCCCGCGTCATCCCACCGGCTCAGCCTACTTCTTCGGGTCCAGGAGTCTGGGCGAGAAGAACGCCGAGCGGAAAGCGGTGCGCAACGCCACGGTGGACCTGGGAGCGACGGCCGACTTCGACCTTGCCGATGCGATCTCATCGGCTACTTCGATGGGCTTCCAGTACTTCACCAAGGAAACGGAAGGCCTTACCGGACGGGGCCTGGTCTTTCCGGCACCCCCGGTCACCACGATCGGCGGTGCGGCGCAGACCTTTTCCGGCGAGTCCTATGTCGCGAACAAGACCGTCGGCGTCTACGTGCAGGAGCGCGTGGGCTTCAACGACCGTCTCTTTCTTACCGCCGCCGTACGCGGCGACGACAACTCCGCCTTCGGGCAGAACTTCGACTTCGTAATCTACCCGAAGGTCAGCGCCACCTGGGTGGTGAACGAAGAGTCGTTCTTCAACGTCCCGTGGGTGAACACGCTGAAGCTTCGCGGGGCCTGGGGACAGGCGGGGCAGCAACCCGACGTCTTCGCGGCGATCCGGCTCTATCAGCCGGCCACCGGCCCGGGCGACTCTTCCATTCTCACACCGCGGACGATCGGCAACCCGGATTTGGAGCCGGAGCGCGGTGAGGAACTCGAACTGGGCTTCGACGCGGCCCTTCTCGACGACCGTCTGGGAATCGACTTCACCATGTACGACCAGAGCCGCAAAAACGCCATCATCGGGGCGCCCGTTCCCCCCTCCTCCGGCTTCCCCGGCGTCCGCTTCGTCAACGTGGGGCAGTTGGACAGCTGGGGGATCGAACTGGGGATCGAAGCCCAGCTCATTCAGCAGGAAAACGTCGCCTGGTCGCTCGGGGTCAACCTCGGCACGAACAACTCGGAGGTGGTCGATCTGGGCGAGTTCAGTGACCTCGGCGCCGGTTTTTCAGGGCAGATCCACCGCGTGGGCTACCCGGTGTCGGCCTACTTCATGCGCCGTGTCGTGAGCGCGGATCTCGATGGTGCGGGGAATGTCATCAGTGCCATGTGCGAGGGCCAGGACGGTGGGTCGCCCGTCCCCTGTGACGGCGCCCCGCGCGGCTTCGCCGGTCAACCGGATCCAAAGCTGACCGGCAACATCAACTCCTCAGTATCCCTCTTCGGGATCCTTCGCCTCTCGGCCGAAGTCGATTTTCAGACGGGTCACAAGGCGGTTACGGGCGACATCGCGGGGGCTCACCACCTCTTCCGCAACACGCGAGCGATCCTGACGAATTCGCATCCGATCCTGGAGGCGTACGATCAGATCAGCGGATTCAGCTGGTTCCACTCCGGCCTCTACGGTGCCGGCTGGGCCAAGCTGCGCAACGTGTCGGCCACGTACACGCTGCCGGAAGAGATGGTGAGCGGAATCGGGGCATCCAGAGCATCCCTCACGCTGTCGGCTCAGAACCTGGCGATCCTATGGCAGCAAACGGAGGAACTCTTCGGGCGAAGGATCATCGACCCCGAGAACCGCCTGACGTCCAGCGAGACCGGCGGCTACGTCCAGACGGTCCTGCCGCACCTCTCGAGCTTCGTCGCAGCCATGCGGCTCACCTTCTGATTGTCCCGAGAGACGAAGACAACCTGCGCTAGAGGAGACGCTTCAATGGATATGAGAATGAAAAAGACGACCCACACCCCAGCCGCCGCGCTGCTCGCACGCTGGGGCCCCGCCGCGCTGTGCCTGGCCCTGATGACGGGCCTGGGCGGGTGCGAAGGCCTGCTCGACGTGGACATTCCCGGCGATGTCCCCGCCGAGGCCCTCGACGATCCCGCTCTCGCCGAAGTACTCGTGCAGAGCGCCGTGGGAGACTTCAACTGCGCGCTGACGAACTACGCGGGCGCGACGGCCGCCCTCACCGACGAGCTCATCGGCGCCACGGGGTGGATAGACTACACCGACTGGGACACCCGGAAGATCACCTCCGCAGACGAGGACCTGGGATCCGGTGGATGCACCAACTTCGGCTTCGGGGTCTACACGCCGCTACAGACGGCACGGGTCCAGGCCGAAGGCAACTTCGCCCGGATTCAGGAATTCCCCGAGGGCGATGTCGCCAACAAGCCCCTCGCCCTGGCGACGCTGGCGGTCCATGCAGGCTACACCTACACCGTCCTGGGGGAGGCCTTCTGCGAACTGGCCTTCGACGAAGGACCGCTCGTGACACCCGCAGAAGCCATGAGCCAGGCCGAGAACTGGTTCGGGCAGACGATGCCGCTCGCCCAGCAGGCCGGCGACGACGACCTTCTGAACATGGCCCGCGTGGGCCAGGCCCGTGTGCTCCTGAACCAGGGCAGAGCCACAGAAGCCGCAGGGATCGCCGCGATGGTGCCCGAGGGTTTCGTTTGGAACGTGGAGCGCTCCGCGTCGACGGAACGCCGCTGGAACCGGCTCGCCAGACACACCCACGGGGACTTCTACTACTCGGTAGATCCCCTCTTTCGCGATCTGGAGTTTGGCGGGACCCCCGATCCGAGGGTCGTCACAGCGGACGCCGGACGCCTGGGCCACGACGGAATTACCCCGGTCATCCTGCCGATGAAGTACACGAACGTGTCCGACCCGATCGCCCTCGCCACCTGGACGGAGGCGCAGTTCATCATCGCCGAGGCCAGCGGAGGCCAGGAGGCGGTGAACATCATTAACGCCATGCACGCGCGCGCCGGGCTTCCGGCCTTCGCCAGCTCCGACGCCACCGAGATCATGAACCATATCATGCAGGAGCGGAGCCGGGAGTTCTTCCTCGAGGGCCGGCGCCAGGCCGACATGCTCCGCTACGGCCTGCCCTTCCAGTCGGGTATCAACCACAAGGGTCAGCCGTACGGGGATACGACCTGCTTCCCCCTCCCGGACGTGGAACGCATCAACAACCCGAACATCTCTTGAGGAGGTGGCACCCCGGCGGGCATCCAGCGAGCCCGCCGGGGTGCGACATCTTCCCGGTTTGTTCGTGTCCCGAGGCTACCGCGTCGCCCACAGCCAGCTGTAATTCATCCGCAAGTAGTAGTAGCCGCCGTTGAAGCCGAACGGCGTGCTCTCGGGGTACTGTGCCCCAACGTTCAGCGCGTTCGGACTCACATCCGGGTAGGTGTTGAGCAGGTTCTGCGCACCGATCGTGACCGAAGCGTTATTCGACAGGTCCAGCGCCAACTCGGCATCAACGATGAACCGTCCCGGGTAGTCGTGCTCGTCGCCGACATCGTACCAATCATCGTAGTAGGTCGCGCGCAGGAGGCTGCGGACCTTCCCGAACGGATGCACGCCGCTCAGCGCCGCGCGCATGTTGGGCAGTGACTGCTCCAACTGATACACGCGGTCTTCGTCCACGACTTCCGGGTTGCGGTCGGTCACCTCGGTGCCGGTGTAGTTGAAGAGCACGCTGAAGCTCGTGTTGCCGCCCATTGCTTCGGGAGAGTAGTTGGCCACGAGGTCCACGCCCTGGGTAAGGGTCGCGAAGTCGTTGGTGAAGAAACGGAATTCGGCCAAGTTCGCGGCACTCGTGATCCCTTCCGAGACGAGTCTGTCGACCTCCGCGTCGGTCAACTTGAAGGTCTTGGTCTGTGCAAAGCGGTCGGAGATGGAGATCCGGAAGTAGTCGGCCGTCAATCTGAAGTCGCCAGCCTCGTACACTGTCCCGGCGGCCAGGCTGAACGAAGTCTCGGGCTCGAGCTGCTTTCCGCCCTGGGTGGCCGCAACGGCCGAGGTCGAGGGGATCGTGCCGCGGTTGACCAGGTCGCCGATCTCCGAGTCGAAGACCGTCGACACGTTGAAGGCGTTCTGCTGCCCTGGCGTGGGCGCGCGAAATCCTGTGGTCGCGCTCGCCCGGAACGCAACCTGCTCACTGGCTTCGAATCTCCCTGATACCTTCATGGTCGCCTTGCCGCCAAAGTCCGAGAAATTCTCGAAGCGACCGGCCAGCCCGATGTTCCACCGATCCTCGCTGCCGCCCAGATCGAGATCCGCGTAGACGGCGGTGTTCCTGCGGCTCCAGTTGCCCGCCGCAAGCGGGCTGAATCCCGGGAACCCGTTGGAGGAAGAGCTGAAGCCCTGCGAAGCGTAGGGCCCGATCCGCCAGGACTCGTCCTGACCCTGGCCGATCTCGAAGCGCTCTTCCCGGCGCTCGAAGCCACCCGCGAGGTGCGCCTTTTCGTTCAGCTCGTAGGCGAGGTCGAGGTTGAAGTTGAGCTCCTCCTGGTTGTACAGGCCCGGATCGAAATGGGTGGGGGTCTGGGGCCCCAACGCCGCGTTGACCGTATTGTAGATGAAGAAGTCGACGAGGTTCTTGCCGTAGCTCGTGCTCGCGTCCCACACGAGGCCGCCGTCCGTGCGGCCCTTGATACCCGCCACGACCGACGCGTCCAGGACGTTGCCGCCAAACTGCGGGGTGAAGCCGCCGGGGAACATCTCCTGGAAGGAAAAGCAGTTCGGGTCGTCGAAGACCTGCTCGAGGGCCGCCGCATCGGGAACGTTGTTGACGATGTTGACCACGGGGCAGTTCGCGGAACCGTCGTTGATGCCGTCCATGGCGTCCAGCACGTCGCCGATCAGCAGTGTCTTGCCCCCGTCTCCGCTGAACACGCCGCCCCGGGTGTTGGGGTTGCGGAAGAAGAATCCGCCGTCGACCTCTTTCGTTCCCAGGTTGCCGAAGGCGTAGGCTTGCTCATCGTCGTCGAAGGTATAGCCCAGGTTGACCCATGTCTTCAGGTCGTCCGTGACCTTGGGCGAGCCCCAGATCTGGGCGGTGGGCGTGCGGACCGCGGTGTTGCCGGCGGAGATCAGGCCGGCCGCGTCCCCCCGCTGGATGGCCCGGTCGGTGGGATCCTGGTTCCCGTACTCGACGGTGATGTTGGCGAATCCGGACTCGCCGAGCGGCAAGCCGAAGTTGCCGGCTACGGAGAGCGCGTCCCCGTCGCCCTCGAAGAAGCTGCCCTGCTTGACCTCGACGCTGCCGCCGGAACGGTCGTCTTTCAGGACGAAGTTGAGCACGCCCGCGATGGCGTCCGACCCGTACTGCGCCGAAGCCCCGTCACGGAGCACCTCGACCTGCCGCAGCGCGATGCCCGGAATGGAACCGATGTCGGGCCCCTGGGCTCCGTCGGAGAGACCTCCGCCGAGCCAGCTGATGACCGCACCGCGGTGGCGGCGCTTTCCGTTGAGCAGCACCAGGGTGTGGTCGGAAGCCAGGCCGCGCAGGTTGGCCGGACGGGTGACCGTCGCCGCGTCGCTGATCGGCTGGATGTTGACGTTGTAGGACGGGACCACCGACCGCAGCAGGAAGTCGATGTTGGTCTCCGCCTGGCTGGCGATCTCCGAAACCGGGATCACGTCCACGGGGACCATCGATTCGGTCACGGTGCGGGGCCGGGTACGGCTTCCCACCACCACCAGCTCGTTGAGCGCGAACGCCGCCACCCCGAGTGTGATGTCGACGTTGAGGGTCTGGCCTGCCGCTACCGTCACCTCCTGGGTGTGAAGGCCGAAGCCGAGGAGACGGACCTCGAGCGTGTGTGTGCCCGCCGCCACACCGGAAATCGAGAAGGCGCCGGTTGCTCCGGTGTGGTCCACCAGTCCCAGTGCGGCTATCTCGACCCGGGCGTTGCCGAGTCCCTGTCCACTCTCGACGTTGCGAACGCCGCCACCCCGAGTGTGATGTCGACGTTGAGGGTCTGGCCTGCCGCTACCGTCACCTCCTGGGTGTGAAGGCCGAAGCCGAGGAGACGGACCTCGAGCGTGTGTGTGCCCGCCGCCACACCGGAAATCGAGAAGGCGCCGGTTGCTCCGGTGTGGTCCACCAGTCCCAGTGCGGCTATCTCGACCCGGGCGTTGCCGAGTCCCTGTCGATGGTTCCTTCGATCGTGCCCTGGGCGAGTACGGCCGAGGGAACGGCCATCAGGGCGAGGGTCATGAGTGCTCTTCTGATCATGTGCTTCTCCTTGGATGTCGCGGAGGTGTTGCCCCGGCCCTGTGAACCACCATAGTGTGAGTGACAAGGCGAGGGAGTCCGTGGTGGAAATCCCAGGGGAATTCACCCACGAACTCCCCTGTACGCGCACTGTTCGCATTGGTGTACGCGCGCTGTTCGCATTAGTGTGCGCGCGCTGTTCGCATTAGTGACACTGCACTATCTATCCCACTCGCGACCGGAGGGTTCCTCATGCGCCCGCAAACAAGTGATTACTCGCCCCGGCAAGGTGTTCGCCGGTTGACTCTGACCGCGCTCTGGATCACCGCGGTCGGGCTCCTGTCGCTCCCGGCGCCAGCTCTTCTGGCCCAGGAAGGGACTGACGACCCGAAAGACTGGGACGTCACCGCCCCGCGTGGAGAGACCCGCGAGATCGAATTCGCCACCAGCGAGGGCACCTGGATGTCGGTCGATGTCTCCGCAGACGGAGCGTGGGTCGTCTTCGACCTCCTCGGACATGTGTACCGCGTGCCCGCGTCCGGTGGCGAGGCGACCTCTCTCACCCAGAGCAGCGGCGTGGCGGTGAACTTCCACCCCCGCCTCTCACCGGATGGTTCGACCATCGCGTTCATTTCCGACCGGGGCGGACAGACCAATCTTTGGCTGATGGACGCCGACGGATCGAATCCCCGGCCTGTGTTCGAGAGCCAGACGTTGCGTGCCTGGGAGCCGGCGTGGTCGCCGGACGGCCGCTTCATCGTGGTGAGGCGGGCCCCCACCCAGCGCGGCAGCGGCGGAGCCGGGCTGTGGATGTACTCGCGCGACGGGGGCGAAGGCGTTGAACTCGTGGGGTCGGACTACTCCGGGGCCGCGTGGCCGGCGTTTTCGCCCGACGGCGGTTCCCTGTACTTCCAGATCCGCACGGCACCGGCCGGCACCTGGTCCGGGCGTACCGACCTCATGCAGGGCCACAAGCAGATCCGTCGGCTCGACCTCGAAACGGGCCAGGTGGACGAGATCACGTCGGGGATCACCGTGCAGCAGGGGCAGACCTCGAGCGCCGGCGGCATCGCGCCGGAGGTCTCCCCGGACGGACGCTGGCTCGCCTTCGCCCGCCGCATCCCCGACGGCACGATCTCGCACAAGGGCCTCCGTTTCGGCCCCCGCACCGCGCTTTGGCTGCGCGACCTCGAGACCGGCGCCGAGCGCCTCCTGATGGACCCCATCGAGGTGGACATGGCCGAGGGCATGAAGGTCTCGCGGGACCTGCCCGGGTACGCCTGGGCGCGGGACGGAGGCTCGATCGTGATCGCGGCGGGCGGCAGGATCCGCCGGGTGGATGTCGCGAGCGGCGACGTGTCCACCATCCCCTTCACGGCGCGCGTGCAGCGCACCATTTCGGAGATGGCCGGCCGGCCCCAGGCCGCGCTCGGCGAGACCTTCACGGTGAAGTTCCCGCGCTGGACCGCCTCGTCGCCCGACGGCAGCCGCCTCGCGTTTCAGGCGGTCGGGCGCATCTGGGTGATGGACCTCCCCGACGGTACGCCCACGCGCCTCACCGGCGACGACTTCGCGCCCTTCGAGATGTCGCCGGCCTGGTCCCCCGACGGCCGGGACATTGCCTTCACCAGCTGGGCGGACGAGGCCCAGGGCCATGTGTGGCGCGTGTCGGCCGATGGAGACACCCCGCAACAAATAACGTTGCGCGCCGGTGAGTACCTGAACACGGCGTGGAGCCCGGACGGGGCGAACATCGTCGTCACCCGTGGTTCCGGAGCCACCAGTCACGGTCGGACCGTCGCCAACAACCAGTACTACGAATTCGTGCGCGTCCCCGCCGATGGCGGCGAAGCCACATTGATCACCCGCGTCGAGCGCCCCTACACCGGCGGCAGGCCAATGATGCCCCGGCGACCGATCGCGCAGGCATCGTTCGGCCCGGACGGGCGGCTCTTCTACCCGGAAACCACTCTCCCCATGGGGGGCGAGCCGACCGGCACCGAGATCGCCTCGATCCGGCTGGACGGCACCGACCGCCGGGTGCACTTCACGCTGCCCGACGCCGACGAGGCCGCCGTGTCGCCCGATGGCGCGTGGCTGGCCTTCCAGGAGGGCGACAACGTCTTCACGATGCCGTTCCCGTACAGCGGCACCGGCTCGAACACGGTGCGCATCGCCAAGCGCGACGGCCAGCTTCCTGTCACCCAGGTGAGTCTGGAAGGCGGCATCCATCCGCGCTGGCGCGACGCGAACACGCTGGAATTCGTGAGCGGCCCCCGCTTCTACACGCACGACCCGGCGACCGGCGACACCGACGAGATCCCCATCCGGCTGGAGCTGCCCCGCAACATCGCGTCCGGCTCCGTCGCCTTCACCGGCGCGCGCATCATCACGGTGGAGAACGACCGCGTCATCGAGAACGGCACGATCGTGGTGCAGGACGGCCGCCTGGCCTGCATCGGCGACTGCGACGCCTCCGGCGCCGACCAGGTTTTCGACGCGTCCGGCCGCACGATCATGCCCGGCCTGATCGACATGCACGCACACCACCACCGCGACCACGAGGGGGTGATCCCCCAGCGCAACTGGGAGTCGGGGATCTACCTGGCGTACGGCATCACCACGACGCTCGACAATTCGCAGTGGTCGTCGAACGTCTTCGCCGCGGCGGAGCTCACCGAGGCCGGCGCGATGATCGGCCCGCGGGCCTACAGCACCGGCGACCCCATCTACTCGGGCGACGGCGCGCGCCAGAACGAGATCACGAGCTACGAGGCGGCGGATCAGAATGTTGCGCGACTCATGTCGTGGGGAGCCGTCTCGATCAAGGAGTACATGCAACCGCGCCGCGACCAGCGCCAGTGGGTCACCGAGGCCGCGCGCGAGCGTGGGCTGCGCGTCACCGCCGAAGGGGGCGACCTGGAGTACAACCTCGGCATGATCATGGACGGCCATACCGGGTGGGAGCACCCCATGAGCTACACGCCGCTGTACTCCGATGTCGCGAAGTTCTTCGGACAGGCCGAAGCGGTGTACTCGCCCACCTTCATGGTCGGGGGTCCGGGCGCGTGGAACGAGGAGTACTTCTACCAGACGTACGAGATCTGGAAGGATCCGAAGATGCGCCGCTGGCTGCCCTGGAGGATGCTCATTCCCTCGACGCGGCGCCGCATGCTGCGCCCCGAAACGGACTATTCCTTTCCGCTGATGGCCCGAGGCCTGGGCGACATCATCGAAGAAGGCGGCTGGGGCGCGATCGGGGCCCACGGCCAGCTACACGGACTCGGTTCGCACTACGAGGTGTGGATGGCCGCGGCGGGGACGGATGCGCACACAGGCATCGAGATCGGCACGATCCACGGCGCCCACTTCCTGGGGCTGGAACACGAGCTCGGGTCGCTCACCGAGGGCAAGGTCGCGGACTTTCTCGTGCTCGGCTCCAATCCGCTTGACGACATCCGCAACACCGCGGACATCGCGTACGTGATCAAGGACGGGATCGTCTACGACGCAGGCACGCTCGACGAGCTGTGGCCGGAGGAGAAGCCGTTCGGCAGCTACTACTGGGTGGACGAGGACGCGCTCCGGAGCGACGACCGACCGACGGACTACTGGGACCGGAGGAGGGAGCCGGGGTCGGGCGGCAACGGGCCCGGCAGCGGTGCGAAGGGCGCCCGGAAATGAGGCGGAACGCCTTGCTGCTCTGCGCGGTCGGCGCATATCGAGCCCGATGGCGAGGGCGCCCGCCTTTTTGGTGCCCGGTGGAACTCCAGGGGCGTCGCGGTGGTGTACACGGCTTCTAATCTGTCACTCGCGGCCCTCGAATACCTGGTTCACATCGATGTCGACGAAGTACCCGACGACCTTCTGGCCGTGAGAATGGAAGTCCCGGAACAGGCAACCGAGTTGGCGTGCACGCCCGGCGACCTCCCCTCCGAATGGCGCCGAACTCCGCCACCGGCCGAGTGCCGGGAGATCGGCGACCAGTGGGCGAGCGCCGGGGAGCGCCTGCTGCTCCGGGTTCCGTCGGTGCTCGTGCCCGAGGAATCCAATGTCCTGGTGAACCCGGCACATCCGGACGCGCGGGATGTCCGTATCGCCTCTTTGCGTGGGTTCTCCCATGACCCGCGACTCATGGGTGAAGTAGACAAGGCCTCACGCTAGAGCGAGCCCGCAGGCGCAACCCATTCGGTCGGCTGCCCCGTGACCGCGGCGATTCGGTCGAAAGCCGAGTCGTAGTGAATCACGGCGAACCCCGCGGCCTCTGCGGCGGCGGCAATGATGAGATCCGGAATGGGCATCCTGTGCTGCCCCCGGCGAGCGAGCAGGCTCTGAACCTCGATGGCCCGCCGGAAGACCGCTTCGGTCAGTTCCACCTGACGGTACGCACGCAAACGACGGCCGCGAGCACGCGTGTGCTCCGTGTGATTACGAGCGGAGTAGAGGACATCGAGGTCGACCACGGCACATGTGGCGGCGTCGCCCGCTTCGATTATTGGCGCAAGCCTCCCCTGAACATCGGGATGCTCCATGCGAGCCAGTGCGCTCTTGTCGATCAGGTAGGTCACGAGTGTGCCATGGCTTCAGGACCGCCACGCTTTGGCCATGACCTCCCGGTCCCCCAGGTCGAGTCCGTCCATCGTCGATAGCGCCTCGATCTCCTGGCGTCTGGCCTCTCGGCGCTCGACCTCGCGCAGCGCCATGTCGATCGTCTCCTTGATCGTCGATGTCCCAAGGAGGACTCTCACCCGAGCAATCAGGGCGGAATCCACTTCTACACTGGTCTTTCTCATGAGCTACCTTTTCAGATCAAGGGGTTGAGGCATACGATAGTGAGCTGATAACCCCCATAAGCGCCAGAGCCACCGAAGCGAGCCGGCGGGGGTCTGGATTCGCGTTCCGCCCCGGCTAGATTAGAGGCCCCAGCCGGTCCTGCGGGCGCCTCGTCCATGGGTTCCGCGCCAAGGCGCGATCGTTCGAGCAAAGAGACGCCAGGAAAGCGAGTCATACATCATGGAAAGCGCAGTCGCCGGCACCCGCCGGACTTCCGCCGTCATCGAGCGGCCGCCCTACAAGGTGGCCGACCTCTCCCTGGCCGAGTGGGGCCGGGACGAAATCCGCCTCGCCGAGCACGAGATGCCGGGCCTGATGACGATCCGGCGAGAGTACCGTGACCTGCAGCCCCTGGCGGGCGCCAGGATCATGGGGTCGCTCCACATGACCGTGCAGACCGCCGTTCTGATCGAGACGCTGATCGAGTTGGGCGCTTCGGTGCGCTGGGCATCGTGCAACATCTTCTCCACGCAGGACCACGCCGCCGCAGCCGCGGTCGTCGGGCCGGGCGGGACCCCGGAGCGGCCCGAGGGACCCGCGGTGTTCGCGTGGAAGGGCGAGACGCTGGAAGAGTACTGGTGGTGCACCGAGCAGGCGCTGACCTGGCCGGACGGACAGGGGCCCAACCTGATCCTCGACGACGGCGGAGATGCCACCCTGCTCGTCCACAAGGGCGCCGAGTTCGAGCGCGCGGGCGAGGTGCCCCCCTTCGAGCCGGACTCCGACAGCGAGGAGTGGGGCGTGATCCTGGAGCTGCTCCGGGTGCATCGGCGGATCGACAACCGCCGCTGGCAGCGGATGGCCGCGAGCATTCACGGCGTGTCGGAGGAGACGACCACCGGCGTGCACCGGTTGTACGAGATGGCCAGCTCCGGCACCCTGCTCTTCCCCGCGATCAACGTCAACGACTCGGTGACCAAGTCGAAGTTCGACAACATCTACGGGTGCAGGCATTCGGTCATCGACGGTCTGAACCGCGCATCGGACGTGATGATCTCGGCCAAGGTGGCCATCGTCATGGGCTACGGTGAGGTCGGGAAGGGCTGCGCCCAGGCACTCAGGGGACAGGGTGCGCGGGTCGTGGTCACCGAAATCGACCCCATCTGCGCGCTCCAGGCCGCGATGGAGGGCTACCAGGTGGCGCGCCTGGAAGACATGGTGGAGACCGCGGACATCTTCATCACCGCCACGGGCAACAGGGACGTGGTCACCCTCGATCACATGCGGCGCATGAAGGACAAGGCGATCGTCGGCAACATCGGCCACTTCGACAACGAGATCGACATGGCCGGGCTGGAGTCGTCGGACGCGGTGAAGAAGACGATCAAGCCCCAGTTCGACGAGTGGACCTTCCCGGACGGCAAGAGCATCCTTGTCCTCGCCGAAGGGCGGCTGATGAATCTGGGGTGCGCGACCGGGCACCCGAGCCTGGTGATGTCGGCAAGCTTCTCCAACCAGGTCATGGCTCAGATCGAGTTGCACCAGAGGCACGACAGCTACGACCTGGGCGTTCATCTGCTGCCGAAGTCGCTTGACGAGCGGGTGGCGCGGCTCCATCTGGACCGGCTCGGCATCCGGCTGACCGAGTTGACCCCGGAGCAGTCGGACTACATCAACGTGCCGGTGGGCGGGCCGTACAAGCCCGATCACTACCGGTATTGAGGGGACGGCGAATCGTGCACCCGCAAATCATGGCCTGCGCAGCCGTCACGCTCGCGTCCGCCGTGCTCTCCTGCGCCGAGCCCCCCGAGCCGCTTTTGGGCGAGTGGGTGAGCGTCGGCGGAGTCAGTCCGCAGATGACCTACATCTTCGAGCCCGGCGGGCAGGCGAAGTGGGTGCTGGAGCTCGACCAGGGCCCGGACACCTTCGCGGTGGCCTACCGGGTCGACTACCGGACGAGCCCCGTGCACCTCGACATCGGTCCGTGGTCGACCGGGCCGCTGGTCGGACGCACGCTCCTTGGAATCGTGGAGATCCAGAGTCCGGATCGGTTCAGGGTCGACTTCGAGCCCGGCGATCCGGACGGAGACGGATCGGAGCGGCCAGCCGGTTTCTCGGACCAGACCGTGACGTTCGTGAGGACGTTGTACTGAAGCAGGCGGCCTTGTCAGCTCCTGCGGCCGACCTCGATCTTGCGGCTGACGGCGTCTTTGATGGGTTGATCACGGGGCACGAGTCGCGTGCACCCGGCGATGCTCAAAGCATGCTCCGTGCCAGCAAGATTCTGCCAAAATGGCAAACTCAGGGGCTCTCGGCGCGAAAAGGGGCCCAAAACCTGCCAAAATGGCAGGAAAAGTCTGCCAAAATGGCAGGGTGTTGACGGATATACGGAACTGCCCGGAGGTGGCCGAAACCCATCAAGCCGGGGCAACCAGTACCTCCGCGATGCGGTCCAGTTTCTCAATGACCTCGGGATGGATCTCCTCCGGTTTCATCGAGGCGGCCAAGAGGTGAAGATCGCGCTTCGGCGTTGGCCTGCCGGCGTGTTCCAACAGTGGTACCAGGAACTCGTCGCTTGCTTTCACGCGTACCAAAGCCACGTGATCCCCAAACAGCTCGGCCGCCGCAGGAACATGATCGGCAAACCCCCCTTCGACCGTGTGTTGCATCAGCGGAAGGTCTACAAAGCGCTTGATGGCGTCGGGATGCAGAAGATAGTTTTCAATCTCGTAGCGCCGCCAGCGCAATACGACCATTTCCAGGCGTGTAGTCTGCTCGCCAACGTCGTCGATGTTGTCGCCGTCGAGAAGGCATAGAGCCCGTACATTGGGGAAAGCACTCCACAGCGCGAAGTGATGAGCCTTGGCCTCCTGAAGCCTTCGCCCGCCCAACCAGTGAACGAATGGCCGCTCCAGAAACCTCCGAGCCGGATGATCCAGAACACGGGCCCACTCACGAAGGATTCTTTCGTCGGAACCACCCTCCACATACAGCACCGCCCCGGCTTCGCGCCCAAGGAGCAGGTCAGTGGTGGTCAGACGCTTTAACGCCTCTCGGACTTTGTCACGTTCGGAGTCGGTTGCTAGCGCGCGCGGAGCGTCGCCGATGAAGGCCAGTACGCGTTCCGGTTCCGTCGCGTCAAGAATCACTTCCGAATGCGTCGCGATGATTGCCTGGCCACGGCGTTTCCGAGCCACTTTCTGGACCAGGACATAGACTTCCTTTTGCAGCATTATGTGCTGATGGGCATCGGGTTCATCAAGCAACATCACGGTTCCCGGGCGGGCGTAGAGAAAGGCCAGGAGAAGAAGTACCTGGAGGGCTCCGCTCCCGGCATTGGCGATATCCAAAGGACGCTTCTGGCCTGCCTCGGTGTACTCGCACACGATGAAAGGCTGGCCAGGGCCGTAAACTGGCTTCAGCAGATCGATCTGAAACAGATCGCGGACGTGACCGGCTAGAGAGTGCCAGTCTTCATTGCCGCTCTGGTGGATGCCCAACAGAAGGTTGCGCAACAGCTCGCCAGACCGCCCCTGCCCTACAAGCAAGTCCTGCATCCCCCGTGCGTGAAGAGGCTCATCGCGCTGAATTCCGGAAAGCGGCGGGACGTGAACGACTTCGATATCGACAGCCGCTTTCGGGGGGAAGCGCGAGATGTCGTCACCGCCAAGCCGCTTCGCTCCCAATGGTCGCACGTAGACCATCTCACGGCTGTGGTACTGAAACTCAAGGCCGCATTCCCAAGTGACGCCGTCCCGATTCCCCGCGACCTCGATTTCGATGAACCGGGATGCTCCGGGGCCATCCCCGCCGGACACCCGCCGATCCTTCCAGAGGAGGTTCATCTCCCGAAGCGGCACGGTGGTGAAGTCGTTTCGCGTGATGGCCACACCGGTGCGCTTGATGGCGCTGCTCCCGTCCTGCCGGCGAGCAACCCACCGGTCCAAACCGAACTTCCACGTCGCGATGGCCTGAAGAAGGGTTGACTTGCCCGCATTGTTCGGGCCCGCCAAGACCACCGAGTCCGCAAGGTCGAATACCTGCTCCTCGAATCGCTTGAAGTTCCTCAGGGTGACTCGCTGAATCATGGTTCAGTCCTCTCTCCCACGAACGTCGCCCAGGCCACTCGGTAGTCCTCCTCCCGGTCGCAGCGGTCGAAGGGGGCGTGGTACTCGATGGTGCGCTCGACCGGGCCGCCGGGTAGTGTGTCGTCCTCGATGGTGCGGGTGACCACCCCTTCGGTCAAGGGGTCCCGGATGGGTGTCTACAACAGCGGGGGCGCGTCACCAAGGATCCGCCTCCGTCATGCGGATCGCCTTCTTCACGGCACCGCGCTCGGGCACCACGGGCCCGGGACGCACCTCGTACCCCAGCTCGGAGGCCATCCCGGCGACGGTCGGTCCCAGCCTGCTACCTTCCCGGATCAACCCCCCCACGAAGGCAATCGGAGGGCGGCCCTCCCACCCCGACGTGCGCGCGAGCGCGGCTTCCATGAGGGCGCGGACACCACCCAGGGCACGGTGAATCACCCGGGCCGCCACCGTGTCGCCCTGCCGGGCCGCGGTCGCCACCGGGCTGAACAGGGCCGCGATCTCTCCCTTGGTCGCGCCGATGGCCCATGCAGCCAGGCTCGACGGCCCGGCCGTCCCCGTCGAGGACATCAACGCGGCGGTGAGCGCCGTCTCCGGCTCCCTGCCGTCGGCGCTGCGCAGCACGGCGCTCACGCCGTCCAGGCCGATCCTGTACCCGCTTCCTTCGTCGCCCAGCAGGGCCCCCCACCCCCCCACCGTCAGCACCTCGCCCAGGGGATCCACCGCGCGCACGATCGACCCCGTGCCCACGACCAGGAGCATTCCGGCCCCGGTCCCGAACGCGTCGGCGTGCGCGGCGTCCACGTCGGAGCCGACGGCAACCCGCTCGGCGAGTCCCAGCTCTCGCAGCCCCTCCGCCGCGGCCGTGCGGGCCGCTTCGTGCCCCGATCCCGCCAAGCCGGCCCAGAGCCCCCGCACGGGGAGCTCCACGCCCGCGGCAGCCGCCGCCGCGCGTACCAACGCCGCGACCTCCCGCACCGCGCCCCCGGGATCGCGCGCATTGATCAGCCCCGGGCCCCCGCCGGCAGCGCCAAGCTCCCGCCCATGCGCGTCGCCCGCCATGGCGCGGGAGCGGGTCCCGCCGCCGTCCACCCCGATCCAGCAGCGTGTGGGGGATGTCACCGCCGCCGCCTGAACAGCGAACCCGCAGCCACCGTGACCACCAGGCCGATGAAGACGAACCAGGGCCACGCGACCGCGTCCCGGGCCGTCATCCAGATCGCCACCACCGTGCCCACCCCGGCCGTCATCCCGACGATCGCCCCCGTCTGGCTCACACGGCGGGTCAGCACGCCCAGGGCGAAGGCGCCAAGGAGCCCGCCGTAGGCCATCGAGGCCGCGGCGAGGGCGACCTCCACCGCCGCCGAGCCTTGCGACAGCGGGATGAACACGATGGCGCCGGCGACCAGAAGGCCCGCCCATAGCAGCGTGAAGACCTTGCCCGCCTTCATGATTGCGCGGTCGTCACGGCGTCCGGTCGCGGGGCCCCAGAAGTCGTAGGCGCTTGCGGAGGCCAGCGAGTTGATCGACGAGGACAGCGACGACATCGCGGCTGCAAAGACCCCCGCGATCAGGAGGCCGCGAAGTCCGGCCGGCATCTCGTCGACGATGAAGCGCGCGAAGATCTCGTCCGAGCTGGCGAATTCCCGGCCCTGGAAGAAGGCCCAGAGCCCGAGTCCCACGAAGAGGAAGAGCGCGAACTGGACGATCACCGCGAAGCCGCTTCCGATCAGCGCGCGCCGGCTCTGGGCCGCGTCGCGGCACGTCAGCAGGCGCTGCACGATGAGCTGGTCGGTCCCGTGCGACGCCATCGACAGGAAGCCGCCGCCGATCAGTCCGGCCCAGAAGGTGTACGCGACGGCGGGCGACGTACTGAAGTCCAGCACCTGCAGCTTCCCCGCCGACCCGGCGCTTGCCAGGATCGCCGACCAGCCGCCGTCAACCGCGCCCTGGAGGAGCAGCAGCGCGATCAGGCCGCCGGCGACGTAGAGGGTCATCTGCAGGGCGTCCACCCAGACCACGGCCTTGATGCCGCCGAAGTAGGTGTACACCAGGGTGGCTGCGCCGATGACAAGGATCGACACCGGATACGACCAGCCCGTGATGATCGCCAGCGGGATCGCGGTCGCGAAGAGACGCACCGAATCGGCCAGCAGGCGGGTGATCATGAAGATCCCTGACGCGTAGCGCCGCGCCCCGCCGCCGAAACGGGTCTCGAGGAGGGCGTAGGCGGTCGACAGCTCGCCGCGGTAGTACGCGGGGATGAGGATCCAGGCCACCACCGCGCGGCCCGCCAGGTAGCCGAGCGCCAGTTGCAGGAAGGCGAGGGTACCGAGGTAGGCGACACCGGGGATGGAAAGGAAGGTGAGCGTGCTGGTCTCGGTCGCGACCACCGAGAGCATGACGGCCCACCAGGGCAGGTTGCGGCTGCCCAGGAAGTAGTCGGTACCGCCCTTGTTGGCGCGGCCCAGCCAGGCACCCCATGTGGTTATGCCCAACATATAGAGTAGAACAACCGTTGTGTCAATGACACCAAAGGTCATCGCGGCCCTCCCGGCGGCTCCACGCGCAGCGACACGGGCGTGTCGGTGATCGCCCGGGCGACGCGGTCGTGCACTCCCCGGCGCAGCGGCACGTGCCCGCTGTTCTCGCGCGTGGGGTTCACCCGGTTGGTGAGGAGGACGACTGCGAGCTCCCGTACCGGGTCGATCCAGAGGGACGTGCCCGTGTAGCCCGTGTGGCCGAAGGAGCGCGCCGAGAAGTAGTCGCCGGCCGAAGAGCGCTCCGACGGCGTGTCCCAGCCGAGTGCGCGGGTCGACTCCTCCGACTGCCTGCGGGTGAAGCGGTCGACCCGGCCCTGCCCGAAGATCGAGACGGGCCCGAAGCGGGGGCGGTGGCAGGGCAGTCCGGAGACGGGATCGGCACGGCAGGGCGCGGCGACGCCGCGGTCGAGCATCATCTGGACGAAGACGGCGAGGTCGCGCGCCGAGCTGAAGAGCCCCGCGTGACCCGCAACGCCGCCGATCGCGTAGGCGTTCTCGTCGTGGACGACACCGTGGACATGGAAGCCGCGGTAGCTCTCGTCCAGCTCGGTGGTGGCGACCCGGTCCCACAGCACCGGAGCCGGGGTGAAGCCGGTGTCGGCCATGCCGAGGGGACGCCAGAGTTCGTCGCGCAGAAACGCGTCCAGCGGCTTGCCCGACACGGCCTCGACGATGAAGGCCGCGATCATGAGGCCGATGTCGGAGTACACGGTGCGATCGCCCGGCGGGTGGTCGAGGGGGAGCGCGCCGATGGCGTCCTCGTAGGCGCCCCGACCCTCCATCTCGAGGAAGAAGCGGCGGAAGGGGGGCAGTCCGGCACGGTGCAGCAGAAGGTGGCGGATCGTGACCCGTGCCTTGGCCGGGTCGCCGTCGTCCCACCAGGGGAGATGGTCGGTGACGGGGTCGTCGAGCGTGATCAGACCGCGCTGGGCGAGAATCATGACGGCCGAGGTCGTGCCGACCACCTTGGTGAGCGACGCGAGGTCGAAGATCGACGCCGGGGTGACCGGTGGCGCGTCGCGGTCCCAGTCCAGGCGGCCGTATCCCCGCAGCCGCACGAGCTGTCCCCGTCGTGCCACGGCCAGAGCCGCGCCGGAGGCCGCCGAGTCGGCGAGGGCGGCGAGGATGAAGTCGTCCAGGGTGGCGAGGGAGTCGGCGCTCATGCCGACCCGGGCAGGGTCGACTTCGCGCGGGGAGGCTGCCGTGTGGCCAACTCGGCAGTAGGTGTCGGCAAGGTCGGGCGGCGGGCTCGCTGCTCCCTGCGCGGCCTCGTCGCCGGACCGCCGGGCGTCGACACGCGGATCCGCGGCACCGCCGGCCGGTGGCTCCGCGAGCGCGCCGGCGGGGGTGTGGGTGCACTCGGGAAGCGCGACGCCGCCGCGCCAGAGGCCCGGTCCCCCGGTCGCGCGTTCGGCACCGGCCGGTCCCTCGGCCGCGCGCCCGGCCGCACGGGCACCCGGCACGAAGCCGGCCTCGCGGAGCGGGTCCGGACGGGCCTCGTCCACCGCCTCCTCTGCCAGCCGGGACAGGTCACGGTCCAGCCCCTCTCCCGCGCTGTGAAGCGGCGGGATCGAAATGGGCAGGCGTCCCGTGATCGGAGCCGCGCCCGTGACGGCCCTGGCGGCGGCCCGCTGCGACACCTCCCACCCTCCCCAGGCCACCAGGTAGGTCCCTGCGTCCGGGAAGGCGGACAGCAGGTAGGGGCTGCCGAAGGAGAGGACCGCGACGCGTATGTCCCCGTCCCGGTGCAGCCCCTCGACGAAGGCACGGAAGGCCGCGGGGACCCCGACCGAACCCACACCCGAGCGGGGCGGGACGTAGGCCCCCAGGACGACGGCGTCCGCCGTACGTGCGGCGTACAGGAGCGAGTCGTAGAAGGCCCAGGGCGTGTCCGGGCCGACCCTCGCGGTGGAGAGGCCCCCGGAATGCTCGCGCAGCCCGGCGTCAAAGGTCGTGCCCGCCAGAAGGTCGGCGGGACGCGCGTAGGTGACGCTCAGCACCCTCGACCCGCTGGCGAGGGGGAGGACGCGGTCACGGTCCCGCACCAGCGTCAGCGAGGCGGCCGCGGCCCGCTCCGCCACGGCGCGGTGTTCGGCCGTCCCGACCCCCTCGGCCACCGCATCGGGATCGGTGCGGCCGCCGTCCCGGTGCAGACCCAGCCGCGCCTTCGCCGCGAGAAGCCGCCGCACCGACGCGTCGATCCGTTCCCGGGGGACACGGCCGGACCGCACCGCCCCGGTCACGGCGTCGATCGTCGCGCCGATGCCGTCCGGAGCCAGCAGCACATCCGACCCGGCCTCGAGGGCGAGCACCGCCGCCTCACCCGCGCCGTAGCCCTCCGTGATCGCGCCCATGCGCAGCGCGTCGGTGAAGAGGAGGCCGCCGAATCCCATCTCGCCGCGCAGCAGCTCCGTCATGAAGAGGGAGGACATCGTGGCGGGGCGGTCGTCGCCGAGCACTCCGGGCACCGCCACGTGCGCGGTCATCACCGCGTCCACGCCCGCGTCGATCGCCATGCGGAAGGGGACGAGCTCCACCCGGTCGAGGCGCTCGCGGTCGGCCCCGATGACGGGCAGCTCGATGTGCGAATCGGTCCGGGTGTCGCCGTGCCCGGGGAAGTGCTTGGCGGTCGTGAGCGCCCCTCCCGCCCTGGCCCCCCTGATGAAGGCCGCACCGAGCCGCCCCACGGCTTCCGGATCTTCGCCGAAGGAGCGGACGTTGATCACCGGGTTGTCCGGGTTGCTGTTCACGTCGAGCACGGGCGCGAAGAGCCAGTGAACGCCCACCGCCCGGGCCTCTTCGGCGGTGATGCGGCCGTACTCGAAGACGAGGTCCTCGTCGCCCGCGGCGCCGAAGGCCATCGTCGGGGGGAAGCTGGTTCCCCCGCCCTGGGGAAGGAGCGACGGGATCGCGTAGCTGTGGTTGATCCTCATCCCCGGCCCGCCGTTCTCGAAATCCGAGGTCACCAGAAGCGGAATCCGGGCCCGCGACTGCAGCCGATTGAGCTTCGCGACATAGGCGTCGGGCACACCGATGGAGATCGACACGCCACCCAGTCCCTCTTCGACCCAACCCAGCAGCTCCCGGAAGTCGGGGTCACTCTCGGACGCGTAGCCGCCCGGGATCCAGGGGATCACCAGCTGGGCGACGGCCTCGCGCAGCGTCAGGCCGGCCACCGTCTCGTTCACCCAGCGGTTCGCGTCGGGGTCGAGGGTGCCGGAGGGCGGGATCGGTCCGGCGGCGTGCGGGAGCGGGGCTGCGCCGGTGCACGACCCCAGGAGGGCCGCGATGGCGGCAACCGCGACGACCCGCGCCTCCTTCAATTGCCGGCGGTCTTGGTGCGAGCCGGGATCTGGAGCCCATCGCCGATACTGAAGTCGGCAATCCTGGTTGGCGCCCTCCCCGTCACCTCGATCCGGCCGAGGATGGCGTCGGCCGCGGCGCGCTCGGCGACCGGAACGCCGGACCACGCGGTGAGGTAGGTCCCGACTTCGGGAAACTCGGAGAGCAGGTAGGGATTCCCGAACGCCACCACGATGGATGGCCGCCCCAGCCGGGCCAGCCTCTTCACGAACCTGAGCGCGGGTTCGGGAAGCGCGACCGACCCGGAAGCGGTTCGCACGCCCACATGGAGAGACACGATGGTCAGGTTCATCGTGCGGGCACGGGCAAGGATGTCGTCGTACTCCGCGTCCGTCGTCTCCGGGTCCACGTTCACCGCGCGCAGCCGACGATAGGTCTCGCGCAGCCCCGCGTTGAAGGAGCGTCCCGCGCGCAGGTCGTTCGGGCGGCGGTATGTGACGGAATACACGCTGGCGCCCGGCGTGCCCAGAAGCGGCAGCAGGCCGCGCTCGTCCTTCAGCACCGTGATCGATCGATTGGCCACCTCGCGAGCGACACGCAGATGAGACGGCACGCCCACGACGCGCCGGACGCGGCCGATGTCGACCGTGCGCTTGCGGTGCAGCCCCAGCTTCTCCTTTGCGCGCAGGAGGCTGAGCACCGACCGGTCGATGCGGTCCTCGGTGAGGCGCCCTGAGAGGACCGCCGCCACGATCCCCTTCCGCGCCTCTGCAAGGTCCGGCGGCATGAGGATCACGTCCGCGCCAGCCTCGATGGCACGCACGGCAGCCTCCCCGCGGCCGAACATCCTGTCCACGGCGGCCATGTCCATGGCGTCGGTGAAGACCAGGCCGCCGAAGCCCATCTGGTCCCGAAGCAGATGGGTGAGCACCGCGGGTGCCAGGGTGGCGGGGGTGGTGGCGCCGGTGATCTCCGGCACCGTGATATGCGCCGTCATGATCGCGCCCAACCCGGCATCGACAGCACGGCGGAAGGGGAGCAACTCCACCGAGTCCATGCGCTCGCGGCTCACCCGGATCACCGGCAATGCAAGATGGGAGTCCACTTCGGTGTCTCCGTGCCCCGGAAAGTGCTTGGCGGTGGCAATCGCACCGTGGTCCTGCAGGCCTCTCACGAAGGCCACGCCGAGCGTGGCCACCCGCTCCGGATCCTCGCCGAAGGAGCGCACGTTGATGACGGGGTTTTCCGGGTTGTTGTTCACGTCCAGCACCGGAGCGAACGGTACGTGGACCCCGATGGCGCGGGCCTCGAGCGCGGTGATCCTGCCCGTTTCATACGCGAGCCCCGGCTCCCCGGATGCGCCCAGCGCCATCAGCGCCGGGAATCGGGTCGCACCCCCGAGCCAGATGTTGGTGGGGGCGTGGACCACCCCGTTGAAGCGGAACCCGGCGCCGGCCTCGAGATCCGAGCCGATCAGGAGGGGCAGCCCGGAGAGGGACTGCAGCCAGTTGAGCTTGGCGGCCACCTCGGTCGGAGAGCCCACCGAGATGATGATCCCCCCGACGTGATGCTGCTCCACCATCGCCCGGGCCCGCTGGCTGGCCCGGGATCCCTCGGGCGCAAAGTCGCCCAACAGGATCGGCATCATCAACTGGCTGACCTTTTCGTCCAGCGTCAGCGACTCCAGGGTCCGCTCGGCCCACCTGCGCGCGTCGTACAGCTCGGGGGCGGCGGCGGGAGGGGTGTAGGGTTCGACCGGCGCATCCGGCGACCCGGGCGCGACGGGCATCGGCCCTGGTCCGGCGGACGGGGCATTGGCGAGGCGGCCGCATGAGGCGAGGGACAAGGCCGCCAGGCAGAGAAGGGCGGAGAGCCGAAGCGCGAGAAAGCCGCGCGGCGTGCCGGAGCGCCGGACCGGAGTACGTGCGCCCTGCCGGGACACGGGGTCGTTGGAAGCCGCCATGACTCAAGATAGTGCGAAACGGCCGGCCTCGGGATTGGACACTCCACCTCCGCCTTGACCCCGGTCTCACCTCCGCACTCAATTCCGATGTCACTGTCGGCGTCGTGCACCTTCAACCGCTGCTGGCCGGTATTCCTGACAGGGAGCCCTGACGGACCTTGACTACCATCCCACGCGCAACGCGCGCCGAACCGGCAGCTCGTGCCGAGCCGCCGCACGGCACCCCCTCCCGCCCCCGGCAGCACTTCGGCGCAGCCCTGCTGGACTTCGGCGCAGCCCTGCTGGTCGCGCTCCTCCCCGCCGCCTGTTCTCCCGGGGACGATGCACGACACGCAGCCGTCCCGGCTTCCGAAGGCGCCCTGGACGGACAGGTGGCGCTCCCGGCCCCCGTCCGTCCCGGGATAGAGGTCCTCCTGAGCGACTCGATCGCGCTGGTGCGCGGCCGCAGGGTCGGGCTCATCACCAACCACACGGGACGGGACCGGAGCGGAACCCCCTCGATCGATCTGCTGGCCGGGCACCCCGAGGTCGAGCTCGTCGCGCTCTACTCCCCCGAGCACGGCATCCGGGGCAGCGCCGAGGCGGGGGTCAGGGTGGCGGGCAGCGTGGATGAGCGCACCGGGTTGCCCGTTCACTCCCTGTACGGCGAAACCAGGACGCCCACGGCAGAGATGCTCGAAGGCGTCGAGGTCCTCCTCTTCGATATCCAGGATGTGGGCGCCCGCTACTACACCTACCTGTCGACCATGGCGCTCGCGATGGAGGCCGCGGGCGAACACGGCATCCCGTTCGTGGTGCTGGACCGGCCCAACCCGATCGGCGGCGATCCCGTGCAGGGCAACGTCCTCGACCCCGGCTTCGCCAGCTTCGTGGGCCTCTACCCAATCCCGATGCGGCATGGGCTCACCGCGGGCGAGTTTGCGCGGATGGCCGTGGGGGAGTTCGGGGTGCAGGTGGAGCTGAGCGTTGCGGTCGCGGACGGCTGGCGGCGCACCATGCCCTTCGAGGACACGGGCATCCCCTGGATCGCGCCCTCCCCCAACATGCCATCGGTGGAGAGTGCGCTGCACTACCCCGGAACCTGCCTCTTGGAGGGCACGCCGATCTCGGTGGGGCGCGGCACGGATCGGGCCTTTCAGCAGGTGGGCGCCCCCTGGCTCGACGGAGAGGAACTGGCGCGCCGTCTCACCGCGCTCCAGGTACCGGATGCGCGGTTCGTGCCCGTACGCTTCACGCCCAGCGAGCCCGGCGACGGCAAGTTCGGTGACACCGAGGTCGGCGGGGTTCGCCTCGTCGTCGATGGCCCCGCGTACGACCCTACACTCGCGACGCTGGCACTGTTGGCCGAGATCCCGGGTATGTCAGGCCAGCACTGGAGCTGGCGTCCCGGCCACTTTGACAGGCTCGCAGGCACCGACGCTCTGCGCACCGCCGTCGACGCCGGCGCTTCCTACAGGGAGTTGGCCAACGGCTGGGGGGGTGGCGTAGCTGAATACCTCGCATTACGCCGTTCATACTTATTATATTAGTATCTTGGAGACACTTATATGACATCGTTGTCTAATCGGCAAATAGTGGCGTGGGCCGCGCCCTGGTGCGCAGGGTGAATTCAAGCGGTCGTCGCAACACCTCAGGGAGATGTTGCGATGGCAGCGAGCAGGCACCGAGGAGCGGATCGAGCCCTACGTCCGCGGATGCGTTCACCAGGCCGTCCGCCGGTGGGACGGCGCGAGCATCGGCAGAGGTTCTGGAAAGAGATCGCTCGAGGTCTGTCGAGCGAGGAGGCCGCCGTGGCAGCGGGTGTGTCCCCTGCTGTCGGGACACGCTGGTTTCGCGAATGTGGTGGCATGCCACCACTCAATCTTCGTCCCCAGTCACGGCGCTATCTCTCGTTCGTTGAGCGAGAAGAGATCGCCGTTCTTCGAGCCCGTGCTCGTGGCGTGCGCGAGATCGCCCGGCAGTTGGGCCGCTCACCCTCGACGATCTCGCGAGAACTGCGGCGCAACGCAGCTACAGGAGGAGGGAACCTCGAGTATCGGGCCACGACCGCTCAATGGCACGCCGACCGGCGAGCGAAACGTCCAAAGCTTGCGAAGCTCGCTACGAACGGCGAACTGAGGCAGTATGTGCAGGATCGCCTCGGAGGCCTGATCCGAGCTCTGGACGGTGCCGCTCTGGCAGGCCCCGATGTGCGCTGGATCGGACGGCGTCACGGTCGCCGACAAGACCGGCGGCGGGCGGCCTCGTGGAGTCCCGAGCAGATCGCCAACAGGCTACGGGTCGACTTCCCCGGCGATGAGTCCATGCGTATATCGCACGAAGCCATCTACCAGGCGCTCTACGTTCCAGGCCGCGGTGCGCTGCGACGGGAGCTGACAGCGTGCCTTCGGACGGGACGCACGTTACGGGTGCCTCGAGCTCGCACCCGCGGACGGGGCAAGACGTTCGTTCACCCCGAGATCATGCTCAGCGAGCGACCGGCCGAGGCAGACGACCGCGCCGTTCCCGGGCACTGGGAAGGCGACCTGATCTTGGGGCTGGGCAGTTCGGCGATCGGAACGCTGGTCGAGCGGACCTCCAGGTTCACGATGCTGCTCCACCTTCCCCGCCATGACAAACACGGCGAGGCCAGGACCAAGAACGGTCCAGCGTTGGCTGGACACGGTGCCGAAGCCGTCCGGGACGCGATCGCTTCGTCGATCACGACCCTGCCCGAGCAACTCCGCCGGTCTCTGACATGGGACCAGGGAACAGAGATGGCTCAGCACGCACGGCTTCGCATCGATACTGGCCTGGCCATCTACTTCTGCGACCCGCAGAGCCCGTGGCAGCGCGGCACGAACGAAAACACCAACGGCCTGTTGAGACAGTACTTCCCAAAGGGCACTGACCTCAGCAGACATACCGCTGACGATCTCGCCGCCGTCGCAGCCGCTCTCAACAGCCGCCCCCGCAAGACCCTCGGTTGGAGAACTCCGGCGGAAACCTTGGAAGATCTGTTATCATCAAAGAACCAGACCTCAACCTTGCGTTGAAATGCTCTGCCGCTCCCGTATCTCCAGCCTTCAACGACCGTCGGTCGCTTCTGACTCCCTCGGGTTGGGAGACATCAAATCAAGAACCCACTTCTTTCTTTCTGGTCGCCCTCGCCAGCCTAGTGTCCAGCAAAATCGGGGGCACATGAAAACCCTTCAACACGGTACTGTTGCGACGACCGCTTGAACCTAGGCAGTGCTTCTCCTCGCCAGCTGTTCGGACGACCCATCGCCGACTGCTCCGCCGCCGGTCGCCCCGCCGGAGTCCCCCGACAGGCCGGCTCTCGAGGCGCTCTACAACGCCACGGGCGGAGCCAATTGGCAAGACCGGTCCAACTGGCTGACCGCCACCGACATCGGCACCTGGCACGGCGTCGAAGCCGACGCGGCAGGCTACGTGACCGAGTTGTCGTTGCCGAACAACAATCTGACCGGAGTGATCCCGGCCCAATTGGGAGACTTGTCGCGCCTCAGGCGCCTGCTCCTCTACGGCAACGAGCTGTCCGGCACCATCCCGCCGGAGCTGGGCAAGCTCAGTACGGTCACACGGATATCCCTCTCGTCCAACAATCTGGCAGGCCCGCTTCCTGCGGAGCTGGGGGCACTCGCAAGGCTCGACACCCTCATTCTTCATTCGAACGAGCTGTCGGGGCCGATCCCGCGCGAATTCGCGAACATGGCTTCGCTGGAGAACGCGAACCTGGCCCTGAACAGCATCTCGGGCCCGGTACCACCCGAGATCGGCGGCATGACCAGATTGAAGAGGCTGACTTTCAGCGGCAATCAGCTCACCGGCACGATTCCGCCTGAACTTGGTACGCTGCGCTCCATCGAGTCGCTGTCTCTTTCGCGAAACAACCTCACCGGGACGATTCCGGCAGAGCTGGGGGGACTCGCCACCCTGGAACGACTGTACCTGTACCGGAACCAGCTCAGCGGCGAAATCCCGTCGCAGCTGGGCAGTCTGTCCAGGCTGGAACTCCTCAGGATCGAGGACAACGAGCTCTCCGGCGCGATTCCACCCGACGTCGTGCGACTCCCCGAGCTGACGAACCTGTGGCTGTCCGGCAACGCCCTGACCGGCGGACTCCCGCCTGAAATCGGCGAGGCCGTTTCGATGAGGAACCTGCTCCTTTCCGGCAACCCGGAGCTTCGGGGGCTCCTGCCCCGGAGTCTGCTGGCCCTCGACTATCTGAGGGTGCTCGACTACGACGACACCGGTCTTTGCGCACAGATCGACGACGAGTTCCAGGAGTGGCTGGAGGGGGTTCCAGGCGGTGAGCGCGCGGAGTGCGACATCGGCGAGGTGGAACAACTCGTGCTGGCCCATCTTCACGAGCTGACCGGCGGTGCTTCGTGGACGAACCAGGGCGGCTGGGTCAGTGACGTGCCTTTGGATGAATGGTTCGGCGTCACGGCCGACGCGGGGCGCGTCGTCAAAATCTCGCTGCCCGTAAACGGTCTTCAGGGGCCTCTCCCCGGCGAGATCACCAATCTCGGCGAGCTCACGGCGATCGACCTCGATGGCAACGACCTGATGGGGGACCTTCCCGCCTCCATTGCCTCGTTGCCGGGCCTGCGCGAGCTGCGCGTTGCCGACAACGCACGGCTCGAAGGGGTACTTCCATTCGCCTTCCGGCACCTGGAGCACCTTGGCGTGCTGCACTACGGTGGGACAGCTTTGTGCGCATCTCCGTCGGCCAGCTTCCAGGCATGGTTCGCCGGAATCGACGATGTCGCCGGCGCAACGTGCGAGAACCTTGAACAGGTCACGCTGTCGCTGCCGATCGTGTATCTCACCCAGGCCATCCAGAGTCCGTCGCGTGGCGTGCGCCTGATCGCGGGCCGGGACGCCCTGCTGCGGGTTTTCGTGGCCGCCAACGAGCCACGTGCCTTCTTCGAGCCCGATGTCGTCGCCACCTTTACCCGCTCGGGTGAAGAGACTCACCGCGTGGTGATGCAGCGCGATGACGACCAGATTCCGACCGAGGCCGACGAGGGCGACCTCACCCGTTCCTACAACGCTCTCATTCCCGGTGACGTCATCGTGCCGGGGGCCGAGATGGTCGTCGAGTTCGACCCCGGGGAGACGGTGCCGCTCGCGCCGGGCAGTGAGGCGCGTTTCCCGGCTACCGGCGGCGACTCGCTCAGGGTGGTGGAAGCGCCGCCGATGTCCTTGACCGCCGTTCTGGTTCTCGAGGCCACCGAGCCCGACTCGTCGGTCCTGGAGTGGACGCGCGGCATCTCGGGTGACAGCCCGCAGCTCGGGCTGCTCAAGCACGCGTTCCCGTTTTCCGAGTTCACCGCGAAGCCGCACGACATCTACATGATGTCGCTCGACCTGACCAACGCGGACGACCAGTGGGGACTGGTCCTGGAACTCGAGGCGTTGCGCACGGCGGAGAATGGCACCGGCCACTACTACGGCGTCGCATCGAGCAACAACGGATCCGTGCGCGGCCGGGCACGGATCAATGGTTGGGCCAGCATGGGCAAGGCGTCGATGCCCGAGGTCGCACACGAGGTCGGGCACAATCTCGACCTTCGCCACGCTCCCTGCGGCGGCGCCGGGGGGGCCGACCCGACCTTCCCATACCCGGGCGGGAGCATCGGGATGTGGGGGTACGACTTCCGCGACGGATCACTAGTGTCTCCGGACCACCGGCGGGACATCATGGGATACTGCTACGAGCGCGGATGGCTCAGCGACTACTACTTCGAGAAGGTCATCGACCACCGCCGGGAGCTCGCGACTGACCAGGCCCGCGCTCTTCTGGCCGCGGCGGGCCCGCAGTCCGACATGCTCGTGCTCTGGGGCGGCGTGGTGGGCGGCGAGCTACGGATCGAGCCGGTCTTCGCCCTGCGCACTGCCGCGCAACTCCCTGACGCGCCGGGACCCTACCGGATCCGGGGCAGCGATTTCGGAGGCCAATCGGAATTCTCGCTGGACTTCACGCCCGGCGAGGACGAATTCGGCGACAAGTACTTCCTCTTTGCCATCCCGATAGAGTCAGGTTGGGAGGACTCGCTGGACCGGATCACCCTGACCGGACCCGAAGGCACCGTGACGCTGGACCGGGACGACCCACGTACCGTGTCGCTGGTTACAAATCAGTCCAGCGGGCGGATTCGGGCCATACTGCGCGATTGGGAGGGTCCGCCGCCAGCCCCGCTGGGCAACCCCGACGACCTCACCGTGACGACGACACGGGGGCTCGGCGACGCCGTCAGGCTGCGCCGGTAGTCACGGCCACGAACCTCTCGAAGAGCTGACGCGCAACCGGGCCCACCTTGCCGTCGCCGATTGCCTTGCCGTCGACTTCCACAGCCGGCCTGACCTCGGTGGTGGTTCCGGTGAAGAACACCTCGTCGGCGTGGTAGAGCTCGGTGAGCGGAATGGCTCGCTCCTCGACCGGGAGACCCAGCTCCCGGGCCAACTCGATGACGAAGTCGCGGGTTACCCCGTGCAGGATGTAGTTCGACTTGGGTGACGTCGTGACCACGCCGCCGAAGACGGCGAACATGTTGTTGTGGGAGCCCTCCAGCGCGATGCCGTCCCGGATGAAGAGCGTGTTGCTTACCCCTGCGTCCACGGCCGCCTGCTGGGCGAGCACGTTCGGAAGCAGGGCGATCGCCTTGATGTCGGCGCGAGCCCAGCGCTGGTCCGGAATGGTGATCGCCTTCGTCCCCTGCCCCCAGACCTCCATGCTTGCACGGTGATACTGGTCGGCGAATCCGTAGACGGTGGGCAGGACGGCGGGATCGGGGAAGGCGTGGCTGCGCGGTGCCACGCCCCGCGTGACCTGCACGTAGACGTATGCCACAGGGACCTGGTCGAGGCCGTTGCGGGCGAGCAGTCCGCGCTTCACCTCCTCGATCGCACCGGCGTCGTAGTCGATCCCGATGGCCCCGAGCCCCTTGCGCAGGCGGGTCAGGTGGTGCTCGAAGCGGAAGAGGCGGCCGTCGTAGGCGGGCGTCACCTCGTAGATGCCATCGGCGAAGACGAACCCACGGTCGTTGACCGATACGTGCGCCTCATCCCTGTGCAGGTATTCCCCGTTCAGGTAGACGACGCTCATCAGCGAGTGCCCCCCTTGCGCTCCAGCCTGTCGAACTCCTCCAGCAGCTCGGCCTCGCGGATCGGTGGATCCTCGGCGGGTGCGGCGTCCGTCCCGTCGGCTTCATCACCCTCGGAGGCGTCACCGCCCGACCCCAACCGCTTTGGAGCGGAAGAAGCACCGGCCGGCAACAGTCCCATCTGCGCCTTCAGGGCCGTGAGCTTGTCGTCGACTTCGACGCCGCTCGAACCCGACTCGAGACGGAGGAACTCGGACTCCAGGGTATCTCCGGCAAGCGCCTCGGTCACCTCGGCCTGGGCCAGGTTGCGCCGTTCCTCTTCCTCGATCTTGTCGGCCATGCGGTTGAAGGCCTCGAACGCGGACGTGTCCGAAAGTCCGGACATGGTCTCGTGGATGCGCTTCTGGGCCTGCGCCCGCTTCTGCTTGGCGATCAGCAGGTTCCGCTTCCGCTTCGCCTCTTCGATCTTGTCGTTGAGCTTGCGGAGAGAGCCCTTGAGCTTCTCGGTCTCGTCGGCCTGCGCCCGCCATGTGTTGTCCAGAACGGTGGCTCGATCCGCGTGTTCCTGTTGCCGCACCAGAGCCTGCTTGGCCAGGTCGTCCCTGCCTTCCTTGATGGCGAGCATGGCGCGGTGCTCCCAGTCACTCGCCTGCTTGACCTCGTCCGCAAGCTGACCCTTGAGCTTGCGCTCGTCGGCAATCGCGGCCGCGACCTCGCGCTTCGCCTTCGCGAGCTGGTCCCTCATGTCCAGAATGATCTGGTTCAACATCTTCTCCGGGTCTTCCGCCCGCGAGATGAGGTCGTTGAGGTTGGACTTGATCATCGTCGAGAACTTGCTGAAGATGCTCATCTTCTATTCGCCCCCTCTCGTCCCTGCGAGAGCCTGGATCCGCGAAACGTGGGACGACGCAGCGAGCTGAACGCTCTCCAGCGACGCCCTGAGTTCTTCGAAGTCGAGCGAGCCGAGCTGGAGCGTATCGCTCAGAACCAGCTCACCGGCTTCGATTCCGTATGCCCCGTGTATGACATCGGTGGCGTTGAGCCTCAGCAGGGTCTCGTACAGGTCGCCGAGGCCTTCCGCGTCGGCCGGCAGGTCCATGACCTTCATGCGAACCAGCAACAGCGGCTCGGAATGATGGACGACGACGGAGCCACCGTTCTCCGTGCGGATCAGGAACATCCCGTCGTCCACTTCGTCGAAGTCCGCATCCATGCGGATCAGATAACTCTCCAGGTCTTCTCGGGTAACCATAGCCTTCTCCTTTGACAGCGTCACAGGGAATCAGCGGGGATGCATAGCCCTACGAAACAGGCCGGGGTTTTCCGTCACGGACGGCCAGGCCTTCGGCCCCGAAAATAACACGGACTATCCCACCCGGGCCACGCCCAACAGGGGGGCGAGGTATTCCCCCGTGTACGAAGCCGGTTCCTCGGCCACCCTCTCGGGCGTGCCCTCCACGACGATTCGCCCGCCGCCGTCGCCCCCTTCGGGTCCGAGGTCGATGACCCAGTCCGCCGTCTTCACCACATGGAGGTTGTGCTCGATGACCACAACGGTGTTGCCACGCTCCACAAGACGGTGCAGGACGCCCAGAAGGATGCGCACATCTTCGAAGTGGAGCCCGGTCGTGGGTTCGTCCAGGATGTACATGGTCCGCCCGGTGGACACCTTGGAGAGCTCCGACGACAGCTTGATCCGCTGCGCTTCACCCCCTGACAGTGTGGTCGCGGGCTGGCCCAGGTGGATGTACCCGAGCCCCACATCGGACAGCGTCTGCAAGCGCCGCTTGATCTGGGGCACGGCGGCGAAGAAGTCCAGCGCTTCACGCACCGTCATGTCCAGGACATCCGCGATGTTGCGGCCCTTGTAGTAGATGTCGAGCGTCTCCCGGTTGTAGCGTCTTCCGCGGCACACGTCGCAGGACACGTATACGTCCGGGAGAAAGTGCATCTCGATCTTCACCAGGCCGTCGCCGCGGCAGGATTCGCACCGGCCGCCCTTCACGTTGAAGGAGAAGCGTCCCGCCTGGTAGCCCCGGATCTGGGCTTCCGGGACGCCGGCGAAGAGCTGGCGGATGGGCGTGAACAGGCCCGTGTAGGTGGCGGGATTCGAGCGCGGGGTTCGGCCGATGGGCGACTGGTCGACCTCGATGACCTTGTCCACGCCCGAGAGACCGTCGATGCGATCGTGGGCACCCGGAACGGACCGGTTCCGGTACAATTGACGCGACAGGGCGCGGTACAGGGTGCCGTTGACCAGCGTGGACTTGCCGGAACCGCTGACCCCGGTAACGGTCACGAAGCAGCCCAGCGGGAAGGCCACGTCGATATCCTTCAGGTTGTGCTGCGACGCCCCCCGCACCGTGAGACAGCGCGCGGGATCGGGTCGGCGGCGCTGGGCGGGAAGCGGAATCTCCCGGTCCCCGCGCAGGTACGCTCCGGTGATCGAGTCCGGCTGCGCCTCGATGTCTGCGACCGACCCCGCGGCCACGACCTCACCGCCCTCGCGTCCGGCACCCGGCCCGAGGTCGACGACGAAATCCGCCGCCCGGATCGTGTCCTCGTCGTGCTCCACCACCAGGACCGAGTTTCCCAGATCGCGCAGATGTCCGAGTGTGCGCAACAGGCGGTGGTTGTCGCGCTGGTGCAGCCCGATGGAGGGCTCATCGAGGATGTAGAGCACGCCCACGAGCCGGCTTCCGATCTGGGTGGCCAGGCGGATGCGCTGGGACTCTCCTCCCGACAGCGTCGCCGCGGAACGGCTCAGCGCGAGGTAGTCGAGCCCAACGTTCTGCAGGAACCCCAACCGTTCCCGCACCTCCTTGAGGATCGGTCCGGCGACCTCTGCCGCGAGGGGCTCGCCGGGCGCGGTCTCCACGCCGGGCAAAGGTGCCTCTCCAGTCACTGGAAGCGTCCGAATGAAGGCCAGAACCTCGCCGATGGGCCGGTCGACGACGCTGCTGATCGGCACGCCTCCGATCCGGACCGACCTGCCGAGCGGACCCAGCCGCGAGCCGGTGCAAGTGGCGCACGTCTGGCTGGACATGTACTGGTCCAGCTGCGAACGGACGTGTTCCGAGGTGGTTTCCCGGTAGCGGCGCTCCACGTTCGAGACGACCCCCTCCCAATAGTCCTCGTAGTAGCCCTTCATCTTCCCGGCGTTGTACGGGAAGCGGATCTTCATCCTGCCGGACCCCGCCATGACAGCGTCCCGTGCCTCCCGGGACAGGTCTCTCCAGGGCTTTCGGGGATCGAATTCGTATGCCTCGGCGAGTCCTGGAATCACGGACCCGCGCAGGTGGCCGCCGGGCTCGCCCCACGGAATGACCACGCCCTCGAGGATCGACAGCGACGGGTCCGCCACCAGCAGCGCGCCGTTGACTTCCTTGGTGGTGCCGAGGCCGCCGCAGTCGGTGCACGCGCCGTGAGGCGAGTTGAAGGAAAAGACCCGGGGCTCGAGTTCGGGGAAACTCGTCCCGCAGTCCGCGCACGCGTAGTGTTCGCTGAAGAGATGGGACACGTCGCGGCTTCCTCGCCGCTCCAGGATCTGCACGACGCCCTCCGCGGCCCTCAGCGCCGTCTCGACCGAGTCGGACAGGCGGACCCGGTCCTCGGACCTGATCACCATCCGGTCGACGATGATCCCGATGTCGTGGTTCTCGTAGCGGTTGAGCCGGGGAATCTCGCGAAGGTCGTACACCTTCCCGTTGACCATGGCACGGACGAAACCCTCCCTCCGCGCGCGGTCGAAGACATCCCTGAACTGTCCCTTGCGGCCGCGCACGAGGGGCGCCAGCACCTGGATACGGGTCCCCTCTTCCATTTTCAGCAGCTGGTCGACGATCTGTGTCGCGTTTTGACGCTCGATGGGAAGGTCGCAGGTCGGGCAGTAGGGCGTCCCGGCGCGCGCGTACAGGAGCCGCAGATAGTCGTAGATCTCGGTCACGGTGCCGACGGTGGACCGGGGGTTCCTGGACACCGTTTTCTGCTCGATCGAGATCGCCGGCGACAGCCCCTCGATCGAATCCACGTCGGGCTTTTCCATCATGCCCAGGAACTGGCGCGCATAGGCCGAGAGCGACTCGATGTACCGGCGCTGGCCCTCGGCGTAGATGGTGTCGAAGGCCAGCGACGACTTGCCCGATCCGGACAGCCCCGTCACAACCACGAGCCGCTCTCTGGGAATCTCGAGAGAGACGTTCCTCAGATTGTGTTCACGTGCTCCACGCACGACGAGATGCACCCTCAATACCCCCATTCCCGAAAGAACGAAAAGCCCCAGATATTGGCCAGTTCCAGGGAGAGATCACCCAGCCCGCGGTACCGCTCTCTGGTGCATCTGCCCTCCAGGAATCCCTCCAGTTTCACGTCCTTCGGCATCTCCACCTCGACCCTCACCCCGCCGCTGTTTACGGGAAGCGTGGGATCGGCACAAAAGCCGCGCTGCCACACACCGGTCAAGAAGACATCGTCCATAACGTACCAGCCCGCCTCCACCTGAAGCGACGACGCGCCGAAAGCCGCGTTGGCCTGGCTTTGCTCGGCCTGCGACACCGACAGATGATCGACGCCCAGTTCAAGGGCCAGGAGGTACCCGAGTTCGTTGGCGAACTGGCCCAGGAGCAGGTTGGTTCCCGCTCCGAACGAGCCCGCGCCCCCTTCGCTGATCAGCGCCGAGGTCGGTCGCCCCAGAACCAGATAGGTCACCATGTCGGCCTCCGACATGGCGAAGGTCGCGTTGCTGGCAAGGCTGATGCGTGGCGACAGCAGGGTTCCCGAGAGGTCGGCGGTGATCACGAGGGGCTCGCCCTCACGGGTGCGGAGCTGCCTCTCGGTGGTGACGGAAAGCCCGGGGTTGAACCCGGGCGTCCCCACGAACTGAAATGTTCCCTCGGTCATCGTCAGGGTGCTGGGACCGATGCTGTAGGTGCCCCGCACGACCTCGATCTCGCCCTGGAGGATCAGCTGGTTGCCCTGGCGGTCGAAGGTGAGTGAGAGGTCTCCCGCCGTCTCCACGTTCATGACCCGGGATCGAAGCCAGTTGCCCCGGCCCACATGCATCTCAATCGCCACGCGCAGATTCTCGAGGAAGGGGTTGCGTTCCCGGACTCCGGCGCCCAGCTCCTCGTCTTCGTCACTGATTCCGATCTCGGCGATCGCAGCGCTGAACAGTACCGGGTCGTAGAAGTCCACGGCTGCCGCCGTGCGCTGGAACTCCTCGATGAAGACCGTGCTCCCGTTCACATCGAGCTGTCCCTCGATGAACGGGAGGCTGAAGGAGCCCGTCAAGGTGATCGAGTCGCCACTCACCACCGCCTCCATGTCGCGGCGGTCGACGATCCGAAACTCGCGGGGCCAGAAGGCCAGGTCCAGCACCACGTCGGAGAGATCCCCCGCCCCCACCGTTCCCCGCACCTCGATCGTCCCCCCGGACACACCCGAGCCGTCGACCGCTATGGCGCCGTCGGGACTCAGGAGCATGTCGATGTCGACCGCCGACAACCGGGCCCCGAGGGGCGCGAGCAGACCCGTCGCATTCTCCAGTCGAAGCACCCCGTCCGGCTCCAGATCCGACCGGCGGCCCCCCAGCTTTACATCTCCGGTCAGAGTGCCGCCGACCTCTTCCAGGCTCCGCAGGAAACCGAGGGCCATCGCGGCGGGGAAGGAGTCGGCGACGATGTCCAGATCCACGGCCTCGTCCGGGATCCGAACGTCCACCGCCCTGAGGCGAAGGTCGATCGGCACCACGCCTTCCACCCGCATCGTCCGGCGTCCTCCCGTCCAGTATTCGATACCGCCCTCGACGCTCCGGCCCGAGTAGCTGCCCACCACGGCCACGCGATCGAAGCCGACCGTTCCGTACCCTGCGTCCTCCACTTGGAGGAAGCCTTCCCATTCGGGGTCCGCGCCGGATCCCGTCACCCGCACCCGGGTCGTCGCAAGACCGGTCGGAAAGCGTGGCAGTTGCAGAAGGCTGCCGAGGATGCCGAGGTCCAGGTCGGTGACCTGCAGTTCGAAGTCGGACTCGGCCTCTCCAAAGGCGAGTGATCCGTCGGCAAGCGCGCGAAGGCCCTCGGTGCCGGGCCGGATCAGGCCGAAGTCGTTCACGACGAGCACGTCCCGGTCCCATTCGAAGCTGGCTGGCCCCCTCAGCCCCCAGCGCCGGTCGTCGAAGACAAGGTTGAGCCGGTCGAGGTCGATCCGGCCCCGCCCGTCACCCAGATTGACGACCGCCTGGGCCTCATACGATTCGCTCCGTGAGAAGGCCGGCCCGCCGGTGCGCACCACAATGGCGCGGAGCGGCCCGCCCGCGTCAAAGTCGAATTCCCCTTCCACCCGCGCGGAGCGGAATTCGCGCCCCTCGAAGGAAATCGAGTCACCCTCCACGGTGCCTTCCAACACCAGGGGCGGAGCCATGGAGGGAGCCGAATCGGGCCGCGGAAGGCCGACGCCCCGGGCCGTGACGTTGATCTCCAGGAGACGCGCCGAACTGACACCGTACTCCAGACCCTCGATGTCGACATCCACCTGGGCCGTCATGTCGTCCAGTCCGCCTTCCACCCGGATCTCGCCATCCACCGCGCCGTCGAAGCGGATTTCACGCGCGGTGGGGAAGGTGTCCGGATCCACTCCGTCGAACTGGATCATGGCATTTTGTTCGATTGGCGCCAATTCGTCCCATGCGAACAAATTCTCCCCCATGACGAAGTCGCGCAGGGGGCGGATCGACGGTGACGTCACGGACAGGACGACTCCCTCGCCCGATGTGCCCGGCGCCGCGCCGATGCTCCCGTCGCGGCCCTGGACGACGAGCCCGCCCGCGTCTCCGTACAGGGACAGAACATGCAGCACGCCATCGTCGTCCACCCACAGATTCGCGGCGGCGGAGTCCACCCTGAGGCGGCCCAGGCTGGAAGGCCCGGCGTCGAAGTCGAGGGCCCCGCGCAACGAACCGAGGTCGAACCCGCTTCCGCTGAGGGTGGCGGTCCCCGAGACCACGGTGGAATCCGGCAACTCGTCGATCAACTCGGATAGACGAAAGTCCTGCGCCGAGGCCGTAACCCGGTACCCGGCCGCAGGATCATGCACGTTGACCGTTGCCCTGGCGGTCAGTGCACCCGCCAGCGTACGAAGCTCCGCCGCCACGACGAGCTCTTCGAGGGGTCCGACCAGGGAAACGGATCCGTCGATGTCGCCCGCCAGCTGGAAGTCCGGGTAGAACGTGCGGATCGTCGCCGGGGACAGGGGGCTCATCGTTGCGTCCAGGTGGACCAGGGAAACTGCAGTGTCGCCGTAGAGCGTCCCGGAGACCACCACGGAGCTGCGGATACTTCCCGCAATGGTTTGATTCGCCACCAGCAGGACCTGCATGCCGGTGCGCAGGTCCCCGTCCGCCTGCAGGCTGAAATCACCCCGCCCGTCCCACGCAACCCCGGGGACGAAGTTGCGCAGCAGCGTGTAGTCGAGCGCGGTCACGTCGACATCGACGCCAGCCACCGTTCGGCGGCCCAGCGTCGTTCCTTCCCCCGCGAGGTGGACCAGCGTGTCCAGCGTGGCCTCATGCACCAGCGCCAGATCTCCGGATATCCGGAGACGCCCGGGTTCGCCGTCGAACCGGACATCACCCGACAGTGCACCGGTAACGGGTGCGGGCGAGGGCAGCCATCGGTCCAGCTCCGACGTGGCCAGCAACTCCGGAGCGACGCGGAGATTGCGGAAGAGGGTGGTGCCCCCCAACGACACGCCGCCGGAAACCGCAAATCGTCCCGGGCTCCCCTCCACGCGGCCATCGGTCACGTCGATCAGCACCTCGTCGGGACCGACCCGGACGAGCACATTGCCCCGGGCGGCGCCGGAATCGAGCCTCTCGTCGAGCCAACTCAGGTCGGCGATGGAGAGGCGCGAGAAGTCCAGGTCGAAGGTGGTGTGCCATCTTTCGTCCCGCCGCTCCGCGAGCAGAACCCCTTTGCCCTCGGACCCCGGAAGACGAAACCGGTCGGCGCTCACGGAGATCCCCCCCGCACCCACCTCCAGGGAGCCCTGAATGCCCGCGAGGTCCAACCCGCCGCCGCCCAACGGATACGACAGGGCCACGTCTTCCAGGCTTGCAGTCAGGTCGAAACCCCGGCCGCTCCGGATATCGATCCGCGGCAGTACCGCTGCAATCTGATCGATTCGCTTCTCGGCGCCGTCGTCGTCGCGCATGATGACGGCGCCCGCATGAATCCGGGCACCCCGGACGCGGAAGCCGGGTGCATCGCCCTCGTCGCGCCGGTTGGAGGCAGCTTCCGACGCCGCTTCCGTCCGGGTGAGCAGGCTGGAGAGGTCGACACGATCGCCGGGCGTGTGATCGAGGGTCAGGGTCGGTGACCAGATGTGGACATCCGCGACGCCGGACGTGCCCGCGAGCAGCTCGAGGATCGAGTAACGGGCCCTGATCGAATCCGCGACCAGGACCGGGCGGCCCAGGCTGTCACTAAGCTCGAGATCGTGCAGCGTGGCGCCGGTCAGGAGCCCCCCCGGGGCCACGGAGCCAACCCGGATCGAACCATTGATCGCGGGACCAAGACGGGACAGGGCCCAGTCCAGCACCATTTCGCGCCCGGCGACGGTACGGGTCAACATCACCGCACCCGCCACTCCTGCCGAAACGAGAACGCTGACAGCGACGATCGCCCAGGGCAGGATGGCGGCGGGCCACGCCCGGCGACGCTCGCCGTCCCGCGCGTTGCGCGTCCGCTTCGCCGCCTTGCCGCTCATGCCTCAGAACGCCTGTCCGATGGAGAAGTGCAGCTGGAAGCGCCGGATCGAGAACCCGGGGTCGTCGCCGAAGAGCACCAGCGGCCCCAGCAGCGCGAGGTCCTCCGAAACCACCCAGTCGATGAATTCGGACGGCGCATCCGGAGGGCCGATGTCGATCCGGTCGGTCGGATCGTCGTCGCCGGGGGAATAGGGGCGGATCTGGGAGGTGACGACCTGAAGCGGTTCGCGGCCACGGAACGAATAGGCAACGTCGAGGCGGATTGGACCGAAGAGCGCGTTGTAGCGCACACCCACACCAGGAGTGACCTCAAGGTCGTCGAGTGTAACGCCCTGGGGCCAAACCTGTCCGACGTCGACGAAGGCCGCACCGGCCCAGATGCCGTCGCCAAGCGCGAAACGCACTTCGGCATTCGCCTCGATCGTCGCGAGGCCGCCGATCGGCCGAACCTGATAACGGCTCGAATCGGCCAGCGGCGACCCGTCGCAGGTGAGGTCTCGCACCGCGGCGGGGAGGCAGATCGGTGCCCTTCCGGCGTCAACACGGCGCAGCAGTTCTTCCACACCGATGGACAGGCTCCTCGGTCCCAGAGTGCTCTGTGCGAATCCACGGATGCTGTTCGCGCCTCCACCGTAAAACCGTTTCTGAGGCGGCACCACCTCCGAGAATCGTTGTCCGGGAGACACCAGGCCCTCGAAGCCGCCGGGATTGATCCTTCCGGCCCGGAGCCGCAGGGCGAGCACCGTGCGCCTGTCGATCGCGCTGTAGAGGCTTCCGTCGGCGAACGCCCGGAAGTAGGAGTAGTCGGAGCCCGTGAGCCCGTCCGCGAACTCGAGGTCGACAACGCCCCGGAATCCGCGGGTCGGGTTGAAGAGTTCGTCGGTCTCGTCCCGATTGAAGGACACGGCGACCGGAGAGAGCCAGTTGGCCCCGGACAGGACCTCGATGTCTTCCGGTGCGCATGCGAGAAAGGTCGCGCAAAGGATGGCCTCGGCTGCCGCCAGACGATTGAGCTCGGGACGGAATCTCACATTCGTGAACGAACTGACATCCAGCGTGCGGGTCAGACCGATGGCCAGACCGAAGGCGTCCCGGACGAAGATGTTCTTTCGCGACTGTCGCTCGGCGAAGAGTCCAACGAGCAGATTCGTCCGGCGCGAGAAGAATGTGGGCTGGTTGAAGTCGGCCCCCACCCGCCAGTTGACCCGCCCGAAGTCTCCGGTGCCGGCCTGGGCGCAAAGGGGCGTGGACTGGAGGACCGAGGCCAGAAGGTTGGAGATCCGCGCCTGGGCCTGCAGGATGCGCCCGCCGCCGAAGAAATTCCGGCTCGCCCACCGCCCTTCGACGTTGAGACACTCCGCGCTGTCCAGCCCGCCTGCGGTTCGAACCAGGTGTGCATCGCCCTCCACCACCTCCACCCGAATCGGCAGGACGGAGTCCGATACGATCCGCGCGGTGTCGGGCCGGACAAGGGCACGGGCGACGATATCGAGTTCGTGGAGACTTCGCTGGCCTTCCCGTATCTGCCGCTCCCGAAACAGCTGTCCTTCCCCGAAGGGCAAACGGTCCAGGATCACGCTTTCGTCCAGAAGTTCGTTACCCGCCACCTCGATGGGCCCGATGGTTGTCAGCGGCCCCAACTCCACCCGGTAGCTCACTGTCGCCCAGTCGCTGTTGCTGGGCAGGAAGAAGCCGGGGAAGACGTCCGCCGATGCGTAGCCGAGGTTGCGAAGCCGACGGGTGAGGGAGTCGGATGTCTCCTCGATAAGAAGCGCGCTGAGCGGGTCTCCTACGACGATGGGGAGCGATTCCTGGAACTCCAGCCCGGCCGGCAGCGTGTCTCCGATTAGGTTCACCTCGCCCACCCTGAACGGGATGCCCTCGTCGATACCGAAGGTGACGGAGACGGTCCCGTCGTCATGTTCGACGACCTCCGGGGTGAACACGACTCCGCGGAAGCCATGAGCATGGTAGAGAATCCGCAGCCGCTCCACATCGTCGTCCAGGATCCGGGGGCTGTAGTAGGAGCGATCCCTCCCCCAGTCGAAGCCGAACAGGCATGTGGTGACCGCCAGCACGAAGGGGCACTTCGAGGCCTGGGTGAACACCGCCCGCCGCAATTCTGCATCGGTGAAAGCCTCATTGCCGACAAAATCGACGGCCGCAATCTCCTCTCGAACCCCTTGTGCCCACGCCGGGGCTGGCAGACCCCCGGCGAGGAGCAGAGCGGCTGCCAGCAGCCCGCGGACAGACCCCCGCGAGCACCGAGAGCGGTGAGGCGCCCGGCTGACTGCCAGGGTTACCGATGCCGCGTCGACGCTTGTGGGCTTTCTACGGATGTGCACCTTCTTCACCGCGAGGACTCCCCTTCTCCACCAGTCCGCGGGAGGGACGGGTCACCCGGACTCCGGGATACCGGCGGCCCTCCCCCGGCAGAAAGCATCCGGCGTCCTGCGAATATAGATACGCGGTGGCCTCGACGCCCGATTGTACGACCCGGACAAGGTTGAAGGAGTTCCGCCCAACTTCCTTCCCCCGTCCCCGGCTCGACGACGCTGTGCCGGCGAGGACGATGGGAATCCCGACTCCTCCCGGCCCCGGACCGGGAGGGGTGCGCCCGCTCCAGCCGAGGAAGGACTGGTGGATGTGTCCTGAAAGGATCAGGTCCACTCTCATGCCTTGCAAGACGGCCAGAATGCGGTTGGCTCCGGGCAAGGGGGGAGCCGTGGTGTACCCCGGTGGAGAGATGAGATTGTGATGGATGACCAGGAGGCGAAAGGTGCCCGGACCGGCCGACCCGAACGACCTCTTCGCGAAGTCCAGTTGCCGGCCAAAGAGCCGGCCGTTCACGATGGCCGTGCGCGGCGAGGACGAGTTCAGGGCCACAAGGCGGACGCGGCGCTCCCCGCGACCGGACCGGATGTCCACGACGGTGTCGAGCTCCGGCCCGATGATGGCTCGATAGTTCCGATACGGTGCGAAGAGCCTTTCCCAGAACCGGTAGAGGGGGACATCGTGGTTGCCCGCCGTGACGATGACGGGGTGGGGTGCCAGCCGGTCCAGAAAAGCCCGCGCGGCGCGGAATTCCTCCCGCTTGGCCCGCTGGGTGAGATCTCCGGAGACGACGACCACGTCCGGTCGCGCGTCGTGTGCGAACCGTACCACGGCGTCCCGCACCGCCGGAAGGTGCGGTTTGCCGAAGTGAACGTCCGAGACGTGGAGTATCGTCACGCAGCGGCGGCGCCCTTCTCCCTTCGGAGCTTCACCATCCACACGACACCGACACCGACCAGCATCAGCGAGATCACCTGAGCCAGCGTGAGGAAGCCGAAGAAGCGGTCGTCCTTCGCTCTGAAGACCTCCACGAAAAAGCGCTCGGCTCCGGCGCAGGCGAGCCACAGCATGAACAGCCATCCCGCCCGGTGGTGGTTGCGGCGCAACGTCCAGAGAAGGAAGAAGATGAGTGTGGAAATGCCGGTCTCGTAGAGTTGCGTGGGGTGCACGGGAAGCACCTGTCCGTACTGCTCGACAAGCGCCGGATCGACGGTGATCCCGAACTGGCCGGAGATGGCCCCGACGGTGCTGGGCGGCGTTCCGTTGGGGAAGGCGACGCCGACCCACGAGTCTGTTGGCCGGCCGTAGTCGTCACCCACCAGAAAGCAACCGATCCGTCCCACTCCGTAGGCCAGCGCGAGGGCGGGGGCGGCAGCGTCAGCCGTCCTGCCCATGGGGAGCCTGAGCTGGCGGATCCGCCACAGGATGAGGCTCGCCGCAAGGATGAAGGCCCCGTACCACACCATTCCGCCACGGGAGAAGATCATTCCGGCAGGGTCTTCCAGGAGGCGCGGGTAGTTGAGGAGGACATAGTAGAGCCTGGCGCCCACCACGCCCCCGATCACCCCCATGAAGAGAAGATCCCACGCCTTCTCGGCGTCGTGACCCATACGGACCATCTCGGCCTTGAGGACGTGCCCGGCCGTTAGAAACGCCAGCAGCAGCATCACGCCGAAGGAGGTAATCGGTTCGCCGCCCAGGAACGGGAACCACTCGGGGAATCGGAAGAGGATCGGGTACACGACGACCTGGCCTTGTCAGTGGGAGGGTACTGTCCTGGATGATACCTGCGGACTCGACGACTCGGCACCTTCGGGCGACGATTCGGGTGGTGGTCGCGAAGCAGCGGGACGGGTAGCGGGCCGCCACGGGCGCGTCCCCGGGATGGGCACGCTGGCGATCGCGCCTGTGAGGCCTCCGTATCTCCCCGCAGCCAGGCGGAACAGCCCGGCACGCGCAATCATCGCACCGTTGTCCATCGACAACCGGGCCGACCCGGCGAACAGGCGGCCACCCGGACCGATGTCTTCCCGGAGGCGGGATCGCAGCGCCTGGTTGGCGGCTACGCCACCGCCCAGCACCAGTCTGTCGCAGCCGACGGCGTCCATCGCCGCCCGCGCCCGCGCCGCCAGCACATCGATGACGGCCTCCTGGAACGACGCGGCGAGGTGAGGCCGCTCCGCGTCCAGCGAGTCCTTTTCGGCGAGCTGTGCCACCGTACGGGCTACCGCCGTCTTCAGCCCCGAAAACGAGAAGTCGAAGCTGCCTGTAGCGGTGGCCCCGCCTGTGGCGCCGCCACGACGCCGGCCTCTCTGTCGCAACATCGGCCTGGGGAAGGAGTACCGCTCCGGGTCACCGGTAGCCGCGGCCCTCTCGATCGCGGGGCCTCCGGGGTACGGCAGTCCCAACAGCTTCGCGACCTTGTCGAACGCTTCCCCCGCGGCATCGTCCCGGGTCTCGCCAATCAGGAAGTAACGGCCCCACTGCGGGGCCCATAGCAGCAAGGTGTGTCCCCCCGAGACGAGGAGGGCCACGAACGGGGGCACGGCGTCGGGGTCCTCCAGCACGGGGCCGAAGAGGTGGCCCTCCATATGGTGGACCGGAATCATGGGGATGCCAAGGGCGAACGCGGCCGCCCGGGACCAGGTCACGCCGACGAGCAGCGCGCCTATGAGCCCGGGGCCGGCCGCGACGGCGATGGCACCCAGGTCGCGCCGCCGGATTCCCGCGTCTCGCAGGGTGGCGGCGACGACCGGTTCGATGCGCTTGAGGTGGTCCCGCGCGGCAAGCTCGGGGACCACGCCGCCGTAGACCTGGTGCATGTCCTGGGAGTGGATCACCATGCCGAGGATGGTCCCGTGCTCGTCGAGGACGGCGGCCGAAGTCTCGTCACAGGTGGTCTCGATGCCCAGAATCGGCCCGTTCACGGTGTGCCGGATCCTCGTACGGTTACGGAGTCCACCTCAAGAGCCCCTTCCACCCAGCGGGGAAGACCACTCAGCGTTACCGGAACTCGAACCGCCGCGTTCTCTTCCAGTTGCCGGCGCAACTCCGCCGCGTCGGCGTCCACGAGCACCTGCACGACAGCCGAGTCCGCCGCACTCAGGAGTTCTTCGGCACCGAACAGGGTCACGGTCACCGACTCAGGCTCCACAACCAGATCGTCCCCCGCGCCCGCGAACTCGACCATCGACAGGAGCACCCGGGTTGTTCTGGTGGCTGCGTCCACGGTGAGTGTCGCCGTCGTGGGACTCACGGCCAACTCACCCAGCCCCGCGGTGTCGATCAGGACGTCGAAGCGCCCCGGCCCCGTCAATTCACCCAGGTCGAAGGGCTCGAGGAAGACCGTTTCGAGCGCGTCGACCGACGAAGCCGCGCCACGGACCCGCACGAAGAGCAGGTTTGCCCGGGGCTCGCTCACCATCGCCAGGGAGTCGGGGAGCGTTCCGATCAGCCGGACCGACACGGGGATCTCCTCTTCCTTGTTCCTTTCGAAGAAGAGGCGCACCGAACTCGGCGCGAAGTTCTCGATGGTGACGCTGCTCCTGTCCACATTGCTCACCCAGTCGGGGATAAGCGTCAGCACCGAGTCCTCCTTCAGGACGGAGTCGACCCGGACGACGATCGCCGGCTGGGACATCGCCACGCGCAGAAGTTCACCGATCGGGCCGCTCACGGTCATCTCCACGGTCGGCGGCATGGGCGCCTGGCGCAGATACCAGTCCCGGTGCACCTGTTCCACCCTGACCTCGACGCTCGGTATGCTCAAGCGGCTGCCGCGGTCGTCGCTGATCCGCATCGTGACCCATAACAGCACGGCAAGCACGAAGGCCGCGATCTTGAGGCGCCAGTTGCGCACGATGATCCCCGACAGGGACAACGGTCAGCTCCCTTCGACCAGACGCCGGACGAGCCCGACGTTCGTATCCGAATCCCACCGCGTCAATCCCGCCACCTTCTTGTAGATGACCCCGTCGGGACCAATCAGGAAAGACTCGGGGACGCCCGAGGTCCGGTAGGCCCGTTGAATGTCACCGGACGGATTCAACAGAATGGGGAACGTCAACTCCAATTCGCGCGCATACGCGAAGGGATCCCCGCCGGGATTCCCGGAAGCGTCGAACCGACCCGGCGCGGCATCGATGCTGATGGCCGCGATCTCGAATTCGTCGCGCGTGAAGCGGTCGTACAGACGCTGCATGGAGGGCATCTCTTCCCGGCAGGGCCCGCACCAGGTAGCCCACACGTTGAGCAGAACCACCCTGCCGTCATAGTCGGCCAGCGACACCGGGGTGCCTTCGGCATCCGTGACCACGAAGTCCGGCGCCGGGTAGCCGGAGACGACGGGCTGGATGCGGTTCCGGCTGAGCCATGCGGCCGCGACGACCGCCGTCGCGACAAGCGCCGCCAGGACGTACGTCCGGTTCATCGCACACCGTCCCGCATCGGACGCATCTCCTCACCGACGATCACACGCACCGCGGTACCCAGCTCCACCGGAAAGTACGGTCCAGGATACTGGCCGAAAACACGGTCAACGTTCAGAATACTGTACCGTCGCTCCACACCGGACAGGATCAGCCCCAGAGAATCGAGCAGACCCCAGACCTCCCATTGAGTCACGCCTGACAGATCTGGCATGGGGAAGGTGGGCGGCCCGAGGCTCACCTCCAGCCGTATGCTCCCCGGCAGGGCCAGTTCGCTTCCGGGCACGGGATCGATGGCGATGACCCTGCCAGCCGGAGCATCCGATTCGACGGTGTCCACCTGGACCACGAAACCCCCGGACTCGAGCAGCGCAGCGGCCCTCCCTCCCCGCAGACGGGTCACGTCCGGCACGGAACCCATCTCGGGCCCTTGCGAGACCGTGACCCTCACCGGTGCGCTCGGCAAGGCGGTTCGCCCGGGAAGCGGGCTCTGCCCGATCACGACGCCCGCGGGCGCGATGGGGTGGCGCACCGAATCGACCCCGCCCACGGCCAGTCCCGAATCCGCCAGCAACGCCATGGCTGATTCCATGGGTTGGCCCCATAGCTCCGGAACACCTTGAAGCGCTGGCGGCGGCTCCTCCGGCGGGAAGAAGCCTATGGTGGAGACCATGTAACCGGCTGCCAGCCCCGCTCCGGCGATGATCAGCGCGATCCCGGCCGTGCGTACGCTGAGACCCCCTGGTCGCGGCACCTTCGTCCGCCCCGTCTTCGCCGCGCCACCCGTCTTCCGTGCTCGCGGGGACACACGGCGGGGGCGCTTCCTCCGGCGGCGAATCGAACTGCCGAGGTCCATCAGCCCGACACCCTTCTAAGCCTTGCGGCGAAGGCACCGTCGAAACCGCTCCCGCCCGGCATCACCATCAGGCAGCCGTTCGGGTCCACCCACCGCTCGGGGGCGGCGCCCGCTTCGACGCGGAAGTCCGGATGACGTGCAAGGAAACTCTCCACCTGACCCCAGTTCTCCTCTGGCTCGAGGGCACATGTAGCGTAAACCAGAAGCCCGCCTCGGGGAACCACGGACGCGGCACCGTCCATGATCGAGCGTTGCACCTTGGCCAGCACTTGAATGTCGGCTTCCCTCACGCGCCAACGGCCGTCCGGGTGCCTCCGCAGGGTTCCCGTCCCGCTGCACGGCGCGTCCACGAACACCATCGGGGCCTCGCGCAACGGGGGGAAGCGCGCGTCCGCGACGACGGGCCAGACACGCGCCCCCAGTCGGCGCCGCGCCTCCACGAGCCGGGCGACACGCCGAGGGGAAAGGTCGGCGGCCACCACGCCTCCCGCCCTGTCGCTGAGGGCCAGGGCCTTGCCCCCGGGAGCAGCGCACAGATCGGCGACCCACGACCCGGGAGCGGGCGATGCATACTCGACGACCAGCGACGCCGCCGGATCCTGAATCACCCCGGGCACCGCGGCGAGCGCGGCGCCGGGATCCGCCCCGCGCCGGAGGCGGATGGAACAACCGCACCGGGACGCTGCCGATGCGAGCCCCGCCGCTTCCAGTGCCCGCGCGGCATCGCCCGGGTCCACTCCGACGGGGCGCAGAAATATGCCCGGCTCCAGGTTGTTCGCCTCGACCAGCGCGCGCGCGGCCTCGGGCCCGAACGACCGGATCCACCGCCGGACCATCCATCCCGGGTGGGAGCCCCACATCGTGAGATAGCCTTCCAGATCGACCTCCGGGTCCGGGAACGATCCCTCTCCAGGGCCCGACCGAACCACCTGGCGCAGCACGGCGTTGACCAGCCCCGCAGCGGCACGGCGACGCGTTCCCTTGACCTGCTCGACGGACTCGGATACCGCCGCATAGTCCGGGACACCGTCCATTTCCAGGATCTGGTACACGCCCAGCCGCAGGATCCCCCGCACTTCCGGGTCCAGCTCGCGGGGATCGCGACCCGCGGCCCGGGACAGGATGTGGTCGATCCTTCCGCGCAGACGCACGGTGCCGTACACAAGGTTCCGGATCCACGCGCGGCCCGGCTGCGCCGATGCGCCGGAAGCCTCCCAGGCGACATCCAGGCGACGGCCGGACCCGACTTCGGCCAGTATCGAGGCGGCCAGAATCCTCTCCACGGACACCCTCTCCCGAGCCGGCCGCCTGGAACGGGGCCCGGTCAAGTCGTCTCCCGTTCCAGCATCCCCGCAGCCGGAGACGACGGTACGGCAATCTCCCGGGCAGGCATCCGCCCGGCGAGAAACGCTTCCCGTCCGGCCCGGACCCCCAGCTTCATCGCGCGCGCCATTCCCAGCGGGTCGGAGGCGGCCGCGATCGCTGTGTTCATGAGGATCCCATCCACGCCCTGCTCCATCGTCACGCACGCGTCCGAAGCGGTGCCGACACCGGCGTCCACGATCACCGGAACCGTCAGCCGACGCTTGATCTCGCGGATGTAATAGGGATTCACCACCCCGAGGCCGCTTCCAATCGGGCTCGCCAGGGGCATGACAGAGACACACCCGGCGTCTTCCAGGCGGAGCGCGGTGATCAGGTCGTCGTTGGTGTAGGCCATGACCTTGAAACCATCGGCGACGAGTTCGGCCGCCGCCTCGAGCGTCGCGGCCGTATCGGGAAGAAGTGTGCGCTCGTCGCCGATCACCTCCAGCTTGACCCACTCGTTCAGCCCCGCGGCGCGTCCGAGGCGGGCATAGCGCAGCGCGTCATTGGCCGTGTAGCAGCCCGCGGTGTTGGGCAGCAGGAAGAACTCGGCGGGATCGAGGTGATGCAGGATGCCCTCTGCGCTGCTCCGGTCCAGGTCCACGCGACGGACGGCGACCGTCACCATCTCCGCGCCGCTGGCCCGGATCGCGCCGACCATCTCACGGTTGGTGCGGTACTTCCCGGTCCCCACAATGAGCCGGGAGGCGAAGGTCCTGCCCCCGATCACGAAGGGCTGGTCCGGGTGGCCATTCGTCACTGCCTATCCTCCTCCCACAAAGTGCACGAGTTCGAACCGGTCTCCCTCCTCGACGGGAACGGCTGCAAGGGCATCGCGGGCGAGGATTTCACGATTGCGCTCCACGACGACCATCCCCGGCTCAAGGCTCAGGTGCCGGAGGAGCCCGGCCACGCTCAGACCGGCCCCCACGACGCGGCGCTCGCCGTTGAGGACGATGGACAGCCGGCCGGCCGCCGCGCTCGCCGCATCGCCGGCTCCGTCCGCGCCCCGATCCCCTGAAGCCCTCATGTTGCGTCCTCCGTGTGCCGCTGCCCGGGCAACACTTCAAGGTAGCGAGTCACCGCCTCTGGCGGGTCAGGCGCTCTCCATACTCCGCTCAGCACCACCACGCCGTGCACTCCCGACGACACCAGCACGGGGGTCGTCTCAGGCTCGATTCCCCCGATGGCCAGGACCGGCAGGTCGGCCGTGCGCACCGCGTCGGCGACGGCATCGGTCCCGATTGAACGGCCCCCGGGGTGCGAGCGCGTGGGGTAGACGGCGCCGACGACCAGGTAGTCCAACCCGCTGCCCGATCGCCCCGCAGCCTGTTCCGGGGTGTGGATCGACCTGCCGATGAAGAACCGTCCGCCGCGCGCGCCGGCAAGATCCCGGCCCGCTGGGCGCTCCCGCCCCACGCGCGCCTCCGCCGCGTCCACGATCTCGCGCGCGACCGCCGGAGGGATCGAGTCCTCGCGTAGATGGACGCCGGTCGCGCCGGATGCCAGGGCCACATCCAGGCGGTCGTTCACGACGACCATCGTGCCGAACTCCTTTGCCGTATCGGCCAGCCGGCACGACACCTCGAAGAGACGTGCGGCCGATGTCTCCCTCGCCCGCAGGTGAAGAGCCAGACCCCTCCCCCCTGCCTCCAGCAGCGGACGCAGCCGCTCCTGGACGTCCCCCCTACCGAGGATCCCGTCACCCACAATCACATGAAGTCGCGGCAGCCCCCGCGCCCGATCGCCGGCCATGCGGCTACTCGAACCGGTCACCTGGACGCGGCCCGCCGCCGCGCAGCCAGGCAGCCGAGTCCATCCGCCGCTTCCCCGGCGGCAGCACCTCTCCGATCCGCAACCCGCCCCTTTCCGTGGCAACCACCAGGCCGTGCCGGGGGTCGGCGGCCAGAACGCGCCCCGGGTCGGACTCCTGCCCCGCCGCGGATCCACCCTCCACCGGCTCCGGCGCGAACAGCTTGACCGGCTGGCCCTTCCAGACAGTCCAGGCACCCGGCACGTCGTCCATGCCACGGATCCAACACCCCACGGCACCCGAATCCCGAGTCCAGTCGATGCGTGCCGACGCGCGGTCGACCTTCGGCGCATAGGTGGCCGCCGCGTGATTCTGCTCGACCTCGTCGACCGGTCCCGTATCGAGCCGGGCCAGGGTCTCGGCGACGAGATCCGCGCCGAGTCCGGAGAGGCCGCGAGAGAGGAGCGCCGCCGTATCCGTCGCGCCGATGGGCACCTTCACCCGGGCCAGGATCGGACCCGCGTCCATCTCCGTCACCATGCGCATCACCGTCACACCCGTAGCCGCGTGGCCCCGGACGATCGCCCAGTTGATCGGAGCCGCGCCCCTCAGGGCGGGGAGCAGGGACGCATGGAGATTCACCGAGCCGTGCCGGGGGGCGTCCAGCACCTGGCGGGGCAGGATGCGCCCGTACGCGACCACCACAGAGATGTCGGGACGGGTGGCGCGCATCATCTCGAGGAAGGCTTCGCCCCTGGGGTCTTCGGGGGTCAACACCGAGTAGCCGCATGCTTCCGCGAGGCGTTTGACCGGGCACGGCGAAGCCTTCCTGCCACGCCCGCGCGGCCGGTCGGGACGGGTGACGACGCCCGCGATGACGTGACCCGCTGCTGCGATGGCCCGGATCGAGGGGAGCGCGAAGTCCGGCGTACCCCAGAAGAGGACACGCACGTCAGGTCGCCACCGGCACCACGAGCCCCCGCTTTGCAGCGGCTGTCATGCACCGCGACTTCACCGCGCGTCACCGCCCCTGCTCTTCCGCCACTTCCTCAGGATGATACCCCGCTTGAGCGACGAGAGCCGATCAACGAAAAGGATGCCGTCCAGGTGATCCACCTCGTGCTGAAGGGCCCGCGCCAGCAGGCCTTCGGCTTCGATCCGCACCGGATCGCCGTCCGGGTTGAGCGCCTCCACGATCACCCTGGCCGGGCGGTTGACCATCTCCTCGATTCCGGGAATGCTCAGGCACCCCTCGCTCGCCTTCTCCGTCTCTTTGCCGAACTCGACGATGACCGGGTTGATCAGGGCATGCACCTGTCCGTTCTCGTCTTCGTCCCCGACATCCACCACGAGGATGCGCTCCGAGATTCCCACCTGAGGCGCCGCCAGGCCGATCCCCTCCGCGTCGTACATCGTGTCCATCATGTCCCGAACCAGCCGCCGCACATCGTCCGTCACCGCTTCCACGGGGGCGGCCTTCTCACACAGGACCCTCGATCCAAGGGTCTCGATACCCAGGATGGCCACCGCCGTGCTACTGCTCCTCGATCTTGCGGGCGATGTGGCCCCGGTCGACGACGAGGCGCGTCTGCTCCCCCGTCCGGATCGTCAGTTCCTGCTCCGCCGCATGGATGATCACCCCGAGGATCCCGCCGTTGGTCATGATCCGATCCCCCTTGACCAACTGCTGCAGCATTGCCTTGTGACGCTTGCGCTCCGTGCGCTGCGGCCGGATGAGGATGAAGTAGAAGATCGCGATCATCATCACGATCTGGAACAGGAACACGCCCATTGAACCGCCCCCTTCGCGGGGGACCAGCGCGGGCGTCGGAGTCGGCACAGTCAGGGCCGTCGCGAGTGTGGTGGAGAGTGACAAGAGCATTGTTCCTCGGGGACAGGGTCAGGAGGCTTGGCGGGCGGTCCGGCTGGCACGGTAACGCTCCAGCCACGATTGGATCCACATAGTAAACGTACCGTCGCGGATATGGTGCCGTGAAGCGCTGGCAAGATTGAGCAGGAATCGAAGGTTGTGAATGGAGACGAGGCGGTGGCCGAAGCGTTCACCCGCAACCAGCAGGTGACGGATGTACGCCCGGTCGTAGCCCCGGCACGCGTAGCAGTCGCATTCAGGGTCGATGGGATCCCGATCGAGCCGGAAACGCGCGCCCTTGAGGTTGACCTGGCCTTCGTCGAGCGTCCAGGCGGTCCCATGCCGTGCGTTCCGCGTAGGAGCGACGCAGTCGAACATGTCGCAGCCGCGGGAGATCGCCTCCAGCAGGTCCTCGGGGTACCCCACCCCCATGAGGTAGCGGGGGCGGTCCCCGGGCATTCGGGCATCGAGCCCTTCCAGGGTGCGCCACATGTCCCCCTTGGCCTCGCCCACAGACAGTCCCCCGATGCCGAAGCCGGGCCAGTCGCCCAGGGCCATGGCCCCCTCCACCTGTTCGGCACGGAGGTCGTCGTAGACGTTGCCCTGCAGCACCGGGAAGAGCGCCTGGGGCGCGCGAGCGTCTCCCTCGGTTGCCTCGAAGCGGGCGCGGCAGCGTTCGAGCCACCGCAGCGTCCGCCGGTTCGACCGCGCGGCGTCTTGCCGGCTCACGCCGCCGGGCGCACACTCGTCGAATGCCATGATGACGTCCGCGCCAAGCCGTCGCTGGATGTCCATCACCCCCTCCGGCGTGAAGTGGTGGCTGCTTCCGTCGATGTGGCTGCGAAAGGTGACGCCGTCGTCCCCGATGTCCCTGATGGCGGCCAGCGAGAAGACCTGATAGCCCCCCGAGTCCGTGAGGATGGGGCCCTTCCAGCGCATGAAGTCGTGCAGGCCGCCGAGCGAATCCACCACATCCGCGCCGGGGCGCAGGTAGAGGTGATAGGTGTTGGCAAGGATCATCGACGCGCCGGCACCATCGAGTTCCTCCGGTGACACCCCCTTGACCGTCCCCACCGTGCCGACGGGCATGAACGCGGGCGTCTCCACCACGCCTCCGGGGAGGGTCAGGCGCCCCGCCCGGGCCCGGCCGTCCACCGCTTCGAGGACAAAGCGCGCGCCCCCCATCACCCCGCTCACGGGATCACCGCCATCGCGTCGCCGTAGGAGTAGAACCGATACCTCGCGCCGATCGCCGCCGCGTAGGCGGCGCGCACGGTGTCCACCCCCGCCAGGGCCGCCACCAGCATCAGAAGGGTGGAGCGCGGGAGGTGGAAGTTGGTGATGAGACAGTCCACCGCCTTGAAGTCGTGGGGCGGCCGGATGAACAGATCGGTGGTTCCGGTTCCCGGTCGGATGCGGTCCCGGCCGTCGGCCACGGATTCGAGCGTCCGCACCACGGTGGTGCCGACCGCCCACACCCGCCCTCCCCGCTCCCGGCAGCGCCGGTACTCCCCGGCCACCTCGTCAGAGACCTCGTACGTCTCGGAATCCATGATGTGATCCGCAGGATCCGGCGTACCCACGGGGCGGAACGTTGCCGTGCCCACATGCAGGGTGAGTGCGCTGCGGGTCACGCCCCGGGCTTCCACCTGGGCGAGCAGCTCACCGGTGAAGTGCAGCCCCGCCGTCGGGGCCGCCACCGAGCCCCCGTGCCGCGCGTAGACCGTCTGGTAGCGTTCCCGGTCGAGCGGCTCGTCGTCCCGCTCGAGGTATGGCGGCAAGGGTACGCGCCCGAACCGCTCGATGGCTTCACGCACGCCGATCCGGCTCTCCAACCGGACGATCCGCCGCCCGTCCGGACAGACGTCCAGGATCCGCACCGACAGATCCGGTGAGACGACCACCACGCGGCCCGGCTTCAGCTTTCTCCCCGGTCGCACGAGAGCTTCCCAGTCGTGATGCTCGCCGGACGGAACGCCCCGGACCGCATCCGGTGACTGGCCCGGCTCCCCTTGTGGGACCGCTTCCTCCACATCGCCGCCCACGGGACGGAGAAGGAGCACTTCGGCCGCGGCTCCCGTCATCTTCCGGCCCCGCAGCCGCGCGGGGAAGACCCTGGTGTCGTTCACCACGAGCAGGTCCCCAGCCTCCATGAGCCCGGGGAGATCGCGGAACCGACGGTGCTCGACACTACCGGTCGAAAGGCTCAGCACCATGAGGCGCGAATCGGAGCGCCGCTGCATGGGGTACTTCGCGATGCATCCCGGCGGGAGTTCATAGTCGAAGTCCGCCGTGGACACACTGCCCGGCGCGAGCCCCTTCTCCACTCAGTTGAACAGGTTGGGTTGGTTGCCCGCGGGCGGCAGACCCTGCACTCCGCCCTGCCCGTCCGGCGCGGACCGGCCGAATCGCCTGTAGGCCTTCCCGGTGGCGATCCGTCCCCGCGGCCCGCGCATCATGAATCCCTCCTGGATCAGGAAGGGCTCGTACACCTCCTCGATGGTTCCCGCGTCCTCGCCCAGCGCGACGGCCAGCGAGTTCAACCCGACCGGCCCGCCCTCGAAGTTGTCGATGATGGTCATGAGGATCCGCGCGTCCATCGCGTCCAGGCCATACTCGTCCACGTTGAGGAGCTCCAGCGCGTCCCGCACGACCGCCACATCCAGCACGCCATCTGCGCGAACCTCCGCGTAGTCACGCACCCGCCTCAGCAGCCGGTTGGCCACCCGGGGCGTACCCCGCGCACGCTTGGCCAGCTCGTGTGCGCCCCCGGCGGTGGCTTTCACCTTCAGGATCCTGGCGCTCCGCGCGATGATGCGCGCGAGATCGGTGGCCGGGTAGAAGTCGAGGCGATCCGTGATTCCGAACCGGGCGCGCATGGGTGCGGTGAGGAGACCGAAACGGGTCGTCGCCCCCACCAGGGTGAAGGGTTCGACCGCCATCGTCATGGTCTGCGCCTTCGGCCCCTCGGAGAGGCGCACCTCGACCCGAAAATCCTCCATGGCCGGGTAGAGGAACTCCTCGATCACCGGACGCAGACGGTGGATTTCGTCGATGAAGAGGATGTCGCCCGCGCGCAGGTTGGTCAGGGCGCCCACCAGATCGGCGGGCTTCTCCAGCACCGGCCCGGAGGTCGTCGTGATGCTCACCCCCATTTCCCGTGCCAGCAGCATGGCGAGGGTCGTCTTGCCCAGCCCGGGGGGACCGTGAAAAAGGACGTGGTCGAGCGGCTCCTTCCGGGCGGTCGCCGCCTCGATGGAGATCCCCAGCCCTTCCTTCACCGTTTCCTGGCCGATGAAATTCGACAGGCTCGCGGGCCGCAGCGTGGCGTCGGCGCGCGACTCCCGGGGGAGAACCTCCGGCGTGGTGATCTCGGTGCGTCTGACCATGGGCTACCTGTCCCGGCCCGACGCGCGCCGAGCGAGAATGAGGCGGACGAGCTCTTCGGTGCTCCCCGCGTCGGTGGTGGCGGCGACCTCGCGCACGGCGGCGTCGGCCTCCGCGAAAGTGTACCCCAGGCTGGTGAGCGCCGCCACCGCTTCCGCCGCCCGCCTGGCTTCCGGGCCATCCAGCGTCTCCGCGACGGCGATGTCGCGGACCTTCTCCGACAGCTCGAGAATCACCCTCTCAGCCGTCTTCCTTCCGAGTCCGCTAACATGGATGAGGGCTTTCGCATCGCGCTCGGCGATGGCCCGGGCAAGCCGCCCGGCGTGGTAGGCGCTCATCATGGCAAGGGCCAGACGCGGGCCAACTTTCTGGACGGTCAGCAGGCGGGAGAAGAGGACGCGTTCGTGCGAGTCGAGGAAACCGTAGAGGCTCGGCGTGTCATCGCGAACGATGTATGCCGTGAGAAGTTCCAGCTCTGAACCCACGGCGGGAAGACGGTTGAAGACCGTGAGGGGAACGTGGACTTCGTACACGACCCCGCTGGCGGCCGCGACCTCGACCCGGTTCACGTCAAGGCTGACCAGCTCGCCACGGACCCGGCTGATCACGGCGCCGCCATCGCGGACACCGGTCGCCCGGGTAGGTCCCCGTTGAGCGCATGGCACAGTGCCGCGGCCACCGCATCCGCCGCATCACTCGGCTTCGGATCCGTACGGAGGCGCAGATGGCGGCGCACCATGTACGCGACCTGGTCCTTCGTCGCGGCTCCCGTTCCCACGACCGCCTTCTTGATCTCCCGGGGCGCGTACTCCGCCACCTCCACCCCGCACCGGGCCGCGGCGACGATGATTGCACCCCGCGCCTGACCAAGCGTGAGGGCGCTGCGCACGTTCTTCCCGTAGAATGCGGACTCGATGGACATCGTGGCGGGGGAAAACTCCGTGATCAGCTCGGCCACCGCCTCGTGAATCTCCAGCAGTCGCGCCACCAGGGGAGCCTTCGGCGAGGTGCGAACCACGCCGCACGCGACCAGCTCCGCCCTGCGGCGCCGATCCACCGTTACGATGCCGAAACCCGTGACGGCCGTTCCGGGATCGATGCCGAGCAGTACGCTGCCGTCTTCGCCGCCGCCCGCGCTCACAGGGCCCGGGCCAGGACCGACTCGTCCAGGCCGGCGTTGGAGTACACCTGCTGAACATCGTCGTGGTCGTCGAGCGCATCGAGGAGCTTGAGGAGCCGCTCTCCCGCCTTTCCCGTCACCCCCACCTCGTTCCTGGCCACCATTGCGAGCTGCGCCGACGCCACCAACAGCCCCGCGGCCTTGAGTGCGCGCCGCACCTCATGCAGGTCGCCCGCCTCGGTGGAGACCACGTATTCCTCTCCTTCGCGGCTCACGTCGTCGGCTCCCGCATCCACCGCCGCCTCGAAGACGGTGTCTTCGTCGAGGTCCGCGCCGTTGATGTAGATCATCCCCGTGCGGTCGAACTGCCAGGCCACGGAGCCCGCCGTGCCGAGGTTGCCGCCGTTCTTGTCCAGGAGGTGGCGGACTTCAGCCACGGTGCGCTTCTGGTTGTCGGTCAGGGTCTCGATGTACAGCGCCACGCCACCGGGTCCGTACCCCTCGTAGACAATCTCCTCGTAGGTCACCCCCTCCAGCTCGCCGGTGCCGCGCTTTATGGCCCGGTCGATGTTGTCCTGGGGCATGTTGGCGGCCTTGGCCGCATCCACTCCCAGCCTGAGACGGGGATTGAAGTTGGGATCTCCTCCACCTTCCCGGGCCGCGACGGTGAGCTCGCGGATGAGCTTGGTGAACATCTGGCCCCGCTTCTGGTCGTTGACCGCCTTTTTTCGCTTGATCTGCGACCACTTGCTGTGTCCCGCCAACGCTCGCCTCCATCCGGGCCGGCCCCCGGGCAATCCGCTTCGCCTGCGGCGGCGCTAGTGCGCGCCCGCGGCTGCTGGCTGTAATATAGTCCACCCCGCCATCAGACGGGCTTCCGGACGGGCTTCGACCACTCCGGGAGCGGCACACCGCCCCACCGGGAAACCGGCGCAGCGTCACATTTTTCGCGCGGGAACGATATAGTATTGAACAGTGTTGAAGTGGATGATGGCCGTATGTCCGGCCTGAACGTGAAATTCGTACCCGTGCCAAAGCCATGATGATGAGAAAAAGTGAGCCCGCCCAGGGCAACGGCGCGTTCCTGCGACGGCCGGCGATCCGTGCACTCCCGGCCGCAACCCTGCTCGCCGCGTTGGCGGCACCGCTCCTCGCACAGGAGGATCAGGGTCCGACCGGTACCATCGTGGGACTCGTCTACGACAGCACCTCCAGCGCCCCCCTTGCCGCAGCCAGGGTGGCCGTGATAGGCACGTCCGCAATCGCCGATTCGGACGAGACGGGACAGTTTCGCCTCGACGCGGTTCCGGTCGGCGAGCACACGGTCATGTTCTTTCATCCGCGACTGGGCACCCTGGGGGTGACCGGTACGACGCAGCGCGTGGTGGTGGAGGACGATGCAGTCGTCGAAGCCTACCTGTCGGTGCCGTCCCGGGAGACGATCCTGTCGGCGTGGTGTGCGGTAGAGGGAGGGGCGGGCAACACCTCGATTGGCGGGGTGGTCACCGACGCCCTGACCGGCGTGCCGCTGCCCGGTGCCAGGGTGAGCGTACTGGGCGACCGCGTGGGGGCGCTGCAGCGGAGACGCGTGGTCGCCGAGGCGCGCACCGAGAACTCGGGCGAGTTCATGGTGTGCGGTCTGGACGCCATGGAGGAACTCTCCATCACGGCCACTTTCGGCACGAACGAGGCGATTCCGTCCGAGATCGGCGGGCGCGGCACCCACGTCCTCGACCTGACGATTCACATCTCGGACCCCGTGACGATCACGGGGTCGGTGTTGAACTACGCCAACCAGGCCCCCATCCAGGGCGCCCGGGTCCAGCTCGTCGGCACGAACTACGACGTGCTGACGGACTCGGCGGGGAAGTTCGGCTTCAACGGCGTGCCGCCCGGCAGGCAGATCATCCAAACGGACCAGTTGGGCTTTGCCACGAGGATCGACTCCCTCACGGTGTTCAGCCAGGAGGCCCTCGGGCTCGAGATTCTCCTGTCGACCGAGGCCATCGTGCTGGAGCCCCTGATCGTGACGGGGCGGCGGAACCGCGATCGGGTCATGACGACCACCGGAACCCGTTTCTCGGGGCTGACCGAAGCACAGGTGGACTCGATCATTCCGAGGGTGTTCGACTTCGCAAGCATGGCCCGGGCGGTGCGCATGCCCGGGCTGTCCATCACGGAGAGCTACATTGCCAACGCCTTTGGCGATCCGCAGTTGGGCGTGTGCGTCGAGATGCAACGGAGCCGGAGCGGCGCGACGACCAACACCTGCAACATGGTCGAGGTCCGCATCAACGACGGGCCGGTCCCCGATCCCGCGTTCTTCCTGCTGGACATGAATCCCCAGGACATCCGGCGGATCCAGTTCATCACACCACTGGAGGCAGGGCTGCTGTACGGCCAACGCGGATCGAACGGGGTGCTGCTGATCTACACGCGGTAGCAGTCCGTGGATAAATCCCGCGTCGCACCGAGAGGGTGAGGCGCCGGGCTACCCTTCCGCCTCCGCCGCCTCGGCCACGATCCTGGCGGCGCGGAGCGGCGGCACGATGTCGTAGCCGAGCAGCTTGCGCCTGTGGTATCCCCGTCCCTGGGTGATCGACCGCAGCACGGAGGCGTACTTGTACACCTCGGCCTGCGCCACCTGCGCCATGATGGCGGTCTTCCCGCCCTGCGGCTCCATGCCCAGCACCCGCGCCGACCGGCCGTTCAGGTCTCCCATGATGTCGCCCACGTATTCGTCGGGCGTGGTCACCGTGATCTCGAGGATCGGCTCCAGCAGCGCCGGCCGCGCCTTCGCGGCCACGTTTCTGAACGCGTACGATCCGGCCACCTTGAAGGCGATGTCCGAGGAATCCACCGAGTGGTACGAGCCGTCGTAGCACTCCGCCTCGAAGTCGACCATGGGATAGCCCGCGACCACGCCCTTCACCGCCGCCTCCCGGATGCCCCGGTCCACCGATGGCACGTACTTGGTGGGAATCACTCCGCCCTTGATCGCGCTGGTGAACTCGTACCCCTCGCCACGGCCCCGCGGCCGCAGCCGGATCCAGCAGTCTCCGAACTGGCCCCGGCCACCCGTCTGCTTCTTGAAGCGGCCATGGCCCCCAGCAGGCACGGTGATGGTCTCGCGGTAGGCGATCCGGGGCTGTTCGGTCTCCACCGACACTCCGTACTTCCGCTTCATCCGTTCGAACTGCACCTCGAGGTGAAGCTCGCCCAACCCGCGTGCAATCGTCTGGCGTAGCTCAGGGTTGAACTCGGCGACGAAGGTGGGGTCCTCCTCGTGGAGCCTGCCCAGCGCCTCCCCCATCTTGTCCTCGTCGGCACGGGTGGCCCCGCGCACCGCCGTGGAAATGTCGGCCCGCGGGAAAACGATGCCGTCGAGCGTGACGGGGTTCGTGGCCGCACACAGCGTGTCGTTGGTGTGGGTGGACTTCAGCTTGGCCACGACCCCGATGTCCCCCGCGTGCAGCCCATCCACCTCGACGCGCTCCTTCGCCTGGGGTATGGCCAGGTGGTTGATGCGCTCGGTCGCGTTGCGGGCCGTGTTCCGCAGTTCGGTGCCGTTGACGACCATGCCCGAGTACACGCGGAAGAGAGACAGCTCGCCCACGTGGGGTTCCGCGCTCGTCTTGAAGACCAGAGCGCTCACTGCCTCGTCGTCCGCGGCCCGCAACCGCACGGTCTCGCCGTCTTCCCCGGCGGCCTCCACGTCACCCGCCTGGCCGGGATGCGGCAGCAGTTCGACCATCTTCTGCGCGAAGGTGCGGACCCCGAAGGACTGCTCTGCCGCGCCGCAGAAGACGGGGACGACCTCGCCATCGGCCACCGCCCCCGCCAGCGCTGCGACCACCTCTTCCGGGGCGATCTCCTCACCTTCCAGGTAGCGGTCCAGCAGATCCTCGTCGGTCGTGGCCAGCGTCTCCATGAGCTCGGTCGACCAGGCCTCGACATCATCCGCCACCTCGTCCGGGATGGGCCCTTCCTCGTACTCCCCGGTCATCGTGCCGGACTTGAAGATGTGAGCCTTGTTCGTGAAAAGGTTCACAACCCCCCGAAAGCCGTTAGCGGACCCGATGGGGACCTCGACCGGGAGAGCCCCGGGGGCCAGCAGCTCTCTTACCTCCCGGACCACCTTGTCGAAGTTGGCGTGCACCTTGTCCATCATCGAGACGAAGATCATGCGGGGAAGCCCGCGCTTCTCGCACAACTCCCACATCATCTCCGTGCCCACCTCGACACCGGACGCGGCCGCCACCGTCACGACCGCGGCGTCGGCGACCCGCACCGCGGCGGCGGCCTCTCCCACGAAGTCCATATACCCGGGCGTGTCGATGAGGTTGACTTTCGTCTCTCCCCAGATGGCGTGCGCGACCGTGAGCTGCAGGGACATGCCGTGACCGGTCTCTTCCGGTGTGGTCATCGTCAACGCGGTTCCGTCGCCGACGCTTCCCTTCCTGCGGGACGTCCCCGATGCGAAACACACCGCGTCAATGAGGGTCGTTTTGCCCGATCCCCCGTGCCCGAGGACCACTACGTTACGGATCTGCTCCGTTCTGAAAGACTTGGCCGCGGCCATGCCACCTCCTGTTGGTAGTTGCGGAAGCGCGTTCAACCCGAGCCCGGGACGGCCGGCAAAGGTGTCCACTCGGGGGTCGATGACCCTTCGGATTGAAGCGAAAGGGTCCGGGATTGTAGAAACCCCGTTACGGCGGGGTCAAGGCAGGGCGATGTACCAAGCAGTCCGTGGAAGCAATCCTCCCGGCATTCGAGCGGCGATGCATCCGCGCTGGATCGCTACGCTCCGCGTTGCTTTTCGGACGAATAGCGCTGCTATGTGCCCTTCAAAGCGCCTTGCCAGCCCGGCGCCTCACCGCTCTCGGTGCTCGTGCGGATTCCTCCACGGACTGCCAGGCCGGCGAACAACCTTCAGTTGGCCTTCGTCTGCTTCGAAACCCGGTCCAGCAGGTCGCGCTCCTCGGCGGTCAGCGAATCGATGCCCCGGGCCGAGATTTTGTCGAGCACCGCATCCACCCGGTCGAGTTCCGCTCGTTCATCGGCCATTCGCTTCCGCACCTTGCGGCGCTCGAATGCCTCCCCGATCGGAGTGGACGACGCGGGGGTGTCCCGTCTCTTCGCCGCCCAGCCGGCGCCCCGCCGCTTCGTTGCCCAGCCGGCGCCCCACCGCCCGGCCGTCCGGGTGGGGCTCCGCGGCTCCGCCGTCCGGGGGGTGCCCCCCTGCTGCCATTGGCCCGTCGGCAGCCAGCCGCTCTTCACGAAGAGGAAGCCGGCAATCACGCCGCCGAGGTGGGCCAGGTGGGCGACCCCGTCGCGGGTCGGTCCTATCGCGCTCGCGAAGCTGATCGCCACCATGAACGTCACCAGCCACTTCACCTTGACCGGCCACACGCCCCAGACGTAGACCGGCTGGTTGGGCCACGCCATCGCGAAGGCGAGCATGATCCCGTAGCACGCGGCCGAGGCGCCCACGATCATGGCGTCTGCGAAGAGGAAGCTGAGGAGGACACCGCCCAGGCCGCAGACGAGATAGAACTTGAGGAACAGCTCCGAGCCCCAGCGCTCTTCGAGGGGCGGCCCGAAAAAGAAGATGAACAGCATGTTCATCAGCAGGTGCCAGAAGCCCGCGTGCACGAACATGTAGGTCAGCATGCCCCACGGCTGTTGCAGAATCCGGTCGGGCGTGAAGCCGAAGAGATCGAAGATCGGACCCCTGCCCACGGCCAGCATCACCAGGTAGACCACCGCGTTCGCGATGAGCAGGATCTTGACCCAGGGGGTGACGTGGAGGCGCATCGAGGCCCCGCCGAAAGCCGGTGGTTGTTTCGTGTATCTCATCGTCACCAAGTACCCCGCCGGGCACCGGTGTTCCGGCCCAGCACGCAAATCCGTTCACAGAGCTGATGAAACTCCAGCCCCGCCGCCCTCGCCGATTTCGGCAACAGGCTGTTCCCGGTGAGCCCCGGCAGCGCGTTGGCCTCCAGGCACCATGCCTTCCCTCGCCTGTCAACCATGAAGTCCACGCGCGAGAAGTGCTTCAAACCAAGCAGGCGGTCAACCTTCAGCGCCGCTGACTTCAGTCTGCCGGTCAACTCCTCCGGGATCCGTGCGGGCGCCGTTTCCACAGCCATTCCCGTCTCGTACTTGCAGTCGAAGTCGAAGAGCTCATTGACGGGTTCGATCTCGACGACCGGCAGTGCCTCGCCGTCCAGGACGCCGACCGTGAACTCACGTCCCTCAACATACGGCTCGTACATCACCGTGTCGCCTCCGCCGCCCGCCACCTCCGTGGCCGCGTCGACCTCGGGGACCGACCTCGCCAGCGCCAACCGCACCGACGATCCTCCGGACGCGGGCTTCACAATCACCGGGAGGCCGAGCCGGTCGGCCACGACCGAACCGGGAGCCGCACCCAGGATCCAGCCAGGGGTCGCGACGCCTTCGTCCCTCAGCAACCGCTTTGTCAGGTCCTTGGACATCGCCAGCGCGCACGCCACCGGACCGCTGCCCGCGTAGGGGACGCCGGCAACCTCCAGGAGGGTCTGAATGGTGCCGTCCTCGCCCGCGCCGCCGTGCAGCGCCAGGAAGACGACGTCCGCGTCGGCGAGCGCGGGCTCGGCGGCGATGACCGCCGCGTCACGCAGTGCGTTCGGGTCGCCTGCGGGCGGCAAGGGTACCTCGGCCCGACCGATCCCCGCGTCCAGAATCCTGCGCTCGAGCGTCGGCGGCATCGAACCCGTCGCCGAATCGATGCTGGTCACCCGGTGTCCCGCGGAACGGAGCGCGGCGGCCACCTCGCAGCCGCTTGCCAGAGAGACGTTCCGCTCCTCCGAACTGCCACCCATCAGCACCACCACCCGGAGCGAATCTCGCGGCTGCGCCCTCGCCGCCTCGCGGCCCGCTCCCCGATCCGCGACCACCGGTCTCACGGCGAGGCCGCCAGCGAACGGACCAGGTCGTATCGGGTGAGGATGCCTTCCAGCGCGCCCCCCGAACGAATGAGGACCGCGTGTGCGTTGCCACTGAGAAGCCGTGTGGCGGCCTCGGCGTCGGCGGTTTCGTCAAGGACGGGATACGGCGCCGACATCACGGCTGCGACCTCGTGGTCCAGCACCGCGCGGTCGGCCAGCACCTCGCTCATGAGTTCGTTCTCCGCGACGCTGCCCACGCACTCGCCCGCGACCACAACCGGAAGCTGGGACACGTTGTGGGACGAAAGCGTCGAGATGGCCATCCGCACCGGGGTGGAGGGCGCCACGGTGAGCAGACCCGGCAGGCGCTCGAGCTTGGAGGCCGCCATTTCCGCCACCGTCGCCCGCTTCCGCGCCAGGAACCCGTTGTTGCGCATCCATTCGTCGTCGTACTGCCGGGTCAGGTAGTGCTCGCCCCAATCGCACAGGACGGCCACCACGCAGGCGTCCGGGTCGTCGATGCGCCGGGCCTCGGCGAGCGCGGCGTGCACGATCAAGCCGCTGGAGCCGCCCACGAACAGTCCCTCCTCGGCGACCAGCCGCCGGGCCATGGAGAAGGCCTCCGCATCGGTCACCCTCCGGTACTCGTCGATGTACTGGAAGTCCAGCGTGCCGGGGATCTTGTCGTTCCCCAGGCCTTCGACCTTGTAGGGTGCACTCGCGCCCACTTCCCCCGTTGCGAAGTAACCCGAAATCACCGACCCCACCGGGTCCGTACCGATCACCCGCACCGCTGGATTCTTCTCCTTCAGGTACTTCCCCGTTCCCGAGATCGTCCCTCCCGTGCCGGCACCCGCGAAGAAGTGCGTGATGGCTCCTCCCGTCTGCTCCCACAATTCGGGGCCGGTCGTACGGTAGTGGGCCTCGGGGTTGGCAAGGTTGTAGAACTGGTCCGCCAGGAAGCCTCCGGGGGTCGCCTCCGCGATGGCCCGGGCCCGGTTCACATAGTGCTCCGGGTGATCCGGCGGCACGGCGGTGGGCGTGATCACGACCTCCGCGCCGAACGCCCGCAGCAGCTTGACCTTCTCCAGGCTCATCTTGTCCGGCATGGTGAAGATGCACCTGTACCCGCGCGTCGCCGCGGCCATCGCCAGCGCGAGCCCGGTGTTTCCGCTGGTGCCCTCGACGATCGTTCCACCCGGCTTGAGCAGCCCCGCGGCCTCGCCCGCCTCGATCATCGCGAAGCCGATCCGGTCCTTGACCGATCCTCCCGGATTCATGAACTCGGCCTTGCCGTACACGGGCGTGCGGATCCCCTCGGTGACCCGGTTCAACCGGATGAGCGGCGTCCACCCCACCAGATCCAGCACATTGTCGTACGGTTTGGCGTGGCGCGGCGCCGAGCGTGCACTCGCCACCAGGGTCATGCGGGGCCGCCTTCCACCAACCCTGACTTAGCGTCAGGCTCCCTCTGGGGCCCGCCTTCCGTCGGGGGCTTCCCGTCCTTCGAGAAGTGAACCGGAACCCGCGCCCAGACGCGCAGCGGCTCGCCCCTCTTCCGGGCCGGATCGAATTCCATCGTCAGGGCCCCCGCACCGCGGCCGAGTCGAGCGCCCAATGGCCGCTGCTCTCGACCACCATCACGCTGTCGACGCTCCCCTCCTCGTTCACCAGAACCCGCACCAGCGTACTGCCTTCCACGTCCTGGTCCCACAGATCGAGGGGATACTCCACGGGACTTGCCGTGAACAGGGGCGTGGGCCGCTCGATCTCCCGGTCACCGCGGCAGGCGGCGGCCATCAACGCCACCAACGCCGCCACGCAGGCGGCGCGCGGCGGCGCGTGCCGCGTCCGCCGGAGCCATCCCGGCGGATTCCACGCTTCCCGTGCGTCTTTCGCCCGCAGGGTTTCCTTCATCGAAGATCTCCCAGGTTCCACTGTGACTACCCCTCCGCGGCCCTGGCCCGGAGGTCGTAGAGCAGGCTCAGTGCCTCCAGCGGCGACATCCCGTCCGGGTCCACATTCAGGAGGCGCTCCACCACCGGATGCCGTACCTCGAACAACGACATCTGGTCCCGGTTGTTTCCGGCAGCCGCCCGACCGCCCTCGCCGCGGCCAAGTCCGAGTCCGTCTCCCGAGTGTGTTCCCTCCAACTCGACGAGAAGTTCCATTGCGCGCGCAATCAGGTCTCGCGGGAGGCCGGCGAGACGGGCCACCTGGATGCCGTACGAACGGTCCGCGCCTCCTTCTTCCAGGCACCGCAGAAAGACGATCCCGTCTCCGGCTTCGCGCACCGCCACGTTGAGGTTTCTGACACCCGTCAGAAGATCGCCCAACTGGGTCAGCTCGTGATAGTGCGTGGCGAACATGGCCTTGCACCCCACGTGCTCGTGAAGGTGCTCGGTGACCGCCCACGCGATGGACACGCCGTCGTAGGTGGAGGTGCCGCGCCCGATCTCGTCGAGGAGGACCAGACTGCGCTCGGAGGCGCCGTGGAGGATCGCCGCGGTTTCGTTCATCTCCACCATGAAGGTGGACTGGTTGCGCGCCAGGTTGTCGGAAGCGCCGACCCGCGTGAAGACCCGGTCGCAGATCCCCAGGCGCGCGCTGCCGGCAGGCACGAACGAACCGATCTGCGCCATCAGCTGGATGAGGCCGACCTGGCGGAGTACCGTGCTCTTCCCGGCCATGTTCGGGCCGGTGAGGATCACGATGCGCCCGTCCGCATCCAGGTGCAGATCGTTCGGGATGAAGTCCTCCCGCGGCATCATCGTCTCCACGACCGGGTGACGGCCCGCGACGACGCTCAGCCCGAATCCGGTCGTGACCTCGGGCCGCACGTATCCGCGCGCCTCTGCCACCTCCGCCATGGACAACAGCACGTCCAGGATGGCAATCCGCTGGCTGGTCCGCTGGATCCGCGGAACCGCGTAGGACAGTTCACCCCGCACGCGCAGAAAAAGGGTCTGTTCCAGCCGTGCGATCCGGTCGGCGGCGTCGAGAACCTTCTCTTCCCACTGCTTCAACTCCGGGGTGAAGTAGCGCTCCGCACCGGTCAGGGTCTGCTTCCGGATGAAGTGCTCCGGGACGCGCGAGAGGTTCGGGTTCGTGACCTCCAGGTAGTAGCCGAAGACCTTGTTGTATCCGACCTTGAGCGACGCGATGCCGGTCCGTTCGCGCTCCCGGGCCTGCAGACCCGCGATGAACTCCCGGGCGCCGTCGCGGACGGCTCTGAGCTCGTCCAGCTCCTCGCTGAACCCCTCCCGGATCACGTTGCCATCGGACATCGCGGCCGGGGCGTCGTCGGAAATGGCCGCGGTGATCCGTGCCTCCACGTCGTCCAGGGGGTCGAGGTCCCCGAGGAGCTCCGCCAGCGTCTCACTCTCCAGCCCGGCTCCACAGCTGGCAACCTCGGGCAGTCGCCGGAGCGAGAGCCCCAGAGCCACCACCTCGCGCGGCGTGCCGTGGCCGGACCCGATCCTGGTTCCGAGGCGGTCCAGATCCCGGATCTTCTTGAGCGCGGCGCGCAGCCCGGTGCGTGCACGGGGGGCCTCCAGGAGCTCGGCGACTCCGGATTGACGGCGCCAGATCCCTTCCGCGTCCAGCAGGGGCCGGAGCAGCCACGCCCGCAGGAGGCGCGCGCCCATGGGTGTGGTGGTGGCATCCAGCACCGACAGGAGGGACACGTCCCCGTCGTCCGGTCGCAACGCCTCGACGAGCTCCAGGTTGCGGCGGGTCATCGAGTCGAGGGTCATGACCGCTTCGGGGCGCTGGATCCTGGGCGGACGCAGGTGCTCTCCCGTCCCCGGGCGGATCTCTTCCGCATAGGCGACAAGTGCTCCCGCGGCCCGGACCAGCAGCTCGTCCCTGGGCTCCAGCCCGAATCCGTCGAGCGACAGCACCTCGTAGCGCCGCTTCAGCTCGTCGCGGGCGGTCTCCACCTCGAACATCCAGTCCGGTCGGACGGTGCGGACCACCCCGCTGCGCCCTTCCGGGAGACTGTCATCCGACTCGGGCACGAGGAGTTCGCTGGGCTCCAGCCGCTGGAGCTCGTCTTCGACCTCGGCAGGGCCGGCCTGCATGAGCATCAGCTCGCCGGTCGAAACGTCCATGGCGGCCAGGCCGATGGCCGAGTCCCCTCCGACGAGCGCGACCACGAAGTTGTTGCGCCCCGCTTCGAGGAGTGCGTCCGAGATCACGGTGCCCGGGGTGAGCCTCTCGACAACCTCCCTGCGCACGATGCCCGTGGCTTCGGCCGGATCCTCGACCTGGTCGCAAATCGAGACCGTCTTCCCGAGCTTCACCAGCCGCGCCACGTATTCGTCGAGGGCCTTGGCCGGGACCCCGGCCAGGGGGACCCGCCTCGCGGCGCCGTTGTTGCGCGATGTGAGGGTCAGACCCAGGAGGCGGGACCCTTCCTCGGCGTCCTCGCAGAACAGTTCGTAGAAGTCGCCCACGCGGAAGAAGACGAGGTCGTCCCCGCAGCGGGCTTTCGCTTCCCGCCATTGCCGCATGAGCGGTGTGTCGAGGCTGCGGTTCAGGGACGTAGCCAAGGGGCGATTGCAGGTCTCGTTGCGCCGGGGAACGGGAAGCACCCGGCAGTCCGTGGGAAAACCTCCGCGTCGCTACCGAGAGTGGCGAGGCGCCCGAACGCCTACGATACCGCCGCCGGGACCGGCGATCAACGGGCGCGGGCGGGTTGGTAGCGGCGTAGCCGGTTCGCGTTGGCCACCACCGTGACGGAACTGAAGGCCATGGCCGCCCCCGCGATCATCGGCGATAGCAGCAGTCCCAGCGACGGGTAGAGTGCGCCGGCGGCGACCGGGATTCCGACGACGTTGTACGCGAAGGCGCCTACCAGATTCTGCGTGATGTTGCGCTGGGTCGCCGCCGAGATGCGTAGCAGTGTCTCGACCCCGTGGAGGGAATCGCCGAGCAGCGCCACGTCGCCGGTACGGATGGCGACCTCGGTCCCGCCCCCCATCGCGATCCCGACGTCCGCCGTCGCCAGGGCGGGCGCATCGTTGATCCCGTCGCCAACCATGGCAACCACCCTTCCCTGGTCGCGCAGCTTCCGGATCTCGGCGGCCTTCTCCTCCGGGGAGATCCGGGCGCGCACACGTGTTATGCCCGTGCGTGCCGCGACCCTGTCGGCGGCGGCCTCCTCGTCGCCGGTCAACATGATCACTTCGATCCCGCGATCCTCCAGCCGCCCCACCGCCGCCCGCGCACCCGGCCGCACCGTATCGGCCACCCCGAACACCCCCGCCGCCACCCCGTTGATCACGACCACGACCGGGGTCCCTCCCTTCCCGGCGACCCGGTCGAGGTGCGCTCCGAGCGGCTCCGTGTCCACGCCTGCCGCCGCCGCGAACGAGGGCGACCCCACGAGCACCCGCTTCCCCGCGACCACCGCGGAGGCCCCCCGCCCGGGGTGCGCCGCGAAGTGCGCCGCCACCCGGGCGGCGACGCCCCGCTCCCTTGCGTACCGCACGATGGCGCGCGCAGCCGGGTGCTCGGATGCGGCTTCCACGCTCGTCGCGGCTTCCAGAAGCTCCTCGTCCGTAGCGGCGCTGGAGGTACCCGCATACGTCACCGCAGGCTGGCCGACCGTGAGGGTCCCCGTCTTGTCGAGCGCCACCGTGTCGACGCGACGCGCCCTCTGCAGGGACTCCCCGTCGCGGATCAGCACCCCGTGACGGGCCGCCTTCCCGATCGCGATCATCACCGAGATGGGCGTCGCCAGCCCCAAAGCGCACGGACACGCGATCACCAGCACCGAAACGGCGGTGACAACCGCGAAGTTGAGGCGGGGATCGGGCCCGGCCAGATACCAGATGCAGAAGGTCACCAGGGACACCAGGATCACGGCCGGGACGAAGGTTCCCGCCACCACGTCCACAGTCCTCTGGATGGGGGGCTTCGTCGCCTGGGCGCGCTGAACCATCTCGACGATGCGCGCCAACACCGTGTCCGCGCCGACTCGCGTCGCCTCCATGGTGAGGGCGCCTGTCCCGTTGACGGTGCCGCCGACCACATCGTCGCCCGGCGACTTCGCCACGGGGATGGACTCGCCCGTCAGCATCGATTCGTCGACCTCGCTCTCCCCGCCCCGGATACGGCCATCCAGGGGAATGCGGCCGCCGGGCCGCACGAGGAGCAGGTCGCCCGGCCGGACCTCGGCCACCGGTATCGTCTCGGCCTCGCCGTCGGTCAGCCGGTCGGCAGTCTCGGGGGTGAGGTCGAAGAGGGCCCGCAACGCGCGAGCCGTCCTGCCCCGGGCCCGGGCTTCGACCGCCTGGCCCAGGACCACCAGCGTGATGACCGCCGCCACCGCCTCGTAGAAGGGGCGCCCGCTCCCCCCCGGGAAGATGTGGGGCACGGCCACCGCCGCCGTGGAATACAGCCACGCGGCGCCCGTCCCGAGCGCAACCAGCGTGTCCATGGTGGAGGTGCGCCTCCGCGCGGCGGCCCACGCCCCCGTGAAGAACCCCCGCCCCACGTATGCCATGATCGGCACGGTGAGCAGGCAGGACAGCCACCAGGCCCCGCGCACGGCGCTCCCCGCGAGGGGCGCCAGACCCGGGATCATGTCCCAGTGGCCGAACAGCACCACCGGCAGTCCGCACAACACACCGACCTGGAACCGCCGCATCAACTCGGCATGTTCGGCGTCCTTCTCTTCGTCCCGGGCCCGGGCCGCATCGAGAACCGCACGGCTGCCGGTCAGCACATCGGCCCCGTACCCCGCCCCCTCGACCGCACTCACCAGGGCCGCGTGGCTCGCGCCCCCGGGGCCCGACCGGACCCGGGCGAGCTCGTCCACCAGGTTTACACTGGCCCCCGACACGTTGTCCACCGCGTTCAGGGCCTTCTCCACGGTCGTCACGCAGGCGGCGCAGTGCATTCCGCGAATGCGCAGCTGGACGTCGCTCCCCGCCTCCCGGCCGGATCCCGCCTCCTGTGCGCTCACACCACGGTCCTCCTCGGTCCGGGGCCGCGTCACGCGACGCCCACCGCTCCCCCCGGCCGCACCATCAATCCGAGCAGCCACTCCTCCATCAGGACTTCGTCGGGGATCGCGCTCGCCTTCAGGAGCTGGTCCAGCCGGCGCAGCCCCAGTACCGCGCCCGCAAGATCGGCCCGCGTCCAGCGCCTGGCCTGCCCCAGTATCCGGCGGACGAGGAACCGCTGGTAGGGCGGCAGCGCGGACTGCAACGCGGGCGAGCCACCCTCGATGGCCACCCCGATCCGGAGCAGGTGGGTCGACAGACCGATGACGAGCCCCACCGCCGACTCTCCCTGTGCCAGCAGGACCGGGAGCCCGCGCGCCGCTTCACGGATCTGCCGGTTGCCGACCAGGTCGAACCAGGCCCAGCGATCCTGGCTGGGTAGTCTCAGCCCTCCCCTTTTCACCGCGTCCACATCCACAGGGGAATCTTCCCCCACCATCTCGGCCAACTTGCGCACTTCCTGGGTGAGCATCCCCAACTCCGTCCCCGCGGCGCTCGCGAGCGCCCTCGCGGCGTCGATCTCGACCGTCACCCCGGCTTTCTCGCGTGCCCACGACACCAGCCACCCGGGCACCTCGTCGGCCGGAACGGGCTTGAACTCCACCGCCGTCGCGATCCGGGCGAGGTCCCTGTAGAATCTGGCCCTGGACTTTGCGGGAACGGTGGCCTGCAGGATGAGCACCAACCCCGGCGGGGGACTCTTCGCCGTGTCGAGGATCACCTTGCGCGCGCTCGGGCTGCCCGCCAACGCCTCCGCTTCCTTCAGGTGGACCACCCGCCACTCGGCCATCATGGGCGGTGTCGCGATGACCGAGGCGAGCCGTTCCACCGACGTCTCCGACCCCTCGACCAGGTCTACGTTGAAGTCGCGCGTGGCGGGATCCGCATAGCGGTCCAGGAGGAGCTTCGCTGCGGCCGACTTACGAAATTCGTCCCCCCCGTGAAGGAAGAACACGCCACCGTTCCTGGCGGTCGTCAACGATCTGGGCAGCAAGGCCGATCTCCGGTAGGACTACTAGTCCAAATCGGGCTCGGAGACGACTCCCCGCTGCGCGGGACTGGCGGGCGTCTGGCCGTACTCGAAGAGCATCGCCGGGGTGAGCTTCGTCAGATCCGCACGGTCGACCTCGAAGGAGAAGCCGCCGGGGATCGCAAAGAAGGCCGGTCCCGAGGGCTGCGGTACAGTGGCCACGACCGGTGCGATCTCCACCTCGGGCGTCCCGCCGGCGAGAACAGGGAACCACGCGGCGACCGAGAGAAGCAGAGCGACAACGGCAGCAGCAGCCAGGGTGACGCCGGACCCCGCCGTGCCGAGCGCCCTGGACTCTCTCTCGGCGGCCATCGCCCGGTCACGCAGGAAGGCGATACCCAGGGGGCGGGTGCCGGGTGCAGACCGCGGGTCGCGAAGGACATCGACCCCCCTTCGCACCACGCGGTCGTACCGCCGGCACGAGGAGCAGGAAAGCAGGTGTGCGTCGGCCAGAGCGCGAGCGGCATCGTCCAGACGGGCGTCGCGGAATTCCGAATACCTGTCGAGGAACCAGCGGCAACCTCGTGTCACGGGGGTACACCCATCCTCGCGGACGGGCTCCCCTCTATCGGGGCGCTTCAGCAGAAAGACTTGTCTGTCCACGGTCCCACGGCCGTAACTCAGCCGATCCCCCTTTTGTTCAGATGCTCCCGGATCGCTGGCGGATACCTCACCACGCAGAAGATGACAATTCCGGCTATCCACTTCTACCACGCTACCCGTGCCCGCGTTCCACACTCGGCAATTGTATACCGAAATATACCTGCGTTGTTCCGGAGCGCCAGTTGCCTGTGAGCGATGCGTGCCCGTCAGTCCACCATCGGGGCGATGATCCGCGCGAAGTTGTTGCGGGCGCGGTTGAGGCGGCTCTTGACGGTGCCCAGATTGCACCCGGTGATCTCCGCGATCTCCTCGTAGGTCTTGCCGTGCAGCTCCCGCAACACGAAAGCCGTGCGGTGATGATCGGGCAGCTGGTCGACGGCTTCGTTCACCTTCTCGCGCAGGAAGCGCTTTCGGTAGAGGTCGTCGGGCCGGTTCCGGGTGTCTTCCCACTCCAGGGGGCGATAGTCGGACTCCCAGTTCTTCATGATGGCCTGGAACAGCACCAGCGGGTTCCTCGACCGGTTGCGAAGTTCGTTCTTGGCCAGATTTCCGGCGATCGTGTAGATCCAGGTCGAGAACTTCCTGGCCTGGTCGAAACGGTTAAGGTGCCGGTAGACCCGTACGAAGGTCTCCTGGACCAGATCCTCCGCCCGCTCCCTGTCCCCCACGGTACGGTAGACGAAGTTCTGCAGGCGCTTGTCGTACCTGCGCACCAACTCGGCGAATGCGCGATCCTCACCATCCAGGAAGAGCTGTACGACGTTGCTGTCACTCAGTGCGGCTATTTCCTGCCTGACCTGGCTGGCCGACCGCTGGCCAGCACCCCCCTCATTCACGAGAAGCAGTTTCACGCGGTCCATTTTTCCACCTCCTTCTCGGTGGCTGTACGATCCGGAGCGACCGAGCCTCCGCGATCGATCATCCTTGATGACCCAATGGTCTGTTGCACGAATCATGCCACTTGATTTCCCCGCATTTCCATTGAGTCTGGTCACTCGGCGCTGTCCCCGCACAGGGACATCCGATTCCCCAATGGGAGACAAAAGGCCCGCCCCGCCCGGGCGTTGGGTTCAGCCGGCTCCCGCGATCAGGAAGCGTGCAGCAAACAGAATGGTCACCAGGGTCTTCCCGTCGGTGATATCTCCGGTGCACGCCATCTCGAGAGCCCTGGACAACGGCATCCGCTCGATGCGGATGAACTCGTCGTCATCCGTACAGGGCACCCCCGGCTCGAGATCGAAAGCCGCGTACAGGTGGATCTCCTCGTTGGTGAACCCCGGGGTCGTGTGGATGGTCGTCAGCTTGATCAGCCTCCCGGCCCTGACCCCCGCTTCCTCCTCCAACTCCCGCAGCGCGCAATCCTCCCAGCTCTCACCCGGCTCGATGATCCCGGCCGGCACCTCATGGATGAACCCGCCTGCCGCGTACCGGTACTGACGCACGAGGATGATATCCGGGTCCGTGTCGCCTTCGTCACCGAACACCGGCAGGACCGCCGCAGCACCACGGTGACGGATGAGTTCCAGCTCCCCAACCGACCCGTCGGGGAAGCGTACGGCATCCACGCTGAGATGCACGACCCGTCCGTCGTGGACGACACGCGTGTCCAGGCGGGCACTCCTGTCCTCGCTCATGCGGAAGGGCTGGCAGGGTCGCCAGCACTCATCGGTCTGCTCCGTGTACGGTCACGGGGCCGATCTCGAGGGCTTCCAGTTGCGGCGCCACGGCCTCCGCATCCCCCACCACAACGGTGCACAGTTCGGCAGGGCGGATGTGCGCCCGCGCGGCCAGGGCCGCATCCTCGCGAGTGACCTCACGGACACGGTCCCGGTAGTTTCGGTAGTAGTCCTCGGGAAGGTCGTAGACGAACATCTCGGCGATCCGGGACGCGATCTGCCCCGTCGTCTCCATGCGCAACGGGAACACCCCGGCGAGGTAACTCGTGGCGGTCGCGACCTCCTCGCTCGTCGGCCCCCCTTCCACCAGGGTCCCGATCTCCGTGAAGATCTCGCCAATGGCCGCGCCCGTGACCGCGTTCTCCACGGAGGTGGATACGGAAAAGGGGCCCGGACCCCGCCGCGGCGAAAACGTGGAGCGCACCCCGTAGGTGAAGCCGTGGCGCTCGCGCAGGTTGAGGTTGAGACGCGACGAGAAGGAACCCCCGAGCACCAGGTTGAGCACGATCAGGGGGAAGTAGTCTTCGACGGCGCGCGGCACCCCCACATGCCCCACGCGGATCTGGGACTGCACCGATCCCGGGCGGTGGATCAGGTGCACCGCGCGTTCACGTTGCCGTGGCGACGTGCTCGGCTCGGGCACCGCTCCCGCTTCGCGCACCCAGTCGCCGAACTCCCGGTCAGCGATCCGGGTGGCCTCCTCCGTGCCCAGATCACCCACCAGCACCACGGCCGCGGCGGCCGGCCCGTAGCGAGCCGCCACGAAGTCGCGGGCGTCGCCTGCCTCCAACGTGCCCACGGAGGCTTCCGTCCCAGCCAGCGGCCGCGCGTAGGTGTCACCGCCGGCAAAGACGTAGCGAGCGTGTGCATCGGCGGCGATGGCCGAGGGATTCATCTGGCGGCGAGCGGCGGAGGCGAGCCGCTGGGCTCTGTAGCGGTCGAACTCGGACTTCTCGAAAGCCGGCGCGCACACCATCTGTGCCAGCAGGGGCATGGCGTCGTTGAGGACGTCCGCCTGGCATGCGACTGCCACCGTGGTGGAATCCCAGCCTGTCGCAGCGCCGAAACTCGCCCCGACCCCCTCCAGAGCCGCCGCGAGCTCCCGGCTGGTCAGGCGCTCGGTCCCGCCTTCCAGCGCGTCGCCCGAGAGCACCGCCAACCCGGCCTGCTGCGCCGGCACGGCGGTCTCTCCCGCGGGGAGCACCACCATGGCCGTCACGATCGGAAGCGAGGTCGCGGGCACCACGCAGACCTCCATGCCGTTGTCGAGACGCTCCCTGGAAACGGCGGGGAACTCGTACGGGCGGATCCGGCCGGGAACCGGTGGCAAGGTCCGGTCGGTCATCGCGGCGGTTCCTCCGTCGGGCGTTGCCGGTCACGGCGCGTCCCTGGCCGCAGTGATCGCCGGCGCATCACGGCGACCCCTCGGGGATATAGCGGACCGACGCGCGGTTCTCGCCGTGCAGGTAGCTTCGCCCCCACTCCCGCGCCTCCTGCACGGTGACGCTGCGGAGACGCCGCAGGTCGCGCCTGAGGCGTCCGGCGTCACCGAAGTGGGTGGCGTACATCGAGAGGAGGTCGGCCCGGGTCTCCACGCGCTGCAGCTCTCTCAGCATGGAGGTCTCCGAGCCGATGACGGCGCGCGCGACCTCCTCTTCGGTGAGGTCGCCAATGCCCTCGATTTCCCGGGCGACGGAGCGTTCGAGCTCGTCCACATCGGTGTGGGGGAAGCCCGTTGCGATGACCAGGAAGATGGTCGCGCCGGTCGTGAGCGGGAGGAGGTGGCAGGTCGCCGACTCGGCCTCGAGGTTGCGAACCACGCGGTCGTACAGCCGCGAGGACCGCCCCCGGCCGAGACAGTAGGACAGGACCTCACCGGCGTAGAAGGCGTCGTTGGTGAAGGGAGGGACCCGGGAGGCCATGTACACCCTGGGCAAGGGCACGGCCGCGCGAACGTCGGTGCGCAGGGTCCCGCCGGTCGCGAAGGGGATCCGGGCAGTGCCGGGGAGGGGGGGCGGCTCGGGGCCGGGCGCGATCGGGTCGAAGTAGTGCCGTACACGCTCGAGGGCGTGGTCGGGGTCGCAGTCGCCGCAGATGGAAAGCACGGCGTTGTTGGGGAGGTAGTACGTGGCGAAGAAGTCGTGGACATCGGGCAGCGAGGCGGCGGCGATGTCCTCCATGGCGCCGATCACCGTGTGATGGTACGGGTGGGTAGCCGGGAAGAGGAGGGACTGGATGCGCTCGTCCCAGTCCCCGTAGGGCTGGTTATCGTACCGCTGGCGGCGCTCGTTCATGACGACCTGGCGCTGGTTTTCCAGCTTCTCCCCGGTCATCGCCGGAAGCATCCACCCCATCCGGTCGGACTCGAGCCAGAGGGCGAGGTCCAGGTGGTGGGAGGGCACCGTCTCGTAGTAGTTGGTGCGGTCGAACCACGTCGTGGCGTTGGCCGACCCCCCCACCCGCTCGATGAAGTGGAAGTGGCCGTTCCTGGGAACGTGGGCCGAGCCCTGGAACATCATGTGCTCGAAGAGGTGGGCGAAGCCGGTTCTGCCGGAGGGCTCGTTCCTGGAACCCACGCCGTACCACAGGTTGACACCGACCACCGGCGTGGTTCGGTCCGGAGCCAACACCACCCTCAAGCCGTTGTCGAGCACGTGCTCTTCAATGTCGATCATTTCCTACCGAACCCCGTTTCGCCATCTTTTTCCATCGAGAACAGTCTCGCGAATGGCGCAACGGCACAAGGAGGCAGGTCAGTGGGATTCATCCCCTTCCAGATGGAGCGTTGGCAATCCACCTACGAACACAGGGTCGACTACAACCTCTCGGAGAGCGGGGTTCATCCACTGACCGTGGGCGAACTCATGGCGTACGCCCGCCGCTCCGCCGATCTCTCGTCCGTCAGGCTGGGCTACGGCCAGTCCAACGGTACCGACGAACTCAGGGCGCTCATCGCGTCGCAGTACCCCGGCGCCACCGACCGCTCCGTCGTCGTCACGATCGGGGGAGCGGAGGCCAACTTCGTGGCGTTCTGGGAGCTGGCGGCCGTTGGCAAGCCGGTGGCGGTCATGCTTCCCAACTACATGCAGGTACCGGGACTCATCGAGAACTTCGACGGGGGATACGTGCCCTTCCACCTGCGGGAAGACGCGGGCTGGCGCCCCGATCTCGACCAGCTGGAGTCCGCACTTGCTGCCGGCGCCGGGTTCATCCTGATCACGAACCCCAACAACCCCACGGGAGTGGCCCTCACGGACGGGGAGATGGACGACATCGTCGCCCTGGCGGACCGGCACGGAGCCTGGATCCTCTGCGACGAAGTCTACCGCGGCGCGGAGGTGGGCACCGATCCGGTCCCCAGCTTCTGGGGGCGCTACGACAAGGTCCTGGTGACCAACTCGCTCTCCAAGGCCTACGCCCTCCCCGGCCTCAGGCTGGGCTGGGTAGTCGGCCCCGACGATGTGGTGGAACGGCTCTGGGCACGGACGGACTACACCACCATCGCGCCCCCGTCGCTCTCGGACGCCCTCGCGACCATCGCGCTCTCACCCGACGTGCGGCCCGCGATTCTCGCGCGGACCCGCAACATCATCCGCAACAACCTCGACGTGATGACGGAGTGGATCGAGTCCCACAACGGGTTGTTCACCTTCACCCCGCCCGACGCGGGCGCGATCTCCATGGTCCGGTATCACGCACCGGGAGGATCGCTCGAACTGGCCGAACAGCTGCGGGTCGAGCACAGCGTGCTGGTGGTGCCGGGCGCCCACTTCGGGATCGAGGGGACGATGCGCCTCGGGTTCGGTCCCCCCGAGGAGGAGCTGGTCCCCGCGCTCGACCGTCTGGGGTCCGTGTTCGCGGCTGCTACTCCAGCCTGACGACCCTGATACAGTCCGGGGCGTCGTAGCCCGCGCGGTTCACGGCCCGGGACACGGGGTGCAGGTGCAGTTCGGGGGGATCGGCCGCGGCCAGGATTTCGTTGAGCGCTTCCGGAGGGGTGCCGAGCGCCAGCCAGTCGGTCCAATGGTCTTCGGGCAGGATCACCGGCACCCGGTCGTGGAGCCAGCGGATGGGGGCGGGGGCGTCACGGGTCAGAATCGAGAAGGTGGCGAGGCGGGAGTCCGGCCCCGAAGACCATAGCGCCCAGATCCCTGCCATGGCGAAGAGGGCGGAGCCGGGACGGTGGATCCAGTACGGCTGCTTGCGCACGCGCGGCTTCCCCCCGGCGCCCTCCGCCTGGCGGGCTTCCCACTCATAGAAGCCGTCGGCGGGCACGAGGCAGCGGCGAGCCAGGAACGAGTCGCGGAATGCGTTCCTTGTCCCCACCGTCTCGGAGCGGGCGTTGATGAGCCGCCCCCCCATCCGCACATCCCTGGCCCATGCGGGCACGAGGCCCCATCGCATCGGTCCCGCGCGACGCCCGCCCTGTGCCGCGATCACGACCGGCGCTTCCTCGGTCGGCGCGATGTTGTACCGTGGCTCGTGGTCGCACAATCCGGGCGCGATCTCGGCCCCGAAGGTTTCGACGATCGCGTCAAGATGCCGGGTCAGGGTGAAGCGGCCGCACACGGTCTACCCGTTCGCGCCGAGAGCCCCCGCTGCACTCCCCCGGCCGTCCGCCGCAACCGGGGCGACGCGAGCCTCGATGTCCCTGACCACGAAGAACCCGTCTTCGCCCTGCTCCTGGTAGAGCGGCATCAGGAGCCTGCCGCTCTTCGGCGCGACGACTTCGCCGCGCCTGTCGTCTCCGATCACGTCACCCGCGCGGACCCATTGGAAGTTCCGGAAACCGGGACGGGTCGTGTAGCGGTCGTCCTCCGTCACCGGGTGGCGGTATCTCATCTCCAGGATCCTCGGCAGCCGCCGATAGGCCTCCTCGAGCGCGGCGCGGCCCTCCTCCGCCTCGGGCACGTGGGCATCCGCAATGAGCCCCGCCGCGCGAATGGCCAGCCAGATGGCGCTGGCTGCCCGCACACGGGACTCCGCCTCCTCGTGCTGGCCGCATTCGAAGACCGCCGCCGTATAGCCGAGCCGGTTGAGGTAACTGGTGAGCGTCCCCTCGAGTTGCTCGTCGAGGCGCATGACCAGCGGGGCCGGGATCGCCATGGCGAAATCCCTGTGCCGCGGGTTGTCCGCCGCCGTGGTGAAGGCTCCGCCGCCGCCCGACGTGGTGTGGATGTCGAGGACGTACACCGGACCCCGTCGCCGTGCGGACACCTCGTCGAGGATGTCCAGCATCCTGGCCATCTCCACATCTTCGGGAACCGGAGCCCTCCCGTTTGGAGCAAGGTCCCCATTTCGCCGTGCGGCGATCCTCGACGGTGTCCACGCCCGGTTGAGGTCGTACGCCATGAAGCGCCGCCCGGAGGACAGCGCGTGCAGGTTGCCCGCGACGGCCACAAAGTCCCCCGTCAGGACGCTCCTGCGCTCTCTGACGCGTTCGACGACCTGCTCCAGCGCCCGCACACCGGCGGGCTCGTTGCCGTGGAGTCCGCCCACGCAAAGCAGCAACGGGCCCTCGGCATGGCCTTCCACCCAGCCGATGATCCCGTCCGGCCGCACTACGCTCCCGGGGCCGCCCGGGCTGGCCTCTCCGCTTCCGTCCACGACCGCCGCTAGTCCCCCTGCAGCCGTTCTTCGAGGAGATGGTACGCCATCGGCATGAAATCCGTCTCGCTCACCAGCCCGACGAGCTGTCCGTCCTGCACCACGGGCAACGCCGACACCCGGTTGCTGCGCATCTTGCTGATGGCTTCCAGGGTGGGCGTCTCGGGCGCGACCGTCACCGGGTGCTGCTCCATGACGTCACTGACGGGCATGCTCTCGGCTTCGGCCTGCGTCCGTCCCTCCGCCATCAGCTTGAGAATCGAACGGTACGACACGATCCCGACGAGGCGGTGGTCGTTGTCCTCGATCAGCACGTGGCGAATCTGCCGTACGTGCATCAGGTAGGCAACCAGCTCCACGAGCTCGTCCTGATTGACCGTGGTCAGCGAGGTGGTCATGTACTGCTCGACGCGGAGGTAGTTGTACTTCCATCCCCCCGCCTCGTTCAGCTCTGCGAGATCCCACTCCACGACGGGCTTGCCGGCGTTCTGCTGGCGAACGGTGGCGGACGTGAGCGCGGCCAGCTGTTCCCCCTTGGTGCCGGCCCGCTTCAGCCTGCTGAGCGAGCGCAGCGCCCAGCTCGCCCCGGTAACCCCCGCTTCCACCCGTCGCTGGATCACGCCCAGGTAGCGGTCGATCTCGCTCCTGTGTACCGGATAGGCGCCCAGTCCCTCCTCGGCGAGGGGGAGGAGCGTCTCCAGCACGAGCCGGTCTGCCGGACTGCTCGTTCCGTCCAGCCACGACATGCCGGCGCCCAGCCCGAGACGCGACGCAGCGAGGAAGTTGCCCTTCGCGTCGTCGAATTCCATGCGCTCGGTCAGATCCGGCACCTTGCGGGCCATGCCCAACACAGCCCCGATCCAGAAGACGGTGTTGGCCATCTCGTCCACGGTGGACGGCCCGGCCGGCAGCGCGCGGCATTCGATTCTCAGGTGGGGCTTCCCTCCCGAGATTCCGTAGCAGGGCCGGTTCCAGCGATACACGGTGCCGTTGAAGAGCCCCAGCGCGCGGAGCTTCGGTACGCCCCCTTCGTCGAGCACCGCCAGCGGGTCCTCGTCTACGTCGGCGGCGAGGAGCACGCGGAAGGTGGCGATATCCTCCTGGAACAGCTCGGTGACGGACTTCTCGAGCCAGCTCCCGCCGAAGCGCACCCGCGGGCTCATCTCGCGCAGGTGGAGGTCGGCGCTGCGCGTATCCAGGGACTGGGCGAAGAGGGCGATCCGGGTCTCGGCCCAGAGCTTCCGACCGAAGAGGAGCGGCGAGTTGACGGAAACCGCGAGGATCGGCCCGGTCACGGCCTGGGCCACGTTGTAGAAGTGGGCGAATTCCTCGGCCGTGACCTGAAGGTGGATCTGGGCGCTCGTGTTGCACGCCTCGAGCATCACCGAATCGTGCTGAATCATGAGCTCGTCAGTGCCTCGGATCCGCAGCTTGAACCCGCTGCGACCGGCCTTCATGGCCTCGTTGAGGACGTAGTAGCGCGCACGCGGCGTGATGTTGTCCAGTGAAAGATCGGACTTGGTGAGCGTGGGCAGGATGCCGGTAAGGATGACCTCCGAATCGTGGCGACGGGCCGCGTCACGCACCCGGGTCACGTAGCTGTCGAGCTCCGTGTGCATGTCCGAGAAGCACGACCCCTCCAGGACGCGCGGCGACAGGTTCGCTTCCAGGTTGAAGCGCGCCAGCTCGGTCGTGAACGGGTCGTCGTTCAGGTCATCCAGCACCTCCACCGCGACCGGCGCGGGCCTCCACGCCTTGTCGACGAGGAAGAACTCCTGCTCCGCGCCGAAACGGCGGATGCCGGACTCGATCATCCCGTCGGCCAGGATGCGCTCCAGCGCCTGCAGATCTCTCAGCAGCGCGCGCGTGAATATCCGGATGGCTTCCGGTGTTCGCTTGGGGGCAACGTCAACGCCCATTTGGACTCCCAATGGCTCTGTACGGAACGGTGTCCGTTTCTTGGTTCCGGAACAGAGTCTACCACCTACCGGGGCCGGGGGGAAAGTCGGCCGGGCGGAGAGCGGCTTCCAGCGAAGCGTACCCGAAGTCCGGGGACCGGGAAGTCGTTCCAGGCTGAACTACCGAAACGTCGCGATCGCGTCCAGCGGCTTCCTGGTGATCTCCGGCACGCGGGCGTCCTCCGCCGGATAGCCCGTGACCACGAGGAGGAAGGGCCGCTCGTTGGCAGGGCGGCCCAGGATCTCGTTCAGGAAGTTCATCGGCGACGGCGTGTGGGTCAGCGTCGCCAGCCCCGCGTGGTGGAGCGCGGTGATGAGGATCCCCGTCGCGATGCCCACGCTCTCCTGGACGTAGTAGTTCTTCACCTTCCCGCCTTCGGGTCGAAGCATGTAGCGCTCGGCAAAGATGGCGATGAGGTAAGGCGCCGTCTCCAGAAACGGCTTGTGCTCGTCGGTGCCGAGTGCTGCCAGGGCGTCGAGCCACTCCTGCGGGGCACCCCCGTTGTAGAAGGCACGCTCCTCGTCCTCGGCAGCGGCTCGGATGCGGGCCTTCACCTCCGGGTCGGAGACGACGACGAAGTGCCACGGCTGGTGGTTCGCTCCGCTCGGCGCGGTCCCTGCCGCGCGGAGGCACTCCTCGATCACGCTGCGGGGAACCGGACGGTCGCTGTACTTCCGCACGGTCCGCCGCCGCGCGACCTCGGCGCGAAAGCCGGTCGCCCGCCGCTCCATTTCGGCTGGCGGGTACTCGGAGTACGAGGCGAGCGGGACGTAGCGGGGTTCGCTCAACGACCGCGTCCGGATGCGGTGCCCACCCCTCCGCCACCACCCTTCAGCCGCTGAAACACGGCCACGATGTCGCCTCCCTCGCCCAGAGCGCTGAGCACGCGGCCCGGAGGCAACCCCAGGGAACGGGACAGGAAACGCACGTTGACAAGCCCGACGACCTCTTCGTCGGACAGCGCGACTTCACGCCACTCGGAGGCCGGTTTGGCATCGAAGCGCTCGTACGCACCCGACAGGAAGCCGGTGGGGCCGTCGATCGGCACATGAAAATCACCGGCGTGGACCGAGTAGCCGCGGGCGATTTCCATCCAGTTGCCCCCGCGTCGCCGCTGGGCAACCACGACGTCCGGCGACACCCCCGCCCGGCTGGCCAGGCGGAGTACCACCGGTATCTCGCCGGCGGGCAACCTCCACTGCGAAAGCACCAGAATTTCGCGCTGGGAGGTATCGAAATGCGCCCCCACGGCGCGCAGGAAGGCCGCCTCGTTCGCGTTGCCCGCGCCTCGCCGCTGTCCCTCGGCAACTCCAGTGGCCACAAGAAAAAGAAGCGCCGTTGCGAGCAGCGGTCTATGCATGATCTTCATGTCCGCACCTCATGTCGCTTTCGAAATGTCATTGTGCCGTGGCCTGTCCGCCAGAGAGGGCGGGGCCCGCGAGGCAGGAGCCCGGGCGGCCCCGTTCAAGGACTCTGAGCGCCCGCTTGTGCGCCGCCTCGACGGGCGAGAACCCGCGCGCGTCAGCCTCCTGGAAGATCTCGGTCAACGATCCTCCGATGGAGCGCACTCGAGAAGTTAGTTCGTCCACGTCCAGAGTCCCCTGCTCCATCAGTCCTAACGCCATTGCCCCACCCCCGTTTATGACATAGTCCGGCGCGTACAGGATGCCCCGCTCCCGGACCCGGTCCGCGTCCTCCGGCATCTCGAGCTGGTTGTTCGCGGATCCGGCGATCACCCGGCAACGCAATCGCGGAATGGTGCGCTCGTTGAGCGTCGCACCGACGGCGCTCGGGGCGTATACGTCGCACTCGGTATCGTATACGTCATTGGGGGCGACGGTCGTCCCGCCACACTCCGCGGCGACGGCCGCGGCCCGCCCGGCGTTGATGTCCGACGCAATCACCTTCGCCCCCGAGTCGCGCAGCAGGCGGGCGAGCGGGTGTCCCACGTCGCCCACGCCCTGGATCAGCACCGACTTCCCGGCCAGATCCGGGCTTCCGTCCCGGTGGGCCACGGCGGCTCTGATCCCCTCGTGCACGCCGGCGGCGGTGTACGGCCCGGGGTCGGGAGGCAAACCGCCTCCGCGCGGCCCGGCGACGTATGGGGTAACGGTGGCCAGGAACCCCATGTCCCGGGGGGTGGTACCCATGTCCACCCCGATGCCGTAGGCCCCGTTGAGTGCGTTCATGACCTGTCCAAGGCGAGCGAACAGGCTCCGGCGGGGCTCGCCCGTGAGCGGCCCCGGTACGACCAGGACGGACTTGCCGCCTCCATACCCGAGGCCCATTGCCGCCCACTTGTACGTCATGCCCTCGGCCAGGCGCATCGCATCCCGGAGCCCATCGGCCGGCGACGGATAGCTCTTGAGACGGCAGCCGCCCGAGGGACGGCCCAGCGTGTTGTCGTGGAGTGCGATGAAAATCCAGCTTCCGGTCTCCCGGTGGCGGGATGTGACCACCCCCAGCCCATCCCACCCCTCAATCAGCGACTCCATTGTGTCGCTCACTCGTTCACCTCCTTCGCCGTGCGGGGCGGTCCTCTTTCCGGTACACGAAGCGCAATCCGGACCAATCCCGGTCGATCGCGCAAATCTTGTTGTCGACGAGACCACTCTCCAGACCGGTGCGTCTCACGTCGGACTCACGAATGTCGCTCGCCAGAGCACCGCTCAGCTTGGGCCATGCCAGCCACAACCCTCCGTCCCACTGCAAATGTGAGCAAAATCGCGAGACCGTCCCAGTCAGGGACGCCAGATTCGGAAGAAAGACGACAATGACATCGTAGCACCGTTCACTCACGAATCCGTGATCCACAACAACGGAGGGTGGCGGATTCACCGTATCCACGAAACCGGCGGGACCGCCCTCCCATCCGATCCTGTGCCCATCCCTGATTCCCAGCTTCTTCGCAAGTGGTGTACCCGAGTAGCCCGCCATCGGTCCTCCATGCGTTGGTTGGCGAGGATGGTTAAGATTCGGTCCAGTAACAGTACCACAACCCCCAGAGAGTAGTGCCAATGGAATGGATTTCGAATCCTGAAGCATGGATCGCCCTGGCCACCCTGGCGGTCCTCGAGATCGTCCTGGGGATCGACAACATCATCTTCATATCGATCCTCGCCGACAAACTCCCGAAGGAGCAGCAGGCTCGTGCTCGCCAGATCGGGCTCCTCCTGGCGATGGCGACGCGCCTCGCTCTGCTCGGGACGATCCGCTTGATCATGCGGCTGACCGAGCCCCTGTTCACTGTCGCAGGGCACGGCTTCTCGGGCCGTGACCTGATCCTCGTGGTCGGTGGCCTCTTCCTGCTGACCAAATCCACCCGAGAGATCCATCACCGGCTGGAAGGGGACGACGAGCACGGGGGAAAGGCGCGCGCCGTGAGCTACGCGGGCATCCTGGTCCAGATCGCGCTCATGGACATGGTCTTCTCACTGGATTCGGTGATCACCGCCGTGGGTCTGGCCGAAGACTTCGCCGTCATGGCGATCGCGATCGTGCTGGCTGTCGGGGTCATGATGGCGGCCGCAACCGCCGTGTCGAAGTTCGTCAACGACCACCCGACGGTGAAGATGCTGGCGCTGAGCTTCCTGCTTCTCCTCGGCATGACGCTGGTGGCCGAGGGCTTCGGCCAGCACATCCCCAAGGGCTACATCTACTTCGCGATGGGCTTCTCGATCTTCGTCGAGGGGCTCAACCTGCGGGTTCGCGCCGGCAAGCCGATCCAGCTCCGTCGGCCCCCGAGAGGTCCGGCGAAAGCGGAAAGGACGCACACGGACTCCTAGCAGGAAGTACGCCCGAGAGGATTCGAACCTCTGGCCTCTGCCTCCGGAGGGCAGCGCTCTATCCAGCTGAGCTACGGGCGCATTGGGGTAACACGTGGCAGTAATGATCCGAAACGTAGGATCCCCGGTCAAGTGTGCGGCCGCTGCAGCCATGTACAACCGCAGGGCGAGGTGTCAGGAGAACGGGCGTCATAAGCCGAGTTCTGTACCGCGCCCTCACGGGCGGGCCGGGATCATTTATCTGGGTTTCGGATCGCTCCGAACCTCAAGCGGCCTACCCGGGACTCGGGCGGGACAGGCGGTCCCTCGTCCCCTATTTGGCCTTGCTCCGGGTGGGGTTTGCCATGCGACCCCTGTTGCCAGCGGCCCGGTGCGCTCTTACCGCACCCTTTCACCCTTGCCTGTTCCCCCCGTCGGGGGGCCATCGGCGGTCTCCTCTCTGCTGCACTTTCCGTCGCCTCACGGCGCCCGGGCGTTACCCGGCACCCTGCCTTGCGGAGCTCGGACTTTCCTCCGATCGGCGAGCCCGAGGGGCTCCCGGCGGCGATCCCTCAGCCCGTCCTCCTGACTCCTCAACCTTGCGCCCTCGCGGGAAAGATGCAATATTGCCACGACCATCAGGCTTTCCTCACTGAAGCCCAAGGCCGGTATGATCCGGATCCGCTTCACGAAGATTTGCTTGGCCGTGTGCTGGCCTCTGGCGCTAGCCGCCCCCCTGGTGACCCCATCTTCGGCACTCGGCGCCCTGGTCGCCGGCTTCCAGATGCCGACCGACCCAGGAGCTACGGAGGACGAGGCCATCGTCGTGTACCTCGTCCGGCACGCCGAAAAGGCGGAGGACGGGACGGACGACCCGCCGCTCGCGCTGCACGGACGGATTCGGGTTCAGACGCTGCTGGCCCTGCTGTCCGATGTCGACCTGACCCATGTGCACACGACCGATCTCAAGCGGACCCGCGATACGGCACGTCCATTCGCGCAAAGGGCGGAGCTGGAAGCGAACATCTACGATCCCCGAGCGCTCGAATCGCTTGCCGCGGACATCACCGCGGCCCCGGGGCGTCACTTCGTGGCGGGTCACAGCAACACCACCCCGGCGCTCGTTGCGGCCCTTGGCGGTGATCCCTCGGACCCGATCGACGAAATGGAGTACGACCGGCTCTACATCGTCGTGATCCAGCCTGACCACCCGCCGTTGACCACCCTGCTGCGCTTCGGCGAACCGTATGTGGAGGGGGCGGATTTCGGTCTGCGTGCCGGCGGCACCACGGCAGCGGCTATCAAAAACGAGGACCCCGGCAACCCGTTGTGATTTCTGCCGCAGTCAGCTAGTGTAGTGTCCTAATCATAATAGCTATTATATGGAAGCAGCGGCCAGCGCCTGCCTGGCCCGTTCCACCTTCTCGAGAATCTCGGCCGCCGGTTTGGTCCAGACCAGGGGCCTCGGGTCCTCGTTGTAGGTCTCGATGTATTCCTTCAGGCACGCCTCGAGGTGGTCGACGGAATGGAAGACGCCGCGGCGGATGCGCTTCTGCGTCAGCGTGGAGAAGAAGCGTTCGACCAGGTTCAGCCACGACGCGCTGGTCGGGGTGAAATGCAGGAAGACCCGCTTCTGGCGCTCGATCCATTCCAGCACCCTGGAGTGCTTGTGGGTCGCGTAGTTGTCCAGGATGATGTGGATCTCCTGGTCCTTCGGCACCGCCTTCTCCACCCTCCGCAGGAACTTCAGCACCTCCTGGTGGCGGTGCCGCTTGTAGGTCTCGCCGATCACCTCGCCCGACGCCACGTCCAGCGCCACGAAGAGCGACGTGGTGCCGTGGCGCTTGTAGTCGTGCGTCATCGTCCCGCAGCGGCCCTTCTTCAGCGGCAGCCCCGGCTGCGTGCGGTCCAGCGCCTGGACCGAGCTCTTCTCGTCGAAGCTGAAGACGGCCGCGTTGTCCGGCGGGTCGAGGTACAGCCCCACCACGTCCTGAAGCTTCTCCTCGAAGCGCGGATCCGTGCTCAGCTTGAAGGTCCGCACCAGATGCGGCTTCAGCCCGCTCGAGCGCCAGACCCGGTGCACGAAGCTGTGCGTCGTCCCCGCCGCCCGCGCCATGGACCGGCACGACCAGTGCGTCCCGTCCGGCGCTCCGGTCTGCGTCGTCAGCCGGATCACCTCGCGCCTCAGCGCCGCCTGGGCCACCGAGTTCTTGCCGCCGTGGTTGCCACCCCGCGGACGCTCCTTCGCAATCCCTTCCAGCCCCTCGTCCGCGAACCGCCGCCTCCACCGCCCGACCTTGTTCTGGTCGGTTCCCAGCTTCGCGGCGATCGCCTTGTTCGTCATGCCGCCCGCGGCCATCAGCACCATCCGCGAACGCTCCCGCAGCCGCATCGCCGCGCTCCGCGACCGCGACAACCGCTCCAGCCGCTGCCGGTCCGCATCCGAAAGCTCGATCTTGACTGCCACCCGCATGGGCCCCTCCTCTTCTCGGTGTACGATGAAGAAGAAGGTAACTGAGCTTCACTAGATAATCAATGCTTTATTCGTGACACTACACTAGTTGCCCTTGGTGAAGTTCCCCGCGCAGCACGAGAGGGGCGACGCGACAACCTGCCCCTCAGAAGCTCACGACCAGGGCCACGGTGAAGAGGTGGTCCACCTTTTCGCGCGGAACGACAACTTCGCCAGCCGCCTCCCCCATCGAGGACAAGAGCGGAACGCTCGCCAGCGCAGGCTGATTGTCGAAGGTGGCACGGAAGGACGTCTTGAGGCCCAGGTGTTCGTTCATGGCCACGCTCAACGAATTGGTCCAGTCGGCCCGCAGGTCCGACGGGTCGTCACCGTTGCCGTCGATCACGAGACCGCTCCCCCAATCGGTGTTGTCCGTCACCTCCAGCTGGTACTCCGACGATACCCTGAGTCCCACGAAGCGACTCGCGCTTTCGGGGTCGGGAACCTCGTCCTGCTCGACCGTATGGGTCAAGCCGTAGGCGGTGCGGAGGCTCTGTCGCTCGCTCTCGGTCCAGCGGGTCGACACCCCGGCCACGTTGACCAGACGATTCAGGACTCCGGCAAAGGTGTTTCGCGTCCACCCCGACTGGACGAAGAAGGATGTCCGATCCGACACCCTCCGGTCCACGCGGAGTCGAGCGCGATAGTTTTCCGCCGAGAGCGCGGATTCGGACCGCTCGTCAACCCTGAAGTTTTCCGCAGTGCCCACCGCAGTGCGCGTCAGGTGAGTAGTCCGCGTTCGAATTCCACCCGCCTCGACCTTCACCTCCGTGCGCTCCCAGGTCCGGGTCAACGTACTCCCGATGCCCAGAGTCGAAGATTCGGCGTTCCCCCCGGTACGCACAAAGCTCAACTCGGTGGAGGCCTTCCACCGGTTCCCGGACTGGAGCCCGCGAGCCGCGGGCGTCAGGACAAGCAGCAGAACGGCCGCGATCCCGACCGCGGATCCAACGGTCGCGGCGGTTGCCCAGGCGTGGCTTCTCGGTGCCCGCCTGCCTACTCTTGCTCGTCTCACGATCCCCTCCGGCCTCCCTGGAGTGCGACCACGACCGCGGCACTGCTCGCCGAGATCCTGTATACGTTCGCATTGGCGCTCGTGATCCTGAACGTAGCCGCGAACGACCAGGCGGGAGGAGGCTACCAGATCGTCTCGTAGCCGTCGGCAGCCAGGTTCCAGCGACGCCCGTAGACGTGTAGCCGCCTGGTGGGCCCCGTCGGTGTCGCGAATTCGCCGCCGGCGTGTGTCCAGGCCAGGACGCTGCCCTCCAGGTTGAGCACTTCGACTCCCCGCCCGGCCATCTTGCGGGCGTACGCCGAACTGCGGGCACCGATAGTGCAGTAGGCCACGACGGTGCGGCCATCTCCGGTCAGTTCGGCCAGCCGGGCCTCGAAGTCACGGGCGCTGATCGCGCCGGGGAGAGTGGAGACGCCGCGTTCTTCGTCGGTCCTGACGTCCACCAGGAGGATGTCTTCGGAAGCGAGCGCCGCCCTGAGTCCGTCGGCGGAGATTGTGCGCACGTCGGGGTAGTCGGCCTTGATGCCTTCGACCATCCGCAACATGGCGGCGCGGCGGTCGGATTCGCCGCCACGGGACTGGGCGAACGCTGTAGCCATCGGCGCGACACAAGCGAGCGCGGCTGCCAGCGCAACCCATTGGCTGAGCAGCCCGTGGACTGCCGGGGGTGTGCGCCGTGCCGAGCGGGCACCCTGCCCCGGGTGCGCTCGGCCGACCCGGGAGACGCTGCTATCCACGACGGTAGGCATCGGTGAAGATGTCATTGACGGCGGCGACCCGAAACCCTTCCCGCTCCAGGAGGGAGGCCGCCGCCGACGCACGCGCGCCGGTCAGGCAGTGCACGAGGACCTCCTTGTCGCGGGGCAGCTCATCGAGCCTGCCGGCCAGACGGGTGTGGGCGATGTTCGCCGCGCCGTCGACCCGGGCTTCGGCGAACTCGGTGGCTCGGCGCACGTCCAGGACCTGAACATCCGGATTCGGCCCGCGGCGCCCCACCTCGCCGAAGTCGATGACCTCGATGCTGGCGAGCTTCCCGCCGGTGGCGCGGAAGGCTTCCAGTGCGTCGGGCGGGGCCCAACCCGTGACGTGATCGAGGCCGACCCGGACAAGGTCACGCACCGCTTCCTCCACCTGCACCTCGTGGCAGATGAGCACGATCAATGAGGCCGGGTCGATGTAGCTGCCGGTCACAGTGGGGAACGATTTGTCGAGCGGCGCATAGATGGAGCCCGGAATGTGGCCGCCGTAATAGCCGAGGCGGTCGCTGCGCGTGTCCACGACGACCGTGCGGTGATCGGCGGCGACGTCAACGAGTTCGGCGCCCGACAGCCGCCCGGGCCGGGGCAGCGGGCCGAGAAGCGTGGGGCCGCGCCGGTTCTCGATCTTCATGCGGGCGAAGTAGAGGGGGGGTTCGGGCTGTCCGTCGAGGATGTACGAGACGAACGCGTCCTCCCCGTGCCGGACCGCCGCCAGAGCGGGGCTGAAGCGCTTCTCGTACCCGGCAGTGGTGTCCGGGACCGCGCCGAGCGCCTTGCCGCACGCACTCCCCGCGCCGTGGCCGGGCCAGATGCGCAGATAGTCGGGGAGCTCGAAGACACCGAGCGCCGAGGCGTAGAGGCGCCGTGCCGAGGGCTCCATCTCCCCCGCGTGGCCCGCAGCCGATTCGAGGAGGTCGGGGCGGCCCAGATCACCCACGAAGACGAAGTCCCCCGAGAGCATCCCCATGGGCTCGCCGGCCCCCGCACCACGGTCGGTGATCAGGAAGCTCATGTGCTCCGGCGTGTGACCGGGAGTGTGCACGGCCTGAAAATCGATCTCGCCCACGGTGAACGGATCGCCGTCCCCGAGCAGGGTGACCCCGTCGCAGCCATCCGCCCATTCGTACTCCCAGCCGGGGCCCCCCTCGGCGGAGAGGTACGCGCGGCAGCCATGCCGATCCACAAACTCGCGGCACCCCGACAGGAAGTCGGCGTGGATGTGGGTCTCGGTCACGGCCGTGATCCGCAACCCCTCCCGCCGCGCAATCGCCACGTATCGGTCCACGTCCCGTTCGGGGTCGATCAGCACGGCTTGCCGGGTGCGCTGGCATCCGACGAGGTACGCGTACTGGGCCAGCTTGCTGTCGACGATCTGCCTGAAGAACATCTGCGTTTCCTAACGGACTCGGCGCCCTGCCTGTCAATGATCCGAACGGGGAAGCTAAGTAAAACCCGTTCCGAAAACCACAACCGGGAAACCTAAGGGGGAAGAGATGATAAACGCACCTTTCATGCGCCAGAGCACCAACGTCGCAGCCTTCGCTTTGGTGGCGACCATTGCCATCGGCACACCGGAGCTGACAGCCCAGCGGCAGGGTCCCGGCATGCGCTCCAGGGACGCCCGTGCCGGCACGGTGGAGCGGGCCATCCGGCTCGCCGACGAGCTCCAGCTGACGCAGGCGCAGCAGGAGCAACTCGAGTCGATCCGGGTCGACCTGCTGGAGCAGCGCACGAGCCGGGCCGTCAGGTTCATGACGCTCACGTCGGAGGTCCAGGCTGGAATTCGGGAGCCGGAGGCCGTTCGCCAGGACCACGCCGCGCTGCGCGAGGGACTCGGAACGAGCGTCACGGCGTTCCGGGACCGCTTCACCGAAGTCCTCGGCGAAGAGCAGCGGGCACAGCTCCGCCAGATGGACAGACGCGGCACTGTGCGCCAACGGGAAACCCGGCGTGGGTCACGATTCGAACGGCAGCGAGGGATGCGGCGGCAAGTCGGGGTTGACCGGGGCCGCGGCGGAACCCGGTTCCGGGGGAGGGGTCGTCCCGGCCGCGGACGGGGTTGACACGAGGCGGGGCTGCTAGTGCCCGGAGCCTCGCCGTGGTATTTTCCCGCCCCCGGTCAACGAGGTCGCCCGGTGGCCCCTGGCGCGTTGCCAAGCGGTTGTACACACAGAATGGAGATGGACAGATGAGAGATTTGAGTCATCGGCTGACCCCGGTAGCGTTGGTGGTGATCCTGGCGCTCTTCGGTCTGAGTGCCTGCGGAGGCCAGCCCGACTCGGATGCGGCCGGCGGCGACGCGCCGGCTCTCGAAGATGGCGGCGAAGACGCCATGCACGAGGGTGAGGGCATGGAGGGTGAAGAGGGCGAAGGTGAAGAGGGCGAGGGTGAGGAGGGCGAAGGCGAGGAAGGCGAAGGCGAGGAAGGCGAGCACGGCGAGGGCGGCGAGCACGGCGAAGAGGGCGAAGGCGGCGAGGGCGAGGAGTCGGGCGAATTCCTGGGGCGCGACGATACATGGGACGCGACCCGGCGCGGTGCCCGGCTGACCCTGTCCTTCGATCCGGCCCGCGGTGTGTTCGCCGGGACGGTCGAGAACACCACCGAGGCCACGCTCTGCGCCGTTCGGGTCGAGGTCCACCTCGCCGGTGGCTCCGAACTCGGCCCCACGGAACGCACCGACCTGGAAGCGGGGCAGTCCGTCGCCGTCGAGTTGTCGGCCGGGGGTGAGTCCTTCGAGTCCTGGACCGCCCACCCCGAGATGTCGGCGTGCGGCTAGGTAGCTGGTGGCAGGAGTCCCCACGGGCCTCCGGTACCCCCGCGCCGGCCCTCGCAGCATTGGCGTTGGCCGGTGGTATCCGGGAGTATATCTTTAGCGCCTGATTCGCCCTGCTAGCTCAACTGGTAGAGCATCCGACTCTTAATCGGCAGGTTCGGGGTTCGAGTCCCTGGCGGGGCACTTCAAGGACCAGCAGCCACCGGCGGCTGGGAAACGGGCGCGGCCGGCAAGTCCGGCCCGCCCGATTTTCGCGGCAGATAGGCACGGAGCGCCACCATATCCGTCGCGGCCCGCAGGGTGAAGGGACCCATCGTCGCGGGCAGGAGCACGAACCGCGCCGCTTCCATCTGCATCGCCCGTCCAGGGACAGCCCCCAGGGATGCCGACCCGGACAGGACGCCCCAGGCCTCGAACGTCTCCCCGTCAAGCTCGGCCTCGAAGACCGCGCCCGCCTCCACACCCACCCGCTCCACCACGAAGTCGTCACACTCGGCAACGACCTCGCGCCGCACGCCACCGCCCGCCGCGGCGACCCGGGGCTCCACGAGGGCGGGCCCGGCGCACTCGAAATCGATCACGTCCAGTGCACGATCGAGGTGCAGCCGGCGCGGCGCGCCATCGGGTCCGACCCGGCCCCAATCGTGGATCCGGTACGTCCTGTCCGAGCTCTGCTGGACTTCCACCAGAACGATCCCTGACAGGATCCCGTGGACGGTCCCGGCGGAAACCAGCACCGAGTCGCCCGGACGCACGGCAACGCGGTTCAGGCAGTCCTGGAGCCTCCCCTCCGACACGGCCCGGCGCAGCGCCGAGCGATCCATCCCGGCCTTGAGGCCATGAATGATCCGCGCCCCCGGTTCGGCGTGGAGGATGTACCACATCTCCGTCTTCCCCAATTCGCCGGGGTGGTGCGCGGCTGCGTACTCGTCGTCGGGGTGTACCTGCACGGAAAGCGCGTGGCTGGCATCCAGGAGCTTGATCAGGAGGGGAAACATTCCTCGCTCCACTGCCCATTTCCCGCGGCGACCCACCAGATCGGTCCCGTAGTCGGCGACAAGGCCGGGAAGATCGCGGCCCCGGAGCGGCCCCCGGTCCACAACCGACGCGGCGCCGGGATACCCGGAAATCTCCCAGCTCTCGGCGATCACCCCGTCCGGCAGGTTCCTGCCCAGGAGGCGCACCAGCCTGTCACCGCCCCAGAGGTAGTCCTTGAGCCGGGGCGTGAAGGTCAGGGGCGCACGAAGCGCGGCATGTGAAGAGGCCATGGCAGGAAGTATGGCTCCTCACTCGCGTTGGCGGGAAGACGCCGCCCCCGTCCCTCCTACTTCGTCGTGAAGGTGATCGGCAGCGAAACCCACACCGGGACCGCCTTGTCCCGGTTCAGGGCGGGCGTGAACTCGAAGACGGGTGCCACGCGGAGCGCCGCTTCGTCCAGTGCCTCGCTTCCGGAGCTCTCGTTCACCGATGTCTTCTGGACCTTCCCCCCCCTGTCGATGAAGAACCAGACCTGAACCGTGCCACCGATGCCCGCGTCCCGGAGGAGCGGCGGGTATTCCCGCTCCAGTGCTCGCCGGACGTCGTTCACGTTGGTGTAGTTGGGCGCCACGGTGTACGGGGTAAATACCGGACCCGAGGACGGATCCGGCTCGACGGCCGCCTCCGCCCTGGTCGCTTCTGCCTCCACCCTGGTCGCCTCCACCTCCGCCCTGCGCGTTTCCGCCTCCGCAGCCTCCGCCGTCGGTCCGCCCCTGGTCCCGAAGGTGATGGGCAGCGAGACCCACACCGGCACCGCTTTGTCCCGGTTCAGGGCGGGTGTGAACTTGAAGACGGGTGCCACGCGGAGCGCTGCTTCGTCCAGCGCCACATGTCCCGAACCCTCGTTGACGACGGCATTTCGGACCGTGCCACTCTCGTCGATGAAGAACCAGACCCGAACCGTGCCACCGACGCCCGCGTCCCGCAGTAGCGGCGGGTATTCGCCTTCCAGTGCTCGCCGCACCTCGTTCGGGTTGGTGTAGTCGGGGGCAACCGTGTACGGAGTAAACACTGGCCCGGCCGGCAAGTCCGGTACGGCCTCTTCCCCGGCCGCAGCCGGGTCCGAAGCATCCACCCGGGCACCATCGCTGGTAATCCCGGGACTCATCACCGCGATGCCGATGACCAGGATGGCGCCGAAAACCAGGAACGCCGCCTGAGCCATCCGGACTTCGGGAGCCTTGCGCAGCAGCGCCCGGACCCGGCGCTCCAGGAGAGATGGCTGCTCGGCGAGCGCCGCCACCGCCACACCGGGGATGTTGCCGCCCCTGGCGCCCACCCGTAGCAGCAGATCCCCGTACAGATGCAGACGGTGCGGCCAGCGGCTGATGACGCGGCGGTCGCAGTCGATGTCCAGGGCCAGGTTCAGCCGGCGGTATTGGATCCAGAGCGCCGGGTTCCACGGGAACGCCAGCAGCAGTGCGGCGGCGAGGAACCGGAGCTGGACATCGCGCGCCTTGAGGTGCTCCTCCTCGTGGGTCAGGATCAGCTCCTGTCGCGCCTCGCCGGCACCGCGCACCCACTCGGGGAGCACGATGTACGATCTGAGCAGCCCCACGACGGCCGGCCCCGAATGGCGGGACCACAGCACGTCGCGCCCGAGCAGGGTCCCGGCTTCCCAGGACCTCCGGCGCCGAATGAACCGCGCGGCCCCGACCAGGGCAGCAACCACCAGCAGCGAAGAGAGGAAGACCCACCCGAAGAGCAGCGCGTCGTCGAGGGAGTGCAGGGCGGAGTCACGCGACACCGTGATCGCGAGGGGTTCGAGCGCGATGGGCACACCGATGGGAAGCGCTTGCGGTCCACCCCCGCTCGATAGGAACCGTACCGCCGGCAGGATGACCGTCCCGGCCCCGGCGGCGGCCCACACCCACCGGCGGCCCCTGTCCAGCAGCCGTTCGGCGGCCAGCCCCGCGACGAGGAACAGCAGACCTGCTCCAATCGACCAAAGCATCCATGCGGCAGTCATTCTTCTTCCTCCTTCTCGGGGCGGTCCAGATCCGCCAGGCGCTTGTCCAGCAACTCGCGAAGCCTTGCTACGGCCTCGGGAGAAAGCTGTTCTTCCGACACGAGTTGGGTCATGAGCAGTTCGGCGGATCCGGCAAAGACCTTGTCCCGGAGACGACCGAGCACGGAACGCCCCGCCTCTTCCCGCCCGAGGTACGGGTGGTAGTGGTGAGCACGTCCGACCTTCACGTGGCCGGCAAGTCCCTTCGCCTCCAGGATGCGGAGGACGGTGAGGACCGTGTTGTACGCCAGGTCGTCATCCAGACGATCCCTGACGTCGGCGACGGTGGCCGATTCCAGGTCCCAGAGGACGGCCATCACGTCCATTTCCCGTCCAGTCAGCGTCCGCTCCAAGGTATCTCCTCGCCAGATCGTGCAACGTTCCGAGCCGGGGGCATGTCCGGCTTCACCCGGAGGCTCCCCCGATCCCGACTTCTGTCTTCCTGAAAAACGTTAATGAGTGGTCTGCGGAATGTCAACTACAATTTTAGGAGCGCGGAATCCGCGCCGAGCGACACAGGGGGCCGATTGCGCCGAGCGACACAGGGGCCGATTGCGCCGAGCGACACAGGGGCCGACTGCGCGACACAGGGGCCGATTGCGCAGCGACACAGGAACCGATTGCGCAGCGAGAGCGGCCCGGAAGTGTAAACTCCGCTTTACATAATGTAAACTCTAGTTGACAGGTCGCGTGATTTCGTACTCCACAGGCGGCTCCGCGCCCAGCAGGTGCCGCACGAAGTAGTCCCACCGCCGGCGGATGAAGTAGGGCTCGTTCAAGCCGTGGGCGCGGTCGGGGGCCCACACCAGGTCGTAGTCCTTGTTCGCCTTGGTGAGCTCGTCGATCAGCTGCACGGTCATGGCCGGGTGCACGTTGTCGTCCATGTCGCCATGCATCAGGAGGAGCTTCCCCTTCAGGTTGGCGACGTGGGTCTTGTTGGCCTCGTCGGTGAAGTTCGTCGTCCCGCGGGCGGAATCGGCCACGAGGAGCCCCTGGTACTTCTCGGCCCAGTAGATGTTGTAGCTGGCGTTGTCGTGGTTCCCCGCCCCGGAGACGGCCACGTGGAAGAAATCCGGGAACTTGAACATGGCGTCCGTCGACGCGAAGCCCCCGCCGGAATGGCCGTAGATCCCGACCCGGTCGAGATCCAGGAAGGGGTAGCGCGCGGCCAGCTGCTTGATCGCGGTGACGTGGTCGGGCAGGCCGTTGTCGTTGAAGTCGCCGTAGTAGATGTCGTGGAACGCCTTGGAGCGCTGGGGGGTGCCCAGGTGGTCGAGCTGGATGACCACGAAGCCGAGCTTCGCCAGCGAGAAGTCCTCTCCGCCGGACTTGAAGGTCCACGAACCGACGCTCCCCACCTGGGGACCGGGGTAGATGTGGTCGATGACGGGGTACGCGCCGGACTCGTCGAGGTTGTCGGGGAAGTAGATCAGGCCGTAGATGTCGGTGACGCCGTCCCGGGCCTTCACCGAGAACACCTCGGGCGCGCGCCACCCCACTTCTTCCAGCTTGGAAATGTCGGCGGTCTCCAGGGTGCGGATCACGTTGCCGTCCGCGAGGCGCCTCAGCAGCGACACCGGGGCGTCGCCGATCGTGGCGTAGCTGTCCACGAAGTAGCGGCCCGAGGGCGACACCGAGATCGCGTGGTTGCCGACTTCGCCCGCCACGGTGGTCAGGCCACCGCCATCGTAGCCGACCCGGTAGAGGCGGCCGTAGTAGGGCACCCCATCTTCGCGACCGTAGGCGGTGAAGTAGACGTGGCGGTTGGCTTCGTCGACGTGCCAGATCGCGCCGACGGCCCAGGGGCCCGAAGTGACCTGGTTCTTGACGGTTCCGTCCTTCGAAAAGCGCCAGATGTGCGCCCATCCGTCCCGCTCCGACCACCAGAAGGCGTCGTCGGTACTCTCGGAGACGAACCATGAGGTCGGATTGCGCTGGGAAAACTCCACCCATGTGCGCGAGGCGTCACCGGCGATGATCCGGAACTCGCCCGTGGCCGCGTCCACTTCGGCCAGATGGTTGCTCTTCGACGCGCGGGTTTCCCAGTTCATGTACGCGAAGCGCGAGTCGGCGGACCAGAGCGAGTCGACCTGGGAACCGGCTAGGTAGAGCCGGTTCGGGCGGGGTTCGAGCTCCACACGCACGTTGGCCGGGGCCGGGCGGGTCGCCGGCGGGCCATCGGTGCTTCCGTCGGCCCCTCCATCGGCCGCAAGGATCTCCCCCACATCGAGGATATGGAAGGCGGGCAGGGGCACGATCGAGTCACCCGGCAGCGCGTAGGGCTGCGAGTAGTGCTCCGTGCGCTGAGGCGTGTAGGAGACGTAATGGTGATGCTCGACACCGCGCTGGTCCATCCGCTGGACGAGGAGTTTGCGCGAGTCGGGCGACCAGTAGACGTCGGGCCGGCGCACCTGCTTGTTCTTGATGTCGTTGGGGCGCGGGTAGGCGAGGCCGTAGCCGTTGAACTCCTCGCCGTCGGTCGTGAGCTGGATGGTGTCGCCTCCGCCGGCGGGCCGCGCGAAGAGGTTGTGGTCGGTGACGAACGCTTCCCAGCGCTCGTCGGGGGACTTCACGAAGGGCGTGTCGTCGGGGAGCGTGTCCCCCACCTGGCACATGTAGGCACCGATGTCGCACTCGAAGCGCTTCGCCCCGCTGGCGAACTCGATCCGGCTCTCGTCGCCGTCAACGAAGTCGAAGTCGTCGAAGGGCAGCTTCTCGGGGACGTAGCTGGTGTCGGCGGCCAGGGACATAGCCGCAGCCAGGCGGTAGTGGTCGAAGAGCGGCCGCTTCACGTTGGACGCCGGGTCGACGAAGGTGAACTGGTGACCCGCGCCCGTGTTGTTGCGGTACCAGAAGCGGTCCGTGTCGTGGATCCAGTTGGGGGCGACGGGGCCGCCCGCGATGAGCGGGGACGTGTGCCAGCCGAGCAGCAGCTCCGCCCGGTGATAGTCGACGTTCTGGGAGGCGGCGGCGGCCGGGGCGACGAGGAAGCCCACGGCCAGCGCCGTGGCCGCCGCGAAGGTGCGGGCCGCGAGGGCGGCGGCGGCCGCGCGCGTGCAGAGTCCCGGATTGGATTGGTTCGAGCGACTGTTCATGACTCCGTGGTCCCATCGAAAGAAAGAAATCTCTGGCTCATCTGGCTCATCGCGGCGGACACTGCCCGCCGCGCTCCAGGGCGATCCGTGAGGGGCTCACCGCGGACCGCCGACACAGTGTTCATCTTGCGCTCCGACCGCCGGACAGGCAAATCGGAGGTGGCGGGGCAGCCTGCCACGCATCAGCCGAGCCGTGCGGCAGTCAGGCGGCTGCCCGGCACCTCCACAACCCGATTGGAGAATTCCCGATGCGCGTGACCGTCCAGGCAGCCCGATTCGGCAGGAGTCTCCGACGCGGGGTGCCGGCCCTCTTCCTGGCTCTTGCCTGTGCCGAGGCCGCCGCCCAGGTCCCTGACCGTGCATCCGTGCTGCGCTACCCGAGCCTCAGGGGGAACATCCGCGGCGAGCTGCACATGCTCCCCCCCGTGAGCACGGGGCCGATGAGCCCCGCATGGTCGCCCGACGGACGGTGGATCGCCTTCGCGATGGGCGGGTGACATCTGGCGTATTCCTGCCGCGGGTGGCACCGCCGAGCAGCTCACGCGGGGGCCCTGGTACCACTTCGAGCCGAGTTGGAGCCCCGACGGATCGCGCATCGTCATGACCGTGGAGACCGGTGAGGGCCTGGACATTGCCCTGCTGGAGGCGGAAGGGGGAGCCGTGACGCCGCTGGTGGAGGGGGGTGGGGTGGATGTCCAGCCCGCGTGGGGACCGGACGGACGCTTCGTGTACTTCGCGACGGCGGGGGCGGGCATGGACATTCACCGGATCGAGGTGGCCACGGGGGTGCGGGAGGCGGTGGTGGACGGACCCGGGAGCCAGTACCAGCCCCGGGTCTCTCCGCATGGGGTGCTGGCCTACATGGCGCCCTCTCGGGGTGTCACCGGGAGCGGGGCAATCTGGACGCTGCCGCCGGGCGGGGGGTCGCCGGTCCTGGTGCGCGCCGAGGAGACCGCCTACCGCGCCCGGCCCGACTGGCTGCCGGATGGCCGCGGCCTGGTCTTCGTGTCGGACGAAGCCGGGTCGAACGACCTGGTGCTGATCGCGGCCGACGGGGGCAACCCGCTGCGGCTTACCGGCGGGACCAGCCATGAGCTCACGCCGCGCGTGAGCCCGGGCGGGGACGAGATTGCCTTCGTCTCCAATGAACGGGGTCCCACAGAGCTCCATGTGGTGGCGGTCTCGGGCGGGGCGCGCGGCTCGTGGCGGACGCTCGACGTGAGTGACCGCCGCCGACGGGCGCGGCTACACTCCCCGTGACGGATTCCACCGCGTCCTCACCCCCACCGAGACCCACTACTTCCGCACGACGGGCGCGTTCGAGGTCGAGGTACCCGCGGGCCCCGTGACGCTCCACGCCAGGAAGGGGCTGGAATACCGGCCCGTTTCGGTCACGGTGAACGTTCCGCCCGGCGGCAGCGCGGACGCGGTGCTGGAGCTGGACCGCCTGATCGATTCCCGGGAGACCGGCTGGTTCGCGGGCGACACGCACGTCCACGACCTGCACCAGGGACTTTTCGGCCTCACTCACGAGGACTTCTTCAACGACCTCGCCAGCGAGGACCTGCGCGTCTCGATCGCGCTGATCCACATGGACGGCACCCGCCTCATGGGGCGCTGGGACGACCTCACCGGCCGGCCTCATCCGCTGTCCACCAGCGACCATATCCTCCAGTACGCGCAGGAGTTCCGCGGCTCGTTCGGCCATGTGGGTCTCGCGGGCATCCAGCAATTCATCACGCCGCTGGTGGGGGGCGCGGGGAACACTCCGTTCGCGGCCGACGTGCTGAACGCGGACTACCTGGTGGCGGCTCGGGAGCAGGGCGGCACGGGCGGCTTCATGCACCCCTTCAACGGGCCGGTCGCCACGCCCGAGCAGGTGAGCGCTTCGGAGATCCCCGTGGATGCCGCGCTGGGAGAGGGCTACTTCTACGACGTGATCTGCTTCCCGTACGACGAGCTCGACAACGCGGAGATGTACTACCGCTTGCTGAACGCGGGCTTCCGCATCGCCGCGACCGGGGGCTCGGACAACTTCTCCGACGTGTGGCGCGATCCCGGCCCCGGGGCGAGCCGCACCTACGCCCGTCTCGACGGCGCGCTCTCGGTGGACGGGTGGCTGCGAGCCGTGCGGGAGCGGCGCACCTTCGCGACGAACGGTCCCCTGCTCTTCCTGACGGTGGACGGGGTGGAGCCCGGCGGCGAAATCCGCGTGCCGGACGGGGGCGGGGGGGAGCGGTTGGTGGTGGTTGAGGCGGCCTCATCCAGCCCCCTGGACAACGTCGAAATCGTGGTCAACGGCACGGTTGTGCAGGTGCACGAGGCCGAAGGAAAGGGTGAGCGGTTCAGGGTGGAAAGCCGGGTGCGGCTGGAGGACGGCGGATGGATCGCGGCGAGGGCACTGGGCCCCGCTTCGCCGTTGGTCTCCGACGGCTACGCCTTCGCCCAGACCAGCCCGGTGTGGGTTGTCGCGGGGGGACGGGAGTACCGTTCGGCGGACGACATCCGTTTCCTGCTCGCGTCCGTGGAAGCGTTCCGGGCGCGGGTGGTGGAGCGGGACCGGTGGGTCACGGCCGCGGAGCGCGAACACTTCCTCTCGCGGGTGGATTCGGCGGCGGCGGTGTACCGCAGGCTGCTGCAGGAGGCGGGCGGGCGCTAGCACACTCCCCGGGGCGGCGGGCGCGGGACCGGCCTACTTCTCCGGCCTGGCGCCCTTGCGAGCAGAGACGTGTCCGGTAGCCTGGACGCGCCCCGCCGGTGGCTGATCATCAACAGCGGGCATGTGGTCGCCCGGGCGATTCGGAGCATGAGGCTGCTGAAAACGGCACGGCGGCGTCCCCGGCGGTGAAATCCCAGGATGAGCAGGTCGGCATTCTCGCTACGTTGCGACACCTTTCCCACCACATCTTCGCTAATGACCAGTTCGGCGTGGGCTTCCTCGCCCACCTCGTCCCACGCCAGCCGCTCGAGATCGCGCACCGCCCTCTTGTGCACTCCTCCGCCCACCCCCGCGGACACCACGCCCATGTAGGCGATGTCGCGCGGCGCGGTTCGGACGAGGCTCCCCAGAAGACGCGCACGCACGGCGCTCTGGTCACGGCCGCCCCTCGACGGGATCAGGATCCGGCGAGCGTGCTCGGGCTTCCAGTCCCGGGGGGCGCGCATGATCACCACGTCAGCATCCACCGAACCGATGAGGCGGGCGAGCGGACCGGTCATCAACGAGTCGTCGAGGTGGCCGACGCCCAGCAGCAGGCTCTCGCACCGGGTCGCCTCGGCCACCCTGGCGATTTCGTGCCAGGGGTCCTTGTGCAGCGTGATCAGCGCTTCGGGTCTCAGGTCGACATCCAGCGCAGTGCTGAGCGCGCCGCCGAGCACCGCCTGGGCATCGCGGATCCCCCGGGGGAGGCCTTCCCGGGAATCGTGATCGGACGGGCCCACCACGGACAGGAGCTGGACGCGCGAGATGTCGGGGGGTGCGAGCGCCTTCGCCATGGTCACCAGCATTTCGGCGCTGGCGGGATTGGCGATGGGGGTCAGCACGACGGGGCGGCGGCCCCGCAACCGCATCATCTGGGGATCGAGCCCCTCGGACGACGCATCGACGACCCGGGCGCTCGGGGCCAGGTGGAGCGCGTAGAACACCGCGCCGACGCCGAGCCAGAGGGCGGCCAGCACGCCAGCCTGCGGAACCGCGACCGCCTGGTAGAGGGCGATCGCGACGCAGGCCGAGCCGCCCACGACCGGAATCGACGGGAACCAGGGGGTGCGGAAGCCCACGGGCCGTCCCGTCCGCTTGCGCGCCAGGTAGCCGATCCCGTGGGTCAGGGCGAAACAGGCGAGGAAGATCAGGCTGGCGACGGCGCCGGCAACGGCGACGTTCGGGACCGCGACCAGGAGAAAGGCCACCACCACGGCGGAAAGGCGGATCGCGGCGGTGGGCGTACCGGTGCCCGGCGCGAGTCGTGAAAAGCGCTGGGGCAGGGTCCGGTCGGACCCCATCGTGCGGGCGAAGCGCGACGCTGCCAGGAGGTTCGCCTGCAGCGCGGAAAGCATGGACAGGAGCCCAGCCGCAACCACGAGCCAATAGCCGGCAGAGCCCATGAAGTTGCGAGCGGCCACGGCCACGAGGATCTCGGGGTTCGCGGCGGCGAGTTCGCCCACGGGCACGTTCGGGGAGCCCACCGCGACGATGAGGAAAAGAAGCGGCAGGTAGATGACGAGCGCCGTCCCGAGCGACAGGAACATCGCCCGCGGGACATTGCGTTCGGCGTCCCGCACCTCGCCGCCAACCGCCGCGATGAGGTCGAACCCCTGCAATGCGATGAAGGTGTACCCCATGGCTTGTACGAGGCCGCCGAACCCCTCCGCGAAGAACGGCCGGAAGCGAGCGGCCAGGTCGCCGGGAGCGGGGGCCTCGGAGAAGAGCGCGAAGAACCCCGCGAGAAGGATCACCGCGAAGACGACGACCTTCCCGATGGTTTCCCACTGGCTACCGCCCGACGCCGATCGGGTGAGGCGCCACACATAGAGCGCGACCGCGCCGAGTGCGTACCCCACGAGGGCGAACCGTCCGCCCAGCCACGCCGGGACGTCGCCGCCCAGCACGCGGACGATCTGTTCCAGGAAGGGCGTGAAGAAGACGGCGAATCCCATCGCGTAGAGGACCGCCGCGACGACCGAGGCGAACCAGACCACCCACCCGACCGCAAAGGCGGCTTCGACCGTGAGGACCTTGCGCGCGTAGGTGTAGGTCCCGCCCGACTGCGGGAACCGGGCGGCGAGTTCAGCGTACGAATACACCGCCAGAAACGCGATCCCGCCGTTGAGGGCGAAGGCGAGGATCGCGCTGGGCCCCGTGGTCTGGAAGGCTATCCCGGCGAGGGCCAGGATGCCGCTTCCCACGCTCGCGCCGACACCGATGCCGGTTGCGCCGAGGAGACCGAGGTGCCGCTGGGGGTGGGGGGTGGTGGTCATGCCCGATAGGATAGCTTTGGGGACGTCGCTTTGGCGACCCTGATGGCGGCGTACTCGCCTTCGTCGTCGTCCACGCGGGCATCACCGCGCTGTTCGCCAACGCCACCAGGTAGTTCGTCCCGGGGGTGGCGCCCCAATTAGTCCCTCATGAAATACGGCCGCTCTGCCGGCTGTGGATTCGGCCAAACCCGGGCCGCATCCTCGCCACTGTACAGCACCCCGCCCTTCATCACATAGCGGATCTGCGCGGCGTTGCGGATGTCGAGGAGGGGATTTCCGTCCAGAATGACCAGATCGGCCAGCTTGCCGACCTCGAGCGACCCGATCTGGGCGTCGAGGCCGTGCTGTTCGGCGCCCCGTATGGTAGCGATCTCAAGGATCTGCGCGGGCCGGAAGTCACCCTCCTGGAAGAGCTCCAGCTCCCAGTGGGTGCCGAGGCCCATCATCTGGCCGTGGGCCCCCAACTGGAGTGATGTGCCGGCGTTGTAGAGCTTCCGCAGTTCCCGGGCCATGTCCCATGCGTACATGTCGTCGGGCCACAGGTGGGTGGTGTTGCGTATGCGCATGAGCGACATGGGGTCGATGAAGCGGGTGAGCTTCGGATCCTCCCAAAGCTTGTTCGCCTGGTGGAACCATCCCTCGCCCATGGGGCCGTTGTAGACGACGAGCAGTGTCGGGGTCATCCCGGCGTCGGTGCCTTGCCAGAAGCGCACCACATCGTCGTGGAAGGGGGCCAGTCCCATCGAGTGCTCGATCCCGGTCACCCCGTCCATGATCTGGGTCAGGTTCATCTGCGGGTTGGCGGACGACTCGGACAGGACGTTGAGCCCCAGCTCGCGTGCCGCCGTGGCCACCAGGTGCCGCCGCTTTCGCGTCGCCTGGGCGTAGTCCTTGACGGCGATCGCACCGTGGTCGCGGTTCCAGCGGAGCTGCTCGCGCGCATCCTGGAGCGTCTCGATCGGCCGGAACATGCGTAGCCGGCCGCCATGCCTGCGGCCGTAGATGACCGACCCCGTGGTGAGGAAACGCGGTCCCGTCATCTTGCCGGAACGGACCATGTCGGTCATCCAACCGTCCCGGTACTCGTTGCCGTAGACCTCGACCATCGTGGTGACACCGTAGGCGACGGGTCCGCTGAGGTACCCGGGGGCCTGCTCGGTCACGTGCAGCGCGGAATGATCGATGTGGGGATGCGCGTGGGCGTCCACCAGGCCGGGGATGATGGTCGTGCCGCGCACATCGTAGAGGCGTGCCGCAGGCGGAATCTCGACATCGGGGCCGACGGCGGCGATGCGGGCACCGTCGATCAGCACGGTGGCGTTCTCGAGCACGGTGCGGGCGGGGTCCATCGTCACCACGCGGGCGCCGGTCAGCGCCACCATCCCATCCGGGCGGGCGACGTCGTACTCGATCGAGAGTTCGGTACGGCGCGCAGTCGAGCCCGGGACCCGTGCCGCCGTCCACTCGGCCGCGCCGGCCTCGACGCGTCCGCGTTCGGCACCGTCCACGATCTCGTTCACCGTCTTCTCGTAGTAGCCGGTGCCGCGCGTCCACCCCAGGGTCTCGCCGTCGCCGGACCACACCATGTAGCCGCCGTCCTCGGGATCGACCCGGTAGGAGCGGCCCTGCCCCTCATACGGCGACACGGTGACCGGCGCGTCCCCGGGCTCGAACCGCGTGATGAAGCTGCGGTGATACTCGCGCAGCGCGATCCACTCGAGGTCCGGCGACGGAACGGCGGCCACCGCATGGGGGAACACGTAGAGAACGCGTTCGCCGGATCCGTCCTTCGCGATGCGCTTGAGGACCAGCACCCCGTCCTCGAACTCGGTGAAGTGGATCTCACGGCCTTCCGGCCCGAAGACGACCGCCGGCGGGATCTTCCCGGCGATGTTGGCGTACTCCAGCGGCTGCCCCTCCACACCGGTCAGCCGACGCTCACCGTCCGGCCCCTGGAGCACCAGCTCGAACTGGGTCTGGTTCGACAGCCATCTGCCCTGGTGCAGCCCACCGGTGCCGCGCACGAACGCGAGTTCGGTCCCGTCGGGAGACACGGCCAAGGCCCCGTACTGGGACGCGATGTCGGTGACCGGCGGCGCCTGGTCGCCCGACCCGCCACCGCCCGCAAGGTCCATGCGTCGCACCGACCCCATGGCCTCGTCCGTCCACGACGCGAAGTAGATCGCGCCGGACACCGGGTCGACTGCCGGACTCGTTTCGTGCGCTTCGGACCGCGTGAGGTTCCGCGCCCCGTTTCCGTCATGAAGCCACAGATCGCCGAGCGCCTCCGAGATGATGCCACGGGACGTGCGGAGCCCCCAGCGATGAGTCCGGGTCCACGCCCGCTCCTCGGGAAGCTCGGTGGCGAAGCGGATGGTCTCGGACATGTCCCGGCGCACCGGCGCCGTGAAGGGGATGCGCCAGATCGTGCCGGTGGCGAGGTCCACGGACGCAAGTCCCCCCTCGAACCCCACCACGACGCCACTCCCGTCGGGGTACCATGCCAGGTTCGGGTAGGGACCGTATGCCTGACGCGTGTCCTGCCGGTCCCGGTCGAGGCCGTCGAGCAGGACCCGTTCCTCGCGCGTCGCCATGTTGAGGACCACCAGGACCGTGCCTTCCAGTCCGCGGTGCACGTAGGCGAGGAAGTCGCCGTCCGGGGACAGCGCCGGCTGGAAGGCACCGCCGGGGCGCTCGATGACGATCTCGGTGGCCCCTGTCGTCTCGTCGAGAGACTCGATGCGGGCGCCCCCGGAAGGAATCACGTATGGGTTGAAGCCGAATGGGTACGTGGCCTGGTTGTGATGCTCGAAGAGGAAGCGGCGCCCTCCGGGCATCGGCTCGGCTCCGTTGACGGGCCCGTTTCCGACGACCAGGGACTCGCCTTCTCCGTCGCCATCGGCGCTGAAGGCGACCAGCTGGCTCGGTATCCCGTCCCCGGACACACCCGCGTAAATGCGCCCGCCGTCACTCGACCAGGAGGGCCGGTACACGTTGGCACCCGGCCAGTCGGAGACCGCCCGCACCTCGCCCGACCCCCGTTCCAGCACCCAGATCTGGTGACTTCCGCTGCGGTCCGACGAGAAGGCGATGCGCTCCCCGTCGGGACTGTACCGGGGTGACAGGTTCCAGGAGCGCCCCGTGGTCAGGGCCAGGGCATCTCCACCCACGACCGGCATCTCATAGATCGTGCCGAGGAGGTCGAAGACGACCTGCCGGCCGTCGGGCGAGACATCCACGCTCATCCAGGTGCCTTCGGTGGCGTCAAAGGCGAGCGGACGGACGGGTCCGGTCGGGGCCTCCACGGACCACGCGGCATCTTGGGCGTGGGCGGGGGCGTGGGTGAGGGAAGGCGCCGAAGCAAGTAGCAGGCTGGGGACGGCCAGGAAACAAAGGGAACAACTTGGGGATACGGGACAACCTCGCTGGGGTTTCATCGGTGTGCCTCCTTGCAGGCGCTCAGTTCCCGGGATCAGCAACGCAACCATTCTTCCTGGCTCCGGCACCCCAAGGTAGGCCCATCGCCGCTTGTTTGACGAGAGCCAAGGGGGTCAGGTGATCCATTTCCGGAGACGACCACGGTAGCCCGTGGCGAAGCCCCGCGTCTACCCTCACTCCGCGAAAAACACCTCGTGCACCTCCCGCGGCGGCGGCGCCGTGACCAGACTCACCCCCACCAGCAGCGCCAACGACACCAACGGACCGATCAGAGCCGGCCAAAGCCCGGCGATCCAGTTGTCGAAGGTGCCGTGCTCCAAGTAGCCGAGGACGTACCAGAGCACGCAGAAGGCGGCCCCGCCGATCATCGCCACCAGGCCCCCTGCCCGGGTCGCCCGCGGCCACCACAACCCGAGCAGCAGCGGGAAGGTGAACGCTGACGCCAGCAGGCTGAACGACATCGTCACGATGAAGAGAATCGTAGCCGGCGGGTCCACCGCGACCGTCAGCGCGAGCGCCCCGATGCCCAGCGTCGTCCAGCGCGCCAGCCTGACCCCCCGTTCCTGCGAGACTTCGCGCTTGGACAGCGGCACATACAGGTTCTCCACCACCAGGGAGCTCGCCAGCAGCAGCACCGAGTCGATCGTCGACATGGTGGCGCCCAGCACGGCCGCGACGAGGATTCCGCCGAAGAGGGGGTGCAGGAGCAGCTGCACAAGCGTGGGGAGCGCCAGGTCCGTCTGCTGCAGGTCGGGCAGGAGCACGCCCGAAGAGATCGCAATCAGCGTCGAGCCGATGAAAATGAACGACGAAAAACCGATCGAGAAGACGAGGGCGCGCCGGAGCGTCCCCCTGTCCTTGGGAATCAGGAAGCGGGTGATCGCCGCGGGCGCCCCTCCGATCTGGAAGAACCCCCACACCAGGAACGACGACACCACCCACAGCGCCGGCATCCCCCCCAGGAACGAGATCCCGTCGGGGTTGATCTCGCCGTAGCGCAGGTGCATCTCGCTGAACCCCCCGGCCGCGTTCACCGCCACGGGCGCGAGCACCGCGAAGCCGACGATCATGATCAAGCCCTGGATCAGGTCGGTCCACGCAACGGCGTGCATCCCCCCGATCACGGTGTACAGGATCACGATGCCGCCGAAGACGACGAGTCCCAGGAGGTACGGCATCCCGAGCAGCACCTCGAAGAGATTCCCCGCGGCCTTGAGCTGGGCCGCGATAAGCGGGATGAAGGCCACCAGCATGAGCCCGGTCGCGGTCATCCCCACCGCCTTGCCCTGGTAGCGGGCCTCGAAGACGTCCACGATGGTCGTGCAGCGGATCCGCGACGCGACCCTGCGCAGCCGTTCGCCCAGCAGGATGTACGTGAACCACGCAGCCGCCGCCGAGGACACGCCCGCAGGCGCGAAGTTGTACCCCAGCTCACGCTCCGTGCCAACGGCGCCCATGTACGAGCTGCCGCTCATCTGGGTGGCCGAGTAGGAGAACCCGAGGGTCGCCGGGCCAAGGTCTCCGCGGGCAAGGAAGTACTCCTGCCGGGACCGGTTGCGGCGGTTGAACCAGAAGCCGAGCCCCATCAGAGCGGAGAAGTAGAGGACGAGGATGACGGTGTACAGGACCGTTGTGGACATGACCCCCCCTCAGCGACCCGTGCGGGCGTGAAAAATGGCCGCGCTGATCACATAGGCGTATCCGCCGTACAGGACGATCCACACACCCCAGTCCAGATTCGCCGGGCCCGCCGGCCAGTCCGCCAGGAGCCCGATGCTGCCGCCGACGAGGAAGATCGCCATCAGGATCATGGAGACGACGGGAACGCGGCTCGGCTCCTCGGGCGTGCCCGCGGCGACGCGACCGGGCCCGTTCGGAGCCCCGGAGGATCCGCGGCCGTGACCGTCTTCGATCCCCGGCTCCCCCCTCACTGCCACACTTCCCCCAGCACCCGCATGATGTTCTTGGCCATCACCTTCTCGATGTCCCCGTCGCTGTAGCCCTCCCTGACCAGCCAGCGCAGGATGTTCTTCGACCCTTCCGTCGGGTTCTCGATGCCCCGGACGTAGTCGACCGGGATGTGCTCGGGCGACTTCCCTCCGCCGACATCGTGGGTCTCGTCGATGGAGAGGGCCGCCGCGTAGACCTGGTGCAGGCCGACGTGATCCCCGTACAGGGTGTCGGGGCCGAAGGCGACATGGTCGATGCCGACGAGTTCCTTCACGTACTCGAAGTGGTCCATGAAGGACTCGATGCCGTGGCGCAGGTGCTGCGGCGAGACGGTGGTGTGGGGCGCGGCCTCGATCCCGATCACCCCGCCCTTGTCCGCCACCGCGCGGATGACGTTGTCGGGAGCCAGCCGCTTGATGTTCCAGAGCCCGCGGGCGCCGGTGTGGGTGAGGAAGATCGGATGCCGGCTGCCCTCGACCGTGTCCAGCCTAGGTTCAAGCGGTCGTCGCAACAGTACCGTGTTGAAGGGTTTTCATGTGCCCCCGATTTTGCTGGACACTAGGCTGGCGAGGGCGACCAGAAAGAAAGAAGTGGGTTCTTGATTTGATGTCTCCCAACCCGAGGGAGTCAGAAGCGACCGACGGTCGTTGAAGGCTGGAGATACGGGAGCGGCAGAGCATTTCAACGCAAGGTTGAGGTCTGGTTCTTTGATGATAACAGATCTTCCAAGGTTTCCGCCGGAGTTCTCCAACCGAGGGTCTTGCGGGGGCGGCTGTTGAGAGCGGCTGCGACGGCGGCGAGATCGTCAGCGGTATGTCTGCTGAGGTCAGTGCCCTTTGGGAAGTACTGTCTCAACAGGCCGTTGGTGTTTTCGTTCGTGCCGCGCTGCCACGGGCTCTGCGGGTCGCAGAAGTAGATGGCCAGGCCAGTATCGATGCGAAGCCGTGCGTGCTGAGCCATCTCTGTTCCCTGGTCCCATGTCAGAGACCGGCGGAGTTGCTCGGGCAGGGTCGTGATCGACGAAGCGATCGCGTCCCGGACGGCTTCGGCACCGTGTCCAGCCAACGCTGGACCGTTCTTGGTCCTGGCCTCGCCGTGTTTGTCATGGCGGGGAAGGTGGAGCAGCATCGTGAACCTGGAGGTCCGCTCGACCAGCGTTCCGATCGCCGAACTGCCCAGCCCCAAGATCAGGTCGCCTTCCCAGTGCCCGGGAACGGCGCGGTCGTCTGCCTCGGCCGGTCGCTCGCTGAGCATGATCTCGGGGTGAACGAACGTCTTGCCCCGTCCGCGGGTGCGAGCTCGAGGCACCCGTAACGTGCGTCCCGTCCGAAGGCACGCTGTCAGCTCCCGTCGCAGCGCACCGCGGCCTGGAACGTAGAGCGCCTGGTAGATGGCTTCGTGCGATATACGCATGGACTCATCGCCGGGGAAGTCGACCCGTAGCCTGTTGGCGATCTGCTCGGGACTCCACGAGGCCGCCCGCCGCCGGTCTTGTCGGCGACCGTGACGCCGTCCGATCCAGCGCACATCGGGGCCTGCCAGAGCGGCACCGTCCAGAGCTCGGATCAGGCCTCCGAGGCGATCCTGCACATACTGCCTCAGTTCGCCGTTCGTAGCGAGCTTCGCAAGCTTTGGACGTTTCGCTCGCCGGTCGGCGTGCCATTGAGCGGTCGTGGCCCGATACTCGAGGTTCCCTCCTCCTGTAGCTGCGTTGCGCCGCAGTTCTCGCGAGATCGTCGAGGGTGAGCGGCCCAACTGCCGGGCGATCTCGCGCACGCCACGAGCACGGGCTCGAAGAACGGCGATCTCTTCTCGCTCAACGAACGAGAGATAGCGCCGTGACTGGGGACGAAGATTGAGTGGTGGCATGCCACCACATTCGCGAAACCAGCGTGTCCCGACAGCAGGGGACACACCCGCTGCCACGGCGGCCTCCTCGCTCGACAGACCTCGAGCGATCTCTTTCCAGAACCTCTGCCGATGCTCGCGCCGTCCCACCGGCGGACGGCCTGGTGAACGCATCCGCGGACGTAGGGCTCGATCCGCTCCTCGGTGCCTGCTCGCTGCCATCGCAACATCTCCCTGAGGTGTTGCGACGACCGCTTGAATTCACCCTGCGTCGTCTGGTCGCTGGCGTGCGCGCAGTCGATCGCCAGGCCGACGTCGTTCATGCGCGTCACCGCCTTGCGCCCGAAGGAGGTCAGTCCGCCGTCCCTCGTCTCCTTGAGGCCCGTCCCCAGCGCGTTGGACTCGCTGTATGTGATCCCCAGGACGCGCAGACCGATCCCGTACAGGATCTCGATCCGGTCGAGTTCGTTCTCGATCATGGCCGCGCCTTCCTGGGCCGCCACCAGCGCAATCCGCCCCTCCCGATGCGCCCGGTGGATGTCGTCGACGACCTCGCACTTGATGATGAAGTCCTGGTGCGCGAGGTCGCAGAAGCGCATCCCCATGTCGTAGATCACGTCGTCCCACTTCCAGCCGTTCTTCGACGTGATGCACGCCGCGCCGTCGAGGAAGTTGTCGAAGACGCAGTCCCACCAGGAATCGGCGAGCGCCTCGTAGGCGGTGTGCACACGCCCCTCGGAGTCGTAGGCGCGGATCTGGTCGGCTCTTGCCGGGAAGAGGTGAGGGTGCTCGTGCAGCGAGATCATCAGGATGCGCCCGGCGAGGTCCAGCATGCGGGCCTCCTGGGAGGCGTTCAGGGGCACGAGGTAGGGCTCGAAGAGCGACTCGCCCTCGATCAGGTCGTATTCGGTGAAGTCGCGGTGGCTCCTGACGTAGTCGTACGACGTGTAGCCCGAGTAGTTGTGCTTCAGTGCCAAGGTGCCTGCTCCGGTTCGGGTGTGGGGGATTGTCTGCGCCCCGCGGGCGGATCGACCCGCCCAATAGACTGCGCAAGGTCAGGCGCGACAACCTGAGGCGCCCGCGAGTTCGTCCCGCTGCGCGGCCCCGTTTACCTTACCGTCCATGCTCGTACCTCTCACAAGGCTTCCACTCCGCTCGCAATGACCGAGTCACTGTTCGCATTCAAGCCCGTCGCCGCCGCGGTGGCCCTGGGCATCATGTGGCTCCTCGAGGGGCTCATCCCCATGTTCGAGGGCCGCCGCGAGCGCGTCCGCCACGACGCCTCGAACGTGGCCCTGGGGGTCCTCAACGCGGTCGTAGCGTCCTTGATCTTCGCCGGAGCCACCCTGGTGGCAACCGAATGGGCCCGGGCCAACTCCTTCGGCGTCCTGCACTGGTTCGGCGTGGAGGGCGTGTGGGCTTTCGCGCTCGGCTTCGTCCTCTTCGACCTCTGGCAGTACCTCTGGCACCGCCTCAACCACCGGGTCCCCCTACTGTGGCGCTTCCACGCCGTGCACCACGCGGATCGCGAACTCAGCGCCAGCTCGGGGCTTCGCTTTCACACGGGCGAGATCGTTCTCTCCTCGATCGCGCGGCTCGCGGTCCTCCCTCTGCTGGGGATGACGGTCGGCCAGGTGCTGGTGTACGAGGCCGTGCTGCTCCCGGTCATCCTCTTCCACCACGGCAACGTGGGCATTCCCGGGGGCGCGGACCGGTGGCTGCGCTGGCTGATCGTCACGCCCTGGATGCACTGGGTGCACCATTCGGACTATCAGCCCGAGACCGATTCCAACTACTCCAGCGTCTTTTCCTTCTGGGACCGCATCTTCCGCAGCTTCCGCCTGGTGGCCGATCCGCACGCGCTGACCCTGGGGTTGGAGGACACGGAGCGCCGGGACTGGGCCACGCTGCCCGGGATGGTGGCGATGCCGTTCCGGAAGCGGCGGGGGCTCCGGCGGAGTGGGCGTGAAGATCCGCTGGCCGGCGACTCGGGGCGCTGACATGTCTCAACGGGACGGCCTCCCTCACTCGGTCCGCGCCTTCGCCCCCGCGTCCGCCTCCAACCTCGGGTGCGGCTTCGACATCTTCGGCCTCGCGCTCGAGGGCATGGGCGACGAAGTCGTGGTTCGCGCCGTGGCCGGGACCGGCATCGTGTCCCTGTCGATGACCGGCGACGACGGCCGCGTCCCGACGGATCCCGCGCGCAACGCCGCCGCGCTGGCCGTCCAGGGCGTGATCAATCGGCTGGGATCGACGGCGGGCATCGCAATCGAGGTCGGCAAGGGGATCCCTCTCGCTTCGGGACTGGGCGGCAGCGCGGCCAGCGCGGTGGCGGGCGCCGTGGCGGCCGACGCGCTCCTCGGCGGCAACCTCGACCGGATCGCCCTGCTCGAATGCGCCATGATCGGCGAGCGCAAGGGCTCGGGCGCCAACCACGCCGACAACGCGGCCCCCTCCCTGATCGGCGGCTTCGTGCTGGTGTTGCCGGGCCGGCCCCCGGAAATGGTGCAGCTTCCGACGCCCGAGGACATGATCGTGGCCGTGGCCCACCCCGCGATGGAGGTGGAAACGCTCCGCGCGAGGACGATGCTGGGCGACACCATCCCGCTCGACGCGGGCATCCAGCAGTGGGGGAACACGGCGGGGATGGTCGCCGGGCTGTTCAGGGGAGACTGGGACCTGATCGCGCGCTGCATGTGCGACGCCGTGGCCGAGCCCGTGCGGGCGACTCTCGTGCCGGGCTTCGGACGCGTGAGGGCGAGCGCCCTGGAGGCCGGGGCCGTTGCGGCGGGTCTCTCGGGATCGGGACCCACCGTCTTCGCGCTCTGCCGGGGAAGGCACATCGCGGAGCAGGCCGCCAACGCAATGGCGGCCGCCTTCCGGGAGGAGGCCGGGCTCGACACGAACACCTTGATCTCACCCGTGAACGGGAGGGGCGCCCGAATCCTGGAGATCGAGTGAACGTTCGGCGTCCGGAACCACGTCCCGGCAGGCCCCGAACCGCCATGAAGCTGATCAGCACCTGCGCGAAATCGAGCCCGGCATCCACATGCTGGAGCTCTTCCACGGCCCCACCCACGCCTTCAAGGATGTGGGCGCGCGCTTCATGGCCCGCATGATGTCCGCCCTGCGCGACGACCGCGCGCCCCCGGTCACGATCCTCGCTGCCACCTCGGGGGACACGGGCGGCGCGGTGGCGCACGCATTCCACCGGAGCTGGCGCACACGGCGGCGCGTCCCGCCGCTGCATCCGCGATCTGTGGCGCAGCCGGGGCATCGCCATCGACCCGCACACGGCGGTGGGGCTGCTCGGCCTCCGGCGCGAACTGCGGCGGCGCGGGCCCCACGTGCAGGGTGTCGTCCTGGCGACCGCGCACCCTGCCAAGTTCGCCGAGACCGTGGAGCCCCTGATCGGCCAGGCGCTGCCGGTGCCCCCGGGGATCGCCAACGTAATGGACCGGCCGCTCCGCTCGATCCCGATTGCGCCCGAGCTCAAGGCGCTGCGGGAGGTGCCGGGCGCAGCGCACACGCCGGACGCGCGGGAGCGCAACGCGTGACCGAATCGCCGCAACGTGCCCGGGTCACCTCCTCCGATGTAAACTACAGTTGTCACAATGTAATGTCTGCTTTACATTTCTGCCCGCCAAAGGCTCCCTGAGCAAGGAATCCCCCATGCTTCAAGACTTCGACGAACGGAACCGGGACCTCGTCGTCAACGTCAACGGGAAGCTGCAGCACCGTGACGAAGCCGGCGTCAGTCCCTTCGACTCCGTGGTGCAGGGAGGCGACGCGGTCTGGGAGGGGCTCCGCCTGTACGACGGCAAGATCTTCAAGCTGGAGGAACACCTGGCCCGGCTGCGCTCATCCGCCCTGGCGCTGGCTTTCACCGAGATACCTTCGGACGACGAGATCATTCACGAGATCCGGCGCACGCTCGCTGCCAACGGGATGCGGGACGGCGTCCACATCCGCCTGACGCTCACGCGCGGCGTGAAATACACCTCCGGCATGGACCCCCGTCTCAACCGTTCCGGCCCGACCCTGATCGTTCTGGCCGAGCACAAGGCGCCCGTCTACGACCGCTCGGGCCTGCGGCTCGTCACCAGTTCGCTGCGGCGGTTCGATCCCGACGCCCTCGACCCGAAGATCCACCACGCCAACCTGCTCCAGTCGATCCTCGCCAAGATCGAGGCGAATGCGGCAGGCGCCGACGATGCTCTCATGCTGGACCGGCGCGGCTTCATCGCCGAGACCAACGCCACGCATTTCTTCGTCGTCACGGCGGGAGTCGTCATGACAAGCCACACGGTGGCGTGCCCCGAAGGAGTCACGAGGGCGACGGTCCTCGAGCTGTGTGCCGAGCACGGCATCCCCGCGCTGGAAAAGGACCTCTCGCTCACCGAGGCTTACCGCGCCGACGAGGCCTTCTGCACCGGAACGATGGGCGAGCTGGCCAGCGTGATCGAACTTGATGGGCGCACGATCGGAGACGGTGCCCCGGGGCCGATGACAGCCTGTTTGAGCGCGCTGTACCTGGAGCTGACGGCGAAATCGGGGACTTCGATCTGACCCAGCCGCGGCAGCAGTCTCACAGGGAAAGACTGCCGGGCTCCCTGCCCTCGCGAACGATCGGCGCCACCCCGTCCGCACCTGTTAGGAGCAAATAATATGTCCGGTTTCGTAGCACGTAATCTGTCCGGTTCAGAACAGTCACCGAGGAGGCTGGATGAACCGGGCGGAGATGCTGCGAGAGATACGGATGGCGAGGTTCGAAGAGATCTATGATCGATGGCGCCGAAAACGGGTCACGCAAGCGTGGGCGGCGAGCGTGCCGGGAGTGACGGACCGGACGTTCCGGCGCTGGGTGGCCCGCTACGAGGCGGGCGGGCTGGCGGCCCTGAAGGACAAGCGGGTGGCGGGGCCGTCTCCCCGGCGGGCGTCGCCGGAGGAGGTGGCGGCGCTGGAGGCGCTGTACCGGGACGGCTGTGCGGGGTGGAACGTGCTTCACTTCTACCACGAGGTCTACGCGGGCGAGCACGGCGGGGCGCGGTCGTACACCTGGGTGAAGAGCCGCCTTCAGGAGGCGGGCCTGGTGAGGAAGGGGCGCAGGAAGGGTGCGCACCGGCTCAGGCGGGAGCGCAAGCCGGCGGAGGGGATGATGCTCCACCAGGACGCCTCGACGCACGAATGGGCTCCCGGCCAGGGGTGGGACCTGGTCGTGACGATGGACGACGCGACAAGCGGGGTGTACTCGGGGTTCTTCGTCGAGGAGGAGGGAACGTGGTCGAGCCTTCGGGGCGTCGCGGAGACGGTGAAGGTGCAGGGGCTCTTCGACAGCCTGTACACGGACCGGGGCTCGCACTACTGGCACACGCCGGAGGCGGGCGGGAAGGTGGACAAGGACAAGCCGACCCAGTTCGGCCGGGCGATGGGCGAGCTCGGGATCGAGATGATCGCCGCGTACTCGCCGCAGGCGCGGGGCCGGAGCGAGCGGCTGTTCGGGACGCTTCAGGGGCGCCTGCCGCAGGAGCTGGCGCGGGCGGGGATCACCGACATGGACGAGGCCAACGAGTTCCTGAAGGACTGAAGGACTTCTGGCCGCGGTTCGACGCGGCATTTGCGGTGGAGGCGAGGGAGGCGAAGCGCGCGTTCACCCGGTTGCTGCCGCGGATGAAGGCCAAGCTGCCCGACATCCTCTGCCTGAAGGAGACACGGACGGTTGGCAACGACAACTGCGTGACCTACAAGGGCAAGACGCTGCAGATCCCGCCTCAGCCGCACCGGTACACCTACGTGCGAGCCAAGGTCAAGGTCCACGAATACGAGGACGGCGGCATGGCCGTCTTCCACGGCATCCGGAGGCTCGGGCGCTACGATGCGAACGGCAGGTTGCTGGACACCCTCAGCGGGTCGGAGGTGGCAGCGTGAGGCGGTACCGCCGCCCCCCTCGGCTCGCTCCGCTCGCCTCGGAGGGCGGCGGTACGGAAAAGCGGACACTTCATGTGCTACAGAAACCGGACATTTCATTTGCTACCGACACACCCCGTCCGCACCTTGCGCGAGAACGCCGCTGCGCGTCACCTTCGGCTCTCAGCCACGAGGCGAACCGCAATCGCGCGGAGCCACCAGCCGGAGCCGACCATGCCGTACCGACCCAGCCGCCCGACCGCCCGCCTTCGCTCCCCTGCTCCACCCCACCGCCTCTCCCGCTGGCCCGCGACCGCGGCCCTCGCCACCGTCGGCCTCACCCTCTCCATGGGTTGCGGCTCCCCGTACCCGTCCCCGCCCGAGACCGTGCGCGACCCCGTGGTGGACACGCTGCACGGCGTCGCCATTACCGACGACTACCGCTGGCTCGAGGACCAGGTCAGCCCCGAAACGCGGGCCTGGATTGCCGAGCAGAACGCGTACGCGGAGCAGATCGTGGGCGACACGCCGCTGCGGCAACAGCTGGCGGCCCGCCTGCGGGAACTCATGAACGTGCAGGGGGCGCTGTTCCCCCGCCGGGCCGGCGACCACGAGTACTTCACGTTCCGCAAGCCGGACCGGGAGGTGGCCGCCATCTATCGGCGTCCAGCGCCCGAGGAGCGCGAGGACACCCCGATCGACCCGAACGGCGACTTCGAGGTGGTGATCGACCCGCTCGACATCCACCCCGACGGCACCACCAGCGTGAGCATCCGCGACTTCTCGCCGGATGGGAACCTCATGATGTACGCCATCCGGGACGGGGGACAGGACGAGCTCATGATCCGCGTCCGGGACCTCACCACCGGAGAGGATCTGCCCGACCGGCTGCCCAACTTCCTCTACGGGTCGACCTTCTTCGACCCGGAAGGCACCGGCTTCTATTATACGTGGAGATCGCGGGAAGTCGGTCCCAGGGTCCGCCATCACACCCTCGGCACCGACAGCGACCAGGACACCGAGCTGTTCGGCGAGGGGCACGGGCCCGAGACGTTCATCAACGTCACGCAGGGCGGGGACGGGAGATACCTCGTCTACGCGGTCCAGCACGGGTGGGCGCGCACCGATGTCTACCTGCAGGACCTGAGCGCCGGAGGGGGACCGGATCCGATCGTCGTGGGCGCCCCGGCGCGCTTCAGCACCCGTTTCGTTGACGGTGACCTCCACCTGCTCACGAATCTGGACGCTCCGAAGCGCCGGGTGGTCGCGGTGGACCTGAGCGACCCCGATCCCGATCCCGCCAACTGGCGCGAGGTGATCGCGGAGACCGACGACCTGCTCACCGGCTACCAGATCATCGGCGACGAGATCTACGCCGACTACCTCCACAACGTGGCCAGCAGGATCGTGCGCTACGACATGGACGGGACGCAGACGGGGGAAATCCCCGTTCCCGAACACCATGTGGCCACGCTGCGCTCGTGGGGCGAAGGGGAGGCCCTGCTCACCCTCACATCCCTCGTCACACCCTCCCACATCCTCAAGCTCGATCTCGAAACGATGGAGACCGAGGAGTGGCTGCCGTCAGCGGTCCCCTTCAACGGCGCCGACTACGAGGTCAGCCAGGTCTGGTACACCTCTGCGGACGGGACCGAGGCGCCGATGTACGTCGCCCACCGGCGGGGGTACGAGCCGGATGGCGACACGCCGACGCTTGTCTACGGCTACGGCGGCTTCAACTCCAACAACCTGCCCCGCTTCAACACGGGCGCAGCCGCCTGGATGGAACAGGGCGGCGTCTACGCCCTGGCGACGCTCCGGGGCGGCGGCGAGTTCGGCGAGACCTGGCACCGTGCCGGCATGCTCGAGAACAAGCCCAACGTCTTTGACGACTTCATCGCGGCCGCCGAGTGGCTCATCGCGAACGGCTACACCAACCCCGACCGCCTCGCGATCCGCGGCGTCAGCAACGGCGGCCTCCTCGTCGGGAGCGCCCTGACCAAGCGGCCCGACCTCTACCGCGCGGTCTTCTGCGGCCTCCCCGACCTCGACATGGTGCGCTTCAACCAGTTCACCCACGCCAACAACATGCCCGCCCTGCTGGAGTACGGGAACGCGGCCGTCGCCGAGGAGTTCGAGGTGCTGCGGACCTTCTCACCGTACCAGAACGTGCGCGACGGCGTGCGCTATCCAGCGGTCATGCTCACCCAGGGCGACCTGGACACGCGCGTCCCGCCGCTGCAGGCGCGGAAGATGGCGGCGCGGCTGCAGGCGGCGACGGCGTCGGGGCTGCCGGTGATCCTCGACTACGACCCGCGTATGGGTCACGCGGGGGGGCGGACGTTCAGCAGGAATGTGCGCAACAACGCGATGGAGCTGGCGTTTCTGCTGGGTCAGCTGGGGGTGGGGGTGGAGGAGTAGCCCTACCCCGGCAGCCGCCGAAACAGCCGCACCAGGAACACGAACGCGGTGCCGTACATCACGGCGCCGAGCAGGAAAGGTGCACCGGGCAGCTCGATGGGCGCCGCATCCGAGGTGAAGTAGCTGAAGAGTCCCGCCGTGAAGAGCAGCGGCGCGACGATAGCCGTCAGGCTCATCAGCGACTGGATCGCGCCCTGCACCTTGCCCTGGTCGTGCGGAGCCACGGTGCCCGTCACGAGTCCCTGGATTGCCGGCCCGGCCACACCCCCGATCGACCCGAAGACGATGAACGCGAGCAGCATCCAGCCCTCGGTCGCCAGTCCGTAGCCCAGGTAGGTGACGACGGCGATCACCAGGCCGCCCAGGATTGCCCGCCGTTCCCCGAAACGCTTGATCACGGGCTGGACCATACCGCCCTGAACGATGGTGGCCATGATCCCCACCAGCGCGAGAGAGAGGCCGTTGGCCTGGGCGTCCCAGCCGAATTTGTGCCCGGTGTAGAGCACCCAGACGGTCTCCAGCCCCCGCTGTGCCAGCACCATGAAGATGAACGAGAACGCCAGTCCCGCGACGAGAGGATAGGAGCGCAGCACCGCGACGCTTCCGACCGGATTCGCCTTGGCCCACCTGAATTCGTCCCGGTTCTCGGGGAGCAGCGATTCGGGGAGGACGAAGAAGCCATACAGCCAGTTCACAAGCGCGAGGCCCGCGGCGGCGAAGAAGGGCAGCCGCAGATCAATGCCGCCCAGGATCCCGCCCAGCGCCGGCCCGAAGATGAACCCCAGGCCGAAGGCGACGCCGATGAGGCCGAAGTTCCTCGCCCGGTTCTCAGGTCCGGACACGTCGGCGATGTAGGCGTTTGCGGTGGTGATGCTCGCACCCATCACCCCGGCGAACAGCCTGCCCACGAAGAGCCACGCGATCGAGGGCGCGAACCCCATGATGATATAGTCGATCCCCAGACCGAAGAGCGAGATGAGGATCACGGGCCGGCGTCCCACGCGATCGGAAATAGCCCCCAGGAGGGGAGCGAAGAAGAACTGAGTAACGGCGTAGGTGGCCGCGAGAACACCGAACCAGCGCCCGGCCACCGTGGTGCTGCCGCCGGCGAACTCCTTGATCAACTCGGGAAGTATGGGGATGATGATGCCTATGCCGAGCACATCGATGAACACCGTGATCAGGATGAAAATCATGGCGGCCTGGCGGCCCTGCCCTGACGATTTCAAGCCAACCTCCACGAGATGATTGCGGGCGAAAGCCCCGACCGGAACCACTGAATCTATGGACTTCAACGCCTTCGAGCAGGAAGCCCGCCAGGTCTTCGACGCGATTCCCGAGCGCTACCGGGAGGGCGTCGACGGCCTCACCGTGCACCGCGGCGCGCTCCCACACCCCCGTTTCCCCGGGGTCTACACCCTCGGGGAATGCGTGACCGAGTCCTATCCCTCGGGCTGGGACGGACCCGATACGGTCCGATCGCTGGTCCTCCTCCACTGGGGATCCTTCCACGCGCTCGCCGACTTCGATCCCGGATTCGACTGGCAGGATCAGATCTGGGAGACGCTTACCCACGAACTACGGCATCACCTGGAGTCGCTCGCGGACCAGGAAGACCTGGTCGGCGTCGACTACGCCATGGAGCAAACGTTTCTCCGCTACGAAGGGTCGGACTTCGAGCCCGCCTACTACCGGCACGGCGACCGTCTCGGGCCGGACGTCTACGCGGTAGAGGACGAGGTGTACATCGAGCAGCGCTGGAAGGCGGCCGATTTCGAGCGGGTGGATCGCATTCGCTTCTCCTGGGCCGGTCGCGGCTACGAGATCGACCACCCCGTTGAACTCGGCGACATCCACTTCGTCAGGATCGTGGACGGGGTTCCACAGCCCCCGTACCTTGAACTGGTGCTGGTGCGAAAGTCGTCCTGGGTGGAGAGGGCACGGGCGGCGCTGGGCCGGACCGGGCTGGACATCTTCGAGTCCGATGCGGTGGCGCGCCCGGCTGGCTAGTCGAACTCGCGCGCGACGCAAGTGTATGACACCGGAAGACCTTGTCTCCAATGTGAACATCCGCAACGAAGGATTTGCCTTGAAGCAGAGACGCGCTCTACCCGTCGGGCCGACACTTCACCACTGCGGACTCGTTGTCATCACCGCGCTCGCGGTCGCCATCGGAGCCGGGGGATGTGCTGCCGGCTCGCCGGACGACTCGACATCAATGCCGGCGGCGCGCCGAACGCTGTTGAGTATCGATGGCTACGCCCCGTTGGAGATCTTCAACGAGCCGGGAGTGGGAGCCAGGACCATCGCCGCGAAGCCGGAGTTGGCGTGGGGCGTGCTGGGAGGCATCTACGGGCAGCTGGGCATCCCGGTGAAGGCATCCAACCCGCAGACCATGGAGATCGGAAACACGGGCTACAGGGCCCGGCGGGTGGGTGGCGAAAGGATGAGCGCCTTTTTCGACTGTGGCAGGAACATGACGGGCCAGCTGGCGGACCAGTACGACATCACCCTTTCGGTGATCACCGTGCTCTCGGCGAAGGAGCCGGACAGCACCCAGGTACTATCCGTGGTCGACGCCAACGCGCGACCCCGGGAGGTGAGCGGGAACAGGGTCCACTGCGAGTCGCGGGGGGTGCTCGAATTGCGGATCGCCCAGCTGGTGGCCGAGGCCCTGGGAATCGGTTCCAGACCGATGGACGGAGCTTGGCCGCCCGCTGTAACTTTGCGTTCGTCCAGAGATCCCGATTGGACAGTCACAAGGGAGAATTGCCCATGAAGTCGACACCCTTTCGTATCAGTGCTTCGAGCCTGCCCCGCATCCGGGCCCTGGTAGTCGCCGCGCTCGCCGCCGCCGCCGGTTGCGCGTCCGGTACCTCCGGCGCGGGCGAGGAGTCGGCTCCAACGCCGCAGCAGACCCGGACCGTCATGCGGGTCGGCGGCTACGCGCCGGTGGAGATCTTCAACGACCCGGGCGTGGGCGTCCGCGTGCTCGCGATCGAGGCGGAAGTCGCGTGGAGCGTGCTCGGAGGTGTATACGCTCAGTTGGACATCCCGGTGGAGGAGTCCAATCCACGCACCATGCAGATCGGCAACCTCGGGTACAGCGCAAGGAGGGTTGGCGGAGACCGCATGAACACTTTCGTCGACTGCGGCAGCGACCTCTCGGGCCCCCTCGCCAACCTGTTCGAGATCACCCTCTCGGTGACGACGAAGCTGACGTCCAAGGGGGAGGACGGCACCGAGGTGCTCACCGTGGTCGACGCGTGGGGCAAGCCGCGCGCGGTGAGCGGCAATCCGGTCCATTGCCAGTCGCGAGGGGTGCTCGAACTGCGGGTCGCCCAGGAGGTGGCGGAGGCGCTGGGGATCGGGTCCTGAGCGTCTCAGCACGAAAGACACTTGTGGTTGTTCTTCGACCCCAGTTCCTCCAGCAGCGCGATCGTCGCCGGGAAGGGCTGTAGCCGCTGGATCGGCCCGTTCGCCATGTCGGCGGTGGTCTGACCCTTTCGGCTCATCACCGTCACGTCGGCGCCGTGGTCCACCAGGAAGAGCACCAGTTCGTTGTCGCCCCGGGATGCGGCATGATGTAGCGCCGTGTAGGCGTTCGCGTCCCGGACGTTCACATCCGCCCCGCACTCCTCGACCAGGAACCTGACCGCCGCCAGCCAGTTGTCCGGGACATGGCGGTGAGCGTTGCCCGCGAAGGACTGTCCGTAGCCCACGCCTGACGCGGCGTGAATCGGAAAGATGTGCGAGCCGCCGACCGGAACCGGCGGAACGCCTGAGAAGTCTTCGTCTTCCTCCTCGCCCTGCCCGGCGGGCTGCTCGGCTGCCTCTTCGGAGCTCTCGCCTTCCGCGTTTCCCTTCGTCAGGGCGGGCTTGCCCTGTTCGGCCTCGGCAGCTTCTGCCACCTTCTCATCCCCTGCGGCTACATTTTCATCCCCTTCAGCCACCTTTTCCTCCCCTTCCTTCTCGGCCTCCTCCTTCTCCTCCGGCTCCGGCGCGGGGGGACGGCGGCGCCGCTGCGGAGGCTTCATCGTGGGGATGAGCGGATCGGCCCCGTGCTCCTTGAGGAGCCGCATGGCGTCCACGTCGAGCGCGTAGGCGGCCCTCCAGAACGGTGTGGCACCCTTCAGGTTGATGCCGCTGCCCCTGAGGACGCCGAAGGTGTACTCCATGAACCAGAGATGGCTGTTCAGCCGCACATTGGGGTCGGCGCCGGCGTTCAGCAGGGCCTCGAGGACATCCAGGTGGGTGGCTTGCTGCTGCTCGTGCTCGGTGGGGTGGGCGTAGGACGCCCTCGGCGCCCACTGGCGCTCGATCACGGCGAAAAGGGGCGTGGTCCCCGCACGGCTGGACAGATTCGGGTCAGCTCCGCGATCGAGCAGCTTGAGGGCGAGGTCGAACTGGCCGTTGACCGCGGCCATGAGGAGCGGGGTGGTCGCGTCGCCACTCGAGGGCTGGTTGATGTCCGCACCCCCTTCGAGCAGTGCCGCGGCCGCCTCGGCGTGCCCCTGCCTGACCGCATGCAGGAGCGGTGTGAGTCCGCCCCAGGAGCCGACCTGCTGAGCGTAGGACATGGGCTGGGGGGCCTCGTCGGCGGCGGTGGTGTCCGCGGACGCGGTGGCGGTATCCGCGGTGGCGACGGTGGCGGTGGCAGCGACGGTGGCGGTGTCAGCGGCTTCGGTAGCGACAGTGTCGGCGGCCTCCGCGGCGGCGGTGTCGGCGGCTTCGGCGACGGCGGTGTCGGCGGCTTCGGCGACGGCGGTGTCGGCGGCTTCGGCGGCGACAGTGTCGGCGGCCTCAGCGGCGGCAGTGTCGGCGTCCGCTACGGCCTCACCTCCGGCCTCCCCCGTCGAGTCTGCAGCTTCGCCATCGCTCTCCTTGTCATCGTCCGCCGGGTCGGGGACGTCGGGCCACTTGCGCTGGATCTCGCGCGACGCCTCGATCGCGGCCTGAACCTGGCCGGGCGTCGGCTGCCAGTCCGTTCCCCCGCCCTCCTTCTCCTTGAAGGCGGCGAGGAATTCGCCGAGCCGCCGTTCGGCCGCTCCATCCGCCCTGGCCTGCTCCTCCACGTCCACCGAGTTGGCGGTGAGCGACGGATCCGCGCCCGCCTGCAGGAGGGCGCGGATGACCTCGACCCGATTGTTGGCGGCCGCAAAGATGAGCGGAGTCTGTCCCCACGCCGACTCGCGGACATTCACGTCGGCACCCCATTCGATGAGCTCCGAGACCACGCGCGGGTCGCTCGACGCCGCGGCCAGGTGTAGTGGGGAGGCACCCGAATTGGTCGTCCGGGCCGCCGGGTCGCTGCCGGCTTCGAGGAGCAGCGTCACGACCGAAGCGTGCGCCCCGCGGGCAGCCAGGTGAAGCGGCGTGTAGTGGCCGATCCGGGTGCCCGCATCCACCCTGGCGCCGGCGTAGATCAACACCTCGCCGAGCTCCTCGTCCCCCTGCTCCGCCGCCCAGTGCAGCGCCGTCATCCTGTCTCCCTGGGCTGCGTTCACGTCGGCCCCGCCCTGCAGCAGGCGGCGCACGGCGTCGAGGTCGCCCCGCTGGGCCGCGTCCGCCACGGGCGAGTCGGGTTGCCCGAGGGCCACCCCGGGCGCGACCAGCAGCCACGGGAGAACCAACGCAAACAGCAGCCGTGAAGCCACCGCGCGGCCCTGCCGCCAGCCCTGTCTCACGGCGCCATCGGGTCGCTGAAGGAGAACTCGCCCGTGGAGTCGCCGAATCCACCGAGATCGTCGTGGCCCAAGCGGTGAAGCAGCGAGGTGAAGACGTCGGCCATCGGGGTCCCGGTCACCGCCTTGAGATGGATGCCGCCGTCCAGCTGGCCGTTGGCACCGCCCATCACCACCAGCGGGCAGCGGCGATGGTTGTGCAGGTTCGCGTCGCCCATCGGGGAGCCCCAGACGATCATCGACTGGTCCAGCAGGCTGGAATCACCGTCCATGGTCTCTTCCAGCCGCTCGAGGAAATACGCCATCTGGCCGGTGCGATACTGGCAGATCCTGTTGAACTCCAGGATGTTCTTCTCGCGGCCGCCGTGGTGGGACGAAGGGTGGAAGGCCCGGTCGGAACCGCTCTCCGGGAAGGTGCGGTTCGACGCGTCGCGCCCGGTCTTGAACGCGACTACCCGGGTCGTGTCGGTCTGGAAGGCCAGGAGCTGCAGGTCGAACATCAGGCGCATGTGCTCGCTGAAGGAGTCCGGCACCCCCGGAGGCGCGCCCGGCAGCTCACGCGGCTCACCGCTGGCGTTGCGCGCTTCGACGCGCTGGATGCGCCGCTCGATCTCGCGTACGCTGTCCAGGTAGCGGTCCACCCGGCGCCGGTCCACCGCGCCCAGCTCGCGCCTCATGCCGGCCACCTCGTCCGCGACCCAGTCCAGGATGCTGCGGTGGGTGCGGCGCCGGCGGGCGCGCTCCACCACCGTACCCCCCGCTCCGAAGAGCAGGTCGAAGGCCGTTCGCGGGCTGCGGATCATCGGCAGCGGCTCCGTCGGCGACGCCCAGCTGATCGAGTCCGTGTACGAGCACGAGTAGTTGTAGTCGCAGCCCCCGCCCTTGTCCGTCCGCTCGATGCACAGCTGCAGCGACGGCAGCGCGGTCTCCTGCCCGAAGCGCCGGGCGTGTAGCTGGTCCAGCGAGGTGCCGCAGAAGATGTCCGACCCCTGGGTCTGTTTGGGGTGGGACTGGGTCAGGAAGACGGCGCTGGAGCGGAAGTGATCGCCGCCGACCTCCTGGGCCTCGAACGCCTCCGCCATCTTCACGTCGGTGTTGCTGACGATCGTCAGGTGTTTGCGCCACGGTTCCAGCGCCTTCAGCACGTTCGCATCGGACAGTTCGAAGTCCCTTCCCACCGTCGCCGGGGCGAACAGGTGCTGCTTGGCGCCCCACTCGTTGCAGCCGGGCACGCCGTGGACCTCTTCGATGCACACCAGGCGGGTTGGACGGTCGGCCAGCGGCGACGCCCGCAATCGGCCCGCCGCGAACATCGAGTCCAGAAGAGGAAGGGCTATCGTGGCTCCCGCGCCCTTGAGAAAGGTGCGGCGCGGAAGAGCCTTCCCGGTCAGAAAGTGCATGTCGGCTCCACATCTACGGCGGTATGCGCACCATGGGAATCTACGACATGCCGCCGCGCGGCGCTTCTCCCAGTCTTGTCCAACGGCACATGAGCCTGAACTCGGATCCTGTTTCCAGCGGGAGATGAGCCTGCAGTCCGGGGCGAAGAGATCATTGGAGGATGATCGTGACACTTCGCACCGAACGGATACGCACCCTCGACCAGCTCCGCGCCTTCCTGGAGGGCAACGAAGCCGCGGACTTCCAGCCCACCCGCCGTGACTCCGCGTACGCCCTCGTGCGCCGGACCCTGGTTCGCTTCGAGTACCACGGCCTCAGGAAGCCGGACAAGGGCCTGGTGAAGCGGTACCTCGAGAAGGTGACGGGCCTCTCCAGGGCCCAGGCCACCCGCCTCATCCGGCAACACCGCCGGACCGGGCACATCCGCGACCACCGCGGCAAGCCCCCGGCCAACGCCTTCGCGCGCCGCTACACCTACCTTGACGCCGCCCTGCTGGCCGAGGTCGACGAGGCCTTCGGCCAGCTCTCCGGACCCGCCACCAAGGTGATCCTCTGGCGCATGTTCCATGTCTACGGAGACGTGCGCTTCGAGCGCCTCGCACGCATCTCAGGAGGCCACATCTACAACCTCCGCAAGACCCGCGCGTACCGCACCGGCCGCCTCACCTTCCGCAAGACCCGGCCTGCTCCCGTCCCCATCGGGGTCCGCCGCAAGCCGAGGCCCGATGGCCAGCCCGGCTTCCTCCGCGTCGACACCGTCCACCTCGGAGACCGGAGCGGCAAGAAGGGCATCTACCTCGTCAACATCGTCGACGAAGTCACGCAGTTCCAACACCTTGGCGCCGTGCCGCGCATCACCCAGCACTTCATGGTCCCCGTGCTGAAGGACCTCATCTCCGCCTTCCCCTTCACCGTCCAGGCCTTCCACGCCGACAACGGAAGCGAGTACATCAACCGCCAGGTCGCCGACCTGCTCAACCAGCTCCACATCGGCACCTTCACGAAGTCCCGGCCCCGCCACTGCAACGACAACGCCCTCGTCGAGGCCAAGAACGGCAGCATCGTGCGCAAGTGGCTCGGCCACATCCACGTCCCCCACGCCCTCGTCCCCCAGGTCAACGACTTCCTCCAAGGCAGCCTCTGCCCCTTCCTCAACTTCCACCGGCCCTGCCTCTTCGCCACCGAGGTCACCGGCCCCAACGGCCGCGTCAAGAGGCGCTACCGGCAGCAGGATGTCGCCACCCCCTACGAGCGCTTCCGGGCAATGCCCGGCGCCGAAGACTTCCTCCGGCCCGGCGTCACCCTCAAAGCCCTCGACCGCCTCGCCGCCGCAACCACCGACCTCGACGCCGCCAAGGCCGTTCAGCGAGCCCGCGACGAACTCCTCCGTGCCATCGGCCAGGCCCGGGACTCCGCCGCATGATCCGCCCCGCGCCCGCCTCAGACTCGCCGCAGACCCTCCCGCGACTCGGGGGATCCCCCAGCTCGCCGGTTGCGTCTCTACACCGTTCAGGGGGATAATGATGCTCCCTCAACTGCCACCTGCCCCGTGCTCGGGCTTCATCCCTCGCTCTCAATCCTCGCCGACTTCAGGCTCATCTCCGGGTTGGAAAAGACTCTCCCGCCCGGATCGTCGCAGCCGCATCGTCGCCCGTGGCATCGTCGCCCGTCGCATCGTCGCCCGTCGCATCGTCGCCCGCTTCGTCCTCCACCGCGGCCCGCGCCTGCTTCATGCGGAAGGCGTCGCTCTGCACCACACCGTTGATGAACGACGACAGCCTGTAGTCGTTCTGCGCCGCCGCCGATGCGATGGCGCGTACCGCGGGCTGGTCACGGTATTCCACGGGACGCCCCAGCGCGTACGCCATGAGGCTCTCGGTGAAGGTGCGCGCCAGCGGGATGGGACGCTTCAGCAGCACCCGGGAGAGGTCGCGCGCGTTCTCGATGTCGGTACCGTCATAGAAGGTTCCGCGCGTGTCGAGCGTGGCGCCCTCCTCGCGGATCCGCCACCTGCCCGTCACGTCGAAGTTGTCCAGGGCGAGACCGATCGGGTCGATGAGGTTGTGGCACGACGAGCACGTCGGGTTCGCGCGGTGCGCCTCCAGCCGCTCGCGGGTCGTCAGGACCTTGCCGTCGCGGGCGCTCTCGGTCTCCTCCAGGTCGGGGATGTCCGCCGGCGGCGGGGGCGGCGGCGTCCCCAGCAGCACCTCCATGACCCACTTGCCGCGCAGCACCGGAGAGGTGCGGTTCCCGAGCGAGGTCTGCACCAGCATGCTGCCCTGCCCCAGAATGCCACGTCTGCTGTCGTCCGGGTAGGGAACGCGGCGGAAGTGATCGCCCTGGACGCCGTCGATCCCGTAGTGGCGCGCCAGCCGCTCGTTCAGGAAGGTGTAGTCGGCCCCGTACAGCTCCAGCAGGCTCCGGTCTTCCCGCACCAGGTTGTGGAAGAAGAGCTCGGTCTCGCGCCGCATGGCGTCGGCCAGCTGACGGCTGTAGTTGGGGAAGCGGAAGGCGTCGGGGCTCACCTTCTCGACATCCTGCAGGCGCAGCCACATCGACGCGAAGCGGGTGGCGAGGGCCTCGGCGCGGGGGTCGGCGAGGAGGCGGCGAGCCTGCGTTTCGAGGTTGCCCGGATCGGTGAGGGTGCCACTCTCGGCAGCCGCGACCAGCTCGCGGTCGGGGTGAGTCCCCCACAGGAAGAAGGACAGGCGGGCCGCGAGGTCCTCCCCCTCCAGCGCGTAGACCTCGCCCGGGCGCACGCCGCGGGGCTCGCGCTCCATGCGGAAGAGAAAATGGGGACTGACGAGGATCGCCTCCAGCGCGGTCCTGATCCCCGCCTCGAAGCCGCCGTCCTCGACGCCAAGGCGGAAGAAGTCGAGGAGATCGTCCACCTCGTCGCCGTCGAGCTCGCGGCTGTACGCGCCCGTGGCGAGCCGGGAGATGATCTCGCGGGCGCACGGCTCCTCCTCCCGGGCGGAGGTGGGTCTGCACGAAAACACACGGCGCCGCGCCTCGAAGTCCGACACGCCCGTGGGGTTGTGCGGTCCCTCCAGGGTGAGGCTCATGAGGTGCGGGAGGGAGGTCGTCCCGTAGCTGGTCTCCGTCCCGGTGAGGGACCAGTCGTTGGGACGGATCAGGTCCTCGTACGGCCCGTCCATCCTGCGCACGAAGGCGGCCGTGACCCGGCGCTCGCTCGCGCGGACCAGGATCGGCTCGGTGCGGATGCGGAAGTTCTTCCGGCCCTGGAAGTCGATGTCCCCGCCGTAGCGGAGCAGCACAACGCGCTCCCCGTCGATCGAGATGTCGATGTCGTGGAAGCGCTCCCCCCACCCGGACATGAACGTCATCTCGAAGGTGTACTCACCGTCGGCCGGGAAGGAGTGGAGGACGCTGATGCCGCCCCGGGTCCCGAACGGCGCGCCTTCGACCCGCTCCCATTCGTGCTGGGAGACGGAAGGAGGATTCGTGTATGTGACCGCGGAGGTCGCCGCGTCCCGGTCCCCGACGGTGCGCCGCGCAACGTCGCTGGCAGCGTTCAGGTAGGCGTCCATCAACGTGGGTGACAGGGTCTGGGCGTCGGCGATGTTGTCGAAGCCGGCGGTGATGCGGTCCTGCGGGAGCCACTCCGCGGGATCCACGGTGAGGCCGAGCAGGTCGTACACCACCCGTGCGTACTCGGCTCGGTTGAGGCGCTGGAAGGGGCGCGTACCGGGGTACGGATGGGCCTTGGCCACGTCGTCGATGGCACCTTCCATGAGTTCGGCGAGGGCCGCGAGCGTGTCCCCGGCGGGACGGCGCTCGCCCGGCGGGGGCATCATGCCCGCGCGAAGCTTGCGGATCATGCGTTCCGCGGTCTCGGCGTTGTCCGCCGCGCGGGTAACGTCGAATCCTTCCAGCGAGAGGTTCCCGCGGAAGCGTCGCTGATTGTGACAGCGTGTGCAGTAGCGCTCGACGACGGTTTCGAGGGTGGGCGCTGGTGGGATGTCGGAAGGGTCAAAATAGGCTTGCGGGGTGATCTGGTGGGATACGAGAGTAGTCTCCAGGGATACAGGCCCACTACCAGCCACGAGAAACGCGCCGACGAGCGTCATGGCGGCGGCAAGCGTTTTCATCGATTTCCTCCCGTGCGGCCCACGGCCAGCGACGCGGCGCGCCGGAGGAGGCGGCCCTCCAGGATGGCGAGGACTTCGCGGTAGTCCGCGATCAGTTGGGCAGTCGCGTCGGCGACCGACAGGCCGGGATCGCGGCCCAGCGCGTGCAGGGCCATGATCATGGGGAGGTCACCGGGGACAAGGGGTCGATCCGCGAGGTCGTCCGCGCCGGCGGCCGCCGCTTCGAAGGCCTCACGTGCGCCATCTTCGTCGTCCGCGCGCTCGGCCGCGACACCGAGCAGGTACCGGACGAAGCGCTCGTCCGGGTCGTTGGGGCGGCCCTGGCCGAGCGACTCGGGCCACAGCAGCGCGGCTTCGAGGTAGCCGCGTGCGGCCTGATGGTCGCCTTCGTCGAGCGCGTCCAGCGCGGCACCGAGATGGGCGAGTTCGTAGAGATGGTGGCTCTCGCGGGCGTTCTCGGAGGGGAGGACGTGCGTGTTCGCCAGAACCTCGATCGCCTCGAGGTAGCCACCCAGGTTGAGGAGCGCCCGAACATGAAGCAGGTCCAGATTGAAGTCACCGGGGAACATCTCGCGCCCCCGGGCCGAAGCCCGCAACGCCTCGGCCCAGCGCGCCTCGCGTTGAAGGTAACGGATCAGCACGATCCTCAGGATGCGGCTCTCGGAGTCGAACTCCACCGCCCGGAGGAAATCCAGTCCCGGGTCGCGGCCCTGAAGCTCGTCGAGGAGGTACCCGCGCGCCGCATAGGCCGCCCCGTAGTCAGGCCGGGCCCTGAGCGCGTCGAACGCCTCCGCCGCCTCGTGGTCGCGGTCGAGCGCCCAGAGGTTGAGGCCGAGCAGATACCTCCACCCCCAGTGGTCGCTCTCCTCGGCGGCCCAGCGCAGGACAGGCAGGGTCTCCGTGCGGAAGGGGAACGCGAAAGCGAGGTCGCCGGGGTCGCCCAGCGCGGACGGGTCTTCGGCAAGGAAGGCCCGCCATGCACGTGGGAGGGGCTGGTCGTGAATGTGGCCGATCGCAACATCTAGTATAGCCACGGCATCGTCGTCAAGAGCCAGATTTGCGTATCCGACCGCGAGCTCCAACAGGGACTGCTCCGGATACTCGCTGCGGAGCGCGCCGGTCAGTCCGGCCGCGTTCTCCGCCGTCCGCTCGGACAGGTAGCGTTCAGCCAGCACGAAGTGGTGGAGCGGATCGATCTCGAGGAGCGCATCGCGGGCACGTTCGGCACCCGCCGCGTCCCCCGTCCGGCGCCCATGGATCGCCAGCAGTTGCAACGCGGGCACGCTGTTGCGGTCGAAGTCGCGTGCGAGGTCGGCGTACCGCTTCCCCTCCCCCCACTCCCCCGCCCCGATCATGACCTCGGCGAGGCGGACGTACGACGCGGCCCGGAAGGCCACCGACCTGGCCGACCAGCCGAATGCGTCGCGGGCGTCGGTGTCGCGCCCCAGGGCCCGGTACAGGTTCCCGGCCATGAAATTCGCCGCGGCGTCGTAGGTGTCCAGCTGGAGGGCCCGCCGCGCGTGCTCGAGCCCCTCCTCGTAGCGGGCCGAGCGCAGCGCCAGGTCGGCAAGTCCCAGCAGCGCGCCGCGGTTCCAGGGCTCCGCGTCGGCAGCCTCCTCGAACAGGGCGCGCGCCTCCTTGTAGCGGCGGCCCTTCGCCAGCTCCCGCGCCTCGAAGACCAGCTTGTCCGCCTCGGAAATGCTCTCCCACGCCGTGGATTCCACACGGAAGGGGCGCGCCAGCGTCCGCTCGGCCGGATCGGACGAATAGTCGAGGTCCAGCGCGGGAAGCGCGACGCGGAAGGCCCTGTCATCCGCCACCTCGACCTCGGCCTCGAAGGGGTGAAGCGCGGTCAGGTCGACCGGCTGCGACGCCACCACGTCCTCCCCCGACCACACGCGCAGGGTGTCCGTCACATCGCCGAAGGCGTTGACGGTAACGCGCAGGCGGCCCCCGTCCCGTTCCACGTGCATCGCTCCTTCGCGGGACGCGTCGGTGAGGCCGCCGGTCCCTTCCAGCGGGAACCAGGTCTCGGTCCAGGCGCTCGCCGACAGCGGGTCGAAGGAGGCCTGCGTGACCGGGTTCACGTGGTCGCCCGGCGAGTATTGCACGAAGAGCCGCCCGGCTTGGAACTCGACGTACTGGCCGTCGGTGTCGGTGAGAAGGTCCTCCCATATGCCCCCGTCCCGGGCCAGCGACCACAGCCACATCTTCTGCCCGGGCATGTCCTCGTAGCGGGCCCAGTGGCCCCACCCGTAGCCGTCGTCGTGGTAGTAGCCGCCGAAGAAGTCGTTGAGCTCGCCGACCACGTGATAGGACTTGTTTCCCCCGAAGGCGTTGTTGGGGTAGAGCGGCAGGAAGCGGCCGGACTCGTCGACCGGCCACGGTCGTTCGCGCCCCGAATGCTCCAGGTAGGACTTCCCCGGGACGAATATTTCCAGGTCGTGCGTGGCGAAGGCCGCCGCCGTCATCCAGTTGTAGTAGGGTTGTTCGAGGGGGGTGGGGTTGTACCACGGGGCGTGGGTCTCGAAGTAGGCGCGGTCGGGGGGGAGACGAACCTCGACGCGCCAGTGCGTGCGCGAGGGCAGGTCCATGGCCCCGACGAAGGCGCTCACGCTCCCGTCCGCGTTTTCGCGCACCGTGTAGTCGACCGGGGTGGCGGTGGCGGGGGTGTGGCCGATCACCCCGAAGTTGAACTCGACCCCGCCCGAGGTCCACGGTCCCCGCAGCGAGATGTCGCGGAATTTCATGACCTCGTTGCGGTAGATGAACTCGTGCCCCGTCTCCTTGACCACCCCACCCCACACCTTCCCCCCCACTTCCGGCAGCACGTACACCTCGATCAGGTCGTTCTCCAGCTTCACCACCTTCCACTCCCGCGGCTCGGAGGTCGCGGCGTATCCGCGGAAGGCGTGGTAGGGGTACAGCCTGCGGTCGCTGGCCAGGATAGGCACGGGATCGGGCTCCGAGAACGGATAGGTGTCGAGCACCCGGATTTCCTCGGTGACGCGGGCCTGGGCCGCGGCGTCGGCAGGGGTGCCGGCCGACAGCGTAGCGACGGCGAGGAGGCATGCGACCGCCGCCGGGGTGAGCGCAGGGCGGGCGAGGGGGGCGGCGAACGCCGGTGGGGCGGCGCGCGTCGTCGTGCCGCGGGCCCGCGGGATCTGTCGCCGAAGCGTCGTCACAATCGGCATCCTCAACTCGGCGGTGGCTGGATTTGGTAGTCCGGCGGCGGTTTCATCCCCATCAGGTGCTCCACGAAGTAGTCCCAGCGGCGGCGGATGACGTAGGGCACGTCGAGACCGTGGCTACGATTCGGCAGGATGAGGAAGTCGAAGGTCTTGTTGGCCGCGATCAGGGCGTTGGCCACCTGCAGCGTCATGGCCGGATGCACGTTGTCGTCCATGTCGCCGGTCATGAGGAAGAGCTTGCCCTTCAGATTGCCGGCCATGGAGGCGTTGACCTGATTCGCGTAGTTGTCCGTTCCCTTGAGGGTGTCACGCACCAGCAGCCCCTGGTATTTTTCGGCGTAGGCTGCGTGATAGCTTCGATTGTCGTGATTCCCGGAGGTGGACACCGCCACCTTGTAGAAGTCCGGATAGCGGAGAATCGCGTCGGTGGAGGCGAAGCCGCCGCCGGAGTGCCCGTAGATCCCGACTCTGTCAAGGTCAATCCACGGGTAGCGGGCGCCCAGCTGCTTGACCGCCGCGACGTGATCGGGGATCCCGTTGTCCCCCATGTTGCCCCAGTAGTTGTCCTGGATTGCCTTGGAGCGGAAGGGCGTCCCCAGGTGGTCCATCTGGACGACGATGAACCCCAGCTCGGCCAGCGCGTCCTGGTCGCCGCGGAGTGCCCCTCCCAGCGAGCCCCCGCTGAAGTTCCACCGCCCCACACTGCCGATGAAGGGACCCGGGTAGATGTACTCCACCACCGGATACACCTTCGCGGGGTCGAAGTCGGAGGGCTTGTAGAGGAGCCCGTACATGGTGGTCACTCCATCCCGCGCCTTGTATTCGAAGATCTCGGGCGCCGACCAACCCGCCTCTTCCAGGCGCGAGACGTCGGCGCGTTCCAGCTCCAGCACGACCTGTCCCGTGCGATCGCGCACCACACTCACCGGGGGCGTGTCGGGGCTCGAGTACGAGTCCACGAAATGGTGGCCGTCGGGGGTGATGCTCACCGTGTGGTCGCCGTCATCGCCGGCGAGCCGCGTGAGACCGGTGCCGTCCAGGTTGACGGCGTACAGGTCGGCCATGGTGGGGATGCGCCCCGCTTCCATGCCGCGCGCGGTGAAATGGACCCGTCCCGCGTCCTCGTCGACGTGCAGGAGGTCCCCGAAGGTCCAGGGCCCCTCCGTGACGCGGTTCTTCATCTCGCCGTTGCCGTCAAAGCGGTAGAGGTGCCCCCAACCGTCTCGTTCCGAGAACCAGAGCACGTCCTCGCCGTCGTTGATGACGTCCCAGTTGGGGTAGCCCCCGATGAGGTCCAGGTTGAGCTCGACGTGGGTGGCGCGCGTCTCCTCGATGATCGTGCGGGCCTCGCCGGTCTCCAGATCGGCTTCGTACAGGGTGACGCTCTTCCCGCCGCGCGAACCCCGGATGTAGTAGAACCGGCGGCCCTCCTCCTTCCACTTCACCGTCACCCAGGTCGAGTCGCGGAGGCCCGTTGCCGTGAAGGTCATGTAGGGCTGCGGGTCGGTCCGGAGCTTCAGGTTTCCCTTGCTCTCCACATCGATCACATGGATGTCGAAGGTGGAGATGACGGAGTCGCCGGGGAGGCCATACGGATACGTGTAGAGCTTGGGCCGCGACGTGGTGGACGAGTAGATCGGCATCCGCTCCACATTGCGCTCGTCCATCCGCTGGACGGCGATCCGCTTCGAGTCGGGCGACCATTGGAGCACGGGGCGGGTGGCGATGGATGCAATGATAAGCGAAGGACGCGGCGCGGTCGTTCCATACGCCCAGTACTCTTCACCGTCCATGGTCAGTTGGGTCGAGTCGCCCCCCTCGGCGGGACGCATCCAGAGGTTGTGTTCGTGCACGAAGGCCTCGTGACGGCCGTCGGGAGAGCGCACAAAAGGCGTGCGGTTGACGAGGGTGTCGCCGGTCTCGCACGTGTAGGCGCCGATGTCGCAGGTGAAGCCGCGCTTGTTGGCGTTGAAGCGGATGGACCCCTCGCCGTCCCCGAACTCGAAGGTGCGGAAGGGCAGCTTGGGCCCCGCGAACGACGTGTCGGCCGCGAGAGACATCGCCGCCGCGAGCCGATCGTGGTCGAAGAGGAGCCCGCGCGACCGCCGCTCGGGATCGACAACCACGAATTCGGCCCCGGTGGCCGTCTGGTTGCGGTACCAGAATCGGTTTCCCCCGGACATCCACTGTGGCGCGACCGCGCCGCCGCTGATCAGCGGGTTCACATTCCACGCAAGGAGGCGCTCGGCCCGGTGGTAGCGGGTCACATCCATTTCCCCGAGGCCCGTTTGTTGCTGGGCGCCGAGGTGGCTGGGGGCCGCCGAGCCGGAGAGAAGCAGGAGCAGACACAGCCAGCGTGGCCGGGCGCAACGTCCGGCACTGTGGAAGCGTGCTTCGTCGATGTCGTGGCCGGGTGACATGGGGCGCCTCTTCGGTAAGATAGATGGAGGTTTTCCGCGCAACACTTCAGCGGCAGGTATTCATGTATTCGGTCACGGCGGGGGGCGCGTCAAGCAGAGGTCGGGGCGGGGAACGGGATGTCGTCAGGAGGGACTCCGTCCCCGCGCGGGCCCGGCCGTGGGAGCAAATCGGCATGGCGGCGCTTCTGGCGGCCGCTGTGGCGGTTGTGCTCGTGGCCGTCGTTCAGCCGGCTCAGGGCCAGAACGCGGGCCGTTTGACCGGTGTCTTCGCGGGCCGCACCCAATCCGAGCAGGATTGGAGCCCGCCCGTGGAAACATCCCGCCGCCCGGGCTTCATGCTGGGCGCCTTCGTCGACGTTCCGACGCCGGCCAGTGCACTCCGGGTACGCGCCGAAGGGGGATTCGCCCAGCGCGGCGGTTTCGTCTCCAGCGACCATAGGGGCGAACCGCTTGACGGTGAGGTGCGGAGCGACTATCTGAGCTTCCACCTTCAGCTCAAGGTGGCCGGGAGTCTGGGGCCGTTGCACGTTTTTGCGGCCGCGGGTCCCGGTCTCGACTACCTGGTCCGGAGCCGCGAGGACCCGGTGCTCGCGCAGGCTTTCCAGGACGAACATGCGTCGGTCTTCAACGTGGCGGCCGCTGCGGGGGCCGGGGTTCGTCTCCGGGGCCCCTGGCTGGCCGAAGTCGAGGCCCGCTGGGTGCGCGGGTTGACCACAGCGTACTCGGGCTCCGACTTGAAGGTCCGCAGCCGGTCCGTGGAATGGGTGGTGCGGATTTCGCGGGAGATCCTGGAACCAACTTGACATGCAACCATTTAGTTGCATATTGAAGTCATGTTCGATGTGTTTGCAGCCGTATCCGACCCGACCCGCCGCGCCATCCTCGGTCGCCTGCGCGACGGAGGAGAGAGTTCCGTCACCGCGCTGACGCGGGGTCTGCCCATGAGTCGGCAGGCCGTCACGAAGCACCTCGACATCCTGGTTGCGGCCGGCCTGGTCGAAAAGCGCGCGCTGGGCCGCCAGAGGCTTCACGCGCTCCGGCCGGAGCCGCTGAAGGAGGTCGAGGACTGGTTGGCGCCCTACGCCGCGGCTTGGGACGAGCGTCTGGAGCGGCTGCGATACCACCTGCAGGGAGAGTGAAGATGAGCGAGCGAACGGTCGAGAAGGTGCTGGAGCTGGATGTCACCGTGGAGAAGGTGTGGGGCGCAATCACCGACCCGGCGGAGCTGGCACGCTGGTTCGGGGACGAGGCCGAGGTCGACCTGAGGCCGGGCGGGGACGCCGCCATGACGTGGGAGGACCACGGTCGCTATGCGATGCGCGTCGAGGAGGTCGATCCTCCGCACCGACTCGTGTGGAGCTGGGTGCACGAGCCCGGGGTTGCCTTCGAGGATGCCCCCGCGTCCCGTGTCGAGTGGACCCTCACCCCGCGTGAGGGCGGCGGCACCACCTTGCGCCTCTGCGAGACGGGGTTCAGGACCGACCTGCATCACCGCCAGAACACGGAGGGGTGGGACGCGGAGTTGGCCGAGCTGGTTGAGCTGCTGAGCTCGTAGTGCCCGTGGCGGAACCACCACTGGATAGGAGGCGGGTGATGTCAGGTCCTGGCCCAATGCGGCCTTGGAGGGTAATCGAAGCGACGGTGCTATTCGGCCTGGTAGCCTGTGATGGCGCTGGACGGACCACGGATGGTTTTGGGGTGGGGGGTCACTGGATAACCGAAGCCGAATACCAAATCGGCAATGATACTCTCTTCTCTTGGGTGCCCTATCTGCGTGTTACAGCAGACGGGCACCGCGTCTTCGTGGTCGAGCCGAATACCGGGAGTGTTACCGTATGGACGCCCGAAGACTCCCTCATCTTCGCTGTGGGACGGCGAGGGGAGGGTCCCGGGGAATTCATCATGCCGTATCGTCTGCATATCTACGACGATGACAGCTTCTATGTGCGCGACCGTCAGCGCTTCACGTACTTTTCGGCAACCGGAGAACTGGTTAGGACGGTCGCCGGGCCGCCTGCCTTGGTGAGTTATCAAGGGTTTCGCGTTGAGGCTGACGCATTGCTGCAGGACGGAAGCTACTTGGGCCGTCCGGAGATTGGGGCAGCGGTCAGACAGGGATGGCAGGGAGACCCTCCCCTCGTGCAAGAACCCCTTCTGAGAGTTAGAGAATCCGAAGGCGAGTGGCTGCATCCCGAAACGATCTTCCTGCTGAACATACGCAATGACCAGTTGGGCTTCGAAGTGAGCGGCACGGATAACTACACCGCACAACCGTTCAGCGACGCTGACATGTTTCGTTTTGACCCAGGCGGGCAAGGCCCCGTGGTGGTGGTTCGGCGAGCTGGGATGGAGCCTCGTGTCGTTGAACTGCTTGAACTGTCTGCGGAGGGGGACACGATCTGGCAACGCCGATTGGACTTCGAAGCCGTGAGGCTCCCTGCCGAGATGATCGCGGCGGAAGTCCGGCGGATTGCGGAAATGTTCTCGCAGCTCGGCATTCAAACACCGTATTTGGCGACGCGCAGAGCTGTGGAGGAAGCCCTCTATGAGCCGGAATACGTCCCCGCGGCCCGCAGCATCTTTCAGTTGGCCGCTTCAGGTGACGTATGGCTCAGCACATGGGAAACGCGGGACACTCTCAGAGTGTGGTATTCGATTCGAAGGGGGGATGAGACAAACGAGCCCCGCCGCGTTCTTCTGCCGGAGTGGTTCTCCGTTCTGGATGCCACGGAAACACACGTGTGGGGTGTTTGGACGGATTCACTGGATGTTCCCCACGTGGTGGGCCGGAGACTCGTCCCGAGCGTCCTGTCTTGGTCCATGGCGAGGCCAGAGGGATCGAAGACGCCGCGGAGGGTGAAAGCGGTTAGCCCTAGCGCAACTGCGGGGCGTTGCCTAGCGTTTTCTTCTGCGAGTGCAATCCGAGATGGTCCGGTGCCCACCCCGGGACCCGAACCCTACCCAGATGAGGCATGATGATACCGTCCCGCATTACCTCCGTCTTCCTGTTGGCAACCGGCCTCCTTGTGGCCGCGTCACCGGCGCGCGCCCAATCCGATGTGATGCGCACGGCGTACCACGACTACCGCGTGGTCACCGTTGCCGAAGGGCTGATCGTGCCCTGGTCGATCGGGTTCCTCCCCGATGGCGACATGTTGGTAACCGAACGCCCCGGCCGGCTGCGCATCATCCGGAACGGCGTCCTGCTCCCCGACCCGGTTCCCGGCATCCCGGAGGTCGTGGCGAGAGGCCAGGGGGGACTGCTCGAGGTGCTTCCCCACCCGGACTTCGCGTCCAACCGGATGATCTACATCAGCTACTCCAAGGCGTCCGAAGGGTCCCCGGGGGGAACCAGCGCAGTCATACGAGGCACCTTCGAGAACGACCGCTTCACCATGACCGACGAGATCTTCGAGGCGGTCTCCTCGGGCAACGGCCACTACGGCTGCCGGCTTGCCTTCGACGACGACGGCTACCTCTTCCTCTCCGTCGGCGACCGGCAGGTTCCCTCGCAGGGTGACCTCGCGGCGCACCCGGCGCAGGACATCTCGAACCATCACGGTGTGATCGTCCGGCTGCACGACGACGGCACGGTCCCCGACGACAACCCCTTTGTGGGCCAGGAGGGTGCGCGCCCCGAGATCTGGAGCTACGGCCACCGCAACGCACAGGGGTTGGCGATCCAGCCCGGCACCGGCGCCGTCTGGATCACCGAGCACGGACCCCAGGGCGGGGACGAAGTCAACGTGTCCACGTCCGGCAGCAACTACGGCTGGCCGGTCATCGGCTACGGCGTCAACTACCGCTCGGGCCGGGCGATTCACGAGGGCACGCACATGGAGGGGATGCAACAGCCGGCTCACATCTGGGTGCCGTCAATCGGCGTGTCCGGGCTCGCCTTCTACAGCGGCGATCAGTTCCCCGAGTGGAAGGGCAACCTCTTTGCGGGCGGGTTGGCCGGCGAACGCGTCGACCGGCTCACCATCGAGGACGGCCGGGTCGTTGCGAGCGAGACCGTGCTGCGCGGAATGGGACGTGTCCGCGACGTGCGCGAGGGTCCCGACGGTTTCATCTACGTAGCCCTCGAGAGCCGCGGAGACGACGCGACTCCGATCGTGCGGCTGGAGCCGGTGGGGTAGCGGGGCCCAAGCGCACCGGACCGGTTCGTCGGCTCCGATCCGCTGCGGCGTCCTCCTCACATCTTCCGGAACCAGACCCCCTTGGTGCGTCCGTTCGACACCGTGAATCCGGTGACGCCGTCGTTCCCGGCTCGCTCGAACGCGATGGTATTGAGGAAGACGACCGAGGATGAGAAGTTGCCGCCGCCCGTATGGCGAAGCGTGAGCGGGTCCGCCATGTCCAGGTGGCGGGCGACCAGGGCGCCGTCCTCCACCGTCACCTCGTAGAAGGTCTCCAGCTCCTCCGAGAAGTACCGGCCCGCGTACGCTTCCAGCTCTTCCTCGCTCAACTCGGCGTTCTCGGCCCGGCGCAGCGCCATCTCGGTGCCCGCCTGGACCAGCGTCCCCGTGGTCAGGCTGCCGTCGGGCTCGAAGCTGAATGTGAGGGTGGCGTCCGCGGCCACCAGCGTCATGGTCGAATCCGACGTTGGCCGCGCTATCGTCCTGGACTGCCCGTCGAACTCGACGAACACCTCGCCATCCTCCAGCATCACGGCCAGGGGGATCGACAGGCCCTGTACCTCGATCACCCAGTCCCCGGCAATCGCCTCCTTCCGTTCGTCGGACATCCCGGCCTCTTCGCCGGTCCCGTCCTCCGCGTCGGCGGCCTCCTCCTCTTCCTCCTCCAGGTCGTCGCCGAAGAAGATCCGGGCGATCCGGCCGCCTACCCCGAGGTCGAACCCGGCGTGGTTGCTCATCACGATCACGCCGCTTTCGAGCTCCGGGAAAAAGCTCAGATAGGCGCGGTGCGAGATGTCGCCGCCGGTGTGCGAGTACAGGGTCCGGCCACCCATCTCGCCGATCCCCAACCCGAGGCCGTACCCCGTGGAGTCGCCGGACTCCAGGACCGCCTCGGTCGTGATCGCCTTGATCACCTCCGGTCCGCCCAGGGTCGCATCGCGGTAGTTGAGCATCCAGCGGGCCAGGTCGTCGACGGTCGTGTAGACCCCGCCCGCGCCGGCCGAGGCCGCAAGGTCCCTTGTCGTGCGGAAACTGCCGCCCTCAACGGGGGTGTAGCCCTGAGCGCTGCCCGGAATCAGTTCGCCCTGCACCATCTTGACGCGAGTATCGTGCATCCCGAGCGGCATGAAGACGTTGTCGCCCATGTAGTCGGAGAAGGTCTGCCCCGAGAGCCGCTCCACAGTGAGCGACAGGAGGATGAAGCCGGTGTTGTTGTAGTTCCACTCGGTGTTGGGGGGCGCCTGGAGCTCGGGCTGGCGCTGCACGACCATGATCGCACGCTCCCGGGCCAAGGCGTCTTCGCCGTCGAATCCCTGAATGGGGAGGAGGTTGTAGATCTCGCGGTATCCTCCTGTGTGGTTGAGCAGGTTCCGGATAGTGACAGGGGTGCCGAAGTCGGGCAGCTCGGGGATGTGCTTCCGGATGTCGTCATCGAGCGAGAGCTTCCCTTCCGCCTCCAGGAGAAGGATCCCCATCGCCGTGAACTGCTTGGTGACCGAGCCGATGTTGGAGATCGTGCCTCGCTCCCACGGGATGCCATGCGAGAGATTCGCCATCCCGTAGGCGCGCACGAGTGCCAGCTCTCCGTTCTCGACGACCGCGGCGATCGCGCCGGGCCGGTCGTCGCCGTCCCACGGGCTCATCAGCTGGTCGAGCCGCTCCGCGGGGTCGGTGGCGATCGGTTCTGAACGGATGATCCGGAGTTCGTAGCTGCCCGCTTCCTCCTCGCCGTCCGCCGCGACCTCGATCTCATACGTGCCGGCAGTCTCGGTCTCGAACTGGAACGATTCGATGCCGCGCGTACGGGTGTCCACGTCTCGCAGCGTCTCCCCGGAAGGGGCTGTTACCGTGACGGTCACGTCCACATCCGTCTGATGCACCTCGCCGAAGACGAACATGTCGGCATCGAGGTCGAGCGCATGGGTGTCGCTGGAGCCGGCCGCGAGAGTCCCCGCAGAGGAGCTTACGGGCCGAGCCGCGCGCGAGTCCATCGCGCATGCAGCCGCGAGCGCGGTGAGCAGGATCAGGGCCGTGCAGGTCACAGTGCTTCGCATGGTCGCTTTCCCTTCAATGTTGTGACGGATGGGCGGGCCGGTCCGCGCGGGTCCGGCAGCCGCCTGGAGGTCACCCGCCCTTCGTCCAACGAACCACCTCGATCGCATCTGCTTCGCCGCAAGGACCGGAGAGGCTGATAGCACCTTCGACGACCACTTCGTCTCCGGGACTCAGCCCTTCGAGATCCCCGCTCAATGCATACATGTACTGGTCGTTGTCGCGCAGGGTCACGCACTCGAGCCCCTCGTCGGTGATCCGCCCGGTGCGGCGGACCATGCCCTCGTCGTTCGTCACGTGGAAGGGGTCGGAAATCCCGATGGGACTGAACACACCGTTGAAGACGATGAAGACCAGCGGCCGCTCCCAACTCGCGTAGGACGGGACCCGCACCGACGCCGACACCTCGCCCCAGATGTCCTGACTGCCCTCGGTCAGAGCTTCGAAGCCGGCGCGCATGGCCCCCACTCCGACGTGGATCCTGGCCTGCGGCGGAAGGTTCTCGGTGTAGATCTCCACCAACGTCCCGGCCGGGCCGGTACGGGGCTCCACCGACTGGATGTGCCGCAGGGAATCGATGGTGGCGAAGCGGCGCTGGGCCGCTGCGTCCTCGGGGCTGCCGGTCGACAGGGCGGACATGCCGGCGAGAACGACGGCCAGGCGCGAGAGGCGGGAAGAACGGACGGACATCTTGCACCTCCGACTGCATTGTGGTGTGGCAGTGCAAAGTGGGGGCGCGAGGGCTGAAGGGCCAGAGGGTGGGGCACCTGCGCTCGTGGGTCGCGAAAATGTACATAATTTATGTACATATGATATGTACACATTGCCGGCTTCCCTCCCGCCACCTAATCTGAGCGGCATGAAACGCGACACCTTGAGCAGAAGAGAAGCGCTCGCGGTCATTGCCGGAGGCATGGGCGTGGCAGGGTGCGGGCCGGGTGGAGCCGACGAGTCCGGGACGGGGGCGGGCAGTGTCGGGGCTGATGCCGGCGCGGGCGCGAACATGCCTGTTTGGGCCAAGGATCCCGCTCCCTTCATCCAGCACGGCACCAACCTGGAGACCCGTCTGGAGGACCTTGGCGGCCTGATCACCCCGAACGAGCTGTTCTTCGTCCGCAACCACGCGCCCACGCCGACCATCGACGCCGCGACCTACATGCTGTCGGTGGGCGGACCCGGGGCGCATGCCGAGGTCCGGCTGGGCCTCGACGAACTGCGGGCGCTCCCCAGCCAGACCCTCGTCGCGTACATCGAATGCGCCGGCAACTGGCGGGGGTTCTTCCAGTCGGTGACCGGCCGCACCGCATCCGGCAGCCAGTGGGGCACCGGGGCCATCGGGTGCGCGGAGTGGGGCGGCCCTCGCCTGGCCGATGTGCTTGCTCTCGCCGGAGTCCGCGACGATGCGGTGGACGTGAACATCGTCGGGATGGATGACGCGGCGTGGGCCCGCCCCATGCCGGTCGCAAAGGCCATGCATCCGGACACGATCCTGGCCATGACCATGAACGGCGCGCCGCTCCCGCCGGACCACGGCTTTCCCCTCCGCGCGGTCGTGCCCGGCTGGGTCGGGTCGTCCAGCGTCAAGTGGGTGGGGCGCATCGAGGTCGCGACGGAGAAGGTGTGGGTGAGGAGCAACACGACATCGTACGTGCTGGTGGGGGACGAGTGGCCCGCGGACCAGTATGCGCCCGCCGATGGTGCGGCGATCACCACCGGTCGCGTGAAGAGCGCCCTCGCGCTGCCCCGCCCCGCGCGGCTCGCCGCCGGGATGCACCGGTTGAGGGGGTTCGCCTACTCGCCACAGGGACCGGTCGCGGGGGTGGAGTGGAGTGTGGACGACGGGCCGTGGGCGCCGGCCAGGCTGATCGGGGCGTCCGCCGCGCTGCCCCACGCGTGGAGCCGCTTCGAGTTGGAGTGGACCGCGACGCCGGGAGAGCACGTTCTCCGCACCCGCGCAACCGACGCGGCAGGCGCGACGCAGCCCCTCGAAGGGGTGTACAACGAGAAGGGCTACCTCCTCAACGTGGCGCTGCCCCATCCCGTGGACGTGGCCTGAGGGGAGACCCGGCCCCAATGCGCCGCCGCTGGAGCGCTGCGGAAGACTTGGGCACGAGCGGCCGCGTGAGCCGCTGGGTTCGCCCGGTGCTCCGCCGGCTCGCCGGGGTGGCCGCCCTGTGCCTGCTGCTCACGTGCGGTGGCGACCGCAACCCTCCCCCCATCCCCGTCGACGGCCAGCAGGCCTACGTGATGCGGTGCGGCTACTGCCACGACGTGCCCAACGGGATCGGCGCGGCGCTCACCCCGAGAACCCTGGCCGCATACGGTACCCTGGGCGCGCTGGACGGCTATCTCCGGGTGGCCATGCCCCACGAGGCCCCGGGCAGCCTGCCGACCGCCGAATACGACGCCATCCTCGCCTACCTCATCGAGAGTCGCGAGCTGGTCCCTGACGCGGGTGATCCGCGCAACCTTCCCGACTCCTCGAAGCTCCGCCCACCGGAGTAGTGTCCGCGGCGTGGTATTTCGTGTATATTTGCAATCGTAATGCAAATCTACACACCACCGAAGAAGGCCCAAGGCATGACCAACTATCTGGAGCGGTCTCTGGAGCCGGTCTTGAAGAAGGCCGCCAGGGAGTTCCCGGCGGTCGTCGTGACGGGTCCCAGGCAGTCGGGAAAGACGACGCTTCTGAAGCACCTGTTCGGGGACGAATACAGCTACCTGTCACTGGAACTGCCGGACATTCGAGCTTCGGCACAGGAAGACCCGAGGTCCTTTCTGGCCCGGTTTCCTCCGCCGACAATCTATGACGAGATCCAGTTCGCTCCCGAACTGCTTCCCTATGTCAAGGAGAGAATCGACGAGGAACGGGGCCGCGCCGGACAGTTCCTCCTTTCCGGATCTCAGAATCTTCTCCTCATCGAGAAAGTCACAGAATCTCTCGCCGGGCGGGCCGCGATTCTCAACCTCTTGCCGATGTCCAGGCGAGAGGCATTCGGCGAGGTTCGCGCTCCGCTGGCGTGGGAGGCGAAACGCGGAACAGGGATCGGTCGGACGGTATCCCCGCAAGACCTGTGGCGTGAGTTCCTCAGGGGCAGTTATCCCGAACTGGTCGCCAACCCGGGGCGCGACATACAGCTCTGGCACTCGAGCTACATCCAGACGTACCTCGAACGCGACGTCCGCAGTCTTCGCCAAGTCGGAGACCTGACCCAGTTCCAGAGCTTCCTGAGAGCGATCGCGGCCCGGACCGGGCAGCTCATGAATCTGAGCGACATCGCGAGTGATCTGGGAATCGCCGTGAACACTGTGAAGGCATGGCTCTCGGTCCTGGAGGCCACGCACCAGATCCTCGTCGTCAGGCCATACTTCGCCAATATCGGCAAACGGCTGGTCAAGGCTCCCAAGGTCTATTTCACGGACCTCGGTACACTTTGTCACTTGACAGGCTTGAAGGATCCGGACCACGCGGCATCCGGCCCCTTGGCCGGGCAGTTGATGGAAGCCGCCGTCCTGGGCGAAATCCTCAAGACTCTCACGAACCGTGGTTCGCGTCCCCAAGTGTATTTCTGGCGCACCGCTACGGGGGTGGAGGTGGATTTCCTCGTCGAGGTGGAGGGCCGGCTCATTCCCTTGGAAGTGAAGAAGACCGCGACCCCGCGCCCGCCCATGACCCGTTCCCTCAGGACGCTTCAGAAGGATCTGGGGAAGGCGTGTGGTCCCGCTTTTCTGGTCCACGCGGGCGAAGGTCGGCTGCCCATGGGCCACGGTATCACGGCCGTGGGATTCTCCGAGCTGTAGTCGGACGGCTACCCGTCCCCCCGGATGCCCAGTTCTCCGTCAGCGCTCTCCCATCCACACCGTTGACGCCCCTTCGGGCGCGTTGTCCGCCACATGGGCCGCCATTTGGCGGACAAGATCGGCATTTGTGAACGGCGACCAGCCGTGGCCCTTCATCGGGGCACCGTGGATGAACTCGCCGCCGTAGTGCGGATCGGTCGTGCTTTCCAGGAAATCCTCCATCATGTAGACCGCATACGGCAGGTAGAAGTGGTCCATCTCGGGGTTGTAGATGCGGATCTTCCCCACCAGATCCGGCCCGATCCGCGACCAGTTCTCCTCGGCGTAGTGGCGCAGGTCGTACCCGTTGTCGCGCATGTAGTACGCCACCTCGCGGTCGATGATGCCCGTATCCAGATCCCATAGCCGCCGCGGATAGCCGTCGTCGTCGGTCGGACCGTACACGGCGTGCCAGGCGTCCAGCTGCCCTGCCCCCCGGCCCCGCGAGCCCTGCGCCACTTCCAGCTGGCTGATCTGGCGGTTGCTGCCCATCGGCTGCCCCTCGACGCTCCGCTGGAACATCCGCTCGGGCGCGCCCGGTACCGAATTGGGCACGATGAACCCGCTTTCGTCCTCGTAGATGTTCACCAGTTGGTAGCGCCGGAAGTCGATCGGATCCGGGTAGTAGGTCCATGTCCCCCCGTAGTAGGCCGGGTAGTGGAGCATCTTGGCCAGCGACATCCATCCACCGGTCGAGCCGCCCGTCATAACGCGCGAATACGGCTCGCCGATCAGCCGGAAGTTCTCCTCGATGTACGGAATCAGCTCTTCGTGGATCGCGTCGCCGTAGGGGCCGTTGTTCGCCGAGTTGACCCCGTAGGAGTCGTCGAAGTAGGGTGTCGGATGCTGCAGGATGACCGCGACGACACGTGGCATGTCCTCACCCATCCACGCCTGCGCGAATTCGTAGCCGGACTCGCGCATTCCTCCCGCCTCGCGCCTCATCTGTGAAAAGAGCGCTTCGCCGGAGGGTGGTTCGGTCGTGAAGCCAAAGGGCGGGTCCAGCGTGAAGTGGCTCTCTTCGATCAGGAGAGGGTAGCGCATGTCGGGGTTGTCGTCGAAGCCCCGCGGCAGGAGCACGACCGCGCCCAGATACATGGGGTGGCCCCACCATTCGGTCAGGATGTCGCTCTGGATCCTGACCCGCTTCACCCACTCCGTGTCGGGCGGCACCTCGATCGGCGGGATCTCTCCGGTGAGCGTGAATTGGATCACGTCGTCGCTCGCCGGATCGACCCGAACCCGCCGCGCTTCGCTGAAGTAGTTTCCGGGCGAAAACGCCCACCGCTGGCCTTCCCACTGGTCCTGGGGCGCCCAGATCGTGTGACCGTCCGCACGGGGGAATTCGGTGTATACGTGAAGGATCGCCTGCATCCAGTAGTCGCCGGCCGGCAGAGAGCCCAGTCGGCGGTAGGGGTAGCCGTCCGCGCCAGCGTCGACGACCATCGGCTCGCCAGGGGCGGCTCCTTCCACGTCGGCGCTGAAGAAGGGCACTTCGCCGTTGCGCTGGCGGGCGGAGTTGTATGCCGCGATGCGGGGCTCCGGGTCGTCCGACGGCGCGAACGCGAGGAAGAGGCGACCGGTCAACGGGCCGTCGTGCAGCGATGCGTCGTGGGTGACTTCGATGCGGAGCGTGGCTGCCTGGTCAGTGGTGGTGGGGTCGGGCGAGGCGGGCTGGCAGGTGGTGAGGAGAACGACAAGGGCGGGCGTGAGCAGGGCGCGCATGGGTCTCTCCGTGACGGGGGGCCGGGGAGGCAAAGTGGGGCGGCGGCGGGGTGGGCGGCAAGCGAGGCGGCAACCAGCGCTGCCAACGGCCCGGCAAAAGCCAGGCTGCCCCGGGGCCCGATCAGGGGAGCGGGCCGCGCTATTCTCGGGCCAGTGCCGGGATCCGGTCGAACCACGGACGCGCCCGCTCGAGTTGCCCGGCAAGCCTGAACAGCGTGGCTTCGTCGCCTACCCGGGCGACGAAATGGACACCGATGGGGAGGCCGGCGGCGTTCCAGTGAAGGGGTACGGACATCGCCGGCTGCCCGCCGATGTTGAAGAGCGGCGTCCATGGGGTGAATTCGAAGGCGCTCTCGGCAGTTTGGTCGAGCATGCGGGCCGCCTTGACGAGCCGGCCGGACCCCAGCAGGCCCAGAATGCGCAGCTGGAGGTGCTCGATCGCGGTGGGAGGCAGGGCCCCTATCTTCGGGGGCGGTGTGGCGACGGTGGAGGTGACCAGGACGTCGCAGTCGTCGAAGAAGCGCCCGACGGTCCCTCCGGTGCGATCGAGCACCCGCAGGGCATTGGCATGTTCCCGCGCCGAGGTCGAGCGCGACGCCAGGCCGAGAGCCCACGTCAGGGGCTCGAGTTCGCGACGACGGGGTCTGCGTCCCAGCAACGTCGCCACATCGTCGAGCTCTGCGCCGACCTCCGCAGCCACCATGCTCAGGAGCGCGCGTGCGAAGGCGGCGCCGTCGAGCCGTGGCGTGCACTCGGTGACCTCGTGACCGAGATCTTCCAGCAGGCTCACCGCGCCCGCTACGGCTTCCACGCAGTCGGGGTGGACCGTCGACCCGAGCAACGGCTCGGTCGTCCACGCGACGCGCAGGGAACCGGGCGCGGCGCCCACTTCCCGGGCGAAGGGGCGTCGCGGCGGCGCGATCCCGAAGGGTGCGCCGGGGCCGGGGCCGTGTGTGGCGTCGAGCATGGCCGCACTGTCACGCACCGAGCGGGTGATCACGTGCTCGATCGCCGCCCCGCGCCACGATTCTCCGTACGGCGGCCCCCCGGGGACGCGACCGCGGGTAGGTTTCATCCCGAACAGCCCGCAACACGAGGCCGGCATCCGGATCGACCCGGCCCCGTCCCCGCCCCCCGCCATCGGCACCATTCCGGCGGCCACCGCCGCCGCCGAGCCGCCGCTCGATCCGCTCGGCGTGTGATCGAGCGCCCACGGGTTGCGGCACGGCCCCCACAGCTCGGGCTCGGTGTACGGCAGCAGTCCGAACTCGGGCACGTTGGTCTTGCCCAGGATGGACACACCGGTCGCGCGCACGCGGCGGGCCAACTCGGTGTCCTCTTCCTCCACCCGGCCCGCTGTCAGCCTGCTGCCACCGGAGGTCGGGTGCCCGGCGTAGCGAGTCTGCAGGTCCTTCGCCAGGAACGGTACGCCGGCGAAGACCGCGTCCAGGTCGACCTGGTCCGCCAGTCCACGGGCTTCTTCGTCCATCCGGTAGACGACCGCGTTCACCGAAGGATTGACCAACTCGATGCGCTCCATCGAGATCTCGATGAGTTCGCGCGGCGTCACCTCCCGCGCCCGCACGAGCGCGACGAGGGCCGTGGCATCACGCCGGATGTATTCGTCCTGGCGCATCCGCCGATCCTAGCCGCAACGACGACGGCGGGGCAAGCGTCCCGGTTGTCACCCGGAGGCATCAGGGCCACTATCCTCCCACAACCAGCAGCCCGTGGACAGATCCCGCGTCGCACCGAGAGCGGTGAGGCGCCGGGCTGGCAAGGAGCGACGACTTCTTCCACGGGCTGTGAGTCCCGGAGGTGTCATGCGTTCTATTCGAGGGGCGGCGATCCTGGTGCTCGGCAGCGTCCTCGCATCGCCCGGCGGGGCGCTCTGCCAGAGCGAGGTGCGGCGCGTCACCCTGGACGAAGCGCTGGCTGCCTTCGCCCAAAACAGTCTGGCGCTGCGAATCGCCCGCTCCGAAGCCGACGAGACTACGGGGATTGCGCGCCAGTACCAGAGCTACGCCAATCCCGCCTTTTCGCTGGTGCGCGAGGATCTCGGCCACGCGGGCGAGGCCTACTGGGAAACCACCGCCGGGGTGAGTCAGAGGGTCGAATGGCCGGGGCGCACCACCGCTCGCAGTCGGGTCGCCGCCCTCACCATCGAGGCCGCCAGCGCCCGTTTTCGGGCAGACTCGCTCCGGCTCGCATTCGCGGTGCGCGAAGCCTACGTGCGGGCGTGGCTCGCCGAAGAGACAGAGCAGACCGAGGTACGGGTCGCGGCCGTTATTCGTGTGGTGGCCGAAGCTGCCCAGGCTCGCCTTGCAGAGGGCGACATCTCGGCGTACGAGGCCCGGCGCCTGAGATTGGAGCGTGTACGGGCTCGGCAGGAGGTGGCCGAGGCCGGTCTGGAGGCGCGCGCGGCGCGGAGGATGCTGGCAGCGCTCGTCGCTCCCGAGGACGCTGTACGCGAGGTGGGGCCGTCCGAAGGGATGGCCGGACTCCCGCCGGTTGTGACCACGGAGGTCGCGCTGGAGGCGCTGTCCCAGCGGCCGGATCTGGAAGCCGCGGCCAGGGATCTGGATGTCGCCCGCGCCTTGTCCGAAGTGGCCGCGACCGGGTGGGTGCCCGATCCGACGCTGGGCTTTGGGTACAAGGACCAGGCTGACGGGTTCTCCGGAGCCGCCCTCAGCGTGAGCCTGCCACTCCCGATCTTCAACCAGGGCGCGGGCACGCGTCATGGAGCGGTCGCCCGCGCGTCCGCGGCCACCAGCCGGCTGGACCTCCGCCGCAAGCACGCCGAGATCGACCTGGTGTCCGCCTCCGACCGGTACAACTCCGCCCGGGCCCGTCTTCTGGCGGCGGGCGACGACCTGCTCGCGGACGGAGACGCACTGCTGGCCGCGGCCAGGGCCGCCTACGCAGAGGGCGAAATGACTCTGGTGGAACTCCTCGACGCCGCCAGCGCGTTCCGGGACGCCCGCGTCACCGCGCTGTCGCTCCGCAACGCCACCTGGGTCGCCTACTACAACCTGTTGCGCGCGATGGGGCGCACGCCCGGGGAGTCACGATGAAACGCACGGGTCCGGGCCGGGGTTGGACCCGGATGGCGCGGGCGGCGTGCGCCCTTGTCGCCCTGGGGTCGTTCGCCTGCGCGCAACCCGTGCCCGACCCCGCCGCCGTAGCCGACCATTCCCACGCTGGCGGCGGGGTGGTCACCCACTGGACCGCTGCGCTGGAGCTCTTCGTCGAGTATCCGCCCCATGTGCGGGACGTGGCCAGCGACCCCTGGGCGATCTACCTGACCTGGCTGGAGGACTGGCAACCCGTTCGTGAGGGCAGCCTCGTGCTGCTGCTGCGAGGGCCGGGCGGCGCCCGCGAAGAGGTGGTGCTGGCCTCTCCCGACCGGCCGGGCGTCTACACCGCGACGCCGACGCTCACAGCGACGGGAACGTGGCGGGCCGATCTGACGCTCGCCGCACGGGGCGGCGAGTACGGGATCCCGGTCGGGCAGCTGCAGGTGTTCGAGAGCGAGGATGCGCTGCCGCACGACGTGGAGCAGCCGCCGCCCGGGCTGATCGCGCTGCTCAAGGAACAGCAGTGGTCGATGCCCTTCCAGGTCGCATTGGCCGAGGAGCGCCGGATTCCGCGCACCATCCCGGCCACCGGCGAGATCGTCGCTCCCGGGAATGGACTTGCGCAGGTGTCGACGCTGGTAGCGGGAGTCGTCGTGGCGACGGGCACTGCCCTGGCCCCCGGAGACCCCGTCCGCGCGGGCCAGATCCTCACTGTGATCGCGCCGACCAGCCTGGACAACTCCTACTCGCGCATGCGTGCCGATGTGGTTGCTGCCGAGCGCGAGGCGGCCCGCGCGGAACGCCTCTTTGCAGCCGGCGCCATCGCCGGGCGCCGCCTGGAGCACGCCCGCCATGAGTTGGAGGTGGCGCTCGCGGCCTTCGCGGCAATCGGCGGCGTACGCCCGGGCGATGAGGACGACGGTACGGATCCGCACCTCTACCAACTGCGCAGTCCGATCGGCGGCGTGATCTCCGAGCGCCACGTCGCGCCGGGCCAGCACGTCGAGGCCGGCACTCACGCCTTCACCGTGATCAACCCGGAGACGCTCTGGCTCGTGGCCCGCGTCCCCGCGCGGTACGCCGAGGAGGCCAGCGACGTGCGGGGCGCGTGGTTCACGGTGGAGGGCACGTCGCGCGTGCACACTACCCGCCGGGTGGTCTCCGTCGGCAGCGTCATCGACCCGGAGAGCCGCACCCTGCCCATCCGCCTCGCCGTTCCCAACCCCGACCGGGTGCTCAAGGTGGGAATGCTCGCGGACGGGCACCTCCTGGCCGGGGAGCCGGTTGCGGGCGTGGCCGTGCCGGCTGCCGCGGTTCTGGAGGAGGACGGGCTTGCGGTCGTCTACGTGAAGGTCGGCGGCGAAGCCTTCCAGCGCCGCGTGGTCGAGCTCGGGCCCTCTGACGGATCGTGGACGATCGTCACGGCGGGGGTCGCGGACGGAGAACAGGTCGTGACGACTGGCGCCTATCAGGTGAAGCTCGCGTCGCTCGGGGACGCCGAGATCTCCGACCACGGCCATCCGCACTGAGGTGAACGCTCCCGGGCTGGAGGGGCGTGCGGGCCCCGACGGGTCCGCGGTCGGCGCGCGGCGAACCAGCATTCTCGACCTGCTGGTCCGCGCCTCCCTGGAACACCGCTTCTTCACGGTGTGTGTTGCCGTCGTGCTCCTGGCAGGCGGGGGCTGGGTCGCCGCGACGCTGCCCGTCGACGTATTCCCCGACCTCACCGCCCCGACGGTCACGGTGCTCACCGACGCGCACGGGCTCGCCCCGGAAGAGGTGGAGAGTCTCGTCACCTTCCCGGTCGAGACCGCCGTGAACGGCGCGGCCGGCGTGCGACGGGTTCGGTCGAGCTCGGCCCACGGGATCAGTATCGTCTGGGTGGACTTCGACTGGGACACCGACATCTTCCGGGCCCGGCAGACCGTGAGCGAACGGCTTCAGCCCGTAGCGGACCAGCTCCCCGAGGACGTGAGCGCACCGGTGCTCGCGCCCGTCACCTCGATCATGGGCGAGATCCTGCTGGTCGGGATGAGCGCCCCGGAGGACCGACTCATGGAGGCGCGCACCGCCGCCGACTGGGTGCTCCGGCCGAGGCTGCTTGCCGTGCCGGGCGTCGCTCAGGTAGTGACGATCGGCGGCCATGTGCGCCAGTACCAGGTGCTGGTGGACCCCGAGCAGCTGCGGGCCTACGGCGTGGGGCTCGACGAGGTGCTCGACGCCGCCGCCGCATCCAACCTGAACGCCTCGGGCGGGATCTACCGATCCGGCGGGGGGGAGGTCCTCATCCGCGGGATCGGGCGCGCCCGCAGCCCGGAAGAGATCGGTCTTACGGTCGTGGCGATCAGGAACGGCGTTCCGGTGCTGATCGACGACCTCGCCGAGGTACGGATCGGGCCAAAGGTCCGATTCGGGACCGCGTCGGTGAACGCCGAACCCGCCGTCATCCTGTCGATCCAGAAGCAGCCCGGCGCCAACACCCTGGAGCTCACCGGCAGGATCGACGACGAGCTGGACCGGATCGAAGCCTCACTCCCCAGCGGCGTTGCCATCGAGCGGGGCATCTTCCGGCAGGCCGACTTCATCTCTCTCGCGGTAGACAATGTGATCACGGCGCTGCGCGACGGCGCATTGCTTGTCGTCGCCATCCTGTTCCTCTTCCTGTGGAATGTGCGGACGACAGCGATCTCGGTGCTGGCCATCCCCCTCTCGCTGGCTCTCGCGGTGATCGCGCTGCGCGCCCTCGGGGGCACCATCAACACGATGACGCTGGGCGGGATGGCGATCGCCATTGGCGCCCTGGTCGACGACGCGATCATCTTCGTCGAGAACGCGCACCGGCGGCTCCGCGACAACCGGCGTCGCCCCGAGGGCTGGCGGCGCGGCACGCTGGTGGTCATCCGCGACGCCGCGCGCGAGATCCGGGACCCGATCCTCAGCGCGACGGTGATCATCACGATCGTCTTCGTGCCGCTCTACTTCCTGTCCGGGGTCGAGGGGCGCATGCTGCGGCCTCTGGGCACTGCGTACATCGTGAGCATCCTCGCCTCGCTCCTGGTCGCCGTCACCGTCACCCCCGCGCTCTGCCACGCGTGGCTCACCAGTGACCGCGCCATCGGCAGGGGGCGCAAGTCGTGGCTGCTGCGGGGACTCGAGGGCGCGTACCGGGGCGTGCTCGAGTGGGCGCTCCGGCACTCCGGAGTCGTGCTGGCGGGAACCGCGCTCCTGCTGGCCGGCACCCTCGCCCTCCTGCCGGGGTTGGGCCGGGCGTTCCTTCCCGAATTCCAGGAGGGTTCGCTTACCATCTCGGTGGTGAGTCTGCCCGGAACCTCGCTGGACGAGTCCGACGCGATCGGCGCACGCGTGGAGCGGCAGCTTCTCGCGCACCCGGCGGTGCTGTCGACCTCCAGGCGAACCGGCCGGGCCGAACTCGACGAGCACGCGCAGGGGTCCAACGCCTCGGAGATCGACGCGCAGCTCAACCTTGTGGGACACGAACTCGCCGATGTCATGGCGGAGCTGAGGGCCGACCTGCAGGGGCTGCCGGCAACCAACGTCACCGTGGGACAGCCGATCGGGCACCGGATCGACCACATGCTCTCCGGGACGCGGGCCGCGATTGCCGTGAACCTGTTCGGGCCCGACCTTCAGCAGCTCCGCGAGACCGCGCGCGAGATCGAGGCGGTCGCCCAGGGCGTTCCAGGACTCGTGGACATCGCGGTCGAGCAGCAGGCCGATGTCCCGCAACTCCAGGTCAGGGCCAACCGGCGAGCCACGGCGCGCTACGGCGTCACCCCCGGGGCATTGGCGCGGGCCATGGACGTGGCGTTCCAGGGTGAAGAGGTCTCCCTGATCCGCGAGGGTCAGCGCGCGTTCGAGCTCATCGTCCGCTACGACGATGCCCACCGGGCCGACCGCGAAGCCATCGGCAGCACCCTGATGACGACCCCCGCGGGCGTGACGATCCCCCTGTCGCAGCTGGCGGACATCGTGCCGGCGCGCGGGCCGAATACGATCAGCCGCGAGAACGTGCAGCGGAAGATCGTGGTCAGCGCCAATGTGGCGGGGCGGGATGTGGGCGGGGCGGTGGACGAACTCCGGTCGCGCGTCGAGAGCGATGTCGGTCTGCCGCCGGAGTACCACGTGCAGTACGGCGGCCAGTTCGAGAGCGGCCAGGAGGCCACGCGCAGAATCACGATCCTGTCGCTCTTCTCGATCGCCGCGATCTTCCTCATCATGTTCCGCACCTTCCGGAGCGTCCGCACAGCGCTTCTCCTCATGGTGAACCTGCCACTCGCGCTCGCCGGGGGCGTTCTCGCCGTCCTGTTCATCGGCGGGACGGTGAACGTCGCGACCCTCGTCGGCTTCATCACCCTCTTCGGCATCGCGGTCCGCAACGGCATCCTCCTGGTCAGTCGCTACCGCGACCTGCATGGAGCGGGACTGTCCCTCGCGAGCAGCATCCGGCGGGGCTCGATGGAGCGCCTGAGCCCGATCCTGATGACGGCCCTGACCGCCGGTCTCGCACTGATCCCCCTGGCCCTCGGCATCGGCGAGCCGGGCAAGGAGATTCAGGCGCCGCTCGCCGTGGTGGTCCTCGGGGGACTGCTCACCTCGACCTTCCTCAACATGGTGGTCGTCCCCGCCCTCTTCCTGCGCTTCGGGCGACTGGAAACCGGGCCGGACGTGGCCAAAACGGCGGATAGCGCTTTTCTTGGATATCCACAACAGGAACCCGCAGGCTAAGGACTACAAATATGAGGATCGGACGACGCCTTCTCGTCACGCTCGCCACGCTCGTCGTGCTCACCGTCGCCATTGTCACTGCGGTTAGCGCGCACACCCTCTTCCTCAAGCTCGACAGCTTCTTCCTGGAGCCGAATTCGACCGGGGTCGTCGCGCTGATCAACGGCGACTTCGACAACAGCGAGAACGTGGTCACCCGCGACCGCATGCTGGACGTCAGCGTTGTCGGGCCCGACGGGGTGGCACATCCGCCTGAGTCCGCCTGGACCGACTCGGCGGTCTTTCACTGGAGCCCCGACAGCGTCGATACGGCCCTGCTGACCTTCCAGACGGGCGCCCCGGGAACCTACCTGATCGGCGTGTCGACGGCGGCACGGGTCTTCGCCCTGACCGCCGAGGAGTTCAACGAATACCTGGTCCACGACGGGATCGTCGATGTGATCGAGCAGCGGGAAGCCGCCGGAGAGACGAACGACGAGGCCGTTGAGCGCTACAGCAAGCATGTGAAAGCGCTGGTTCAGGTGGGGAGCGCGCGCAGCGGTGAATGGGCGAGCGATCTCGGCTACCCCGCAGAGTTCATTCCGCTCCGGAACCCCTACGAACTCGGTGTGGGCGACGAACTGCAGGTGCGGTTCCTGCGTGCGGGGCAGCCCGTGGCGAACCAGCTCGTCTATGCGAGTCATGAGGACCATCACGGACACGACCAGGCGGGCGAACATGTGGAAGCAGTCACCACCCGCACGAACGCGGACGGGGTCGCCACGGTGCCGTTGAGCGGGGCCGGCCGCTGGTATGTCCGCGCGATCCACATGGTGGAAACCACGTCCGAGCCCGACGTCGACTACGAATCGAACTGGGCGACGCTGACGTTCGAGGTTCGATGAGCGGCGCATGCCCGTGACCGTGCCGCCCACATCCCCTGCCGACATGTTCGTCAACCCTGAGGTCCCGCTGGACTCCCTTCCCGGGGTGGAAGGGTTGGATTGGCATCCGCTCCATCCCCGTTTCGTACGGCGACTGCAGGCCGGGGCCCTCTTTCGGGCCCTCGTGTTCGTGGGCATCGTGGGCGGTGCGCAGCTCACTGCGACGGGAGCGGCGGGAGCCGTGGGCCCTCCGACGTGGCTGTCCATGCTTGGGTGGATCGTGATCGCGGCCCTCGTGATGAGTTGGCTTGCCTGGCCGGCCATCGCCGTGCCGCGGTGGGGGTATGTCGTGCGCGAGCAGGACATCGTGTACAAGTCGGGAGTCTTCTGGCAGTCGGTGAAGGTGGTGCCCTTCAACCGCGTCCAGCACACCAGGATCGACAGCAGCCCGCTGGATCGCCGATTCGGCCTGGCCAACCTGTCCATCTTCCCCGCGGGTGCGGGCGGTCACAAGATTCGCGGGCTCGGCGCTGACAAGGCAGAACAGCTGCGTGCCTTCGTGTCGGCGCAAATCGACGCCGAGACGGGCAAGGCGGCGGACGACGTTTGCTGAACCCGTCCGATTCCGGCGCGTGGGAGCGAGCTTCCCCGTTCGCCATCGTCTACTTTGTCGGGAAGACGGTCAGGACGTTCGCGCGCAGCTTCGTTCAACTCGCCGCCACCTTCGGCGCACTAGCGTTGCTGACCGAGAGGAAGAGCTTCCTGGTCCTGGCAATCCCTGTCGGCATTCTGGTCATCCTCGCTATCGGTGTGGTGCAATACTGGTTCTTCCGGTTCAGGCTCGAGGAGGACAGGATCCTCATCCGCCAGGGCTTTCTGAGGAAGACCGCCCTCGATCTGCCCTACGACCGGGTCCAGGGGATCAACGTCGAGCGTTCCCTCATCGATCGCCTGCTGGGCCTCGTCACGATCAGCCTGGACACCGCCGGGTCGGCCGGGGCCGAGGGGAAACTTCCCTCGGTCAGCCTGGGGCGCGCCGAATGGCTTAGAGCCAGGGTCGCCATCGGCCGGGGAGCCCTGACCGGAGACGACGCTGCCGCCAGCGGGGAGACATCCGCCGACCCCTCGGTCGAACGGCTGGGCGACGAGCGGCCGGGTCTCGCCGGGCCCCTCGGGGAGGAGCTGCTGAAGCTCACCAGCGGCGACATGATCCGTATCGGCCTCTCCAACCGAAACATCCTGGTGGCTGCGGCGTTTCTCGGTGCCATCAGCGAGACCATCGGATTCGTAGAAGAGGCCTTGCAGCCGGCCTTCGAAGCGGCCGAGGCCACCTTCGCGGGAGCAGACAGTCTCGCCCGGACGATCTTCATCGCCTTGCTCGCGCTCTCGGCCCTCGTGGTTGTGTCGTCCCTCGTGATCGGCGCGGCTTTCCTGCGCTATCACAACTACACGGTTTGGCGGGAGGGCACAGCGTTCCGCTCGCGCGCCGGGTTGCTCACACAAAAGGAAGTCGTGGTCGAGATCGCCAAGATCCAGCAGCTCACGCTATCCCAGAACCTGGTCCTGCGCTGGTTTGGGCGTTACCGGCTGAGGGCACTTCCGGCCGCGCTTCTGCCCGGCCAGGGCGGCGACACACCGGGTTTCAACTTCGCCGAGGTGCTCGAAGTCCCCTTGCTGAGAGCTCCGCTTGCGGAAGACTTGCGTTCAAGGATCCTCGGCCGGGAAGGGATGGCGCTGACGCTCCTGCCTCAGAGCCGAGCGTTCACCCGGGTCTCGCCGCACTACATCCGGGCGCTCACCCTGCGGATCGGCATCGTGCCCGGGCTCGCCGGGACCCTGCTTTTCCTCAGGTTGCTGGGGCCCACGGCGTCGTGGGGCATCGCCACCGGCGTCTGGTGGCTCGGATGGATGACGCTCGGCGGGCTCCTCGCCTGGCAGCGCTGGCGCCGGCAGGGGTACACGTACGACGACGACGGACTTGCCAGCCGGAGCGGCCTCGTCGGCCGCAAGGTCGATGCGTTTCTCTTTCGAAAGGCCCAGAGCGTCACCGTCAGGCGCTCGCCCCTCCAGCGCCGGAAAGGGCTGGCCACGCTCGAGGTCGTTCTCGCCTGCGGGGCCGTGAGGGTTCCATACATCGACTACGGCTTTGCACGCCGGTTGCGGGACTACATTCTCTATCGAGCCGAGTCGAGCGACCGGCGCTGGCACTGATGGAGGGGACGACCGGGGACCACTGACCGCCCATCAATGGTTCGTTCCGTTGATCCTGACTTCGGCGCGACGAAGCTGTTCCATGACCCAATCCATATCTGGAATATCCCCAAGAATCATTCCGCGCATGGCCCTGTAGTCCCGGCCGATAGCCGGGTGTAGTGCCTGCGGCGGAACCAACCTCACAGACCCGGGGACGGCCTCTTCGAACCGCTTCCAAGCCTGCTTGAAGGCGATGAGATTGTGGTTCCTTACCGCATCCAACAGGCCGAAATCGGATAGTGCCGACGTGCCGGTCTCGGTCGCCGTGATCATCGCGACGTCATAGTAGTGGCGCGAGATCCGGTTCTTGTCGGCCGGGATGCGCCCCTCGTCTCTGTACCCGCAGTGTATGCCATGGAGGATCAGCGTTTTCTCCCAATACGTACGCTCCGGCGCGACCACCCTGATGCCACCCACGTCGAGCCCCCAGTCGGGCAGTTCGCGGGCGACAAAGGGGGTGACGGTACAGTTCAGGCTTGGCTCCAGTGCCGACCTCGCTCCCGCCTCAATCTTGATTCGCGAAAACACATAGGGCGCCTCCGGCATCGGAAAGAGGCTGGGATACTCGATCAGGAGCGTCTGCCTGTCGCGGTCATCCTCGTCGACGGTTACTCGGCAACCCTCCGCCGTTTCATCAATGACCTTCGCCAGGGAGCATCTCAGGTCTTGGAGAATGTAGGTGCTGCACGCAGTCTTGAGTTCCCTGAAAAGGGCTTGCCGCCCCTTGTTCGAGATGTCGCTTGCTTTGGTCGGGTCGCGCTCCCCTGCGAATCCAAGATCGTCACGATGGACGACGAGGTCGATGTCTTCGGAGAAACGTTGGATGAGCCCGAAAGCCTTGGACAGGGATGTGCCGCCCTTGAAAAGCAGCTTTGGATGCCCGCCCGGGAGCCCGTGGTAGAGCGTGTCGAGGGCAAGACAGACCCAGAAGTCCTTTTCGACATATGTGGCGAGCGTGTCGAGACGACGGGCCGCCGTCTCGAACACGTCCCGCTTGTCCCGCTCAGGGAGGGTGAGGAAGGACTCGAAGGCTCCGTTCACGCCGCAGTCACATCGTCACCCATGATGTCGCGGGCGAGCGGCAGCGCCCAGCCCGGCAGGTCACGGCTGTTTCGGAATAGATCGAGCTTCACCGCGTGGGGCAGGATGCGCTTCAGTGTCGAGGCCGCCTCACCGTCCCTGGCAGCATCGGGACCGAGCCAACGCAGCGCCTGGAACACCGGAGCCGAGGGTCGTCCCGCCCACCTCATGACAGTCGGCCCCGCGTGTCGGAACACGACCGTCCGTCCGTCGATCGTTACCGCTCTCGAGGTGCCATCGGTCACATAGCAGGGCTTGGCGGGCACTGCATTGGTGAGACCAAGCTGATGGGCGGCACTCAGGCCATCGGGCATGACTCTGGCACCGTCTCGTCGGGCGAGCGCTGCGATGGTGGCAGCCAGGTCGACTGGCGCCGGGCACCCCAACAAACGGCTTGTCCTGGGCAGGTCGTACAGACCGCGGCCAACTCGCCGCAGCCGCCCCCCCCGGACGAGGCGTGACAGGGCTTGATCAACGGCTACACGTCTCCCCAGGTCCAGGAAGTCCTTCGGAGTGCACACCCACCGGCCCAAGCCGCGGGCGCGAACCCTCCTGATGATCTTGTCGGCTACGGAGGCTGTCTCCATCACGCACGATTTCCATTTGGAATGGTCAGAAATAATAGTATATATATCTTACCTATTTCGAGAAGTTCCAGCCAGTCCCGACCTGGTCGGCCACCGCTGCGGGGACCCGGCGAGGGATGGACCGTCACCATGCGTCGCCCCACGTAGTCGCGCGGCCCGTACTCGGCTCCTTGCCCGATGACCTCCGGGACGTGAGCTTGCGTTTCCGCTCCAACCCCGAGGTCCTGATGCACGCTCCCGTCGCCGCTGTCGCTCCGAGAAGGCCCGCCTGGTCACGAATCCCGCGTCTCGCGTTGAACAGCGTGGCGGCCGCCACCTTGTCGCTCTCGCTGGCCCTTGCGTCCTGCGCCCCGGACCCCGCCCCGGGGGTCACGCCCCGTCCATCGTACAGGGACGTCGCGGGCGCCCTCGAAGCCATAATCGAGCGCGAGCGCGACCAGAAGGGTCTCGCGGCGATGTCGATCGCGCTGGTCGACGACGAGGGCGTCGCGTGGGCGGCAGGCTTCGGTGAGCAGTCCCCCGGCGTCCCCGCCACGGCCTCCACCGTCTACCGTGTGGGCTCGGTGTCGAAGCTGTTCACCGACATCGCCGTCATGCAGCTGGCCGAGCGCGGCGAGATCGACATCGACGCCCCCGTGCGGAGCTACCTCCCGGACTTCGCCCCGGACAACCGCTCCGGCACGGCGATCACCCTGCGCCAACTCATGTCGCACCGCGCGGGCCTGATCCGCGAACCCCCTTCCGGCAACTATTTCGACGACAGCGGCACCGACCTCGCGGCAACGATCGCCAGCCTGAACGGCCTGCCCCTCATCTACGACCCCGAGGCGCGCATCAAGTACTCGAACGCGGGCATCGCGGTTGTCGGGTACGTCCTCGAAGTCACCCGGGGCGAACCCTTCGCCGACTATGTGAAGCGCGCGGTCATCGACCCCATCGGCATGCGGACCAGCGCCTTCACCCGGGAGCCGGACCTCGCGGACGACCTTGCCCGCGCGTACATGTGGGGCTTCGACCGGCCCGATTTCGACGCGCCCGGCTTCGATCTCGGAATGGCCCCCGCCGGCAGCATGTACTCGACCGTCCTGGATCTCGCGCGCTTCATGGAGGTCATGTTCCAGCGCGGCGAACTGCACGGCTCCGATGACGGCGATGCGGCCGATCCGGCCGACCCCTCCGGCGCCGACGCCCGCCTCCTCTCGGCCGAGACCCTGGACGCGATGTGGGAGCCGCAGTTCGCGGATCCCGGCGCGACCACGGGGTACGGCCTCGGCTTCGCCGTTCAGGAGCGCTTCGGCGAACGCTGGCTAGGCCACGGCGGCGCGATCTACGGCTTCTCCACCCAGCTCGCCTTCCTGCCCGGCTCCCGGCTCGGCGTGGTGGTCGTCTCGGCCGTCGACGGCACCAACACGGTGACCAGCCGGGTTGCCGACGCGGCCCTGGAGCTCATGCTGGCGGCACGCTCCGGCGAACCCCTCCCCACCGGCCCCACCCGCCCCACCGCCCCCCTCGACCCCGCCCTCGCCCTGGAACTCGAGGGCACCTACGGCGACGGCGACGGCGCGCTCGAACTCGACGCGCGGGACGGCCGCCTCTTCATGACTCCCGCGCGGGGCGGCGCGACCACCGAACTCCGCGCCCGCGGCGACACCCTGATCGTCGACGACCGCCTCGCATTCGGCGACCGCTTCCTGCGGCACGCCGGTGGCACCTCGCTCGCAACGGGCACCCGCGACCCGGCTACCCCGACCCCCGCAACCATCGCCCTCGTCCCCCTCGGCCCCGACGGCGAGCCCGGCGACGCGCTCCGCCGCCAGCCCCCGGTCCCCCGCCCGGCCCCGCCGCCTCCCCACTGGCAGGGCCTCATCGGCGAGTACGGCCCCGACCACAACATCCTCTACATCCTGGAGCGCGGCGGCCGCCTCAACGCGCTCATCGAATGGTTCTTCCTATACCCGCTCGACGAGGTCTCTCCGGACGTGTACGCTTTCCCCGACTGGGGCCTCTACCACGGCGAGCACCTGGTCTTCACGCGGGACGCGAACGGGCGCGCGACCTCGGTCGAGGCGGCTTCGGTCGACTTCGCGCGTCGTGAGGTCGGCACCGCGGCCGGCGGCACCTTCCGCATCGACCCCGTGCGCCCGGTGGCGGAGTTGCGCGCCGAGGCGCTGGCCGGGTCGCCACCCGACGAGCCCGGCCCCTTCCGCGACTCCGAGCTGGTCGAGGTCACCAGCCTCGAGCCCGGGATCCGTCTCGATGTGCGCTATGCGACGACCAACAACTTCATGTCGTCGGTCTTCTACGACGAGGCGCGCGCGTTTCTCCAGCGCCCCGCCGCCGAAGGGGTCGTGCGCGCGCACCGTGCCCTGGCCGAACACGGATACGGCCTCCTGCTTCACGACGGCTACCGCCCCTGGTACGTCACAAGGATGTTCTTCGACGCCACCCCCGAATCGCAGAAGATCTTCGTCGCGGACCCGGCGAACGGTTCGCGCCACAACCGCGGCTCGGCGATCGACCTGAACCTCTACGACCTCGTGACGGAGCAACCGGCCGACATGGTGGGCACCTACGACGAGTTCTCGCCGCGTTCATTCCCGGACTACCCCGGCGGGACATCCCTGCAGCGCTGGCAGCGCGAGTTGCTCCGCCGCGCGATGGAGGCGGAGGGGTTCACGGTGTACGAGGCCGAGTGGTGGCACTTCGACCACGACGACTGGCGCGAATACGCAATCCAGAACGCGACCTTTGGCGAACTCGGGCGGTAGCGGGCCGGAAGTGGGCCGACGCGCGCCCCACAACCTGACGGTCGACCTGGGCCTCTTCCTCACCGCGACGATCTGGGGGCTCAACTTCTCCGTGGTCAAAGCCGTGCTACGCGAGATCGAGCCCCTGGCCTTCAACGCGCTCCGCTTCCTCTGCGCGGCCCTTGCGGTGTGGGTTCTCCTGCGCGTGCAGGGTCGTCGGCTCATCCCCTTCCGGAAGGACTGGGGCAAGGTCCTGATGCTCGGCATCTTCGGTCACGTGACCTTTCAGATCTTCTTCATCTTCGGACTGGACTCGACGCTCACGGGCAACGCCGCGCTCCTGCTCTCCACAAGTCCCGTCTGGGTCCTCATGCTGTCTCTCTCCCTCGGCAGGGAGCGCTTCAGCCTCGGGATCCTGGGCGGCGCACTGGCAACGCTGGCGGGCATGGTGATCCTCGTGACCGGCGGTTCAGGAGAGGTCGGCGGGATGCGGCTCGGGGACCTTCTCGTCCTGGGCGCCGCGGTATCCTGGGCCGTCTATACGGTCTTCAGCGAGCGCATGACGAGGCGGCACGGCGTGCTCGAGATGACGGCATGGACGCTGTGGGCCGGGGTGCCTTTCATTGTCGTCCTTGGAATCCCCGATCTGGTGCGCACCGACTGGGCCTCGGTTTCGGCGGGGGCCTGGCTGGGCATCGCGTACGCCGGGGTCTTCGCGATCGGGATCGCATACCTGCTGTGGTACCGGGGCGTGCGGGTCATCGGTCAGAGCCGCACCTCGGTCTACCAGAATCTGGTCCCCGTGATTGCGCTCATCTCCGCGTGGCTTTGGCTGGCCGAGACCCCCACGCCCCAGCAGCTGCTGGGCGCGGGCGTGATCCTTTCGGGCGTGGTTGTGGCCCGCCGCGCGAGGACGCGCTGACTGCTCCCAGTCTCCGAAATCAGCGCCTCTGATCCGCCTCCTCCGGAATCCCCCGGCTGAACAGCACAACGAGGCCGGGCTCATCGGCGGCCCTCATCTCCGCGACCTCCGGTTGCCGCAAAATGGCCCTCACCTGGCCGGTCACCGGATCGCGCAGGATGGTCATGGGCGAGTCGGTGCTCTGGTCGAGGATTACCGATTCGTTCCTCCCCGCCAGGGAGATGCTGGCCAGCGTGCCCGTCCAGGTCACGGGAATGCTGAAGACGAAGGACGACCGTTCGTCGTCGACATCCGGGATATCCGGCATGTCGAAGGTGAACGAAAACGCTTCGCCGCCGTCGACCGTTGTGCCTCGTACCTGGAACTCGTGTCCCGGGGGCGGCAGTGACGCCGCCGCGTCGACCATGAACGCCGGCTCCAGGAACGGCTCGCCATGGGAGTCCAGCCCGCCCCACACCAGGACCGTCCGTGTCGTCGCCGCAGAGGTCGCGGCCCCGGTTTCCGCGTCCAGGCGGTGGCGCAGGGAATTCGAGAAGTGGGTAGTCTCCAATCCAGCCGCCGCGACAATAGGACATGAGGTCCGGAGTGTAGGGAGAGATCAGCCGGTTGCCCTCGCGGTCGTAACCCCACGACCCGATCCGCCCGGTTCGGTCGGGATACAGGGGATCGGGCCCGCCGGCACCGCCGCACGGAGCGTGATACAGGCCCATGTTGTGTCCGAGCTCGTGGGCAACGGTGTGCATGGTGGGGACCGCGAAGCTTGACCAGGAAGGGATCCCGTTCGCGACTCCCAGCAGGCCGCCGGTCGGGACGGGAGCAAGCATGGCCAGCCAGTAGCCGGACCCACCCTCCATGCGTCGTATCAGTGTGGTCTCGCGCAGCAGCGTGTAGCCGTTGTTGGTCGACGTCACCACCGGATCGTGCAACTTGATGTCGAAGTCTCCGATCGGGAGCAGCTTGCGCGTATGCGCCAGCATCTCGTGCGTTTCGGGGTTGCCCGCCATGCCGGCCGTGATCTCCAGAATCGACGAATCGGGTCTCGCCTCGTACAGGAATGCGATCAGCTCCAGGTGGAAGTCGGGCATGTCTCGCACATCGACCGCCATCCGGCCGGTCTCCGGGATCCTCCTGGCGATGCCCATGCCGGCTTCGAGCGTGTTGTCCGGATCGACCTCTACTACCATCTCCAACCCGGATCTGACAACATCACCGGGGATCTCGGCGTTGGCCGACCGGTCCAGCGCACCCTCGTCGATCTCGGTCGGAATCGGCGCGGATCCGCCCCGGATCTCCTCGACGTGCATCACCGTTTCGCCGTGGTAGAAGGTGGCGCGCACCGGTGGGAGGCGCTCTCCGTCGGCTTGTGGCGAGGAGACAAACACACGCAGCAGGGCGGGCTTGCCGGCGACGAGTGGCACCGGAAACTCTCGCGACTGAACCGACTGGGTGAGATACACCGCTGCCCCGCCCGAGCAGCGGGCCACGCGCTGAAACTGGACCCCGTCGAGCCACGCAATCAGGTCCGGATCGGCCGGTGCGCAGAGACCCGTGCCTCCCGCCTTGAAGGTCTCAAGCTGGCCTAGAGCCGCCAGGCTGTCGGGCAGGGGCCCGGACAACCCCGCGTTGTTGCCGAGCCACAGTTGCCGCAGCCCGGTCAACCCGCCGAGCTCAGGGGGAAGCGCGCCATCCAGGTCGTTGGCGTGCAAATACATCCGCTCCATGCTGCGCATTCCCCCGAGGGCCGCCGGAATGGCGCCTGTCAGCGCGTTGTCGTTCAACCACAGCACTTCGAGTCTGCCGAGTTTGCCGAACTCGATCGGGATGCCTCCGGTCAGCTGGTTTCTCTCAAGGTCCAACACCTCGAGGTTCTCGAGGTTGCCCAGCTCGGGTGGTATCATCTCCCCCGTGAACTCGTTGCCCCAGAGAGCCAAGGTGCGCAGGCGGGTCAGCTTGCCCAGTTCCGGGGGAATCGGGCCAATCAGGTCGTTATCGGCCAGACGCAGCGCCACCAGATTGACCAGGTTGCCGAGCTCAGCCGGGAGGGGGCCGCCAAGACCCGTTCTTCCCAGTTCGACCGTCCTCAGGGCCGTGAGTCTGCCGATCTCCGGGGGTAGCGGACCAGCCAGCCCGACAGCGAAGAGCCTGAGTTGCTGCAGCCTGGACAGGTTGAAGAATTCTGGAGGAAGCGGTCCGGTGAGGCCCCAGTTTCCGTAGAGATCCAGGTAGTGGAGGCTGGTGAGATCCCCAATCGCAGCCGGTATCGACCCCTGCAGGCCGTTGTATCCGAGGTCCAGCTGGGTTACCTGGCCGTCGGAAGCGACATGGACGCCCTGCCAGCTGCTCAGCGGAGCGTTCGTCAGCCAGTTGTGGTTGTTCGTCCAGTTCTCTCCGTCCGTCGCCTCATAAAGAGCGACAAGGGCTTCCCGCTGCGCCACGGGAGCACAGTTCCTGCCCGTTCCTTCGTGCTGGCCGATGGTCTCCAGCCAATCGTGGTACTCTGCGCCATAAGGCACACACAGCTGGGTATCGCCGTATCGGAACTCCTCGAGGGGAAGGGTCGTGAGTGACCGGGGCAAGGCACCCGTCAGACTGTTGCCGGCGACATCCAGTTTGCGCAGAGCGGTTAGCTCCCCAATCGATTCCGGCAACATTCCGGAGAGCCCGTTGTCGGCAAGGATGAGCGCCGACACCCGGCCAATCGAGTCGGTCTCGATCCCGAACCACTCACCGGGCAGGGCGTCGCCGAGCCACCCATCCGAATTGACCCACTCCCTGCCTCTGGTCTCTGCATGGAGCAGGCGCAGGGTTCGCCGGTCGTTCTCCGCACAATCGGGTCCGTCCACCTGAGAGATCCCGTCAGCCCATTCCTCGAACGCCTCGGTCGCTGGAACGCAGAGCCCCTCGTTGCCACGGAAATCGATCACACGCAGGCGCTCGAGCTGCAGGAAGCTGTCAGGAATGGCTCCCGTCAGCCGGTTGTTCTTCAAGAACACGCCGGCGAGCTGGGTGGCAGCCCCCAGCTGTGAAGGTATCGGTCCTGTGAACTGGTTGTCCGCGAGCCCCAGGTACTCCAGCGCGGCAAGGTCCCCCATCACCAGAGGCAGGGTTCCCTTCAAACCGTTGGCGGGGAGTGACAACCACATCACCTGTCCCGCACTATCGGTGACCACGCCATGCCATTGGTCCAGCGGCGCGTCGGTCAACCAGTTCTCGCTACGGTCCCATTTCGGGCCGTCCGTCGCGTTGTACAGTGCCTCGATAGCGGCCCGGTCCCTCCTCACGACATCCGTTTCCGGAACCGGCTCCACCACCCCGTCCTTGCAGGCGGCCAGCATCACGGCCAGTAAGAGCATCGCGGCCCACTGGATCGTATGTGCGCCTGTGTTGGTCAGGTTGCGATGGAGGACGGTTCTGATGCGGCGAGCTGCGTTGCGCATGGATGTTCCTTCCGGGTCGGCGGGGCTTTGGCGGGATTCCGGGCGCGACAATGCAGCTCCAGCAGCTTTCATCGTCGAGGAGCATCGAGAATGGTCGTGCCACCAGAATGGTCCCTTATACGCCCAATTGCGCGACAAGATCCGTCACTGCCCCGAAACGACTCGGCGCACGGCCTTGACTGCCGGCAGGCGGCCTTGCTGCTGGGGCCGCGGGGGCGCAATTGTCCACCACTTAGGGGCAGCAATCCACCATTCGAGCTTCGTTGTTCGCCATATTATCCCTGTTTTGGCGGACAACGAGGGATTCCACCCATCAACCGCAAGATGGGAGTTTCATTCCCGACCGGATTCCCGGACCTCTCCGCGTTCGAGCGGGAAGCCCGGCTGAAGGTTGCCGAGTCGGGCAGCTTCGCCGGCCTGGCCGACGAGTTCGGGGAAGGCGAAATGGTGGCCGCCTATCCGGAACACTGGCGGGAGACGCTGAAGCTATACTGCTACTGCGTGTTGGAGGCAGGGTAGGACGACGCGCACTCCGAGCGGCCCCGCACCTCCTGGATCTCATCGAACCAGGAGTCCAGGACGGGAAACGTGCTGAGCGATAGAAGTGCTTCCGCGCCTTCCTCCCCGGCTCGTACCGCCAGAATCTCCAGCCAGCGCTTGAGAAGCCAGTCGGTCTTAAGCTCGTGAACGGGTTCGCGCACCTCCGCGGAATCCATTTCGGGTATATTGGGTGGCCATTTTCCGATGGCCTTATGTCTAATCTTGGGCAGGTCGAGACGGACCTTGGCGAGTTAGTTGTGTACGACCCTGGCCCGCCGGTGGTAACGATCACGGGACCCACGAGCGTGAAGACGGGGCTTCTGTGCACGTGGACCGCATCGATCAGCGCAGGGATTCAACCGTTCACATACAGTTGGAGCGGATTATTCTCCGGTAGCACTGAGTCAATCGAGAAAGTAACGGTATCTTCCGGTTGGCTAAACGTATCCGTCACCGATTGGAAAAGCCGAACCTCTCAGACTTCTGTATATATTACCGTGGACTCCAATGGCCCAACACCTTCAGGATGCACTGAGTAGAGATAGGTGTTAGCTTTAATAGAGAGAGGCAGACAATGAGATTCAGACTAATCACTCTGGCGTCGGTACTGGCCTTGATCGTCGCGTCGTCAGCTTGCGGGATCATTGTCAAGATATGTGAAAGTATCCTGGTCCCGGGGCTTAGAGTCAGGCTGACCGACTCGGTGTCGGATGAGCCCGTGATCGTTGACTCGATCTTCGCGACGGCAACCACGTCGGGCTACGCGGATACCGTAACGAGGGTTCGAGGTCACAGCTATTTCGATCTAGTCGAGGACCGGCCAGGCAGGTACTCGGTCAACATCAGCGTACCAAGGTACGCACGCTGGCAACGAGTGAATATCGAGGTGGAGATGGAAGACCGGTGCCATGTCAAGACCCAAGCCCTTCCGGTTTCCCTCTACCAGCTCGACAAATGAGATTCAGACTGATGATCACTCTGGCGTCGGTGCTGGTTTTGAGCGCCGCGGCGTCAGCCTGCGGGCTCATTTTCGTGGCATGTGAAAGCGCTGCAACTCCGGCATTCATAGTCAGGTTGGCCGACGCGGTTTCGGGGGAGCCCGTCATCGTTGACTCAATCTTCGCAACGGCAACTACGTCAGGCTACGCAGATTACCGTAACGCGAGTTAGAGGTCACAGCTATTTCGCTCTGGCTTGGGGCGGCCCGGCGGGCACGTACTCGGTCGCCATCAGCGTGCCCGGGTACGTGCGCTGGCAACAAGTGGGCATAGACGTTGTGATGGAAAACCGGTGCGAGGTCGCTAAACGGAGCCTTCCGATTTCCCTCTACCAGCTCGATAAGTGAGATTCAGACTAATCGCTCTGGCATCGGTACTGGTTTTGAGTGTCACCGCCTGCGAGCTCATTTTCAAGACATGTCTACTCCAACCGGTCCCGGCATTTAGAGTCACGTTGACCGACGCGGTTTCAGAGGAGCCCGTCATCATTGACTCAATCTTCGCAACGGCAACCACGTCGGGCTACGCAGATACCGTAACGCGAGTTAGAGGTCACAGCTATTTCGCTCTGGGGTGGAACGGCCCAGCGGCCAGATACTCTGTCAACATCAGCGTACCTAGGTATGCGCGCTGGCAACGAGTGAATATTGAGGTGGAGATGGAAGACCGGTGCCATATCAAGTCCCAGGCCCTTCTGGTTGCTCTCTACCAGCTCAGGCAGAGCGGAAGGATGCGGAATAGCTCCTCCTACGCGGGCGGGCGCGTACGCGCGCAGTTGGTTTTGTAGTTAATAGCTTACTACCGGTAGCTTTAACATTGGCTTCGGTACCCATCCCGACATAGGCTTCGGCGCCCAGCCCTAGAGGTACTAGTGTAGTGTCCGAAACATAATGCACCTACGCGGAGGCGGCGGCGAGCGCCTTGCGGGCCCGGTGCACCTTCTCGAGGATCTGCGCGGCCGACTTCGTCCAGACGAACGGCCGGGGGTTCTCGTTGTGGGTCTCGATGTACTGCTTCAGGCACGATTCTAGGTGGCCGACGGAGTGGAAGACGCCGCGGCGGATCCGCTTCTGCGTCAGCGTGCTGAAGAAGCGCTCGACCAGGTTCGGCCACGAGGAACTCGTCGGGACGAAGTGGAAGCGGACGCGTTTCGTGCGTTCGGCCCACGCCTTCACCTTCTGGTGCTTGTGGGTCGCGTAGTTTCTGGGATACGTCCAGAATGATGTGGATCTCCCGCCCCTTCGGCACCTCCTTCTCGACCTTGCGGAAGAACCGGAGCACCTCCTGGTGGCGGTGCCGGCGGTACGTCTCGCCGGTCACCTCGCCCGACGCCACGTCCATCGCCACGAACAGCGACGTGGTCCCGTGGCGCTTGTAGTCGTGCGTCATCGTCCCGCAGCGGCCGGGCTTCAGCGGCAGACCCGGCTGCGTCCGGTCGAGCGCCTGGACCGAGCTCTTCTCGTCAAAGCTGAAGACCGCCGCGTTGTCCGGCGGGTCAAGGTACAGCCCCACAACGTCTTGCAGCTTCTCCTCGAAGCGCGGATCCGTGCTCGCCTTGAAGGTGCGCCACAGGCGGGGCTTCAGCCCCGCGGACCGCCACACCGTGTTCACGAAGCTGTGTGTCGTGCCCACCGCCCGCGCCATCGGCCGGCACGACCAGTGCGTCGCGTCCGGCGGCCTCCGGCGAAGGACCGTCTCGCTCCTGCGTCGTCCGGCGGATGATCTCCGCCCTCAGCGCCGCCTGCGCCTTCGGGCACTTGCCCCCGCTCAGCGCCGCCTGCGCCTTCGGGCACTTGCCCCCGTGATTCCCGCCCCGGGGACGCTCCTTCCCGATCCCCTTCAGCCCCTCGCCCGCGTACCGCCGCCGCCAGCGGCCCGCCTTGTCCGTGTGCGTTCGCAGCTCCTCGGCGATGGCCCTGTTCGTCATCCCCTCCGAGGCCATCAGCACGATCCGCGACCGCTCCCGCAGCCGCACCGTCGCGCTCCGCAACCGCGACCACCGCTCCAGAACCTCCCGGTCTCCCTCCGCAAGCTCGATCCCGACCGCCTTCCGCATGGCTCCTCCTCGTCAAACGCCTCTCGATCCCGCACGAAGAGGAACCATAACTCGCACCGCCGTCCTTAACAAGGTTATATCGCGGACACTACACTAGGTGTCATGTAGCGCGACAATCAGGATGAGGATGCAGCGACAATCAGGATGAGCGAGGCGGAGGTGGACGCGGCCGGCGCGACATTTGGTGTTTTTCCCCAGGAGCGGAGAGACGCCGGATGCCGGGCCGACAGATCACGGACCACCAGATGGAGCTCTACATGAGGTACCGGAAGACGGACCGCCGCGCGCTGGCGGCGGCGAAGGCGGGGTTCAGCAGGGCGACAGCCGACCGGATCGAGGCGGATCCGCGGCCGCCGTCGCAGAAGAGGAAGCCGAGGGGGCGGAGGCGGCCGGACCCGCTGGCGGGGATCTTCGAGGAGGAGATCGTGCCGCTGCTGGAAGCGAGCCCGGGGCTGCGGGCGGTGGCGGTGTACGAGGAGATGATGCGCCGTCGTCCGGACCTGAGTCCGGGAGTCCGGCGGACGATCGAGCGGCGGGTGCGGGCGTGGAAGGCGAAGCACGGGCCGGAGCAGGAGATCATCTTCCGGCAGAGGCACGAGCCGGGGCGGCGGGGGCTGTCGGACTTCACGGACGCCAGGGGTCTGGAGGTGACGGTCGCCGGGGAGCCGTTGGCGCACAAGCTGTACCACTTCCGGCTGGAGTACTCGGGGTTCTGCCATGCGGCGGTGGTGCTGGGCGGGGAGAGCTTCGTCGCGCTGGCCGGGGGGCTGCAGGACGCGCTGCGGGCGCTGGGCGGAGTCCCGAAGGAGCACCGGACGGACAGCCTGCCGGCGGCGTTCCGGAACCTGAAGCGCGACGCGCGGGAGGATCTGACGCGGCGCTACGAGGGGCTGCTGGCGGACTACGGGATGGAGGGGAGCCGGAACAACCGGGGCCGGGCGCACGAGAACGGGTCGGTCGAGGGGCCGCACGGGCACCTGAAGCGTGCGATCGGGGACGCGCTGCTGCTGAGGGGTTCGCGGGACTTCGAGACGCTGGAGGCGTACCGGGCGTTCGTGGCGCAGGTGGCGAGCCGCCGCAACGCGCGCAGCCGGGCGCGGATCGACGCGGAGCGGGCGGTGCTGGGGCCGCTGCCGAAGCGGCGCACCGACGGCTTCGAGGAGACGCTGGTGCGGGTGACGAGCACGGGCGGCTTTACGCTGCGGCGGGTGTTCTACACGGTGCCCTCGCGGCTGGGCGGGGCACCGGCTGCGGGTGCGGCTGTACGACGACCGCCTGGTGCTGTACGCGGGCACGGAGCACCTCATGACGCTGCCCCGGGGCCACGCGGGCCCGGAAGGCCGGCGCGGCCGGGTGGTGGACTACCGCCACGTGCTGCCATCGCTGCGGTTCAAGCCGATGGCGCTGCTGAACTGGGTCTGCCGTGACGACCTGTTCCCCCGCGACGCCTGCCGCCGCGCCTTCGACGCGCTGCTCGAAGCCCTCGGCGGCCGCAAAGCCTGCCGCCGGATGGTGGACTTGCTCGCCCTGGCCCATGACCAGTGCTGCGAAGCCCGGCTCGCCGCCGATATCGACGTGCTGCTCGACGCCGGGAAGCTGCCCGATCCCGCCCTCCTCAGCGAGCGCTTCTCGCCGCAGCCGGGCAGCGCGCCCGACGTTGACGTGGTCCTGCCCCCGATGTCCAAGTACGATGACGCCTGCCTCGCCGGAGGACTCTCATGAGCGACCGCTTCGTCGTGGACCCGCCCCCAACTCGACCTGCTGCTCAAGCAGCTGCGCCTGCCCACCATGCGGGCGCTGTGGCGGAGCTTCACCGAGCGCGCCGACCGCGAGGGGTGGCCCTCGGCACGCCTCCTCGCCGCGCTCGCCAGCCACGAGGTCACCGACCGCGAACGCCGGCGCTTCGAGCGGCACCGGGCCGAGGCGAAGCTGCCGCCGGGCAAGACGCTGGCGAACTTCGACTTCACCCTCGTCCCGGCGGTGTCGAAGGCGCGCGTGCGCGTGCTGGCGAGCGGCGATGTCTGGCTCGGGGAAGGGGCCAACGCGCTCCTGTTCGGCCCGCCTGGGACGGGCAAGAGCCACTTGGCCGCGGCCCTCGGGCTCGCGCTGGTCGAGAACGGGTTCCGGGTGCTCTGCCAGCGCACGGCCAACCTGGTGCAGAAGCTCCAGGCGGCACGGCGCGACCTCGCCCTCGAAGCCGCCATCCGCAAGCTCCACAAGTACCACCTCGTCATCCTCGACGACTTCTCCTACGTCACCTGCGAGCAGGCGGAGACCAGCGTCCTCTTCGAGCTGATCGGGGCCCGCTACGAGAACCGCTCGCTCCTGGTGATCGCCAACGAGCCGTTCAGCGCCTGGGGCAAGATCTTCAGCAGCGACGCCATGACCGTCGCCGCCGTCGACCGCCTCGTCCACCGCTCCCACATCTTCGAACTCAACGTCGAGAGCTACCGCCGCCGGGCGGCGTACGAGGCCAGGCAGGCTGCGGCCGGGAAGCCGGCTGGGAAGCGCCAGGAGGACCGGACGGAGCCGGGTTGAAGCGGGCTGCGGGGGTATGTCCGGCCCTCTGAAGCGTGCCGGAAGCCGACGAAAACGGCCCCTGAGCGGCCCGTACGGCCGTCCAGGAGTCAGTCGGGAAACCTTCGGAACCCTCTGAATCGCTGAACCCGGGGCGAAACGGCCCGGTTCCGGACGATCCGGGACCCACACGCCCCGAACATCCGCCCGTAGACGCCGCCGGGCACACTCCGCCCTGCCTCCACCCCTCGGGAAATCCGGTCCTCATCCGCTGCCCCGCCCCGGCTCGCTACCCTCGCCGCGCCTGGGCAGCGGATGACCCACGAACCCACCCGGCAAACCCCACCCCTGATCCCGATCGTGCCCCTTGCAGCCCGGTCCCTCTCTTGCCCCATCTCCGCCAACTCACCATCGTTCCCCACTCGAAGCGTCGCGACCTCACTCGCTCATCTTGATTGTCGCAAGCCGCTCACCTTGATTGTCGCTGGACAGGAAGGGGGGCTCACGTTCGGATGCCTGGATACGGCCCGCCTCTCAACTACGCCGCCGCCAAGCCTTCAGGCGACCGCGCTTGCGGGCATCAACCTCGTAGCGGGACCCGCCATGTTCCTGCATGCGGATCTCCGCTGCAAGAAGGCAGAAGCGAGGGCCCTTCGGTCGCCACAGACGACCTTCGAGTTCGCCAACGTAAGGCCGAGATTCCATGTCCGGGCTGTGGCGGCGGTCCCCAACCTCGCCGCGAAGCGAAGCGGGCTCGTCATTCACCCGCACATACGGATACCCCAACGATCCGTCATATACGAAGCGTTCGAGAGTTCGGAGGAGGTAGCACTCAGTGCCCGTGAAAACCAAGCCTGGTGGGAGAACTCTATGATCGGCAGGCTACCCGCACTGCCTTTGGATGTGCAGGCCACCCGCCGGGGGCGCTTCGTTTACGGCTTGATACGGCCGGGCATGAACTCGTAGACCCCCGAGCCGCCAAGGCGTAGTACCGGTGGTGTGATTCACGGTAAGAAACCGTCTAAGCCCGGTGCCGCAATTCGGCTGCGGGAGCTGCCCGCCCCCGTGCGGGAGGTCGATCGGACGGAGGGTGTGTGGACAGTGCCCGCCACCCGGATGGCGGCGGAAACCCGAGCACCGCATGCCGCTGTGTAGCCGACGCCACCGAGATCCTCGACGAGGCGGCGTGCTCAGTGGACCTCCGTCAGAGACGTGAGAGCCGTTACAAGCTCACGGAGCCGCCGATTCGCCTGCTGGAACGCCGTCTAAGCCGGTTTCGGGCGAGCAGTTCGCGTAGCGCCGCGTCGTCCGTGATGTCGCTGGGCCAGCCGTAGGCGGCGGCCACGGCGGCGTCGAGTCGGGCGTGCGCGTCGGCGAGCCACTGTGGCCGGGCGTTGTAGAGGTTGGTCAGGGTCCGCTTCTTGAGCGCGATCGCGGCCTTCTCGTCGCGGGGCACCGGGCGCTGGGGATAGCCGGGGACAGGTTCCCCGACCCACTCCACCCACTCGGGCGGGTTGACCCAGCGGTCTCGGAGTTCGACGAGTCGGCGGGCAGCGGAAGCGATGGCCTGCGCGCGTGGATCCGTGAGGTACTCGGTCGCGGGCACGTCCGGTGAAAGTCCCTCGGGAAAGGGGAAGGTCTCAAAGGTTGTGGTGGGAGTGTAACGGGGACGATCCTCCAAGCTGGTCCCCTGTTAGGAGCAAATAATATGTCCGGTTTCGTAGCACGTAATCTGTCCGGTTCAGAACAGTCACCGAGGAGGCTGGATGAACCGGGCGGAGATGCTGCGAGAGATACGGATGGCGAGGTTCGAAGAGATCTATGATCGATGGCGCCGAAAACGGGTCACGCAAGCGTGGGCGGCGAGCGTGCCGGGAGTGACGGACCGGACGTTCCGGCGCTGGGTGGCCCGCTACGAGGCGGGCGGGCTGGCGGCCCTGAAGGACAAGCGGGTGGCGGGGCCGTCTCCCCGGCGGGCGTCGCCGGAGGAGGCGGCGGCGCTGGAGGCGCTGTACCGGGACGGCTGTGCGGGGTGGAACGTGCTTCACTTCTACCACGAGGTCTACGCGGGCGAGCACGGCGGGGCGCGGTCGTACACCTGGGTGAAGAGCCGCCTTCAGGAGGCGGGCCTGGTGAGGAAGGGGCGCAGGAAGGGTGCGCACCGGCTCAGGCGGGAGCGCAAGCCGGCGGAGGGGATGATGCTCCACCAGGACGCCTCGACGCACGAATGGGCTCCCGGCCAGGGGTGGGACCTGGTCGTGACGATGGACGACGCGACAAGCGGGGTGTACTCGGGGTTCTTCGTCGAGGAGGAGGGAACGTGGTCGAGCCTTCGGGGCGTCGCGGAGACGGTGAAGGTGCAGGGGCTCTTCGACAGCCTGTACACGGACCGGGGCTCGCACTACTGGCACACGCCGGAGGCGGGCGGGAAGGTGGACAAGGACAAGCCGACCCAGTTCGGCCGGGCGATGGGCGAGCTCGGGATCGAGATGATCGCCGCGTACTCGCCGCAGGCGCGGGGCCGGAGCGAGCGGCTGTTCGGGACGCTTCAGGGGCGCCTGCCGCAGGAGCTGGCGCGGGCGGGGATCACCGACATGGACGAGGCCAACGAGTTCCTGAAGGACTTCTGGCCGCGGTTCAACGCGGCATTTGCGGTGGAGGCGAGGGAGGCGAAGCGCGCGTTCACCCGGTTGCTGCCGCGGATGAAGGCCAAGCTGCCCGACATCCTCTGCCTGAAGGAGACACGGACGGTTGGCAACGACAACTGCGTGACCTACAAGGGCAAGACGCTGCAGATCCCGCCTCAGCCGCACCGGTACACCTACGTGCGAGCCAAGGTCAAGGTCCACGAATACGAGGACGGCGGCATGGCCGTCTTCCACGGCATCCGGAGGCTCGGGCGCTACGATGCGAACGGCAGGTTGCTGGACACCCTCAGCGGGTCGGAGGTGGCAGCGTGAGGCGGTACCGCCGCCCCCCTCGGCTCGCTCCGCTCGCCTCGGAGGGCGGCGGTACGGAAAAGCGGACACTTCATGTGCTACAGAAACCGGACATTTCATTTGCTACCGACACTCCAAGCTGGTCCCCTTGCGCAGCGACCAGACCTCGTGGAAGCGGCTGTGCAGGATCCCGAACGTGGTATCGTCGTCGCGGGCGATGACGATCAGTTGGTGGTCGGGGCAGACACGGGCGTCGAGCCACGCGAAGAGTCGGTGCTTGGCGACGGTGGGCGTGACGATGTACCGCGACAGCCCGTCGAGAGCCTTCCACATGCCCTGCCTTGGCTCGACATGGCGCCACCAGTTGACGCGGTAGGCCTCGCGCCGATTCCCCTGTCTCATCGGGTAGACGTGTGCCTGGGCGTGCTGGAAGGGGGCTTCGTACAGGGCAGCTTCCTCCTTCACCAGGGTCCAGCCGAAATCGACGATCCACTTGTCGGCGGGGCGTCGGGTGATCGCCATGCCGTTCATCCACGGCGCGAGCACGTCTGAGTTGGGTCGGCCGTTGGGGTTCGCGGGCTCGCGAAGCCACAACCGGGCGATGTCGCCGGGAACGTCGAACGGACCGCCCTTGGTGTCACCCATGAAGGCCACACCCGCGTTCCGGGCGACGCGCCTCGCCTTCGTCAGATCGACCCCGGCCCCGCCGCGGCCCGCCGTCAGATCGGTGTATATCTCGTCCACGGTCTCGCCGTCGAACCGAACCTCCGGCGTGTGTTCGTCGTTCGCCTGCGAGAAGCACACCAGCGAGACGCGCACGGCCGCGCCATCGATCACCCAGGGCTCGTCGCTCCAGGCGTCGAAGATCGGCCTGCCACCGGTCGCCCTTTCAAGCGCCCGGCGGTTGGCACCACCCCGGATGGAGTTGGTCGCGACTAGGCCAACCCGCTTCGAGGCCCTTCCCTCCAAGTGTTCGCCAGCCCTCACGAACCAGTAGCAGACCAGGTCGGCCTCGCGGGGCACCCGGTCCTCGTACACCCGGAACAGCTTCGAGACGTATTCCTCCCCGAGGTTGGCGATGAGCAGCTTGCCGCCCAGGAACGGTGGGTTCCCGATGATGACATCGGCCTCGGGCCACTCCGGCTCGCCACCCTCGGACGTCAGAATCGCGTCACGACACTCGATCGTCTCCAGTGGGTCGAGGATGGGCTTCCGCGAGCCCGGAAACCCGTTGCGACGCATCCACTGGATTTCGCCGATCCACACCGATACGCGCGCCAGTTCGGCCGCGTAGGCGTTCAACTCGATCCCTTTCACGTTGGCCGGGCCGACCGAAGGGAAGGCGCGCTGGAGTCCCAGCGCCTCAGCCTCCAGCTGCACCCGGTGTTCCAGATCATGGAGAGCGTGGAGCGCGAGGTACAGGAAGTTCCCCGAGCCGCAAGCGGGGTCGAGCACGGTGAACTTCCGGAGCCGTTCGAGGAACCCGCCGAGCGAGTTTTCCGCCTGTTTGTGGTGCCGCGTTGCCGCAGACTTTGCTCTCGCTGCGCTCGCGCGCTCGAGGCTGCTGTTGATCCGGGCTTTAGCGGTCTTCCACTCGGCCAGCCACGGGCGAACGATCACCGGATCGATGAGCCGCATGATCTTGTCCCGGTCGGTGTAGTGCGCCCCGAGCTGCGAGCGCTTGCCGGGGTCGAGCCCTCGCTCGAACAGCGTGCCCAGGATGGAGGGATCGATGTTCGACCAGTCGAGTGCGGACGCTTCCAGAGTCGTCTCGATCTGGGCCTTGTCCATGGGGAGGGCGGCATCGTCCTCGAACAGCCCGCCGTTGAACCACTCCACGGTTTCGAAACCGACCCGGCCCCCGACGGACATCGCCCCGAACAGGTCGCGCGCCAGCGTCGCGAATTCCTCGGGACGGCGGCGTGCGTGTTCGAGCATGCGGGTGAACATGGCGTCGGGGAGCAGCCCCACGTCCTCGGCAAACATGCAGAACACGAGGCGGTTCACGAAGTGCGCCACCTCCTGCGGCGCGTGGGCCTGTTCTCGGAGCGACTGCGCGAGCTGTGCGAAGTGCCTCGCGGCGCGTTCCGTCAGCGTCTGCCGGGTCTCGCCCGGCCGCAGCCGCTCCGGGTCGGACATCGCCCACTTGAGCTTGTCCCGAACGGCGGCGTCGGCGAGATCATCCAGCACGAACTCCAGCGTCTTGCTGACCGAGTTCGTCCAGTTGGTGCGGATCCGGAACCGGTGCATGTCCGAGACGATCAGGAGCGGCGGGTTCTCCAGCGCGAGCGCGTACTGCCTCAACTGGTCGAACGCGGCATCGAGGTTGGCGTGCTTCCCCTTGTACTCCCAGGCGAAGCAGTGACGCTTCCACACGTCCGCCCAGCCCCCTCCGCCGGAGTCCTTGAGGGCGCCGCGCTCGAAGCAGTAGTGGTCGCCCTTGGGGTCGGCCTCCGCCGGCGTCGGTTCGCCGAGTAGCCGGCACAGATCGATGAAGTGCTCCTGCGCCGCGGAGCGTTCCTTCAGCTCCGAGGCGTGCCACTTCGCTAACAACCTGATTTCTGTAGTAACATTAATTCATGCGGATCGGCTTTGACGAGGCGAAACGCGCTGAGACGATCATGGCCCGAGGACTGGACATGGCGCGGGCGACGGACGTGCTGGGTGGCGCGACGCTGACCGTCGAGGACGACCGGCAGGACTATGGCGAGGTCCGTTTCATCACCATCGGCTTTCTGGACGACGCGATGGTGGAGTACTTGTGTGGACGTCCCGCGACGATGCATGCAGGATCATCAGCATGAGGAAGGCCAATGAACGAGAACGACGGCTCTACGGCCCGAGGTTTTGATCCCGACACGGCGCCCGACCTCTCGACGGACGGCTGGCCGGAGAAGTTCGCCAAGGCGTCCGTACGTCGGGGGCGTCCCCCGAAGGCGCGGCCGAAAGTATCCACCACCATCCGGTTGTCCCAGGACGTCATCGACCATTTTCGCGCCGGAGGGCGCGGTTGGCAGACACGGATAGACCACGCCCTCCGCGACTGGATCAAGCAGCACGACGTTGCTTGAGCCGCCCCCTCACCCCCCGTCCGCAATGATCAGCATCCCACGCGCACGCAGCATCTCGTTCAGCGCGGCCACCTCATTCGCCAACAGGGCCTCCAGCGCCTCCAGGTGGGCGCGCAGCCGTTCCTGCAGCAGCACCTTCACCTCCAGCTCCTGGTCCGTGGGCGGGAAGTCGGCCCCGGCGATCGCGCCGGTCAGGTAGCCCAGCTTCTGGAGCAGCCTGGCCTCGAAGCGCACGCCGTCCTGTCCCTGACCCGTCAGGCGCAGGTCGACCATGTTGCTCTGCAGATCGACGAGCTGCCCCTGTAGCGTGGCGATCGCCTCGGTGAACTCGTCCTCATCGGCGAAGCGGGCCATCGTCTCCAGCTGCACGCGGATCGCTTCCACGCGGTGGACGGCCTCGCCGGCGGTGACGACATCGTCGCGGACCTCGCGCAGGAAAGCGACCTGGGCCGCGATGTCGGCCTCGGTCCCCGCCGAATAGGGATCCTTGAGAACGGTGAGGGGCTGCTCGTGGGACTCGCCGGCCGCGTTCAGGCGCACGGTGTAGCGCCCGGGCGGCAGCAGGATGGAGATCTCCCGCGCTCCCGGGGCCGGTCTGCCGTCGTCGCCGACTTCGATGTGGTCCGCGTACTGCGGGCGGGTCAATAGCCGGACGGACCCGTTGGGCTTGTCCTCCAGGTCCCAGTGCACCCTGTTCACGCCCGGGTTGTTGGTGCCGCGTAGCGTCCGCACGACATCACCCGCCGCGTTGACGATCTCGATGGTCGGGGCTTCGCCGGCCGCGTCCGCCAGCCAGTAGTTGATCGACGCGCCGTACTCGGGGTCCGTCCCCTCGGTGGGGTCGCTGTAGGGGACCGACGGCGGCGTGATCGGGCGGAAGCGGTAGGCGTCGCGCGGCGCGAAGAGGTGGGCCGCCGACGCCATCGCCTCCGGGGTAAGCTGCTGGAGCGGCGTGAGGTCGTCCAGGATCCAGAAGCCGCGGCCGTAGGTGCCGACGACGAGGTCGCCGAAGTGCTCCTGCACCACGATCCCCGACACCGGCGCGTGCGGCAGGTTGTTCTGCAGCGGCTGCCAGTCGTCCCCCTCGTTGAACGACACGTAGATCGCATTCTCGGTGCCGGCGTAGAGCAGCCCGGGGCGCTTCGTGTCCTCCACGATCACCTTGGTGTAGCTCAGCATGCTGGGCGGTATCCCGTCGGTGATCTTCTCGAAGGAGGCGCCGTAGTCGCGCGTCCGGTACACATACGGATCGCGCACGTTCACCTGGTGGCCGTCAATGGCCACGTAGGCCGTCCCCGCGTCGAAACGGGACGGCGCGATGCTGCGCACGGCCATCCATTCAGGCAGGCCCGGCATGTTGGCCGTCACATTCGTCCACGTGGCGCCACCGTCCCGGGTCAGGTGCAGAAGCCCATCGTTCGTCCCTGCCCAGATCAACCCCTCCTGAACCGGCGACTCCGCGATCCCGAAGACCACACCCGCGTACTCCACGCCGATGTTGTCCCCGGTCAGTCCCCCCGAGAGCCCCATGCGGCTCTGGTCGTTGAGCGTCAGATCCGGGCTGATCACCTCCCAGCTCTGGCCCCCATTTCGGGTACGGTGCACATGCTGGCTGCCCACGTACACGCTGTTGTTGTCGTGCGGCGAAATGTGGATCGGCGCGTCCCACACGAAGCGGTACCGCACGCCGGAAGCCGCACCCCGGCTCTGGTCCGGCCAGACCTCGACGGCACGGTACTGGCGCCGCTTCTCCTCGTAGCGCACTACGATGCCGCCCACCATCCCCGACCCCGACGCCGACGACCACACGATGTTCGGATCGGTCGGATCCGGGGTGGCCCAGCCGCTCTCGCCGCCGCCCACATGGTGCCACATCGCCCGCGGGATCCCGGTGATGCGGCGCTGGCCCTGGATGCGGCTGTTGCTCGGCCCCCGGTAGGTGGGCTCGTCCTGCTTGTTGCCGAGCACGTTGTACGGGACCGCGTTGTCCACGGTCACGTGGTACATCTGCGCGTTGGTGAGGCGCTGCCGGAACCAGGTCCTGCCCCGGTTGATCGAGATGGAAAGACCCTGGTCGTGCGCGACGATCATGCGGTCGGGATCGGTGTGGTCGATCCACATGTCGTGATGATCGCCGCCGGGCGCGCGGGGCCGGGGGGTCACATCCAGCGTCCGTCCGCCATCGGTCGAGGTCGTGAACGAGGCCGTGAGGAAGTATGCCTCGTCCTCGTCGTTGGGGGAGATGACCACCCGCGAGTAGTAGTGCGGCCGTCCCATGGCGTTGCGGTTCCGGGTGATGAGCGACCAGCTGTGCCCACCGTCCTCCGAGCGCCAGAGCTGCCCGTCCTCCGTCTCCCGCCCCTCCCAGGGGATCCCGTCGCCCGTTTCGAGCATGGCGTAGATCCGGTCCGTGTTCGACGGAGCGACCGCCACGGCCACCTTCCCGACCGGCTTCTCCGGCAGGCCGATACCGTTGGCGGGGCCGTTCAGCTTCGTCCAGCTGTCGCCGCCGTCGCGCGAGACGTGCAGCCCGCCGCCGGGTCCGCCGGAGGTCCGTCCCCAGGTGTGGATTTCGAGCTGCCATGTTCCCGCGAAGAGCACCCGCGGGTTCGACGGATCCATCGCGATGTCCGAACAGCCGGTGTCTTCGTCGACGAAGAGGATGTGTTCCCAGGTCTCGCCGCCGTCCATGGTGCGGAAGACGCCGCGCTCCGGCTGCGGCCCGTAGGAATGGCCCAGCGCGCACGCGAACACGATGTCCGGATCGGTCGGATGAATGACCATGCGCGGGATGCGGCCGGTCTGCTCCAGTCCCATGAGGGTCCAGGTCGCGCCTGCGTCGGTGGACTTGTAGATGCCCTGCCCCACCGAAACGTGGCTGCGGATCTTCCCTTCGCCCGTACCGGCCCACACGATGTTCGGATCGGACATGGCGACGCCCAGCGAGCCGATCGACTGGACGGGCTGGTCGTCGAAGATCGCGTCCCAGTGCACACCGCCGTCGGTGGTCTTGTAGATCCCGCCGGACGCGGCGCCCACGTAGTAGGTGTGGGGATCGCCGGCGATGCCCGCGGCCGCGGAGAAGCGGTTGCCCTCCGGGCCGATGTGCCGCCACTCGAGGACGGTGTAGGCGGCGGGGTCGGGGGCCTGCTGGGCGGCGGCGGGGTTGGCGGCCAGCGGGGCGGCGGCCAGGAGGGCCGGCAAGGCGGCGCGGCGGAGTCGGGAGGGATGAATGCGCATGGGGTTCGTCTCGGCTTGGGTTGGGGACGGTGATCTCGGTGACAGAGTCCGATTGGCGGGGGTGACCGTCAAGTGGGCGAAGGGCGCAGGTGGAGTTGCCTTTGCGGTAGGCGTGCCGAATTACCTGTTGGAATCGTGCCGAAATACCTGTTGCAATCAGGCCGAATTGCCCGTTGGACTCGTGCCATCGCACCCGCTGGAGGACGCGGGGAGCCCTCTGCACTGGCCGTGATCGTCCCCAACGGATACGGTCATGTCCGGGGCGGCGAAGTGGGCGTCATCCCGATCGGGGCACTGGGACCTTAGGCAAAGGAGCAGCCGGGAAATGACCCGCATGGTGCTACCCGTGGTCGCCCTCGCCGTTCTGGCCGCCCACCTCCCACCGAGCGCGCAGAAGGTCCCGCCGGGTACCGTCCGAATCGGGCCGGGAACGTTTTCGGGAGATGGCGCCGGTCAGCCCACCTCGATGTGCCGTGTCGACATGCTGTACGAGCAGCCCGGATATGTCTACACGGTCTCTCAAATTGGGGAAATGGTTCAGGATTCGGAGGTCGTCGTTCGGGCCGTTGCGGTGGACTCTGGCCCGCCGACTATGGGAAGCCCCCCAACTCACCCTCGACAAAGGAAGCCAGAACCGTGATGAGCTACTTCCAGCTGGAAGAGCGCGGATCATCCGGGCGGACGGAGGTGCTGGCCGGCTGCACGACCTTCCTGACGATGTCGTACATCATCTTCGTGAACCCGCTCGTGCTGGGGGAGACGGGGATGGATACCGGTGCCGTGCTGGTGGCGACCTGCCTCGCGGCAGCGTTCGGATCGGCCGTCATGGGCCTGTACGCCAACTACCCCATCGCGCTGGCGCCGGGGATGGGACTGAACGCCTACTTCGCCGCTGTCGCGGTGGGCACGCTGGGGCTTCCCTGGCAGACCGCGCTGGGCGCCGTCTTCTGCTCCGGCGTCCTGATGCTCGTCCTGTCCGTGCTGCCGGTGCGGGAGTGGGTGGTGAACGCCATTCCTCGCTCGCAGAAGCTGGCGATCGCTGCGGGCATCGGGTTCTTCCTGGTCATCATCGGGCTTCGCAACGCCGGAGTCGTGGTGGGGAGCGAAGCCACCCTGGTCACATTGGGCGATCTGACGCACTGGCCGGTGGTGCTCGCCGCCGCGGGATTCATTGGCATCGCCGTGCTGGAACACCGAAAAATCCCCGGCGCCGTGATCATATGCATGCTGGCTGTCGCGGTGGCAGGCTGGATCGGAGGGCTCTCGGCGGCGCCCACATCGGTGGTGGCGCCGCCACCGTCCCTGGCCCCGACCGCATTCCAGCTGGACATTGCCGCCGCGTTCGATGTAGGCCTGCTGGCCATCGTGTTCGCGTTCCTGATGGTGGACCTGTTCGACACCAGCGGGACCCTGGTCGCCGTACTCAACCAGGCGGGGCTGACCGACGGCACCGGCCGGGTTCCGGGGCTGCGCCGGGCACTTGTGGCGGACAGCTCGGCGACGATGGTGGGTGCACTGCTCGGCACCTCGACCACGACTTCGTACATCGAGAGCGCGGCGGGGGTGCGAGCGGGAGGGCGCACCGGTCTGACCGCCGTGGTCGTGGCCGGTCTGTTTCTGGCGGCCCTGTTCCTGGCGCCGGTGGCCACCGCCGTCCCGGAATACGCGACCGCTCCGGCGATTCTGTTCGTGGGCTGCGTGATGGCGCGGACCCTGCGGCGCGTGGATTGGGACGATCTCACGGAGTGCGTCCCCGCCACCGTTACCGGGCTCGCGATGCCCTTCACCTATTCGATCGCCACCGGGATCGGTCTGGGTTTCATCACCTACACGCTGATCAAGTTGCTCAGCGGACGGCGTCACGAGCTGAACGCCGCCGTGCTCACCGTCGCCGTCCTCTTCGCGATTCGCTTCGTCATCATGTAGAACGCCCGCCGGGGCGGCGGCAAGTCAGGTCGGAGATCACGATCCGTTCCCATCTGCTTGCGCTTGCCCTGCTGTCGCCGGATGTTGCGCCGAAGCTTCCGTTGCCAGTTGAACCCGCCACCTCGGACCAAATCTCATGACCCCATCTCGCCGTGCCGCGGGCGCCCTCCTGTGGTGCCCCACGGTAGCAATCGCTCTCTTCTGCGTGCCGGCCCCCGCCACCGCCCAGACCGGCCCCGTCATCGAAGACGGCCAGACCCAGGTGGTCCCCGCCTTCGCGGACTCCGCCGCCTGGATCCGCCACGAGCTCTGGGTGGAGACCGAATTCGACACCGACGGAGACGGCCGGCCCGACCGGGTCCACGTCGACGTGACCCGACCGCCGCAGACCGACAGCGACGGATTGAAGGTCCCGGTCATCTACGAGACCAGTCCGTACTACTCGGGCGTCGCGGGCGTCGATCTCAACCACTTCTGGAACCTCAGGCAGGAGGTCGGTGGCGAACCCCCGGCGCGGGACCCTTTCCCTGCAACGATCGCGCATCGGGCCAGTCAGCCGGTCATCTCCAACTCGCAGGTGCGCACCTGGGTGCCGCGCGGCTTCGCGGTCATCCATTCGCAGTCGCCGGGGACAGGCCAGTCCCATGGGTGTCCCACGGTCGGCGGAGCCAACGAGTCGCTCGCTCCCAAGGCGGTCATCGACTGGCTGAACGGGCGCGCCCGGGGCTTCACCAGCCTCGACGGTGACGAGGAGGTCCTGGCCTACTGGACCACCGGCAAGGTCGGGATGACGGGGACGTCCTACAACGGCACGCTGCCTCTGGCCGCCGCCACCACCGGCGTGGAGGGCCTCGAAGCGATCATTCCCATCGCCCCCAACACCTCCTACTACCACTACTACCGGTCCAACGGGCTGGTCCGGGCTCCGGGCGGCTACCCGGGCGAGGACATCGACGTCCTCTTCGACTTCATCTTCAGCAGCTTCCCCGACGTGCGGGACTACTGCATCGCGGAAGTGCGCGACGAGATGACCGCGCAACTGGACCGCGCGACCGGGGACTACAACGACTTCTGGGAGGGACGCGACTACCTGAACCACATCGACGGCGTGCGCGCGGCCACCCTCATGAGCCACGGTTTCAACGACTGGAACGTCATGCCCGAGCACAGCTACCGCATCTCGACGGCGCTGAAGGAACGGGGCGTGCCGGTCCAGATCTACTACCACCAGGGCGGCCACGGCGGGCCCCCACCGCTGGAACTCATGAATCGGTGGTTCACGCGCTACGTCGTCGGCGTCGAGAACGGCGTCGAGGACGACGCGAAGGCCTGGATCGTGCGCGAGGGCGACGACAGGGGGGAGCCGACGCCGTATCCGAGCTATCCGCACCCCGAGGCCGAGGGCGTGCCGCTTCACCCCGCAGGCGACGGGCACTGGACCGGCACCCTTTCGTTGAACGCCGGCGACGCCGACAGCACCGGCGGGATCGTGGACAACTTCTCCTTCGAGGGTGGCCAACTCGCCGCGGCGGAGTGGTCGAACCACCGGCTCCTCTACGCGACCCCGGAGCTGCGGGAGGACGTGCACCTGTCGGGCGTCGCCACGGTGCGCGTGCGGGTCTCGGCGGACACCCCGGCGGCGAACCTGTCCGTCTGGCTGGTGTCGCTCCCCTGGACCGACAGCGAGAACATCAACGACAACATCATCACCAAGGGCTGGGCCGACCCCACCAACGCCGGTGCCGACGACATCGCGGCCCCCCGTTCCGGCGCCGCCCTCACGCCCGGGGAGTTCGTCGAGCTGGAGTTCGCGCTGCAGCCCGACGACCAGATCATCCCCGCCGGGGCGCGCATCGGCCTGATGATCTTCTCCAGCGACAAGCACTTCACCCTGCACCCCGATCCGGGCACGACGCTGACGGTCGACCTGGGCGGGACCAGCATCGAGCTGCCGGTGGTGGGAGGGGCAGAGGCGCTGGCGCGGGCAATCCGACCGGTGAGTTGATGGGGAACCGATCTGGCTGCGGTCGGCCGAGGGCGTCGTGAGGGTCTCCTGGGGTAGCCCGTAAGGGATCGCATGGGAACGATTGCAAAGCGGCTACAGCTCCTAATTCGGTCACACCTGACGGCCGAACGGGTCAAATGGGGGAGTCGCGCTGCCGCATTTGGCGCATGGGTTCCGGCGGTGCCCAATGCCTTGGCGGACATGCCGGCAGGCGTAGTGGACTCACTCCGCGCAAGAAGAGGCGATTTCAGTGCCGAGGCCCTCTACGATCTGATCCCGAACGGGGTCAAAACGAAGACCGAATCGGTCGTCGAGTTCCTGGGCATTCGTGACCTGAGTCACATCGAATCAGCCAAGAACGCTCCGTCTCTGGAGAGCGAGATCACCAACGTCATCTTCGAACGCAAGCCCTGGAACCGGGCACGCGGGTCCGACAACATGACCGGACTCGAACTCGCTCGGGCCCGATTGGATAACTTCGCCAACGGCATGACCCAGGGAGCCAAGGCCACCACTGTTGCGGCTGCGAAGGGGAATGTTGCGGCTGCGAGAGGCGCGATAATCGGGGCGCTTGTCGAGTTGCCTGTTACGGCAGTTGAGAACTTCCTGCTCGTCAAGGGGAATGGCAGGACGTTGGGACAGGCGTCGAAGCAGGTTATCAAGGACGTCGGCAAGAGTGCTGCCGCCGGAGCGGCCGGCTCCGTGATCTTCACGGGGGTTGCATTGATTGGACTGCCCATGGGACCAATTGCGGTGCCCTTGGCCATCGTCGGAGGGACCATGTACACTTGGTCCGCTCAGACCGGATCTGGAGGGCGAGAGGAGCGTTGCCTGGGTAGTCGCTGCCCGGAAAATCGTCAACCAGGGCATTGGGGGCGGTTCGTTTTGGCTGAGGAATACGCGCTGCCGCTAAGAGAGATGACCACCGAAGAACCGACCACGCGCCTGGTGGAAGAGTTTGTGGACCGGCAACCACAGCACTTCAATGAACAAACCGGGTTCGTCGAGCGCGTCCCCCTGACGACTTGGTCGCTAACGCCTCTAGCAGCCCGTGGAAGAAGTGGGTGCCCAGCGGATGATGGCTGGGAGAGAAAACGGACGCGCGGCCGCGGTGTTGTTGTGCAAGAAGCGGGTCTTCGGGCGTGAGGAGGCGATATTCGGCTCAGGAAGGGCGGAAATGCGCCGGATACGGGGGAAAAAGCGCAAGACGCGGGTTGTGACCTGAGTTGAGAGTGCAGCTTGTATGGCAGCGAGGCCCTGCAATGCACGGGGGGTTCCAACGCCGAACCGCTTGCGCATGAGGAGCCCGAGGTTGAAGGCCGCCGCGTGGACGAGCATTCGTTTTCGAATGTTCTTCTGGCCCCGAACGTGGAGGCGGCGCATGCCGCCGGTCTCAAGCATGTGCGCGAACGGCCGCTCCACCTTCTCCCCGCGCCCGCGCTGCAGCCGCTTGCCCCGGTTGCCCCGGATCCGCCGGCGGTTGGCATAGGTCGCCTTCTGCGCGTCCCGCTTGCCCTTCCACTTCCGGCGCCCCCGGTTGGGCTCGCTCACGTACGCCCGCAGCTTCCGCTCCTTCACGCCCGTCATGGTCGCGTTCGAGTGGCAGCCCTTGTCCGCCACCACCTCCTTCGCCTCCACTCCCGCCTCCGCCAGCTGCCGCTCCGCCTCGTCCAGCGTGACCGGCAGCGAGGCGGTGTCTCCCCCGTCCATCGTCTGCACCGTCAGCCCGACGATGGCTCCGGTTTCCATATCGACCGCGTGTTCGAGCTTGTGCGCCAGGTGTGTCCTGCCGTCCTTCATCTTCGTGATCCGCGCCTCCGGATCGTGCGGATGCACCCAGTCCTTGTTCGACCCCTTGTTCGGACGCTTCCGGTCCAGCTTCGCCAGGTCTTCCCGCGTCGGCGTCTCGATCCCCGAGGCCCGCGCCAGCTGCGCCAGCCACTCCTCGTACTCCGTCCCGCCGGCGCGCCGCACAATCGTGCGCAGCGCCGCGTTCGCCTCCAGCGTCGTCGCGTCGACCCCCAGCGTCTTGCCGCGCAGCAGGCCCGACACCTGCAGCCGCTCCAGCACGAAGCCGAAGACCGCCGCGTGCGCCTCAACGCTCAGCCGCTTCCGCGTCTTCGACAGCGTGGAATGCTCCGGCGGGTTCTCCGCCAGCCCGTATCCCAGAAACTCGCGCAGCGAAAACGAGTCCGCACACCGCCAGGCGATGCCGCGCTCCGAGCCGGTCCCCTCCAGATACCCCGCCATCAGCATGCGGAAGCAGACCCCGGGAGGAACACCCGGCCGCCCCCGGTTGCCCGCATAGAACTCGCGGCAGGTCTCTTCCGCAAAACCGTCGAATCCGTTCTCGCGCAAAAGCCTGTCCAAGGCCCGGTAGAACGGGTTGCCCCCCGCGCGGATCTCGCTTGCCGCCACGAACATGTTGTGCTGCCGTGCCCCGGGCCGTCTGCCTATCGCCATCGCCGTCCCCGCTCGCTGAGGTTCATGTACCCCTGTAATTTAACCCTTTTACACGAAACTCGCAGAGACGGACTTTATCCACGGGCTGCTAGGATTCCAATGCCGTAACGTTGGCACTAGCGGAGGAAACCCTTGGGGCTCGTCTACACGAGGAGGGAAAGGCCGACTTCGTCCCGAGCGAGAAACGCCGATCCTTGCGTCATGATGAATAGGCTCGTCTGTCCTATAGTTACCCAGATCGCGCCAACGTCTTCTCCGAATCATACTCTTGCACACAGGACGGGCAGAAGTAGATCGTCTTGCTGTCTATCTGGCGGTAGTGCTTGACCCGAGCGCGACCGCATCGCGAACAGTCGGGGTCCGGCACCCTCTTTTCCAGGGTTGGCACGGCGACCAATGCAATCAGGGCGAAGATAGTGAAAAAGAATCCAAGGAACGCCCACCCTCCAAAACTCCGACCCTTCTCCGAGGCCACATAGCCGCAGAGAAAAGCGACGCCACACCAGAGGATAATCGCAACGACCATCGTGCTGCTTCCCTTCGGGCCGACGACGGGAGCGACCCGTGCGCCGCCATCTGGATTGAGCTGCTGCATTCGCAGGTGAATCGACTCAAGGGTCTCCCCTGCTCAGCGTTCGACGCGGGGAAGATGCTACCTGCCATCTCTGTCTGCAAGACAGGTGTCCGACAGGTGGCAGGCAAAGAGGTGTCAGCCAGAACAGTAGACACCTCAGACAATAATCGTTGCCCGCAGGACCGCTACATCCACTGGCAGCGGCCCCGCACGGGTTCGACTGCGGCATCGCCGCACCGAAGGCCCCACCGCCCCATCACCCCCCATCCGTAATCACCCGCCCCGCTCCCAAGCCCTCCAATAGCCGGTTGAACGCAGCCAGATCCGTCGAGATGATCAACTCCAGTTCGGCCCGCGCGTCGCCCAGGATGGCCCGGAGCACGTCGTGGACTTCACCCTGCTGGTCCGTGGGCCGGAAGTCGGCCGACCGAACCCCATTGGCGAGGTGCCCCAGCTTCCCGATCACCTTCGCCGGATAACGCACCCCGTCCTGCCCGGTTCCCGTCGTGCGCAACTGGATGAGCTCTTCCTCGACCGCAATCAGCTTCACGTCCAGGTCCTCGACTCCCTGCAGGACCTCGTCCGCGTCTTCGCGTTCCTCCATGACGGCCCGCAGGTCGTAGAGCTGGCGGCGTATCCACTCGATGCGGTTGATCGCTTCAGCGGCCTCGTCGTAGTCACCACTCAGGGCCAGCATCATCTGGGTCTGGGCGAGGATGTCGGCCTCGGTTCCCTCCGAGTTGGGGTCCTTGAGCACGGCCAGTGACCGCGTGCCCCGCTCGGTTCCGTCCACCTCGAGGGTGACCGTGTAGGTGCCCGGTGGCACCATCACGTCGATCCCGCCCCCTCGGGTCCGCACCCGGTCCGCCCCCAGGTCGACCCAATCGGCGTACAGCGGCGTCGTGCGCATCCGCACCTGGCTCCGGTTGTCGTAGCGCAGGTCCCACTGCACCCGGTTGATGCCAGGATCGGTCGAGCCGCTCAACGTGCGCACGACCTCGCCGGCGCCATCCGCCACCCGCACGGTCATCTCGCCGGCACCGTCCGCCCCCAGCCAGTAGTTGATCGACGCACCGTAGGGCGGGTTGGTGCCCTGGCTCATGTCGATGTTGGGAGACTGCGGGCTTGTGCGGTTGTGGAAGCGGTAGGCGTCCCGCGGCTCGAAAAGGTGGACGTCGGACGAGGCCACAGCGTCAGTCATCTGCTGGAGCGGCGTCACATCGTCCATGATCCAGAAGCCGCGCCCGTACGTGCCCACTACCAGGTCGTTGAAATGTTGCTGAACAACGAGACCGTACATCGGTGCCGGCGGCAGGTTGTTCTTGAGCAGTTGCCATGCGTCGCCATCGTTAAACGAGACATAGACACGGTTCTCGGTCCCCAGGTAGACGAGGCCGTCGCGGACGGGATCTTCGTGGATACTGCGAGTGAACGACAGCGGATGATCCTCGATCCCATCCACGATTCTGGTCCAGCTCTCTCCGTAGTCGCGGGTGCGGTAGACGTGGGGACGGAGGTCGCCGACCTGGTGGTGCTCGATCGCCACGAACGCCTTGCCCGCCTCGTGGCGGGAGATGTCGATCCCGCGCACGACGCCGTCCGGGGGGAGATCGGGCATGTTGTCGGTGACGTTCGTCCACGTCGCGCCGCCGTCCCGGCTGACGTGCACGAGCCCGTCGTTGGAGCCGGCAACGAAGACGCCGGGCTCGATCGGCGATTCGTCGAAAGCATAGATCACGCAGCAGTACTCGACGCCGATATTGTCGGGGGTCAGTCCGCCGCTGATTCCCTGCCGGGACTTGTCGTTCGTGGTGAGGTCGGGGCTGATCACCTCCCAGCTCTGGCCCCCGTCGGTGGTGCGGTGAACGTGCTGGCTGGTGACGTAGAGGGTGTTGCGATCGTGGGGCGAGACGAGCAGGGGGAAGGTCCACTGGAAGCGGTACCTGAGTTCCTCCGCCGGCCACCCGCCGGTGCTCTCCGGCCACACCTCGACGTTGCGGAACTGCCGGTTGCGTTCGTTGAAGCGGACCACGATCCCCCCGCGGGCGCCCGACCCCGAGGCACTGGACCAGACGATGTTCGGATCTTCGGGGTCCGGCGTGGCGAAGCCGCTCTCGCCGCCGCCCACCGAATGCCAGTCACCCCGCGGGATCGAGCTACCCCCGAAGCCGCCGTAAAGGCTGTTGGACGGCCCGCGGAAGCTGGGCCCGTCCTGCCGGTTGCCGAGGACGTTGTACGGAATCGCGTTGTCGACCGTGACGTGGTACATCTGTGCCACCGGGAGCTGTGTGCGAAGCCAGGAGACGCCCCGGTTGAGCGAGACCGAGACGCCCTGGTCGTTGCCCACCAGCCAGCGGTCGCCGTCGGTGGGGTCGATCCAGAGGTCGTGATAGTCGCCCCCGGGCCGCGAACGCCCCTGAAGCGCCGTCTCGGTTCTGCCCCCGTCGATGGTGCGCGTGAAGGCCGCGGTGAGGAACATCGCCTCGTCGGGATCGTCGGGGAGCACGCGGCAGTTGTTGTAGTAGCCCGTGCGGCCGCCGAAGTTGCGGCTGTGGGTCATGAGTTCCCACGTGGCACCGCCATCGGCGGAGCGCCAGAGCTCGCCCGAGTCGGTCGCCTGTCCCTCCCACGGCACCCCGTCACCGGTCTCGATCAGCGCGTAGATCCGCTCCGAGTCGGCGGGAGTCATGCAAAGACCGATCTTCCCCACCGGACGCGGGGGCAGCCCGTTGCCCTCGAGTCTGGTCCACGTGTCGCCCGCGTCGCGGCTCATGTAGATGCCGCTCAGCGGTCCGCCGCTACGCCGTCCCCACGTGTTGAACTGAACCGTCCACATGCCGGCGAAAAGGATCCTGGGGTTGTTGGGATCCATGACCAGATCGCTGGCGCCAACCCCCTCGTTCACGAACAGGACGTGCTCCCAGCTGCGGCCGCCGTCGGTGGTGCGGAAGATCCCCCGCTCCGGCTGCGGCGCGTGCACGTGCCCAAGGGCCGCGACGTACACCACGTTCGGATCGCTGGGATGGACGAGGATCTTGCTCACCCGGCCGGTGGCGTCGAGGCCCATGTGCGCCCACGTGTCGCCTCCGTCAAGGGATCGGTAGACTCCGTCGCCGATGGTCACGTTCGAGCGGATGTGGGGCTCGCCCGTCCCGACCCAGACGATCTCACTGTCCGACTCCGCGACATCGATGGATCCGATGGAGTGAACGTCCTGCTCGTCAAAGAGGGGCTCCCAATAGAGCCCGCCGTCTTCGCTCTTCCACAGCCCCCCAGCCGCGGCCCCGGCGTAGTAGGTCAGCGGGTCACCGGTCACGCCATGGACCGCCGAGATCCGGTTGCCGACCGGGCCGATGTGGCGGTATTGCAGGTTCGCGAGGTGCTCGGGAATGAGTTCCTGGGCCGGGGCCGAGGATGTGGCCGCGGCGGTGAAGGTCAGGGCCGCAAGGCACAAGCGGAGACGGCGGCGAAGCATGGGACGGCTCCTTTGAAGGGCGTGGAAAACCGTTGGGGAACGAGTGTCCCTTAGGATGCCCGGCCGGGGGGGGTCGCCGCAACGGGCGTCCCGCTGGGAGGCCCGCCCCCGGAGGAACCCGGCCTCGACCAGCACCAGCGTGAACTGGGCTCCCTACCGCCGTCCCCCCGTAGTCACTGCTTCCCCACCCATGAGATGCTTGTCGAAGAAGGCGTCCGTCGCGCCGAAGGTGATCAGCCAGCGCTCGTGCAGCAGGAAGTCGTGCACATCGTCCGGGAAGACGATCAGCTCGTGCGGCACCCCCTGCGCCCGCAGCAGTTGCACCAGGCCGACCGTCTGCGAGAACGCCACGTTCCGGTCGTCGTCACCGTGAATGAGGAGCACCGGCGACGTCCAGTTCTCCACCTCCGAGACCGCTGATGACTGGTAGGACACGTCTTCCGGGTCGATCGAGTTCCCCCACAGGTGGACGCCGGCGATGTCGACCCCGGCCGCGAACAGATCCGAGTCCCGGGCCAGCCCCTGCGCCGTGAGAATCCCGCCGTACGAGAGCCCCCACAGCCCCACCCGGTCGGGATCGACGTCCGCGCGGTCACGCAGGTACTCCCCGGCCGCCTTGATGTCCCGGTACTCGGTGTTCCCTTCGCGCCCGCGTCCCGGGGCATTGCGGAAGTCGCGCCCGTACCCGATGCCGCTCCGGTAGTTCACCGACAGCACCACGTAGCCCTTGTTCGCGAAGTACTGGTTGATCGCGTAGGCCATGTGGTAGAAGTGCATGTAGTGGTAGCCGAGCAGCATCTGACGGCGGGATCCCCCGTGGATGAAGATCATCGCGGGCCGCTTCTCGCCGGGCTGCAGGTCCGGGGGCAGGAACAGTTGGTTGTAGAACTCGAAGCCGTCTTCAGCCTCCAGGGTGACCGCCTCGGGAACGACGTGGTGGTCGAAGGGGAAGCGTGACGGAAGCTCGCGGATCGTCCGTGCCTCTCCGCCGTCGGCGGGAACCACCGCGACGGTCAACGGCTGGCTGGCGCTCGCATGCAGCACCGCGACCTGGCTCCCCGATGCCAGCGCGGCGGGGTAGGTCTCGATGCCGTCGCCGTGCGTAAGCTGCTCCGCGTTGCCCCCCGACGTGGGCACGCGCCAGAGGTGGCGGCGGTCGATGTCGCCGGCGTTGGTGGCGTAGAAGAGCGTGCGTCCGTCGGGGGAGAGAGAGATGTATTCCGCGATGCCATCGCCGGGGGTGAGTTCGGCCGGCGTGGTCGTGCCGCCAGAGGCCGCCACCGAGTAGTAGCGCCGCCACCCGTCCGGTTCGGCCTGGAAGATGATGTGGTCACCCGCCCAGGTCACCGAGCGTATCTCGCTGTGGATCTCGTCGTCCGGCGCGTTGTGCCACACCTCGGTCGCCTCGCCGGTGCGGGCGTCGCCGACCCAGATCGAGAAGTCGTAGCCGCCCGCGAAACGCGCCTCGGTCATGCCATCGGGCAGGTCGTCCGCGCTCGCTTCGCCCAACTCCGCCCTCGCGCCAAAGGGCAGTCCCGGTCTGCGGATGAACGCGACCCGGGTGCCGTCGGCCGACCAGGTCGGGCTGGTATCCCGGTCCACGGCCGGTCCCAGATAGGTGATGCCAGGGCTGTCGGTATCGTAGATGCCGATGTAGCTGTGATCTCCGCGGTCGCTCACGAAGGCGAGCTCGCGGGAGTCGGGAGACCAGACCGGGGTGCCCTGGCTGCCGAATACGCTGAAGAGCGGCCGGTCGGGTTCGGTCGTCACGACGCCCGGGTTGACCGGCGCGCGGTAGATCGCGCCGTCTTTCGCGTACGCAACCCACTCCCCGTCCGGCGACAGGGCAACATTCCAGGCTTCTACGACGCGCCAGGGCTCGCCGCCCGCCGTGCTCGCCGCCCACACCGCGCGCTCGGCGCCGCGCGGGTCGCTCGCCGGATTGGCGACCCAGCCCTCCCGGTTGGGGGTGTGGCCGCGCAGGAAGACCACGGTAGAGCCGTCGTCGGAGATGCGCAGCGTGGAGAGGTCGCGGCCGTCGTCGTCTTCGTAGCGGGTAAGGCGAACCGGGTCGAAATCGGGGGCCGCCGCCGTGAACACGTTGCGGCGTCCCTCCTCGTACTCGACCCAGGCGATTCGGTCAGCGTCGTTGGCCGCGACCAGCTGGACCGGGTAGCCGGGGCTGAGCACGTCCTCGATCGAGAAGCGCTGGGCCTGCGCGGGCGAGGTGGTGAGCGCGGCGAGGGCGAGGACGGGGAGGAGCATGGAACGGCGCGACATGGTGGCTCTCCGGCGTTCGGGTGCGTCGGGCGACAGTTGGCCGCCTGGGTACGCGGATACGGACACGATGCCACCCTGAGAGCCTTGTGTGCAAAGATGAGTATGTTATACTCAAAACATGAGTAAAAGACTGCAAGTAGTGATGTCCGACACGGACTTCGACGAGATTCGGGACGCAGCCAGGCGCAACAACGTCACAGTGTCCGCGTGGGTGCGCCGCACTCTGCGCGAGGTGCGGGAGCGGGAGTTGCGCGGCGGAACCGCTGCTGTCCGAGAGGCCCGTCCGGACTACTCCATCCTCAAGCCCGGGCTGCTCCGCTACGTCACGATCGAGGTGAGGCTCATGGAGCACGACCTCGAAGCCGTGCGTCAGCGCTACGGACTCCGCAACTGGAAGGCGGCCGTCGAGGAGGCGGTCTGCAGGCAGGCGGTCGCCCCGATGACGAAGGAGGAAGCGCTCGCGATGCAGGGCGTGGGGTGGGACGGAGACTTGGACGAGATGCGAGACGGAAGCCCGATCGAAATGATTGATCCAGTGAGGCCGATCGAGTAGCCGTGATTGTAGACACCTCGGCGTGGGTCGAATACCTGCGTGAGACGGGTAGCCCCATCCACCTTGCCCTCCGAGCCAGCGTCCGGACCGGCCAACCCATAGCCACTCCAGCACCCGTGGTGACGGAGCTGCTCTCCGGCAGCCGCAGCGAACTCAAAGCCGCGCGGCTCCTGCAACTCCTGAGCCGCTTCGAGATTCTGGTTCCGGACTCGATGAGGGACTATCAGGCCGCCGCGCGCATCTACCGCACCTGTCGCCGGGCCGGATTCACGATCCGGTCCATCGTCGACTGCATGGTGGCCGCAACGGCGCTGGGAGAGGGCCGCCCCCTTCTCGCGCGCGACCGTGACTTCGAAATCATCGCACGCCATACCGAGCTGGAACTGGTCATTCCGCCTGAACCCGCCCCGCCGGAAAAACCTCCGCAGGGGTGGTCCGGGGAGTAGGCGTTCGGTCGCGGGGACCCGCGCGCCGCCATCCCTTCGCGCCCGCTATCCCCTTCGCCCCGCGCGAATGGGGGACCCTCGGCGTGGGTCGCTACCCGATCGGCGGACGGTGGTGATACACCCCCAGCCGTTCCTCCAGCGCCCGGGCGAGCGCGAGGATCTTGCCCTCTTCGAAGAGTCGGCCATGAAAAGCCACATTACGGGTGATCGTGTTCGGCTCTCCCTGGGGATCGTCGGGAACCGGACCCGCGCTTCGGGTCGGGCTCTGGTCGAGGCCCGCGCGCAGGCTGATCCCCGGGTGCCCGGTGTAGTTCATCGCCATGAGCAGCTCGAAGGAGCCGTAGGTCGGACCGAAGAGAGCGTCCACGTCGCTGTAGATGCGGTGGAACTCATGCATCAGATGCCGCCTGAGGCGCTCGGCCTGCAGGTAGTCGACCGCCGACAGCAGGCGCACGCGGCGCCAGGCGTCGGGCCAGCCTTCGGGGGGAAGGAGGTCGTCGCGGCCATCCAGGGTCAGTGCCTCGTAGATCGTGGCGGCCTCGACGTAGAGGTTGGGGATGAGGGCCTGGTAGGGGAATGGGGGCAGCTCCACCTCGACCAGTTCGACGCCGAGTTCGCGGAGCGCGTCGAGGGCGTCGCGGTGGGCGTCGGCGACCGGGACGGAGGCGCCGGGACCGAATCCGGCTTCGCGGAACCAGTCCTGTGAGTAGCCCACGCGGATGGTGGCGGGGTTGAAGCTGGCGTCGTAGCTGAAACCCATGTCTATGGAGGATGCCGATGTCGGATCGGGTCCGTTGATCGCAGCCAGCACCGGCACGGCGTCCTCAACGCGGCGCGTGAGTGGTCCGATGCGGTCGAGGCTGGGAGTAAGCGGCATGGCTCCCGCGGTAGGCACCCGCCCGAAGGTCGCGCGCAAGCCAACGACACCGCACTGGTCGGCCGGATTGAGGATCGAACCGAGGCTGTCGGTCCCGATCGAAAATGAACACAGTGCAGCTGCGGTCGCCGATCCTGGTCCGGCGCTGGAGCCGCCCGCGTGTTCCTCGGTGTTCCAGGGGTTGCGGACCTTCCCGCCGTACCACCTGTAGCCGTTGGCGAGGCTGGCGGTGGCGAGCTTGCCGAGGAGGATGGCTCCGGCCTCGCGCAGCATCGTGACGATGCGGGCGTCCTGGTCGGGAACGCGGTCCTGGAAGGGAATCGCACCCCAGGTGGTGGGGATCCCGGCGGTGTCGAAGCAGTCCTTGATGCCGTAGGGGATGCCGTGCAGTGCGCCTCGGTAGCGGCCGGCGGCAAGCTCGCGGTCGGACTCGTCCGCCTGCGTCAGCGCATGGTCCGCAGTGACGGTGATGTAGCAGAACAGGTCGGGCGCGAGCCGCTCGATCCGCGACAGGTAGATCTCGGTGAGGCGGCGGCTGGTAATCCGGCCGGTGCGGATCCAGTGCGCTTGCGAGCGGACCGAGGCGTAGGCGATGTCGGCCTCGTCGGCTGGCAGCGCCCCGGGGTCTCCGGCGGACAACGCGAGCCGGTTCTCCTGTGTGGGGTACGACACGCCGGGCAAGCGCGGATCGAAGGTGATCGCCGGTTGAAGGCTGAGCTCACGAGGGACCTCACGGAGCTGGAGAATTCCGGCCACCTGGCCGCCGATGGACTGCACCAGCGCCGCGCGTTCGTCGGCGGTGTAGGTCACCCCGTGCAGCTTTTCGGCTTCGGCGATGGTTGCGGCAGTGATGTCGGTGGGCGGCTGGGGGGTGGCGGAACCGGGGGCAGAGGGGTCCGCGTAGGCTGCGGACGCGTTCGCGCCGCCCGCTGCCGACCCGTCATCGGCATCCGGCTGGCACCCGAGGGTACCCGCCGCGAGGGCGGCCGAACTGGCCAGGAAGTCTCTTCGGGAGGTCGTCGAGGTTTTCGGGGCGGATCCCATGTTGTTCCTCCTCGGTCGTGTGGCTGTGCGCGGGCCTGGCCTCGTGCGCGGGCCGGTGCCCGCCCCTGACACGCGCCGGCCTACCGCCGGGTATCCCGTCGCGTCAGCGGACTCAGGTAGTCCCGGTTGCCCAGCCCCAGCTTCCTGAGCGCAACCCCCGTCATGCACTCGTCGACGACCTGTTTGGCGTTGAGCGCGGTCGTGTAGCCGGGGTCGACCAGCGGGTTGAGTTCCACCAGGTCGAACCCGACCAGGTTGTTCTCGGAACACAGCCCGCGGACGATGTAGAAGACTTCCCGGGGCGTCAGTCCACCCGGAACCGGCGTCCCCGTCCCCGAGGTGTAGGCGGGATCCATCACGTCGATGTCGAAGGAGATGTGCAGGTACTCCGGACCGTCGTTCGCCTCGTCGAGAACGCGCTGCATGACCGTGTTCCAGCCATCGCGGTCGATCTCGGCCATCGTGTGGTAGCGGAGACCGTTCTCGCGCATCCATTCGAAGCCTTCCGGCCCGGGCCAGCTGCCGCGCAGCCCGACCTGAATGAAGTTCCTGCCGAGAATGTGGCCATCGTCGACGAGCCGGCGTACCGGCTGCGCGTGCGAGACCAGGTGGCCGCTCCGCGTACCCCCGGCGTCGTAGTGGGCGTCGAAGTGGATGACGCCGACGTTCTCCTTGCCGTAGACATCGGCGAGACCGGCCACGTTGGCGAACTCGATCGAGTGATCACCACCGATGATGACCGGAATCGCACCGGTCTGCGCGATCTCACGGACCATACGGCGGATCGGGGGCATGCTGCGCTCGACGCTGAGGTTGTCGATCGGCGCGTTGCCGTAGTCCACGGCGGTCAGTTCGCTGCGCCACCGCACCATCGTCTCCATGCTGCCGACGCTACGCCGCATCGCACGAAACGCGGTCGGCCCCTCCCCGGCCCCGCGGAAGCCGACCCCCATGTCCACGGGGGCACCCATGAAGGCCACCTCGACCTCGCCCGCGACGAGATCCTCGATGGTCCGCGCGACGGGCAGGCCGAAGAAGCTCAGCACCGAGCCGACGTTGATGGGCCCGGGCTCGCGCGGCGGGTCGTTCGAGATGTCGCGGTCGCGCCAGACGTCGAGGTTCGGGTCGTCGGGGTCGAGGCGGATGATGGCGGCCTCAGGGTCGGGGGCTTCCTGCTCAGCGTCTGCCGTGTCCTGCGCGGTCGCGTCGGTGGCATCACCCGTGTCGGCTTCCGCCTCAGCATCGGCCTCGGCGCCAGGAGACGCTCCCTCCCCGGAATCCGCTGGCGGGGTCTCACAGGCGAGCGCAAACATGCCGACCAATGCGAGCAGGCCAATGGCGCAGAAGGGTGACAAACGCAAGCAGAAGGGTGACAAACGCAAGCAGAAGGGTGACAAACGCAAGCAGAAGGGTGACAAACGCAATAGGTCTCTCATGTAGACACTCCGTAGATCAGGGCTCGGAGACACCGAATGGCCAAACTCTCGAAAAGCGCTGCGGTTCGGCCAGTCTACGGCGCGCGAGGTTTGCCCGCCAGTTCGCCGAAGCCTCATCTTGCCCTTGTCGCTACAGCGCGTCGACTCCGTCGATTGACCGCTCGCACCTCATCCGGTGATCCGCAATGGCGAAGAAACTGTTCCCTGCCCCGGCCCTGCGGTTGCCGGCCGCGCGGCCGCTGGCCCTGACACCGCTGGCCCTGGCCGCGCTCCTCGCGTGCAACAAGGGCGACGCGCCACAGCAACCACCCCCCGAACAGGCCACCCTGGCCATCGAAGGCGTCTCGGTCATCCCGATGGACAGCCAGCGCGTCCTCTCCGATATGACCGTCCTGGTCGGCGGCGGCCGCGTACTCGCGGTTCAGCCGTCCGGCGAGGCCGAAATCCCCGACGGCGCCACCCGCGTCGACGGCCGGGGCGGGTATCTCATCCCGGGTCTCAACGACATGCACGTGCATTTTCAGGAGGAGCAGGCGCTGGGCCGCTTCCTCGCCACCGGGGTCACCGGTGTGCGCGTTCTGTGGGGTGGCCAATCCACCCTCGACCTTCGCGACCGGATCGCCCGCGGCGAGCTGGCCGGGCCCGATATCTACACCGCAGGCACCATCATCGAGGGCTTGCCACCACCGGAACTGGCCACGGTGATCGATACGGCGGGCCGCGTCATCGTCCGTGACAGCGTCGACGGGGCCCGCGCGGTCCGGGAGCAGCACGCCGCGGGGTACGACTTCATCAAGGTCTACAACAACGTCCCCGCTTCGGCGTACGGCGGCATCGTCACGGAAGCCCGCAGCCTCGGCATTCCCGTGGCTGGCCACGTCCCCTTCGAGGTCGGACTCGATGGCGCCCTCGCGGCGGGCCAGGCGAGCATCGAGCACCTGCGCGGATACATCTGGCACCTCGTGCCCGCCGACGCGGCCAACCAGCCGGGCGCGGACCTGAGGTCGCGGACCCTCGCGTGGGCGGATGGAGACCTGTCGCGCATTCAGGACCTGGCGGAACGGACCCGCGACGGAGGCGTGTGGAGCGTCCCGACGCTGGCCGTGCGCATGATCCTCAAGCCCGACCACCTGGTGGAAGCCTATCTCGCCACGGAGGAAGCGTCCCACATGACCGAAGGCATGCGCGCTTTCTACACCGAGCGCATGTCCATCCCGTGGATGACCAACTTCACCCCGGACGACTTCGAAGCCGCGATGGACGGCTTCGCAGTGGCCGATTCCCTGGTCCGTGCGCTGGTGGGGGTGGGCGCACCGCTCATGGCCGGAACGGATACGCCGCCGCTCGGCTTCGCGCTCCACCGTGAGCTGGAGGAACTTGTAGGCGCGGGACTCTCACCGTATGAGGCGCTGGAGGCCGCGACGGTGAATCCGGCCCGGTTCCTGGGCCGCGACGAAGGGGCGGGAATGGTGGTCGAGGGGAGCCCCGCCGATCTGGTCCTGCTGGACGGCAATCCGCTGGAGGACATCGGGAACACGCGCCGAATCGCTGGCGTGGTTCGGCGGGGCGAATGGCTCGACCGGGCCACTTTGGACGCCATGCTTGGAGAGGGAGCGGAGAGATGACACGACACGCAGCCGTGACGCCAATCATGATGGCCGGGGCCGTGCTCCTTGTGGCAGCCGCCTGCGGGCCCGCGCCCGACGGCGACGCCGGTTCTCCGGGGGAGTTCGCCGTGACGAACGCGGTGATCATCGACGGGCTGGGAGGCGAGCCGATCCCGGACGGGGTGGTGGTCGTGCGAGATGGCCGCATCGTCGCCGCAGGGCCTGCTTCCGATGTCTCGGTACCTGATGGCGCGACGATCGTGGATGCGGGCGGCGGCGCAGTGATGCCCGGACTTGCGGACATGCACGTGCACATGGTGGGAGGCTGGGACGGGGTCAGCACCGATATGCTGGGTTACCGCCGATACCTGAACGCGTTGCTGTACGCCGGCGTCACTACGGTCCTGGATGTCGGCAACGTGCTGCCCTTCATTCAACAAATCCGCGCCGAGGTGGAAGCGGGCCGGATTCCCGGACCACGAATTCACATGGTGGGGCCGTTGGTGGACGGGCCCGTGCCGATCTGGCCGCCGATCAGCTATTCGACCTTCGAGGCTTCGGGCATGCGCATCCACGCCGACCAACTCGCCGCAGCCGGCGTGGACGCGCTGAAGGGCTACGCCGGCCTCGACACCCAGATGGTGGACTCGCTGGTACGAGCGGGCGCGGATCACGGCCTGCCGGTTGTGGTCGATCTCGGCACCCGGGGCGACTACGCTGCCGCCGTCGAGTCGGGGGTCTCGGCCAGGGCTCATGCCCCCTCCGGTCCGTTCACAGACGAAGAGATCGCCGCAATGGTGCGAAACGGCACCGTGACCATCACCACCCTGGCAGTCCTCGAGTCGTTCGCACGGCGGCGCCTGCAAGACCTGGCCTTCCTCGACCACCCCCTCATTGCTTCGACCACCGCGCCGTGGTTCCTCGACGCGCTGCGGGCCCACGCCACCCGGTCTCTCACGGAAGCGGAAGCCGAGCGCGCGGCCGCCATCGAGGCACGGCTCATGGCCGCGATGGCCAACGTGAAGCGGCTCCACGACGCCGGCGTGCTCCTCGTCGCGGGAACCGACGCGCCCTACCCGGGGGTCATCCAGGGAGAAGGAGTGCACCGGGAACTCGAACTCCTTGTGGAGGCCGGGTTGACACCGGTCGAGGCCATCACCGCCGCAACCCGCAACGCGGCCATACTCATGCGGGCACAAGACGAGTGGGGCTCGATCGCCCCAGGGATGGCAGCCGATCTGCTGGTGGTGCGCGGGAATCCCGCCGAGGACATCGGAGCCACGCGCGACATCGTGGCGGTTCATTCAGGGAGGCGTCGTCCTGGATCGGGCACAACTCGTGTTCGACGCTCTGAACGACCCGGGATTCAGGACTGTGGGATCGGTGGCGGCAAACTGAAGGGGGCCGATAGGAACCCGAACCAACGGACCCCGCAGACATCACCACGCTGAAATCTCAACGTAATGTTGATTTTTCAGCACAACCACTATATCGTCATTAGTCGGTCGGCGTCGGGTTGTTCACGCATGTCGAACTGTCCCGGAGGTGTCGAGTTGCCGCACCTCTACCACTATCGCCAGGAAAGGCGAGGCTACATTGACCGACCTGCCACGGCTCAGCAGACGAGAGCGCGAAATCATGGACATCGTCCACGAGTCGGGACACGCCACCGCCGCCCAGATCCGGGCGCGAATGACTGACCCGCCCACCGATTCGGCCGTCCGTTCGGTGCTGAGGATCCTCGTCAAGAAGGGACATCTGGCAAGCGAGTACGATGGGCCTCGCTTTGTCTACTCACCCACGGTCTCGGCGCAACGTGCGCGAAGCTCGGCAATGCAGCATGTCCTCAAAACCTTTTTCGGCGGCTCGGTGGAGGGTGCAGTCGCCATGCTGCTCCAGCTTGAGGACAGCAAGCTCACTCCGGATGAGCGAGCGCGCATCAAGGCACTGATCGACCAGGCGTCGGAGCAGGGACGGTGATGGATTCGCTCTTGGTACTCGACTCTCTGAGCATGCTCGGATTCGTCGTCAGGGCCACGATCCTGCTGTCGGCGGCGCTGGCCCTGGCCTGGCTCGCCCGAAAGGGACCCGCTGGGGTCCGTCATCTGCTGTGGACGACGACCTTCGCGCTTCTCCTCGGGCTGCCTGTACTTAGCCTCTTCGGCCCTTCATGGGAGGTGCCGCTCCTTCCCTCCCCCAGCAGCACGCCCCAGCAGCCGTACCTTGAGGCCCCTCCCGTCGGTGACACCCCAAACGGCTTCATCACCCTGGCTGCGCCTGACCCGTCGTTGCAAGACGCCGGATCCACGGCAGTTCCGGTGGGAGAGCCTTGGTCGCCATCCCGCTCGATCCCCCTTCCACTTCCACTTCTGCTCTGGGGAATTGGCTGCACCGCCGCGCTGGCCTCGCTGGCCACAGGCGCGCTTCGGTTCGCAAGACTTGTTCGGGTGTCACATCCGGTTCGCGACCCGATCCGACTTCGACAGGCTGAAGCGATCCGCCAGCGACTGGGGATCCGCGGCGACGTGCGGATCTTCCTCAGCCCGGCAGCCGCCACACCGATGACGGGCGGGTTGTGGAAGCCTGTGATCTTGCTTCCGGGATCGGCGGCAGGGTGGTCCCCCGAGCAGTGGAGGACCGTGCTGACGCATGAAATGATCCACGTTTACCGCCGGGACGTGCTCCGGCAGCTCATGGCCCGGACCGTGCTTGCGCTCTACTGGTTCCATCCCCTGAGCTGGTTGGCGGCACGCCTCGCGGCGATCGCAAGCGAAGAGGCCTGCGACGAGGAGGTGTTGGCGCTCGGTACCCGCCCCTCGGAGTACGCGACCCACCTTCTTTCACTGGCCGGGGCCATGAACGCCCATCGGCCGGTCTTGTCCCTGTCCATGGGCCAGCGCTCACACTCGCAGTTGGAGAAGAGAATCATGGCTATTCTCAAGCCTCATCGACCGAGTCGCAGCCCCATGGTCGCCGCGCTCATGGTAATGGCGATCGGCGCTGTGGGAGTCTCGGCGGCCGTCGCCCATCCGGTCCAAACCTTGACGTCGGACACCATCGCCGCGGTCGTCGCCGCGCGGATCGGAAACACGGGCCTGGGCGACGAGACCGACGAGTACATCTTTGGCGACGTGACGTCCGTGGCCGCCGATCAGCACGGACGGATCTACGTCGCTGACCGTATCTCGCCGTCGGTTCGGGTCTTCGAGTTCGATGGGCAGTTCATGGCCTGGATCGGACGGGAAGGTGAGGGGCCGGGCGAGTTCACATGGCCGGTCGACATATTGGCAGCTGCCAATGGACAGCTCTTTGTGCGAGGATCACGGATCACCACTTTTGCGGGCAGTTCTTCCTCGGAATACCCGGATTCCGTTGTCGACACGTGGAGCATTCCGCCGTACCCCAACACCGATTCCTGGCGGGCTCGACTGGTCGATGGCGTCTACTACTACCCGGACTATAACTCCCGACGCGATGAACCTGTTCACTACTTCTATCTGAAGTACGGCCCAGGGGGGTTCACTGGCGACACCGTCCGCGTGCCCGACGTGGGAAACCTCTCGAGACAATTTACGGCGTTTTACATGGTCAACCGGGGCACCGGCTGGTTAGTCCCCGGACTGAACATCGCGCCCTTCGCTCCCCGCGTGGACTGGGACATGACCGGGCGCGGGACGACCATCATGAGCGACGGAGAGACCTACCAGCTCCGGGAGTTCTCCCAGGATGGCCAGCTTCTGAGGACGATCGACGGCCCAGAGGTGGAGCGCCGAGCCGTGCCGCGGGCCGAACACGCGGACAGCATAAGAGCGCTCGAGGCGCGAATCGATTCTCTCCCTGTCCCACTGAGCGATGTCCAAAACGTCGCGCCAGAGATACTGCGGGGGGAGATCCCGGACTCGCTGCCCGCCTTCATCTCCCTCCACGTGGGTGCATCCGATCGCTTCTGGGTCGAACGCTGGCCTCCGGAAAGCATGGCCTCATCGCGGTACTATGATGTTCTGGAATACGACGGGCGCTACGCGGGCACCGTCGTCGTGCCGGCCCCATTGCTCGCGGACCCACCGCCATTCTTCGGCGAAGACATCATCGTCGGAGTTGTGGCCGACCCGACAACCGACGTACACTCGGTCATCGCTCTCCGCTTTCGACTACCGGGATGAATCTCCCCGACTTGCGCCTCTTCATCCTCCTACTGCCCGTCGCCGGGTGCGCTCCGGGCGGTTCGGATCCGGCGGGCGACTACGACGGCATCGTCAGGACCGCGCTTCACGATTTCCGGGTGGAGGAGGTGGCCGACGGCTTGGTGCGTCCGTTCGCGATGGCCTTCACGCCCGAAGGCGATCTCCTCGTAACGGAGCGTCCCGGCCGGCTCCGGATCATCCGCGACGGGGTTCTCCTTCCTGACTCCGTGGATGGTCTGCCGCCGATCCGGGCGCTCGGACGCGGCGCCCGTTCCATGAGCGGCTTCGAGCAGGCCGGACTGCGCGACGCGATCCTCCATCCGGGTTTCGCAACGAACCGGCTCCTCTATCTCAGCTACGTGAAGCCGGGGCCGGATTCGCTGGGCACGATCGCCATCGCCCGGGGCCGGTTCGAGAACGACCGGCTGACAGATGTCGAGGAACTGTTCCACGCGGACGCGTTCGGGAACGGGACGGACCGAAGCTCGATGTGGGGCGGGCGCCTCGTCTTCGACCACGACGGCTACCTGTTCATGACGCTGGGCGACCGACAATGGCCTTCGGCGGGCGAACTGGAGGCGCATCCAGCCCAGGATCTGTCGAACCACAACGGGGGTACGATCCGGCTCCACGACGACGGCCGGGTCCCGGAGGACAACCCGTTCGTGGGCCGGACTGGGATCCACCCCGAGATCTGGACGTGGGGCCACCGGAACGCGCAGGGGATGGCGGTGCATCCGGAGACGGGAGACCTGTGGCAGAACGAGCACGGCCCGCAGGGCGGGGATGAGTTGAACCTGATCGAGCCCGGCCGCAACTACGGCTGGCCTGTCGTGGGGTACGGCGTGAACTACCGGACGGGTTCGCGCATCCACTCGGGGACTCTCATGGACGGCATGGAGCCGCCGGCCCACATCTGGGTGCCGTCGATCGGCGTCTCCGGGATGCTCTTCTACACGGGCGAAGCGTTCCCGGAATGGCGCGGAGACATGCTCGTCGGTGGCCTGAGCGGACGGCGCCTCGCGCGGCTCCAGCTGGAGGGGCGTGAAGTGACGCACGAGGAGACCCTTCTGCAGGGGATCGGCCGCATCCGCGACGTACGGCAGGGACCGGACGGATTCATCTATCTGGCCATCGACGGAGAGGCGCGGGACATCGACGGTCCCGCGACCGGCATCGTCCGACTCGTGCCCGCCGGCCGCCGATAGCCCGGCGCAAAGTCCCCCGTACGCCCCGATATCTCCTGTCGCCAGCGAGGTTGTCACCGGGGGCCGTGTTCCTCCGTGTGGCGGCGGCAGAACCCGTCACCCTATGTTGAAAAGGTTAGCCACCGTCATCCGTCGTTCTCAAAGGACGGGCGCGTGAAGACACTGGGTGCGAGTACGGTTCTGTTGTTGTGGTTTGTCCTCCTGGGGCTGCCCTCGGGGGATCGTGCGTCCGGCCCGGCTCCCACCATGCCTCTCCCGGAGTTCGGCGTGGCCGCCCTGACCGACACGGCGGATCCCACCGGTGTGGTCCGGCGTTACTGCGTTCGCTGTCACAACGAGCGCCTCCTCCGCGGAAATCTCACGCTGGAGGAGTTCGACGTGGAGACGGCGCACGAGCGGGCGCCGACGGCGGAGAAGATGATCCGGAAGCTGCGCGCCGGGATGATGCCGCCGCCGGACCAGCGCCGGCCACCGCCGGCCACGCTGCGCGCCCTCGTCGAGACGCTTGAGACCGTGGTCGACCGGGAGGCCGCCCATGACCGAAATCCCGGCTCGCGGCGCTTCCAGCGGCTGAACAGGGCCGAATACGAGCGCGTGATCCGCGACCTCCTCGAGATCGAGATCGACGCGGGCCGCTGGCTACCCGCAGACACCTACCTGGGCGCCTTCGACAACATGTCGGACGCGCAGGGCCTCTCGACCACGCTCCTCGAGGCCTGCCTGAGGGCCGCCACGGAGGTGAGCCGGCTCGCCGTCGGCATCCCGGACGCAAGGCCGAAGACCGCCAAATACACGAACCCGATCGACGTCTCGCAGCACGCCTGGGATCATATCGAGGGCACGCCGTACGGGACGCGCGGCGGAATGGTCGTGACCCACAACTTCCCGGTGGACGGGGAGTACGTGTTCTCGATCGAGACGCTCTTCGGTCAGGGGACCGGTTTCCAGGACATCGACATCTCTATCGACGGGGAGGGCGGCGCCCTCCTCGGCCTTGAGCACGGCGGACGCTCAACGGTGTCGATCCGCACCGAACCGATCTTCGTGCGGGCGGGCCAGCGCCAGGTCGCGGCGGCGTTCGTGCGCACGATCGAGGGGCCGTACGAGGACCGCCTGAAGACACCGGGCTGGTCCTTCGTCGGAGGCGAGGACTCTCAGGCTTGGGCGAACTACGGGATCACGGCGCTCCCCCACCTGAGCGAGCTGATGATCACCGGCCCGCGGCGCAGCACGGGGCTTTCGGAGACGGCGAGCCGGAGGAAGATCTTCCGCTGCCATCCCGAACGGAGTGTGGCGGCCGTGACGGAGGATCCAGGGACGGCTCGGGCCTGCGCCGAGTCGATCGTGACGCGGCTCGCGCGCGAGGCGTACCGGCGGCCGGTGACGGAGGAGGATCTCGCCGGACCGATGTCCTTCTACGACCAGGAGGAGGAGGAGGAGGGGTTCGAGATCGGCGTTCGGACCGCGCTCCAGGCGATCCTCGCCGGCCCGTCTTTCATCTTCCGTCTCGAACAGGCTCCACCCGAGGTCGCGCCCGGCGAGAGCTACCGAATCGCGGACGTGGACCTCGCCTCGCGCCTCTCGTTCTTCCTGTGGGCGGCGAGCCCGGATGACGAACTGCTGACGCTGGCCGCGGAGGAGCGGCTCTCGGATCCGGCGGTTCTGGAGTTGCAGGTGCGCCGGATGCTGGCGGACCCGCGGGCTGAGGCGCTCTCGACGCGCTTCGCCTCGCAGTGGCTGCGGCTTCAGGACGCGGAGGACAACCAGCCAGAGCCCTATCTCTATCCGGACTTCACGGGTCAGCTTCGAGAGGACCTGATCCGGGAGACGCAACTCCTCTTCGATCACCTTGTTCAAGAGGACCGGAGTCTTCTCGAACTCTTCACGGCGGACTACACGTTCCTGAACGAGCGCCTCGCGGCACACTACTGGATTCCGGGGGTCTCGGGGCCCGACTTCCGGCGCGTGACCTACCCGGACGACAGCCGGCGCGGCGTGCTGGGGCACGGGAGCGTGCTCCTCTTGACATCGATGTCCGCGCGTACCTCGCCTGTGTTGCGCGGGAAGTGGGTGATGGAGGTCCTCATGGGCACGCCGCCTCCACCTCCGCCGCCCAACATCCCCGCCTTCGACGACACGGAATCCGCCCAGGGCGGGCGGCGGCTGACGACGCGGGAGCGGCTTGAGATCCACCGAGCGAATCCGACCTGCCATTCGTGCCACAGGTTGATGGACCCGATCGGGCTCGCTCTGGACAACTACGACGTGACGGGACGGGTGCGGGTTCGCGAGAACGGCGTTCCGCTCGACACGCGGGGGACCTTCTACGACGGGACCGATGTGAGCACGCCCGCGGAACTCGTCGACGTCCTCATGAAGCGGCCGATCCCGCTGGTCCGGAACTTCACGGCGCACCTCCTCGCGTACGCGATCGGTCGCCGAACGGAATACTTCGACCAGCCCGGGATCCGGGCCATCGCACGCGAGGCGGAAGCCAACGATTACAGAATGTTCTCGTTCATCCTCGGCGTCGTGAACAGCGACCCCTTTCGGATGGCGCGTCCGGCGCCCGCGGCCTCATGAACTTCATAACCGGCACACACCTGTCGCGCCGCACCTTCCTGCGGGGGGCCGGCGCCACCGTGGCGCTGCCACTGCTCGACGCGATGATTCCCGCCGGACAGCTGTGGGCCGACCCGATGAAGACGGCGGGATTCACGCGGCTCGTCTGCATCGAGGAATCGATGGGCGTGGCCGGCTCGAGCAACTGGGGCGACGCCCGTCGCCTGTTCGCGCCGGCGACGACCGGGCGCGACTTCGAACTGGTCGCGGACAGCCAGCTTAGGCCGCTGGAGGCGTTCCGCGAGTACATGACGATCGTGAGCAATACGGACTGCCGCTCGGCGGAAGCGTTTCGGGCGGAGGAGATCGGCGGCGACGACGACCGATCGACGGCGGTGTTCCTGACCCAGGCGCATCCGAAGCAGACGCAGGGGTCCGACATCTTCCTCGGCACCTCGCTCGACCAGTTGCACGCAATGCGATTCGGGCGGGATACGGTGCTCCCTTCGCTGGAACTCTGCATCGAAGGCATCGATCGCGGCGGCGGCTGCGCGTACAACTACCACTGCGCGTACACGACCTCGCTCGCGTGGCCCTCGCCCAACCAGCCGCTTCCGGCGATCCGGGAGCCGCGCGTCGTGTTCGAGCGGCTGTTCGGCGCCGGGGACACGGCCGAGGACCGAGCGGCGCGGCGGCGCACGGACCGCAGCCTGATCGACTGGATCGCAACCGAGGTCGCTCGGCTCAGGAGGACCCTGGGCGCGGCGGACCGGGTCGCGCTGGACGAGTACGTCGAGCACATCCGCGAGATCGAGCGTCGGATCCAGCTGGTCGAAGAGCGAAACACGAGCGGCGAGGAGCGGGAGATGCCCGAAGCGCCGTCGGGCGTCCCGGACTCCTTCGACGAACACATGCGGCTGATGTTCGATCTGCAGCTGCTCGCATTGCAGACGGACCTGACGCGCGTCATTACCCTCAAGACCGGCTTCGATCAGTCGAACCGGACGTTCCCCGACAGCGGGACAACGAAGTCCATCCATGGGGCCTCGCACCACGGCAACGTACCCGAGGACATCATGGACTTCAACAAGATCAACACATACCGGCTCGGGCAGCTCGCGTACTTCCTGGAAAAGATGCGCGACACGGTGGAGGGCGACGCCTCGCTGCTCGACAGGACGGCAATCATCTGGGGCTCTCCGATGGCGGATGGGAACCTCCACAACCATCGGCGCACGCCGCTGCTCGTACTGGGCCGGGCGAACGGGGCGCTGGAGGGCGGCATCCATCTGCGCGCCCCCGATGGGACCCCGATGGCGAACGCCTTCGTGAGCCTCATGCGGAAGATCGGACACCCGGAGATGGCCACGTTCGGCGACAGCGACGGGGTGTTCTCGCTCGACTTCACGGGCGAGGCGCCCTCGGGCGGGAGTGGTTCGGCATGAGGGCCGCCGCGGTCGCGCTCCTGGTCGCGGCGGTTCTGCCGGCGGCCCTGGCGGCGCAACAGGCCGCTCTGGACGATCCGCTGCTGGATGCTGCCCGGCGCGGGGAGCTGGAGGCGGTCCGCGAGTTGATCCGCCGCGGCGCGGACGTCGATGCGGTGCGGGGCGACGGGATGACCGCGCTGCACTTCGCCGCCGAACGCGGGCATGCCGAGGTGGCCCGCGCGCTGATCGATGCGGGAGCAGCGGTTGACGCCGGGACGCGGATCGGCCGCTATGCGCCGCTGCACTTGGCCGCCCGGGGCGGACACGGCACCGTCGTCGCGCGCCTGCTCGAGGCCGGCGCCGACCCGAACGCTGCGACGACGAACACCGGCGTGACCACGCTGCACCTCGCCGCGGGTACCGTGAACGGCGCCGCGACGGTGACCGCGCTGCTCGAGCATGGCGCCGACCCGAACGCCCGGGAGGCGTCGGCGGGTCAGACGCCCCTGATGTTTGCAGCGGCCGCGAACCGGGCCGCAGCCGTGACGGCGCTGCTCGAGGCTGGCGCCGACCCCGACATCGCGACCGCCGTGGTCGATGTCCTGCCCAGTCTGGCGCTGGACCGCGAAGCCAACGGCCGGTTCCGCGACATGATCGGCGCACCCACGGAAACGCTCGGGCAGTACGGGCCCGAGGTGGACCCGGAAGCCGAATGGCCGGGCGAACCCGGTCCGGCCCACGTCCAGGCGGCTATCCGTGCGCAGCGCGAGTTCCTCCGCTCCGGCCACGAAGTCGGCGATGTCAGCCCACACTCGCTCGGTCGCATGGGGCCGGATTACCCGGGCGGCCCCGACCTCGTACGGCCCCCGTACCGCGAGGTGCTCGTCAGGCGAACCGGCGGAATGAATGCGCTGCTGCACGCTGCGCGCGAGGGCCACATCGAAGCGGCGACGGCCCTCATCGACGGCGGCGCGGACATTGACCAGGTCAGCGCGGACGCCACCAGTCCGCTCCTCATGGCGGCGCTCAACGGCCAGTTCGACCTGGCGCTCGTCCTCATCGAGCGCGGGGCCGATCCCGACCTCGCGGCATCGACGGATGGTGCCACGCCCCTGTTCGCCGTCCTCCAGACCCAGTGGGCGCCCAAGTCCAACTATCCGCAGCCGCGTGCGCAGGACTTGCAGCAAGCCGGGCACATGGACGTGCTCCGCGCGCTGCTCGAAACCGGGGCCGACCCCAACCCGCGCCTGAACACGCACCTGTGGTACTGGGAATACGGACTCACCAAGTTGGGAATCGATCTCACTGGAGCGACGCCGTTCTGGCGGGTGGCCTTCGCGCAGGATCTCGAGGCGATGAAGCTCCTCGTCGCGCACGGAGCGGACCCCCACATCCCGACACGATGGCCCGAAGTCGGGATGCGGGAACGGCGGCAGCAGGACGGTCGGCAGCAGGAAGACTCCGCGCTTCCCTGGATTCCGGAGGGCGCGCCCAACGCCTGGCCGATCCATGCAGCGGCGGGAGGCGGATATCTGGGGCTGGGCGCGTTCAGCGTTCGGAACCGACCCGACCAGTTCATCCCCGCCGTGAAGTACCTGATCGAGGAACTCGGTGCGGACGTCAACCAGCGCGACTCGTGGCTCTACACGCCGATGCATTACGCGGCTTCCCGGGGCGACAACGAACTCATCGAGTATCTTGTGTCGCAGGGCGGGGACGTCACCGCAATCACCCGCCTCGGGCAGTCCACGGCGGACATGGCACGGGGCGGCCGGGCCGGGTTCTTCACTCGCGTCCCGTATCCGGAAACGGTAGAACTGCTGATGAGTCTGGGCGCGACCCTCGAGTGTCTCCACACGCATTTTCTGGATACCGGAGACTCCTGCCCCGGCGCGGGCGCCAACGACCCGTGGGCACCGGCCGCGACGGATGCGGAGGGAAAGCGGTGAGGCAGTCGCTTTGCCTGACCTTAGGGTTCGCCGCGGCACTTGCCGTCTCGGGGTGCGAGGGTGGCGACCGCGCGGCCGACGCGACAATGGGTGGGGTGGATGGCGCCGTCGTGAAGGGGGGAGACGACCGCACCGGGCCCTACGATCCGGTGCCCGGCTGGTGGAAAGCCGCACCCAACCACGACGACGAGTGGGGCTGGGGTCAAGTGGCCGGCGTGGCAGTGGACCACGCGGATCGCGTCATCGTCGTCACGCGCGGCGACTGGCCCGCCGATCGGTCCGCTCTCCGTGAGGGGCGGTTGCGGCGCACGAATTTCGTCGTCGTCGCCAACGGGAACGGTGAGATCGTCGAACAGTGGACGCAGTGGGACTCGATCTTCACGCTCCCGCACCAGGTGTACGTCAACCCGTACGACCCCGACCGGCACGTGTGGGTGATCGACAGCGGCGGCGGCGGGGGCCACATGCAGATCGTCAAGTTCACGAACGATGGAAGTGAGATCGCAATGCGCCTGGGCGAGCGCGACCATCCGAAGACCCGTGAAGCCGCCCGAGCACGATCCGACTGGGGGCCTCACACCTACGGCTGGCCGTCGAAGCTGGCGTTCCTCCCGGATGGGAGCTTTCTCCTGGCCGACGGATACTGGAACTCGCGGATCATCAAGTATTCCGAGGATGGGGAATTCATCATGCAATGGGGCGGCCTCGGTACCGGTCCGGGCGAGTTCGATCTCCTTCACGGTCTCGCAGTGAGCGAGGACCGCGTCTACGTCGCGGACCGGCAGAACGAGCGCCTTCAGTTGTTCACGCACGACGGGGAGTTCATCGAGGAATGGCCGAACATCTTCGATCCGGTGAACATCTGGCCGGACGAGAACGGCGCGGTATGGGTCCTGGACGGGAGCTTGAACCGCGTTCTGAAGTACGACCGGGATGGCGTCCTCCAGGATTACTGGGGCGCCTACGGTGCGGCCGGCGCGATCGGGCGCGGCGGCTGGCCGGGCGGCCTGTCACTGCCGCACCAGTTGGACATCGATGAGAACGGCAACCTGTATATCGCATCGTATGGCGGCGGCTGGATCAACAAGTTCACCCCCAAACCGGACGCGGACCCGGACAGACTCGTGGGTCCCCGGCTGCTGCTGTCGCATTGAGACTGAGGGCTGGAAGGCGAATATCGGACCGCCGAAATCCCGCAAGTTCAATGGGCCTGGGTAGACTTGAACTACCGACCTCTGGCCCTCTGGCGGTATGACTGACGAAGACGCAGCAAGACCGTGTACTTCATGCACACCGCATTCGGGTTCCTATCTTCAACCAGCACAATGAGATAGGGAAAACGCCACGGTTTCGGTATGCGTTTCGGTATGACCGGCGGGCCGCGGGTGCTGACGGTCAGCGGCCCGCGCTACTCCCCCCTATTGCTGGGGCGGCCGTGGCGGGGGCGGTGGTGGGGGCTGTGGGGGCGGATTCTTTCGCGGGGGCCATCCGCCGCCACGTCGTTCTGGCACTTCTCTAGACGGCGGGGAGGGCGTATCGGGGATCGGTCTGCCTCTCGATCTGATTATCCTTCTGGATCTCCCAGTAGGCATCCGTCTTCTCCTCCGTTGAATCGCGCAGTTTCTCGTCCATTTTCCGAGAAGACATCAGGGAGGTAGGTAATCTCGTTCGCTCGCCTATCAAGCCTTCGCCACTCTTTATGCACCTCGTCCGCTGGCAGGCTGTCAACCTGCCGCCACAAAGCCCGCCACTCCACCATGAGATCCCCAAGGCGTTTCTGACAGTACGTTGCGGAGGTCACAGCACCACCGAGACGATAGATCAACGGCAGGATGCTCGATACCACAGCTAGCCCGACCGCCAGTGAGACCCAACCCCGCTCCACGCCAAGAAGCGAAACGACCAAGCCGGCCATGGCGAATACCGCAGTTGCGACGGCCATTGCCTTTTCGCGCCAAGCCAGCTTGCCAGCCAGCTCCCCGTAGTACCGCACTAGGCCGTCGGTGTGGATCATGTCGTTCCATACATCCGTTCGCAGTTCACCGTTCACGGGGTAATCCTCCTTCCTTGCGGGTTCCCTCCTGTCCACCGCTACCCCACTTCGCGCCGCATCGTTTCAACACTCGTACCCCAGGTACACCGTGTACCTTACGGTACATAATGTACGTTGCAAGACGCAAACTTTCCCGTTGCCTGCCAGGGCGGTCAAACCGTGGGTGCTAACCGTTAGCACCCCCCCTTCAATCCCATTGGCGGGTTGCCATCGGTTCCTCGGGTGGCGTCGGGGTGCGATGGAGTTGGCCAGGCCGACCAGCCCCAACGACACACTTCGGAAACCGGGTGCCCGGTTTCCGCGCACAGATTGGCCAGCAACCGCCGCTTGGTTGGGGTCCAGGCCGGCGACAACGACTGTGTTCCCGCAGTTCAGGGGTCACGATCCCCGGATCTGTCCTTGATCGCCGCCAGGACGCCCCGCAACGCGCGCCGCCAGTATCGGCGGGCGGACCGGCGAAACAGGCTATTCATCGGCCATCAGCCCCGTGGTCCATCAGTGCCTTCATCGGGTCCATGCCACCAGCCACCAGCTTCTGGAACGCGGCGGCGCGGCCTTGCAGGTCCAGCGGATAGTTGTCGAACGCCAACGACACGGGTGCTTCCAACTTCCGGGTCAGGTTCCCATTCGAGAACACGGGCAAGCGGAAAGAGCGTCCCCTGGTGCATCCGGCGAAGGGCTTCCCGTTGGGACGTTCCCGTCGCTGTCCAGGAACAACGGCGGGGGCATCCCGGTCGCCACCAGGACGCGGTCGTATGCGTCTTTCGACGCACCGACGGTGTATTGGCTCGGTTCGGATCCGAGTCGGGCGGGCACCCAATCGCGATTCGGTGCGCCCCCGCGGTCGCCATGACCACCCGCGACGGGTTTCGAGCAGGAAGGCGGACGATGAATCGCCCGAAGCGCCGTCGCGGCGGACCTCCCAACGTACAGGGTGGCCCCTGCACCGTCTTGGTCGCTCTTGGAGCGGCGGACGGTGACTTGGGCGGACCCGTCACTCCGAAACTCCGCGTCGGCCCAAGTGAGCGCGGAAACTTCGGAGCGCCGAAGCAAGGCGTCCCGGATGACCGACACGAGCGCGATATCCACATGACCGCGAAGGTGGGCCGCGCTGGCCCGCTCGGTTCGGCCGCTCAGTCCCGTTGCCGTAGATGGGCAGTCTCACTGATCGCGGCCAGCCTCTCCTCCGTGAGGGCGGCGGCCTGTTTCGGGGCGCGACCCTCGCACGCCGCCCGGCGGGTGAGTCCGCGTAGCACCCGGCGCACCCCTTCGCTATCGGCTGGATTCGCGTGTCCGGCTTCGGTGTGATGGTAGCGAATCCCTCCGAGGACATCGGAGCCACGCGCGACATCGTGGCGGTCATCCAGGGAGGCGTCGTGCTCGACCGATCGACGCTCGTCTTCAACGAAGCGAACGACCCCGGCTTCCGAACGGTGGGGTCAGTGTCCGCGAACTGAGGGGGAGGCGTGCAAACTGTTTCCGATTTGACTACGGGCGAGGGAGGATGGGAAGGGAGCTGAAGTCCTTGTCGCGGATCCTCCCCAAGCGCGAGACGACCCATTTGGCATCGTCAACGGCACGTTTCGCGTCTTCTCGCGTGACCGGTGTCTCGTATTTGTAGTCACTCCGCGTCCGCTTGGCATACAGGCGGCCGTACTGCGCCCCGACATCTTGAAATCCGCGGGTTCCCCGGTGTATCGCGCTCAGTGCCGGGATCGAACGACACCGTGACGAGCCGGCTCCGTTACGCGGTTGGGCCCAGGCGCCCAACACCAACGGCAAGCCTTGCCCGGTCCCTTCGAGCAAGAAGATCCGTAAGGCGACCGAAGAACCGATCACGAAAATCCATTCCATCGGACTCCCGTGGGATGTATACATCGACCACGACGAGACCGAGTTCCCAGCCATCATCATCGCCCACACGTTCCACAACCGGTTCACTGAACTGGGCCCGAGGCTCCAGCCTGCGGGCTTCCATCTTCATCTCCTCGACGGCCTGTCTCATCCCCTCCATACCTTCCTCGTCGTACCACGGCTGTGTGGTCTCCCGTGAAGGTCCCGGGATCGATTTGATTTGGTCCGTGTCTTGCCCAGTGGTGCCTCCTGCTACCACACGGGACGCGGCAAACCAGGACTCGTGCTGCCACCCGGACAACGTTGAATCGACAGAGCAGTCGCGGGCGATGGCTTCCCAACTGGCGACGGTCACGGCCGAATTCGCCGGGGAATGGTTGGCGGCTGCTCCCACAGGGATCATGGTCAACGCCTCTGGTGAGCCAACTTCTGGAACATCAAGGCGACGATTCTGGCTCCACTCTGCACGATGTGATTGCGACCAAGCCAATCGGCCCTCCGAATCGGCTCTTCCGTCAGATTCGCACCGATCATCACTCTCCCCGGGTACTGGGCTTCGTCAGGTCCGTCCGATTCAAACTCGATCTTGTGTTCTCTACCGTGACGCGATCTGCCAAATCCAGTCGACCTCCGTGCGACTTGGGACGAAAATGGGCCTGGGTAGACTTGAACTACCGACCTCACGCTTATCAGGCGTGCGCTCTAACCACCTGAGCTACAGGCCCCGCTTCGCCGGTCTCGGTGCTTACGCGGGTTTCCCCACGGGCCCTTAGGGCGAGGAAAGCTAGAAGACACGGGCGGTTGCTTCAAGTGCGGGCCCCGTATTCTACCTACAGCGGCCGATTCGGGTTCGCGATCGTCCGCCACATGTGCGAGGAGGCTGTGTTGTCCAACCCGAGCCCTTCCTTCGGCTGCTTGAACTGGCGACCGATGATGTCGGTGAAGACATCGATGTCGACGTCCATCCCGTCCTGGAAGGCGTAGGTGTCATTCACCGTGATCAGGCGTGCCTCGCCATACCACCTGTGGGCCCGCGCGAATTCGTACGCCCGCCGGATGTACGGCTCCGGGACGTAGTCATGGCCGAAGATCCGGTTGTACATCTCCGGATACTCGTACCCGTACTCCTCGTCCGGGTAGAAGCGCAGCGGCGCGTGGTAGCGGATGCCCCAGGAGACGCGCTCGTCCACGTAGGGCTCGACCAGCTGGGCACCCCACCAGCCGTGGTCCACCTTGATCAGGTTCAGGACCACGTCGTGCATCAGGCAGGCGAAGATGGTCCGCTCCGGCTGGCCCGTGTTGAGCGCGTGCGTGGCACTCTGCAACACATGGTTCGCGGGCGCGAAGCGCAGGCGGAAGAAGTCGAGCAGCGTCGGGTTCTTCGGCAGGGGCTCGAATTCTTCTTCCGTGGGCCGGAAGAGATTCCCGGTGCCCCTCGGAGGCCTCGGACCTTCCTGCTCCAACTCCTCAAGGGTGATGATGGAGCCCGCCTCTCCGTCCGCTTCGCCCCGCCTCAGGGCGATCTTCCTGTCGAGCTTTTCTTCCATGTAGTGCTCCAACTCCTCCGCCTTGTCTTCATGCGACATGGCGGCGAGAGCACCAGCGGGAAGGCTGGCGAGAAAGGTCTTGCGATCAACTTCCACCATCGTAACCTCCAGCCGAGGGTAGCCTGCAGCCCTCGGCTCCGACCGGTCACCCCGCGAAGCGAAGAGCCTTTCCTCCGTGTGATACTAGTACGCACCGCGCGCGAGCACGGCAAGTGTCGGACGCAGGACTCTCCTGGCGAGGCGTGGAAGCCCGCGGTCAACCCCGCGTCAGCACTAGCAGACGGACTGCGAGACCGGCGAAGCGCGCCGACCGCGTTACCGCGATGGCTTGATCGTGCCCATCCAGCGGCCCGGGCGCGGCCCCACCCCCGGCGCCGGAACCGCCGCCACCACCATGCCACCCTCGTCCAGCACCGTCACCAGCCCCGCACCCCCCACCCATCCCCGCGCTGCTTCCGTCGCACACGAGATCACGATCCTGCCCCCCGGCATGAGCACCCGGAGCGACTCGCCCCACCACCCCTCCCCTTCCCCCCCGGCGACCACCACCCCCCGCGCCACCCCGTCGCGCAGGGGAAGTTTCGGCCCGGTGACGAAGGCGCTCACACCCTCGGCCACCACGGCACGCCCCCGCCACCCCACCACCACCACCTCGATCCCGCGCACCAGCCGCGCCAGCGGCCCCGCCTCGTCCCGGTGACGGTCCGGCACGACGATCAGCCCGGGACCCTCGGCCACGCCCAGCGCGGCGGCGAGGCGCAGCGCCCGGGACGCGGCGCCCTCCGCGGAAGCGTCTTCGCTGCCCGCTTCACGGTGCGCGGCCGCTCCCTCGCCCGCACTATCGGCGTCCTCTCCCGGTGCCGGCCCACGCGGCGGCGGCCGCAAATCCGCGAAGCCCTCTGCCACGGGGAACCGGTCACGGCAGTTGGGACATCCGAACTCCCCATCCTGCACGCGGCGGTCGCGCACGTCGCGCGCCAGCAGCACCAGCCCGAAGGGCGGGCCGCAGCGAGGGCACACCAGGTGATCGGTGAGGACGACGTTCACCCGCGCTCGATCCGGAGGAGAGGCACCGCAACGTCGTCCGGCAGCCCGGCCACGAATCCCGCCGCGCGTGCAACGTCGCCGGGCCGCAGCATCTGGGTGCGGTCGGGAAGGACGGGCGACGAATCGGGATCGAGAGGATCCCATAGCGGGGTGTCGACGGCCCCCGGCTCCAGCAGACAGGCCCTCACCCCTGTTCCCCGAATCTCCTCCAGCAGCACTTCGTGGAACCCCCGCATCCCGAATTTGGACGCGGAGTAGGCCGCGTTTTCGGGAAAAGCCCGCCACCCGGCCACCGACCCCACGTTGATCACGAGTCCGGATCCGGCGTCCAGCATGCCGCGCAGGAACGCGCGCGTCACATTGACGACTCCGGCGAGATTGACGTCCAGATTGCGCATCAGGATCTCTCCACCGGTCTCCGCAACCGGCGCCAGGTCGAACACGCCCGCCGAGTTCACCAGCACCGACAGCGGCGCGCTGCGACCCTCCACAACGGCACGCGCACGCTCGACCTCTTCCTCGACGGTCACGTCGAAGGGCAGCGCGACCCCGTCGATCTCGGCCGCCAGGCGCTCCAGCCGAGCACGCCGGCGCCCCGCTACGTAGACGATGAAGCCGTCGCCGGCCAGACGCCGCGAGATGGCCTCGCCGATCCCGCCGGTCGCTCCGGTGACCAGGGCGGTCGGAGGTGGGCCAGCGCCGTCCTGGCTCGCCGCCCCACGTTCATTCACCGGAGTACTCCACCCAGTGGCGCGGCGTCTCCCGCAGGATCAGCCTGTCCAGCTTCGCCGGCGGCTGGATGAGCGGTGCGATCCGCTCCCAGATCATCACCACGAGGTTTTCGGTGGATGGGATGACCCCTTCGAGCCACGGCACGTCCAGGTTCAGGTTGCGGTGATCCAGGTCGTCCACCACGTGACGATTCACGAGTTCCTTGAGGTCCTTGAGGTCCATCACGTACCCGGTCTCCGCGTCGACCGGTCCCGACACCGTCACCTCCAGCTCGTAGTTGTGCCCGTGCCAGTTGACGTTGGCGCAGTCACCGAAGACGCGGCGGTTTCTTTCGTCGCTCCACTCCGGGCGGGCCAGACGATGGGCTGCGCTGAAGTGCAGGCGGCGGGTGATTCGAACCCGTGGCATTTGCTGTCCCCCGGTGGTAGTTGAGTTACTACCCCAAAATAAGGGCCGGCGTCCACGAAGGAACGCCGGCCCCTAATGTGCCGGAGGGTGTGACCTGAAGCCCGGGCTCAACTTTTGGTGACTCCCCCACTGCTTTCGCAGTCCCCCTACCGGGGCGTGACGTCCACCGCGGGAGGTAGTCCCGGCTCTTCCAGTGTTGGCTCAAATACGAGCCCTCCAGCACAGTCCGAATATGAAGACCGACTCCGAGCAGCGCAACAGTTTTCTTCTTTCGGTCCCGACGTCACGCGCTTCCCGGCACCCCCGGCTCGGTCATCTGTCGGACGTCCAGAGCGTCGTCCAGCTCCTCGGAATCGATCAGTCCCATCTCCTCCACCACCTCCCGAACCGACCGGCCTTCGTGCGCCGCCTTCTTGGCGACGACGGTCGCCTTGTCGTACCCGATCCGGGCGTTCAGCGCGGTGGCGATGGAGGGGTTGCGCTCCAGCAGCTCGCGGGCGCGGTCCGGCCGGGCCGTGATCCCGGCGATGCACCGGTCGGCGAAGACCCTGGACGCGTTGGCCAGGAGCGTGATGGACTCCAGCAGGGCGTCGGCCATCACCGGCATCATCACGTTGAGCTCGAAGTTGCCGCGCTGGCCTCCGATGGTGACCGTCGTCGCGTTCCCCGCCACGCGCGCGCACACCATCATGAGCGCCTCGCACATGACCGGGTTCACCTTTCCGGGCATGATCGAGCTGCCCGGCTGCACCGCAGGAAGCTGGATCTCCGAGATGCCCGACGTCGGGCCGCTCGCCAGCCAGCGCACGTCGTCGGCGATCTTCATGAGGCTGGCCGCCACCGTGTTGAGCGCGCCCGCGAGAGAGACGCACGCGTCCTTGGCGCCCTGGGCCTCGAAGTGGTTCTCCGCCTCCCGGAAGTCGATGCCGTAGCTGGCCGCGACCCTCGCCATCGTCCGGCCCGCGAATTCGGGATGGGCGTTGATCCCCGTTCCGGTGGCGGTTCCGCCCAGCGCCACTTCGGCGAGCTCTTCGCCGGCTCGCTCCACCCGCGCCATCCCCAGGGTCGCCTGCCGCGCGTAGCCGCCGAACTCCTGCCCGAGGCGGACCGGCGTCGCGTCCATGAGGTGCGTGCGGCCCGACTTGACGATCCCGTCGAAGTCGGCGGCCTTCTCGGTGAGGGCGTCGCGCAGGCGGCCGAGGGCGGGGACCAGTTCGGCGTGCAGCGCGGCCCGGCACGAGACGTGGATCGCGGTCGGGATGATGTCGTTCGAGGACTGGCCGTAGTTGACGTGGTCGTTCGGATGGACCCGCGCCGCGCCCATAGCCGACCGGTTGGCCAGCGACGCGATCACCTCGTTCGCGTTCATGTTGGTGGAGGTGCCGGATCCGGTCTGGTAGATGTCCAGGGGGAAATGATCGTCCCACCCACCTTCGGCGACTTCCCGCGCGGCGGCGGCGATGGCCGCGCCCCGCTCGGGCGTGAGGAGTCCCAGCTCGACGTTGGTCTCGGCCGCGGCTTCCTTCAGCCGCCCCAGCGCCTCGATGAAACGACGCCCGAAGCGACGTCCGCTGATGGGGAAGTTCTCGACCGCGCGCTGGGTCTGCGCGCCGTATAGGGCGTCGGCCGGAACCCGCACCTCGCCCATGGAGTCCTTCTCGATTCGATGTGTTTCAGACACGATGTCACGCCTCTCAGTTTAGATTGACCGCGCGGAAGGTACCACGGGCAGCCGCGGAATTCACCCCCATCCACAACGGAGATCACGGAAATGAACCCGGTCGCACTTGTGACAGGCGGCGGCGTGAGGGTGGGAAGAGCGATCGCGCTTGGGCTCGCCGAGGATGGTCACGACCTTGTGATCAGCTACAACAGTTCGGAATCGGGGGCTGCCGAGGTGGCGACCATCGCCAAGCGGCTGAACCGGAGCGTCCTCGTAGTGCAGGCGGACCTGTCACACGAGCAGGATGCCGTTCGCTTGGCACACTCGGTCGCAGATCGCTTCGGGCGACTCGATCTCCTCGTGAATTCGGCGTCCAGCTTCGTCGCGAACGACCTGCTCGCGGTGACGGTCGAAGAGTGGGACGCCGTCATGGCGGTGAACCTGCGCGCACCCTTCCTGCTTGTCCGCGAGACCGCCGCCCTGCTGCGCACAGCCCGGGGATCGATCGTGAACATCGTGGATCTGTCCGCCCTGCAACCGTGGACCAGCCACCCTCATCACTCGGTCTCGAAGGCGGGGCTGCTCCACCTGACGAAGGTGATGGCCCGAGCGCTCGCGCCCGATGTGCGCGTCAACGCCGTCGCGCCCGGCCATGTGCTGCCGCCCGAGGACTTCAGCGCGGCGGACATCGAGCGCGACCGGCTGCGGGTGCCGCTGGGCCGGATCGGCACACCGGACGATGTGGTGAACGCGGTGCGTTTTCTGGCAGGAGCCGACTACGTGACCGGGGAGGTGATCGTGGTGGATGGGGGGTTGGGGATGAGCGGCTGAACAGCCCCCTCCAGTTTCCTGCCAAAGATTGCAGTTACGCTCTTGAGTAAAATTACTCAGTAGCGTAATTCGCGAGTTTACCCCCCGTGCGCCAGGAACCGCTCGGCCTCCAGCGCCGCCATGCACCCCGTCCCCGCCGCCGACACGGCCTGCCGGTAGTAGTCGTCCATCACGTCCCCCGCCGCGAACACACCCGGCACGTTCGTCTCCGTCCGCCACGGCGTCGGCAGCCGCAGATACCCGTTGTCCTTGAGATCGATCTGGCCGCGCAGGAACCCCGTGTTGGGATCGTGACCGATCGCCACGAACATCCCCCCCACCTCCACCTCCGATTCCTCGCCCGTCACGGTGTCGCGCAGCCGCAGTCCGGTGATCACATCGTCGCCCAGCACCTCTTCCACCACGCTGTTCCAAAGAAACGTCATCTTCTCGCTGGCCAGCGCGCGTTCCTGCATGATCTGCGAGGCCCGGAGCTCGGCGCGGCGGTGGATGAGCAGCACTTCGCTGGCGAACTTGGTCATGTAGAGGGCTTCCTCCATGGCGCTGTCGCCGCCGCCCACCACGGCGACCACCTGGCCGCGGAAGTGCGGCAGGGCCCCGTCGCATACGGCGCAGGCGGACACCCCGCCGCCGCTCTGGGCCAGCCGCTCCTCGCCCGGCACGCCCAGCCAACGCGCGTTGGCGCCCGTCGCGAGCACTACCGTCTCGGCGAGCAGCTCCTGGCCGCCGGAAGAGCGCAACAGGAACGGACGGCTCGAAAAATCGACCTCTTCGATGTCCTCGGTGACCACCCGCGTGTCGAAGCGCAGCGCCTGTTTCCTGAAGTCAATCATCATCTCGATCCCGCCGATGCCGTCGGGGAAGCCCGGGTAGTTCTCCACGTCGGTGGTGAACATGAGCTGGCCACCCGGGATCATCGTGCGGCTTACGGCGCCCTCGAAGACGAGAGGATTCAGCTTCGCCCGGGCGGCGTAGATGGCGGCGGTCCAGCCCGCGGGGCCGGAGCCGATGACGACGATGGTCTCCTTGTTCATTTCGAAAGGACCGGTCCTTGTTTGTAGAGAGAGGATGTCTGGTAGCGCTCGAGTCCCCGGACCACGAGGAGCTTCGCGCCCACAGCAAGCGGCACGCCGATCAGAAGCCCGGCGAAACCGAAGAAAAAGCCGCCCAGAGACAGCGACAGCACGATCCACACAGGGTGCAACCCCACCGATTCGCCTACGATCCGCGGACTGATCACGGCGCTCTCAAGGCCCTGGGCGACCCCGTAGACGATGGCAACCTTGGCGAGCGAAAGCCCGATGCTGTCGCTGACCAGCGCGAGGATGATCGCGGGGATCAGGGACACGACCACACCCAGGTACGGGACTATTCCCAGCACCGCCACAGTGGCGCCCAGCAGGAACGAATACGGGAAGCCGACGATCATCAGACCCAGCCAGGTGATGCCCCCGGTCAGCAGGGACGCCGAGATCTGGCCACGCAGGTAGCGGGACAGGAGGTCGTCGTACTCGCCCAGAAAGCCGCTTGCGCTGGACCGGAACTTGCCCGGAAGAAGATTGCCGACCCGGGCGACGATCAGGTCGTAGTCGCGGAGCAGATAGAACATGAGCACGGGGGTGAGGACCAGGTAGCCGAGCACGGTGAGGAGGGTGCCGAAACCGCGGCCGAGCCCCAGTACGGTCGCCCACGCGCGCTCGGTGAGTTCGACGCGCCGGGTTTCCAGGAAACCGGTCACGGTTTGTGCGTCGATGGCCTGAACCCGGTCCAGCAGCGCCGCCTCGTCCACGAACGGGATGTCGAAGCCGAGCGACTCGGGACTCAGCCCGCGGACCCACGCCGTCAACTCTCCCATGACGCGGGGCGCTTCCCCGATCAGGGCACGCCCCTGCCGCACCAGCTCTGGGAGCGCCACCCCCACCAACACCGCGGCGGCGGCCAGGACCGGCACGAGAATGAGGAAGATCGCGGCGGTGCGGCCGATGCGCGGGTGCCCGGAAACCCTGTCGGCGACCGGGTCCAGGATGTACGCGAGCACGAAAGCCAGGAAGAACGGCGCAAGCAGGGTACCGGCCGTGTCGAGCACCCACACCGCCGCAAGGAGGGTGGCGATGGTGACCATGAGGGCGTGGCCGCGCATGCCGCGGAACGGCGCGAGCACCGCGATGAACACCAGGTAGAGGAGGAACGGGTTGAGGAGGTCCCTCAGGCTGAAGAGAAAGAACCCCGCCACCAGGACGAGCACCGCTCCCTGCGCAACACGCCAGGGCATTTCGCCGCTGTCCCGCATGCCCGGGCTCACCAGCCCGCTTCGCTGATCATTTCGCTCGCCCGGAGCACAACGGCCCGCGTGTCGTCGTAGACGATGCTGGCGGCCGCCTCCGGCAGGGGAAGCCACGCACAGTCGGTAATGCCTTCCGCGTTCTGCGGAGCCGCGTCACCCGCCCGGCTCCGCATGAGGAAGAAGGTGCAGTACTTGTGGACCGTGTCCTCCCCATGCCGGAAGGTCCAGTCGACCGTGTCGATCTTGGGACCGACCACGTCGGGTCGGATCGCGGTCTCCTCCTCCACCTCGCGCGCCGCTGCCTCCCGCATGCTCTCACCGCCCTCCATGTGCCCCTTGGGGAGAGACCATTTCCCGTAGGGGTCCTTGATCAGGAGCACATGCCAGGTTCCCCCCAACGGGCGCACAACCACCCCACCCGCGCTACGCTCGATCCGAGCGATCACATCTTGCATGCCGTGTCACCTCTACTGGAAGACCGAGAAGCTCAGATAGCGGCTCGGGTGTTCCTGAATGTCCTTGAGCAGTGCTCTCAACTCCTCGATCGCGTCAGCGGCCCCCGTCGCCAGCGTTGAATCGCCCAGGAGGCGACCCAGCGAGCCTTCACCCGCCTCTGCTGTGGCGAGAACGGCGTCCATCCGCGCGAAGGTGGAGTCCGCCTGTCGCGCGGCGGAGCGAAGTTCCTCCATCCCCTGGCTCATCCCCTCCGTCAGGATCCGGACGTTCTCCATGCCGGCGCCCGCGTCCGCCAGCATCTCCTCCAGGGTGGTTCCCCCCATCAGCACGTTGACCCGCTCGAAGGAGACCCTGGCCTCCGCAGCCGCGGCGGCCAGCTCACGCGCGGACGCGTCCACCCCCTCGGCCAGGTCCTGGAAGCGGTCGGCCTGCTGCGACACGATCTCCGAAAGACCGTCGCTCACCTCTCCCAGGTTGTCGATCGCCCGGCGGAGGTTTCGCGCCGTCTCTTCCGTGAAGGCGATCTCGAATCGCTCGGAAATGGTTGTGAGGTTGCTCGCGATTTCGTCGGCCGTCGCCGTGAGTCGCGAAAAATCGGGCAGGGCCGCACCGGGGAGCACCCCTTCCTCCGGGTAGTCCAGGAACGGATGTGTCCGGTACTCGCCCCGGCGGATGATCTCCGCCTGCCAGTCCCCGAACATGGACTCGGGCGCGATCAGCACCGCCGCGTCGGAGGGAATGACCAGGTCGGGCCGGACGGTCATCTCCACCATGACCGCCTCCCCGCTCGGAACCACGGCCACCCCTTCCACCCGGCCCACCGAGACGCCGCGGAACTTCACCGAGGCGCCCTCGACGAGCTGTCCCACGGTGGTCGCCGCGGCACGGATGGTAACCTGGTCGCGCCCCCACCCTCCCTGCAGCCAGATCGTGCCCGTTACACCCACGGCAATCCCGAGCAACACCACCGCACCCACCAGAATCTCTCGTCTACGGTCCATTCTGTTGTCCTCCATGCAATCCATAGTAAAGGCCCGGATCCCCCTCGACGAAGCCCCTCAACACGTCGTCGCGGGCGGTGCGTACCTCCGCCGGCGTGCCGGTGAAGCGGGCCTTCCCTTCGTGGAGCAGGGTGATCCGGTCGGCGACCCTGAAAGCGCTGGTCATGTCGTGCGTCACTACGAGCCCCGTCACGCCGAGTTCGTCACGCATGCGCAGGATGAGCCCGTCGATCACCGAGGTGGTCACCGGGTCGAGCCCGGTGGTGGGCTCGTCGTACAGCAGGTACTTGGGCGACGCGGCGATGGCCCTCGCGAGACCGGCGCGCTTCCGCTGACCCCCGCTGAGCTCGGCCGGATACCGTCCACCCAGGCCATCGAGGTCGACCAGTCCGAGACACTCCAACACCCGCGCCGCGGTACGTCCACGGTCCCATCCCGGCAGCCGCCGGAGCCCCATGCCCACGTTCTCGGTGATGGTCATGGAGTCGAAGAGCGCCGCAAACTGGAAGACGTAGCCGATGCGGCGCCGCAAACGCGCCAGATCGTCCCTTGAAAGCTCGGGGACCGAATGATCGTCCACGACCACCGCTCCCGAATCGGGGCGCAGCAGTCCCACCAGGTGCTTGAGGAGGACGGACTTGCCGCTCCCCGAAGGCCCGACGATGGCCGCGGTCTCCCCATCCTCGACGCCCAGCGTGAACCCGCGCAGGACCTCCTTCGTCCCGAATCCCTTGCGGACTTCCGTAAGCCGGATGCTCACAGCAGGATCACCGCCCAGAAGGCGTCGAGGCAAAGGATGATCATGCTCCCGACTACGACGGCCTGGGTCGCGCTCTTCCCGACTCCCTCGGCGCCGCGTTCGGTCTGGAGACCGTAGAAGCAGCCGACACCGGTGACCACTGCACCGAATGACACCGCCTTGATGACCGCGAACCACACGTCCCACGGCTCGAAGAAGAGGCGGAGTCCCTTGACGAATTCGGGAGTGGACATGTCCAGGAGCTGCAGCGCGGTGAACCAGCCGGATACGATGCCGATGGCGACCGCGAGGAGGACCACGATCGGAAACATCAGGATCCCCGCGAGCACCCTGGGCACGACGAGGTAGGCGAGGGGGTCGTAGGCCAGCGTTTCCAGGGCGTCCACCTGTTCGGTGACGCGCATCGTGCCCAACTCCGCCGAGATGCTGGCGCCGACCCGGCCCGCCAGGGTCAGTCCGGTCAGCACCGGACCCAGCTCCAGGATCATCGTCTTGCCGACCAGGGTTCCCACGAAGTACAGGGGAATCGTGCCGGTCAACGTGTAGGACGCCTGCAGCGACATCACGATCCCGGTGAAGGTCGCGATGAAGAGCGCGATGGGGACCGACGCCACACCCACCCGAGCCATCTGGGGGAAGAGGTGAGGTCCCCAGATGTCGACGTGTCGCATCGCACCCGCGGAACCGGCAAAGAGCGTCCATGCCCGGCCCACCGAACCCAGAGCGCCGATGGTCCCGCGTCCCGCAACAGCGAGTGGTTTCGACAGGAAGTCAAGCATTGCCAATAATAATGGAATCGTCCGCAGCTGCCCCGCTTGGCGAGGCGAGTCACGGACGGCCGCGAGGCGAGTCACGAAGGGCCGCGAGGCGAACCACCGGGGGCAGCGCGGCGATGGCGTGCGTTGCGCTCGGGCCAACCCGGCGCCGCCCCCCGGTCAGCGGCGTGGAAAACCGCTCAGCGTGAAGCCGATGCGTTCCTCAGCCGGGTCCCGGCCCTGTTCACCGCGCCAGTGGACCACCACCTTTCCGACTTTTCCGGGGAGTGCGCGAAAGGCAACTTCGATCACGAGATCCTGCTCCAGGCACTCGATCCGCGTCCGCATCACATCGCCCCCATCCGCCCTGGGGTTCCTCGCCGGGTTCCGGAAGAGCGTCTTGGTGGACTGTCTGCCCGATGGCAGCCGACGTGTCACCCGGATCCGGTCAAGCCAGTCCGGATGGTAGCTGATCCGGTAGCAAAAGCCCCGCTGGTCCACTCCGCGCCCCTCCCTGGCGTGCCTTGCCATGTCAGATCTCCAGAGGTGCGGGTGAGAAACTCAGGATGAACAGCGCGATCGCTGCCCAGCCCAGGACGGTGCGCCCCCTGCCCAGGGGGACTTCCTCCATGAGAACGGGCGGGTGGGCCACCTTGCCGCGTCCGAGCACCAGCGCGATTCCTCCCCACAGCCACCAGCCCCACCAGACCAGCCCCAGCGGCAGGAGGAGCACCACGAAGGCCATCCCGAAAGCCCGCTGCCTCGGTCCGGCGATCGCGTAGAGTATGTGGCCTCCGTCCAACTGGCCCAACGGGATCAGGTTGAGGGCCGTGACGAAGATCCCGAGCCACCCCGCGAACGCCAGGGGGTGAAGGATAACCGTGCTGCCAGGGTCGAAGCCGGGCAGGGTCAGCGTGGCGGCGACGTGCAGGATCACATTGCTTCCTATGCGGATGGGTTGGTCCAGAAAGTGGATGAGGAACGGGTACAGTCCGGGATCCGACGCCGGGATGACTTCGGACAGGTTGAGGCCGATGGCGAGAACAGGCAACGAGAGCACGAAGCTCGCCAACGGGCCCGCGACCCCGATGTCGAAAAGCACCGACCGGCGGATCATGGGGCCCCTGAGACGAATGAACGCCCCCAGTGTGCCGACCAGGGAGAAATAGGGCGGAAACGGAATGAAGTAGGGCAGCGAGACGGGGACTCGGTGCCGCCGTGCCGCAAAGTAGTGGCCCAGCTCGTGGCCGAGCAGAATGCCGATAAAGGCGATCGCGAATGGTAGGCCGGTGCCCAGCCCTGCGAACCGGAGGCCCGTGGGAACCGGAAACCAACTCCCGCCGATCTCCCGAAAGCGCGTGCCGAGCACATCGGTTCCGGCGAGAAATCCTCCAGCTACCAGCGCGCTCGCCAGTGCGGCCAGAAAGAGGAGCAGGTGGATCAGAAGGCGGTCCGGAGGGGACGGCGCTTCCCTCCGAAAGGCGACGAGTTCCGTATGCGAACCGTTGGCGTGGGTGTGGACTTGGTCGGCCCACGCCACCAAGTTTACCATGTCGCTCTCGGAAACATCTTCGCGGACTCGTCCCCGCACCACCCGGTAGGCGCCAGCCCTGCCGACCCCGTGGCTTGCGAGAACCTCGCCCCATGGGGGCTCCCCTGATTTCCCGATGGACATCGCCGAACTCAAGAACAGAACTGTAGCGGAGCTCCATGGCTACGCGGAATCGCTGAACATCCCCAAATACGAGGGACTCCGCAAGCAGGATCTCATCTTCAGGATCCACCACGCCCTCGCCGAGCGAAACGAAACGCCGCACGTCCAGGGCGTCCTCGATATCCTCCCCGACGGCTTCGGGTTCATCAGGTCACCTAGTTGGAACTACTTGAACGGTCCCGACGACGTCTACGTGAGTCCGCCGCAGATCGCGTCGCTCGGTCTTCGCAAGGGCGACACCCTGACCGGCCCGGTGCGGCCCCCGAGGGGCGGTGACAAGTATCTGGCTCTCGCGAGTGTAGAAAGCGTCAACGGGTACGGCCCGCTGGTCGCGCGGGAACGCCCCTCCTACCAAGACTTGCGGGCGCTCTACCCTCAGGAACGGCTTACGCTGGAGGTGCCGGGAGGCAACCTGGCCATGCGCGTCATGGACCTGATCGCGCCGGTGGGGCTGGGGCAGCGCGGCCTGATCGTATCGCCTCCCAAAGCCGGGAAGACGACGATCCTGCGGAACATCGCCAACGCGATCGCGACCAACCACGCGCAAGTCGGGCTCTTCATGCTGCTGATCGACGAACGCCCCGAAGAGGTCACGGAGATGGAAGAGACCGTGCGGGGCGGCGAAGTCGTCGCGTCCACCTTCGACGAGCCCCCAAGCCGTCACAGGCACGTCGCCGAGATGGTGCTGGCAAAGGCCAAGCGGCAGGTCGAGCACGGACGCGACGTCGTGATCCTCCTCGACTCGATCACCCGGCTGGCACGGGCGTACAACACCCTCGCGCCTCACTCGGGGAGGATCCTCTCGGGAGGCGTCGACGCGAAGGCGCTGGCAAAGCCGAAACGCTTCTTCGGCTCGGCGCGGAACGTCTACGAGGGCGGTTCCCTTACGATCATCGCCACGGCACTCGTGGACACCGGCAGCCGCATGGACGCGGTGATCTTCGAGGAGTTCAAGGGGACCGGCAACATGGAACTGGTGCTGGACCGCTATGTTGCGGATCGCCGCATCTTTCCGGCCATCGATCTCAACCGCTCCGGAACCCGGCGCGAAGAGCTGCTGCTGTCGCAGACGGAGCTGAACCGGGTCTACCTGCTGCGCAACTTCCTCGCCGACATGTCCCCGATGGAGTCGATCGCGTTCCTCATGGAGCGTCTGGCCCGGCACCGGACCAACGCCGATTTCCTCAGGGCCATGGTGCAGGGGGTATAGGAGCCCAGGCAGCAATCCCGCCGGGGGAGGTCAGGCGTCCGCGTCCCGGTAGCGGGGGTTGACCACCAAGCCGCCGCCCTCGAAGACCTTTCGGTCCCAGGGGTAGATCAGCGTCGCATCGGTTGCGAGGGCGTAGAAGTCGGGCGTGTAGCCCCGTGTCCGCGCGAAGCTGGTGGCCGTGCGCACCTCGGCCGGCCCCACGTCCCGGACCGCGGCCAGCGCCAGGCGAAGCGTCTCGCCCGAGGTGGTGATCTCATCGACGATCAGGACCCGCTTCCCGTGCGCCTGGTGGGGCGCGGCGGAGAGGATCGAGGGGCGCTGCCGAACCACTCGCCCGCCTTCGCGGCGTGTGATCTTGAGGGAGAAGAAGTCCTTCCGCATGATGCAGGCGATGACGGCGCCGGGAATCACCCCGGCTCTGGCCACCCCGATGACGATATCGGGGTCGTAGGCACCCGCCACCTTGAGGGCAAGCGCGCGGCAAAGCTCTCCGAACATCTCCCAGGACAGCTCCAGGAAGTCCTCGACCGGGCTGATGTCGCGCTGATTGAAGGAAGTGCTCATCATTGTGTTCTCCTGTCCGCTCTGTAGACTTTCCATTCGATGACGACCGATTCGCAACAGAAAGCCGACACCCGCTTCGCCGAGGCTCTCGCAGCCAGCGGCGCACGAGACCCGCGGGACTACTACCGCAAGCAGCTCAAGAAGCTGAAGCGGTCCAACCCTGAAGGGTACGCTGAAGCGGTCGCATATTACCAGAACAAACTGGTCACGTCCATTGCCGAGCGTGACGCGGACCCGATCCAGGCGTGGCAATCCTACGGACTTCTGATCGCGGGACTGACCTCTTCGGGCCGCCCGGTGGCCATCGATCACACAGGGCGGTCACGTCCATTCGCGCCTCCGGGGGAGGTCGAGGACATGATCCTGCACGTTCCCGACACGAAGAACGCGCGCCCGCTACTCGTGGGATTGCCGCCGAACCCGTCCAGCGCGCAGATGGCGACCTACAACTGGCTGGTGCTGGGCCGCAGAGCGTAGCGATCCAGTGCGAGCAGTGCGTGGCACGCCCCCGCGTCGGCTAGTCCTCCACCATGTATGCAACACCCCAGGCCCCGCTGCCCAGATGGGTGGCGATGGTCGGCGTGATCGGTGCCATCAGGATCTCCACATCGCCGAAGCGCGCGACGAGTTCGTCCCGCAGGAGGTCGGCCATATCCGGCGCGGCTATGTGGATGATCCCGAACCGCACCTTCCTCGCGCCGGGAGGGACCGCCGCCGCGACCTTGTCCAGGATGAGGTTTCGGACGCGAGCCGCACCGCGCGCTTTCCCGTACGCCTTGATCGCGCCATCGGAAGCCAGTCCCAGGACGGGCTTGAGGTCGAGCACGCCGCCCAGCCAGCCGGCGGACTGGCTGACCCGCCCGGAGGCGATCAGACGGTCCAGCGTGCGTACGGTGAACAGGACGCCCGACTGCCTTCGGATCCGCCTGATTTCCTCGATGATCGCGTCCGCCGGCGTGCCCGCTTCGGCCAGCTCCGCCGCCTTGAGGGCCAGAAGACCGATCAGGATCGAGGCCGCTTTGGAGTCGACGAGACGGATGTCCAGGTGCGGCGCCAGGCGGGCGGCGCTCACCGCTGATCGGTAGATCCCCGACAACGACGCGGCCACAAGCACGCCCACAACCACCTCCGCATCGCTGGACGCCTCCTCGAAGGCGTCGACGAAATCGCCGGGGGGCGGCAGCGAGGTCGTCGGGAGCGGACCCCCGGTACCCAGCCGCGCGTGAAAGTCCTCGGCGGTGACATCGATGCGGTCACGCAGCGTCTTGCCGTCCTCGATGAGGAGCAGGGGAATCATGTGGATCCCGTGAGCGCGCAACACAGCCTCGGGGAGGTCCGAACCTGAATCGACCAGGATGCCGACCGGTCTCCGCACGGCCCGGGTCCCCGCGTCCCGCGCGGCCTCGTACTGGGCCATCATGTCCTCGGCCTTGTGCGCGGTCACCGTCCCGAGCGTCGCGCAGTAGTCGATCGCGGGCTGAGGGTGGTCCGTGTGCAGGTGGATCTTGAGGATGTCCTCGCTGCGGATGACCAGCAGCTCCTCCGACCCCTCAGAGAGTGCTGCGCGCACCACCTTCCCACTCGGCAAATCGGCCCCCTCGACGAGGATCTCGGTGCAGAACCGCTTGCTCCCGTGGGTGAAGGGGTGCTCGGTGGCCGCGATAGGGGACCAGTCGGGGCGCGACAGGTTGTCCACCAGATCGTTTCCGAGGGTGCCACCCGTCGCTACCTCCCCGCCTTTGCCGACCGCCCCCTTCTCGATGAGCGCGACCACTCCCTCCACCACGCAGACGAACCCCATGGCGCCCGCGTCCACCACTCCGGCTTCCGCCAGCACGGGAAGAAGATCGGGCGTTCGCTCCAGCGACTCACGGGCCGTGTCCAGGACGCTCGCCATCGCGTCCACGAAGTCTCCCGGCCCGTCCCCGGCGCCCTCGGCCACCGCCTGGGCCGCAGCGTCCCGGACCACGGTCAGGATCGTGCCCTCCACCGGCTCCTCGACCGCCCCGTCCAGCGATCGCGCACCCGCCTCGAACGCCGCCGCGAACTCGTCCAGCGACACCCGTGACCGGCCGTCCACCCCGATCGAGAACCCGAGCAGGAACTGCGACAGCATCATCCCGCAGTTCCCCCGCGCACCCAGCACCGCGGAACGCGCCACCGACGCAGCAACCCGGTCGAGCCGCCTCTCCCGGGACCCCGCCAGATCGCTGGCGACCGCATCGAGCGTAAGGGTCAGGTTGGTTCCGGTGTCCCCGTCAGCCACCGGGAAAACATTGATCCGGTTGAGTTCGCCCTTGTATTGCCGTGCGTGCCCGCAGGCCGCAAGCATCGCGCGCCGCAGCCGGTGACCGTCCACATATGCGATTCCGGACCTGTCCAACATGAGGCGTTGACTCCAGACTTCAGGTGCCCGTTGCCCGCAACGTTGGCGTCAGGTTACGTCATCCACCCTCGCCGCAACAGAGATGAAGTCACTCATCCCCGGACTACGGGATGGCGTCGTGTACGTCTGGGAGGGTCGCCTGGACACGCCCGCACCCGTCACGGCATCGGCCCGGGCGCTCCTGTCCGACATCGAGCGCGCTCGAGCCGACCGATTCGTGTACGACCGCCACCGCCGCCGCTACACGGTCGCGCAGGCCCATCTGCGCCGAACCGTGGGAAGGCTCACGGGAACCCCACCCGAGCGCATCCTGTTCAGCCACGGGAGGCACGGAAAGCCCTTTCTCAGCGACGGCCCGTCCTTCAACCAGTCGCATTCGGGGGAGCGGATCATGATCGCCGTGGCGAACGAGGGGCGACTGGGCATCGACATCGAGAAGGTCAGGCGGGTCCGTCTCATGGCGAGCCTTGCCGAAAAGAAGTTCGCGCGCGACGAGGTGGCGCTTCTCCGAGCCGCCCCGGCGGGTGACCAACAGGCGATGTTCTTCCGTCTCTGGACCCACAAGGAGGCCTTCACGAAGGCACTCGGGGTCGGGCTCACGATCCCGCTCAGCTCCTTCTCCGTCGATCCCACGCACACGGCGACCAGAGGAATGGTGCGTATCGACGGCCAGGACGAGGATCCGGCCCGTTGGCTGGTCGCCGGGCTGCCCTGCGCCCCGGGGGCCATGGCGGCCTTCGCCATCGATCGCCCGGTTGTCACGGTGGAGCCGCTACCGTTCGACCCGGCGGCGCTCTGAGCGCTTTCGGCCTCAGAAGCCCCCTGACCCGGTGTCGCGGGCGGAAGGCACGTCGTCGCACGCGGAAGGCACGTCGTCGCACACGGATGGCACGGCGTCGCACACGGAAGGCACGTCGTCACATGCGGACGGCGCGGCCCCAAACGACGCCGGCTCTGGCGCACACGACGCCGGCTCCGACCCACACGACGCCGGCCCCCCCGTGCCCGTCGTCGCGTTCGAGCAGATCGCGCCGTTGACGTAGCAGGTGTAGCACGCCGACTCGCCGAGGTCGGCTCTCATCCCGACGGCTTCCGTCAGCGTGTCGGCCAGGCGGGCGCTCGGATAGTCCAGCAGGATGGGACATGGGTATACACCGGCTGCGGTGACCAGCCTCGCGCGGCTGCAGAGGAGCTGGTCCAGATCGTAGCCGTGCATCATTTCGTGCGTGACACGCTCGTCGGGCGCGTATCCCCGGTTCCGGTTCGCCTCTTCTCCGATCAAGAGCGGCGGCAGCACCTTGAGGCGAGGCTCCGTGTAGCCCACGCGCCCGAGCGCGTCGCGGAATGCCTGGAGCATGCACGGCATCTCCTCGCACGGCCAGCTCTGCATCGCGGTGATGATCGGGCGGAAGCCCGCCGCCACAAGAGATCCGACCCCGTCCATGGCTCGTTCGAAAGTGCCTTCGCCGCGAATCGCGTCGTTTGTTGCGGGAGTCGGTCCGTCCACGCTGACGCGCAGCTCCAGCGCATGGCACCGCCCCTCCGCGATGCGCCGCAGCTCCTCCACCGTTCGCGGGGGCAGCAGCGTCGCATTGGTCAGCACGGTCGCCGGCCCGAAGCGCAGCGTATCGTCCAGGATCCCCACCATCTCGTTGTTCATGAAGGGCTCGCCACCGGTGAAATAGTACTCCTTCACATTGAACCGAGCGGACTCCTCCAGCGCGGACCGCACCTCCGCCCGCGTCATGAACCAGAACGAGTGGTTGTCGGGCGAGCAGGAGATAAAGCAGTGACTACAGCGCAGGTTGCAGACGGTACCACTGACCTGGAACCAGAGTTGGTCGAGTGCCGTGAGGGGCACGGACGGAGCGGTTCGGGTGGCAATCATCAATCTGTCTCCAATAGGTCGCCTTGCAGTGGTCCGGGAGCAAGACCTGCTGAGAATACAGGGTACAGCGTGCCGCGGTCGAAGGGGGCTCTGGCGGCACCATGCCCAACCGGATAGGGTTGATTCGGCCAACACAGACCTGACCTCCACGGGGCCCGCCCCATCACAATGGAATTCGCGACCATCAATCCCGCCAGTGGCGAGCTTCTGCGCACATATCCGTTCCTGTCCGCCGAACGGGTGGATGCCGCTTTGACGCGGGCCCGGGACGCGCAGGTCGCGTGGAGCCGTGTCGCGGTGTCGGAACGGGCTCGGGCGATCGCCGAGGTGGCCCGGTTGCTGCGCGCCCGCCACCGACGGCTGGCCGAGACCGTCACCATGGAGATGGGAAAACCCATCGGCGAAGCCCTCTTTGAAGTGGAAAAGTGCGCGTCCGGATGCGAATACTACAGCCGGAACGGAGCCGCGTTCCTCCGCGACCAGGTCGTCGAGACGGAGTCCCGCAAGAGCTACGTCACCTTTCAGCCCCTGGGACTCGTGCTGGCGATCATGCCGTGGAATTTCCCGCTCTGGCAGGTCATGCGGGCCGCGGTCCCGGCGCTGATTGCCGGAAACGGCGTCCTCCTCAAGCACGCGCCGAGCGTACCCTGCTGCGCCCTCGAGCTCACGGACCTGTTCGCCGCCGCCGGCCTTCCCGAGGGGATCTTCACCAACCTCTTCGTCGACGTTGACGTGACCGGGGAGCTGATCCGCGACGCTCGCGTGCAGGGGGTCACCCTCACGGGCAGCACCCGCGCAGGGAGGCAGGTCGCCGGGATTGCGGGTTCCCAGATCAAGACGTGCGTGCTGGAGCTGGGGGGCAGCGACCCCTACCTCGTGCTCGAGGACGCGGATCTTCCCCGCACCGTCGAGGCGTGCGTCACCGGCCGCCTCCTCAACGCGGGCCAGAGCTGCATCGCGGCGAAGCGCATGATCGTGCACGAGGCGGTCGCGGACGACTTCACCGAGGCGGTGGTCGCGCGCATGGAGGCCGTACGCGTCGGCGAGCCGATGGCCGAGATGACCGATGTCGGGCCGCTCGCACGGGAAGATCTGCGCGACCATCTGGCCGGGCAGGTCGCGCGGAGCATCGAGGCCGGCGCGGAGTGCCTGCTGGGCGGCAAGGTCCCCGATGTGCCCGGATGGTACTACCCGGCCACGGTCCTGACGGGCGTGGCGCCGGGCATGCCCGCGTACGAGGAGGAGATGTTCGGACCGGTGGCGTGCATCATCCGGGCCGGGTCGGAAGAGGAGGCCGTCAGGATTGCTAACGACACCGACTACGGGCTCGGGGCCGCCGTGTTCACCCGCGACCTGGAGCGCGGGGAACGCATTGCGCGCAGCGGGATCGAAGCCGGGCTGTGCTTCGTCAACGACTTTGTGAAGTCCGACCCGCGCCTGCCCTTCGGCGGGGTGAAGTCGAGCGGCGTCGGGCGAGAGCTGACCCACTTCGGGATCCAGGAATTCGTGAACGTGAAAACCATACAGGTAGAGGCATAGCCATGAAGAGCCCAACCGTGTTCGCCGCGCTGGCGGCCGCGCTGACCATCGCCGCCGGACCGCTGGCGCCGTCCCCGCTCCACGCGCAGAACACCTCGCCGCCCGAGTACATGGAGCTGGCCCGTTCGCTGCTGCAGGAGCTGATCGAGATCAACACCACCAACACCGAGCGCGGCGACAACACCCTCGCGGCCGAAGCTGCCGCCCGCGCTCTCCTGGCGGCCGGATTCCCGGAGGAGGACGTCCATGTCCTCGTCCCGGAAGACTCGCCGACCAAGGGCAACCTGGTCGCGCGCCTGCGGGGCCGCGACACCGGACTCCAGCCCATCCTGCTTCTCGCGCACATCGATGTCGTGGAGGCGCTGCCCGAAGACTGGAGCCCCGACCTGCCGCCCTTCGACTTCATCGAGCGGGACGGCTACTTCTACGGCCGTGGCGTCACCGACGACAAGGACGAGGCCGCGATCTACACCGCGAACCTGATCCGCATGAAGCAGGAGGGCTTCGTCCCCGACCGTGACATCATCATCGCGCTCACCGCCGACGAGGAGGGCGGGCCGCGCAACGGGGTCGCCTATCTCCTGGAGGAACACCGCGACCTCATCGACGCGGCTTTCGCTCTGAACGAGGGGGGTGGCGGGATGGCACGGGACGGTCAGCGACTTTCCAACAATGTGCAGGCGGCGGAGAAGCTCTTCCTGTCATTCTATTTCACGGCCACCAACCCGGGCGGACACTCATCGCTGCCGGTGCGCAAGAACGCCATCTACGACCTCTCGAACGCGCTGCTCGCGGTCCAGAACCACGGCTTCCCGGTCATGCTGAACGAAACCACGGAGGAGTTCTTCGGACGGTCGGCCGATCTGGTGGGTGGCGAAATGGGGGATGCCATGCGCCGGATCGTCGCGAACCCGGACGACGTCGACGCGGCCCGGGTGCTCGCGGCCGAAGCCGGGTACAATTCGCGTCTACGCACCACCTGCGTCGCGACGCTCCTGGAGGGCGGCCACGCCCAGAACGCACTGCCCCAACTGGCCCGCGCCAACGTCAACTGCCGTATCTTCCCCGGGCACGATCCCGACGATGTGCGGGCCACGCTCGCCGAACTGGCGGCGCCCTTCGACGTGGCCGTCGAGCCGCGTGGCGAAGTCACCCCCAGCCCGGCGTCCCCGCTGACCGACGACGTCCTGGGGCCCATCGAGGCCATCACCAGCGAGATGTGGCCGGGGGTGCGTGTGCTGCCGGTGATGTCGACGGGAGCCACGGACGGCCTCTATCTGCGCAATGCCGGGATCCCGGTATACGGGGTGAGCGGACTTTTCGGCGACATGGACGACGTGCGTGCGCATGGCCGCGACGAGCGCATCGGTGTCGAGAGCTTCTTCCAGGGCCAGGAGTTCCTGTACCGGCTGGTGAAAGCGCTGGCGGGGGGTGGGGTGACGTGAGGGGGGCGCACCGGAGGTTGCGGCCGCGACCTCTGGCTGGTAGCGGTTAGCCCGGATTTCTCACACAGTCACCGCTGAGGGCTTTGGGGGCAGCGTTGGGGCCGAGTTTCTGCCGAGGGAGCAGGTGGAGCAGAAGCAAGCGGCTCTGCGGCCGTGTTTTCGGGGGGCCAGAGTAGCGGGAACCGCTGCCTGAGCGAGCTTTTTTGGTCCTGCGGCGCAGTGGTCCCCGGAGGATCGGCTGGAACGGTTGTCTCGAAGGGGGTGTGGAGTCGTTACCCTGGCAATCGGGCGTGGACGCGTGCGAAGGCGGCGGCCGACGGGTGTGCGGAGTCCATGGCGACCTTGACCCTTCGCACCGAGACCGTGACGCGGGCGCCGATCTTGAGGAGCTTGAGCCGCAGCGTTCCGGCGGTGGCGCGGGCCAGGCGGGTGCCGTGCAGCGCACGCCTGAGCGCAACGAAGAGGATCGAGGCGAAGGCGGAGAAGAGGATCCGGAGCTGGTTGGCGGCGAAGCGCGACGCCGAGGTCCGGTCGGAGAAGAGATCGAGCTGCTGCTCCTTGATCGTGTTCTCCATGTTGCCCCTCGGGCAGTAGACGCGCTCGTAGACGGTCCGGGCCGAGAAGGTGTCGGGCAGCGAGGTGACCACGAAGCGCGGGTTGGCCTTGCCGGGCAGGTGCTCGGCCTTGGCGACGACCCGGCGCTTGCGGGACCAGCTTGTGAGTGTGGCGTAGAGGAACTCCTTGAACCGGCGGGCTGGGCGGCCCCGCCGCTTCGCCTCCGCCTGGGCGTCGGCCAGCTCCCAGCCGATCTTCTCGACGAGCCGCGAGTTCCGGGCCAGGCCGATGACGTAGTCCACGCCGTTGCCCTCGCACCAGGCCAGGATCTCCTCGCGGGCATAGGAGGCATCGGCCCGAAGCAGGATCTCCAGTCCCGGCCACCGCTCCCGGAGCCGTTCGACGATGCGGCCCAGCGGCCCGGTCACGCCTCCGGCGGGATCCGCGTTGCCCGGCCTCAGTTGGGCGAAGAGCGGGCGGCCGCCGCAGGTGATGTAGAGCGGCAGGAAGCAGTAGTGGCCGTAGTAGCCGTGGAAGAAGCGGCCCTCCTGGCGCCCGTGGACCTCGTCGTCGGTCGCGTCGATGTCGAGCACCAGGCGCGACGGCCGCCCGCCCTTCCAAGAGTCGATGAACGACTCGAGCAGCACGGCCTGCAGCGCGTCCGCATCATGGCCGATCCTGTGGTAGCGGCCCGGTTCGCCACTCGGGGGCGCGTGTTCAAGCCGGTTCAGGGTGCTCTTCCCCGCCAACGGCGCACAGTCCTTCCGATGTCCATCGAGCTTGCCGGAGAGCAGCGCCAGAACAGGGTCGTGCCGCAGCTGGTCGTGGTCGTTGAGGTCTTCGTATCCCAGGGTGATGCCCATGACGCGCTGCCTCACCAGCGTCCCGACCGAGTGTTCCGTGAGACGGGGATCGCGGTAGTCGGTGAAGCAACCTGCCACCTGGTCCAGGAGCCCCACCGACCGGTCGATCTCGCGGAGCAGCAGCACTCCGGCGTTCGACGTGATCGCGCCCCCGTCGAACGCGGCCGCTACCCTGCGGCCCTGGCACCCTTGAAATGCGAAGGAAAGCGGTTTACACTGTGTCGGCATCGGTCCTCCGGTGTCGTCGCTGTCAAGTTCTTGCCCCACATAAACTTAACAGCTCCCGGAGGCCGGTGCCTTCCTATGCGTTTGAGAAATCCGGGTTAGCGGCCCTCCCGCCGCAGCACCTTCCCCGGCTGCGCCCCCGTCACCGCCCCGTCCTCGTAGACCACCGTACCCGCCACCCACACCCGTTCGATCCCGGTGGCGGTCAGGTGCGGCGCGGCGGTCGTCGCCCGGTCGATCACGGTAGCCGGGTCGAAGAGGACGAGATCCGCAGGCGCCCCGGGCTGGAGCACGCCACGATCGGGCAGTCCCATATGCGCGGCTGCCAGGCCCGTCATCTTGTGGACCGCCTGCTCCAGCCCCAGCCGCCCCTCCTCGCGCACGTACCGCCCCAGCACCCTCGGGTACGCCCCGAAGCCGCGGGGGTGCGCGCCCCGCAGGCCCCCGTCGGATGAAACGTTCGTGTGCTGCCAGGACATCAGTGTGGCGATGTCCTCGAAGGTCATGCTGGTCGCGACCACGCTCTCCCTGCCGTTCCCGCCGCTGTCGCGGGCTGCCCGGGATTCGGCGATCAGGTCCAGGTATGTCGTGATGGGATCGGTCCCCCGCTCGGCGGAGATCTCCGCCAGTGTCTTCCCCTCCAGGGTCGAATCGGGGCCGAAGCGGCCGATGAGCATCCCCTCGGGCGCGACCAGCTCTTCCAGAGCGTAGCGGGCGGCTTCACGGTCGGTGAAATCGCGCTCCGGGAAGAGGACGGTCATGGTCGACTGCCAGTACTCGTACGGGTAGACGTCGGCGGTGATGTCGAGCCCGGCGGCGCGTGCCTCGTCCAGGCGCGCCAGCACGTCGGCGGCCCCACCCCACAGCCCCCGCGCGGCGAGCTTCATGTGCGAGATCTGCACGGGCAGCCGCGCCCTCTCCGCAATCTCGATGGTCTCCTCGACGGCCTCGTGGAAGGCACGATCCTCGCTCCGCATGTGGGAGATGTAGCGGCCCCCGCTCGACGCCGCCGTCATCGCGAGAGCAACCACTTCGTCCGTGGACGAGTAGATGCCCGGGTCGTACTCGAGGCCGGTCGAGAGGCCCAGAACGCCGCTGGCCAGCTCGGTCTCCAGGAGCGCTTGCATGGCCTCCACCTCGTCCTGCGTGGCTTCGCGGCGAAAGTCGTCGCCCATGACCTGCCGGCGCAGCGCCCCGTGCCCCGCGTACGACGCCACGTTGACCGCGGCCGGGGTCGCTTCCAGCGCCGCGAAGAAGTCGGCGATCGGGAGCCTCGACCCACCGTCCTGCCCGGCGACGATGGTCGTGATCCCCTGGCTGACCACTGCGAGCGCGGTGAGTTCGTCCAGCAGGCCGCCGTCATGGTGGCTGTGGGTGTCGATGAAGCCGGGCGCGAGGACCAGGCCGCTGGCGTCATGGACCTGTTCGCCCGGATTGGGTGACAGGGCGTCGTCGCCGTCGCCGGCAGCCACTTCCGCGATCGCGCCGTCGACCACACGCAGGGAACCGATGAATCCGGGACTCCCCGTGCCGTCCACGATCCTGGCGCCCTGGATAAGGAAGGTCTCTGCGCCCGGGGGGGCGGCGGTATCGCCGCAGCCGGGCAGGAAGGGAAGCCACGCGACCAGAAGCAGGGCCGCGTGGGCGCGGCGGTCCACCCCAGCTCCGTGTGCGACCTCTGCCGTGCAGTCCTCAACGCCCTTTTCTTCCATCAACATGTCACCTTCGCCTTACATAATGTAAGCCACGGTTTACATACGGCGTGCGGCTCGGGCGTTTCAGCCCCGGTCCACCTCCGGTACCGCCCTGTCCATCTCGGCCGCCACCTCCGCCGGGTCCCGCATCGTCGCCAGATCCAGCTCGTAGTCCGGCACTTCACGCGGCTCGAGCTTCTCCTTGAGCTCCCGGATCTCCCGGCCAGAAAGCCCCAGCCCGGCCAGATCCGCGTTCGCGAGCTTCGCCCCCGGGCGCGCCGCGACCCCGTCATCATCCGCCGCCACCAGTCGCGAAAGCGCCGCGATCTCCCCTCCGGTCAGCTTGTCGCCCATCACCTGGTAGTCGATCCAGGCCTCGTAGCTCAGCGGCGCGACCCGCTTGACCATTCCCGCCATCACGCGGCCGTATTCCCGGATCTCCCACTGTGCGTGGTCGTCGACGCGGAGGGTGAGGAAGTGGAGCAGGTTGTGCAGGTCGATCTTCCAGTACCACTGCGTGTAGGTCGAGAGGGGCAGATCGATCCGAGCCAGCTCCCGGGCCACGTTCTCGCCGACAAGCCAGCTGTAGTCGCCCGCCGCCTGCTTCCGCACCGCCTCCCACCGCCCGATCGCCTCGCGGTGGAAATCGTCGTCAACGGACCCGGGCGCGCGTCCCTGATTGCTCGTCGCGCTCTGGAAGGAGAACTGGTCCTGTTTCGGGCTGTAGAAGAGGAGCGGCATCAGCGAATAGCGGCCGCTGTACTCGTTGACGGAGTTGTGCGTGACGATACCGTTCGCCACGAAGTTGTGGTGTGGACCCTCCACTTCAAGGTCGTAGGTCTCCCGTTCTCCCACATACTCGAAGCGCGCGATCCTCGCGAGCCGGGCTCTGTAGAATCGGTGCAACCCCCACTTCTCGGCCGCACCGTTCACATGCACGAAGTGGTCGCCGTGCCTCCAGACCGCACGGCCGCCCGTCTCCCGCAGCCCGGTTGCTCCCCGGAGCGTGTCCCAACCCCCGGCAAACAGGAACCGGTGATCCGACGTCGCCTCGATCGACTTGCCGTCTTCCAGGACCATCTTGAAGACCGGCTTCGCGCCGTTCCGGTACACGTCCACGACACTCGTGTGCTGGAGCGCGAGCGTATCTTCGTCGACCTGCCTGAGCCTCATCTGCTTCACGCGGTCGCGGCGGAAAAACGAATTCCGCTGCTTGTCCGGACGGAGCGTGTTTCGGGTGGGCTGGAAGCGTCGCCAGATCTCCTCGATTGGCAGCTTGTAGAGCTGGCGGCGCCCTCTCGCCTCCGCGCCGGGCAGATCGAAGTAGACCTCGGTGCCCTCGGCCAGGCAGGCCGTCCGATGCCGGATCCACTGCCGCGCGATGAACATCGGCATCGCGCAGTGGAATTTGAACTCGACCATCTCCGACGGGGTGGTGTGGAGGTGCCGCCTCAGGTAGCGGACCAATCCCCGCGTGGCGGACACCTTTCGCGTGCCGTACCCGTAGCTGACCCGGGCGGCCCGTTCTACGGAGTCGTCGGTCCCCATGTAGTCGACCAACGCGACAAAGCCGTGGTCGAGGACGGGGAAGTAGCCACCCAGGATCTCTTCGGCGGCGGGGACGGTGGGGCGCTTGGTGCGGTGCGAGTCAGGGTCCATGCGAGGAAGTTACCCGGTCGGCCGAAATCGGGCGAGATGCGCTCGGCCTACCCCGCATCCACCCGCTTCGCCCTCGCCGCCTTCCGCCGCCGGCTCTGGTCGAGCTCCCGCTTCCGCAGGCGGATCGCGTCGGGGGTGACCTCGATCAGCTCGTCGTCGTCGATGAAGTCCAGCGCCTGCTCCAGCGTCAGGCGCCGGGGCGGATCGAGGCGGACGTTCTCGTCGGCCGCAGCCGCGCGCATGTTGGTGAGCTTCTTGCTCCGGCTCACGTTGACGTCCATGTCGTCGGGACGGGCATTCTCGCCCACAATCATGCCGTTGTAGCATTCCGCGCCGGGCGCCACGAACATGGTGCCGCGCTCCTGCAATCCGAAAAGGGCAAAGGCCACCGCCTTGCCGGCCCGGTCGGCCACGATCGCACCGCGTCCCCGCCCCCGCATGGATCCCGCCCAGACGTCCCAGCGGTCGAAGCGGTGGTGAAGGATGCCCTCGCCGCGGGTGTCGGTGAGGAACTCGGTTCGGTAGCCGAAGAGTCCCCGTGCGGGGATGCTGAATTCGAGGCGGGTCGTGCCGGAATCGCCGATGGGCCGCATGACGGTCAGCTCGCCGCGGCGGCGGGAAAGCTTGTCGATCACAGTGCCGGCGAGCTCCGAGCGGACTTCAACGACGACTTCCTCGAATGGCTCCAAACGGCCTCCGTTGCCGTCGGTCCGGGTCAGCACGCCCGGGCGCGACACCTGGAACTCGTAGCCCTCGCGGCGCATGGTCTCCATGAGGATGGTCAGGTGAAGTTCGCCCCGCCCGCTCACCGCAAAGGTGTCGGGCCGACCGGTGTCCTCCACGCGGAGCGCCACGTTGCGCTCCAGCTCACGCACGAGTCGCTCCCGCAGCTGGCGAGTGGTCACATACTTCCCCGCCCGTCCCGCAAAGGGCGAGTCGTTGACCACGAAGTCGACCGAAATCGTCGGCTCCTCCACGGTGATGCCGCTGAGGCGCTCGGGGTGGCGGGGGTCCGCCAGCGTGTCACCGATATCGACCCCGTCCACACCGGCCAGGCCGGCGATGTCCCCAGCTCCGACCTCCTCCGTGTCGACGCGGTCCAGTCCGCTGAAGGTGTAGAGGCCGATCACCCGAGCGCCGCCACCCGTTGCCTCGGCGGGCGCCGAGTCCGCTCCCGCCGGGGACAACCTTGCAACGCGCTCGCCCATCCTGACCGTCCCGCGCTCCACCCGGCCGATCGCGATGCGTCCCACATACGATGAGTGGTCGAGGGTCGACACGAGCATCTGAAAGGGCCCGTCCGGGTCCACCCGGGGAGGAGGAATGTGATCGACCACCGCCTCGAATAGAGGGGTCAGGTCGGTTCCACGGGCTCCGGACTCCCTGGCGGTCCAACCCTCCCGCCCCGCCGCATACAGGAATGGTGCGTCGAGCTGCGCGTCGCTGGCCTCCAGATCCATCAGAAGCTCGAGCACCTCGTCGTGAACCTCATCCGGCCGGGCGTCGGGACGGTCCACCTTGTTGATCACGATCAGCGGCAGCAGTCCGAGGGCGAGTGCCTTGCGGGTCACGAAGCGGGTCTGGGGCATCGGTCCCTCGGCCGCGTCGACCAGCAACAGCACGCCGTCCACCATGCGCAGAATGCGCTCCACCTCGCCGCCGAAGTCGGCGTGCCCGGGCGTGTCGACGATGTTGATCTTGGTGCCCCTCCAATGGACGGAGGTGTTCTTCGAAAGGATGGTGATGCCGCGCTCGCGCTCCAGCGGATTGGAGTCCATGACGCGGTCGCCGACGATCTGGCCTTCGCGGAACACACCGGCCTGCCGGAACATCTGGTCGACAAGCGTGGTCTTGCCGTGATCGACGTGAGCGATGATGGCGACGTTGCGGAGATTCATGGACGGTCGCTCGACACGTCGATGCGCGTGAAGGTGAAGGTCCCGATCCGGGCTTCCGAGAACGGGGACACGCCCTTAAGGCTCTTGATCGGCTGCTTGGGCGATGAGTCGTCGTTGCCGGACGTGTAGGAGGTCCCGTCGTCGGTTCCCGAGTCGAGGGGATAGAGGACGACTTCGAGTTCGTCCACCCATTGGCCGAATTCGTCCCGGAGAGACTGCCCGGAAACCCCGACGAACCAGTCGGGACTCGGCGCGATCATCGTTACCAGGGTGATCAGCGGGTAGTCCAACCGGACGACGACCCTGGAGATGGTCGCGCTCCCCGGACTGCCGATCCCGCGTCCGTTGACGACCGAGCGCGCGCTCTCGGGGATCGTCGCCCTGATTTCAGAGGTCAGGATGCCCGTGGCACCGGTTTCGGCCATGCTCTCGATTCCGGGGCTGGACGTCTCCCCGACCGCCCAAAAGCTGGCGCTGTCGTTGTGGACCGCACCGATCAGCGGCGAGAAGTGGGCCCCACCGGGGAAGTTGGTCGGGTGCGTGCTGCCGCTCCAGGTGGCGTTGAAGACGATGCTGTAGGCCGCCGAGTCCGCAGGCGGGTCGATCCGCCCCGCAGTCGCCCGGATCTCGGCGCTGATCCCTTCCGACACCGATGCCATGAGGGACTGGACTCCGGCCGTGTCGCCAAGCGTCCAGGCCGTTGCCGCCGCCCCGACCGGGTTGGTCACCACCATGTCCGGTTCGGCCGAACCGTGTCCCTCCCCCGCCGCAAACGTCACCGGGACGTCGGCGACCGGGGAGCCGCCCTCGTCGTCCACCCGCACGACCACGGATTCCGGCAGCGCAACCCCCGCCGTACCCTCCTGGCCCCCACCCGATACGACCGCGACCGCCGCCGGCGCCTGCTGCACCACAACCTGGGTCGTCGCGCTGAGAGCCTCGAAGGTCGCGGTGAGGGTGCCCGACCCGTTCGCCACGGCTGTGACCGTTCCGAACGCGGACGCCGAGAAAACATCCGGGTCGCTGCTCGACCAGGTGACCGTCCCGGGGAAGGCCGCGCCGTACTGGTCGGTGATGGTCGCGGTGAAGGTCGCCGTCTCGCCCAGCGAGGACAGCGTCGCCGACTCGGGTGAGATGGCGATCGCGGTTGCGCGCGGCGGATCGGGCTGCGCGTCCGGGCTGCTCCCGGCATCGCCGCACGCTGCCAGGGCGGCGAGGGTGAGGGCCGTGAGCAGAGCGGCTCCAAAAACGGAAGGTTTCATGGGCATGAGCGAAGCTAACGAGACTGTGGTTCGACTGCCCTACCAGGCGTGACCCTTCCCGGGCGTGGAGAAGATCCTTTCGTACGGCAGGGCGTCGAGATCGACCACCTTGCCATTCCGTATCACCATGCCCAGCGCCCGGATGTTCCCGATATCCTCCAGCGGATCCGCGTCCAGCAGCAGAACGTCGGCGTACTTCCCGGCTTCCAGCGTACCGAGTTCGTCCAGCATTCCGCTCGCAATCGCCCCGTTGCGCGTCACCGCGACGATCGCCTCCATGGGCGTCATGCCGAGTTCCACCAGTCCCTCGGTCGCGATCACGCTGCCAATGCCGAACGACTGACCCTCCAGCTTCTTCTCACGGCGGAATTCCGGCGCGGCCCCCAGATAGTTGTCGGTGCCGATCGTCGTCACACAGCCTCCGGCGATCAGCTTCTCTGCGTTCCGGCGGCGGATCTCTATCGACTCGCCCTTGGCGCGGCGTTCGGCCCGAAGCTCGACCGAGGTCTTCTCGAGCCCGTCCCGCCGGCGGCTCTCGGCTTCCTCGTCCGGCTCCGCCGCCGCCTTCTCGCGCGCCTCCAGGTGCTTCTCCCACACCTCGCCGGTGATCGTATTGGAGAGCATCGCACAGACGATCCCGCGGTCGGCGATCTCCTTCACGAGCGCGTCGGGGGTCTCTTCGGTCAGCACTTCCGGGTGCTGGATCAGGTCGAGCCCCGCGCGCACCGAAAGCCACAGCCCTTGCGGAGACGTCGAGTGCGTCTCGGCGATCAGCCCCCGCTTGTGGGTCTCCTCGACCATCACCCGCTGCGCCTCAGGCGAAAACCCGATCATCACCGGATTCGAGAAGTGACCCGTGCCGCCGTACTTGATGAAGTCGGGGCCCAGATCCAGGTACTCGTTGACCGCGACCCGCAAGTCCTCCGGCTCCATCTCCATCCATTCCTCACCCGACCCCTGCGTGATGAAGTCGTTGAACTGCTCCTGGAACAGCGTCAGCCCCTGCTGCCGAATCAGCGAGAACGAGACCGTGTACGGCCCACCCCAGCCGACGATGTTGCCGGCCACAAGCATGCGCGGCCCGACGGTGTCTCCTCGCGCGATGGCGTCGCGAATCTGCATCAGCGGAAGGAGCGAACCGTAGCTGTCGCGCACGGTGGTGAAGCCGTGCTTCAGCTGCATTTGAGCCGCTTCGAGGGTCAGGTTGGCGTTGCGGTCCTCGTAGCGGACGAGGGTCTCGTGCCCGGAATAGAGCGACAGGTGCACGTTGCCGTCGATGAAGCCGGGGGTGACGAATTTGCCAGATCCGTCGATCACGCTCGCGCCTTCGGGGACCTCAACCGATGCACTCGGCCCCACGGCGGCGATCCGGTTGCCTTCGATCACGATCGTCCCGTTTACGATCGGAGGGCCGCCGTTTCCGTCAATGATGGTCCCGCCCACGATCGCGAGTGTGCTGGTGGGGTCCTGCGCGGCGGCGGGGCCGGGCGAAGACAGCAGGAGGGCCGTGAGCGAGGCCGCGACGATGCGGCTCGGGGATGTGGTCAGCGCTTGTGCAAACATGTCGGTACTCCGGGGTAGAGCGGAAAGGCTCCAAGCTAGCGAGATCGGGGGGTGACCGCATGGTCCTTTCCGCAAGCCGCCGACCCTGCGGCTGCCCGGGTCGCTTGCCTCGCCTTCCCCTTCGTGCGATATGAGTAGCCCGGAGCAGCGAGCGCGAGCCGTTGCTCGAACCGCAACATCCCCATCCCGACCCAACCGATGCCGAATACATTTCCCCGCACGACCAAGTCCCTCATAGCAACCGTCGCCATCCTCGCAGCGGGCGGACTGACCCTCGTCGCCCTGTCCCAGGAGCCCACCCTCACCGGGTTCACCGACGACCGCGCCGCCTCGCAGCTGGCGTGCGAGGCGCGCTTCCTGGAACTGCCGCGCAGCGAGTCGTTCCGGGAACACCTGCGCACGATCACCGAGAACCCCCACCCTGCCGGATCGGCGGCCCAGGCCCGCGTCGGCGAGTACATCGGGCAGGCGATGGAGCGCGCGGGCCTCGACGTCACGAGTCACCCATACGACGTGTACCTGCCGGAGCTGACGGACGACGTCGAGGTCCACATCGTGACCCCCGTGGCCATGCAGCTGTCCAATCGCGAACCCGCGCTCGACGAGGACCGGTTCTCCACCCATCCGGACCTGCTGAACGGATGGAACGCCTTCTCCGGCTCCGGCGACGTCACCGGCGAGGTCGTGTACGCCAACTACGGGCGGCGGGAGGACTACCGTGCGCTGGACTCGATGGGGATCTCGCTGACCGGAAAGGTCGTCATCGCGCGCTACGGCGGGAACTTCCGGGGCTACAAGGTCAAGTTCGCCGAAGAGCGGGGCGCGGCGGGGGTGATCATGTTCAACGACCCGGGAACGTCGGACATGGCGGCCTACCCCGAGGGCCCGATGATGAACGGGCAGACCATCCAGCGCGGGTCGGTGCTCACCCTGCCCTGGACCGGCGACCCGTTGACCCCTTTCGTGCCCGCCCTGCCGCTGGACGGCGACACGCAGGTGGAGCGGCTCGATCCTTCCGAGGTGCCGCTGCATACGATTCCCGTGCTGCCGATCGGCTATGAGGCGGCGTCGGAGATCCTGTCCCGCATGACCGGGAGCGAGGCCCCGGAAGGCTGGGACGCAGGGGTGGATCTGGACTACCGCCTGACCGGAGGCCCGGACCTCACGGTGCGCGTGCGGGTCAATCAGCCGAAGGGGCTCGTGCGGGCGACGAACGTTGTCGGCACCGTGCGCGGGAGCGAGTTCCCGGACGAGTGGTTCATCCTGGGCGCGCACTACGATCCGTGGGGATTCGGTGCGATCGACCCGAACGGGGGAACCGCGATGCTCCTCACCCTGGCCGAGGCGCTCGGCGAACTGGCAGCGGACGACGAGTGCCGTCCGCGCCGGTCGATCATGATCGCCCACTGGGACGCGGAGGAATACGGGATCATCGGGTCGACCGAGTGGGTCGAGGAGTTCCGCGAGGACCTCGAGGCGAATGCGATCGCGTACATCAACGCGGACGCGGCGGTATCGGGGGCCAACTTCGGGGCGTCGTCGTCGCCGTCGCTGAAGTCGCAGATCCTCGAAGCCACCAAGGCGGTGACCTACCCCGGCACCGGCCAGAAGCTGTACGACTGGTGGATGGAGCGGGCCCCGGACGGCGCGAAGGAACCCGCGCTGGGCAACCTGGGCGGGGGCTCCGATCATGTCGGCTTCTACACCCACGCCGGGGTGCCGTCGGGGGGCTTGTCGTCGGGCAATCCGAGCGGCGTCTACCACTCCAACTACGACAACTTCGCCTGGTACGAGCGCTTCGGGGACAGCGCGTTCGTGTACGGCCCGATGGTCGCGCAGGCGGACGGCATCCTCGCGCTCAGGTTCGCCAACGCCGACGTGCTCCCCTACGACGCCGCGCGCTACGCCACCGACACGCGGACACACGTCGAGACGCTGTACGAGGTCGCGTCACGCCGCGGGCTGAAGGTCGACCTGTCCGGGCTGGTGGCCGCGACATCGGAACTGGACGAGGCGGCGGCGGCGCTGGAGACGGCGCGGGAGCGATGGACGAAGGCTGGCGAGGTGGATCCCGCAGCCGCCGAAGCGGTGAACCGGGCGCTGATCGGGCTGGAGAAGGCGTGGCTGAACGACCGCGGCCTTCAGGGACGGCCCTGGAGCCGGTCGATCTACGTGTCGCCGGATCCGTTCAGCGGGTATGCGTCGTGGATGCTGCCGGGCTTGCGCTACGAGATCGAGACGGACGACCGCGCCGACCTGCCGGGGTGGGAGCGGGTGTATGTGGGGGCGATTCAGAACCTCGCGGCAAGGATGCGTGAAGTGGCGGAGATGATGCGGTAGGCGGGCGAGGGTTGCGGCGACCCTCGCGGCAGGGACACCACCCTCTCGTCACTCTGTTATCGCCCGCCCCGTCCTCGCTCTCAGCAGTTGGTTGTACCGTTCCAGATCGTCGCCCAGCACCGCCTCCAGCGCGGCCTCGACCTCACCCAGCTGCTCCCGGAGGATCCCGGCGACCTCCCTGTGCTGGTCCGGCGGCCGGAAGTCCGCCGTCGAGACCACGCCCTGCAGATAGCGCAGCCGGCCCACGATCATCGACGGCCAGCGCACGCCGTCACTGCCCGTGTCCTTGAGCTGGATCAGTTCGCTCTCCACCTCGATCAGGCGCTGGTCGAGCGCCGCGCCAGCCTCGATGACGTCGGCCGCATCGCCCCGCTCCTCGAGCACCGGACGCAGGTCCTCGATCTGCCTGCGCAGCAGTTCGATCCGGTTCACCATGTCGGCGGCTTGGTTCCTGTCCGCCATGATCTCCTGCACCAGGCCGAACTGCTCCTCGATCTCGGCGAGGGTGCCCTCGGAATTGGGGTCCTTCACGACCGTCAGCTGCCGGCTGCCCGCCTCCGCCCCGTCCACCAGGAGCGTCAGGGTGTAGGTGCCCGGCGGCTGCAAAGGGCCGCCACCGCCGCCGAAACCGAGGCCAGCCGTGCGGAATCCCTCGTCCGGCATGCGGAACCAATCGGCATACAGCGGCTTGGTGCGCATCCTGATCTCGGCCGACTCTTCCCCCGTGAGGCCCCACCACACCCGGTTGAATCCCTCGTGGGCCGTGCCGTCGAGCGTCGTTACAGTCTCCCCGGCGGCGTTGTTCACCCGCACTTGGACCTCACCGGCACTGCGGCCCTCGCCACCATTCCCGCCCTCGCCACCCCCGCCAAGCCAATAGCTGATCGCCGCGCCCGGGGGCGGGTTCTCCCCGTCCGCCCAGTCGCCCAGCATGGTCGACGGCTCGGTGATCGGCTGGAGCCGGTACGTGTCGCGCGGCTCGAACAGGTGCGCGTCCGAGGCGGCGATCTCGGGGGTCAGCTGCTGCACCGGACCGAGGTCGTCCAGGATCCAGTAGCCGCGCCCGTAGGTGCCGGCGACCAGGTCGTTGAAGTGCTCCTGGATGAACAGGCCGTAGTACGGCGACGGCGGCAGCTCCGGCATGAACGTCCGCCAGCTGTCCCCGTCATCGTAGCTGATGTAGAGCGAGCTCTCGGTCCCGAGGTAGAGCAGGCCGGGCCGGACCGCATCCTCGAGCAGGTACCGGGTGTAGTCCACCGGATAGTTGTCCACCCCGTCGGTGATCCGGGTCCAGCTCTCTCCGTAGTCGTCGGTCCGGTACGCGCGCGCCTCGAAGTTGCCCACCTGGTGGTGCTCGATCGTGATGTAGGCCTTGGCCGCGTCCCAGCGGGAAGCGTCGATGCTGCGCACAACCCCGTCCGGGGGCAGGTCGGGGATGTTGCTCGTCACGTTCGTCCAGGTCGCGCCGTCGTCGCGGCTCACCTGCACGAGCCCGTCGTTGGTTCCGGCCCAGAACACGCCCGGCTCCACCGGTGACTCGTCGAAGGCATAGATCACGCAGCAGAACTCGACGCCCAGGTTGTCCGGGGTGAGCCCGCCGGAAATCGTCTGCCGCGACTTGTCGTTGGTGGACAGGTCCGGGCTGATGACCTCCCAGCTCTGGCCACCGTTCCGGGTGCGGTGCACGTGCTGGCTGGTGACGTAGATCGTGTTCGCGTCATGGGGCGAGATCAGGAGCGGGAAGGTCCACTGGAAGCGGTAGCGCAGGTCTTCCGCCGGGTAGCCCAGCGTCCCCATGGGCCAGACCTCGACCTGCCGGAACTGGCCGCGCTCCACGTCGTGGCGGACCACGATGCCTCCGGCCGCACCGGCCCCGGACGCACTCGACCACACGATGTTGGGATCGCGCGGGTCGGCCGTCGCAAAGCCGCTCTCGCCGCCCCCCACGCCCCGCCAGTCCCCGCGCGGGATGCGGCCGCTCGCGAACAGCCCCGAGAGACGCGAGTTGGACGGACCCCGGAACGACGGTCCGTCCTGACGGTTGCCGAGGACGTTGTACGGGATCGCGTTGTCGGCGGTGACGTGGTACATCTGCGCGATGGGCAGCTGCACCCGGAACCACGAACGGCCCCGGTTTTCGCTGATCGAGAAGCCTCCGTCGTGGCCGACTGCGATGCGGTCCCCGTCGAGAGGATCGCTCCAGATGTCGTGATGGTCCCAGCCGGGGCCCTCGCTGCCGCCTCCGAGGAACCTCATGGTCTTGTGGGTCTCGCCGCCGTTCAGGCTGCGGCTGAAGCTGGAGGACAGGAAGTAGATCTCGTCGCGGTCGTCTGGCGCCACGCCGCAGCGGGTGTAGTAGGCCTGACGACTGGCCAGGTCATGGCTGTACGACGTGATCTGCCAGGTCGCACCGCCGTCATCCGTTCTCCACAGCTCGCCGTTGTCGGTCTCCTCCCCGTCGACGGGCACGCCGTCGCCTGTTTCGATCAGGGCGTAGATCCGGTCCGAGTCGCTGGCCGACATGCAGACGGCGATCTTGCCGATCCGCCGGGTCGGCAGGCCGTTCCCTTCCAGCTTCCGCCAGCTGTCCCCGCCGTCCATCGTGACGTGAAGACCGCTTCCCGGACCACCGCTGTCCCTCTTCCAGGTCTTCAGGTCCAGATCCCACGTGGTCGCCACGATCTTCCGCGCGTTGTGCGGGTCCATGACCATCTCGTACGCGCCGGTGCCCTCGTCGACGAAGAGCACCTGCTCCCATGACGCGCCGCCGTCCGTGGTGCGGTACACGCCCCGTTCGCGGGAGGGGGCGTACGCGTGTCCCAGCGCCGCCACGTACACCACGTCCGGATCGCGCGGATGCCGATGATCCGGCCCACCCGCCCCGTGCCCTCAAGGCCCATGTGCGCCCAGGAATCACCCCCGTCCGTGGACTTCCAGACGCCGTTGCCGATCGAGACGTTCGAGCGGATCGAACTCTCCCCCGTGCCCGCCCAGACGATGGCCGGATCGCTGGGAGAGACCGCCAGAGCGCCGATGGAGTGGACCGGCTGGTCGTCAAAGACGGGCTCCCAGTTCAGTCCCGCGTCGGTGGTCCGCCAGATGCCCCCGCTCGCCGCACCTGCATAGTAGGTGGTGCGGTCGCCTGGTACGCCCGCGACGGACGCGACCCGGTTGCCCACGGGGCCGATGTGGCGGAAGCGGAGGCCCTGGTACTGGTCGGGGGCGAGCTGCTGGGCGGTGAGGGGGGCGGGGGTGGCCAGGGTGGCGGCGGTGACGGCGGCCGCAGTGGCGGCCCGAGCGACGAGGCGTAGAGCAGACATGGTCCTGTTCCGCAGAGGTGGGCGAGCAGTGATACGGGCAAGGTGGGGCGGGACCGGGAGGCGGGCCAGAGGCTTGGCCACCGACAGTCACACTCATACGCTTGTGGCAGGCAGGCCAGGAGGTTGGGCGTCACGGCCGTCCATGAAGCTGGCCCTTGGCCGCAGGCGATAGTATCATAATGACATGATTAGTGATACTACCATGCCTCGACGAGCTCCGTCCGGCCGTTTCGTCCTCCGCATCGATCCGGGCCTGCACGCCTTGTTGCGCGAAGCCGCGCGGTCGGCGGACACGTCACTCAACAGCTACTGCGCCGAGAAACTCGCATCGCCCGGCGTGGGGCTCGACGAGGAGGGTGCCGCCGTGGTCCGTCGCGCGATTTCCGTGCTGGGCGACTCACTGATCGGCGTCGTGGCGTTCGGCTCCTGGGCCCGTGGCGAGGACTCGCCCGAGTCGGATCTGGATGTTCTCGTGATCGCCGACGAGGCCACCGAGATCTCCAGAGCACTTTACCGGCGGTGGGACGCCGAACCGGGCCTCGGCTGGCACGGGTACCGAGTCTCTCCTCACTTCGTCCGCCTGGCATCCGAAGGCGGCCCGATCTCGGGGTTCTGGGCGGAAGTAGCCATGGACGGTCTCGTCCTCTTCGAGAAGACGTGGGCGGTGTCGCGAAACCTCTCCGGCCTCCGCAGACAGATTCTGGAGGGCGAGATCGCCCGGCGGGTGGTGGGCGGACAGGTGTACTGGGTCCGGGCGACCTCCTGAGGAGCTCCGCACTGGCCCGCGATTATGTCTGGCGCGCGAGGGTGCGACTGGCGGCGCTCGACGTCCTGTTTGCCGCGGAAAGCTGGGCGGACGTGGTTCGAGAGTCCCAGGAGGCGGTGGAACTCGCACTGAAGGGGCTGCTGCGTTCGTGTGGGATCGACCCGCCCCGCGTCCACGACGTCTCGGCCGTCCTGCTCGCCGAACGGGAACGGCTGCCTCCGGAGCTGGCCTGCGATGTCGAATGGCTCGCGGAGCTGTCCCGGCAGCTCCGCAGAGATCGGGAACTTGCGTTCTACGGGGCCGAAGACCTGACGCCCTCGGGATTCTATTCGCGCGAGGACGCTGCTGGCGTTCTTCATAGCGCTCGCCGGGCGGTCGAACTGGTGTATCCGCATGTGAAGTGACCCGGCAGCCGCATAGCTGGAGGACCGCTGGCCGAAAGAGGTCACCTGGCGGAGGAAGCCGCGTGCCGAAAGGGGCCGCGTGGCGGAGGAGCCCGCCCGCCCGTACACTGTTTCTCCAGTGTCTGTTACTCGTCATCTCCAGCCGTGAGGTCTTCATGTCCGGCATCCGTGGCCCCTCGCTACTCTCACTGGCGATGTCCATCGCCCTCCTCGCCACCGCCACCCTCGTCCCCGGCACCGGCTCCGCCCAGGACGCCGACGCGCCCGCCGTCAATCAGTCCGACGACCCGCTTCTGCGCGCGTTCGGCTGGCGCTCGATCGGCCCCTTCGGCCAGGGTGGCCGGGTCGACGACCTCGCGGTCCACCCCGACGATCCCCACACCTACTTCGTGGGCTTCGCGACCGGCGGTCTCTGGAAGACGACCAACAACGGCACCACCTTCCGGTCCGTCTTCGACAGCTACGGGACGCACTCGGTGGGTGACATCGCGATCGCGCCGTCCAACCCGGACGTCGTCTGGGTCGGCACGGGAGAGGCGAACAACCGGCAGAGTTCTTCGTTCGGCGAGGGGATCTACAAGTCGACCGATGGCGGCGAGACCTTCACCCACATGGGCCTGCGCGAGACGCAGTCGATCGCGCGCGTGATCGCGCATCCGACGAATTCCGACGTGGCCTGGGTGGCGGCGAGCGGTCACCTCTTCCGCGCGAACCCCGAACGCGGCGTCTTCAAGACCACCGACGGTGGCAGCACCTGGAACAAGGTCCTCTTCGTGGACGACGACACCGGCACGACGGACCTCGTCATCAATCCTGCAAACCCCAACACGCTTTTTGCGGCCACCTATCAGCGCCGCCGGACCGCCTGCTGCTTCGCCGGCGGTGGGCCCGGCAGCGGCATCTGGCGCTCCGACGACGGCGGCGACAGCTGGACGCGGCTAAACGGCGACGGCTTGCCCCGCGGCACCATGGGGCGCGTCGCGCTCGCCATGACCCCGGCCGACCCGGACGTCGTCTACGCGCAGATCGAGGTCGCGGCAGACCGTGAGGAGCCACTCACCGACGAGGAACGCGCCGAACTCGAACGTCTGGGCGACATCGACGAGCCGCTCCCGCCCGATCCCGAGTACAACGGCATCTGGCGCTCCAACGACGACGGCGCGAGCTGGGAGTTCCGCGGCAACGAGAACGGACGACCGATGTACTTCAGCCAGATCCGTGTCGATCCGGCGGACCCCGAGACCGTGTACGTGGTCGACCAGCGCGTGCACAAGTCGACCGATGGCGCCGCCACGTTCGACGTTCTCACCGGCTACGGGCACGTTGACCAGCACGCCTTCTGGATCAACCCCGACGACAGCGACCATCTGATGATCGGCAACGACGGGTCGGTCGACGTCAGCTACGACCAGGGCGAGACGTGGGAGGCGCTGCGGCGCTGGGCGGTGGGTCAGCCGTACCACGCGTCGGTGGACATGCGGCGGCCCTACTTCGTGTGCACGGGTCTACAGGACAACGGGAGCTGGTGCGGCCCCAGCGCCGTCCGAACCGGGGAGATCCTGAGCGAGAACTGGTACCGTGTGAGCGGCGGCGACGGCTTCTACACGGCCGTGGACCCCACCGACCACACCGTCGTCTACTCGGAGTCCCAGAACGGGAACATCCGGCGCCTCAGCCTGGCGACCGGCGAACAGGTGAGCATCCGGCCGCGCGCGCCGACGGACAACAGCTCCGTCACGAACATCGTGCCCGAGCCGGCGCTGAACACCGAGATCCGCTGGAACTGGAACACCCCGTTCATCCTGTCGCCCCACAACCCCGACGTGGTGTACGCGGGCGGCAACCAGCTGTTCCGGTCGCTGGACCGGGGCGAGACGTGGACGATGAGCCCCGACCTCACACGGAACATCGATCGTGACCGTGTCGAACTCATGGGCCAGGCCAACTCCCTGCCCCGCTGCAACCGCATGGATCGCGGCGAAGAGTGCATCCTGTCGCGAAATGACGGGGTGAGCCGGTTCAGCACCATCGTGTCGCTGACCGAGTCACCGCTTGTGCCCGGGTTGCTGTGGGTGGGGACCGACGACGGGAACGTGCAGGTCAGCCGGGACGGAGGGACAACCTGGAACGAGGTGGGCGCCAACATTGCAGGGGGGACGAACGGCTACTATGTGTCGCGCGTCGAGGCGTCGTATCACGACGCGGCCACGGCATATATATCGGTCGACGGGCACAAGAGTGGTGACTTGCGGCCGTATGTGTACGTGACGCGAGACTATGGTCGGAACTGGACCGGCATTGCGTCCAATCTGCCCGACTACGGGAACGTCAACACGGTTCGGCAAGACCCGAAGAATGCGTCGCTGCTGTACGCGGGGACGGAGTTCGGGTTCTTCGTATCGCTCGACGAGGGCGGCACATGGCAGCCGTTCATGAGCGGGTTGTCGGTTGTGCGCGTGGACGACGTGCTTGTGCATCCCCGTGACGGCGACCTTGTGCTGGCCACGCATGGTCGAAGCGTGATGATCATGGACGATGTAACGCCGCTTCAGCAGATGACCGATGAGGTGATGGGCGAAGACATGTTCCTGTTCGAACCGCGGGAGGCCGTGGCGTGGAAGCAGGATCGGCGACTGTCAAGGTCGGTGACGGGCGACAAGGTGCTGCGCGGGGACAACGCCGAAGCCGGGGTGGCGATCCACTACTGGCTGCGCGATGGGGCGGACGAGGAGGATGTGGACCTGACCGTGACCGATGTGACGACCGGGGAGGTGTTCAGGAACCTCGAAGTGACGACGGAAGCCGGGATCAACAGGGTGCAGTGGGATTTGAGGGGGAACCCGCCTGAGGGGTTGCAGCCGGGTGGCGGCGGTGGCGGGTTCGGGGGGAACCAGCGCCCGATGGCGCAGCCGGGCGTGTACCGTGTGACGTTGTCGGTGGATGGAGTTGAGATGGAGACGATGGTGAGGGTGGTGGAAGATGGGTGGATGGACGTCAACCGCTCCCAATAGGAGATGCCCATGCGCGAACAGTGGAGCAGCAGGATCGGATTCATCATGGCCACCGCCGGGTTCTCCGTCGGGCTGGGAAACATCTGGCGTTTTCCCTACCTCGCGGGAGAGAACGGCGGCGGGGCGTTTCTGCTGGTGTACGTCGTGTTCGCGATCATGATCGGCATCCCGCTCATGACGGCCGAGGTGAGCCTGGGCCGCAAGACGCAGCTCTCGCCAATCGCCGGTATGGGAAAGCTGACCGGTTCCAGCAAGAGTCCGTGGACCCTGATCGGGTGGTTTGGCATCGCCGCGGCGATTCTCATCACCGCCTACTACGTCATGGTGATCGGGTGGGTGGCTGCCTACTTCGTCATGCTGGTGGGCGGGGGCGGCGGGCTTGGCCAGACACCGGAGGAGACCCGGGCGGTCTTCGACGCATTCATCGCAACCCCCGGGCCCGTCGTCGGTTACTCCCTTGTGGTGCTCCTGTTGATTGCCTACGTGGTCAGCCGCGGCGTAGCGAAGGGGATCGAGCGGTACGCCAGGTTCCTGATGCCGCTGCTGGTCGTGCTGCTGGTGGCTCTTACCATTCGCGCATTGACGCTCCCGGGCGCGGGGGCGGGCCTGGTCTGGTATCTGACCCCCGACTTCTCGGCCCTGACGGGTTCTTCGGTCCTCGCGGCGCTCGGGCAGGCGTTCTTTTCCATCGGCATCGGAATGGCGGGGGGATTCTGCATGGGCAGCTACCTGAACCGGCGGGAGAGCGCCGTGCCGGGCAACGTGGCCCTGGTGACGGCCCTCGACACCGGCGTGGCAGTGGTCGCCGGACTGCTCCTCTTCCCCGCCCTCTTCGCCTTCGGCATGGACCCCGACCAGGGTCCGGGCCTCCTCTTCGTCACCATGACGTCGCTCTTCCAGCAGATGCCGGGCGGCATGGTGTTCGGGGCCGCGTTCTTCTTCCTGATGCTGGTCGCCGGTTTCACTTCCCAGGTGGCCGTCTTCGAGGCCCTGGTGGCCACCGTCGTCGACTCGCTGGGGATGACCCGCAAGCGGGCTGTGGCGATCTGCACGGCCGGAGCCTTCCTCATCGGCCTGCCCGTCATCCTGTCCCAGGGACCGTGGTCCCACATGAGCATCTTCGGGATGAGCTTCTTCGACTTCGCGGACACCGTGTCGAGCGACTACCTGCTCGGTGCGGGAGGGCTGCTGATCTCGCTCTACGTGGTGTCGAAGTGGGGGTGGAGCCGCTTCCGGGAGGAGACCAACCTGGGTGCCGGGCGTGTGAAGGTGGCCGCGGCGTGGGGTCCCCTGATCCGGTTTATCATTCCTGTCTCCGTCGCACTCGTCCTGCTCGGCAGCTTCGGAGTCGGCGCGGGCAACCCGGCGCTCTTCCTGGGGTGTGCGGCCGCAGTCATTCTGGTCTATGCCTTCTGCCTTCGACGCTTTCCTGCATAGCCAGGGCTTTGTGATGCTCGACGGCGGTCTCGCGAGCGAGCTGGAGAAGTCCGGCCACGACCTCAACGACCCGCTCTGGTCGGCGAAGGTCCTGCTGGAGGACCCTGCGGCGGTTGAAGCGGTCCACGCGACGTACCTCGCGGCGGGCGCCGACTGCGTGACCACCGCAACCTACCAGGCCACCTATCAGGGTCTGGCGGCACGCGGCGTCACCGAATCCCGCGCCACGGAGATGCTTCTCGGCGCAGTGGAGCTGGCGGTCCGCGCACGGGACCGGTTCTGGGCTGTGGAGACGAATCGCGCGGGACGGGGCCACCCCCTCGTCGCGGCCAGCATCGGGCCCTACGGCGCCTTTCTCGCCGACGGCGCGGAGTACCGGGGAGACTACCGCGCCGGACCCGCATTCCTCGCCGACTTCCACCGCGCCCGCCTGCGCCTGCTCGCGGACAGCGCCGCCGACATCCTGGCCTGCGAGACCATCCCGTCGTTCGGGGAGGCGCGGGTGCTCGCCGCGCTGGTCGAGGAGACCGCGCGGACGCCGGCGTGGTTCACCTTCACCTGCCGGGACGCGGGGCACGTCAGCGACGGCACCCCGATCGGTGAGGTGGCCGCCTGGGCGGAGGAGAGCGCGGGGGTCTCGGCCGTCGGGGTGAACTGCACCTCGGCCGCGTACGTGCCGGGTCTGGTGCGCGCCCTCGCCGCCGGGACGCGCAAGCCCGTGATCGCCTACCCCAACGGCGGCGGCGAGTGGGACGCCGTAACGAAGACGTGGGGCCGGGCCGGGGAGGTTGCGGATTGGGGGCATGCGTGCCGGGAGTGGATCGCGGCTGGGGCGGTGGCGGTGGGGGGATGCTGCCGGGTGGGGCCGGGCCGCATCGCCACGATGAGGGCAGCTCTTACGGGGGCCGGAGAAGTCTCATGAGGCTCGCGGTCATGGCGTGGCGCAACCTGTGGCGGTACGGACGGCGCACCTTGATGACGGTGGCCGCGATGACCCTGGCCCTGACCACCCTGATCGTGTGGACGTCCATGGTCCAGGGCTTCCTCCGGGATCTGGAGACCACCATTGTCGAGGTCGAGGTGGGCGATATTCAGGTCTATCCGCCTGAATACCGCAACAGCCCCTCGATCTTCGACCGGATCGACGCCCCTTTCGAACTGGTGGACTCGCTCGGTGCGATGGGTTTCGACGCCTCGGCCCGGCTTCTGGCGGGTGGACTTGCGGCGGCGGGCGAATCGTCGGCGGGGGTCTCGATCAGGGGCGTGGAAACGCTTCAGGACGCTCGTGTGAGCATGGTCCACGACCGGGTTGCAGACGGGACCTGGCTCGACCCCGGAGATCCGGCCGGCCTCGTGATCGGGGGCAGACTGGCCAGAACGCTCGATGTTGGCCCGGGTGACGAGGTCGTCCTCCTCAGCCAAGCCGCCGACGGCAGCATCGCCAACGACCTGTACCGGGTCCGCGGCATCCTGGCCCCTATCAGCGAAGCGACCGATCGCGGCGGGGTCTTCATGGTGCGGCAGGCGTTCCTGGATCTCTTTGCGGTCCCGGGAGGCGCGCATCAGGTGCTCGTGCGGACCGGCGCCGACCAACCCCTCGACGTGTCGGCCGATCGGATACGGACCGCCGCACCAGGTCTGGAGGTGATGACCTGGCGCGAGCTCTTCCCCACCCTGGCCACCATGCTCGACTCGGTGGAAGGGACGATGTACATCCTCTTCATGATCGTGTACCTGGCCATCGCCATCCTCCTCGTCAACGCCACCCTCATGGCCGTTTTCGAGCGCATCAAGGAACTCGGCCTTCTCAAGGCGATCGGCCTCTCCCCCGCGAAGGTCGTGCGCCTGATCATGTTGGAGGGACTCTTTCAGGCCGGGCTGGCAGTTGTGGCCGGTCTGGCCATTGCGACGCCCCTGCTCCTTTATTTCAGCCGGGTGGGGATCAACCTTGCCGCGCTCGGGGGGACGATCTCGATTTCCGGGATCGGCCTCGACCCGGTGATGAAGGGGGTCGTGAATCCGACCGTGATCGTCGGGCCCCTGAGCGCCATGATCCTCATCGTCTTCGCGTCCCTGCTGTATCCGGCGCTCAAGGCCGCGCGGATCCGGCCCGTGGAAGCGATGAGGCACCAGTGAGGCAATCATGAAGCGAACCAGCCTGTGGGTCATGGCGTGGCGAAACCTCGGCAGAAACCGGCGCCGCACCCTCCTCACCCTGGCGTCGATCGCGTTCGGCGTCTTCCTGGCCATCATGTCGATGGCCGCCCAGGACCGGAACTGGCAGGACATGATCGACCTCGCGGCGCGCATGGGCGGCGGCCACGTCACCGTCCAGCACCCTGAATACCTCGATACGCCCAGTCTTTCCCGCACCGTGTCCGGCACCGCGGCGCTGAGGGAAGCCGTGGCCCGAGACCCGCTCGTCACCCGGGTCGTGGACCGCATCTCGGGCCAGCTCATGCTGAGCACGGCCCGCGAGAGCTACGGCGGCGCCTTCATCGCCTTCGACCCCGACGCCGAGGACGAGCAGTCCCTCTCGTTCCTGGAAGCGGTCGCCGAGGGCGCAATGTTCTCCGCCGACGACCGCACGGGCATCGTCATCGGCGCGCAGCTCGCCCGCAACCTCGGCGCGGAGCTCGGCGACAAGGTCATCTACACGGCGACCGACAGGGACGGCGCCATCGTGTCCGGGCTCGGGCGCGTGACGGGGCTTCTGCGCACCGGAGCACCCAGCATGGACGCGAGCATGGTCCTGCTGCCGATCAATGCCGTGCGGGACGTCCTGGGGTACGCCCCGGACGAAGCCAATCAGGTCGCCGTTTTCGTGGACGACCACCGCGAATCGGAGGCGCTCGCAGCCCGGCTGGGGCCTGATCTCGGCGACGCGGCCGCGGCCGTGCCCTGGAACGAGGCCCGCCCCGAACTGGCCGCGTTCATCGCGATGAAGGTGGGGGGCGGAGTGATCATGATCATCGTCATCGCGCTGATGGTCGCGGCGGGGATCTTCAACACGGTCTTCGTCAGTGTCATGGAGCGGCTGCGCGAGTTCGGCATCATGATGGCCGTGGGGTTCAGTCCCGCCAAGCTCTTCCGGCTCGTCGTCTACGAGAGCGTGTGGCTCGCACTGATCGGCCTGGTCCTGGCGGGCGCGCTGACCATCGGCCCCTACCTCTACCTCAACCAGGTGGGCATTGACATGAGCGCGTATATGGGGGACACCTCGACCGAGATCTCCGGGATCGCCATGGCGACGAACCTCAAGTTCGGGATCTACCCCGAAAACGCCCTCCGAATCCTCGTACTGGCATTCCTCGCAGTGATCCTCGCGGCCATCTATCCCGCCTGGCGAGCAGGTCGGGTAAGACCGGCAGAGACCATCAGGGTCGGATGATGAGCAATCCGCAAGCCAACTCGGCAGTCGTCGAACTCGTCGACGTGTGGAAGGTGTACCATCAGGGAAGCGTGGACGTCCACGCGCTGCGCAACCTGGACCTGACCGTGAGCAAAGGAGAGTTCACCGCTTTGGTAGGCCCCTCCGGCTCCGGCAAGACCACGGCCCTCAACCTCATTGGCGCCCTCGACGCTCCAACCTCCGGCAGCGTCATCGTGGAAGGCCAGGATCTGGGCGCCCTCGGGCGCAAGGAGCTCAGCCGTCTGCGCCGCGACCGCATCGGCTTCGTGTTCCAGTCCTACAACCTGATCCCGGTCCTCACCGCGTACGAGAACGCGGAGATGGTGATGTGGGTCCAGGGCATTCCCGCGGCCGAGCGCAGGAAGCGCGTGACGGAGCTTCTGCACTCGGTCGGGCTGGAAGGGATGGAGGACCGCAGGCCCACCGAGCTCTCGGGAGGCCAGCAGCAACGGGTCGCGATCGCCCGGGCCATCGCGTCCGATCCCGCGATCGTTCTCGCCGACGAACCCACGGCCAACGTGGATTCCGAGACGGCCGAGAACCTGATCTCGCTGATGGAGAAGCTGAACCGGGATCGCGGCGTAACCTTCCTCTTCTCCACCCACGATCACCGCGTGGTGGAGCGCGCACGGCGGGTGGTTCGCATGGTAGACGGCCGCATCGAGAACCCTTAGTTTCATCACCCACGGGACGTGGCGCAGTCCGGTAGCGCACCTGAATGGGGTTCAGGGGGTCGCCGGTTCGAATCCGGCCGTCCCGACTTGGCAGTGCCAGCCTGGCCAGGCTACTAGCTGGCCTGGCTAATCCGGCAATCCCTCGCTCACCGGCAAGCCGTCGCTGATCGTGACCTCCGGGTTCCCGCGGACGAGCCGGGCCGCATCTGCCCGGTTCCCCTTCCAGTTCCGAAGAATCGCCCGCACGCGACCGGTAGAGCCGTCCGTGACGATGGCCGTGCGGCGAGCACCGGACCGTTCCAGGGTGTAGGAGCCGTCGGGCCCTGACAGAACCACCTTCTCCAGAGCGCCGTCCACGTCCGGGTCGAAGGGAACCGTGAAGAGGAAGTGGCCGCCGCCGAATTCCACCGGACGCGGAGCAAAGTTCAGTGAGAAGCGGCGCTCGCCCGCGGGACCCAGACCCTCGAGGCGGTAGGGGCCATCCGACTCAGGCAGGATCACCGGCAGGTCGACCATGAATGCGGGCTCCAGAGCCGCTTCTCCAGCGCCGACTCTTCCCCGCAGCAACATGGTCCGGCCGGAGGGCCCCGTCACAATGCGATCCGCGGCGGGCCCATTCATCAGGACGTCCGCCTCCACCTCCTCGCGGAAGGACAGAGCCCTGGCAAAGTTGTAGTCGCTCACCCACGCCGGTCTGCAGTACCCCATTACGTCCTTGTAGAGGAACGAATCCACGATGCGTTCCCGGTGGAAATCGTATCCGAACACGCCGATCGCACCCCCAGCATACGGGTAGCCGGAATCCGGACCGCCGGCACCCCCGCAAGGAGCATGACGGAGATCCAGGTTGTGACCCAGTTCGTGGGCGAGCGTGGTGCGATCCGCGGCACCGACGCCCACCGGGTAGCCGAAGTAGCCCAAGCCCTCCCAGTTCGCGTCATCCGAGAGCACGACCGCACCGTAGTAGTAGCCCCGTTCACCCTCTGCGATCCGCAGGAAGGTGATGTCTCCCAGGAGTTCACCCCAACCGGCCCCCGTACTCAGGTCGGAGGAGGTCACAAACCCCTCGTGGACTTCAGCCGTCATGTCTCCGATAGGCATTACCGACCGGGCAAGGCGAAGATGTTCGCTCTCGGCCGTCAATCCGTCGGCCCATTCATAGACCTCGTTGCTCTGGTTCGACGCAAGTACGACCGGGACAACCGTAAGGTCCATGGACGACAGCACCCGGACATCAAGGGTCATACGGCCTGCCGCCGGGTACCTCAACTGGCTGCCGGGGCCGAGGGGGACGGTCTTGTCCCTGTCCAACTCGATGGTCATCGTCGTGCCCGGCTGGACAATCGATCCCGGGATCATCGCGTTGTAGGACAACTCCAGGCTGCCCTCTTCCACCGTCGCCGGCAGCACATCGGACTCGATGCTCATGAGGGCGCCATGCACCAGCCTGTCCCCGTGGTAGAACAGCGCGGACACGCGGGGCTGGTAGAAGCTGGCCTGGTCACCGGTCACGAACACGCGCAGCAGGGCCTGGCGCCCGGCGACGAGGGGCACACCCCCCTCCCGGTTCTGAACCCCCTGAGTCAGGTAGAAGGAGGGTGCGTTCAAGACCAGGCTGGCCGGGTTGATCCTGAGCCGGGTTCGGGCGATCAGACCCGCGAATGAAACCATGACTTCCGTGTCGGCGTGCCTCAGCGCGTCAAGATCCCCGCCCGACGACACGTACGCGACCTGCGGGTCCGACGTTGCCCAGTCCGGGGTCGCCCACGAGGGCCATGACCCAAGAGTGTCCGCATTCTGGTCAAGCGCCATGACCTCGAATCGCACCTTGTCCCCGACGATCAGCACAGTGTCAGCCGGAGAAATGACAAGCGCGGACAGGACGCGGTCGGGCTCCAGGGCCAAGTCGGCACAGCTCCCCGAGATCAGCGCGAGGAACAGGGGCAGAACACCTGCCCGGCGGGTAGCGATCAGCTTCCCCCTCCGAGCTGAAGGGCGACACCCAGGTCCAGCGCGAGCGCAATGGCGTGGTCGGACATCGACGGAGTGCGGGCCGACCACCAGCGATACGACACACCCGGGAGGAAGCGCACCCGGCCAGCCCCGATGCTCAAGCCGCCAGCCGCGTGGACGCCGATGCCCAGGTCGGACGCCTCACCCTCCGACCCCACCTTCGTCGAGCCGAAGAGCACGCCGGCGCGCAGCCAGGGTCCGCCCCGGCCCCATTCCGCCCCAAGGGCCCCGTGGTTCCCCACCACGGTCAGGCCGCGGTCCGTGCAGAACCCCTCTTCGCAGCCGAAGGCCGTTCGGAAGAACCCGCCAAAGACCGCAAACGACGGCAGCACCTGTCGTCGGATCACCAGGTCGAATGACACCGACGGGGCCACGTCAAGGGCCGCGGCCGACGCCGAGTGGCTTCCGATGGTGAGCCCTCCCCGGAACTCGGCCTGTGTCTGGGCCGCGACCGAGCCGTGCAGGAGGACCGCGCCCATCATCGTGCCCAACACCAGAGCGCGGCTCATCGTCCGCCTCCGGGCAGACCGTCGCTCACCATGATCTCGATGTTGCCTTCAACCCGCGAGAGGCCACCGCTCCAATCGCGCAGGATCGCGCGCACCTGTCCGCTGGTGCGACTCCGGATGATCGCCATGGGGGGAGTGCTGGAGCGACCCAGGGTGAACTCCCCCTCGGGTCCCGAAAGAACGACACGCTCCAGCGCGCCGTCCAGCTCGGGGTCGTACGGGATGGCGAATTGGAAATGTCCCCCGCCGAATTCGACCGGGTCTGGCGTGAAGTCGAAGGAAAACTGAAGCACTCCATTGGGATCGAAGCCATCCAGCCGGTAGGGGCCACCTGCCGCAGGCAGCGTCGGCACGGCGTCGATCATGAACGCGGGCTCCAGCAGAAGTTCGCCATTGCCGGCGCTTCCCCACAGCATGAGCGTCTGCTCCGGAGGGCTGGCATCGGACACGCTCGAACCGAGGACATCATCTTCAGAATTCAACCGATAGTCCATTGCCTTGAGGAAGCTGAAATCGCTTATCCAGCGGGGGCGGCAGTACCCCATCAGGTCACTATACTGCTCGGGGTTCAGCAGTCGGCTCCGGTGCAGGTCGTACCCCCACACGCCGATGTCCCCGTTGTCGTAAGGGTAGTCCGGATCGGCACCAGACGCCGAGCCGCACGGGGCATGCCGAAGGCTGACGTTGTGACCCAATTCGTGCGCGTAGGTGCCCTCATTCGTCCGGCCCACGCTTACGGGGTAACCGACGTACCCGAGTCCGGCGATCCTTGTACCGGGAGGACGTTCGAACACTCCGTAGTAGTACCCCCTGACATTCTCAATAAGCCGCAGGGACCTGATCTCCCGGAGGAGCCGGCTCCACTCGCTGAACTCAATCGGAACAGTTGCCGTGTAGTAGGTTTCGTGCACCGTGACGTCCATCTCCCCAATGGGCAGAACGGACCGGGCGTAGCGCAGGTGTTTGCTATCCGCCGTCATTCCACGGGTCCAGTTGAAAACCCGTTCGTCGGGTGCCGACGAAATCAGGATCGGAACGATGGTCTGTTCCAGGAGCGGCATTTCGACCACATCCAGTTCCAGGGCTCCCGTCTCCGGGATATGGAGTTGGCTGCCGGGGGCGACCGGCACCACTCCATCCACATCCAGGTCGACGAACATGGCCACCCCGGGCTGCAGCACCTCTCCCGGGATCTCGACATTGAACGACTGGTCCAGACGATTCTCCGTCACTTCCTCGGGTAGCACATCCCCGAGGAGGTCCATCATCGCACTGTGGACAACTTCTCCGTCCTGATAGAAGACAGCTCGCGCTCGCGGTTGGTAGAAGCTGACCTCGTCGCCAATGCCGAACACGCGCAGGAAGGCGTCGCGCCCCGCGATGATGGGCACGCTACCGTCGACGTTTTGCATCCCCTGGGTGAGGTAGATCGCACCCGCCGAAAAGACCAGATTGTTTGGGTTGATGCGCAATCCCGTCCAGGCTTCCAGCCCTGCCAGCTTGGCTGTCACCTTCAGGTCGGCTCCCCCAAGGCCGATCAGAGACCCGTCCGGCGCAATCTCGATCTTGGATGGATCGTTGGGGGTCCATTCGGGCGGCGCCCACGAGGGGGGGCCGGGAATCCGGTTCCCGTCCTCGTCCAGGACGGTCACCGTGAGCTTGGCGGCGTCGCCCTCGGTGATGAGCGTGTCGGCAGGTGTAATCACCATCGAAGCGGGAATCTGGTCGGGCTCGAGCGCCAGGTCGGCGCAGCCGGCGACGACGAACACGCCGACCAGGGAAAGCGCTGAAGCGTACGCGAATCTCATTGTGCACCTCCTGCCCAAAGGTACCGGGACGACGCTTCCTGGCGATCGTCCGAGGGCACCCGGCCCAAGCCAATCCGGCAATCGTACGCGCCGGTTGTCGGGAAAGCTAGTAGCTCGGCAGACGGGCCGTCCAAAACGCGTCCCGCGGACTCCGTACGTCGCTCGGCTGTCAGAATACCAGAATCCTGATGTTGCGGTACCAGACCGGGTCCCCATGGTCCTGGAGCCCGATGTGACCCGCCGGAGCCATCCCGTAGCCGGGCCATTCGGCGAACTTGGTTTTCGCCACCATCGCCCGCCACTCGTCTGTCCAGAGGTCGTACCCCACGATCTTCACCCCGTTCATCCAGTGCTCCACACTGGCGCCCCGCACCACGATCCGCACCTGGTTCCACTCCCCGACGGGCCGGGTCACGTCCTCGGACGGACCGTGCAGCGCATAGTTGGATCCAGCCGAGGTCTCGGGAGCACGCCCGTCCGGGTGGCCGGCATTGTCCAGGATCTGCATCTCCGGACCCGTCCAGTATGGGGCACGCTCGGCCTCTGTCGCCCGATAGAGGACCCCGCTGTTGCCCCCCTCCTCGAGCCTCCATTCCAGCGCCAGTTCGAAGTCCGCGAACTGCTCCACCGTGATGAGAGTCCCGTCGCCCACACCCGGCGTGAAGGCGAGCACTCCGTCCTGCACCGACCAGCCGGCGGGCACGTCCTCGCGATGGTAGCCGCGCCATCCGTCAAGCGTGCCGTCGAACAGCAGCCTCCACCCGGCCGCTTCTTCCTCGGCGGTCAGACGGTTGGGCGGCGTTTCCTGCGCCACGGCCGCCAACGGCGCGAGCATCATCACGACCACGAGCAACCCGTAGCAGACGTCGGTTGGATTGGAACGCATTCGGTCCTCCTGTTTTGTCCTGTTCAATCGTTTGTCCTGTTCAATCGCCTTCGCTGAACGCCGCGTCGAAGGCCGTGTCCGACGGCGGGAACGCGAGCCTCCGCACGAAGCCGCACGCCTCTTCCGCCCCGTGTTCCCGGTCCATTCCCGCGTCTTCCCACTCGACCGAGAGGGGGCCCTCGTACCCTGCGCGGTTCAGCGCGCGGATGATCTCTTCGAAGTCGACCCGACCCCGCCCAAGCGAACGGAAGTCCCAGCAACGCCGGGCGTCGCCGAATTCGGTGTGACCGCCGAAGACCCCCGCGGACACCGGCCGGTCGGACCACCACACGTCCTTCATGTGCGCGTGTGCGATCCGGTCTCCGAACCTGCGGATGAAGTCGACGTAATCGACCCCCTGGTACGCAAGGTGACTGGGATCGTAGTTGAAGCCGAACGCCGGGTGCCCGTCCAGACATTGCACCGCCCGCTCCGCAGTGACAATGTCGAAAGCGATTTCGGTGGGGTGGACCTCCAGGGCAAAACGGACACCCTCGTGCGCGAAGATGTCCAGCACCGGACCCCACGCGTCCGCGAACTCGCGAAAGCCGGCGTCGATCGAGGTCGGCGCAACCGGGGGGAACGAGTACAGGAGGTGCCAGATCGGGCTTCCCGTGAAGCCGTTCACCACGTCGACCCCCAACCGCGCCGCCGCCCGGGCCGTGTCCGCCATCTCGCGCGCCGCACGGCGACGCACGCCATCCGGGTCGCCGTCGCCCCACACGCGGGCGGGAAGGATGGCACGGTGGCGATCGTCGATCCGGTCGCACACGGCCTGGCCCACCAGGTGGTTGCTGATCGCCCACACCCCAAGCCCGTGACGGGCCAGCACGTCACGGCGACCCTGGCAGTACGACGGGTCCGCGAGCGCCGCCTGCACGTCGAAATGGTTCCCCCAGCAGGCGAGCTCCAGGCCGTCGTACCCCCATGCGGCCGCCTTTTCGGCCAGGACGTCAAGGGGCAGGTCGGCCCACTGGCCGGTGAAAAGGGTCACCGGGCGGCTCATGGTGACGCCCCGCTCACTGTGGGCCGATACCCCGCCATCCCCACCCACCGCCCCGCAGCAGCCGATGCGAGCACACCGTCGATAAAGTGCATGCCGCGGGCGCCGTCCACCTCGTTCGGGAAGTCATGGTCCAGCGGATCTGCCTCCACCCCCGCCATCCCCGCACCGATCACCCTGCCCGCGCACCGGTAGATATTGGCGAACGCCTCGACAAACCCCTCCGGGTGTCCCGGCGGAAGACGGGTCGCATGGCGCGCGGCCGCCGACAGATATGGGCTGCCCCGCGTGAGCGTCCGCCGCGGCGAATCCGGAAGCAGCAGCTCGAGTGCGTCTGGCCGCTCCTGCCGCCACACCAGGCCCGCGTCCTCCCCGTAGACCCGCAGCGACAGCCCGTTCTCCTCGCCCGTGGACACCTGGCTGGCGCAAATCACGCCGCGCGCACCCCCGACGAAGCGCACCAGCATGCTCGCATCGTCTTCCATGACCCGCCCCGGCACCAGGCTGGACAGGTCCGCGAAGACCGCGTCGATCTCGAGCCCGGTCACATACCCGACCAGGTTGTGCACATGCGTGCCGATATCCGCCACCGCCGACGAAGCGCCTGCCCGCTGCGGATCCTGCCGCCACCCCGCCTGCTTGTGCTCCGTGTCCTCCAGCCGCGTGCTCAGCCACCCCTGGGGGTACACCGCGACGACCTTGCGCAGGGTGCCCAACCGTCCCGTACGGACCAGGTGGCGGGCCTCCTTGACCATTGGATAACCCGTGTAGTTGTGTGTCAGCGCGAAGGTCAGGCCCGTCCCGGGGACCGCGCGGCACAGGTTCTCCGCGTCCGCGAGGGTGGTTGTCATCGGCTTGTCGCAGATGACATGGATCCCCGCGCCGAGGAACGCCTTCGCGACCGCGTGGTGGAGGTGGTTCGGGGTGACGATGGACACCGCGTCGATGCGGCGGTCGTCTCCCAGCGCGGCCTCCGCCTCGGCCATCTCCTCGAAGGAGCCGTAAACGCGCCGCGCGGCCAGCCCGAGGACCCTGCCCTGTTCCCGCGAGCGCTCCGGGTGCGACGCGAAGGCTCCCGCGACCAGATCGAACTCCCCGTCGAGCGCAGCCGCCATCCGGTGCACGGACCCGATGAACGCGCCGGGACCGCCACCGACCATCCCGTACCTGAGCCGGCGGCCGAGGTAGGGATTCACGCCGCCCTGCTGGGGCTCATGTCACGCCAGCTCTTCGGCACGGTACCCGCCGGAGCGCCGGTCCCGGACATAAAGCAACCCGAACACGACGATCAGGACCCCGCTCAGCGGCACCAGGTAACGGAAAGAAACCAACCCCCCGTGGTTCTCCGCAGGGCCCAGAATCGCTCGCGCACGGTCGATCGCGGGCGATGTGGACCCCGATTCCATGAAGGCCCTTAGTGCGTTGGCGGTCTCCACCGGCGGGAGCGCCTCGGTCTCGTTGACGGTCACCAGCACCCCGTTGACGATCTCCAATGCTTCCCTCAGGTCGTCGCCTTCGGGGCCAGGGGTGCGCAGGGACTGGGACTGAAGGGCGCCGCCGGCTTCGAGCAGGACGACGAACACGGCGTCTTCGACGAGGACCTCGTGCGCGGCCTGGTCGGCGATCCTTCCCATCCAGGGCGCCGTGACGAGCCCGACGACGGCCATCCCCACAGTCCCCATCAGGCCCAGTCCCAGAGCCCCGCTCCGGGGAATCCGCTCCGACACGAAGCCGAGCATCGTCGGCCAGAAGTAGCACACGCCCACCGCGAACACGGTAGCAGAAGCAACAACAGACACTACGGAGCCTCCCGAACTGAGCCAGAGCAAACCGGCCCCGGAGAGTACGGCCGAGAGCAGAAGAATGCCCGTGGGCGACAGCCGGTGCACGACGGGACCCGCCCAATACCGCATCACCGCCATGATCCCGTTGACGTACACGAGCACCAGGATCCCGGCCATCCCTCCGGCCTCGAGAACCGCTGGCATCCAGCGGTTCGGCCCGATTTCGATCGACGCCGTCATCGCCATGCACAGCAGCATCAGCAGCATCAGCGGCGTCGTCAGGGCGGACTTGAACATCTCGCCCATGGAGACGCCGGAGCGGACCCCTTCGGTCGCCGGGAAGCGCTGGCCGAGCAGCAGGTAGCCGTAGATGGCCGTCGGGATGAGGACGAGGGCGATCTTGAGCTGCCACGACGTGATCCCAACGCTGTCCAGCGCGAACGCCGCCAGCCCTCCGAGGACGATTCCTCCCGGGAACCACACGTGGAACTGGTTGAGCTTGACCGTCTTGTTGTCGGGGTAGAGCGCCGCGACCAGCGGGTTGCACGCCGCCTCGATCAGCCCGTTGGCCATCGAGATGACCAGGGCACCCACGAAGAGGGTCGCAAAGCCGCCGGCAAGGATCATGATGAGGGCGCCCGCCAGGTGGCCGACGAAGGCCATCCGCACCAGAAACCGCATCCCCAACGTGTCGCAGAAGGGCGAGAAGACCAGCTGGGACACTGCAAAGCCCCAAAGTGCGGCCCCGCCGATCCACCCGATCTGGGCGTTGTTGAGGACGAACTCTCCCTTGAGCGCGAACATGACCGCACCCACGGTCGCAAAGGCCACCGATGTGGCGATGAGGGCGACGCAGCTTCCCAGGAAAAGTCGCTTCTGGTCTACCCCGGAAGTACCTCCCGATCCGTCGTTCATCGATTCGCTCAACTCAGGTAACGGTAGCTCGCCTCGACCGAAGCGAGGGGGTCCCCGGGCTGGTCGTGCTCCACGAAGTAGTGGCGAAGCCCGGCCTGTGAGGACAGGGAGAAGAGGGCCGCCCAGTCGATCTCTCCCGCGCCGACGTCCGCCATGCGGCCGTCGCTGGTGAGGTCCTTGACGTGACAGAGGGCGAAGCGGCCCGGATGCTCCGCGAAGAGGGCGGCCGCGTCGGCGCCGCCCACGGCCGACCAGTGGAAATCGATCTCCAGATCGACGAGCCCCGGGTCGAGGTGTTCGACCAGAACCGAGTACCCGGTGACCTCGCTGCCGGGTGCGGCCCCCGCCACCGGCTCGAACTCGAAGGCATGGTTGTGGTAGCCGACCCGAACGCCGGCGCCGGCCGAGACCTCCCCGGCCGCGTTGAGCATGTCCGCCACCTCGCGGTAGCCGTCGGCCGTCCGCATCTCCGGGGGCAGCGACGGCAGCACGAGCCAACGGTGTCCGAGGACTACCGCAGCCTCGATGGCGGCTTCGAGTCCGGCGCCCGTCAGGTCCTGCATCCCCACATGCACGGCGGGGGCGACGAGCCCGGCCGCGTCCAGCCAGCCCCTGACGACTCCGGGAGCGTGACCGAAGTACCCCGCGAATTCGACCTCGTCGTACCCGATCGCGGCCACCGCGTCCAGCGTCCCGGCCACATCCTCCTGCATGAGGGCGCGCACGGTGTAGAGCTGGACACCGACCCTCTCCAATGGCGGGTTCAGGCCGTGCATACCCACCTCACCCGGCGTGCCCTCTCGCGCACATCCCGCCAGCAGCCCGGCCCCGAGACCCAGCCCCGCCACGCGCAGGAAGTGCTTCCTGTCCATGCTTCCGTCTTGCGTATTCATAGCGGGACAATAGGTGCCCTCCCCGCCCGCGGCACAATCCCCGCGCACGCCGCCGCTCCCCCCGCACACGCCACCGTCCCGCACGCGCACGCTGCCACCTCGCCCCCCGCATCACCGCACACGGAACCCTCCCGCCAGCGGGTCTCCCTCCTCGGCCCGGAAACGCGCCGTGCCCGTGTAGTGCGCTTCGCCCCCCACCAGCACGGTGACCGCCTCATGGTCCCCCACGCGCGTCTCCTCCACGATGCACCCCGAGAAGACCGACCCGGTCACGCTCGAAAAGCGCCGCTCGTCCCCCACCCCGGCGAGCCCTCGCGCCTTCTGGATGGCCATCCGGGCCGTGACGCCGCTTCCCGTCGGGCTGCGGTCCACCTGCCGGTCCGCGAAGACGCACACGTTCGCGCTGGGACCATCGTCGCCCGACGTGCCGTCGGTCAGGATGGTCCCGTACAGGAACGCCAGATCGGGGTGCCCGGGGTGGTCGAGCTCCAGCTGCGCCTTGGCCGCGCACGTCACCGCCCACGCCGCGTCCACCAGGGTCCGCGCCGGGGAGGTCCGCACGTCGAGCCCGAAGCGCGAGGCGGGTGCGAAGGCGTAGAAGGCACCGCCGTAGCCGATGTCGACCTCGACCGCACCGAACCCTTCCACCTCCACCTTGGCGTCGAGGAGAGGGGCAAAGGCGCCCACGCTTTCGAAGTGGACCCTGCCGGCGCGCCCGTCCCGCACCTGGACGTGCGCCGTGACGAGGCCGCACGGACATTGTATCCGCACCTTCGTCCGCGGAGCCCGCGCCGCCACCAAGCCCTCGTCCACGGCCCAGCGCGCCATTGCGATGGTCGCGTGGCCGCACATCGTCGAGTAGCCCTCGTTGTGACAGAAGAGGACGGCCAGATCGGCGTCCGGGTGGTCGGGCTCGACCGGAATGACGCCGTACATGTCGGCGTGGCCGCGCGGTTCGTGCATGAGGAAGCGGCGAAGGTGGTCGAGGTGCTCGCGGGCGTAGCGCCGCTTGTCGAGGATGGTGGCCCCGGGGATGTCCGGATACCCCGACGTCACGATACGCACGGGCTCGCCGCCGGTGTGCATCTCGCAGGTGCGAATCTCGCAGGTGCGAATCTCGGATCTTGTCATCTTTACCTTACATTATGTAATGTGTAGTTTACACTTTGCCCACTATCCGCCGGGCCCCGAACGCCACCGCGTACGCTGTCGCCGCCGACAGCAGCCCCCAGGCCGGCGGCACCATCCACCCCGTGCCGTCCCACCACTGCCGTGCCACGAGGAGCGCCAGGACCCCGGCCGCGGCCGCCGCGAGCGCTTCAAGCGAACCGGGGCGCCGCGAATGGAGTCCCGCCACGACCGGCACGAACAGGCTGACGCCCATGAGCGAGTAGAAGATCACCAGCGCATCGACGACACTGGGGATCATCACCGCCAGCAGGACCCCGGACACGCCCCCCAACACCGCCGCTCCGCGGGCAACCCGCAGCACCTGGCCGTCCGTCGCGCCGGGATTCACGAACCGCTTGTAGAGGTCCTTCGAGAGCGAAGTTGCCAGCATGAAGAGGATGGCGTCGGCCGAACTGATCTCCGCCGAGAGCACTGCGGCCAACCCCAGCAGCCCCACCCACGGCGGGACGCCCTGCGTGAGGATCACGGGCAGCGCGGTCTCGGGGTCCGCCAGCCCGGGCGCCACCGTGCGCGCCACCATGCCGAGCAGGGGTGGCAGGGCGGCGAAGAATATCAGCGCGATCCCGCACGCCAACAACCCCACCCGCACCGTACGCACGTCGCGCGCTCCGAAGGTCTTCTGCAGGATCCCCGGCGACACGATGAAGGCCGGGGCGAGGAGGATCAGGTACATCCACCCCGACCCGCCATTGCTCATGAAGTCCATGTGACCGGGTGTGGCCCGCGCATTCGCCAGCACCGCCGAGAGGCCTCCGGCCCCTTCCACCGCCAGCGGTACGGCGATCAGAAAGCCGCACACCAGCACTACCAGCTGCACCAGGTTGACCCACGCCGAACTCAGCAGCCCGCCGGCCACGAAGTACACGGTCATCACCACACCCCCCGCCACCGCTCCCAGCCACCGCGGAGCCCCCGCGACCACCTCCAGGATCCACGCCATGGCGATCAGCTGCCCCGCCAGGATCGCCAGGGTCCCGAGCCAGAGCAGCGCGGCCATCGACGCCCGCACCGAAGGCCCGTAGCGGAGTTCCAGATAGTCGCCAACGGTTCGCAGCGAGTGGTCCCTCGCCACCCGCCACATGCGCGGCCCCAGCCAGAGGGCGAGGACGAGCGTGCCGATCCCCGCCGACCCCACCCACCACCAGGATGCGAGGCCGTTCTCGTACCCCAGCCCCGCGGCCCCCACGGTGGAGCCCGCCCCGATGTTGGCGGCGAGCAGCGTCGCGAAGAGGAGACCCGGGCCGAGGGCGCGCCCGGCGACGAAGAAGTCACGCGTACCCGAAACCCGGCGACCGATCGCGAGACCGACCGCCGTGATGAGCCCGACGTAGAGGAGCAGCCCGAGGAGGATCGTGTTCATGGACGGGACTCCGCACCGGGCCCGTCACCGGTGATTCCTTCGACAGGGGTCAGCTTTTCGACCCCTCCTGCCGATTCCCGGCAAGCCGCGGAAGCGGGCACCACCAGCGCGGCGGTCAGGGCGACGATCTCGATCGGTGCAGTGCGGGGCATGGCTCTCTCCCAGGCAACTTCACTTCCCGGCGGGCCGCGGCGGAGTCCATGGGCCCCGGCACCAAGATAACGGAGGGCTGCTGGCAGTCCGTGGATAAATCCAGCGTCGCACCGAGAGCGGTGAGGTGCCGGGCTGGCAAGGCGCTTCGAAGGGTGAATAGCAGCGCTATTCGCCCGAGGAGCAACGCAGAGCGAAGCGATCCAGCCCGGATGCATCGCCGGTCGAATGCAGCGGGGTTTCTTCCACGGGCTGCTAACGGACACGGGCAACGATTCCCGGCCTTGAAGGTGTCCGAAGAGGTGTAGGGAAGTTCCTCGGACAGAATATTTGGCACGCTTATTGCGTATTGAATAGTGCGTCACCGGGGAACATCCCGGTACGAGATCCTGGAGGAGGAGAGAGATGACGAGGCCTTACTGGAGACGACGGACAAGCAGGAGACTCAGCGCACTGGGATTGATCCTGTCGCTGGGACTGATTCTCACCGCCAACGGGTACATCAAGGCCACGACCACCCAGCAGGAGCCGGTATCCGTCGAGTGCGCGGAGCCCGCCGCCGTTCCCCCCACGATCCGAAAGCAGATGGAGTCGCCTTCCGCCCCGTCAACTGTCAAACGTGCCGAACTCCGACGGGAGAATCGCGTCCTTTAGCGGCCCGCGGCGAACCCCCGCTGCATTCGACCGGCGCTGTATCCCTGCTGGACGCTGCCCTTTGCGTCGCTCTGCCACTGCCTGGAACCTTGGAACAAGGCGGGAAAACGCGGGTTCTGTGAGGCATAGGCAACCTCGCGTGACAAAGGGAGGAGGACGCAATGACCGGCGTAAACCTGACACAGCGGTTTAACTGGAAGGTCACGGCCCTGGGGTTGGCAGTTTCTCTGGGCCTGATCCTCAGCGCCAGCGGAATCATGCGATTCACGGAACCGTGCGTTGAATCGGGATCCGCCCCGGCCGGGAACGTCGCCGAATCGGTGGAGCAGGTGCCACACACCGAATCGCCAGCGATGTCACCCACCGTCCCCGTGGAGGGACACTGGGAGCACAGACACTCGCCATGATCCCGGCGGCTCGGCGCGCAACCCGGATGTGTCCTTCCTGACCCGGGGGCGTGTCTGAACGTCCCGTCAGCGCAACCGGGTCAGCGCGACCCCTTGTCCGGAAGCGGTACCGCCTGCCCTGCCGGAATCGGTGACCGGTAGGGTTCGCCCCCGATCTCGGCGGCATGGGCCTCCGTCGCCCGCAGCAGCAGGTCGGCGTCGAGGATGAGTTCGGCGCCCATCAGGGCCAGTGCCCTGGCCGCAACCTGCGCTCCCTTGACGGCCCCCGCGGTTCCGTGGGATGCACTGGTCGCCCACGAGTGCCACGGAATGTGCTCGGCGGCGGTCGTCACGCTGAATTCGACGGTCGGGGTCAGGTAGCTCACCTCGGCAACGTCCGACGAGCCGCCATCGGCCGCCGTGGGCCCGTCCGGGAGATGATCGATCGTGTCACGCAGCCCCGACGTCTCGACCTCGAGGAACCCCTGCAACTCCCGGGCGAACTGCTGGTCGGCCTCGCTGAACCGGGGCGGCCCCACGCGCTCAAGGTTGGCCTGCATGGCTTCCTGGAGGGGCCTGACCAGCGTATACGGGTGGACGCCGGTGATCAGGAACGGCTCGTGCTCCGTGCGGGTCATCCGCGCCGCGCCGGCGGCGATGTCGAGGATCCACTCGTAGTTCTTGTCGACGGCGGCACGCGTCGTGTCGCGAACGTAGTACCATACCTTGGCGTACTCTGGTACTACGTTGGGTGCCTCGCCCGCGTTCGGGATCACGTAGTGGATGCGCGCGCTGGGCTCGATGTGCTCGCGCATCATGTTGACCCCGTGGTTCATCAGCTCGACCGCGTCGAGCGCGCTGCGCCCGTTCCAGGGGTCAGCGGCACCGTGAGCGGCCTGCCCCCGGAAGGTGACTTCGAAGTTGTTGAGGGCGCGGGCGCGGTTGTTGGTGACCGCGGTCTTCTGACCCGGATGCCATACGATCGAGGCGTCGAGGTCGTCGAAGAGGCCGTCCCGGGCCATGTAGACCTTCCCGACCACGGTCTCTTCCGCCGGGGTGCCGTAGAGGCGGACCGTACCGGTGGTGCCGTGGTCGGCCATCATGCGCTTCACCGCGATGGCTCCCGCGACCGAGGCCGCGCCGAAGAGGTTGTGGCCGCAACCCTGGCCGTGAATGTGGCCATCGCCGCGCCCGGTGCGGCGAGGCTCGGGAGCGTTGCCGATGTTCGGCAGCGCGTCGTATTCGGCGAGGACTCCCAGGATCGGCCGGCCCGACCCCCACGACGCGACGAATGCGGTGGGCATCCCCGCGACGCCCCGCTCGACCGAGAACCCCTCTTCCTCCAGGAGACCAGCGAGGTAGGCGGAGGACTGATGCTCCTCCAGCGCGATCTCCGAGAAGTCCCAGAGCTCTGCCGACATCTGCGCGACGAGGTCGTCCAGTGCGGTGGCGTGGTCGAGGGCGGCCTGTTTGCCTTCCTCGACGGACTGGGCGGTCGCGGGCAGGGGGGCAAGCGCGACGATCAGCGGCGTGGCGGACATGGTCGTGAGCGCGACGATCCTGGCCGCGCCGGACAGTGGGACGAGCGCGGCCGTGCGAGCCGCGGTGACGATCTTGCTGGGGTTCATGTGCATCCCTCGGGGCTTTGGACGGTTTCCTTGTGATGCCGGAGAGTGTGACCCGCGGACCCGCCAGGCAAGCCCTCCCCGGGGTCTGGCGCTTCAGGGGCGTGAATCCCATGATCGGGCGGACGAGCCGTCGCTTCACCCTGCTCCGGACCCGGACGGAATACCATGAGACCGACTCCCACACTGCCGCCGACCACCCTGCTGGTCGCCGCGATGCTCCTTCCGGCAGCCGTCAGCGCGCAGGAGCCCTACGACTACGACGCCAACTGCCGCAGCTGGCCCGCCGTGGAGGGTCCCCACGCAGTCGGGACCGCCGAGTTCGAAGTCACCGACTCGCTTCATGGCGCTCAATACGCTCCCTCGCCCACCGCCCACCGCCGCATTTACGTCCGCGCCTGGTACCCGGCGGAGGCGGCCGGAGCCGCAGCTACCCGACCCTACTTCACCGAGGCGGAAGCGACGGTCCTCCCCTCCCAGCTGCTCGGGGCCTTGCTCCAGCCCCCCGACGCGCTTCGCGGCTGCGCGGCTCTGCCCTCGAACAGCCATCAGGACGCGGCGCCGGCTTCCGGGAGCTTCCCGGTGATCGGCTTCAACCACGGCTACACCTCGTACCCGGCCCAGCAGAGCGCGCTCTTCGAGCATCTGGCCGCCAACCGCTACGTGGTCCTCTCGGTCGGTCACCCGTACGAATCCGGCGGCCTGGTCTACCCGAACGGCGACGCGGTCACGATGTCGCCGGCGATCCTGCGGGACATGATGCGCTACGCCGGAGCGACCGAGAGCATGACCGTGCACTACCCGCCCAGCCTCGGCGCGGCGCTGGACGCCTTCCCCGCCTACCTCCGGACCCTGCGCACGACGTCCCTGGGACAGCTCGCCCAGGTCTGGCAGTCGGATGTCCAGTTCGTGCTCGACCGCCTCGAGGCGATGGAGGTTCCCGCGACCGCGGCGGGGGTGGCGGCTGCGATCGACCACGGCAAGCGGGGCTACATGGGCATGTCGTACGGCGGCTACATCGCGGGCATGCTCGCGCAGGGAGACCGCCGCGCGAAGGCCGCGATCAACCTCGACGGCGGCTACTGGACGGCCGAGCTGATCGACGCCGACCTCCGCACCCCGTTCCTGATGCTCAACTCCGACCCCACGGCTGCCATGGCCGCGCTGCCGTCGGAGGTCAACGTCTACCGGGGATCGTACGGACCGGACGCTCCCACCGCCGGGGACCTCGCCTACGAGCGACTGGCCACGGCGGGCCTCCGCGACGACATCCACCGGATCATGATTCCGGGAATCCAGCACGTCGGCATCAGCGACTTCCCCGAGATCCTGGGTGCGCCGGGCACGGGTCCCTTGCTGGGCGAGGCGGGGATCACGGCCAGGTTCACCGCGATCCAGAACGACCTCGTGCTGGGCTTCCTGGACCGTTACGTGAAGGGGATCGACTCCGCCTACCCTGCCGGCGCCCTGGCCAGGTATCCGGAGTTGATGTTGCGGGATCGCGACGACATCCGCCGGCAGGCGGAAGCACTCGGGATCGGCGCACCGCGAAACCGAGGCGGTGAGGTCCGGCCGTGGTGAACCCCCCGTCGTCGGCGAGACCGACCGATCGTCGTGAGCGCGGGCGCCGTCGCTACGGCTGCGACGCCCTTGGCATGCCCGTGCCTCGGTAGCGCTCGAACCACTCCAGGATGTTGGCGACCTTGGCGATCAGGTTGGACGGACTGCTGCTCGCGATCCCGTGATACGAGTCGTTCACCCGCACCATCTGCGTCGGCACCTTCCGGATCTGGAGCGCCTGGTAGAACTGCTCGGTCTCGCTCATCGGCGTGCGCAGGTCCTGCTCGCCGGTGATCAGCATCGTCGGCGTGGTCACGTTGCCGACCAGCGAAAGCGGGGACCGGGCCCAGTAGTGCTCCAGCATGCCGTCTTCCCACACCGGAGCCGGGAACCAGTACTGGTAGTACGACGCGTACCCGTCGGAGGTCAGCGAGAAGCTGATCCAGTCGATGACCGGTTTCTGGGACACGGCCGCGCGGAAGCGGCCCGTCTTGCCGACGATCCAGGCCGTGAGCACGCCGCCGCCGCTGCCTCCGGTCACCATGAGGTTCCCCTCGTCGATGTACCCGCGCTCGATCACCGCATCGACGCCCGACATGAGGTCGTCGTAGTCATACCCCGGGTAGGCGTGGTGGATGAGGTTGCCGAACTCTTCACCGTAGCTCGTGCTCCCGCGCGGGTTGGTGTAGAGGACGACGTACCCGGCGGCGGCGTAGAACTGGACCTCGGCGGCGAAGCGTGGACCGTAGTTCGCGAAGGGGCCGCCGTGGATTTCCAGCACCAGCGGGTACTTCCGCGACGGGTCGAAGTCCGGCGGCTTTGCGATCCACCCGTGCACCGGGCGGCCGTCGTGCGAGGACTCCCACCAGATCTCTTCGACTTCGGCGAGCTTCTTGTGCGCGAAGAGGTCCTCGTTCAGCGCGGTGATGCGCCGCGGCTCGGCCCCCGCCCCACCCATTGCGACATCGGCCGGACGCACCGGCGAATTGACCGTGAAGGCGAAGCGCCCGTCACGGGCCACGGTGTAGGAGCCGCCGCCATAGGGACGCCCCAGCGCGACCCCGCCGACGTCCGCCGCCAGATTCGTGACGTCACCGTTGAGCGTGATCCGCGCGACCCTGGTCGTGCCCTGGTCGTCGTACTGGATAAAGAGCGACTGCCCGTCGGCAGCCCAGTTGAGACCCCCCACGTCACGGTCCAGCGCGCCCACCCTGCGGCTGCCGCTTCCGTCGCGGTTCATCACGTAAAGGCGCGTGACCTGGTAGCCCTGGTGGCGGTCGTCGAAGCCGGTGTAGGCGATCCGCGATCCATCGGGAGACAGGACCGGACCGCCATCAGGACCGAATCGGTCGGTAAGCTGTCCGAGCTCTCCCGACTCGACCGAGATTTCGAAGACGTTGCTGTCGCGCACGTCGAAGTCCGGATCGCCGCGGTTGGCACTGAAGACGATCGACCGCGAATCCGGGGACCAGGAAAGGCCGCCGCCGTGGTCGTACGGCCCGCTGGTGAGCTGCCGGGGCGTGCCGCCGTCGGCGGGGAGGACGAAGACGTGCGTGTGTCCGTCGGGGAGGTAGCCACGGCCGTCGGCGCGATACCGCAGCTTGGAGATCACGCGGGGCGGGGCCGTCCATTCCGCGCCTTCCGGCCTGGGTGGCATCTTCGCGAAGGCGGGAGCCGCTTCGGGCACGAACATCGTGAGCGCGATCCACATGCCGTCGGGTGACCACGCGATGTTCCCCGGGGACTCGGTCACGTTGGTCAACTCGGCGGTCTGGCCGGTGTCCATCCAGCGCACGAAGAGTTGGTTGGCGCCGTCGTCCGAAGCCACGTAGAGGAGGCGGTTGGCGTCGGGAGACCAGCGCGGGGAGCTCACCGCGCCGCTGCCGTCGGTGATCGCGCGGTGATTGGAGCCGTCCGTGCCGACCACCCACAGCGCGGTGCGCGCCTTGTCCGTCATGATGTCGAAGCCGCGCCGGACGTACACGACCTGTTCCCCGTCGGGCGAGATGCGCGGATCGGACGCGACTTCCATCTCGAATACGTCCAGGTACTGCATCCTGTCGGGGTCGGCGGCTTCGTCGTTGGCCTGCGCCGCAAGAGGTGCCGCAACGGGTGCCGCGAGCACCAGGAACGGGAGGAGGGCAAGGGCGGACAGCACGCAGCTACATCTCTTCATTCTTGTGCCTCGTCGGTGTTCAGCGCCGCGGGACTGCGGCGGGGTCGTTGGGCCGGCAAAGTCGTCGGGGGCCGGGGGCGTCACAATAGCTGAATGACCGCGCCGCTGACAGATTCATAGTCGGATCTCCCGAAACCCCTTCCAGGACCGACCCGAATGCACCTGACACCGCGCCACGCCCCAGCGGCCACCTGCCCCGTGCCGGCCAAACCCGCGATCGCCACTCTCGTGGTGGCCCTATGCGTCACCGCCCTCCTCGCGACGGCCGCCCTCTTCGCCCCTTCCCCCGTCGCCGCCCAGACGGTCGACACCCTCGCCTTCAAGGACCTCGCCTACCGCATGGCGGGCCCGTTCCGGGGCGGGCGCTCCTCCGCGGCGACCGGCTTCCCGAACGACCCGGACCGCTGGCTGATGGGCACGACCGGCGGGGGCGTCTGGGAATCCACCGACAACGGGGTGTCGTGGCAGAACATCACCGACGGGTACTTCGGCGGATCCATCGGGGCGGTCAAGGTTGCCGATTCGGACCCGAACGTGATCTACGTCGGGCAGGGATCGGTGGACATCCGGGGCAACACCTCCACCGGGCGGGGAGCGTGGAAGTCGATGGACGCGGGCCGCACCTGGACCTTCATCGGGCTGCCGGAAGCGGGTCAGATTGGGCGCATCGAGGTGCACCCGCGCGACCACGACCTCGTCTATGCGGCAGCGCTCGGCCACCCCTTCGGGAAGAACCCGGAGCGGGGGATCTTCCGCTCCCGCGACGGCGGCGAGACGTGGGAGCACGTGCTGGCGCTGAACGACTCCACGGGCGCGTCCGATCTGACCATGGACATGACCAACCCGCGCATCCTGTATGCGGGGATGTGGCGCGGCGAGCGCAAACCGTGGGCGCTGATCTCGGGTGCCGAAGAGGGCGGCGTCTACAAGTCGACGGACGGTGGCGACAGCTGGATCAAGCTGGGCGGCGGTCTCCCCGCAGGGATCGTGGGGAAGGTGGGCGTGAGCGTCTCGCGTGCCGATCCGGACCGGGTTTGGTCGATCATCGAAGCCGAGCCGGATGGGGGCGTCTACCGATCCGACGACGCGGGCGCGACCTGGCAGCGCACCAACTCCGACAACAATCTGCGCCAGCGTGCCTGGTACTACACCCACGTGCAGGCCGACCCCGCCGACCCCAACACCGTGTACGCGCTGAACACCAGCCTGTACCGGTCGGTCGACGGCGGGACGACCTTCGAAGTCATCGCGGTTCCCCATGGTGACGTGCACGACCTGTGGATCCACCCCACCGACCCCGACCGCATGGTGGTGGCGGATGACGGCGGCGCGCAGGTCACCGTGAACGGGGGCGAGACCTGGTCGACCTACTACAACCAACCCACCGCCGAACTCTACGACGTGATCGTCGACAACGGCTTTCCCTATCGCCTCTACGGCGCGCAGCAGGACAACACCACGATCTCGGTCCCGGCCTGGTCGGACGTCAACACCCTCTACCCCAAGGAGCACTGGCAGAACGTCGGCGGCTGCGAAACAGGCCCGGTGGCACTCGACCCCGACCGGCCCCATATCGTCTACGCGGGTTGCTACGGCGGCGTCATGGACCGCTACGACCTCGAATCCGGCCAGCGGCGCAACATCATGCTGTACCCGCAGCTGCAACTCGGGATGGCGACGAGGGACCTGCGGCACCGCTTCCAGTGGGTCTCGCCGATGCTGGTCAGCGCCCATGATCCGCAAGTCCTCTACCACGGGTCGCAGCATGTCAACCGCTCCCGCGACGAAGGCGCGACGTGGGAGACGATCAGCCCGGATCTCACCACGAACACGCCGGAACACCAGGAGCAGTCGGGCGGGCCGATCAACGCCGACGTGACCGGCGTCGAGATCTACAACGTCGTCTTCTCCATTGCGGAGTCTCCGTTCGACGCGGACGAAATCTGGGCGGGCAGCGACGATGGCAGGATCCATGTGACGCGGGACGGGGGCACCAATTGGACCGACGTCACGCCCCCCGGGATGCCGGAGCTGGGGACGGTGGACGAGATCGAGTTGTCCTCGCACCGGGCGGGCCGTGCCTATGTGGCCGTGCAGCGTTACCGGCTGGACGATTTCGCCCCCTACGTCTTCCGTACCGACGACTTCGGCGCGTCCTGGACGCTCGCCACGGCGGGGATCGCCGACGGCCACCCCGTGCGGACCGTGCGGGAAGATCCCGTGCGCGAGGGGCTGCTCTTCGCGGGGACGGAGTTCGGCGTTTTCGTCTCGTTCGACGCCGGTGATTCGTGGCAGAGCCTTCAGCGCAACCTGCCCGTCACCCCCGTAACGGGGATGCGCGTGGCGCACGACGACCTGATCCTGTCCACCCAGGGGCGCTCGTTCTGGATCATGGACGACATCACCCCGCTGCGTGAAGTCGAGACGGCGGTCGCCACGGGGACACACCTGTTCGCGCCGCGAGATGTGCGACGGCTGACCAACATCGGCGCGGCCGGGATGTCCGAACTGGACCCCGACCCGCCGCCGACCGGCGCGCAGATCCACTACTACCTGGCCGAGGAGCCCGACGAGGACATCCGCGTCGAGGTCGTGGATCCGCTCGGGGATGTGGTCCGGACCTTCTCGTCCGATTCGGCGACGGCCGCAGACGCGGACGGCGAGCAGATTGCGAAGAGCGCCGGGCTGAACCGGATCGCATGGGCCCTCCAATATGAGGGGCCGGAGCTCCCGGAGGGCGCCGTCCAGTGGGGATACACGGGCGGAGTCACGGCACCTCCCGGCACCTATACGGTACGGCTGACTGTGGGCGACACCATGGCTGAACGGGCCTTCGAGCTCCTCCCCGATCCGCGTATCTCTGAAGTCACCGTCGCCAGCTACCAGCAACAGTTCCGGGTCGCCATGCTGGCGCGTGATTCGATCAACTCGATCACCCGCGCCATCGACGACCTCGCCGCCATCCGTGCGCAGGTCGAGGAGGTCATGGAGCGGGCGCGCTCGGCTGAGCAGGCGGACGACCTGCAGGCCCTCGCCGACACCCTGAACGACAAGTCGACGGGCGTGACCGAAGACCTCATGCAGACGAAGAATCGTTCCGGCCAGGACCCGATCCGCTTCCCCCCCCGCCTCGACAACCAGTGGATCGAGCTGTACGGGCGTGTGACCGGAACCGACGGCTACATCTCGGGCGGCGCCGAGGGCGCTCCGCAGCAGGGAACGATGGAACGGCTCGACGATCTGCTCGAGGAATGGGATACGGTGAGGGTCCGCTACGTCGACCTGCTGGAAAACGAACTGCGGCGCTTCAACGAGGCGGTGGAGCTGCTGGGCCTGCCGGCAGTGGTGCTGCCGAGGCGGGGACGGATTGTGAGTTGAGGTGGGGCCGGCGTCGCCTCGCCGGAACACCAACTGTTCGCACTACGTACATTGCATAGGCTGGTGGCGATGGATGTCCAGGGCAGGGAATCGTTCGCAGGCACAAGGAAGGGCACGGTCCAATGAAACTCAAGGACGAATTCAGACGGTACATCCCGGACCAGGCCAAGCGCTGCGCGGCGATCATCCACACGGCTTCGGCCGCGGCTGCGACTGCGGCGGCGGCGATGGTCGTCCCGGGTTCGGATTCCGTTGCCATCGCGCCCATCCAGGTAGCCATGATCACCGCGCTCGCGGATGAGTTCGACGTGCACTGGACCGACGCCGCGGTGAGGTCGACCCTGTACGCCACCCTGGGCACGATGGTCGGCAGGGGCAGCGCCAACCTGGTGCTGAGGTGGGTGCCGGTGTACGGGAACGTCATTCGGGCCACGGTGGCCATCAGCGTGACCCAGGCCCTGGGATGGGCGGTGGTCAGGAAGCTGCGCAGGGACGGTGGGCTCGTCTGAAAACGAGCGGCCGACAGCCCTCGGCGAACCCTACCAGGCCACCGCCGCGCTGTTGTTCCGGTTGTGCGAAGCCGCGCGCAGCTCCCCGGTCTCCGGATCCCGGCTGATCGCGACCCACAAGCCCTCGCCTGCGAGACGCGCCTCCGCCGGGTCCAGCTCCTCGTAGGCGTAGCCGGTACCGTCGAGGACCTCCCGCGAGAACCCGCCCGCCGGCACACGGAAGGTGAGCTGAGCGGTCACCGGGTCGGTGTTGGGCATGAAGAAGTCGGGCGTGTTGATCGCTTCGTCCACGGTCATGCCGTGGTGCATGACGTTCAGGAGACCCTGGAAGGTGCGGTGGTGGAGGCCCGACCCCATGGAAGCAAAGCCGAGCACGGGTTGCCCCTCGTGGAAGAGGATGCCCGTTTCGGTGGGCGCGGGAAGGCGGTCGCCGGGATCGATCCGCGCGATCTGCTGCTGCTGGAACGACGCCGGGTCACCGATCGTGATCCCGTCCACCACGATGGCCGTCTTGCCCCACAGCACCGCGTTGATGCTGTGCGTGATCGCCGCGATGCTCCCGTCCGCATCGATAACGACCACATCGTCGGAGTGCCCGGGGGATGCCGGGGCCCACGCCCCGAAGGGCATCCCCTCTTCCATGAACGCCCACAGCGCTTCGGCGTGCTCGGGCGTAAGCCGTCTTTCGGTCGTGAAATCGGCGCCGAGCAGGGCGGTCATGGTCTCCGCAGGCAGAAAATCCAGTATGTAGTTGCGTGTGATGTCAAGGGCCTTGCGCAGTGCGTCCGGCGACTCGGTCCAGTGTGCATCGCCGAGCAGACCCGCGGCCTCGGCAAGCCGCTGCGCTTCGATCAGGGCCACACCGCCGGCGTTGGGGGGAGGGTTGGTGTAGACGGTGTAGCCGCCGCCCAGATCGGCGGTCAGCGGCTCGTCCCACAGCACCTCGTAGGCAGCCAGATCCTCGACGGTCATCCGGCCACCGTCGGCCTGCACCGCCGCCGCCGCCTTCTCGGCCCACGGCCCGCCGTACATGTAGTCGGTCCCCTGCTCGGCCACGGCCCTGAGCGTCGCCGCCAGGGCGGGCTGGGCGAAGACGTCGTTCTCGCCATAGGGAGATCCGTCCTCCTTGAGGAAGGTGGCCCGGGTTTCGGGTAGCCGAGCCAGATCGGGCGCCCGCACGGTCCAGTAGCCGGCCATCTTCTTCGACACCGGGAAGCCGTGCTCGGCGACGTGGATGGCGGGCTTGAAGATCTCGCCCCACGCCAGCCGCCCGAACCGCTCGTGGGCCGCGCCCACGCCCTTCATGAAGCCACCCACCAGCGCGGTGCGCCCGCCCACCTCCGTGCCGTACATGCCGTCGGGCCTCGACATGTCGATTCCGCCCGGGATCGAGAGCGGCTCGTCCTCCCCGAGAATGGTGTTCCACTCGGCGTTCATGGTGTGCACCTCGCCCGTCCCGGCGTCGTAGTACACCAGCGACATGATGCCGAAGTAGCTGATCGGGGCGCCTGCGGTGAGGGTGACCTGGGTCAGCGCGGCCGTGAGCGCGGCGTCGATCGCGCCCCCGCCCTGCTTGAGCGCCTCGAGCCCGGCGCGCGCGGCCAGGCCGTTGTACGCCACGGTGACCGCGCCATTCCTACCGGTCGCGACCCCGGCCTCCGTCCGGTCCACGAGCTGCGCGGCCATGAAGCGATCGTAGTCCTCGGCCCAGGTCTCGGGGGACAGGTCGACGGGACGGTTCGCGGACGGGCCGGAGCACGCCAGCAGGAGCAGCGGGACAGCCGCGACGAACCGGGCCGCGGGAACTCGGCGGGCAGCCGCGCCGCGCTTTGCCAACGCGACGAACCGGGCCAACGCGACCTTCCGGGCCAAGCGTGACGGAAATCTCATCAGCTGGGCACTCCTACTCGGATGCGGGACGCTTGCCCAACCACTCGGACCACCATTCCAGCTGCACCCACGTGCGGTGCATGGTCCGCCACGGGGTCCAGCCGCCGTGGTACGACTCCGGATACCGCACGAACCTGGCGGGAACCTGCTGCTTGCGAAGCGCCACGTACATCTGCTCCGCCTCTTCGATCGGCACCCGGTGGTCCGACTCGCCGTGGACGAACATCGTGGGCGTCGTCACCCCCTTCGCGTAGATCAGCGGAGACGAGCGTAGCAGGTTTTCGAGTCCGCGCTCCTCCCATGGAGGCCCGTAGAACTCGCTCTCCTTGGTACGGGGGATGTCCGCGACGCCATAATCGCTCACCCAGTTCGAGATTCCCGCCCCCGCGACAGCCGCAGCAAAGCGGTCGGTCTGGGTGATGACCCAGTTGGTCAGGTAGCCGCCGTACGAGTATCCGGTCACGCCCATCCGGGCCGTGTCGATGTCGTAGTTGGCTATTGCGTGGTCCACTCCGGCCATCACGTCGTCGTAGTCGTTGAACCCCCACCCGCCCCAGGTCCCCCAGCGGAAGTCCTCGCCGTAGCCGGTCGAGGCGCGCGGATTGGTGTAGAGGACCATGTAGCCCTGTGCGGCAAGAAGCTGGCGGTCGAAGGAGAAGTCGTTGCCGTAGGCGCCGTGCGGACCTCCGTGCATGAGAAGGATCATGGGGAAGCCGCTGGTGCCCGCACCCCTCGCGGCAGCGCCACCGCCGCCTTCGCCATAGCCCCGACCGGGCAGGATCCAGCCTTCGACTTCCGTGCCGTCCGGGCTTCGGAAAAGCAGACGGTCGGGCGTCGCCAGGTCCAGATCGGCCAACAGCGGGCCGTTCACGTCGGTGATCCGGGTCTCGTCGCCACCGTCCATCGGCACGACCCGGATGTCACGGGGGTGAACCGGGTCGGTCGCGGTGAAGGCGACCCGGGACAAGTCGGCCGAGAAGGAAAAGCCGCCCAGCCGACGGTCACCGGCGGAAACCTGCTCGACCGCGCCGCCCCCGGCCGGAACCCGGAAGAGGTGTGTGTTGCCCCCGATGCCTGCGGAGAAGTAGACAAGCCCCCCGTCGGGCGCCCAGGTCGCCCCTCCCGGGATCAGATCCCACTCGGCGGTGAGGTTGCTCATCCGCCGTCCGTCCGCCGCGTCGAACATGAACAGTTCCGTGGATGAACCCCTGTCCCGCCCTTCCCGGATGATCACGTCGAGGCCCTCGTTGCCCCGAACCACGATGCGGCTGCCGTCGGGAGACCACGCCGGCGAAGAGTAGTTGTATTCGTCGTCGGTGAGGCGGTCGACCGTTCCGTCCAGATCCACCGTCCACAGGTCCGAGCGCTCGTAGCTGTGTTCATCGCGCTGGCTCGCATCCGCAGTGAAGGCCAACCGCCGGCTGTCGGGACTCCACGCCAACCCGCCGGCATCCACCCCCAGTTCCGTGAGCAGTCGGGGCTCGCCTCCCGCGACGGGGATCAAATGGATCTCACGAGGGGGCGTGGCCTGCGGGTCACGCGGATCGGACAGGTACCCGCGCCGGTCGAAGCGATAGTTCATCCAGTCGAAGTCGCGCCCGTCGAAGCGCTCGGCCAGACTGCGTTCGAAGTCTGACCTGTACGCGGGCTCCGGTGCCGGGGACGGAGCCACCGGCGCAGTGAAGGCTATCCATGCCCCGTCCGGGCTGAAGACCGGCGAACCCTCCAATCCGTCGATCCGGAAAGGCTCACCGGTGGGATCGTCCGCGCGGACGAACACGCGGCCTTCCGAAACGAAGCTCAGCAGACTGCCGTCGGGACTCCACTGCGGAGACGACGCGCCGACTTCGGGATCCGATATCATCACCGGGTCTCCCGAGCCGTCCGCGTTTGCGAGCCAGACCTCGCTGTGCCGGCGGTTCTCTTCCTCCAGCACCGAGGTGATCACGTAGGCGACCCGCGATCCGTCGGGGGAGAGGGCCGGGCTGCCGACACCCTTCAGCCGGTAGTAGTCCTCGAGCTCGACGGGCCGTGGTTCGCCAGCCTCCGCGCCCGGGGCGGCCTGGGCCGAAGCGCCGGGCGCGAGGGGGAGGATCGCTACGGCCAGCGCCGGAATCGCAACGGCGAGCCGAAGCATCCCGCCAGTCGGCAGAGGGGCGAAAAAGGGCCGGTCCCGCAGGGCCGGATTCGGGGTCGGAAAACCGGGTTTGCTACGCATGGCTGGCCTGTGCTGGGTCATGGTACCTCGCCCCGGGACTCCACGCCTCGCTGCTTCGCCCGGGCGTTCAAGCTCGAAGCTACAAGCTGGGGTGCGGCCGGCGACAGCGCCATCACGTGAGCGGTGGGCGTCAAAGAGGGCGCCTTCCTTCACCAGCAGGCGGCTTCCTTCGCTGGCGTGACGAGACGCTCCTCCGTAGCCTCATACCATGGCGCAATCCGGGGCCCACGGGGCGGCGAGCGCCGCCCTGCGTGACACGTCCTCACCCCGGCCTTATCCCCCGCGTCACTGGAGGGACAAATGACACGTCGCGACGCATCCCGGGCGGCCCCCGCCACTCTTCTCCTCGCCTCTTTCGCCACCGTTATTCCCGGCGGCCTCTCCGCACCACTCTCGGCCCAGGATCCCGGCGATCCATCCCCCCGTGCCATGACAGTCGACGACGTACTCGCGCTCCGCACACCTTCCGGGGTCGAGATCAGCCCCGACGGCTCCTGGGTCGCGTTCGTCGTATCCGAGGCGGACATGGAAGCGGACCGCACGCAGACCAGCGTCTGGGTTGTGCCGTCCGACGGCGGGCCGGAGGACGCGCGCCGCCTCACGGTAAGCGACGGCCTCGACGACTCGCCCGCCTGGCATCCCGGCGGGGAATGGCTCGCCTTCGGGTCTTCCCGGCACGGCGAGCGGCAGGTCTACGGGATCCGGCCCGACGGCGGCGAGGCGTGGCAGGTCACCTCGCATGAGTCGGCCATCGACGCCTTCGTCCTGTCACCCGACGGCTCTCGGCTCGCATTCCTGGCCACACCGCCGAAAAGCGAAGCCGACGAGGAGCTCGAGAAGCTCCGCGGCCGCCCGATCGTGCAGGACTCGGCCTACGCCGACCAGTGGACGCACCTCTACGTGGCCGAGATGAACGCAGACGGTTCCGCGGGAGAGGCGACCCGCTGGTCGCGCGACGGGCTGCATGTCGAAAGCCTGGTCTGGTCACCGGATTCCCGGTCCGTGGCGTTCGGGGCGCGCCCTTCGCCGGTGCTCCGGACCCGTTACGGGAGCGCCACCTACGTGCAGGACGGACCCGACGAGGACGCTCGCCAGGTCACCACCATGGAAGGTCCGGACGGCCCGGCGGCGTGGGACCGCGAAACGGGGTTGGTCGTCTCCGGGTCGGGCCACGTCCTCGGCACCTTCAACCGGCAACTCTGGACTGTGTCGCCGGCCGGGGGAGAGTCCGGCGCGCCCGCTCCGGGTCCCCTGTCGGCAGGCCTCGACGAGAACGCTACCCTGGTCCACGTCGACGGATCGCAGCTCCTCGTTAGCGCGTCCCATCGTACGGGAAGCGCCCTTTTTCGCATCCCGCTGGCCGACGGAGAGCCGGCCGGTCCACCGGCGGAGGTGAGCGCCGGCGACCGTTTCCATTCGGCGCTGTCCGCCTCGCACGACGGCTCGCGCATCGCATTCACGGCCGAGGACGGGACGCACCCGCCCGACGTCTTCGTCACGGGCGCGGACGCCTTCGACCCACGCCGCCTGACCGACCTTAATCCCGGCACGGCGGACTTGGCGCTGGGCGCGCAGCGGGTCGAACGCTGGCGCTCACGCGCGGACGGGGAGGAGATCGAGGGAGTCCTCACCCTGCCCATGGGCTACGAGGAAGGCGAGCCGGTTCCCATGGTGCTCGTCATCCACGGCGGCCCTTCCGGCGTCTCCTCGGACCGGTTCCACGCCACCCGGGGCGCCTACCCGGTGCAGGTCTACGCGGGCATGGGCTTCGCGGTCCTGCAGCCCAACTACCGCGGATCGACCGGCTACGGCGAACGCTTCCGCGGACTGAACCGGGGCGACATCTCGGGTCGCGACTGGGTCGATGTGGACTCGGGCGTGGACGCGATGATCGAGCGCGGCATCGCGGACCCCGCCCGCCTCGCGGTCAGCGGCTGGAGCTTCGGCGGCCACCATACATACTGGGGCATCACGCGCACCGACCGCTTCAAGGCGGCGAGCGCGGGCGCGGGGGCCAACGACCTGATCTCGATGTACTCGCAGACCGACCTTCCCGAATTCTACCACACCTACCTCGGGCCGAAGCCCTGGGAAGACTGGGAGCTGTACGAGGAGCGCTCGGCGTACCGCTACGTCGACCGGGTGACCACCCCGCTGCTCATCCAGGTCGGTGAGAACGACGAGCGCGTCCCGGCGGAACAGAGCATCCAGTTCTTCGAGGCCGTGCGCGCGATCGGCAAGGCGCCCACCGAGCTGGTGATCTATCCGGGTCAGCCACACGGCGTGCGCTCCCCGCGGCTCCGCCGGGACCTCATGTCGCGCAATGTGGATTGGCTGCGGAAGTGGATCCCACCTCGTGCTACCCGATTTCCACCTTGATCCGCCGCCAGTGACCCCTCCGGAAACGGCCCGTGCTCATGAAGCACCGGGTTACGTGGCCCAGCAGGATCGCGATCCAGATGTGGCGGGCCTCCAGGCCGATGGTCGCCTGCAGCACCCAGCACAGCACCAAAGGCAGCGCCAGCTGGGATATCAGGGAAATGTAGAGCGGGCCGCGGGTGTCCCCGGTGCCTTGCAGGGCCCCCGTATACGCCAATGCGACGGTGACGAACAGACCCGAGAGGGCGAGGAAGCCGAGGAGTTCGGCACCCAGCGCGGCCACCACGGGATCGTCCATTCCGAACGCCTCCAGGAGCAACTCGGGAATCAAGACGAACACGAGCCCGATCCCCACGGCGACGCCTATGCCGATCCTGGACGCCACCCGCGCGCCCTCGACGGACCTCTCCGGCTTGCCCGCACCCAGATTCTGCCCCGCAACCGCCGCGGTCGCGCCCATCAGCCCCACCGACGTCCAGGTGACGAGCGAGAACAGCTGCGTGTACCCGACCGAATACGCCGCCTGGGCCTCGGCGCTGGCCGGCAGGGACCCGACGAAGCGCAGCAGGATCACGCCGCCGATGTTCATGGCCACGCCCTGAATCCCGGTTGGCAATCCGAACCGGAACAGCTGGCGGATGATCGCCGGATCCGGGCGCCAGTCGATGCCTCGATGGAGACGGATCACCCAGCGGCCGCTGAAGAGGCAGTAGGCGCTGACCACTGCCATGATGCCCGCCGCGATGACGGTTCCCATTGCGGCCCCGAGGGTGCCGAAGGCGGGAATCGGACCCAGGCCCCGGATCAGAATCACGTTCAGCACCAGATTGAGCACCGTCATCCAGATGCCGAGCCCGAGAGGTGTCCGGGCGTCCCCGGCCGAACGCAAGGCGCCACCCAGCATGAAGAACACCATCATGCCGAAGCTGAAGAGGAAGAGGGTGCGGATGTAGGGCAGCGCCTCCGCCTGCACTGCCGGGGCCGCGTTGACGAGATCCAGGAGCGCCGGGGCAAGGAAATAGCCCAGCGGGGCGAGGATCCCCAATGACAGGACCACGGCCGTCAGGAACGCTTGGTAAACAACTTTGTTTACTATGTCGGGTTCGTTTCTCCCCGCGAAACGAGCCACCAGGACGCCCATCCCGGTGAAGAGCGACCCGATGAAAACGTGCACCACAAGAAAGATCTGCCAGGAAACGCCGATCGCCGCGTTGCCGGCATAGCCGACGAAGTTCCCCACCATGACGTGATCGACGATGCCCTGGAGGCCGCCGATGACGTTTTGCAGCATGGTGGGCCACGCCAGCTTCCAGACGGCGCGGCCAATCGGCCCGTCGACGATGGAGCGGTCGAAGGATTTGCCGGCTGGCTTCTTCACTCGCGGGTTCGGTGCCGCGAAGATCGTGGAGGCGCCTGGACCGCGACGCTACTTGCCCTTCGCGAGCCGGGAACCGAACCAGGCGCCCGCCACAGCGAGCACCGGGTTGAGCCACGTGAGCCAGGCAGGCTGCTGTGCCCCGGTCATCGCCTCGGCCATGCCTACATCCTCGGGCCGCGGACCGGCCGATCCGGCTACAGGGTTCAATGCGGAATACACCCCCAGAATGACGACGAGAACGACGAGCATCCAGAAGCCCCGGTCGTCCACCGCCACTTTGGAGCATACGAAACCGCCCAGGACCCCTGCGAGCAGTCCCACGACGATCGTGGCGAGCGACCACACCCCCGATACCTCCCAGGTCCCCGGTTCGAAGGAGCCCTCGGCGCCGATGACCATCCAGAGGCCCGTGAACAGGACCATGACCACCAGGGCCATTGCGATGTATCCCAGCACCGCCCCACCGATGTTCCGCACATGCTCCATTGTGACGCCTTCCCTTGTTGCGAGTCCCAGGTCGTCAAGCCGGATGACGGTAAGGTGGACGACAACGCCGGGCAACGGGTTCGGGCGATATTATTTTAGCATATACTAAAATATGATGAACAGCGCTCAAATGATCCGCACGGCCACCGAGCCCCGACGGCTGCAGATCCTCCAGATTGTCTGGGACCGCGAGCGGAGCGTCGGTGAGATCGCAGCACGGCTCCCCGTGAGTGTCGGTGCCGTGTCCCAGCACCTGTCCAAGCTGCAGGCTTCGGGCCTGGTCACGGTGAGGCCCGACGGGCGGCACCGGTTCTACCAGGCGGCACGGCACGATATGGGACTGCTCGGCGATGTCCTCGAATCGTTCTGGACGGACCGTCTCCAGGTCCTCAAGCACATGGCGGAGAGCGCGGAAGCGGAACGGCACACGGTACAGAGACCACACACAGTACAGAGACAACAACAACAGGCAGACAGGAGACAGACGTGGAAGACGACGGAACAGTAGTCGAGCTCTCGGTCGAGATCGCAGCCAGCCCCGAGACGGTCTGGAGCATCCTCACCGACCCCCAGGGCTTCTCGGCGTGGATGGAGGGGGAGGTCACCTTCGAGGCGCGGGTCGGGAGCGCGTTTCGGGCCGCCTTCCCCCACTACCAGATCGTGCTCGGCGGCGAGATCGTGGCTCTGGACCCCGAAGCGCGCCGCCTCGGTGTCACCTGGGGGATCGAGTCGGGGCCCCAGGCCGAGGAATACCCGGCCGGGTCCTCGCTCGTGGAGTTCCATGTGCGGTCCGATGGCGCCGGATGCCGCGTGGACCTTCGTCACACGGGGCTCTCGTCCGCGCAGGCGGCTCGGGAGCAGGAAGGCGGCTGGCGCTTCCAGCTGAGCAAGCTCGACCTGAAGGCGAACCGGATCGACCTCGCCGCGGGTCTGGAGCGCACTCTGCCCGACTGGGTGGCGGCGTGGAATGAGACGGACGCCGAGGCCCGGGTCACGCTGCTGCGACAATGTTGTCGTGACGATGTCACCTTTCGCGACGAGTGGACGGCCCTCTCCGGGGTCGAGGTGCTGAGCATGCACATCGGCAACTGCCACCGGTACATGCCAGGCTACTCGCTGGAGCACACGGGCGACATCCGGATCTGCCGCGGCGAGGCGCTGGTCGGGTGGCGCGCCACCGGGCCGGGCGGGCAGCCCGTGGAGGGATTCAACTGCATCCGCGCCGACCCGGACGGGACGATCCGGCGGGTGACGGGGTTCCAGGACAGCTAGCGGCCGGGGGGGGGCGCGGCCGCGGCGAGCACGCCGGCCGACATGCCCACAGCCCTACCCCAGCGTCTCCGCGAAGGTGGGCCCGGCCCGGTGGTTCGTCGCCTGCTCGTATGCATACGCGATGCGCAGCAGCGCCGGCTCGCTCCACGCGCGTCCGAAGAAGGACACCCCGGCGGGCAGCCCCGACGCGAACCCCATCGGCACGGTGATGTCCGGGTAGCCGGCGATGGCGGCCGGACCCGCGCTCGACCCGCCCCCGAGAGAATCGCCCAGGATGTGATCGGTCTTCCAGGCCAGGCCCCGTGTGGGGGCCACGATCGCGTCGAGGTTGTGCTCGTCCATGAGGGCGTCGATGCCGTCTTCGCGATTGCCGCGCTGGATGGAGCGGACCGCGTTCAGGTACACCTGGTCGGTCAGCGGTCCCCGCGCCTCGGAGGCGATGAGCCGCTCCTGTCCGAAGTAGGGCATCTCCAGTTCGGCGTTGCGTTCGTTGAAGTCGATGATCTCGGCCAGGGTCTTGACGGGCGCGTCCGGTCCCAGGCCGGCGAGGTAGGCGTTCAAGTTCGCCTTGAACTCGTACTCCAGCACGATGAGCGGGAGTTCGTCGTTCCACGCCGCATCGGGAAGGTTGGCCGGATCCACAATGGCCGCACCGGCCTCGCTCATGGCGTCTACGGCCGCGTCGAACAGCGCCCAGACTTCCGGCGCATAGCCCGAGAAGCTCCTGGCGACCCCGATCCGGGCCCCTACGAGCCCGCGCGTCCGCGTGGGAGTTGCCCGCGCTGGCGGCCGTCGCCGGATCGCGGGGGTCGACGCCGGTGACAGGTCCCAGCAGGGCGGCCGCATCGCTCACCGTGCGGCACATCGGCCCGGCCGTGTCCTGGGAATGGGAGATGGGGATGATCCCGGAGCGGCTCCACAGGCCCACCGTCGGCTTGATGCCCACGATGCCGTTGGTGGACGAGGGGCACATGATCGACCCGCCCGTCTCGGTGCCGATGGTCAGCGCAGAGAGGTTGGCAGAGGCCGCCACCCCGGACCCCGAGCTCGACCCGCACGGGTTGCGGTCGAGTGCATAGGGCATGCGGCACTGCCCGCCCCGCGCGCTCCAGCCGCTACTGGCGCGTTCACCGCGGAAGTAGGCCCATTCGCTCATGTTCAGCTTGGCCAGGATGATCGCGCCGGCCTCGCGCAGCCGCTGGGCGACGAACGAGTCCTGCGCGGGAATCGACCCCTCCAGCGCGAGGGACCCGGCCGTGGTGGTCATCTGGTCGTGCGTGTCGAGGTTGTCCTTCAGCGCGACGGGGATGCCGTGCAGCGGGCCGCGGGCCCCGTTCGCGCGCCGCTCTTCGTCCAGTTGGTCGGCGATCTCCAGAGCCTCGGGGTTGGTCTCGATCACGGATCTGAGCTCCGGGCCCTGGCGGTCCAGCGCAGCGATCCGGTCCAGGTAGAGCTGTGTGATCGAGCGCGCCGTGCGTTCGCCCGACTCCATCGCGGCCTGCAGGTCGGCGACGGTGGCCTCGTCGAGCTCGAAAGCACCCGGCTGAGTGCCGCCGGACCCACCGGCCCCCGCATCCGCCCCGCGCTGCGGAGAATCGGGCGCACACGCGGATGTGCCGAGCGCGGCTGCGGCGGCGCCGCCTGCAATTGAGGTTCCGATAAAGCGACGGCGATCGATCATGTCAGGCTCCGGAGTCGTGGTTCGTTCAACCTCTGCGGCGCGGCGCCGGCGGCAGCGCATCCACCAGCTCGACCATGCGCTGCTGCTCGTCCTCGTTCGGCAGGCGTCCAATCCCGGCGCCCAGGTTGTCCACCATGTGCTCGGCGTCGCTGGTGGCCGGCGTGACGCACGTCACGGCCGGATGCGCGGCGGCGAACTTGATGAAGAACTGCGCCCACGTGCTGGCGCCGAAATCGGCGGCCCAATCCGGTACCTCCCGATCCCCCACCCGGGCCCAGAGGCGCGTGCGGCCGAAGGGCACGTACACGAGTACGCCGATCCCACGGTCCATCGCGAGCGGCAGAATCTCGTCCGCCGCGCTGCGGTTGTCGACGGCGTAGTCGATGCCGATGAAATCGAGCGGGTAGTCGCGCATCGACTGGGCCAGCGCCTCGTACTGGCCCTTGCTGGTGCTGGTGATGCCGGTGTAGCGGATCCTCCCCTCCGCCTTGAGCTCCTCGATGATCCCCACCTGGGTCGGGGGGTCTCCCAGGTTGTGCACCTGGATGAGGTCGATGACCGGCACCCCGAAGTACTCGAACGAACGCTCGATCTGGGCACGGGCCGCATCCGGGTCCGCCGAACCTCTGCCGCGCCCGGCCACATTGACCTTGGTCGCCCAGAAAATGCGGTCCGAGATCCCCATTTCGCTCGCAATGCTCCCCGCAACTTCCTCGGAGGCACCGTAGCTGGGCGCCGTGTCGAAGACGCTGCCACCGTTGTTCACGAAGGCCCCGAGCACCTCCTGGAGCGCGCTCACATCCTCGCTGCGGGCCACCCGCGAGAAGGTCGCGGAACTCCCGAGCCCTACAATCGGCAGCTGCTCGCCTGTCGACGGAACGGCCCGGGTCATCATCTCCTGTGCGGACAGGGCACGGAGCAGGTGAGGATGGAGCGAAAGCGCCGCGCCAGCGGCGGCGGTGGAGCGGAGCCAGTCACGTCGAGTCAACATCTGCGGAGTCCTCCCTGGCGGTGATTGCCGGCCGCCTTCGGCCAGCGAAAGTCAAGGTGCGCAGGGTCGCGTCCCCGCGCAATTCAGGGACAGGCGGGCGGGCGCATGTGTTGTCGTCGGGATGATGCGCGGATGCGACATCGACATCCCGATCCAGCCTCCCTCGCCGGGCCGGTCGATTGGTACCAGATCGCCTTCACGCGGTTCAGCCGGAGAAAAGGCTCCCGTCGATCGCCGGGACGAGCCGCACCGCGTTCTCGTGGTAGATCTTCCGCAGAACCTCGTCCGGCAGGTCCAGGCCGTACATCTGCCAGAACGCGTGATAGCGGCGGTAGTAGTCGAAGTAGTCGTCAGCGGTTTCGAAGACGCGGAAGTAGGTGTGGAACTCTTCCTGGTTGTAGGAGTCCTTGCCCATCAGCACCCGGTCCTGGTACTCCGTCAGCCATCGCCGCGCGAAACGGGGCTGCCGTCCCAATTCGTACACGACGGCGCCCAGCCCCACGTACATGTTCGGGATTTCGTCCAGAAGCCGTCCCAGGCGCGTCAGGTCGTGCCCGAGCCACCCGAGGTGCGCCGCGATGAAGTTCGTGTTCGGGTGGGCACGAAACAGGTTGTGCTGCTCGCCGATGATCTGCTCAAAGGGCGGGAACTGCCCCGGGGGTCGAATGCGCCGCGGCCGGAGCTTGAGTTCGAGCCACCGCTCGTTGAAGCGGTCGTGGGGCTGCCAGAACTCCGCCGGGTCCGCCGAGTGGATGAGCACGGGGATCCCCAATTCGCCGGCCTTGTCCCACAGGGGCGCGAGACGGGGGTCGTCAACGGCGACCCGGTTGCCGTCGGTGTCCCGGTTCGTCATCCCCAGGCCCTTGAAGATCTTCAGTCCCGACGCCCCGCTTTGCACATCCTCTTCGAGCTGTGCGGCGGCGCGTTCGCCCCACCCCGGCGCGCCGACACCCCGGAAGTCGGCGTTGGCGAAGAAGACGAAGCGGCCCGGGTGCCGTCCGGCCATGTTCTCGATCCCCTGCGCGAGCCCCGCTCCGCTGCCCCCGGACAGGTTGACCATGACGGCCATGTTGAGCTCGTCCATCTCGGCCACGAGACGGTCCACGTCGGCGGCCGACATGCCCGTTCCACGCTGGTGCCCGTGGATGTCGACGAACGGGAAGCGCGCGCTGCTGACCGGGTTCCCGGGGACGACGAGGGTGTTGCGCGGCTCGTATTCCGTGACGGTCACGTCCTGGGCGGCGAGCGGGACGGCGGCGAGTGCCGCGGCCGCAAGGAGGGCGGTGACTGCCAGGGCGGCGGTTGCCAGGGGGACGGCGGTTGCCACGGGGGCGGTGACTGCCAGCCCGGCCGACCGGGTGCCGGGCAGGACCCTGCCACAATCTGCGGTGCTCCGGATCATCGCTCTCCTCCTCCTCAACTCCTGCGCATGCTCATCAGGACATAGCGTTTGTGGGTCGCAAAGCCGGCGGGATCCAGCACCGCCATACTCCTCACTGCGGCCTGGCGGGCCCGGTCGGCCACGTTTTCAAGAACGTAATGCAGCGCCGGGCTCTTTGCGCGGAGCTTGTCGTGCGCGAAGTCGATCGCGGGCAGGCCGATGCGGCTGGCCAGCAGGTGGGCGAAGCCGAGGGTGGGCAGGACGTTGGCGGTGATGTCGGTCTCGTGGACGATCTCGAAGCCGTGTTCGCGCAGCCGGCGGCGGAAGGAGCTCAGCCGCCAGCCGGAGCGATTTCGGTCGGTAGCGGAAGTCGCGGCGCCACCGCCCCGGGCGGCCCCGCCATCACGCACGGCCCCGCCGTCACGGAAGTAGTCGGCCACGATCCACGTGCCATTTGGGGCCAGAATCTGTCCCATGACCGCAAAAACGCCATCCGGTTCCATGTACTGAATCGACTCCGAAGGGACCACCGTGCCAAAATGTGCCCGGAATCTGTCCACGAATGTGTCCTCGAATCGGCAGCGGAGGAGGGGCACACCGGGATAGTTGCGGCTGATGTACTCGGCCTGGTGACGATCCGGCGTGAGGCCGGTCACGTCGTGCCCCGAGGAGCGCAGTAGACCGAGCATGCCGCCCATGCCCGAGCCCGCGTCCAGCACCGGCGCTCCGGGGCGGTCGATGAGTTCCATCAGCTTTTCAGCGTAGCGGAGCTGAGCCCGGTAGAGGTCTTCGAAGCTCACCGTCTCGGGGCGTTGGCCGGGATCGTCGAAGTACCCGTAGTGAAGGAAGTCGCCGGGCAACATTCGGTTGTACAGCCGCAACTGGGCGTTCGCATGCACGGTCGGGACGCGGCGGTGGTGCCGGCGGCGCCGGATCCAACCGAGGACGTGGTGAGGCAGGAAGGCCCGGCCGAGGATCTGTCTCAGGATCCAGGGAGCGCGCAGCCTGGCCGAGGGCCGATCCTGCCCGTCAGTCAACGGCCAGGTATCGGGACAGGGCATTCCTGACCCCATCGCGGTCCTTTTGCGACAAGGTGCCGATCCTTCGGACGATCAAACCGTCGTCCAGGGTGAACAGCTTGAGACGGATCTTGCATGGAACGTTGAGGCCAGCATCCCGCCAGCTTTGAATGACTACATCGCTCGGCCAATCACCACGCGATGAAGTGATCATGGCCAGGATCGACTGTTTGTGAGCCCGGTTGAATTCGGCCGACGAGACGAGGAGGGCAGGACGGCGTTTGGTGGCTCGTCGGTCGGAGAGGGGGAATGGAACAACGACCACATCGAACGGCTCAAAGGTCACGCCATGCGTCCTCGTCCTCGGGAGAGATCCATTCGGTCATGGCCCCCGAAAGCCCCTGGAGGTAGCCGTCGGAGCCGAACTCCACCCTTCGCACGACGAGTTGATCGCCCTGCAGATCGAAAGCGATCAGGTCTCCCTCTCGCAGGTTTGCCGCGTCTCGAATCTTCTTCGGGATCGTCGTTTGCCCGCGTGCTGTGATTTTCGAAAATTCCATTGTTCTGATTCCTCTGAAATTCTTACATGCAAGATAAGATCGGCGTGCATCCGATGCAATGATCTTCCCAGGCCGCACACAGCAACGTAGGATTCAGCTTCGCCCAGACACCTTCGCGGGAGACATCAATGAACGTCGCTCGCCCAATCGCCGGCATCGCCCTCATGCTCGCGTTCGCCAACACGCTCCAGGCCCAGCAGCGGCCCGCCAGCCCCCGGGGCGAAGCCGCCACCCAGGTCGGTGGCGCCTACAACGAAAACGGCCGCTACGAGGGATCGTGGATCACGGTGTCCTACGGCCGGCCCATCCTGCGCGGCCGGGACCTCTTCGGGTCGGGCGACGAATACGGCCAGGCGTTTCTGCGGGGTGCTCCCGTCTGGCGGATCGGGGCCGACCAGTCGACGCGCTTCATGACCGAAGTGGACCTGATGTTCGGTGACCAGCGGCTGCCCGCCGGCGAGTACAGCATCTTCGCCGAGCTCACCGAGACCGAATGGACGCTGATCTTCACCACCTGGGGGGTGAAGAACGCCAACCGCGAGGACAACCCGGACGCGCTCTGGGGCTCGTACGAGTACACCCCGGACCGTGACGTCCTACGCACGACGATGGATGTCGACACGATCGGGATGTCGGCCGACCAGCTCGTGATCGCCTTCATGAACATGACGCAGGAAGGCGGTGTGTTTACGGTGTGGTGGGACGATCAGGTCGCCACGACGCCGTTTTCGGTGGCGCGCTGAAGGGAAAGCCTCCTCACAGCGGTCGCACCGGTACGTACTTCACCAGACGCATGCGGTTGATCTCGCCGGCGTAGATGTTGCCGTCGAAGTCGACGCCGAGGAACTCGATCCCCGGGCCGATATTCACGTCGTGCTGGGGGATGAAGTGCGTGACCCACGCCTGCTCGGTCTTCAGGTCGCCGATGCGGACCCCCTTCTCCCAGCCGAAGTTGCTCCGCCAGGGGTCGGGGGGGCCGGTGCGCAGGTCGCCCGAGAGGCCGTCGCCCGCATAGAGGATGTCGTTGTCGTCGATGAAGAGGCCGCTGGGCTTGCCGTAGTGCGTCCAGATGTACATGAGGTCGCCGTCCGGGTCGAAGACCTGGATGCGGCTGTTGCCCCGGTCGGCGACGTAGACCCGCCCGCGCGAATCGATCTTGATGTCGTGGGGGTCGCTGAAGCGGGCGGGCTCGCGGCTCTCCGACCCGACGCCACCACCCACGGCGCGGATGAACGTCCCGTCGGAGGACATCCTGACGATGCGGTTGTTGCCCCCGCGGTGCCCGTCCGCTACCCAGATGTCGCCGCCTGGAGCTATTGCGACGCCCGACGGCCCGTTGAAGTGCGTCTCGTCGTCGCCGTGCACGCCCGCCTCGCCGATGCGCATGACGATGTCGCCCTGGCGGGTGAGCTTGAAGACCTGGTGGCCCATGCCCATTGACTCGCCCAGCGCACCACGTGCGTCGCCGTGCGCGCCGCCTTCGGTGACCCACAGGAATCCCTCCTGGTCCAGGGCGAAGCCATGGGGGAATGCGAACATCCCGGCCCCGAAGCTGTCCACCAGATTCCCGTCGAGGTCGAACTTCAGGATCGGGTCCAGGTCGGTCCCGGCACACTGGTTGGCCCCGCAACGATCCAGGATCCAGAGGTGTTCGCCATCCGGATCCGGAATGACGCCGCTGACGATGCCCAGGGTGCGGCCCTCGGGGAGCTTCTCCCAGCCGAGGGTCGCCCGGTAGGGGTTGCCGGAAGTGGTCTGCGCTGACAACCCGTCGTCCGTCGCCGCAATGGAAAGCAGCATGAGAACCGTGGAATCCCGCACTGTTTTGTATAGATTTGGCATGTTCTTGTATAGATTTGGCATGTTCATGGGCACTTGTGGCTCGTTGATGGGCACGTCCGGCTCGGGTTCGCTTCCGCGGAATGAATCTACAAGCCACACACGGCTTGGCGCGCCCGGCACTCGAAGGCATTCGCGACGGAGGTACCATGAACTTGAGCACATCATCCCGGAGCCTGTTGGCCGGGCTTCTGTCGGCGGCGGCCACCGCCTGCGGCGACGCGGAGCCCAGCCAACCCGAAGTCCCGACCGAGGTCCCCGCCGACCCCCTGTGCGACGCGACGATCACGGTGCCCGAGGGCTTCTGCGCGCGCGTGTACCACCCGGGCGTGGGCGCCGCGCGACAGATGGCGGTGGCCTCCAACGGCGACGTGTTCGTGGCTGTGCGCAACCGGGGCAACCAGCGCGGCGGCGTGGTCGCGCTGCGGGACTTCGACGGCGACGGCCGCGCCGACCAGACGGAGTCCTGGGGCGACAACGGCGGCTCGGGCATCGCACTTGCCGACGGCGTCCTCTACTTCGCGACGGACAATAGCGTGTTGCGCTATTCCATCGCCCCCGGTTCCCTGACACCTGCCGGGGCGCCCGAGACCATCGTCGACGGCCTGCCGAGCGACCGCAACCACGCGTCCAAGAGCATCGCCCTTCACCCCGACGGAAGCCTGTTCGTCGGCATCGGCTCTCCGTCCAACGCCTGCCAGGCCGTCCCGCGGACGCCCGGATTGGCGGGTAAGGATCCGTGCCGCGAGCGGGAAACCCGAGCGGGCATCTGGCGTTTCCCAACCGACCGCATCGACCAGACGCAGGCGGACGGCGAGCGCTTCGCGGCCGGCGTGCGCAATGCGGGGGCGATTGCGGTGCATCCCGGATCGGCGGAGCTGTACGCCGTGATCCACGGCCGGGACCAGCTGCGGCAACTCTGGCCCGCGTACTTCAGCGACCCCGACGGATCCGAAAAGCCCTCCGAGGAGTTCGGCCTCATCCGCCAGGGAGCCGACTACGGCTGGCCCTACTGCTTTCACGACCCGGCCGGCAACCGGAAGGTTCTCGCGCCCGAGTACGGCGGCGACGGGGTCGAGGTGGGCCTGTGCGCCGACATGGACATGCCCGCGATCGGCCTGCCCGCACACTGGGCTCCCAACGCCATGGCGTTTTCCTCGGGCGAGTCCTTCCCCGAGCCCTACCGGAACGGCGCGTTCGTCGCATTCCATGGTTCGTGGAACCGGTCGCCCTTCCAGGCCGGCTACAACGTCGTGTGGATTCCCTTCGATGGCGATACGCCCACCGGCGACTGGTCGATCTTTGCGGACGGCTTCGCGGGGGGTCAGATCACCTCGTCCAACCAGGCCGACAATCGGCCGACAGGGGTCGCGACGGGGCCGGACGGGTCGGTGTATGTGAGTGACTCGCTACGCGGGAAGATCTGGAAGATCGTGGCGGGGTAGCGCTGCGGGCAGGTCGCCAAGGAACCCTGACGTTACGTGAGGGTTGTCCCGCTCAGCCGCCTCACGCCGACCGCTAGACGCCCGAACGGATGCGCCGCTTTCTGGAAAGGGCAGGAGTCAAGCCATGATCGAGTACAAGGGTTACACGGGAGTCTTCGAGTACGACGACGAATACGAGTTCTTTTCGGGTCACGTCGTTGACACCCGGGACGGAATCAATTTCGAGGGCAGCTCGGTGGCCGAGCTGAAAGAGTCGATGCGGCGCGCGATAGATGACTATCTCGAATTCTGCGAAGACACGGGGAGAGCGCCCAGCAAACCCTACTCAGGCCGTATTCTGGTCAGGATCGACCCTGAACTCCACCGCAGGCTGGCCACCAGGGCCAACGGCCAGAGGATGTCGATGAACGCCTACATAGCAAAGCAGCTCAACGAGATCGCTGTCTGAGTCCCAAGCTTCCGAGGGCCCTTCTGGCGCGATGGGCATGCCCCCTCACCGCCCAAACATCCCCCTCAACGCGGCTCCCTCCGCCGCGCACACCCCCCGCTCCGTCACCAGCCCCGTCACCAGCCGCCTCGGCGTCACATCGAAGGCGTAGTTCGCGGCTTGGGTCCCTTCCGGCGTGACCCGCACCCTCCGCTCCACCCCATCATCGTCCACTCCCCACACCCGCGTCACCTCCTCCGGGTCACGCTCCTCGATCGGGATGCTCGTCCCGTCCTCGATCGACCAGTCGATGCTCGGCGACGGCACCGCCACATAGAACGGCACGCCGGTGTCGCGGGCCGCGAGCGCGAGCGGGTAGGTGCCGACCTTGTTCGCGACGTCGCCCGCGGCGGTCGTGCGGTCCGTCCCCACGATCACCACGTCGACCTTGCCGCGGCTCATCAGGTATCCGGCCGCGCTGTCGGACACCAGCGTATGCGGCACCCCGTGCTGGCCCAGCTCCCAGGCGGTGAGCCCGGCGCCCTGGAAGCGCGGGCGCGTCTCGCGGACCCATACATGGACCGCCAGCCCCTCGTCGTGGGCGCGGTAGACGGGGGCCGTCGCGGTTCCCCAGTCGACGGTCGCGAGCCAACCCGCGTTGCAGTGCGTCATGACGTTGAGGCTGCGCCCCGCACCACCCACCGTCGCTCCGGCCCGGCTGGCAATCTCCTGGAAGAGCTCCAGCCCGAACCCGCCGATGCTCCGATTGGTCCGCACATCTTCCTCACAAAGACGGGCGGCGAAATGGCAGGCCGCGTCAGCGCGTTCCCCCGCCGGCAACCCGCGCAGCAGCGCCCCGGCACCGTCGAGCGCCCAGATCAGGTTGACCGCAGTCGGGCGGGTTCCCGCGAGGCCGGCGAGCGCTTCCTCGAGCGAAGCGTCGGACGGATCGGCGCGCATCGCCAGCGCCACGCCATACGCTGCGGTCGCACCAATCAGGGGCGCACCGCGCACCACCATGTCGCGGATGGCGCGCGCGGCATCGTCAACGGACTCCAGGCGCAGGGTCTCGAACCGGTGCGGAAGGACAGTCTGGTCGATGACCCGTACATCCATTCCATCGCCCGCGGTGACTCCATCGCCCACGGTGAAGATCGCCCGGTACGGGACACCACCCACCTTCATCAGACTGCCCCTATGCCTTTGCGATCCGTCCGCAGCACTTCTTGTATTTCTTGAGGCTCCCGCACGAGCAGGGGTCATTCCGGCCGGGACGAAGGAAGTCCCTGCCCGCGGGACGTGATCGCTTGCGTTCAAGTCGAAGGCTGTTCAGATGTACGCCGATCATCGCATAGATCAAAGCGGCCTTGGCGAACTCGTCACAGGTCTCCTTGACGATGACCTCCAACGGTCTTTTCGGATCACCCACCTCCTCAATCATCACTTCCGCAATTGGACCGGCGGCAAAAAACCCCAGTATCCACAACACGTCCATGAATTCGTCGGCCAGCGTTCCCTCGAACGGTTCCCAGATTTCCTGCAACCAGAGATGTCCCTCGATGAACCCGCGTGACCACTCGGAAAGTGGCGAATCGGGGTCCATGTTCTCCATCACGTTGTCGCGTAACGTCACCTCGCCGGGCAGTCTGCCCCCGCCCTCGCGCACATCGTCTACGATGACGTTGAACAGTGACAGCAGCGCGCCCATGATCCCCTCGGCCTGCTCGCGGTCCTCGAACGTGGGCAATTCACCGCCGAAGACGATCTCATACCACTCCGCTGGCTGCACCAGGTCTGGCGACGCGGCGACCGAAAAGAAAAACCCCTGTACCTCGCCGATGGTCATGGCGCTTTCCGGCCGGCCGGGGCGAGAGAGAAACTCCGCCAGGGCGGCGCGGCGCGGCGGCGTCAGCGGAACAACGATGTTCTCGGAAAACGTCTCCTTGCTCATGTAGCTCCTGTTTGTCGGCTCGGCCTCAGGTGACCGGCCTCGTCTCCTCTGCAAGGTGAACCTCGAGCCAGGCGGACCAGCGCGCCCACAGGTCGAGCAGCGTCTCCCTGGTCGCGGGACCGTGGTCCTCGAAGGGGTAGAGGTACATCGCGGCTTCCTTGCCCAGCCCGTTCAGGGCGTGAAACAGCCGCGGCGAATGGTCGGGCGCGGTGCCGACGTTCTGGTCGTGCATGCCGTGGTATATCAGCAGGGCGCCGGTCAGGTTGTTCGCGTACACGAACGGCGACATCCCGAGGTACACTTCGCGAGCGTCCCAGAAGTGCCTGCGCTCGGACTGGAAGCCGAGCGGGGTGAAGGTCCGGTTGTAGTTGCCGTCCCCCGCGATCCCGGCCTTGAAGAAGGGCGTGTGCACCATCGCGTTGACGGTTCCGAACGCGCCGTACGAGTGCCCGCCGAGCCCCAGTCTGCGACGGTCGATGATCCCTCTTGCGTCCAGCTCGTCGATCACCGCCGCGAGGTTGTTGCGAAGGTCGTGCTGGTAGTTGTTGTTCATCCGGCCCGCTTCACCCACGATCGGCGCGTCGGGCTCGACCACGACGTAGCCCAGGCGGATCAGGTATTCGATCGAGCGGGTGCCGAAGTTCGGGAACGCGTTCATGTTGAATGTGCGTCCGCGTTCGTCGTACGACTCCTGATCCTCGTACTCGCGCGGGTAGAACCAGAACATCGCGGGGCGCTCTTCACCTTCCTCGAAGTCGGGCGGCATGGTGACGTTGACGATGAATCGGAACCCGTCGGGGCGCTCGACGGTGAAGCGGTCCCGTGGTGCATTGGTCAGATCGGGCGTGTAGTCGACGTTTTGGGTCAGCTGCGTGCGTGCGTCGCCATCGACGAGAAACGACTGCCCGACGTCGGTCGGAGACTCGCGATGGACCACGAATTTGCCAGCGCTCGTGTCCAGCACCCTGGTGATGCGCTCGTACTCGCCGTCGTTCGAGCTCTCGTAGACTCTTTCCTTGTCGCCGGTGCGAAGGGCGACCCGGTCCATGAAGCTGATCGGAGACTCGGCCAGAGGGTCCTCGTTGTAGCGGGTGCCCATGAGGAAGACGGATTCGCTGCCGTCGTCCCCGACGACCTCCACGATGTGCGCGCCGACTGACCCGCCACCGCCTCCGCGGCGGAAGGCCCCGCCGCCCCCGCCGCCCGCCTGGCCGTTGTCCATCAGAAGCGAGCCGGGGTTGGCGTAGAACTCGTCGGAATCCCACTCGCTGATCGTGTAGCGTGTCTCGGGGTCGTCCAGCCGGACCGCGTACTCGGTGACCGTGCCGCCCCCGCCGCCTCCACCGCCTCCGCCGAAGCCCGCCGCCCCTCCGCCGCCGGGTCTCTGGGTGACGAAAAGCCAGCCGTAGTCCGCCGAGTAGCGGTGGTTCGCCATGCGCCGGTTGCTCTCGTAGAGAACGGTCGTGTCGTCCTCCCCGAACGGCGCCGTCCACAAAATGACCCGATCCTTCCGGCGAGTGTCGGCCTCGTCATCCTCTTCCTCTGCCGCGGCCTCGTCGCCCTCCTCTTCCTCGGGAGCGGGCTCCATCTTCAGGAATGTCAGGCCGGCCCCGTCCTCACGCCACATGATCTGACGCCGGTCCACCTCCTCTTCGTCGCCCGCGACGCCCGGAGCCGACGGGGCTCCGCGGATGCCGGTGTTGAGTTCGGTGTCGGAGATCTCGGCGAGCACGTTGCCCTCGCGGTCCCAGATCTCTTCGACGCGACCGAAGCTGGTCACCGGAACGACGTAGCTGAACGGCCGGTGCATCGTCGTCACCCGCGCATGCTGCCCGTCGGGCGAAAAATCGAAGCTGCGGAGCATGGCCGGGTCGCCGACCCGTGTGACGCGCCGGTTGTCCACGGCAATCGTGGCCAGCTGGCCGGTGACATGCCACTCCAGCAGCGACTCGTCGTACGGCGTCGCCATCAGGCTCGCGTAGGTCCGCAGGACGTTCTTGCCGTCCTCGGTCTGCTTGATCCGCGGGCCGGTTGGGACGTTCTGCTCCATGGGCCGCCCGGCGCGGTCTTCGGGGACCAGCACGGTCGCGATCTCTTCGCCGTTCGAGGTCCACTCGAAGGTGGTGACCATGGTGGCCAGCACCGGGTCGCGCGTGATCCGGCGGGAGTCGCCGCTCTCCGGATCGGCCACGTAGATGTGCGTTTCGTCGTCGCTGTGGGCGTAGAAGGCGAGGCCGGAGCCGTCGGGGGACCACTGGGCCGCCGACACGCGCGCGCCGCCGGGAACCTCGATGTCGGTGACCGCGCCGTCGGTGGCCGAGATCACCTGCAACCCCACGGAGCTACGGATCGACAGGTTGCGGTGGCGGTTCGCCTGTGGCTCCAGGAACTGGCCGCCCAGCTCGTCGAAGGGGCGCGAGAAGCGGTCCATCGTGACCGGTCCGTCGCCGACCATGTGCAGGAACCAGCGTCCGTCGGGGCTTGCCTGGTTGAGCGTCGCGTTCAGGTAGCGCGGCGCCAGCACCGCGTCCGCGATTTCGGCGGGCGGTTCTACCCACCCCTCCGCGGAAAGGACCGCGGCGGCCGCGCTGGGCGGATCCTGGGCGGCCGAGGCGGTGTCCTGTGCCTGAAGCGTCCACGCGGGCAGCGCAATGGCCAAAAGCGCAAAGAACGCGAGGGCGGGGGCAAAGGAAATGCGTCTCGAGGCTTTCTCGTGTCCGGTCATCTTCGTGACTCCATCGTGACTGCTGCAGTGGCGTGCGAGGCGACTGGTAAGTTGGGGTGCCGAACGCAAAGCCGACAGGGGCTTTCGCCACGGACCGCTAATCAGGGTCCCTGCGGTAGCGAGTGGCCTTGTATTCCTCCACCCAGGCTCTGGAGCTGCGCCAGCGGCCGCTCGAGTTGCGAATCGCCCGGAGCCTCGCCCGTCCGGCAGCTGCGCGGAGGGCCGGAGCCTCCAGATCCGGGGTCGCCAGGCCGCTGAGCGGAACCAGGCGGGCCGGACCGGCAACCGCCGGAATCACAAACCGGTACAGGTTGTCGAGGATCGCACGGGCCAGCATCTCTCCGAGCGGACCTGGTTCGCCTCGGTCCGCCTTTCGGAGGGCGCCGAGGTATCTTGAGCGGTCCCGCTTGTAGACGATCGCGGGTGGGTAACCGAGCCGAACCAGGATCAGGTTCAGGAGCAGACGGCCCGTTCGCCCATTGCCATCGAGGAACGGGTGTGCCTGTTCGAACCGGCAGTGGACTTCGGCAAGGCGCTCGGGGAAGGTCAGCGATTCGGCATCAAGCGCGTTCACCGCCTCGATCCAGGTATCCATCTGGGCGGGCACGAGCGGCCACGAGACGGGAGTCATTCCCCGGGGGAACGGCCGGATGTCATGTTCGCGGAAGTTGCCGGGTGCCTCCCGATCCGTAGCGTCGGAATGAGGAGCCACCTCCCAAACAGGCGACATTGCCGTGTGGTGGACCTGCCGGGCCTCGGCCAAACTCAGGATGGCCCCCGGATGACAGAGCCCGGTCCGGTGGACCGCCTGCCGGTAGACCCACTCGGCCGCCGTCGCGTAGCCCCGGACTTCCAGGTACTCCTGGAGTTCCCCGTCGCCGACGGCCCGGCCCTCGGCCAGAAGGCGCTCGACCTGCTTCAATACCAGCGTATTGCCCTCGATCGCCGTGGAATGATGGGCCTCCTCGTACCAGATTCCGCGCCAGATTCCGGCAGCTTCCCGTGGGCTTGGCAAGCCACCCATGCGCTCCCAGAGCTCAGAGACATCGGATCGCAGCCGACGATAGACCTCGCGACGAGGTGGGCGGCCCCGTCGTGACGGTCGCTGGTCAATGTGTTCGATCATGGCAATCCGAATTGAATAGAACAAATATTGAATGAGAAATGTGTTCGATTCTGAAGAAACAAATGTAATAGAACACTTTGGGGGCAACGGACGGCCACACCCTCGCCCCGCCCCACCGTACATGCGACATTCTCCGGCCCTCGTCCACCCCAAGGAGGCATCACGTGTCCCAGTCGCCTATTGCACCACCCGCTGCCCGCCGCCTCGCGACCGCCCTGGCCCTCGCCATCTACGCCCTCCCTGCCCCCGTCGTCGCCCAGAACACCCCGGCCGATTGGGACATCACCCAGCCCCGTGGCGAGACCCGCGAGATCGCCTTCACCGCGACCGAAGGCACATGGATGTCCGTCGACATCTCCCCCGACGGGGCGTCGATCGTCTTCGACCTCCTCGGTCACATCTACCGAATGCCGGTCGGCGGCGGCGAGGCGACCAGCATCACCCAGGACTCCGGCCTCGCACTGAACATTCATCCCGTCTTCTCGCCGGACGGCTCGGAGATCGCATTCATCTCCGACCGCGATGGACAGAACAACCTGTGGATCATGGACGCCGACGGTTCGAACCCCCGACCCGTCTTCACGGACATCAACATCCGGGCGATGGAGCCTGTATGGTTGCCCAACGGCGACTACCTCGTCGTCCGGCAGACCGACATGACCGCGGGCGGACTCTTCTCATACGGGCTGTTCATGTACCACCGCGACGGCGGCAGCGGCATCGCACTGGTCCCCTACACCACCCAGATGCCCGGATGGTCTTCCGTCTCGCCGGACGGGCGCTACCTCTACTTCCACCAGTTCGTGGGCTCGATCCTGCCGTACGGAGGACAGGATTCGTCGAAGGGTGACTTTCAGATCCGCCGACTCGAACTGGCCACCGGACAGGTCACGCCGATCACCTCCGGCCAGTCGCAACAGCAGGGACGCATGACCAGCGGCGGTGCGTTCGCCCCCGAAGTGTCCCCCGACGGACGCTATCTGGCCTTCGGGCGCCGGATACCCGACGGTGTGCTGGAGTACCGTGGCCACGTCTTCGGGCCCCGGACCGGACTCTGGCTGCGCGATCTGGAGACGGGAACCGAACGGCTCATCATGGACCCGGTCGAGTGGGACATGACGCAGGAAATCACAAGGGCTGGACCGGTCCTGCCGCGCTTCACATGGGACGCCGCGGGAACCCGCATCTACCTGTCGCAGGGCGGCGGCATCCGCGTGCTCGATCCGGTCAGCGGCGAGGTGGGGACCATCCCCTTCAGCGCCCGGGTCGAGCGCACGATCTCGGAAATGGCACACGCGACGCGCAGCATTCCCGACGATTCCTTCGACGCGCGGTTCCTGCGGTGGCCGACCGGATCGCCCGACGGGAGGACGGTTGTCTTCGAGGGGATCGGCAAGCTCTGGCTCCAGGACGCCTCCGGTGGCGAGCCGCGACGGCTGACGCCGGACGACTTTCCCGCCTTCGAGTACGCCCCATCATGGTCGCCGGACGGCGGGTCGATCGCGTTCACCACCTTCGACTGGGCGGAAGGCGGGCACGTCTGGACCGTTCCCGCCGATGGGGGTCGGCCACAGCGCGTCTCCAATCGGGCAGGCGAATACATGAACCCGGTGTGGAGACCGGACGGCCGCGAGATCCTGGTAGCGCGGGGATCCGGGGCGACCGCTCGGGGTCGCACGCCGGCCGACAATCCATGGCACGACCTCGTGCGCTTCCCCGCGGACGGAGGGGTCCCGGGAGAAGGCGACGGTGTCACGGTCGCGCGCGTCCTCGGTGCCAGTCCTCCCGTTGCCAGCTACGGCCATGACCAACGGATCCATTTCGCGAGCAGCGATACGGTCGTCTCGGTGGCCGCTGACGGCACCGATCGCCGCACGCACGCATACCTGCCGACGACATGGGAGTCGGTCGTATCGCCCGACGCCTCGCATGTTGCCTTTGTGACCATCGGAGACGTCTTCGTGGCCCCCATTCCACCCGCCCGCGCCGAGGGCACGATACCCGCGATTACCCGTATGGGCGGTGCTCTTCCCGTAGAGCGGCTCACGACCCAAGGGGGACTCTTCCCGCGCTGGCGTGACCGTGCAACACTGGAATTCGGCGGCGGCACCCGATACGCCACCTACGACATGGGCACGGGGGAGACTTCAGCTACCGACCTGCGCCTCAATGTTCCCCGCAACCTGCCCACGGGATCCGTCGCGATCACCAACGCCCGCATCATCACGCTGGACGAAGCGGGCATCGTCGAGCGGGGCGACGTCGTCACAGTCAACGGACGCATCGCGTGCGTGGGCGAATGCGACATCTCGGGGGCCGACCGAACCATTGACGGCACGGGAAAAACCGTCATTCCGGGTTGGATCGACATGCACGGGCACCACAACCGCCAGTCCGTCGGACTGATCCCGGAACGGGGCTTCGAGCATAGCGTCTATCTGGCGTACGGCGTGACGACGACCCGCGATCCAGCCGCCACCGCGGTCAACACCTGGAGCACGAAGGACCTTGTGCAAGCCGGGCGAATGGTGGGCCCGCGCATCTACGCGACGGGCGAGACGCTGACCGCCGGGGATGACCCGTTCAAGGCGGATGTGGACTCGCCCGAGGAGGCGGACAACCAGGTGGCCCGGCTCCAAAGTTGGGGAGCCGAGAGCATCAAGCAGTATCTGCAACCGAACCGGCGCCGCGCACAGTGGCTCGTGGACGCCGCGCGCAACCGCGGCATGGTAGCGACGTCAGAAGGTGGCAACTTCGACCTTTCGCACAACCTCGGGCTGGTGATGGACGGCCACGCCGGCTTCGAACACGCCCTTGTGCAATTCCCCATCTACTCCGACGTGTCACGCTTTCTCGGCCAGGCCGGCTTCTACTACTCGCCGACGGTCGTCGTCGGGGGGTCCGCGCCATGGACGGAGGAGTATTTCTTTCAGCGTGACGACACCTGGCTGGACGAAAAACTCCGGCGGTGGCTGCCATGGCGACACCTGATCCCCCACGCGCGAAGGCGCATGTTGCGTCCCGAAACCGACTACGGCTTCGCGATCGTCGCCGAAGGCATGGCCGACATCATCGCGGCGGGCGGCTACGGGGTGATCGGGTCGCACGGCCAGCAACACGGACCCGCGTCGCACTGGGAGGTGTGGGCGTATGCGGAGGCGCTCGGACCACTGGGCGCTCTCGAGGTCGCGAGCCTGAACGGGGCGCGCTACCTCGGCCTGCAGGATCAACTGGGGAGCATCGCCACCGGCAAGTACGCCGACCTCGTGATCCTCGATTCAAACCCGCTGGACGATATCGAGAACACGCTCGACATCGACCTGGTCATGAAGGACGGAGTCCTGTACGACGCTGCCACGCTCGACGAAGTATGGCCTTCCGCGCGGCCCTTCGGGTCGTACTACTGGGTCAACCCCGACGTCATGAAGACGGACACGCTTCCGGTCGCACGCTGGCGTCCCGGGAACTGACGAATCCATTTGCGGGCGGCGGCCGCCGGCAACCAGGCCAGGACCGCCGCCCGCGGGAGCCCGATGCAGGCGCGGATTTGCCACGGGCTCCTCGATCAGATCAGAACTTCCACTGCCCTCTCATCGTGAGGCCGTGCCGCGCGGAGCTGAGGGCGCTCTGCCGGCGCGTACCCTCCACGCGCAGATCCAGCACCCGGGTGATCTCGTAGCGCAGCCCGCTCCCGAAAGCACGATCCCCGCCGTCGACGATGTAGAAGCGTCCGTACGGTGTGCCGGCGAACCTCGGCAGCCCGTATTCCACCTCGGCGTTGAGCTGGCCCCTTGCCGGAGTGAAACCACCGGGCTGCATCGCGCTCACGCCCCGGTCCCAGAGCGCCTGAACCCCGCTCGATGCATCTCCCCACGCCGGCACGAGTCTGACGGACAGGCCTTCGCCACGGCCGTGCGAGTCGATCTGGACCAGGCCGCTGACGCCCCACTCCTCGTAGCCCAGGTGCCCGGTCGCAAGCATCCGGCCGCGTCCTTCGATCGTGAATCCGCCCCTCGGACTCACGTACCGCACGCCGCCTCCGAGTTCCATTCCGCCACCGTTGGCCATGTCACCGTTGTCGTAGCGCAATCCGCCTTCGAGCAGCACCGACACTTCATGTCCCGCCTCGAACTGGTATCCCTGCTTCCACTGCAGCGCGACCCGCGCCCGACGCATATCCAGCGTCAGCGAGTCGATTTCCTCGCTTCCCTCCACATCGACCCGCGAGAGCCAGCCCTCGGCCTTCAGCCGCAACGACGCGCTGCCACTCGCGAGCAGATCACCTCCGCCACCGATCGCCCCGTTGATCATGCGAACAGCACTCGACCGAAGCTCCTTGCGATCATCCTCGATCTCGACGTTGCCCCATCCGTACCCGCCGGTGGCCCACCCGGTGATGTCGACCCGGCCCAGGAATCCCGCCACGTACGGATTGAGGCTGGTCATCTGACTGGCGTAGGTGCCGGCGACCTCGGCCGCGCCGGTCCGGTCGGTGAAGTCGAAGTTCCCGGTGGAACGGGTCGCTGCGATCCCGGCGAGGATATGGGGACGCACCCGGATGTCCGCGCCCGCGTGCATGCTGAGCATATCGCCTTCCCAGGCGACGAGGCCGCCCCTGGCCCGCGACATGCTGTGATACTCGCCGCTGCCCCACGTCGCCAACGACGGACTCGAGCCCAGCTGCGGCGGCGCATCCCCGCCACCAATGGGAAGCACGAAGGAGGCCCCGTCCAGCAGGCGCCGGAAGTCGAAGTCGGTCCCCGCCCCGGCGCCCAACGCACCTCGCCCGTATGCGCCGGGGCCCATGGCCGCAGCGGCACCGCCGAGTGACCGGAAGCCGCCCAGCTGGACGCGACGGCCGAACGGATCACTGGCCGCGAAGGACTCGACCCGGCCCGCGATCGCAGAGACCGTGCTGGACGTCATCGCCGCAGCCGCGTGGGAAAGCACCTCGGCATTGACGCGCCCCGCGCGATCCCTGGGGTCGTCCGTGGACGCGGACGCGATGTTCGAGGGCACGCCCGTTCCCGCGAAGTTGATCGCGGAGACGCGGTAGTGGCGTGTGCTCCCCGGCATGAGGCCCGTGTGGCCGTAGGCCGTGGTGGTGACTGCCGTGGACCGTACCAGATCGGTCCAGGTGGCGGTGTTCTCCGAGACCTCGATCCGGTAGCCGGTTATGGGCGACCCGCCGTCATACGCCGGTGCCGTCCAGACCAGGTCGATCCGCGTGGGCTCGGTGGCCGTGGCAATGAGGTTCGTGGGTGCGTCCGGGACCGTGGCATCGGTGGTGGCGTTGGCAACCCCTGACTCCGTGCCCGACCCCACCGCGTTGATCGCAAACACCCGGTAGTAGCGGGTTGTGGCCGGAGCCAGCCCCGTGTCGGAGTGACTGGTCGAGCCAGACAGCGTGTTGGCCACCAGGGCCGACCATGGGCCGTTGCCGCTCTCCGCAAATTCGATCCGGTAGCCGGTGACCCGGGACCCGCCGTCAAAGGATGGAGCTCGCCACGACAGATCGATCTGCGATGTCCCGCTTGCGTTGGCCGAAAGGTTGGTGGGTGCAGCGGGAACGGTCGCGTCGGTCGTGGCGTTGGCGACATTCGACGCCGGGCTCCTCCCTGCCATGTTGATCCCGTACACCCGGTAGTACCGCTTCGTAGCCGGCGCCAATCCGGTGTGCGAGAAGGAGGTGGCGTTCGAACCCGTGTTGCTCCGCAGAGGGGTCCAGGTGGATCCATTGGGCGAGGACTCGATCCGGTACCCCGTGATTGGAGCCCCGCCGTCGCTGCTGGGCGCGGTCCAGGTCAGGTCGATCTGATTCTGCCCGTTCGCCCTGGCAGAGAGCCGGACGGGAGCACTCGGCACGGTGGCGTCTGTGGTGGCGGTGGCGACGTTCGATGCGTCGCCGGTCCCCACCGAGTTGGTCGCGGACACGCGGTAGTGCCTGGTCGAAGCGGGGGACAGGCCACGGTGCGTGTATGTGGTGGAGGTGGCACGGGACGCGAGTACGGTCCACGGGGACCCACCCGTAAGAGACACCTCGACGCGGTAGCCGGTGATCCGGGCACCGCCGTCCACCAGCGGGCCGCGCCACGACAGGTTGACCTGCGTCCGGCCGCTCGCGGTCGCGGTCAGGTTGGTCGGCGCATCGGGAACCGCGGCCCGGGTGGTGGCGGTCGCCGTGTTGGAGTACGCGCCCCTTCCCTGCGAATTGATCGCTGCGACCCTGTAGGAGCGCCTGCTCCCGGGCGGCAGATTGCTGTGCGTGTAGGACGTCGAGATGGACCCCGTGTTCCCGCTCAGAACCGTCCACGACGACCCGCCCGTGGTCGATACGTCGATCCGGTACCCGACGATCCGAGCGCCCCCGTCGTCGGACGGGGGAGCCCAGGACAGGCGGATCTGGGACTCACCGGAGGCAACCGCGCTCAGGCTCGTCGGCGCACGCGGAACACCGATGTCCGTGGTCGCGCTGGCGACATTGGACGGCTCGCCCGGTCCCTCGGAGTTGATTGCCGACACCCGGTAGTGCCACGTAGTCCCGGATTCCAGCCCCCTGTGCGCGTACGTCGTGCTCGACGAGCGCGTGTCACTCACCCGCACGGTCCAGCTCCGTCCGCTGTTCGAGGACACCTCGATCTTGTAGCCGGTGATGCGGCTGCCTCCGTCAGAGGTCGGCGCGCTCCACGACAGGTTGATCCGCGCACTTCCGCTCTCGACCGCGGTGAGGTTTCTGGGCACACCCGGGACTCCGCCTTCGGTCGTGGCGTTGGCGACATCCGACCACGGGCCCTCGTCGCCCTCGCGGTTGATCGCGGCGACGCGGTAGTACTGCCGGGTCCCCGGCTCGATCCCGGTGTGCGTGTACGAGGTTTTGGTGTCGTCCGTGTCGCTTTCCAGATCGGACCAATTCCCGTCGCCCGTGTTCGATACCGCAATCCGGTAGCCGGTGATGCGGCTCCCCCCATCATCGGACGGCGCGTCCCAGTCCAAGTCGATTCTCGTCCTTCCGTCGGCGGTCGCGTCAAGGTTTCTTGGCGCGCTCGGCAGGTCGTCCGCCGTCAGGGTGTTGTTGGTGACCCTTTTGGAGTTGCCCCGCTATGACGGACACCTTTCCATTTGGGCCAACCAAGGAGGTGTGCCATGGCGGGAAGAGGACGAGGGCGGTATCCGCCCGAGTACAAGGAGCAGATCGTCGAGCTTGTGAGGGCCGGGCGTAGTCCGGGATCGCTCGCGCGGGAGTTCGAGCCCTCGGAGCAGACGATCCGGAACTGGGTCAAGCAGGCGGACCTGGACGAGGGCCGCCGCAGCGACGGGCTGACGACCGAAGCGCGCCTCGAGCTGCTGCGTCTGAAGCGGGAAGTCAAGCGGCTGCGGATGGAGCGGGACATCCTAAAAAAAGCCGCGGCCTGGTTCGCGAGGGAGAGCGACTCGATCCCCAGCGGGGGTACGCGTTCATGAAGGCGTACCGGGCCGTGTTTCCGCTTGCGGCCATGTGCCGGGTGCTGGGTCTCTCCACCAGCGGGTACTACGGCTGGCTGAAGCGTCCTCCCTCGGCGCGGACGCGGCGCGACGTCGAGCTCCAGGGCAAGATCCTGTTGATCTGGGGCGGCAGCCGGGAGACCTATGGCTGCCCTCGGATCCAAGCGGAACTGCAAGCGGCGGGCGAGCGGGTGAGCCGGAAGCGCGTGGCACGCCTGATGAGGGATTTGGGCATTCATGGCGTGACGCGGAGGCGCTTCAAGACGGCGACGACGAAGAAGGACTCGAAGGCCCGGCCCGCGCCGGACCTGGTGAACCGCAACTTCTCGGCCGACGGGCCCGACCAGCTGTGGGTCGCCGACATCACGCAGGTGAGCACTTGGAATGGCTGGCTGTACCTCGCGGTCGTGCTCGATGCCTGGAGCCGCCGCATCGTCGGCTGGGCGATGGCGCCGCACATGCGGGCCGAACTGGTGGAGGGTGCGCTGGCGATGGCGATCTCGAACCGGAAGCCCAAGGGGCGGGTGGTGCATCACTCGGATCAAGGCTCGCAGGGTGAATTCAAGCGGTCGTCGCAACACCTCAGGGAGATGTTGCGATGGCAGCGAGCAGGCACCGAGGAGCGGATCGAGCCCTACGTCCGCGGATGCGTTCACCAGGCCGTCCGCCGGTGGGACGGCGCGAGCATCGGCAGAGGTTCTGGAAAGAGATCGCTCGAGGTCTGTCGAGCGAGGAGGCCGCCGTGGCAGCGGGTGTGTCCCCTGCTGTCGGGACACGCTGGTTTCGCGAATGTGGTGGCATGCCACCACTCAATCTTCGTCCCCAGTCACGGCGCTATCTCTCGTTCGTTGAGCGAGAAGAGATCGCCGTTCTTCGAGCCCGTGCTCGTGGCGTGCGCGAGATCGCCCGGCAGTTGGGCCGCTCACCCTCGACGATCTCGCGAGAACTGCGGCGCAACGCAGCTACAGGAGGAGGGAACCTCGAGTATCGGGCCACGACCGCTCAATGGCACGCCGACCGGCGAGCGAAACGTCCAAAGCTTGCGAAGCTCGCTACGAACGGCGAACTGAGGCAGTATGTGCAGGATCGCCTCGGAGGCCTGATCCGAGCTCTGGACGGTGCCGCTCTGGCAGGCCCCGATGTGCGCTGGATCGGACGGCGTCACGGTCGCCGACAAGACCGGCGGCGGGCGGCCTCGTGGAGTCCCGAGCAGATCGCCAACAGGCTACGGGTCGACTTCCCCGGCGATGAGTCCATGCGTATATCGCACGAAGCCATCTACCAGGCGCTCTACGTTCCAGGCCGCGGTGCGCTGCGACGGGAGCTGACAGCGTGCCTTCGGACGGGACGCACGTTACGGGTGCCTCGAGCTCGCACCCGCGGACGGGGCAAGACGTTCGTTCACCCCGAGATCATGCTCAGCGAGCGACCGGCCGAGGCAGACGACCGCGCCGTTCCCGGGCACTGGGAAGGCGACCTGATCTTGGGGCTGGGCAGTTCGGCGATCGGAACGCTGGTCGAGCGGACCTCCAGGTTCACGATGCTGCTCCACCTTCCCCGCCATGACAAACACGGCGAGGCCAGGACCAAGAACGGTCCAGCGTTGGCTGGACACGGTGCCGAAGCCGTCCGGGACGCGATCGCTTCGTCGATCACGACCCTGCCCGAGCAACTCCGCCGGTCTCTGACATGGGACCAGGGAACAGAGATGGCTCAGCACGCACGGCTTCGCATCGATACTGGCCTGGCCATCTACTTCTGCGACCCGCAGAGCCCGTGGCAGCGCGGCACGAACGAAAACACCAACGGCCTGTTGAGACAGTACTTCCCAAAGGGCACTGACCTCAGCAGACATACCGCTGACGATCTCGCCGCCGTCGCAGCCGCTCTCAACAGCCGCCCCCGCAAGACCCTCGGTTGGAGAACTCCGGCGGAAACCTTGGAAGATCTGTTATCATCAAAGAACCAGACCTCAACCTTGCGTTGAAATGCTCTGCCGCTCCCGTATCTCCAGCCTTCAACGACCGTCGGTCGCTTCTGACTCCCTCGGGTTGGGAGACATCAAATCAAGAACCCACTTCTTTCTTTCTGGTCGCCCTCGCCAGCCTAGTGTCCAGCAAAATCGGGGGCACATGAAAACCCTTCAACACGGTACTGTTGCGACGACCGCTTGAACCTAGGCTGTATACGTCGCTGGCCTTCGGGAAGCGCTGCCGCGAGGCCGGCGTGGTGCAGTCGATGGGCTCGGTGGGCGACGCCTACGATAACGCGATGTGCGAGAGCTTCTTCGCCACGCTGGAGTGCGAACTCCTCGACCGAAGTCGCTTTCCGACACCCGCGGACGCGCGGCGTGAAGTCTTCGGCTTCATCGAGGGCTTCTACAACACCCGCAGGATCCATTCGGCGCTCGGCTACAAGTCGCCGACGAACTTCGAGAGACTCAACCATGCGGCCTGAAGCGAAGGTGCAGCGCCGGGGCGACCGAAGCGCTCCGGACTTCTCCTGGCCGTTCGCCTCGTCGGCGATGTACGTTGCCTCTCTCACTGGAATGACGAGGGAGAAAAGGAACCATATCAGACACCATCAACCCCAGAAACCAACCGTCCGTGAAAGCGGGGTAGCTCCATTTCGCGTGTGAACAACTCGGCTTCGTTGCCCGCCAGGTCCTGGATTGGGTCGCTACGTGGGGGAGAATAGTCCAGAGTGACCCTGTCGCCCCGCGACGCGGGATCCCTGAGAATCAGGGTCACTTCACTGCCATCAACCGAGACGGTGAAGACGATGACGTCGGAGCCGTCGACCCGGACGTCAAAGTCTGAGGGAGACGGTTCCGAAGTCTCGTCCAGGTCCTCGTCGTATGACAGGACAAGTTCGTTCTCATCCACGGTTGCGTCGTCCAGCTCGGGCACCCGGGTATCCACTAGGAAATCCTCGCTGGTCCTAGCATTGCCATCGTTGTTGCGGCCTTCCACGGCGTTGGCGCGTACTGTTACGGTCACCAGCCCTTCGAAATCGCTCTCCGGCCTGACATCGACCATGTAGAGCCGGCCGGATCCGCTCACCCTTACTCCCCGCTCACCGTGGTCGACGGAGATGTCATCGATATCGAAACCCGTCACCTCCTCAGTAAAGCGGAAGTTGACCGTGAATGTAGCGTTCGTCGGCTGTTCCACGTCGGTGTACATTGTTAACCTCGGGGCGGCGCGAGCGCGCTCGGCGCGCGTAGCCCCCGACGGCATCAGATCCTCGTCCCCCCCTGCCGCGAACCCGGGCGTTTGCGCCCGCACCCCCGTCGACGGAAGGAGAAGCAGACCTGCCAGGACCGACGAAAATAGTGCTCGCATACGATGCTCCGTTGGTTCAGGAGGGCAGATCGGCCGGCCGGCCGCGAAAGGTCCGGCCCGTTGACTACCGCTCACGGGGACCTCATGCCCTCAAAGATAAACTCTGGAAGGATTCGTCAACCGTCTACACCGAATTCCGTCCGAAGGGTCCGAGTGACTTTGCCGGCGGCCTAGTTCCCGAACAGCGACTGCAGTCCGACGTCCGACAGCCACATCGACCTGCTGGAATGCCCCACGCCCGGCACGATCATTTCGGCGTGGGCGTGACCGACGTACAGGGAATCCATGAAGCGCACGATGGTGCGTCCGCGGAGGTAGCGATTCAGGCCCTGGAGGTTGGCACCGCAGCTCACGTCCAGAGACGCGCTCAGAGTGTCGGCGTCCCCCACCAGAATGCGCACATCCCGGCGCGACAGCAGGGCCCGGATGGTGTCCGCCTCCAGCCGTTCGGCCCAGGTATTGCGGTCCTGCATGCCGTAGTGCCACTCGTCGTAGTCGTCGCAGCCGCCGCCCGGTACCGTAAAGTCCCCGGCCTGGTTCTCGCGCTCGGGACCCAGGTACAGGTAGGTGGATGGATTGGCCACCACGTAGCGGAAGGTGACGCCGTCGCGCCCCTCATCCTGTACCGTACTCGATGCCGCATAGCGGTGCACCATCTGCCCGCCGGCAGAATGACCGGTCACCGCGATTTCGTGGATTGCCGGGAAGAGGGCCGCGTCCAGGAACTTCTCGACGATCCGGTCGACCGCCGCGTAGGAACTCGCCCGGGGTGACGGGCCCTCATGTCTGGACAGGTTCCCCCGTTTCCACCCGGGACTGGACCAGAAGGGTTCGTCCGACTCGGGAGCGTCGTCCGAGGTCTGGAAGTAGGGCGCGACCACCACGGTGCTGCTGGAGACGCCCCCTTGTGTGACAGCACCCAGTCCGCTCAGAAAGTAGGCGTCGGGGTCGCGGTTGTTTCCGTGTATGACGATGAGCCCCCGGGTCACACCCGCATGTCCTTCGGAGAGCAGGTGCGTGCTGTAGACCGGGAGGAAGAGCCCGCTGGTGATCTCGACCCGTTCCTCGCAGGTCGAGTTCGCGAACGTGCACGGTACGGGCCGCGAGGGCGGCTCCACGGGAGGGGGGTCCAGCGGGATCGTGGCCGTGCTCCCCCCGTCCCCCGAGCAGGCAGCCGCAAGAAGGGCGAGGGCGAGGGCCGGCGCAAGCACGGCGAGGGCCGGCCAACGGGGCGATCGCGTGGCCTTCTGAATCATCCCGTCCTTCGATACTGCCCCATGAACCCGAGGTCCATCCGCGCGATGCCCCCGCCCGCGCCGATTGTGAAGGTCACGAACGAGCTCCCGTAGGCCTGCCCGTCCCCCCCGTCGAAGTACAGGCGGTAGACGTCGTGGTGCCAGTGCTCCATCTCCCCCGAAAACGCTCCTGCTCCGTCGAAATGAAGGCGCAGGCCGCCGTCCGACAGCACCACCGTGACGGGCCCGGAGCCGTAGGCGTCCTCGTACGTGCCCGCGTAGTCTTCAAGTGACAGCGAAGGACGCGTGCCGGGGACGCGGGCCGCGTCCTGTGCCGCGAGCGCCGCCTCCACCTGGGAATGGATGATCCCGGTGCGGGCCATGATCTCGCCGTGCCAGTCGCGCGGCTCGACGCCGAGCAGTCGTGCGAAGACCCACGCCGCGATCTCCTGGTGCGGGTAGTAGGGCGTCCACATGCTGCCGTTGGCCAGAACCGCCACGCCCGCGCCGATCCCGGGCAGCATGGCCACGTATGCGGGGAACCCGAAGATGCCGCCGCCGTGGAAGAGGTAGAGGTGGTCGTGGAAGGTGGCCCGGGTCCAGCCCATCCCGTACGAGCCCGTATGGTCGTCGGCAAAGGCGAAGGTGTGCTCGGTCGCAACCTGGGGCGCCTGCATTTCCGAAACGGTCGAATCTTCGAGCACGAACTCGCGGTTGAAGAGACCCTGCCGGACGTGCATCCGCATCCAGTTCGCAAGGTCGACGACGTTGGACACCACGCTCCCCGCGGCCTGCATATTGTCGTAGGATTGCCACGGAAGTACCCGCCGCTCTCCGTCGCGGCCCACGCCGTGCGGCATGGCGACGTTCCGGCCGGGCGCATCGTCGATGCCCACCCTGCCCGCCGGCGCGACGCCCAGGAAGGTGGACGCCACAAAAGGATCGTCCCACACGTCGTAGGGGCTGGTCACGCTCTCGTGCATCTCGAGCGGCGCAAGAAGGCGCTCCCGGACCCAATCTCCCCAACTCGTCCCGGTCACCGCCTCCACGATCAGACCGGCGACGCCGTACGCCTGATTGCTGTACCGGAAGCCCTGTCGCAGCGGTGCCTGATTGTCCGGCAGCCGGAGGCGTTCGGCCGCTTGCCGCGCGCCCATGACGGCCAGGACGGGGTAGGCGTCGCCCGGCATTCCCGACCGGTGGGACAGCAGATCGCGGATCGTCATCTCACGGGTGACCCATGGGTCCCTGACCCGGAACCACGGCAGGTGCTTCACAACGGGATCATCCCAGCTGACCAGCCCGTCGTCCACCAGTGCCCCGATGGCCCCCGCCGCGAACGACTTGGTGACGGAACCGATCTGGAAGAGGGTGTGCGCGTCGACGGGATCGTCCCTCCCCAGCTCCTTCACCCCGAAGCCCCGGGCGAAGACAACCTCGTCGTTGTAGACGACCGCGACCGCGAGCCCCGGAACGTCCCAGTCCGGCATCGATTCGCGGATGTATGCGTCGAGCCCGGCCAGCGGTTCCTGCGCGGGCGTCGGTGTCGCCGAAGTCGCAGGTGTCGCCGGAGCCTCCGAAGTCGCCGCTGCGGCCGTTTGGAGTGCGAACGCGGGCGGCACAATAGCCGGAACGGCCGCGATGGCCGCGACCGCAAACCGAATCACCCGCCTGTCACTCCCGCGCAAACGTTCCCAGCCCCTCGACTTCGAGCATGTCCACGACTCCCGCCGCGCCGATGGTGAAGACGATGAACATCCCTCCGTCGGCAGGATTGTCGGGTATCACTCTGAAAACGTCGTAGTGCCAGTGCTCCATTCGGCCCGTGGTCTTGCCTCCCAGGCTCACCCGGAGTGCATCCTGGTCGTGCGTGATGTCCACTGCCCCGTAGTATTCGTGCCCGTAGCGTCCGGGGTACTCCGCTAGCGGCCGCGAGGGCTCGGTGCCGCGGGCACGGCCGGCATCACGTCGCTGGCGTGCTCCGGCCTGCCTGGCGGCACTTTCCTGCTGTTCGGCAAGCATCAGGGCACTCCAGTCCGCCATTTCGGCCCTGTTTTGGCGGACAAAGTGATCGAACACGCGGTACATCAGCGCCACGATGAGGTTGTTGGGGCGCGCGTTCGACAGGGCCACCATCCCGACGCCCTCTTGGGGCATGAAGGCAATATGCGCCCTCATCCCGTCGATACCCCCTCCGTGGTCGACGACCTTGGCTCCGCGGTAGTCGAGCACCCACCACGCCAGCCCGTAGGCGTTGAAGTTCATCGGGGCGTCACGGGCGTGAAGGCTGTTTTCGGGCGCGTCGGCCTGGATCAGCATCTGCGGTCTGTGCATCTCGGCCATGACGCTGTCGCTGACCAGCCGCACACCCTCGTGAACCCCCCGCGCCATGTGGAGTCCCGCCCAGCGGGCCATCTGCGACGCGCTCGAGTAGATCGAGCCGGCCGGACCCACGTTGTCGATGTTCTTGTGGACCACTGGCGTGGCCGCGCCATCGATGTGGATATGAGGCGTCGCGACGTTCTCGAACCGTCCCAATTCGCGTATGGACGTGACGCTTCGATCCATTCCCAAAGGCGTAAAGATGCGCTGGTCGACGAAATCGTCCCACGTCTGCCCCGAGACCGCCGCGACGACTTCCCCCGCAGTGAGGAACATCAGGTTCTGGTACTGCCAGGCGCCGCGAAAGCTCCGGGTCGGCTCCAGGTAGCGGATGCGCCTGATGATCTCGTGGCGGTCGTGCGGCCATTTGGACCAGACCGCGTCACCACGCGCGAGACCGCTCCGGTGCGTCAGAAGGTCCCGGACGGTGAGCTCCCGGGTCGCGTACGGATCGTACATCTCGAACCAGGGGAGGTGGTCGATCACCCGGTCGTCCCAGCTCAGCTGGCCTTCGTCGACCAGGAGTCCCAGCGCGGCGGCGGTGAACGCCTTCGAGGTGGAGCCCACGGCGAAGAGGGTGTGCTCGTCGACGGGTGCCCCGGTCGAGACGTCGCGCACCCCGTAGCCACGGGCATGGACGACCTCGCCGTCTTTGACCACGGCAAGGGCCAGGCCCGGGACGCCCCACGCCTCCATCGCCGCCGTGATGTAGTCGTCCAGCCCCTGGAGCGGCGAGGGCTGGGCCGCTACCGCCGGGGCGAGCGCGCAAAGGAGGACGAGGGCCCCGACAAGTCGTCTCCGCGGGCTCGTACCGCCATTGCGGCGCCCGCCGCCGCGAAGAAAACCGCTAGCCACGGTTGAACACGAAGTAGTCGTGGATCGCACGGGCGATCTGAGCGATCACGGGCTCCCGGTCCGCGATCTCGACCTCCGATTCCTTGACGTAGACGACCGTCACCACATGACCCGCGTCGCCCGGGAGATCGATGATGCCCACGTCGTTGGTCGTCTGCCCGATCGTGCCCGTCTTGTGCGCGACCGCGGTCCCCGGGGGCAGCACCCCCTTCAGCCGCGCCGCACCGGTCTGACAGCGGTACATGATGTCGATCAGCAGCGCGGAGCTCTCCTCCGACAGGATCTCCCGGTTCCAGATCTTCTGAAGCAGCGCCGACATGGCTGCGGGTGTCGCCGTATCCCGCGGGTCGCTGTTGAAGACGGCGTCGTTGGCCGCCATAGCTTCGTCCGTCCGCTCCCCTTCCAGGATCTTGCGGTAGTCGTCCGGGGCGATCTGGTCGTCCTCGCGCACATCCGGGTGCCCCAGCCAGTTGGCGATCAGGGCCCAGGTCGGGCGGTCCACACGGATCCCGTCGATCCCCACCTCGCCCATGCGCGCAGTCACGGCGCCCGAACTCCCGGCCTCACGCATGAGCACGTCGGTCGCGATGTTGTCGCTGATCAGGAGCATCAGCTCGAGCAGGTTGTGCATCGAGATCTGCAGGCCCGGGTCGTCCAGCAGGTCGCTGATGGCGCTGGAGGTCCGGTAGACATCTCCCTGCTCCACTTCGACCATGTCCCGGAGCGATATCTCGCCCTTGTCCACCATGGTCAGGATCTGCACCGCGATCGGCACCTTGTAGGTGCTCGCCATCGGGAAGGGCTCGTCGCCGTGAAGGGTGAACCCGCGCCCCGTCTCGAGGTGGTACGCCGCAACGCCGACCGTGCCCTCGGCGTACTCGGCCAGCCGTGCGACCTCTGCCGCGAGCCGGTCCAGACCGGGATCGTCGCCGAATGTGCGGGTGTCCTGCGCGCACGCGGGCGCCGCGAGAAGAAGCAGGAAGGACAGGGCAGCCGTGAGGGGCGCCGGGCGGGGGCGGGGGCGGGCGGGGTCCGGGCCGGGACGCGGATGGGCGGGGGCGGGGCGGGTAGCCCCGGGGCGGGCGGATGTCGCGACGGGCATGGTGTGCTCCTGGGGTGGGGTGGAGAGGGGGGGCGACATGGTCACGTTAAGACGGGGTGGGGCGGGGACGCCAGAGCAGCGACCGTTTGCGAACATCTGGCTTTCCAGGTGACCCAAGCGTAGCCTTTGCAGCCCAGGGCCCGCGTTGCCTCGCAGTCTCCCGCGTCCGGCAGAAAGGTCGTTCTCCATGTCCGCGTCGTTCGAAGTCCGACATCCCGCCCGCGTCCGGATGCCCGGCCGCCTCCGGATGCCCGCCAGCCTTCGGGCCATCCCGGGCCTGCTCCTTCTCTGCGTCGGGCTCCCCGGTCTGGCCCACGCCCAGGAGGAGCCCCCCTCAACGCCACCCCCGGGCTGGGAGCCCACGGCAATCGACTATTCGAACGTCCCGTACCCGCATCCCGTGAGCTACATGAACGTGCGACTCATGGGCCAGGACCATCGCATGGCATACATGGACGTCGCTCCCGAGGGCGAACCGAACGGCGCGACCGTAGTCCTGTTCCATGGCATGAACTTCTTCGCGGCGGCGTTCGCCCCCACCATCGCGGAGCTGCGCGCCGCGGGTTTCCGGGTGATCGCGGTGGACCGTCTCGGGTACGGCCGCTCCTCCAAGCCGATCATCCACTACAACCTGCACATCCCGGCGCGCAACACGAAGGCGCTGCTCGACGAACTGGGCGTCGAACGCGTCGCCATCGTCGGGCATTCCATGGGCGGCATGGTTGCGACCCGCTTCGCGTCGACCTACCCGGACGTCATCACACATGTGGTCATGTCCAACCAGATCGGCCTGACCGACACCAGACCCGGACGACCATGGTCGGACCCCGAAGACGCATACCAATCGGTGCTGCAGCGCACCACCTACGCGTCCGTGCTCGCGGGTCACCGGCGGTACTACCCGAACGGGTGGCGGGACGAGTACATGCCCTGGGTGAGGGTCCAGTACGGGCTCACGCTGGGGGGCGACTGGCCGCGCATGGCGCGGGTGCGCTCGGCCCAGCAGCGGATCCTCTTCGAGGACCCGGTCGTGCACGAATGGCGGAACATCGAGGCCAAGGCCCTGGTGATCGGCGGCGCGGACGACCGCCTGTCACGAGACTATCCCGCGAGGGCCCGTCACGTGGCCGAAGAGCTGCGCAACGCCGAACTGGTGCTGTTCCCGGAGATCGGACACGTGCCGCACTTCGAGATCCCCGATCGCTATCACGCGGAACTGGTCCGTTTCCTGCTGTCGGACCCGGACGAGCCGGCGGATCAGAGCTGGCGTTGAGCCTGCCCCCCCAGTGAGCCGACTGGGGATCGAACCCAGGACCTACGGATTAAAAGTCCGTTGCTCTACCAACTGAGCTACCGGCTCGCCGGAAAAGTAACCAAGCCCGATGGCTAGCGGGACATCGGCTCCAGCGACAACTCCAGCTGCAACAGCCCGAAGGTGGTGCGGTGGTGAGGCGTCAGGCCCGCGTCCCTCACGGCTTCCTTATGGCGCCTGGTGGCGTAGCCCATGTTCCGCTCCCATCCGTAGTGAGGATATCGCGGTGCAAGCCGCGTCATGAGCCGGTCGCGGCAGACCTTGGCCACGATCGACGCGCAGGCGATCGAGTGGATGAGGCCGTCACCTCCGATCACGGCGTCGTGTTCCCACCCCAGACCTCGGACCGGGAGCCCGTCCACCACGATGTGGTCCGGCTTCACGGGAAGACGCTTCAGGGCGCGCCTCATGGCCCGGGTGGTCGCGCGCAGGATGTTGATCCGGTCGATCTCGGTCACCGACGCCGCCCCCAAGGCGACTGCCTCGGCCCGTGCGTGGATCTCTTCCGCGATCTCGGCCCGGGTCTGCGGCGTCAGCACCTTGGAGTCCGCAGCACCGTCGATGGACACACCCTCGGCCAGGACTACGACCGCCGCGACGACAGGTCCGGCAATGGGTCCGCGCCCCACCTCGTCCACCCCCGCCACATGTGCTAGACCCCGATCCCAGAACGGGCGCTCGTATTCAAGCGACACCCGATTCCTCCGGGAGCCCCTAGTTCGGTCTGGGAGTCCGCTTTTCCTTGATCCGTGCGGCTTTCCCGCGCAAGCCCCGGAGGTAGTAGAGCTTGGCCCGGCGCACCCGCCCCCGCCGGACGACCTCGACGCCTCCGACCGTTGGTGCGTTCACCGGGAATATCCGTTCCACTCCGATCCCGCCGGAGAGCTTGCGGACGGTGAATGTCTCACCCATCCCGGAGCCCCGCCGTCCGAGGCAGACGCCTTCGAAGACCTGGATCCGCTCTTTCTGTCCTTCGCGGACCCGGTACAGGACCTTGATGGTGTCACCGGGCGCGAATTCGGGAAGATCGTTCCGCGCGTGTTCCATATCGAGCTGGTGGAGGATGTCCGCCATGGCCGGGCCCCTCAATCGTAACCGTTACCGTTCTGCGACTGTGTGCTTGGCAGCCTGAAAAGATAGGCAGCATTGCCGATGATTGGAAGCCTTGGGCCCGTGGCGACCCCCGGACCTCCGCCAGGGACGCGCCTCTCGCGTTCTGGCAACCATGGAAGTCCGTTCGACGTCTCATGGTCACGGAGATTGGCACCTTGACCGCGGAGGCAGGAAAATGAAGCGAACTGACACCGACTTGATGGCAATCGGACTAATCCTGGCGAGCGCGGTTGCAGGAGTCGGAGCGACCCTGGCTCTGACTGCAAGCAGGCACGACGCGGCTCCCCGGCTCTCCGGGCATGCCATCCACGAAGACTTCCACGATCCTGACCCCGCCGTCGTGGTCAGGTGCAGATCGGCCACTGTGGTCATTCCGGGGAAACGGATCTGGAAATCAATGACCCTGGAGTCGCTGGGGAAGAGTTCAGAAGGCATTGCCCTCGGCTGCACCAATGCCCGTTTTGTCTTCGTTCGGGGTCCCGGCGCGCGGGAGCGCAGCGAGGTTGTCAACCGGGGAGTCGGCTCATGGCAGTTTCAATTCAGCGTGAGTCCAGGGCAATCGCTACCGGTCCCGGATCCGGCGCTGCCTACGAGCCCCTCCGCCGATCCAGGGTAAGCCGCTCCGACTGCGCCTGGCGCCACGACTGAATGCGGCGGTGGTCTCCGCCGCGGAGCACGTCCGGAACGGAGACTCCCCGATACTCGGCAGGCCTCGTGTACGACGGAGCGGAGATCACGTCACCGTCGTAGAAGGAATCCGAGGACGCGGACTCGTGGTCCCCCAGGGCCCCCGGCAGGAGCCGCACGACGGCGTCCGTGACGGCCAGCGCCGCCACCTCACCGCCCGACACGACGAAATCGCCGATCGACAACTCCTCCGTCGCCAGATGGTCGGCAACCCGCTGGTCCACGTCCTTGTAGTGTCCGCAGAGGAAGGTGACTTCGGGCTCCAGGGAGAGGCGCACCGCATCGTCGTGACGGAACCGGCGCCCCCGGGCCGACATGAGCACGACCGGTCCCTGCGGGCCGAGGTCGTCGATGGCCTCGAAGAAGGGCTCGGGCTTCATGACCATCCCCGCACCCCCTCCGTACGGCAGATCGTCGACCGTCCGATGCGTGTCGTGGGTGTAGTCGCGAAGATCGGTCACGCGGTACGACACCAGCCCTGACCGCGCCGCCCGCCCCGGGATGCTGGCTTCCAGAGGCGCGGCGAAGAATCCCGGGAAGATGGTCACGATGTTGATTCGCATCATGGCAGCAATCCCTCCGGCGGGTCGACCACGACCCGGCGACGCTCCCGGTCGAATTCGACGACCATTTCCGGGATAAACGGGAGCATGAGGTCGCCCTCCGGCCCGGCGACGGCGAGAAGGTCCGCAGGCCTGAGCGGATAGACTTCCCGCACCACCCCAAGCTCGGCGCCGTCCCTGTGGACGACGGTGGAGCCAAGAAGCTCGTGATAGAAGATCTCGCCCTCGTGCAGCTCGTCGATCGCCTCGAAGGGACGCAGGAGGTACCTGCCCCGGAGCCGCTCGGCCGCGTCGCGGTCGTCGACACCGACGAACTTTGTCAGAAAGCCCTTCCGGTAGGGCCGCACGGTTTCAATGGTGAGCTGTGCGAGGCTGGTCGATGGCTTCTCACCCTCCTCATCACCCGGAAAATGAACTACCCCGGGAGCAAAGTGACTCCCAGGGTAGTCGGTCAACGACCAGACGAAGAGTTCGCCCTTCCTGCCGTGCGCTTTGTTGATGTGGCCTACGACCAGGAAAGGGGGATGCCCGCCCTCGGTCACACCCTGCTACTCGGTCGGGGCTTCGGCACCGTCGTCCTCGGCGACCGGCGCGGCTTTGGCACCGTCGTCCTCGGCGACCGGCGCGGCTTTGGCACTGTCGTCCTCGGCAACCGGCGCGGCGTCGGCACCGTCGTCCTCGGCGACCGGCGCGGCTTCGGCACTGTCGTCCTCGGCGACCGGCGCGGCGTCGGCACCGTCGTCCTCGGCGACCGGCGCGGCTTCGGCACCGTCGTCCTCGGCGACCGGCGCGGCTTCGGCACTGTCGTCCTCGGCAACCGGCGCGGCTTTGGCACCGTCGTCCTCGGCGACCGGCGCGGCTTCGGCACTGTCGTCCTCGGCAACCGGCGCGGCTTCGGCACTGTCGTCCTCGGCAACCGGCGCGGCTTCGGCACCGTTGTCCTCGGCTACCGGCGCGGCCCGGGAGCCCGGTGCGGCGGCACCGGCCGCCTCGTCGAGCGCGACAGTATCGTCACCACCAGACCTGGCCTTCGACACCAGATTCCCCACCGTCGGGGAAGCGATGGCGCCCTCGCCAAGCCAGTAGTCCACGCGCGTCAGGTCGACGACCAGGCGAGCCGGATTCGGGACCGGGTTGTAGTAACCCAGGTTCTCGACAAACCGCCCGTCCCGAGGGGCACGGCTGTCAGCGACCACGATGCGGTAGTGGGGCTGTTTCTTCTTTCCCATCCGCCGGAGGCGAATCTTTACGGACATTTTTCCTTGCCGGATTGAGTGGTATCTCTGGGGCCTTCGCCCCCGCCGGGCCTGCGCCCGACTTCACGATCACATGCGGGGCATCAGCCCCTTCATCTGCTTCAACATCTTTTCCATTTCGGCGAACCGCTTCATAAGCCGGTTCACCTCGGAGACGGGCCGGCCGCTACCGCGGGCGATCCGCTTCCTGCGCGACCCGTTCAGGATCTCGGGCCGGCGCCGTTCATCGGGCGTCATCGAAAGGATGATCGCCTCGATATGCTTCATCTTCCTTGGATCAACTTCCCCCACGGGGAGCCCGCGGGACATCCCCGGAATCATCTTCATCAGTTGATCCAGGGGACCCATTCGCTGCACCTGCCGCATGGCGACGAGGAAATCCTCGAGGGTGAAGCGGCCCTTCCCGAGGACCTTCCGGTGGAGCGCTTCGGCCTCCCCGGAGTCCACCACGGCCTGGGCCCGTTCCACCAGCCCGACGACATCCCCCTTCTGGAGGATGCGGCCGGCAATCCGCTGGGGGTCGACCGCCTCCAGCGTGTCGACGCCTTCGCCCGTGCCGATGAACTTGAGCGGCTTTCCCGTCACCCCGCGGATCGAGAGAGCCGCACCACCCCGCGCGTCGCCATCCATCTTGGCCAGGACGAAGCCGGTCAGGTCGAGAACGCGGTCGAAGCCCTGGGCGATCCGCACCGCCTCCTGTCCGGTCATGGCGTCGGCGACCAGAAGGATTTCGCGCGGCGTGAGCACCTCCTTGAGGCGCGCCAGCTCGTCCATGAGCGGCTCGTCGATCTGGAGCCGCCCCGCCGTGTCCACGATGAGTACGCCGGCCTTCATCTGGCGGGCCCGGCGGTGGCTTTCCCTGGCAACCTCGACCGGATCCGTGGCCCCGTCTTCGTAGTGGACCGGGACCCCGACCTGCCCTCCAAGCACCCGCAACTGGTCCACCGCCGCGGGACGGTAGAGGTCGCAGGCGGCGAGAAGGCCGGACCGGCCCTGACGCTTGAGCCGCTTTGCCAGCTTGGCCGCGGTCGAGGTCTTCCCCGAGCCCTGCAGCCCCACCAGCATGATGACCGTCGGGGGTGCCGGCGACCACTGCAGCGCCACCTCATCGCCGGTACCGATCAACGACGCCAGCTCGTCGTGGACGATCTTCACGATCTGCTCACCGGGCGACACGGATTTCAACACCCGTTCGCCCATCGCCTTTTCCTGAACGCGCTCCAGGAACGTTCGGGTGACCTTGAAGTTGACGTCGGCTTCCAGCAGGGCCCGGCGCACTTCGCGCAGCCCCTCCCGGATCATCGGTTCCGTCAACAGTCCGCGTTGGCGAAACCGCCGCAGAACCCCGTCCAGCTTCCTGCTCAGGTCTTCAAACATCACAGTCCGCAGTGAATGCGGTACAGCTTTTAAGGATAGCCATTGAGAGGGTGGGATTCAATGACAGCCCCTCACGGCTCCCGGATCACCTGGCTGCGGCGCGTCCCGACCGACACCATGGCGATCGGCGTCCCGACAAGCTCTTCGAGCCGGCTCAGGTACGCGCGGGCGTTCGCGGGGAGGTCGCTCAGCGAGCGCGCTTCCGTGGTCGGGGTCTCCCACCCGGGCATGGTCTCATAGACGGGCTCGGCATTCTCCAGCTCCCACACCCCGGCCGGGAAGAGCGTGCGCACCTCGCCGTTGATGCGGTAGCCGGTGGCGATCTTCAACTCGGGGAGCGTGTCCAGCACGTCCAGCTTGGTGACGGCGATCCCGGTGAGGCCGTTGACCCGCGCGGCGTACGCGGCCAGTACGGCGTCGAACCAGCCACACCGGCGCGGGCGGCCGGTTGTCGCGCCGAACTCGGCGCCGATCTCCCGGATCCGCTCGTCCATGGTGGTGTCGAAGGCCGTCGGAAGGGGGCCGTTGCCGACCCGGGTCGTATACGCCTTCACCACGCCGACCACCGAATCGATCGCGGTGGGACCGATCCCCACCCCTACCGCCGCCGCCCCCGCGGTCGTGTTCGACGATGTCACGAACGGGTAGGTGCCGTGATCCACGTCCAGCGCCGTGCCCTGCGCGCCCTCGAGCAGCACCCGCTTGCCCGACGCGAGCGCCCGCGCGATCTCATCACCCACATCGGTGGCCACAGGCGACAACCGGCCGGTCAGCGCAAGCGCGTGCTCCACCGTCCCGGCCAGGTCGGGGTCCGCTCCCAGCTCGCGGAGCCGCACCCGGGCCCAATCGATGGCGCGCTCCACCCTGTCCACTCCCCGCCCGCGGTCCAGGAGGTCGGCGATGCGCACGCCCCGCCGCCCCGTCTTGGCCTCGTACGCGGGGCCGATCCCCCGCCCCGTGGTGCCGATCTTGCGGTGCGCCACTCCCTCAGCGGCGAGATCGAGCGCCTTGTGGTACGGGAAGACGACGTGAGCGCGGGTGCTGACGCCGATCCGGCCCCCGGGATCGACGCCGCGCTCGGCCAACCCGTCGATTTCGGCGAAGAACTGGCTCACATCAAGCACGACCCCGTTGCCGAGCAGGCACCGTTTGTCGGGGTGCAGCACACCGGACGGAACCTGGTGCAGCACCACCAGCTGGTCCCCCACATGCACCGTGTGCCCCGCGTTGGCGCCGCCCTGGTAGCGGGCGATCACATGCGCACGGCCAGCGAGCACGTCGACAACCTTGCCCTTGCCTTCGTCGCCCCACTGACACCCGACGACGACCGTGCATGCACCGGTTGGCGCTTTCGCTTCAATGGAGGGAGCTGTCACGCGTGGGCCACGACGCGGCCAGGGGTAAGACCGGCCGCTGCGAGGTGCTCCGCCACCTTCCCGCGGCGGCTGGCCGGCAGCGCCTTCAGCGGCGGGCGCGGGGCCCCGCCGTGATATCCGAGGAGGTCGAGGGCACACTTGACCCCGGCCACACCCATTCCGCCCACAACCGCGTTGTGCAGCGGCCCGACCCGCTCCTGCAAGGCACCCGCGGCTGCTCTGTCACCCGCAACGAAGAGCTCGTGGATGCGCGCGGAGTCCCGGGGCGCAAGGTTGGCAACGCCCAGAATCCCGCCCACCGCGCCGATCTCCAGCGAGGCGTACAGGTGGCTCCCGCTCCCGACGAGCACCTGGAAGCCTTCGACGGTCTGAGTCACCAGCTCGCCGATCGTCTCCAGCTTCCCGCGCGAGTCCTTGATCCCGATGATGTTCTCGTGCACCGACAGCTCCGCGATGAGTCCGGCGGGGAAGTCCAGCGTGCTGAAGCGCGTCGGGACCTGGTACAGGATCACGGGGACATCCGCGCCATCGGCGACGGCCATGTAGTGGTCGCGGACAACGGAGGGGGTCATCGCGCCCTTGTAGAAGGCGGGCGGCTGCACCAGCACCGCGTCGAACTCCTGGGCGGCGGCCATCCGGGTGAGGTGCAGCGTCGTCCGCAGCGACTCGGCTCCGGTTCCCGCCACCAGCAGCATGTCATCCGGGACGCTGTCCCTGACGACGCCCCACGACGAAACGCGTTCGCGCTCGTCGAGGAAGACGGCTTCGCCGGTCGAGCCACCGATCACCAGGCCGCGAATGCCCGTCGGCACCCACTTCTTCACGTTCTCCCGGAGGGCCACCAGATCGACCTCGCCCGTGACGGGGTCGAAGGGGGTGGTCGTCGGGATCATGACTCCGCTGATATCGATGGGACTTCTCCTTGGTTGAAGGGGAGGGGAGGGGAGAACATGCCCATCTTTTCCCTGGCCAGCGCCAGGGTCTCCCCCGCCATGGACCGGGCCCTTTCGGCCATTGCCATGATCCGGCCGTCCAGATCCGTTTCACGACGGAGGATGTCGGCCCTGCGGTCGCGCATCTCGCCGGTGAGCGCCACCAGCGCGTCCGCAGTCAGGCCCTTCAGATCCACATACCGCAACGTACCCGAGAAATAGTCTTCGCGCATCTGCCGCGCGTCGTCCTCGTGGCCGCACGCCGTCAGCATGGTCAGCAGATTCTCGATGCCCGGGCTGGCCCGTCGGCCGTCCGCATCTTCAGCGTCGGAACCGGCCCCCTGCGCGGGGCGTCCCGAGTCCGTTACCGCCGAGCGGATCTTCTTCCGTATCGAATCCTCTTCCTCGAACAGCCCGATGTAGTGCCTGGGACCAAGACTCTTGCTCATCTTGCGGGCAGGATCCGCGGTGGATAGGACCTTGGTGATCGGCGTGTGAAGCGTCTCCGGCTCGGGAAAGAGGTATCCGAAGCGGGTGTTGAAACGCCGCGCGATCCCCCGGCTCAGCTCCAGGTGCTGGGACTGATCCTGCCCGACGGGAACGCAGTCGGTCCGGTAGGCGAGGATGTCCGCCGCCTGCAGGACGGGGTAGAAGAGAAGCCCGGCCGAGATGAAAGTGCCGTCGTCGTCGGCGCTTCCGCCCTTGAGCAGAGCCGATTTCTCCTTGAACTGCGTCATGCGGCCGAGGTCGCCGAGCGACGTGAGCGTGGCGAGCATCCAGCACAGTTCGGTCTGCTCCGGGACGGTGGACTGGATGTAAACGGTAGTCCGATCCGGGTCGATCCCCGCCGCCAGCAGACTGACGAACATGTCCTTCGACGCACGCCGCAGCTCATCGGCGTCGTGGAAGGCGATCATGGCGTGGAGGTCGACGACGCAGTAGACGCAGTCGCACTCATCCTGCAGACGCACCCAGTTCTGCACGGCCCCGAAGTAGTTCCCGATGGTCATGACGGCGGTGGGCTGGATGCCGGAGTAGACTCGTTTGCGCTGGGGCATGGGAGAGGGGCGGACTGTTTCAGGTGATGGGCATGGTGCAGCCGAACGGCGGACTCCCGCCCGCCTGCCAAGTTAGCGCAGGGTGGCCGCGAGTTCGACCCTTCCGGGCCATCGTGGCCGAGGCGGGGGAGGTCATCCACCCCGCCCCACCAACGCGTCGAAGAACAGCTTGTAGGTGCCGTGCGTCTGGGCGCGGTGCTGGGCGCTACAACCCGGACGCAGTCGAACGGCGCATGGCATGCTCGCGCTCGCGGGCGGGGAGCGGCCGCTGAATTCTTTCCAGCATTCGTGCCCCGCGATCGGTATGGACATCCTTGCTGCTGAAGTGGCTCTCGACAGTGCGCGCCTCGTAGCCCTCGGAACTGAGGTCGATCTCGAACCAATCTTCCTTTCGGCTCATCTGTGTTCTCCCTCCGGTATACCCTCTTAGTATGGCTGAAACCTACCCTTGCTCCAGCTCTTTCGCCATTCCATCGACTAGAGGTTCGGCATGGTAGGCTGGTACGACGATGGAAAGGCCAGTAGGGATTCCGCCAACTTCGAGGCGGCCACTCACAACCCCGAACACGTCCCCGGTGTCCGGGTCAAACACGCCCCCACCGCTGTTGCCCGGATTGACCGGCAATTGCATGAGGTAATGTAGTCTGGAGCGAGCATTCAGTTCCGGGTGGGGCACAACAGCACTCACGCTACCCATGAGAAACGAACTGAAGCGTGGCCCCTCCGGATGGAGCTCGGCTCCGTAGGGCCATCCACAGGTCGCCACTGGATCGCCCTCTTGGGGCGCCGCATCTGCGTTCAGCTTCATCTGACGCTGGGGCAGATAATCGCCCTTGATCCCAACCACCGCGATATCGTGGTGGGCGTTCACGGCTGTCTTAACGATCCTCACGGTGGTATGGCCGATGGTCACTTGCTCCTCTGGCTCAGAGCCCCTCGGTCCCGGAACGTTGGAGCGGGAGGGCGGTGCTGACACGATCGCGGCGGCCGCCACACGCCGCCCCATGCGCCCTTCCTTCATCACGATCGCCTCCAAGTCCAACACCACGTGCCGCGCCGTTAGCACTACGCCTCGGCGATCCACTACCACCCCAGAGCCGATGATCTTCGGCCAGCTCCCAGATCTTCTCGACGAGCCGCGAGTTCCGGGCCAATCGGTCCGGATCGGTTTCCGACACGACTCCGAACCCGACGGTGGCCAACCGTGCACGCTCTGATAGTCGTCTGCGTCGCGCCCGCCTCTCCATGATGGCCGCTTCGAAGTCGCGTCTCCTCTTGGCCTCACCCATCGTTACCCTCTCGTAGTGGATCACGCATGACATAAGCGCTACGGAAGATATGGACCGAGATCAGTATTTCATCAACGAAACTCGCCGTACGTCGCTAGTGCGCACGATCCAGCCAGAAGCTCTCGCTCACGGATGACGCAACCATCATCCACCCCGCCCCACCAACGCGTTGAAGAACAGCTTGTAGGTGCCGTGCGTCTGGGCGCGGTGCTGGGGGCGGAAGCCGATCATCACGATCGTGCCCTCGCCGTGCTCTACCGAGACCATCGCGGCCCTGTTGGCGATCGCTTCCTCGCCGAGCAGCCACCCGCTCTGGAGGAGGTCGCGGTCGATATAGGTCACGACGCGGCGCACATCGGAGCTGCGCGCTCCGGGCACCGTCTCGTAGACCTGACCGCCCGCGAGGTAGGCCACGAGCGCGTCCTCCGGCATGCCGTAGGCGAACGGGCTCGAAGTGTCCACCGTGACCTTCAGGGTCGAGCCGGGGGACCAGAATTCGTTGCCCCACATGCCCGCGACGGCGTTCCGCACAGGCACGTTGAACTCATCCAGCACCAGATCGCCGGCCTGGGCGAAGGTGATCAGCGTCCCCCCGTTCTCCACAAACGCCTCGAGAGCCTGCGCGCCCTCATCGCCGAAGCCGCTGCGGTAGTCGGGCGGCGTACCCGAGGGATCGGCCCCGCGACCTCCACCACCACCGCCGGTGGGCCCCATCATCATCTGTTTGGAATCGGCGGGCAGGATGATCACGTCCCACTTCTCGTGCAGATCGCCTTCAAGGATCTCGTCGTCAAAGAGGCTGGTGTAGGCGAAGCCGAAGTCTTCCAGCAGCCAGCGCGTCCAGCCCTCGTCCATGTTGCCGCCGTAGAAGCGCTGGTACATGCCGATCCGCTGGCGGGTGACGGGGTGGCTCACGCCGGACGGGTCGCCGGCGAGGGCGACAAAGTCGACGCCCGTTTGGTTCGCGATCCCGCGCAGAGTCTCCCCCGCCGCCCCCGACTCCACGATGAAGTCCCCCCGGCGAGCTCCTGCGCCATCCTCGGTCGCGCGCCGCACCCGGGCGCCGGCCTCGAAGAGCAGGTTGACCGCTTTGAAAGCGTCGTTGAGCGTGCCGTCGATGACGTGGCCGTGCTCCGCGCCCGATGCGATCATCCCGCGGGGCTCGACCTTCCCGTCGACCACCGTCAGCGGCGCCTCGACCGGCGTCGCCGCCGGATCCACCCGCACCCCCATGAACTCCGCGATCACGTCGGCGGACATGTCGTAGGGGCGGATCGGGTTGCCCGCGGCTGTCCGAGTGTAGCTGTTGTCCGGATAATAGGTCTGCCCCAGCAGCCAGCGGATGACGCCGCGCTTCGGCTGCGCCATCGACACCACGTAGCTGCCTTCGCCGTACACGCGGCCCTCGTGGGTGAAGCCGTTCGCCGACCGCTCCACCGTGATCCCCTGAAGCAGCAGCTTGTTGACCATCTTGGCCATGGTGAGCGGGTCGTGCTGCTCGGCGGGGATCAGGAACGCCTTGACGTCGCCCTCCATGCCGCGCTGAATCTGCCGGCTGGACTTGTTGTAGGCGTTGCGCAGCACGGTCTCGCGATTCTTGGCCGCGATCTCGAGCGGCGAGAAGGTCGCGACGATCTGCCGCTCCACGATGTCGCGCACGCGCCACCACCCGCCCGGCCACGGGTTCGGGAAGGTCGTCTGGGCTTCGTATTCGGGGAGCTGGCGGGAGCCACCCAGCTGGTCCGGATGCACATAGAGCGGGGTGGCGAGCCTGGCGCTGGCCGACTCGGTGAGCATCCCCGCGATGTTGTGGAAGGGGGTGATCCAGTGGAAGCCGAAGTGCCCCCACCCTGAATAGATGGCGGCGTTGACCGCGCCTTCGAGCCCCACCTCCTCCATCTTGTACGCGATGTGCGCGCCGTACCACGACATCTCGCGCCACACCAGGGGATCGCCTCCGGGGCGGATCGGCTCCGCGTACGGCGGCAGGTAGATGCGGGCGGTGTACGGTCCCATCTGGTGGTGATCGATGTACGCCTGCGGGACCCACTCCCGGAACATGATCTCGGCTCCGTACCACGACTCCACCGTGTTCTGCATGAACGCGTCGCGGTTGTTGTCGTGCCCGATGTAGTGATGGTACAGCTCGGGCGGGCTCGCGCCCTCGTACTCGGTGCCGACCCAGCGGTCGTACCACTCGTTGACGATGCCCACACCGTCGGGGTTGAATGCGGGGATGAGGATCGAGACGGTGTTGTCGAGGATCTGGTTGATCTCGTCGTCGTCGCGCGTGGCGAAGAGATGGACGATCTCCGCGGCCGACTGGCTCGCCGCGACCTCGGTGGAGTGCAGCGCGTACGACTGCACGAAGACGACCTTGCCGTCGGAGATCGCGGCGTCGATCTCGGCCTGGGTGTGCCCGCGTGGGTCCTGGAGGACCGCGTTCATGCGCTTGTAGTCGTCGAGCCGGGCGAGGTTTTCCGGGGCAGAGATGTAGAGGGACAGGAAGGGCGCGCCCAGTGTGGACGGGCCCATGTGCACCACCTGGACGCGATCGCTCTGCTCGCCGATGAGTTCATAGTACTCGACGAGCTTGTCCCAGTGGGCCAGCTTCCGGTCCGCACCCATCTGGTGGCCGAAAAACTCTTCCGGGGAAGGGATGTCGGCGGTTTGGGCGGCCTCCTGTGCCGGGGCTTCGGTCGCCAGGGCGAGGAGGAGCGCGAGCGCGAACTGGGGAACAGTCGGCAGGAAAACCCCTTGGGACATCGGACGGGGCCGTGCTTCGTCGGGCTGGGCAAACGTGTAATGTGGTGCCATCAGGTTGCTCTGTCGTGGTGGGCGGGTGGCAGACGGACTCGGCATACAAAGGACGATCTCGGTGAACACGCCGCAAGCGCGCACTCGGGTCGGCGACAACCGATGGCGGATGGTTCCGACGTTATGGTTGGCCGCCACAAGTCGTGATTGCTACCTTTGGGGGTCCACTGCTAGGAGCTTCCAAATGGTCAACGTAACGGATAGAGATTCGAGGTCGAAATGGTCCGAGCCAGCCGGAAGTGATGAAGCGGACGCCTGCCTGGATCGCTTTCTCGCAGTGCTGCAACCCCTCCTTCGCACACACTCCGCACGCTCGGCCTGGATCGTTGGATCGCGAGTTCGGGGGAACGCCGCGCCGGAGAGCGACATCGACGTGATTATCGTGGCACCTACGGACCGTCCGCCGGTGGAGAGATTTCGCGACTATCTGTCCGCCGTGCTCGAGGCAGGGGCAGCCGTGGACCTTTTTGTATACACGCCGGAGGAGTTCGAGCGGTTGCGACTCGAGGAGCGTCCGTTCCTGTCGCATGCCATGGAGTCTGCCAGACTGGTCTATGTGGGATAGCGTCGCCGAAGCCGAGCGGTGGTGGAGACAAGCCGAAAACGACCTCGAGTTTGCACGCCTTGGGCTCCGGGAGGAGTTCTATTCGCAGGTCTGCTTTCTCGCTCAACAGAGCGCGGAGAAGGCCGTCAAGGCGATCGGCTACTGCCTCGGTGATCGGACGGTATTGGGCCATTCCATTCTCGTGTTGGCCGATCGCTACTCCGACCGCGTGCCTTCCCTCGCCAGCCTGCGGCAGGAAGCGGGGATCCTCGACCAATACTACATACCAGCTCGCTACCCGAACGGCCTCCCCGGCGGTGTGCCTTTCATGGCCTTTGGCAAGGACCAGGCCACCACTGCCCTTGACGCGGCCGAGCGCTTTTTGCGGCTGGCGTCCGAGCACATCTCTGGCGACGCCTCAACTCCCTGAGCCCGGCGCCGACGCCTGCGGCGGCTAACCCACTGGAGCCGCCGCACGGCCAACCGGCACGGCTTCCGCATCGCTCACGATGAACACCCGGAACCCCTCGGCGATCCGTTCCGCGATATCGTCCGCACCGGCGGTGATCCCGCACGGGACGCCGTGGCGCTGGCAGGCAGCCAGCACCGCCTGGATCGCCCCCTCGACCGCCTCCATGTCGCCCTCGTAGGCCCTGCGGAGGTCACCGGGCCCCGCGAAGACGATACTCACCCCCGGCGTGGAGACGATCTCGTCCACCCGCTCCACCCCGGCGCGGTCCTCGACGATCAGAATGCTGAGCAGAGTGCCGTCCGGGTTGCCGGGCCACAGCTCGGCGCCCATCACCGAGACCGCGACGGCGGCGTCCTCGGCCGACTCCACATGCGGGAAGACGATCGCCGCCACCCCGGCGTCCAGCGCTTCGGCGACATTGGCCGCCGCCTGCTCCGCGCCGTTCCGGATGGGTGGCACCCTCAACACGAGCGGATGCGCCGCCTCCGTCCCGGAGCCCTCCGCGATGCCCTCCATGTAAACTTTGGTTGACATGATGTCAAAAGGACCTGACTCCAGGGAGTAGAAGACGAAGTCGAGGTCGCGGTTCTGGCCCATGAGGGCACCCTGTTCGCGGGTCGAGGGACCCGGGAAGATGCCGAAGAGGACCTGGGCGTCCGCAAGCAGTTGCACGAGCGGGGCTGGGGCCATGGCTGCGGCATCGGATCCTGCGGACGCGGCCCCGGATGCCTCATCGGCCGACTGTTCCGGGGCGGAACATCCGGTTGCGAGGGCCAGGGCGAGGATGAGCGCGGGCGGCAAGATGCTCGATTGGGACGGGAACATGGCGTGGTCCGAGTGCAGGAGGGGACGGGTCAGCCATCGGTGAGTGGCCAGTCTAGCCCCAAAACAAGCGAGTAGGGTCCGGGGGGCGAGTTTCGGTTGTGCAAGTTGTCATAGAGCGGACCTGGCGGCTTCCACGGGGCTGTTTTGCAGGCGTGCCAGGGGATGAACGGAGTCTTTTGAGTGCGCGGTCCCGGGGTTTCCCGAGTGATTTTGGGCACGGGAGACACCGGTGCCCGTGGACGCGCGGGGTGGCGGGGTGGGGAAGCGGCGGGGAGGGGCGGCGTCAGCCGAAGCCGGTCCGTTCGATGGTGCGCCAGGTGCTGAACAGCCGGTCGGTGGCGGGCTGCCAGCCGATGATGCGCAGGGTGGTCTGCCGGGCGCAGCGGATGACCTGGCAGGGCAGCAGGATCATCTCGCGGATGAAGCGCTTGAACTCCATGGCGACGTACTTCCGGCGGTCGGACTTCAGGTGCATCATCATGGCGAACCAGCTCTTCAGGTTCCACGCCAGCGCCGCCATTACCATGCAGGCCCAGTTGCTCACCAGGTCGTAGACCGGCACCCGCAGCGCGTTCACCCCGTTCTTCAACTGTTCGATCACGTTCTCCTGGTCGCAGCGGGCGTTGGCCAGCCGGACCACCTCGGCCGCGCTGAGGTCCCGCCGCGTGGTGATGTAGAAGAAGTAGCGGACCTCGTCCATCAGGCACAGCTCGCCCTTCATCCTGCTGATGTTCTTGCGCACGACCACCATCCGGCAGGTCTCGCGGCACTTTCCGGGCCGGTAGTCGTACTCGGCCACGTCCTCGTGGTTCAGCCGGTTGTTGACGTAGCCGCGCTCCCGCACGATCCGCCCCTTCACGTCCGCCCGCCGGCTCCGCGTCTTCCCCGTCCGCGACGTGTAGCGCGGCCGGCGCTCCAGCCGCTCCCAGTCACCCTCCTCCAGCGCCTCGGCCCGCTTCACCATGCCCGGCTGCGCGTCGTAGCCGAAGATGAAGTCCGCCGCCTCGCTCCAGCGGTCGAAGTTGACGGTCAGCGAGAAGTCCGTGTCCCCGCGCACGCACACCCGTTCGGCGTGCGGCGCCACGAGCCCGACCGCCTTGTCGATCCACTCCGCCGCGCCCTGGTGGCTCACCGCGTTGCCCGGCCGGTTCACCAGGTAGAGCACCTCGCCGGTGTTGGCCAGCGAGACGACCAGCGGGTGGTAGCCCCACACCCCCTTGTAGGACATGTCGATGCCGTCCTTCTTCTCGCCCAGCGTGGGCGCCAGCGTCCCGTCCACGTCGATGTACGCCACCGGCCCCGGCAGGTCCCGGCCCCGGCCCCGCCACAACCGCGGCCGCACCGCGTTGATGCACTCCTGCAGCTCGATGACGTCCGCCTCGCCGAAGCGGCGCGTGAAGTCGCCCGCCGCCGTCGGGCTCGGGATCACCTCCGCCCCCAGGGCGTCCATGCAGGCCGCGTTGTTGCGCAGGGCGCCCAGGTCCTCCAGCCGCGCGCCTCCGCACAGCATGTTGTACGCGATGTTCAGCACGTGGTCCGACTCGTGGTACGGAAGATGCCGCTTCAGCAGCGCCAGCCGCCGGTTGATCTCCCCGGCCAGCCCCAGCTTCGACACCAGCCGCCGGACCACGCCGATGCCCCCGTAGCTCATCGCGTTGATCCGCGCCCCGATCTCGTAGCGCACCCTGCCGGACCCGAACATCGGCTTCGGCCCCGTGCCCCACCGCCTCCCCCTCGCATGCCGCGCCTTCACCTTCCGCCTCCGCCGGGCATTGTTCCTTCGGCTTTGTTTGTGCGATATTGTCTTCACCGGAAAGGCCTCCTGGTTGAGATACGGCGACTCGCGCCGAGATCTGCTAACGACAATCAGGATAAGCCTTTCCGGTACTCTTTGACAGGGGCCGGCGACGGATCACGCTTGCTTGGGGGCTAGCGATCCGGCCCGGATAGCGACAGGGCGGAATGGGCAGCCAGCAGTGGAGCGGCCGCCGCGGGTCGCTTCCCAGCAGAACATGTCGATTGAGAGTTGGTGTTTATAGCGAGTTTAGCGATATTATCTCGCGACGATAAACTACCTAATCTCCCTATAAACCGAGCTTGAAATGGATCCGATCCAGAATCCGTATTCGCCCGGAGCCGGCATGCCGCCCCCCGAGTTGGCAGGTCGTGAGGAGTTGTTGGAAAGGATCCGAATCACACTGGAACGTGTACGTCTGCGCCGCCCAGCAAAAAGCGTCTTGTTGGTGGGCCTCAGGGGCGTCGGCAAGACCGTGCTTCTCTTGAAGATGAGCGAATTCGCGCAATCGCGGGGCATTCTGGTGACCCGGGTAGAGGCTCCCGAGTCCCGATCCCTGCCTGCGATGTTGGCCCCAGGACTGAGGCTGGCCATGATCCAGCTGGCGAGGAAGTCGCACGGGCGGGAGCTGGCGCGGCGGGCGCTTCGGGGCTTGGCTGGTTTCGCCGGTGCGCTCAAGGTGAAGTACCATGACATAGAAGTCGGACTCGACCTTGATCCTGAGCCGGGTCTCGCTGACAACGGAGACCTCGAGCTGGACCTCCAGGCGCTCCTCGAGGCTGTCGGAGAGGCGTGCGTGAGCGCCAATACCGGACTAGCCATGTTCGTCAACGAGCTTCAGTACGTGGACGAGGACGAACTGGGGGCACTCGTTGTCGCACTTCACCATATGGCCCAACGCCGGCTTCCGGTCACGCTCGTAGGAGCGGGACTGCCGCAGCTCCGCGGACGCATGGGGCGAGCCAAATCCTACGCCGAACGGCTATTCGATTTCCCGCAGGTGGGGCCACTCGAGCACGAGGCTGCGGCCGTCGCGATCTCGAGACCAGCCGAGGATCTGGGAGTCGAGTTCCATAGGGAGGCCATCGACATGATCGTTCGGGAATCGGAGGGATATCCCTACTTCCTTCAGGAGTGGGGGAAGCACGTTTGGGACGTTGCGGAGCGCTCGCCAGTTACGGAACTGGATGTGCTGGGAGCGTCGGCATCGGCCCTAGCCCTCAAACAAGCGCGACTTGTGCACCGCATCTACCAATGAGTACCGGAAAGGCTTATCCTGATTGCAGTTAGGAGCATCCGGCGCGAGTCGTCGGGTTCCAACCAGGAGGCCTTTCCGGTGAAGACAATATCGCACAAACAGAGCCGCAGGAACAGTGCCCGGCGGAAGCGGAAGCTGAAGGCGCGCCATGCCGGGGCGAGGCGGCCGAGGGCCCGGTGGCAGCCGGTGTTCGGCGCGGGCAAGGTCCACTACGAGATCGGGGCGCGGATCAACGCAATGAGCTACGGAGGCATCGGCGCGATGCGGCGGCTGGCGTCGAAGCTGGGCCTGGTCCGGGAGATCGACGCGCGGCTGAAGGTGCTGAAGCGGCACCTGCCCTACTTCGAGTCGGATCATGTGCTGAACATGGCCTTCAACGTGCTGTGCGGGGGCACGCGGCTGCAGGACCTGGGCAGCCTGCGCAACAACGCGGCCTATATGGACGCGCTGGGCGCGGAGACGATCCCGAGCCCGACGGCGGCGGGCGACTTCACGCGCCGCTACGGCGAGGCGGACGTGATCGAGCTGATGGAGAGCATCAACGCGGTGCGGCCGCAGTTGTGGCGGGGCCGGGCCCGGGACCTGCTCGCGCCGGTGGCCTACGTGGATGTGGACGGGACGCTGGCGCCGACGCTGGGCGACAAGAAGGAGGGCATGGACATGTCCTACAAGGGGGTGTGGGGCTACCACCCGCTGGTCGTCTCGCTGGCCAACACGGGTGAGGTGCTCTACCTGGTGAACCGCCCGGGCAACGCGGTGAGCCACCAGGGCGCGGCGGAGTGGATCGACCGGGCGGTCGCCCTCGTGTCGCCGCATGCCGAGCGGGTGTGCCTGCGCGGGGACACGGACTTCTCGCTGACCGCCCACTTCGACCGCTGGAGTGTGGACGCGGACTTCATCTTCGGCTTTGACGCCCAGCCGGCGATGGTCAAGCGGGCTGAGGGGCTGGAGGAGGCGGCGTGGAAGCGGCTGGAGCGGCGGCCGGGGTACACGTCGCGGACGGGGACGACGCGGAGCAAGCGGCAGGACGTGAGGGGACGCATCGTGCTTGAGCGGGGCTACGTGAACAAGCGGCTCAACCATGAGGATGTGGCCGAGTACGAGTATCAGCCGGGGAAGTGCCGGGAGACCTACCGGATGGTGGTGGTGCGCAAGAACATCAGCAAGACGAAGGGTGAGCTGACGCTGCTGGACGAGATCCGCTACTTCTTCTACATCACCACGCGGCGGGACCTGAGCGCGGCCGAGGTCGTCCGGCTGGCCAACGCCCGCTGCGACCAGGAGAACGTGATCGCGCAGCTGAAGGGCGGCGTGGGCGCCATGCGGGTGCCCCTCTACGACTTGGTGAGCAACTGGGCCTACATGGTGATGGCGGCGCTGGCGTGGAACCTGAAGAGCTGGTTCGCCATGATGATGCACTTCAAGGCCGACCGCCGGAAGTACATCGCCATGGAGTTCAGGACGTTCATCCGCGAGATGATCCTGCTGCCCTGCCAGGTCATCCGGCGGGCTCGGCGCACGACCCTGCGGATCATCGGCTGGCAGCCCTCGGTCGACCGGCTGTTCAGCACCTGGAACACGATCGAGCGGACCGGCTTCCGGTAACGCCGCCTCGTCCCCTCCGTCGTGTCGCGAACGTAGTACCGCTTCGGGGACCGGTGTCCCCCGGCACCAAAACACCCCTCCGAACGAGCGTCCCGGCGACCGGAAACAAGCATCGGCCAGCCCGTAAGGCTCCCTCCAGCCGCTTCCCAAGCGGCAACCGGGCTGCAAAAGCCACGCCGCACAACCAAAACCTGCCTCCGGGACCGTACTCGCTTATTTTAGGCCTAGCGGCACTCGACGAGAGCTTTTTCATGGTGCGTTTCGATCGGCTCACCCCGTCCGAGCGGAGGTATTTGCGAGCTATGGCCGAGTTGGGCGCGGGGCCGCATCGCTCGGGTGATGTTGCCCTGGAACTCGACCGGACAGTTACGTCTCTCGGGCCGGTACGGGCCAAACTGATCTCGAAGGGCATGGTGTGGAGCCCAAGTCATGGCGATACGGCGTTCACGGTTCCCCGCTTCGACGGGTTCATGCGGCGGATAGTGCCGGGGGAGAGGTGGAGGGACTGACCACTGGCTCCACCCCCCAAAGATGCGTACCTTTCGCGCCCGGGTAATCTGTAAGACTGCCAACCGACTGCCACTCCGAAGGAGAATGACCATGGCGAACCCGAAACTTCTGATCACGGCTGCCCTTGCGACCGCCGTCCTTGCGGGCACGGTGCCCGACACCGCTTCGGCCCAGAGCGCCGCCCACCGCCACATCGGCCATGTCGGCGACATGTTCAACGGCACGCCGGACAACGTCGGGCTCCTCGCGGCCGCCCAGGCCGAGGCCGAGGTCGCGGCCCAGCACGCCGGACTCGCTGCAGGATCCGACGATCTGGCCGGGATCCAGAGGCACATCACGCACGTGTTGCACGCGCTCGACCCGTCGACGTCCGAGAGAGGCCCCGGCAAGGGATACGGGCTCGTCAACGCCGCAAACGGTTGCGCAGCCCACATCGGGATGGCCGGCGGATCGGACGACGCGTCGGACGCCGTCAAGACCCACTCGAACCATGTCGGGACCAGCTGTCAGAACGTGGCGACGTGGGCCGAGGCCATCGCCGAGAAGGCGGCGGCCGTAGCCAGCGCGACCGACATGGCTGCCGCCAAGGCACTCGCCGAGGAGATCGCCGCGATGACGCAGGCCATCGTCTCCGGCACCGACGCCGACGGCAACGGGCGCGTGTCCTGGGGCGAAGGCGAAGGCGGCCTGGCGCAGGCGGCGACGCATTTGCGGCTCATGAAGGAGGCCGAAGGGTTGGGCTGACCACCCCGGAACTCCTATGAAAACCGAATCATCCCCTCGCACTACCCGTCTTGCGTCCGCAACCCTGGTCACGGCGGCCCTTGTCACCAGCCTGGCAGCTCTCGGCGCCAGCAGGGTCAGGGCGCCCCGCCTCGGCTCGAACGTCGTGGCCGGTGCGGAGGTCGCCCCACCCGACACCGTCAGCTTCGCCGAGGACATCCTTCCCATCTTCCAGCAGCGCTGCGCCAAGTGCCACGGCGCGGCCGACGAGAACGGAGAGGTCCGCACGGAGGTCAGTCTTAATCTCCTCGAGTACGAGAAGGTCATGGCCGGCTCCGAGTTCGGCACCGTGGTCGAGGCCGGAGACCCCGACGGCAGCTTCCTGATGGACATGATCGTCGCGGGCGACATGCCCGAGGAGGGAGACAAGGTCCCCGAAGAGGAGATCGCGCTGATCCGGGCCTGGATCGAGGCGGGCGCACAGAACAACTGAACCGAACAACTGAAGGGGCGGAATCATTGCCCCGGCACCGGACCCCATCGCGCCGGAGAAGTGTAGTACTCCAGTGACATGCGTGGCTCGGACGCCGCGTGCAGGAATCGCGGAATCAGGAGTCGCCCATGCGACCCAGGACGCTGAAGTTTCATTGGCTGGGAGTCACCGGTTCAGTCCTGCTCGCGATCGCACTGGCCGGCTGTGGCGGCGGCGCCACCGAGCCGGGGCCGCTTTCCAACCGCCCGCCAGCGGTCGTGAGCGAGATGCCGGCCCAGGCCCTGGCTGCCGACGGGATCGTCACCCTGGATGTATCCGCGTATTTCAGGGACCCGGACGGGGACGTGCTGACCTACTCGGCGACGACCGACGATTCCACCGTCGTCAAGATCTATGTCTTCGAGGCTGAGGTAACGATCGTGGCGAAGAACCGGGGGAGGCCCTGGGTCAGCGTCACCACCCTCACGGTAAGGGCAACTGATCCCGGGGGTTTGTATGCGGAACAGGGAGCGGGGGTGACGCTGGAAGCGGGTGACGTCGGTTTCCGGGACGAATTCGACTCGGAAGACTCGTCGACCTGGCAGATCAGGCATGCCGGCACGGAAGTCATCGGAGGTGCCCTCCGGTTGACAAGCCATGTGGCCGGGGCACCCGGACAGGCCAATCGCGGACTGAAGGAGACGTTGATCGATTGGGAAATCCGCGCCCGTATTGCTCTCCGTCAGGATAGCGCGGCCGTCAGGATTGTCGCGAACACGGGACAACCCATCGTCAGGGCTTGGGCGCTGGAGATCGGGCCCGGCGTCCTGGTGGACGGAAATGAATCCAGCTACCGGCTGCTCGGGCTGCTCGGCCCGGTAGATTGGCAGGTACTGGGGGCCGGCAACTCCGCGCGTCTCGGCAAGGTCTTCGAGGACTTTGTGGAAGTCCGCTTCTTCCAGAGAGATGGACGCCTTGTTGTGACTGTCGAAGGCGAACCGCTCCACGACGCACTCATCGAACTTGACTACGGCGTGGTCACGGTCGGGTTGTGGGTCGTGCCGCTCGGGGACGCTACCGGCCGAAGCGCGCTCTTCGAGTGGGTCGAAGTTACCGGAGACGTGGTTCTGCAGGGCTGAAGAGCCCTTCGGACCGAGTGGAGCGCGCCGATGATCAAACGATGATGAAACGTTGACAGAACGCTGATCACCCGTTCGGTTACCGTTCGGCGCTCCGACGTTTCGGGCAACGAGGTCCATCACCCGGGGCGCCATGGCCAACGGAGATGAGTCGCGAATGAGTTCGCCCGCCAACCCGCGCCAACCCCGATTCACCACATGGCTCGCACTGTCGGTTCTCGCATGGGCCGCCGCCTGCGGTGACCCCGTCGAGCCGAACCGGGCCCCCGCCGCGGTGGGCGCCATCCCGGATCAGATCCTTCCCCGCGGGCACAGATCCACCCTGGATGCGGCCGGGTACTTCAGCGACCCCGAGGGAGGAACCCTCCGGTACGAGGCCGCGACCTCGAACGCCACCGTCGTCTCGGTTTCCGCGTCGGGCAGCATGCTCACGCTCGCCGCGTTGACGGACGGGACGGTCACCATGATCGTGACCGCCATCGACCCCGAGGGTCTGGTCGCCCAGCAGTCGTTCATCGTGACCGTGCCCACTCCGCCGATGATCGAGTTGGCGGCCGACAGTGCCGCGGCGCCGGAAAGCGGCATGGCGGTGATCGAACTCGTGCTGTCCGCGGCGCCCCCGACCCCGATCACTGTCACCTACACCCTGGGAATGGACGGCGACGCGGCCACGGCGGACGCGGACTCGGCCGATTTTGCGGACGGCTTGCGCGGGGCGGTCGAGATCGAGATGGGAGCCAGGGAAGCCGCGATCAGAATCGCCTTCAACGACGACGAGGACATCGAACCGACGCGGGAGTTCTTCAGCCTTACACTCGACGCGCCCGCGGCGGACGCCGGCTACGATCTCGGCACCGAGACGACGGCAGTTGTGACGATACAGGAAGGCGTGTGCGACCGTACGCCGGCGATCGGGGACAACATCGTGGCACAGTCGGGCGTTGAAGACTGCGCCGCGGTCGGAGACGGCCACCTGCTGAGGATCTTTTCTCTCAACGTTGGCGGTCGGGGCTCGATCACATCGCTGCTTCCGAGCTTTGACGAGCCGGAGATTGTCGCGTGCGACGCCGATGAATGGTTCTCCATGGATGGCCTCGGCCGCCTCCGCCGGCCCGGAGAGGCCAACGAGTGCGAGGGAAGACCGGGAATCGCGGAAAGCGACGCGGGACCGACCCCGGCAACCTGGCCGGCCGGCACCGCGCTCGAGACGCTGAAGGACGACGACTTCGCGGGTCTGTCCAACCTGGGGTTCCTGTTGATCACGGGCTCCGAACTGGCGGAATTGCCGACGCGCGTGTTCTCGGGGCTGGAGAGTCTGCAATACCTGGTCCTGAGCAACAACCGGCTGACCGCCTTGCCGGAAGATGTGTTCTCGGGCCTCTCGAGCCTGCAGTTCCTCTTTCTGGACCGCAACGGGCTCACCGCACTACCGGACGGAATCTCGGACCTCTCCAACCTGAACACCCTGGTCCTCAGTTCGAACCAGCTCGAGGCACTCCCCGACGGAATGTTCTCCGGGCTTTCGAGTCTCCGGTCCGCGCTTCTGGACGGGAACCAACTCACCGGGCTGCCCGCGGAGGGACCCTCCAGCCTGCAGAACCTGATCCTCAGCGCCAACCAACTCACCGAACTGCCGACGGGGTGGTTCCTCGACAATCCCGGTCTGCTCAGGCTTTACCTGGACAACAACCGGTTGGCGGAGTTGCCGGCGGGGATCTTCGCGGGCCTCTCCGACTTGCTTGAACTGCGACTGTCGCAGAATGGCCTGTCGCGCTTCCCCGCCGATGCGTTTTCGGACCTGGTCAGCCTGCAGGACCTGCGTCTCTTCCAGAATCAACTCTCCGAGCTACCCGAAGGCGCCTTCTCGAACCTGGCCGGGTTGACGAGGCTGTTCCTGGGACAAAACCAGCTGTCGGCGTTGCCCGCGGGAGCGTTTTCCGGTCTCCCCAACCTCGAATGGCTGGCACTGGACGTAAACCGGCTGAACGAGCTGCCCGCCGACGCGTTCGCCGGCCTTGCAAGCCTCCAGAGACTCTGGCTGACCGGCAACGGACTGGAGGAACTGCCGCACAACATCTTCGAGGGCCTCTCGGAACTGGACTACCTGTCGTTGGCCATCAACGAGCTCACGGAGCTGCCCGCCGACGCGTTCGTCACGCTTCCGAGCCTGAGGATCCTGTATCTGCTGGAAAACCAACTCTCCGGACTGCCCATGGACCTTTTCGACGGTCTTTCCAGCCTGGAGGGACTGTACCTCAGAGACAACGATCTGACAGAACTTCCAGAGGGGATGTTCATCGGCCTCGCCAGCCTCACGGCGTTGTCCCTGGAAAACAATCCCGGCGCCCCCTTCACGCTGACCATGGAAGTCGAGCGCACGGACGACGAAGACCTGCTGGCACCGAGTCCGGGCAGGGTGAGCGTACGGCTGGCGGACGGCGCGCCCTTCGCCATGCGCATCCCGCTGTCGGTGCACGGTGGCGGGCTCGCCGGCAGCGCGGCGGTTCTGGAAACGGGAGAGGAGCGCAGCCAGGAAATCGCGGTGACCCGCAGCGAGGGAAGCCAGTCCGGGACCCAGGTCACGGCTGGACCGGCGCCCAGGACGCCGCCCCGCTTCTCGGGGATCACCGTTGTCACCACCGATCCGCTCATTCTCTTCGGGCTGGTTTCGAACCGCGCTCCGATTCCCCTGCGCGAGATACCGTGGTACCGGCTGCGCGGCGGAGCCGAGGACGAGGTGGTCGACTTGTCTTCCTACTTCCGGGATCCGGACGACGACGAGTTGCAGTACGAGGTGACCAACGAAACGCCCGCTGTCGCTTCCGTCACCGTTTCGGAGGATCGCCTGATCGTGAGCCCCGGGACCGGCGGCGCCACAACGATCACGGTGACGGCGGCCGACCCGGAGGGCTTGAGTGCTCGCCTGTCGTTTCCGGTCAGTGTGCGGGCTCCCATTGTGGGATCGTTCGACATGGACGTGATCGTGAGCGGTGAGGCAAGCGAGGCAACGCGCGCGGCCTTCCAGGACGCGGCGGATTGGTGGATGTCGATCCTGGCAGACACGGAATTGCCCGATGTGCCGGTCGAGGGGCTGGGCCGGCTGGGCTGCTCCGGCATCTTTGCGGATCAGGAGATCGGCGGGACGATCGACGACCTCCTGATCGTGGCGGTGGTCGAGGAGGTGGACGGGCCCGGCGGCATCCTGGCGAGCGCGAGGCCGTGCAGTGTCCGCGAAGGGTCGATGCTTTTCTCGGGGTGAATCGCTTCGACAAGGACGACCTGGAGAGGTTGGAGGGATCCAGCGACCTGGACGAAGTCATCCTCCACGAGATCGGTCACGTGCTGGGAATCGGAACAATCTGGAGAGACTTCGATCTGCTGCGCGATCCTTCCATCGAGACACCGGGGGCGGACACGCACTTCGCGGGACCGTTGGCCATCGCCGCCTTTGACGAGGCCGGGGGCACGAACTACACCGACGGCGCCAAGGTGCCGGTCGAAAATCGTGCGGGCCCCGGTTCGGGCGACTCGCACTGGCGACAGTTGGTGTTCGAGACGGAATTGATGACGCCCTACGCTTCCATCGGCACGCCCGATGCCCTGAGCGCGATCACCATCCAGTCGCTGGCGGACCTCGGATACACGGTCGACGTGAGCCTGGCCGAACCCTACACGCTTCCCGGCCTCATTGCCGCGGACGAGGCGATCGCCGCACTGCTGGATCTCGGAGACGATGTCCTGGAGGGTCCCATCGTCGTGGTCGACCGGAACGGACGCGTGGTACGGGTGATCGAGCGATGAAGGCCGTGAGGATGCCCACGCCGCGCCAGGGCCTCGTCGGGCTCGCGCTGATCGTGGTGGGCTGGGCGGCCGCTTGCGGCGAGAGCATGACCGAGGCTCCCCCGAACCGTACTCCGGTAGCGGTGGGCACGATTCCGAGCCAGACCCTTGCCGTCGGGGTGGCGCTGGGTTTCGACCTGTCCGAATTCTTCAACGATCCGGATGGAGATCCCCTGACCTACAGGGCGACCTCGACCGATCCCTCCGTCGCCAACGCGACCGTCACCGGGTCCTCTCTCATGATCGCGGCCGTGGCCGGCGGGAAGGCTACAGTGACCGTGATCGCGACCGATCCCGGCGGTCTCATCGCCGCCCAGAGCACCGGCGTAACCGTCCAGAGCGAGAACCGGATGCCGACTGCGGTGGGGAGCATTCCCGCCCAGAACCTGAATGCCGGAACGTCGGTCACAGTGGACGTTTCCGCGTACTTCGACGATCCCGACGGTGACGCCCTCGACTACGAGGCTACATCGAACAACACCGGCGTGGCCCAGGTGGACGTTTCCGGCAGCGGCGTCACGATCACCGCCGTTGCGGAGGGATCGGCGGGCGTAACCGTTACGGCCACCGACCCGGGCGGGCTGTCCGCCGAGCAGGGAATCGATGTCGTTGTAAGCGCGGGCGAACCAGGTCTTCGTGATGACTTCGACGCCGAAACGCTGTCGGGCTGGGACGTGACGCAAGCCACGGCAGAGTTGGCCGAAGGGATTCTGCGATTGACGAACGACTCGGCCGGAGTTCCCGGTCAGGTGGATCGTGCGCTTGGATCGAAGCTGGTCGATTGGGAAGCGCGGGTCGTGCTCGGCCGTGCCGACGAAGACGCGTCGGCGCGTTTGACTCTGTCCACCGGGTACCCCCTGATCCCGGCCATCGGCGTGGAAATCGGATCCGGCGTTGAACTCCGCGGGCAGGACACCAACTTCCGGCTGCTGTTTTTCGATGGGAATGCGCGGCAATGGGGTTACATCTTTGCCGGCGAGTCGGACGCCGTTCACGACAGCACCGGGGCCTTTACGGAAGTCACCTTCTCCATACGGAATGCGGTCTTGAGGGTCGCTGCCGGAGACACCGAACTCTATACGGAGAACCTGACCGCCGTGCCACCCGGATTGTTTGAGCTGACCGCAGCAGGCTTGCGCGTCGTGCCGCATGCGGACGTGGCCGACCGGACCGCGCTCTTCGACTGGATCGAAGTGACGGGTGCGGTGGCGTCCTCTATCGGCGCGGACGCGGGGATCCGGCCCGCCGCCTCAGCCACGCCACCGTGGCCAGCAGCACCACCGCGAACCCGATCAGAAAGGTGGCCACCGCGAGGATCGCCGGACTGATCTGCTCGCGGATGCCGGCCCACATCTGGCGCGGAATGGTGCGCTGCTCGATCCCGGCCATGAAGAGCACCACCACGACCTCGTCGAACGAGGTGGCGAAGGCGAAGAGGGCGCCCGAAACGACTCCCGGCGCAATCAGGGGGAGTTGCACGCTGCGGAAGGTGCGCACGGGCCCGGCTCCCAGCGACGCGGCGGCCCGGGTCAGGTTGCGGTCGAAGCCGGACAGGGTGGCCGTCACGGTGATGACCACGAAGGGGATGCCAAGGGCCGTATGAGCCAGGATCAGGCCGAGATGGGTCTGGCCGAGCCCGATACTGGAGTAGAAGAAGAACATCCCGGCCGCGGAGATGATCACCGGGGTCACCATGGGCGAGATGAGGAGACCCATGAAGAGGCGGCGGGCGGGCATGGCGGGACTCGATAGCCCCAGCGCGGCCAACGTGCCGAGCACGGTGGCGAGGATGGTCGCGGCGCTGCCGATGACGAGGCTGTTGATGAGACTCCGGGTCCACGCTTCGTTGTCGACGATCTCCCGATACCACCGGAACGAATAGGCGTCGGGGTCCAGACGGAGCATCCCCTCGGTGAAGGTGAAGTACGGTTCGGCGTTGAAGCTGAGCGGCACGATCACGAGAATCGGCGCTACCAGGAACGCGAACACCAGCGTGCAGAAACCGAGGTAGGCGAAGCGCAGGGCACGGGGGTTCATCGCCCTATCCCAGACTCAGACGCTCGATGCCCACGAGGCGGTCGTAGACAAGGTAGAGCGCCAGGACGCCAGCCAGCAGGATCCCGCCCAGCGCCCCCGCCAGACCCCAGTTGAGCGAGGTCTGCATGTGGTAGGCGACCATGTTTGAGATGAGCTGGCCGCTGCTGCCGCCGACAAGCGCCGGCGTGATGTAGTAGCCGATCGAGAGAATGAAGACGAGGAGCGAACCCGCGCCCACTCCGGGCAAGGTCTGCGGCCAGTAGACGCGCCGGAACGCCTGTGCGGGCGTGGCCCCGAGAGAGGCCGCGGCGTCCATGTACCGGCCCGGGATCCCGCGCATGACCGAGTACAGCGGCAGGACCATGAAGGGCAGCAGCACATGGGTCATGGCGATGATCGTGCCGGTCATGTTGTAGATCATGGCCAGGCGGCCGTCGTCGCCGATCAGCCCGATCGTGACGAGCAGGTCGTTGATGACGCCCTGCGTCTGCAGCAGCACGATCCACGCGGTGGTGCGTACCAGCAGCGAAGTCCAGAAGGGCACCAGAACAAGCGCCAGGAGGACGTTCGCGCGGCGCGGCGGCGCGTGGGCGATCAGATGGGCGATCGGGTAGCCCAGGAGGAGGCAGAGGAAGGTGATCTCCGCGCTGACGATCAGCGTGCGCCAGAGCAACGGCAGGTAGATGCGCCGTTCCTCGGGTTGCCGCGCGACCGAGCCGTCGGGCAGCTGCCGCATGTCGACGGCATTGAGGTAGTGGCGCGCGGTGAAGCGCTGGCCGGTGGCGCGGATCGCGTGCCAGGTCTCCGGTTCGGCCCACGCCGGGTCGATGGCGACCATCACCTCCCGCCACGGCCCCTCGGTCACGCCGCGCAGCTCCCGGCCGCTGCGGGTGAAGACGCTGCGCAGCCCGCTCTCCACGCGGTTGACCCGTCCGGCCACCTGTCCCAGGGTCCTCTCCTCGCGCGCCACCATCAATTCTCGCGCAACCGCCTCGTATGCGGCCTCGGCCGGCAGCTCTTCGCCGGCCCACTCGTTCAGCGATGCGAGGGTCTCGGGCAGGGCGTCAGCCACCACCGGGTCGTGCACGCTGCGCAGGAGCATGGTTGCCAGCGGCGCGACAAAGGTCACCCCAACAAAGAGCAGCAGGGGAAGGACCAGGCCGATCGCCCGCAGCCGCTCCCGTCTCGGCGAGTTGGCCGCACCTCCGCTATTCCCGGATCCCTCGCCTGAGCCGTCTCCGGGACCATGTCGCTCCCGACTGGCGACTCCGGCCAGGAGGCGGCTGCTCGGACCCATCGTCTTCAGCGCGCCAGCCAGGCGCTGAAGCGCTCGTTCAGTTCATCCTGGTTGTCCACCCACCACGACCAGTCGTAGCGAAGGGCGCGCTCCACGTTGGCCGGACTCGCGGGCATGTGCGGCGCCATGTCCACGCCGGTCTCGACGTGAGTCGTCACCAGCGGCGCCCCGGACCTCCGCGTCGGGGAGTACGAGATCCGGCGTGCAACGGCGGCCTGCGATTCCGCGCTTGTGGCAAAGGCGAGGTACCGCAGCGCCTCTTCCAGCCTGGGAGTGCCGGCGACGATCCCGATCTGGCCGACATCCAGGAGTTGTCCGTCCCAGACGATCACGAACGGCTGATCTTCCAGAACTTGCGCATTGAATATACGTCCATTATATGCTGTGCTCATGACGACTTCGCCGTCGGCCAGCATCTGGGGGGGCTGCGCGCCCGCTTCCCACCAGATCACCTGGTCCTTGATCGTGTCCAGCTTGCGGAAGGCACGGTTCAGGCCCTCGGGCGTGTCCAGAGTGGCGTACACCTCGTCCAGCGGGACGTCATCGGCGATCAACGCGAACTCCAGGTTGACCTGAGGGGCCCGGCGCATGCCTCGCCGTCCCGGGAATTTCTCCAGGTCGAAGAAGTCCTCGATGGTCGCGGGCTTTTCGCCGGAGATGTTGTCCGCGTTGTACGCATATACGGTGGACCAGTACAGGTATCCGACCCCGCATTCGGACTGGGATTCGAGAACGAAGTCCTCGACCGCCGGTGTCCCGTCGGGCCCGGGGGGAAACGTGCCGAGGTCGATTGGCTCCAGCAGGCCCTCGTCGCATCCGCGCACCGCGTCGGCAATTTCCAGGTCCACCACGTCCCAATGAACGTTGCCCAAATCCACCTGAGCACGAATCTGGGCCAAGCCGCCGTTGTAGTCCTCGACGTTCACGCGGATCCCGGTTGCGGCCGTAAAGGGGATGTTGATCCCCTCGTTCACGGCCCGCCCGTAGGATCCTCCCCAGGAGACTGTTGTGACCGACTGGCCCGCGGCCCCCTGCCAGGGGACGGGCGCCACAATGGCCAGAAGGGCAAGGGCCCGGTTCATGATCAGTCCTTTCAATCGTCTTTCCTCTCATAGTCGAGGACACGACAGTCGGTCACCGTCCAGCCGATGCGCACGGTGTCTCCGACCAGTATGCCGCCGTGCCCCACGATGTTGGGGATCTTGGCGATGAAGTCGTGCCGTTCACACGCGTCCATGCGCACGCGCAGATGATCGCCCAGAAAGGCGAGATCCCTGACGGTGCCGCCGATCTGGTTGCCGAACAGCCCGGGTTCGGGGTTCACCGCGACGCGTTCAGGTCGGATCGACAGCGTGACCATGTCGCCCGGCTCGCAGTCGGCGATCTGAAGCGCGCGGATCCGCGCCCGGCCCGTCTCCACCTCGCAGAATCCCCCGTTCATCGTCACAACCCGCCCGTGGAGGCGGTTGTTCTCGCCGATGAACCGCGCGACGAATGCGCGGTCAGGTTCTTCGTACAGCGTCTCGGGGGGCGCCATCTGCTCGATGAAGCCCTGGTTCAGCACGGCGATGCGGTCCGACATGACCATCGCCTCCTGCTGATCGTGCGTGACGTACACCACCGTAACCCCCAGCTGCCGGTGGATGCGGCGGATCTCGAACTGCATCTCCTCCCGCAAGCTCCGGTCCAGCGCGCCCAGGGGCTCGTCCATCAGCACCAGGCTCGGTTCGAAAACCAGGGCGCGCGCAATCGCCACCCTCTGCTGTTGCCCGCCGGACAGCTGCCCCGGCCGGCGATGGGCCAGACCCTCCAGCCGAACAAGCGCCAGCGCCCGCTCGACGCGCTCTTCCCGCTGCTCCGGCCCCATGCCCCGCACCTCCAGGGGGAACGCGAGGTTCTGGCCGACGGTCATGTGGGGGAAGATGGCATAGTTCTGAAAGACCATCCCGATCCCGCGCCTGCGCGGTGGCAGATCCTGAACCGAGCGGCCATCGATGCGGATGATTCCGGATGTGGGCGTCTGAAAGCCCGCCAACATCATCAGGATCGTGGTCTTGCCCGACCCCGAAGGACCCAGAAGGGTGACGAACTCGCCTTTTTGGACGCTGAGGTCGAGATCTTCGACCACCAATGTTCGCCCGTCGTAGCTCTTGCTTACTCCCTCGAACTCGACGTGCGCGTGGTTGCCGGCGGCGGGGGCGGTTCCAGCGCCGGCAATGTCGCCCGCGGCGTCCGGCACGCCCAGTTCGGTCACGACACGCCCCCCGGCATGGTCAGCAGGGCGGCGTACAGGTCAATCGCATACCAGAGGTTGCCGATCCGGAGATTCTCGTCGGGGGCGTGCTGGTTGTTGTCGTGATTGGCCACCGGGACCACGATCGCGGGCTTCCCCGCGACATCGGTGAAGTGGTGGAGCGGCAGCGTGCCGCCCATCCCGGGGGCCAGCACCAGGGAACCGGGCCCGAACGCTCGGTCGGCGGCCCGCGAAGCCGCCCCGATCACCTGCTGCACGTACGTGCCGGCCATGCCTGTGCGGGCCGCCGGGGACCCGCCCCCGCCCGTCACCCTGGCGATGCGCGGATAGCGGAGCCGGGTCTCCATGTCGGGGTCCTCCGACACGACATGGAAACCCTGGCTCTCGATGTGATCCACGATGAGCTGGCGCAGGTGACCCGGCTCGTTCCCCTTCACCAGGCGGATGCCCAGCGCCGCCACCGCCGTGTTGGGGATGACGTTTCGGGCCAGCGAGCCGGTGTTGCCGCTGGTGATGCCCCGCACGTTCAGTGCCGGAAGCAGCAGCCTCTCCGCGATGGTCTCAGGCTCGCCCTCGGTCCACGCCAGCCCGAGTTCCCGGCGCAGCGACGGGTCGACGTCCGGGATCGATTCCAGGGCCGCGCGCTCCTCGTCGCCGATGGGGTCGGCGGTGTCGTACCAGCCATCCACCAGCACGCGCCCGTCCTCGTCCTTCATCGAGGCCAGGAGGTGCGCCAGGATGTTGCCGGTGTCGGGCGCCCAGTTCCCGTAGTGGCCCGAGTGCAGGTTGCGGGTGGCCCCGTACACCGTGACCTCCATGCCCATCGAGCCGCGCACGCCGAAGGTCAGCTGCGGCCTCCCGCTCTGGTGGGCGGGGCCGTCGAAGAAGAGCCAGATGTCGATCTCGTCGAGCGCCTCGGCCCGCATCTCCATGTAGCGGCCCAGGTTGCGCGAGCCCGCCTCCTCTTCGCCGTCGAAGAAGAAAACCAGATTCGAGGTGGGAGTCACGTCCCCCTCGCGAAAGGCGTTCAGCACGGTGAGAACCGCCGCGATGGGCGCCTTGTCGTCGCCGGCGGAACGCGCGTAGATGCGCCAGTCCGGGTCCACCGCCTCGCCGGGCGCGGGGAACGGGATGGGCGCGCCCTCCGCCTCCATCGAAGCGGTGTAGAGGGTGGGCTCGAATGGCGGATGGGTCCAGTTGCCCGGATCCACGGGCTGCCCGTCGTAGTGGACATAGATGCCGAGCGTCCGGGTCGCGCCGGGCACGGAAAGCTGGCCGTACACGAGGGGTGCCACCCCGTCGAGGGTGAGCAGCTCCGATTCGGCCCCCGCTTCGCGCAGGCGGTCACGGATGTAGAGCGCGGCCCGGGTGATGTCCTCGCTGTCGCGGGCACGGTTCGGGTATGTCAGCAGCTCGGCGAAGTCCCTGACGATCTCGGCCTCGTGGGCCTGTCGGTAGGCCTGCGCGATGTCACCGCCGGACTGGGCGGCGAGGGGGGCCGGGGGGACGAGGAACGGGATGGAAAGCACGATCGCGGCGCACCCGGCCCGCAGGAAACGGACTGGACGAAACATGGCTACGCTCCGCGCTCCTCTTCGATGAAACGGTCGATGTGGCTCTGCAGCACTTCGATCGGCAGTGAACCGGGGCCGAGCACGGCCTCGTGAAAGCGGCGGAGATCGAAGTCGTCCCCGAGGGCTTCTTCCGCCCTGCGCCGCAGCTCCAGAATGGCCCGTTTCCCCATCTGGTACCCCAGCGCCTGGCCCCACATGTCGGTCGAATAGCGCAGCGATTCGGTGGCGATCTGGGTCTCGGAGTCGAAGATGTGGTCGCGCATGTACTGGCGACCCTCTTCCAGCGTCCATCCCAGCAGGTTCATCCCCGTATCCACAACGAGCCGGGTGGCCACGAAGATCTCCATCATGTATGCACCGTACTCACCCAGGGGATCGTCCGCCAGAAAGCCCGAATCGATGCCCAGGAAGGTCGAGTACATCCCCCACCCTTCCGTGTACGCGGTGTGCAACCCGTTGCGGCGAACGGCCGGCAGGTCGGAGTTGGCGTACTGCCGGGTGATGTGGAAGTGGTGCCCCGGGAAGAGCTCGTGGAAGGAGATTCCCTTGTACGTGAGCCAGCTGCGCTGATCCAGGTCGGACCCGTTGAAGTTGTAGTAGCCGACCGGATCGGCAGGAGTCGGCGGGTTGTAGTAGCCGAAGGTCTGGGAACCCTCGAGCGCCGGGTCCAGGCGGCGGGCGCCGAAGGGGGCCTCGGGTTTGGTAAGGAACAACTCGTCCGCCCTCGCGAAAAACTCCCACGAGGGGGACTCCAGCCGCATCTGCACCTCTTCGACCGACTCGGGGAAGTACTCCGGATTGGTGGGGATGTGGCGCCTGAAGTCGTCGATCGAGCCTTCGAAGCCGATGCGGGACTGTACGGCCAGCATCTGTTCTTCCAGCTCCGCGACGTTCTGCAGCCCGATCCGATGGATCTCCTCGGGCGTGATGTCCATGGTCGTGTGCACCCGCACCAGGTAGCGGTACGCCGCCTCGCCCCCGGGTTGCCGGGACAGTCCCACCTCGGCCGGCGCGGCCTGCCGGTATTCGCCATCCAGGAAGTCGCCGAGGCGCTCCAGCGCGGGGTTGATCTCTTCCTCGACGATCCTGGCGGCCTCGGCGAGGAACGCGGCCGCGTCTCCCTCCGCGTTGGGGTCGTCGCTCTCCGCCCCGAGGCGCACCAACGCCACCGCGAAGGGGCCGTCGTCAAACGGGGCGGTACTCGCACGAACAATCCCGACCACTGCATCCATGTTGGGTTCCGGCACGACGACGCCCCGTTCCATCTGGCCGCGCGCGTGCGCCTCGACGAAGCCCACTGCGTCCGGCACCTGCGACAGCAGCGTCAGGTAGTCCTCGCGGCCTTGCGCATCGGCCACCGGCACCATCGCGAAAAGCGCCCGGAAGCCCCCGATCGGGGATGAATAGGGGGTGAGCACGTTGGTGATGACCCAGTAGTGATCGAGCCCCTCGATGTTGACGGACGCCCGTCGATGAAGGACCTCCCAGGTGAGCCGGTCCTGCGCCCCGAGCGCGTCGCTGTCGATGGCGTCGAGCCGCTGGAGGACGCTGCGGCTGAATTCGGCGTCCGCCTCCGCGCGGTCGAGTGTGGGGATGGGGAGCCGCTCCAGGCGCAGGCCTTCCCGGGCCCGGGCGCGCAGATCGACGTCCAGCTGGCGCTGCCACACATCCTCGGCGATCGCCGCGAGTTCCTCCGAACCCCCGACATCGGCCACTGGAGGGGATTCGGCGCAGGCGGCCACCGCCAGATACACGGCGAAGGCGGCACAGCTCCGGACGAGCGAGTTCACCGGAACAGGCCGCGGCGGGCCCGACGGGGGCAGAGGAGGCCGCGGGGGCGGAGGATGCCGGGGAGGACGCGGGGGCTCGGGGGGACGTATGCCGTGCACGAATTCACCTCCTTGGACTGGCTGCGATCTCCCGCTTCAGATCTTCGACACCGACCACCCGCTGGTCGCCTTTGACGGCCCTCAGAGTGATCGTGTCCATGAAGATGTTGACGCTGACGACCTTCTCCTGTCCGAGCGCGGTCCTGATCATCCTCCCCTCGCGCGGGAACCTCCGGCGCGCCTCCACGTAGCTGTCGTGCTCGTACATGAGGCAGCACATGAGGCGGCCGCAACACCCGGAAATCTGCGCCGGATTGAGCGACAGGCTCTGGTCCTTGGCGAGCTGAAGGCTGACGGGCTTCAGCGCGGGAAGCCAGGTGGAACAGCACAGCTCGCGCCCGCACCGCCCCACGCCCCCCAGCAGCGCGGCCTCGTCCCGGACCCCGATCTGCTTGAGCTCGATGCGGGTGCGGAATGCCTGCGCCAAGTCGCGCACGAGCGCGCGGAAATCCACCCGCTTGTCGGCGGTGAAATAGATGATCAGCTTCTTGCGATCGAACTGCCATTCGGTCTCGGTGACCTTCATCTTCAGGCCATGACGCGCCACATGCTTCCGGGTCTCCCCGCGCACCCGCACCTCGTCGCCCTGCTTGTGCTCGGCGCGCCGGACCTCGTCCTCGACTGCGCGGCGGATCACCCGCAGCGTGGGTGCGGGTGTCGAGCACCCCCCCGACGACGAACACTTGCGCTCGGCGATGCTGCCCAGGGCCGTTACCCGTCCGAGGTCTTCCCCCCGGTCGGCCTGCACGATGACAGGGTCGCCCGGCACGAGATCGAGTGCATCGAATGTGTAGTACGCCCGGCGCGTCCCCTTGAAGCTCACCTCCGCGAAGCCGGACATGCTACTCGCCGTCCCGCTCGGTCCAGGTACCGAGCGACTCGTACTTCGCCCATCGTTCGGCCAGGAGGCGGTCCGGCTTCCTGGTCGCAAGCTCGCGCAAATTCCGGGTCAGGGCCTCCGCCACAGCCGCCATGGTCGAGTCCGGGTCCGCGTGGGCACCTCCGGGGGGTTCGGGGACGACCTCGTCGGCGACGCCCAGGGCCAGGAGGTCGGTCGAGGTGAGTCGCAGCGCCTGCGCCGCCTTTTCCTTCTCGTCGGCGGAGCGCCAGAGGATGGCGGCGCACCCTTCCGGAGAAATCACCGAGTAGATCGAGTGCTCGAGAAGGAGGATTCGGTCGGTGACGCCCAGGGCCAGCGCCCCTCCGGACCCCCCTTCCCCGATCACGAGGGACACGGTCGGAACGCGAAGGCGGGCCATCTCCCGCAGGTTGGTTGCGATCGCTTCCGCCTGGCCCCGCTCTTCGGCCCCGAAACCGGGGTAGGCACCCGGCGTGTCGATCAGCGTGACCACCGGCCTCCCGAACTTGGCAGCCATCTTCATCAGCCGGAGCGCCTTGCGATACCCCTCCGGATGCGGCATCCCGAAGTTGCGCCGCAGGTTCTCCTTCATGTCCCGGCCCTTCTGGTGCCCGATCACCATGACGGACCTGTCGCCGAGCCGCGCCCAGCCGCCGACGATGGCCTCGTCGTTGCGGAAGCACCGGTCCCCCTTGAGCTCGAACCAGTCGGTGAAGATGCCTTCGATGTAGTCCAGGGTGTACGGGCGGCGGGGGTGGCGGGCCACCTGGACCTGCTCCATCGGCGTCAGGTTGCGGTAGGTCTCGTCGCGCAGGACATCGAGCTTGGCGGTCAGTACCCGCAGCTCATCCGCAACGTCCAGGCCGCGCTTCGCCGCCATCTCCCGCAGCCGGGAGATCTGGTCTTCTATTTCGACAATGTCCCGCTCGAAAGCGAGATGCGCTGCGGACGACAACGTGGTGCTCCTCGGGTTGGGTCAGACGCACCCCGGGCGACTCGGTGCCCTGGCGGCCATCCGGCTCAACGGGGTAATCCGAATAATATGCCATTTGTTCCCCGGGGCGAAAGCGGGGGTATCGTGCAGCAGCCCGTGGATGAACCCGCGGGGGTCCATTCCGCGGGCTGCCAGACGTCCGATGACAAATCGCTGAAGGCTCGGCGTTACGGTGTCCGTATTGCATATGCACCCGGCGCCTCCGACACCACGGAACGCTCGGCCAATTTCTTCCAGGGGAGGATGTAACGTGAACCATTCGACCATCCAGATACTGTCCCTCGCGACCGTGCTGCTCGCGGCGTCTACCGCGGCCGCGCCAAAAACCGTCGCGCAGGACCGGCCGCTGTCCCCGGAGTTCCCGGAAGTCTACCGCGTGGGCGGCGCCACCGCACCCGACTGGGCTCAGTTCAGCACTCCCACGGGCCTGGCGTTCGACGGATCGGGCAACCTGTTCGTCCTCGACGCCCAGCTGTTCCAGGTCGCAGTCGTCGACCGAAACGGTGAGCTGGTCAGGACCGTGGGGAGTCAGGGTGAGGGGCCTGGAGAGTTCAACATCCCGATAACCCAGGTCGTTTGGCGCGACGGACGTTTCGCTGTTGCGGATGTGGGACACAACGCCTACCAGCTCTTCGATCCGGATGGAGAGTTGGAGCGGTTCGTGAAAATGAGCTCCGGACAGGGCCCGATGGCCGGATTCTCCTCCATGCGGGGCGCGATCAGGCCCGATCCGGATGGTTCCGCGCTGATCGCGCAGGGAGCGCCGGGGATGATGTCCCAGCTATCGGGAATGATGGCCCAGGTGACCGGGGCGGAAGAAGAGCCCGGAATCGATGACCGAGGGCTGGAGCGGGTCGACCTCAGCGGTGATATGGTCTCCGCGACGCCGATCCTGCAGGCGTGGTCGCCGCCCGAGGATCGTCCCGCGGCCCCCTTGACCGTTGAGACCGCCCTGGACCCGTCGAGGATGGCCGAAATGGTCGCGGGCGATGGGATATTCTTCGAACCGACGCTGATCTGGGACGTGCTCCCCGATGGCACGATCGCCTATTCCGATTCCTCGGCGTACTCGATCACGCTGGTTGGCAAGGATGGAACGGCCAGGAGCGTGCTGCGCCGGCCCATCCAGCCAGAAGGGGTGACCCGGGGGATCCGGGCGGCCATGATCGAGGAAGAGCTCCGGGAATTTGACGAACAGACCGCGAGCGCAAGCGGGCCCCTGGGAGACCTTGGCGCCATGATGCCAGCGGGCATGATGGAAGCACTCCGAAAAGCGCTCGAAAAACGGGACTTCTTCGAGGAGGTCCCCGTCGTGCGCGGGCTGAAAGCGACCTGGGATGGCGCCCTGTGGATACAGCGGCGGGGGGACGATCCGTGGGACGACTCCGGCCCGATCGACGTGTTCGACGCGGACGGGGAGTACGCGGGTACGCTGCCGGCGACCGAGATGCCCGCCGCGTTCGGCCCCGATGGCCTCGTCGCCTTCGTGGAACGCGACGAATTCGACGTGCCGACCATCGTGGTGAGGAGACTGCCGGCGGAGGTGCGGTAGCGGCCCGCGATACGTGGCCGCCCGGGGGCTCGCGGTAAGCAGCACTCCGGGCGCTCGCCGCGGATCAGCCCCCCTTCAGCACCCAGCCGTCCGGGTCCAGCGTGACGGCTTCGGGGCGGCCGGAAACGGGGAGCCGGAAGGTCTGCTCCCGCGAGGCCAGCTCGATCGACTCCCGCAACCGGATGTCCCGGGAGCCATTGACCCGGATTTCGACCTCCATGGGCAGGCGAAAAGCTGGCCACTCGGCGGATTGGGTCTGTCGGACGGTGAGGACCACCTCGCTCCCGTCCTCGGACATCTCCCAGGCGGACTCCAGCACTGGATAACCGGGTTGATGGACCCACTGCTCGAAGAACCACTCCAGCGACTGGCCGGAGACCTCTTCGAAGACGCGTTGCAGGTCCGCGGTGAGTGCGTTGCCGTACGCGTGCTCGGCGTAGTAGGCGCGGATGCCCCGGAAAAAGGTGTCGTCTCCCAGGACCCCCCTGAGCATGTGCAGGACCCAACCGCCCTTTGCATAGTTGTTGCTGTTGAGGAGTTGGAAGAGTGTTTCGGGACCGGCGGGATCGACGATCGGTCGGCCCGTGACATTCGACGCGACATAGCCCCGGCGGCTCTGTTCCATCCGCCCGCGGAAGTCGTCCACCCCGTCCGCGGCCTCGAAGAAGAGGGCGCCGAAGTACGTCGCGAAGCCCTCGGAAAGCCACAGATGGGTCCAGTCGGACTCGGTCGCCGAGTCGCCGAACCACTGGTGGGCGATTTCGTGGGACACCGTGCCCTCGCCGAGGCGGCCGGACGCGATCGCTCCTTCCGAATAGAAGATGGCCGACGAATTCTCCATGCCGCCGAACTGCGTCGCGGACTGGACGTTCGCGAGCTTCTCGAAGGGGTACGGACCCACGGTCTCGGTGAAGAAGTCGACCACCGCGGGCGCACGCGCGAAGACTTCGACGGGCGAAACCGGCGTCCTGGGGGTAGGCCCAGAAGGACACGTCCACGCAGCCGTCGGGGTCGGGGCTCGCCGGGGCGTTGCCGCAGGCCGCGCGTCCCAGCGATTCGATCGCGAAGGCGGCCGCGCCGACGACGAGGGTGTAGGTGGGATGATCGACCGAGGTGGCCCATCGCCACGTCGTCTTGCCCTCGCTGCCGCCGGGAGCGTCCGCGGCCGTGAGTGATGGCTCGCCGACAGGGGCCCCGTTGGCGATGACCTGCCACTCGGACGGTGCGTGCACGGTAAAGGAGGCCGTCGCCTTGTCGGCCGGGTGGTCGACGGAGGGCAGCCAGAAGCGGGTGCGGTTCGGCCAGTTGTCGACGAAGGCCGCCGGATCGCCGTGCACGTTGTCGCGGATGATGAGGCCGTCGTCGGGGGTGCCGTGGTACTCGATGGTGACGTGGAGGTCGTCGGCGCCGGCGGCGTCCGGGAGCGCGATGGTGAGCTTGCCGGCCGCGTAGTCGAAGGTGGCGGGCTCGTCGCCGATCCGCACCGCGCGGATGCCCAGGCCGGTGAAGTCGAGGGGGAGGCGGGCGGCATCGCTGGGGCGCACGGTGATCGTGACGCGCCCCTCGATCTCGGGAGCGCCGAGCGCGAGCTCGATGTCGTAGTGCCGCACATCGAGGGCAAGGTCGTATTCGCCCGCCGCCGCCGGAAGACCCGCCTCGACGGGGGGTGGCTCGGGAGCCGTGCCCGGGGGCGGGGTCTGGGCCGCGCCGCATGCGGCGGTGGCCGCGAGGAGCGCGGGCAGGGCGAGGAGGGGGCGGTGGGGCCGGGGGTGGGGTGGGGGCGGGGGGTGGGGAGAGGCGGGTGGCATCGGGGAGATTCCTTGGCGTAGTGCGACGCGATGTCAGCCCTGAAGGACGGTGGTTGGTCGAATAATCGCAAGGGGGCTAGAATGGTGCCGTACTCCCATCGGCTGCCTCCTGGTGCACCCCGAGGGTCGCGATCGTGTACAAGACCTGCATGTTCTGTTGGATGATTGAGTCTAAATTGTTGTCACACATTGATATCTGAGATTGTTAGGGAGAGTCGTTATCACTCGGCTTATCACATCGTGTTTCGCCGAACGTCCGCCGAGGTGGCCCTGTCCCCCCCGGCTTTGTCTGCCCCCCACGCATATGGGGCCAGACCGGGTCCCTCAAGTCAGCCTCGGCCCTGCTCCTGAGCGCGATCACGGTGCTGGCTCTGACGGATATGGAGCATGTGGTGGACGTGAGCGGGCGGATCCGTTCACGCTGCCGGGGGCGGCGGCGGCCGCTGTGGCGGAACGAGAGGACGGGGGGGCGTTCGAGTCCTCCGACGACATCCGCCCTGGGCCGGTCGACGTGGTGGAAGAGACCGGCAAAGAGCCTGCCCGACGGGCCCGACAGCTGGCCGTGCGGCGGCGCACCAACGAGGAGCCGACATGAAGATCGCCGATCTCGCTTCCCAGCCGGAGGCAGTTCGCGGGCAGCCCGCCACCCTCCTTGTCGGGGGCGCGGTGGCAGGCGCGATTACCCGTCTTGCATTGGACGCGGCCGCGTCCCTCGCCGCCGCCACCTCACATCTGTCCGCTCAACCCTCGATCAAGGTACGCGGCTCGAATCGTGCTGCAGGAATCGGGCGACGACTACCTTGTCCTGCCCACCCCCGTCGTGCCCGATGGATCGGGCGGGTACCTGGTGGCCGACGCTGGACCGCCGGGTGTGTTCCACTATTCGGGGAACGGGCGCCTGATGCGGCGCTACGGCCGCGCGGGCGAAGGCCCGGGCGAATGGGGCGAATGGATGGACACCAACGTTACTCTGCCCTGGGGAGACGAGCACGTCATGGTCGTGTCTTTCACTCCGTCTGCCATCCATCTCTTCCGGCGCAGCGACGGACAGTTCGTGGAGAGACATCCGCTCAACACGCCGGCCGAGTCCGTGGTACCCGGCTCGGAGGGACTGTGGCTGAGCGGTGCGCTCTACGCTACCCGGAGCGCGATCCGCCGCTTGACGGTCGGCGACTCCGAGGCCCGTCCCGTCCTTGGGCTCCCCGACGAGTATTCGGTGATTGGTCCAGCCGGCGGGATCTTCCACGAGATGCCGTTCGCGATGTGGGCCGACACGTTGCGCTGGTCGGGCTCGAGCCGCTTCCGTATCTGATCGTCGCGGACACCACAGGCCGGGAGCTGGACCGCTTCGAGGTCCCCGCGGCTCGCCGCAGGGGAGGCACGGCGGACCCTGAAGCCGCGATCGACGAGGTTCTCGAGAGCGGACGCCCATACCCCGAAGTGTTCGGCCTCTTCTCCGTCACCCGCGGAGTCCACCGGCGGCCGGACGGCGCATTCGTCGTGGTCCACTTCGACCACGGTACCGAAACAGGGCCTGTCAGCACGGTGGGGCTCTGGGTGAGCGTGATCGACGAGTCCCGGGAGTCGGCTTGCGTGGACGCGGCGATCCCGTTGGAGCGGGTACGCGTGTGGCCATCGGATTCGAGGGCGACTTGCTTCTGGTTCTGGAACAGGTGTTGCGCGGAGGAGACGCCGTGTCGGTCTTGCGGCGAATCGAGGTGCATACGGATGGCTGCGACTGGATGCCGATCAGCCGTTGAGGTCTCGCAGGGCCTTCTGAGCGGGACCGGCGACTGACTCTCTCCTGATTTCGCCATTTGATTCCGCGGGTTTGGCCGCCCAACCACCGACCCTTAGCGCGGCCCGAACAGTCGCGCCGCTAGGGCGTCATTCATACCGGTGGGCAGTAGAAGGCGAAAGACAAGGCGGCACTCGACAGCCTCCCTGCCGGGTGCCTCATATGGATCGTGGATCCGCGCGCGCGAAGCACCGGACCTGGTAGGGATTGATCGCGTACAGCGGAAGTCCGGCCTTCAGCAGGGCGTCCTCGAAGTCGCGGTGGAAGGGCCCGCTGGGTTCGTAGGCGACGCGCGCGGTCTCCGGGCCGATCCAGGCGATCAGCTTGCGGAACCCGGCCGCATCGTTCGAGAACCGGGCCGTCCTGCCCTCGGGCGCGGCGTGGGCGTCGAGGTGGGCTTTCGAGATGTCGATCCCGATGGTATCGTGGGTCATCTTCCCTTCTCCTGTGCTTGTCATGCGAGCCATGATGCTCATGTATCCATTCAGGACGTTGGGAAGGACGGTGGCGGCCACACTGCTGAACGGCCCCGAAGGCCAAGCCCATGACGGCCCGACCACCGCCCCCCATCGGCGCCCCGGCCGGGGCGCCGATGGGCCGGGTCCTCCCTCCAGCCCGGGGACTGACGTTAATAGACAAGCCCGTGCTGAAACCCCTCGTCAGCACCGAGACGCCCGCACGCCCCGGCTTGCCGCCCCCGCCGCCTCACTTGCCCGGAGCGTCAACATCGGATACGCTAACGTCACTAAAGGGCCAACGGCAGACGTGGCGAGAAACAGGTACCTGCGTCGCCGTAGCAAATACCCTATACATGGAACATGATCGCGTTCTACTATGAGACTCGCGACATGCGGACCCGGATCGAAGGGTTGCTCGCAGGGGCCGAACTTCAGGTAACGGAGTGCCGCAAGACATTCCACGAATTGTTCGGCGTTGCGAGCGTGGCGATAGCGGGGTTGGGCGAGTTTTCGGACACGGATGTCACGTGGCTTCGGGCAGTCCTTTGACCAGAGCATCGGGGGGCCATCGTGCGTGCTCGTCACGCCTTTGTCCCTGGAGAGTCTGCAGCGAGTTCGCCAGATCGAGTCCAACCGTTGTCACGTCGTATGGGCGGAAGAGGCCGCCGATCGCCTGGTCGATCTCGTGGGTCGGATCGAGCCTTGGTACCGGGATCCCCTCCGGCTACTCGGCTATCGTCTGCTCCGCGACCACTCGTTTCACTGGAGTCTGGTCAAGGCGATCAAGCGCACGTGCAGGACTGCCATCGACCCGGACTCCGAGCCGCCGCCGAGCTCGGTCGGGGGCCTGGCGCAGCACGCCAAGGTTCCCCCCGACGCGTTTCGCCGCTACTGGAGGACGGAAGTGCCGCTCCAGTGCGGACCCAAGGAGTTCCTGAGCTGGGCGACTCTCCTGTGGGCGGTGCGCCAGCGTCCCTACGCCAAGTGGGACACCATCGCCCGGCGGGCGGGGGTACGCCGACGGACGCTGGAGCGATACAGCGTACGGTTGACGAACTGCACCCTGGCCGCCGCCGGGCGCGATCCGGGAATGGTGCAGCGGCGGTTCGAGGAATGGGTGAGGGAGGTGTCCGCGGTCGAGACGCCACCGGTCGGGGCCGCGCCTGTCCTTGGGGATCACCGACCCCAGCACGACGTCACCGATGTCCATTACCGGATCCGCACCCAACGCCAGCACATCTATCATCTGACCGACCTGCAGCGGATTCAGCCCGTATCGAGCCGCGCTGCTCCGATTTGCGCCAGAATGCCGGTCTGAACGCGACCGAAAGCCGTCGAGCGCGCCGGCGACCACGATGTGCCGCCGGACTTACGACCTGACGCCGGACCAGGTGACCCCCAAGATGGACTTTTTTCGCAATCGACTGTATATACATATATGGATGCCCGGTAGGAGCGGGCGACGGGGGAGAGCCCGCCGGTGCCAGGCCCAAAGGAGGCCACATGCGCGCTCTTCATGCTCTACTCGGCGTCGTGCTCATCGCGGGGGCCAACCCCGATCTGATCGGTGCCCAGACCGCTACGGTCACGGGGCGGGTCACCGCCGCCGCGACAGGTCAGCCGGTGGGGGGTACGAATATTCACATTCCCGCGCTCGGTATTGGCACGATGGCCCGGGACGACGGGCGGTACATCCTGCTACAGGTGCCCGCGGGCACCCACACGATCCGTGCCGAGCGGATCGGCAACCAAGCCGCCACGCAGGAGGTCACGGTCGCGGCCGGCGAGACGGTCCTGCTAGACTTCGAGCTGACGCAGATGGCGCTCGAGATGGACGAGATCGTGGTGACGGGTACTCCCGGAGGCACCCAACGCCGTGCTCTCGCCAATTCGGTGGGCGTCGTGTCCGCGGAAGAGGTGGTGGGACGCGGAGGCGTCTCCAACGTCTACGAAGTCCTGAACGCCCGGGTGCCCGGTGTCGTCGTCACCGCCGGTCCCGGGATCCCGGGAGCGGGCTCCAAGATCCAGATCCGTGGCCGGGGAAGCATGGCCCTGCAGACCGACCCGCTCGTCTACGTGGACGGAGTCCGTGTCGAGAGCAGCCCGTGGACGGGCACGTCCGGGGCGCTGTTCGGCAACGACGATCGAGGCCCCCGCAGCGACGTCATGGGGCGGCTGAACGACATCAACCCCGAGCACATCGAGAGCATCGAGGTCATCAAGGGCCCCTCGGCCCAGACCCTCTACGGCACGGAAGCCGCCAACGGAGTGATCCAGATCATTACCAAAAAAGGTACCCCCGGTGCTGGCAACCGCGTGAATCTACGGGTTTCCCAGGGCGCGAATTGGTTCGGCGACCCGGAAGGCCGCTGGCCGGTAAGCTATGCACGGGACCCCCAGACTGGTCAGATCCTGTCCGCCGCCCTGGCCCAGACCGAGACCGAGCGGGGCACTCCGATGTTCAGTACCGGGCACACCCAAGCGTACGGGATGGACATCCAGGGGCAGGTGGCCGAAGGACTCAGATACTTTTCCGGCGCGGACTTCGAGCGGAGCGAGGGGGTCGTCTCCGGCCATGTCCGGAATCTGTTCGCCGCCCGGCTGAACCTCTCGGCCACCCCATTTCAAACGCTGGACCTGACCACCTCCATGGCGATGACGGCTGGCAGGAGCACGGCACCGGGGGGCACGGAGAACGTCGACATAATCACGACCCGTGTCCTGGAGTTGAATCAACCGGGCCGGGGCACGCGATCCCGGCGCCCCCCCGAGGTGCACCGCGACTGGCGCGTCCAGCACGACGAGGTGGATCGCTTCACCGGGTCGCTGACCGCCAACCACCGGCCGGTGAGCTGGCTTGCCCAGCGGCTGACCGCCGGGGTCGATCTCACCGCCGATAAGGCGGAGTTCATCAACCGGCGCGTGGTCGGAGAGATGCTGAGCTTCTTCCCGTTCGGGGGCATGTGGGGGAGCGATGGCGGCAAGACGATCAAGGAACGCAGGGTCTCCTATGTCACGGTGGACTACGGCGCCACCGCGACGGCTTCTCTCAGGTCCGATCTGGAGTCGCAGACGTCGTTCGGGGTCCAGTACTACGGGAACCGCGAGACCTTCTCCACCCAGGCAGTGGTGGGCTTCCCCGTTCCCTCGGTGACCTCGACGGGCGGGGCGGGTACCATCAGCGGAGTCAACGACGACGTGGTGGAGAACAACACGGTGGGCCTCTACGTGCAGGAGCAGCTCGGCCTGAACAACCGCATGTTCCTGACGGGCGCGTTCCGGGTGGACGACAACAGCGCGTTCGGAACGGACTTCGACTTCGTCACCTACCCGAAGCTGAGCGCGAGCTGGGTGGTGAGCGAAGAGCCCTTCTGGGACTTCGGCTTCGTGGACGTGCTCAAGCTGCGGGCCGCCTGGGGAGCCTCCGGACAGCAACCCGCGATGTTCGCCAGCGTTAGGCAGTACTCGCCGATTCCGGGACCGGGCGGCGAGGCGGCTATCACGCCCAACGTGTTCGGAAATCCGGAACTCAAGCCCGAGCGAGTGGTGGGCCTCGAGGCCGGTTTCGAGGCCAGCCTCCTGAATCAGCGCCTCGTCATCGACTTCACCTACTACAACCAGCGCACCCGGGACGCCCTGGTCCTCCGTGACGTGGCACCTTCCACCGGATTCTCCTCCGGCTTCGGTATCCTGGGCGGGAAGCAGTGGGTGAACGCCGGCGAGATCGAGAACAAGGGGGTCGAGGCACTGGTCACGGTGGTGCCGGTCACCACCCCCTCGGTCCGGTGGGATTTGACGTTCAACTATTCGCTGAACGACAACACGATGATCTCCCTGGGTGGCGACCTGGATTTCATCGCCGTGGACTACTTGCAGAACCGTCATCAGCCCGGATATCCGGTGGCCTCCTTCTTCCGCAAACACATCCTCAGCGCGCAACTCGACCCCAACGGAAGGGCGATCAGTGCGCTCTGCGACGATGGCCAGGGCAACGCGATCCCCTGCGACATGGCGCAGCCCGTATTCGCCGGCCGGCCCGAGGCAAGACACCACGGTGCGTTTTCGACGTCCGTAAGTCTGGGAAACAATCTGAACTTCCACGCGCTGATGGACTTCAAGGCGGGACACAAGCTGTGGAACGTGGCCAAGTGGGCTCGATGCGTCTTCGACCGTCAATGTGAAGAGAACGCGGATCCCTTGAGCTTCGATCCGGCCCTCGTGGCGGAGTTCGATCTCGGGGGCGGGGTCGAGTACATCTGGTCCACGATCGAGGACGCGAGCTACCTGAAGTTCCGTGAAGTCGGGGCGACCTACATGCTGCCGCAGGCCTTCGCCGAGCAGCTCTCCGCCAGGAGCGTCAGCATCACCGCATCTCTTCGGAATCTCTACACGTGGACGAGATACTCGGGACTCGATCCCGAGGGCGGTGTCCTCTCGCATCGGAACCTGCACGAGGACGACGCAACGTTCCCGCCGCTGGCACAGTTCCGCACGATGGTGAGGATCGGCTTGTGACGCCCCTCGCCGCACCGAATCGAATGGTCAACGCCGGGCGCTTCCGGGACAGGAGGATTTGAACGATGACAGCCTACCGTGAATTCAACCCACCGTGCTCTCGAGGCGCCGCCACACCGGCGACCGGGCGTGCGCTGCTGCTCGCCTTCGTTTTCGCGTCGTTGTCTGGATGCGACAGCCTGATCGGCGTCGCGGATTCGCCGTCGCGGATCGTCGCCGAGGACTTGGAGTTGCCCGCGAATGCCTCCCTCATGGTCACCGGCACGATCGCGGACTTCGAGTGCGCGTTCACGCGGTACATCGCGGCCCAGGGCCTCGTCGGGGACGAGCTGATGTGGGCCAGCACCTCTCCCTGGGGAAGGGAGTTTGACCGCCGCGAGTTCAGTCCCAGCGAAGGCTTCTATGCCACTCAGACATGCGACCAACTCTGGAGCCCGGCCGTGTACAAGCCGCTCTCCACGGCACGCTGGCAGGCCGACAATGCCCTGAATCTCATAGATGAGTGGACAGACTCCGAGGTCCCGGAGCGTACTTCCCTCATTGCGACGGCCTCTGCCTACTCGGGGTACGCCCACACCCTCATTGGAGAAGGGATGTGCAGCGCCGCGTTCGATCTGGGTCCAGAGATCGGCCCCGCCGAGATCATGGAGCGGGCCTTGGCCCGTTTTGGCCGCGCCATTGACGCCGCGACATCGGTCGGGAACCAGGAGATCCTCAACATGGCCCGGGTCGGGCGCGCCCGCGTTCACCTCAACCTCGGCGACAAGGCGGCCGCCGCCGCGGATGCCCGGTTGGTGCCCGAGGGGTTCGCCAGGCTCGCCACGTACGACGAGTCTCCAGATCGTCGGGCCAATCAGGTTGCATTCACGAACGCGGCGGGCGGATGGAGTGGCGTGACGATAGGCGAGTTCTACAGGGATCTCTCGTACGAGGGTGTGCCGGACCCGCGCCCCCAGGTCACATACTCCGGAAGGCTGGGCCAGGACCAAGTGACACCGTGGTGGGTCCAGAGCAAGTTCGACAGCCGGTCCGACCCCATGACCATCGCGAAGTGGGAGGAGGCGCAGCTCATCATCGCGGAGGCGGAAGTCCAGGCCGGAAACCTTCAAGCGGCCGTGGACATCATCAACATGCTCCACGCGCGCGCGGCCCTGCCCCCGTTCTCCAGCTCCGATGCGGCGCAGGTCATGGATCAGATCGTCTACGAGCGGCGAGTGGAACTGTTCCTCGAGTCCCAACACCTGAGCGACCTGAACCGCTACGACCTGCCGCTGAAGCCGACCCCGGGCGAACCGTACCCCGGCGGGGGCATCTACGGGAATGCCAGGTGTTTTCCCCTGCCAGACGTGGAACGGGTGAACAACCCGAACGTCCCCTGACCTCGCCGTCCCCCCAAGGCTGCGCGGGCGACGGCGGGCACACCTCGGTTCTCTCGAACAAGGGGGTCCAGGCATGGCCGGTAGCCCACATTTTCGCCTCCTCGTCCTAGCGCTCTCGTGCTCCGGTTGCTTTACCTATCGGCCCATCGAGGCGCCGTCCCCCTCCGTGGGAACCGAGGTGCGGTTCGAGTTCACCTCCGAGGCGGCGCGAAGGGTGGAGGAGCGCAACCCCAGATCGCTCACGAGGGGCGTTGCAAAGGTGATCATGACAACCGCCGACTCCATCGGCCTCGACGTGCCTCTGCCCGGGTTCTACGCCTCGCAGCGAACGCGGCCGATTAACGACACCGTCCGGGTGGCAAGAGCAGACCTGCTGTCCGTGGAGATGAAGGAGTTCTCCGCTGTGAAGACGGCCATTGTCACCGGTGGCGTCGGGGCGCTTGCGCTGCTGTTGGTGGATCTCTCCGGCCTAGAGTCGGGCTCCAGGTGGGACAAGCCGGGCCCGGGACCGGGTGAGAGGCCGTTTGTCAGCCTCACCCTGACCCTGTCGCACTGGATCTTCCGCCGCCGCTGAAGACGGTGATGCAAGGCCGGACCCCCACCATGACCGACCACCCCCGCTTCATTCGTCGCCGGTAGGACCACTGCGTCCAGCTCTCGTGGGAGTCCATCCGCCCATGGGACGTGGATTCTCGCAACCCGAGCGCCGATATTGCCCCCCCGGCCCCAAGCCAATCCGTCACCGCACGACGCCACGCGTCCCAGGAGGTCCCCATGAAGACCCCACGCACCCTCCTCCCCTCCCTCCCTCTCCTGCTTCTGGCCCTCGCCCACTCCTCTACTGCCACCGCGCAGCAGCCGAGCGGGCTCCTCGACATGGACACCTACATGGAGATGGAATCGGTCGGCAGCCCCAGGATCTCCCCGGACGGCAGCCACATCCTGTTCACGCGCGGCAGCGTCGACAAGATGAACGACCGCAACCAGAGCAACCTCCTGATCATGGACACGGCGACCCGGCGGGCCCGCGAGCTGACCACCGGCAATTTCCAGGTTTCGTCACCGATCTGGTCCCCGGACGCCACCAGGATCGCCTTCCTCTCCGACAAGAGCGGAACCAACCAGATTCACATGATGTGGCTCGACACCCGCGAGACGGCCTTCGCCTCGCTCTTGGCCCTGCCCCATCCGGGCTAGGCGCAAGGGGTTAATGTCACAATCGGGTGATTGGCGTTGTGCGCGACGAACTGGATCGCGAGGAGATTCATCGCTAGCCAATACTGGTTCAGGGGCCGGTGACATAGCGTGCGCAGAGGTGGGGGGGGGAATTCACGCACCGGTGGCCCCGTGCCCGCCGGTTGACATGGTGACCACGCTCTAGACACCGAATTGCCGGAGGTGATAGGCCCCTGGGACCGAACCGAACCAGGGATGGGCGCCCCAGCCTTGCCGCAAGCCCTCTAGGACGAGCCTCAATGTCGCCAAGTGCGACGCGTAGATGGTCTGCAACGTGGCAAACCATCTTCCTCGCTGGCATCGTTCCCCAGTGGGGGACGCTCGCTGGTGAGAGCTGGTCGAGCCGCGCATGGATCTTCGTACGGGTGGAGCGGCTGAAGAGGGTAGCGCTCATGGCCCTTTAACGGTAGACCTCTTGGCGCTTGTTGTCGAACAGCGGCTGAAAGCGTCGACGAGCCGAGGAGATCGCCGCAATTTCGGACAACCTGCTCCTGCCGAAGCGGGCGGCCGAGTTTGTGGACCACCATTCAGGCCCGAAGTCGCCCCCGCACCCCGGGAAGTCCTAGGTCCTGCATCCCCACGCGCGCCCCCGCCATTCACCCCTTCCGGTACACCCTCACGATCCCCACCGGGGGCGTCAACGCCTGGGCTTCGTATGGTGCCCGGTGGATCGCGCGCACCACGTCCATCCCCTCCACCACGCTGCCGAAGGCGGCGAACCCCTGCCCGCCCGGATTGCGCATCCCCCCGAAGTCGAGCGACGGCTGGTCTCCGACGCAGATGAAGAAGCTGTGCGTGGCCGTATCGGGCCCGCCCCTGGCCATCGAGACCGCCCCATCGCGGTGTGTGATCCCCGTGTCGCTGGTGCGTTCGAGCGGAATCGGCGGAAACCCCTCCGCCGCGGCGTCCCGATTCCGGCCACCCTGGATGACCGCGATCCGGATGGAATCGTTCGGCTGGTTCTCCTCGTGCACCGTCCTGTGGAAGACGCCGCCGTCGTAGTGTCCGCCGTCGACATAGCGCAGGAAGTTGGCCGCCGTGACCGGAGCGCGGTCGATGTCGATCTCCAGCTCAAAGGCACCCATGTCCGTTTCGACGACGACCCGGACGGGGTCGTCCAACAACGCCGACTCCGCCGAGGGCCCGGTTGCGCCGGTCAGGGGGAGCGCCAGGAGTGCGATCGTTCCGCAAGCGGCAATGGCTGATGTCGATGTCCGCATGGTCCCGCCCTTTGCTGTCGTGATCGGCGCACACTTACGTTGTCAGGCCACCGATGGGGCACAGCGCCCGCAAGACGACTCCCAAGTGCACCGAAATCATGAGTGAGACGACAAAGTCCAACCCTGAACGCCCTTCCGCCAGTAGTCGGAGGAGCTTCGTCAAGTCCGTAGCCGCCGGCTCAGCTCTCGCAGCCGGCATCCCCTCGCTGCTTTCGGGTGAGGACGCTTCCGGCAATGCGCCGTCCGCCGCGACGACGCCCGGCAAGGGAGCGCCGCGCGTCACCCGCAAGCTGGCCCGCACGATTCCCCGGAAGCAAATCGCCCCTTCCGATCGAGTCGGCCTCGCGGTCATCGGCGCCGGCGGGATGGGAATGGCGGATGTATCGACGGCGCTCCGCATCCCGGGGGTCGAACTCGTGGCCGCGTGCGATGTCTTCGACGGCCGTCTGGACGCCGCCCGCGAGCGTTACAGCGCGGGACTCTTCACCACACGCGACTACAACGAGGTGCTTGCGCGCGACGACGTCGACGCGGTGATCGTGGGAACGCCCGACCACTGGCACCAGCCGATCTCGATTGCGGACTCTCAGGGCCGGCAAGGCCGCGTACTGCGAGAAGCCGATGGTCCACACGATCGGCGAAGGCCACGACCTGGTACGCGCTCAGGAAGAATCGGGCAGCGTCTTTCAGGTGGGCAGCCAGGGGATGAGCTCCCTCGGCAACGAGAAGGCCAAGGAGCTGTACGAGTCCGGCGCGATCGGCGAGCTCAACTACGCCGAGGGCTTCTGGGCGCGCAACGACCCGATCGGGGCGTGGCAATACCCCATTCCAGCGGAGGCCTCCGAGGAGACGGTCGACTGGAGGCGCTTCCTGGGTTCGGCACCCGACCGCCCCTACGATCCGCTCCGCATCTTCCGCTGGCGCAACTACCGCGACTACGGAACCGGCGTCGCGGGCGACCTCTTCGTCCACCTCTTCTCGAGCCTGCACTTCGTCGTGAGCTCGCGGGGTCCGAGCCGTGTCCAGGCCACGGGCGGGCTCCGCTACTGGCAGGACGGCCGCGAGGTGCCCGACGTATTGCTGGGCATGTTCGACTACCCGGAGTCCGACACGCACCCGGGCTTCAACCTGTCGCTCCGCGTCAACTTCGTGGACGGGACTTCGGGCAGCACCTTCCTCCGCCTGGTGGGTAGCGAGGGGGCGATGGACGTGACGTGGACCGATGTGGTACTTCGCAAGAACGTCGCCGTGGACCCCATGGACGCCTTCTCGCAGGAGAAGATGGCCGAGGCGGCGGCGGGCGAGGGCGGCCTCCCCGCGCGGGTCCGCATGCTGCCCCCGGCCGAGGTTCGCTACGAGGTCGAGCAGGGTTACCGCGGTGCCCATGTCGACCACTTCAACAACTTCTTCCAGGCGATCCGGGGCGGGCCTCCGGTGCTGGAGGACGCGGTCTTCGGCCTGCGGGCGGCGGCTCCGGCACTGGCCTGCAACCTCAGCTACTTCGAGTGTCGGTAGCAAATGAAATGTCCGGTTTCTGTAGCACATGAAGTGTCCGCTTTTCCGTACCGCCGCCCTCCGAGGCGAGCGGAGCGAGCCGAGGGGGGCGGCGGTACCGCCTCACGCTGCCACCTCCGACCCGCTGAGGGTGTCCAGCAACCTGCCGTTCGCATCGTAGCGCCCGAGCCTCCGGATGCCGTGGAAGACGGCCATGCCGCCGTCCTCGTATTCGTGGACCTTGACCTTGGCTCGCACGTAGGTGTACCGGTGCGGCTGAGGCGGGATCTGCAGCGTCTTGCCCTTGTAGGTCACGCAGTTGTCGTTGCCAACCGTCCGTGTCTCCTTCAGGCAGAGGATGTCGGGCAGCTTGGCCTTCATCCGCGGCAGCAACCGGGTGAACGCGCGCTTCGCCTCCCTCGCCTCCACCGCAAATGCCGCGTCGAACCGCGGCCAGAAGTCCTTCAGTCCTTCAGGAACTCGTTGGCCTCGTCCATGTCGGTGATCCCCGCCCGCGCCAGCTCCTGCGGCAGGCGCCCCTGAAGCGTCCCGAACAGCCGCTCGCTCCGGCCCCGCGCCTGCGGCGAGTACGCGGCGATCATCTCGATCCCGAGCTCGCCCATCGCCCGGCCGAACTGGGTCGGCTTGTCCTTGTCCACCTTCCCGCCCGCCTCCGGCGTGTGCCAGTAGTGCGAGCCCCGGTCCGTGTACAGGCTGTCGAAGAGCCCCTGCACCTTCACCGTCTCCGCGACGCCCCGAAGGCTCGACCACGTTCCCTCCTCCTCGACGAAGAACCCCGAGTACACCCCGCTTGTCGCGTCGTCCATCGTCACGACCAGGTCCCACCCCTGGCCGGGAGCCCATTCGTGCGTCGAGGCGTCCTGGTGGAGCATCATCCCCTCCGCCGGCTTGCGCTCCCGCCTGAGCCGGTGCGCACCCTTCCTGCGCCCCTTCCTCACCAGGCCCGCCTCCTGAAGGCGGCTCTTCACCCAGGTGTACGACCGCGCCCCGCCGTGCTCGCCCGCGTAGACCTCGTGGTAGAAGTGAAGCACGTTCCACCCCGCACAGCCGTCCCGGTACAGCGCCTCCAGCGCCGCCGCCTCCTCCGGCGACGCCCGCCGGGGAGACGGCCCCGCCACCCGCTTGTCCTTCAGGGCCGCCAGCCCGCCCGCCTCGTAGCGGGCCACCCAGCGCCGGAACGTCCGGTCCGTCACTCCCGGCACGCTCGCCGCCCACGCTTGCGTGACCCGTTTTCGGCGCCATCGATCATAGATCTCTTCGAACCTCGCCATCCGTATCTCTCGCAGCATCTCCGCCCGGTTCATCCAGCCTCCTCGGTGACTGTTCTGAACCGGACAGATTACGTGCTACGAAACCGGACATATTATTTGCTCCTAACACCTCAGCTACTTCGAGGACCGCATCGTACGCTGGGACCCCGACGCCATGAGGCTCGTCTGATGCGCAAACTCAACGCGATGCACGCGATTCTCTGGGCGATCGCCGCGCTCCTCGCCGCCGCCTGCTCCGCCGGCTCCGACAGCCAGCCAGCCCCCGGTGCGGACGCCGTCGAGGCCGCCGAGCCCACCACACTCCCCAACACCCTCACCGAGGCCGAGCACACCGCAGGCTGGCGCCTCCTCTTCGACGGCGAGACCACCGCCGGCTGGCGCGGCTACAACCGCGAGGAGTTCCCCGACACCGGCTGGGCGGTCATCGACGGCATGCTGATCGTCGGCGCGACCGCCACCGACCCCGACGTCGCGATCGGCGGCGACATCGTCACCACCGAGTCCTTCACGGACTTCGACCTCAAGTTCGACTTCATGCTCTCCGAAGTCGCGAACAGCGGCGTCCTCTACCGCGTGATCGAGGAAGAAGGCGCCGAGATCTGGCACAACGCGCCCGAATACCAGGTCCTCGACGACCCCGCGTACATCGAGATGGGCACGATGGACATGAACACGCACCTCACCGGCGACAATTACGACCTGCACGCGGCGGGCGAAACGACCCTGCACGGCCCCGGCGAGTGGAACTCCGGGCGGATCCGCATCGTGAACAACCACGTCGAGCACTGGCTCAACGGGACGAAGACGGTGGAGTACCAACTCGGGTCGGCCGAATGGGAGGCGCTCGTCGCGGCCAGCAAGTTCGCGCCGTATCCGCGCTACGGCCGCGCGGCAGCGAGCCCGATCGGCCTGCAGGATCACGGCCGCAACGTCTTCTACCGCAACATCAAGATTCTGCCGCTCGAGCCGGTCTCGCTCTTCAACGGCGAGGACCTCGACGGCTGGCAGGTACACGGCACCGAGCTGTGGTATGTCGAGGATGGCCAGCTCGTCTGCGCGAGCGGCCCCGACGCCGCCTACGGCTATCTCGCCACCGACGCCACCTACCACGACTTCGACCTCACCGTCGACTTCATGCAGGAGGCCGACGGCAACAGCGGCGTGTTCTTCCGCTCCAGCGTCGAGGGCACCGTCGTGAGCGGCTGGCAGGCCGAAGTCGCGCCCCCGGGCCTGTTCACCGGCGGCATCTACGAATCGTACGGCCGGGGATGGCTCGTCCAGCCCGATCCCGCGCTCGACGCCGCACTTCGAATGGGCGACTGGAACACGATGCGCGTGCGGGCCGTGGGCGACCGCGTCACGACATGGCTGAACGGGACGCGGATGGTGGATCTGGTGGACGAGATCGTCGGCACCGGCACGGGCTCGATCGCCTTACAGATCCACGACGGTGGCGGGATAAAGGTGCGCTGGCGGGATATCCGGGTGGTGGATCTGGGGAGCCGAGGGCGCCTGGCGGGCGCCCTGTGACCGAGACGCACATGACACCGACTCGTATCGGCCGCCTGGCCCTGCTGCTATTGCCGCCCGGCGTCCTCCTTCTCTCCTGCTCTTCGCCTGAGCGACTTCCCGAAGCCACCACGATCACCAAAGTCCGAATCATCGACGGTACCGGCGCGCCCGCGGTAAGCGGCGCGATCCGATTCGTCGGGGACTCGATCGTCGCGGTGGGCCCGGCGGTCGAGCCGCTGTCCGGCGATGTCGTGGTGGACGGCGGGGGCCTGGTGCTCGCCCCCGGATTCATCGATACACACAGTCACCATGACGTGGGTCTCGCGGAGGCGCCCGAAGCGCTTCCGGTGGTCAGTCAGGGGATTGCGACCATCATTTCAGGCCAGGACGGCGCCCATCCGATGCCGCTGGCCGCCGCCATGGCCTCGCTCGAGCAGTCCGCGCCGGCTGTCAACGTGGCCTACTACGCCGGCCACGGCACGATCCGGGCGGCTGTGATGGGGAACGACTTCAGGCGTCCGGCCACCGATACGGAGGTTGACTCGATGATCGTCCTCCTCCGGCGCGAACTCGATGCCGGAGCGGTGGGGCTATCGAGCGGTCTCGAATACGATCCCGGCATCTTCTCCGATCCGTCGGAGCTACTGAACCTCGCCAGAGTGGCGGCTGAACTCGGAGGCCGGTACATCACCCACATCCGCAGTGAGGACCGCTGGTTCTGGGAGGCGATCGACGAGGTCATCACCATCGGGCGCGAGGCCAGACTCCCTGTCCAGATCAGCCACTTGAAGCTGGCGATGGTCCCGCTGTGGGGTCAGGCGGACAGTCTGGTGAGCGTGCTCGACCGGGCCCGGGCGAGCGGCATCGATGTCTCCGCAGACATCTACCCCTATGCCTACTGGCAGTCGACGCTCACCGTGCTCTTCCCCAACCGCGACTTCGACAACCGCACGGAGGCGGAGAGGATCCTGCGGGAGATCGTGAAACCGGAAGGTCTGCTGATCGGTGCCTTCGGACCCAACCCGTCGTACGCGGGCAAGACAGTTGCCGAGATCGCCGTCCTTCGAGATGAAGACCCGGCCTCGACGCTGATGGGCCTGATCCGGGAATCGCGGGATCTGGCGAGCGAGAGGCTCCCCGAGGGCCCGGAGGACGGCGTGGTTTCCGCCGCCGTCGAGAGCGTGGTCGCCACCGCAATGGACGAAGGCGATATCGATAGGCTCATCGCGTGGGAGCATGCGAACATCTGCTCGGACGGGCTGCTGAACGGGGCCCGCCCGCGCGGTTTCGGGGCCTTCCCACGCGTGTTGGGCAGATACGTGCGGGAGAAGGGCACGCTCACGCTCGAAGATGCCGTCCGCAAGATGACCAGTCTGCCGGCGCAGCACGCGGGGTTGCAGCGCCGTGGCACGATCGCACCCGGCAACTATGCCGACCTGGTGCTTTTCGATCCGGCCACAGTGATCGACCGCTCCACGACGGACCAGCCGCATCTCGAGTCGATCGGAATTGCCCACGTCTGGGTCAACGGAAAGGTCGTATGGAGCGACGGCGGCACAACGGGCGTCCGTGCCGGGCGAGTCCTCCGGCGAGAAGGCATTCCCGCCCCGTCCTGACGCCCGTCAACATTTCTGCCAGAGGGTCCGTTTCATGAAAGGCTTCGCGAAGAGTATCGCGCTTCTTCCCCCGGTCCTGTTCATTGCAACCGGGAGCTTCCTGGCCGCGCAATCCAGCCTGGCGACCTCGACCCAACCGGACTGGGACGTCACACAGCCTCGGGGCATCGCGCGCACCATCGACTTCACAACCGACGAGGGAACGGGGACTTCCGTAGACGTATCACCCGACGGAAGGTGGGTCGTCTTCGACCTTCTGAGCCACATCTATCGGGTACCCATCACCGGAGGCGACGCCGAGTGCCTTACCCAGGGCAGCGGGATCGCCCTAAACTACCATCCGCAGTACTCGCCGGACGGATCAACGATCGCCTTCATCTCCGACCGGAACGGGCAGGACAATCTCTGGATCATGGACGCCGACGGGACGAATCCACGACCCGTGGCGCCTGATCCGCGCGTCCGCATGAGTACGCCGGCGTGGACCGCAGATGGGCGCTTCATCATAGTCTTCCAAACCGGCGCCCGCCCGGGAGATCCGCAGGTTCAAAGTGGACTCGCGATGTACAGCCTGGATGGCGGTGCCGGGCTGGCAATCCTCTCCGAGGCCGGGATGCGCGCCTCTCGTCCCTCGACGTCCGCCGATGGCCGGTTTGTCTACTATGACCTTCGCCGGCCCCAGGAAACGGACGTGCTCAAGGGAGGGGTGCAGATCCACCGGTATGATCTCGGGACAGGCACTGACCGTGCGATCACCTTTGGCGAGGCGATGTCGCAGGCGCGCCTGACCAGCGGCGGGGGGTTCGGCGCCGAGCCGAGTCCCGACGGACGCTACGTGGCGTTCATACGAAAGGTGCCGGGCGGCACCATCGAGTACAAAGGCCACCAGTTCGGACCCCGTTCCGCCCTGTGGATCCGCGACCTGGAGTCCGGGAGTGAACGACTGCTCATGGATCCCGTTGAGATGGACCAGTCCGAGTCTTTCATGGGGTCATACCCACGCTACCGCTGGATGACGGACGGGCAGAGCATCGTGATCCATCAAGGAGGGAAGATCCGCCGAGTCGACGTTGTGACGGGCGAGGTCTCGACCATCCCGTTCAGCGCCCGGGTGCTCCGCACCATTTCGGAGCAGGCCTGGGCCAGGACCAGGCTGGGCGACGGTCCCCTGGACGTTCGCTTCATCCGCTGGGCAACGGTCTCTCCGGATGGCCGAACCCTCGCGTTCCAGGCGGTGGGGCGCATCTACGTGCAGAATCTTCCCGGTGGCGAGCCGCGACGCCTGACAACCGGATTCCTGCCGTTCGAGTTCCAGCCGGCATGGTCCCCGGATGGCCGCTGGATCGCGTTTACAAGCGTCGACAACAACAATCGAGGGGCGCTCTGGCGCGTTCCATCCACGGGCGGGACGCCCGAACAGCTCACGCAGGCACCGGGGGAGTACCTCAGCCCGGCGTGGACACACGATGCGCAGGAGATCGTGGTGGTCCGCGGGGCGGGGTCCACCGCCCGAGGGAGCAGCCTCTCCCGCAACGGCTACTACGAGTTGGTCAGGCTGTCGGCCGGAGGCGGTCCCGAGACCGCCATCGCAGAGATTGCCGCGGGTACCGGCCTCATCGGACCGTCGGTGGCCGAGCTTCGACCGTCGGTGACCAGCGACGATCGCGTCTACTACATGACCGTCAGGGAGGAAAACGTCTTCCCGACCCTGGTCGAGGTCAGGTCGACACGGCTGGACGGCAGCGACTCCAGGATCCACGCGATCATTCGCGACGCGCTGGATGTTGCCGTCGCGCCGGATGGCCAGCGGGTGGCATTCACCCACGGTGGGAACGTCTACCTGGCCCAACTGCCTGAGAGCGGTACAGGCGATGCCGTACCGACGCTTGCTCCGATGGGTGGGACCTTCGCCAGCAGACAGCTCACCAGGGAGGGTGGAATCCAGCCGAGGTGGCGCTCCGCCTCGATGCTCGACATCACGAGCGGCAACCGATTCTACGCCTACGACGCCGCGACGGGGCGGACCGACTCCCTGTCGGTTGCGCTGAGTGTGCCGAGGGCGGTTCCGCCAGGATCGATCGCGCTCACCGGGGCACGGATCATCACCCTCGACAATCGGCAGGTCCTCCCGAGCGGAACGGTCGTGGTCAGGGCTGGAAGGATCAGTTGCGTCGGCGAGTGTACGACACAGGGAGTCGACCGGGTCGTGGATGTTTCAGGCAGGACAATAATCCCCGGCTGGTTCGATATGCACTCTCACCAGCACAAGTATCACCTCGGGATGAACCCCCCGCGCGACTTCGAGGTGGCCGTCTATCTGGCCTACGGCGTCACGACGACTCATGATCCGTTCGCGACCATGGTGTCCGCGTTCCCGACGGGGGAGCTGATCGAAGCCGGCGAGGTCGTCGGACCTCGCTCATTCAGCAGCGGTGAGGCAATCTGGGCCAACCGGAACGCGGCGAGTACCGAAATCACGAGCCGTCTGGTCGCCATGCACGAGGTGAGGCGCCGGGCGTCCTGGGGCTCGCTCCTCGTCAAGCAGTATCGGCAGCCAACGCGGACCCAGCGCCAATGGGTCATGGACGCCGCCCGCGAAATCGGGGTCCGGGTCACGGGCGAAGGAGGCGACCTCGATTGGATCATGTCGCTGGCCATGGACGGACATACCAGCTTCACGCACTCGATCCCCAATGCTCCCGTGTACGGCGACCTCACCACCTTTCTGGGGCGGGCCGGGATCGTCTACGACTACACTCCGCTCGTCAGCCTCCTGGGGCCCTGGGGCGAGGAATACTGGTGGCAGGAGAGCCCGGTCTGGCTCGACAGCAAGCTGCAGGACTGGATTCCCTGGCGCGAACTCATTCCCCACACCCGGAGGTTCACTTGGCGTCCGGTGACCGATTACGCGAAGGACATCATGGCGCAGGGGCTCGCCGATGTCGTTGCGGCGGGTGGCTACGGATCCGTCGGGACACACGGGCAGCAGCCTGGAATCGGGGCACACTGGGACGTGTGGACGAATGCCGAGGCTGTCGGCAACATGGGCGCGCTCGAGATCGCAAGCCTCCACGGCGCTATCTATCTCGGCGTCGAGGATGACCTTGGCACGATCACTCAGGGCAAGATCGCAGACCTCGTGGTGCTGAACGGCGACCCGCTGCAAGACATTCGCGAGACGGCCAACATCCAGTACGTCATGAAGCACGGCCGACTCTTCGACGCCAACTCGCTGGACGAGGTGTGGCCGACTCCGCGCAGTTACGGCGACCACTACTGGATCCTGCCGGAAATGTATCGACGGGATGTCCGCCCGATCGACCATTGGGACCGCCGGCGGTAAGCGCAGCGGCGTCCGGGCAACCCGCGTACAATCAGAAGGCGGCTCCCCAACCTATCCCACCAAGATTGCGAAGGACCCTATGAACGCACGCTCTCTGCTTGTCACCACCACCGTCGTGCTCCTCGCCTCGTCGGCCCGACCGTCCTGGGCCCAGGACGCAACCGCAGGAAACGGAGGCCCAACCGACAACGGCGATGCCACGCTGATGCTTGCCCAGCCGGCGGTAAGCACCGACCGGATCGCGTTCGCCTACGCCGGGGACCTGTGGGTCGCCGGGATCGACGGGAGTTCGCCGCGAAGGCTCACCTCGCACATCGGGGTCGAGTTCAACCCCCGGTTCTCGCCGGACGGGGAGTGGATCGCCTTCAGCGGGGAATACGACGGGAATACGGACGTCTTCCTCGTCCAGTCGGAGGGCGGCGTGCCCACGCGCCTCACTTGGCATCCGAGCGCCGACATCGTGCAAGACTTTACGACCGACGGGTCGGCAGTGCTCTTCGCGTCGGGACGCAACGCCTACACCGGACGTCACCAGCAGCTGTTCACGATCTCGACGGGCGGAGGGCGCCCCGATCAGTTGCCCATTCCCCACGCTTTCAAGGCGACCTATTCGCCCGACGGGTCGAAGATTGCCTACACGCCGCTCTACGAAGCCTTCACCCAGTGGAAGAACTATCGGGGCGGGACAGCCACTCGGATCTGGATCTACGACGTGGCCGATCATTCGGTCGTCCAGGTGCCACAGCCGGAGGGGCGCTCGAACGACACGGACCCCATGTGGATCGGCGACCTCATCTACTTCCGTTCGGATCGCGACGGGGAGTTCAACATCTATTCCTAGACCCGGAGATGGAGAGGGTCGCACGGCTTACGTCTCATGAAGACTTCCCGGTGTTGAGCGCTTCGGCTGGCTCGGGCCGGATCGCATACGAGCAGGCTGGGCGCCTTCATTTGCTGGATCCGGTGTCGGGCTCGACCGGGTCGGTGCCGGTGGAGATCGCGACCGATCTGGTGGAAGTGCGCTCCCGCTACGCGAGCGGCGAGAACTTCGTCCGGGACGCGAGCCTCTCGCCCTCCGGCGCCCGGGCCGTGTTCGAGTTCCGGGGCGAGATTGTGACGCTGCCGCGCGACAAAGGGGACGACCGCAATCTGACGCAGTCGACTTCGGCCCACGAACGGAGTCCCGCCTGGTCGCCGGACGGCGAGTCGATCGCCTGGTTCTCGGACGACTCTGGAGAGTATCGGTTGTACGTGGCCCTGCAGACGGGTGCGGGAGAGGCGCGGAGCTACGCTCTGGACGGGGCCGGGTTCTACGCCGATCCGATGTGGTCGCCCGATGGAACGAAAATCAGCTATACGGACAACTCGCGGGCGGTGTACTGGATCGACCTCGCCGCCGGACAGACCCACCGCGTGGACGCCGATGTCATGTATGGCCCGCTGCCTCCGCCCTCGCACGCGTGGTCGCCCGACTCACGGTGGCTGGTCTACACCCGCAACAACGAGACGAACATCCGTACCGCGTACGCATACCGGCTCGAGACCGGCGAGACGCGGGCGCTGACGGACGGGTTGAGCGAGGTGTCCGAGGCCGTCTTCGACGCCAGCGGAGAATACCTGTACCTGACGTCGTCCACGGATGCGGGTCCCGTCGTGCAGTGGTTCGCGCAGTCCAACAACGATTTCGAGATGGCGAACGCGATCTATCTCGTCGTCCTCGAGAAGGGCACCCCATCCCCGCTCGCCAGGGAGAGCGACGAAGAGGCCGGCGGTGGGAACGACGAGGGGGCCGAGGCGGGAGGCGATCCCGGCGAGGTCGTTGTGAACATCGACTTCGACGGACTGGATCAGCGGATCCTCGCCCTCCCGTTGCCGGAAGCCGGCTACTCGAGCCTCCAGCCCGGCGACCCGGGACAGCTCTTCTACATCAGGAGCGAAACGGTGAGCGGGTTCGCAAGCCCCGGTTCCGCTCCCAGCCTGCGCCGCTTTTCCCTCTCCGACCGGGAGGAGAAGACCCTCGTCGTCGGCACCCGCTTCTACGAACTGTCGGCCGACCGCAAGACCGTGCTCTATGCAACCCAGGGCGGATGGTTCATCGGGAATGCCGGCGGGACAGACATCGGATCGAGCGCGGACCGGCTCGCGGTCGGGGATGTGGAGGTGCAGATCGATCCGCGAGCGGAGTGGCGGCAGATCTACGACGAGGCGTGGCGGATCAACCGCGACTACTTCTACGATCCGAACATGCACGGCGCGGATTGGCCGGCCCTCAAGGAAAAGTACGCCGTGTTTCTGCCCCACCTTGCCACCCGGGCCGACCTCAACACGCTCCTGATGTGGCTCCATTCGGAACTCGCGGTGGGCCATCATCGCGTAGGGGGTGGCGATTCCCTTCACGAGGTGGAGGATGTGCCGGGCGGTCTCCTGGGTGCGGACTTCGTCATCGACCAGGGGCGGTATCGGTTGGAGAAGGTGTACGGGGGCCTCAATTGGAACCCCGGACTGCGCTCGCCGCTGACCGAGCCGGGAGTCGAAGTCGAGGCGGGCGAGTATCTGCTGGCGGTTGACGGGGTCGAGCTGAGTGCGCCCGAAAACCTCTACAGCCGGTTCGAGAACACGGCGGACAGGATCGTCTCCATCACCGTCGGCCCTTCGCCGGATGGCGCCGGATCGCGTACGGTCGACGTGGTTCCCGTGGCGAACGAGGGGGCATTGCGGAACCGGGACTGGGTCGAAGGCAACCTGGCTCGCGTTGACGAGGCCACCGGGGGCCGGGTCGCGTACGTGTACGTCCCCAACACGGCCGGAGCGGGTCACGAGTACTTCAAACGCTACTTCTTCCCGCAGACGAACAAGGAAGCCGTGATCATCGACGAACGCCACAATGGGGGCGGCCAGGTCGCGGACTACTACATCAACACTCTCCGCCGGCCCTACTTGTCACACTGGGCCATGCGCTACGGCGCGGATCTCATCACGCCACAGGGGGCCATCCCGGGGCCGAAGGTGATGCTAATCGACGAGACAGCGGGCTCCGGCGGCGACATGCTGCCCTGGATGTTCCGGAAACTGGAGATGGGTACGCTCATCGGCCGCCGCACATGGGGCGGCCTGGTCGGCACCCTGGGCTTCCCAATCCTGATGGACGGCGGATCCATCACCGCGCCGAACCTCGCCATCTGGACCGAGGACGGCTTCATCGTGGAGAACGTCGGCGTGCCGCCCGATATCGAGGTGGAACAGTGGCCGGCCGAGGTGATCGCGGGGGTCGATCCGCAACTGGAGAAGGCGATCGAAGTTGTCATGGCGCAACTCGAAGCTTCACCCGTCGTGACACCCGAGCGCCCGAGCCTCCCGATCCGCGTGCGCCGGCGCTAGCGCCGCTGGAGTCCGTCGCTGCTCTATCTGTCTGGTAGCGGATCCAACGTGGGAAACCGACTGTGGCGAGGATGAAGGGACGCTCGCATCCCCCACTACGACGTAGCGACCATGCCGGTCTGAGCGGCTAAATAGCAGCAGGTCGAGTCGGTCCCACCCGGCCCTCAGTCCCGCGGCGACCCCTCCAACAGCCCTTCCAGCGGCTCCTCCCGCGCGCCGTTCTCGTCGCAAACGGCAAACGCCGACTCGGCCGATCCGTACATTGCGACGCCCGCGTAGTCGCCGGACTTGTTGAGGACAAAGAATCGCAGGTCGAAGTTCGGCAGTCCCCGCGCGTTGAGCAGGCGCGATTCGACCGTATTGGCGCGCACGCGTCCAAGCGCCGCCATCCCGGCGTCCTTGGGCGACATCCCCTGACGCATGAACTCCACGATCAGGAAGCAGCACAGGTTGTAGAGGTTCGCCTCGCCGCGGCCCGTCGATCCCGCCGCGCCCACGTCGTTGTCCACGTACTGGCCCGCGCCCAGGATCGGGGAGTCCCCCGCCCTGCCCGGGATCTTCCAGGACAGACCGCTGGTGGTGGTCACGCCGCAGATGTCTCCGTCGGGTGAAAGGGCTTCGAGGCTGGTCGTGCCCCAGAAGGAGTCCGGGTCGATGAGGCCGTCGTCGACCATGGACAGGCCAGCGGCGAGCGCGGCGTCCTGGAAGCTGCGCAAGCGGGCAGCATGGGGCCGGTCGGGGTGCGGGAGCGCCCCCGGGCGGCGGCCACGCGCATCGGGATCGGTGTCCTCGCCGGGGCGCCCGCCGCCGCGAAGCCGCTCCTCGGGATCGAGCCAGTGGCCGGGATCGACCCGGCGGCGCCATTCCAGCCACAACGCGCGGGACGCTTCCGTGTTGAGGTCGTCGTGGATCTCGAAGCCGAGCGCGCGGGCGAACTCCCTCGCGCCATGGCCCACGACGAGGTGATGATCGGTGCGCTCCGCCACCGCCTTGGCGACGAGCGACGGGGTCTTCACACCTTCGATACCCGCCACCCCGCCCGCCCACTTGCGCGGCCCGTGCATCAGGCACGAGTCGAGCTGGACCACACCGTCGGCGTTGGGAAGGCCGCCGTACCCGATGCCGAGCTCCTCCGGGTCGAGCTCGGGGATGTTCACCCCGGCGACGCACGCATCGAGGATGTCCTCCCCCTCGGTGATGCCCCGGAAGGCGCGCTCGATCGCACTCTCCGGGCCTCCGTTCCGGTACCGGATGGAGGACACGTCGGCAACCAGGAGGGGACGGGTGCGGCGGGGGTGGACGGCGGGTGCGGCGGACGCGGCCAAGGCAGCCTCGCTGGCACCTGCGGTGGTCGGCACGGCAATGGCGGGTACGGCACCGGCGGCGGCACCAACTGCCGCGGTCTTCACGAAGTCACGTCTGTCCATGAGAATGCTCAAAGCTGGAGATGAGTATGGGCGACCCGTCAGAGCAGCCCGCCACTTTCCGGCGACAGGGCTGCCACGCAGCCTCCGGCCACGCACATTGTACATTGGAGGTCCCCTACCGGGCCAACTTTCATGCCACCCACCCCAATCCTCGTCTCCTGGTCCTCCGGCAAGGACTCCGCGTGGGCCCTCCACACGTTGCGCCAGGAACCGGAGACCTGGGACGTCCGGGGGATCTTCACCACGGTGACCCCGGCATTCGACCGCGTGTCCGTTCACGGGACCCCGCGCTGGACCCTCGCGCTGCAAGCTCGTCACCTCGGTCTGCCGCTCTACGAGATCGAGATCCCCTACCCGTGCACGAACGACGACTACGAGGCCGCGACGCGCGCGTTCCTGGACCGGGCGAGCGCTCTGCCGGCCGAGTTGGCAGCCTCCCATCTGGCCTTTGGCGACCTGTTCCTGGAAGATGTGCGAGCCTACCGCGAGGACCTCCTCGCCGGAACCGGGTTCACCCCGGTCTTCCCGATCTGGGGCTCCGACACAGCACACCTGGCCGCCACCATGATCGACTCGGGTGTGCGCGCCGTCGTCAACGCGGTCAGCCCGGCCCTGGCGCCGGCCGAAGCGGCGGGCAGGTGGTTCGACCACAAGTTGCTGGCGGAGCTGCCGCCCGAAGTCGACCCGCTCGGCGAGAATGGCGAATTCCATACCTGCGTGGTGGATGGGCCGATGTTCTCGTCACCGGTACCGGCGCGCCCTGGCCGGATCGTGAGGCGGCCCGTGGCCACGGACGGGTCCGGCGACGAGGAGACGGCCGGGCCAGTGTGCGTCTATGCGGATCTGGTGCGGGTCTGACGCGGCTGTCATGCCCGTAACCTTTCATTTGGCCGTAGAGTAACCTTTCATTTGGCCGAACGACATACTACACTTGGTCAATGATCGACATCACGATTTTTCCCCGTCTGATCGAGCCGCACCTGATCGAAGCGCTCGCCGACTCGCCGGCCGTCCTGATCCACGGGCCGCGCCAGTGCGGCAAGACCACGCTGGCCCGGATGGTGGGAGCATCGCGCGGGTACAAGTACGTCACCTTCGACGACGACGTGGTCCGTAGTGCCGCCCAGGACGATCCGCTGGGATTCGCCGCCGGTCTGCCCGAGCGGGTCATCCTGGACGAGGTGCAGAGAGCGCCCGCACTCTTCACCGCCCTGAAGATGGAGATCGACCGGCGTCGCACTCCCGGACGCTTCCTGTTGACCGGCTCCACCCAGGTGCTTCTCCTGCCGAAGCTCTCGGACTCGCTGGCAGGCCGCCTGCAGACGCTGCGGCTCCACCCCCTGGCGCAGTGCGAACTGGCACGGCGCAGCCCCGACTTCCTGGACGCCTTGTTCGCCGGTGAATTTGCGGTCGAACGCCACGGACGGTTGGGGGACGAGCTGCCCGATCGCATCACCGCGGGAGGGTATCCGGCCGCGCTCACCCGCCCGCCGGGGCGTCGGCAAGCCAACTGGTACTACGACCACGTTGACGCCCTGATCCAGCACGATATCCGCGATCTGGCCCGCATTCGAAGACTGGAAATACTGCCGCAGCTGCTCGAGGCTGCCGCCAGCCAGACCGCGAGGATGTTCAACCTGAGCAACCTGGCCGCACCATTTGAGGTGAGTCGGCCCACAATTCGGGATTACGTGACACTGCTCGAACGGGTCTTCCTGCTGGAGCGCCTCCCGGCCTGGCACAGCAACCGCTTGAGCCGACTGGTCAAGAGGCCGAAGCTGCACCTCTGCGATACCGGAGTCGCCTCGGCACTTCTCGGCATGGATGGTCCGGCGCTGGCCTACGACCGCTCCCTGTTCGGCCAACTTCTGGAAACGTTCGTGTTCCAGGAACTCCGGAGACAGGCCAGCTGGCACGATGTGCGGATGTCCTTCCACCACTTCCGCGACAAGGACGGTACGGAAGTCGACATCGTCATCGAGTGCGGCGCCGCGGGACTCGCGGGTGTCGAGGTCAAGGCGTCGGGCACGGTGCGCCCGGCCGACTTTCGTGGTCTCAGCAAGCTCCAGGGGGCACTTGGCGACCGGTTCGCGGGCGGCGTAGTGCTGTACGACGGGGAAGCCACCGTCCCCTTTGGCGAACGGCTGCATGCGGTGCCGGTGCGGCGCCTCGTTCGCAGGGTAGCTAAGGATGGCAATGGACGGCAGCAATCTTCCAGTTAGTAGGATAGCAACCTTTCATTTGGCCGTACCATTGTCTTCCAGTATCGTCTCGGCCAGATCATAGACCTGGAGCCGAGTCCGTCACCCCCCCAGCAGCGTCTCCACATGCGCCGCTGCCGCGAGCGCCGTCCCGTCCAGGTTGTATCCCCCCTCGAGCAACGACACCAGACGCCCTTCGCAGCAACTGTCGGCGTAGTCCATCGCCATGCGGGTCATGCGGCGAAAGGCGTCGTCGGTGAGGTCGAAGCAGCCCAGCAGATCATCGCGGCGGCTGTCGAAGCCCGCGGAAACAAGGACGAAGTCCGGATCGAACGCGGCCACCGCCGATGAGAGGGCATTGTCCCAGTAACGCAGCATGTCCGCGTCGCTTGCGCCACAGTCGAGGTGCGCGTTGATGTTGAGGCCCGTGCCCTCCCCTTCCCCACTAAGGGCCGGGTCTCCGGTACCGGGATAGGCGTTCCAGTCGTGCGCCGAGAAAAACAGCACCGACGGATCCCGGTAGAACGCGTTCTGGGTGGCGTTGCCGTGGTGGTAGTCCCAGTCGATGATCAGGACCTTCTCGTACCCGTGTACCGCCTGCGCGTACTTGGCCGTGATTGCCGCGTTGCTGTAGTAGCAGAAGCCCTCTTCGGCACCGGTGTTGTTGGCGTGGTGGCCAGGGGGACGAACAGCGCAGAACACGTTTCGCACAGTGCCGTCGGCCACGGCGTCCACGCCGGTGAGCGCCCCGGATACGGCGAGTTCGGACACCGTCGCGGTCACGCCAAGTTCGCGCACGGCGTCGACATGCTCGCCGGTGTGATGGGCACGGATGCGCAGCAGCGGATCGACGGTGGGGGACATCGGCACCGTGGCTTCGATCAGTCCGCGCGCGTCCAGTTCCGCGCGGATTCTGACCAGACGCTCGGGCACCTCGGGCGGGCGGCCGCCGTCTGAACGGACGAGCACATGGTCGAGGTAGCGGGCGTCGTAGACCAGGCCGGTGCCGGTGGCTCCCTCGCCTGGCGGAGGTGCCTCGGTACGCGCGCCCGCAGCGTCCTCCGAAGCGCGCGACTCCGAGCCGCAGCCCGCCAGCCACGGCAGGACGCTCAGCCCGGCGACACTCCTGCCGGTGCTGGAGATGAAGTCTCTGCGCGTGTGTGTGTGCGCGCGGCCAGTGCCGCCAGAACCGTTTGCCATTTCGTCTACTCCTTGTCTGGACAGCCCCCGCCAGATGCCTGGCCGAAGCCAAAATCGCGACCGCCTCGCGCGGCCGGCAACCTTAAACACGACCCGGCGCGTCAATTACCTTGACATCGTAGAATACCCGGGAGGGCGCCCAGCCAGAGGAAAGGGATGAGGATGAAGACTGCCAAAGCATACCGACTCGCCGTCGTCGCCGCGTTCGCGACAGGATTCCTTCTGATGTGGGTGATCGGTGCCGTGGGCCTCATCGGGGTCGAGGGCGACCCCTTCGACCTGATCTACGGCGGGGTGCTCGCCGTAGGAATCATCGGCGCCATGATCGCCCGCTTCCGGCCGCAGGGAATGGCACGGGCGATGTTCGCGACGGCGCTCGCTCAGGCGTTGGTCGTCGTGATCGCGCTGATCGCCGGCAAGCACCAGGTCGCGGTCAGCTCCGTGCCCGAGATCGTGCTCTCAAACGGGTTTTTCGTCGCGCTGTGGCTCGGATCGGCCCGGCTGTTCAGGTCTGCTGCGCGCCCGCAATGATCTCCTGGACACCCGAGAGCACAGCTCTGCAAGGGTATTCGCCAAGTGTCCCGGAAGGCGTTGTTCCGGAGAGGACTGGAATGAATGGCATTCCGGCCGCCTCCGCCGCCCTTGCGTCCACCTCGGAGTCGCCGACATACACGCACTGGCCAGTCGGGATTCCCATCAAGCCGGCTGCCTTGTTCAGTCCCTCGGGGTCGGGCTTGTAGCGGCTGACGTCGTCACCTCCGACGATCACCTCGATGGTGCCTCGCAGCCCGTCCCGGTCCAGCGCGGCCTCAATGCGGCGTCTGCCCTTGGTCGACACGATCCCGAGGGGATAGCCCGCGGCGTGCAACGTCTTCAACACCGGTCCCGCGCCCGGCAGGAAGAACGTCCCGTCGACCATGACCTCGTCCGCCTTCCACCTGAAGTGCTCGAGAAACTCGTCTCCTCGCGGCCTCTGCTCCTCGCCGGCGAGGATGGCGAGCGCGGTCGTCAGGTCCAGCCCGATGGTTCTGGCAATCGCGTCCCCGGGTGACTCGGGCAGCCCCAGCCGCGACAGGGCGTGGTTGACGCAGATGACGACTCCCCCGGAAGAGTCGGCGAGCGTGAAGTCGAAGTCGAACAGCACGGCCCGGGCGTCCGCGACCGCCGGATGGATCGCGGCCAGCTTCTCTGGTCGGTTCTTGGTGCCTACGATCGAGTCCTCCCGGACAAAGGAGCTTCGAGGGAAGGGTCTGCGAGGAGAATGATACCTCGTTCGGTAACGCCTGTGTAGATTCCTCGCCCCTTTCCCGACCAGCATGAGGAGAGTCGCCAGTGAGCGCGGACCATCCCGATTTCTTGCCGAAGCTCCGCCGACAGGACGTCGAGGTCCTTCCTCCAGCGACGCTTCGATGATGGCGCGGAAGGCATTTCCGAGATGCGCGCGGGCACATGGTCACGCTGGGCACCTTCTACGCGATCTCGGAGCGCGCCTTCGGCCGCTACCTGGAGGACCTCGAAGAGCCGGAGACACGGTTGAGGCGTCGCCCAGCCGGATGGGCCTCTTGGACGAAGTGTTCAAGCACCTGCTGGGTCCACGCGGTGCTCCCGTTGTGGAGGAGTTTGCCGGATCGTGGAGTGTGTCGCTGCCCTTTAGGCCACCCGCGCCCGCTCGATGAGCGAAATGCGCCGCCGGTGTTAGGAGCAAATAATATGTCGGTTTCGTAGCACGTAATCTGTCCGGTTCAGAACAGTCACCGAGGAGGCTGCGCTTCCGTCGCTGTTCGCGGCGCTCGATGCCGCCCGCCGAGTCGACCTCTCCGGGACAACCGGCTTCGGCCTGTGGGGCGCCGATGGCAATGCACCGCACGCTTCCTGGCGGGAGGCACTCCTCAATATCGCCGAGGACCGGCCCGGCGCCCGGACGCATGGCTGGCGGCGGCGGGTTGAGGCGTCGCCCAGCCGGATGGGCCTCTTGGACGAAGTGTTCAAGCACCTGCTGGGTCCACGCGGTGCTCCCGTTGTGGAGGAGTTTGCCGGATCCGTGGAGTGTGTCGCTGCCCTTTAGGCCACCCGCGCCCGCTCGATGAGCGAAATGCGCCGCCGGTTGCCCCGCAAAGCGGATTCAGACATGTTTCCTGCCATGACCTACGAGACTGACATCCGATCCCCCGCCCGCGGAGCGACCTGCACCTGTAGGTGTACGTGTACGCGCTTCGCCTGGATCCGGGTGTGTTGATGCGCTGAGCCCTGAGCTCAAGCCGTTTCCGAGCCGCCCGGGTCCTCCGATCCGGGCGGTTTTTTCGTGCCCTGAACCGTCCCGTTCGACCTTCCTCGAAGCTGAGAGAAAACCATGATCAGCCCTGTTCAGCCGAAGACAAATGTCCTTTACGAGAATCCCGCCTGGATCCCGCCCCTTCAGGAGGCCCTCGAGAGCGAGGGCTTCCGGGTCCGCCTCGTGCACGTGAACGAGGGGAGCATCGACCCGGCGACGCCTCCTCCCGAGGGCATCTGGATCAATCGCATCAGCCCGTCGTCACACACCCGGGGCCATGTCCACACGGTGGAGCTTGCTCGCCAGCTCCTGTACTGGCTGGAGTCCCACGGCCGCCGGGTGATCAACGGGCTCTGCGCCTTCGAGCTGGAGATGAGCAAGCTTCGGCAAGACCTCGTCCTGCGGCGACACGGTATCAGGACACCTCGCACCGTGCTGGCCGTCGGGAGGGCGCATTTGCTCGAAGCCGCCGCAACCTTCGACGGCCCGTTCATCACGAAGCATGACCAAGGGGGCAAGGGTCTGGGTATCCAGCTCTTCCACGACCCCAGGGAGCTCGAGAAGCATCTCGACCGCGAGGGCTTCGACGCCGGGCCCGGCGCCAGGATGATCCTCCAGCAGTACATCCGCGCACCCGAGCCGTTCATCACGAGGGTGGAGATCGTTGGCGGACGCTTCGTGTTCGCCATGCGGAGTTCAACGGCCGAGGGGTTCGAGCTCTGCCCCTCGGATGTGTGCAATCCGATGCCCCCGAACCGGGAAGACCGACAGATCGGTGCGACCGCCCTCTTCAGCCGGTCGCCGATCGCGGCGGACGACCCCTTGGTGCAGACGTACATCCGGCTATGCAACGAGGAGGGGATCGAGATCGCCGGGATCGAATTCGTGGAGGACGCGCGGGGGAACCGCTATACGTATGACATCAACGGCACGACGAACTACAACCAGACTCTGGGTGCCCAGATCGGCGTTGACGGCATGCGCGAGGTGGCCCGGTACGTGCGCTGGGCGGCGGCGCCGAGCCGTCAGCCACGGCGCATCGCGAGTTGAGCGAGCACGCGGAGCTTGTCGACACGGCGTCGGACGCGGGCCGCTGGCCGCGCCTGGTGGTCAAGCTGCTCACCGACGACCCCGATCCGGAGCGAGCCACGGCTGAGTTCACCGGCCTGCGGATCGCCCACAGCCACCTGAGGTCACCGCCTCGGTGAATCATCGATGACATGGGAGGGTCCAGACATGCCAGTTGCAGCGCGTCGGGAAGATGTCCAGCTTCCAAGTCCTCGGACTGGAATGGGAGAACAGAGGATGAGAAGACAATTGACCGCGATCGTGGAACGCGAGGGGAACGGGTATGTAGCTCTGTGCCCGGAGGTGGACGTCGCGAGCCAGGGAGAATCCGTGGCCGAAGCGAGGGACAACCTCGAAGAAGCGCTGGCCCTGTTCTTCGAGACAGCCTCGACCGAGGAAATCGAGAGGCGCCTGCGTAGCGAAGTCTACGTGACCCAAGTCGAGGTTGCGGTTGGGTAGGCTGCGTGTTCTTTCTGGTCGTGAGGTCTGCCGGATTCTGGCTTCTCACGGCTTCGCTGAGGTAAGAAGACGCGGCAGCCATGTGGTCATGCAGAGAGCTGAGGCGACCGGAACCGTGACAAGATCGTCGCCAAGGCGTCCCCAAACACTGCCGCCGCTCCCGTCCGCCCCGAGCAGAGGATCCTCCGCCTGGTAGCACCTGCCGTCATGCGGATTGAAGTTGACGACCTCGTTGCCGGCAACATACCGATCCTTGGCGTGGTTCGCGCTGTTCGACTGCCCGAACACGAACAGCACCGCCTGGTCCGGACTGTCGCCGACGAAGGATCCACAGTCCACCTCGACCCGTCCTTCCGTGTCCGCGAAGCCACACGATGCGGGATCGTCCGCGCAGGACCCGGCGGACGAGGCTGGCAACAGGGACATCAGCGCGTACGCGGCCCTGCTAGCGCTGGAAACCCGGTCCGGACTGGAACATGCCGGCCAGACCGCCGAAGCCGTACGCGAGGTACAGTGACCCCAGCCACGCGAACGCAATCACGGTCCGCACAATCCTTTTCTACCCTCTGCCTCCTCCTCGGATGTCGGACCGACGCTGCGACAATCAGGATGAGGAACCGAAGGTCGCGACGCTGCGAGGTGGGGTAACATGGAAGTATCTGTCGGGCCGGCTGACGGAGAAGGGATAGTGCCTCCTGATTCATAGCGGTGGCCGGGCCAGCGCGCGCTCGGCCCTCAGCCGAACCCACGCGATCCCGTCCACATGCTCGTAGTGGCGGTCGGCCGACACCAGATCGGCCCCCGTCTCCATGGCGTGGGCGGCAATCCAGACATCGTTTGTGGGAATGGGACGGCCCTTCGCGCGGAGCGACGCCGCGATCATCGAGTACCGGTCGGCAGTGGTCTCTCCGACCGGCACGAACGAGACGTACGGGTTGTCGAGGAAAGTGCGCATCGCGCGGGCGTTGCGCTCGTAGCGCGAGCCGTGCCGGAACCCGTACATCAACTCCCCGAGCACAACGGCCGAGAGGAGGACTTCCTCGGCGCCACGCACGATCCGGCTCACCTGCTCGCGCCCGCGCATGAGTTGCGAATACGCGTTCGAGTCGAGCAGCACCCTCATTCCCACATGGCCTCGTCGATGGTCTCGAAATGTCGCAATGCCTGCTCGATCTCGTCCGCTTCCGCGTCGCTCCATGTGCCGATGAGGTGGTCCAGCGACGAGCCGACCGTATGTGCTCCCTGTCCGTCCGCCAGCCCCGCCCCTCGGCGCAGCAGCTTGACGGCGGCCCGGTTGAGCGACGTCCCGTCATGGTTGGCAAGCCGCCGAATCGCCCCGGCCAACTCGTCCCCCAGACCACGAACGGTAAGCTGCTTCACACCCTGCCTCCTGTATGACTCATAATATGATGCGTAGTGATGCACTTTATGACTTGCACGCCCGAGCGTCAAGGTGGCCTCGATGCGCGGCAGCATCGACCTTATGTTCCGGCCTCTCTTTCGTCGCTCATCGAAGGGGCGCTGAAGGAGATGGTGGGAGACGAGGCGCCCTCCTTCACCGAGCGGTGGAGGGGACAGCTTCGAGCCGCGAGTCGTGACGACCCGAGGTACGAAGCCCTGGCCAGGAAGTACTTCTGATGCTCCTCGATACCGACATCCTGATCGATGTCGCACTCGACCGTCGTCCGCATTCGGATGAAGCGACGGAGTTGCTGGACCGGCTGCAGAAGGGGCCGAAGAGGGCATTCGTCGCGTGGCATACGCTGTCGAACTTGTACTACCTCGTGGCCCCACGGCGCAGCTGACCGGGTGCACGCGATTTCGTCGAGGAGCTGACCCGGTTTGTGGCGGTGGCGACGACGGGCACCGACGCCATCCAGTACGCGGCGAAACTCCCGATGGCCGACTTCGAGGACGCCATGCAGGTGGCCGCGGCGCGCGCGTGTGGCGCCCAGTACATCATCACGAGGAACCTGGCGGACTTCCGGCGGTCGCCAATTCCGGCGATCGCACCGCGAGATGCCCTCGACACGCTGTTTTGAGAGGCAGGTCGTCCTCATCGAACCGGGCGCCATCAAGACCGAGTTCAGCGATGTCGTGGGAGCGCGGCTAAACGCTAATACCGGTTTTTTCCTATTTAGGCATTTTTATGTTACAATAATTCTCGATCCTGCCCCCGCCGAACGCGCTATTGACCGAGAATTCCCATGCACCGCGTACTGAACGAACTACCCGAAGCCTTCGTGTCGCATACGGCGATCAGCCGCGCCGTGTCGCGGGCGGTCAGTGCCGGGAGACTCCGGAAGCTCGCTTCCCGCCTCTACACAAGCAACCTCGACGACGCTCCCGAAGACGTCGTCAAGAGGAACCTGTGGGGGGTCGTCTCGGGGTACTTCCCCGGGGCACTGGTCGCGGATCGCACCGCCCTTGAAGCAGCTCCCGCCTCCGACGGGTCTCTCTGCCTCGTCAGCGAGAGAGGGCGCACTATCGAGGTGCCCGGTGTCGTGCTGCGTCCCCGGCGGGGACCTGGGCCGATCGCGTCGGACATGCCGTTTGTCAGCGGACTGCATCTCAGTTCGCGAGCCAGGGCCTATCTCGAGAACATGCGTCCTTCCCGCGCCCGGAGCGGTCGCGTGCCACGCACTCTCCGGCGCGTCGAGGTCGAGGAGCGCATCGATCGACTGCTTCGCACGGCCGGTGAAAGCGCCGTCAATCGACTGCGGGACGACGCCCGGGCAATCGCCGTCGAGCTCGGCCTGGAGAAAGAAGCCGCCCAGCTCGACGCCTTGATTGGTACGCTGCTCGGCACCCGCCGGAGCCGGCTCGATTCACCGGTGGCGATCGCCCGCGGCCGGGGACGTCCCTACGATCCCGATCGGATGGAGTTGTTCCACATGCTGCATCGAGCGCTCCGCGATCGTTCTCCCACCGTCCGGCCCGCGCTCCTGCGGAATACCAAGAGTCGGTCGACGCTGGCGTTCTTCGAGGCGTACTTCTCGAACTTCGTTGAAGGGACGGAGTTCCTGGTGCACGAAGCCATCCGAATCGTTTTCGAGGGCGAGATTCCCCGGCACCGGACAGCGGACGCCCACGATGTGGCTGGAACCTGGCGTGTCGTCTCGGATGCGCGGGAGATGGGCCGGACACCCGGAGAGTTCGGGGAGCTCACCAGCCTGTTGCGAGAGCGCCACCGGACGATCATGGCGGGACGCCCCGAGACGCAGCCGGGCGAATTCAAGGTGGAAGAGAACCGGGCCGGACTGACCGTGTTCGTGGCTCCCGATCTGGTTCGGGGCACCCTTGAAGAGGGACTTGCCCTCTACCGGAGCCTGGAGTCGCCTTTCGAGCGGGCCGTCTACATGATGTTCCTCGTCAGCGAGGTACATCCTTTCGCGGACGGCAATGGACGGATCGCGCGCGTAATGATGAACGCGGAGCTCGTGGCTGGTGGGGACGAGCGGATCGTGATTCCGACGGTGTTCCACCGCAACTACCTGGCGGCGTTGCGTGCGTTGTCTCGAACCGGGCGGCCGGAGCCGCTGGCTCGCGTCATGGACTACGCGCAGCGGTGGACGATTGCGGTGGATTGGAGTTCGCTCGAGGTGGCGGAGCGGGAGTTGGAGGGTTGTAACGCGTTCCTGGATTCGGATGAGGCGGAGGCGGAGGGGAGGCGGCTGAGGATGCCGGAGTGAGCGTCAGACACAACCCATCCGCATCCGTTCGATGAACTCATCTCCGGTGCCGCACTCGAACAGCGCGTCGGTCACTCTGATTGTCGCTGCCTTCTCATCCTGATTGTCGCGCTACAGACTCCGCGTCGTTCGCGCCCGCGCGGGCCGGAAGGCGCGCATCGACTCCACCTTCGCCCGGTAGCCATCCTCTCCTCTCTCCATGAAGTCCCGCTTCACCAGCCAATTCATGTCTCGGGCGAGCGTCTTGCCGGTCTTGTCCGCGTAGAGTCTGGCCAGGTCGGGGCTCAGATCCGGTATCGCCTGCTTGCGGACGGGCTCACCCAAGCGGCCGAGCGCCAGGGTCACCTCACGCCGCCGACGCATGGCCGATGACGCCGGTATCCGTCGGAATTCACCGTACACGAAGTGTTCCCAGGCCAGCTTCAGCTGGATCCCCGCGATGTATCGGCTTTGCTCCCGCAACCCGTCAACCAGACCCTGCAAGGAGTAGCGCAGGAAACCGAGCGGGTCCCCGCGACCGGAGTTCGCCCGGCTGGAGCGATCGAGCTGCCGGTAGTATTCGGACCGGGTGAGGTTGTAGTGATTGCTGAGAAGATGGGCGCAAGGTGACGGCACGCCCTCCCTGGCAAGGATCATGAACTCGGCCAAACGGGCGGTGCGCCCGTTGCCGTCCCCGAAGGGATGGATCCACGCGATATACAGATGAACGAAGACGGCGCGTAGAATCGCTGACGCGGTGCGGTCTTCGCGCTGGTCCGGGCGGACCGGCCAATCGTCACCTTCGAGCCATCTGCAGAGGCGCTGGAGCAGGAAGGCGCAGTCACCCCTCGGGGCACCCCGGTAGCGCCCGACGCCGACGGGACGAGTCGGCACCTCTCCTGGAATCACACCCTCTTCGAGGTGCTCCTCGAGACCGGCAAGCAAGCGCCGGTTCGCTCGGGCGATCCACTCCGGCGTGAGTCCCGGCGGCTGTCCTCTGATGATCTCCGCGAAGATGTCGTTGACCGCCTTCAAGACGTTGTCGACCTCCCGCCTCAGGTATTCCTGGGATCGCGGGAGCTCCAAGCGCCCCTCCAGCTGGGCCCTGATCTGTTCCTCGCTCAGCGTGTTCCCCTCGATCGCGGTAGTGGCCCGAGCACCCTTGACCAGATAGAGTCGGCGCATCCTAAGGGCGTCGGCGGGCGGAAGGATCGCCTGAGCGACCTGATCGCACCTGGCGGCCGCTTCGCCGAGCAACGACCAATGGAGAGGGTCGGCGCGTTCCAGGTGGTGACGGAAGCTGATCCAGGGGTGGGTGCGCCGGTATTCCCGTTCATTCGCCATCGCCGTTCCTCCTTGAGGCATTCCAGGTTATGATGGTACAGGATGTCCGACAGGATGTCCATGGATGACCGGAAACACCGCAGGATCATGATATTGCTAAATAGTTGATCACAATTGCGTTATGAACCGTATTACGTCAACAGCAAAATTATGATCCGCTAAATGGCATCTGAAATGTCCCACTCCTGAAGGAGACCCGGGACGAGCGCTGGGTCGTCGCGGGTTTCTACAAGGAGCTCTCCCAGCGGACCTTCTGGCCGCGCCTCGATACCGTCGTCTGGCTCGATTTGGCGATGCCGCTCCTTCTCTGGCGCGCCCTCTGCCGCACGTGGCGGAGGCGCAGAGGGACCGGAGGTCAGACGCGTGGATCATGGCGAGAAAGGCCCGGATGCGAGGGTGCTTACCCGGCAAGCGCACGCACCACCGCTTCAGGGTCGCGGTCGATGACCGTCAGCAGGACTCGGGCCGCCCGGTCCGGGACACGGCGGCCCTGTTCCCATTCCTGCACCGCTCGGACATCGAGCCCAAACCGGTCCGCAAACTTCTGACGGCTGAGCCTCAGGCGCTTGCGTAGCGCCACGATGCGCTCCGCGGCAGGATCGTCAACGATTCGGCAGGGAAGCGGTGCATCACCGCGCACGTGAGCGAGTACTTCGCCCAGAGCCGCTTCCACCTCGCGGCCCACATCGGTTCGCCGGGTCGTCATCGGTCTTGTTCCTCCTTCTTGATCGCGGCCACAAGCCGCGACAGTACCTTCCTGTCTGCTGGACTCAGATCTTCGCGGTCCGACTTTGCGTATGCGGTGAGCAGATAGATAGCCTAGGGTCCCGGGTGATGGAAGTAGACGGTTCGGATCCCGCCCCTCTTCCCCCGTCCCGAGCCCGCCCAGCGCACCTTGCGAAGCCCTCCGGCTCCCCGGATCAACGGCGCAGCACCCGGATCCGCAACGATGGCCGCCTCCATGGCCCGCTGATCTGCTTCAGTCAAGAGCTTACGGATGGCGCGCTCGTAGGTCCGCGTGGTGAAGACCCGCATACAGTCTCAATATGCGGCAATGCCGCAGGTTACGTAAAGGCAGGTCACCGGCCCGAGGCGTCCTTGCCGTCCGCAGGGTCGAGGGTGTCGGACCAGAAGATCGACTTGAGGAAGGGTGTCGTGCATGGCGGCTCCGTGGGTTCGCGGGACGCCAATCTCGCCGGAACCCGCGGGCTTACGCATGGCTGGATGGGCCGTCATGGTGGCCGCCACCGTTTGCTGTGATGCCGGTCCCGCCGAGATGCCCACCGTGTCTCTGGATCCCGTCGCTTCGACGCCGGTGCCTTTCAGTGACCAAAGCGGCGGCACACTCGTTGACGACAACATCGTGTGCGTAACCGATTCCTACCAGAAACAGGTTAGATGCGGTTCCACGCTCGCGACTGTGGTGGAACGCGAACCCGACGCCAACGGAATCGGGTGGCGCGAGGTCGACTGGTACGACATCGGCAGGCTTCGCCTCGGTCTACCGCAGGGGGCGAGAATCAGCGACTCGTCGAGCAACGAGGCAAGATGATCTACGTCGGAAGGCGACGCGGGACTATCAGAGGAAGAGGTCATCGTGAGCGGCACGGCCAGCATCCTTTTGTCTGCCAGCGTCTCCCGCAACCTCGCGTGTTCCGGTCCGGGAAAATGCGACGAATCGGGAACCTCGAAACCACCCCCGCCCCTCCGTGTACCGGTAAACATCAGGCCAAGTCGGCCCGATTTGACAATACATGCAGGCGGAGGAGTGACCACGATGAACACGTCCACCAAGTCCCCGACGACCATCCTGACCCTGACCCTGGCCTTGACCTGGCTTGCCGCTTGCGACAACGAAGTCATCGCCCCGTACACAACGCTCTCCCCAACTCCGGCGACCGACGCGGCGGCCGACGCCTCGCAGCCTGCGTTTGCACAATACTTCGGTACCGAGGCGCTGGCGGGAGCCTCCGGCCAGTTCAGCATCGGTGTCTTGCCGATCGTCCCGGAGGCCCGGCCGTTCCAGTCGGCAATCTGGAATGCGGCGAGACGCTGGACGGAGATCCTGCGAGAAACGGAGTTGCCCGATGTCTTCATTCTCCACGGTCCGAAGCCCGACTGCCACGGAATCAATCTCGACGACATCGCCGGGTTGGTGGACGACCTGGTGATCACCATCACGGTCATGCGCATCGACGGCGCGGGAGGGATTCTGGCCAGGGGGGGACCGTGCTGGGTTCGCCGGGAGGGTTCCCTGCCCTTTCTCGGGATCATGGTCCTGGACGCGGATGACATTCAGGATCTTGACGCGGCAGAGCTGAGAGAGCTGTTCGTCCACGAAACCGGGCACATCCTTGGGATCGGCCCGTTGTGGGGCACCTTTGGCCGGCTCCAGTCCCCCTCTCTCTACTCGCCAGGCACCGACACCCACTTCAACGGCCCATTGGCGGTCGCCGCCTTCAATGCGGCAGGCGGACGAGGATACCGGGGCGGCAAAGTTCCCGTTGAGAACCTCATGGGCCTTGGCTTTTCCGATATGCACTGGCGCGAATCAGCGCTCGGCTCCGAGTTGATGACACCGGTCCTCAGAAGCGACGAGGCCAACCCCCTGAGCGCGATCACGATTCAGTCCCTGGCGGATCTGGGTTACACGGTCGACACGGCGCTGGCCGACGCGTTCACCCTCCCGTCCGCGGGCGCTGGTGCAGTGCCGGATGAGGCCGAGAGAGGGCGGACGATCCGTCTGGCCGGCGATGTGCTGACGGGCCCCTTGTTTGCTTTTGATCATGACGGGCGCGTGGTGCAGGTGCTTCGACGCTGACGACCGCCGCAGGATGCCGGCCGGTACGCCTACCGTCTGCTGGAGCAACTGGAGAAGATCCCCGCACCGTCCACCCCCGCAACCTTGTCGGTGGGTCCGACGCGGGTGACATGCGTCCGGAGTGACGACTTCTGCCTGGTGGTGGACGGCGCGCTGTACGGGGACATGATCACTGTGGAACGGGCTCGCCTTTGATGCGCATGTCGGCCACGCAATCGCCCACGAGACGCCGAATGCCGGACAGTGCCTCTTCCGGGCTGCGCGCCAGCCAGTTCAGCGACGGGAACTCAGCGCAACGGCCCAAATGCTCCCCGTCTTCCTCAGACCAGGTGACGCGATAGGTGTAGTGGCTGCTCTCAGACCACCCGCCCACCTGTTCGATGAACTCCTCCACGTTGCCGCACTCGATCAGCGCATCGGCGACCTTGTCGACGCCGAAGAGGCCGGACAACTCGTCAAGCCGTTCGGACATCCGCCCGGTCGTCTCCTCGCCGAACTTGCGCTCGATCATTCGATTCAGAACCTGTGCCCGACCCTGCCGGACTCCCTGGTCGAACAACTCGTCCAGACCTCGCTGAAACTTGTCCACCACTTCGGCCATCGTCTTATCCCTTCCCGGCATCGTTCTTGGCGGGTATCTCCAGATCATACTGCCCTTGACCATCTCCCACGCACCTCCGTGTCGCCGACCGACCAGTTGACTGCCTCCGGGTAATACGTATACTAATATAAGACTACGTGTACGTGTACCGGAGGGCCGAAGGATGAAGACGAAGCTCACCATCACGGTGGACCCCGAGGTGGTCCCTGTCGCCAAGCGATACGCGCGCAGCCAGGGTGTCTCTCTTTCGTCGCTCATCGAAGGGGCGCTGAAGGAGATGGTGGGAGACGAGGCGCCCTCCTTCACCGAGCGGTGGAGGGGACAGCTTCGAGCCGCGAGTCGTGACGACCCGAGGTACGAAGCCCTGGCCAGGAAGTACTTCTGATGCTCCTCGATACCAACATCCTGATCGATGTCGCACTCGACCGTCGTCCGCATTCGGATGAAGCGACGGAGTTGCTGGACCGGCTGCAGAAGGGGCCGAAGAGGGCATTCGTCGCGTGGCATACGCTGTCGAACTTGTACTACCTCGTGGCCCCACGGCGCAGCGGCCCGGGCGCACGCGATTTCGTCGAGCAGCTGACCCGGTTTGTGGCGGTGGCGACGACGGGCACCGACGCCATCCAGTACGCGGCGAAACTCCCGATGGCCGACTTCGAGGACGCCATGCAGGTGGCCGCGGCGCGCGCGTGTGGCGCCCAGTACATCATCACGAGGAACCTGGCGGACTTCCGGCGGTCGCCAATTCCGGCGATCGCACCGCGAGATGCCCTCGACACGCTGTTCTGAGGGGCAGGTTTGAGGCGCGATCGATGTCGAAGCCAACCAGGTTCCCGCAGGCGCACCGGGTTGCCGAGGTCGCGGAAGGTGACATAGATGAGGGGAACGCTTTGAGCGGCTGACTGGTATATTTCCGAATAGGGCCATCAGAGCCTGTTGCGATCCAACGCGGGAAGCAGGGTAGCGACGGCAACTGCAGCGAAGGAGGACTCCAATGCGCACCCGAAGCTCGGCTCGCTTCTTCCTGCTGACCTTGGTCCTTGTCGGCTGTGACTTTTTGGGGCCCGGGTACCTTGAGATACGGGAGGTGACCGTCGGCCCCACCCTGGCCAAGTGCTATGGCGTGGGCCTGCAGTCATGCATGGTGGTCGACGGCAAGTTCTTCTACGGTCGAATCGATGGATTCGAATACGAGGCCGGCTACGACTATCGCCTCCGGATCGGCAAGTTCACTCCCTGGGGTGGGATGGAACCGCCGCAGGATGCCGGCCTGTACGCCTACCGTCTGCTGGAGCAACTGGAGAAGATCCCCGCACCGTCCACCCCCGCAACCTTGTCGGTGGGTCCGACGCGGGTGGCATGCGTCCGGAGTGACGACTTCTGCCTGGTGGTGGACGGCGCGCCGTACGACGACATGATCACCAGCTTCGAATACGAGGCCGGCGATCACTACATCCTCGAGGCCAGCCAGTATGGCGATGGCCGGTACGTGTTGAGTGAAGTCGTCTCAAGAACCAAGGCAGCGGGCACGGAAGAGGAGATAACCATCGATCCCCACCGGGTAGAGTGCGACGACGGCCATCCCGGGTATTGCAAGGTCGTCAGCGGCGTCCCCTTCCGCGGCGAGATCGTGGGCTTCCAGCCCCGGCACGACTACGGCTACCGCCTGCGCGTCGAGAGGTTCGTCATGTTTCCCGACGGCATCACCGGGTCACCCCATGTTCCGGCCTACGGCTATCGCTGGCTGGAGACGCTCGAGCGTACTCCAAGCGATTGATTGCTCGCTGATGATGGCCCCGTCACCCCGTGGTGCATCCGTCAGGGCGGCGCCTCGATGCCGATCTCGGGTGTCGCTGCGGCGAAGTGGCGCACGTTCCAGGTGATGATCGTCGCGGCGTCGGCCTTCAGCGCGCATGCCGCGATGAGCATGTCGTAGGTCTGTCCGCCGATCACTCCCCGCCGCTGTGCCCTGCGCAACGCGCGCCAGGTCTCGGATGCCGTCAGATGTACGACCGGCGTCTCCCGCCAGTTCGCCTCCAGTAGCGCGATGGCGTCCCTGGATCGCAGGCGATTGGGCGCGGGGAGCCGGGTGAGGACGGCGTACGCTTCCGCCAACGAATGAGCCGCAAGCACAAGCTCTTCACCAGCGCGCTCGCGTCGCTCGAGCTCCGCAAGGGATCGCGCATGGTGTTCGTGCCAGGAACAGACCGTCGCGACGAGAGCGCTGGTATCGCAGAGGTACCGAGTCACCCGGCGGCTTGACGATCGCTCGCCGACGAGGCGCCCGAGCGGAGGCTGGTGGTCGTCTCCTCGACCTCCGCTGCCGTCAACACGCGTCGTCCCTCTCGCGGCACCGCGACCACGGTGGAGCCATGCCGTTCAAGCGATACGTCCAGCGGTACCGGCTCGATCTCGATTCGGCCGTCGCGGACCAGGAATCGGACGTGGGTTCCGGGACGCAACCCGCTCGCCTCACGAACCGCCTTGGGCACAACCAGGCGGCCAGCCTTGTCGATGGTAGTTTCCATGGCAATAATAGTGGCATTTCTGATGCCATCGATCAAGGGCACGATGGGAGGTGGTCCCGCATGTCAGACACGCAGGATATGGGCCGGACCGCACTTTGTCCGCCACTTCGGGGCTGATTTGGCGGACAACTGCGGGGTGGGTCGGGGAGGGAGGGGCGGCGTGTTACTCGCCGCCGGCATCTCGTGGGGGGACCGGTGTTGACAAAACGCACACATTGGATGATCTACGTCGTCGACATCGAACAGTATCTCTACCTGGTGCCGTTCGTGACCGGCGCGGACGGCACGCGGTTCCTGAAGACGATCATCCCCAGTCGGAAGGCAACGCAGGACTATCAGAGGAGGAGGTCATCGTGAGCGACCAACTGAACACCGAAGAGAGGGAAATCCTGGAGGAGTTCGAGCGGGGCGAATTGAAGTCCGCTCCCGGCGCTGACCGCGAGATGGAGATAGCACCTCAGGCCGCCCGCAATACTTTCGCCAAGACGCGGCGAGTCAACCTGCGGGTGACGGAGCGCGATTTCAGCCGAGCACACGCGCGGGCCCGCGAGGAGGGCATTCCGTACCAGACGCTGCTGTCGAGCGTGATCCACAAATATCTGGCAGGCCGGCTGACCGAGAAGAGATAGAGGGGAACGGAGCAACGCGTGCAGGCCCCTTGGCTCACCAGCCCATTCGGGCACGAGACTGCGGATCAGGTTCTCGACGATCCGCGGGTCGGCGAAACCAATGTCGTCACCTGAGTCAGGCCCCGTACCACGTAGCTGGGACGATGAGTATCGCCGCGGCCGATACCGTGGCGAGCCGCCTATCCCCTTCGTCGGGCGCATCGTCGACATCCTTCGCGATCGACCGGAGACCATGAGGTCCGTATTCCGACGATGCCGATCACCAGTTCCGACAAGCCGATCACCGATTCCGGAGCATGCCGATCACCCTGGAGGAGCGGAGGTCCATAGCGGCGCTGGGGGGTCGGGTTACGGGGTTCACGGCTCTGGTCCCGACGAGGGAGCAGGTAACCTTGCGACAATCCCCCAAGCGTGGTTCATGGGCACAGTGGGAAGGCGTCTGGGTCAGGCGGTAGAGTGGGTTGGGGTTGCCGGTTACCCGATCCTGTAGGAGCGGAGCGGCAGTGCGGTTGTTTCCAGCGAGGACAGGTCAAGCTGGTTCGAGGCGCGATCGATGTCGAAGCCAACCAGGTTCCCGTGGGCATCGATATCCACGTTCACGCCATCGGACACTTCCCTGGTCTCCACGCCGGGCTCCTCACTGAACTCGATGTAGAGACTGTCGGTCTCGGGGTAGTAGTGGAGCTTCATGGGGATCCTCTTCTGAAGCTGCGGTCGAAGAACGCGTTGTGGATGGTTTCACCATCTTCGAGGGTAACGACCCGAAGAACCCGCGTGAAGGGTTCGCCCGGTCGCGTGACCTCGCCCCAGAATCGAAAGCGGCCATCTGGTTGCCTCTGCCAACGAAGCGGTGATCTGAGCACGGCAACACACCACGCTGGGTCGATGTAGGGACGCTTTCGCAGCACTTGCTCGTCGAAATACCGAGTCGTCTTCATCGGCCTTGGGGACCCGCAACCCCAAGCTCCACACCGAGTCTGGAGAAGACCGAACAGAGGAAGATGTCGTGCATGGCGGCTCCGCGGATTCGCAGGGACTCCACTCTCGCCGGAATCTTCGGGCGCTCCCATGGCTGGACGGGCCGACTTGGACGGACGCCGACCGAGCGGCCACAGAAGACGAGATCGGCTAGGACTCAATCACGGTCAGCCCGATCGCCGGCATCGATGACCCGTCCACCGGGAGGCCGGTCGTCCCCCGCACCATTAGCCCATCTGGCGCCCTGTCTGCAGCGGCATATCTTGCACGACCACGAGAAACGGGCACCGGGCTGGCAAACCGGTGACATCCGCCCCGACTCCATCAACGATGATCGGAACACAAATGGCGACGACCAACCTTGGCCGCCTCGAACAAGTCGCAGTGCGCGAGGTTTGGCCGAATGAAGAGAGCGACTTTACTCCTTGGCTGGCAGAGCCGGAGAATCTGGGAATCCTCGCCGACGCCCTGGGAATGTCCCTAGGAGTTTCTGGCGCGCGAGGAGAAGGTGGGTCCGTATTCGGCCGACATCCTCTGCCGGGATCCCAACGACCAGACCAAGGTGGTGGTGGAGAACCAACTGGGGCAGACCGATCATGACCACCTCGGCAAGCTCCTGACCTATGCCGCCCATTTTGACGCACGTGTGCTGGTGTGGGTCGCCAGAACATTCACTGACCAGCACCGGGCCGCGCTGGACTGGCTCAACGAGGTGTCCGAAACCGGCACCCGGTTCTTCGGTCTGGAGATCGAGCTATGGCAAATCGGCGACTCGGCACCGGCGCCGAAATTCAACGTCGTCGCCAGGCCGAACGACTGGACGAAGGAGGGAATAGACACGGCAACGCTTACGGACACACAGCGGATGCAACTCGGTTTCTGGGAGGGCTTCGCGGAATTCGTCGCCCGAAAGGGCAAGATCGTGAAGACGACCCACGCGCCCAGGCCTCAGAACTGGCTGGGGATGGTCGGAGTCGGACGGGGCGGTTTCTTCCTATACGGCGTTATGTCCACATGGTCGGATGCGGGCGGTCACGAACTGAGGGCGGAACTGCAAATCACCGGCGAGCACAGCAACCACTATTTTGATCTGCTTCACGCCGACCGACAGGAAATCGAGAAGAAGCACGAGTTCGAGGAAGAGCTGGAATGGCACAATCCTCCCGACGTCCAACAGCGAAGGGTCTACTGGCGCCTTGAGAGCGACTTTGGGGATCCCGACCTACGTACCGAGCAATACCGCTGGCTGCTCGAAAGGGTCGAAGCGCTCCACCGGATTCTGGGGCCTCGTGTCAAGGAGCTACCGGTGCCGGGGTAGCGGGGGTTGGGCCATACCGACGGTTCAAGGCCTACTACGACCACCCCTGGAAAGCTCTGAAGCGATACTCGACCGAGGAACTCGCCATTCCTGGCGTGCCCAACAGCCCCAAGTTGCGGAACCATCATATGACAGCTATCGTACTAGTCGTATGACAGTCAACTCGGAAAGGGAAGTCCTCCCATGAACGCCTTCAAGGCCTACGCCGAACCCGCCAGCCTGCCCGCAACCGAGTCACGCAGACTTGCCCGCTTCCTGGACCTGGACGACGCCGAGCATCTCGACGAGATCGCTTTCACGCGGCGAGTGGCCGACGGATTCCCTATGAAAGCTGTAGCGGCCCTCGCCGAACTTGTCGGCCGGAGCCGCCTGGAGGGAAGAGTCGCGTCGGAGGCTACACTGCATCGTCACCGTAAGAGCGGCAGGGCTCTTTCGAGGAACCATAGCGAGAGAGTATACGGGCTGGTTCGTGTACTTGACGCCGTTGGCAGAGCATTTCACGGCGATGTGGCGCGGATCGACGATTTCCTCGACCGCCCCCATCCCCTGCTTGACGGCGAATCGCCCCTTGATATGGCGACCTCCTCTTCGGCCGGGGCGGACGTCGTGCTGAATCTGGTGCGGCGGGCGGAAGCCGGCGTCGCCGTTTGACGGTTCCTGCACGTCTCCCAGAGCCCCGTACGGCGTATCGGATCGGGGACTCGCCAGGTCGGTGGCCCGTCTACAGTGCCGACGGCTCCCGGCAGGTCGCAGGACGCTGGCACGATGTCGGCGACCGGGTGTTCTACGCCTCGGAACAGTACTCGACGGCGATGCTGGAGATGTTGGCCCGATGGAACGGCCCTCCACCCGGCAACCAGCACTTTGGCAAGATTCGGATACCCGTCGGCACGAGCTACGAAGTTGTCCAGATCGATGCTCTACCGGACTGGCATCTTCCAGACAGTCCGTCAGCACGGCGGTTCGGCCATCTGTGGTACGCGGAGCGGCGTAGCGCCATCCTGTTCGTGCCCTCGGTCGTAGCTCGCCCGGAACGCAATGTCATCATCAATGCGAGTCATCCGGAGTTTTCGCGCTTGGTGCCGGGCGACGAGCGGCCGGTATGGTGGGATGAGCGGCTGTTCGGGTGAGTGAGCTGCAGTCTCTCGCCCAGGTTCTGCTCACGAGCGATCCGGGAGCGGCTCGGATCCGCAGTTGGACGCAAGACATCGGGCGAAGTCTCCTCCTCGCGTCGCCCTACACCCGCGAACCCAACTTCACGCGGCTTCATACCGACGACCTCTCGTTTCTGTTCGCCGCCTACGACGCACGTTTCCTGAACGGGCTCTGCGGGGAGCTGCTCGGGCCGGATGGCCTGACCTTCCGCCTCTCCAGCCGGATGTCACGGGCGGGCGGGAAGACCACGCGCTTGCGGGGCCCGGAGGGCGCCAGCCGTTTCGAGATCGCGGTGGCCACGTCGATCCTCTTTGACGGCTTTGTGCCGGGCGATCCGGAGGTGGCCGTCTGCGGCGTGTCGTGCCGCCACCGGCTGGAGGCGCTGCAGCGACTGCTCGAGCACGAACTTGTGCACCTCGCGGAGTGGCTGTGCTGGGATGCGAGCCACTGCGGCCGCAAGCGGTTTGAGGGCATCGCCGCACGACTGTTTCGGCACCGAGCCCACACGCACCAGCTCATCACCCGCTCCGAACGCGCCGCAAAGCTGGGCATCGCCGTCGGCGCCCGTGTGACGTTCCGTTACCAGGGACGGTGGCTGGAGGGGCGCGTCAACCGGATCACGAAGCGTGCCACTGTGCTGGTCGACGATCCGGCAGGGGAGCGCTGGTCGGATGGGCGCCGGTACGCGCGCTACTACGTGCCGCTGGCACAACTCCGCCTTGCGCCGACGGACGCGGGCGGGGATTCAGAGGCAGGGGGATAACCGGTTGCGCCTGGTATGGGCGATTGAGGGGTCCCGGATCCGGATGATGCCGCGGGTCTTTTAGGCGCGGCGCGATTCGAGCGCGCGGATGTCACCCCCCGAACAGCAGATCCCCGATGTCGTACCAGTCGAGCGCCCGATCCGGAATCCCGTCGGCATCGTCCGCCCCGACCGGCCGGTCGACCAGGACGACCAGAGTCGACCCCAGGACATCGAAGCCCCTGAGCCGATCCCTGACCCTCACCGACCCCACGTATTCGGCATTCTCGTACACGTCGAGGTAGGACCATTCGAAGAGGTCGCGCCGCGTGGCGATCCAGTAGCGGTTGGCGGCGTCGAACAGCTGCCCGGCCATGGACAGATCATACCGCTTCGGGGTGGTGCGATACCGCTCCATGGGCTCCTCGAGGTTCAGGGACGCGGGGACGCCCAGGCTCCTGTTGAAGGCCATGAGCTCCTCCTCGCGCTGTGCCACTTCCTGCTCGTCCGGGAGTTCCGGGACGTACGTCGGCGCGCGGAGCACCGTGGCGTCGCCGGTGTCGCCGACGAAGATCAGATGACCCTCGCAGGCCACGAAGACCCATCCCTCCGCCCGGTCCGGGATGCCATGGAAGACTTCCCCGCATTCGACATCCCACGGCCCGGGCGGCGACCCCTCCTCCCGCACGACCTCCCCGGAGGCGATGTTCACATCGAACCGGTTCATCATCAAACCGGAACTCTCGCCGCCGAACATCGCGCTGAGGTCCAGCGACACACCCAGGAGAACGTCGCCGAACGATGAGAGGGGCGAAAACGCCACGCCCGGCAGGATCACATCCGACACATAGACCCCCGATGGCTCAAAGACCGTGAAGCGGCCCAGCTCAAGGTCCATCACCCCAACCGTTCCCTCCTCGCCGCGAGCGAGGGAGGCGGGCGCGCCAAACTCCCCGGGCCCTTCCCCCTTGCGCCCAAACACTCCCACGACGGCGCCTTCCCCGTCCACGCAGCGGACCTGCACCTCATAGGAGTCGATGACGCAGGCCCTGCGCTCGTCCGCGAGAAGCGCGACTTCGTCGTTCTCGCTCGGCGGCAGGGCTGCGGTGCGGGTTACGTCGGGGGTGAAGATTGCATGGTCGGCGGGGTCGCCCTGACTGCAGGCGGCGGCGAAGGCCAGGAGTGCTGTCGTGGTGGGGATCCGAATTGCACATGCAGGAGTGAAGCGGCGCCGCGAGGGCGCGGTTGCGGAGGGCATGAAGTGGGTTCCCCAGTCTGAAGGATGCGATTGGTTCTCGATGGGCCAGGATGGGCGCAACTCGGAACGACGTCAATGGAGTCTGGGGGTTGGTTTGGAAAGGAGGGCGGCGTTTTCCTCCCCCCAGTCCGGCAAGAGCAAGGGACAGTTCTACACCCCGGCGGAAGTCTCCCGCATCATGGCCCGGGTGATCGGGATCGGCCCGGACACCAGACGGGATCACACCGTGTACGACCCGACCTGCGGCTCCGGGTCACTCCTCATCAAGGCCGCCGACGAGGCACCGAACGGGCTGACCATCTACGGGCAGGAGATGGACGTCGCCACGTGGACGATGGCGCGCATGAACATGATCCTTCACGGACGCGTGGCCGCCGAGATCGCGCGCGACAATACGCTCGCCAGTCCCAACTTCACCGACGGGCCGGGGCCCGGTGGATCCCTTCTCTGGGGCACCACGATCAGCCGCTCAAGCCGCCAACTCGCTCAAACGGCGGGCAGAACCGAACAGGTCGACCCTCCAGGACTTCTCGCCTGGAGTCCGGCGCAGCCGGACCAATCCCGACGGGACGCGCTTCGATCTCAACCGCACGCTCGTCCCGAGCGGGGTCCGGGCCAGCAACTCGTCCGGCCTTTTCGCCGACCGCTTGGGGTCTGCCGAAGCGAATGCCGTCGTCGTTCTTGAGAGAATACGCGCTACATCCTCGGGCGTAGGAAGCGCCTTGTCCCCCCTGCGCCAGGGGGCGAGGACCGCGAACGGCTCGGGCTCCAGCATCCGGCGCCACACCTCTGGCGCATCCGCTGTAACTGAGCCATGGTGCGGCACCTTGAACACGGAGGCCCGTCCTTCCGGCCTCGTACGTTCACCGACGATCGCCGTCCAGCCGCTCCTTTCAAGGTCACCGCCCAAGAGCGCGATCGCGCCCGAACACTCCACCCACAAGACGACTGACAACTCATTGGGGGAAGGCGGCAACACGCGCCGTGGGGACATCTCCTGCGTCGAGATCAGGCTGCCGATGGACAGGAGAAACCATCCGAGCATTTCGTCACCGGGCGAAAGGGACCAGACCGTGCAGCCGCCACTCTGGAACACGCGGCGACTGGCGGTCGCCCAGACCGGCTGCGTTCTCCTCTCCGCCAAGTGCGAAAAGATGGCACGTATCTCCCTCGTCCCGTTGCTCATTCGAAAACCGGTCTTCCCCGCAAGACCATCGACCACAGCCAGCAATTCCTTGTCCCGTAGAGCTGCCGCACAGCAGAATCGGGCCGATTCGCACTTCTGGACCATTCTGGACATTCCTCTGGTGTGATCGTCATGCCAATGGGTTGCGACGATCATCTTGACCGCTGAGCGCGGGTCTACACCGATCCGATCGAGATAGTTGAGAGCCGCTGGCTCGCCATTCCTGCCAGTGCAGGAATCCACCACCATCCATTCGCCACCGCCCATGTGTACCACGGCACTCTCGCCGTACCCCGGTCCGAGCAACGAGACCTCGATCTCGTCCGGACGGGGTCCGGCCAGGTCACTCAAGGCCCCACCGCTTGTACAGCCAATCCGCCCAGTCCCGGCCACGGTCAAGATCCGCTTGCGTCATCGGAGGGAGGTCGGGGAACACGATCAGGGACACGTGCTTGCGAGCACTGCCCAGCGATGCTTCATAGCCGACGACCCACCAGAAGAATGAACCAATCGCCAGACGTGCCTGGTCCTCCGGAGACAGTTCGTCCTTCGAGATCACCGCTTCTTCCGCCTCCACCGCGTCGCCCGCAGTGAGGTCCAGCAGATCGGCGACGAACTCGTCGCTGCGGATCTCCGTAACGCAACCCTCCCATTCCTGAAGCGGATGCAGGGTAGGCGTGGGCACCTGGGGGACCGAAGGAGGAAGAATGTCCACCAGGCACTCTTGCGGGACGTCGCGCCCCTGGCTGCCCATCCATGTGGACCGCTGCAACTCATGGTAGCCCAGCGAAGATGTGTCTGCAGTCGGTGATGGATCCCCGGGAGATGCCCACATTGCCCGAAGGCCCTCCTTGTGAATCAATTCACCCGGGTTTTCCCGCACGATGCTTCCGGCTGAGGTGCCCGGCCCATTGGGCGCGCCCGCCGTTGACTCCAATCGGAACGCCACCGCTTCAACCCTCGCTCTCTGTCAAGGACATGACGTGGTCGATGAACTCGTCGCTACGTTTCCTGGACGGGCCGAACTCCGCACCCAGGACACTCATCAACTGCCGAGCGGAACCCTCGGGCGGGTCGGCAAGGAAATGGTCGTTGACCCCGACGAACACGCCCGTTCGTCCCTCACCGACGAGCGCAGACGGCTGGACGGTCACACTGATCTGGCCTCCTTCCCTCCGGCCCTCCGGCCTGCGATGGGACACTTGAACCGTGCTCATCCCTCCGTGTCCGCTGTCCAACCCGAGCCCTTCGCGAAACGCGCTCCAAGGTTCCGGCGGAACCAGGGTCTTTTCCAAGCGGTTGCGTGCTTCCGGGTCAGAAACCAGAAAATGGACGTTGCGGTTGATTCCAAAGGCCGTCAACGGCGTGTGGTGAACGCACTTCGAGAACGTCCGCACGACCAATTCGCAAAGGCGCGCGTAGGGTGCCTGTTGCGTCTCGGCGACGAACTGCTGGTTCGTAACCTGCAGATGAAGCCAGTCCGCCGTAAAATCTGCGATCTGCGGGTGAATCACCTGTACCTGGGCGCTCTCTTCGAGTCCGTCACGGAGGAGCCCGTTGTGGGTGAACCAAGCAGGCGTGAAGATGGCCGGATTGAACTGCCCCAGCAGGACGATCTGCATGCCGCTGATCTCAGGCACTATGCGCACTGCCCTGTTCCCCCTGTGAGTGTCGTGGCTGTTCGAGGTCGTGTGGTAACGGTGACGTGGGTCGAACCGCTCACCCCGTCAGGTAGCCGGGTGAGCGCCTCGGCCCTCGGTCCATCAAGGTAGCGCCCTCGGCGAAGGGCAGCAGCATCATCTGGTCAAAGCCGGCAACTGGCGACGCCCGGCGCCTGTGGCGGACTACTCCGTCACAACGACTACCTCCTCAAGGGCGTGATCGACCAAGCCGACTCCAACGACGAGAGCAGGCTCGGCCGGGGCAAGGAGATGCAGGAGCGCCTCTCGAAGCTCGTGGGGATCTTTGAGGGGCTCGATTTTCGCGCCAACCGTGCCCATGGCGACGCCTCAGTTCACGGAGGGATCAGGGGGTCTCAAACGGTTCGACTTCGCGGTCGCCAATCCTCCGTTCTCCGACAAGGCCTGGACGAACGGCCTCGACCCGGCCAACGACGAGTACCGCCGCTTCGAATACGGTGAGCCGCCGGCCAAGAACGGCGACCTCGCATCGTGGTGATCGACAAGGAGAACGCGGTGGGCCGCCGCGGCATCTTCATGATCGATGCCAGCAAGGGCTTCCGGAAAGACGGAGCCAAGAACCGGCTGCGGGAACGCGACATTCACCGCATCGTGGATGTCTTCAACGAGCAGAGGGAGACGCCTGGATACGCGCGCATGGTGCCGCTGGCCGAGATCGCCAGCGAGACCAACGACTACAACCTCAATATTCTGCGATACATCGACTCGAGTGAGCGCGAGGACCTGCACGACCTGGGGGCGAGTGTGAGAATTCCGCAACAGCGTCTCGGATTTCCTGGGACCGGGCCGTCGGGTGTACGCCGTGGGACGAGGGGCGGGTTACGGGGTCCATCTTGGAATGCAGGAGGTCGATCAGGGCGCGCCGAAGATTCCACAGACGCTATCTGCGGAATCTCCGGGGTGGCGTGGCGTTTGTTGGCGACGACTCTTCTCTCCGACATGAACGCCGAGATCGCCCCGGCGGAGTACTCTGCCCAGAAAGCTACCCAGACTACCCAGAAAACTACCCGAGACAGAATCCTGGATCACACCTGAGGGCGGAGCCTCAGTGCCAGGACTATCCGGACACATCCGAGGCCAATTCGAACCGTGCGGAGCAGTGCCCGCAGCTCACCCGGACGCTGAATACACCAGTTCGAACGGGCGGTACACGGAGGTGGAACCGCTCAGTTTGTCGACGCGGGTCACCGGCGAGACCTTCGTCTGACCCACCTTGAAGACGGGATCGGCGAAGCACGGATTCCGGGCGACGTAGACCCAGCCCAGCCTCTTGTATTCCCGGCGGCGTTTGTCAAACGAATTGAGCCACGCGATGCTCTGCATGATGGGGCTGGCCCACATTCTCAGTCGGCCTCCGTCAGAGCTGACAACCGCTCATCTGGCATCGCTCTCGGCGGCGCCTGCCGGTTACCCGATCCTGTAGGAGCGGAGCGGTAGTGCAGTTGTTTCCAGCGAGGACAGGTCAAGCTGGTTCGTGGCGCGATCGATGTCGAAGCCAACCAGGTTCGCCCGGGCATCGATGTCCACGTTTACGCCGTCAGACACTTCCCTGGTCTCCACGCCGGGCTCTTCGCTGAACTCGATGTAGAGACTGTCGGTCTCGGGGTAGTAGTGGAGCTTCATGGGGATCCTCTTCCGAAGCTGCGGTCGAAGAACGCGTTGTGGGTGGCTTCACCGTCTTCGAGGGTAACGACTCGAAGAATGCGCGTGAAGGGTTCGCCCGGTCGCGTGACCTCGCCCCAGAACCGAAAGCGGCCATCTGGATCATTGTCGAGATGGGAGCGATTAGGTCGGTCCCATGAGGGGACTAGACAGGCCAAGCAAAGCAATCCATACTGAATTCAATCCGAATAACATATGGAGGCCGATATGCACCGCACTCAAGACACCTATTCGCTGAGCCATTTTCGGCAACGCACGAGCGAACACCTCGACCGGATTCGAGAGGGGCGGGTGGAGACAATCACCCAGAATGGCCAAGCCGCCATCGTCGTCATGAGTCCCGAGCGCTACGACTTCCTGGTCCATTCGGCCGAGCGTGGACACATATGGCGTGAGGCGATCCGGGCCCACAGGGCTGGAGAGCCAGGGATTCCCGCGAGAGAAGCAATCCGCGACCTGGCTGAGGAGCTGGGCCTGGAGTTGTGAGCCGATATCTCGTTGGCGAATTCGAGGCAGAGCGCATCCGCGCCCGGTTCGTCATGCGGCACGTCCTCTACTATTTCGTCGATGAGTCCGCCAATACCGTGACGGTCGTCGACGCAGTCCACTCCGCCCGCGAGACCGAAAGGGAACGATACGAAGGGGGTTGAAGAGCTCGTACCGGCTTTCATAATGGAAAGCAAAGATGACACAGCCACTCACGCAAGTTGGTCGGTGACCGCCGGTGGACCGGTCGGTAGTCCGAGCCAAAACCGCTCCATCGCTGGTGCTACACCAGAGTCCTGGCGGCTGAAAATACCATCCCGCTGCCCACCCGGGCGTGAACATCATGCCGGACGCGCCCAGCTGACGCGCGTTGTGGCCTTCCAATCGGCCAGGCGATTCAGCACAGCTTTCACGGCACGTCCCCTTAGCCTTCTCGCCGCACCGTTCCGAGCCGCGCCAGCGTTTCCGCCGTGAAAGCGCCCAGGGTTGGCAATGCACTGGCGGGAAAAGGCTGGATCGCTGGCTATCCTGACGGCATCTCCCCGATGTCGTACCAGTCGAGCGCCCGATCCGGAATCCCGTCGGCATCGTCCGCCCCGACCGGCCGGTCGACCAGGACGACCAGAGTCGACCCCAGGACATCGAAGCCCCTGAGCCGATCCCTGACCCTCACCGACCCCACGTATTCGGCATTCTCGTACACGTCCAGGTAGGACCATTCGCGCAGGTCGCGCTGCGTGGCGATCCAGTAGCGGTTGGCGGCGTCGAACAACTGCTGGGCCGTGGACAGGTGGTAGTTCTTCGGGGTGGTGCGATAGCGCTCCATCGCCTCCTCGAGGTTCATGTCTTCGGGGACGCCCTCCTCGCGCTGCGCCACTTCCTGCTCGTTCGGAACTTGCGGAACGTACGTCGGCGCGCGGAGCACCGTGGCGTCACCGGTGTCGTCAACGAAGATCAGATGACCTTCGCAGGCAATGAAGACCCATCCCTCGGCCCGATCCGGGATGCCATTGATGACGTCCCCGCATTCGACATCCCACGGCCCGGGTGGCGACTCCACATCACGCACGACCTCCTCGGAGGCGATGTTCACGTCGTACCGGTTCATCCGCGCGCCGAGGCTCTCGCCGGCAAGTATCGCCATCATGTCCACCGACGCACCCGAGAGAACGTCCCCGAACGATGAGAGGGGCGTAAACGCCGCGTCCGGAGTTATCACATCCGACACATAGGCCCCCGATGGCTCAAAGATCGTAAAGCGGCTCAGCCCCAGGTCCATCACCCCGACCGTTCCCTCCTCGCCGCGAGCGAGGTAGGAGGGGTTGTCGAACTCCCCAGGCCCTTCCCCCTCGCGCCCGAAGACTCCCACGACAGCGCCTTCCCCGTCCACGCAGCGGACCTGGACCTCGTAGGAGTCGATGACGCAGACCGTGCGCTCGTCGGCGAGAAGCGCGACCTGGTCGTCCTCGCTCGGGGGGAGGGTTGTTGAGGTGATTAGCTCGGGGGTGAAGATGGGGTCGTCGGTGGTGTCGCTCTGACCGCAGGCGGCGGCTAAGGCCAGGAGGGCTGTCAAAGCGAGGCTTCGAAGTGTCGCTACGGGAATGAAGCGGCGACGGGTGGGCGCGGTGGCATACTGCATGAAGCGAGACTCCCCGGTCGAAGCGATGCGATTGGATGCTGATGGGCTAGAATGGGGACCCGCTCGGCACGAGGTCAATGGAGTCCGGCGGATGACTTTGGAGGGGAGGGCGGCTTTCTGGTCCCTGCCGGGTTTGGGGCGAAGGAGGAACCGTACAAGGGACAGATGATCTACGTGGTCGACATCGAACAGTACCTCTACCTGGTACCCTTCGTCACCCGACCGGACGGTACGCGGTTCCTGAAGACGATCATCCCCAGTCGGAAAGCGACGCGGGATTATAAGAAGAGGAGGTCATCGTGAAAGACCAACTGAACGCCGAAGAGCGGGAAATCCTGGAGAAGTTCGAGCGGGGCGAACTGCGGCCCGCAACGGCCGTTGACCGCGAGATGGCGATCGCGCCTCAGGCAGCCCGCAACACCTTCAAGAAGACTCGGCGAGTCAATCTGCGGGTCACGGAGCGTGACTTCAATCGAGCGCACGCTCGGGCGCGCGAGGAGGGCATTCCTTACCAGACACTGCTGTCGAGCGTCATCCACAAGTATCTGTCGGGACGGTTGACCGAGAAGAGATGAAGCGAGGCGCCGGCCAGTTCCTGTGTGGCCGCGACCGCCGCGACCGGCCTAGCTTCAGGATTGTACGCCGAGAACGGAAGTCGGCCGGGTCTCCATCCCCGACAAGAACAGGAGGACAACGCAATGAAGCAACTGACATGGGTGGTCGCCGTCGCGGCCCTGGCAATCATCGCGTGTCGCGGGTCAGAGACGGGCGCCGCCGGAGAGGTCTCGTCCGCCACAGAGGGAGGCGTCTTCGCCACCATCGCCCCGTTCAACAGCTACGGCCACGTCCACGACGCCGACAACGTCGAGGCCATGCGGCCGCGGGTCATGGGCACCCACGGCGTCATCTCTTCCGGGCACTACCTGGCCACGCAGGCCGGCTACGACGTGCTCAAGGCCGGGGGCAACGCCTTCGACGCGGGGGTGACCGCGGGGATGGCGCTCAAGGCGCTCAAGATGGACTACGCGGGCTGGACCGGGGTCGCGCCCCTCATCCTCTACAGCGCCGCGGAGGATCGCGTGATCACCCGGGTCGGGGCCGGGACCTCGCCCGCGCTCGCTACCCTTGACTACTTCCTCGAACACGGCAAGTCGCCCGTCAACAACGCGCTGATTCCCGCGGACGTCGACGTCTGGCTCGCCGTGCTCGACCGCTTCGGCACCCTCAGCTTCAGCGAAGCCGCGCAGCCGACCCTGCGCATCGCCGAGGAGGGCTATCACCTCTACAAGATGCAGAAGTGGATGATCGAGGATCAGATGGAGGGGATCCTCGCCTTCCCCTACAACCGCGACTTCTGGTTCCAGAACGGGGTCGGCGAGCAGCGTCTGGGCGATCTGATGGTGAACGCCGACCTGGGGCGGCTCATCCGCTACATGATGGAGGCCGAGGAGCAGGCGCTTGCCGCGGGCGGAAGCCGCTCCGAAGGGATCCGCGCTGCGCGGAACGCCTTTTACAAGGGAGATCCCGCGCGCGACGTGGACCGCTTTTTCCGCGAGCAAGGCGGGATCGTTCGCTACGAGGACCTGGCGGGGTACGAGAGTCGTTGGGAGGAACCTCTGGGCACGAGCTTCCAAGGCTACGATGTGTACACGGGCGATGGATGGAGCCAGGGGCCGCGCATCGTCCTGATGCTCAACATGCTCGAGAACTACGACCTGCGCGCGCTCGGCTACAACACGCCGGAGTACATTCATCTCGTGTCCCAGGTCATCAACCTGGCGATGTCGGATGCCCACAAGTACGTCGGCGATCCGGACTTCGCGCCTGCGCCGGACGGGCTCTACGGGAAGGAGTACGCGCGCGAGCGCATCGGGCTCATCGACGAGAAGAGCGCGTTTCAGGACATGCCGCCGTGGGGAGATCCGGCGGCGATGGCGGCGGTGGCGGACGGCGCGCCGACGAGCTTCGTGATGGCGAGCGGGGAAGGGGACGGGTCGGCCCGTTCCATCGACACCTCGTCCCTCAACGTCATGGACGGGGAGGGCAACCTGTTCTCCCTCACCGAGAGCGATGGCCACACCTCCACCCCCATGATCCCGGGATGGGGGTTCGGGCTGGGCAACCGCATGGGCCAGTTCAACCTGGACCCGGAGCTGGCCAACGTGATGGCACCCGGCAAGCGCCCGCGCAACACCAACTCGCCTCTTCTGGTGATGAAGGATGGGCAGCCGTTCATGGGACTCTCCACCCCCGGCGGCGATCAGCAGCTGCAGTCGCTCCTGCAGGTCTTCCTGAACGTGGTGGTGTGGGGGATGTCGCCCGAACAGGCCGTGGACCAGCCCCGCTTCGGCAGCTACAACTTCCCGGGCTCGGGCAGCGAGGTGAACCGCAGTCCCGCGGTGCTCCGCCTCGAGGACCGCATCCCGGCGGAGACGGCGGAAGCGCTGCGGGCGATGGGGCACGACGTGCAATCCTGGGGCCTGTGGAACTGGCGCGCGGGCGCGCCCACGGTGACCTGGCGCGATCCGGAGACGGGCTTGATGATCGCGGCCGGTGACGTGCGGCGGGAGACTGCGTCGCTCGGATTCTGAACGGAGATCCATCGCCACGGCCGAGGCGGATTCCCGACTTTGTCCGCCATCTTGGCCCGATTTTGGCGGACAAATCACCCAGTTCGCGGGTTTCAGCCCTGGATCGACGCTTCGCGCACCCGAGAGCGGGGAGGTATGATGTGTCCACCATGCAGACTCAAGCACCGACGACGTGGGAGGATGTCCTGCGGATGCCGGACGACGGCAACCGCTACGAGTTCATAGGGGGGCGCCTGTACATGACGCCCGCGCCCGTGACCCGGCACCAGCGCGTCCTGATGCGTCTTTGGTCAGCTCTGTCGCGGATCCTCGTCGACTCCGGACGCGGAGAAGCGTTCTGCGCCCCACTCCTGGTCCAGTTCCCGGGAACCGGCGACCGGGTCCAGCCCGACCTTCTGTTCGTGTCCAACGAGAGGCGGGCGATCATCGGCGAGAAGCAGGTTCTGGGCACACCCGACCTCGTCGTCGAGATCCTCTCGCCGTCCACCGCGCACCGCGACCGCGGGATCAAGCTGGATCTGTACGCGCGTCACATGGTGCGGCAATACTGGATCGTGGATCCGGTCGAGGATTTGGTCGATGTCTGGCGCTTCGGGGACGAGCCGGGGCACGAGCGCTTCTCCGGCGAGCTGCCCGTCCGGCTTGGTCCCGAGCGCTTGGGCCTGGTCGACCTTGACGAGGTCTTCTCGCGTCATCTGGACCTGTGGGAGAACGAAACCTAGGGTCAGACGCTCCAGCCGTCGCCTCGCCGAACCTGCGGGTGACCTGCCGGTGCAGGACCTGTGCCTGACCTTGCCGGGCCCCCTTCTGGACCAACTCATCAAGTCCCTGCTGAAATCTGTCAACCATCTCGGTCATCGTCTTCGTTTCTCCCAGCTTCAGTTCCTCCGGGTAGCCTCTTTGTTCGCCGATTCGAGCCTGATCTGGCGGACAATCGGCCGGTCGGCAGTGGCAGCTTCGCCGACATGGTCGCGCTGAAGGGCACCAAGGAGATCGGCGACGGGATCAACAAGGTCATCGGCAAGCTCGCCGACGCCAACGATTACCTGCTCAAGGGCGTGATCGACCAGGCTGATTTCAACGACGAGAGCAAGCTCGGCAAGGGAAAGGAGATGCAGGACCGCCTCTCGAAGCTGGTCGGGATCTTCGAGGGGCTCGATTTCCGCACCAATCGGGCCCACGGGGACGACCTCCTGGGCGACGCGTATGAGTACCTCATGGGGCATTTTGCGACCCAGTCGGGCAAGAGCAAGGGGCAGTTCTACACCCCGGCGGAAGTCTCCCGCATCATGGCACAGGTGATCGGCATCGGTCCGGACACCAGACGGGATCACACCGTGCATGACCCGACCTGCGGCTCCGGGTCTCTTCTCATCAAGGCGGCATGACCCTGGGTGCGTGATCGGGTGTGCCCCGAGATTCAACAGACGCTGTCTGCCGAATCTCCCGAGGGGTGGTCCGGCGCTTGTCGGTGACGACGGTCATCTCCGACATGGACACAGAGGCGGCCGCTCTTCGCTCCTCCCTCGATCAGTCGTTTTGGGCCCAATGCGGAACCTCAGGTTGCCCCGCGCGTTGGGAAAGCTGGTGAGCCCGAACGAGCCATCCCTGTGGAAGGGCGACTATATTGGTCTAACCCTCAACCCGCACCGGAACCCATGATCCGAAGCTACACCGAAGACCAACTCCGCGAGCTTGGCCGCCTGCCCAAGAAGGTGACCAACCCAGGGGCACGCTGGTCCGAGAAGCCAAGCATGCACCCGGTCCATAGGCAGCGGATCCTTCAGGCAACGGCAACCACTGAAGACAATCGGGAACTCCGCTTCCTGATCTATCAGCGACAGAGCCTTCTGGACGGCCTGAGCTACTCGTGCGGGATCGTCTATCTCCCGCCAGGGGGGCCGCGGCTCACACTGGCTCGGTACAACGGGCCAAGCCACCAACACGGGGCGATCCGCTACAAGCCTCACATCCATCAGGCTACGGAGACCGCCATCCTCGCCGGAAGGAAGCCGGAACACGCGGCCGAGGAAACGACGCGCTACGAGACTCTCGAGGGCGCGCTTGCGTGCCTGATCGAAGACTTTAGACTGTCCGGAATACGAGCCAATCCCGATCATCCGAGTCTGTTCAATGGCCATCAGTCCTGACGACCTCCAACAGCGACTATGCGACCAGCTCTGCGCGGCCGTTCGCGTGGAGCGACGTCCCGATGGCGAACTCATGCTCGCGGCTGACTTCGAGTTCCCTGACGGGGACCGCTACCCGATCTACCTGTCGGAAACCCCGGGTGGCGTCCGGCTGTCCGACAAGGGCGACACGTTGACCCGGATCAGTTACGACCACGATATCGACGCTTTCCTCGCCGGAAGCCGCGGGTTGCTCATCGAGCGGATCCTGGGTGAGGAACAGGTCGGCAAGGACGGAGGCGTGTTCTACCTGGATACGCCCACAGATCGTCTTTCCGATGCCGTCTTTCGGTACGGCCGTGCCCTCACCCGGATCTACGACCTCACGCTTCATTCGCGGTCGCGGGCGGTTTCCACGTTCTACGACGACCTCGCGGACCTCCTCCTTCAGACGACCGACGAAGACCGTATCCAGCGCGACCACCTGCTTCCGGACCTGCCCAACTCAGAGGCCTATCCGATCGACTATCGATTGGAGGGGGATAGCGGCGGGCAAGTCTTTCTTTACGGCGTTCCGAATCGGGATAAGGCCCGCCTGACCACGATCATCCTGTCCTACTTTCACCGAAACCACCTCGACTTCGATTCGATTCTGGTCTTCAGCGATCAGGCCGAGATTCCCCGGATGGACCTGGCGAGGCTTTCGGATGTGGGAGGGGACATGGTCTCGTCGCTGGATTCGAGTGAGGATCTGCGGCGGAAGCTTGAACGGCGGATCGCGTAAGGTCGGACAGACAACCGGGCTCCCAGGCCTCGGCCAAAAGCTGGTTTTTCCGGTCCCGTCTTGTCGACCGTTTGCCCTTACCCCGTTCCTCGCGTCCTGTTGCCCACTGCCGCCATGCCCGCCCGGCCCAGGCCCACCCAACTGGCCGGGGTTCCGCGATTCGGCCATCTTGCAAGATCCCCACCATCTAAGAGGCAATGTACCGGACCTGGATGTTCGGTCATACTCTTTCTCGTAAGATGTTGTAGCATATAGATATAGTAGATCGGATCGTTGTGGTCGTACCACTTGGCTTATCACTACAGGGAAGCCGGCATCACCGGCCTACGGGCCCTTAGACTCAGTTGGTGCCACTAAGTCTCAAGCGGGCGCACAGTGCAACGACCAACGCTGCCCGCTTTCTGGATCGACGCTGGGGCGTGGCGCCCGGCGACGAGGCGACGCTGTTGATTCTCGATGCCTCGCCGATAGAGTCGATCAGCAACAACGAAGCGGGTGCATCTCGTGATCCAGGGCGGGGTCATGGTGGACAGGGAACTACTGAGAAACTGAACGCAGGAAACGGGCACAACGTCCGTGTTCCAGTTTGCGGCGGCAACAGAGTGCTTCGGCCCAAAGGACCCCCTGCGGCATGGGACGTGGCCGGTGTCCCGTCAGCGTCCTACCCCCACCCCGGGAAGTGGAGTTGCCCCGCTATGACGGACACCTTTCCATTTGGGCCAACCAAGGAGGTGTGCCATGGCGGGAAGAGGACGAGGGCGGTATCCGCCCGAGTACAAGGAGCAGATCGTCGAGCTTGTGAGGGCCGGGCGTAGTCCGGGATCGCTCGCGCGGGAGTTCGAGCCCTCGGAGCAGACGATCCGGAACTGGGTCAAGCAGGCGGACCTGGACGAGGGCCGCCGCAGCGACGGGCTGACGACCGAAGCGCGCCTCGAGCTGCTGCGTCTGAAGCGGGAAGTCAAGCGGCTGCGGATTCTGTCATACTGTTTCTGATAAGATGTTGTAGCATATAGATATAGTAGATCGGAGCGTTGTGGTCATACCACTTGGCTTATCACTACGGGGAAGTCGGCATCACGGGCCTACGGGCCCTTAGACTCAGTTGGTGCCACTAAGTCTCAAGCGGGCGCACTGAACCGGCCCGGCCCCAGACACAGGGTACGGAACGATCACTAGAGCAGGTTCATTTCGGCGGCGAATTCTCCTGACAGGTGCCGGTTGGACGAGGACCAGAGGCAGTAACAGCTCGGATCTGGCCGGGAACTGGATCGACCTGGGATGCCGTGGAACAGCGAATTGCTGGACCCTAAGAGAGTTGGCGATGCGCACCAGAACCCAGTCCGTCCCGACATTGAGAACGCGACGAGTCTCCGGCAGATACACGGTCTTGGTCCACCTTGCTGATTCCGACGCATGGCGATCAGTGATTCCGATTCATGCCGATCACCGATTCCGATTCATGCCGATCACCGATTCCGACATGCCGATCACGGATTCCGATGCATGCCGATCACTCTGGAGTGAGCGAGCAGGGGCGCTGGATAACCCGCTGTAGCGACGTCTTCTTCCATCCTCGCCAGAGGTCCCCTGAGACGAGGAGGAAGAGGGTGTCGCAAAAGAGGTTGTCCATGCGGAAGATTCGAGAACTGATGCGCCTGAAGCACGAGCTCGGGCGCAGCCACCGCGAGATCGCCGCGTCGCTCGGCGTCGCCAACAGCACGGTGAGCGACTACGTGCGCCGGGCGGCCGCGGCCGGCCTCTCCTGGCCGTTGCCGGAGGGACTGGACGACGCTGCGCTGGAGGCCGCCCTGTTCCCGGCCCTGCCGCCGTCGCGGGTTCCCCGGCCCGAGCCGGACTGGCAGTACGTGCACCGGGAGCTTCAGCGCCACAAGGGCGTGACGCTGCGGCTGTTGTGGCTGGAGTACAGGACAGTCCAAGCGAACGGCTACCAGTACAGCCGGTTCTGCGACCGCTACCGGGAGTGGCGGGGGCATCTCGATGTGGTCATGCGGCAGGTCTACCGGGCGGGCGAGAAGGCGTTCGTCGACTACGCGGGCCCGAAGTTCCCGGTCGTGGACCGGAGCACCGGCGAGGTGCGCGATGCCATGGTCTTCGCCGGGGTCCTGGCCGCGTCGAACTACACGTTCGTGGACGTGACCTGGAGCCGCGCACTGCCGGACTGGACGGTCTCGCACGTCCGGATGTTCGAGTTCTGGCGCGGGGTACCGGAACTCGTGATCCCGGACAACGAGAAGGCCGCGGTGCGCAAGGCGAGCCGCTACGAGCCGGATCTGAACCCGACATACCAGGAACTGGCCACCCACTACGGCACCACCGTGCTGCCCGCGCGGCCCCGGGCTCCGCAGGACAAGGCGAAGGTCGAAGCCGCGGTCCAGAACGTCGAGCGCTGGATCATGGCGCCGCTGCGCAACCAGACGTTCTTCTCGCTCGGCGAACTCCGCGAGGCCATCGCGCCGCTGCTGGCCGCACTGAACGAGCGGCCGTTCCAGAAGACCGAAGGCAGCCGCCGCAGCTGGTTCGAGGATCTGGACCGGCCGGCGCTCAAGCCGCTCCCGGCCCAGCGCTACGAGTACGCCGAGTGGCGCAAGGCCCGCGTCAACATCGACTACCACATCCAGGCCGAACACGCCCTCTACAGCGTCCCCTACCCGCTGGCCCGCAGCGAGGTCGATGTCCGGCTCAGCACAACGACGGTCGAGATCTTCCACAAGCACCGCAGGGTCGCCGCGCACCTCCGGATCCGCAGGAAAGGCGGATACGCGACCGAACCCGCGCACATGCCGGCAGCCCACCGCGCCCATGCGGAATGGACACCGTCGCGGCTCATCGCCTGGGGCCGCAAGGCCGGACCGCACACGGCCGCGTTCGTCGAACGGCTCCTCGAGAGCCGGCCCCACCCCGAGCAGGGCTACCGCAGCTGCCTCGGGCTCATGAAGCTGCTGCGCGCCTACTCCGCCGAACGCCTGGAGGCCGCCTGCCGCCGCGCGCTGGACATCGGCACGCTGAGCTGCGGGTCCGTCAAGTCCATCCTCGCAACCGGCCTGGACCAGGCCGGCAACGACGAGCAGCACACGCTCTCCCTGCCCGCAGAACACGCCCACATCCGCGGGCCGGAGTACTACACCAACTCCCCAAACGGAAAGGAGTCCTGACTCTCATGCTTCGCCAACCCACCCTCGACCTGCTCCACGAACTCCGGCTCGCGGGCATGGCCCAAGCCTTCGAGGAGCAGACCGCCATGCCCGACATCAGCGAGCTGTCCTTCGAGGACCGCCTCTCCCTGCTCCTCGAACGAGAGAAGACCGACCGGGAACAGCGCCGCTACCAGCGTCTCAAAGGCCACGCCAAACTCCACCTCGACGCCACCATCGAAGACCTCAACTTCAAGGCCCCCCGCGGGCTGGACCGATCCCTCGTGCTCCGCCTCGCCTCCGGGCAGTGGATCCGGGACGGCCAGACCGTTCTCGTCGCCGGCGCGACGGGGTCGGGAAAGTCCTGTCTCGCCTGTGCGTTCGGCCACCAGGCCTGCCGCCTCGGCATCACGACCCGCTACTACCGCGTCTCACGGCTCCTCGACGAGCTCACCCTCGCCCGGGGGGACGGTTCCTATCCCAAGCTCATCCAGCGGCTCGCAAGGACGTGGATGCTCGTCCTCGATGACTGGGGCCTCGCTTCGCTCTCAGGCCAGGGGCGGCACGACCTCCTCGAAGTCCTCGACGACCGCTATGCCCGCCGTGGCACGCTGCTCGCCAGCCAGGTCCCCGTCGAGCACTGGCACGATGTCGTCGGCGATCCCACCTTCGGCGACGCCATCCTCGACCGACTCCTCAACAACGCGCACCGGATCACCCTCAAGGGCGGACCGATGAGAAGGCTGTACGACTCGACCAAGGAGGTCCACAACACTCCCGGCCACGCCTGATCCCACCGGAAAACCGGGCTGAAACATGCCTCCGGGAGCGTGTCTCCCCCTGCGATGGGGGCGAGAAGACGGAAAGACGGCTCTGAGCGGCCCGTATGACCGCCCAGGAGTCCGTTGCGGTCGGCCCGGATCCCTCCGAATCCCCCGAATCCCCCGAATCCGGGACAAAATGACCCGGTTCCGGGCCAAACCAGCCTCCAGGGCCCCGGCAATCCCGCCGTAGAGGCCGTCCGAACCCCTTCGCCCTACCTCTGCCCCTCCGGAAAACCGGCCCTCGGCTGTCCCCGCACCCGGCGACACAAACCCTGCGAAGCCAGCCCCCCTCGACGTAGACCCACTCCAACCCCTAAACTTCAACCCCGAAAACCCGACCCCCCAGCGCCGCTATGGACCTCCGCTCCTCCAGGGTGATCGGCATACTCCGGAATCGGTGATCGGCTTGTCGGAACTGGTGATCGGCATCGTCGGAATACGCAGAGGGACCACCTCCTCGCGGACGCCGTTGCGCACGCGCTGCCGCGGGGTGAACTGAGCCCGGCGGTGATGTCTGAACCGTACTTTGCGGAAGTTATCGGGATCGCCTTGGCGAGCGGTCAGGCAGGGATGGCCGCGATTGACCAAGTGGCCGCAGCAAACCCGCTCGCGCTGTTTTCCGCCATGCGTCACTTCCGGGAACCACGGACGAGTGCACAGCAGCATATCGTCAAAGCCTCGACGGCTTGGGCCGACAGTGGCGCTCCCGAAGACCCGCGCAACGCCTTTCTGCGACAGGCTGTGCTGCGTGCCCTCGCGGAATGCGAGGGACCGCATGTGATAGGGCTCAGCAAACGAATCGACGACCGTGGGACCGACTGGTGGGCTTTGCGAGCAAGATTCAGGAACGGTGACGCGGCGGCAGGTATCCGCCTCTGTGGACACTTCGACCCAGGCGTCAGGGCGATCGGACATGTGGAGCTGATCGAGCATGTTCTAGGTAAAGGCCGGCGTTGAGGTCCTGCAAGCTTTGGACAAGGTGTTGCGGAGAGGGGACCTGGATCGGACGGAATCCAGGGGCGCTCTTCGACTAGCAGGTTTTGTGGGAAGCCCGTTGTTGTCGGAGTCGCTGCAAGAAAGCTGGCGCATTGATGGGGCACGTCAAGAGCTGCTGTCGGACTACCTCTGGGCATGCTCGCATTGCTGCGGCGAAGACCCGGCGGAGCTCTTGAGCCCGATCTTCGACGAATGGGCAGAGCTACAGGACAAAAACGACGAAGGCGTCTCTCCTCGTGTGGGTTTCGGGGACTATCACGTTCGGCTGGCGTTTCGGCACCAAGTGCCGGATCGTGCTATCGGTTACTTTCTCCAGCGGGCGCTGGGACCAGAACTGCGATCGTCGCTACTGGTGGGGCTCAACGGGGTCGACAATCCGGACGCCGTCGAGTTTGTCGTGAAGGAGCTGGCTCGGCTGGACGAAGAGATGGAGGGCACAGATCGTTGGTCGCCATTCGCGATAACGGCGGTGTACGAGTGGAGCAACCGTACCAAGTATGGTGGTGAACCCATGAAGGCGGTATCACGGCAGCGACTTCACGAGTTTTGGTCAAGCGAAGTCAATGGTAGGTGCCTTCGGCGACGAGCGATCAAGTACTGGTGCGCGACGGTAGCGCAAGGGGACAGTCGCAATGCTCAGGACGGTGGACACGAGCAGCGAGATTGGCGATGTCGCGCTGTTTGAGCGGCTTCGCCGCGGCGATGAGACGGCAATTCGGGAACTGGTGGAAAGGTTGGAGGGCGACGGCGCGGGCTATTGGTGGCAGGCGGGAAGGTACCTGTGGTCGGATCAGCTTACCGAGTGCTTGGATCGTGCGCTCGGTCTGCTCGCGAATGAAGCGCCCGGTAGCGAAAGCGAGATGTCGGAAGACCTCTGGATACTCCCGGAGCTACTCATGGAGTTGCCGCTGGCGACAGCTGAACGGCTAGTCAGGAAGCATTGGGCCGGGCTGTCCCGCTTGGCCGATTACGTGCAAGTAGCGCTGTATTTCGCGAGTCCGGGACTTAGGAATCAGGTGCGGGAGGTCGTGGAACAATGCGAAGACCCGGCGTCTCTGTTTGAGCGCCTGGCCCATCGCTTTGGCGTACACGTGGAGGGCCGACGCGGGATCACCCGCCTTTCGCAAATGAAGGCGCTGTTGCCGTACTTGGACCATCTTTCCGACCTGGATATCCGGTGGCTCTGGGAAGCGTGCAACGAAAACAGCTGGTTCGACTGGCGACGAAGACACCTTGACTGGCGTGCCAAACGAGCAGGAGGAAGGTTCGTTGATGCCACCTCGGCCATGAAGGAGTTGGACAAGGAACTGGCGCGCTCGGAGCCGTTCCCCTGGGTGGACCGCTGGGGCGAGGCGCTATTGAAGACAGGTTTCACGCGCGACGACATGATGGAGCTCGTGGAAGATTGGCTTGGAAGTCACGGGGAGGAGCAAGCGCTCCATATGGCGGTCGATCTTGTGACTCGGTTCGGCAGACGTCGCCACCTACCGGTCCTGCAGGGCCACGAGTCCGCGCAGAGCGGGCGCGGACAGCCTATCATCGACAACGCGTCTTTCGGACTTCAACTTCGGTCTCTGGAGTAGTTCCACCTAGTCCCTAAGCCCGCCTTATTCACGAGTGTAGCGCCTACGGGGTGGGGTGAGGCAGTAAGTGTTTTTAGATTCAATGTGTTAGCGGGATCGGTCGACACTTGCCAACCCTAACGCGGAGGTGAAGATGATGCCCTGCACGCTCGGCTTCAACAGATCGCTCAGGATCGTGATCCGTAGCGAGCGGATCACCGGGGACGCAGGGGCCGTGACGGGGCCGTAATGTGCTGCGGCGCAGCGGTGGCGTGCGCTGGATGGCGAAGCGGTTCGTCGACGCCCGGGACGGCCGCAGGATCCGGCACACGATGACGGAACTGCTGCGCACGGCGCTCCTTCTCGCGGCCCAGTGCCGCCGGGACCACAACGACGCGGGGGCGTTGCGCGGAGACCCGGCGTTGCGCCTTGGGGTGAGCGACCGGGCGGGGACGGCACCTCTGGGGCGGGCGCTGGCGTCACAGCCCACGCTGTCGCGCGTGGTGGTGGCGCTGGGGAAGGGGAAGAACGCCAAGGTGCTTCGCGACGGGCTTGCGCGCTTCGCGGGGTGGCGGATCCGGGCCATGAGTCACGGCCGGCTGCCGAAGCGGCTCGTGATCGACCTGGACAGCCTGCCGGCGGAGGTTCACGGCAGACAGCCGGGAAGCGAGTGGAACGGCTACTACCGGGCCCGGGTCTACCATCCCCTGGTGGCGTCGGTGGGCGAGACGGGGTATCTCCTTACGATGTCCGGCTCCGCAGGGGGGCGGCGCACACGGCGGAGGGCGGCCCCTGCTTCATCGCCGGGGTCCTGGACCGGGCGGAGCGGTTTCTCTGCGAGAAGACGATGGTCCGTTTCGACGCCGGGTATCCCGGGGAGGAGCTGATGGCGGCGCTGGAGGCCCGGGGCACGCACTACGTTCCCCGCGTGCGCAATAACGCGGTGCTGAAGCGCCTGGCCCTGCCAGCCGTTGACGCGCTGGCCTGGGAGGCCTTGTTGGCCGGCCGGCCCTATGAAGGGGACGAGCCGCGGACCTGGGTGTGCGAGGCGGCCGAGCCGTACCGGGCCGGGTCCTGGTCGCGCACCCGGCGGGTCGTGCAGGTCCTGGTGGAGGAGCCCGGCGAGCTGTTTCCCCGCTCGTTCTGGTGCTGACTTCGCTTTCTGCGGACCAGGTTACGGGCGAGGAACTCCTGGCGATGTACCGGCAGCGCGGCAAGGCCGAGGGCCACATGGGCGACTGTTGAGCGTGGTGAACCCGGCGTTGTCATCGTCGCCCCGTCCGAAGCGCCACTACCGCGGCCGACCGGTCGAGCATCCGGGACCCGGCATCGACGCCTTCGCCTGCACGAGACGCGCCTGCTTCTCGCCGTCTTCGGTTACCAGATCATGCACGCCCAGCGCGCCGTTCTCGAACGCGCGACCGGCACCGGATGGAGCCTGAGGCAGCTGCTCGAGCGGGTGCTGCGCGCCCCCGACCCGCTTCACCGTCTCCGGCCGCCGGATCGCCATGATCGCGAGCGCGGCCTCGCGACACTGGCATCTCGTGGTCCGCCAGCTCCGGCTCCTGCTGGAACCTTCGGAATAGCTTTCCACGACCGGTGCGGAACTGAAGGAAGCGAAGGCGTGGCATCCCTGTGCCCGCAACCGGGATCCTCTGGCCCTATCGGCGGATCGAAGCCGAAAACTCTTGCTGAACGGCCTCTCGGGGCCCATCCTTGGGACTAGGCCTAAAATAAGCGAGTACGGTCCCGGAGGCAGGTTTTGGTTGTGCGGCGTGGCTTTTGCAGCCCGGTTGCCGCTTGGGAAGCGGCTGGAGGGAGCCTTACGGGCTGGCCGATGCTTGTTTCCGGTCGCCGGGACGCTCGTTCGGAGGGGTGTTTTGGTGCCGGGGGACACCGGTCCCCGAAGCGGTACTACGTTCGCGACACGACGGAGGGGACGAGGCGGCGTTACCGGAAGCCGGTCCGCTCGATCGTGTTCCAGGTGCTGAACAGCCGGTCGACCGAGGGCTGCCAGCCGATGATCCGCAGGGTCGTGCGCCGAGCCCGCCGGATGACCTGGCAGGGCAGCAGGATCATCTCGCGGATGAACGTCCTGAACTCCATGGCGATGTACTTCCGGCGGTCGGCCTTGAAGTGCATCATCATGGCGAACCAGCTCTTCAGGTTCCACGCCAGCGCCGCCATCACCATGTAGGCCCAGTTGCTCACCAAGTCGTAGAGGGGCACCCGCATGGCGCCCACGCCGCCCTTCAGCTGCGCGATCACGTTCTCCTGGTCGCAGCGGGCGTTGGCCAGCCGGACGACCCCGGCCGCGCTCAGGTCCCGCCGCGTGGTGATGTAGAAGAAGTAGCGGATCTCGTCCAGCAGCGTCAGCTCACCCTTCGTCTTGCTGATGTTCTTGCGCACCACCACCATCCGGTAGGTCTCCCGGCACTTCCCCGGCTGATACTCGTACTCGGCCACATCCTCATGGTTGAGCCGCTTGTTCACGTAGCCCCGCTCAAGCACGATGCGTCCCCTCACGTCCTGCCGCTTGCTCCGCGTCGTCCCCGTCCGCGACGTGTACCCCGGCCGCCGCTCCAGCCGCTTCCACGCCGCCTCCTCCAGCCCCTCAGCCCGCTTGACCATCGCCGGCTGGGCGTCAAAGCCGAAGATGAAGTCCGCGTCCACACTCCAGCGGTCGAAGTGGGCGGTCAGCGAGAAGTCCGTGTCCCCGCGCAGGCACACCCGCTCGGCATGCGGCGACACGAGGGCGACCGCCCGGTCGATCCACTCCGCCGCGCCCTGGTGGCTCACCGCGTTGCCCGGGCGGTTCACCAGGTAGAGCACCTCACCCGTGTTGGCCAGCGAGACGACCAGCGGGTGGTAGCCCCACACCCCCTTGTAGGACATGTCCATGCCCTCCTTCTTGTCGCCCAGCGTCGGCGCCAGCGTCCCGTCCACATCCACGTAGGCCACCGGCGCGAGCAGGTCCCGGGCCCGGCCCCGCCACAACTGCGGCCGCACCGCGTTGATGCTCTCCATCAGCTCGATCACGTCCGCCTCGCCGTAGCGGCGCGTGAAGTCGCCCGCCGCCGTCGGGCTCGGGATCGTCTCCGCGCCCAGCGCGTCCATATAGGCCGCGTTGTTGCGCAGGCTGCCCAGGTCCTGCAGCCGCGTGCCCCCGCACAGCACGTTGAAGGCCATGTTCAGCACATGATCCGACTCGAAGTAGGGCAGGTGCCGCTTCAGCACCTTCAGCCGCGCGTCGATCTCCCGGACCAGGCCCAGCTTCGACGCCAGCCGCCGCATCGCGCCGATGCCTCCGTAGCTCATTGCGTTGATCCGCGCCCCGATCTCGTAGTGGACCTTGCCCGCGCCGAACACCGGCTGCCACCGGGCCCTCGGCCGCCTCGCCCCGGCATGGCGCGCCTTCAGCTTCCGCTTCCGCCGGGCACTGTTCCTGCGGCTCTGTTTGTGCGATATTGTCTTCACCGGAAAGGCCTCCTGGTTGGAACCCGACGACTCGCGCCGGATGCTCCTAACTGCAATCAGGATAAGCCTTTCCGGTACTCATTGGTAGATGCGGTGCACAAGTCGCGCTTGTTTGAGGACTAGGTGATCCAGTTCTTTCGTCCGGGTGAGCCGGATCGCCCAGAAATCGAGTCCCGCGAGGGGCTTTGGTGAATAATCCGGACTAAACGGAGGTAGAACGTGCCGACCAAGACACAAGTGCTTAACACATTGAATCTTGGGAACTCAGTGGCCGAGTTCGATGACGCCCTTGAGAATTATTTCGTCGAGACGGAGACTTTCCGTGCATTAGTCCGCGACCAAGGTGACATTATCGCAGGAGACAAGGGTACCGGAAAGACAGCTATGTTCCGAATTCTCCAGAAACGGTACCGAACTATCGCCGAGCTTACTGAAGTCGAAGTGATCACAGGTTTTAATCCTGATGGTGCGCCTGTTTTTGAGCGCCTCGCATCCGCTCACGTGATGGACGAAGGACAGTATACAACTGTGTGGAAAGCCTATATCCTGTCCTTGGTTGGCAACTGGATTCTGCCCATCTATGAGGGCGCAATGACAGAGAATATGGTCACACTGGATGAAGTCCTTCGTGCTGTCGGATTACGCACGGAAGACGACCTTCCCACCACTGTATTCAGTAAACTTACAAACCTATACCGTAGACTTACAGACCCCGACAGCATTGACGTTAGTGTAACCATTACACCCGAGGGTATGCCGTTCGTTTCTGGTCGAGTCGACTTAGGAGAGAATGACGAGTCAACTACGGAAATCTCACATCGAACGGCACTAGATCTATTAGATAAAGTGGTAGAAGAATCTGAATTGCAGGTATGGGTGATATTGGACCGACTCGATGAGGCATTCCAAGGGTACCCGAACGTCGAGATCCCGGCGCTACGGGCACTGCTGCGAACGTTTCTAGACCTGCAAGAGTTCTCCCACTTACGGCTAAAACTGTTTCTGAGAAAGGACCTTTTTCGGAGAATTATCGGGAGCGGATTCGTGAATCTGACGCATGTGAATGCACGCAAGATTGAGATCGTGTGGGACGATGATGACCTTCTAGCCCGGATTTCTCAAACGCATAGGAAGGCACCGGCCTCCGGGAGCTGTTAAGTTTATGTGGGGCAAGAACTTGACAGCGACGACACCGGAGGACCGATGCCGACACAGTGTAAACCGCTTTCCTTCGCATTTCAAGGGTGCCAGGGCCGCAGGGTAGCGGCCGCGTTCGACGGGGGCGCGATCACGTCGAACGCCGGAGTGCTGCTGCTCCGCGAGATCGACCGGTCGGTGGGGCTCCTGGACCAGGTGGCAGGTTGCTTCACCGACTACCGCGATCCCCGTCTCACGGAACACTCGGTCGGGACGCTGGTGAGGCAGCGCGTCATGGGCATCACCCTGGGATACGAAGACCTCAACGACCACGACCAGCTGCGGCACGACCCTGTTCTGGCGCTGCTCTCCGGCAAGCTCGATGGACATCGGAAGGACTGTGCGCCGTTGGCGGGGAAGAGCACCCTGAACCGGCTTGAACACGCGCCCCCGAGTGGCGAACCGGGCCGCTACCACAGGATCGGCCATGATGCGGACGCGCTGCAGGCCGTGCTGCTCGAGTCGTTCATCGACTCTTGGAAGGGCGGGCGGCCGTCGCGCCTGGTGCTCGACATCGACGCGACCGACGACGAGGTCCACGGGCGCCAGGAGGGCCGCTTCTTCCACGGCTACTACGGCCACTACTGCTTCCTGCCGCTCTACATCACCTGCGGCGGCCGCCCGCTCTTCGCCCAACTGAGGCCGGGCAACGCGGATCCCGCCGGAGGCGTGACCGGGCCGCTGGGCCGCATCGTCGAACGGCTCCGGGAGCGGTGGCCGGGACTGGAGATCCTGCTTCGGGCCGATGCCTCCTATGCCCGCGAGGAGATCCTGGCCTGGTGCGAGGGCAACGGCGTGGACTACGTCATCGGCCTGGCCCGGAACTCGCGGCTCGTCGAGAAGATCGGCTGGGAGCTGGCCGACGCCCAGGCGGAGGCGAAGCGGCGGGGCCGCCCAGCCCGCCGGTTCAAGGAGTTCCTCTACGCCACACTCACAAGCTGGTCCCGCAAGCGCCGGGTCGTCGCCAAGGCCGAGCACCTGCCCGGCAAGGCCAACCCGCGCTTCGTGGTCACCACTCGCTGCCCGACACCTTCTCGGCCCGGACCGTCTACGAGCGCGTCTACTGCCCGAGGGGCAACATGGAGAACACGATCAAGGAGCAGCAGCTCGATCTCTTCTCCGACCGGACCTCGGCGTCGCGCTTCGCCGCCAACCAGCTCCGGATCCTCTTCTCCGCCTTCGCCTCGATCCTCTTCGTTGCGCTCAGGCGTGCGCTGCACGGCACCCGCCTGGCCCGCGCCACCGCCGGAACGCTGCGGCTCAAGCTCCTCAAGATCGGCGCCCGCGTCACGGTCTCGGTGCGAAGGGTCAAGGTCGCCATGGACTCCGCACACCCGTCGGCCGCCGCCTTCGCACGCGTCCACGCCCGATTGCCAGGGTAACGACTCCACACCCCCTTCGAGACAACCGTTCCAGCCGATCCTCCGGGGACCACTGCGCCGCAGGACCAAAAAAGCTCGCTCAGGCAGCGGTTCCCGCTACTCTGGCCCCCCGAAAACACGGCCGCAGAGCCGCTTGCTTCTGCTCCACCTGCTCCCTCGGCAGAAACTCGGCCCCAACGCTGCCCCCAAAGCCCTCAGCGGTGACTGTGTGAGAAATCCGGGCTAGACTTATTGGCCAGGAGGATCAAGGACAATCCGGAGTTCCTCGCTGAAGTAGGTCTCGACGTAGATGCGTCGGTGGACGACGTGATGCTCACGATATTCCCAAGCCAGGTAGACACGGGCGAGAGACGGCCATCTACGAAGAAGTGGATTCTGTCGCGCATTAGAGATAGCAACGACGTGAAGGCACCTCGTAATCTGATTGATTTGGTACAGAAAGCACAAAAGGCGCAACTTCGGCGGGAGCAGAGAGATTCAAGTCACTATGACAAAGGTGATCCTCTCATCCAATCGGAGGCAATTAAGAGAGGTCTAGCTGCGCTGTCTGAGGCTCGTGTTGAGGACACTTTGTTGGCGGAAGCGAGTGGAGAGCTTGGGCGTTTTATTGAGTTGTTCAGAGGAGGAAAGGCGGAACATAACGACAGTAGTCTGACAAAGTTACCCGAACTAGACGTCGACAAGTTGTCAGAGGCTATTAAGAGTCTTATCCAGATTGGGTTTCTCGAACGTATTGGGAGTTCCTACAAGGTGCCAATGCTATATCGGGACGGCCTTGGCATCACGCAAGGGAAGGCGTTCTAGGATGTTGCATCTCTCAATACCTAACCTCATGGCTGTCCCTAGGGAGGGCTCTGTTCTCTATCCTGAATGCGGGCGCACATGGCACTGGACTGGCTCGCCCAACTCCTTGCCCGGGCCCCAGATCGGCTAGCGCATTGAGCTGGGCCGGTAATAGCGTGAGCATCTGCTCGACCAGCGCACACCACCCATCAGCGGTCGTCTGACCCCTCCGGAACGTGTAAGAGCAGCACGTAGCGACTACGTCGATCGACTGGGACTACGATGATGCAACGTCTGCGCTTATCAGGTGTATTCCAGATGGCGTGGATCACAGCAAGAAATCGTCTAAGCTCAACCAGGACTGCGCGACCTGCGTTTCTTGCCGTCTTGCTGAATCTGGTGCCGCCGTCCTGAAATAGCGGGGACACGGCACTAAACGGCGAGACTTCGGGATCCCGAGAAACAGGTGTCTCGCGAGATGATCGACCGGTGGTTCGACGTGCAGACGCGGGGCGCGCTCAGAAGCAATTTTCACGGCATCCGCATGAGTCGACGACGACGACGATCACCACTATGGTTCGCGAAGAGGGCGGCTGAGGGACACGGTTTACATCTACAAGTGGCCCCACCGCAGGCCGCCGGCGCCACGCCCCCTCGCCATGACGACGGAGATCGCCTACTCTACGTCCCCTCCCCAAGTGTCACCGGATCGACCGAGTACGCTCGCCCGCGTATACACGCGCTTTGCCCCGACCTCCCGAGAAGGGTACGTTGATTGTGTCAAGAACAACCCGAACCGTAGCACGCCGACACAAGGCTCTGGAACCCCTTGTCCCCCGGGCGTCCTTTACATTGGCCGGTGTGCGCCTCATGTACACGGGCGCAGGTGGCGAAGAGCACCGCTGCAAGATTGCCGGCCATTGTCGAACGCGGGTCTTCGAGTTTCCTTGGATCGACCTCCGTCTGGACGGAGATGAACCTCATCACTTCATTCATGACACTGCGCCGACCCACGCGTGCGTCACCGCAGATCTGATCGGCTACTTCGAGAACAGCATGACCCGAAGTAAGCACTACGCCATCAGCCTGTCGCTTCGGCACGAGGTTAGCCGGACAGCCGAAAAGATCAAGTCGCAAAAGGGGGAGCACGTGCCAGTGTTCTTGGTGATCGAAGAGCACAACGAACTCGTGCCCGTTGACATGATCAATGGTGAATGCAGCATCACGGACGAGGTGTTCGTGCGGGACGGCAAGAGGGTGCCTGCGTTGGTCGGCGGGAGGGAAGGTGAACGTTTCATCACTGCTTGGCCCACTTCTGACGGAGCGTGGCCACAACCGCCCAGCAATCACACGTTGGTACATCTGATACTGGCAGCTGTCCGGGTCGCTCAGCAGACATCAGATCCCATAGGTAAGTACATCGATCACAGCTGTTTCGTCACCGAGGACGGCCAGTTTGTGATGATGATGCCACCTGCTAGAGCCTCGGCGAGAGCGACAACATCGGTGCCGATGGATGCTGGCGCCTTCAAGAGCAATGCGGCGGAGATTCGACAGGCCATTGCCGCCATGGTACCAGATCTCGCAATTCCTCACATGGCACTCTTAGTCAACTCTCTGTACAGCGATGAGCACAAGGATGATGCGTACAAGCGACTCGAATACTTGCGGTTGTGGCAATCGCTAGAGGAAACCGCGAAGAAGCTAGGTTACGGGGGGCAAGTGAAGCGGGATAACGTAGTTGTGGGAGGAAAGAGGACCCTGCGGGAGCTGAACGACTACAGAAACGACATTGCACATTGGTGGACAGACACCCTTGACGAGAACTTCTTGGCAGATCTGAGAAGCACGATAAACGAATTGATTGGCCGCAAGTATTTCTAGGTGTGTAGAAGTACGGTAAGTGGAAGACCGGTGGCGCGAATCACGTATGTTGGAGCTACCCCGCTTTCACGGACGGTTGGTTTCTGGGGTTGATGGTGTCTGATGTGGTTTCTTTTCTCCCCCGTCATTTCACGGAGAGAGGCAAGGTACATCGCGGACGAGGCGAACAGCCAGGAGAAGTCCGGAGCGCTTCGGTCGCCCCGGCGCTGCACCTTCGCTTCAGGCCGCATGGTTGAGTCTCTCGAAGTTCGCCGGCGACTTGTAGCCGAGCGCCGAGTGGATGCGGCGAGTGTTGTAGAAGCCCTCGATGAAGTACAGCCAGCCCGCCCAGGTGGGCACCTGGGTGATGTCGGCGACCCACAGCTGGTCGGGCCCGTCGGCCGAGAAATTGCGGTTCACCAGGTCGGGCGCAGGCCGGGCTTTCGCGTCTTTCTTGGTCGTCGCCGTCTTGAAGCGCCTCCGCGTCACGCCCTGAATGCCCAAATCCCTCATCAGGCGTGCCACGCGCTTCCGGCTCACCCGCTCGCCCGCCGCTTGCAGTTCCGCTTGGATCCGAGGGCAGCCATAGGTCTCCCGGCTGCCGCCCCAGATCAACAGGATCTTGCCCTGAAGCTCGACGTCGCGCCGCGTCCGCGCCGAGGGAGGACGCGTCAGCCAGCCGTAGTACCCGCTGGGGGAGAGACCCAGCACCCGGCACATGGCCGCAAGCGGAAACTTGGCCCGGTACGCCTTCATGAACGCGTACCCCCGCTGGGGATCGAGTCGCTCTCCCTCGCGAACCAGGCCGCGGCTTTTCTGAGAAACTCAGGGGACGTCATGCCCATTCCGAAGACCGTGGATCAAGCTGCCCCTTCCAACGGGACATCCACGCCCAGCCTCCTGAGCTGGCCGACGAGATAGCGCAGCCGTCGCTTCTTGTCATGACCCTGGAAATGGTCTGGACCCAGGTCCTCATGCATCGTACCCCTCGAGAACATGTGCCAGATCGCCACCATCATCGCGTGCTGGACCGCCACGATGGCTTTCTTCGGCCCGCCCCGGGCTTTGTGCCGGTGATACAACGCCCGGTAGCAGCTTCCCTTCGTCCGCGACGCTGCCCACGCCGCCTGCGAGAGCGCCGCCCGCAACCAAGCGTTGCCCTTCCCCGTCGACGCCGATCTTCGCTTCCCGGCGCTCTCGTGGTTGCCGGGGCAGACCCGGGCCCACGACGCGAAGTGCCCCGCCGTGGGGAACCTCGACATGTCGTCACCCGTCTCCGCCAGGATCGCCTCAGCCGCCAGGCGCGCGACGCCCGGCATGCTCTCGAGGAGCTCGATAGCAGAGGCGAAAGGGCGGGTCACGGCCTCGATCCGGGCGTCCAGCTTGCGGATCCGCTCCGACAGATGGTCAATGGTTTCCAGCTGCTCCCGAAGCAGGAACCGGTGATGGTCCCGCATCAGGCCGGGAACCACTTCCGCGAGCTCCTCGCGCTTGCGGCAGAGCGACCCCGGGGCCAGTCCGGCCAGGATCTGCGGATCCTCCTCCCCTTCGATCATGGCCTTCAGGATCGCCCGCCCCGTCACGCCCATGATGTCCGACACCACGGAACCGAGCTTGACGTTCGCCAGCTCGAGGGTCTTCGCCACCCGGGTGATCTCCTTGCCCCGGTCCCGCGACAGCGCCTTGCGGCGCCGGGTCAGATCCCGGAGGTCGCGAATCGGCGCGGGCGGGATGAAGCTTCCCCTGAGCAGCCCGTGTTCGAGAAGCTGCGCGAGCCACTCGCTGTCCTTCACGTCTGTCTTCCGTCCGGGAACGTGCTTGACGTGGCGGGCGTTGACGAGCAGCAGCTCAAAGCACGGCTCGAGCACCGCGTAAACCGGACGCCAGTACACTCCCGTCGACTCCATCGCCGCGCGGGTCACACCGTGATCGGCCAGCCAGTCGCGCAGCGCTTGCAGCCCCGCCATCGTCGTCGAGAACGTGCGGGTGACCTTCCGGCGGCGTCTGTCCAGCCCGGGAACGCGGACCCACGCCACCACCGTCTTCTTGTGCACGTCGAGGCCCGCGCACCGTTCGTTCACCACGTCCATTCCTGCCTCCTTCTGCCGATGAGTTCATGGACGGGGGCAGGCGCTTGTTCGAATGCGATTTTTCTGTCCGTGATGGCGGCCCTCACGGGGCCGCGTCAACACTGCGGGGTCCCTCGAAGCGCCTTGGTCACGTTTTTTAGCGGGCTCCTGGCACCAGTAAGCCGGACGACCTCTGCCCCCGCCCGCAGCATAGTTTCAGTGCCGCGGGGTGGCCAGCCCCCGGATGGCCATGAGAGTTTTTTAGGATGTCCCGCTCCATCCGCAGCCGCTTGACTTCCCGCTTCAGGCGCAGCAGCTCGAGGCGCGCCTCGGTCGTCAGCCCGTCGCTGCGGCGGCCCTCGTCCAGGTCCGCCTGCTTGACCCAGTTCCGGATCGTCTGCTCCGAGGGCTCGAACTCCCGCACGAGCGATCCCGGACTACGCCCGGCCCTCACAAGCCCGACGATCTGCTCCTTGTACTCGGGCGGATACCGCCCTCGTCCTCTTCCCGCCATGGCACACCTCCTTGGTTGGCCCAAATGGAAAGGTGTCCGTCGTAGCGGGGCAACTCCAAACTGAGCTGGTCCTAAATGCTTCGCTGCCGCTGGCGCGAGCTTCGTTCCCTCGTGACTACTCTCCACTCCCACCCCCACCCGCCATCGTCCAGGTGGGCCTCCAGACTCGCCGTGGCGGCGGGCGGAGGCCATGTTCCGCCAGACGCAGCATCAGGTGGATTCCCGGCTGGCGACCCACGCGTTTACGTCTGCCAGTCGCCATCCGACCGCCCTTGTGGTGAGCTTGATGGGCGCCGGGAACTGCCCAGCTTTGACCGCTCGGTAGAGAGTGGCTTTGCTCAGCCCTGTGAGTCTGACAACGTCCGGGCACCGAAGTATCTGCGATTCCATATGCCGCTCCCTTCGCCTCTGTGGCAGTTACCGAGACGAATCGTAGCAGCAGATGGAGGGTGCAGGTACCGCAGAAATAGCCGTCTATTTTTGCGGTAGATGATTGAGTTGACAGGGGATCGGGTCGGCAGCCGGGCACGGGCATTCAAGGACACTTGGACGCTGGCGGCATCGACCTGTCACCACCGACGATCCCCAGTTCGGACAGGACTCGGGGAAACTGCCGAACCATCGGACCCCACAAAATCCACCCTCTCGGGAAGCAGAAGGGGGTTGCGCAAGGGCTGCCTGACGCTCTTCGCGTTTCGCAACCTCACTATCGACCACATCGTCCCGAAGTCGCGTGGCGGGACGCACCACCCAGATACCCTCCAACTACTCTGCGGGGCCTGCAATTCGAAGAAGGGAGACCGACCCATGGCGGCAACTGATCGCCGACCTGACCGCCGAAGGAATCAGGTCAGAAAACAGCTCGTGTCATCTCAAGCACCCCGAATCCCTGTTCTTGACGCCGAGCGGGTCATGCCTCAGACGTGTCATCCCTCGTCCGAGGGCGAATCTTCGTATGAGCGACGCTTGTTGTGTGGCCGCCAGATATTGTCATATACGTGCTTGCAGCTAAGCTCGTACCCTTCCTTTTTCAAGCGCTCGACGACGAGATCGCAGGCCTTTGGCGCCTTGACACGACCGACTCCTACAATCTCGTCCACCGTCACAGCGATCACGACATTGCGGTAGTAAAGTTTGGTGGGGTCCGGCCCCGTCTTCTTCGGTTCTGTTCGCTTGCCCGCGGCCACCTCGATGACCCAATACCATAAGGGTGAGAACGTCGGTGTCTCGGGCGCGACGAACAAGTGCACCGACGGAGGATCCCGATGCCACAAGTCCCACACAAGCGCTTGAAGCGTCTTCCACGCAAGCCAAGACTCTTCTGACAGTACGATGTGGTGTACCCACCATTCCGGGGCTTTGGCCAACGCCTTCGCCCTCTCCTTCGCAACGGAATCTCGGTTGGGCCGGGGCCCCGCTTCAAGCGACCACACTAGGAAATCCAATAGCTTGTCCTCTTGGTCCTTCCTGGTCTGCGCCGGGCCAGCTGCACGCCTTAGCAGCGCAGCCAGTTGATCCTCATTCATTGGCTCTCAACGCCACCTCCGCTAGCAGCCCGTGGACAAAGTCCGTCTCTGCAAGGTTCCATGTGATGGGTTAAATTACAGGGGTACATGAACCTCAGCGAGCGGGGACGGCGATGGCGATAGGCAGACGGCCCGGGGCACGGCAGCACAACATGTTCGTGGCGGCGAGCGAGATTCGCGCGGGGGGCAACCCGTTCTACCGGGCCTTGGACAGACTGTTGCGCGAGAACGGATTCGACGGTTTTGCGGAAGAGACCTGCCGCGAGTTCTATGCGGGCAGCCGGGGGCGGCCGGGTGTTCCTCCCGGGGTCTGCTTCCGCATGCTGATGGCGGGGTATCTGGAGGGGACCGGCTCGGAGCGCGGCATCGCGTGGCGGTGTGCGGACTCGTTTTCGCTGCGCGAGTTTCTGGGATACGGGCTGGCGGAGAACCCGCCGGAGCATTCCACGCTGTCGAAGACGCGGAAGCGGCTGAGCGTTGAGGCGCACGCGGCGGTCTTCGGCTTCGTTCTGGAGCGGCTGCAGGCGTCGGGCCTGCTGCGCGGCAAGACGCTGGGCGTCGACGCGACGACGCTGGAGGCGAACGCGGCGATGCGCACGATTGTGCGGCGCGCCGGCGGGACGGACTACGAGGAGTGGCTGGAGCAGCTGGCGCGGGCCTCGGGGATCGAGACGCCGACGCGGGAAGACCTGGCGAAGCTGGACCGGAAGCGTCCGAACAAGGGGTCGAACAAGGACTGGGTGCATCCGCACGACCCGGAGGCGCGGATCACGAAGATGAAGGACGGCAGGACACACCTGGCGCACAAGCTCGAGCACGCGGTCGATATGGAAACCGGAGCCATCGTCGGGCTGACGGTGCAGACGATGGACGGGGGAGACACCGCCTCGCTGCCGGTCACGCTGGACGAGGCGGAGCGGCAGCTGGCGGAGGCGGGGGCGGAGGCGAAGGAGGTGGTGGCGGACAAGGGCTACCACTCGAACGCGACCATGACGGGCGTGAAGGAGCGGAAGCTGCGGGCGTACGTGAGCGAGCCCAACCGGGGGCGCCGGAAGTGGAAGGGCAAGCGGGACGCGCAGAAGGCGACCTATCAGCCCGTGGAAGAACAGGGATTCCAGCCGGCTCCGTGTGCGGGCGGGCGCAGCCGCGGGAGTGAAGTTGGGTTGTGCAGAAGACGGGGTTTTGGGCGTGAACGGCTGCCATTTGGGCTCAGAAAGGGCAAAACGGCGGCCAGGATGGCAAACAACGAGCGAAGAGGGCGAAGAAAGTGCGAAACGGCGGTTGTGGCCTGAGCCGCGAGCGCGGCTTTCGCCGCGGCGAGGCCCTGCAAGCCGCGCGGGGTGCCGAAACCGAAACGCTTGCGCATGAGGAGCCCGAGGTTGAAGGCGGCCGCGTGGACGAGCATTCGTTTGCGAATGTTCTTCTGGCCCCGAACGTGGAGGCGGCGCATGCCGCCGGTCTCAAGCAAGTGCGCGAACGGCCGCTCCACCTTCTCCCCGCGGCCGCGCAGCAGCCGCTTCCCCCGGTTGCCCCGGATCCGCCGGCGGTTGGCATAGGTCGCCTTCTGCTCGTCCCGTTTGCCCTTCCACTTCCTGCGCCCCCGGTTGGGCTCGCTCACGTACGTCCGCAGCTTCCGCTCCTTCACGCCCGTCATGGTCGCGTTCGCGTGGTAGCCCTTGTCGGCCACCACCTCGCGCGCCTCCGCCCCCGCCTCCGCCAGCTGCCGCTCCGCCTCGTCCAGCGTGACCGGCAGCGACGCCGTGTCTCCTCCGTCCATCGTCTGCACCGTCAGCCCGACGATGGCTCCGGTTTCCATATCGACCGCGTGCTCGAGCTTGTGCGCCAGGTGTGTCCTGCCGTCCTTCATCTTCGTGATCCGCGCCTCCGGGTCGTGCGGATGCACCCAGTCCTGGTTCGAGCCCTTCTTCGGACGCTTCCGGTCCAGCTTCGCCAGGTCTTCCCGCGTCGGCGTCTCGATCCCCGAGGCCCGCGCCAGCTGCTCCAGCCACTCCTCGTAGTCCGTCCCGCCGGCGCGCCGCACGATCGTGCGCATCGCCGCGTTCGCCTCCAGCGTCGTCGCGTCGACGCCCAGCGTCTTGCCGCGCAGCAGGCCCGACGCCTGCAGCCGCTCCAGAACGAAACCGAAGACCGCCGCGTGCGCCTCAACGCTCAGCCGCTTCCGCGTCTTCGACAGGGTGGAATGCTCCGGCGGGTTCTCCGCCAGCCCGTATCCCAGAAACTCGCGCAGCGAAAACGAGTCCGCACACCGCCACGCGATGCCACGCTCCGAGCCGGTCCCCTCCAGATACCCCGCCATCAGCATGCGGAAGCAGACCCCGGGAGGAACACCCGGCCGCCCCCGGCTGCCCGCATAGAACTCGCGGCAGGTCTCTTCCGCAAAGTCATCGAATCCGTTCTCGCGCAAAAGTTTGTCCAAGGCCCGGTAGAACGGGTTGCCCCCCGCGCGAATCTCGCTCGCCGCCACGAACATGTTGTGCTGCTGTGCCCCGGGCCGTCTGCCTATCGCCATCGCCGTCCCCGCTCGCTGAGGTTCATGTACCCCTGTAATTTAACCCATCATAAGGAATCTTGCAGAGACGGACTTTGTCCACGGGCTGCTATGCCAACCGCCGGCGGATCCGGGGCAACCGGGGCAAGCGGCTGCAGCGCGGGCGCGGGGAGAAGGTGGAGCGGCCGTTCGCGCACATGCTTGAGACCGGCGGCATGCGCCGCCTCCACGTTCGGGGCCAGAAGAACATTCGAAAACGAATGCTCGTCCACGCGGCGGCCTTCAACCTCGGGCTCCTCATGCGCAAGCGGTTCGGCGTTGGAACCCCCCGTGCATTGCAGGGCCTCGCTGCCATACAAGCTGCACTCTCAACTCAGGTCACAACCCGCGTCTTGCGCTTTTTCCCCCGTATCCGGCGCATTTCCGCCCTTCCTGAGCCGAATATCGCCTCCTCACGCCCGAAGACCCGCTTCTTGCACAACAACACCGCGGCCGCGCGTCCGTTTTCTCTCCCAGCCATCATCCGCTGGGCATCCACTTCTTCCACGGGCTGCTAGAGTGCTTCCAATCTACGCCGGACGGTGCGCGTCGTACCAGTTGCGGCTTGTTGGCGGAGCCGTTCCGTGGGTGGAAGCTCTGCGTTCAACGCACGGATAACTGCCCTCGCCACTTCGCGGTGGAACGCGGGTTTGGCTCGCGATGGAGGTGCCGCTGCCGGAGCTCAATCCGACTTCGGGACGGTGCTGGAACCCTTGGGAAATCGCCCCGATTCACGGTGTTGACACAGCCGGAATCGGGCTTCTCCGTGTACGGGTATGGAGATTCCGACGACCCAGGATTCCCGGTGCCGGGGGCTGTCTCACGCCCTTTAGGGTGCGTAAGCCAGCCCACGCAGTGTTGAACACTGCGGTCTGGCAAGGGGACGCTGCGCCCCCCTTAGAACCCCCAGCTTCCCGCGCCGCTCCCCGAGGCAGCGTGCGCCGGGGGGCACCGCCCCCCCACACCCCGTCGCCGGTGCGCCCATGACTGACCGCCGCACCGTGATGGTCGCCGCCCGTGTCACGCCGGCGGAGCATGCCGCCTGGCAAGACAAGGCGGCGGCAGGCGTGTCGCCGTCCGCGCTGCTGCGGGAGGCGATGACGCGGACGCGGACCTGGACCGCGTCGGCACGGGCCATCGAGCGCAAACGCACGCGCCAGCTCGCGCGCATCGGCAACAACCTCAACCAGCTCGTGCGCTGGGCGAACACCCACAAGGAGGCCGCCGAAGCAGTCACGGTGATCGCCAACCTCGTGTCGTTCGAGCGGTGCTCGCCGTGGCCCGCATCGACGGGGACGGCGGCGATGCACCTTAAAGTTCCTGCCGCACGGCAAGGGCTCGGCCCGGGCGGCGGTCGACTATCTCGTCGGCGGCCGAGACGCCGGTGGGCGCAGGCGCGAGGGCGTCGAGGTTCTGCGCGGGAATCCGGACATGGTGGCCGCCGTCGCCGACTCGCTGGAGTTCGAGCGCAAGTACACGTCGGTCGTGATCGCGTGGGCGCCGGACGACCAGCCGACCGAGGAACAAATCGGAGCGGTCCTCGACGAGTTCGAGAAGACGGCGTGGGCGGGACTGAGGCCGGACCGCTTACGCGTGTACGGCCGTCCTGCACCGCGAGCGTGGCGGCGGCGTCCACATGCATATCCTCGCCGCGCAGTGCGATCTGGAGACGGGCCGAAGCCTCAACATCGCACCGCCCGGCTGGCAGAGGACCTTCGACCCGCTGCGCGACGCCTTCAACCACGAGCACGGCTGGAGCCGCCCGGACGACCCGGCGCGGGCCAGGGCGCAGCAGCCGGGCCACTTGGCCTACATCGAGGCATCGAAGCTGCGGGCCGGGCTCGAACACGAAGCCGACCCGCGCAAACTGATCCGCGACTACCTGGTGCAGCGCGTCGAGCACGGCGATCCGGACAGCGGAAAGCGGTGGCGGCTGAAGGGAGAGCTGTATGAGCATGACTTCCACCCCGAACGACTTGAGCTTCCGGCTGCGACGCCGGCTGGAGACCGACCGCCGGCAGATCGAGGAGACGGCCGCGCGCGAGCTCGAGCGGCTTGGCGAGAGGTTGAACGCCGTCGCAAACGGCGCGCTGCGTTCCATCGAAGCCGATACGGCGGCGGCGACCGAGCGGATGCGCGAGTTGCTGCTCAAAGCCTGGCTCCGGCCCCTGGTGGTCGGCCTGAGCCTTTTTCTCGGTATCAGCGGCGGCAGTTGGGCGACCATGCACTGGTTGTGGAGGAGCATCGAACTCCGGATCGAGACCTTGGCTGCGCTGAACGTGCGGATCGAGCATGCGCGCGAGACTCTGGCCGAGATCGAGGCGACAACCTGGGGCGTGACGTTGCTGGAGATCGACGGGGAGCGGTTCGTGGTGCTGCCGACCGGCACGCTGGACTATCCGCCCTGGACCGTGCTCGATCGGCCTGCCGTGAAGCTGTCCAGAGAGTGAGGGAGCTGTATGACCGAGCTAGCCCTCAAACAAGCGCGACTTGTGCACCGCATCTACCAATGAGTACCGGAAAGGCTTATCCTGATTGCAGTTAGGAGCATCCGGCGCGAGTCGTCGGGTTCCAACCAGGAGGCCTTTCCGGTGAAGACAATATCGCACAAACAGAGCCGCAGGAACAGTGCCCGGCGGAAGCGGAAGCTGAAGGCGCGCCATGCCGGGGCGAGGCGGCCGAGGGCCCGGTGGCAGCCGGTGTTCGGCGCGGGCAAGGTCCACTACGAGATCGGGGCGCGGATCAACGCAATGAGCTACGGAGGCATCGGCGCGATGCGGCGGCTGGCGTCGAAGCTGGGCCTGGTCCGGGAGATCGACGCGCGGCTGAAGGTGCTGAAGCGGCACCTGCCCTACTTCGAGTCGGATCATGTGCTGAACATGGCCTTCAACGTGCTGTGCGGGGGCACGCGGCTGCAGGACCTGGGCAGCCTGCGCAACAACGCGGCCTATATGGACGCGCTGGGCGCGGAGACGATCCCGAGCCCGACGGCGGCGGGCGACTTCACGCGCCGCTACGGCGAGGCGGACGTGATCGAGCTGATGGAGAGCATCAACGCGGTGCGGCCGCAGTTGTGGCGGGGCCGGGCCCGGGACCTGCTCGCGCCGGTGGCCTACGTGGATGTGGACGGGACGCTGGCGCCGACGCTGGGCGACAAGAAGGAGGGCATGGACATGTCCTACAAGGGGGTGTGGGGCTACCACCCGCTGGTCGTCTCGCTGGCCAACACGGGTGAGGTGCTCTACCTGGTGAACCGCCCGGGCAACGCGGTGAGCCACCAGGGCGCGGCGGAGTGGATCGACCGGGCGGTCGCCCTCGTGTCGCCGCATGCCGAGCGGGTGTGCCTGCGCGGGGACACGGACTTCTCGCTGACCGCCCACTTCGACCGCTGGAGTGTGGACGCGGACTTCATCTTCGGCTTTGACGCCCAGCCGGCGATGGTCAAGCGGGCTGAGGGGCTGGAGGAGGCGGCGTGGAAGCGGCTGGAGCGGCGGCCGGGGTACACGTCGCGGACGGGGACGACGCGGAGCAAGCGGCAGGACGTGAGGGGACGCATCGTGCTTGAGCGGGGCTACGTGAACAAGCGGCTCAACCATGAGGATGTGGCCGAGTACGAGTATCAGCCGGGGAAGTGCCGGGAGACCTACCGGATGGTGGTGGTGCGCAAGAACATCAGCAAGACGAAGGGTGAGCTGACGCTGCTGGACGAGATCCGCTACTTCTTCTACATCACCACGCGGCGGGACCTGAGCGCGGCCGGGGTCGTCCGGCTGGCCAACGCCCGCTGCGACCAGGAGAACGTGATCGCGCAGCTGAAGGGCGGCGTGGGCGCCATGCGGGTGCCCCTCTACGACTTGGTGAGCAACTGGGCCTACATGGTGATGGCGGCGCTGGCGTGGAACCTGAAGAGCTGGTTCGCCATGATGATGCACTTCAAGGCCGACCGCCGGAAGTACATCGCCATGGAGTTCAGGACGTTCATCCGCGAGATGATCCTGCTGCCCTGCCAGGTCATCCGGCGGGCTCGGCGCACGACCCTGCGGATCATCGGCTGGCAGCCCTCGGTCGACCGGCTGTTCAGCACCTGGAACACGATCGAGCGGACCGGCTTCCGGTAACGCCGCCTCGTCCCCTCCGTCGTGTCGCGAACGTAGTACCGCTTCGGGGACCGGTGTCCCCCGGCACCAAAACACCCCTCCGAACGAGCGTCCCGGCGACCGGAAACAAGCATCGGCCAGCCCGTAAGGCTCCCTCCAGCCGCTTCCCAAGCGGCAACCGGGCTGCAAAAGCCACGCCGCACAACCAAAACCTGCCTCCGGGACCGTACTCGCTTATTTTAGGGCTAGAACGGCAGATGATGGCCGCCTTGGAGAGGTTGTCCGCGCAGTACGAGATGGAACAGCGGCGGCACTCCGAGCAGGTCGAAGCCTTGCAGCAGCAAGTCGAGCGGCAGTTCGCGCAGAGCGAGACCTTGCGGCGGCGAGTCGAGAAGCTTAGCGGGCAAGTGACACGTTTGACCGAGTACTATCGGACGCTCGCCGCGACGTTGCGCGGACGCTGGAGGTGAACCGCCCGCGCAGTCGAGAGCGGGATCATGGCGCGAGCCGCTGACGGTTCCCGGGATCGGCCGACATCGTTCCCGGCACCCAATCTCCTATCATTCAACGGTGTTCTCCCCCGTTTCCCAGACGACGCGGTCCCTGTGTAGCGCAGGTCCGCCGGGCATGGGGGCACCCTGCCTCGGCGAGACCTACGATGGCAGGACAGATGCCATGTCGTATCTTTGCTTACGACCCAGCTCCCCAAGTTCCTCCACAGCGACGAAGAATGAGGACCGCGACAGCAATGGCAGGCACGGAAACCGACAGCGGCGCCACGACCGGCTACGAGGCCCAGTTGTGGGCGATGGCCGATGCGCTCCGCGGCTCGATGGATGCCGCAGAGTACAAGCACGTCGTGCTCGGCCTCATCTTCCTGAAGTACATCTCGGACGCCTTCGAAGAGCGCCACGCGGCGGTGCTGGACGAGTGGGGGGAGGAAGCTGCGGAGGACCGCGACGAGTACATCGCCGAAAACATCTTCTGGGTGCCGCCGGAGGCCCGCTGGGCGCACCTGAAGGCCCGGGCGAGGCAGCCGACCATCGGCCAGACCGTCGATCGGGCCATGGCGGCGATCGAGCGGGACAACCCGGCGCTGAAGGAGGTGCTGCCCAAGAACTACGCGCGGCCCGCCCTGGACAAGCAGCGTCTCGGCCAGCTGATCGACATGATCGGAAACATCCGCGTCGGGGACGCCGAAGCCCGCTCCCGGGACGTGCTCGGCCGCGTCTACGAGTACTTCCTCTCCCAGTTCGCGAGTACCGAGGGAAAAAAGGGCGGCGAGTTCTACACCCCACGCTGCGTCGTCAAGCTGCTCGTCGAAATGCTGGAACCCTACCGGGGCCGGGTCTACGATCCGTGCTGCGGCTCCTCGGGCATGTTCGTGCAGTCGATCGAGTTCATTCGCGCCCACGCCAGCGGCAACGGCAACGGTGGGAAGGGGCGCGGCGATATCTCGGTTTACGGCCAGGAGTCGAACTACACGACGTGGCGGCTCGCGAAGATGAACCTGGCCATACGCGGGATCGGCGGGCAGATCGCCCACGGCGACAGCTTCCACAACGACCGCCATCCGGACCTGAAGGCCGACTTCATCCTCGCCAATCCCCCGTTCAACATCTCGGACTGGGGAGGCGAGCGGCTGGTCGAGGACAGGCGCTGGCGCTACGGCGCCCCGCCCAAGGGGAACGCGAACTTCGCCTGGGTGCAGCACATGGTCCATCATCTCACCCCGAGGGGCGTTGCGGGGTTCGTGCTGGCCAACGGGTCAATGTCGTCGAATCAGTCCGGCGAGGGCGAGATCCGGAAGAACCTGATCGAGGCGGAGCTGGTCGACTGCATGGTTGCTCTCCCGGGCCAACTCTTCTACTCGACCCAGATTCCCGTCTGCCTGTGGTTCCTGGCGCGAGGGCGCCGGCGGCGCGGAGAGATCCTGTTCATCGACGCGAGGAAGCTTGGCCGGATGGTGGACCGGACGCACCGCGAACTGACCGGCGACGACATTGCCCGGATCGCGGACACCTACCACGCTTGGCGGACGGGCGAGGAGGGGGACGGCTACGCCGATGTTCCCGGCTTCTGCAAGAGTGTCGCGCTGGACGAGGTGCGCAAGCACGGCCACGTGCTTACGCCGGGCCGTTACGTCGGCGTGGAGCCCCAGGAGGAGGACGGCGAACCGTTCGAAGACAAGATGAAACGGCTGGTGGCTGCGCTTCGCGGACAGCAAGCCGAAGGCGCCCGGCTCGATGCTGCGATCACTGAGAACCTCAAGGCGTTGGGGTTCGGAGGCAGGGTGACGTGAGCAATTCTGACGAACGGCGCTCTGTTTCTGAGTGGCCGACTGTCGCCGTCGAGGATCTGGCCAGGAAAGTCGCCATGGGGCCATTCGGTTCCTCGATCAAGGTCTCGACGTTCGTGCCGAAGGGCGTTCCGATCATCAGCGGCCAACATCTCCACGGCGTCCGAGTCGACGATTCTGCCGGGTTCAACTTCATCACGCTCGAGCATGCGCACCGCCTCAGTAACGCCAACGTAGAGCGTGGGGACGTAGTTCTCACCCACAGAGGCACCATCGGGCAGGTGTCCTACGTTCCAAACGATTCCCAGTTCGATCGCTACGTAGTCTCACAGAGCCAATTCTACATTCGCTGCGACCGCTCTCGGGCCATTCCCGAGTTTGTGGCTCTGTATTTCACTTCACCTGAAGGCCAGCATCAGCTCCTCGCCAACACCTCCCAAGTAGGCGTACCGTCTATTGCCCAGCCTGTCACCTATCTGCGAACGATCGGAGTACCGCTTCCACCCCTTCCCGAGCAACGCGCCATCGCCCGCATCCTCGTCACGCTGGACGACAAGATCGAGCTGAACCGTCGGATGAACGAGACGCTGGAGTCGATGGCGCGGGCGCTGTTCAAGTCCTGGTTCGTCGATTTCGATCCGGTCCGTGCCAAGATGGAAGGCCGGGACACGGGATTGCCGCCGGACATCGCCGACCTGTTCCCGGACCGGCTCGTGGACTCCGAGATGGGCGAGATTCCGGAGGGGTGGGAAGTCGAGTTTCTTGGCGACCTCGCGAAAACGCGACGAAGGGGAATCGATCCGGCCAGAGTGGCTACCGACACGCCCTACATCGGGCTCCAGCACAGCCTAGGAGTCTCAAGCGCCGCAGAAAACTCTGACACTCTATGACCCCCTATATGTAGGAATCAGATGCGTACTACCGTATATCTATCGGATCGCGGCGAAAAGCGGCGAAAAGCGTTCTAACGCGCAGGCTCCTAGGTTCAAGCGGTCGTCGCAACAGTACCGTGTTGAAGGGTTTTCATGTGCCCCCGATTTTGCTGGACACTAGGCTGGCGAGGGCGACCAGAAAGAAAGAAGTGGGTTCTTGATTTGATGTCTCCCAACCCGAGGGAGTCAGAAGCGACCGACGGTCGTTGAAGGCTGGAGATACGGGAGCGGCAGAGCATTTCAACGCAAGGTTGAGGTCTGGTTCTTTGATGATAACAGATCTTCCAAGGTTTCCGCCGGAGTTCTCCAACCGAGGGTCTTGCGGGGGCGGCTGTTGAGAGCGGCTGCGACGGCGGCGAGATCGTCAGCGGTATGTCTGCTGAGGTCAGTGCCCTTTGGGAAGTACTGTCTCAACAGGCCGTTGGTGTTTTCGTTCGTGCCGCGCTGCCACGGGCTCTGCGGGTCGCAGAAGTAGATGGCCAGGCCAGTATCGATGCGAAGCCGTGCGTGCTGAGCCATCTCTGTTCCCTGGTCCCATGTCAGAGACCGGCGGAGTTGCTCGGGCAGGGTCGTGATCGACGAAGCGATCGCGTCCCGGACGGCTTCGGCACCGTGTCCAGCCAACGCTGGACCGTTCTTGGTCCTGGCCTCGCCGTGTTTGTCATGGCGGGGAAGGTGGAGCAGCATCGTGAACCTGGAGGTCCGCTCGACCAGCGTTCCGATCGCCGAACTGCCCAGCCCCAAGATCAGGTCGCCTTCCCAGTGCCCGGGAACGGCGCGGTCGTCTGCCTCGGCCGGTCGCTCGCTGAGCATGATCTCGGGGTGAACGAACGTCTTGCCCCGTCCGCGGGTGCGAGCTCGAGGCACCCGTAACGTGCGTCCCGTCCGAAGGCACGCTGTCAGCTCCCGTCGCAGCGCACCGCGGCCTGGAACGTAGAGCGCCTGGTAGATGGCTTCGTGCGATATACGCATGGACTCATCGCCGGGGAAGTCGACCCGTAGCCTGTTGGCGATCTGCTCGGGACTCCACGAGGCCGCCCGCCGCCGGTCTTGTCGGCGACCGTGACGCCGTCCGATCCAGCGCACATCGGGGCCTGCCAGAGCGGCACCGTCCAGAGCTCGGATCAGGCCTCCGAGGCGATCCTGCACATACTGCCTCAGTTCGCCGTTCGTAGCGAGCTTCGCAAGCTTTGGACGTTTCGCTCGCCGGTCGGCGTGCCATTGAGCGGTCGTGGCCCGATACTCGAGGTTCCCTCCTCCTGTAGCTGCGTTGCGCCGCAGTTCTCGCGAGATCGTCGAGGGTGAGCGGCCCAACTGCCGGGCGATCTCGCGCACGCCACGAGCACGGGCTCGAAGAACGGCGATCTCTTCTCGCTCAACGAACGAGAGATAGCGCCGTGACTGGGGACGAAGATTGAGTGGTGGCATGCCACCACATTCGCGAAACCAGCGTGTCCCGACAGCAGGGGACACACCCGCTGCCACGGCGGCCTCCTCGCTCGACAGACCTCGAGCGATCTCTTTCCAGAACCTCTGCCGATGCTCGCGCCGTCCCACCGGCGGACGGCCTGGTGAACGCATCCGCGGACGTAGGGCTCGATCCGCTCCTCGGTGCCTGCTCGCTGCCATCGCAACATCTCCCTGAGGTGTTGCGACGACCGCTTGAATTCACCCTGGCCATTCGGGTCAGTGTGGTGGAGAATGTTTGCGATTTCGGTGGTCTCGTTGTCATCTTCACCGACGCTTATCGTCACGGTCCGCGCACGATTCCAGTTCGTTTCGTCGAATATCAACATGTCGCGCGTCGTTGTGATATGCTCAACTGCGACACCAGTCGGGTTATCGTCATATGCTTCCGCGTCGACAATGGTCACCGTTACATCTCCGCTCGGCCGGGTAGCCAGCCGCACCGTGTAAGCACGGTCGTCGCCTTCCAGGATGGTGACGTCTTCAATCGAGACGAGCAACCCCGGCGTGGCCGGTGCCGCCGCCCGCGTCACCGTGACCGTATACGCCTTGGTGGTGGTTTCGTCCTCGGCGGTGACCGTCACCGTGATCGGGTTGGTGCCCACTGCAAGAGCGACCGGGTTCGTCGGGCTTTGGGCGAAGTTGGCGTCGGGATCATTCGCTGTCGGCGTGACCGTAACCGTTGAAATACCGGTCGCCACACTGGCCGTGTACGATGTAATAGCCGCGTCGAACGCTGGGGTCAGCGTGCCTGCGCTCAGGCTCAGGCCACTCAGATCCGCGTCGTTCGACCCAGTTCCCGCCCCCGCGCGCGTCACCGTGACGGTATACGTCTCGGTCGTGGTTCCGTCCCCGGCGGTGACCGTCACCGTGATCGTGTTGGGGCCCACGTCAAGATCGACCGTGCTCCCCGGGTCATAGGCGACGGTGGCGCTGGTATGACTCTTCGTCGCCGTGACCGTAACCTCATCAACGCCGTTCGCCACGCTGGCCTTGTACGCTGTAATGGCCGCGTCGAACGCTGGGCTCAGCGTGCCGTCACTCAGGCTCAGGGCACTCAGAGTCGCGTCCATCGAAACTCCTGGCGCTTCACGGGTCACCGTGACGGTATACTCCTCGTCCGTGCTTCCGTCCTCGGCGGTGACCGTCACCGTGATCGTTTTGGGGACGCCCACTTCGAGATCGACCTTGGCCCCCGGGTCATAGACTACGTCGGCGCTGGAATGATTCGCCGTCGCCGTGACCGTAACCTCTTCAACGGCGTTCCCCACACTGGCCGTGTACGCTAGCATGGCCGGGTCGAAGTCTGGGCTCAGCTCGCCTGCGCTCAGGCTCAGCGCACTCAGCGTCGCGTCGGCCGAAATTCCCGGCGCGTCGCGCGTCACCCTCACGGTGTACTCCCCCGTGGTTCCGTCCTCGGCGTTGACCGTCACTGTGATCCGGGTAGCGGCGCCCTCTGTAAGAGCGACCGGGTTATCCGGGCTTTGGACGACGGTGGCGCCGGAATGATTCTTCGTCGCCGTGACCGTAATCTCTTCAACGTCGTTCTCCACGCTGGCCGTGTACGATGTAGTGGCCGCGTCGAACGCTGGGCTCAGCCCGCCGTCGCTCAGGCTCAGGGCCTTCAGAGTCGCGTCCCCCGAGCGTGCGTCTCTCCGGACGATCAGCTGGTAGGACTGCTCCTCATTATCCTCCGAGGTCACCATCAGGTCGATGATGGTCGCCCCGTCGTCCAACTCCACTTCGTACCTCTGCTCATCGGCGCGGTCGGCACGTTTGCGATTCGACGGCTCTACCTCGTCGCCGCCCATCGACACCATCAACACCTGCTTCTCGATGTCCTCCAGCTCCACCGTAAACGTCAGTTCGTCGGCTTTTTCCGCCACATTGACAGTGAACTGGTCGATCTGACCGAAGGCTTTCGTGATTTCGGAGCCGGAAGGTGCTTCAACCATGAAGTCACTTGCCAACAAATCGAACCCAACCGGGTTCGTGCGGGAAGCGGAGAACGTGTAGTCGTGGTCGTCGTAGCCGTTCTCGGCGGTGACGGTCACGGTGATCTCCGTCGCCTTGGTTGCCGCACCCTCATCCTTGGAACCGGTCTTGTCCCAATCCAGGCCGACCGTGGCCACGCCCTTGGAGATCGGCCAGGACTTCAGGGTCTTGCCTGCGCCCGTGGTAGCCGTGAAGGTCGCGTCCTTGTGGATATCCGGCTCCACACTGACGGACTTGGACGCAAAGGTGATCGGGGTGCTTCTGACGCCGGTGATCGCCGTGGCCATATTTGCGCCCTGGTCCGCGATGTTCGCACTGGCCGCCAGGTCCTCGGGATCTTCGTCCGGGTCGGTCGTTCCCTCTACCTCGATCTCTTCCAGATCGTCGTCGTCGTCCAGACCGTTGTCGTAGACATAGAAGTTGTTGCTGGACGCCAAGTCACGCTTGCCCTTCAGAAGACCGGTGTGCATCTCGGGCGACTCATTGCCCCCGTCATCGTCGATGACGTCGTCATCATCGATATCCGCGGCCAGGTATCCCGCCTCACCGACGTAGATCTCGTACCAGCCTTCCAGGAGATCGTCGAACTCCCAGGTGCCGTTGCTCTTCGTCTCCGTGGTCTGGGTCGGGAAATTGTCGCGGTCGTACCTGCCACATTCCTCGTCATCGGCATCGTACGTGTCGCAACGAATCAGCTCGACGGTGATGTTGCCGTGGCTGCCGGACGCCTCTCTCACTCTGCCCGAAATACTGCCGTCCACGTACAGCAGAGCGAAGTTCACGAAGGAGGCGACAACCGTCTTGGCGTCGTTTGACACCGTGACGGATGTGTTCATTGTCGTACCGGCGTTGTAATCCCAGTACGGCAGATCGAAGCTGCCCTCTTCCACGGCCGGATACTCGTCGGCCGCGACCTTCCGGGAGAAGCCATCCTTGGCGCTTGCCTCGGCGGCGGAGTATTCGCCCGTACTGGTGGCTCTGACGTAGTAACTGCTGCCTTCGACAACATCGTCGAAGGAGTAGGATCCGTCGTCGTCGGTCTCGGTGGTTCCGTGACTCGTGAAGGTCGTGTCCTTCTTGTTGGTCTGGTCGAGACCTTCTTGATCGTCAGGAGTTCAAGTTCAACGCCCGCGATCGCCTCGTCTCCGCGGACGATCTCATCAAGGTCCGGATCCTCGTGGTCGCCTTCGTGGCCATCGTTCACAACGTAGCCCTTGATTTCGAGCCGGAGCGCCGTGACATCGAAGTTCTTGGTCGCCATCACAGGTGTCCCGGTGATGCCATCGTCGGCATCGTCGTCCATTTCCTCGTCGTGATAGATCGCGACTCTGGCACTGTCGGCCTTGCTGGTGGCGGTGGCGGGGGTGCGCACCCAGTATTCGCCGTCCTGGACAGAGGCGAAGCCATAGTTGCCCCTTGTCGCCCCACTCCTGTTGGTCTTTGTGTTGTCGTCGGGACTGTGGTTATTGGTGATGGCTTCGAGGTTGACCGTCGCACTGCTGACCCCCGCGCCACGGCGCGTCACCTTGCCGCTGATCGAACCGCTGGCCCACTGGTAGCCGAAGGTGGAACACATGTCGTCCTTCGACGAAGACGACATGGGACAGAGCCGAACTTCGGGCCCGGCACCACCGTCGTCGCCGAATGCGCCGACCGATGCCCCGTCACCCAGGTCGTCGCCATAGGTGTCCACGTCCCGGCCGTTACGGGCGCTCTCCGCGTCCACCACGGCCGCGCGGTCCGAGCCGGCATGGAACCTCACCGTGAACTCCTCGTCCGCGGGCAGGTGCTTGAAGCTGGCCAGGCCCTTTGCGAACGACATGGGGTTGCTGACCTCGACGGTACGCTTGCCTTTGCTGTCGAACGCCTTGTACTCATACCGCGCCAGGCGTCCGCGCGAGTTCTCCTTCATCAATTCGACCATGAGCTCCTCGCTGACGTCGTCGCTCGGTCTCTGGTCTCCGCCGGCCACCTTGCTCTGGTAGTTCGAGAAGCCGGACTCGTCGTCGGTCTCGCGGTACACGCCGACGGTCAGCTTCTGGGTGGTGAAGTTGATGTAGATGGGACCGAGGTCGTTGTCCGCGGCCTCGTTGTCGTCGGGAAGCGCGAGGCCGTTGTGCGTGTGCATGAGGGCGTCGGACTGTTCCCACATCTCGCCCCCGGCTTTGGCCTGCGTCATGCCAGCGCGAACGTGGAAGGTCACGGCGCCATCGGCAAGGTCGCTGGCCTCCAACATGTAGGAGAACGCTGCCTTGCCCTTGTCGGCCATGACCTTTGAGCCATCGTCCGTGGGCTCGGTGGCGTTCACCATCTCGGTGTCGTCATCGGGGTCCGGCTTCTGGAGCGCCTTGGCGTCCTCGGCGTCGGGGTCGCCCATGAAGACTTCGCTGTTCCAGCCTCCAAGGCCCATGTCGCCGCCCCGCTCCATCGATACCGCGTCGGTGCTCTTGATCCAGAACTGGAGGTTGACGCCTACGTTGAGAAGCCGGACGTGCGCGGGCGCTGCGTGCATGCGGCTGGTGCCCGCGTACTCGACTTCGATGATGTCGTTGTCGGTGACTCTCAGATCGGCGTGCGGCAGTTCACTGGCTTTCACGAACACCAGATTGTCGGTGTCGTCGCTGCCGGGTCCGCTGTCGTCGGCTCGCGCGAAGTTGAAGGTGGCCATGCCGTCCTCGCCCGTCATCATCGCCTCGCCCAGCATGTTGGTGCCGTCCTCGGCGTCCTCGGCCGTGGGGTACAGCGCGAGCTCGACGCCCTCGACCGCGTCGCCGGTCTCGTCGTCGTTGCCCATGGCAGCGCCGACGGTGATCGTCTGGTGCGTGATGTTGAATGCGAAGTTGACGCTCGCGGAGCCGCCGGCGGCGACCGTGACAACCTCACCGGTTGCGCGGCCGCCGAACGCGAAACCGGCCGCCGCGAGGGCTGTCGCCACTTCCTCGGTCATGTTGACCAGCACACGGTAGTCACCGGCCACCTTGCCCTCGAAGGCGTAGCTGCCGTCAGGGAGGGTCACGGTGCCGTCCAAGTCGTTCACGCCCGGGCCCTGCAGCGCAATCGGGATCCCTGCTTTCGCAAACGCAGGTTCGTTGGCCGTGTACATGCCGTCGCGCGGTGCCTCGTCCAGGAACAGCATGCCCGAAACCGAAGCGGTCCGCGTGTGCGTGCCTCCGAAGTTCCGGATCGCCGACTCCGCGTCACCCAGCTCGACCGTGTGGGACATCGTCTCGAACGTATAGGCCACCTCGTCCGGGTTCGTCATGCTAACCACGTAGGTGCCCTCGGCCAGCCCGGCGAAGGCGTACTGCCCGCCGCCCGACGTCATGGCCGTCGCCTCGGCCGCACCGGCCAGCGTGACCTCTACGCCGTCAAGGCCCGTGCCATCATCGAGGCTCACCCGGCCGCTGATGCCGGACGTGCGGAGCAGCGTGCCGTCGAAGGGAACGTTGGCGGTCTCGCCGAGCGCGACCGACACGTTCATCGAGGTGGACGCGAACTCGACCTCGTCGGGGTCATACCCGGAGATCGCGATCGAGTAGGTGCCCGCCTTGAACTTCGAGAAGCCGTAGAGTCCGCCCGCGTCGGTGACGTCGGTTTCGTCTTCGCCCTCGCCGGTCATGGTGACCGTCACGTTCGGAAGGCCCACGCCCTCGACGCTGACCTGGCCCATGATCCCCGCTGTGCGGAGATACGTGCCGTCGAAGCTGATGATCTTCGACTCGCCCACGCCGACCGTGGCGCTGGAGGAGATGCTGCCGAAGCCGACCTCGTCCATGTCGAATCCGGAGATCTCCACAGAGTAGGTGCCGGCCCGGAGGCCCGTAAACGCAAACTGGCCGCTGTTGTCCGTGGCGGTCTGTGCGTCGGCCATGCCGGAAAGCCGGACCGTCACGCCCCCGAGGCCCATGTTCTCCACCGTTACCGTCCCAGCTTCGGATGTCGTCGGATTCCGGCAAAATACCGCCGTTTTCGACGGCCGCGGAATGCTTGCACGACCGCATCCGGAAAGACGTTTCGGGGGGCTACCCCGGTTACGGGCTGGGGCTTCAAAACAGCACGTTGGAGGGGAATATGAACGTCAATTCCGCCGCCGCCATGATCCATAGAAGTGATCTTGCCGCACGCCACCTGGAAGCTGTGGCCGCCGCCGTCCTGGAGAGCCAGCGCCCGACCACACGGAAGGTTTATTCAGCCGCCTGGAACCGTTTTCAGGCCTGGGCGCAAAACGAGGGAGTCACGCCGCTTCCGGCCGATCCGGTCACGGTGGCCGCCTACCTGGTCCACCGCGATGCTTTGGGCCTGTCCTTCGCCTCGCTTGCCATGGACCGCAAGGCGATCAGCTTCTTCCATCGTCGTGCCGGACTTCCCACACCCACCGCTTCCGATGGCGTCAAGATGACCCTGGCCGGGGTCAGGAACCGCGCCGCCAAACGCGGAAGGGCCGAGCCGAAGCAGGCCCGGGGCCTCCGTGAAGAGGGGTTAATGGCCATCATCGACACTGCACACATTCCGAGGGTGTACCCGTCCGGTCGAACCGAGTCTTCCCAGGCCGCGCGCTGGAGCGGGGCGGTGGATATCGCCATCGTGTCCGTCATGAGAGACGCACTGCTGCGACGCTCCGAAGCCGCCAACCTGCGCTGGGCCGACGTGAAATTTCGGCGGGACGGAAGTTCGCGCGTGATCATCCGGCGCTCGAAGACATCCAACACACCCGCTGTCCTGTATGTGGGCGTCCGGGCGACGGCAGCCCTGAATCGCATCCGCCCGGGGAAGCCGGCCCCGAAAGCCAGGGTGTTCGGTGTTCGGCGCGGCAGAACCCTAAGTGTCCGGATCGCCGCGGTGTGCAGGGAGGCGGGACTCGGTGAAGGGTTCTCCGGCCACTCCCCCAGGGTGGGGATGACTCAGGATCTGACGGCGAAGGGGGCGGGGCTCGTCGCTATCATGAACGCCGGACGCTGGAAGTCCGAACGCATGCCGGCCCACTACTCACGGGGCGAAGCAGCGGGGCTGGGGGCTGTCTCCCGTTACTACGCCCAGCAGGGCTGAAAGGACAGAAATCTGACTGTGGTTGAGAATCCGACCTTCTGCAGCCTCGTCCAGGTGACCGCATGTCCATTGCAGATAGCAACTTAGAGAGCAATGAGACAAGTGGCACCGATCTTGCGAACACGTTACCCCAGCACCCCCGAAATGCGGGGCGGCTCAATTACCCGTTTCCAAGGAGAAAACGGAATGCAGAAACTCAGGAAGCTCCTCGCAGCGGCGACGTTGCTGGTGCTCCCGATCATGGCAGCTTGCGGAGAGGATCCTGTTCCTCCGCCGACCACCGGCTCCATCATGGGCCAGGTTTCGATCGAGGGCATGGGGATCGACGGTGTATCCGTCAATCTCAGCAACGGCGCCTCCACCACGACGGCGGGCGGCGGTACCTACCGCTTCGACGATGTCGAGGCCGGTGCCTACACCGTTACCATCAGCGGCTTCCCGGCGGACGCCAGCTTCGATGCGACCTCCGCCACGGCCACAATCCCCGAGAACGGCGGATCGGTCACCCTTGACTTCCGCGGCTCCTATATTCGCACCGCGTCCATTATTGGGACGGTAACGGTGGGAAGTACCGGGCAGTGGGCCTGACGGTTCAAGGTTCCCAAATGTTCCCCTCCCGCACAGCCACTCAAAGCGTTGTCCAGTATGCTTTTACAGGCCTTCGGGCTAGCGCCCGCCCGGTGGGGATTTCAGGGCTCAACACGGACGAGTCCCCCTCCGCCGCCTCCTAGTCGCCGCCAATAGTCGGCAATTCTCTGTTTTCAGCGCCTCTCGCGCCTCCTCGGCACCTCTCCCGCTTCTTCGGCGCCAACCCCCATTTCCTCGACACCTCTCGCGCCGCAATCTCCGGCGTTGGCCAGTAGCTCAGCGGCTCCGACAGCACCGGTTGACAGACCCCAAGGACCTGCCTGACATCCGTCACCCCTCATCCCCCGCGGTTCAGGATCCAACGGATGGTGCCCACGACGCCGTATGCCTCGGTGCACCGCTCCGAGTGCAGCACGACGGCGCCGCGCGCATCCCCGATCCCCGGTGCAAATCTGTCGAAGGGCGCTGGCGATCTCCTTGTCCAGGTGCAGATGGTCGAAGGAGCGCCGGAGGTAGCCGCCGCAACGAAGATACGCCTCGGCACGAACGGCGACGTCGGGAACTGGCGGGAGAATTGTGCCTCAAATAGCCATTCTTATGGTTTTAGAGCAAGGGGTTGAAGGCACCGACCCACCGCAGTCACGAGTTACGTACATAACTTATGTACATTATGGTCCCCGTGGTGACAGGGACCCGCATTCGATAGACTGGAATTGGCCCCCCGGCCGGGGCGCCGACACTTCAGGTCGACCGTAGTCGCCGTCGCTACCAGATACGGCGTACGGCATATCGGTCGAAGAGCGACTCGATCGACACCAGCGGGAAGTCGTGCGCGAGTGACTGGGCGATCAACATGCGGTCGAACGGATCCCGATGCGGGCCCGGAAGCCTTCCCGCGCGCTCAGCGTGTGCGACCGTGATCGCCAGCGGCTGAAAGCCGTGCTGCTCGATGCACGCCATCACATCGCCGGCGACCACATCCGCGCCCGGCAGCTTCCCCAAGCGGTGTTTGGTGGTGATCTCCCATGCGGACGCTGCGCTGACAAGTACACTGTTGCCGGGGTGGGCAATGGTAGCGCGCGCGGTGCGCGACAATCTCTCGTTGCCGGCCAGCCACCAAAGGAACACGTGCGTGTCGATGAGAACGCGCACCCGGACTCAGCGCTCCCAGGCAGCGAGTTCGGATTCGGGGAGCGGATCGAAGAAGCTGTCGTCAACTGTCAGGCGACCCTTCAACGCGCCGAAACGGCGGACACGCGCACCGCTCCGGTGACCGACGAGACGGGCGACAGGCTTGCCGTTCCGGGCGATCACAATCTCCTCGCCCGCCTCCACCCTCACGAGAAGGCGCGAGAGATGGGTCTTGGCCTCATGAACGTTGACAGTTGACATCGAAGGGCCCTCCCCTTGCACATGACGCAGCCTTAGTCAGAAATATGACTAACATGGCGTCGATGGGCCGTCAAGATTGGCCGGTCTGGGAGATGCGAGCCGGTGGTGGTCCCAGCCCCCCCGATGCCGTAGACTCCCCCTCTCGGCCACCATCACCGCCCAAAAGGAACCATGATGCACGACCATCGCCCCCGTACATGCCCGCGCGGCACCTCGCCACGCTCCCTGCCGGTCTTCGCGCTGCTCTCCGCGGCGCTGCTCGCCCCCCTCGCGTCGCCGCCTGCCCTCCACGCGCAGGACGAGTCCGACGACGCCCCCGCCGAACTCACCTCGGGAACGCTCTCGTCGTTCCGCTGGCGGAGCATCGGCCCGGCGCTCGCCTCCGGGCGCATCGCGGACATCGCCGTCGACCCCACCGACCGCAGCACCTGGTACGTCGCGGCTTCCTCCGGGAACGTGTGGAAGACGACGAACGCAGGGACCACGTGGGACCCGATCTTCGACAACTACGGCTCCTACTCGATCGGCGCGATCGCGCTCGACCCCAACGACCACCTCACCCTCTGGGTCGGCACCGGCGAGAACAACGGCCAGCGCTCGACGGGATACGGGGACGGGGTCTACAAGTCGGTCGACGGCGGGCGCTCCTTCCGCAACATGGGGTTGGAGACCTCCCTGCACATCGGCATGATCGCCGTACACCCCGACGATTCCCACACGGTGTTCGTGGCCGCGCAGGGCCCCCTCTGGGCCTCCGGCGGGGAGCGCGGGCTGTACCGCACCCGGGACGGCGGCGAGAGCTGGGAGCTCGTCCTCGAGATCGACGAGCACACCGGCGTCAACGAGGTCTACTTCGACCCGCGCAACCCGGACGTGATGTACGCGAGCTCGTGGCAACGGCGCCGGCACCAGTGGACGATGATCGACGGCGGGCCGGGTTCCGGCATCCACAAGTCCACCGACGGCGGGAACAGCTGGCACGAGATCAACCGCGGGCTGCCCGGTGGCGACAAAGGGCGGATCGGGTTGGCCATCTCGCCGGTCAACCCGGATGTGCTGTACGCGATCGTCGAGGCGTCGGGCGAGGCCGGCGGCACCTTCCGCTCCGAGAACATGGGCGAGAACTGGAGCCGGACGTCGCGCTACCAGTCGGGCGCGGCGATGTACTACCACGAGCTGTACGCCGATCCGCACCGCTTCGACCGCATCTACGCGCTGGACACCTTCGTGCAGATGTCCGACGACGGCGGCAACACCTGGGGCCGGCTCCCCACGCAGGGGGTGCACGTCGACTTCCACGCCCTCGCCTTCGACCCCGACGATCCCGAGCACCTGATCATCGGCAACGACGGCGGGCTCTACGAGACCCACGACGGCGGGGGCAACTGGCATTTCTTCTCGAACCTGCCGCTCACGCAGTTCTACAAGGTCGCGACCTCCAACGACGAGCCCTTCTACTACGTCTACGGCGGGACGCAGGACAACAACACGCTGGGCGGGCCGTCGCAGACACTCGGGGGCGGGATTCGCAATTCGGACTGGTACGTGACGCTGGGCGGCGACGGCTTCGACCCGGTGGTCGATCCCGAGAACCCCGACATCATCTATTCCCAACTGCAGTACGGGGTGCTGTCACGCTTCGACCGGGGCAGCAAGGAGCGGCTGGACATCAAGCCCCAGTCCGATCCCGACGGGCCGCCGCTGCGCTGGTACTGGGACGCCGGGCTGCACATGTCGCCCCACGACAACAACCGGCTGTACTTCGGGGCGCAGATCCTCTTCCAGAGCGACGATCAGGGGTCAAGCTGGCGCGCGATTTCCGGCGATCTGTCGCGCAACATCGACCGCAACCAGCTCGAGGTGATGGGCCGGGTGTGGAGCGTGGACGCGGTGAGCAAGAACCGGTCGACGTCCTCGTTCGGGCACATCGTGGCCGTCTCCGAATCGCCGCTCGCCGAAGGGCTGATCTATGTCGGTACCGACGACGGGCTCGTGCAGGTGACCGAGGACGGAGGGGCGACCTGGCGGGCGATCGAGAGCCTTCCGGGCGTGCCGGACACCAGCTTCGTGCACGATGTCGAGGCCTCGGTGCACGACCCCGACGGGGTGTTCGTGGTGGTGAACAACTTCAAGCGGGGCGACTTCCGGCCGTACGTGCTCAGGTCGGAGGACCGGGGGCAAAGCTGGACCGCGATCACCGAGGGGTTGCCGGAGAACAGTCCGTCCTTCTCGATCGTGCAGGACCATGTCGAGCCGGGGCTGCTCTTCCTGGGGGCGGAGTTCGGGGCGTTCGTGTCGGTGAACGGCGGCGAGTCGTGGATGGAGTTCTCCAACGGACTGCCGACGATCGCCGTGCGCGAGCTGGAGATCCAGAAGCGCGAGGGCGACCTGGCGGCGGCAACCTTCGGGCGCAGCTTCTACGTGGTCGACGACTACACGCCGCTGCGCGAGCTGGCGGCGGGGTCGGAGGGCATCCTCGCGTCGGACGGGCACATCTTCGAGGTGGCCGATGGCGACATGTACGTGCCCTGGAACCCCGGCGGGGGCAGCGGCAGCGACTTCTACACGGCGGACAACCCGGATCTGGGCGTGACCGTTACCTATTGGGTCGGGGAGAGCCTCAGGACCCGGGAAGCCGAGCGTCAGGCCGCCGAGCGCAAGGCGCAGCGCGCGGGCGAAGATACGCCGTATCCGACGTGGGAGGAGCTGGAGGCGGAGGACCGGGAGGAGGCGCCGCGTGTGTTCCTCACCGTGCGCGACGAGGACGGAGCGGTCGTGAACGTGGTCGGGGGTTCGACGTCCCGGGGCGTTCACCGCGCCGTCTGGAACTATCGCTATCCCGGGTACAACCCGGTGACGGGGGGCGGCGGCGGCGGTGGTGGCGGCTTCGGGGGGGGCGGGGGCGGCGGTGGCGGCAACGGGCCGATGGCGCTGCCGGGCGGCTACACGGTGTCGCTCGCGCAGCGGGTCGACGGCGAGGTGACCGAGCTCGCCGGGCCGGTGCCGTTCCGGATCGCGCCGATCAACGCGCCCGCGATCGCGGCCCAGGACCGGGCGGGCGTGCTCGCGTTCCAGAAGGAGACGGGCGAGCTGCTCCGCGCGGTGACGGGCAGCCAGCGCGTGGCAGCGGCCGCCGCGGTGAGGATCTCGGCCATCAAGCAGGCGCTGGAGCGCTGGCCCGCGGCGCCGGGAGCGCTCATGGACGAGGCCCGTGCCCTGGAGCTGAGGCTTCTCGACCTGAGGGAGACCCTCGAAGGGTCACGCACCCGGTCTTCGCGCGCCGAGCCCGACTTGCCGGGCATCACGGGGCGGGTGAACCAGATCGTGCGCGGGCACTGGAACGGCATGCACGGACCGACCGGGACGCATCGGGAACAGTACCGGGTCGCGCGGGAGGCGTTCGGGGCGATGTACCCCGATCTGGCGCGGCTGGTCGAGACCGATCTGCCGGCCCTGGAAGCGAGCCTGGAGGCGGCGGGCGTGCCGTGGACGACCGGGCGGGCGCTGCCGAGGTGGCCGCCGGGGATGTAGGCGCGGGTGGTCTCAGCCGTATGCCGGCAGAGCGACGAAGCCGGCGACCGTGAAATGGTGGTCGAGGGTTAGGGCTTCGCGGATACGCAGCTCGCTCATGACCACGAAGCTGCCAGCGTCGGCGAGAGAAAAGGGCTGATCGGAGAAGCGTTCGATCCAGCGACTGATCGCGTCCGTCTCGCGTTCCGGCGTGATGGTTTCGATCTGGTTCGGGGCCTGCCGAACCGCCTTCAGGAAAGCGAGGGCGGCCCGGTGGCCCGCGCGACGGAGCAGGAGCGCGTGGGTCTCGGCCACGACCACGTTGGTGGTCACGATTCGCGCGCCCTGGCGGAGCCGTTCGCGCAGAGTCCCGGCCAGCAGGTCATGATCCCGATGAGCGCGGTCGGCGAGGGCATACCACGCGCTGGTGTCGACGAACAGTTCCTTCACTCCGAGCCGCCCTTGCCGGGCCGGTGCGGACGATCGGACCAGGAAGCGATTTCGGTGGCGGCGAAATACTCGTCATGGTCCCGCGCGACATCGATCCCCGGGTGATCGGTGGTCGACACGATCCCGATGATGTCCAGCGACGGGTGACGTCCCGGATCCGACAGCTGGCTTTCCAGAGCCTCCAGGCCCCGCCGCAGGACATCGGACTTGGTGGTGTCGAGCTTTGCCGTCAGTCGCTCGAGACGGTCTCTTTCCCGCGGGCGCAGGTAGACCTGAACCGGCTCCGAGACGCGCCGCCTGGGTGGCTTGTCATTAGAATACTTCATGAATCATGATAACGATTCATGTCCCGGCTCGCCAGCGCCTCCGACCTACCGGTTCTCCAGCTCCGGGAACCCCGGCGGCGGCCGCCGGTGGTGCGTCCCCTGCTCATACGCGTACGCGTAGCGCAAGAGCAGCCCCTCGGCGTAGGGGCGGGCCAGGATCTGCAGCCCGGCCGGGTGGGTGCCCTCGGTGAACCCCATCGGCACGGTGATCGCGGGCATCCCGGTGGCGGGCGCGACGCGCTGCGAGTTGTCGCCACTGTACTCTTCGCGGGCGCGGTCGATGTGGGCGGGTGGGCTGAGCCAGGTCGGGTAGACGATGGCATCGACTTCGGCTTGGTCCATCGCGGCGACCAGGTCGGCCAGGTAGCCCTGGCGCTGCTCGTTTTCGAGGTAATCGGGACACGGCGGGTCCCACTCGGGCGGCGGCACATCGAGCGGCGAGTCCTCCGAGCGGCGCAGCGAGCTTTCCACGTAGCTCGAGTGCTGCCCGGTCTCCAGCACGGCGAGCACGTCGGTGAACGGCGCCGCGTCCCCGAGCGATGTCAGGTACATGTGCATGTCGTAGCGGAAACGTCCGCAGAACATGTTCTCGCGCTCCAGTTGCGCACTCACGTCGAAGTCGAACGGGTCGACGATTTCGGCGCCGAGCTCGGCCAGCTCCTCCAGGGCACGCTCGAACACCGCCACCACGGCGGAGTCGGCGTCCTCGGTGTCCACGAGCGCGCGCAGCACCCCGATCCGGGCTCCCTGCAGGCCATTCGCGTCCAGGAAGTCGGTATAGTCGTCCTCCTTGCGCCCCCGCCCTGCCTCGGTGTAGGGGTCGGCCGCGTCGTACCCGGAGACGACATTGAAGACGCGAGCCACGTCTTCGACCGTGCGGCCCATCGGCCCGGCGATGTCACGGTCGAACGAGAGCGGGACCACGCCGTCCCGGCTGGTGAGCCCGATCGTCGAGCGGATACCGACCAGCGCCAGGCGCGACGACGGCCCCCGGATCGAGTTGCCCGTGTCGCTGCCCAGCCCGATGAGGCCGAAACTCGCCGCGACACCCGAAGCCGTGCCCCCGCTGGAGCCGGCCGGCACGCGGTCGAGCGCGTAGGCGTTGCGGGTCGTGTCGAACGACGAGCTGACCGATTGGCGCGCGCTGAAGGCCCATTCCGCCATGTTCGTCTTGGCGACCACGATGGCACCTTCCTCGCGGATGCGCCGCACCATGAAGGCGTCGTCGGGCGGCAGGCTCTCGGCCAGCGCGATCGAGCCGCCCGTTGTGACAAGGTCGTGCGTGTCGAAGTTGTCCTTGACAAGCATCGGCACGCAGAACAATTGGCCGGGCTCCTCGCCCGCAGCCAGCGCGGCGTCAAGCTCGTCGGCACGTGCCAGGGCAGCCGGGTTCACCACGGTGATCGCGTTGATGCGGTCCTCGTAGGCCTCGATGCGGTCGACGTACGCCTGCACGACCATCCGGCAGGTGGTCTCGCCTGAGAAGATGGACTCGTGGATACCGGCAATGGTGGCTTCGACCACATCGACGGGCGCGGGGTCGGGGGCGTCGCATCCGACGGCAAGGGCGGCAGCCAGCGCCACGGCCGCGGCCGATCGGCGGTGCAGTGAGAGATTTGTCATCGTCTCGCCGTCATCTGAATTTCCACACCCAGACGGCCGACCAACGGTAGCCCGGCAACAGTCGGCATCGGCGCTCCTTCGGGCATCACTTCGGCCAGCACTTCCAGCACGCCTTCCGCGTCACGCACGTCGGTGAGGTAGACCCACACGTCTTCCACGTCGGCGAAGCCCAGCCCGGCGGCCTCGAGCGTCGCGCCCAGGTTCGCGAGCGTGTTGCGGGCCTCGCCCTGAACGTCCTCACCGCGCGCGAGCATCCCCGACAGCCAGACGCGCTCCCCCGTCGCAATCGCCGGAGAGAGCGGCGACCGTCCCCGCCGCTGCCCCTCGCGCAGCACCACCCGCCGTTCGTCCGAACGCTCCGCCACGCACTGGATCTCGACCAGGAAGGCCGGGTTCATGAGCCCGCCGCGCACCGCCGCCCGCGCGGGAGGGTCGTCGGCCGTGACGAACTCGCCGTACGCCGCGTTCATGTCCCCCCAGAGGCGGACATCGTCCAGGAAGACCTTGCAGCTGACCAGGTCGCCGTACCCCATCCCGGCCTCGTCCAGCACCAAGCCGATGTTGCCGAAGACACGCCGCGTCTGGGTCTGCACGTCGCCCCCGACGGGCTGGTATGTCTCCGGGTCGCGGCTGGTGGCCCCCGCGATGAAGAGCACGTCGCCCGCGCGGATGCCCCACGAATAGGGCAGCGCGGGTGACTGCAGCCCCGGCGGCGTGACGACCTCGGTCTCGTCCGGCGTGGCGACCGCGGAAATCTGAATGAGGGCGCCCCGGTCGGTCAGGTCGGCCCGCACGGTGGCCCGCGTGGGCGGGTCGTTCGCGAAGTAGCCGCGGTAGATCCCGTTCATCGCCGCGAAATGGCGCGTGTCCTTGAGGAAGACGTTCATGGCGACGACGTCCTCGTAGCCGAGCCCGCGCGCACCGAGCTGCTCGCCGAGTGCGTCCAGGGCGGCGGTGGTCTGCCCCTCGACGGTGGTGAGAGGGTCGCCACCGCGTGAGGTGGCGGTGATGCCCGACAGAAAGACGAGCTCGGGGGATTGGGCGGAAGCGGGAGCCGGGAGGAGGAGGAGGAGGGGGAGGGCCGCCGGCATCAGCGCGGCACGGAGGCGGCACGTGCGGCGAGGGCGAGGGCCGCGGCGTGCGTGCGCGGCTGCCCGCGCCAGGGTGGCGCGGGACGCCGTGGCGCGGCGGCGGAGGCCGTGAAAGGCAGGGATCATCATGGCAAGGAACCGTTCGGGTGATGTTGGGTGGTCGTGGCGCTGATGTTAGGCTGCATTCGGACGAGGGCAAGGGCCATCCGCCACACGCCGTCGGGCCGAGGGTGGCGGTCACGCGGCGAGATGCCTTTACGGAGGCCGTAACATCCCTTACAGTTGCGACCGCGGCGGTCAGCACAGCATTCGGATCAACGTGCAGTGGCGCATCTGCTTCCGTTGGACCGACGACGGGCCGTGCGACGTCGAGATCGTGGACTATCACCAGGGGAGCGTGCAATGAACACGAAGAACGGCATGAGGCCGGTGCATCCGGGCGAAATCCTGCGCCAGGAGCTCGACGAGCTCGGGCTGTCGGCCAATGCGCTGTCGAAAGCGCTCGGCGTGCCGGTCAACCGCGTGACGATGATCCTGAACGGCCAGCGGGGCGTGAGTGCCGATACGGCGTTGCGGCTGGCCCGGTACTTCGGGACGACGACGGAGCTCTGGTTGAACCTGCAGAAGACATGGGAGCTTCGCCGGGCGGAGGTCGAAGCGGGGCGTGAGATCGCCCAGCAAGTGACGCCCCGGCATGCGGTGGCGTAGAGGAGGACCAATACCGCCCTGGAGGTTTCTCGTGAGAAGATATTCACTGCTACCGTTCGCGCTGGCCCTCGGCACACTTGGCGCCGCCGTTGCCCTGGCCATCACCCCCGGGACGGCCGCCGCCCAGGGCGGAGAGATGCACGACATGATGGAGTTCCCCCGCCCCATCGACGCGCTCGACAACGTGTGGATCGAGGAGCTGACCATGCTCGAGGTCCGGGACGCCTTGCGGGACGGCGCCACGACCGCCCTGATCCTGACCGGCGGGATCGAGGAGAACGGCCCGTATCTCACGACCGGGAAGCACAACCACGTGCTCCGGGTCATGGGCGAGTCGATCGCGCGGCGGCTGGGCAACACCCTCGTCGCACCCATCGTCACCATCGAACCGGGCAACCCCGAGCGCGCCACCACGCCCGGCGGGATCCGCTTCTCCCAGGAGACGTACCAGGCGGTGCTGCGCGACATGGCGGTCAGCCTCGCCGCGCAGGGGTTCACCCGCATCTTCCTGCTGGGCGACAGCGGCGGCAACCAGCGCGGCATGGCCGCGGTGGCCGAGGAGCTAGGCCAGGCCTGGCGGGATCGTGACGTCCTCATCGCGCACATCCCCGAGTTCTACAACTACGGCGACGTGCTCATCTACCAGCGGGACGTGCTCGGGATCGACGAGGACCCCCGTCTCGACGGCCTCCACGACGACTACTACATCACGTCGATCATCATGAACGACGATCCACGACACGTGCGCCTGGAGCAGCGCATCCGGGCCGGCAAGGCGACGATCAACGGGATCAGCATCGTGCCGGCGGAGCAGACGATCGAGCACGGCAGGAAGCTGATCGAATTCCGGACACAGGCGACGGTGGCGGCGATCGAGAGGGTGGTGGCGGGGAGGTAGGCCGGGCGCTCGGAGGGCGGGTCCCCGTATGCATTATGCATTGGACAGATTCTGCAAGGAATCTGTCACAGACTGCTGTAGAATACCCCCATGGGGTCCGCTTACGAGCCAGCCCACAGAGTTAGGGACAGATTCTAGCCATAATCTGTCCGATAATCTGGCACGGACGCTGGAAACCCCACCCTTTGGAAGCCGCTGAGCGGCCTGTCAGGGATCGTCCCTCCGCAGCGGGATCGTCTGGGGCGCCCCGGTGTCGCTGCCGGGCCCCGGGTGGGGCACCAGCCGCAACGGCCACTCGTACACGGCCTCGAGGGTCTCGCGCGACAGCACGTCGGTCGGTGTGCCCCGGGCCTGTGTGCGGCCCCGGTCGAGGAGGAGCAACCGGTCCGCGAACCGGGCAGCGAGGTTGAGGTCGTGGGTGACCACGAGCACGGCGAGTCCGTCGGCGCGGAGTTCGCGCAGCAGGTGGAAGAGCTCCATGCGGTAGCGGAGGTCGAGGCCGGCCGTGGGTTCGTCGAGGAGGAGGACCGGAGCCTCCTGCGCCAGCGCCCGCGCGATCCGGGCGCGCTGACGCTCGCCCCCCGAGAGCTCGCCGAGCTGCCGGTCGGCGAAGGGGGTGACAGCACACCGCTCGAGCGCACGATCCACGACCGCACGGTCCCGGCTCCCCACGGGCTCCCACGGGCCCAGGTGCGCGTACCGCCCCATTCCCACCATCTCGCGCACCGTCACCGGGAAGGGGGATGATTCGGACTGCGGCACCACAGCAAGCGCGCGGGCCCGCTCCCGGTCGGTGAGGTCGCCGAGCAGGCGCTCGTCGAGGCGAACCTCGCCGGCCTCGGGAGCGATCCCCCCGGAGAGGAGCCTGAGCAGCGTCGATTTGCCCGCCCCGTTCGGCCCCGCCACCGCAAGGAGCCGTCCCGGCGCGACCGACAGCGAGACCTCCCGCACGGCAGGCTCCTCCGCGCGTGGGTGCGTAAAGGTGAGGCCGCGTCCCCGCAGCACGGGACGCCAGTCGTCCGGCGTCCCCCCGCCCCCCCTCATCGCCGCCCCCCGCGCATCAGGAGGACCACGAAGCACGGCACCCCGACGACGGCGGTGACCACCCCGGTCGGTAGCTCGGCCGGGGCCACCACGATCCGGGCCGCCGTGTCCGCCAGCAGGAGGAACGCGGTCCCGGCCAGGAACGACGCGGGGAGGAGCAGGCGGTGGTCGTTCCCCCATGCGAGCCGCACGGCGTGCGGGACGATCAGCCCGACGAAGCCGATCACGCCGCCCGCCGCGACCGCCGCGGCGACCATCAGCGACGCGGCCAGGTACGCGGTGAGCTTCACCCGCTGCACCGACGCCCCCAGGTAGTGCGCGACCTCCTCGCCACGTGACAGGAGGTTGAAGGCGCGGGAAAGGGAAAGCAACACCAGCGAGGCGGGCACAAGCAAGAGCGCCAGGAGCCCGTTCGACCCCCAGTCGGCGCCCGACAGGTTCCCCATCATCCAGAAGATCGCCGAGCGGAAGGACTCGACGTCGGCGATTGAGAGGAGGAGAAGGATCACCGCGTTGAAGAAGGCACCGGCGATCACCCCGGCGAGGATCAGGACTCGAGTGTCCATGCCGCCGGGCGAGGCGCGCCGCGCGATCTCCAGGACCAGCATCATCGCGGCCAACGCTCCCAGGAAGGCGCCGAGGGGGAGGGTCCAGGGGAGCCGGACACCGAGGCCGGTAACCATTACCGCCACCGCGCCGACCGCGGCGCCCCCCGAAATGCCGAGCACATAGGGCTCCGCGAGCGGATTGCGCAGGAGTGCCTGAAAGGTGCAGCCGCTGAGGCCGAGCGCTCCCCCGATAAGGGCGGCCAGTGCGGCGCGCGGCAGCCGCAACTTGAGCAGGATGGCCCGCGCCGCAGGGTCGCCGTCGCCCGAGAGCGCCCGCAGGAGGTCGCCGGGCCCCAGGCCGGATGCGCCGAAGGAGACGCTGAGGGCGACCGCGACCAGAACGGCCAGCGAGAGTAGGGCGATCCGGCGGCGGGAGTGCGTCAATGTCCTGCCGGAGTTGGCGTCCGCCCCGGGGCCGCGGGAACGGCCGGCAGCACGTCGTCGCCGTTGCAGGCGGCTCGCGTGTGGGCCTCGATGTACACCGGCTTCCCTCCCTCGAAGGATGGTGCGTAAGGACGAGGGTGCCGCGTCTCCTGGCTCGAGGCGACTTCGCTCGCCTTCCCGGGGGTCTTGGGAGCGGCCCCAGTGGCGATCGAGCGAGTCGTGCCGGATCCGCACGGGATCCGGGCCTCCTACAGTGGCGGGGCCGCGTCGGCTTCAGACCGAACTTCCGGTGGCCCCCTCGCTACAGCGGATCACGATAGCGGCATCGGGAGTGGAGTGCAAACCGGGTCCGGGGTAGCTTTGAGGGCGAGAGAAGGATAGTGTCACGCCACGGGTCCTGGTCCGAATCAGAGTTGAGCCGAGCCCCCCTTTTTTCCCGCCATCCAAAGCAGCGTGCATGTCCTGGACCCGCATCCTCCTCGGTCTCGCCCTCCTGGGTCTTCCAACCACCGCCGCCGCCCAGGACACCGACGAAGGCGAGCGCATTCTCGCGCGTCTGGAGTACGAGCGCCTCCGTACCTATTCCGGGCGCGGCGTCGACATCTCGGCCCGGATGCGGATCGCACGCGAGCGGGTGACGGCCCTGCGCCGCATCGCGCTCCAGGGATTTCCCGGCGCCCGGTGGCGGCCGCTGGGACCTACGCAAATCGACGACCCGAGGCATGGCCAGGTCGCCGGTCGCGTGTCGACGATCGCGATTCATCCGCGCAATCCTGCCGTTATCTACATCGGCGGGGCGCAGGGCGGCATCTGGAAGACCGAAAACCAGGGAGCCTCCTGGGCCCCCATGTCCGACCACGAATGCTCGCTTGCCATGGGCTCGATCGCCATTGATCCGGTCAACCCCGAGATCATCTACGCCGGTACCGGCGAGCAGCACTTCTCGGGCGACAGCTACTGCGGCTGCGGGGTACTGCGGTCCCTGGATGGGGGTTCCAACTGGGAATGGGACCGGCAGCTGGCAAGCGTTTTCCTCCATGACAGGAGGGGCGGAGCAAAGATCTCCCGGGTCATCGTCGACCCCCTGACGGCCGGATCGTCGATGTCGACCACGGTCTTCGCGGCGTCGGACTTCGGACTCTTCCGCTCGACGGACAGTGGTCGCACCTGGCGTGGGGTGCTGGCGGGGGTCGTCAACGACCTCGTCATGCACCCGGTCGATCCGTCGATCCTCTATGCGGCCAATCGAAGGGACGGAGTGTACAAGTCGACCGATGGCGGCCGCAGCTGGGCCCGTGCCTCCGGCGGCATGCGTGATAGGGACATCGGTCGCATCAACCTGGCCATCGCTCCCTCGGCTCCTGACGTCCTGTACGCCGCCATACGCGACCTCGGCGAGGACGCCGGGCGTGATGGCGGACCACTTGTCTACCGCACCGACGATGGTGCCGCGACCTGGCGAGAAGTCGATGCGCAGGGCGCCAGCTGCGGTGCGATCTGCTGGTACGCCCTGACCCTTGCGGTACATCCTCTGGACCCGGAGCGCCTCCATCTGGGCGCAGGACAGCGACTGTTCATCTCGGAGAATGGCGGACAGACGTTCGGACGGGCCCATCCGGACAACGTGTACGTGGATCAGCACCACCTGGTCTTCGACACCCTGAGCGGCCCCGACGCCCTCTACCTGGCGAACGACGGGGGCGTCTACCGCTCCATGGACGCCGGCATCAGCTGGACATCGCTGGCCACCAACCTGGCGATCGCGCAGTTCTATCCGGGAATAACTCCTCATCCGGTCGACCGCGTCGAGACACTGGGGGGGACGCAGGATCATGGTACACTGCGCGCAAATGCGGGGACCACCACATGGACCAAGGTCCTTGGCGGAGACGGTGGTTTCACGGCCATCGATCCCGAGGATCCCGACGTGTGGTACGGCGAGGCGCAGTGGCCGTTCGGGCCGTTCAAGAATGGCCAGTACGCGCAGTCGGGCATCGACCTGGACGAACGGGCGGCGTTCCTTCCGCCGCTCGTGATGGATCCGGTCGACTCGCGGCGCCTCTACTTCGGTACCCAGAGCGTTTACCGAACGGAGAACTCGGCCAACAACTGGGTGCGCATCTACAACAGTCCCCGGAGAGCGACCGTCAGGGCCATTGCCCCGGCTCCTTCCGACGAAAACACGGTATACGCCTCCGTCCTGCGCGTGCGCCCCTTGGACTTCTCCCGGATCGCGTTCACCCACGACGGGGGCCTGACCTGGGAAGAATCGGAGCTGGGGCTGAGGGAGCCTCGGTACATCGGCGACGTGGCGGTGCATCCGGACGACCCCGACCAGGCGTACGCCGTGGCCGGCGGCTTCGGGACCGGTCACGTCTTCCAGACCACCGACGGCGGCCGCACCTGGCGGGACCGTACCGGCAACCTGCCCGACCACCCCGTCAACGCGGTGCTTTACGACCCCGAAGATCCCGAGGGGGTCTACATCGGCACCGACCTGGGCGTCTTCCATTCCCCCCGGGGGGGTGACACCTGGGACATGCTCGCCGACGGTTTCCCCACCGTTGCGGTGTTCGACCTCGCGGCCCGCCCGGGAACGGGAAGACTCGTGACCGCCACGCACGGGCGGGGCATGTTCGAAATCCCGATCGAGGTTCCGCTCACCGCGCGGGTGCGGCCCGAAGCGGTCGCCGACACGATTCTGGTGGAAGTGGACCAACGCCGGAGCGGCCGCGTGATCGTGGCTCCGAGCGGACGGACCGACCACATGGCCGGGTGGAACGCGGCTGTCGCCGGCACCGCGCCGTGGCTCACGCTCACGGGAGGGACCGGACAGGGACGCGGGCGGTTCAGCTACGGCATCGCGGCAGCCGACCTGGCCTCGGGTGACCACCATGCCGCGATGGAGGTCACGGTGGCAGGGGTGGCGGGCGCTCTTACGATCCCCGTGTCGGTGCACGTCGCCGTGCCGAAGGGCCACATGACCCTGGCCCGCATGGAAACCCGGAGGTCCGTACTCGTCTATGATACCGAGCCGTTCGAGGATTCGGTCGCGGTCACCTTTGCGGGCCCCCAGGCGGCGACCGTGGAATGGCAGGCGACTCAACCAGGTAACAGCCGCTGGATCCAGCTGAAGAGCGATTCCGGCGTCGGGGACGGACTCGTGACCTGGACCGTGGACCCCGACAGCACGGACGTGGGGACGTACACCGACTCGGTGGTCGTCTCGGCAAGCCTCGCGACCGGGAGTCCCGCGGCCTTCGTCTACACCCTGTCGGTGGAGCCGCCGTTGAGCGTGCCCGCGCTGCGCCCGGTCTCGAGCTACGGGGTGTCCGGCTGGTCGTTCGTCTCGACCGACTCCCTGGTCGCGGGACTTTCCGGCTTCGGCGCCGATTCGGCAACCTGGACCGCCTCCAGCGAAGGGTCGGAGTGGCTCTCGGTCGAGCGCGGCGCGGGCGGCCGGGGAGATCCCGTGGTCTGGACCCGTTCCTCGGAGTCTCTCGATCCCGGGGTCTACGAAGACACGATTGCGATCCGCGTGGAAGGTCACCCGGACGTGGTAGGGCTGATCGTCGACCGTCTCGAGGTTGTCGCGCCGATGACCGTCGAGGAGGCGGCGCATCATCTCCTCGGGCTGGAGCTGCTGACACCCGCGCAGGAGTCCTTCCTGGACTGGTTCGGCAACCGTGACGAAGTCCTCAACGCCGGCGACGTGCTGAGGTGGCTGGATCATTGCGGGCCGGAGGGCGAGGGCTCGGGTTGCGAGACGCCGCCGGGTGGAGTGCCGCCGGTCTCGGACTGGGTACCCCCGGCGGCGGTGCGGCCGGGAGAGCGGCCCGAGAGGAGCAGACAGCCATGAAGAGGGTCGCGCTGATGCTTTTGGCGGCCGTGACGGCCACGGTTGTCATCCAATCCTGCGGCGGAGACGAACCCGTCGCGCCCCAGCCCCCGGCGAACCGGCCACCGCAGGCAACCGGCACGATTCCCGCGGCGCGCATCCTTGTCGACGATATCGTCACTGTGGACGTGTCGGCATACTTTACCGACCCGGACGGAGACAGGCTGAGCTACACCGCCACGGTTTCGCCCGGAACGGTTGCGTCGGCCGAGGTCGCCGGGAGCATCGTCACGATCGTGGGGCTGGTGAGGGGCGACGCGGTCGTGACGGTCACGGCGAGCGACCCGGCGGGACTGTCTGCACAGCAGCAAATCGGCGTTAGTGTGGACAACCGGTTCGGCTACCTGAGTGTCAACATCCAGCAGAGTCAGCCCGACTGGGGCGCTGTCGTCCTTTTCGTCGCGGGTCCGATGTTCGATTCGCTTCAGGCGGCGCCGGACTTGACACTCTACCACGTCCCTGCGGACGGCGGCGTGCGAGTGTTCGTCGGCGGTGTGGTCCCGCAGTCCGGCACGCTCCTCCGCTTCTGGACCGACGACCGCGGCCGCATTCGGCAGTACGGTGGCCAGGTCACGCAGGCGGCGGCGAGGACCTACGAACAGCGCGATCCGGGAGGGGCGAGGGTCACGATCTCACGCTGACTCCTCCACGGGCCCCCTGGGCATTTGTCCTTGACGGCGTGGACCTTGAGCGTTCACTAGAACTAGAACAGAGAGCTGAGTTCGCCGATCCCGGGCGAATTCGTCGTACGACATGCCTTCCGTGAAGGACAGGGCATCACGCGCGGCAAGCAGCATGTCCAACAGGAATGCCGAGTCGTCACGCCGCATAGACCACCCGCGCGGATTCCAGAATCGCCTTCCGGCGAATGTAGTTGCGGCTCTCCTCGATGGCGGCGCGGTTCACCAAATCGACCCTGCGGGCGAGCAGTTCGGCCAGCTCCCGCTCCATTCCCGCGATCCCGAACAGACCCGGCGTCCGTTCCGTCTTGAAACGGACCAGTACGTCAATGTCGCTGTCAGGCCCGAAGTCGTCGCGCAGCACGGAACCGAACAGGGCAAGTTCCTCCAGCTGCCAACGGTCGCAAAACGCCTCGATGGCATTCATGGGTACGCCGATCCGGGAAGCCAGCCACTCCCGGTTTTCGACCGTCCTGGTCACCGGGTTCAATGAAGCCTCCTCTCTGGGGATTGAATGACGCTTAACGGCGGACCAGCGATCTGCATTCTGCCCGGTGTGACGGACCGGCTGGCCGGAGCGGTGCCGCAGCACGGCACTCGGCGACCTGCTTCGGCGTCGCGACCCATCATCCCCCGCGCTCCTTATCGGGTGCTCGCACGTCGCGATTATCCCGCCCCGCTTTGCTGCTTCGCCGCGCCATGATTGCCCTTGGATGCCGGGGCACCCGGTTGGATTGCCGGTGTCCCGCCTGATGCTGGGTGAGGCGTGTTCTCCGTTCGCGCCTCGCGGATCTCGCGGATTGCCTCGAAGACCAGTACCAAGTTCGGTCGTTTCGGGCGAGGCATCAAGCGTAGGGACTCGGGCAGCGTCAGAATTCCGGCCCGCAGCGAGGCGTCGGCTTGGCATCTCATGCCCCCTTCCGGTCGAAGAACACCTTCCCGGCGACGCCCCGGAGGAGATTACGGGTCAGGAAACCTGCCTCCAGAGCCCGCGCAACCGGCAGATGATCGTACATCCAACGCGCGGCATGTTTCCAGATGCGCTTCGGGTAGGCGCTGCGCACCACCTCACCCGGGTGGGGGCCATCTCCATCGAGGTGCTCCGCGATGGCATCCCCGGCGAGCCTCCCGAACCAGTAGGCGTTGTGGATGCCGCCCGCGGTCAGCGGCGACACCATTCCGGCCGCGTCGCCTATGAGCATGACCCGGTCCCGGTAGAAGTTTCCGAGCAGCCCGCCGATCGGGATGACCCCGCCACGCTTCTCGAGCACCCGGTCTGCGGATAGACCGAACCGGCCGTTGATTCTCGCGACGAACTTCGGCATGTCGGCCCGGCAGTGGCGGTGGACGGCCAGCCCGACCTGGGTCACGCCGACACCGGGCACCACCCAACCGATGTAACCGGGCGCGCATTCCGGATCGATGAAGCAGTGCAGGCAATCACCCACGCTGTCCAGAGGCTCGAATTCCCACTCCACACCCTTGAGAAGCCGGACGTTGCGGTCGAGTCCGAAGCTCTCGGCCACCCGGGAGCGTGCCCCGTCCGCCCCGACCAGGAACCGGCCCGTGACGCCGGACCCCTCGAGCGTCAGCCCGGACCGTTGCCGCGAGGCGCCCCGGAACGTCTCCCCGAACCGGACTTCGGCACCCGCGCGCCGGGTCTCGTCGACCAGATGGTCCATGAGCCTCGCCGTGTCCGTCGCCATGAAGTGGTAGCTGTCGCGCTCCAGCTCCACGAACTGGTGGCTTGGCGTGTAGACCCTCACCCGGTTGATCCTGCGGACCAGCGCGTCCGGGGCCGCCCACTCCTCCCAGGCTTCCTTCACCAGGATGCCCGTCGTGTGGATGCGCTCGCCGGGTTGGGACTTCCGGTCCAGAACGAGGACCGAGAGGCCGCGCTCGGCGGCACGACGGGCGCAGGCGAGGCCGGCGAAACCGGCGCCGATGATGATGAGGTCGTGGCTGTGGGGCATGGGATCGTTCCTTGAGGACGGGCGGATCGAAAAGTAACCCCCCATTCGGGAATCCGAGTTTGTCCGCCACTTTGGGTGAGATTTGGCGGACAAACGAGTCAAGAGGTGGCTTCTTGCGGTATGTTGGGTTCGGTGGGTGCACCGCATCGCGGGCGAGCGGAACCAGGGTTGCAACGGGGATTCGTGCGAAATCAGCACCCGCAGCTGACTTCAGCCCCCAAAGCCACCCCCATGCCTCGCCCCCTCCCACCCGACATCACCCTCGCCGCCCTTCGCCGCGAGGCCGCCGCCCTGGCCCACCCTGCCGGTGGTGCCCAGGAACACGTCGCGCACCGCTACGGCTTCCTCACCTAGCGGCAGTTGAAGGTCCATGTCGACCAGCTGATCCCGGGGGAAGACGCCGATTTCCCGCACCTCGCCTGCCTGAAATATCGCCACGACCGCCCGATCTTTCGGCGGCGTGCCCACGACATGCTCGGGCGGGACCCGTCGCTGGGCGTCCGGGACATCTGGTCCGCCGCATGCATTGGCGCCACCGACGAGGTCGCGCGGATGCTGGACGCGGACCCCTCCCTCGTCAACGCTCGTGGCGGGTGGTTCGATTGGGAGCCACTCCTCTACGCGACGTATTCGCGCATTGAAGGGCCCGGTCACTCCACCCTCGACACGGCCCGGCTCCTCCTGGACGCCGGCGCCGGGACCGGTTCACGTGCGCCTGCATGGCGGCCGACGCCGCAGCCGCGCACGGGACAGCTGCGACGGCATCCCGATCTTCCCCGCCGCGTACAGACCCGCCGACCCGGCATCGTTGTCGACGCGGCCGGTGACGACAGGCCTCGATGCGGTCGCCCTCATGGCCGATCTGGGATTCGACTTGGACCGCGCAACCCACGGTGCGCCGCTGCACATGGCGGCCGTTCGACGCAACAGGATGGAGCTGGTCGGCGGACGCCGCGGAGGTGCCGATCGACCTTCCTCCTGCCGCCGTCCGGGACACCCAAAAATGACAAGCACAGTTGTCATTCTGTAAACTGTGGTTGACATTTGGGCTTGCCTGCAATCGGGCCTCCCCGCCGCGATCGGGCCTGTGTGGCGCGACACCCTCGATGTCGCGAGCCCCAAGTTCGGCGGCGACGTTTGACATCGGCATCTGGCGCGGCGACCCGACGATCACCACCATGTGTACTCGTCTCCCATTCCGTACGATCGAAGGATTCGGCGTTGCTTGGTCCAACCTCACCCGGCAGTTCATGGGCGCACTTCGCGGACGCGAGCCCGGTTCGAATGCGTCCTTCGGGCATACGGTGATTTCCAGATTGCGCAAGTACTGAGGGCCGCCCACACTGCACGGCGAGGCGGGCGAATCTGTGCCATCAACGTGCTGCGGGGTTTCGCCGCGCTTGCCCTCGTTGCCACGCTCTCCTGTGGTGACGGCGCCACCGAGCCGCCTCCGCTCGACCCACCCCGGCCGACGACGGTCACGGTCACGCCCGCTGCCGTCGAGTTGAACGCGCTGGGCGCGACCGAGCAGCTCACGGCGGAGGTGCGCGACCAAAACGGCCAGCCGATGGCGGGGGCAGCCGTGACTTGGTCGAGCAGCGACGCGTCGGTCGCGACGGTCGATGCCCAGGGTCTGGCGACTGCGGCGGGCAACGGGACGGCCACGATCACCGCGACGGCCGGGTCGGCGTCCGGGAGCGCGACCGTGACGGTCCGGCAGGTGGTGAGCACGGTCACCGTGTTGCCGGCGGCCGACACGCTGGTCGAGGCCGACACGCTGCGCCTGGCGGCGGTGGCCTCGGACGCGAACGGCCATGCGGTGGAGGGCGAGGTGTTCGCTTGGTCGTCAACCGACACCCTGGTGGCCCGGGTGGATGACGCCGGCCTCGTCACCGGGGTCGCGGCGGGTGCTGTTGCGGTCGCTGCCGCTGCGGACGGCGTGACCGGCCAGTCGGAGCTCGTCGTCGTGGTACCCGCGCCAACGACAGTTGCGGTCACGCCGGAGACGGCGGAGCTGACGTCGCTGGGCCAGGAGGTACAGCTCGCCGTGGAAGTGCGCGACCAGATCGGGCGGGCGCTGGCCGATATCGACGTATCCTGGTCGAGCGACGACGCGTCGGTGGCGACGGTCGACTCCGCCGGACTGGTGACGGCCGTGGGCATGGGCGCTACCCGCGTCACCGCGACGGCGGGGGATGCGACCGGCGCGGCGGCGGTCACGGTAATGCAGTCGGCGGGCTCCGTGACCGTGTCGCCGGCCGCGGACACGATCGCCCCCGGCGACACGCTGCGGCTTGGGGCGGAGGCGTTCGATGCGAACGGCCACACGGTGGCGGGCGCGGCGTTCACCTGGTCGTCGAGCGACGCCTCGGTGGCCCGGGTGGACGCGTCGGGTCTGGTCCGGGGGGTGGGCGAAGGCACGGCCACGATCGGCAGCGCAGTGGGAACATCCGAGATCACGGTGGCGAACCTGGACCGCGCAGCCCTCGTGGCGCTGTACGAAACCACCGGCGGACCCGACTGGGTCAACAACGACAACTGGCTCACGGACGCGCCGATGGGGGACTGGTATGGGGTGGATGTGGACGCCCAGGGCCGGGTCAGTCGGCTGGCCCTCGATTCCAACAGCCTCTCCGGCCCGATCCCGCCGGAACTCGGCAACCTGGCCGGCCTTGCGGAGCTGTCCCTCGCTGACAACAGACTTTCCGGCCCGATCCCGCCGGAACTCGGCAACCCTGCCAACCTTACGTGGCTGTACCTCCATTACAACAGCCTCTCCGGCCCGATCCCGCCGGAACTCGGCAACCTGTCCGGCCTGGAAGACCTGTTCCTCCACGACAACAACCTGTGGGGGCCCATCCCCCGCAGCCTCTTGGATCTCACCAAATTGAATCGTTTCTACTTCGACGACAACGCTGGCCTTTGCGCACCGGGCACGACCGACTTCGCCGACTGGCTTGAAGGCATCGAGGGGCGCGAGGGGCCGTTCTGCAACGAATCTGACAGGGCCGTGCTGGCTGCACTGTTCGAAGCCGCGGGCGGCTCCGGCTGGACGAACGCCGGGGGCTGGTTCGGCGACCCGATCCTGGCCGGCTGGCACGGGGTCCGCGCCGACTCGCTCGGTCGCGTGACCGCGCTCGACCTGAGCCGCAACGGACTCGCCGGACGGCTCCCGGGCAGCCTGGGCGAGCTGGCTCACATGACCGAGCTGAGGATCGCTGACAACGCGGGCCTTTCCCTCCGCCTTCCGCTCTCGCTGTCCGGCCTCTCGCTCCGGGTGCTTCACTACGCCGGGACAGAGCTGTGTGTCCCAGTCGAACGGTCCTTCCGCGACTGGCTGAGCGCGATCCCTTCCCACGAGGGCACGGGTGCCGAGTGTGCACCCGCGACGCTATCAGGCACCGTCAATCATGGGTGGGGGGGGTGGACCGACCCTCATACGAACGGGTTTGGCGACGGAGCGAGCTACCGGCCCGGGAGCAGCAGCGCGGGCGAATCGGGTGTTGGGACGGCAGCGCCCGCGGTCACTACACCCGACGGTTACGTCATTGGTGCCGTCGTTGAGGTCGTCGATGGCCCTGATGCCGGGCGTCAGGCGACCACCGACGATAGGGGGCGCTACGTGCTGGAAGCCCTGCAGCAAGGGGAGTTCACCATTCGAGCATTGGCGGAAGGGTTCGCGTCAGTCGGCGGTGTGGTGGACCTGGCCTCAGACAGAGTGCTCGATCTTGCGATCTCCCAGCCACCGACCCCGCAGCCTACGGTCCCCTTCCCTGACACAGACCCGGCATGGCTCCGGACCTTGTCTTCCGACTATCCATACGCTCATCAAGTGGCCAACGTTCGCGTATTCTCTGACATCAGCCCAACCTTCAGCAGAGAACACGCGGAGCATCTGAAGCGCGTCTCGGATTTCTTTAATGCCCTCTACGTCAAAAACCGCGGCGACTGGATTGATGATTACTACACAACAAGCGAGGAAGTCTTTCTGAAGCTACCTGGTGCGACCATTGACCCCTACACCAGAAACACACCGGCCTATTATCTCGACTACCCGCGCTGGTTCAACCTTCTCGCCCCGTTCCCAGAACCAGACTTCGGCACTCAGTTGCATGAGATAGGCCACGATTTCCCGTTCGCGGTATGGCCACAGGCGTGGGACGCCTCCCTATGGTTTGTCGAAGGTACCGCGATGTACTGGGAGGGTGGTGTGTTCACCGTCGACGGCTCGCTCAGCGTCTCAACGCCATTCCCGTGGTGCGCCAATGGCTTCCCGGGTGGTGTGTTCACCGTCGACGGCTCGCTCAGCGTCTCAACGCCATTCCCGTGGTGCGCCAATGGCTTCCCGGATCCGGGCGCCCATGCCCCTCGCGGAGTTGCTCAGTCTCGGCGAGGCCTTTTATCCTGATCCCAGACCAACGTACCCGCAGTCGTGCATGCTGTTCACCTATCTGGAGCAACGTGCGCCAGGCGTTCTGTATGCTCTGATCCACCGAATCAACTCAGGTCAGATCATCACCAACGACCAGCTCATCAACGCGATCCTTGATCTGACAGGGAGATCGGTCAGCGAGCTTGAGGAGGCCTACCAATCCTATGCGTGGTCGCTGAGATGACCTCCGAACGGGCGAGCTTCGGAGCCGGAAGAACCTTCTAGTCAAGGCGGGCGTCCGTTGCGACACCTGTACTGCCAGGGGCTTGCCACCACTTCACCCGGTCCTCCACCTTCACGCCTCACCGTCGACCCCATACCAGGACCATTCGGAATGACCATTTCACACCGCCTCCGCGTCTTCCCGCACCTTCTCTTGCTCACGGTTGCGCCTTTCTTTGCGGCGAGGCTCTTCGCGCAGGACGACGCCCAACCACCCGACAACCCCGTCGCCCCCCAACCCGGCTACGTCCTCCCCCCCGACCCCGTCCAGGACCTCTTCGCGACCGACCCCAACTTTGCAACGCTCGACCACCTCAGCCCGGACGGCGACCATTTCGTGATCCCGCTCTCGACCGAGCTGTCCACGCTGGAAGAGGTCGGCGAGGAGACCCTGCGCCTCGCGATGCTCGAGATCCGGGCGCGCACCGACCGCCCCTGGCACCTCGACCTCTACGGCCTGTACGGCCTCCGCTTCTACTCGCTCAGCGAGCGCTCCTTCACCGACGTGCATCTTCCCGACGGCATCCACATCAGCGATCTCATGTGGTCCCCGGACGGCTCGCGGCTCGCCTTTCTCGCGCACCTCGAGGACGCCACGCAGGTGTGGATCGCCTCGACCGCCGACGGCAGCGTCCACCCGGCCGGCGACGCCCGCGTGATCGCCACCCTTGGCACCTCCTCTGGCGGGCAGGGCTCCAATCCGTCGCGGATGCTGCAGTGGACCCCGTCCGGGTCGCTCATCACCCTGGCCGCCCCGGCCGACCGCGGCCCCGAGCCCCCCGCGCCCGCCCTTCCCTCCGGGCCCAGCATCCGTCACACGCGGGCCGGAGCCACCCCCACCCGCACCATGCCCTTCCTTCTCGAGGACGAACACGACGGGGACCTCTTCGAGCACTACACGGGCAGCCAGATCGTCGAGTTGGTCCCCGGCCGCCCCGCCCGTCCGATCGGGGAACCGGGCATGTTCGAATCGGTCTCCCTGAGTCCGGACGGCCGCCACCTGATCGCCACGCGGATCGAGCGGCCCTTCTCGTTCATCGCCAGCTACACCGGATTCCCGCGCGTGACCGAAGTGCTGGACGTGGCGACGGGAGAGGTGCTGGCGACGCTGGAAGAGCGCGAGTTGCGGGAGGGGCGCGGCGGAGGATCGCAGGACGGCGCCCGCGACTGGCAGTGGCGTCCCGACGGCGGCGGGATCTCCTATCTCCACCGCGTGCCCGCGGGTGGCGACGACCCCGCGGGTGACGACGCCTCCGCGGGTGACGACGCGCCCGCGGGTGATCCGACGAGCGGCGCCGCCGACCCGGACACCCCCCGCCCCGACCGCATCATGCTCCTCCGGCCCCCCTTCGGAGACGACGACGCGGTCGAGGTCGCGCGCAGCGAGCACCCCGTCGCGTCGGTCACCTATTCCGCCGACGGCCGCCATGCCTTCGCCTCCGTCACCCGCGACGGCGACGCCGCCGTGGTCCACTACGCCCTCGACCCTTCCGAAGACACCCCCGGCGAGGGCCGCACGCTGGTCCCCTTCCACGACCCCGACGACGCACTCGCGCTCCCCGGCGACCTGCTGACCGCGCGCACGGGCAACGGGATCGGCTACGCGCTGATGTCGTCCGACGGCGAGAGCGCGTACCTGCGCGGCGATGGGTGGAAGGATGACTTTCGGCCACAGCCGTTCGTCGACCGGCTGTCGATCGCCGACGGATCGACGGATCGGTTCTTCGAGGGTTCGCCGGGCAGCTTCGACCAGCCGCTCGTGCCGCTCGACGCCGACCTTGAGCGCATGATCGTGAGCCGCGAGGGCCGGAATACCTTCCCGGACAGCTACTTGTGGGTACAGGGCACGAACGGGGGCGCGGCTGACGCGCGTACCCCGGCGGGAGCCACGAGCGCCACGATGGAAAACCTGACCCGCAACGTGGACCCGTTCCCCGAGCTCACCGCGGTGCAACGCATCGACTTCGAGTTCACCCGCCGCGACGGCCTCGATATTCAGGGCCGGGTGTCGCTGCCCGTCGACTACGTGGAAGGCACGCGGGTGCCCGCCATCTTCTGGACCTATCCGAGGGAGTACCGGAGTGAGGACGACTTCACCAACGCGACCATCCGCGCGCGCAACCGCAACGCGCACACGCGCCTCACCTGGCTCCGCTGGTCCGACATCTGGCTGACCCAGGGGTACGCGCTGGTCTATCCGGACATCCCCATCGTGGGCGAGAACTACAACGACTACTACATCTCGAACATGGTGGACGGGATGTACGCCGCGATCCGCGCGGTCGACGGCCTCGATGTGATCGACATGGACCGGATCGGACACGGAGGCCACAGCTACGGAGCCTTCGCGACCGCGAACTTCCTCGCGCACACCCCCTTCTTCAAGGCGGGCATCGCGGGCGACGGCGCCTACAACCGCTCGCTGACGCCGATGGGCTTCCAGGCCGAGCCCCGCGACATCTGGGAAGCGCCCCATATCTACATGGAGATGTCCCCGTTCTTCAAGGCGGACCAGATCAACACCCCGCTGCTCATGTACCACGGGGCCGACGACAACAACTCGGGCACCTACCCCATCCAGTCGGAGCGGATGATCCAGGCGCTCACCGGGCTCGGCAAGACGGCGGCGCTATTCGTGTATCCGTTCGAGTCGCACACGCCGCGGGCCATCGAGAACAACCTGGACATGTGGGCGCGCTGGATCGGGTGGTTCGACCGGTATGTGAAGGGGGAGGAGGCAGGCACCCAGCCGGTATCGGAAGGGAGTGAGAGACCATCATGAGGGCCACCCACAAATGACAAGCAGAGTTGTCACACCGTAAACTATGGTTTACATCCACGCAGGTTCGGAGGATGCACCGTTGCGAAGATTCGCTGCCCTCGCTCTCGTTGCCACGCTCTCTTGTGGTGACGGCGCCAAGCGCCGCTGGGGGACTGGTACGGGGTGGAGGTGGACGCCCAAGGCCGGGTTACCCAGCTGGACTATCATTGAGGAGAATACGGATCATGGCCATGCACAATCCGCCGCATCCGGGCGGCATCGTGAAGCGGCAGTGCCTCGAACCCCTGGGGTTGACGGTGACCCGGGCCGCCGCTGGGCTGGGCGTCACCCGGCAGGCGCTTTCGGAGCTGGTGAACGGGTGAACGGGCGAACGGGGATCTCGGTGGAGATGGCGATCCGGCTGTCGAAGGCCTTCGGCTCGACGCCCGAGACTTGGCTGGGGATGCAGATGGCCTACGATCTCTGGCAGGCCCGCGGCCGCGCCGGGGAGATCGCGGTGGAGCGCTTTGTGGCGGCGTGATCAAGCCACCAGGCCGTGCAGCATCGTCGTCACCTCAAGGCTCGCCCCCGTCCTGGCCGCATCGAGAATCAGTCAGCTTACCCTCGATGAACTCAACTCGCCGCCTGCCTCATCTGTCTACGAACAGCCGCAGCACGCGGCTCTCGAAATCCCTCTTTCTGATTGCGCCCGTGCCGCCCGATCGTCCACACAGACCTTCGTCAGTGTCTCTGTTGGTCTCGTCGCAAACGCACTTCGTCCACGGCCAGCGGCACCGGCGAGGAGCGGGGCAACCATCACCCCGTCGCCCAGAGTCTCAGTTATGCGTCGTTGACCTACCACTCGATGGTTGAAGGAGAATCCAGAATGACGAAGACGTGGCTGACCCGACTCGCCTTCGGGATCATCGTAGGTCTCGGCACCGTTCTTCTAGGCGAATCTCCGCCATTCGCGACCCCCGCTCTCCAAGCCCAGGAGGTGATTGAACTTCCGGGCCGGGACCAGCACATCGAACCCGACTTCGAGGAGGTCTACCGCGTCGGCGTTCTCGAAGGTGAGTCCTGGGAGATGTTCGCCGAAGTGAACCAGGTGGCTTTCGACGCCGAAGGCAACCTGTACGTGTTCGACGGGACCAGCGGTTTGCTAGGTTCCGGGAGTCTGCGTGTCCTGGTGTTCGATGCGGCGGGAGGCTTCCTGCACGAGTTCGGTTCCTCGGGTGGAGGTCCCGGCGAGTTCAACCGGCCGGTCGCGTTCGCGGTGTTGAGGGACGGAACCACGGTCGTGAGCGATGCCGGCCACCGCGCCTACCAACTCTTCGACGCTTCCGGCAACTTCCAGCGCATGGTCCGCACCGGGGACGAGCCCGGCGGCTTGTGGGTCTCGGGGGGCATTCAGCCCGACCCGCGCGGTGGAGCAGTCTTCGCCGGAGCCTTCGGAGGAAGCCTGGGCATCACCATCAGAAGCGCAGGCGGCGGCCCAGTGGCTCCGCCCACGTCCCGTCCGGTCATGCGGGTTGGACTCGATGGCGAGGTCATTCACACAGAAACGGTGGTTGAAGGATGGCTGCCTGGGCGCGGCGATCTGGATGTGCCCAACAACGTCCCCACCCAACTTCGAGACATGCTGGGAGGAATGACTTTGCCGACGGTGTTCGAGCCGCGGCTCGTGGTGGGTGTTCTTCCGGATGGCGGCATCGTTCACTCCGATTCATCCGCGTACACGCTCAAGGTCACGTCGCCGGGCGCGGGGGAAGTCGCACGAATCATCCGGCGGCCTTTTCTGCCCGAGCCCGTGACACCCTCAGTTCAGGAGGAGTACGAGGAAAGGAGGGCAGCCGCCCGGGAAAGCCGTGGGGGAGTCGGCGGAATGGCGGGTATCAGAATGATGCAGGTGCGGGGACGCAGGGAGGGTACCAGTCCTCCGGTCACGGCCAGCTTCGAGATCGAACAGAGGTATTACCACGAAATCCCCGTGCTGCGCAGCCTTGCGGCCACATGGGATGGCCGCGTCTGGGTGCAACGCCGAGGCGACGAGCCGGCAAGCGACGGACCCATCGATGTCGTGACGGCCGATGGTGAGTACGTCGGCACCTACCCCACCGGCGCGACCGAGATGCCGGACGCCTTCGGCCCGGACGGACTGGCGGCGTTCATCGAGCTGGACGAATTCGACGTGGCCCGCGTGGTCGTGCGGAGGCTGCCAGCCGAGGTTCGCTGAGCCCCAAGCCTCCTGTGTTGTTCAGTCGCGGTATCCCGGATGCCGCAGCCTGGCGGTGACTCGAATGCAGCGGCCCCCTCAACTCACCGGACGCACCCTCTTCTTCAGCACGAACAACCCCTCCTGCATGCTGGTCACGATCACGGTGCCGCTCTCGAAGTACGGATAGTTGCTCCATGCGCCGCCGAACCCGGGCCCCTCGTTGTACGGTGCCGTGTCGAAGAACCCGACCTCGCGCGGATTCTCGGGGTCGGAGATGTCGAGAATGTGCAGCCCGTAGAGGTAGTTGGCCTGGTAAGCCAGGTCTCCCTTGATGTACAGGTTGTGGGCGCTCGCGCCGGCATTGAGCCCATGAATTCCTTGACCAGCACGGGGTCTTCCACGTCGCTGAGGTCCCAGATCAGGGTGCGGGTGGTCTCGACGTTGCCCGCGATGACGTCCGACTCGTCGTCCTGGTAGAAGTAGCGGTGATCGGGGGTGAGCCAGCCCTGGTGGATGTACGCCGGATTCGGCGACGAGGCGCTCGCCACCGACACCGGGTTGTCCTTGTCGGTCACGTCCGAGATCTGGAAGACGCGGCCGTTCGAGTTCAGGCAGAGTTCCCGCCCCTGGTACGCCTCGTCGGGACCATTGTAGATCACGCACTGCGAGTCGTGGGTGCCGCCCGTCGGGGCGCACCCCGCGAACTCGGGGTTCCCGGGGTCGTTGATGTCGATCATATGGAGGCCGCCGCCGCAGGAGTCCGCGACGCCGCCGCCCCCTATCGTATACGCGAACCCGGTCTCCTCGTTGATCGCGATGTTGTGCGAGCTGCCGATTCGCTTGTAGTGCACGTCGGGCTCGAAGAGCGCGGGCATCTCGTCCGGCGATACGTCACGCAGGCGAGCGAGGTCGAAGACCTGCATGCCGTGTTCCCCAGCACCGTCCGCGACGATGAACGCATGGTCCTTGTACGTCTTGATGTCTCGCCAGAGCTGCGACGGCGGGGTGCCCCAAGGCTTGGGCAGGTCGCCGACCAGCATCGGGTTCGTCGGATTGGAGATGTCGATGAACGAGGTGCCGTCGTTTCGTCCGACCAGCGCATACTCGCGCCCGGTCACCGGGTCGGTCCAGCCCCAGTTGTCGTTGGCGCGCACCCCGCGCGTGCGCCCCTCGGCCCGCAGCAGCGAGGGCGGGATGTACGCCAGCAGCTCGACTTCGTCGCAGTCGAAGGGACCGACGCGGCCCTCGGTGCAGCGGCGCTCCTCGCCGACCAGCGCCGCGATCCCGTCCGGTGCGCTCACGAGCATGACGGCGTCGGCCCAGCCGCCGCCGGCCCCGCGCTCGAAGAGGTGGACCGAGCCCGCCTCGTGGTGCATCCCGGACGCCCCGACCGCTACCACGCCGGCGTCCGCGACGACCAGGCTGCCGAATCGATCGCTCTCGACCGACTCCGCCTCGGGGAGCTGGATTCTGCGCGGCGCGGCTGGCAGCGAACCGTCGCCGCCGGCCTCGAACATGAAGGCCGAGCCGAGTTCGTAGCCGCGGGTGGTGGGCGCGCCGACCCACACGTCGTCTCCGGAGAAGGCCACAGCCGAGCCGAAGCGGTCGCCGCTGTCGCCGTCGGCGAAGGCAAGCCGTCCGTCGCCGGGAACCCACCGGGTGAGGTCGGGGTCCCAGGAATGCGTGTAGACCGCGCCTCGGCTGTCGTCCGCTCCGGGCGCGCCGATCAGGACCCTATCGCCCGTGGCCGCGAGGGCAGACCCGAAGTTGGCGCTGGCCTCGGGAGCCGATTCGAGGGCTCCGGCCTCCTCCCATCCCCCATCCACCATGCGGAAATGATACACGCGGCCGGTCTGTTCACGGTCCGAACCGTCGCCATTCCACCGGGGAGCGCCGACCAGGACGCCGTGGGGCGTGAAAACCATCGCCGTGCCAAAACCATCGCCTTCCATGCCGTCCGCAGGCTGAAGCTGCCCGCGCTGGACCCACTGGCCATAGGCACCGCGCTGATAGGTGTAGACGGCTCCCTGGGGTCGAGCCTCTTCCTCTGCCCCGGGTCGGCGCCGAGGGTCGTCGGCGGGTCCCGGCGAACCGACGAGCAGCCAGTCCCCCTGCGCGGCGAGGCTCAGGCCGAAGTCGGTACCGCAGTATCCGTCCCATCTGCAGGACGGGTCCAGCCCGTTGACCTCGTCCCCCTCGATCATTCCCGCGGCCCGCCAATCGCCGCCGCCTTCCCGCTCGAAGACGTGAAGCGGCCCTCCCCGCTGGCCGATGAAGAGCGTGTTGCCGGCCTTGGCAAGCAGCGTGCCGAAGCCGTCCGCGCGCTCGGGGGTGGGGGCCCGCAGGACGCTGGACTCGCGCCAGGCACCGCCGGACTTGCGGTAGACGTACACCGCGCCGGGCCGGAAGCTGGTGGTCGGCTCGGCGATCAGGATTTCGCTGTCGCCGATGACGACGGAGTTGCCGAAGGCGCCGGACTGGGCAGCGAGCGGTGCGGCCGCGGCGAACAGGAGGGCGAGGGAAGCGAGGAGGGGGGCGGCGACGCGTGGCATAATGACTCCGGGGGCTTGAGCAAGGTCTTCAACGGTGGTATCAGAATAGGAGGCGGCGGCGAACCGGGCCACAGGGGGGACGGGCGGGATTTGGCCGTGCCGAGAGCGTTTGTCGGAAAACGACCCCACTAAATCGACCGCTGGAGCGTTTAAGTAAGTGTGGACCCCAATCGGGAGCCCACGCCAAACTTGCAATGGAAGCCAGAAATGACTGACGATGGACCGACCACTGATCCGACGCGCGGACCCGCTGCCAACCCCAAAGAATGGGACTTCGTCGCCCTTGAAGACCTGGTGACGAGAATCCTGGAAGCCGACGACCTGGACGCGGTCGTTGCGGAGTTGGCAAAGGAGCACAATGACGACCCCGAGATGGTGTATCTGGTGGCCGTGCTGAGACGCATTGCCCCGTCGGTCGTGATCAGCGAGCGGCGAGCGCAGGAGATCGTGGCCGCGATTATCGCGGAATCACCTGCCCCTACCCGGTCTTAGCGGGCGGACTTGGGGGCATGGGGCCCCAGACCCTAACGTTACGTCAGGGTTGAGCCTGCAGCGTCCGGCCGTCGCCCTCGACCCTACCCCACCCGCGGCTCCATCTCCGCGAACGATTCGTCCCGCAAGATCGTGTCGGTCAGCAGCGGCGACTCGCGGTCCCAAACCTCCCTTGCGGTCCGCGACCTGAGCGCTGGCGCGTTGTAGACGAAGCGGCGATCATAGATTGCGTACAGCCTCTGGAACATCCGGTTGTAGTCAAGCACTGACCCGGTCACAGGATAGTCGGGGTAGACCCCGCATCGTGACAATCCGCCCCTGCATTTCACCAGGGTCAAGCCGCATGCCTCGTAGCGGGACGGGTGATCACGAAGGTCGTCGCGGTCCGACAGCCGCTCCAGGGCGTGATGGTAGCGCTGAATCGGTTCAGCAAGCTCCCCGCCGCTCAGGAGGGCCAGGTCGTGCGCATCGTAGCGACCATCATCAAGTCGAAAGTGCGCGATGGGAGAGGGATCGTCGGCCTCGTTCGCTCGGAGAACATGCCAGAAGCCGTAGACCAGCGCCGGATACGCCATGTGGAGGTTGGTGCAGTCTCCGGCAGCCTCCTCCATCCTGTTGGTCAGGTTGCGGAATGCGTTGTGAGTTCCCTTCAGGGAGACCGCGAGCACCGGGCCGATCGTCGGAAGTGTGACCGTTACGTCAAGCCTTTTGGTCTTCAGGCCACCGAGAATGGTGCGCTCGCCGGGCTTCGCCGCGTCCGGGTCATGGTGGAGGAAAGTCCCGTGTCGGCTGCGTTGCACGGCAATCGGCGGACGCGGCCGGATCCGATCGGGGTGGAATCCTCCTTCAATGACGAGCCGACAAGCCACGTACCAGTGCAGCGATCGGATATGCCCGCTGGTCTGAACACTCGCATCCGGGAAAGCAAACCCAACCAGTGCTTCCCTCAGACTGGTCAGGACCGGTGGCTCAGGCGGCACGGAAATGCCTCCACCTCCGCAACTCGCGGGTCCCGCTGCGAAGAAGCTCCTTTTCCTCTTCCGACAGGTCGAGTTCGGGTGCCAGGAGAACCCGGCGCGCCTCAGCGGGCTCGATCTTCAGTAGTCCACCCCCAAGTGCGTGTCCCTCCAACTCGCAGGAAAGGGTGGTCAGCTCGTTGCGCCAGTTGTTGATGTACCGGATCACGTCCGACTCGTTCAGGAAGTGAACCCCATGAACGGAGTTCGTGCACGTCACGCAGGCCGAGTTTCCCACCAGCCTCGGTCCATGGCCCGACATGATGGACAGAAAAGCATGCGGTGTGCGCACGTCAGGCACCGCGAACCATGGCCGCCGGTTGCGGCACTTGTACGCTTGGCGTGCAGCTTGGCCTTCCGAGGACTCCAGGTAGGCCTCCACTGACCGAGGCAGCTCGCGTAGCCCGGCCAGGTCCATCAGCAAGACCGGGCGGTCGTCCGCAAGCCAGGACGCCACCAGGTCACGGTCGACATCGTCCACCGCCAAGTCGCGATTGGAGCGGACTGAGACTCGCAGCAATTCCTTCGGGATGTCGAGTGCGGCCGCGGTGCTTGGCCGCAAGTGGAAGAAGTTGTTGGCTCCTGTCACATAGCCAATCCCGACCCGGGCCACGGCACCCAGTCTGCTCGACGCCGCGTTGAGGGCGAGAGCAAGGTAGGCAGCGCGGATAGGCGGGGGCACTAGAAGAGCGCGCAATCGGAATCCCCAGCGATCGAGTTCATCAACCGAGACCGGTTCGAACGCCCATGAGTCTTCTTGAGTGCGAAGGGAGTCGAGCCGGACGAAGTGAATTGCATCGCAGTGCCCACCGAATCCGGACGCACGCAACAGCCAGCAGTCTTCGGAAAGATCAGGGAAGAGTTTCTCGCGAACCGCGATTACTTCGATGCGCTCGAACGAGGAGAGAAGGTACCGGAGGACCTTTCTTGCATAGACGGCGTGTCCGATCTCTGCGGGCACCACGAACGCCAGGCGACCGCCCGGCTTCAGGACGCTGGAAGCCGCAACCACGAATGGCGCCCACGACGAACACAGCCCGGACAGAGTCACGCCCTGCGCGGCACAGTATTCCAACGCCCGCTGCCGCACCGTACCGTTGAACCGCTGGTAGCGGATGAAGGGCGGGTTTCCGACCGTAGCGGCAAACCGGTGATTCGTCTCGGAGGCCCAAGCGGCCTCGACTCGCTCCGAAGCCGCTGCGGAGGCGGCCGGGTCGACATCAACGCCCACGGCATCCTTCAGACCCCGGAGAAAACGGCCGTCGCCACACGAAGGGTCGAGAACGCCGCCGGACAGGTCTCCCTCCATCGCCCAGGTGACGAGCGTACGCACGACATCTGCAGGGGTGTAGTACGACCCGAGATCTTTGCGACTCGACGATTGACGCATGAGGGGCGAGGCCGTGAATTGGGGGAACTGCCCTTCCGATCCTTCAACCTAACACGCGCGGGTCAGCAAAGCGTCAGCGACCCAGGAAACGGTTCCGCAGACCGCATGGGCCGCCTTCCGCCTTCACAAAAAAAGACTATGTTGCGGAACACGTCATGTCGAATTGAGATGAAGAGGATGGGATGGGATGGGGCATCGGGCACTTCGATCGGTAGCGGGCGTCAAACTCCTTTTGCTCCTCGTCGCGTGTGGCGATGAGGTGATGGAACCGGAGCCTCCCCGGCCAACGGCCATATCCATCTCCCCGAACGCGGTCGAACTCGCCTTCATTGGCGAGATGGAGACGTTCACGGCGACCGTGACGGACCAATACGGAGCGGCGTTTCCCGAGCCCGTGACCTGGCACAGCGACGCGCCCGAAGTTTTCTCCGTGAGTTCGAACGGCGTCGTGGTGGCTGTGGCCAACGGGACAGGAACCTTGACCGCGATCGCGCGACAGTTGACGGCAACCGCCAGCGTCTCTGTCCAGCAGTTCCCGACCGTAGTCGAGGCCGTATCAGGAGACGGTCAGGAGGGACTGCACCACCTGGACCCTTGGCAGCACCGAGGGGACTCACTCGCTGGCGGCGTCGGTGGAAGGCGGTCCGAGTGTCGAAATCACCGCATCGGCGCTCCCGGACGGAGGAATCTGCGATCGCTCCCCCGCAGTAGTCGACGAAATCAAGCGCGAACTGGGGCACCGGGACTGTACCGAAGTCAACAGCCTCGCCGAATTGCAGAGCGGGTCGGTGAGTTGGTTCTCAGCTACAATGAGCTCAAGACGCTGCCGGCGGAGGTCTTTGCGGAACTCTCGCAGATGTACCTGCTGATTCTGGAGCACAACCAACTGGCTGAGTTGCCACCCAATCTGCTTTCCGGAGCATCGAACCTGTTTTGGCTGCGGCTGCATCACAATCAGCTGAAGCAGCTTCCCGACAGCATGTTCGTCGGTCTTCGTCGTCTCGAGTCACTCTGGCTGAATGGTAACCCGGGCGCTCCATTCAAGCTCCCCGTCCAGATGGTGAGAACCGATGCGACCGATCTCTCGGCTCCTGGCCCCGCCTCAATCGCCTTTCGCATTCCCGGCGGCGCACCCAATGAACTGAAGCTCGACTAAGCAAGTGGTCCGATTGCTACGCTGGCTTTAACTTCATCCCGGACACCCTCATCACCATCTTCAAATGACGCAGCGTGGCGGTGACTTGGCCCCTACGTGGATCGGTCAGCCAGCCGAGCGACCCCAACACTGACGCCGCCCTGAAACGCAGGAGGCTCGCGAGGGTCAGGGCGGCCAGGGCAAAAACGGCCCGGACCAGGGGGCCGTGGAGTACCGCTTCATGGTGGGAACAATGCTTCCGGCTTGCGGTTTTCCGGCAGATTGCTCCGATTATGGCACGAATTACAGCGCTGGCGCCAATCACCGCGACCCCAACCCCCACCCCGCCCATGACCCCTCCCGGCACCCGTCAGGATCTCCGCTACCAGGCCGACGAGACCCCCAGCTACCCGGTGTCGTTCGGGCTGGCGTTCCAGTACATCCTGCTCAACATCGCCGGCATCGTCATCACGGTGGCGATCGTGGTGCGCGCCGGCGGCAGCAGCGAAGCCTACCTGACCTGGGCCGCCTTCGCGGCGCTGCTCGTTTGCGGCATCACGACCCTGGTGCAGGCGAGGCCGATCGGCAGGATCGGGGCCGGGTACATCCTGCTCATGGGCACGTCGGGGGTCTTCATCGCCGTGTCGGTGGCCGCGCTCGAGCGGGGCGGGCCCGCGCTGCTGGCCACGCTGATCGTGGCCTCTTCCCTGTTCCAGTTCCTGATCTCGTCGCGGCTTTCGCTGCTCAGGCGGGTCATCACCCCGACGGTGGCCGGCACCGTAATCATGTTGATCGCGGTCACGGTCATGCCCATCGGCTTCGACCTGCTCTTCCTGGCGCCGGAGGGTGCCCCGGTGGCTGCAGCCCCGCTGACAGCCCTGGCAACGATGGCAATCACAATCGTGATCGTGCTGCGGGCCAGGGGGGCGCTCCGCCTGTGGGGGTCGGTGATCGGGGCCGTGGCCGGCTGCCTCATCGCAGCATCGTTCGGGATCTACGACATGGCCATCGTGGGGGACGCGCTCTGGTTCGGCGTGCCGTCGGGCGGATGGCCGGGCTTCGACCTCAACTTCGGACCCCAGTTCTGGGCGATGCTCCCGGCCTTCGTGTTCGTGACCCTCGTCGGCGCCATCGAGACGATCGGGGACGGGATGGCCATCCAGCGCGTGTCCTGGCGGAAGCGGCGGGCCACCGACTTCCGGGCCGTGCAGGGAGCGGTGGCGGCCGACGGCCTCGGCAACCTCCTCTCCGGCCTCGTCGCGACGGTGCCCAACACCACCTATTCGAACAGCGTGTCGATCGTTGACATCACCGGGATCGCCGCACGCCGCGTGGGCGTCTGCATCGGCCTGACCTTCATCGCGCTGGCCTTCTTCCCCAAGGCCACGGCGGTCCTCCTCGCCATCCCCGACCCGGTGGTCGGCGCCTACATCATCGTGCTGATCGCCATCCTGTTCGTGCTGGGCGTGGAGATGGTCGCGCAGGACGGAATCGACTACCGCAAGGCCACGATCATCGGCGTCTCGTTCTGGATCGGCGCCGGCTTCCAGAGCGGCCAGATCCCGTCCGAGTACTTCGGCACCTGGGCGGGTTCACTGCTGGAGAACGGGATGACGTCCGGTGGGCTGACCGCTATTCTGCTGTCGGCGTTCATGGAACTCGCCGGGCCCCGGCGCAGGCGGATCGAGACCACGCTGAACGTCGAGGCGCAGCCGAAGATCCAGGAGTTCCTGGAGACGTTCGCGTCCCGCGCCGGAATGGGTGACGAGATGGTCGGGCGCATGGGTCTCGCCGCCGAAGAGACCTTGCTCGTCCTGCTGGACCAGGTGGCGGAGGACGACGCGTTCGGTGAGCGGCGCCTGCGTGTGACCGCCCGGGCCGAGTCGGGCGGGGCCGACCTCGAGTTCCTCGCGGCCGCCGGGGAGGGCAACATCGAGGACCGCATGGCGCTGGTCGGCGGGCGCGCCGCGGAGCTGCCGATCGAGCACGACTTCTCTCTGCGGCTGCTCGGGCACATCGCCTCGTCGGTCCGGCACCAGAAGTACCATGATACGGACATTGTGACGGTGAGGGTGGATCCGGTGGGCGGGTGAGAGGAGACTGAGTCTCCTGGTTTGTCCGCCACATTGGGCTTGAAGTGGCGGACAAACTCTCCCTCAACGTCTTGCTTGCCAATTTTTGCCAACTTCTCTACTCTTCAGACATGAACACCATGAACGTCTCTCTTCCCGGCCCGCTGAAGTCGTTCGTTGACGAGCAGGTCGTGGGCCGGGGATACGGCACCTGCAGCGCGTATATCCGCGAACTGATCCGCCACGATCAAGATCGCCAGCACCTCAGAAGCCTCCTCCTCGAAGGTGGGGAGTCTGCTCCTGCGGTCACGGCCGATGCGAACTATTTCCAGACGCTGCGCGCCGACGTTCGCCAACAATCGAAGGGATGACGCCGAGGTCCGTCGTCCTGCGGGGGGCGGCCCAGCGTGACGTGGACGAGGCGGTCGCCCACTACCTGGCCGAGGGTGGAACGGACGTCGCTCTGGGTTTCATCGATGCGCTCGAGGACGCTCTCCGGCACGTCGCCGGCAACCCGGGCTCGGGGTCGCCCCGTTACGGTCAGGAGTTGAACCTCGCGGGCCTGCGCTCCTGGCCGCTCAGATCGTACCCCCACCTCGTCTTCTACATGATGAGCGGTGGGCACATCGATGTTTGGCGGGTATTGCACGGTCGGCGCGACATCCCCGTGTGGATGCGCGAATCAGGGTGAGCGTGTGACAGATTCCGGCCAGAATCTGTCACGGAATCTGTCACAGGGCCGCCTGGCGACTGATCACCGCTTCAACAATCTCCCCGGCTTGTCCTCCGTCATCTCCCCCCCGTCGATCACCAGCCCCCCGTTCACGAACAGGTAGTCCACCCCCTCCGAGTACAGGGTCGCGTCCGCGCCGAAGTCGGCCACGTCGCGCAGCCGCGCCGGGTCGAACACCACCAGATCGGCCGCCATCCCGGGCGCGACGATCCCCCGGTCGTACAGCCCCAAGCGGTGCGCGGCCAGCGAGGTCATCCTGCGCACGGCCTCTTCCAGGGTGATCACTCCGTCCTCCCGCACGTACTTGGCGACCACGCGCGGGAAGGCCCCGAAGGCGCGGGGGTGCGAACTCGCCACCGATGCCGGGTTCACGGGCGAGGCGTCGGTGTCGATCATCACGAACGGCGCCCTGAGCGCCGCCCACTTCTGCTCCTCGTTCATGCTGAGCGGATTCACGCTGACGCCCCCTGCCTGCACGAGGTCGAAGACGGCGTTCCAGGGATCGGTGCCGAGGATCTCGGCCGCTTCGGTCACCGAGCGATTGACGACGCGCGGGTCGACGGCGCCCGAGGCCGAGACGATCAGCACGTTGTTCCAATCCATCCCGACGTGCTGGAACCAGTTCTCCCAGCCGGCATCGGTCTCGACTTCACTGCGCAGCTCGGCCCGCAGCGCGGGGTCGCCGAGGGTGGCCAGGAACGCGTCCGTCCCCCGTGCGTAGTGCCGCGGGTGCAGGAACGAACCCAGGCCGATCCCGTTGCGGACGTAAGGGTAGATGTCCGCCGTGACGTCGAGCCCCGCGGCGCGCACCGAGTCGATCAGCGCGAGGGCCTCGTCCATGAGGGGCCAGTTGCGCTGGCCGGCCGCCTTGAGGTGGTAGATGTGGACGGGGACGTTGGCGCCCTCGCCGATGGTGATCGCCTCGCGGATGGCGTCGAGGACCGCGTGGCTCTCGTTGCGCATGTGCGTGAAGTAGACGCCGCCGTACTCGCCGGCCACCGCCGAGAGGGCGACCAGCTCCTCCGTGGACGCGTAGATCGCGGGCGGATAGATCAGGGACGTGGACACGCCGACGGCTCCGTCCTCCATCCCTTCGCGCACCAGCGCCTTCATCTGTTCAAGCTGCTCGGGCGTAGGCGCGACGTCTTCGTCGCCGAGCACCACGCGCCGGACCTGGGTCAGACCCACGTCGTGGACCACGTTGATCGGGATGCCGTAGCTCTCGAGGATCGCGAAATACTCGGAGTACCGGTGCCAGCGGAGCGTGTCGCCATCGATGACCGGCGGATTGCTCAGCGTCTCGTCGCTCTGAGGCGCGGGCGAGCCGCCCTCACCGGACAGGTACGTGGTGATCCCCTGGCGCAGCTTGCTCTCGGCGCTCGCGGGGTCGGTGATCAGCACCAGACTGGCCTGCCCCATCATGTCGACGAATCCGGGGGACACGACGCGGCCGGCCACGTCAATGGTTCGATGGGCCTCGCGCCCCGCCAGACGACCCACAGCAGCGATCCGGTCCCCACGCAAGCCCACATCGGCGCGGAACCACGGGTTGCCGGCTCCGTCGACCACGCGCGCGTTAATGAGAAGGACATCGAAGGGGGCGTCGTCGGCGGGCGGCGGGGCTGCATCGGCACAAGCCCAGGCAAGCGCGGTGATACAGGCGACGAGGAGGCTTTGGCGGCGTTCGATTTTCATGGGACTGGTCTCCAGTTCGGTTGCGCGTTTCTGACATCGTACGGGACCCGCGGCTGGGGAACCATAGTAGCAACCCGTAGCTTCAACCGCTTCTCATCCAGAAGCACCGACACGATTGGACCCTGACTCACTCCAGACCGGCCGGATGCGAAGTCTCGACTCATGGCAGGCACCGACCACACTCCCGTCTCGGCCGAAGCCGACCAGCTCCACCCGCTGATGGCCGCAATAAAGGGCGGCTCGTCGACGGCCCTGGGGCGTCTGATGGATCTCTGCTGGCCCGAGCTCGTCCGCTACGCGGCGCGTCAACTTCGCGACGTGGAGTTGGCGCGGGACATCGTACAGGAGGCCTTCATTCAAATCTGGGAGCGAAGGCGCGCCTGGAGGCCGCGAGGGTCCGCCCGGGCGTACCTGTACCGGATCGTCCGGCACCTGGTGATTGACGAGAAGCGGAAGCAGGGAGTGCGGCGGAGATGGCTGGAGCGGCAGGAACGGCTGGACGTCCCGCGTCCCGCGACCCCGGCCGAGGTACTCGATGCGAAGGTGCTGACCGACACCTTCGAGGCCGCGGTCGCATCGCTGCCGGTGCGCCGCCGCGAGGTGTTCGAACTCGTCTTCCAGAGGGGCCTCAGCCACGCCGAGGCGGCGGCGGTCATGGACATCTCGGTTCCGACCGTCGCGAACCAGATGACCGCCGCGCTGAGAACCGTGCGGCAGGCCGTGGCCGAGTCGGAAGCAGCAGATCGGTGAATAGTAGCTGCGGGCGCGCTCCACGCTTGTCCGGGTAGAAAGGAGGGAGAATCGGATGGATGAATTGCTGCTCCGATATCTGCGCAAGCAGACGACGGAAGACGAAAACGCATCGGTGGACGCGTTGCTCAGCGGCTCGGCGGAGTATGAGCGAGCCCTGGCGGACCTCCGCCGCCTGGTCGAAGTCGGACAGGTTGCCGACCGCTGTGTAGCGCCCGGTGACCCACCCCGTGCCGAGGACGTGATCTGGAGGGCGGAGGCACGCGGGGTGCGTTCGCCGGCTCGCGGGAGTGTGGGCTCCGTGACGCGTATCAGGCCCGGGCGCCCCCGGCTTCGCCTGATCGGCGGACTGGCAGCCGCGGCCATCGCCGCGGTCATGGGAGTGGGGCTATGGAACACCTTCGGCGGCACCGGCGTCGCCACGGTGGGGCCTCAGGAATTCATGACCGGCGCCGGAGAGACCGCCATGGTCCGCCTAGCCGATGGCAGCGTGATCCGCCTCGGGCCCGAAAGCCGGCTGAGCACCGCCGCGGGAGGCTCCGCACGCACCGTAACCCTGCAAGGCGAGGCTTTCTTCGCCATCACGACCAACGAGAAACAGCCCTTCCGCGTGGTCACGGCGGCGGGGACGGCGCAGGTCCTCGGAACACGCTTCCACCTGGCCGCCGGCCCGGACGAGCTCTCGGTCACGGTGGTTGAGGGCCGCGTCGCACTCGCCGGACCGGACCATGAAGTGCAGGTCGGAGCGGGTCAGGCGACGAGCCTGGTGCGCGGCCGGCCGGAGCCCGTCGAGGCCGCGCCGCCGATCGAAGCCGTGGCCGAATGGCTGGGCGACTTCCTGATCTTCCACGACACGCCGCTCGGCGTGGCGATGGAAGAGGTCGAAAGGCGGTACGGCATCGAAGTGGAAGCCAGCGACGAGGAACTCCTGGATCGAACCCTGACGATGTGGTTCAACTCGAAGTCACTGGAGGAGATCATGACGGTCGTCTGCGGCGTCGTGGACGCGCGCTGCAGCATCGGGGAAGGTGTGGTCCGTATACAGTCTGCAGATAGCGGAGGGGGCCAATGAGCCCCGCGCGCCTGACCATAGTTCTCGCAATCGCCGCACTCTTCCCGGGCGTCGCCCCTGCCGGCATCGCCGCGCAGAACGACCAGGTGCTGGCGGCGCTCAGGGGCGAGACAGGAATCGACCCTGATCCCGGTACCCTCCTGGCGACCGTCTCCCGGCTGTCCATCGGGCGAACGTCGCTTGACGAAGCCCTCGTCCGACTGGCAGAGCGGTCGCAGGTCCAGATCGCCTTCAGTCCGAGTCTCCTCCCGGCCGACCTGTGGGTCGACTGCGATTGTGCGACGCTGAGTCTGGCGGGGACGCTGGACAGACTGCTTGCTGATACCGACTTGGGCTACGTAGAGCTGGGATCGCAAGTAATACTCGTGCCGAAGGCGGGCAGCGATCTCGCGCCCTTCGATGGGACGGTGAGCGGCCGGGTACGATCCGAGGTGGCGATTCCGGTGGAGAGTGCCACAGTGCGCCTGCTATTTGTCGCCGACACGACCGAGCAGTGGATCGCGGGGACCGACAGGCTGGGCTTCTTCTCCTTTCATGACCTGGCCCCGGGCTCCTACGTCCTGAGCGTCGCTCGCATCGGCTACGGTCCGCATAAACAGGATGTCGAGGTGGCCTCGGAGGCGAGCGTTCAGGTGGACGTTACCCTGGCCGAGCAAGCCATCGAGTTGGGAGGCGTGTCGGCGGAGGGTCGCAGGAGCCGGCAGCGGACGCGGTTCGAAGAGTCGGCGGGAGTGACGGTCCAGGAGTTGAGCCGGACGGAACTCAAAGCGATCCCGGGAGTGGCGGAGCCTGACCCCATCAAGAGCGTGGAAGTGCTGCCCGGCGTGATCCGGGTATCCGACTTCAACGCCGCTTTCAACGTGCGCGGCGGATCGGCGGACCAGAACCTGATCCTCCTGGACGGCGTCCCGATCTTCAATCCCTTCCACGCAATGGGGCTGTTCTCCGTCTTCAACGCCGACATGGTTGGGCGGGCGGAGCTGCAGTCGGGGGGATTTCCGGCGGAGTATGGGGGACGCACGTCGTCCGTGCTTCTAGTCGAATCCGATTTGGGGGACGGCAAGCCCGGCGTCGACGTGGGCGTCAGCCTCATCGCAACCCGGGGGGCGGTGAAAGGCGGTCTGCCAGCAGGCGGGAAGGACCGGCTCGGACTCTCCAGCGCGCGCTGGAGAGTCTCCGGGCGCCGCAGCTACCTGGATGTGATCAGCTGGCCCTTCACGGATATTCCCTTCCCCTATCGACTGATGGATCTCCAAGCCGGGTTCGAGGGGTGGACGAAGAAGGGTGACAGGGTGCGGATCACCGGCTATTCGGGACGAGACGTGGTCAACGTCCGGAGCTTGGCGTTGCTGGACGGAACAGCGAGGGAAGAGGACGACTTCCCGAATCTCCAGTGGAGTTGGGGGAACGACGCTATCGGTGCCGCCTGGACCCGACCGCTACGTGGCGGCGGGGCCGTGGACGTGCACGGGTCCTTCTCCCGCTTTGCCGGCGAGTTCGCCTACGATGAGTTCGGAGACACCCGGTTCGCGACCCGGATCAGCCAGTCCTCGTTCGGTGCCGACCTGGAGCGAAGGCCCACGGGGCGCATGAGGTGGAAGTCCGGCTGGGTCGTCAATCGGGCGAAAAACGACAACGTCATCGAGGGCGGTCTGCCCGAACCGTTTCCGACGGGACGGGAAGATGGGACCGGTTCGGCCGTCTATTCGCAGATCCACTGGAATCCGAACCCGCAGTGGCTCATGGAAAGCGGTCTGCGACTGGATCACTGGCGACCCGGCGACGCCCCCGCCACCACGGTGCTCTCGCCCCGATTCGCGCTGAAGCGCTTCTTGCGCGATGGCAAGTGGGCCGTTCGAGCAGTGTCGGTAGCAAATGAAATGTCCGGTTTCTGTAGCACATGAAGTGTCCGCTTTTCCGTACCGCCGCCCTCCGAGGCGAGCGGAGCGAGCCGAGGGGGGCGGCGGTACCGCCTCACGCTGCCACCTCCGACCCGCTGAGGGTGTCCAGCAACCTGCCGTTCGCATCGTAGCGCCCGAGCCTCCGGATGCCGTGGAAGACGGCCATGCCGCCGTCCTCGTATTCGTGGACCTTGACCTTGGCTCGCACGTAGGTGTACCGGTGCGGCTGAGGCGGGATCTGCAGCGTCTTGCCCTTGTAGGTCACGCAGTTGTCGTTGCCAACCGTCCGTGTCTCCTTCAGGCAGAGGATGTCGGGCAGCTTGGCCTTCATCCGCGGCAGCAACCGGGTGAACGCGCGCTTCGCCTCCCTCGCCTCCACCGCAAATGCCGCGTTGAACCGCGGCCAGAAGTCCTTCAGGAACTCGTTGGCCTCGTCCATGTCGGTGATCCCCGCCCGCGCCAGCTCCTGCGGCAGGCGCCCCTGAAGCGTCCCGAACAGCCGCTCGCTCCGGCCCCGCGCCTGCGGCGAGTACGCGGCGATCATCTCGATCCCGAGCTCGCCCATCGCCCGGCCGAACTGGGTCGGCTTGTCCTTGTCCACCTTCCCGCCCGCCTCCGGCGTGTGCCAGTAGTGCGAGCCCCGGTCCGTGTACAGGCTGTCGAAGAGCCCCTGCACCTTCACCGTCTCCGCGACGCCCCGAAGGCTCGACCACGTTCCCTCCTCCTCGACGAAGAACCCCGAGTACACCCCGCTTGTCGCGTCGTCCATCGTCACGACCAGGTCCCACCCCTGGCCGGGAGCCCATTCGTGCGTCGAGGCGTCCTGGTGGAGCATCATCCCCTCCGCCGGCTTGCGCTCCCGCCTGAGCCGGTGCGCACCCTTCCTGCGCCCCTTCCTCACCAGGCCCGCCTCCTGAAGGCGGCTCTTCACCCAGGTGTACGACCGCGCCCCGCCGTGCTCGCCCGCGTAGACCTCGTGGTAGAAGTGAAGCACGTTCCACCCCGCACAGCCGTCCCGGTACAGCGCCTCCAGCGCCGCCGCCTCCTCCGGCGACGCCCGCCGGGGAGACGGCCCCGCCACCCGCTTGTCCTTCAGGGCCGCCAGCCCGCCCGCCTCGTAGCGGGCCACCCAGCGCCGGAACGTCCGGTCCGTCACTCCCGGCACGCTCGCCGCCCACGCTTGCGTGACCCGTTTTCGGCGCCATCGATCATAGATCTCTTCGAACCTCGCCATCCGTATCTCTCGCAGCATCTCCGCCCGGTTCATCCAGCCTCCTCGGTGACTGTTCTGAACCGGACAGATTACGTGCTACGAAACCGGACATATTATTTGCTCCTAACAGTGGGCCGTTCGAGCAGCAGCCGGGAGATACTCTCAGTTCATTTTCTCGGTGCGAGACGAAAAGTTGCCCGTCAGTCCGGACTGGTGGATGCTCTCCGGGATCCGGGCACCCGCTGTCGTCTCAAACCAACTCCAGGGAGGGATCGAAGCCTACGTTGGGGGGAGCGACGCGTGGTTCGTCGCCCTGGAGGGATACTACCGCAGCTACGGGGGCCTGGCAGCTCAGGACTGGGCCGAAGATCCGAACGATCCGACAGACGACCTGATGTCCGGCGAGGGTCGCTCCTACGGGGCCGACCTGATGATCCGCAGAGACATGGGCGAGACCACGGGGTGGCTTTCGGTTTCGCTGCTGAAGGCCGAGCGGACCTTTCTCGACACCGGGAAGGGCCTGGACCCCGCGCCTGTCGTCAAGTATCCGCCGGTGTTCGATCGACGGCTCGACGTGGACCTGGTGGCCCGCCGCCAATTGCCCGGCGACATCGAGGGCGGCCTGCGGTGGAACTTCGGGACGGGCCTGCCGTACACCCGGCCCCTCGGTCTCTTCGACATCTATCGTGCCCAGATGATCGACCTGCTGGTTGATCCGACGTACGCAACGGGACTCGTCCTCGGTCCCAGAAACGGGGCTCGCTACCCGGTTCGACACCGGTTGGACGTCACCTTCCGCAGGACATGGGAGAAGGACTGGGGCCGGGTTACTCCGTACATGAGCGTGATCAACGTGTACAACCGCAAGAATGTCCTCTTCTACTCGTTCAACTATAGACCCGAGATACCGACTCGCGGTGGTGTCTCCATGATCCCCATCCTGCCCACCATCGGAGTGGAGGTGTCGTTCTGATGCGTCCGAACAGATCGTCGCGAAGTGCTCCAGCAAGGCGAGCCGAGATCTTCAGGGCCGTCTGCCCAACAATGTCGGCTCTGCTCCTGGTCGGGGGCTGCGAACTCGCCGAGGTGGAGATCGAGCGGGCGCCGGATCTGGTGGTGGCTGGTGTGACCATGGTGCTTACCGTCGATGCGCTCAACCCCTCCCAGGCCCAAATGAGCGCCCTTGCGCTGGTCACGCGGAACCGCCATCAGAATTCCTACGAAGAGCCCGGCGCAACGGTCAGGATTGTCGGTGAATCCGGACGATCCCTGACTTTGAGTGAGGCACCCGATCCACTATCGACCTGTGTAACACGGCTTTCGGCTGGAAATCGCCCCCCTGTGGGTTCCTGCTACATCGCCTCGGCCCCCGCGACCTTCTTCTTGCCCGGGGAGCAACTGACGTTGCTGGTCACCCTGGCGGACGGCGGCTTGCTACGGGGCGAGAGCCGAATACCGGGGGTCTTCACCCCATCGGGTCTGTCGCTGAAGGACGGACAGTGCCGGCTGAATCCCGACACCAGCTATCGTTTCGACTGGGCTCGCCCCGCCGGAAGTTGGGCGTACATCGCGGAATCGAGACTAACGGGTCTCGGTGAACTGTGGACGAGCGACGAACCCCTGTTCCTCCCGGTGACCGTACCGAGCACCGACTCCACCGAACTTGTCTTTCCCCGCGACTTCATCTTCAAGCTGGTCGATCTCATGCGGTGGGAGCTGCACCGTGTGCTGCGCGTGGGGCTTCCCGCAGGCGCCACCGCCGAGGTCGCCGTCGGTGCGGTCGACCGGAACTGGGCCATCTGGATCCGGAACGGCCAGATCGACCTCCCTGGTGAAGCCCGCATCCCCTCCGTCTTCGGAGACGGCACGGGCTGGTTCGGGACCGCGGTGCGCTGGAAGGTGTCGATGGAGTCGCGCGCGGCGGATCCCTACGACGCGGGAGACCCTTTGCCCCTCTGCGGGCCCGCTGCCTGACCGACGGCCCCGGTCGGGTTCGGCCGCCCCGCCCTACCCTCCCAGCACGTTGAGCTGCTTCGTGAACTTCACGATGAACGACCGCGCCAGCGTCCCGCTCTCCATGAACCGTCCGCCGTCCGGGTTCAGCCCATCCGGGAAGTCGAAGCCCTGCACATCGTTGTACACGATGAAAAGCCCGGTGCCCGCGGTGTTGAGCCAGCCGAAACGGAGGTTGGCCGACCAACTGTCCAGCTGGTTGCTGTATTGCACCAGCGACTGCAAGTAGACTCGCGGGGTGAAGAAGTAGCCGAAGTTCATCCCCAGGAGCACGGTCTCGAACTTGCCCTGCGGAAGGTTCACGTCGAAGTATGTGGCCCGCGCCGAGGTACTGAACGATGCATTTGGCCGGAAGGTAACGGAACCGTTTCCGCCCCAGCGTGAGCCGGTCAGGAAGCTGCCGATGTTGATGCGCGAGTTGACCGAGAGCCTGGCGGCGGCGTTGCTGTTGAACACGAGCTGGGTTTCCCAGCCCTTGAACGTCCCTGCGGGGATCACCACGTCGGTGCCGAGGATCTGGAACGGCTCGTAGATGCCCTCGATGTTGAAGTTGGTCCCGGTATGGATCTGTGCGCCGGACGGCCATTCCCAGTGCGAGTCGACGTGCAGGCGCGCCGACTCCTCAAAGCCCTGCTCGAAACCGGTCTTACGGCTGCGATAGGTGTAATACGACACGTGTGGCCGGATCTCGCGCAGCCATGTCGGACGGACCGTGTGCATCATGTGATACTGGTAGTAGCGGTACCCCCTGCGCGGCAGAAACCCCACCTCGGGGTTGAAGCCCTCGCCGATCTCCCGGGCCTGGGCCGTGACCGACCAGCTACGGCTGCTCCAGTTTCCGGACAGGTCCCACGCGTACTCGTCCCCGGTGGTTTCCGGGCCGTCCGTCCTCGACACGAAGCTGCTGAAGGTGAGCGCTTCGCTCACTCCCAGAGCGGCGTCGGCCGCATAGGTCCGGTTGAAGTCGCCGTCGGACCCGCCCTTGTTGATGAACAGCCCCCCGATCCGGGAGCGGTTGGGCAGTTCCTTCGCGATTCGCGCCACGGAGTACCCCTGGGCGTCCTGCAACCCGGTTACGTCGCCGGTCCGGATGTGCAGGAACCCGACATTCAGCCCCGCCGCGCGTCCGGACAGCCGGGCCCCTCCCCTGATCGGCACCTGCTGCCCGCTCGCGATCCCGATCCGCCGGCTGAAGAACAGGTCGGCGCCCCCTCCACCCACGCTGAAGAAGCCGGCGTTCTCCAGGAAGAAGGGCCTCTTCTCGGGGAAGTTGAGCGAGAAGCGGGTGAGGTTGAGCTGCTGGTCGTCGACCTCGACCTGGGCGAAGTCCGTGTTATAGGTCGCGTCAAGCGTTAGCCCCTGCGTGACCTGGAACTTCACCTCGCCCCCGAGGTTGCCGTCCTGCGAGAAGCTGGAGGCCGCGCTGTAGTCCCGATCCGTCGACCCGAGGACATACGGGGTGATGGTTGCCAGCCGCTGGAACGGTGGCCGCAGTCCCTCCAGATCGCCCGCATAGTTGAGGCGATAGAGGTTGAACTCGCGCGGCACCGGCGTCCAGAACGACTCCTCGTTCAGCCGCCGGATACGCCGGGCCACATTGAAGCCCCAGGTCTCGTTGTCGTTGCCGTAGCGCAGGGTGTTGAAGGGGATGCGGAACTCGGCGTACCAGCCCTCGCCGTCGGTGGTGGTGGCGACCGTCCAGCTGCCGTCCCAGTTCTTGTTGAAGCCGCCGCCCGAACCGGACTGGAAGCGGCGCCGGGAGTTGAATCCACCTCCCTGGAAACGACCGCCGCCACGCCCCTCGTTCGCGACCTGTCCGTCGTATTCGATGCCGGTCGGGGTGGTCCCGAAGACGAAGCCGTTCTGGTCGTCGTTGTAGGTGTCCAGGACGAAGACGATGGCGTCGCTCTGGTTCACCTGATAGTCGCGGATGCGCTCGCCGTAGGTGATGGCGTCGGCCTGGCTGTCGAAGGCCCACACGCCGAGGTACAGCGCCGCGTCGTCGAAGATCACCCGCACCTCGGTTCGCTCGCTGGCGGGTTGGCCGTCGGAGGGCTCGCGCTGGGTGAAGCCCGTCATGACGGGGGCCTGCTGCCAGACCGCCTCGTCGAGACGTCCGTCGATGCTGGGCCCTTCCGTGACCTCGGTCGCGGTGGCGGTGGCCGGCATGACGCCGCCCGAGCCGCCGTTGGCTGAAGCCGGCTGAGCGTTTTGGGCGACAAGAGCGCTGCCGGGGAGAAGGATCAGGATACCAGCGGCGAGCGCAAGACGAGGTTTCATTGGGTGGCCTGATTTCGGGTGCTGTATTGACCAACCAAGTTCATTCCAACACGCGGATTTCGCCAGATGGCGGTCTTGGCACTGCTCGGCGGAACCCCACCGCTTCACCACTCGAACGTGTAGCTCGCCTTTGCGTAGAAGAGCGCGCCCTGGAAGCCGAACGGCGAATGCTGGCTGTAGAGGTTGCCCACCCCCGAGCGGGCCCTGGGATTCTCGTCCGGATAGGTGTTGAGGAAGTTCTCGGCCCCTGCCGTGAGGGTCACCGACCGGGGCAGCGTGTACGCGACTTCGGCGTCGAGCAGCACCTTGCCGGTATACGTGAACTCGTCCGCATAGTCCCACCAGGAGGAGAAGTAGCTGGCCTTCCCCAGAAGGCGCAGGTTGCCCACCCGATGGGTGGCTGAAAAGCCGGCCCGGGTCGTGGGGAGAGCCTCTTCGAGCTGCCGCACCCTGATTCCGTTGGGATCCTGGGCACCGTGGTCCGTCACGGCCGTACTCGTGTGGTTGAATAGCAGGCTGAAGGTGGTGTTGCCTTCCGGGGACGGCGGCGAGTAGGAAGCGACCACGTCCACACCCTGGGTCCGGGTGGAGAAGTCATTGTTGTAGTAGCGGAACTGCCGCAGGTTGCGCGCCGCTTCGACCCCCTCCGCGAGGAGCTGTTCAACCTCGGCGGGGGTCAGAATGTAGTCGTTGCTGAGCGCGATCCTGCCCGAGACCGCCACATTGAAGTAGTCGGCCGTAACGATCAGAGGTCCGGTGCTCAACGCGGTGCCGACAGCAAAATTCTGCGACGACTCGGGTTGCAGCAGCTTGCCCCCCTTGGTCTTCGCGACAGCCGATGTGGGCGGGATCGTACCGACGTTGACCAGTTCCTGGATGTCGTAGTCGTAGGTCGTCCCGATGTGCTGGAAGTTCTGCTGACCCGGTGTGGGCGCGCGGAAGCCGGTGCTGACGCTACCCCTCAGCGCGAAGCCCTCCGTCACCTGAAAGCGTCCCGAAACCTTACCCTTCACGGTGGTCCCGAAGTCCGCGAAGTCCTCCAGGCGCACCGCGGCTCCCACCACCCACCTGTCGTCCGGCCCGTCGTGGTGAATGTCCCCGTACACCGCGTAGTTGCGCCGGTCCCATCTCCCTTCCGAGAACGGGCTGAAGCCCGGGAACCCGTTGGAGGCGGCGCTGAAGCCCTGAACCAGAAGCGGCCCGATCTCCCACGATTTCAGTCCGCCTGGCACGATTTCGTAGCTCTCAACCCTGCGCTCCAGACCACCGGCAAGGTGGGTGCGCTCTCCGACTTCGTATTCGAGGTCCAGGTTGAGGTTCAGTTCGCGCTGCTGGTTGATTCCTGGACGGAAGTCCGTGGGCGTCTCGCGCCCCAGCGAGGCGTTGATCGTGTTCATCATGAAGAAGTCGACCTTGTGGGTCCCCCAACCCGTGCTCAGGTCCCATTCCACACCGCCCGCGGAGCCTCGCACCCCGGCCACCCCCGACAGGTCGAAGACGTCCCCGCCGAACTGGGGCGTGAAGCCGCCCGGGAACAACTCCTGGAAGGTGAAGCAGTTCGGGTCGCCCTGGACCTGCTGCAGCGCGGCCTGGTCCGGGACATCGTTGACGATGCGGACCACCGGGCAGTTGGCGGAACCATCCAGTACGCCGTCGTGGGCGTCCAGCAGATCGCCGATCAGGAGGGTCTCCCCCCCGTCGATGCTGAACACCGCGTCGCGCGTGTTGGGATTCCTGAAGTAGAAGCCGCCGGTGACGCTCTTGGTGTGATAGTTGCCGTGGGCGTAGGCTTCGACCCCGCCGTCGAACGTGTACCCCATGTTCGCGAAGAGCTTGACGTTGTTGTCGACCTCGGGGAGCCCCCAGATCTGGGCGGGATCACGCACGGGAACGCCCAGGGCCGCCAGGGCGGCGGCGTCGTCCCGTTGAACGCTGCGACTGGTGGGCTCGGCCTGACCGAATTCCCCGCTGACGCTGAGGAAGCCGGTTTCTCCCAGCGGCAGTCCGATGTTCCCCGCCACGCTGTACATGTCTCCGTCGCCCTCGCCGAAGCGGCCCCCGCGCACCTCGAGCGTGCCTCCAGACCGGTTGCTCTTCGGCACACAGTTGATCACGCCTGCGATGGCGTCCGACCCGTACTGGGCCGAGGCACCGTCCCTGAGGACCTCCACCTGGCTCATTGCGATGGCCGGCAAGGTGGCGACGTCGGGAGCCTGCGCACCGTCGGCGACACCGTTGCCGCCGAAGAGGACAATCACCGCGGACCGGTGCCGTCTCTTGCCGTTGACGAGGACCAGCGTGTGGTCCGGCGCCAGGTTGCGTATGCTCGCAGGCCGGGAGATGCTGGCCGCGTCGCTGATCGGCTCCGAGGTCACGTTGTACGATGGCACCACGTTGCGCAAAAGGGTGCTCAGGTCGGTATCTCCCTGCCGTGCCAGGTCCGTGACCGGGACGATGTCGATCGGCACCATCGATTCGGCGGCCGTGCGCGAGTGAGCGCGCGACCCGACGACCACGAGCCGTTCAACGCTGATGGGGGCCGGGAGCAGGACGACGTCGAGCCGGGTGGTCTCGTTGTCCGCCACGTTCACCTCGTGGGACGACGCTCCGTAGCCGAGACGGGTGAAGCCCACGCTGTGGGGGCCAGCCGGGAGACCAGCCAGGCGGTACGTCCCGGCGGCACCGGTGAGTGTGCCCATCCCTCCCGCGACGGAGACCTCGACGCCCTCGATCGGCTGTCCGGATCCGTCGGTGACCGTGCCCTCGATGATCCCCTGCCCCGCCGCAGCCAATGGGGTCACCAACAAGCTGGCGAGGATGACGGTGAGGTGCCTGGATGCCCGAGCCATGGATTCCCCCATTTTCAGTCAAGAGTACGGCAATTTCCGCCACCGCCACCCCCTCATATGATGGGCCTCGGATCCCGTCCGTGCCACTGGTACGGGTATACGCGCCCGGGCATCGCGGCTCGCGGGTGGCACAGGCGCTGATCAGGACTGGTCCGCGCTACCGGATCTCCACCACGAAGTACCGCTTCTTCCCCACCCGCACGACCACGAACCGGTCCTCGATCGGGTCCCCCCTCCCCACCACCCCCCGGTCCACCACTCGGGTGCCGTTGAGATACACCCCTCCCCCCCGGATCAGCTGCCGCGCCTCGCTCCGGGACGGGGTCATCCCGGAGTCGGCCATCAACACGGCGAGCTCCACCCCCCGCTCCAGCCGCGACCTGGCCAGCACGGTCGAGGGCACATCGGCGAAGATCTCCTCGATGTCCCCCGCCCCGAGCCCTTCCATGCTCCCCCCGAACAACACCCTGGACGCGCGTTCGGCCCGCTCCAGCCCCTCCGCCCCGTGGACCACCCCCGTCACCTCCGCCGCCAGACGTCGCTGGGCCTCGCGCCGGTGCGGCCGTTCGGCGACGGCATGCACCAGCTCCTGCACATCACGCCCGTCGAGCAGCGTGAACAACTTGAGGTAGCGCACCACATCCGCGTCCTCGGTATTCAGCCAGAACTGGTAGAAGCGGTAGGGAGATGTACGCTCCGGGTCGAGCCACACGGTCCCCGCCTCGGTCTTGCCGAACTTCACTCCACCGGACGCCGTGAGGAGGGGGAAGACGATCCCGTGACAGCGGGGCCCACCCAGGCGCCGCACCAGGTCGATCCCCGCGGTGATGTTCCCCCACTGGTCCGATCCGCCCATCTGCAGGGTGCAGCCGTACCGGCGGTTGAGCTCCCAGAAGTCGTACGACTGCAGGAGTTGATAACTGAATTCGGTGAAGGAAATTCCGGAGTCGTCGTCCGCCAGGCGGCGGCGGACCGATTCCTTGCGCAGCATCGCGTTCACGGAGAAGTGCTTGCCGATGTCACGGAGGAAGTCGACGAAGCCGAGGCCGTCCAGCCAATCCAGGTTGTTGGCCATGCGAGCGGGGTTGGTGCTGGACTCGAAGTCCAGGAAGGATGCAAGCTGCCTGCGGATCCCCTCGGCGTTCTCCTCGGCCTGCGCGCGGTCGAGCAGTGCTCGTTCCTCCGCCTTGCCGGATGGATCGCCGATCAGACCTGTCCCGCCGCCGACCAGCGCGATCGGGCAGTGTCCGGCACGCTGCAGGTGCACGAGCCCCATGATGGGCACGAGCGATCCCACATGGAGCGACGCGGCGGTCGGGTCGAAGCCGATGTAGCCGGCGACCTGACCCGCGTTCAGCGCCTCGTGGGCGTGCTCGGTCGCGTCCGCGAAGAGGCCGCGGCGGCGGAATTCGTCGATCATGTCTTCAGCGACTCCGTGTCAGTGCCGAACCGCACCACCACGCGGGCGCGCATCACCTTCCCGGTCCAGGTCCGCGGCAACTCGTCCACTACAACGATATGCGAAGGGCAGCGGCCCAGTACCAGACTCTCCCGGCAGTGCCGGTCCACGTCGGCGGCGGTGAGGTCGCCCGAGGGGCCCTCAGCGGCACCGGTACCACGCCGGTCTCGCTCGACAACCGCGACCACGACTTCGCCCCATTCCTCGTCCGGTACGCCAAAGACCACCGCTTCCACCACGCCGGGGAGCCCCTCGATCACCCGCTCTACCTCTCGCGGGCTCACGTTCAGCCCCCCGCTCACAATGATCGCGTCCTCCCGCCCTTCTATCCAGACGAGACCATTCTCGTCGATGCGGCCAAGGTCTCGCGTTGCGAACCAACCCCCGGCGTCGGTCTCAAGAGCTTCCGGACGCGTCCCGGGACCCCGGATCATCGCCGACGCGAGCGTCGGCCCGCGTACCGACAGGTTGCCGCCGGGTTCGGTCCGGACTTCTACGCCGTGGAGCGGACGTCCCACGGTTCCCGGTAGGCGACGTGCCAGTTCGGGCGGTGCGGTTGCGACCTGGGAGGCGGTCTCGGTCATGCCCCACGTCGTCGCGATGGGCAGCCCGGCCCGCCACGCCTCGTCCAGCAGGGCGCGGGGAGCGGCGGCACCTCCGACCAGCACGCAGCGGAGGCTCGCGGGCACGCGCTCACCGCGAAGGCACTCCAGAATCTTCCTCAGCATGACCGGCACAATGGCCAGATGGGTCACCTCGCCGTCCAGGATGCTCCGGACCACCGCGCGTGCGTCGAAGGAGGGCCAGAGCCTCACGGCGGATCCGTTCATCACCGCCCGCACGACAAGCGACAGCCCACCGATATGCCCGAGCGACAGGCAGAGGCCCCAGCGGTCGTCGGCGGTGAGGCCCAGGCGGCGCGTGACCGCGGAAGCCGACGCCGCGAAGGCCGCCCGAGTGAAGCCGAGAGCTTTGGGCGCCCCCGAGGAGCCCGAGGTGAGGAGGAAGGCGATCACGCCCGCCGGGACGGCGGAAAGCGGCCCGAAATGTAAACCGGAGTTGTCAATATGTAATGTAGAGTTGACAATTTGGAGTGCGCGAGTGACCTCGGCGGCGGTGAGCCTCTCGTGTAGCGGCACCGCGACATGGCCGGCCTTCCACACCCCAAGCAGCATCGCCACGGCGTCCGGACCGGGCCACAGGCGAAGGGTGACGAGCGACCCGGGCGGGAAGTGTGCGCCAGCGCGGGAGGCGGTCGCGGCGAAGGGGTCGGCAGCGGCGAGGGGATCGGCAGTCGCCTCGGGGCAGGTGGCGGCGTGGAGGCGGTCGGCGGCGGCTCGGGCCGTGAGATCCAGCTCGCGATAGGTCATGCGGCCGCCGTCCCAGGAGAGGGCGGTGGCGTGGGGTGCGGTCGCCGCCCGTCGCGCGAGGTCGTCGGCGGGGGTTGTGGCGGCACGCTCTTGCACGCTGTCGGCGGGGGGTGGGCCGGCTGGCTCGCGGGGGTCGCCCGGCAACGGGGCCGCCGTGGCCCTTGATGCCGGATCCTCGGCGGGCGAGGTCGTCACAGCGTCCCGACCAGTGCGCCCACCGCCAGGCCGGTCCCGTAGAAGGCCACGCCCCGGGCGGTCATGCCCAGTGCGGGATTGAGCGCGCGCCGGTTCTCGTAGTCGCGCACGCGCTGGAATGCCTGGCGGCACGGCAGCAGCCCGGCCAGCGACAGAAGCGTCCAGGGCGTCCACGCCAGGACGGTGATCCCCACCAGCGGCACGGCCACCGCCACCGCGAGACACACCACGTACTGCCCAACCGTGAAGCGGTCGCCGAACCGCACGGCGAGGGTGCGTTTGCCCGCTGCCCCGTCGGTCTCGCGGTCACGCAAGTTGTTCACCACCAGGATCGCCGTGCTGAGGGCGCCCATCCCGACGCCCGCGAGGAGCGCGCCGGACGACCACGTCAGGGCCTGCACATAGTACGTTGTCGCGGTCGCCGCAAGGCCGAAGAAAAGAAAGACGGCGACGTCACCGAGCCCGTGGTACGACAGCGGGTACGGTCCCCCCGTGTAGGCGACCGCGAAGAGCAGCGACAGCAGCCCGATGACCAGGACGGGCCACCCCCCCACCGCGACCAGATACACGCCGATCAGGAAGGCCGCCCCCAGCGTCAGCACCATGCCGCGCCACACGGCGGTGGCCGGTAGAAGCCCGGCCTGGGTAACCCGGATCGGCCCCACCCGCTCCGCGGTGTCCCCCCCCTTGACGAAATCGTAGTAGTCGTTCGCCAGGTTGGTCCCGATCTGGATGAGGAGCGCTCCGACGAGCGCGGCGATCGCGGGTCCCATCGCGAAGACGCCGTCGGCAGCCGCGAAGCCCGTCCCGGCGACGACCGGGGCCGACGCCGCGGTGAGGGTGCGGGGCCGGGTGGCGAGGATCCAGGCCTGGTTGCGCGTCAGGGTCACGGGGCCCGCGGGGCGGCGGCCGCGGGTTGCCGGACGGCCGCGGGCCTCTCGGCCCCGGCTCACCACGGCAGCCACGGGTACTTCCGGAAGTCGGGCTTGCGCTTCTCCAGGTAGGCGTCGCGCCCCTCCTGGCCCTCTTCGGTCATGTAGAACAGCAGGGTGGCGTTCCCGGCGAGCTCCTGCAGGCCGGCCTGTCCGTCCACGTCCGCGTTGAAGGCGGACTTGAGCAGCCGGATGGCCAGCGGGCTGTGATCGAGGATCTGCTGGGCCCAGGCGAAACCTTCGTCCTCCAGTTGGTCCACCGGGACGACCTTGTTGACGAGCCCCATCGCCTCGGCCTCTTCGGCGTTGTACTGGCGGCACAGGTACCAGATCTCGCGTGCCTTCTTCTGCCCGACCATGCGCGCCAGGAACGACGACCCGAAGCCGCCGTCGAAGCTGCCCACCTTGGGGCCGGTCTGGCCGAAGACGGCGTTGTCGGCCGCGATGGTGAGGTCGCATATCACATGCAGGACGTGGCCTCCGCCGATCGCGTAGCCGGCCACCAGGGCGATCACCGGCTTGGGCATCGTGCGGATCAGCCGCTGCAGCACCAGGACGTTGAGCCGCGGGACCCCGTCGCGCCCGACGTACCCCGCGTCGCCGCGAACGCGCTGGTCACCCCCCGCACAGAATGCGTACTTGCCGTCCTTCGCGGGACCCTCGCCGGTGAGGAGAACGACGCCGATCGACGAGTCCTCGTTGGCGTCAGCGAAGGCTTCGAGCAGCTCGAAGAGGGTCTCGGGCCGAAACGCGTTGCGCACTTCCGGGCGGTTGATCGCGATCCGGGCCACGCCGTCGCGCTTCTTGTAGGTGATGTCCTCGTAGGACTTCACGGTCTGCCAGGTCGATGCTGTCATGGCCTTGTCCGTTTCAGGATTTCGTTGACGCGGCGGGCGACCCGCACACGGGTTTGTTCGTGGCTCAGCCGGTTCCGCTCACGGTCGGTCCGGACCCGGATGACCTCGGTTCCCGGGCGCCCCACGGCGGCGGCGACCGCCTCCTCGAGTTCGGCGGGCGTGGCCGCGTCCGTGAACGGCAGTCCGTACATCCGGGCCGCGTGCCGGAAGTCGAGGCCGTGCGGTGTTGCGAAGCAGGGCGTGAAGACCGGCTCGAAGTGACGGATGGGAAGCATGTGGAAGATGCCCCCACCGTCGTTGTCCACCAAGACGAAGACGACGTTGAGCTGCTTGTCGCGCGCGGCAAGGAGGCCGTTCATGTCGTGGTAGAAGGCGATGTCGCCGATCAGTCCGGCCACGGGACCCGCGCCCCCGCCCGCGCACCCGAGCACCGACGAGACGATCCCGTCGATTCCGCTTGCACCCCGGTTGCCGAGCACCTGGAGGTCACGCGCGGCGGGGCGGCCGTACGCATCGACGTCCCGGACCGGCATCGAGGACGACACGAACAGGGTCGCGCCGGGCGGGAGGGCCCGGACTACGGCGGCCGCGTAGTCACCCTCGTTGTCCGCGTCGGGGGGTTGCCGTTCGATGGTCTCCCACGCCGCCGTTTCGATGTCCGTCCAGATGCGCGTCCAGGGGAGGGGGGGGGCGGGGGTGGGGGCGTCGCCGTCGTGGTGACCCTCGGGGTGGGCCAGCCGGTCCAGCACGGTCCCGGCGGAAGCGCGCAGATAATGGTCCGCGAGACCCTGGTGGTCCTTTCGATGCGCGCCGTTGTCGATGACGATCTGCGTGGCCTCGGTCCATTCCGCCAGCGCCGCTTCCAGGACCCCCGACGTGGGCGTGCGTCCGACCCGGACGATCAGGTCCGGGACGAGGCGCCGTACCACCTCCGGGATGCGCAGGAAATGGTCGTAGGCGCCGAGAACCGGGGTGGCCGGGACGTCATCGACGCCATGGGCGAAGCGCGCGCCGGAAAGGGGGTCGGCCAGGGTGGGGATGGATCTGCCAAGCGCGAAACGAACCACGGCGGGGCCATCGTGGCCGGGGTCGCTGGAGGGGCCCGCGACGAGCAGGGGGCGGCGCGCCGCACCGAGCCAATGCGCGAGCAGGGTGTCCTTGTCCTGCCCGCGCATTGGCGCCCCGGTTCGCCGTCCCAGCGGGTCCGCCGCCGAGACTTCGCCGCTGTCCACCGCAGCTTCAACCGCGGCCAGACCCGAGAGCCGATCGCTTCCCGGGTCACGCAGTCCCAGTCCCAGCGGAGATTCCGGCTGCAGAGGCTTGTCGAAGGGCACGTTGAGATGCACAGGCCCGGCGGGCGGACCCAGCGCGTGGCGGGCCGCACGGCGGACCACCTCAACCAGCGACCGCGTGCCCGCCTCTTCCAGCGCTCCCCGCGAAGGCATGGGCAGATCCGCCTCGAAGCGTACGCGATCGCCGAAGATGCCCGGCTGCGTGATGGTCTGGTTGGCGTCCGCCCCGCGCAGGTGGTGCGGCCTGTCCGCAGTGATCACGATAAGGGGGACATCGGACAGATCCGCCTCGACAACCGCGGGGAGGAGGTTGGCGACCGCGGTCCCGGAGGTGGTCACGACCGCGGCGGGGCCCAGGTGGCAGCGCCCGTATCCCACCGCGAAGAACCCGGCGGAACGCTCGTCCAGGTGCACGCGGCTGTCGATCTCGGAGAGGGAACGGGCCGCCAGCACGAGGGGCGCGGACCGGGAGCCGGGCGCGATTTCCACCTCTTCCAGGCCGTACTCGGCGAGGGTGCGAAAGATCGCCCGCGCCCACGCAAAATTGAGTTCGCCGCCGGTCACCCCGCCGTCATCCCAGGCCGGCCGCGGCACTCCCGGCCATCTCTGCCCGCGCGACCGCCCGCAGAACCGGATCGAACTTGAGCTCGGTCTCGGTCCACTCCAGGGCCGGATCCGACCCCGCCACGATTCCGGCACCCGCGAAGAGCCTCCAGCGTGACCCGTCGCACACCGCCGAGCGAAGCGCGGGCACGAAGATCCCCTTTCCGTCCGACGCGAGCCACCCCACGGGCCCGGCGTACCATCCCCGGTCGAACTCTTCGCTCTCGGTGAGGATCGAGAGCGCGACGTTGCGGGGGATTCCACACACGGCCGGGGTCGGGTGCAGGGAGGCGAGGATCTCGAGAAGGGTGACTCCGTCCGGAACCTTCGCGGCGATCTTGGTCTCGAGGTGCTGGATGCGGGCAAGCGCGAGCACGTGAGGCTCGATGTCCCGTTGCACCGCACACCCCAGCGCGGACAACCGCGCCACCATGTCCTGAACGACAAAATCGTGCTCGGCTCTGTCCTTTTCACTTTCGAAGAGGTTGCGCGCCAACTGCGCGGTTTCCACCGAATCGACTCCGACCCCGACGCTGCCGGCAACCGCCGTCGCGCGTACGACCCCGTTGACCATCGCGGCGATCGTCTCGGGCGCGGCGCCGACCACCGCCCTCCCCCCAACGGGCTCGAAGAGGAAGACATGGCTCCCGTGGCTCTCCTCCCAGAGGGCGAGCGCCACATCGAGAGGCGCCACCTGCCGGGGAGGCGTCACGTCGAGGGCGCGCGCAAGCACGACCTTCTCCGCATCGCCGGCTCTGATCCGCTGCAGAGTCCGCCAGATCATGCGGCTCCATGCGGCCCGATCGATGCCGGCGACCCTCTCGGCAGCCGATCCGTCCGGTCTACCTGCGCGCGCAGGGCTAACGGGGACCGTGGAAAGGCTTCGCTTCAGGGCATCCGCCCATCGCTCCCACGACCGCTCGGCGTCCTGCCGACTCCGGGCATGGACCACAAGAGAGCAGGTCCCGGCCGACGGGTCGTGCTCCACCTCGGCTTCGGGCAGGTGAAACAGCGCAGGTGGAAACGGGGACCAGACCCGGTCCGTGCTCGGCCGGGACGCAAACGCGAACCCACCGAAGATCCGGGTATGCGCCCCACCCGGCTCGATGCCTTCGAAGACCCGCGACGCCTCGATCTGCACCGACCGGAAGCGTACGCGGTCAACGCCCTCCCCGGATCGGTCCGCCTCGGCCGGGGTCCCCTCGCGACAGGCGGTGTCTTCCCGGACCGCGACTTTCCGGAGCACCCCGGCATGAGCCACCCATCGGTCACCGGATGCCCAGAACCCCCTCGGTCCGCCCTCGCCCAATCCCAGGAATGCGGCGGGCGAAACGGCGGGAATGTCGCCCCGGATCTGGTACGCGGATGGGCTGTCCACGGCCGTTACGGGTCGCGGCAAAGCCAAACTCGGGTCAGCGTTCGCCTGCGGACGCGCGTCCACCGCGCAGTCGAATATCCTGCGGAGCGGGCGCCCCTGACAGCGCATATTCGTCCTGGTCCGGGGGCGGGCCCGTCACGTTGGACACGCCGCAGTTCATGAGCAGCGCCTGCGCGTCGGTCTTGCCGCTGTCCGAAGGCGGCAGCACGTCCTCACCCCGCTCCGCCGCGTCCTCGCTCCCCCCCACTCCCATGGCCACGTCCTGGTCCGCGATCCGGGTCGCCACCACTCGGAGGTTGGTCTCTCCTGTGGCAGGGTTGTCGAACGCGGTGGCGGTCAGCACGTCGTGATAGGTGTTGCCCGTAAAGAGCTGGGTGCCCAACCCCGAGGTCTGCTTGCGCCCCCTCACGAAGCCGACATCGCTGTTACCGTCCTCGATCGTGTATCCCATGATGTTGAGCTGGGCGACCGCGCACTGGTATGCGTCTTCGCGACCCGGAGGCGCCACCCCGTAGTAGGAAACCGGCGCGGCCGAGCAGGCCGCGGCAAGAACGACGAAAAACGGTGAAAATTTTCTCATCTTGACCCCCTTCAATCCTTCCACGGACACGCAAAAACCGGCTCGATCCACAGAAGCAAGTTGGTCGCCGCCGCCCCGGCCGTCAACCGACAGGTCCCGCCGTGTTGCTGGTTCCGCCGGTCGCGATAACATATGTTTGCACCATGTCCAGAACCCAGCTCCACCGCGACTCGACTGCGGATTCGGCTGTGGCGCAGACCGATGCCGCATCGCCTGAATCCGCCGTGCGGGACGGCTCCGGACGGCCGGATGAGGCTCCCTTCCGCACCCCTGCCGACCCGACACCCGTGCCTTCGGCGGCGGGTCAACACGACCTGGGACGTCCCGAGTACTACCTGAACCGCGAGCTGACCTGGCTCAACTTCAACTTCCGCGTGCTGCACGAGGCGGAGGACCAGCGGACCCCGCTGCTGGAACGCATGAAGTTCCTTGCGATCGTCGGGTCGAACCTCGACGAGTTCTTCATGAAGAGGATCGGCGGCCTGAAGCAGCAGGTCGAAGCGGGGATCACCGAGCGGACCGTCGACGGGCGCACCCCTGGTGAACAGATCGAGCTGTGCTACGAGGTGGTGCGCCGGCTCGAGTCGAGGCAGAGGAAGGCCGGACGGGAGATTCTGGGGCTCCTGGCCGAGCAGGGGATCCATGTCCTGGACTGGAACGACCTGAGCAAGAAGCATCGGAAGTGGCTGCGCATCCACTATGTGCGCAACATCTACCCGCTTGTGACCCCTCAGGCGACCGATCCGGCCCACCCCTTCCCCTTCATCTCGAATCTTTCGCTCAATCTGCTGGTGACGCTGGGCTACCCGGGCGAGGATCAAAGCTCGCTGGCGCGTGTGAAGGTACCGGTTGGGGCAGGCATCCCCCGGCTGGTGCGGGTGGCGGAGTCCAGCGAGTGGGTTCCCCTCGAAAGCGTGATGGCCAACAACCTCGATCTCCTTTTCCCGGAGATGGAGATCCGGGCCTGCGAGATTTGCAGGGTCACGCGGAACGCCATCTACGACGTGGAAGAGGACATGGCCGACGACCTGCTCGAGCTCATCGAGGCGGGTCTGCGGAAGCGCCACCTGGCTCCGATCGTGCGCTTGCAGGTCGAAGAGGGCTTCGATCCTGCCCGGCAGACGATGCTCGCCAAGGAACTCGGCCTCAAGGACAGCGACATCTTCGAAGGCAGCGGGCTGTTGGGCCTCCGGGATCTGATGGCGCTTCACGACCTGCCCCGACCGGGGCTGAAGGATCCCGCTCACTACCCCGCCGAGCACCCCGACCTGCTTACCAACCGTCCGATCTTCCACGTCATCCGGGAAAAGGGCCCGATCCTGCTGCACCACCCGTACCAGGCATTCGACACGTCGGTGCTTCGCTTCCTCCGCGAAGCGTCCCGGGACCCGAAGGTGCGCGCCATCAAGATGACCTTCTACCGGATGGCGCCGCGGAGCAGCATCATCGACCATCTGGTGCACGCGGCTCGCCATGGCAAACAGGTGGCCGTAGTGATCGAGCTGCAGGCGCGTTTCAGTGAAGCCGCCAACATCCAGTGGGCAAATGAGTTGTCGGCGCACGGAATCCATGTGACCTACGGAGTGCTCGGGCTGAAGACCCACTGCAAGTTGATTCTGGTGGTGCGACAGGACCACGACGGGCTGCGCCGGTACGCGCACGTCGGGACCGGCAACTACCATGTGGGAACCGCCCGCGAGTACTCCGACCAGGGTCTCCTGACCTGCGATTCCTCCATCGGCGCCGACCTGACCGAGCTCTTCAACTATCTGACGACCGGGTACCGCCCCAAGCGCAAGTACTGGAAGCTGCTCGTGGCCCCGAAGCATCTGCGGCCCGCCATCCTCGACCGCATCGAACGCGAGGTCGCGCTGCACTCCGACGACTCGCCGGGGAGGATCCAGCTTCAGATGAACGCCCTGGAGGACCCGGAAGTCACGCGGGCGCTGTACGATGCCTCCCTCCAAGGCGTCGCCGTGGACCTGCTCGTGCGGGACAGCTGCCGAGTTCGCCCGGGCATACCGGGTCTGTCGGAGAACATCCGCGTGGTGTCCATCGTGGGCCGCTTCCTGCAGCACTCGCGCATCTACTACTTCCACAACGGCGGTGACGAGGAGTACTACATCGGATCCGCGGACTGCATGAGCCGCAACCTCAGCGCCCGCGTGGAAGCGCTGGTGCCGGTGGAGGACGCCGGGGTGCGCGCCGAGCTGCGCCAGGTGCTCGACATCCAGCTGTCCGACAGCCGCTTCGCATGGGAGATGGAGCCCAGCGGCAGCTACTCCCAGAAGATCTCGCCGCCGCACCGCGAAACCGGCACCTTCCCGTCGATGATCGCGTGGGCACACGCACGGGAATTCGAGGGCGCCAGGTTGCGCAACCGGCGAACGGGGGGATTCAAGGGGGGTTGGGGGCGATGAGGAACCGGAGTGGAGGGCCGGCCCGCGGCATTGCAAGGACCATCGCCGGCACGGTCATCCGGGCGTTGACCGCCGGCGGAGTTTTCTTCGCGGGCATCGGCGTAGCGTTCCTTGCAGCGCCCGCGTTCGCCCAGAAAGCGCCGCGACTCACAACCGACAACCTGTGGACGTTCCGCCAGCTGTCGGCGCCGGAATGGGCTCCCGACGGACGGAGCATCGCGTTTACGGTAGGTGAGGGGGAAACCAACTCCAGCGCGGTTTTCGTCGCGGATCTTGACGGAAACGTTCGCCGTTTGTCGCTGTCGCGACCCGGGACCCCGGATCGGCCCGGAGAGGCCGTGACGCGCACCTTGCTCCCGGAGCCGTGGACCCCGGACGGACGCACGCTGCTGTACCTCGCCGGGGGCGACATCCACGCGGCCGACGCGCGCACGGGCACGACCCGCACGCTGGTGGATTTCGGCGCCACCTCGCCCGGCTACACCCCCCAACAGTATTTCAACGGCCCCGACCCGGTGTTGTCCCCCGACGGGAGCAAACTCGCCTACATCCGCGAGAGCGAGCTCTGGATGCTCGACCTCGAGAATGGCGGGGTAAGCCAGCTGACGAGTTCCCACGGCGAGGGGTGGCACAACCTCCAGCCGCGCTGGTCCCCCGACGGCACGAAGATCCTCTATGCGGCGCAGGCCACGGACGAGCAGCGCCGCTTCCGGCACACCGACTTCTCGGGGCTGATCATCGGCGTGAGGTTCACGCTGATCGGCTACGGGCGGGTGAGGCTGGGTGTCATCCCGGCCGAGGGCGGTGAGACCACATGGCTGGGACCGCCCGAAGGGGAGCGGTATTCGCTGCGGGGAGGGAGCCAGGCGCACTGGTCCCCGGACGGAAGCTCGGTGGCCATCAACTGGCTGTCGCTGGACCACACGGCGCGGGAAATCCGGATTGCGTCGCCCGAGACCGGAGAGGTGCGCACCATCTGGCACGAGGAGGTGGACGCGTGGATCTCGCCGCTCGCCATCTGGATAGGTTGGTCCCCCGATTCAGGCCGCCTTCTGTTCACCTCGGAGCGCACCGACTGGAACCATGTGTACGTGATTGACGCCGACGGCGCCGATCCGCAGCCCGTGCAGCTCACGTCGGGAGATTTCACGGTCACCAGCAACCAGGTCTACGACCGCTTCGAGGTCACCCCTTCCTGGTCGCGCAGCGGCGGCAACATCCTCTTCCCTTCGAACGAGGCGGGGACCCCCGAGCGGCACCTGTACGAGGTGTCCGCAGAGGGCGGGGAGCGACGGCGCGTGACACCGTTGCCGGGTGTGAACCTGTCTGCCACGCCCTCGCCGGACGGATCCCGCGTCGCCTACCTCCACAGCGACCACACCGCGCTGCCCGAGTTGTACGTGCAGGAGATCGACTCGGGCGAGCCCCGGCGGCTCACCTCGCTCGCCGTGCCCGAGTGGCTCAACGGATATCCCCTGCGGGAGGCCGAAGTCGTCCGTTTTCCGAGCCCCGATGATGGAAGCACGGTGACGGGACGACTCTTCCTGCCCGACGGGATCGACCGTGCACGAGAGCATCCGGCCATTGTCTTCGTGCACGGGGCGGGCTATGCGCAGAGCGTCTTCCGGGGGTGGCTACGGCTCGACCAGACGGCCTTCAACCGCTACCTCGCGCAGGAGGGCTACGTGGTCCTGGACGTGGACTTCCGGGGCAGCGCCGGATACGGCCGCAAGTTCAGGATGGACGTATTCGACCGCCTCGGAGAGGTCGACGTCGCGGACGTGTTGGGTGGCGTCGAGTACCTGAGGGATCTGGACTACGTCGATATGGACCGAATCGGCATCTGGGGGCACAGCTACGGCGGATTCATGGTCGCCAGCGCGCTGTTGCGTTCTCCGGAGACCTTCGCGGCCGGAGTTTCCAGTGCCCCGGTCACCGATTGGGAGCGGTTCTTCTATCTTGCGCCGGGCTACAACGAGGAGCACTTCGGCTTTCCCTGGGAAAACCCCGAAGGTACCCGGCGCGGATCTCCGATCACGTATGCCGAAAACCTCATCCGCCCCATGCTCATCCTGAGCGGCATCCAGGACACGATGCACCTCGACGCGGCGGCGCTCGTCAACGAACTTCTCGCGCACGGAAGGACTACATTCGAATGGATCTTCTACCCGGACGAGGCCCACGGGATTCGCGGGCCGCGTGCACGAGCCGACTACTATCGCCGGATCGCGGAGTACCTCGACCGGTACCTGCGGACTGCCCCCGCGGCAGCTTCCGAGGGCTGAGCAGCGCCGTGAGATCGCGCGTATGCATCGTCCCGCGTTGCGGACTGCCGGCCGGGGAGCCTAAGGGGCTTGGCGCCCGTGCGGAGGTCCGGAACCGGCTACTGCCAGTGCTGGTCGGGCTCTGGCTGGCGGCTGCCCCGGCCGGCTGCGGTCCGTCCGCGCAGGACGCGGACACGGCGCAGGCACCCACCCGGGTTTCGCCCGAGGACCTCTTCCGGATCGTCGAAGTCGGCGAACCGGATTTCCACCCGGACGGCGGGCGGCTCACCTTTGTCACCACCCGGCTGGACCGCGAAGCCAACGCATACCGGCGGGCCGTCTGGGAGGCCGACCTGGCCACGGGAGAGCTCGGCCAGCTCACCCCGGGCGACAGCGACCAGTCGCCGAAGTGGTCGCCGGACGGGAAGTGGCTCGCCTTCCGGTCGTCCATAAATGGAACGCCGCAGCTCTGGCTGCTCCCGGCCAGCGGCGGAAAGTCCCGGCCGGTCACCAACCTGGGGTCCGGCATTTCGGCCCTGGCGTGGGCACCGGACTCGCGCCGCCTCGCCGTGGTCTCCGAGGTGACCCGTCCGGCCGCCGCCGAGCAACTGCTTGGAGAGGCCGTCGAGTCGGAGTCGGGCGATCTGATCGTGGCAGACCGCCTTCGCTACCGCGCCGGCACAAGCTACCTCGGGTCGTCCTATCCCCACATCTTCGTGGTCTCGGTTGACGGGGGGGACCCCGTGCAGGTCACCGACGGGCCCTTCGAGGACTCGGAGCCCGCCTGGTCCCCGGATGGTGAGCGGATCGCCTTCGTCTCGAACCGGACGGCGGAACCGGACTTCAACCGGAATGCGGACATCTGGACCGTGTCCGCATCGGGCGGCGAAGCCGAACGGTTCTCCGGCGGTCCGGGCACCGATGCGGCGCCGCGCTGGTCGGCGGACGGGTCCTGGCTCGCCTTCCGCGGGAACTCCGATCCGCACGACTACGGCTCCCAGTACCAGATCTGGCTGGTGGGCGACGAGGGCGGGGAGGCCCGCAACCTGACCCGCGACATCGATCACACGCCGGCCGACTTTGCCTGGACGCCCGGGGGCAACCTCGCGGTCTCCTTCCAGATCGAGGGGAACATCGAGATCCACAAGCTGGACCTGAACGGGACGCATTCTCCCGTCGTGGCGGGCAAGGGACAGGCCACCGGGTTCGCCGTCGGCTCCGACGCCACTCTGGCGTATCTGTGGACCACGCCCACCGCGCCGGCGGAGGTGTACGTCACGCCCGGCGGCACATTCGACGCGGCGGACGGAGACCACCTCGACGGCTCCGAAGGCCGCGCGGTCTCGGACTTCAACGACGGCTGGCGCGCGTCGCGGGAACTCTCGGACACGGAGGCGTTCTGGTACCAGGGGGCCGACGGCTGGGACGTACAGGGCTGGATCATGGAGCCGGCGGGCATGCGCCCCGGCGCCCGCCATCCGCTGGTGCTGGAAATCCATGGCGGCCCGTACGGCATGTACGGCACCGGGTTCAGCCTGGAGTTCCAGATCCTCGCCTCGCAGGGCTGGGGCGTCGCGTTTACCAACCCGCGCGGCAGCACCGGGTACGGCCAGCAGTTCGAGCACGCCGTTACCGGGGATCTTGTAGGAAAGGCCTTCGACGACATCATGGCCGGCGTGGACGTGGCCCTCGACGAACACGAATGGATCGACCCGGCCCGGCTGGGCGTGACCGGGGGCAGCTACGGGGGACTGATGACGAACTGGGTGATCGGCCACACCGACCGCTTCGCCGCCGCGGTCACCCAGCGGAGCATCTCCAACTGGATCAGCTTCTTCGGAACCGCGGACATCCCCTCATGGGTCGAGCTCGAGCTCGGGGGCACCCCATGGGAAGCGGCGATGCAGCTCTGGGAATCGTCCCCGGTTGCATACGCGGACCGGATCACCACCCCGACTCTGGTCCTGCACAGCGAACTCGACTATCGCGTGCCGATCGGCCAGGGCGAGGAGATGTACCGGGCCCTGGTTCGCGAGGGGGTGCCTTCGCTGTTCGTCCGGTTCCCCGACGAGGGACACGGGCTGCCCGGATCCGGCCAGCCTTTGCACCGCCTCGAGCGCCTGGATTGGATCGTGCGCTGGTTCGCCAGGCATCTGGCCCCGGCACAAGCGGGGTAACGCAACTCGACGAGGAGCGACATCATGACGAGACGAACTGTGTACACGGCGCGGCGACCCACACGCGGCGGGGCCTTCCGCCGCGGACTGCCGGCGCTCGCCACCCCGCTGATTGCTGCGCTGATCGCCGCCTGCGTCCCCCCGGGGCCCGGCGACGACGTCACGGCCCTCGTGGGCGGGCGACTGATCGACGGAACCGGGGCCGCCGCGGTCGAAGACGCCGTCGTAGTGATGGGAGGCGGCAGGATCATCGCCGCGGGGGCCGCCGGCGACGTGACGGTACCCGCCGGGGCAACGGTCATCGACGTTGCGGGCAAAACGGTCATGCCCGGGATGATCGAGGGCAACAGCCACATCATCTTCGACGGCCAGTCCAACCACCCGGGCTATTTCGCGGGGCGCTACAGGAGCTACTACGAGATCGGAGCGCGCAACCTGAATGCGAGCCTCATGCAGGGGATCACCACCTCCCGGGACACCATGGACCCGCTGGAGGAGATGATTCGACTGCGTGAAGACATCGAGAGCGGGCTCATCGCCGGGTCGCGACTCTTCACTTCGGGCACGATCCTCAACTATCCGGGCGTCTTCCGAATGTTCGAAGACCCGAACGATTCACTTCTCGCGGGCGCAACCGCCGAGGGAATCGCGCACGCGAAGGCTTCGATGGTGCTTCCGGTACGCGACGGGCCTCACGGCAGGGAGATCGTCGCCGACTACGCCGAGCGCGGGGCCGACTTCATCAAGGTCTCGTCGTACAGCGGGCCCGAAAACATCCCTCCAGAGCTGTCCACCGAAGCCCTCACCGAGATCGTGGAGGAGGCGCACGCGCGAGGCCTGCGGGTCACGACCCACACGTCGTCGATCGAGAGCATCGTGGCGGTGCTCGATGCAGGAGTGGACGCCATGGAACACCCCACCCTCTTGAGCGAGGAGGAGGTGGGGCCGCAGGGTGAATTCTCGGACGAACTGGTGCAACGTTTCGTCGATCAGAACGTCTACTCGGTATCGCTCATGGTTGTGCGCGAGGTCTATGTGACCTACCTCGAAGACCCGAGCCGTCTGGAGGACCCGTGGTACATCCGGCACGCTCCCGCCGACATGGTGCAGGAGGCCCGGGACTATGTGGCGGAGCAGGTCGCCGAGGGCCCGGAAGAGTTGCAGCGTCAGCGGGAAGGCTACGAACTGGGGCGGCGCAGCCTGCAGAAGCTGATCGCGGCCGGGGCACCCATCGCGATGGGGACCGACAAGGGTACCCGCCTCAACTTCCACGAGAGCGGAAACCATGTGCGTGAACTCGAGATCTTCACCGAGCTCGGAATGACGCCGATGGAAGCGATCGTCTCCGCGACGCTACGGGGTGCAGAGCTGCTCGGGATGGAGGACGAACTGGGGACGGTGGAAGCCGGGAAGCTGGCCGACGTGATCGTCGTGGACGGCAACCCGCTGGAGGACATCTGGGCGCTGCGCGAGGTCGATCTCGTGTTCAAGGAGGGGGTGCGGTACCGGTAGCGCTTCCGGGTCATCCCCCCAACTCGGCTACCGCCACCACCCTTCCCCCCTCGGCCCAGCGCGCGAGCGTCACCTCTTCGGGTTCAAGCCCCAGCCCCCAGGTCGCGTCCCGCACGGCGGTGACCCCGTAGCCGCGCTCCGCCAGACCGTCGACGGCCTGGGTCATGCACACATCGCGCGCCACCCCGATCACCACGAACTCCAGCGGACGCCCCAGCGCTTCGCCCAGCGACCGCACGAACGCCTCACACTCCGGATTCCCCTCGAAGACGTTGAACCGCGTCTTCCGCACCAACACGGGCCGCCGCTCCCTCACGGCACGGTGCGCCGCGACGTCGGCCTCGTCCTCGGTGGCGTCGTGGGCCAGCACCAGCGGGTCGAGCGGGCGGATCTCGGCGATCACCTCCGCGCCCGCGCGCTCATCCGGGAACGGCGAACGCCCCATGCAGTGCGGGGGGTAGGTCCCCACGGCCGGATCCGGGTCGACCGGGTCGATCTCGGGGTCGCCGAGGCCGTGCCAGTCGCCCGTGTAGACGATCACGTCGCAGTGGGCGCGCATCCATGCCGTGGCCTTGACCAGCGCGGGAACGACCTGAACCGAACCCGGGTCGGTGTCGTCGAAGAGGTCGCGGACGTAGAGGCGCCCCGCCGGGTCCATGAAGTCCACCTGCGCGTCGACGATCCAGCCGATCCTGGCGGGCCCGGGCCCGCTCCCCCCGGCCGCGGTGCCGGTCTCTTTCGCCGAACCGCCTTCACTCATTTCACCAACTCCAGTCGGTCGTTCGGCCGGTACCAGCGACCGGCCTTGGCCATCGGCTCTCCCTCGACCAGCACCACGTCCGCCGTGTAGTCGAAGGAGCCGCGCATGAGCACCGATCCCACCCCGTACGAGTCCGCCGGCACGCCCTGTTCTTCGAAGGCACGGATCTTCGATGCGGTGAACCCGCCGGACACGACGATCCGCACATGCGGAAAGCCCGCGCGGTCGAGCGCGTCCCGCACCTTGTCGACCAGGCGCCAGTTGACGCCCCGGGGGTCGAAGTCTCCCATCTCCCCCGCCACGGATCGGTCCACCATGGTCCCCGAGGTGTCGAGGCGCACTCCCCACAGGCGTTCGCCCAGCGCCCGTGCGACTGCCAGGGAGGTGGCCACGCTGTCGTTGTCGAAGTCCACCAGCGACACGATGCGCACCTCGTCCGACATCGCATCCGCCAGCGACACCGTCGCGGCCACCGTGTCGCCGCCGCACGCCGCGATCAGCGCGTGGGGGACCGTGCCGATCCCCGACGAGCCCCACCAGGAGGCCTGCGCGTCGGTGGACACCCCGATCGCCCCGGCCACATGCGCCGCCCAGCCGTCCCCGGTCTGCACCATCCAGTGGTCGTGGCGCGCCGGGAAGAACATGACGGACTTGGGCCACGCGGCCTCGACCACCGCGCGGGTGTTGGTGGCGATGCGAGTGCGGCGGGCCAGCACCCCGGCGTACAGCGTCTCCAGGTGCGCGAAGGCCGGATACGGCCCGGTGATGAACATGACCGTCTCCCACGGGCGGGCACGGTCCCCGTCGCGCAGGGACCGGACCTCGATGTCGCCGAAGTCATAGCCCTCCGTGAGGCACAGCTTCAGGATGGCGATGGCCTCGTCGGTGCCCGCGACGATGGCGTCCTGCCTCTGAAAGACCTGCATCGTCACCGTCGGACTGCGCCCCGACGCAAGGAGCAGGTCACGCGCGCGCACGAAGTACTTATCGGAGTAGTAGCCGCTCCGCATCTTCTCGACGGGGAAGGCGAAGATGGCCGGATCCAGCCGTTCGGGGTGGCGGATCGGGGCCGGAGGGGGCCGGGGAGTTGTCGCCTGCTCTGGCCATTGGGATTGGACACGTACCCGTGCGGGACAACCGATGGGGGACTCGATAGTGTCATAGTCTAACAGGAAGGGTCCGGGTTCGGCGGGGTTTGGAAAGCTTCTCGTCAAGGGAGACGCCGCATGAGAGGGAGGCTCCATCCGAACAGGCGTTGCCTGGGTCGCTGGCCCGTGTTCGTCCCTCTGCTGCTTCTCCATGTGCAGGCCTGTGCCGACGCCGGCACCGGCGACGCGGCCGACCCCCGGCGACCCGTTTCTCTCGGCCCCCCCGACGCCGTCTTCCCCGAGGACTTCGGCTACGTCCACACGGTGCGCGAGCTGCCCGGCGGGGACGTTCTGGTCGCCGATCCGTTGGGCAAGGCGTTCTACCGCGTGGATATGGACGCGGGGGTTCGCGCCGTGGTGGGCAAGCTGGGCGAGGGGCCGGGGGAGTACCAGCAGCCCGACGCCGTCTGGCCGTTGCCGGGCGACTCGACCCTGATGGTGGACCTGGGCAAGGGGCAGCTGGTCAGGGTCGGGCCGGAACTGGAGTTCGGGACGGCGCACCCCATCGCGATGTTCCAGGAGGACGGTGGGGTCGTGATGGCGATTCCCGCCGGGATCGACCTGGGCGGGAACGTCTACGCCGCCGCCATGGGTGGCTTCCCGCCCGACCCCGATGGGCGCGGCGCCATTCTCCGCATCGGTCTGGCCGAGGGATCGGTGGATACTGCCGGCAGCTTCAAGCGCATTGACGTCGTGGTCGAAGAGATCGAGGACGGGGTGATGGTCTCGCCGATTCCGCTGTCGCCGCAGGATGCCTGGGGGGTGGCGGCCGACGGCTCGGTTGTCGTGGCGCGTTCCCTGGGCTACGGAGTGGACTGGCACGCCCCGGACGGTTCGGTCACGCACGGAGACACGGTCTCCTACGAGCCCGTCCCCATTACCACTGCCGAGAAAGCCGAGTACTTCCGCGACAGGCGGCGCCACGCCGGAATCGGCATGGGCATTTCGAGCAGTTTCGACGGGTCGACGACCACAACCTTCTTTCGCGGCAGCTCCGGCGGGTCTGAAGAGCCCGATTATGACAACTATAGTTGGCCAAGTGTAAAGTCTGCTTTACATCCCACCACGGTTCGTGTCGACCCCCTGGGGCGCGCATGGGTACAGCGGCACCTGCCGGCGGATACCGGCACCGCCTACGACCTCTTCGACCGCCAGGGTCAGCTGGTGCGGGCGGTGACGCTGGAGGGGGACCGGCGCGTGGCGGGCTTCGGTCCCGAATCGGTCTACATGGTGGCCTTCGACGAGTTCGACCTGGCGTATCTGGAGCGGTACGGGTTGCCGTAGGGGGTTGCTTGACTTGCGGTCACGCGCGGGCCAGCATGGCTGTTGAAAGCTGCATCGCCGCTTGAGTGCAGCGGAGATTCCGCCACGGCTGTTCACAACACGGAGGACGACATGAAGAAGCGCATCGTTTTGGCAGTTTTCACAGGCCTGCTCCTGGCCGCAGCCTGCGCATACGAAGCCAGCGAGGAGCCCGACGCAGCCCCCGCCGACCCGACCGCAATAGCGGATCCGGCCGCGGCCGGCGACCTCCCCAACCCGGCTCCTGAAGTCATCAAGGCCTGGGCCGGTCTCCCCGACGACCGCGAGTGGGGCTCCACGGCAGGCGTCGACATCGACCCCAACGATGGCCACATCTGGGCTTACGACCGCTGCGGAGGCGTGGGGCTTGCGGGCGGATGCGCCGAGAACCTGGTCGATCCGGTCTTCAAGTTTCACCGCGAGACCGGGGAAATCCTCACCAGCTTCGGCGCGGGGCTCTTCGTTCTACCCCACGGCATCCACGTGGACGCGGACGGCAACGTGTGGGTCACCGACTCGCAGGGCACCGAGGACGGCACCAAGGGTCACCAGGTCATCAAGTTCAGCCCCGAAGGCGAGGTGCTTCTGACCCTGGGACAGGCAGGCATGACGGGGAGCGGGCCCGGCCTGCTCAACGAGCCGTGCGACGTGATCACCGCCCCGAACGGCGACATCTTCGTCTCGGACGGGCACAGCGGACAGAACGCCAACCCTGCCGAGGGGTCGACCGGGCGCATCATCAAGTTCTCCCCGGAGGGCGAGTACATCATGGAGTGGGGCCAGATCGGCGACGCCCCGGGTGAGTTCCGGACACCGCACGGAATGGCCTTCGATTCGCAGGGGCGCCTGTTCGTGGCCGACCGCGGCAACCACCGCATCCAGATCTTCGACCAGGAGGGCAACCACCTGGACTCGTACTACCAGTTCAGCCGTATCAGCGGGCTGTTCATCGACGGCGACGACAATCTTTACGCAATCGATTCCGAGTCCAACCCGAACAACCATGACGGCTGGATGACGGGTGTGCGCATCGGCCATGCGTCGGAGGACCGGGTGACGGCGTTCATTCCGCCGCACGCCTCGGAGCGCGGGCCGCAGGGTGTCGCCGGCGAGGGCGTGGCCGTGGACGGGGAAGGCAACGTGTATGCGGCGGAGGGCCCGATTTCGCGAGCGGACGCGGAGGGCGGGCTGACGAAGTACGTGCGGTCCGGGAACTGAAGCCGGACGGACACAAGCGATCTTCGATTCCATCAAGAGGACCGAGAAATGAAATCCCTGTGCAGTGCGATGGTCGTGGTATCCCTGGCGACGCTGATGACCCCAATGACCGGTGTCTCTCAGGAATCCGATCCAGTCCTGGAGGAGTGGCAGGTGCCGTGGGAGCAGAGCCGGCCCCGCGATCCCTATGTGGCGCCCGACGGACGGGTCTGGTTCGTCGGCCAGCGTTCCCACTACGCAGCGGTCCTCGACCCCGCGACCGGCGAGATGAAGAAGTACGATCTTCCCGACGGCGCCGGCCCGCACACCCTGGTGGTGGCCGACGACGGCATGGTCTGGTACACCGGCAACCGCGTCGGCAACCTCGGCCGTCTTGACCCCGAGACCGGCGAGATCGAGATCTTCCCCATGCCCGACGAACGGGCCCGCGACCCGCACACCTTCGCCTTCGACGCCGAGGGCGACCTCTGGTTCACCGTCCAGGGCGGCAACTTCGTCGGCAAGTTCTGGCAGGAGACCGGCGAGGTTCGGCTGGTCGAAATGCCGGACAACCCGGAGGCGCGGGGCGGTTCGACTCGGCCCTACGGCCTCAAGATGGACTCGCAGGATCGGCCGTGGGCGACCCTCTTCGGCACCAATCAGATTGTCATGATCGACCCGGAGACCTTCGAGCCGACCTACTTCGATCTCCCGGACGAAGGCGCCCGCCCGAGGCGGCTGGTCATCGACTCCGAGGACATCGTCTGGTATGTGGACTACTCACGCGGCTATCTGGGCCGCCTCGACCCGTCCACCGGCGAGGTTACGGAATGGGCCAGCCCGAGTGGCGGAGAATCCCGACCCTACGGTGTCGCCATCGACGACGAGGACCGCGTCTGGTACGTCGAGACCGGCGTCCGGCCCAACGTCTTCGTGGGCTTCGATACCAGGACTGAAAGGGTCATCAGCACCGTGGACGTTGAGAGCGGCGGCGGTACCATCCGGCACATGTACTTCGACCCGGAGACCAATGCGATCTGGTTCGGCACGGACACCAATACGATCGGGCGGGCCGTGCTGCCGCCGAGCCGGAGGGTGAGCGACTAGAAGGCCGACCAAACCCCGCGTCGGCACCGAGACCGGCGAAGCGGACGGGAGCGTATGATTGCCAGGTCCCCTACCATGACACCAAGCGAGCTGAAAAGTGCCCGCCGGGTCGTGGCCGAGGCACGGCGGGTCGTGGTGCTGACCGGCGCGGGTATTTCGGCGGAGTCGGGCGTCCCCACCTTCCGCGGGGACGGTGGACTCTGGCGCAACTACCGGCCCGAGGATCTGGCTACGATCGAGGCCTTCAACCGCGACCCCGGAACCGTGTGGGAGTGGTACGCCTGGCGCCGGAGCTTCCTGTCGACGTGCGAGCCCAATGACGGACACCGTGCGCTGGCGCGCTTCTTCCTGCGTCGCGGCACGGCCGGGCTGGTCACGCAGAACGTGGACGGGCTGCACACCCGGGCCGCGCGGGAAGAGGCGGGTGAAGGGTCGCCGGATGCGGCGCTGCCCGTCGAGATACACGGCGCGATCGCGCGTGACCGGTGCAACGATTGCGGCGGCCGTGCGGAGGCCGAGCCACTGGGCGATTCCCTCCCCCGCTGCGACCGGTGCGGCGGGCTGCGCCGTCCCGATGTCGTGCTGTTCGGGGAGATGCTGGACCCGGCTGTGCTGGAGCGCGCTCAGTCAATGGCTGAACGGGCCGATCTGTGCCTTGTGGTGGGCCCCAGCGCGGTGGTCTACCCGGCCGCGGCCATCCCCCTGGCCACCCTGCACGCGGGGGGGCGCATCATCGAAGTCAACGTGGAAGCGACGCCCCTCACGGACGCGGCGGCGGTGGCGCTGCGGGGGGCGGCGGGTGAGGTGTTGCCGGCGCTGCTGGGGTAGGGGGCGTGGGCCGTGCCGTCCGACTCGCGGTTGCCGCCGTCCAGGCAGGGTCTTAGCGTCCCCCGTCCGATTCCATCAGCCATGAGTCAGCCATGAGCGCCGAGAAGGGTCCTCTCGCGATCTTTCCGGGACGACATCGAGTTTCACTTCTGCCCCGAGGATCGCCTGATTCACGTGCGCTCGGCTTCGCGGTTCTCCTGGTTCACTGATCTGGGGGTGAACTGGAGACGCGTCGAGGGCCTCCGCAGGCGGTTGCATGGCAAATAACGGAGAATCCCACATGTGCAATTTGTTCGCGACAGTCCGACCCGCCGCCGCTTGCGTCCGCGGCCTCGCCGTCCTCGCCCTGGCCGTCCTTTGCGCGGCAGCGAGCGCGGCCGGCATCCCGCTCGCCGCCCAGGAGGCCGAACACTTCGACCTGCTCGTTCGCGGCGGTCGGATCCTCGACGGTACGGGCAACCCCTGGTTCCGCGCCGACATCGGGGTGCGCGGGGGGCGAATCGCGGCGGTGGGGCCCCTCGCCGGGGCCACCGCCGAGCGGGTGATCGACGCGACGGGCCGCTACGTCTCGCCCGGATTCATCGACATCCATTCGCACGCGGACGATGGGAGCGCCGGCCGCCGCGCGTCGATCCGCAACGATTCCATTCACCGCAAGGCGGCGCCCAACGTGGTGTCCCAGGGTGTGACCACCGTCGTGGTGAACCAGGACGGGCGCTCGCCGTGGCCGGTGGCCGAGCAGCGCGGGATCCTGGAGCGGCAGGGCGTGGGCCCCAACGTGATGCTCATGGTCGGTCACGGGACCGTGCGGCGCATGGTGATGGGGGACGACTACCAGCGGCCTTCCACGCCCGGGGAGGCCGGGCGGATGGCGGCGTTGGTGCGCCAGGCGCTGGAGGAGGGCGCGGTGGGGTTGTCGGCGGGACTCGAGTACGTCCCGGGACGCTGGAGCACGACCGACGAACTGGTCGCACTGGCCGCCGAACTCGCGCCGTACGACGGTGTGTACATATCACACGAGCGGGCGGAGGGTGCGGACCCGATGTGGTACCTGCCCAGTCAGCATCCGGGTCGCCCGCCGACGCTGCAGGACGCGGTCATGGAGACGATCGAGATCGGGCGTCGCGCGGGCGTGCGCGTGGTCGCGTCCCACATCAAGGCCAAGGGTGTGGCGTACTGGGGTTCGAGCAGTTCGGGGATTCAGCTGATCCAGCGCGCCCGCGACGAAGGCGTGCGCGTGTGGGCGGATCAGTACCCCTACCCGACCAGCGGCACCGACGGGCGCACGGTCCTCATCCCCGGCTGGGCGCTCGACGACGAGGAGGCGGCCCGACCCGCGGATGCGCGCTCGCCCGCCGACATGCTCGAGATGAGGCTACGGGACCCCGAGACGGCGGCCCGCATCCGAATGGACATCACGCACGAGATCGGGCGCCGCGGCGGGGCCGACCGCGTCGTGATCTTCGAGCACCCGAACGAAGACTATGTCGGCATGAACCTGAAGGACGTGGCTGCGCAGCGGGGCGAGGATCCGGTGGAGACGGCGATTGCCCTGCAGCTCGAAGGGGATCGGACGAGGCCGGGGGGCGGGCGCTTCCGGGGATTTTCCATGTCCGAGATCGACCTGGAGAACTACGCGGCGCAGCCCTGGGTCGCGACCGCCTCCGACGGCGGCATCGCGTGGCCGGGCGACGGTCCGGTTCACCCGCGCTTCTACGGCACCTTCCCGCGCAAGATCCGGCACTATGCGCTGACCGTCGGCGCCCTGTCGGTCGAGTCGGCCGTACGTGCGCAGACCTCGCTCCCGGCGCGCATCATGGGCCTCGCCGACCGGGGCGAGATCCGTGAGGGCTACTGGGCGGACCTGGTGGTCTTCGACCTCGAGACGATCACCGATCAGGCGACCTTCGTGGAGCCGCACCAGCACTCGACAGGCATTGACCACGTGCTGGTCGGCGGCGAATTCGTGGTGGAAGACGGGGAGATCCTGATGGCCGTGCCGGGGCGGGTGATCACGTCCCGGAAGTGGGGACGGCCGGCGGCTTGAGGGAGGTGGCCGCTGTTGCGAGGAAGATCCGTCACCGCTCTGCAGCCGGTGTGGGTGATCGCAACGGGCGCCGTGGACGCGTCGATCCCATCCAGACACGTCTGCTCACCGCTGTGGCTGAGGTCCACCAGCGTGTTGGCAGCGTTGAGCTCGGCGACGACATCGCGACCGAAGTCCGTAAGCCCGCCGTTCTCGGGCACCATCGACCCGTGCCCCAGCTGGTTGGCGACGTTGTACGTGAGCTGGATGATCTTCACCCCCAGTCCGGCAAAGACCCCGAGATACGTCGGCGACCGAGCTCTCGAACGGATCCCGAGGGCCCGCGACATAGCCGACGGTGGTGTTGACGGCGGCCGTCCCCGAAGCGAGGGCGTCGGAGATTGCCCGATCATCCGGACCGGGTTGGTCGCCGCTTCGGAGGGCTCCCGAAGGATTTCCCGGGGGCGTGTTGTTCGGGTTCCGGAGACCGCCGAGCATGTTGATGACGAAGAGGTCCGATTGGGCTCGGCTCGATACCGAAACAAGCGTTGCATCCGTAGCGCTTCTGCTCGAAAGCGCGATGCCGGCCACCACGCCGAAAAAGGTTCGGCGCGTCAGGTGCCGCGGGCTGTTTGGAAGGTCAATGGGACTCACCTCGGTTCCTGACCCGATCATAGACGCGCACGAGATGCTCGCCTATCACGACGCGCCTCCGGGCGCTTCGCGCCCTCGACGTGCCCAGCATAGGGCTTGGTCGCGTACGGTCACAAACGCGCTCGCCACATCCATCGCCTCGGGATCGGCGAGTCGTTCAGGCGACCGCGAAGGGCCTGGCACTCAAGCTTTTCGCGGAACCGCCAGCGCGCGCTCGAGCCGGACCACCCTCCCTTCCGCGCTGCCGCGCCCCTCGGCGTCCGGCGCACACGCCAGCAGCGACTCCATGCGGCGCAGATCTTCGGCGTACTCTTCAAGCCGCCGAAGGTGGCTGGCCCGGCTCTTCGTGCAGACCAGCGTGTAGGTGCCCCCGAGCCACCGGCTCTCGTAGTCGAGGTCGAGGTGATCCCGGCCGACCTTCTGGCGGAAGTGCCAGCGGATGTCCTGGCGGGATTCGAAGCGCTCCACCGGCTGAGCGGGATCTCCGCAGAACGCGCGCAGCCTGGCGCAGAGGTGGCAGTCGCACGGAATCTCCACCTCGATGGTCCAGTCGCTGGGTGGGACGGGCGCCGCGGCGCTCTGCGCCAGCAGAAAGTCGGCGGATCGGCGCCACAGCACACCGTAGGCGGCCGTCTCCGCAATGCCGCCCCGCCCACAAATCCCCTCCACCGCCGCCGGTAGCATCCGGTCCGGGGTCACGATCGTCGGGTGATCCCCAATGGCCTGTGCGGCCGCTGCGGCCGCGTCCGCGAGTTCCAGCCGATCCGCGAGCACGAATAGATCGCAGACGGCCCCGGGATCGATCCACTCCTTCGGGGAGTCGGGATACCTGTGCAAAGCGCGCCACGGCTCCGCCGACCGTTCGCGCTCCCTGCGAGCGCGAGCCTCGGACTCTGAGCGAAGAGCGGACTCCAGGCCGGACAGGGCGGTTTCCGCCGCTTCGCGCATCGCGTCGCGCCGGGCCGGATCCGTCGTCGCCCTGGGGCTCCCGCCCGCAAGGATGAGGAGGGCGACGATTTCCTTTGGGCGCCGCGCCAGGTGTTTCTCGATCAGCTTCGGCTGGAACGCCCCGGCCTCCCCCACCCACGACACGGCGTGGCCGACGCTGTTGCCCGCCACGATGTCCAAGGTCTTGTCGCCGGGCCAGACAACCAGCGCCCCGTGGTGGTAGACCAGCGCCATCGTCACGCCCTCGTTGCCCGTCGGATGCACCCTGCGCTCGTCCGGCTCGGCGTCGGTGAGCACGCGCCGGGACAGCAGTTCCGAGGCTTTCAGGTCGATCGGCCCGAAGCGCGGGCGCCCGCCATCGCCGGCCGCCCAGCCGTCCAGGGTCCTTTTTCGGCCCCGGAGCCCCCCTATTTCGGCTTGAGGTGCGTTCTCCATGTGGCCATCCCAGTCGTACGGTGGACTCTCGTCGGGATAGCCCTCCTCTTCGAACCTGAGAACGGCGGCGTGTAGCTCGCACCCCGCCCGGCGCGCGGCCTTCGCGAGCACCTTTCGCCACGGCAGCGTCCTTGTTCTTCAGCGTGTCGAACGACATTCCGTCCTCGCTGTACTCGTGGTCGAGCACCCATGCGAGCTTGTCAACGCCGCCCCCGTCCCGCCATCGAGCCAGGCATTCGGCGACCTGCGTGGTCAGCTTCCGGTATTCCGGTGGGACCAGTCCGTCGTCCGGGGACCCGGCGAACAGGTTGAACACGAGCGAAACCCGGTGGCCATCCCTGACCGGCAGCACCTCGTGCGGGCTGTCGGAGTAGAAGGCGGCGAACAACAGCTCGGACGGTTCCAGCGCCGCCATGTCGAACGTGGCCGACCGGCCCGCGTGGCGCACGACCAGCTCCCCCCCGGCGCCGGGCGTCGGCAGCGACAGCGACAGCGTCGCGACCATGCCCGGGACCTTCTCGGTGTCCCGGTGCTCGGCGAAGAAGCCTCCCGGCCGGTAGACGAGGAGTTTGTAGAGCTCGGCCCCGAGCCTTTCGGCGGGGAGGTCAAGACCAGCGGCCACCATGTCCATGATCTTCGCGAGCGAGTCCGGCCACGCGCGCCCGCCCAGACGGACATCCGTGGCGTCGATCTGCCAGCTGTCGCGGACCGACGTGTCCAGAACGGTCTCGGCTCCCTTCCCGTACGGCGAGCGCTCCGCGGCCGCGATCAGCGCCTCGATCTGCGCCTCCGGCACCGGGAACGACAGCTCCCCGGCGCCCTCCACGATGACGCGCGGCATGGGGGTGAAGATGCGGCCGCCGACGCAATAGTCACCGGGACGGTCGACGGACCGGAGAAGTTCATCGATGCGCCCGTGTTCCGGGATGGGTTCGGTTGCGTACATGGCCTTGGGCCGTTGAGCGAGAGGGAGGCGGGTGACCACGATGACCAGACTGACCAGTCTATGGGCGTGCTACGGGGATGGCAACCGCTATGGGGTCGGCTCACGACCAGCGAATTCCTGACTCCGTTGAGCGGAGCTTCGGGCTGGACTATCCTGCCCCCCAGCACGTCCGCCGGTGTCTGGAACCGTTCCGTCTCCATATGCTCCTCCACCTCCTTGATCTTCTCACAAAGGGCCTGGATCCTCAGCGCGCGCTTGAAGAGGGGCAGTCCGCCCGTCGTGTCGCCGAATCCACTCTCGTTCACGTAGCGCCTCGCACCATCGTTTGCCCGAACGGGGCGTCGCAGAAGGTCGTTACGAATTGGCGGCAGATGTCGGGCGGTGTCAAAACCGGTTCACGGAACGCTTGAACCCGGCGGGCGCCGAACCCACATTGCCTGCCCCTCCGCCTTCCCCCGTCGTACGTGTAACCAGGAGCCGCCCGCACCCGATGGCCGCCGTCAAGCGAAGACCGCTGGAAGTCGCGTCCCGCCGCGTCGTGCAGGACGCCAAGCTGGCCATACGCGATGTCTACGATGCAATCGTCGAGCTGGTCACCAACGCCGACGACCGCTATCAGATCCTGCGGACCGAAGGTAGGGTGGAGATCGAACTCGGCAGGCAAGGCAGGGGCCAACCTTCGATCCTGCGTGTGCGCGACTTCGCCGACGGAATGACCACGGATCAGATGAACCGGAAGCTCGGGCGGATCGGCGGGCGGGTCAGCGGTCTGGAGGAGGGGCACGCGGTCCGGGGCACGAATTCCCGAGGCGCGAAGGACATCGCGGCGCTCGGCAAGGTCACCTTCGAGTCGATCGCCGGCGACGGACGCATGCACACCTGCAGGATCTTCCCGAATCTGGAATACGAGGCTGACGATTCGCGGAAAGTCACCCTGGGAGTCCGCAAGCGCCTGGGGATCGGCGACGGCACCGGCACGGTGGTGACCATCGAAATCGAGCCGAGCCACCGGATCCCGAAAATCGACACTCTCGTGCCGAATGTGGCCAGGCTGGTACGCCTTCGTGAGATCATCTGGCAGAAGCAGACCACGCTGGTAGTACGGGGTCTGAAGAAAGGGAAGGACCGCACAGTCAGCCTTCACAGGCCCGCGGGCAAGAGGCGTGTCTCCAAGACGTTCCCGGTACCGGGGTATTCCGGCGCGACTGCCAAGCTGGTCATCTTTCGAGCCAGAAGGAAGTTTCAGTCAGAGAGAAACCGGTTTCGGCTCGGCGGCATCCTGGTCAAGTCCAGGCACGCGATTCACGAGGCGACGCTCTTCGAACGGAGTCTGGAATGGGATCCCCATGCGCAGTGGTTCTACGGCCGGCTCACCTGTGAAGCGATCGACGACCTCTGGAACGAGTACGACGAACGTCAGGCACTGGGTGAGCCCCATCCGCAGGACAACCCGGTTCCGATTCTGGATCCCTCGCGCAAGTCAGGCCTGATCCCGGACCATCCCTTCGTGGCAGGGCTCTATGAACGGGCGCTCACCCTCCTCCGGCCACTGGTCGAAGAGGAACGGACCCGAGAGCAACGCGAGCGGGCGCGAAGCGTAGAGAGCCAGAAGACGCGCAAGCGGCTCAACGCCCTCGAAAAGGCGGCGAACCAGTTCATGGAGGACTTCTCCGACGAGGACATGTCCCGCGACCCCAAGGGGAAAGAGAGGGGAAGCCAGTTTCATATCCAGGGCTATTCGCTGAGCCCGCAGTACGCGCAGGTCGTCCGGGAACAGTCCTTCAAGTGCTGGCTTACGGTGCGTTCCAAGGCCTTCCCCGAGATCGGCGAAGGCGAGCCTGTGGAGGTCGAGTGCCTGACCGACGACATCCGGGCGGAGCGCCCTCTGGTGCCTCTGGAAGCGGTGGAGGCGCAGGAGGGCGCGTTGCGGGCGACCTGGTCGGTCAAGGCCCTGGAAGCGACTGCGGCAACCGGCCTGGAAGCACGCGTTGGCCCTATCAAAGCCGAGTCGACCATTGCCGTGCTCGCTTCGGAGGCCGAAAGGTACGCGAACGTCAACGAACTGCAGTTCGAGCGCAAGAGCTACCGCATCCGTAGCGGCTCCCGCAGGAGCATTCGGCTTCTCGCCCCTGTGGCGCTGGCCCGCTCAGCCGGCCGCGAGTTCGCTCTGGAGCTGTCCTCGGACGACTTTCGGTTCTCGGGACCCAGAAAGCTGGTCTTGAGCGCCACCCTCGGGATCGCCGTGTGCAAGTTCACCGTGGCGGTGCTGGACGATGACGCCGCGCCGACCAAGCTCACAGCGCGCCTCGGGAAGCACGAAGCGGAGACCGAACTTCGGGCCGCGCCTGCCGCCGGAGCGGGGATCGTCATCAAGCTGGAGGATGTGGACCATGGCGCGCTGCGCTACCGGTGGAACAGGAACGTAATCGAGATCGGTGCCCGCCATCCGTCGCTCAAGCGGTACCTGGGACCGAAATCGGAGCAGTATCCGGGGCAGGATGAGCTGCTTTTTCGGGTATTGCTGGCGGAGGTGGTAGCCGAGGCACTTTGCTCGAGGCGCTTGCAGGCGAACATAGAGGCGAACCCCAGGGACTTTGAAGGCATGTCGTGGGATGACTACTACCGTCACTTCGCGCGGATGATGTCGGAGTTTCTGCCGAAGGCGCATGGGTTGATGGCGCCTGGGGTTTGAGGGGGGAGAATGACAGGTATGGTTTACATTGTGTAAAGTGTTGTTTACATTTTTCGCGGACCGGTCTGTTGAGTAGGCAGGTGAGGAATGAAGAGAGACGGAGAAACAGGATCGATCGAGCGTGTTGCGGGCGTCCCGCACCCCGAAGGCGCGGCGGATTCAGAGGCGCACCGGGAAGATCCGACCAAGACGGATGAGCACGCTGGTGCGGACCCAGCCGCAGGCATCAAGCACGTGGATCCCATGGTGCTTTGGGGTGCATGGCCCGGTGACGAGCCAATCGAGGAACTGCTGGCGATGCTGGACGGGCGGGCTCCGCCTGTCCCACCTGGGGTTGCGGACATCGGTAAGTCTCATATCTTACCACCCATGAAGACTGTAATCTCAACCAAAGGACAGTTCGTCCTTCCGGCCGAGCTTCGTCGGCGCGACGGCGTGGCTCCCGGCGAGGAGTTCGAAATTGAGCGGCTCGGGCCAGGGGTCTATCGCCTCGCGCGCACCGGGGTGCCGACGAACCTGGGGTTGGTAGACCTGTTGCTGGCCTGCCCCGAGAAGGGTTGGTTCGTCCCTGTTCCATCCGAGTCGACGGCGGACCTCGATGGTCCTGGATTCGGGGAGCCGCACGATCAGATACCTCGTTGACACGAACGTCCTTTCGGAAACCACGAAGCCAAACCCCAGACCCAGCGTAGTCGGGTGGCTGCGAGCGCACGAGCAGGACATCGCCGTGAACCCTGTGGTACTGGGAGAAATCTGGTTCGGCATCCGTCTGCTGGGGCCAGGACGGGGCCGAGATGCCCTTGAACTCTGGTTCGACGAGGTCGTGCGCCGGATCCATTGCGTTCCGTTGGATGCAGAGATCGGACTCCGCTGGGCGGAGCTTCTTGCAGGACTCCGCGCCCGCCAGAGATCAATGCCAGTTAAGGACAGCCTGATCGCGGCGACCGCACTTGCCCACGGACTGGTGGTCGTGACTCGCAACCGGAAGGATTTCGAACCGGCGGGGGTCGAGGTCGTGAATCCGTTTTCGTGGCGACCCCGACGATGAGTCCCTTGCCGGTGATCGAAGGCTTCTTCCCGATCTCTCGTTCTCATTGAGGGAGCCAATCTGCTCGTAAAGGAGAATCCCATCTTGCGAACTTCACGGACCGCCACCTTTGCCCTCCCGATTCTCTTCGCCCTCACCGGTGCGGCTGCCTCCGCCCAGGAACTCCCGCCTGAGATCCGGATGGACCGGTACATGGTCCAGGTCGACCGGCAGATCGGCAGCGAGCAGTACACGGCGGCACTCCGCACGCTGGACCGGATCCTGGAGCTTCGGAGCGAGCACGGCCTTGCGCTCCCGGAGTCGTTCTGGATGAAGCGTGCGGAGGTCCGTTGTGTCCGAGGATCCTGACTGGCAGTTGGCCTTCGTGCTCCCGAATCTCCGCTTGGCAGTCGGGACCAATCACCTTCAGCGCTGACCCTCGGACTTGAGGGTATCGCTATTGTGCCAGCATCCGATCGGCGGGTCGTGGAAATCACGGAGTGGTCGGAGGCGGCAAGGAGGTTCCTACGTTCGTTCCATGATGGCAACGGGAAGCCGATTACACCGGCTGCTCTGATTGTCCGCCGGGACTGGCTTGTTGACATGAATAGGGATGCGGAGTCGGTGATCGCATTTCGCAACGCTATCGCGGTGGCCACGATCTTGCGGAATCGGGCCTGCTGGCGATCATACGGACGGTCAGGTATCTCATGGTCCGAGACGTTCGACTATCATCCCGCGCGGCTACGACGTGATGGCTCAACATTCGACTCATGGACCCCTGCCGTAAACCAGATCGGCTTCCAATTGGATGGGCTGTCGCTCACGCCGGACCTCCGGGTACTGCGAGAAGATCTGCTCCTCGTTGACGAAAGGCTGGCAGATCATCTTGGACGTGTGTGGCACCTCCGATACAGGCGAGGAAGGGACAAGAAGAATGCGGCCAAGGTTTTCCGCTCGCTTGAAGCGGCGTATGAGGCGCTGTCGATTGGCTTCAAGAGCTACGCTTCCCTGACCGAAGTCGGGCTTGACGCCGTCCACTGGACGACGGCCGTCGAGGTACTTGCCTCGCCGCCGAATGGGGAGGTGAACAAATGGCGTTGCTCTTGCCTGATTGCCGAGTGGAGAGGCTTCTACCAGAAGGAGCTTCAGACCAAGAGGTATTGGGTGAGGCACGGGAAGAAACGGAAGTGGATGACTCTTTCACCTCGAATCTTCCTTCACCTCTATCATGCGCGAAGCAAGTTCGTCCATGGCGACAAGGTCTCTCGGAGGCTGTTGGAACCGTTCGGCGACACCGCTCCGCCGCTGAACTCGTTGGCTTCCACCATCTACCGAACGGCACTGATGGCCTATTTGGAGAGGCACTGGCCGAGAAAGCTCTCGTTTACCGATCCGCACTTCATCGATTTTGCTACCGGGATGGACTACGAAAACCACCTTCTCAAGGCCATCGGCAAGAGCGTCCTGCGTTAGCTACGCCATCCGCTCCTCCAACCGCCCCTTCCGCCCCGCCCAGTCCGGCATGACCCGGTCCAACGGCCGGTAGAACTCCGCGCCGTGGTGGGGCTCCGCCATGTGGCAAAGTTCGTGCGCGATCACGTAGTCGATCGTGTCGACCGGGGCCTCGATCAGGCGTCGGTTGAGTAGCAGCCGCCCCGATGGCGACAGCGATCCCCACCGCTTCTCCATCCTTCGGACGATCAGCCCCTTTGGACGGAACGCCGCCGGGTCGGGGAACCGGGCCAAGCTCGCCTCCAGCCGCTCCGCGAACTTCGCACGCGCCTGTCTGCGGTACCAGCCTTCCACGAGACGGCGGGTGACCTCCGGCTTCTCCGGCTCGCGGGTGTGAACGATGATGAAGCCGCGAATCATCTTCACACCCGGTCGTCCATGACGAACCACTTTCAGCCGATACTGCCGCCCGAGGTACAGATGGGTCTCGCCCGCCAGGTAGCGCCGCTCCGGCGTTCGCGGCATGAACTGCGAGAAGAATCGCTGCTGCCGCAACACCCACGCGGCCCGTTTCCGCACCTTCTCGGTGATCCCTTCGAGGGGTGCGTCCAGCGGTGCCGTAACCACCACCGTCGCGTCGGGCTCCACCGCGATCTCCAGCGTCTGCCGACGGCGTCGCACGACCGAGAAGTCGATCCGGTGCGCTCCGTAGTGGACGAAATGGGGCTTCACTACGGGAACCTCCGCTGCGACAGCCTCAGAATCTGCGTCTGCAGATCGTCCATCTGCGCTTCGGAAAGCTCAATCCCCTTCTCATCACGCAGCACATCGAAGAAGTAGTCATCGATGGCGTTGCGCATGTCGTTTTGGGCGGTCTCGTTGGACCACACGTCAACGATGTGATGGTCATGGATGATGTCCATGACAGCCAGCGCCACCTCGGCCGTCTCGTCTTCGCCGACAGGCTCCCCGGACGCCTCCGCAAGCACCCCGCTGAAGATCCCGTAGAAGGCCATACCGTCGTCATTCCCCCTGAGGGCTGCCGGCATTTCGCGCTCCTCGTGCCCTCGGGCGACCTTCGAGCCGATCTTGACGACGCTGTCCAGGTAGTCCTTTTCCGACCGCCGCTTCTCACGGTACTCCTTGATGGTGTCGTCGAGCAGCTCCGAGAAGCGCTCGTAGAAGGCGGGGTCCAAGTCCATCCGCTCGGTGATGGCGCGCCGCGTGGCGCTAGCGATCCGGTCGGCCTTGGACGCGTCGCTGGTCCCGGTCTCCTCGATGACCGACTTCAGCACGCCGGTGTCGTGGATGTCGATCAGCTTGATGACCGTCTCGGCCGGCTTCGCGGACACATGATCGTCGAGGAGGCGTTTGATCTTCGGTTCGAACTCCCTGACGTCCACCGCCTCCTGGTAGCGGATCCGGACAGACTTGCGCAGATCGCTGAAGCTCCGCCAGTCCCGCTTCATCTCGGCGATCTGCTCCTCGTCGAACACGTCGAGGATCTTCTTCGACGACAGCGAGATGTGCAGGCAGCGCGAGAAGGCGCGCAGCCGCCCGTAGAAGTCCTGCCGGATGGCTTCGTCGGCCAGGAACTGCTCCATCGCCTCCATGTCCTTCTTGTTCTTGACGGGCCTGAAGAGGTCCCACACCCTGCCGTGGAAGTGCCGGAGCTTCTTGATCTCCTCGCGCACGTCGTGGACGGCGCCGATGAGGTCCTCGGAGTCGTAGCCCTCCAGCGCGCTGTAGGTGGTCAGCGCCTTATCGAGCTCGCCCAGGAGCCCCTGGTAGTCGATGATGAAGCCGAACTCCTTCGGCTCATCCCCCTCTTCGTGGAGCCGGTTCACCCGCGCGATCGCTTGCAGCAGGTTGTGCTCCTTGAGCGGCTTGCAGACGTAGAGAACCGTATTGCGGGGCGCGTCGAACCCGGTCAGCAGCTTGGAGACGACGATCAGGATCTCAGGCGTGCCTGGGCCCTTGAATGCGTCGATGACACGCCGGTTGTACTCGGCCTCCGAGCCGTAGCGCTCCATCGTCTCGTCCCAGAAGGCGCGCACCCGGTCCTTCGACGCCTTGTCGACCTCCTCGTTCCCTTCCCTGTCGTCGGGCGCGGAGATGACGATCTCGCTGGTCACGTCCCCGATCTCGTCGAGCACTTCCTTGAAGCGGACGGCGGCCGCCTTGGATGGCGCGACCAGCTGGGCCTTGAAGCCCGTCCCCTGCCAGTGCCGCCGGTAGTGTTCCGAGATGTCCAACGCCTTGGCCCGTATCGCTTGTTCGGTCTGCGACAGCGCATCCAGGCGCGAGAACTTGCGTTTCAGGTCGGCCTTCTGGTCCTCGTTCAGTGGTTCGCAGAGTTTGTCGAACCAGCTGTCGATGGTCTCGGCGGTGACCTGCTGGTCGACGAACCGCCCCTCGTAGAGAAGGGGCACGACCGCGCCGTCCTCGACCGCCTCGTTGATGGCGTAGCGGTGGATCAGCCCGCCGAAGGTAGCGAAGGTGCTTCTCTTCTCGTGGCCCAGCAGCGGTGTCCCGGTGAAGCCCAGGTAGCACGCCTTCGGGAGGAGTCGACGCATCTTCATGGCCAGTTGTCCGTGGCCGCCGATGGGTCCCGTGTGGGAACGGTGGCTCTCGTCCACGAGGACGAAGAGATTGGGGTCGTCGTCGGGCCTGCTCGAGTACTTGAGGGCCGTGTCGAATTTGTTGACGATGGTGGTGATGAGAGGCGTTCGCGCCCGGATGAGGCTGAGCAGGTGGCTGCCGCTCCGCGCGCGCACGGGTTCCAGCTCGCAGGACTTGAAGGTGTCCTTGATCTGGTGGTCCAGGTCGGTCCGGTCGGTGACGATGATGATCCGCGGGTTGACGATCTCCTTGTCGAGCGCCAGCGCCCGTCCGAGCATGACCATCGTCAGCGACTTGCCCGAGCCCTGGGTGTGCCAGACTACACCGCCCTGCCGCTTGCCGTCGGGGCCAACATGCTTGACTCGCTCCATGGCGCGCTGGACCGCGAAGAACTGCTGGTGGCGGGCGATCTTGCGGATGCCGCCGTCGAAGACCGTGAAGCGGCGGACCAGGTCGAGGAGGCGTTCCGGACGGCAGAGGGAGTGGATCGTGCGGTCCTGTTCGGTGACGGCGCGAGGGCCTTGGGCAGCGAGGGCTTCGAAGTGGGGGCGGGTGGCGGCGAAGTCGCCGGAGTAGATGGCGGTGGATTCCTGCACCGTCGGGGGGCGGTCGACGGCGGCTTTGAGGTCGGCGGAGATGGCGGTGGTCCGGTATACCGCAGGCTCCGGTGCCGTATCGGTCCGCATGGATCTGACGGTGCCGGACTGTGGGATGGGGTCGGTCGCGGGGGCCAACTCGCCCATCGCCGTCTCGGCAGCCACGGCCATTTCTCGCCGCGCGCTCAGGCCGTTCCCCGTCTCCGCCTCGCGCCAGCCCTGCCAGAACTTCTTTGCGGTGCCGACAGTCGCGTACCGCGCCTCCTTGCGGTTGAGCGCCAGAAGGAGGTGGGCGAAGTGGAACAGGTGCGGGATGTTGTCTTCGTTCTGGTAGCCGATCAGCTGGCTTCCGGCCTTGTCGAGGCTCTCGGCGGGTCGCTTGTTCTCGATGATGATGAAGGGGATGCCGTTCACGAAGGCGACGACATCGAGGCGGCGGGTCTTGACGCTACCCGTGCGCTCAACCTCCATCTCGGCGGTGACGTGGTACGCGTTCCTCGTGGGGTCCTCCCAGTCGATGTAGCGGAAGGAGTAGGACTTGGAGTCCCCCCCGATGTTCTGCGTGATCGTCGTCCCGAGTACGAGAAGGTCGTAGATCTCCTGGTTCGTGCGGCGGAGTCCTTGTGCGCGATCGGGGGTGGGGCGGAGGCGTCGGATGGCTTCTTGGGCATCCTCCAGGTCGAAGCGGTAGCGGCGGCCGCGGTAGGAGAAACGATTGATCGCGAGAAGGCGGTCCGTGAGGGTGTCGTCCAGGAGGACGTTGCGGAGGCGGCCGCCGCGGAGCTGGAGGGCTTCAGCCTGGGAGAGTGGGGTGTAGCCGAGCGCGACGAGGAGTTGCAGCGCGGGGAGCTGGGACTGGTGCTTCTCGGCGGGGTTGGGGCCTCCCTCAAGTTGCCCTTGGCCTCTCACCATAAGCAGACCCGTTCCGCGATGGTCTACAAGTCCGCAGGGTGAGGACATGGCGGGCTCCTCACGGCATCCACTTCGAGTCAGGAGGAGAGGCCAGGACTCGTCCCGACGCCTCGATGCAAGGCCATGCTTCTTGAGTGGTAACATGAAAGACCCGATCCCGGAGTTTCGGCAAGAGTTTCTTCTTGAGGTCAGTCTCGTTGAGGGTAATGCGCTTCACGTCATACATGGAATGAAAGCTCATTCCCAGCCAACAACCGATCCAGAACCCAGTCCCAATCGGCCAGGGTCATAAGTTGCCGCCGAATGTCCCGGATCCGTTCGAGAAGTTCGTCGAAATAGTCGCGGTCGGGATCCTTGAGCCGCTCGGCGTCCATGGCGAAGCCCTTGACGAGGTACTCCCTGAGAACCGTGGTTGCCCACCGGCGAAACTGGACGCCGCGCGGAGATCGGACCCGGTAGCCCACGGCCAGGATGGCATCGAGGTTGTAGATCTTCGTCCGGTACCGTTTGCCATCGGGGGCAGGTATCAAGGTTTCCTTGACAACTGACGGCCCGACTTCCCCATCGGCCAGGATGTTCCTCATGTGGAGGCTGACGTTTTGCTTCGTCGTGTCGAACAGTTCCGCCATCTGGGCTTGAGTGAGCCACACCGTCCCTTCTTCCGCCCGGAGCTGGATCTGCGCCTGACCATCCTCCGTCGAGTAGAGGATCAGTTCCCCTCGCGCCGAACGTTGGTCTCCCTGGTCGTCGCTCATTCGGCCCCTCCCCGCTGTCGGGCACCCCGCACCTCAACCCACCCTACCGAGGTCTGCGGTTCAGGAATCGGGAATCCGTCCTCGCGCATTCCCTCAAGGTGGAAGTCGATCGCTTCCCGAATCAGACTCTCCGTGTCCTCTACCGAGTCTCCGGTCGCCACACACCCGGGAAGATCCGGGACGTATGCCGAGTAGTTGTCGCTGGCCTTCTCAATGACGACCCCGAATCTCAAGGGCGTCTCCCCCACCCCACCTATTGCCGATCCTGGTGCTCGGCTACTCATCGGGCCAGTCTTTTCGTGGCAATCTCACCACTGGCAATTCCTCCTGGTCGGAAGGCCCTGGCGTCGGGTACCGTCCCAACTCCCGACCCCCTTCCACCGCCGCGAGCACTTCCCGTCCGGCCGCAGTGATCCGGTACCTCTGCATCCTGCTCGTGGGCTTGTCGGGGATGGTCATCTCTATCCATCCGGCGTCCAGCAGAGGCCTGAGAACCTGGTTCCTGAACTTGGTGCGGTCCTTTCTTCCTGCCACCGCCATGAGCTCCGTCATGGGCTGTGCCGACAACGATTTACGGAGAATCTCCACTTGGTGCCGACTTGGTGCCGACTTGGTGCCGACTTGGTGCCGACCCGGTGCCTCCTCAGTTCCGGCCCCTCGCTCCGCGACGGCAACCCGAGGAAAGGTCACGGTCACCCAGCGTTCCGAAACTTCGATCACAGGCGCAGGCACTCCCCACTCCCGGCAGAGACCGCGAATGCGCCTGATTCCCGATCCGATCTGCTCCACGGCATCCATGCGGTGAAGCAGCCCGAACAGCAGCGGATTGCGCGGCACACTCTTGACACCGAGTTCAGCTTCCGTGATTCCTGCCGGAAGCCCACCGGGGCTGACCACCTCGAGCCGATCATGAAACAGGCAGACCTGGACATTGGCCTTGGAACGGTAGTCCCGGTGCGCAACAGCGTTGACCACCGCCTCGCGGATCGCGTCCACGGGAAGCTCAGGACGTTCCTGGCGGTTGACCGACCCCGTGATGATGTAGCGCACGTTGATCTTCGAGCGGACCCACGTCATGGCTCCATCGATCATCGAATACACATCGCCCAGGAAGTCGCGCCGGTCCAGAATCTCCGTCTTCGTGGTTCCGAAGAACAGCGCACAGGACAGGTGCGCGCTCGCATGGAACTTGCGGATGTTCTTCGCGAGCAACCACGCCCCCGCGTTGGTGATCCGGCCATCACCGGCCAGAAGGTCCAGATTCTCCAGAGCAGTCCTCGGCTCCATGTGATCCGGAATCTTCGCCCTCCGGCGGAAGACCGCCCAGGTGGCCTCGTCGAGATCGCTGTCCAGTGAGAACCTGCGACAGGGGCTCTCGTCGAAGTGGATCACACCCTCTGCAAAGAAGAACTCCCGGATTTCATCCCGCGACATTTGTTGTGAAGACGCTCCCTCGCGAATGAAGAACTTGCCACCGAAGGAGTACGGCTTGCTACGCTGTGCCGACACCCTGACGGCGAGCACTTCCCCCATGCTCTCGACCTCCACGCTGATCGGCGGATCGGCGGACCGGGCGATGGACTGTACCTGAGATTTCAAGCGGTTGTGTCCCTCGACGCTGCGAACCGTGCCGTCGTCGTCCACACCGAGCAGGATCACCCCGCCAGCTGCGTTGGCGAAGGCACAGATTTCGCGCCCCAGGTCGGACCGCAGCGATCGCTTGAACTCGACGGTGAACCCCTCACCGAGCGCGAGCAGGTCGGACAGGGTCTTCACGTCACACCTCCACCCCCAACTCCCGCAGATACCCCCGCATCTTCGCCCGCACCTCCACCAGCTCGTCCTCGATCTTGTCGATCTCCCGCTGTACCTCGGCGATGTCGATCTCCTCTTCGGGCTCGAAGGTGTCCACGTAGCGGGGGATGTTGAGGTTGTAGTCGTTCTCGATGATCTCCTGGGGCGTGGCCAGGTGAGAGTACCGCTCGATCGTCTCCCGCTTCCGGTGGGTCTCGACCACCTTCGCGATGTGCTCCTCCTCCATGACGTTCTGCTTCTTGCCGGGCGTGAACTCCTCGCTCGCGTCGATGAAGAGCACGTCGCGGCGGTCCTCGTTCGCGCCCCCCTCCTCGCGGGAGCGGTCGAAGACCAGGATCGCGACGGGGATGCTGGTGGTAGTGAAGAGCTTCGCGGGCAGGCCGATCACCGTGTCCAGGAGGTTCTCCTCGATGAGTGCATTGCGGATGCGCCCCTCCCAGTGACCCCGGAAGAGGACACCGTGGGGGACGATCACGGAGACACGTCCGCTCCGCCGCTCGGCGATCTCGATCATGTGGGTGATGAAGGCGTAGTCGCCCTTTGACGGCGGAGGGACGCCGCGCCAGAAGCGGCCGTACGGGTCACTGGCCGCGTTCTCGGCACCCCACTTCTTGAGCGAGAACGGCGGGTTGGCGACCACGATGTCGAAGGTCTTGAGCCGATCCTCCTCGATCAGGGTCGGGCGGTTGAGCGTGTCGCACCATTCGATCCGGGCGGCGTCTTTCGAGTGCAGGAACATGTTCATCCGGGCCAGCGCCCAAGTCGCCCCGTTCACCTCCTGCCCGTAGAGGGAGAAGTTGTTCGAACCGACCTCCTCGGCCGCGCGGATCAGAAGCGAGCCCGAGCCGCACGCCGGATCGCAGATCGTGGCGCCGTCCTTCGGCGCGGCCAGCTTGGCCAAGAGCCGGGAGACCGCCGAGGGCGTGTAGAACTCCCCCGCCTTCTTCCCGGCGTCCGACGCGAAGCGCGAGATCAGGTAGATGTAGCACTCGCCGATGATGTCGCCGGTCACCCTCGACGGCCGCAGATCGAGGGCCGGCTTGGCGAAGTCTTCCAGGAGGTTCTTGAGGCGGCGGTTGCGGTCCTTGGTCCGCCCAAGGTTCGCCTCCGAGTTGAAGTCGATGTTGCGGAAGACGCCTTCGAGCTTGGCGCGGTTCTTATCCTCGATGTCCTCCAGCGCCATGTTGATGAGTTCGCCGATGTTAGGCTCGTTGCGCTTCTCGTAGAGCTCCCGGAAGCTCGCGCCCTCCGGCATCACGAAGCGCTCGCGCTCGAGCCGTCGACGGATGCGGGCGTCGTCGCCGCGGTACCGTTTCCGGTAGGTCTCAAGATGGTCGTCCCAGAGGTCGGAGATGTATTTCAGGAACAGCATCACGAGGATGTAGTCCTTGTACTGGCCGGCGTCGACGACGCCCCGGAAGGTGTCGCAAGCCGCCCACGCGGTCTGGTTGACCTGGTCCTGGGTGGTTTGGGTCATGGGTTCAACGATATGTCTCTCATGAGATGTCGCGCGATCCTCTTTGCGGCCCCAATCGCTCTCACGCTAGGACTCCCAACGCAGAAGATCAGTTCAAAGAGGGGGGAGTTCTTGGAGTTCTTCAGAGTGCGCGACTTCCGAAGGAATCGGTCTCCGAATAGTTCCCCGAGCTGACCCTTGTAGATCTCTAGCAAGCCATCCACACCCGGAGCTCGCTCCAAGGTTTCTTCGCCAAAGAGGGTTTGCTGAGCGGGAAGCGAATAGAGCTTGCGCCACTGGTCGCCCCCGAAAACAACGTTCAATCTCTCCACCCACTTGGGCTCGACATCCTCCGGATTCCTCGACAACGGAAGCATCCTACCAATCGCACCGACCGGGAACAGGCGCCACATATCGAGCCGTCGCAGTCCTGCGATATGCTCCACAGTGGCCCAGTCGAGCGCTGTGCCAAACGGGTCTACGAACAGTACGCCTCGCCAGTCCAAGTAGATCTTGGTGCCGGGACCATCTCGGAAACTCTGATTGGTCAGGCCAGCCAGAAACGCATTGGCATCGCCCTGGTTGACGTCAATCGACCGATCCGGATGCCGCGCTTTCAACTCCATCAACTGATTGTATCGATCGGTCTGCTTCTCCACGAAAACCAGCTGATCGAATGGCCCATCCCGTACCCTGAGCGCCCTCTCGGTGGATCCCTTGACGAAGGAATCGGTGTCAAAGTCGCTTACCCCGTACTCGCCTATATTGATCTCCCCGGATCCGGCGAACGCATCGATGTAGACCAGCCTGAACGGCTGGTGTTTCAGGGCCGTCGTGTAGGAGTCCAAGTATCCCTCGAGAATGTCCAGTTTTTCCTTGGTCCAAGGTCCACCGAACCCCATCATCGTCCCGATACTGCGAATCCCCATCAGACACTCCCCGATAGTGGCTGCCGACTCCTGTCGGATTCGCGGTATCTGTAAGCCGCCACCGGTCTCGACGAACCCCCACCCCACCCCGGAATCTGATTCCACTCCCGCCCCTCCAACTCACGCCCCCCCGCCTTCGGTGTCCGACCTCCCCACTGCTTGAAGAAAAACGGCACCTTCGCAGCCACGCACTCGTCCCGAAGCGCCTGCACCCAGCGGCCTTCCATCGGCCGCCGCCCCGCGCTCCACTCCTTACACAGGCTCAGCGGCCCAATCAGCGGTTCGCAGCTGAGAAACCTGACCGCCGCCGGCACCTGCTGGAGGTGCCGGATTCTGTACGCCGTCTCCTGATTCTCGGTCGACGTACCGATCCAGATGTGGGGTGGCAGGCCGTCGTTCTTGAACAGGTCCACGTTCTCTCGCACGAAGCGGGCGGCGCGAGCGGGGCGCTTGGTCAGCACCTGATAGGTGTGTCGGTTGACCTCCAGCATCACCTTGAACGACTCCCGCAGGAAGTCGGGCGGTATGTCTCGATGGAATAGATCCGACATCGAGTTCACGAAGATCAGTCGCGGCTCCTTCCAGCTCGCAGGCTGGGCCAGCCGCTCCGGCCAGATCCTCACGGCGAAGGGGTCGCGGCGCTTGGCGGCGGTGTTCACGACCGGCATGCGACGGGTGTAGATCTTGCTCAACAGCCGCCGCGACAGCGCTTCGGCATAGCAGTTGTCGCAGCCTGCTGACACCCGCGTGCACCCCGTCGTGGGATTCCAGGTAACCTCGGTCCACTCGATCGATGTCCGTTGACCCATCTCGGTGACCTCCGTGTTCGTCCCTGCGCTCACTCTCGATCCCACTGACTCCGAATATAAACCGAAAGCATGGAGACGGAAGGGACCGAGGCGGGCTATTCCCGCGTTGGCAATCCCCCAAAAGGTGCCACGGGGCGGCCCCACGGTCGAGTGCCCCCGCTCTTGCGTGGTTCGGCGGGTCATAAGGGGGGTCTCTCAAGGCGGCGGCCAGGGCGGTACGTGCCACTGGCCCGACTACCGAGGGTGCGGGCAATCATTTGCTCACGCATGTCGGCCGCACGGATCGTCAATGCGCGCTCACGCTGGGCCAATGCGTCAATGGCGACGATTCTCCGCTGATCCTCTATGGCGGGCAGGTCGATCTCGAGGTTCTCGAGGCCCGGCCGAAGTACCATCCTCATGTTCGTGCCACGTGCGACTCGGTCGAAGTGGCGTTGGGCGGGTGGCTGGTTAAGCGCCCAAACCAGGAACTCCGGGAGAACGGTGTGCCGTTTCGGACGGAGGATGAAGAGCGGGATCAGGACGACCGCCGGCTCCCGGAAGCGGGCGTCGAGGATAGCAGCCGTGTTTCGGTCACCGCGTGGGCGAAAGACCACATCTCCAGCGCGGACGAGGTATCTGTCCGACAGGCGGTCCGGCCACACGCATCGGGTCATCAAGTTCGGGTCGGCGAGCCCCTTCGGTGTGAGGTCCTGCAGTTTGATCAAGGGTACACCTTCCCCCGGAGCAGTCGGCACGAGCCGCTGATGGGCGGCGTAGCCGGGCTGGATAGCGCAGATATCCTTGAGTCGTGCGCGGCGGGGGCAGGGCAGGATTTCGATTTTTCTTTGGGGTTTACGGGGCAAATGGGATGACGTGAATACAAAATAACATAGATAGGGTCGCGTATCTATTGTTTTTTGTCAAGATCCGCGGCTCCAGCACCCAGCGAAGGGATATCCGGTCAGCCGTCTACAAGTCACCCTCACCCCGACCGCATCAACCCCCACAACCGCACGTACTCGACGCCCAGGTCATCGGTCACCTTCGCCAGGATGTAGTCCTCACCGATCTCGAAGATTGTGAGGCCCCCGGGCGTTTCGACCAAGCCGAGCACACGCCCCTCCCGATCGAAGACGGTCCAGAGCGTGCCGTCGTACTCCTCCGGCGGCGAAAACTGGCGTCCTGCTCGGCCTGGGTCGGGGTTGCCCGGGATGCCTGCCCAGTGAGGCGCGTGTGTCACCGTCGACGGTCCTCAATGCGTAGGCGTGATCCTGGTGCCAGAATCCCTTCGTCCGCGTGAACTCGATGTCCCTCGTGAAGAGCGTCCCGTCCGGCAGGAGACCAATTACAACATCGGGGCTCATCGCCAACCCGATAATTCCCTTGAGGGCCTGAACCCCACTCGCCACCATCGTGTTATCCCCACTCCGGCTGCGCAGTGCGGCGGTCCAGCCGTGATTGCCCTCCAAGTCGAAGACGGAGATCCTGCCCCGCTCGGGGTCGTCCACGATCACTGAGTCCGTGGCCCACGGCCGAACCCGGTTCAGGGCGGCGAATTCGCCGGGCCCTTCGCCCTGACCGCCCCATGAAGCCAGGTATCGCCCCGTCGCGTCAAGGGGACTGGGTCGGATCCCTCTTCACCGCATGACGCGACAGAGCCGCCGCCGACCAGGGTAGCGCCGGTGACGAGCGCGGTGTGGAGCATTCGAGCGAGGGACAACCGCGGCGTCTCAATGGGCGCGCGGTAGCGGGCCGCACTCATGGACCACCCTGCATCCTCTTCCGGGTTTCGAATTCGAGCTTCAGGGTCTCCGACCTTCTGAGGCGGTCCGTGTGCATGGTTCTGAGGAGCCCGAACCTCTCTCGGGCGTATGAGATTTCTCCCCACAGGTCCCGTGCCTCCTGCGACCTCTCGTCCAGTGCATTCCGGGTCGACTCAGCCTGTTGCCATCCTTTCCGGATCTCGTCCATCCGCTCCCGGAGGTACTCCATCTGCACGTCGAGTCGCGTCAGCTCATCGAGCATCTCCTGCTCGGAGGTTGGTTGGTGTTGGTAGTACTCGGCTCCCGAGACTCCGGTCGCCACCAGGGGCCTGAGATAGCGGAACATCAAGGTGTCAACGCCCTCGACGACGGCGGGCACCGCAAGCCCGTCCTGTTCGGGCACGTCCCGGCCGTTGCCGCCTACGCAGGCCCCAAGGGACGCGATGACGAGGAACAGGAATCCGGCACCGAGAACGGCGCCGCGGCGTTGCAGCGAAGTGGGTCGAATGTCTGCGAAGTTCTTCATGGTCTCCAGCCTTTCTTTCAGTGTGACGGTCCGCGCCGACATGCTTGCCGCCACCGCGGGCATCGGGAATTGCGTCGGGGCTTGGGTGCGGACCAGCAGCTCGGCGTATTCTCTGGGCCGCACGATTCCCGCGGCCACCACCTCGGCATCGCAGGAGGTCTCGCGGCAGCGCTCGATTCCTCTGCGCAGCAGCCGAATCAGGGGGTGGAAGGCGAACAAGGCCGCGGTGAGGCTATCGAGCAGAGCCCACACGTAGTCGGCCCGCCGAATATGGATGAGCTCGTGGGCGAGCACGATCTTCAGCGACTCGGGGGAGTCAAGAAGCGAGCGGGGGACGACGACCACGGGCTTCCGGGCACCGAACGTCATGGGCACGCTGTCCGGCGGTCCCTCCAGCAGCTCCACCGGTCGCCGCACGCCGAACTGCCCGGCGATTGTGCGCAGCAACCGGTTCGGCGCCGGATCGCCAACCCTGGGGGCAGTGACACGGAGCTTGCCAAGCCGGTGGAGGTCAGCGGCCAGCATCGCGAGACGAACGACAGCCAAGAGGAGGACCCCGACCGTTGCCGCGCCCAGGAGCGCCAAGGCGATGTCGACTCCGGTCGCCGGGTCAGGACCCAGGGGGATTCCACCAATAGCCGGCAGTGCCATCGCGGGTTCGAGCGTTGTGGGCAGATCCCGCCGCAGAAGGCCCCGCGAGGGCAGCCAAGGCGCAGGAATCCAGGGCGCGGCCAGGACGGACGCCGGCAGCGCCAACAGAAGCGCCTGGCGTAGCCGGTACCCCATCATGGGGTGTAGCCCGCGCGCCAGCGTGAACGAAAGCGCCACCGCTCCCGCGAGCCCCGTCCAGACGAGCACCGGAACCCAGAAGGCCGTGGCGCTGGCGGTGCCGATCCGTGCCAGGAATTCAAACATCGCGCTCCTCCTCACCGGCCATCCGAGCCAGCAGCGTCTGGATCTCGGCACTTTCGTCCGCCGACAGCGTCTCGCCCCGGACCAGGGTCTGAACCAGGGCGGCGGCCGACCCATCGAAGACCTGGTCGAGAAGGTCCTGAACGAGTTCCTGCCTGACCTGGGCGGGCGGACGCGCGGGGGTGTACAGGTAGCGGGAACCGCTGCTGTCGCAGTGCAGGAAGCCCTTCCGCACAAGCTTCTTCATGACCGTCATCACGGTCGTGTACGCGACCCGGCGGCTCTTCAGGATGCTCGCGTGCACGTCGGCCACCGACGCCACTCCCGCCGCCCAGACGTGGTGGAGCACTTCCATCTCGGTCTCGCCCAGCCGGCTCAGTGTCTTGCGTCTCAACTCTTCCTCCTGAATGGTTGGTGTGTCGTCGCGCTTCAGGGTGGTCGGTGCCCGCTACCCTGCTCAAGCACTCCGGGTGGAGTCCACGAATCGGGCATCGGTTCATCCATACTATCATGGTAATACTACTGTGATAGTAACGCAAGCGCCCATTGACTTCCCCCCTCACCGCCCTACATATATTTTCCCGGACCGCGGACCTTGTGGCCCCCGGTGAACCGGCCATAAGCTGCACCGTCATGACGACGGCAATCGTCGAGCGGATCAAGTAGCCAGGCCATCAATCTGGCCAGCCACGTCGTTCCTCAACGTTAAGGGCTGCCGAAAACCGCGTGCACCCTTGATTCGTGCCGGCGTTCACATGACACTTTCTCGTCACCCCCCGGAGGTAGTGCATTGCACAGCGGAACCGTCGACCGAGAGTGGCGATTGCGCCACGGGCCGTTGCTGGTGTCCCTCGCATCGCTGGCCCTGGCCGGATGCGGCGACGCGGCGGGTCCGGCGGCGCCCCCGACCGGTCCTGCGGCCGTCGAGATCATGGCAGGTGCGGGGCAGCGCAGCCTCCCGGGTCGCCCCTTGTCCAAACTTGTCTACGTTCGCGTCCTGGACGTCGCGGGCCGGCCCCTTCCCGATGCGACGGTCGCGTTCACGCCCGCCGCCGGGCACGGCTGGGTGACCCCGGTCCTCGCGGCCACCGACCCGAACGGCGAAGCGGCCACCCGCTGGATCCTGGGCGAATCCGCTGGCACCCAGACCCTCACGGCTACCGCAGCCACGGTCTCGACCACCACCACCGCCGAAGCGCTGGACCTGGAAGCCGAACTGGACGTCCTCTTCGCGCCGCCTTCGGAGGCCGAGGTGGATGCAGTCCGCGCGGACTGGTCCGGCCGCGACTTCTCCGCGGCTCAGGTCTCGGTCGAACTCACCGAGGAGTATTCGCTGGCCGGCGCCCCGGCCACCCTTCGGATCGTGTCTCACGTCGTGGCGGGCGCGCGCCACTTCGGGGCGATCGTGATACCCATCGGGGCCACCGAACGGAGCCTGCCGGTGCTGGCCTACCTGCACGGTGGCGACAGCGGCGTGTCCGTGGACGACCTCCAGATCGTCGGCTATGCCCCGGGAGAGGCAAGCACGCGGTTCGCCTACGTGATCCCGTCCTTCCGCGGCGAACCGCTCGAATACGGCGGCCGCGTATGGGTCTCCGAGGGTCCGCCCAGCCCCTGGGACTACGATGTCGACGACGCGCTCGCGCTCGTGAACGTCGCCTTGGAGTCGACGCCCGAAGCGAAGCCCTCGGGGCTCAGCATTGTCGGAGGCAGCCGCGGAGCCGGGGTCGCGCTACTGGCCGGCGCACGTGACGAACGCATCGAACGCATCGTCGCCTTCTTCGGTCCGACCGACTTCTTCGACGACTGGGTCCGCGGGCTCGTTCGCGAGGCGGCGAACGGCGATCCCCGCGAACTGACGGGTGTCGCCCACTTCGATTCCACCCTCATCCGGCCCTTCATCACGGGAGAGATCCCGGTGGCCGAGGCCCGCCTCGACCTCGTTCGCCGCTCGTCGGTCCTCTTCGCGGCCGACCTGCCGGCGGTTCAACTCCACCACGGCACCGACGACGAGACGGTAGCGGTCAGCCAGGCCGAAGCGATGATTCACGCCATGGAGGGAATCGGGCGCGGACCACCCGATTTCGAGGCGTTCATCTACGAGGGGGGCACGCACGATTTCTTTTCCATGATCGAATCCATACCCCGCGCCGCGGCGTTTCTTCGGCAAGTGTTGGCAAGCCCTCGTCCAGGCGGGATGAATCACCGGGCGAATGCGGCGGGGATCTCTGGCACGGGCTCTTAGCGCGACCCGTCCACCCTGACCGTCACGAGGTCGGTCGCGTGGTACTGGCGATGCAGCACCGACGCGGAGTAGTGCTCAAGCAGGCGAAGCGACAGGTCGCGCCCGCTGGAGGGAATGTCCTGTTTCTTCACCAGCGCGATCTGTTCCTCGAGGTTCGTCCCCTGGGGACTGGCGAGAAACTCCATGTCCCCTGGGGACTGGCGAGAAACTCCATGACCGCGACCCCCTTTTCCTGGCGCACGGCCACCCGCAGACGCCGCGTATCGGATGGCGCCTCGTCCTCGCCGCGCTCGGCAAGGCTCATGAGGACCTCCTCGCCGGCTGAACAGAGACGGTCTGTGGATTCCTCGCTCCACTTGAGGCGAGCGGCGAATTCGCGGAGGAATTCGTCGAGCAGGTGCCTGACGCCGGCGTCAAGGGACATGTCGATGTTCCGTCGGCTCGACCACCACTTCCTCCAGCCGAAAAACAGCCCGACGACAGTGTAGAGGATCAGGACAAGCACACCGATGGCAACCGCGATCCAGATCAGGTTCCAGTTGCTGCTGGCCGCAGCATCCGAGGCTTGTGCATATGTTGCGACGTTCAGGGAATGGATAGGGCTGACTCTCATCTGGGGTGAACAGGCTGGCCGTCTAGGTTGAAACAGAATGCCCGCCATACTACCGTGCGGGATTACGGAGAACAAGGCCGGGCCGCAAGTGGTGCCGACATGCCAGCGGTCCTGATGGCATGCCGGTGCCCCGGGGGCCGTCAGCGGAGCAGCGCCTCCAGCCGAATGCGTTCGTCGGTGCGGTCGTCGCGGTACTTGACGATCACCGGCGCCTGCAGCGAAAGGTTCCATTCCTTTCCGATCCCGGAGCTGATCGGACGCGACCCGGGAACAACCACTGCGCCTTCGGGAACAACCAGCGGACCGTCGCCCGCCGCTCTGAGCACGTTGCCGCGCACGATGTCGAACACCGGGGTAGAGCGCGTCAGGATCACGCCCGCGCCCAGCACCGCCCCGCGCTTCACGATCGCGCCCTCGTACACGCCGCAGTTGCCGCCGATGAGCGCGTCGTCCTCGACGATGACCGGCACCGCCCCGACCGGCTCCAGGACGCCCCCGATCTGGGCCCCCGCGCTCACGTGACAGCGGTGGCCGATCTGCGCGCAGCTGCCCACGAGCGCGTGCGAGTCGATCATCGTGCCGTCGCCGACCCACGCACCAACGTTGACGTACATGGGCGGCATGCAGGTGACGTTGCGCCCCAGGAACGCGCCCTCCCGCACCGCCGAACCGCCCGGCACGACGCGCGTGCCACCCCCGGGGGACGAGGTCTTGGGCGGGAAGGTCGTCTTGTCGGTGAAGTGGAAGAGGCCGTCGCCGACATCGTACCGGGCGAGGCTCCCGAGCCGGAATCCCAGCAGGATGCCCCGCTTCACCCAGGCGTTGACACGCCAGCCGTGCGGGGCGGCGGGGTCGGGTTCGGCGGCGCGCACCTCGCCGGCGTTCAGCAGTCCGCGGAACCGGGCGAAGAGCCGGTGGTCGGCCTCCCGGGGGACCGACCTCACAAAGGCCTCGTCGATGCGTTCGGCGATCATGGCCCGGTCCTCGTTCATTCGGCCTCCGGGGAGGGGACCAGCCCCAACTCGCGCAGCACCGTCAGGATCCGCCGCTGGTTGGTCTCCGCGATCGTCGTCAGCGGAAGACGGCAGCGAGGCTCCAACAGGCCCATCGCCGCCATGGCGTACTTGATAGGACCCGGGTTGGTCTCGTAGAAGTTGGCGTCCATGAGGGGCAACCAGCGGCGCAGCAACCTGCGCCCCCCGACGAAGTCACCCGCCAGGCAGCGGTCGCACAGCTCGGCCATTGGCCCCGGTATCTGGTTGGCCGCGACGGAGATCACGCCCTGGCCGCCGAGCGCAATTGTGGGGAGCGCCAACGTATCGTCGCCCGCCAGGACCACGAAGTCTTCGGGAACCACCTGGAAGATCCGCGCGATCTGCGCGATATCGCCGGACGCCTCCTTGACACCCGCCACTCCCGGAATCCCGGCCAGACGCGCCAGACAGGCGGGGGTCACGTTCACACCCGTCCGCCCCGGCACGTTGTAGACGATCACGGGCAGGTCGCTGGCCTTCGCGACCGCCGCATAGTGGAGGAAGAGGCCAGTCGGCGTCGGCTTGTTATAGTAGGGCGTCACCGTCAGGAGCCCCGCGGCGCCGGTGCGGGCGAGGGCCTCCGCCAGGGCCACGACCTCGCCGGTATCGTTGCCCCCGCAGCCGGCAACCACCGGGACGGCGCCCGCAGCCGCCTCCACCACGAGTTCCGTCACCCGCACCTTCTCTTCGCGGCTCAGGGTCACACCCTCGCCCGTGGTCCCGCACGGCACCAGAAAGTGGATCCCGGCGTCCACTTGGCGCCGTACCAGCGACCACAGACGGTCCTCGTCGACCGATCCGTCCGCGCCGAAGGGGGTCACCAGTGCCGTTCCGCATCCGCCGATCCGGCTATTGTCCCGCCCGGGCCGTCCGTCCTGGTTCTTCTCCAACACGTTCTCCATCCTTTATCTCCGCTTGGGCCCGCCGCCTTCCGCCACGATGCGTTCCCAGCACTCGGCGAAGTCGTACACCCCGCGGCGTCCATGTATCCATCGTGCGGCCGCCAGCGCGCCCCGGGCAAACCCGGTCCGCGAACGGGCCGTGTGACGCAGTCGCACGGTGTCGGCCGCGGAGTCCCACTGGAGCTCGTGTGTGCCGGGAACGTGACCGGTGCGCTGGCTCGTCACGTCGATTCGGGTGCTCCACCCCGCCGCGCGGACCGCTTCGATCAGCCGCAGCGCGGTTCCCGAGGGGGCATCGCGCTTGTTGCGGTGGTGCGACTCGAAGGCGGCGAGGTCGTAACCGTCGCATCGTGCCATTGTGCGGGCCGCGTCCGCCACGATGCGGTAGAAGGCGTTGACGCCCACCGAGAAGTTCGCGCCGAAGACGAGCCCGATTCCGCTCTCGGCCGCGCGGGCGAGGAGTTCTTCGCGCCGATGCTCCCACCCGGTCGTCCCGATCACCGCGTCGACGCCGAAGCCGCAAAGCCGTTCGAGGTTGCCCGGCAGGGCGGCCGGCGTGGAGAAGTCAATGGCCACATCGGTCTCGTCGAGGGTCCCCCGGGTCAGTCCGGTGCCGCCCGCGTTGCTCGAACCGTCCAGCCGCTGCACCGTCACCGCGTTGAAGTCGGGCGCCAGTTCGCCGATGAGGCGGCCCATGCGGCCGTGGCCGATGAGCGCGATGCGAAGGGGCGGCTGGTCGGCCGCGCGGGGCGTGCCCAGACCCGTCCCGGCGGGTGACCTCTGCGGGTCGGCCGCGGCGGGGGACGACCTCACGCCGGCAGCCCTTCCGCGATCATGAGCTCGGCGTTCAGCACCGACGCGCCCGCCGCGCCCCGTATCGTATTGTGCCCCAGAGCCGCAAACTTGATCCCGAGGACCGGACACTCGCGGATCCGCCCCACCGTCACGGTCATGCCCCCTCCCGCCATTGCGTCGCGCCGGGGCTGTGGACGGTCGGCTCCGTCCGCGACCCGAACGGGCCACTCGGGCGCGGTCGGCAACCGGAGTTCCTGGGGCCTTCCGCGGAAGCCGTCCATCAGGCTCCTCACCTCCGCCGGCGAGGGCTGCGCTTCCAGCTCGACCGAAGCGCACAGCAGGTGCCCGTCGATGGTGGCAACGCGGTTGCAATGGGCGCTCACTACGGCTTGGTGAGGTTCGATGCGGCGATCTGGGTCACGCTCTCGCCCCCCCTCCATTTCGCCGCCGACCTCCGCGCCGCCACGCAGCTCACCGAAGATCTTCGCCGTTTCGGCGCCGAGCTTGTCCTCCTCGCCCCCGATGAACGGGATGGCGTTGCCCAGCACGTCGACCGCCGGGAGGCCCGGGTACCCCGCGCCGCTCACCGCCTGCAGCGTGGACACGAGGACGCGGCGGATCCCGAGGGTGCGGAGCGGCGCCAGCGCCAGGGCGAGGGTGATGGTCGAGCAGTTGGGGTTGGTGACGATCGCACCGGGCCACCCGCGCTGACGCCTCTGGTGCGAAATCAACGCCAGGTGCCCCGGGTTGACTTCGGGGATGACGAGGGGGACATCCCCGTCGAGGCGATGATTGCGGGAGTTGGAGAGCACGAGGTGGCCCGCGCGGGCGAACGCCCGTTCGATCCCTCCGGCGACCGATGCGTCCATTGCGGAGAACATCAGTTCGGGGCATTCCGGGGATGGTATGGCGGCGCGAACGACGAGCCGGGCGGTGTCCTCGGGCATGGGACGGTCCTGCACCCAGTGTGCGGCGTCGGCGTAGGCGCGGCCCGCGCTCCGCTCGCTTGCGCCGAGCCAGACAAGCCGGAACCAGGGGTGTCCCTCGAGTTGGCGCACAAACTGCTGGCCCACCATGCCGGTGGCGCCGAGCAGGCCGACGGGGATGGGGCGTCGGGGCATCATGTCAACTGACAGGCCTGCTCCTTGGCACCAGCCTGGCTGACCACAGCCCCGAATTGGTATCGGAAAAGAAGATCCACCCCTTGAACGGCATGACGCTCCACGCCATCGGCGAGTTTGGCACATACCCGATCGGATCGTAGGCCTTGAAGACCGCGATCTCGCGCCCCTGCGTGTACAGGTTTCCCATCAGATCGCCTGACACGTCCACCATGCGCACGCCCCCCTCGTAGTAGGCCTGGTACAGCACATCGTTTTCGACCCAGATGTTGTGCGTTCCGTATTCGGGGACCTCGTAGCGCGACACCATCTCGGGGTTTTCCGGGTCGGAGAAGTCGATGATCTGGATGTACCCCTGTGTGGCGAGGGGGATGCCGTTCATCCCGGTCGCGGGGTCGTACGGGAGCTGGTACGACCCGCGCCCCTGCCCCGGCCCCTCCCATGCGAGGCCACGCCGGCTCATGATCTCGTCGCCCACGAAGACGTAGTGCTTGCCCGTCGACTCCGACACGTACGGGAAAACGGCGTGGGTACCACCCGTGGGGAGCGGGTAGCTGCTCACGAATACCGGATTCTCGGGCGAACCGCCCCACCGACCGTCTCCGACATCGGCGACGACCAGCCCGGTCTCCCATTCGGCGGAGTAGGCGAGCCCGTCCATCACCCAGACGTCGTGGAGGCGGCTGTCGGGGTGGTTGTACTCGCCGACGTAGCGGGGGTTGTAGATGTCGGCGATGTCCAGGATCACATACTTGTCGCCGCCCGCCAGCGCGAAGACGTACTCGTTGGTGGGGAAGGCGTTGTGCACTCCCCCGGTGAGGCCGTAGTCGGTGACTTCGGACGCGATCTTCGGGTGGGCCGGATCCGCCAGATCGAGGATCACCACACCGTTGCGCCGGTTGGACGCCCCTTCGCGCGTCATGGTCGCGTAGCGCGCGTCGGGCGACACCTTCATATCGTTGACGGAACGCGCGTCGACCTGAATCGAGTCCGTCTTGACGATGCCCCCGGGGTCGGTCACGTCCCAGACGAAGCCGTAGCCGTCGGACCGCTTGGCCCCGGTGAGCGCGTAATCGCGGCCGTCGCGGCCCTCGAAGACCCAGAAGTCGGTCGTCCGGACCCGCTGTTCCCTGCCCTGGCCCTGGATCTCCAGCTTCTGGATGACGTCCCGGGCGACGACGCGGAACGAGGTGCGCGCCGACAGGGGCCCCGCGTCGGCGATGACCGTGTAGACGCCCGGGACATCCGCGACGAAACGGCCGCCGCGCATCTGTGCCGGCGCGGGCGGCGCCATGATCCCTTCGGGCTCTTCGTAGGAATGGGACCACTCGACGGGGACGCGGGTGAGGAGCTGGCCGTCACCGTCTCGCACCTCGGCGCCGAAGTCCACGACGTCGCCGGTGCGGGCGCGGGTGACGCCGCCGATGATATCCAGTGACCGGCCCGTGAAGGGGTCCGCGGACAGGGTGACCGTGCCCTCCACTCCTTCGACCGTGGCGGCGATGGTAGCCGTGCCGGGGCCGGCGGCCGTGACGCGCCCGAAGCGGTCGACGGTCGCGACATCGGGCGTCCCGCTTCGCCATTCGACGTCCGGGGCGGGGCGAGCGCTGCCGTCGCCGTGTTCGGCCCGGGCCCGAAGGCGCACCGTGGTGCCGACCAGGAGACGCGTGTCGGAGGTGGGGGTGACGACAACGCGGGCCACGGCGGGCCAGTCGATCGTGACCGGCACGCGGACCGTGACGGGATCGCCGCCGGGCGGCGCGCCCTCTGCCGGAACCAGCGTCGCGATGAGCGCGTACTCGCCAGCCGCGAGGGCGGTGACGGCTCCCTCCCGCACCCTCATCGCCAGGCGGGGACCGACCAGCCGCACCGCCGGTGCGTCCACGCGGGCGCCGGAGCGCGTGATCCCGGTCACCGTGACCTGAGCTTCGTCGCCGACCCGCATGGCCAACTCGGGTGGATCCGCGACGAGGCGCACGACCGGGTCGTCCGTCTGGGCCTGAAGCGGGGCCGTACTGGCGAGCGCGCCCGCGGCGAGGAGGCCGCAGCCGAGCAGCAGGCGTCCGAATAGCGTCTTGTTTCTGGTCATCGTGTTTCCTCTCCGGGCGGCCGGTCCGCACAGTCAGCCGCATGCAACCTTTGCGTCTACCGAATATGCCGCCCCGGCGGGGGTTTCGCACCCCGGACCCCCGGGTCCGGCAGGCGCCCGATTGCTCCACCCCCGACCTCACGGCTAAGGTTCGGGTCGCTTACCAGATTCAGCCACTGGAGGAACCCTGCATGCAGTCCGTTCGAAACGCCACGCTCGCCCCGGCGTCCAGCCCCCCGAGGGCGACCATTCTCGCCGTGGCGACCTCTCTGATCCCTGCGACCTCGTTCGCCTTGGCGGCCGCCCTCGCGCTCACGCCCCCGGCACCGTCCTCGGCCCAGGCCCCCGACACCACCACCCTCACGCGGAACACGCAGGCGATGGCGTGGCGGAACATCGGCCCCACCCGGGGCGGTCGCTCCGTCGCCGCGACAGGGGTGGTCGGGGACGACCAGACGTACTACTTCGGCGCGACGGGGGGCGGCGTGTGGAAGACCACCGATGCCGGCATCACCTGGACCAACGTCAGCGACGGCCATTTCGCCACGGGTTCGGTGGGCGCGGTCGCGGTGGCCGAGTCGGACCCGAACGTGGTGTGGGCCGGCATGGGCGAGCACGCGGTGCGGGGCGTCACCACGTCGCACGGGGACGGGGTCTACCTTTCGACCGACGCCGGGCGCAACTGGACGCACATGGGACTCGAGCGCACCCGTGCGATCTCGCGGATCCGCATCCACCCACGCGACCCGGACGTCGTGTACGTTGCCGCGCAGGGCGCACCCTACGGCGAGACGGAGGACCGGGGCGTGTACCGCACGACCGACGGCGGGCAGAGCTGGGAGAAGATCCTCTACGCCGGTACCCGCGCGGGCGCGGCCGATCTGGCCATGGACATGACCAACCCGCGCATACTATATGCTGCGTTCTGGGACCATCTCCGTCGGCCCTGGGTGGTGGAGTCCGGGGGCGAGGGCAGCGGTCTCTGGAAATCGGTGGACAGCGGTGATTCCTGGGAGGAGATCAACGAGGGCCTCCCGGAGCTCGTCGGCAAGATGAGCATCGACGTCTCGCGCGCGAATCCGGACCGGCTCTTCGCGGTCGTGGAGGCCGAGCCGGGCGAGGGCGGCGTCTTCCGCTCCGACGACGCGGGCGCCACCTGGCAGCGGACGTCGGCGGATCGCATCACACAGACCCGCTCGTGGTACTACATGGAGATCTACGCCGATCCCGGGGACGAGGAGACGGTCTACGTCATGAACGCCCCGTTCCTCAAGTCCATCGACGGCGGCCGCACCTTCACCCAGGTGGCGGTGCCCCACGGGGACCAACACGACCTGTGGATCAACCCCGCCAACGGCAGGAACATGATCAACGCCAACGACGGGGGCGCCAACGTCACCTTCAACGGGGGCGAGAGCTGGTCCACACAGCGGAATCAGCCAACCGCACAGTTCTACCGCGTGATCACCGACAACCAGTTCCCCTACCACGTCTACGGCGGCCAGCAGGACAACTCGGCGATCGGCATGCCGTCCGCGGCGCTCGGAAGCATCGGCTGGGGCGACTTCTACTCGGTCGCGGGCTGCGAGAGCGCCTACCTCGCCTTCGACGAGGACGACCCCGAGGATATCTACGGAGGCTGCTACCAGGGGCTGATCGACCGGTGGAACCGCAGCACGGGCATGTCCAAGCCCATCATGGCCTACCCCTTCCTCGGCCTGGGCACCTACCCCGGCGAGCAGCGCTACCGTTTCAACTGGAACGCCCCGATCATCGCCTCCCGGCACGACGCGGGCACCATCTATCACGCGGGGAATGTGCTGTTCGCAACGCGCGACCGGGGCCACAGCTGGGAGGTGATCTCGCCCGACCTCACGCGCGACGAGGAAGACAAGCAGGGCGCGGGCGGCACCCCGATCACGAACGAGGGAGCCGGCGGCGAGAACTACAACACGATCATGACCCTGGCCGAGTCGCCCCACGACGCCGGTGTCCTCTGGGTCGGCTCCGACGACGGCCTCGTTCACGTCACCCGGGACGGTGGCGCCAACTGGAGCGAGGTCACCCCGCCCGACGCCGGCCGCGCGATGATCAACTCGATCGAGGTCTCGCCGCACGACCCGGCCACCGCCTACGTGGTCGTCACCTCGTACAAGTTCAACGACTTCACCCCGATGATCTTCCGGACCCACGACTACGGAGACAGCTGGGAGGGCATCGCCGACGGCATCGCCGCCGACCACTGGGTGCGCGTCGTGCGCGAGGACCCGGTCACTGCGGGCCTCCTCTACGCGGGCACCGAGATGGCACTGTTCCTTTCGCGCGACGGGGGTGAGAGCTGGGAGAAGTGGCAGCTGGACCTGCCCGTCGTGCCCGTCACCGACCTCACGATTCGCGCCAACGACCTGGTGGCATCGACCCAGGGGCGCGGATTCTGGATCCTGGACGACCTGTCCCCGCTGCAGCAGCTGGACGAGGCTGTGACGGGCGCCGACATGCACCTGTTCACGCCCCGCGAAGCAGTCATGGCCTCGTTCGGCGGCGGTTTCGGGGGCGGGGGCGACGACGCCGTGGCGGGGGCCAACCCGCCCAGCGGAGCGCAGATCTTCTACTCCTTCGCGGAGGCGCCGGACAGCCTCGTCACGGTGGAGATCCTGGGCGCGGACGGGAACGCGATCCGCACCTACGCGACCGATCCGGAGGCGGCGGGAGACGAAGAATACTCAACGCTGCCCGCGCCCAAGGCCGGGCTGAACCGGCTGGCCTGGGACTACCGCCACGACGCGATACCCGGCGTTGACGGCTACCAGAACTTCGGCAGCCTCCAGGGCCGCGTGGTCGCGCCCGGCAACTACCAGGTCCGACTCACACACGACGAAGAGAGCCGCACCGTGACACTCCCGGTCGCCGCCGACCCCCGCTGGGACGCGACCCAGGGCCAATACGAGACCCAGGAACGCTTCGTCGCCGAAGCGCAGCAGGTCATCCGCGACCTCTACGAGGCGGTCGACGAGCTGGCGGGGGTATCGGAGCAGGTCGATGCGATCATCGAGCGGACGGAGGACCACCCCCTGGCCGACTCGATCCGGTCATCCGGCGAAGCCCTCACCGGCGCGATCGGGGAGTGGGAAGAGGAGCTCATCCAGCGCCAGCAGGAGACCTTCCAGGACGTGATCAACTTCAAGAACAAGCTGGACGCGCAGATCCTGGCCCTGATCGGCTCCGTGGACGGCACGGAACCGCCGTTCACGGCGGGCGCGAGTGAGCGTTGGACCGACCTGCGGGGCGAATGGGCGACACACGAAGCCACACTGGCGGAGTTGCTCGGAGCCGTGCAGGTGTTCAACGACTTCCTCGCCGAGAACGGGGTGCAAGCGATCACCGTCCGCCCACGCACACGCCCGGTATCCTGAAGCCGCTCGGGGGGTGGCAGCCGGAGGCGGGCCCCAGCTCTACGGGGCTCGCCACCGCCTGCCGCTAGAGCTAGTGAGCCGCGGCCGGGACAGCGCCCGGCCGCGGCTCAAACGCGTTTCCCTCAGCTACCGCCGAGGTTCGGGTTCGACTCCCACTCGTCAATCCCGATCTCGAAGCACACGTCCCGGCCGGCAAGCGAAGGATCGTTAATCCTCCGCAGGTCGTTCAACCGGTGTCCCTGGAGCCACAGCTCCGCCGAGCGCTCGTACATCAGCTGATCGAGCACCGCGGGCCGGGTCATGGCGCCGTCGTAGGGTGGGAGCGCTACGAACATCCTCACCTCGTTGATGAGCTCAACCGCCCGTTCCAGGCTCCCGATGTTGACTTCGGCCTCGGCTTCCATCAGACGTGCTTCCTGCCAGGTCGAAATCGGTATCGGCGAGTCCTGGAACTCGTACTTCTCCTGCTCCACGTACTTTCGCGTAGGGTCGGGGCCCGTCTCGTTCGGGCCCCTGTCGATGAACGGTGTCCGCGGATCGGCGATGAAGCGCGGATCGTCGTAGAAGGTCGAATGCACTCCCGCCTCTCGCCGCGTAAGGGTCCGGGTCAGGGTGGCGACCGAATTCTGTTCGCGGCCACTGTTCGTCGAGTAGATGGCGTTGAAGCCGTATCCGGCCTGGATCGCTTTCGCGTCCGACAGTGCCCCCGCGTGGTCCCCCAGCATCAGCCGGGCACGCGCCCGGCCGATCTGAGCCCGCATGGCCCAATCCGGCGCACCGGCGGCGGACGCGAGGCTCATCGCCTCGGTGAAGTCCTGTTCGGCGCGCTGGTAGAACTCGTTCGGCGGCATTGCCGGCCCACCGTTGATGGTTCCTTCACAGAAATTGTCGCCCATCATCACCTTCGCCAACCCGGCCCAGACCCGCACCTGGGCGGGCTCCTCCATGCCCCCGCCTCCGGCAAAGGCCTCGTCGATGCGCCGGGCGGCGTCATCCGCGACCCAGATCGCCCTCGCCATGTTGTTGTAGACGCCGTTTCCGTTCGAAGTGCGGTCCATGAGGCCCGTCTCCACCGACCTCCAGCTCGGGAAGGAGCCGGTATGGATCAACTCGAACGAAACGAGCCCGATGATGTTGATGGCACCCGTGTACATCGCGGCCCAGTCCCCGGCAACACCGTTGACCACCGGGTCCAGAGCCGCTTCCTGGTCGAGGTCCTGCTCCAGGATTTGACTTTCGTTCTCCACGTCGAGCAGTCCGCTGCACGCGGAAAGCGCAAATGCGGAAAGCGCAAGCACGAGCCAGCGGCAGAGCGGAGAACGTTTCCGTATATTTGTCATTTTGCCCTCCCCGTCACATTGACGTGCGGAATGTCAGTAGGAAGATCCTCGGCGGCGGCAGGGTATCGAAGTCCTGCGCCTGCCTGAGGTTGGAGGCCCCGTCCCAGTTGGTCTCCGGATGGATCCCGGAGAACTCACTCCACATCCACAGATTGCGCGCCGAGAAGCGCACGCTCGAGCGAGTAAGCCCGAGCCCGCCGAGAAGCTCATCGGGCAGGTCGTAACTGACGCTGAGTTCGCGCACCGTGAAGAAGTCCGCCGGTTCGTAGAAACCGGTGTAGCCCAACGTGGTGGTGTAGTTGTACAGCGAGTCCGACGCAGGCGTCGGATCTCCGTTCGGCTTCAGCACCAGGGACAAATACTCGTCACCTGTGCGCACCCGGTTCGACCAGTAGCGGGAGAAGTTGTTCTTCACCATCCCGCCCCTGAACTCGGACATGCCGTCGACGGTAAAGTCGCCCCAACGCAGCTGCATGGAGTACGATCCGAACCACTTCGGGTCGGTCTGCCCCTGGAACAGCTGTTCATCAGTGCGGCTGTGAGTGCGCGTCGTCGGATCCCACCCCTCCAGCTCGAAGCCCCACGCTCCTTGCACCGGATACCCTTCGGTGATCCGGAAGCCGAAGCCGGAGATGTCGGACACGCCGCCCATGTCGGTGACTTCATTGTGCTGGGTCGAGAACTGGACGTTTGACGACAACTCGAGGTTCTCGGAGCTGTAGAGAAGTGCGTTCACCCCGATCTCGATCCCGCGGTTCTCGATCTGACCGATGTTGGTCAGCTGGTCGGCCGTGAATCCCTGGGAAGACGGGTACGGCTTGAAGAGCAGCGCGTCCCTGGTCTTCTGGAAGTAGGCCGTGAATTCGAGGCCGATGCGGTCGTCCAACAGACCCGCGTCCATTCCGACTTCGATTTCCTGAGAGCGCTCGGGCCCGAGTTCCGGGTTTCCGATGTTCCCCGGGGTCACGGCGGGCTGCCCGCCCTGTGCCGATATCGGCGACCAGGTCCGGTCCGCAGCGAACTGTGCCGGCGCCAGCCCGGATTCGCCGTACGCCACCCGCAGCTTCAACGTGGGCACGATGCCGGTGGGCCAGAAGCCCTCCTGGGAGATGTTGTAGGCCACGGACGCCTTGGGATAGAGCTGCGTGTCGAACTCGTTGCCGAAGGCGGAGTTGCCGTCCAGGCGCATGCCCCCGGTCAGGAAGACCTTGTCCCAAAGCCCAAGGGTCTCCTGGATGAAGACGCCGGCGTTGATCTCCTCGATCCGGCGTTCGGATCCCCTTGTGATCGCGGTCGCATCGACGGACTTGACCCCCGGCGCGGGGAAGTTCTGGCCGCGGGCGTCTACGCGAACGGTGTTTTCGAAGTTGCCCTGGATGCCCGCCGTGAAATCCGACGTGATCGACTCGCCAAACGAGTTGGACAGGTTCGCGCGGTATTCGGTCGTGACGTCGCGGAAGCTGCGGGTGTGATTACGCTTGTTCCCGAGCTTGTTCCCCGACCCCTCGTACGCGAACGGGAAGAACTTGGTGAATTCGTCCGCGTACCAATCGACTCCACTCCGGAACGTGTGACTGAAGTTGTCCGTGGGCCGGTGGGTCACCTCGAACCCCGAGGTGGTGCGCAACACACGCTGAAAGTTCTCCAGGGTGCTGTTGGCCGCCACGCTGCCGAAGCGCTCGCCGTAGGGCCGCTCCGCCGAAGCCGTGTAGGGGAGGCCGCTCGCGAACTGCGAATAGAGCCCGTGGAGAGCATTGTTGTCGTCGGGCACCCGCAATCGGTTGTGCACGATGCTCGACGTGGCGGTTACGGTCACGGTCGGGCTCACGACGGTCGTAAGGTTGATCCTGCCTGTGATGACCTTGGTGTAGTTGGCGTCTCCTCTCAGCGACGCCTCCTGGCCCTTGAAGCTCCCCGCAACGAAGTAGCGGACGGACTCCGCGCCTCCGCTGACCGAGCCCGAATAGCGGTGATGATAGCCGTTCTCGACGAGTTCCGTCGGGTCGCGGGCCTGGAAGCCATCGGGTCCCTGGAACAAATGGTTCATCCTGCCGGGAAAGGTGTCGGTCGGCGTCCGCTCGAAGCCCTGTTCGACCTCGAAGTTCCATTGAGGAGCGCCGGACCTGCCCCGCTTGGTGAAGATCTGGATGACACCGTTGGCGCCCTGGGTGCCGTACAGCGTCGACGCGGCCGCTCCCTTCACGATCTCGATCCGCTCGATCTCCGCGGTGGAGATGTCCTGCAGCCGGGAAATGTCCATGCCCCCGAACCACACGCCCGATTGGTCGTGTGCAGCGTCTACCCGGATGCCGTCGATGTACACGACAGGGTCGCCACTAAGCGATACCGAGGTCATGCCGCGGATGCGGATCATTCCCCCGAGGCCGACGGTTCCGGAAGCCAGATTCATCGTCACACCGGCCGAACGCCCCTGAATGAGCTGATCGACGCTGGTGATCGGCGCCTTCGCGACGATATCCGCCGCGTTAATCGTCGAAATGGAGTTGCCCAGCTTGCGTCTGGCAGTCTCCACCCCCGAGCCGGTCACCACGATTTCGTCGAGGCTGATCGCGCGTTCGGTGACCACGAAGTCGGCCACGACGCCCTGCCCGACGGTCACGGTGACGGTGACTTCCTCCGGCCCGAACCCGATGATGTCGGCCCGGACGGTCAGTTCACCGGCCGGCGCGTTGGGGATCAGATAGCGGCCATTGTTGCCCGTAATGGTGCCGAGACCGCTTCCCGGGACCGAAATCTGCACCCCGGAGAGCGGTCGCCCGCCAACCGAGCTCGTCACGATCCCCGTGACGCTCCCCGTCGTCTGGCCGAGCGCGGGTATCGCGCCCAGACAGAGCGCGGCCCAGGCCGCAAGGCCCAGCTTGAGGGGACGCACAATGGATCTGGCCATACGTTGCCTCCTTGGTGTTGTGGGCCGGACGCACCGCTAGTAGCGGAGGCCCTGCGTGGATACTGTCCTGTATCCATATATCCGACATAGTAGGTTCCGCACCGGATCCGCGCAAACGAAGGGCGACAATCGCCGCCTGCAATCAGCGGCGAGACCGCCTCCCAATTGCGCCCATCCCCCGCATTGTGTAGTGTCGCAGCCGAAGGCCCCGAGCACGATCGCAGTCACGCAAGAACCCTGAACCCGAGCACCGCCACGTGAGCAGAATACAAGACCTTCTGGGCGCCGAAGCCGAAGACCTCCTGACCTACCGGGCCAAGGGCTTCCCCAAAGAGCAACTCCACCTTCCCGGACCGGATTTCGTCAACCGGGTCGTCGCGGGCACCGACCGCAACCCCCAGGTCCTCCGCAGCATGCAGCAGATCCTCGGGCACGGGCGGCTGTCCGGGACCGGCTACGTGTCGATTCTTCCCGTGGACCAGGGGATCGAGCACTCGGCGGGAGCGTCGTTCGCGCCGAACCCGGCCTACTTCGACCCGGGGAACATCGTCCAACTCGCGATGGAAGGCGGCTGCAACGCGGTGGCATCGACGCTGGGCGTCCTGGGCTCCGTCTCGCGGAAGTACGCTCACCGCATCCCCTTCCTCGTCAAGCTGAACCACAACGAGCTATTGACGTACCCCAACCGCTATGACCAGGTCATGTTCGCCAGCGTCCAGCAGGCGTGGGAGCTGGGGGCGGTGGCCGTGGGCGCGACGATCTATTTCGGTTCGGACGAGGGGATGCGCCAGTTGCAGGAAGCCTCCGAGGCGTTCCAGATGGCCCACGAGCTGGGCATGGTCACCGTCCTGTGGTGCTACCTGCGTCAGAGCGCCTTCAACACGGGCGGGAAGAACTACCACGCCGCGGCCGACCTGACGGGCCAGGCCAACCACCTCGGCGTCACGATCCAGGCCGACATCATCAAGCAGAAGCAGGCCGAACTGGACGGCGGCTACCACGCGGTCGGGTTCGGGCGTACCCACGACAAGGTCTACTCGGAGCTGGTTCCGGGCGCGCACCCCATCGAGATGACGCGCTACCAGGTGGCCAACTGCTACATGGGCCGGGCCGGGCTGATCAACTCCGGCGGCTCGAGCGGCGACAACGACTTCGCCCAGGCCGCCCGCACCGCCGTCATCAACAAGCGGGCGGGCGGAATGGGGCTGATTTCCGGGCGCAAGGCGTTCCAGCGGCCGATGTCGGAAGGGGTCAAGCTGCTGAACCTGATCCAGGACGTCTTCCTGGATGACGGGATCGAGGTGGCGTAGCAGCTCGGACCGAAATCGCGCGTCGCACCAGAGCGGCAGCCGAGCTGGGCTGACCGGCCGACCCGACAACCTGGCCGCCCACTTCGGCGATGATGCGGCAATCCGGGCTCCGCGCCGCGTTCCAGCTCTCCCAATCCGGGACGACGGTCTCGAAGGTCGCGCCTACCGCTTCACAACCTCGCCGGGCGCCTCACCCGTCATCTCGCCGTCGCGAAGTACGCGGACGCCGTTCACCAGCACGTGGATCACGCCCTCCGAAAAGCGCTGCGGATGATCCCAGTCCGACCGGTCGATGATCGTCGCCGGGTCGAAGATCGCCACGTCCGCGCGCGCCCCCGCAGCCAGGCGGCCCCGGTCGCTGATTCCGTGAAAGTCGGCGGGCAACGAGGTGATCTTGCGAACGGCTTCTTCCAGCGAGAGTACGCCTTCATCCCGCACATAATGACCCAGCAGCCGCGGGAAGGTGCCCGCGCTCCGCGGGTGGCCGGAGGGCGAATCGGATCCGTCCGCGTAACCGCCGTCGCTGGCGGTCATGTTCCAGGGTTGGACCAGGAGGCGCCGCACGTCGTGTTCCTTGATCGCACCCAGGGTGAGATTGACGGGCTGGGACGCGCCGATGATCAGATCGGCCACCGCGTCGAAGGGGTCCTGGCCCCGCATCTCGGCGATCTCGGAGAGATAGACCCCCACGAGCTCGGGGTAGTCCGCCGAACTGGTGATGCGCATGCTCGTGTACCCGGTCGCATTCAGCCAGGCAAAACCTCCGTTGATCCCGTTCTCGCTGGCCTCCTTGAGCAGCGCTCTGGTGTCCGGATCCCCCAGCGCCGCCTTCAACTGCGCCATTCCCTCTTCCGTCCGCCCCTGCCGCCCCATCTGACGAAAGACATCCAGCCCTTCGACATCGGGCGCCACGATGATGCCGGTCAGGCTGGCGGTCGCGGCTCCGTCGTAGGGGTATTGGTCCGACACGATCTCGATTCCGCGTTCGCGGGCGCCTTCGACCAGGTCGAGGATGTCGGCGATCACGCCCTCGTTGTGCAGGCCCACCGCCTTCAGGTGGCCGATCTTGCCGGGGAGTCCGGCGGTCTCGGAGATCTCCACGACTTCACGGTCCGACCCGACGAAGTCGTGCACCGGATTCCTCACGTGGGAATCATAGACGCCGCCCGCCGCCGCAGCCTCTTCGGCGAGTGCGATCACCTCCGCGGTCTCGGAGAACATCCCCGGCTCGTACATGAGCCCGGTGGAAAGACCGAGCGCTCCCAGCTCCATCCCCTCGCGCACCAGCGTCCGCATGGCTTCCAGCTCCTCGCCGGTGGGCGGGCGCTGTTGGTCGTCCCCCATCACCTCCCGGCGGATCGCGTTGTGGCCGACGTAAAAGGCCACGTTGGTGCCGATCCCCTGCCCCGCGTACGCCTCCGCCAGTCCCCGAACATCTGACGGGGAAAAGCCGCCGTCAGGCCCGCCGATCACCGTCGTCACTCCCTGGCGGATGACGCCTTCATTCAGCCGGTTGGCGAGATCCGCGATGGCGGGCGGTGTGTGACTGTGGACGTCGATAAAGCCGGGTGACACCACGAGCCCCGTGGCGTCGATCGTGTCCGCGGCCTGCGTACTCTCCCCCTCCCCCACCGACACGATCTCGTTGCCGGCGATCACCACCGTCCCAGCCCGGGGCGCGTTCCCCGATCCGTCGACGATCGACCCTCCCACAATGATCAGATCGGCTGTCCCCCCGTCGCCCGCACAGGCGGCAAGGAGGAGCCCGGCCACGAGCACTACCGCACGCTGTGTCATGTCGTCTCCTGGTTTGTGGTCGCGGCGCAGCCGCAGGCGCAATCAGCGGGCGCGCTCAGCGGGCGTCCCCGCGGCATGGCGCTCAGCCCTCGGTCACCGAGTGAACCGCGAACGGCACCCCGTGCACGTCCATGCCGTGAGCAATGACATCGCCCCCCGGGACGACCATGGGACCGTTCGTGATCTGTCCGCCCAGCTCCTTGATCGTCTCGGCCGCGGCCCTCGCATCCGGCACGCGGACGTAGTGCAGCCAGCCGACGGGCATCCCCTCCGGGCCATTCAGCATGCCACCGAGGGGATGCGCCCCCCGGCTGAACATCTGGTAGAACCCCATGTCGCCCATGTCCATGCGGTCCGCTTCTTCCCAGCCGAACACCTCGGAGTAGAACGACCAGGCCGCTGCCATGTCGGAGGTTGCCAGGTCGCACCACGAGAACTCGCCGACCGCGGGCACGCCATCGTGACCCGGCGTGACTCCCTCGGGTTCGATGATCGCGATCACACCGCCCTGAGGGTCCGCGAGCACGGCGAAACGACCGACCTCGTCGACCTGGAGTTGGGCGAGCACGGCGCCGCCGAGGCTCCTCACCTTGTCCAGCGTCTCGTCGAGATCCGGGGTGGACACGTAGGCCAGCCAGCACGGCGGAACATCGCGCGAGGGCAGATCCAGTACGCCCCCAACCGGCATCTCGCCGTTCATCCACATGACGTAGGGCTTGCCGCCCCCGTCCCATGTGCTCGTGCCCCAACCGGTGACCCGGCCGTAGAAGTCACAGGCCGCGTCAGGATCCGTGGTCATCAGTTCGTGCCAGCACAAGCGGCCCAGGGGTTTGTCGGACATGTGTTTTCTCCTTAGTATCTCAACCCTCCATCCCATCTGCGAACCCGATATACTAAACCCGCGCGCGCATTGGGCCAACCAAGGACGGAAGCAGCCAGATGAACAGGAACCGGTTGAAAGCGGACACGGTCCGCCTGAACGTGAACGAGAGTCGCTTGAACGTGAACACGCGCCGCTGGAACGCCGCGATTCTTCTTCTCCCGGCGATGGCGCTCCTCTTCGCCCCGGCCAACGGCGGCGCGCAGGAACTGGGCTCCGTCGACTTCCCCACCTCCGGGGCCCCGGAAGCCCAGCCTCACTTCGAGGCGGGCCTTCTCTTCCTGCACAACTTCGAGTATGAGGACGCCGAAGCGGCGTTCAGGAAGGCGCGCGAGATCGATCCGGGCTTCGCAATGGCCTATTGGGGCGAAGCCCAGACCTACAATCACCCGATCTGGATGCAGCAGGACCGCGAGGCGGCGCTCGCCGTGCTGAGGCTGTATGCGCCCACGGCCCGGGAGCGTCTGGCACGGGCTCCCACCCCGCGCGAACGCGACTGGCTCGAGACGGTGGAGATCCTTTACGGCGACGGCCCCAAGGAGGCCCGCGACTTCCAGTACCGGGACGCCATGCGGCGCCTGCACGAGAAGTATACGGACGACCACGACGCCGCGACCCTCTACGCCCTGTCGCTGCTGGGTACCGCGCACGGAGGACGGGACTTCGCGACCTATGTGAAGGCAGCGGCGATCGCCCAGCCGGTGCTGCGGGACAACCCGATGCACCCTGGCGCCGCCCACTACGTCATCCACGCGTTCGACGACCCCGTTCACGCGCCGCTGGGCCTTGCCGCCGCGAGAGCGTACTCGAAGATCGCGCCCGATGCGGGCCACGCCCAGCACATGACCTCCCACATCTTCGTGGCAATGGGTCTTTGGGACGATGTGGTGACCGCGAACATCCGCGCGCGGGACGTCCAGAACGCGGGACTGGAGCGCAAGGGTCGCCGCGCGAACCGGTGCGGGCACTACACGTCCTGGCTCCACTACGGACACCTGCAGCTGGGCCGTCTGGAGGACGCCGCCGCCGGGATGGCCGCGTGCCGGGAGCGGATGGGCGACACCCCCACCCGGGACGAGGCGGGGTACTTCGTCAACATGAGGGCGCGGGCGGTGATCGACGCTGCGGACTGGTCACCCGCCGGAGCGATCTCCGCCGACCTGGACGCGTTCCCCGCCTTGGCGCTCCCGTACGACTTCGTTAACGCGCTCAGCGCCATCCGCACGGGAGACCTGGACGGAGCGCGGAGCATACGGGCCCGTCACGGCCGTCCCGGCGAGGTGTCCAACCCGCGGCACGGGATCCTGCTGCTGGAACTGGACGGCCTGGTCGCCCTCGCGGCCGGCGACCCCGCCACCGGGATCTCCCTGCTGGAGGATGCGGCCCGACGGGAGGAAGCCCTCCCGTACGAGTTCGGCCCCCCCGCCACGCTCATGCCGCCGCACGAACTCCTCGCGGCCGAGCTGGCCGTGCTTGACCGCCACGGCGAGGCGCGCCGCGCGTGGGAGGACCAGCTCGCGCGCACTCCAGGACGGACCCAGGCGCTGCTGGGGCTGGCCCGTACAGCCATTGCGCTGGGCGACGAAACGGCGGCCCGTGAGGCCTACGCGGCGCTGGCGGAGACGTGGGCCGAGGCGGACGGGGAGGTTCCGGGGCTCGGGGAAGCGAGAGCCGGAGGGGCGACGCCTTCGTCCCGGTAGGAGCCCGAGGATAAATCCCGCGTCGCTATCTCTGTCTACTGGTATCTGAGTCGGTGCTGGAGTAGACGCTGCGGATCGCGCCGCCGTCGTCGCTGAGCTGGAAGAGCCATACGCAGATGTCGCCGTCGTGCACGAAGCCGCCCTCCTACAGGCCGTCGAGTCCATCCCCTAATCGTAGCGGGCGCCGTCAGGTATCCGCGAGCTCCCGGCCGGCCGCAGCGGGCTCACCTGCAGCTTGGTCCCACAGCACCCAAATCGCCGGCGGCGTCCTGAATTCGTGACCGTGCGGCCGCGTCGGCCGTGACGGATCCAGCCGCACGCCGGGCAACCCGGCGAAGACCCTGACCAGCGCCTGCTCCGCCTCGATGCGGGCGAGCGACGCGCCGAGACAGAAGTGGCGGCCGGCCCCGAAGGCGAGGTGATCACCCGCGTTCGCGCGGCCCGGCTCGAAGCGGTCCGGGTCGGGGAAGTGGGCGGGGTCCCGGTTGGCCGCGCCCAGCATGCACTGGACGGTCTCGTTCGCCGGGATTTGCACGCCCCGGATCTCGACCGGCTCGGTGGTGAAGCAGGTGCAGGACTGAACCGCGGGATCCCACCGCATCGACTCCTCGATCACGGCTTCTATCTTCGCGGGATCAGCCACGACCGTCCGCGCAATGGCTGGATGGGACAGCACGGCCCACAACGCGTTGCCGATCATCGACTCGGTCGTCTCGATCCCGCCGAAGAGGACGATCAGCAGGTTCGCGATCATCTCGGCCTCCGTGAGGGGATCCACTGGGCCCGACCCTGCGCCACCGCCGCGACCCGAGACGCCCCCACCGCGACCCGAGCCCCCGGCACGGCCACCCGGCCGGTACGCATCCGCGCCTCCGTCGCGCAGCACCGCGATCATCGACCCCTCGGGTACGGCCTCCTCCCCGCGCAGAAAGGGCGTCACATAGTCACCGAACTCGCGCGCGGCCTCCTTCCCCGCTGTACGCACGTCGGAGTCACCCGCGAAGTTCTGGAGCGCGGCGGCGAAGCGGTCGTACCACCCGACCAGTCGCGGCCCGTCCTCCTCCGGCAACCCCAGGACACGGCAGATGCTCCGCCACGACAGAGGACGCGCCACCCGTGCACGCAAATCGGCGGACCGGCTCACCTCCGGGTCCCGCGTGTGCCGCTTCAGCTCCCGCATCACCTCGTCGAGCATGGACTCCACCGTCCCGAGCAGGTTGCGCTCCAGCTGCCCCCTCCTGAACGGCCCGATGAAGCGCCGCTTGTACCGGATCTGCGCCTCACCATCGGTCGTGAGCATGTGGGACCCGAAGATGTCCCTGATGTTCGACGCGGGAGAGTCGGTGGTGAAGCGCTTCCAGTCGGCGAGGACCCGCACAATGTCGTCCCGCCGCGTGAGCAGCCACATGTCCAGCTCCGGCGCCCACGTCACCGGCTCGGCCGCCCGCAACTCGTGGAAGACGGGGTACGGGTCGTCGGCGAGTGCGTCAATGGTTAAACGGGCCCCGAGAGGGTACCGATGGGCCCGATCGTTCAGTTTGTCCGCCACAATCGGCACTATTTGGCGGACAAACCGGCCAAAAGCTCCCTCGCAGCACCTCCGAGGTTGGTCCGCCCCTGGTTGTAATTCCGAAGCAGCACCACGGTGTACCCCGTCGCGGGCTCGAAGAGCAGGTACGCCGTATACCCTGCGACGGACCCGCCGTGACCCGCGAACATCCGTCCGTCCGCCGCGCTGACGGAGAACCCCAGGCCATAACCGGACCCGGGATCCTCGGGCGTCTGCACCGACAGGACCTCGGCGCGCATCTCGTCGCCGAAAAGGGCCGGGCGGCCCCTCCCCATCACCCCGGCGGCGAAGACGGCCAGATCGCCCACCGTGGAGTACACTCCGCCGTTGGGCACCTTGTACCCGCGCCCCGAATGCTCCATCGCGGGCTGTTCGGTGTTCACCTGGCCGTTGCCGCCATTGGCATGCCCAACGGAAAGTGCCGGCAACAGCGACTCGTCGACGATGAAGGTACTGCTGGTCATTCCGAGCGGCTCGAAGATACGGGCCTCGACCTGGTCCATGAACGGCTCGCCGGCGACACGCTCCAGGCCAAACCCGAGGATGCCGAAGCCGATGTTCGAATACGAGTACTCCGTCCCGGGCGGGGTCTGGTAACGGGTCGTGGGAATGGATTCCAGGATGCGGGATGTCCATGTCTCGATGGGACCCGCCGCCGCATCCGGCAAGCCGGGCTCCCGACCGAAACCGGCCGTGTGACTCGCCACCTGTCGCAGCGTCGGGTTGGCCCCGTCGGGGCGGTCAAGCAGGTCCCGGATTTCGGGGACGAGATCTTCGAGGGGTGTGTCCAGCGTCACCGTGCCATCATCGATGAGGATCGCCATCAGCACGGCCGTGAACGATTTCGAGATCGAGCCGGTCCTGTAGATGGTCTCACGCGCGGCGGGCACCTCGCCCTCGGGATCGGCCCACCCGTATGCGCCCGACCACAACACCTCACCGTCACGGGCAAGCGCCGCGGTGATGCCGCCCACGCCGTCGTGCTCCACATCGGCGGCGATCTCCGCGCCGAACTGTTCGACAGCAGATTGCCATCCACCGGATTCCTGGACGCGGTCGGGCCCGGTACATGCGGCCACTGTCGCGAGCAAGACGAACACGGCCCCGGCACACCGCCGGGCAACCCACGTTGATGCATCGTCCCTGTACATGTTCACGCGTGTCCTCCACTCCGGATGATTCCTGCCGTACCCTGACCAACTCGTCCGTCCCAACGTGCTATTGTGCCGCACCGCGTGCAATCGCACCTGGCAGGCCACCGGCAGGTCACCGACAGGCCCCGGACCGGCCACAGGCGGGCCCCCGGGATCGTCGCGTCCCTTGCACGGCCGCTCCCCGGGCAACGTTCCGGACCCTTCCCGTGTCGCACTGCATATGCGATCGTCACCAACGACGCGACCAGATCACCCTGAACGGGGGAAGACATGCGCCGGTTGCTGCTGGCGAGGCACGCAAAGTCAAGCTGGGGCGATATCAGCCTGAAGGATCATGACCGTCCCCTCAACGCCCGGGGCCGCCGCAGTGCGCCTCTGGTCGCCGGCGCCCTCAACGACCTCGGTTTCGTCCCCGACATCGTCATCTCCAGCACATCCGCGCGTACCCGCGAGACGTGGGCCCGCATGGAGCCCGTCTTCGAGAGCCACGCCACGGTCGAGTTTCTTCCCGAACTCTACCTGGCCGCGCCGCGAATGGTGCTGGCGGCCATTGCATCGGTGACTCCCACGGCCGCAACGCTCATGGTGCTCGGCCACAATCCGTCCACCCATGCACTCGCGGCCTTCCTCGCGCGCGAGGGTGACCCCGAGCAGATCCAGCAGCTTACCCTCTCGTTTCCCACCGGCGCGGTCGCCGTGACCGAGTTGGCCGGAGAGCGCTGGGAGGAGGCGGAGGACGGTGGCGAGTTGCTGCACTTCATCAGGCCGCGCTTCCTGGAGTAGACCGGCCGTGCTTGTTCCCTCGGCTACACTGCCACATTAGGTTGCCATCTCAGCCACGTGTCATCAGTGGAGGCGACCATGACCGGCGAGACTGCGAGCCGCACCAACGATCAGCGTCTGGAGTCCATCGAACGCGTCTTCCGGGAGGGGGTCTACCCCTACCATGACAAATTGAAGCGGCGCGAGTACGAGCAGCAGAAGGCCGGGCTGCAGGTCGAGCTGCTCAAGGTGCAGAGCTGGGTTCGAAACAGCGGGATGAAGATCGTCCTCCTCTTTGAAGGTCGCGACGCCGCCGGCAAGGGCGGCACCATCAAGCGATTCATGGAGCACCTCAACCCTCGCGGGGCGCGCGTTGTGGCCCTTGACAAACCCAGCGAAGTGGAACGAGGCCAGTGGTACTTCCAACGGTACATCAAGCATCTGCCAACCGCGGGCGAGATGGTCCTCTTCGACCGGTCCTGGTACAACCGTGCCGGAGTCGAGCGGGTCATGGGCTTCTGCACCGGCCAGGAGTACCTGGAATTCCTGCGCCAGTGTCCGGAGGTCGAACGGATGCTTGTCAATAGCGGGATCCGCCTCTTCAAGTTCTGGTTTTCCGTCTCTCAACACGAACAGGTGCACCGCTTCGACTTGCGCAAGACGGATCCACTGAAACAGTGGAAGGTCTCGCCCATCGACCTCGCATCACTGGACAAGTGGCCCGAATACACCCATGCGAAAGAGGCGATGTTCTTCTACACCGACACCGCCGACGCGCCCTGGACCGTCATCAAGTCGGACCACAAACGGCGCGCGCGCATAGCCGCCATGCAGCACTTCCTGTCCAGGCTGCCCTATCCCGCCAAGGACGAGTCGGTCGTCACCGGAGCAGATCCCCTCATTGCCGTACCTGCCGCCCGCGTCGTCAGTCGCGACGAACCGATGACGGAACAGCCGAAGGCGCGGACTCGAACAGGCCGTTGACTTCCACGCATCCCAAAGCGACCCCAACCGGAGCTGCCATCCGTGCCCCGACCTCTTCAAACCTCTTGCTCCCTCACCGCCCTCCTCGCCCTTGTTCCCCTCATCGCAACGGTGATTCCGATGCCCGTCACCGCCCAGAACGTTTCGGCCGAGTACAACCGGGAAGCCCGCGACCTGGCCGCCCATCCCGCAATCGTCAACGCTTTCAGCGCGATCGAGGATATGGACGAATGGGCGCTGGAACGCCTCATCGAGCTCACCGAAATCCCCGCCCCGCCCTTCATGGAGGAGGCGCGAGGTCGCCGCTTCGCAGAACTCCTCACCGAGTACGGCGCCGACTCCGTGTGGACCGACGCCGAGGGCAACGTGATCGGGCTGCGCCGTGGCCGGCGCGGTGACCGCACGATCGGCTTCGGCGGCCACCTCGACACCGTCTTCCCGGAAGGCACCGACGTGACCGTGCACCAGCGCGGCGACACCATCTTCGCGCCCGGCGTCGGCGACGACACGCGCGGACTCGTGGTTGTGCTGGCCGTCCTGCGCGCCATGGTGGAAGCCGGGATCGAGACGGACAGCGATGTACACTTCGTCGGAGTCGTCGGCGAGGAGGGCGTGGGCGACCTGCGCGGCATGAAACACATGTTCCGCGACCCGGCCAGCGCGCCGGACGCCTGGATCGACGTCGACGGCGGCGGGCTGATGAGACTGGTCACCGATGGCCTGGGTTCCGTGCGCTACCGCGTGACCTTCAAGGGCCCCGGCGGGCATTCGTGGGGCGCTTTCGGGCTCGCCAACCCCGCGCACGCGATGAGCCGGGCCGTCCGCCACTTCCAGGACACGGCCGACACGCTGACCCGGAGTGGCCCCCGCACGAGCTACAACGTCGGGCGCATCGGCGGCGGCACGTCGGTCAACGCCATCCCGTTCGAAAGCTGGATGGAAGTCGACATGCGCTCGGTCAGCCCCGAGAGCCTGGGGCACATCGAACAGGTCTTTCTCGCCGCGATGGACCGGGCGCTCGAAGAGGAAAATGCGCTCCGGCGCGAAGGACCCGCGCTGACAGTCGAGAAACTCAAGATCGGCGACCGACCCTCCGGTGAGGGCGACCGCAACGCACCACTGGTCCAGCGCGCGCTGGCGACGACGGCCGTCTTCGGGGTCCGGGGCCAACTCGGCCGCTCGTCCACCGATTCGAACATACCCATCGCGATGGGCATCCCGGCGGTCACGATCGGTCGTGGTGGCATGGGCTTCGGCAGTCACTCGCCCGGCGAGTACTGGATCAATGTGGACGGGCACCTCGCGATCCAGCGGGCGTTGCTGCTAGTCGTCGCCGAGGCGGGGATGGCGGGGATGATTCCGTAAGGAGGGTCTCGGATGGCCATGATCGGTGGGGGTCCGCTTGCAAGCCTGGCGTCCCCGACACAGATGTTTCCGATCATCTCGATAGCTTGTAGATCACTAGCCGCGGGACCATTTTCCCGTCAAGCTCGACTGAACTTACCGCCAAGTTGCCGTCGAGCACCATGAGTGCCGGGTAGACGCCGTCCCATCGGTATTGGCCGAGGTGACGCCGGTTGCCGAGGTCAAACACGTCGAGTCTGGTGTCGCGCCACTGGTGGTCCCGAACATCGTCCTCCCGTGGGACCAGCCACCCTTCGGGATCCCTGACAAGCTCGATGTCCTCCCACTTGGGATCGGGGATTTCGATCAGCGTCCATAGTCGGCCCAAGGCGTCCACGCCAAAATAGCCCAGGCGGGTGTAGGTGGGCATCGGGACCGTCATGAACGGGGCAACCTCCTCCGGAAACCATGGAAGCGCCCCCAAGACTGTCCTTAAGTTGTCCGGCGGGTCGAGGTACAGCCCCACCACGTCCTGAAGCTTCTCCTCGACTGTCCTTAAGCCGTCCATCCAGGGACCACTCTTCGAGATGGGGCCGGGCAACCCTGCCCCACCAGACCGTGCCTGGACGACTCAGCGTACCTAGGACGGCATAGCTCCCGTAAGGCTCGTCCGGGATGTACTCCGCCGACTCCGCTCCGAAGTGGGCAACGGGCGAACCCGCTGCCAAGGTTGTGAGGTGCAACGGAAGGCCGACGGCACCGTGGTTCCGCCTCTCCCATGCCGCAAGGACCACCGTATCCCCACCCGCAACGACAAAGTGACCCCTGCCTAGATCTCCCGGATAGGTCTTGCGGCTGACAAACGATCCGCCCTCATCGTAGAGAGACCAGGCATGAATCCTGGAGTCGAGCACCGCAATCTGATCCTGCGCGACCTGCACGTCCCCTATCCAACGGAACTCGCCAGGTCCTTCCCCTTCGCGGCCGATCGCCTTGACGAAGTCACCATCGTGATCGAACAACCGGAGGGTCGTTCCCCCGAACACAAAGTATCCGAAGTCCCGGTGCCACATGGCCCGTGTCCACTCCTCCTCGATGATGCCGGGGCCTTCGGCGCTCCCCAGTCTGATGACTTCCTCCAAGCGCAGCTCACAGTCATCGCAGATCTCGAATTCGGAGAGGTCTATGACAGTCTGGGCTGCCAGCTTCGGGAAGTCCGTGTCCCAAATGGGAGCGAGAACGCTAACGCACCCGAACTGGAACAGCAGGATAGCGGCTCCGCTGGCGCTTCCAGGATGAACCACGACCCATAGTCCTCCCTATCAGGGAATGCCGCCGAACAGTTCGGCAAACTCCAATGCCTGGGGTGGTGTCCATGCGATCGACGCAATGACCACTCGGTCGCAGGTTAGTTGGCCCTAACCGCACCGTGCAAGTCCCATGTCAGGAGAGGGTCACACCGGCGGATGCTCCAGCCTTCTACGACAGGTCTTCCGAAGACGGCGACCATCTGGGCTCGGTCCGCTTCGGCTTCACGGCGGGAGTCGGCGTATGGAAAGTGGGCCGGTCGGGTAAATCTGCTGGCGCTTTACCCACGAGCAAGCAAAAACCACCGCCGACTGGATACAACAGAGGTCCGCCACAGACTCCTATCCGCCCGACCGACTCAGCGACCACACCTGCGCGTATTCCACCCCCAGGTCGTCGGTGGCGCGGCCAAGGATGTAGTCCGCGCCGACTTCGTGGATGCGTAGTCCGGCGGGCGTTTCCATGAAGCCCAGGACGCGTCCTTCCGGATCAAAGACGGTCCAGAGTGGATTGGCCCCACCTTCACCCGGGAGGTTGTGTTCCTGGACCCAAAGGTGATCCAGGGCATCGGCCATCGCTGTGACGAATGCGGGGTGGGTCTCGGGGAGCGGCACGTCCTTGTAAAAGTCCCGCAACTGTCCGGGCGTCTCCGCTGTCACTCCCCCCGGGTCCGCAGCAAGCGCCTGGCGTTCCACGTAGGCGTCTCGGTGTGCCGATGTCACGGGGATCACCTCGTGGTCAAGCCGTACGATACGCATCAGAGATCCGTCGGCACCATATGCCCTGACTTCGTAGCTATCGTTGGAAGCGACGACCGCCAGTTCGCCCCACGCGAAGCTAACGATCCGGTGCGCAAACGGGACCGTCATCAACAACATCGTTCCGCCGAGGGACGACGTGTAGCGCTCAGACCCGTAAAACGAACCCACGGAAGCTGGCCGCTCCCCCTCGGCGACTCGCACCTGGTAGCGCCTCTGCTCGCGGCTCGACCCATCAGCGGCCGACCCGCTGGGCACGGAATGCGACGCGAGGATTGCACCGCTCGGAAAGACCGCGTCAGCACTGATGGGGCGATCGGATTCCAGCTTCAACGTGCGGCCGAAATTTCCCTCGGCGTCGAACACGGAAAGGCGACGGTCTTGCGAATACCACGCAACCACGGAATCTCCGGCCCATCTCTCGACCTGTACAAGGCTGTTGAACTCGCCGGGTCCTTCGCCCTCGCCTCCCCACGTCGCCAGGTGGCTTCCCGCCGCGTCGAAGACTCGCAGTTCGTGTGAGCCTCGGTTTGCGACGACGATCCGCCCATCGGGCAGCACCAGCGCATCCCTGATTCCATCCAGCAGATACGGATCTTCGCCCTCCAGTGCCCCGATGGACACCGCCGGTTCGGAGCCGACCCTCCATCCGAGCCTCGCACCCTCAAGGCGGACGGGCATTCTCGACGATCCGCACGCCAGCGCTGTCCCGCACCTCGGAGGCCGGTGTCGGCGCCCCGGCTCCCCCCGCAGATGGTTCGTCTGGTTGACCACAAGCGACCATCGCCAGGGTCAGAGCGGTCAGGCCGAATATCAGCTTCATTTTTGGAACCTCATGTCAAGATCGGATTCACCCCGCCAACTCCTCGACCATCGAGCACAACCCGATCGCCTCCACACCGCCCGGTAAGGGATAGCGTTCCGTACCGCCGTACACCAGAAACGCCCGGTCCGGCTTGACGTCCTCCAGAGCGATCCGGAGCCGCTTACCGGGAGCTCCCGCCGATCCGCGCTTGATCTCGATCGCCCAGACGCGACCGCCCGGCAACTCCAGGACGAGATCGATCTCGACACCCGTGGCCGTGCGGTAGAAGCTGGCCCGCGTCCGTCGCGGAGCCGCCCGGAGTAGCGTCTCGATCACGAAGCCTTCCCAGCTCGTCCCGACGACGGGGTGACCGAGCACCGAGTCCAGGTCGTCGAGCCCGAGCAGCGTGTGGACAATACCGCTGTCACGGACATACACCTTGGGCGACTTGACCAGCCGCTTGCGCACATTCGCATGAAACGGCGGCAGACATCGCATGAGGAGAAGGTCGGTCAGGAGGTCCAGGTAGCGCATCACGGTCTTGCCGTCCACACCGAGACTCCGTGCGAGCAACGACGCATTCCACAGCCCGCCCTGTGAATGGGCGAGCATCGTCCAGAAGCGGCGGAGCGTCTCGGCGGGAATGCGCGGCCCCAGCATGGGGATGTCACGCTCGAGGTAGGTGCGAATGAAGTTCTCCCGCCACAGCGTGCTTGCCCTGTCGGTCCGGGCGAGGAAGCTCCTGGGGAAACCACCACGGATCCAGAGCGGGGTCTGATCGCCCGCGACCTCGCGAACATCGAACGGAGCGAGTTCCAGATACCCGATCCTCCCTGCCAGGCTCTCGCCCGACTGTCGCATCAGATCCATCGAGGCCGATCCCAGCACGAGGAAGTGCCCCGCCGGCTCGCCGCCGCGGATGCGGTCATCGATGATCCCGCGAAGCACTCGGAACAAATCGGGCACGCGGTGGATCTCGTCGAGCACCACCAGCCGGTCGCGCACCGAGGCGAGGTAGCCGCGCGCGTCGGACAGCCTGGCCAGGTGGCCGGGGTTTTCCAGATCGAGGTAGAGTCCGGGTTTAGGGCCGCCCGCAGGGGCACCGAGGCCAGCGTCAGCGACGGTCCGCGCCAACGTCGTTTTGCCGACCTGTCGCGGACCCAGCAGTGCAACGGCGGGGAAAAGGCGGAGGTGCTCCTCAAGGGTAGCGCGCAGCGTGCGTGGGATTGTGGCGGTCGTCATGGCGCTAGGACCTCGGGGTGATGGTTGGATCGAATCGCGTTCGTTCTCTTATGCAATTTCGGTATGTCATACCGGATTTGCAAGATACAAGTCGTCTGGACCCCAACGGCCGAAGCGGAACCAATCCAGCCGAGATTGATATAAAGACTTATGATATATATATTCACTCTATATAACCCACTCAACCGGAGGCGACGCACCGTGCAGATCACCCTTTCCAAGAGAATCAACGAGCTCCTCGTGCTGGCGGTGCTGGAGCAGGGACCCGCCCACGGCTACCAGGTCGCGATGTCGGTCGAGGAGCGGACCGGCGGCATCTTCTCCTTCCAGCACGGCACCCTATACCCGATCCTGCACCGGCTCGAGGCGGAGGGGCAGCTGCGAGGGGAATGGTCCGGCGATGGCCGAAGACGGAAGACCTACCGGATCACCGCCGCCGGGCAGACCACGCTGAGGGAAGGCGCTGAGGACCTGCAGCGGCAGTTTTCCGTCCTCCTCGAACTGCTGGGGCGGACCCATGCGGCATGAGGGCTCCCTTGCCGCGGTCGAACGGGCCCTGAAGGTGTCGCCTGAGCGGCGCCTGGAACTGATCGAGGAAGTCGATGCCGACGTCGATGCATTGCAGGAGGAGCTGGAGCGCCGCGGCTACTCGCCGGAATCCGCACGCCGGGCCGCGCTACGCCGGCTCCTCCCGGCGCCGGAAACATTGGCTGCCCTCGAAGCCCAGCACGCGCCTCGGCTCGGTCGCTGGTTGCGGGCAGCAGGGATCCGCGGTCGGGTCGAACGCCTCGGGGCCCTCGCGGCGGCGATCCTGGCCACAATGGCGCTATTGGCAGCCATCTGGCGGTGGGACAACGCCGCGGCCAGCACGCTGCTGGCATGTTCTCTGGTCATGGTCGTCTCCCTGCTCGCCGCGAACTGGTTCCGCGCTGCGGCAAGCCTGTGGATCGACGGGAGCCTGCCACCCGAACGGCGCCGCCTCCTGTGGGCAAGGCAGGTGGGCCTGATCGTCGCGGCGATCTCGCTCGGCGGGCTCGGTGCCACCTGGGAGGGCTACACCGCGCTCGCTGCACTCGATGCGTCGGCCAGCGCGGCGTGGAACGGTGTCCAGCGCTCGGTCTTCTTCGCGACCCTCGGCTTCGGTGCCGCGCTCCTCGGCCTGCTCGGCTGGCTCGCCCTGATCCCCCGCCTCATCACGGACGAGACCGCCGAAGGACGAATCACGGCCCTGCTCGTGCGATCTCATCCTTTCCGCGCCTTGCGGACCCCAACAAGGAAGCATTGATGTCGTTCTTCCAATCCTCCGGTATCGTCGGGATCCCCCTGGCCCTCGTCCTGATCCTCGTGCTGATCCAGCTGGCCCGGGTGGTCAGCGCCCGAGTCCGCCTCGGAGCGGACGGTGTCGTCGCCACTCAGCTCGGCGCGATTCTCGTGCTGGGCGTCGTGGGCGCCTGTCTGGGAGTGTTAGGGACGCTGGTCGGCATCTGGGTGTCGGCCGGCGCGATCACGGCTGCCGGCGAGGTCAGCGCTGCGTTGGTCTGGAGCATGATCCGCGTGGCGCTGACCCCGGCCATCATGGGATTCTTCATCCTGGGGGTTGCATCGATCGGGTGGCTCGTGCTGCACTACTGGAGCGGACGGGGCGCGGGTGCCCTGGCCGTCGTCCTCATGCTGCTCGGGGGCACCTCTTGCGATGGAGAACCCGGCAGCGATCCTGGCACCGTGGTCACGCGCGACTCCGCTGGCGTGGTCATCGTCGAGAACCGCTCCGGGGACCGTGCGTTCGGAGGACAGGTCTTCCAGTCGGCGGAACTCATGACGCGGGACCAGGCGCTCTCCCCACTTCCCTGGGGAATCGCGGCCGACGCTGGAACGGGCCGGGTGTACGTGGCGGACCGAGAAGGGAACCGCGTGGCCGTCTTCGACGCTTCGGGCACACACGTCGGACAACTCGGCCGGCAGGGCGACGGGCCGGGAGAGTTCCGTCTTCCCAGCGCCCTGACTCTCGGACCCGGCGGGACCGTGGTCGTACTTGATGGGCGGCGGGGGGTGCTCAGCCGGTGGTCGAGCGACGGCGAGTTCCTCCGCGAGGAGCCGATCCCGGGAAGATACTGGGGACCCGGATTCGCCATCGGCGCCGATTGGTTCGCCGCCGTCACGGAGAGCACCACCGGGATGCGGATGGAGCAGCGTCTTGAGATCCAGAGCGCGGGCGATGTCCGAACCGTGCACGAAGTCGCCCGCGAGATAGTGATGATGGAGCTGCCCTGTGGGACCATGCCCGCGCCCAGGGTCTTCGCGCCCGATGTGGTGTGGACCAGCCGGGGTGACAGCTTCTATTACCTGAACGGTCCGGACTACCGTATCGATGTCCACACGGGCGGCGCCCTAGCCCTCAAACAAGCGCGACTTGTGCACCGCATCTACCAATGAGTACCGGAAAGGCTTATCCTGATTGCAGTTAGGAGCATCCGGCGCGAGTCGTCGGGTTCCAACCAGGAGGCCTTTCCGGTGAAGACAATATCGCACAAACAGAGCCGCAGGAACAGTGCCCGGCGGAAGCGGAAGCTGAAGGCGCGCCATGCCGGGGCGAGGCGGCCGAGGGCCCGGTGGCAGCCGGTGTTCGGCGCGGGCAAGGTCCACTACGAGATCGGGGCGCGGATCAACGCAATGAGCTACGGAGGCATCGGCGCGATGCGGCGGCTGGCGTCGAAGCTGGGCCTGGTCCGGGAGATCGACGCGCGGCTGAAGGTGCTGAAGCGGCACCTGCCCTACTTCGAGTCGGATCATGTGCTGAACATGGCCTTCAACGTGCTGTGCGGGGGCACGCGGCTGCAGGACCTGGGCAGCCTGCGCAACAACGCGGCCTATATGGACGCGCTGGGCGCGGAGACGATCCCGAGCCCGACGGCGGCGGGCGACTTCACGCGCCGCTACGGCGAGGCGGACGTGATCGAGCTGATGGAGAGCATCAACGCGGTGCGGCCGCAGTTGTGGCGGGGCCGGGCCCGGGACCTGCTCGCGCCGGTGGCCTACGTGGATGTGGACGGGACGCTGGCGCCGACGCTGGGCGAGAAGAAGGAGGGCATGGACATGTCCTACAAGGGGGTGTGGGGCTACCACCCGCTGGTCGTCTCGCTGGCCAACACGGGTGAGGTGCTCTACCTGGTGAACCGCCCGGGCAACGCGGTGAGCCACCAGGGCGCGGCGGAGTGGATCGACCGGGCGGTCGCCCTCGTGTCGCCGCATGCCGAGCGGGTGTGCCTGCGCGGGGACACGGACTTCTCGCTGACCGCCCACTTCGACCGCTGGAGTGTGGACGCGGACTTCATCTTCGGCTTTGACGCCCAGCCGGCGATGGTCAAGCGGGCTGAGGGGCTGGAGGAGGCGGCGTGGAAGCGGCTGGAGCGGCGGCCGGGGTACACGTCGCGGACGGGGACGACGCGGAGCAAGCGGCAGGACGTGAGGGGACGCATCGTGCTTGAGCGGGGCTACGTGAACAAGCGGCTCAACCATGAGGATGTGGCCGAGTACGAGTATCAGCCGGGGAAGTGCCGGGAGACCTACCGGATGGTGGTGGTGCGCAAGAACATCAGCAAGACGAAGGGTGAGCTGACGCTGCTGGACGAGATCCGCTACTTCTTCTACATCACCACGCGGCGGGACCTGAGCGCGGCCGGGGTCGTCCGGCTGGCCAACGCCCGCTGCGACCAGGAGAACGTGATCGCGCAGCTGAAGGGCGGCGTGGGCGCCATGCGGGTGCCCCTCTACGACTTGGTGAGCAACTGGGCCTACATGGTGATGGCGGCGCTGGCGTGGAACCTGAAGAGCTGGTTCGCCATGATGATGCACTTCAAGGCCGACCGCCGGAAGTACATCGCCATGGAGTTCAGGACGTTCATCCGCGAGATGATCCTGCTGCCCTGCCAGGTCATCCGGCGGGCTCGGCGCACGACCCTGCGGATCATCGGCTGGCAGCCCTCGGTCGACCGGCTGTTCAGCACCTGGAACACGATCGAGCGGACCGGCTTCCGGTAACGCCGCCTCGTCCCCTCCGTCGTGTCGCGAACGTAGTACCGCTTCGGGGACCGGTGTCCCCCGGCACCAAAACACCCCTCCGAACGAGCGTCCCGGCGACCGGAAACAAGCATCGGCCAGCCCGTAAGGCTCCCTCCAGCCGCTTCCCAAGCGGCAACCGGGCTGCAAAAGCCACGCCGCACAACCAAAACCTGCCTCCGGGACCGTACTCGCTTATTTTAGGGCTAGCAACGAGTTTCCGGCGTTCGGTCGCGCCGTTGGCGGTCTCGCGCGCGATATGCCGTACAAGGCGTCGAGTTCGGTCCCGGGCCCCACCAGGCGCTCCTCCGGCAGTGCGGTGTCTCTGCCGGGGAACTCGTCAATGAGGTAGGCCATGATGATTGGCTTGCTCCCGTCGTGGGTCTCGCGGTTGACCCCCGAGGACGGGTCTGGGTGGCCCGCAGGAATACCGGTCTGGCGCCCGAGGTAATCGACATTCTGGACGCCGGGGGTCAGTACCTGGGCACAATAGGGTTGCCGGTGCTACCGGTCGCATTCGTGTCCGAGTCGCGGTTCGTGGGGATGCGCGTCTCGATGGCCACTGGACAGTTGCTGTTGTCGCTGTATGAGGTCCGCGAGGAGGGGCATACTCGCGACGACGGAGCGGCACGAGAGGCGAAGAGGACCTCGACCGAGGAGGAGACTCCGATTCGGCCTGAGCCCTCGGAGCGGAATGTCGCCACAGGGAGAGAGACAGCGAGGGCAGCCCCCAACCCTGCCGGGCTGCGGGAGTTTCGCGACTGCCCGGCGTGCCCCCTGATGATCCAGTTGCTCCCCGGCCGCTACCTGATGGGAAGGCCGGACGGAGAGGAAGAACGGCTCGGGATGAACAGAAATCCGGATCGCGTGCAATTCAGCCGGGACGCCGAGAGACCGCAGTTGGAGGTCGAGATCGACTACCGTCTCGCCGTGGGCAAGTATGAAATCACCTTCGACGAGTGGGACCATTGCGTCGACTCGGGAGGCTGCACCTACAGGCCGACAGACCGGGGCTGGGGACGGGGCAACCGCCCGGTCATTCACGTGTCCCGTCAGGACGCCGAGGAATACATCGCCTGGCTACTGGATGTCACCGGGGAAGCGTACCGGCTTCCGAGCAGCGCCGAATGGGAATACGCCGCTCGCGCCGGCACGACCACCGCCCGCTGGTGGGGAGATGAGCTCGGCACGGGATTGGCCGTTTGCGACGGGTGCGGCAGCCGCTGGGACGAGGCCTCAACGGCACCTGTGGGCTCGTTTTCCGCCAACCCCTGGGGCCTGCATGACATGCTCTCGAATGTGTCCGAGTTGGTCGCCGACTGCTGGCACGACAGCTACGAGGGCCATCCGACCGACGGGTCCCCCCGGCTGAAGCCGCCGCCGGGCTGGCCCGATGACCGGTGCCGGAGAGCCACCTCGCGAGGCGGAGCCTGGCCCTTCTTCACCTGGACCGTGCGAGCCGCCACACGAAGTGGCGGAAACGTGACGTTCGAAGAGCGGGGGGATCATCCCAGTGCCGGAGGCTCGCGCGGCTTTCGGGTCGCGAGGACGGTGGGCGGGTCTCCCTGAATCGCCGCTCTACAGCCTCACATGAGCCTATGAACGGGCCTTGGAGTTGGAGCCGGAGTACCGGTGGGTGCGGGACGTGTTGTTGCCGGGGTTGGGGGGGCGACCTGAGCGACAGGTTCAGACGGCTGAGAGATACCGTCGTACCGAGGTCACGATCGCGGACGCGCCAGCGATGGCCCTGGCCGCCTGAGGCGCTGCGAACCCCGCCGCCGGAGTCCAGGCGTCCAGACCGTTGGGATACCGGGTGGGAATGTAGTTGAGGTCGAGTTCGCGAGCGTCGTCCAACAGCTCGTCGAGTGCCGAGACGCGCGGGTCCAGCCGCTCGATCAGATTGCGTACGCTGTGACCCAGAATCGCCCGTGCCCCATGCGCGTAGTGGACCGCCTTCACGGCCTTCTCGGCAGCCTGCTGGGCGGAGAAGCACGCTTGAGGGTAGAACCCGCCTTCCTCGGCGTACCGGGCATGGCGCAGGTCGTCTACCGCAACATCAACCGCGCGTCGGCACATCTCCTCGAAAGTGCAAGGTGCGGGAGCGGAAGTCACCGTGACGTCCGACATCGCTCGTCATCTCCTTGCTGGTTATGGCCGGCCCTTTGTCGCGGCCCGTTGGCCGAGGCGATAGCGGAATGCTAGCTCAGCGACGGTGCAATATCCAGCCGTGGTCCGGCTGGCGAGGGCATTCTCGGACGAACACCGCGTTGCATGGAACGTAGTCACCCGACCGAGCACCATTTTGTCCGCCACTATTGCCATATAATGGCGGACAAACGAAGATAAGCGTTCGAATTCGACCACAAACGGGTCCGCCGAGATCCGTTCACGCGACGAGACCCCCCATGCCCCCCGTCCACTACCAGCCCGAACACTTCCCTCCGGACAAGCGCCTCGAATGGCACCGGCTGGTCCCTCTGATCGGCCCAACCGCAGCGGCCGTGGCAAGGTACGATTCCCTGCTCGGGTCCGTACCCAACCCCCTCTCCCTGCTTGCCACGTTGCGCGTTCAGGAGGCGGTATTCTCGTCGCGCATCGAGAACATCTTCGCCGATGTCGGCACGGTGCTGGAGCTCGATGCAGGCGTGGAGCCGGCGAACCGGTACATCCGCGCCGACGCCCGCGAGGTGCTCAACTACCTGGCCGCCGAGCGCAGGGCGCTGGAGCTGCTCGACGAGTCGCCGCTGTCGCTACGCACCGTGTGTGAGGCGCACGCCCTCCTCCTTGCGGGCGAGCACGGCCGCGGCAAGTCACCCGGCGAGTTCCGCCGCGCGCCGGTCTGGATCGGCGGCCCGGGTTCGACCCCTGACACCGCGACCTTCGTCCCCGCGCACGCGGCCCAGGTCCCCGAGGGGATGAGCGCGTGGGAGCGGTACATCCATGCCGGTTCCCCGGACCGCCTGGTGCAGATCGCCGTGCAGCACGCCAAATTCGAGGCCGTGCACCCCTTCCTCGACGGCAACGGCCGTCTGGGCCGCATGGTCATCCCCCTGCTGATGTGGGAGCACGGCCTCATCCGACTGCCCGTCTTCGGTCTCAGCACCCGGATCGCAGGCCGCCGTGGCTTCTACTACGACGGGCTGCTGGGCGTCTCCCGGAGCGACGACTGGACCGGGTGGTGCCTGTACTTTCTCGACGCGGTTCGGGCCCAGGCGGAAACCGGGGCCGCCACCGTGGAGGCGATCCTGAAGCTGCGCGCGGAGACGGAATCGCTCGTGGCTGGTCTTGCGCGTGCCGGGAACGTCGCCAGGGCGCTCGACCGCATCTTTGCGCGCCCGGTATTCCCCGTAAGCGACTTCATCGCCGGAGAGGGCATCCCGCCCCGTACCGCACGAAGGCTCCTGTCGCGGCTGGAGGAACACGGCGTCGTGGAGGAGATCGCCCCCGCGAGTGGGCGGCGGGCGGCGGTGATGCGATTCCCCGGGCTGCTCGAGGTGGTGGGGGGGTAACCATCTTGCCTGGACCCGGCGGTTGCCGAGAAGCCGGACGCGCCTTTGGGGAGCTCTCGCCAGTCAGCCGCTTCCGCTCTCGTCCGACCCGGTTCGGCCAATCAGCCGCTCCGTGAAGTCCTGGCGCTCCTCGATGAGTGACAGCCTCTCGTTGATCGTGTCCATCGTTTCCCCAAGGCGGCGGTAGTCTTCCGGGGGAGTCCTGGTCTTCTCGAGGACCATTACGTCCAGGAGCGCTCCGAGACGCTTCGCGATGGGGCGCAGCAGGATCACTCCGCCGACCGTGACGATCAAGACGATGCTGACGATCATGGGGGCGATCAAATCCCAGTCCATTTGTGTCCTCTCCGTGGTGGGGCGCGGGGTGTCGGTGAGACTACTCCACTACGGGGCGGAGTGGGCAAGGTGTTCCGATGGGGGGGGGGCGAGTGAGGGGGAGGGGGGTGAGGGGGAGGTTTGCCGTGTTGCGGAGACCTGACACATGACCGACCCGCTGGTGACGCTTTCTGCCTTGCTGCCTCTCTTGACGCTCACGGATGATCGACAACAGCAGTTGGCGGTCACTTCCGGCTCGAAATGATCGACAAGACATTTTGACGATCACGGATGACCAACAAAGACTGGGCCACTTCCGCCATGATCCCATCCAGTTTCCCTCAGTTGGCCGCCACAAGACCCCGGGCGTCATTGGCGTGCGATGAGGCCGGGCTTAGCTTCTGGAGCCTCAAGAATGGGGACGGGCGGCGACGATCCCCGGCCGCCCTGAAACGAGCAAGAAAAGGAATCCTGATGGCGGCAGTCTACTATCACGAGGGGCAGTTCCCGCCCGACAAACGCCTCGACTGGCATAGGCTAGTGCTAGTCCCCAAGCAAGCGTGATCCGTCGCCGGCCCCTGTCAAAGAGTACCGGAAAGGCTTATCCTGATTGTCGTTAGCAGATCTCGGCGCGAGTCGCCGTATCTCAACCAGGAGGCCTTTCCGGTGAAGACAATATCGCACAAACAAAGCCGAAGGAACAATGCCCGGCGGAGGCGGAAGGTGAAGGCGCGGCATGCGAGGGGGAGGCGGTGGGGCACGGGGCCGAAGCCGATGTTCGGGTCCGGCAGGGTGCGCTACGAGATCGGGGCGCGGATCAACGCGATGAGCTACGGGGGCATCGGCGTGGTCCGGCGGCTGGTGTCGAAGCTGGGGCTGGCCGGGGAGATCAACCGGCGGCTGGCGCTGCTGAAGCGGCATCTTCCGTACCACGAGTCGGACCACGTGCTGAACATCGCGTACAACATGCTGTGCGGAGGCGCGCGGCTGGAGGACCTGGGCGCCCTGCGCAACAACGCGGCCTACATGGACGCCCTGGGGGCGGAGGTGATCCCGAGCCCGACGGCGGCGGGCGACTTCACGCGCCGCTTCGGCGAGGCGGACGTCATCGAGCTGCAGGAGTGCATCAACGCGGTGCGGCCGCGGTTGTGGCGGGGCCGGGGCCGGGACCTGCTGGGGCCGGTGGCGTACATCGACGTGGACGGGACGCTGGCGCCCACGCTGGGCGAGAAGAAGGACGGCATCGACATGTCCTACAAGGGGGTGTGGGGCTACCACCCGCTGGTCGTCTCGCTGGCCAACACCGGCGAGGTGCTCTACCTGGTGAACCGGCCGGGCAACGCGGTGAGCCACCAGGGCGCGGCGGAGTGGATCGACAAGGCGATCGGGCTCGTGGCGCCGCACGCCGAACGGGTGTGCGTGCGCGGGGACACGGACTTCTCGCTGACCGTCAACTTCGACCGCTGGAGCGAGGCGGCGGACTTCATCTTCGGCTACGACGCGCAGCCGGGCATGGTGAAGCGGGCCGAGGCGCTGGAGGAGGGTGACTGGGAGCGGCTGGAGCGCCGGCCGCGCTACACGTCGCGGACGGGGAAGACGCGGAGCCGGCGGGCGGACGTGAAGGGGCGGATCGTGCGGGAGCGCGGCTACGTCAACAACCGGCTGAACCACGAGGACGTGGCCGAGTACGACTACCGGCCCGGAAAGTGCCGCGAGACCTACCGGATGGTGGTCGTGCGCAAGAACATCAGCAGGATGAAGGGCGAGCTGTGCCTGATGGACGAGGTCCGCTACTTCTTCTACATCACCACGCGGCGGGACCTCAGCGCGGCCGAGGTGGTCCGGCTGGCCAACGCCCGCTGCGACCAGGAGAACGTGATCGAACAGTTGAAGAACGGGGTGAACGCGCTGCGGGTGCCGGTCTACGACCTGGTGAGCAACTGGGCCTGCATGGTAATGGCGGCGCTGGCGTGGAACCTGAAGAGCTGGTTCGCCATGATGATGCACCTGAAGTCCGACCGCCGGAAGTACGTCGCCATGGAGTTCAAGCGCTTCATCCGCGAGATGATCCTGCTGCCCTGCCAGGTCATCCGCTGCGCCCGGCAGACCACCCTGCGCATCATCGGCTGGCAGCCCGCCACCGACCGGCTGTTCAGCACCTGGCGCACCATCGAACGGACCGGCTTCGGCTGACGCCGCCCCTCCCCGCCGCTTCCCCACCCCGCCACCCCGCGCGTCCACGGGCACCGGTGTCTCCCGTGCCCAAAATCACTCGGGAAACCCCGGGACCGCGCACTCAAAAGACTCCGTTCATCCCCTGGCACGCCTGCAAAACAGCCCCGTGGAAGCCGCCAGGTCCGCTCTATGACAACTTGCACAACCGAAACTCGCCCCCCGGACCCTACTCGCTTGTTTTGGGGCTAGTCCAACTCGCCATCCTACACGCCGAGTTCGAGGCCCTTCACCCGTTTCTTGACGGGAATGGTCGTATGGGCCGTATGCTCGTGCCGCTGTTCATGTGGCGGCGTCAGTTGATTCGCCAACCCGCCTTTTACATCAGTGCCTATTTCGAGGCCAATCGGGACGCGTATTACGAAGGGCTCCTTTCGGTCTCGCGCGACGATGACTGGACCGGGTGGTGCGAGTTCTTCCTAGCCCGGATTTCTCACACAGTCACCGCTGAGGGCTTTGGGGGCAGCGTTGGGGCCGAGTTTCTGCCGAGGGAGCAGGTGGAGCAGAAGCAAGCGGCTCTGCGGCCGTGTTTTCGGGGGGCCAGAGTAGCGGGAACCGCTGCCTGAGCGAGCTTTTTTGGTCCTGCGGCGCAGTGGTCCCCGGAGGATCGGCTGGAACGGTTGTCTCGAAGGGGGTGTGGAGTCGTTACCCTGGCAATCGGGCGTGGACGCGTGCGAAGGCGGCGGCCGACGGGTGTGCGGAGTCCATGGCGACCTTGACCCTTCGCACCGAGACCGTGACGCGGGCGCCGATCTTGAGGAGCTTGAGCCGCAGCGTTCCGGCGGTGGCGCGGGCCAGGCGGGTGCCGTGCAGCGCACGCCTGAGCGCAACGAAGAGGATCGAGGCGAAGGCGGAGAAGAGGATCCGGAGCTGGTTGGCGGCGAAGCGCGACGCCGAGGTCCGGTCGGAGAAGAGATCGAGCTGCTGCTCCTTGATCGTGTTCTCCATGTTGCCCCTCGGGCAGTAGACGCGCTCGTAGACGGTCCGGGCCGAGAAGGTGTCGGGCAGCGAGGTGACCACGAAGCGCGGGTTGGCCTTGCCGGGCAGGTGCTCGGCCTTGGCGACGACCCGGCGCTTGCGGGACCAGCTTGTGAGTGTGGCGTAGAGGAACTCCTTGAACCGGCGGGCTGGGCGGCCCCGCCGCTTCGCCTCCGCCTGGGCGTCGGCCAGCTCCCAGCCGATCTTCTCGACGAGCCGCGAGTTCCGGGCCAGGCCGATGACGTAGTCCACGCCGTTGCCCTCGCACCAGGCCAGGATCTCCTCGCGGGCATAGGAGGCATCGGCCCGAAGCAGGATCTCCAGTCCCGGCCACCGCTCCCGGAGCCGTTCGACGATGCGGCCCAGCGGCCCGGTCACGCCTCCGGCGGGATCCGCGTTGCCCGGCCTCAGTTGGGCGAAGAGCGGGCGGCCGCCGCAGGTGATGTAGAGCGGCAGGAAGCAGTAGTGGCCGTAGTAGCCGTGGAAGAAGCGGCCCTCCTGGCGCCCGTGGACCTCGTCGTCGGTCGCGTCGATGTCGAGCACCAGGCGCGACGGCCGCCCGCCCTTCCAAGAGTCGATGAACGACTCGAGCAGCACGGCCTGCAGCGCGTCCGCATCATGGCCGATCCTGTGGTAGCGGCCCGGTTCGCCACTCGGGGGCGCGTGTTCAAGCCGGTTCAGGGTGCTCTTCCCCGCCAACGGCGCACAGTCCTTCCGATGTCCATCGAGCTTGCCGGAGAGCAGCGCCAGAACAGGGTCGTGCCGCAGCTGGTCGTGGTCGTTGAGGTCTTCGTATCCCAGGGTGATGCCCATGACGCGCTGCCTCACCAGCGTCCCGACCGAGTGTTCCGTGAGACGGGGATCGCGGTAGTCGGTGAAGCAACCTGCCACCTGGTCCAGGAGCCCCACCGACCGGTCGATCTCGCGGAGCAGCAGCACTCCGGCGTTCGACGTGATCGCGCCCCCGTCGAACGCGGCCGCTACCCTGCGGCCCTGGCACCCTTGAAATGCGAAGGAAAGCGGTTTACACTGTGTCGGCATCGGTCCTCCGGTGTCGTCGCTGTCAAGTTCTTGCCCCACATAAACTTAACAGCTCCCGGAGGCCGGTGCCTTCCTATGCGTTTGAGAAATCCGGGCTAGGCGCCGTGCGGATGCAGGCAGAGGACAACCTCGCTAGGACCCAAGCCATTCTCGACCTCTACGAGGAGATGAAGAACCGAGTGCCGGAGGTAACCCGCACGCAATATGCGATTCAGGTTCTCGACTGGGTCTTCGAACACCCGGTCTTCTCAAGTGCCCAGTTCGTTAGTGGAACTGAATGTTCCGCCCCCACGGCTCGCCGGATCCTGCACCGGCTGTGGGACGCAGCCATATTGCGCAAAATCGACTCCGGTCGTGGCCGCCGACCCGCCGTCTTCGCGTTCCGCCACCTTCTTGAAATCGCGGAAGGTGGGAAGGACGTTTGACGGTCACCGATGATCGACAACAACAGTTGATGATCATATGCTGGATCAAACGATTGACAAGACATCTTGCCGATCACGAATGATCGACAAACAGGCAGCCGCGGACGCAGGGGATCTCGCGACCTCGGGCGGAACCGGTGGAGCAACCATGACCCCTTCGCGGAGACGTTAACCATGACCGCCCCCCCGGTGAAGCTCTCTGCCTCGCAAGTCTCGCTGATCCTTCAGCGCGCTGCCGAGATCGATGCCCGTGGTGACACCTTGACCGTCGATGAACTCCGTCGCATTGCGGCCGAGGCAGGGATCGATGCCGGGGCAACGAACACGGCGATCGCGGAGATCATGGCCGGGGAGGAGCCCGCGCCGGTGCCTGCGGTGCCGAACGCACCCAAGGCTCCCGCCAAGACGTCGCCCTTTCCGTCTTCGCTGCGCATCCTCACGGGGGGAGCGGTCGGTGTGGTCCTTGGCTTTCTCGCTTCGGTCGGCGATGTGGAGGCGACGCTGGGCTTCGGAGCGGCCGTCATGTACCTCCTGATACGCGCCGTCCAAAGCATGAGGCGCGGCAGCCAATTCGATTTCCAGCTCCAGAACTTCGCGCTGTGGTTCGGCGGAATGGTTGCCGTTCTGGCAACGGGCTTTTTCCCGGAGGTTGAGCTCTTCACGGGCGCCTTCCTCGCGTGGTTCCTCTCCTCGATTCTGGGCGGGCTGCTGGTGCGGTTTGGTCCGAAGGAGGAGGATCCGGGGGAGGAACCGCCGCGGATTGGGTCGGGGGGTGGGTAGGGAACTCAAATCACCCCCGGAATCACCGCCCTCCGGCTCTTCGGATAGTCTTCAAACCGTCCCCTGTACCACCGATGGTTGCTGCGTGCTCTCGGGACCAGGTTGGCCACGGCGTATACGAAGAAGGCCAAGCCACCCAACGACCATGTCGCCAGGGCCCAGCCGGCCCATTCCAGCAGTTCTCCGAGATAGTTCGGGCAGGAGACCCAACGGAACGCCCCGCCCCGAGGAATGGCATAGCCGGCCGCGCCAGGCTTGCGCAAACGCAGCAGGATGTTGTCCGAGTGGATGTTCAGAACCAGGCCCGCAAGGAAGATCGCCAGCCCGGCCAGGAATCGAGGATCGCTCAGCCAGTCGAGGCCGTACTGGCCGATTTGCGAGACAAACCGGGCATTGACATAGGCGTTGATCACATTGAAGAGGAAGCCTGAGCCGACCACCAGCACCGGCATCTTCTTGCCCGTCGTCCGGGTGCGAAACGGATAGACGAAGGTCCGATTCAGGTAGTGGACTTGCCACATTCCGAGAAACACGAGCGGGACGAGCTGCCAGGCGTGCTGCCCGAGGCAATAGATGTACAGGAAGACAGCCGTCGCCGGCAGTTCCATGACGATCCAGCCGGCCCTGTTCGGGATGTGCGGCCCCCAACTCCTGCCCCGATAGTGGCGGCCGTAGGGCGCGGTGAAGCGGAGGAGGATCAGGAAGGTCGCCGCGGCCATCACGAAGATGGCCCACACCAGCGCGCCGTGGAGTTGTCCTTCAGTCATCCGACCATGCCGATCACCGTCGAGTGGTAGAGGTCCATAGGGGGGCCTGGGGTGGGGGTTCCGGGTTGAAGCGTCGCAGAAGGTGGGGTCCCCGCCGACATCGTGCCAGCCCGGATCGACCGCGATGTGGACGATATGGCTATTTATGTGTACATTACTGTGTATATTTCTGTTTACTCACGATGAAGGACCCCTGCCATGAAGGCGATCCAGGTCACATTCGACCCGGCTCTGCTGGCCAAGCTCGACCGGCACCCGCTGGTCCGCGAGCGCGGCCGGTCCTACGTGTTGCGGGAGGCCGCGACCGATTTTCTCAGGCGCAAGGAAGCTGAAGAGGTCGACCGGCGGTACCGGGAGGGCTACTCCGACACGTCCGAACTCGACCGCGAACTCGTGGATTGGGCCGCCCAGGGGGTGTGGCCGGAGGAATGAACGGCGGAGTCCCTCGGCGGGGGGCGATATGGCTGTATACCTTCAAGCCGCCTGACAAGAAGCGCCCGGTGGTCGTCCTGACCCGCCAGGCGGTCCTTCCTCTACTTCGCACGGCGATGGTAGCCCCGGTGACTTCGGATGTCCGGGGTCTGCCGAGCGAAGTGCCGGTCGGTATTGCCGAAGGACTGAAGTACGATTCAGTGATCAACCTCGACCGTGTTCAGACGGTCGAGCAGCGGCTCCTCCGCCACTACGTGGGATCCCTGGGCGAAGCCAAGATGGCCAGTGTCTGCCATGCGCTCGCGATAGCGACGGGGTGCGAATAGCTCGCCCTCACCCTCGCCAAACCGGCAGCGTCATGCACATCGGCCCGCCCTCGCACGGGATGCACAGAGCGTCCGCTTCAAAGCACGCCACCTCGCACCCGGCATCCCTCATGAGTCGCAGCGTATGCGAAAAGCCGGCCACGGCCACACACTTTCGGGGCGCCAGCGCAAGCACGTTGATGCTCAGCCCACGCGACGACTTGAACTCCTTGTCGCTGGCTTCCAGGCACTCGATGCCTCGCTCCCGCATGAACTGATACAGCGCCACGGGCAGGAGCCGCGGATAAACGAGCGCCAGATCCCGGTCCAGCGGGCTGATCAGGGACAGCAGGTGCAGGCAGGCGTCGCTTCCGTGCCACGACGGAAGATCGAATGCATGGACCTGGACCCCGTGCGGCTCGAGGAAGGTCCTGATCTGGTCGATTCCCGCCTGGTTCGTGCGGAACCCCCGCCCCACGGCGAGCGTGCCCTCGTCGAGCCAGAGCAGATCGCCGCCTTCGGCAACGCCGGGCGGGGTGATCGCGCCGATCACCGGCACTCCCAGCCGCTCGTAGAGACCCTCGTGCAGATTCACCTCCGGCCGCCGCAACTTCTTGCCGGGCCGGAGCAGGATCGCGCCCCATGGCGTCATGAACGACGGATCGAAGACGAAAACGGAGTCGGCAAGCCCGTCGTCGGCACCGGGGACCCACTCGATCTCCGTGCCCGCATCCTCGACGCACGCGGCGAACGCATCGTACTGGCGCGCCAACCGGTCCGCGTCGAGCGGCCCAGCGTAGTGCCAGAGCCCGGGATCGGCCTCGAAGATCGCGCGGCCCGGGCGGCGCATCGCGACCCGCCGCAGCGGCGCCACCATGCTGCCCACGCCGAAGTTCACGCCGCCCGCCACTGCATCGCCACATACACCGGGATCCCGGCCACGAGCAGCAGGAACCCCCAGAACACCGTCTCGTACCCGGCTCCCGCGATGGCCAACAGGGAGAACCCGAACGCGAGGACGCTCACCACCATGCGACCGAGGGGAGGCGCGCCGCCGGACGCATCCGCGCCGAACCGCTCGCGCAGCGCCATCATCAACCCCGTCATGCTCGAGAACACGTAGGGCAGCAAGGTCGCGAGCGTGGCGAGCAGGATCAGGAAGGTGAACGCGTGCACGAGACCCCTGGTGTAGTTCATCGCGATGAGCACCGAGGCGATGGCGCTGGAAATGACAAGCCCGATTGTCGGCGTGCCCCGGCCGGTCAACCGCGCGAAGGCCGCCGGCAGCAGGCCATCCAGCGCCGCGGCCCTGGGCATCTGGCCGCTGAGCAGCACCCATCCGTTGAGTGCACCGTAACAGGCGACCGTGGCGCCCACCCCGATGATCCAGCGTCCCGCACCACCCCAGATCGAGCCCGCGGCATCGGCGAACGGGGCCGTCGACGTCAAGAGGTCCGCCGGGGCGATGATCCCCATGATGGCCAACGTGCAGGCGATGTAGACGACAGCCGCGATCGTGGTTCCCAGGATCGTGGCACGGGGGATGGTGCGCGCCGCATCGCGCACATCGTCGGCGGGAATGGTGGCGGCTTCGATCCCGAGAAACGCCCACAGCGTGAGCGTGACCGTCGACGTGACCGCGCTGAGCGAGCTGCCGCCCGTCGGGTTGAACGGCCGGAAATGGTCGGCCTCGAAGTAGAAGAACCCGACGATCCCGATCGCTGCCAGCGGCAGCAGCTTGAGGACCATGGTGACGAGCTGCAACTGTCCCCCGGTTCGCACCCCGTGGGCGTTGACGAGTGTAAGACTCCAGAGCGCGACGAGGGCCATGACGAGGGCCGCGACCGGTGAGGCGCCCAGCAGGGGCCAGACGACCGTCGCGTAGCTTACCGTCGCGACCGCCAGCGCCGCGTTCCCCGCGAGTATCGAGATCCAGTACGACCAGGCGACCCAGAATCCCACGAAGTCGCCGAACCCCTCACGCGCGTACGCATAAGGTCCGCCGACCCTCGGGAGGATCGCACCCAGTCTCGCCAGCACCAGCGCCAGGCACATGGCCCCGCCGGCGCTCACCAGCCACCCGACGATACTGATTCCGCCAAACGGAGCCAGTGACGCGGGGAGCAGGAAAACCCCCGACCCGATCATGCTCCCCACGACGAGGGAAGTGCACATCCACAGGCCGAGGTCGCGTCGGGTCGTCATCCCCCTAGATTACGCCATGGACCTCTTCTCTTCCAGCCGTGAGCGCCGCCTTTGGACCTGGGCCGCGGGCGTGGTGGTGGCGATCTACTCGACGCTGGGGTTGGCGCGCCGTCTCGCCGACGCGCTGGCGGGCACCGGCGTGGGCGAAAGCCTATTCGTCCTCTGCTTCGTCGTAATCCTGGTCGCCATCGTGACGCAGGGACTCAAGACGAAGCCCACCGGCCCCGAGATCGGAGTCGCCCTGGGTGTGGCCGCCGCCTATCTGATGGTGTTCGTCCGGATGGCGGTTCCGACGGAGCGCAGTCACCTCATCGAGTACGGGGTGGTGGCGCTCATCATACACGAGGCGCTACGGGAGCGAGCCGGTCAGGGGCGCCACGTTCCGGCGCCGGCGTTGCTCGCCGTCCTTGCCACTTCGTTGCTCGGCACCCTCGACGAGTGCATTCAGTGGTTCGTGCCGAGCCGGGCGTTCGACCGGGTCGACATCCTGTTCAACGTTCTGGCGGCCGTGATGGCGGTCGCGGCAAGCGGGTCGCTGCGCTGGGCGCGGCGACGCCGGAGGACCATGAACTAGCCGGTCTCCCGAAGCTCATACACCGCCAGCCTCTGGACATTGAGTTCGTCCCGCACCACCACCAGCACCCAGTCCTCGCCGGCATCGAGGAGGGACATGTTGTTGGGGACTGTCACCTGCCGGATCCGATCTCCGGACGGGTCGAATACGTCCCAGCGCCTCCCGGGATGTCCCGGCAAACGCCCCATGCCCCATTCCAGCCCCTCAAACCGGCCGATCCACAGGCTCCCGTCATCCAGCACCATCAGCCGCGAATACGCGGGAAGACGGGAGGGCAGCACTTCCTCATAGGCGGGCCACGACTCCCGCAGGAACCTGTTCCTCGCTTCCTCGTCTTCCTCGTCCTGCAGAAACTCATCCCGAAGCTGATCGATGTCCGCCTGAGTGGCTGTCAGATCCTCTCCATCCCACTCGAGCGTCCTGATCACGCTCCCGTCCCACGCGACGAGTTCCAGCACGTAGTCGTCGCTGGTGCCGATCCATACGCCCTCGCCGGTGCCCCCGAGCACCAGCTTTTTCGACCAGGGACGGTCCCAGTAGCCGCCATTCAGGACCCTCTCGGGGCCAGGCACGTTCTCTCGAAGCACGTTTGCCGGCGCACCCTTCCGGGTCCAGACCACAGGCACCTGCCAGCGCACGATCCCGGGCTCTGCCGGGAGCTGGCCCGGGGGGAAGTAGATGATCCTGCCGTCCGGCGTGCAGGCAACCCGTTCGTAGGGCGGCCAGCCCGGGTGCACAACCTGCCACGTCGACAGCCGCTCGCCCTGCTGGCTGAACTCCGTCACTCGAACGAGCTCCCGGTCGTATACGTGGATTCTGTCATTCGAACAAGTCCGCAGCAGCCTCAAGCGGGCGAACTCTCCCGGACCCGCTCCCCTCCTGCCGGCGGTCCAGAGGTGCTTCCCGTCCGGTCCGAATTTCCGGATCTCCCACGTACCCTCGACCCCCACGACGACACTTCCGTCGTCCAGCCGCTTCCCGCCCGAGATCCGGAAGAACATCTCGGCATCCGGACCATCCACGGTTCCCACGATCCATACGGCGTCCTCCGATGGAGCGAAGGACCTGGGAGTTCCGTCAGCAGTCGTTGTTCCTTGATCGCCGCAGGACAGCGCGAGACAGGCGGCCACAAGCCCGGCGCCACGAAAAAGGGCACCACGCGCCGGCAGGCAAACTCGTACTCGGGTCTTCATCATGGTCCAGGTTCTCCTTATCCTGACGTTTGTCCGCTACTTTAGCCCGGAAATGGCGGACAAATCAACAGGGCTGCGGCGTATCAGGTTGTGGTGCTGGTCCCTTGGGCGATGCCGCCGACCGTCATCCAAGCTGGCGCGGGATGTCCCGTCATGTCATCCTCCAACCCGACCGAGGCCTTTTCACCCCGATCCAGGACCATGACTCAATGCAGGATGCTCTTCGACGTACGCTCCCTTCCATACCCGGCATGGTACCAGCCGTGTCCCTCTGTGCCGGAATCCTCTTGTCGCTGGCGGCGTGCGAAACTGCGGAGGCCCCGGCTCAATCCAGCGCCGACGGAGGGCCCTCGGAAGTGACCTTTCCCGTGACCAACCGCCCTGACGTCCGCGGTGTAACCGGTGCCGTGTCGGCGGGTCATCCCCTGGCCGCCGCGGCCGGCTACGACGTGCTCCGGCGCGGCGGCAACGCGATGGACGCGGCGATCGCCATGGCCGGTGTGCTGGCCGTGGTCCGTCCCCACATGAACGGGGTCGGGGGCGACGCCTTCGCTCTCTACTACGAGGCCGAGAGCGGCCGGGTCCATGCGATGAACGGCAGCGGCCGCGCCGGGGCACTCGCCACCCCTGCCCTGTTCGCCGAACGGGGACTCGACGCGGTGCCCGGCAACGGGCCGCTGTCAGTGTCGGTGCCGGGGGCGGTGGCGGGCTGGGTGGACGCTCTGGAACGCTTCGGCACCCTGCCCCACGAGGAGCTGCTCACGGCGGCCATCGGGTACGCCCGCGACGGCTTCCCCGTGTCGACGCGGCTCGCCAGCGACATCGCGGCCCAATCGGGTGCGCTGAACGACCATGCTCAAGCACTGTTCCTGCCCGGCGGCGAGCCGCCCCCCGTGGGAACCCTGCTGCGCAATCCGGCGCTCGCGGCGACGCTGGAACGCATCGCGCGGGACGGCAAGGAGGGCTTCTATCACGGCTTCGTGGCCGACCACCTGGCCGCGTTCATCGAGGCCGAGGGCGGTTACGTGCGCGGCGCGGACCTGGCGGCGCACACCACGACATGGGTGGAGCCGCTCAGCGGTGAGTACAAGGACTACACGATGCTCGTCCTCCCGCCCAACACCCAGGGGATTGCCCAGCTGCAGCTGTTCGAGATGTCCAAGGCCTTCGACGTGGCAGGGATGGGCCACAACAGCGCGGCATATCTGCACACCCTCATCGAGATGAAGAAGCTGGCCTTCGCGGATCGGGACCAGTGGGCGGCCGACCCGGACTTCACCGACATTCCCCTTGACGACCTGCTCGATCCGGCGTACCTGGCGGGGCGTGCGGGGATGGTGGACCCGAATGAGGCGGCCGAGGGGCGCGAACCCGGCGTGGCACCTACAGCGATGGCTGCCCGGGCAGAGGGAATCGGCTCCGCGCCAAGGGCCCGTTCTGCCTCGATCGCCCGCTCCGACGCTTCGAGGGCAACCCGGGCAGATCCCTCGGCAGCAGACGACTCCGGCGACACCGTCTACCTCACCGCCGTCGACCAGTGGGGCAACGCCGTGAGCTGGATCCAGAGCCTGTTTGCCGGCTTCGGCTCCGGTCTGCTGGAGCCCGAAACGGGAATCGTCCTGCACAACCGGGGCGCACTCTTCAACCTGGAAGCGGGCCACCCCAACGTCATCGCGCCCGGCAAGCGGCCCTACCACACCCTCACGCCGATGATGGCGCTCCACGGCGACGGCAGCTTCGCCTTCACCCTGGGAACCCCGGGCGGCGACAGCCAGCCGCAGAGCCTGCTGCAGATCGTCAACAACATGGCCCACTTCGGCATGACGCCCCAGGCAGCCATTGAAGCGCCCCGCTTCAGGAGCTATGGCGGGCTCGGGGTGGCCTTCGAGGACCGGGTTGACGCTTCAGTGCTGGAGGCCCTCGGGGCGTTGGGGCACGAGGTCGAGGTGGTGCACGGGTGGACCTCCACCTTCGGCGGAGCGCACATGATTCTGCGCGACCCCGCCGGGACGCTCACCGCAGCTTCCGATCCAAGGCGCGAGGCATATGCGATTGCGTACTAAGGGAGGTCGCATATGACGGCGGTGGCGCGTGCGATGGCCACCAGCGGAGCGGCGTTGGCTCTGCTGGGTGTGGCTCTGGGTGCCTTCGGAGCCCACGCCCTGCGCGCAAGCCTCTCGCCGAGCGACATCGAGATCTTCGAGACCGCGGTGCGTTACCAGATGTACCACGCGGTCGCGCTCTTCGGCGTCGCCTGGCTGGCCACCAAGCTTGTGGATCCGCTGATGCACTGGGCAGGATGGCTCCTGGTCGCCGGAACCGTGGTCTTCTCCGGTAGCCTCTACCTGCTCGTCCTCACCGGGACCCGTTGGCTGGGCGCTATCACACCGGTGGGAGGCCTCATGCTCGTCGCCGGATGGTTGCTGGTCGTGGTAGCGCTCCTGCGCCGCGGCGCCTGACTAGCCCGCCCGGCGCAACTCCACCGGCTGCCCGTGCGGCGTGTGCCGGTACGCGTCCGCCCACGCCTCCTTGCGCTCCTCCAGCGCGGGCGCCTCGCTGAGGCCGCGCTCAACCACCAGCCGCTCCAGCGCCGCTACCCAGTGATGGTAGTAACGGGAGCCGTCGTCCGGTTCGCCCCGTGCTTCCGCCGCCGCGAGTTCGTCCGCGAGCGTTCGCGCCCACGTCTTCCAGGAGAAGTGTCCCGCCTCCGACAGCTTCACCGCGAGCGCGAACGCCTGGGCCTGCCACGGCGCCTCGAAAACGGGGCCGTCTTCATCGCGGGGCAGCGGCGGCAGGGCCGCGAGATGCTCGGGGCCGGGTCGCGGTGAGGTCGTCATGGTGCCGGCTCCAGGTATTCTTCCCATAGATCGACGTACACCGCGTCGCGGGCGCCGGCCCGTTCACCCCACAGTTCCCGGGCCTCGAAGCGCACCGAGTAGACATGCTGCGGCGTGTCCAGGGGCAACCGGCCGTTCTCATCGCTGTCCTGCAACGCGTAGACACCATAGTCCTCAACCACTGTTCCAAGCCGTCCACGCGCGTACCGCGGCAGCCGGTTGTGCCCGCGCGGATTCAGGTTGCGGGCGCGCACCCCCTCGTCGACAACGAAACGGGCGGGCACATCCCGATCGAGTAGCCCGAAGCCGAGGGATCCCGCCGTGGCCGGAAGCAAGTCGGGTTGGGGCGCTTCGGGGTCCGCGCGACCGGCTTCGAGCTCCGGCCCGGTTACCAGGCCGCTCACGAGCAGCCGGGTGGCCATCATGTGGAACCAGCGCTCGTAATACGACATCCGCAGGTAGTCGGCCGGCGGAATGCTCTCGAGGACGAAGCGGAATCCCGGCCAGTCGCGGCCGCGTCCCCAGGGCTTCACCAGCCGGGTCAGGGCGTAGACGCGGCCTTCCCAGCGGTGGTGGAAGACGGGTTCGTTTTCTTCATGCACGACCGGCCCGAAGCCATCCATGCCACCCATGTCGTGGATGCTGTTCATCGGCCTCCTCCTGATGGCGCCGCCACCTTGGCCACCCCGACCATCGAATCGCGGGTGACGAGTTCGGCCAGCTCCTCTTCCGTCAGGTTCTCCGTACCCGCGGGGCGCTCGGGGAGCACCAGGTAGCGTACCTCCGCGGTGCTGTCCCAGACGCGCACTTCTACCTCTTCCGGTACCTCGAGGCCGAATTCGCGCAGCACCTCGCGGGGTTCGATCACGGCGCGCGCCCGGTACGAGGACGACTTGTACCAGACCGGCGGCAACCCGAGCGTCGGCCACGGATAGCACGAACAGAGCGTACACACAAGCAGATTGTGCACGTCCGGCGTGTTCTCGACGACCTTCGTGTGCTCGCCCTGGCCGCCCAGATAGTCGAAGTCCGCGATGGCCCGAGACCCGTCGGCCAGAAGTCGCTCCCGGAACGCAGGGTCGACCCATGCGCGCGCCACGACCCGCGCCCCGTTCCGTGGCCCAATGCGGTTCTCGTACACATCGACGATCTCGTCGAGCGCCGCCGGGTCGACCATCTCCTTCTCCACCAGCACGGACTCCAGCGCCCTTACCCTCAGCGCGATGTCCGGCGGCACCACCTGGTGGTCGTGATCGTGGTGATGGCCATGGTCGTGGGCGTGCGCGTGATCATGTTCGTCCATATGTTCCTCCAGTCGCTCTCCATCGTGCGCGCCGGGCCGGGGGCGCGCAAGCGCGACAGTCACCCTCTCTGCCGGCTGGCCGCTACACACCACACTCGGTAGAATGGTCGGACGATGGACAAAGGCACCAGGTGGATCTCTCTGCTCGCGGTTTCCCTCGCGGCGGCATGCGGCGGCGGGTCTGTCCTCTTTGGTGCAATGGGTGCCTTCACCAATTCCGGGGACTACCCGACCGACGGCGAGCCCTTCAGCGACGCCCAGGTGGACGGCTTGCTGGAGACGCTCGATTCCCTCCTCGCAACCCGCGAAACGCCTCGTGATTTCGCTCGCGGGACCTCTGCCCGGATTCGGGCATTCGGCCGGATGCTCCAGCGGGGACATCTCTCGCCTGACCAGACCTCACGCGTCGTAGCCCACCTCGAACAAGTCGGGGCGGCAGACCCAGGGGCCGCCGAGGTGATCGACAAGCACCGATATCTGGTTGAGAATCTGATACCCGGCAGGATAGCTCCCAACATCGTCGGGAAGGACACCGAAGGAGTCCAATTCCAACTGAACGACTATCGCGGCCAGATCGTCGCTCTGATCTTCTCCGGTCATTGGTGCCCACCCTGCCGGGCCGAGTACCCCTACCAGCGCCGCATGCTGGAGCGCTACAAGGACGAGGACATGGCTCTGCTGGGCGTCAACAGCGACGACAAGCTCGAAACGATACGGAAGGCGAAGGCCGAAGAGGGTCTCGACTATAGCACTTGGTGGGACGGCCATGCCGACCCGTCCACCTGGGGGCCAATCGCATCGGCCTGGGATGTTGTTACGTGGCCCGCCACCTTCATCCTCGACGAGAAGGGCGTGATCCGCTACGTCGGCAAGCGAGGCGACGCCATGATTGCGGCGGTCGACAGGCTGCTCGCGGAGAAAGAGAATCCCCGATGACCCCACGCACCACCACGAACCTCATCTGCCTCCTTGCCATCTCCCTGGCCGTCGCGTGCGGCGGCGGCACGGCGACCCCGAGTCCAACTCCTACAGGCGCCGATGCGGGTGAACGTGGCGGCGGCCAGGCGCGAGGCACCGACGCGCCGGGCGACGCCGACGAAACCACCTACGCCGACGTGATCGAAGGCGCCGAGTCCGACGACGGCCTCTTCACCGTGCATCACAAGGACGACGACTACCTCTTCGAGATCCCCGACTCGCTCCTCGGCCGGGACATGCTCCTGGTGAGCCGCATCTCCGGCAAGATGGACGGTCTGGGCGGCTTCGCGCCCGCCGGAGTTGCCACCAATCGCCAGATGGTGCGCTTCGAGCGGCGCGGGGACCGTGTTCTGCTCCGCAAGTACTCCGGCGAGGCCGTCGCGGACGATACGCTGGCCATCGCGGCATCGGTCGAGGCCAACTACTTCGCTCCCATCCTCGCGTCGTGGGACATCGAGGCCCGCGGCGCCGACTCGACCAGCTCCGTCATCGACGTCACCGACTTTTTCGAAGGTGACACGCCCGCCATTTCGGGGCTGAGTTCCGCGCAGCGCAGGACCTACCAGGTCCGTCGGCTGGACGGGGACCGGAGCTTCATCGGGCGCGTGCGGAGCTACCCCCTGAACGTCAATGTGCGGCACACGCTCACCTACGACGCAGGGGCGCCGCCGTCGGACGAGCGCGCCAACACGGTCTCGCTGGAGATGAACCAGTCGCTGGTGCTCCTGCCGGCCGAGCCGATGCGTCCCCGTTACGCCGATCCGCGTGTCGGCTTCTTCTCCATCAACCGCATCAACTACGGCCTCGACGAGCAGAAGGCCGCGACCGAGACCTTCATTCGGCGCTGGCGGCTGGAGCCGTCCGATCCGCAGGCGTATGCACGGAGCGAGGTCGTCGACCCGGTCAAGCCGATCACCTACTACGTCGATCCCGCGACCCCGGAGCGCTATGTGGGCGCGGTCAGTCGCGGGATTGAGAACTGGCAGGCGGCGTTCGAGACCGCCGGGTTCAGCAACGCCATCGTCGCGCTGGAGGCTCCGACCAGGGAAGAGGATCCCGACTGGGACCCGGAGGACGTGCGCTACTCGGTCGCGCGCTGGTCGGCCAGCGAGACCCGTAACGCGCAGGGGCCGAGCACCTCCGATCCGCGCACCGGAGAGATCATCGAGTCCGACATCGTCTGGTACCACAATCACATGCGCTCCTACCGGAACTGGATGATGGTGCAGACGGGGGCCGCGAACCCGGACGCTCGTCAGCTGCCGCTGACCGACCAGCTCATGGAAGAGGCGATGGAACAGGTCATCACGCACGAGATCGGGCACGCGATCGGGCTGCCGCACAACATGGTGGCCAGTTCGTCCTACCCGGTGGACTCGTTGCGCTCTCAGACCTTTGCCAGTCGCATGGGCGTCGCTCCGACGATCATGGACTATGCGCGCCAGAACTACATCGCGCAGCCGGAAGACGGCCTGCGGCCCGAGGACTTCCTCCGACGGATCGGCGTCTACGACCACCACGTGGTGAACTGGGGGTACAGGGTGCTGCCTGATGCCGCAACCCCAGCCGACGAGATCCCGACCCTCAACCGCTGGATCGTCGAGCGCGCGGACGACCGCATGTACAAGTATCTGCCGCAAGGCGGACTCGGCGTGAGCGATCCGCGTGCACAAACCGAGGACATGGGCGACGACCCCGTGCGTGCAAGCGAATTCGGCATGGCCAACCTGAGGCGCATTGTCCCGAACCTGGTCGAGTGGACGACAAAACCCGGCGAGGACTACACGGATCTGGCGGAGATCTACGGCGAAGCGATCGGCCAGTGGTCACGCTATGCGGGACACGTGGTGACCCTGGTGGCGGGGGTGCACGTCGACCTCAAGACCGCGGACCAGGACGGAGCGGTCTTCGACGGCCTCCCGCGGACCGAGCAGAGGAGGGCCATGGACTGGCTTGCGCGAGAAGTCTTCACGGCGCCCGCCTGGCTCAACGAGCCCGGGATCCTGGAGCTGGTCGGCCCCACCGGCGGCAGCGTCGCGAACATATCGAGACGGCAGATCTCCATCCTGAACCGGCTCCTGGACCCTCGCCGGATGGCCACCCTCGCGGAGTTGGAGGTTTCTCAGCCGGACGACGCCTATCCGCTGGTCGAGTTCCTGGACGACCTGCGCGCCGCGGTCTGGCAGGATCTGGACCGGGTGTCCGAGATCGGCGTCTATCGCCGCGCCCTGCAGCGTGCCTACCTCGAGCGCATGGAGTACCTCATGACCGAGGAGCCGGCGAGCAACCCGTTTGTTGGTGCCGGGCCCGACGTGAGCACCTCCGACATCCGCCCCCTTGTCCGCGAACAGCTACGCATGGTCAGGGACGATGTGCAGCGGAGGACGAACCGGGCGGTGGGCGACCGCGTGACCGGCGCTCATCTGGCCGATGTGGTCGTCCGCGTCGAGGCTATTCTGGAGCCCGCGGGCCCGTCGTGAACCCCCTCGTCGCACCTGGACGGACGAGGCGGCGGGGCCAGGGCGGGGCCGGGGTGACCGTTGGCGGTCCCGGGCTCGTTTGTGATATGATGCAAGTAAGCGGACCCCGACGCGTCGGAAGGAGCAGAACAGATGACCTCACCGCTTGTACGCAACGCCAGTTGCACCGCGGTCCCGGTGCTGGCCATTGCGCTCGCGCTGATCACGGCAACGGGCGCCGAAGCGCAGGATCCGGTCCACTGGACGGCGGAGGTGGCCGCTGCAAACGTCGCGCCGGGGGGAACGCTCACCGTCGCCGTGAGGGCAGTGATCGATCCGGGGTGGTACATCTACTCGATCACGCAGGGCGAGGGTGGGCCGGTGCCCAGCAGGGTCTCGCTGGCCGCGGACCAGCCCTTTTCGCTGGCCGCGTCGGTGACCGGCACCAAGCCCAAGGTGAAGTTCGACGAGAACTTCTCGATGGAGGTCGAGGTGCACGAAGGCCAGGTGGCCTACACGGTGCCGGTCGAGGTGGCGAGCGGGGCTGACGCGGGGGCAACCGAAATCCTGATCCGCGCCCGCTACCAGGCCTGCACCAACCGGATCTGCCTCCCCGCACAGACCGAGAGGATCTCGGTGCCCGTCACAATCGCGCCCGCCTGGACAATCACGCCCGCCTGGACAATCGTGCCCGCCCGTCCATGATCGACGGCGCCTTCTTCTGGCTGGCAATCTCGGCCGGGGCGTTCGCGCTCGTCACGCCGTGCGTCTTCCCCATGGTCCCCATCACGGCTTCGTATTTCGCGCAGCGCGGGGGCGGCGACCGCAAGGCGGCGGTCAGGAATGCGCTGCTTTTCGGCGCGGGGATCGTCGGCACCTTCACCGCGGCGGGGCTCGCGACGTCGGTGCTGGTCGGCGCCGCGGGCATGGCCCGGTTCGCCGCCCATCCGTGGGTGAACCTCGCGATCGCGGCGATGTTCGTCGCCTTCGCGCTCAACTTCTTCGGCCTCTACGAGATCCGGCTCCCGGCCGGCCTCCTCGCCCGCCTCGACCGTGTCACCCGCGACCGGGCATCCAGCACCGGGCTGGGCGCGGTGCTCGTGGGCGGCACCTTCGCGGTCACGACGTTCACCTGCACGGCTCCCTTCGTGGGCACGCTCCTCGTGCTGGCCTCCCAGGGGCAGTGGCAGCAACCCGTCGTGGGCCTACTCGTTTTTTCGGCAACCTTCGCCGTCCCCTTCGTTCTTCTCGCCCTGGCCCCGCGCGCCCTGGCGCGGCTTCCCCGTTCTGGCGGGTGGCTGAACTCGGTCAAGGTGGTGCTGGGTCTGGTCGAACTCGGCGCGGCGCTGAAGTTCGTGGCGAACGCGGACCTGGTGATGGGCTGGGGGATCTTCACGCGCCAGGTGGTCCTCGTCTCGTGGGCGGTGCTGTGTGGTGTCATCGCCGTGTATGTGGTCGCGCGCAGGCCCCTCCGCCTTGCGGTCGCGAGCGGCTTTGTGGCCCTCGGCATCTGGCTCACCGTGGGGCTCGACGGCCGGCCACTCGGCGAAATCGAGTCCTTCCTGCCGCCGCGGGCCGAAGACACTCCGGCGGGAGCCATGGCAATGGCCGCCAGGGGCGACGAGTACGAGGGACTCCAGTGGTACCTCAACGACCTCGACGGCGCGCTCGCCGCGGCCCGTGAAGGTGACGGCCGGGTCTTCATCGACTTCACCGGCTACACCTGCACGAACTGTCGCTGGATGGAGTCGAACATGTTCACCGAGCCCGACGTGAAGGAGCAGCTCGGGCGATTCGTTCTCGCCCGCCTCTTCACCGACGGGGAGGGCGAGGTGTACGAGGACCAGATGGACTACCAGAAGGAACAATTCGGGACGATCGCCCTCCCGCTGTACGCGGTCGTGGACGGGGAGGGCGAGACGGTTGCGACCTTCCTCGGTCTGACCCGGGATCGCGAGGAGTTCCTGGACTTTCTGCAAGGGGCGCTGTAGCGACGACCCCTCCGAAATCCCGCGCCAACCCCCGACCATGGGAAGAGTTCCATGCGAAAGACCCTCGTCACTCTCTGCGCCGTCATCATTTCCTTCGGTCTGGGATTCCTCCTTGCGGGAGGGGCGCCGGGATCCGACTCGGCGGACTCAGCGACGACAGCCGCGGCCGACCTCCCCGCCGCCGCCACCCGGATGTGGTTCCCCCCGGCCAGCGAGTACGCGACCGAAGGGGAGCCCATCTCCGACGAGAGCTTCGACAGGCTCATGACCGCGCTCGACGAGGCGATGACCGCAGAGGAGACCCTGGCGGACTTCGAACGGGAGGCGGACCTGCACATCTGGAACTTCGTTCGCCGGCTGGCGACCGCCGAGGTCACCGATGAGCAGAAGGAACGGATCGTGGACTACCTCGACGCCCTCGCCGAACAGCACCCCGATCACCGGGTCATGATCGAACAACGCGAAAGTCTCCTTGACAGCTATGCGGCAGTGTTTCCGACGATGCCCTCGTTCTCCGGTTCCCTCACCATATTCGGCGACGCCGAGGAGTACGACACTGGCGGCGGCCCCTTCGACGACGCCCAGCTGGACGGGCTCCTCGCGCGGCTCGATGCGGTATTGACCATCCCCGAGACCGTCGACGACTTCGAAAAGGAAGCCGGAATCCACTTCTGGCGCTTCGGCGGCCGGCTCCAGCAGGGACGTCTCACCCCGGAGCAGACCGAACGGATCACGGCCTATCTCGGTGGGGTCAAGGAGGACCATCCCGACGCGGCAGAGACCATCGACCAGCACCTGTTCCTGGTCGAGAACCTGATCCCCGGCAACGTCGCGCCGAACATCACCGGGACGGACACCGAGGGAGTCGAATTCGCGCTGGAGGACTATCGCGGGAAGATCGTCGCCCTGGTCTTCTCCGGGCAGTGGTGCGGGCCGTGCCGCGGGGAGTACCCGTACCAGCGCGCCATGCTGGACCTGTACGAAGAGGAGGACGTGGTGCTGCTGGGCGTCAACAGCGACGCCGAGCTGGCGACGATCGTGGAGGCGAAGAAGGAGGAGCGCCTCCCCTACCGAACCTGGTGGGACGGCCACAGCCAGGACGCCACCGAGGGGCCGGCAGCGACCAAGGGGCCGATCGCCACGACCTGGAACGTCACGGGGTGGCCCACGATCTACGTCCTCGACGAGGAGGGCGTGATCCGGTACGTGAACAAGCGCGGGGGCGGCCTGATCGCCGCCGTGGACGAGCTGCTCATGGACAAGCGCATGCGCGAGTACGAGGCCGGGCTGGTGAGCGAGGCGGAGGCCGAGACGGAGGAGGAGGACGCGGACGAAGCCGACGTGGGCTGATACTACCAACTAGCCGTGACTGATACTATGCCCCGTCCGGGCGATTCCAGCCGGGGTTCACAGCAGCCCCCTACTTCAGCTCCACCAGCTGCTCCGGGTCCACGCGCACCACGATGTACGTGATCGTCTCGGTGATCTCGCTGAATCCGTGCGGCGAGTCCGCCGGGATGATGACCATGTCTCCGGGCCCGACATCGCGGCTCTCGCCGTCGTCGATGCCGCCTACCGCGCTGGGTCCGGTCAGCATCCGCACCGTGTTGCCCTCCGGGTCGAGTTCGCGCCCGTTCGACAGCTCGCCCCCCGTCACCAGAGTCCCCCGCCCCGACACCACATAGTAGACCTCGGTCTGGTTGTGATGCTGAATCGCGCCGAGCGATGTGCTGGGCGGTCGCTGCACCACGCCCACCCCGACGTTGTGCCCGCCCGCATCGATGTGCCGGATCTGCTGGTCGCTGACCCGTCCCGCGGGCGCGTTTCCGATCGTGGCCAGGATGTCGGCGGCGGAGATGTGGGTGGCGGCGGGGAGTTGGGCCGGATCGCCGGGTGGGTCGTGCGCTGTCGTGAACCAGAGGATTCCGGCGGCGAGGGCGATGGCCAGAAGCTTCGACATGGTTGGCGCTCCAAGAGGGTTGGGTCGGGGGGGGGTGGCGGGCCATAGTAGCGTTAGAGTTCACCCGTTGACAGGGGCTTTTTCGTAATTACCGTAATTACATTCTTCGATCCCGAGAAAGGCTTGCAAGAGATGAGCAAAGCACCGGTCACCCGGAACGTCAAATTGGTCGCAATCGGCAACTCCAGGGGGATCCGGATTCCGAAGACTCTGTTGCGGAAGTATGGCTGGAGCAATTCGGTCGTCCTCGAAGAGGCGGACAACGTCATCATTCTGCACGGGAACACGGAGAGAAAACGATCCTGGGAAGACACCTACCGCGCCATGTCGGCTGACGCTGAGGATTGGAGCGATTTTGACGTGACGCTGAGATCGCGGTAGACCAGATTCGCACCATCAGCAAGCGACGGTTGCGAGACCGGATCGACCGGCTACCCGTGGAGGGCGCGGCCCGGCTCCGTCGTCTCATCACGGAGATGTACGGAGAGTAGCGTCCCTCTCTACAAATATGTCGCCGGCGGCATGCCGAAGATGTTGTCGATCACGTCGCGAGCCTGCGGCGGCACGCCCTGCAGCGACGAGGGGATCCCCATCGCACGGGTTTCCTCCACCGCGCGTTTGAGCACAAGGGCGCCCGTCAGGTCGATGCGGCCCAAGCCCTCGAGGTGGATGACCACTTCGGATACGTCGCTCGCCTCGGTAAGCCGGCTCATGAGGGCCTCTTCCAGCCGGGGCGCGGACGCGAACCAGAGGATGCCCTGGACTTCCAGGTGAAGGACATCTCCCTCCATCCAGCTGTCGAAGCCGGCCCGGCGCTCTCTCCACACGTGAATCGCGAGTGACAGCAGGATACCCAGCAGCAGGGCCTGTTCGATCCGCGGCGCCAGCAGCAGGCACAGCGCCAGGGTAAACCACACCACCAGCGCCTGGATCCTGGACAGCGTCCACACATTGAGCAGGAGACGGGGCTTGACCAGCCCCCCCACCGCAGCGATCACGATCCCTGCCAGCACCGCCTTGGGAAGTGCGGAAAGGATGCCGGCAAACGGCAGGAACAGGAGCACCGCAATGCCGGTGATCGCCCCCGACCAACGGGTGCCCGCGCCCGACAGGTGGTTGAGGCTGCTGCGCGACAGGGACCCGTCGGCCGGCATCCCGCCGCAGACACCGGAGACGAGGTTGGCCGCGCCCTGGGCGAGGAACTCCCGGTCGGGACTCCAGCGCGCCCGGTCCATCGTGGCGAAGCTGCGGGCGATGGCCGTGGTTTCGGCGAAGCCCACCAGCGCGATGACCACGCCCGGAACGACCAGCGCCGGCAGCAGAGCCCAGGGCAGGGCGAGGCTCAAGGGGGGCAGCGAACCCGGGATGTCCCCCACGATCGGACCCGGGTAGCCGGATAGTGCCGAGAACAGGACTCCTCCCAGCACGGCGACCAGGGCGCCGGGGAAGAGGGGGTGGATGCGGCGTGCCAGGAGGGTGATCGCGACGGTCAGGACGGTCAGCGTCAGGGCGGTGAAGTTCCACGAACCCGGGCTGCCGATGACCCGGATGGTGTTGCCGACGAGCCCGCTCTCGCCCGCCGCCGAGAAGCCCAGGGTGGAAGGGAACTGGGACAGCAGGATCAGGATCGCGGCACCGGAGGTGAAGCCCCGGACCACGGGCTGCGACATGAGGTAGGTGACCTTCCCGGCGCGCACCATGGCGATGGCCAGCCGGGTCAGCCCCACGATCAGTGCGAGGAGCGCCGCCGCGCCCACATATTCGCGGCTTCCCGGCGTGGCAATGGTCACGAGGGCGCCATGGGTCAGCAGCGCGGTGAGGGCGACGGGGCCGGTTTGCAGGTAGGGGCAGGATGCGAACAGCCCCGCCGCGACGAGCGGGAGCGCCGATGCGTACAGGCCGTGCACGCTGGGCAGTCCGGCCAGCTCCGCGTACGCCATGCTCTGGGGGATGATGAGGAGCGCGACGCTCAACCCGGCCATGAGGTCCCGTGATGAACGCCGCCGCTCACTCCACGCCCCCGCGCCTACGACGGCGTCGCCTGCCCGGCTCCGACGGGCGACGGGAGCGCTCACGCGGCGACCGCCTCATCCGCCAGCTCGGTGAGCAGCGCGGCCGTCCCGCGCGCCCGCCCCCCCCACCACCCCGCCACCGGCCCCGGTCCCCACGACCCCGCCCGCGCGCCCCACCTCCTCGCGAGGCTGGCCAGCCACCGTAGCGTCCCGGCGGCGTCCTGCGCGAAGAACGAGTTCAGGACATAGCGACGTTCCCCGGCGCGACAGGCCAGCCCCACCTCGTTCCCGAGGCGGACCAGGTCGTCGCGCACGATGATCACGCCGGAGCGCGCCGGCGCCAGCAGCGCGGAAATGAACGCGGGTCCCCCTTCCCGGCGCGGGTCCGCAAGCACAGAGGCAGAGCGCAACGCGGCGGGCAGGTAGTCCGGGAACTCCATCTCGCCCGTCACCTCGTCGAGCGCGGCTCCCAGCAGCGCGGCCCACGCCTCATAGAACGGGTCGCCGCATCCGTCGAAGGACGCCAGGTACGGGCCCGTCCACGACGCGAGATGTTCCCACACCAGCGCGACCCGGGCTTGTCCGAGCAGCGTGCGCCGGGCGCCGTTGCGCTCGTCCCGCTCCCACTGGTCGAGCGCGGTCAGCAGCCCCAGCAGCGACGCGAGGTGGTCGGGTTCGCGGGCATCGGCGCGCTCGTCTTCGGTGATCCCGCGCCTGTCTCCGGTGATCCCCAGGGCCCGCACGAACCCCGCGACGCGGTCGCGCGCCTCGCCACCCATCATCCCCTCGGGGCCCAGGTACACCGACGCGTACGGATACCGCTGGAACCCCACGACGGCCCCGTGAGCCGCCGCATCCGGCACCGCTGGCAGACCGAGCGCCTCGGCGACGCGCCGATGCTCGGCGACCGGCGCCTCGATCAGCGACCCGAGGGCGCGGAAGAGTTCCATTCAGGTGCCGTTGCCGGGGCGGCTCTCTTCCGGCAGCCGGAACGCCGCCCGCTCGGGCCGCACCGGACGCAACAGCCAGAAGGGCCGGCGGGTCCCGTCCGGCGAATGACGCTCTGCCGGCCTCGCCAGCTTCAGCCAACGCCGGAACTCCTGGCGCGACCTGGCCGTGTCGACCACGATGTCGCCGTAGCGGTCGCCGTCCTCCGCCTTCTTGACCCGCACCGCCTGGTGCCAGCAGTGCGCACCCGAGATGGGGTCGGGCTGTACGGGGAAGGTCATGTTCTGGTGCACGCCCACGTCGGTCCACCAGATCCGCGCGGTGTCGGGGTCCTCCGAATCGAACGGCCCCGTACCGCGTTTGCGCTCGATCTCCCAATCGCTTCCCTCGTGGCGCAGGTCGACCGTCGCCATCGTCTGGCGGGGCCCGTCCCCCGTCTTCCACCGCCCCATGTGGTGCGAACACGCCACCACCCCGGGATGGATGCCTTCCGTCACCCACGCCTTGACCACGAAGTGTCCGATCCGGGTCTCGACCCTGACCAGATCCCCCGTCCTCACGCCCACCCGCGCCGCGTCGCCGGGATGGAGCCATAGCGGGTTGGTGTGTGCGATCTCGTTCAGCCACTTCGCGTTCGCGCTGCGCGTGTGGATCTGCACCGGCAACCGGAAGGTCGAGATCAGACACATCTGATCCTGGTCCAGCTCCGACCTGTGCACATGGCTGCGCGAGTACCCCGGCACGGCAAGCTCCGGCCATCCCCACTCGGCCAGCGTCCTCGACCAGAACTCGAGCCGCCCCGACGGCGTCGGAAAACCCTGCCGGACCACGCCGTCCACCTCGACGCCCGCCCGGCGCCGCCCTTCCTCGTCCCCGTCGAGCGGCGGCAGCGGCACCACATTCGGCGATGGCGGCGACGGCGCCCGTGTGAACGCCCGCCCGGCTTCGTCAATGCGCACGTCGTCGAGCTCGCTCTCCGGCACGCGCTCCTCGTAGACCGCCCCCACCGCCGCGTCGATCTCGAACGCCCCGTAGCGGCGCATGTACTGGAGCGGCGTCCGCCCCTCCCGCGCGGCCTTCTCGGGCAAGCCCGGCACAGAGTTCTCGAAAATCCACCCGTAGTACTCGTCCACGGTCATCTTCTCGCCCGGCTGCGCTCGCGACTCGAAGAACTGCCGGATCCCGCGCGAGCCGTCCGGGTCGATCCTCCACGTCAGCTCGATCCAGAACTCGTTCTCCTCCCACACCTCGCCGGGGTTCACGTCGCGGGTGGACCGCACCTCCTCTCCAAGCCGCTCCCGCGCCGCCCTCAGCACCGGCTGGCGGAAGCCGATCCAGCGCCCGTCGTACTGCTCGTACGAGGTGAGGTCGTGCCGCTCCGACGAGTGCCCCATCGGCAGCACGTAGTCCGCAAGGAACGCTGTCTCGTTCCACGTCGGGGTCAGCGCCACATGCAGCCCTATACGCTTCGGGTCCGTGAGCATCTCGATCCAGGAGAAGCCGTCGGGGTTGGTCCAGACGGGGTTGTAGACGCGGGTGAAATAGACGTCCAGGTGCCCGTTTCGCTCCGCCGTCAGGTGCGGCAACAGGAACGACATCTCCATGAGGCTCAGCGGGAAATCAGAGGGCCACGTCAGGTCGTTCCAGCGCTTCGGGTGCTGCGCCGGCATCCGGATCGGGCGGGGCACGAACTTGTTCCACGAGTTGGGAAACGTCCCGCCGGGAACCGCGACCGCCCCGAGCAGCGAGTTCAGGAGAAAGAGCACCCGCGCGACCTGCCATCCGCCCAGGTTGCCGGCCGCGGCGCTTCGCCAGTTGTGGGTGGACAGCCGGGTACCCGCGCCCGCAACGATCTCCGCCACCGCTTGGATGGTACTGGCCGCGACGCCGCTCTCGGCGGCCGCGAAGTCGAAGGTATAGTCCACATATAATGCACGTAACTTATCTTGGAAAGTCTCGAAGGTGACGGGCTCGCCGGGGTGGTTTTCTTCCAGGTACTCGCGCCAGTTCCACCACCGTTCCACGAAGCGTTCGTTGTAGCGGCCGGTCCGGATCAGGTGGTTGGCGACGGCCAGCAGCACCGCGGCCTCGGAGCCGGGGTAGGTGGACAGCCAGTGGTCGGCGTGGGTGGCCGTGTTGGAGAGACGCGTGTCGAAGACGATCAGTTTGGCGCCGCGCTTCTTGCCCTCCATGACCCGCTGGGCGTGCGGGTTGAAGTAGTGGCCGGCCTCCAGGTGGCTGCTGATCAGAAGGATGACCTGGGCGTTCTCATGGTCCGGACTGGGCCGGTCCATCCCCATCCAGAGGTGATATCCGACACGCGCGCCCGAGGAGCAGATGTTTGTGTGCGAGTTGTGACCATCCACGCCCCACGCCGCCAGCATCCGCTCGGTGAAGCCGTCCTCGCCCGAGCGGCCGACATGGTACATGATCTCGCGGTGCCGGTCCTCGTCCATGGCCGCGCGGATGCGCCCGGCGATGTCGTCCAGCGCCTCGAACCAACCGGGAGTCGACCACCTCGTCCCGACCTGTGTTAACGACACCCGCGTACGCCTGCGCGGGCGCCAGCGCAAACAGCACGAAAAGGGACGCAAGCGTCCCGGAGACGCTACGGCCCGGTAGCAACGAAGAGATGATTCCACCCATTCTTGGGGTTCCTGTTCTGATCCTGTCATTCCCGCCCGCCCAGGATCACGTGGGCAGTCAAACTAGTTCGACCCATACGCTCCGACAATCCATATGTTCCCTGATGTCCCAGAGCTGGCCCGGAAGCTACGGCGACTCCTTGAACCTCATCGCCCAGAGTCCGGAATTGATGTCCGCGAACCAGACCAGGTCGCGGTGGGGCATCACACTCCAGGCCCCGGGTGAATTGGGTACGAAGCCCGTGGGATCGAACGCCTTGTACACCGAGATTTCGCGTCCCTGCGTGTAGAGGTTTCCCATCAGCTCGCCGGACACGTCCACCAGCCTCATGCCGCCCTCGTAGTACGCCTGGTAGAGGATGTCGTTGGCCACCCAGATGTTGTGAGTCCCGAACTCCGAAACCTCATAGCGGGCCACCATCTTCGGAGACTCCGGATCGTCGAAATCGATGACCTGAATGTAGCCCCAGCTCGCCCGCGGGTACCCCCCCCGCCCCGTCACCGGATCGTACTTCTGGCGAAAGTCCGGCCCCACCCCCTCCCACGCCATCCCCTCGCGCGTCAGGATCTCGTCGCCGATGAAGACGTAGAACTTGCCGGTCGACTCGGACACGTACGGGAAGACCGCATGCGTAGCACCGGTCGGCACCGGATAGTTCGAGACGAAGACCGGCTCCTCGATCGTGCCGCCCCAGCGCCCGTTGCCCACATCGACCACCACAAGCCCCGTCCCCCATTCGGCAGAATAGGCGATCCCGTCGTGGACCCACACGTCGTGGACACGGCTGTTCGGGTGGTCGTATTCGGAGACGTAGCGCGGGTTGTAGAGGTCGCTCACGTCGAGGATCACGTACTTGTCGCCGTTGGACAGCGCGAAGACATGGTCGTTGGTCGGGAACGCATTGTGGACCCCACCGGTCAGCCCGTCCGTGTACTCGGACGCGATGACCGGGTGCGCGGGATCGGCCAGGTCCAGAATCACCACACCGTTGCGGCGGTTGGACGCCCCCTCCCGGGTGAGGGAGGCGTAGCGTCCGTCGGGCGAGACTTTCACGTCGTTGACAGAGCGGGCGTCCACCTGGATCGAGTCGGTCTTGACCACGTTCTCCGGGTCCGTCACGTCGAAGACGAAGGCGTGACCGTCGGACTGCTTGGCCCCCACGAGGGCGTAGTCGCGCCCGTCGAGGCCCTCAAAGACCCAGAGGTCGGTGCTATAGACCCGCTCCTGGCTGCCCCGCCCCACCACCTCGACCGACCGCACCACCTCACGCTGCACGGCCTCGAAGGTGCGGGTCGCCCTCAGCCCCCCCGACCGGGCCACCACGGTGAACTCGCCCGGGACGTCGGCCACGATGCGCCCGTCCACCATCTGGCCCGGCGCGGGCGGCGCCATGACTCCCCGGGCGGGCACGTAGGAGTGGCTCCACTCCAGGGGCGCGTCCGCGATCTCGTTACCGTCAGCGTCCCGCACCACGGCTGCGAAGGCCTGCACGTCCCCGGTGCGCACCACGCCGGCCTCCTCTCCACCGACGATCTCCAGCACGGCCCCGGTGAACTCGCGCACGGTGTGGTCGATCGCACCCGTCACCCCCTCGAAGGCGGCCTCGATCCGAACCGGGCCGGCCGCCGCCCCACGCACGTGTCCGAACGCATCCACCTCGGCACGGTCAGGATCGCTTGTGCGCCACGAGAACTCCGCACCGGGGCGGTGGGTGCCGTCGGCGTGCAGAGCCATGGCCGTGTGGGTCACCGTGCTGCCCTCGAAGACCGGCCCCGGACTCGTCACCTCGACGCGCACGACGGGTGGCCATTCCACCACCACCGGCACCGCGAGCCGGAGCGGCTCACCGCTCGGACCCGGTTGCACGGTTGTGACAATGACCTCCCATTCGCCCACTTCCAGCCCCGTTACCATGCCGTTGTCAAGCGCGAGCGCGTTGCGCGCCCCGACCATTCGCACCGCTTCGTCAACGGGCTGTCCGTCGCCGTCGAGCACCCGGACGGACAGGGTGGCGCTCTCCCCGCGCTGGAGGACCAGGCTGGGCGGGTCGGCCTCGATCCGCACCGCGGTCTGGGCGCGGAGGCCCGGGGCGAGCAGGATGGCGAGCGCGGCGAAGGTGGCCACCGAGAGGCGGCCGGGGAGGAGAGGCTTCCGTACCATTGCCAAAAGTCCTTATGGAGCTTGTAGACGTGTCGTATTGGAACATGGGGCGTGAAACTCCAACCCGCGAGGGTCCGTCAATGAAATGTCGCGATATGTCGCCTTACTTCCCGATATGTCGCAGCCATAATGAAGATATATCGCATTACTACGGTATATTACGGCAAGGTGCCTCGTGCACCGGGACCATTCAAACGAAAAACGGAGACCACAATGAGATTTGACGACTACCTGGATTTCGACGCCCTTCCCTGGCCCTTCGGCTCCTCCAGCACCCGCCAGAAGCGCGGCCGGCGCTACCGCCGGAGCCGCTGGAAATGGTTCGAGCGAGGCGATCTGAAGTTCGCCATCCTCGCGCTCATCGAGGAGAAGCCCATGCACGGCTATGAGGTCATGCAGGCCCTCGAGGATGAGTCGGCGGGGTGCTACAAGGCGAGCCCCGGATCGGTCTATCCGACCCTGCAGCTGCTGGAAGACCAGGGGCATGTGACCGCCCGGGACCAGGCCGGCAGGAAGATCTACTCCACCACCGACGAAGGCCGGGCCTACCTGGAAGAGAACCGCGAACATGTGGAGCACATTTTCGAGCGCGTGTCGAAGTTCAGCGACCGCATCTTCGGCAGGGACATGTCGGAGCTGTCCCGCAAGTTCTCCCGGCTGGCGCGCACCACCTTTCAGGGCGCGGTCAGCTGGATCGACGACGAGCAGCTCTTCGGCGACATGAAGGGCGTCCTCGACCGCGCGGCGAAGGACATGGACGCCGCCTGGGACGCGGCCCGGGACCGGCGGCGCGCAACGCGAACGGCCAGGGACACGAAGGAGGAGACCGCCGAGGGTTAGCCGCCCGACGGGGGATCACCAGTCGCACCGCCCTGAGCAGCGAACTCGCACGGGTACTGCTCTCGTTCATGGGCAACCTGCTCCGGCCTTGTCGGGACACTTGTTGGGACTCGGCCCAACACCCATTATGCCACACTGCGGCCATCTCTACCCACACGGAGGACCCCCTCATGACGACGTCACGCGTGAACTTCGCGCTCGCTTTCTCCTCGGTCACCGCCCTGACCTTGGCGCCCGCGCCCGGGCACGCCCAAGAGACCGACGCGGCCGAAGCCCCCGCCGACGACCGCTGGACCCCGGCGCTCAGCATGCGCTACCACCAGGTCTCCGGCCTGGCGATTTCGCCTGACGGCCAACAGGTCGCATATGTGGTCCGCGAGCCCCTCATGGAGGGCGAGAAGTCCGAGTATCTGAGCCACATCTGGGTCGCGGCCGCGGACGGGAGCCGGAACGTCCGGTTCACGCGAGGCGAGCATTCGGCCGGCAGCCCCGCGTTCTCCCCCGACGGCCAGTGGCTGGCCTTCTCCACCGCCCGTTCGGACAAGAACCAGATCTGGGTCATCCCGATGGCCGGTGGCGAGGCCCGGCAGGTCACCGACGCCAAGGCCGACGTGGGCCAGTTCCGCTGGTCACCCGCGGGCGATGCCTTAGCCTTCGTCATGAGGGATCCCGAGACCGACGAGGAAGAGAAGGCCGGCAAGGAGAAGCGCGACGTGATCCTGGTGGACCAGAACTTCAAGTTCGGTCATCTCTATACGGCCCCCTTCGATCCGGCGGCGACCGAGACCGCCGAGGCCGCCCGCGTCACCGAGGGCGACTTCCACGTGACCGGCTTCGACTGGTCGCCGGACGGGTCGCAGCTGGTCTTCGCGCACCAGGCGGACCCCCGGATCAACACCGGACGGCTTTCCGGCGACATCGCGGTCGTCTCCGCATCCGGCGGCGACGTGGCCCAGCTGGTGACCGGACGCGGGATCGAGTCCTCGCCCCGCTGGTCGCCCGACGGTTCGCTGATCGCCTACACATCGACCGGGGACCAGCCCGAGCCGATCGGTCTGGCCGACCTCTACGTCGTGGATCCCGAGACCGGTGAATCACGGATGCTCCAGGAGACGCCGAACCGCAGCGTGTCGATTCTCGGGTGGTCCGCCGATTCCGACGAGGTCTTCCTGAACGAGTTTCTGGGCACGACCCGGCATGTGATCGCCGTTCCGGTGGGGGGTGGAGCGATCCGACAAGTGACCGAAGGCGCGGGCGTCGTCGGCGCGGCCGCGATGGCGGCGGCGACCGGGACACTGGCGCTGACCTGGCAGACCACGGACGAGCCGGCCGAAGTCCACGTCACCGGCATGGGAGCCTTCGAGCCCATGCGCGTGAGTGCGGTGACCAGCGACGCCCCGCGTCCCCCGATGGGTCGCACCGAGCTGCTGTCGTGGGAAGCCCCCGACGGCACGCCCGTGGAAGGACTCCTGACCTATCCCGTCGGCCACGAGGACGGGACCCGCGTTCCCCTCGTCCTCAACGTGCATGGCGGACCCTCGGGTGTCTTCACCCAGTCCTTCACGGGGTCGCCGAGCATCTACATGATCCAGTACTTCGCCCAGGAAGGCTTCGCGGTTCTGCGCCCCAACCCCAGGGGAAGCACCGGGTACGGCAAGGAGTTCCGCTACGCAAACTTCATGGACTGGGGCTTCGGCGACCTCTCGGACCTGATGGCCGGCGTGGACGAGGTCATCGACATGGGGGTGGCGCACCCCGACAGCCTCCTCCTCATGGGGTGGAGCTACGGCGGCTACATGACATCCTTCGCGGTGACCCGGACCGACCGCTTCCGCGCGGCTTCGATGGGGGCCGGCCTGCCCAACCTGGTCAGCATGGTGACGACGACGGACATCGGCGACTACCTGGTCGGCCACCTGGGGGATGAGTACTTCAACGACTACGAGACCTACGAGAAGCACTCCGCGATCTACCAGATCAAGAACGTCACGACCCCGACCCAGGTGATCCACGGCGCCCAGGACCTGAGAGTGCCCTTCACCCAGGGGCAGGAGTTCTACAACTCACTTGTGCGACTCGGCGTGGACACCGAGATGATCGTCTATCCGCGCACGCCCCACGGGCCGACCGAGCCCAAGTTCCTCATGGACGTGTCGGAGCGGATCGTCACCTGGTTCGAGAAGTACCTGAGGGGGCCGCGGCCGACGGCGGATAGGTGAGGGAGAAGGGGGCCGACCCGCGATTCACCCACTCGCACTGGCCGCCCTCGCCGCCGCCTGCTGGATCAGCTGCTTCACCGCCCTGCCCACCGGCTCGTCCTTCACCATCTCCTTGAGGCGGCGCCTGGCGCTCTTCCTCTCCTTCCGGCTGAGGACGTGGCGCAACAGCCCTCCGCCCTCAGCCAGCGACAGGAGCATCCTGGTGCGCGCACCCGGCGCTTTGCCGCCCGCAGTGTCCTCGTCGCCCGCCAGGATCACGTCCCGCAACCGCCCGACGATGTCCTCCCTCCAGCGAGCGTCCATTTCCGGGTAGACGCGCACCCTGAAGACCAGGAGAACCGGCTTCCGAGTCGCACGCAGTATGCCGCGGCGGCACAGGCGCCCGGCCACCCGGTGCTTGAGGTCCTTGATCAGCGTGAAACGCCCGATCCACGCGCCCGGGGAACGGGGCTTCGAGTCCCGAAGCTGCGTCAGGCACTCGTTTAGCATCCGGTCGCGCGTGGGCGTCTTGGCATCGAGGACCTTGACCCGCGACTTCCACCGGGTCTTCTCGATCTCGATCCGCCCACGGAGCAGCAGTTCCCCAAGCAGGGCCCCGCCGATGATGTACGACGACCAGCCCGCCGCCAGAGTCCCCTTGTCACTCCGCAGGCCGAGCAGGAGGAGTCCTTCCTGGAGGGGAAGTCGCTTGCCCAGGCCGGCCGGCACATCGTCCACCGTGGTGCCTTGCCCCTCGTTGTGCATGCTCAACTCACCGGCCGCCGCACCGGCCCCCGGAGCCACCGCCCCGGCTTCTCGCCCGTCAGGCCTCCGTCGCGGATGACCGGGACCCCGTTCACCAGGAGCTCGGTGATCCCCACGCTGTACTGGTGCGGGTCCGAGAATGTCGCCCGGTCGGCGATCACATCGGGGTCGAACACCGCGATGTCGGCGCGCATCCCCTCGGCGATCACGCCCATGTCGTCGCGGCCGATCCACCGCGCGGGCATGGAGGTCATCTTCTTCACGGCTTCCTCGAGGGTGATCACCCCCAGCTCGCGCACGTAGCGGGCAAGGACGCGGGGGAACGCCCCGTAGCTGCGCCGGTGCGGGTAGCCCACCCCCGTACCCGACCGCGTCCCCGTCGGTCTCGATCATCGCCAGCGGGTGCTGCATGATCCGGATCACGTCCCCCTCGTCCATGGCATGGTAGATCGCGCTGAACCCGCCCTTGAGCTGCAGCTCGATCGCCAGCGCGATCCCCGTCTCCAGGTCGTTCGGCAACCCCCGGTCGGCGGCGTAGTCGGCCAGCGTCTTCCCGTTCCAGGACTCGTCGGAGCCCAGCACGCGGAACTGGATGCGCGACATGTCGGCCCCGACCCGGTCCGTCATGAAGATGGTGCGCATGTCCGCCTCCATGCGCGCTCGGGTGTCGGGGTCCGCGACCCGCGCCGCGAAGTCCTCCGCCCCGCCCGCGAGCGCCCACTGCGGGAAGAGGATCGCCGAACTCGTGCTCGACGCCGCGTACGGGTACAGGTCGTGGGTGACGATCAGCCCGGCGGCATTGGCCGAGTCGATCAGCGCCAGACTCTGCTCGCTCCACCCCCACTGCCCGGCGCCGGAGGCTTTGTGGTGATTGATCTGGGACGGGATGTCGGCTTCGTCCGCGATGCGGATGACCTCGGCGACCGACTCCAGGAGCCCGCTGCCCTCGTTGCGCATGTGGCTCACATAGATGCCCCCGTGGGCGGACGCGACCTTGGCGAGCTCGATCACCTCCTCGGTCTCGGCAAAGTTGGCGGGCACGTACAGCAGCCCCGTCGAGAGACCGAGCGCCCCTTCGCGCATGGACTGGTCGACCAGCGCCTTCATCTCTTCGAGCTCTTCGGGCGTGGGCGCGCGGTTCTCCATGCCGAGGACCTGCTTGCGCGTCCAGGTGTGTCCCGCGAAGAAGCCCACATTGGGCGCCATCTCCAGGCCGGAGGCGAACTCCTCCAGCGGCCAGGGCTGGTCCCCCGAGTGCAGCGACACGACCAGCGAGGTGATCCCCTGGCGGAGGAAGTTCTCGGCGAGGGGGTAGTCGGCGATGCTCTGCTGGACGTGCGAGTGGTTGTCGATGAAGCCGGGCGTGACGACCTGTCCCCGCGCGTCGATCACGGTGGCCGCCAGGGACGGGTCGACGGGCTCGCGGGACACCAGGGCGATGCGGCCGTCGACGATCGCGACATCGGCGGCGAAGCGCTCGGCTCCGGTGCCGTCGACCACCGTGCCGCCCGTGATGAGGACGTCGTAGGTTTGGGCGGCGGCGGTGGCGGGGAGGGTGGCGAGAGCGAGGGCGAGGAGGAGGGGGGTAGCTTTGTGTCGCATGGCGGCTCCGAGGTGGGGTTGAGTTGTCGGGAGCTTCCTGTTTCGATCTTGGCCGTAGCGACGCCGCCGCGTCAACCAGGCCTACCATCCGGTTCCCCCCAGGCCTATCGTTACCCACCATGCGAATCGCAACCTGGAACGTGAACTCGGTCAAGGCGCGGCAGGCGCGACTGGTCCAGTGGCTCCGTGACCATCGCCCCGACGCACTGTGCCTGCAGGAACTCAAGACCACCGACGACGCCTACCCTGTCCAGGCGGTTCGCGACGAGGGGTTCACCTCCGCGGTCTTCGGACAGCGTGCCTACAACGGCGTGGCACTCATCAGCCCGCATGCGATCACCGATGTGCGCCGCGGAACCGAGGACGACGACCCGCAGGCACGGCTGATCGGTGGCACCATGAACGGGGTTACGGTCTACTCCGCGTACTTCCCCAACGGGCGGTCGGTCGGCTCGGAGTCCTACGGCTACAAACTGGCGTGGATGGGCCGGTTGCTAGAGCTGCTGGAGACCCGCCACGACCCGGGCGACCCCGTGGTGCTCACCGGGGACTTCAACGTCGCACCCGACGACCAGGACGCGGCGAACCCGGAGCAGTGGGCGGCGAGCGTCCTCTGTCACACGGATGCGCGGGAGGCGCTCGAGCGGATCCGGGAGTGGGGCCTGGTCGACGTGGTCCGCAAACACCACCCGCAGGACGGCCTCTACAGCTGGTGGGACTATCGGCGACTCGCCTTCCCGCGCAACGACGGCTTGCGGATCGACCACATATTCGCCACGCTGCCGGTAGCCGAAACGTCAACGCGTGCCTGGGTGGACCGCAACCAGCGGAAGGGCCGGAAGACGGACATCCCATCGGACCATGCACCGGTGGTGGCCGACTTCGACTTCTGACATGTGGAACACCGCAACAGCATCGTTGTATACTGTCGTGTATGGTTCCAGCCCGGCCTAAGGAGGATTTTGTGAGCGTGCGGACTGCCAGAGATCGACAGCACCGGCAGATGGTGGGGGTGGGCCTCGTTGTATCGTTGGCCGTTCACGCGGTGGTGCTCGGTGCAATCACCTTCCATGTGCCCGACACGTCAGGCGAGGTCGGCAAGTTCGGCCAACCCGAAGTGGAGACCCCCTTCGAAACTGCCTTCCTCGAGTTGATCGACATCGAGGAGGTCCCCGAGCCGGTCGAAGTGGAACCGATCATTGACAACGCGCGCGCCGTGGTGGCCACGCCGACTCCCGAGCAACAGCCGACACCGGCCGCGGGCGAGTTGTCGCAGGCGGCCCCTGCCGCAACGGCCGAAGCCGCCTCCGGAGTTGGCGCGCCCGCGGCGAGTTCGGTTGCGACGGAGCTCGTCAAGCTGGGTCGGGAAGCCCGCATCGCACTCTCCATGAAACCTCAGTTCGTCGCCCAGCGTTCGGTGGCGGGCGCCGATCAGCCGATCGAGGCTCTCGATCCCCATGCGGGCCACGACCACGCCGAAGATGACGGCGACGAGGAAGACAGCTGGTGGAGGCGCCTCGGGATTACGATGGGCAGCGGTGGCGGGAGGATCTGCCGGCCGCCACGCCCGCCGGTGGTGATTCACAAGCTGGGAGCCTGACTTCCCCGACGGGCGCAACCTCCCGACGGTGTGACCTCCCGACGGCGCAACCTCCTGACGGGTGCGACCGTTCCCGACGGGCGCGCTTCAGTCCGACCGCGGCCGCCGCTTGAGCGTCTCGAGATCCTCCAGCTTTCTCGGCCAATCCCTGCGAAGTAGCCGCGAGAGGGCCCGGTCGGCCAGGAGGCGGCCCCCGGTCTGACACTGGGGGCAGTAGTTCGTCTCGCGGGTGGCGTACACGATCCGCTGGATCCGGGTACCGCACTGATCGCACGGCTCGCCGTACTTGCCGTGGGCCGCCATGGCCGGGTGAAAGGCGGTGACCTTCGCGGGAAAATCGTCGCCCGCTTCCTCGATCAGCCGCACGGACCACTCGCGGAGCGATGAGCAGGTCGCCGTGCGGAGGCGCTCCACCTCGTCGTCGCCGAGCTGTGAGGTAAGCCGCACAGGCGAGAGCCGGGCCCGCAGGAGGATCTCGTCCGAATGCGCGTTCCCTATGCCGGACAGGATGCGCGGATCGGTGAGCGCGCGCTTCAGGGTGCGGTTTTCGCGCCGCAGGGCAGCCGCGAATGCCTCCGGGGTCGCTTCCAGCGGCTCGATCCCCCCGGGGTCGTGCTCGTGCAGGGCCGGTTCTCCACGGACGATGTGCAGCGACGCCCGCTTGTGGCTGCTGGCCTCGGTGAGGAGCAGGCTGCCGCGGGGGAAATCGAAGGCCGCGTGGCCCCGCTTCCGGGGGATCACCGCGCCGGGGTTCCTCCACTGAAAGCGTCCCGCGATCATGAGGTGCATGACGACGAAGAGGTCGTCTTCCAGCCCCATGACGATCCGCTTGCCGAGGCGTGACAGGGTCTCGACGGTCTTCCCGTGGACCGCGGCCGGGGCCGGATCGAAGGTCTTGAGAAGGGAGGGCGACCGGATTCGCAGCCGTTCGATCCGCTTTCCCAGCACGCGCGGGCCGAGAGCGTGCATGCAGGTACAGGGTGACTTCCGGGAGCTCAGGCATCGCGGCCGGCGCTCCCGGGGAGGTCCCCGCTGTTCAGGTCGTAGCGCATGATGCGCGCGTGCGGGCCCCCGCAGTCGCGCTCGACTTCGTACACGGCGCCCGGGACGGTCCTCGGCACCGCCGCCTCCAGCCGTTCGATGTCGGACCGCCCGAGCCGCACCCGACGGCCGTCGACCGTCAGCGCCCGGCGGCTCAGGCCGACAATGGCGGCGCCCACGGCCGGTTGGGCGAGCACGTACGCGACGGCCGCTTCAGCCATTGACGCGCCCTGCCGGCCCGCGATATCCGCGAGCACGGCGCGGCCCCGTTCAAGCACCTCGGAGCCGCCGACTTCATCGACGATCAGGCGGTACTTGGTCAGGGAGCGGGAATCGCCGGCGCCCTCGGTCAGCAGACCTCCCGCCAGCGTGCCGTAGCAGAGGAGCGCCACCCCCCGCTCCCGGCATAGGTCGGTGAGGCCCTTGTGCGGCCGCCGGTCCAGCAGGGAGAACTGGACCTGGTTCGACACGATCGGGACGCCCGCGTCCAGCAGCGTGCCCAGAGCCTCGCAGTCGAAGTTGGTGACGCCGATGTTGCGGATGACGCCCTCCTCGCGGAGCTCCGCAAGCCACTCGGCCGTCTTCGCCCAGCCGGGCACGGAGAAGTCCCACCAGTGGAACTGCACGAGCTCCAGCGCTTCGACCCCGAGCCGTTCGCGCGCCCGGCGGACGATGCGGCGGGTGTAGCTCCGGTCGATGCCGGGCAGGGCGGCGAGATCGGGCACGAACTTCGTGTGCACGACGACGTCCTGCGCGGTCGCGCACCGTGCGGCCATCCAGTCGCCGATGAGCTGCTCGACGCCCGTGTAGATGTCCGCGCAGTCGAGGACCAGGGGGCCGGGCGTCGAGGCGGCCGCGTCGAGGGACGCAAAGGCGGTCGCACGGTCCCAACCCGGGCCGTGACCTCGGGAGAGCTGCCAGCAGCCCCGGATCACGCCGGATGCGGGGGGGTCCCACGGGAGGTTCACGCCGACGGGTCCCGGCCGGGATTGAGGGGAACCCGCGTGACCTCGCCATGGCGGAAGGTCGACGCGCCGGTGCGGATGATGCGGAAGCGGGCGCCGCAATGGGGGTCCGGGCACGCCACCTCCGCGTCCGTCGTCATCCAGTCGTGGGGATGGGTCGTGCGTTGCTTGGCGGGGAGGAGGGGCAGAAGGGCGGCCAGGGGATAGATCGGGAAGCTCTGCCCGGGGGGAAGGGACAGATCCTCGCCGCTTAGCTCGAAATAGTCCCCGGCGCGGTGATTGCACACCATCTCGCGCTCGCCGGCGACCACCTCGACGCGCAGATCGTAGAGTTTGAAGGCGTCCGTGTCGTTGCCGTGTGAATCGTCCATGTGTTCACCCATGCGTTAGGCTTCCTGGTCTGGACCGCACGGCCCGGACTCCCGATCATACACCATCCCGCCGCCTGCCGCGCACCCCCGACCCCGATCGCCTGGCCGCCAACGTGAGCCTCGAACACGACCCGCTCCAGTCTTCCGGACCGGATGCAGCCCCACCCCCGACCCTGCACTTCCACTTCGGCCTCGCGGGCGCCGCAATGCCCATCCTGGTCTTCGCGGGCGGGGCGGCGTGGCTCGGCTTTTCGGGAGCGCCCGACGAACGCGGCCTCTGGCCCGTCCTGATCGTGGCGCTCGGCGCGGGACTGGTGCTGGCCAGGAGCGCCTCGGCGTACAGCGCGGCGGTGATTCGCGGGATGTCGCGTCCGATCGTCATGCTGATGGTCGCGGCGTGGCTCCTCGCGGGCGTGTTCTCGGTGCTGCTCAGGGAAGCGGGGCTGGTACACGCGCTCGTGTGGGCCGGGGGCGAATTGGGCGTAAGCGGCGGCGGCTTCGTGCTCCTGGCCTTCCTCATCGCGGTCATGTTCTCGACCGTGACCGGCACGAGCCTCGGCACGATCCTGATCTGCGCCCCGCTCCTCTACCCCGCCGCCGGCGTCCTCCAGGCCAACCCGACCTTGCTGATCGGCGCGATCCTCGCCGGGGCGACCTTCGGCGACAACGTCTCGCCCGTGTCCGATACGACCATCGCGTCGGCCAGCACCCAGCGAGCGCCGATGGGGGGCGTGGTACGCAGCCGCCTCCGCTACGCGCTGCCCGCCGCGCTCGCCGCCGCGCTGATCCTCCTCGTGATCGGGGGTGCGGACGCGCCGTTCGACGCGGCGGCGGGTGGGATCGGGGCGGGGGTCCAGGCCGAGAGCCTCGCAGGAGATCCGGCCGCCTTCCCCATGCTGCTGGCCCCGCTGGCCACCTTTTTCATGCTGTGGCGGGGGAAGGGGCTGGTGGAGAGCCTCTTCGCGGGAGTGGGCGCGGCGGTGGTGGTCGCGCTGGCCATGAATCTGGTGTCCATGTCTGACTTACTCTATATTTCGCCCGACGCGTTCCGCGCCCAGGGCCTGATCCTCGACGGGATGGAGGGCGCGGTCGGAATCGTCGTCTTCACCATCCTGCTCATGGGGATTGTGGGCGCCGCGCAGGAAGCAGGCATCGTGGACCGGCTCGCGGGTGACCGGGCAGCAGGTGGCGAGATCTCCGCTCGTCGCGCCGAGGTGCGCATCTTCACCGTGACGAGTGTGGCCGTGATCGTGACCACCCATTCCGTCATGGCGATCCTGGCCGTGGGTGACCTGGTGCGAAAGACGGGTCGCCGCGCGGGGATCGGACGCTTCCGCCGCGCCAACCTCCTCGACATGACCGTCTGTACCTATCCCTTCCTTCTACCGTTCTTCATCCCGACCATACTCGCGTCGTCGGCCACGGCCTCTGGCGAGCCCTTCGGCATACCCCGGGTGACGGCCCTTGACGCTGGTCTTGCAAATCCCTATTCGTGGGCGCTGCTTGCCATCATCATCACGGCCATCGCGACCGGCCTGGGGAGGTCGGACAGACTCGCACGGAATCGCACATCATGATCATTCGCCCCAGAGTCCGGGGATTCGTCTGCGTCACCACGCATCCCACCGGGTGCACCCGCAACGTTGAAGCCCAGATCGCCCACGCGGAGGCCAACCCCATCGCCAACCCGCCCCGCTCGGTCCTCGTCCTGGGTTCCTCGACGAGCTACGGGCTGGGGACGCGGATCGCTCTCGGCTTCGGCGGCAGAGCGACGACCTTCGGCGTCTTCTTCGACCGGCCGCCCAAGGCCCGGAAAACCGGCACCGCAGGGTGGTACAACACCGCCGCCTTCGAGGAGGCCGCGGCAAAGGCGGGGCTCCAGTCGGCGTGCCATAACGGCGACGCCTTCTCCCACGAGGCGAAGGAACGCGTCGTCGCGGCGCTGAAGGACTTTCCCCCCGTCGATTGTGTCGTCAATTCGCTGGCCGCTCCCAGGCGCACGCACCCCGACACAGGCCAGCGCTTCACCTCGGTGCTGAAACCGATCGGCGAGGCGTATCAATCCAGGACGCTGAACACCGACCGGGCCGAAGTGACCGACGTGCAGCTGGACGCGGCGACGCGGAACGAGGTCGACGCGACCGTCGCCGTCATGGGGGGCGAGGACTGGCGCATGTGGATGGACGCGCTCCGCGACGGCGGTGTGCTCGCCCCCGCATGCCGCACCTTCGCCTACAGCTACATCGGCCCCGAGCTGACCTGGCCCATCTACCGTGACGGGGCCATCGGGCAAGCCAAGGCCGACCTGCACCGCACCGCCGACGAACTGCACGCGGAGCTTTCCCGTTCGGGCGGTGGGGCCCACATCGCGATCATGAAGGCGGTGGTGACCCAGGCCAGTGCGGCGATCCCGGTGGTCCCGCTGTACGTGTCCATCCTCTTCAAGATCATGAAGGAGAAGGGCGACCACGAAGGACCGATGGAGCAAGCCCAGCGGCTGTACGGAACGAAAGTGTACGGCGACGCCGGCATCCGGGCCGACGAGAACCGCTTCATCCGCCTGGACGACCTGGAGATGAAGCCCGAAACCCAGGCCGCGGTGATGCGCGCATGGGACTCGATCTCGACCGAGACCTTGCGCACCTCCTCCGACTTCGACGGATACAGGTCGGCCTTCCTCCGGCTCTTCGGCTTCGAAGTCCCGGGTGTGGACTACGGAGCCGACGTGGACACCATGGTCGAGATTCCGACCCTGATCGAGGGCTGAGCGCGCACCAACATGAAGCCGACCGCCGACCAGCTGCGCGAACTGGCCTCCCGCGACCCCGTGCTGGGTGCCGCGATGGACCACCTCCCTCCGTTCCCGGGCTTTCCGTCCGGAATCCTCGCACGCGGATCCCACTTCCAGGCGATCGCGCGGTCGATCTCCTACCAGCAGCTGGCAGCGGCGGCCGCGACGACCATCTACGGCCGGGTATGTGCCCTCACGCCGGGGCCCGGGTTCCCCACGGTCGAGGAGTGCCTGGAGCTTTCGGACGCGGACTTCCGCAGCGCAGGGTTCTCGGCCGCGAAGACTCGTGCGGTGAAGGACCTGGCCGGGAAGTGCACGGCGGGTTCGGTGCGGCTCCGCAGCGTGTCCCGCATGACCGACGACGAGGTCGTCAAGATGCTGTCCTCGGTGTGGGGGATCGGGGAATGGACCGCGCAGATGTTCCTGATGTTTCGGCTCGGCCGCCTCGACGTGATGCCCGCAGGCGACCTGGGGGTGCAGGAAGGGTTGCGCATTCTGGACGGGTTGGAGGAACGGCCCGGCCCCGGTGTGGTGCTTGCGCGGGCAGAGCCGTGGCGGCCACTCCGGTCGGTCGCGACGTATATCCTCTACAGGCTGTGCGACGAAGCGAAGGTGGGGTGAGGCGGGGCGTTCAGTTCGGCTCGGCAAGCCGCGTATGCGCGGGTCTGGGGAGCACACCCCCGGACTGCCCGAAGTGCACGACCAATCCCTGGTCGTCGAGCGGCCGGCCGGGAGAAGGGGCGGCGAAGCGATCGCGACAGGCGGAATAGTACAGGCAGCCGACTTCGTCTGCGGGTCGGGATCGCACGAAGTCCTCAGCCTCGGAGAGAGCCCCCAGCCACACGGCCTTCGCTTCGGTGAGGTCAAAGGGAACAGCCAGATCGAGGCGGTGAACGTCCTCGCGCCGGTATCGTCCCCGGCGCTTCAGTTGTTCCAGCAGAGAGGCGGGAGTGTATCCCGGGTCCTTCCCGACAGCGGCCCAGACCATGGCGCCCAGGGGAAGGATCCTGTCATGCGCGTAGAGAATGTCTACGAAGTCACGTACCTCATCCCTCCCGGCAAGCGCCAGGACCTTGTTGATGGCGAGATCTACTTCATGGAGGAGGTATCCACCCGTCTCGTCCCGGACCGTGGGCATGAATCGCCACGCCGAGTCGTGTGCCCAATCGATGAGAGTCTCGCGTCCCCCGGCTTCGACCAGCGCACGGATAAAGCCGGGTTGGCTGAGCAGCACCTTGAGGTGATATCCCGCTCTCTCCAGTGCGGCGCTACCGTCCGCAAAGGCGACCGCCACGTGCTCGATGGAATCATGAAAGAAGTCGATATCCTGGCTGTACCGGAAGGAATTCGGCGAAAAATGGACCGCCGCGCCACCCGCCAGGTAGGCGCTCGGTGTGCGGGTGGGTGCCAGGATCACCAGGATTTCGCGCTGAAACCCGGTTAGGGGCATAGTCGGCTCGCGATCCGCCACGCCCTCATATCGCCATTCTTCCTGAGCGTCTCGGCGACCCATTCCACATCGGCGGGCCCGATTGTCAGGTCCGCGCGGTACGACCAGAAACACGTCGCATGGAACATCCGGAACGCCCGGCGGGCCTCACGCACCCGAACCATGCTCCTCGCCGTCTCGGTGTCGAGTGTGCGGCGGCTTTTCCGGCCTCCCCGTCGTCCAATCTCGGCGAGGTAGTTGCGTACGGTCTTGTTCATGTAATAATCATAAGCTGCTTATGATTTGTTGAACAGTGCATCTGTGGACTTCCGCCGCTCACGCGCCCACCTTGTGTGATGAGCGCGCAGCCCCTCCCCATCAGCACGACCCACCTTGAAACCCCTCTCGGCACCATGGTGGCGGGAGCGACCGATCAAGGCATCTGCCTGCTGGAATTCGCCGACCGGCCGATGCTGCCGACCCAGTTGAAGCGGGTGACGGCACGTCTGGGAAGCGAGCCCGCGCCGGGCGACCATCACTATCTCGGAACCCTGGAAGAGCAGCTGGCCGGCTACTTCGCCGGTGAAAGGAAAAACTTCGAACTCCCGCTGGTGCTGGCGGGCACCGACTTCCAGGAGCGCGTCTGGAGCTGTCTGCTGGAGATTCCCTACGGGCGAACCATCAGCTACGACGAACTTGCCCGCAGAGCCGGATCGCCAGGGGGGTCACGCGCGGCGGGAGGCGCCAATGGCGACAACCGGATCGCCATCGTGGTGCCCTGTCACCGGGTGATCCGCGCCAACGGGGACCTTGGCGGATACGGCGGCGGGATTCGTCGCAAGCAGCGGCTACTCGACCTGGAAGCGGGCGAGGTACAGGGCGTTCTCTTCTGACGCTCTCCGTGGTGAAACCCGCGTCAGCCCTCGATCGCCGAACGCGGCTCAGCCGTCGCCGCCAGCCGCGCACCGGGCCACGCCGCACCGACCGCCGATCCCAGGAACAGCACCGCGACCGCCAGGAAGAGCAGCGCGTTGAAGACATCGACGCCGGGCGGGCCCAGGACGCCCACCACAAACGTGGCGCCCCAGAGCCCCAGTCCCACGCCCACGGCTCCGATCCTGAACGCTTCGCCGATTATCATGCGCTTGAGCGCCCGGGGTTCCGCGCCCAACGCAGCCCGAATCCCCATCTCGCGGCGACGGGAGCGGATGTGGACTCTCACGGCGCCGACCATGCCGAGAACCGAGACGAGAGCCGCCACGATTCCGGCCAGGCGGGATCCGCTACCCAGCCATGACGCGGTCCCGTACACGCGATCCAGTTCATCGGCGGCCGGTTTAAACGCGGTCACCGCCAGTCCGCCTCCGGAAGCCGCGGCCAGCGACTCCTGGACAATCCGGAGGGAATCTTCATCATCGCCGGATCCGGCGGTGACCGAAGCGACCAGCTCGATTGCGGCGGGCGGATGCTCGATGGCGGAGTAGTAGACGGCGTACGGCGGGCCTGAAGCACCCAGACCCCGACCGGCGATGTCCCTGACGATGCCCACTACGACATGCCACTCGCCGTCAAGTCCGCCCAGGGCAACCCCCTTGCCGATGACGGGCGGATCCTGGAAGTGAGCATACGCATACGCCTGGTTGATGACGACCTCCGGCGCCTCGCCGTCACCGGGACCGCCCTCGCGCAGGCCACGCCCTTCCACGAGGCGCAGTCCTCGCCCGGCGAAGAAGCCGGGCATCACGGCGTGGTGCTTCACCCGGGCCGCGTGGATCGGGTGCGGCATCCCTCCCGTCGAGCAGCGGCCGCATTCGTTCGTGGCGATCGCCTCCGGACCGCGGCCGATCCACGCGCCGGGCGTGGCGAGGGACTCGGCGACGAGTTCGGGGGCGTCCCGGACCGCCGACCAGGCGGACTCGAAGAGGGCCGCGCGTGCGGCGGGGTCGGCGGTGGCCTGCCCTGTCGGCGACAGGAGGCCGACGACGGCGTGGCCCGTCGCCGTGTCCGCCAGGGTGGCGTTCGCGGCACGGTTCCCGGTCCCGGCGCGCGACAACAGGAAGAGCCCCGAGCCGGCCAGGATCGCGACCGCCGCGGCAAGCTGGAGCGTGACCAGGAGCACCCGGTTGAACTGGCGCGGCCGGGGATCGGTGACGTGCCGGCTCTCGGATTCCCGCAACAGGGCCCTGCCGGCACGGTAGAGGCCCCGGACGGGCAGGACCGCCGACAGGGCGATGACCGCGGCGACGGCCACCAGCCCCGCCGCGCCCGTCCACAGCGACGGGCGGCCGAAGGTTACCCCGGGCGGGGCGAGTTCGGCCATGCGCGCGGCGGCCCCCACCGTGAGAAGCCCTCCCAGGGCCGCCGCACGCAGCAGCCGGTGGCCCCACAACCGCACCGCGCCGCCGACCAGCCAGCGCGGAGGTGCACCCAGCATGACTTCGATCACGCGCCGCGCCTGCAGGGCGAGGTTCTCCGAGCCGATCACGCCGAGCAGACTCACCAGCGCCGTCACGGCCGCCATGAGAACGAAAGCGAGGGTCGTGCGGGCAAGTTGGTCGAGGTCGGCAAGCTCGGAGGCGCCCGCGGGGGAGTCCGGCGCCGGGAGCCCTGCCATGGCCACCGTTGGGGTCACGGCGGTGTCGATTCGGTGGAGCGGGCCATCGTCCCCGCCGCGCAGGAGCAGCGCCCCGGCGAGCAGCAGGGCGATGAGCGCGGCGCAACTCCCGATCGCGGTGCGGTGCAATGGCGTCATGGGCGGTGCAATGGCAGGATGGGCCAGAAACGTAGTCGGGGACGGCGCGGTTTCCACCGGACGGCAATGGCGCGATCCGCTCGACTGTGTAGTTTGGGGGACTCATGAAAGTACCCCTCCTGGACCTCACGGCGCAGTACGCGTCGATCAGGGACGAGATCGACGCCGCAATGGCCGCGGTCGTCACTTCCCAGCGCTTCATCCTCGGTGCGGCGGTGGACGCCTGCGAGGAGGCCGTCGCAGCATACACCGGAAGTCGCTACGGTGTCGGCGTCTCGTCCGGCACCGACGCGCTGCTCGTCACCCTGATGGCCGAGGACATCGGCCCGGGGGACGAGGTCATCACCACCCCCTACTCCTTCTTCGCGACGGCGGGGGTCATCGCACGGACCGGCGCCACGCCCGTATTCGTGGACGTCGATCCGGTCACCCTCAACATCGACCCCGATCTCATTGCCGCCAGGGTGTCGGAGCGGACCCGTGCGATCATCCCGGTGCACATCTTCGGCCAGATGGCCGAGATGGAACCCGTCATGGAGATCGCCGCGCGTCACGATATCGTCGTGATCGAGGACGCGGCCCAGGCGATCGGCGCGGAGCATCGGGGCCGCCGCGCGGGGTCCATCGGTCACTACGGGTGCTTCTCGTTCTTCCCCACCAAGAACCTGGGCGCGTACGGCGACGGCGGCATGGTGGTCACCAACGACAGGGCAAGGGCCGAGAGGCTGCGCGCCCTGCGCGTGCACGGGGAAGCTGTCAGGTACCACCACCGGGTCGTCGGCGGCAACTTCCGGCTCGACGCGCTTCAGGCCGCAGTGGTCCTCGCCAAGCTGCCGCACCTTGATGGCTGGACCGAAGCGCGCCGGGCGAATGCGTCCTTCTACGGCATCCTCCTCGGCAAGATCGAGCGCGAGCACCCCACCCGGCTGCGCTTGCCCCGCGCGGTCACCGACCGGCACGTCTTCAACCAGTACGTCGTCCGCGTGGCGAATCGCGACGTGGTGAAGGAACAGCTCGAGGACGCCGGTGTCGGGACCGCCGTCTACTACCCGCTCCCCTTGCACAGGCAGGAATGCTTCTCCAGCCTTGGCTACCGGACAGGGGAGCTGCCTCGCAGCGAGGAGGCGGCCGAATCCGCCCTCGCGCTGCCCATCTACCCGGAGCTGACCGACGCGGAGATCCGCTACGTCGCCCGGTCTCTGGAGTCCGCGGTCACGGAAGAGAAGAGGTTGACTTCGTGATGAAGAGCGGCGAGATCGTCAAGGACGAACGACCCGGAACCTGAGCAGACGGGGCAAGCCCGGACCGGCCGAGGTACTCAAACCGGTCTGCGGGCACCCGAAGGAGCAGTGGTGGACGGACAGAGCGGTAAGCGGCTGATCGTCGTCGGAGACCGGGTGCTCATCGAACCGGAAGAGGGCGAGGAGCGCACGAAAGTAGGCCTGTACCTGCCTGCGTCGGCGGTAGACAAACAGTCCGTTCAGGGTGGCCGGGTTCTGGCCACGGGCCCGGGGACGCCCATCGGCGCACCCACCGAACTGGACGAAGAGCCCTGGAAGATCGCGTCCGGGGAGGCTCGATACCTGCCCGTGCAGGCCCGGATGGGCGACTTCGCCATCTTCTTCCGCAAGGCTGCGGTGGAAATCAGCTTCGAGGGCAAAGTGTACCTTGTGGTGCCGCAGGCGGCGATCCTGACCCTGGTGCGGGACGAGGGGGCGGACGATCTGCTGCCTGACGTGGAGTCGCCGTTCTAGCTCGAAGACGAGCTGCTGCTCGAACTCGATGAACTGCCAGGCGTCCGGCAGGATCGTACGCCCCCCCGCCCCTCGGCCGACGATTGACTCAAAGATCTTGCCATGTTATTCTCAACTTTATCCCATTTCCTGTAGAATATAATCAACATGTCTCGCCGAACCTCCATCACCCAGTCCCCTCCCTCCGCCGTCGAGGAAGCACTCAGGCGGCTGGGGCGGAACCTCCGCACCGCCCGGCTGCGGCGCCGACTCCGTATTCAGGATGTCGCCGACCGGCTGGGTGTCTCCCGCTTCACCGTCGCCGACCTGGAGAAGGGCAAGCCGGGGGTCTCCGCGGCCTCATATTTCGGCGCCCTCTGGTCGCTTGGCCTCCTGGATCACACCGACGAACTCGCCGACCCGGACCGCGACGAAGAGGGCAAGATCCTGGAGAGCGCTCGGCGCCCTACCCAGGCCCGGCTCAGACGCCGGCTGGACAATGACTTCTGAACGGGAGTGCCATGTCTTCGTCGTTCTGCCGGGAGAGACGGAATTCGTCATCGCGGGTCGCTTTCGCGTGTCCGCGACGCCCGGTGGCGACGCGCTCGGAGAGTTCGTCTACGGGCGCAGCTACCTGAGGCGCCCCGACGCGGTCGAACTCGATCCGGTCGAACTGCGGCTCGCCGAGCGCGTCTACGAGACCAGCCGCATGAACGGCTTCTTCGGAGCCATTCGTGACTCCATGCCGGACTACTGGGGACGGCTGCTCATCGAAAGGCATTCCGCAAGAACGCGGCTCGAGGAGTTCGACTACCTGATGGAAGGACCGGACGACCGGGCCGGCGCACTCGGGTTCGCGCCGGCGCTCGACCCGCCGCCCCCCCTCCACGGCTTCAACAGCGTACTGGACCTCGGGCAACTGCAGGAGGCCGCCGACGCGGTGCTCGCGGGGGAGCGCCGCGGGAGCGGGGGGGCGGTCGCGCTCCGTGCAGAGGAGCTCCTCCTGCGGGGAACATCCCTTGGCGGCGCTCGTCCCAAGGCCGTCGTTGAAGACGACCACACGCTCTGGCTGGCCAAGTTCCAGCAACGCGACGATCGCTGGAACGATCCCCGCGTCGAACACGCGATGCTCCGACTCGCGGCGGAATGCGGGCTCAAAGTGGCGACCAACCGTATCGAGCAGGTCGGCGACCGCGATGTGCTGCTGGTGCGCCGCTTCGACCGCGAATGGACCGGCAACGGCTATGCCCGGAGCCGCCTGGCCAGCGCTCTCACGTTGCTCAGAGCCGAAGACTCCCCGGCCCATCGGCGACGCTGGTCCTACCTGGCTCTCGCCGACGAGATCCGCCGCTCCAGCTCCAACCCGCGGGACGACCTGCGCGAACTGTTCGGACGCATGTGCTTCAATGCCGCGATTTCAAACCTGGATGACCACCCGCGCAATCACGCGATGGTCGCGCATGGCCGCGAGTGGCGGCTCAGTCCAGCCTACGACCTCACGCCGGTGCCGGCGATCTCGATCGCGCGTCGCGACCTGGCCATGACCTGCGGTCCAGCCGGCCGGGGGGCCAACAAGAGCAACCTTCTCGGTTCAGCCGGCCGCTTTCTTCCGGGTCACGCCGAGGCCGAAGCGATATTCGACCGGGTCACCGGGACGATCCGGTCGTCATGGAACGCGGTGATGCGCAAGAACGGTGTGTCCGAGAGGGACTGCGACCTGATCCGGCACGCCATCCTCTACGACGGTCTGTTCTACGATCTCTGAGGTTGTCGTGCCTAGTCGCCCCCTCGCACCACGCGCCATCGCAGCTCGCCGAGCACAAGCCGAACCCCATCATCCGAGTCCTGCCCACTCGCCTGCAGCACGGTGATCGAGGCCTCGCCTACATGGTTGCCGCCGGCCCGCGTTGCCTTGACTCTAATGGTGCCTCCCCCCTTCCCCGTCGCGGTGACCAGCCCGGTGCTATCCACGGTAACCACATGCGGGTGGCGAGCAGTCCAGATGTAGTCGGTGTCCTCGACCAGGTTGCCGTTTCGGTCGAGGGCCATCGCGGTCAGTCGCAGCGTATCGCCGACGGCGTTAAGGGTGTCGACTTCCGGCGTCACCACTACTCTCGTAGCCAGCTGCGCCACCGTAACCGCGGCCGAGTCGGCGAGACTCCCGGACGCCGCGATAATGTTCACGGCTCCAGTTTTCAACGCGGTCACCAACCCTGTCATATCGACTTCCGCGATGGCGTCGTCTTCCGAACTCCAGGTGACGCTGACGCCCGGGACCGGGTTGCCATTGGCGTCGAGCCCCTGTACCTCCAGCTGCAACGTGTCACCCACGGCAAAGAGTGTGGATGCGGCCGGGGACACCTCCAACCCCGCCAGCTCCACCAGGACCGTGACGGACGCGTCCCCGGACGCGCTCCCGGACTTGGCCGTCACGCTGGCGCTTCCACTCCGGACCGCGGTCACGAGTCCGCTGGCATCCACCGACGCAACCGTACCGTCGTCCGTGGACCATAGGAATCCGGCATTCGCGACCGGGTTTCCTCTCGAGTCGAAAGCCTCCGCCGACATGCGCGCGGTATCGCCGACAGACGACAGGGTCACGCTTTCAGGGGAGACGTCTACCTGCGCCGCTTGCTGCGATACCGTCACGGACGCGGTTCCGGAAGCGGTCCCGGCTGTGGCCGTCACGGTGGCGCTTCCGTTCTGGACGGCCGTCACGACTCCGTTGGCGCCCACCGACGCAACCCCACCGTCGCTGCTCGCCCAGGTGACGGAAACGCCGCTCATCGCCTGGCCGTTCTGATCGAGCACGGTCGCGGTCAGCTGGACGGTCTCTCCCAGAGCTGAAAGCATGGCGGTCGCCGGTGAGACGGTGACCGTGGTCGGGACCGGTGGGTCAACGGGTGGCGGATCCGTCGTGGTCGGCGAGTCTCCTCCGCACCTGACGAGCAGAACCATCACGATAAGGGCGAGTCCACCTCGCCACGGCTTTAATCTACGCATCGCCAATCCCCCCTGGTGACGAGATCTAGTAGGGGTCACAGGTGACCACCCCCGAATATAGCGGATTTCCACCGGGCGAACCATATTTGAGAAGGTGCCGCGCCCCGGCACGCCTTTGAACCCGAAACAGGGAACGCCGACCATGAAAACCACGACTCCGTTTACCCTGGCCGCCGTCCACGGGCTGCTCGCACTCGGGCTGGCCTCGACCATGGCATTCGAACTCCGAGCCCAAACTGCCATCGAGATCCCCGCTGACCACGACGACGAGATCGTCGCCACGTTCTCCATCGTCGCCCGCGATCCGGCGACCGGCGAACTGGGCGTCGCCGTCCAGTCGAGAGCCTTTCGCGCGGGGGCCATCGTGTCGTACGCCAAGGCCGGGGTCGGGGCCATCGCCACCCAGGCCGCGGCCAACCAGACGTACGGCCCGCGCGGCCTGGAACTCCTGGAACTCGGCCTGTCGCCCGCCGAGGTCGTCAGCCACCTCACCGCATCCGACCCCGGACGCGATCGCAGACAGCTCGCGGTAATCGATGCACAGGGCCGGGTGCGGGCCTACACCGGATCGTCCACAAGCGCCTGGGCAGGCCACATCGAGGGCGAGAACTATTCGGTGCAGGGCAATATCCTTGCCGGCGAAGCGGTGGTACGTGCCATGGCCGAGGCCTTCGAATCTGCGGACGGCGCGCTGGCACTACGCCTGATGGACGCGCTCGACGCGGGCCAGGCGGCGGGCGGCGACGCGAGGGGCAAGCAGGCCGGCGGCGTCCTCGTGGTGAAGCCGATCGGCGACTCCGGGCGGACGACCGACCGATGGGTGGACGTCCGCGTGGACGATCACACCGAACCGTTCAAGGAACTCCGGCGCCTCGTGAACATGTCGGTGTCGCGCATCCAATCCCGTGAAGCCCGGAACCTGGCTGCGGAGGGCCGCTTCGACGATGCGATCGCGGCTCAGAAGGAGGCGATCGCGATCATCCCCGGCGAGGACCAACTCATCTACGGGCTGGCGCGATTGTATGCCCGCGCAGGCGATGTGGCCAACGCGGTGGCAGCCCTGGGCGAAGCCATCCAGCTCAACGACCGCTGGCGGGAGCTGGCCGCCACGCAGGCAGATTTCGAAAACATCAGCGAGGATGCGGGGTTTCGGCGGTTGCTCGGGCGACGGCGCTAGACGCCCCCTACGCACCCGGCTGTTAGGAGCAAATAATATGTCCGGTTTCGTAGCACGTAATCTGTCCGGTTCAGAACAGTCACCGAGGAGGCTGGATGAACCGGGCGGAGATGCTGCGAGAGATACGGATGGCGAGGTTCGAAGAGATCTATGATCGATGGCGCCGAAAACGGGTCACGCAAGCGTGGGCGGCGAGCGTGCCGGGAGTGACGGACCGGACGTTCCGGCGCTGGGTGGCCCGCTACGAGGCGGGCGGGCTGGCGGCCCTGAAGGACAAGCGGGTGGCGGGGCCGTCTCCCCGGCGGGCGTCGCCGGAGGAGGTGGCGGCGCTGGAGGCGCTGTACCGGGACGGCTGTGCGGGGTGGAACGTGCTTCACTTCTACCACGAGGTCTACGCGGGCGAGCACGGCGGGGCGCGGTCGTACACCTGGGTGAAGAGCCGCCTTCAGGAGGCGGGCCTGGTGAGGAAGGGGCGCAGGAAGGGTGCGCACCGGCTCAGGCGGGAGCGCAAGCCGGCGGAGGGGATGATGCTCCACCAGGACGCCTCGACGCACGAATGGGCTCCCGGCCAGGGGTGGGACCTGGTCGTGACGATGGACGACGCGACAAGCGGGGTGTACTCGGGGTTCTTCGTCGAGGAGGAGGGAACGTGGTCGAGCCTTCGGGGCGTCGCGGAGACGGTGAAGGTGCAGGGGCTCTTCGACAGCCTGTACACGGACCGGGGCTCGCACGGTGAATTCAAGCGGTCGTCGCAACACCTCAGGGAGATGTTGCGATGGCAGCGAGCAGGCACCGAGGAGCGGATCGAGCCCTACGTCCGCGGATGCGTTCACCAGGCCGTCCGCCGGTGGGACGGCGCGAGCATCGGCAGAGGTTCTGGAAAGAGATCGCTCGAGGTCTGTCGAGCGAGGAGGCCGCCGTGGCAGCGGGTGTGTCCCCTGCTGTCGGGACACGCTGGTTTCGCGAATGTGGTGGCATGCCACCACTCAATCTTCGTCCCCAGTCACGGCGCTATCTCTCGTTCGTTGAGCGAGAAGAGATCGCCGTTCTTCGAGCCCGTGGTCGTGGCGTGCGCGAGATCGCCCGGCAGTTGGGCCGCTCACCCTCGACGATCTCGCGAGAACTGCGGCGCAACGCAGCTACAGGAGGAGGGAACCTCGAGTATCGGGCCACGACCGCTCAATGGCACGCCGACCGGCGAGCGAAACGTCCAAAGCTTGCGAAGCTCGCTACGAACGGCGAACTGAGGCAGTATGTGCAGGATCGCCTCGGAGGCCTGATCCGAGCTCTGGACGGTGCCGCTCTGGCAGGCCCCGATGTGCGCTGGATCGGACGGCGTCACGGTCGCCGACAAGACCGGCGGCGGGCGGCCTCGTGGAGTCCCGAGCAGATCGCCAACAGGCTACGGGTCGACTTCCCCGGCGATGAGTCCATGCGTATATCGCACGAAGCCATCTACCAGGCGCTCTACGTTCCAGGCCGCGGTGCGCTGCGACGGGAGCTGACAGCGTGCCTTCGGACGGGACGCACGTTACGGGTGCCTCGAGCTCGCACCCGCGGACGGGGCAAGACGTTCGTTCACCCCGAGATCATGCTCAGCGAGCGACCGGCCGAGGCAGACGACCGCGCCGTTCCCGGGCACTGGGAAGGCGACCTGATCTTGGGGCTGGGCAGTTCGGCGATCGGAACGCTGGTCGAGCGGACCTCCAGGTTCACGATGCTGCTCCACCTTCCCCGCCATGACAAACACGGCGAGGCCAGGACCAAGAACGGTCCAGCGTTGGCTGGACACGGTGCCGAAGCCGTCCGGGACGCGATCGCTTCGTCGATCACGACCCTGCCCGAGCAACTCCGCCGGTCTCTGACATGGGACCAGGGAACAGAGATGGCTCAGCACGCACGGCTTCGCATCGATACTGGCCTGGCCATCTACTTCTGCGACCCGCAGAGCCCGTGGCAGCGCGGCACGAACGAAAACACCAACGGCCTGTTGAGACAGTACTTCCCAAAGGGCACTGACCTCAGCAGACATACCGCTGACGATCTCGCCGCCGTCGCAGCCGCTCTCAACAGCCGCCCCCGCAAGACCCTCGGTTGGAGAACTCCGGCGGAAACCTTGGAAGATCTGTTATCATCAAAGAACCAGACCTCAACCTTGCGTTGAAATGCTCTGCCGCTCCCGTATCTCCAGCCTTCAACGACCGTCGGTCGCTTCTGACTCCCTCGGGTTGGGAGACATCAAATCAAGAACCCACTTCTTTCTTTCTGGTCGCCCTCGCCAGCCTAGTGTCCAGCAAAATCGGGGGCACATGAAAACCCTTCAACACGGTACTGTTGCGACGACCGCTTGAACCTAGGCACTACTGGCACACGCCGGAGGCGGGCGGGAAGGTGGACAAGGACAAGCCGACCCAGTTCGGCCGGGCGATGGGCGAGCTCGGGATCGAGATGATCGCCGCGTACTCGCCGCAGGCGCGGGGCCGGAGCGAGCGGCTGTTCGGGACGCTTCAGGGGCGCCTGCCGCAGGAGCTGGCGCGGGCGGGGATCACCGACATGGACGAGGCCAACGAGTTCCTGAAGGACTTCTGGCCGCGGTTCAACGCGGCATTTGCGGTGGAGGCGAGGGAGGCGAAGCGCGCGTTCACCCGGTTGCTGCCGCGGATGAAGGCCAAGCTGCCCGACATCCTCTGCCTGAAGGAGACACGGACGGTTGGCAACGACAACTGCGTGACCTACAAGGGCAAGACGCTGCAGATCCCGCCTCAGCCGCACCGGTACACCTACGTGCGAGCCAAGGTCAAGGTCCACGAATACGAGGACGGCGGCATGGCCGTCTTCCACGGCATCCGGAGGCTCGGGCGCTACGATGCGAACGGCAGGTTGCTGGACACCCTCAGCGGGTCGGAGGTGGCAGCGTGAGGCGGTACCGCCGCCCCCTACGCACCCGGCTTGCCGCCCCCGCCTCACCCGAGTAGGATTTTCGCCATGATCGCGCTCTACTATGAGACAAGCGACATGCGGACCCGGATCGAAGGGTTGCTTGCAGAGGCCGAACTTCAGGTAACTGAGTGCCGCAAGACATTCCACGGATTCTTCGGCACCGCGAGTGTGGCAATTGCGGGGTTGGGCGAATTCTCGGACGCGGATGTCATGTGGTTTAGGGCAACGCTTGGCCAGGGTTTTGGGGGGCCATCGTACATTCTCGTCACGCCCCTGTCCCTGGGGAGTCTGCAGCGACTTCGCCGGATCGAGTCCAACCGTTTGCACGTCGTTTGGGCGGAAGAGATTGACGATCGTCTGCTCGATCTCGTGGGTCGGATCGAGCCCTGGTACCGGGATCCCCTCCAGCTGTTCGGCCATCGTCTGCTCCGGGACCACTCGCTTCACTGGTGTCTGGTCAAGGCGATCAACCGTACGTGCAAGGCGGTCGTCGGCGCGGACTCCGAGCCGCCGCCGAGTTCGGTAGTGGGCCTGGCGCAGCACGCCAGAGTTCCCGCCGATGCGTTTCGCCGCTACTGGAGGACGGAAATGCCGATCCAGTGCGGGCCCAAGGAGTTCCTGAGCTGGGCGACGCTCCTGTGGGCGGTGCGGCAGCGTCCCTACGCCAAGTGGGACACCATCGCCCACCGGGCGGGTGTACGCCGACGCACGCTGGAGCGATACAGCGTGCGGTTGACGGAGTGCACCCTGGCCGCCGCCGGGCGCGATCCGGCAATGGTGCAGCGGCGGTTCCAGGAATGGGTCGCGAGAGTCTCGGTGGATCGATCGGACACATCCCCTCCGGTTTCCGTTCCCGTCATCCAGCGCCGGATCGGCTCCCCGATGCACCCGCAGCGACATCTGCGGCCCGTCCGGAACCAGGACCGCCGGAGCACTGTAGATCTCGCCGACTGGCTCGCCGCCCGCGAACGCCGGAGGCAGAGGGTCCAGGCGCGCTGCCAGGGCGGGAACGTCAGGATCGCGGGCACGCCCGGATGCTGAAGCCGTAGCGCCGACCTCAACGCTCCGCGAAGATCGCATGCCTTACTGGCACGATCGCGTTCATCGCCGTTATTTGTAGCAGTTGCGGGCTGCTCGCTGCATCCGCGCGCGCCGCCAATTCTCCACGCACGACGCCACGCGTCCCAGGAGTCCCCATGAAGACCCCACGCACCTTCCTCCCCTCCCTCCCTCTCCTGCTTCTGGCCCTCGCCCACTCCTCTACTGCCACCGCGCAGCAGCCGAGCGGGTTCCTCGACATGGACACCTACATGGAGATGGAATCGGTCGGCAGCCCCAGGATCTCCCCGGACGGCGGCCACATCCTCTTCACGCGCGGCAGCGTCGACAAGATGAACGACCGCAACCAGAGCAACCTCCTGATCATGGACATGGCGACCCGGCGGGCCCGCGAGCTGACCACCGGCAATTTCCAGGTTTCGTCACCGATCTGGTCCCCGGACGCCACCAGGATCGCCTTCCTCTCCGACAAGAGCGGAACCAGCCAGATCCACATGATGTGGCTTGACACCCGCGAGACGGTCCAGCTTACCAACCTCGACCGCTCTCCCGGCGGGATCCGCTGGTCCCCCGACGGCACCCGGATCTCGTTCACGATGTTCATCCCCGAGACGGGGTCGCCGCTGTCGATCAAGATGCCCGCCTTCCCGCGGGGGGCGACCCTCGCCAAGCCCGCGGTCGTGGAGGACAGGATCGCATGGCAGAGGGACGGCCGCGGATACAACCCGAAGGGCAACACGCAGATCTTCATCGTCGACGCGGAGCTGGGCGGCACACCCCGCCAGATCACCTCCGGCGAGGAGTCGCACAGCAACCCGCGGTGGTCGCCCGACGGCACCACGCTCTACTTCGGCGGGGACCTCGAGCCCGAGGAGGGCTATGAGCGCAGCAACTCCGAGATCCACGCCATCGATCTCGCCACCCTGGAGATCACCACGCTGACCGACCGGCTGGGGCCCGACGGCGGACCCGCGGTCTCCCCAGACGGCGGCATGATCGCCTACACCGGCTACGACCAGAACGAGAACTACAGCAACCTTTCCAACCTCTACCTGATGGACGCCGACGGCGGCAACAAGAAGATGCTCGCCGGCAACCTCCCGAATTCGCCGAGCGGCGTCACCTGGGCGCACGACAACTCGGGCGTCTACTACACGATGGGCGCAGAGGGCTCGTCCAACCTCCACTTCGTCTCGACCGGCGGCGACATGAGCCAGGTCACCCACGGCGTTCACTACATCTCCGGCGTGTCGATCGCCAGGAACGGCACCGTGGCAGCCACGAATTCGACCTTCTACAGCCCCAGCTACCTGGTCAGCTTCGACCTCGACGCGCCGGACGACATCAACTCGCTCGTCGACTACAACAAGGACATCCTGGGCGACATCAAGCTCGGCGAAGTCGAGGAGATCTGGACCGAGTCCTCCGACGACCTGCCCGTCCAGGGCTGGCTCATGAAGCCCGCCGAATTCGAACCCGGGAAGAAGTACCCCCTGCTCCTCTGGATCCACGGTGGACCCGTCTCGATGTACACCGTGCGCTGGAACTGGAACTGGCAGAACTTCGCCGCCGACGGGTACGCCGTCCTCTGGATGAACCCGCGCGGCAGCACCGGATACGGCCAGGAGTTCGTGAACGGCATCAACTACCTGTATCCCGGCAAGGACTTCGACGACCTCATGGCCGGGGTGGACGCGGCCATCGAACGCGGCTTCGTCGACGAGGACAACCTCTTCGTCACCGGGAGCAGCGGGGGCGGCGTCCTCACCGCGTGGATCGTCGGCCACACCGACCGCTTCCGCGCCGCCGTGTCACAGCGGCCGGTCATCAACTGGCACTCCTTCGTCGGCACCACCGACGGTGCCAACTGGTATCGCCGCTTCCGCTCGATGCCCTGGGAAGACCCGATGGAGTACGCCGAGCGCTCGCCGCTCCACTACGTTGGCAACGTGACCACCCCCACGATGCTGCTCTCTGGCGTCGAGGATCTGCGGACGCCGATGCCCCAGGCCGAGGAGTTCTACCGCGCGCTCAAGGTGCTCGGGCAGGAGACCATGCACGTCAAGATTCCGGACGAGTACCACGGATCCCGGTCCACCTCCCACCGCATCATGACCCAGCTGTACCTGAAGGCGTGGTTCGACAAGTTCCGGGACAAGCCGGTCGCGTGAACCCCGAGGACTTCGCCGGCACACACCAGACCGTTATCGAGGAACGATCATGACCATCTCCACAATCGCCGCAGTCGCGATCACCGCCGGCCTGCTCCTCACCGCGTCCTGCGCCCAGGAGGCCGAGATGCCCGACGCCGCGCCGACCCCTGAATCCGATTCGGAGGAAGCCGCCGTCGTCGCCGCTGTCGAGCAGCTCTTCGAGGCCATGCGCACCGGCGACAGCGAGATGGCCCGTGCCGTCTTCCACCCCGAAGCCCGTTTGGGCCGCGCCGGCGAGGACGGCATCAGCTTCCGGCCCGCCGACGGGTTCATCGAGTCGATCGGCCGACCGCGAGACGAGGTCTACGACGAGCCCATCTGGGACTGGACCGTGCATGTCGACGGCCGCCTCGCACAGATGTGGACCAAGTACGCTTTCTACCGAGGCGACACCTTCTCGCACTGCGGCAAAGAGGGCTTCCAGCTCTACAAGGGCGAGAACGGCTGGCAGATCACCCAGCTCGTCGACACCAGCCGTAGCGAGGACTGCTTCTACCCGCCGGGGCGGGAGCCTGAGCCCACGGGTTGAAACAAACCGATGTCACGGGTTGTCCGACGGGCGCTGAGCGTCGCCGTCATCGTTGCGCTCGCCGGCTGTAACGGCGACGCCAGCGGCCCGGACCAGCCCGAATTGACGGGGAATTGGGCAGGCCGGTTTACGAATGCAGTCCTGGGCCAGGGTAACCTGACCTTGACGCTGTCCCAGGACTCGGACGGTTCGGTCACGGGGAACTGGAGCCTGACCGGGGACGACGGCAACAGGGAGGGTACGGTAGCAGGCTCCCACCACTATCCGGACGTCTTGCTGGCTCTCGAAGGCGACTCGGGCACCCTGCTCTACACCGGGCAGACGGATTCGAGTGATCGTATCCGCGGTTTTCTGAACATCAGTGCGTCGCGCATCCAGTTGGATCTGCGCCGAGTGGAGTGAGCATGAGAAAAAGACCCCCGGCCTCGAATCCGGTCCTGACGGCGGCGGCCGCCCTTGTTGCTCTGGCCGCATGCACGGCCGACACCCCGGCGCCGACCACCGCCGAGGTCGACGTCCTCGCGCAGTCGGTGAAGGACGCGATCACCACCGACGCGCTGATGACCTTCTCGGCCGCGATCGCCGAGCATGTGCGCCCGTCGGGCAGCCCCGGCGAGAACGCCGCAATCGACGCCATCGTGGCCACGCTGGAAGCAAACGGTGTCCCCGTTGCCGTCCACGAACTGGACGCGTACGCCAGCGACCCGGTCTCGGCGAGCGTGACCATCCCGGGCACGGACTTCGCACCGGAAGCGATCACCATGGCGTATTCGGCGTCGAGCGCGGGCACCGTCGGCGAAGTGGTCGACATGGGCGCGCTCAGCGACCTGCCGCGGCTCGAAGTCGGCACCGGGGAGCGCCTCGTCATCGAGGGCGAGGACTTCGGCGCCGACCTCCCCGACCTGACCGGCAAGGTCGCCATCGTCGACGGGCAGCCCCGCAACGTGCCCACGATCGCGATGGAGCACATGGGCGCGGCGGCGATCGTGTTCATCAACCCTGAAGAGCGCCTCAACGACCTGATCGTGACGTCTACCTGGGGCAGCCCGTCCCTGATGAACTACCATCGGCTGCCCGGGGTGCCGGTGGCGCAGATCGCCCGCGGCGCGGGAGCGGAGTTGCGCGCACGGATGGCGGCCGGACCGGTCGAGTTGCGCGTCGAGACCGAGGTCGCGACGGGATGGAAGCCGTTACGGCTGGCCGTGGCCACCATCGAGCCGACCGGGACGGACAGTGCGCCGTACGTGCTTCTCGGCGGTCACATCGACGGGTGGTACCACGGCGCGACCGACGAGGCCGCGTCGAACGCGGCGATGCTTGCGCTCGCGCTGGCCTTCCACGATGTGCGCGACCAACTCCGCCACGGCCTCGTGGTCGCGTGGTGGCCCGGCCACAGCAACGCACGCTACGCCGGGTCGACATGGTTCGCGGACGAGTTCTTCACCGACCTGCGCACTCGCGGCCTGGCCTACATGAACATCGACGGGGTCGGCCAGATGGAGGCCAAGCGCTTCGGGGCCTCCGCGTCCGAGGCGTTCCAGCCCTTTGCCGCGCGCGTGGTGGCAGAGACGCAGGGGGAAGCGATCTCCCCTTCGCGGCCGGGGCGCAACTCGGACCAGGCCTTCAACGGGGTCGGCCTGCCACTGATTCAGTTCAACCACACGCGCCTGGCGGAGGACGGCGGCTACTGGTGGTGGCACACCCCGGACGACACCTACGACAAGATCGACGCCGATGTCCTGAAGACGGACACGGACATCTATGTGCACGCGCTGGCCGAAATGCTGGCGGGGCCGAGCTATCCGGTCAGCCTCTCCGCTCAGGTCGCGTCCCTGGCCGAGGCGGTCGCCGCGCGTGACGCGGCGTCGGGTGGCGCGCTCGGGCTCGGTGAACATCTGGCCGGGCGCATGGTGGGCCTCCGGGAGGCCGCGGAACGGCTGGACGAGCTGGCCGATGCCGGCTCGGTGGGGCCGTTGGACCTGGTCGCCGTGCTCAGGCCGCTACACCGCGTCATGTACGTGCCCCTCAACGCATACCACCCCGATCCCGGCGTCGGGCTCGGTCCTCTTCCCGGGCTTGCCTCCGCCCGGATCCTGTCGTCCGAAGACGCCGGAAGCGACCGGCGGGGCTTCGCGGCCACCGGACTGGCTCGCGAGCGGAACCGCCTCGTTGAAGCCGTCGACCAGGCCCTTTCGACCGCCGTGGATGTCATTCGCGCGCGGGAGGGCCAGCAGTGAACCATCCTCCGACTACCCTCGTTCCCCGAGTGACCGCAGTTCTCGCGCTGGTGGCCGCCGTCGGCGCCTGCCCGGCCCCCTCCCCATCCCACTCCGACGGCGACTGGCCCGCCTACGGACGCGACGCCGGCGGCAGCAAATACTCGCCCCTCGACCAGATCACCCCCGAAAACGTCGCCGGGCTCGAAGTCGCCTGGAGCTGGGAGACCGGGGAAGCCCCCATCGAGGGTCCGGCAGCGCCCATCCGCGGCCAGCGTGTGCGGCCCGGCAACTTCGAAGCCACTCCTGTCGCGTACAACGACACGCTCTACTTCACCACCTCCTACAACCGCGTGATCGCGCTGGACGGGAGCACCGGAGAGACCATCTGGGACTTCGACCCGCGCACCGTGGAGTGGGGCCAGCCGCCCAACGGCACGGGTTTCGTACACCGAGGTGTGGCCTTGTGGAACGGGCCGCGCGAACGGCGCGTCTTCCTGAACACGCGCTGGCGGCTGATCGCGCTCGACGGCGCCACCGGCGAGCCCATCGAGTCCTTCGGCCACCGTGGTGAGATCGACCTCACCGAAAACCTGCTCTGGCGCACCAACCGGCTTCACTACACGCAGACCTCGCCCCCGGTCGTCTTCGAGGATCTTCTGATCATCGGCAACGGCGTCTGGGACGGCTTCGTGTACCCGCGCGACCCGCCCGGCAACATCCAGGCGTTCGATGTGCACACCGGCGAACTCGTGTGGTCGTTCAACCTCATCCCCCAGCCCGGCGAACCCGGCAACGATACCTGGGAGGACGGCAGCTGGGACTACACGGGTCACACCAACGCGTGGGCGCCCATGGTCGTGGACGAAGCGCGCGGGCTCCTCTTCGCCGGGATCGGCACCCCCTCGAACGACTACTACGGGGGTCATCGCAAGGGCGACAACCTCTACGCCGAATCGCTGGTCGCGCTCGACGCGCGTACCGGCGAGCTGGCCTGGGACTATCAGACCGTGCACCACGGCCTCTGGGACTTCGACCTGCCGGGAGCGCCCGTCCTGATGACCGTCGAACGGGATGGTGAGGCCGTCGACGCGGTCGCGGTGGCCGGAAAGACAGGCTTCGTGTACACCTTCGACCGGGAGAGCGGCGAGCCCGTCTGGCCCATCGAGGAGCGTCCCGTTCCACCCAGCGACGTGCCCGGCGAGGCATCCGCCCCCACCCAGCCCTTCCCCACCCACCCTGCCCCCTTCTCACGGCAGGGTTTCACGCGCGACGACCTGATCGACCTCACCCCCGAGTTGCGGCGGCGCGCCGAGGAGCTGACGGCGGGGTATCGGTTCGGCCCGCTCTTCGAGCCCCCTTCCATGGAGGGCACCATCGCGATGCCGGGGATCCTCGGCGGCGGCAACTGGGGCGGCGCGGCCTTCGACCCCGGGTCGGGCTTCCTCTTCGTCAAGGCCTCGGAACAACCCAGCCTGCTCACCATCGCCCCTGCCGACCCCGAGACCACCGTGGGCGACTACGCGCTCGCCCGCGGCGGCACGCGCACACTGCGGATCGGCAACGTCCCCATCTCGAACCCACCGTGGGGCACGCTGACCGCCATCGACATGAACACGGGTGCGATCGTGTGGCAGGAAGCGGTGGGCGAGCGGCCCGAGGTCAGGAGCGATCCGGCGCTGGCCGGGGTCGCGCTGCCCGCCCGGCTGGGCGTCGTGGCCCCCCCGGGGGCCTTCGTCACGGCGGGGGGCCTCGTCTTCCTCACGGGCGGCTCCGATGTGCTGTACGCCTTCGACGCGGCAGGTGGCGAGGTGTTGTGGGAGGGTCGGCTTCCCGGGCGCGGCTATGCCAACCCGATGACCTTCCGAACGCGAGACGGGCGCCAACTCGTGGTGATCGCGACGGGAGGGGAAGAGGGCGCAATGCTCGTGGCGTACGGGCTGCCGGAGTAGACCTGTGCGTGGGCCGACCCCTGGATCGCCGGCGCGGCGCGCCACCCCGGCCCGTGCACTCCTGCCGCGGGCTCTCCTCGCGCTCGTGCTCCCGGCCACGATCCTCCTGGCCTGCGGCGGCGGGGAATCCCCCACCGGGCCGCAGGTCGCGACCATCGACGTGGCGCCCGACGAAGCGCTGATCGTCGGCATCGGGGACGGGGTCGGCTTCTCGGCGGTCGCGCGCGATGCCAACGACATGATCGTCTCCGGGACGCCCGATTGGTCCGTCGACAATCCGGCTGTCGCGTCGATCCTGCCCAGCGGGTTTGCGACCGGCATCGCGAACGGAGTCACGACCGTCACCGCGACCATCGGCGGCGTGAGCGGCACGGCGCAGCTGGAAGTCTACGTCCCGGACAAGGTCGCCCGATACGAGCCGGGTCAGAGCTATTTCGGCCGCAACGAGTACGTCGAATACATCCCCGGCGAACTCCCGGTGGTCCTGTCGGCTCCCCACGGCGGCGCGCTCCAGCCGCCCGAGATCCCGGCCCGGACGTACGGCGTCAGGTCGCCCGACAGGAACACGCTCGAACTCACGCTCGCGATGCGCGAAGCTCTCATCACCCTCACCGGCAAGGCGCCCCACGTCATCCTCTCCCACCTTCACCGCAGCAAGCTCGACCCCAACCGCGAGATCGTCGAGGCCGCGCAGGAGAACCCCTACGCCGAGCTGGCATGGGAGGAGTTCCAGGGTTGGATCGAGACCGCCCGGGCGGACGTCGCGGGGGGATTCGGCAAGGGCATGTACTTCGACATCCACGGCCACGGCCACGACATCGACCGACTCGAACTCGGTTACCTGCTCACCTCCGAGGAGCTGAACCGACCCGACAACACCCTCAACTCGCTGGAAGTGGTGGCGCGCACGAGTATCCGGGACCTGGGCCGCACCTCTCCGATCCCCTTTTCCCAGCTGCTGCGCGGCCCCAGCTCGTTCGGGGGCCTGATGGACGAGGAAGGGGTCCCCTCCGTGCCAAGTCCGAGCGCTCCCGGACCGGGTGACGCACCCTACTTCCGCGGCGGATACAACACGCGGCAGCACGGATCGTCCGAGGATGCCGAAGTCGTCAGCGGCATCCAGATCGAGCATCACTACGGCGGGGTTCGGGACACGCACCAGAGTCGTATCGAGTACGCGGCCAAGGCGGCCCGGGTGATCCGGAACTTCATGCTGGAGCACTACGGGTTCTTCGAGACGGGCGGATCGGGAGGCACACGGTGAACCCGCTGGTCACCGACCTCTGGCAGCGTCGGCCGACGCCATGCCCGGGCAACCTTGGCCAGCGGCCCGGGTACCTAGTATGTAGAGATGGGGTGCGAAGCTGCGCCGCCCATCGCCGCCACACCGCCGATCAAAGGGACAGAACGATGCGACGCTCCATCCTCGCCGCTCGCCTACCAGCCGTCCGGATCCTCACGCTCCTGGCGCTTTTGCTCGCCGCCGCAACAGCAAGCGCCCAGGCGCAGACGGGTACCATCCAGGGGCAGGTCACGGACGCGACGTCCGGACAACCGCTCCCCGCCGCGCAAATCTCGGTGGACGGAACCAGTGTGGCGGATCGCACCGACCGGGACGGCCGCTTTTCGCTGTCAGCGGCACCGGCGGGCAACCTGGTCGTGGTGGTCATGTTGCCCGGCTACACCACACAGCGGCGGCTGGTCACGGTCACGGCGGGCCAGACGACGGTCGTCGACTTCGCGCTGGTGCAGGCGGCCCTGACCCTGGACGAGATCACGGTGACCGGGGTGGCTCAGCCGGTCCAGGAACTCGCACGCATGCGCGAGAGTGCCCCGGGAATCCAATTCATCGAGCTACGCGCGATCGACTTCAACACCGAGTCCTACGCCCGCATCGACGAGAACGACTTCCGTCTCGTGAGCGCGTCCCCCCTGTCCACCTTCTCGATCGACGTGGACCGCGCCTCCTACGCCAACGTTCGCCGCTTCATCCAGTCCGGCAACCGGCCGCCCGTCGACGCAGTCCGCATCGAGGAGATGATCAACTACTTCCCCTACGATTGGGACGAGGTGTCGGGCGACCACCCCTTCGCAGTCACGACCGAGGTGTCCGACGCACCGTGGCAGCGCGACCACCGGCTGGTGCGGATCGGACTGCACGCGCCCTCGGTCGATGTCGAGAACCTGCCGCCCAGCAACCTGGTCTTCCTGCTGGATGTCTCCGGTTCGATGCGGCCGGCCGACAAGCTGCCCCTGCTCAAGAAGGCGTTCACGCTGCTGGTCGAGCAGCTGAGGCCGGAGGACCGGGTCGCGATCGCCGTGTACGCGGGCGCGGCGGGCCTGGTTCTGCCATCGACGCGCGGGAACCGTCACGACAAGATCACAGAGGCGCTCGACCAGCTCGAAGCGGGCGGAAGCACCGCGGGCGGAGCCGGGCTGAAGCTGGCGTACGACGTGGCGCGCGAGAACTACATCGACGGCGGGAACAATCGCGTGATCCTCGCCACCGACGGCGACTTCAACGTGGGTGCCTCCAGCGACGCCGAGATGGTGCGCCTGATCGAGAAGGAGCGTGACAGCGGGACCTTCCTGACCGTGCTCGGCTTCGGCACGGGGAATCTGAAGGACTCGAAGATGGAGCAGATCGCCGACCACGGGAACGGGAACTTCCACTACGTCGACGGCCTTCTGGAAGCGCGCAAGGTGCTCGTGGAGGAGATGGGCGGAACCCTCCTGACCCTCGCCAAGGACGTGAAACTCCAGGTCGAGTTCAACCCTGCGCGGGTCAGCGGCTACCGTCTGCTCGGCTACGAGAACCGGCTTCTGGCCGACGAGGACTTCAACGACGACACCAAGGACGCGGGCGAACTCGGCGCCGGGCACACCGTGACCGCATTGTACGAGGTCGTGCCCGCGGGTATGTCGGTGCCGCGCGGCGTTGACCCGCTTCGCTACCAGCCCCAGGCGGACGACCCGCCGACCCCGCCCAGCGATTTCGACGGCGAGCTCATGTACGTCAAGATCCGCTACAAGGATCCCGACGGCTCGACGAGCAAGCTGCTGGAGCACGCAGTCGCCGACGACCCGAAGTCGGCCTCGACGGACTTCCGCTTCGCCGCCGCGGTAGCGGGCTTCGGCATGCTTCTGCGGGACTCGGAGCACGCGGGCGACTTCACGCTGGACAACGTCATCCGCCTGGCCGAGAAGGCGCGGGGTGACGACCCACGTGGGTATCGGGGCGAGTTCATCCGGCTCGTCGAGGCGACGCGGGACCTGGGGCTGTTGAAGGAGAAGGCTGGCAAATCCCGGGAATGGCGGTGGCGGTAGTCGTCATGTAGGGCGAACCGAAACGGACGGTCCGCGAACCACTGAGCTCTACCCGATGCGGTACGCGACGGAGAACGCGGTCGTCGCACACCTCCGCTTCGCGTTGCGACACGAGGCATTCGGTCTCGGTGTTCTGGTGGCCACCCTTCGCATGATCGACCCGGGGGCAATCGAAGGCTGGGTACGGGCGCAACCCACGGGCGCTTTCAGCCGGCGGGCGTGGTTTCTCTACGAGACCTTCACCGGCCGCACCCTGGACCTGGACGACGCGAAGACGGGCAACTACGTCGGTGCCCTTGATCCCAACCGGCATCTGGTCGCCGCCCGCCGTAACTCCAGGCGTCACCGGGTCGCGGACAACCTCCTGGGGGGGCCGGAACTTTGTCCTGCCGTGAGACTTACTTTGAAGTTGCGGGGGGCGATGGAATCGGGCCTGGACAAGGAGGCTCGAGTTCTCATGGAGAGCCACGACCCAGCGATCCTCGCCAGCGCGGTGAACTACCTCTACACCAAGGAGATGCGTTCGTCATTCGCGTTGGAAGGTGAGACCCCCAGTGGTTGGCGTGCAGAGAGATTCGTCGCGGCGCTGAAGTCCGCACCCGACTTCGACCCCGCCGACAAGGCGGCTCTTCTGCGCCTGCACGCAACCATCGTCGATCCCCGGTACGCCGCGGACGACTGGCGTACAATCCAGAACTTCGTTGGTGAGACCATCGGTGGATACCGGGAGTGGGTTCATTTCATTTGCCCGCGCCCGGCGGACGTCCCCAGCCTGATGCGGGGCTGGACGGCATTGACCAGGCGCGTCGTCAACGGCGGCGTGGACCCGGTTGTCGCGGCAGCGGTCTCGTCGTTCGCCTTTGTCTTCGTCCATCCATTCGAGGACGGCAACGGGCGGATTCACCGCTTCCTGATGCACCACGTCCTCGCCAAGCGGGGGTACGGTCCACCGGGCTCCATCCTCCCGGTGTCCGCGGCCATTCTGCGTGACCGGCGCGGCTACGATGAAGTCCTCTCCGGCTTCTCTCGGCCGCTGCTGGACCTGATTCGATGGGAGTGGTCGGGAGGGGGCGTGAGCACGCCCGGCCGGGAGATGGTCGTCAAAAGCGAAAGCGCCGACCTCTACCGCTACTTCGACGCCACCACCTTCGCCGAGTACCTCTACGACCGGGTGGCCGACTCGGTTCGCCGCGATCTCAAGGAGGAACTCGGTTTCGTCGCGGTGTTCGACCGAGCCCTCACAGGTGTCCGCGAGATCGTCGACATGCCCGACCGACGCGCGACGCTACTCGTGCGTTTGTGCATGCAGAACGGTGGAAGGCTAGCTGCAAGGAAGCGCGGACGCTTCGCAGAACTGACCGATGACGAGGTCGCCGCGATGGAGGCAGCGGTTCAGGAAGCGATGGAAGCGGCGGGCTAGTGTCGTGTCCCGTAAATAACTTGATATAATGACGGAGATAGGGTATCGTATCCCTCATCCACCCGAACGAGGGAGAGACCTATGCCCCGGGGACGTCCGTTGAAGGCGCTCGAAGTCAGTAAGGGCGCCCGTGAGGAACTCGAGTCGCTTGTGCGTTCGCGCAGCCTGCCCGCCGGGCTCGTGCGCCGTGCCGAGATCGTCCTTCTGTGCGCCGATGGCCTGGACAACAAGGCGGTTGCCGGGAGGGTCCGTACCAGCCGCCAAACGGTCGGCAAGTGGCGCCAGCGCTTCCGAACCCAAGGCCTCATGGGCCTGTACGACGAACGCAGGCCGGGAAAGCCGCGGTCCATCAAAGATGACGAAATCATGGTGCTGCTGCAGAGGACGTTCGAGACCGAGCCTCCCGGCGGCAGCACACACTGGAGTTGCCGTTCCATGGCAGACACGACGGGGGTGTCGAAGTCCACGGTCCATCGCATCTGGACAGCGTTCAACATCCAACCTCACCGGCAGAAGCACTTCAAGCTCTCCACCGATCCGTTCTTCGCCGAGAAGGTCCGCGATATCGTCGGACTCTACCTCAACCCGCCCGACAACGCGATGGTGCTCTGCGTCGACGAGAAAAGCCAGACCCAGGCGCTGGAGCGCACCCAGCCTCTCCTGCCCCTCGGGCTCGGATACGTCGAAGGCGTCACGCACGGCTACATCCGTCACGGCACCACCAACCTCTTTGCCGCCCTGGACGTGGCCACCGGCCAGGTCATCGCCCAGTGCAAGCCGCGGCATCGTCACCAGGAGTTTCTGAGCTTCCTCAAGCACATCGACGCCAGCGTGCCTCCCGGCCTCGACGTCCACCTCGTCGTCGACAACTACAGCACCCACAAGCATGCCAAGGTCAAGCGCTGGCTCGCCGCCCGGCCACGCTACCATATCCATTTCACTCCCACCTACTCCTCCTGGCTCAACCAGGTCGAGATCTGGTTCAACATCATCACCCAGAAAGCCATCCGCCGCGGCTCCTTCTCCTCGGTCACCCAGCTCAAGGAGAAGATCCTCCACTTCACCGAGCACTACAACAACTCAGGCACGCAGCCCTTCTTGTGGACCGCCGCCGCGGACTCCATCCTCCAGAAGATCCAGAGACTATGTACAGCTATCTCTGGGACACGACACTAGCCCTGACCCGTCGCCGCCCAGGCCGACAGAACCTCCGCCTCTCTCTCCGCCGGCAGTCCCGCCCTCGGCTCCGCACGCCGTTCCTCCGGCAGCGTATTCCACCACTCCACCGTGTCACGCGCCGTGTCGCCGAGCGGGCGGAAGGTGAGCCCGGCCCCAACCGCCGCGGCAACCGAGACCTGGTTCATCCCGATCGTTTCGCCCTCGGGCGGCACCCAATTCGTCATGTGGCCCCAGGGACGGACCTGGTGCTCGGCCATGAACTCGGTCGGCACCCACGTGAAGGTGGCATCCGAGCCGAGCGCTCCGCGGATCTCCCCGAGCATGTCGCCGAAGGCCTGCACCTCGCCCGTCGCGTTGTAGGTACCGGCGTTGCCGGGTGTCTCGACCAGCCGGACGATCCACTCCGAGAGGTCCCGAGCATCGATGTTCTGCACCGGGTCGGACGGTGAGTTCGGCGCCATCATCTCTCCGCCGCGCGCGACGCGGACCGGCCAGTACGTCCAGCGATCGGTGTTGTCGCCCGGGCCGACGATCAGGCCCGGCCGAACGACGATCGCACCGTCGCCAAAGGCGTCCCGCGTGATCTGGTCGCACTTCGCTTTCATCGGCCCGTATTCGCTCATGTCCTCTACGTCCGGAGCCGAGAGCTGGCCCACGGCATAGTTCTCGTCGATCCCGACGGCCGCGAAGTCGGCATATGCCGAGATCGAAGACACGAACAGGTAGCGGTCGACGTGGTCACGCAGCAGGTCGGTGGTCATCCGGACCCAGCGCGGGTAGGACGCCGAGTTGTCGATCACCGCGTCCCACTCCCGGCCTTCGAGCGCGCTCAGGTCGTCGTTGCGGTCACCGACGAGGTGTTCCACCCGCTCGAAGTAGTCGTGGAAGAAGGGGGGCTGGGTCCGGCCGCGAGTGAAGATCGAGACTTCGTGGCCGCGGTCGAGTGCGTACTTGACCTGGTGGGGACCGATGAAGCGGGTGCCGCCCAGGATGAGGATGCGCTGCGGGTCCGGGGCCGCGCCCATCCCGGGGGCCGACCCCTCGTCGGTCGGCGCGCATGCCATCGGGCCGAACGCACCCAGCACGCCGAGCGCGCCGCCTGCCCGCACCGAGGTCTTCACGAAGTCGCGTCGCGTCTGTTTCCACACCATGATCGTCATCCCTGGTTGTTGAGGATCTGTCGCCGGATCACCGTTCCGGGGCGACCCCATTCGTTGCGCTCCTGCCCCACGCGTTCAATCTTACCCTCCCCGTGACCGTCCGGCCACGGCCGTCAGCATACCGCAGGAAGGGGCACGAGAAATGAAAACGACGAGGATGATCCGGGTGGCCGCGCTGTTCGGAGCGCTTGCAGTCCTGGGGACCGAAGGAATTGCGGCGCAGGAGGTCGCACGGGTGGAGGTCACCCCCGCGACCCTCTCGCTGGAAGTGGGCGAAACGGCACAGATCTCGGCCAAGGCGTTCGACGCCGACGGCAACGCGGTCGAAGTGCCCTTCCTCTACTTCTCCAGAGGCGGGCGCGGGCGACTGGCCGTCGACCGGGCCACGGGAGAAATCGAAGCGTTCAAGGGCGGCGAGTACGAGGTCATGGCCCGGGTTCTGGGTCCCACCAGGGTCAGTGGAACGATGACTGTCACCGTGGCGTTCCCGGCGATCGACCGCATCGAGATATCGGAGGATGGCGGCCGCTACTACACGGGCGTGACGATGCGCCACAAGGCGACGGTGATCGACCGGGCGGACGATGTACGCGACTTGGCCGTCGCCTGGACCACCTCCGACGAGTCCGTGGCGACCATCGACCGCTTCGGCGTCTTCTCGGCCATGGCGCCCGGCGAAGTCACGCTTTCGGCGTCCGCAGAGGGCGTTGTCGGCCAAATTACCTATGAAGTGGCGGACAACCCGGTCTCTTCGATGGCCGTGGAGGCCAGCCAGGCCCGGGGCAGGACCGGCGACGTGATCCACTTTGCTGCAACTGCTGAGGACGCGAGCGGCGGCGCGGTGGACGACATCCCGGTCACCTTCGGGCTGATCGCAGATCCCGACAAGGTCGCAACCGCCGACATCCCGCCGGCTGAAGTGGACGGCATGGGCCGATTCGTGGCGTACAAGCCGGGCGTGTACACCGTCACGGCGAGCGTCCCGGGAACCACTTCGCACGCCACGGTCGAAATCCTGCCCCGCCACATCAGCGAGGAAGTGACGCTCGTGGGGCACGCGCCGGTCCGCAACGTCTCCACTTCGGACCTGTGGGTGTGGGAGGGTGTCGATGGTCGCGACTACGCGATCACCGGTACGCACAGCGGGCATGGCAGCACCTACTGGTGGGACGTGACGGATCCCGCGAACCCGGTGCTGACCGACTCGCTCCTCGTGGACGCGCGCACGACGAATGACGTGAAGGTCTCGGAGAACGGCGAGATCTGCGTGATCTCGCGTGAGGGCGCGTCGAACCGCCGCAACGGGATCGTCATCGTGGACTGCAGCGATCCCCGCAACATCGAGATCATCTCCACCTACGACGACGAACTCACCGGAGGGGTGCACAACCTGTTCATCTACCAGGACCACGTCTACGCGGTGAACAACGGCACGCGCTTCGATGTGATCAGCATCGCCGATCCGGCCAACCCCCACCGCGTCGGGCGCTTCGAGCTGGATACGCCGGGGCACGCCATCCACGACATCTGGATCGTGGACGGGATCGCGTACACGTCGAACTGGAGCGACGGTGTCGTCGTCATCGACCTGGGCGGCGGCGACAAGGGCGGGAGTCCTGAAAGCCCGGTCGAGATCGCGCGTTTCGCCGACATCGGCGGGGCCACGCACGCCGCGTTCCCGTACAAGAGCCCGACGGGCAAGTTCTACATCTTCATGGGCGACGAGATCGGAGCACCCGGATTCGACGGACAGGACCGTAACCGCACGCCCCAGTTCATGTCCGGCTACATCCACGTGGTCGACTTCACCGACCCCGAGAATCCGGAAGAGGTGGCTCGCTACGAGATCCCCGAAGCCGGATCGCACAACATGTGGATCGACGACGACCGGCTCTACGCGGCGTTCTACCAGGGCGGCCTGCGGGTTGTGGACATCTCGGGTGAGTTGAAGGGGAACCTGTACCATCAGGGCCGCGAAATCGCCGTGTACAAGTCGTATGATCCGGATGGCGTCGTGGCGAATGCGCCGTTTACGTGGGGACCGCAGATCCACAAGGGGAACCTGTTCTTCGCCGAGTACTTCTCGGGCATGTGGGCCGTGAAGCTTCAGCCGCGGCGGACGCTGATTCCGTGATCGGGGGGTTGAAGCCGGCGCTTGCGCGGGTCCCGGGGAGCGGCCCGTCCGGCCATTGCGCCGCCCGGGGGAGCGAAGCGCGGGCTTCCTGCCCCGACCGTGCCCGGGGCAGCCATTGCTTCGCCCGAGCCTTCGCGCGGCTCGCGGTCCTCGCGTTCCTGGCCGCGGCAGCCCTGCCAGGAGGCGCGGCCTCCCAATCCTACTGGGTCTACGTGGCGGCCGAGTCCGAGGACGAAGTCGCGCTGCTCAGGTACGACGCGGGCGGCGACCTCGTCGTCGAAAAGACGATCACCACCGGGTGGCTCGCGGCCGAGATCGAGGCGCCGCACGGGGTCGCGGTCGATCCCGGCGGCGAATTCTGGTACCTCACCCTGGGACACGGCTTCCCCAACGGCCGCCTGGTCAAGTACGCCACCGTGTCGGACACGGTGGTGGGCGTCGCCGACCTGGGTCTCTTCCCGGCAACGATCGCGGTTCCGCCGCACGGCACGGTGGCGCTCGCCGTCAACGCCAACTTCCACGGCGACCACATCCCGTCGACCGTCGCGATCGTCGACCTCGAAACCATGTTCCCGATCGCGGACGTGGTGACGTGCACCATGCCACACGGCTCGCGCTTCAACGCCGACGGCTCGAAACACTACTCGGCGTGCATGATGGACAACCAGCTCGTCGAGATCGACGGCGCCACCCTGGATGTCAGCAGGCGGCTCGACCTCATCGCCAACGAGCCCGCTCACGCCCCGATGGAGGGGCACATGGCCATGGCGCCGCCCGCGGAAAAGAATTGCTCTCCCACCTGGGCGACGCCCCACCCGGACGGCTCGCGCGTCTTCGTCCCCTGCAACAAGGGCGACGTGATCCTGGAGATCGACCTGAACGACTGGCGCATCACGCGCCGCATCGAGGCCCCGGGAGCGCCCTACAACCTGGACCTCACCCCCGACGGGTCCAAGCTCCTCGCCACCCTGAAGGGGAGCGCCAAGCTGGGCGTCTGGGATGTCGCAACGGGCGAATTGCTGCACCTGATCGATTCCGAGATGCGCGTGACCCACGGCGTCGTGGCCACCCCCGACGGCCGCTATGCGATCGTGACCGTAGAGGGCATCGGAGGCGATCCCGGGACAGTCGAAGTGATCGATCTGGAATCGGGCACGCGCGTCGCGTCCGCACGCATAGGCAAACAAGCCGGAGGAATAGCCCTGTGGAAGATGGAGTCATGAAGATGCGCGCGTTGATGCTCGTCACGGTTGCGGTCGCCTGGGCCTGCCAGCCCGCTCCCATCGCCGACACCCCCGAGAACGAACCCGGCTGGACCTGGTCCGACGAGCGGGTCATGGAAACCGTGAACGCCGTGCGGGCCGGCCGAAGCCTGCAGCCCGACAGCTGGCCCGACGGCGCGCAGGTCGCCGTCCTCCTCTCCTTCGATGTCGACAACGAGACGGTGACCGGCCTCCGCTACGGCGACGCCACGGTGGGGGGGCTGTCCCAGGGCCAGTACGGTGCCCGGGTCGCGCTGCCCCGCGTGGTCGACCTGCTCGACCGGGAAGGCGTCCCCGCCTCGTTCTTCATCCCCGCGGTCAGCCTCGTCCTCAACCCCTTCCAGATCGACGTCATCCAGGCCGCCGGCCACCATGAATTCGCGATCCACGGCTGGATCCACGAGCTCAACTCGAGCCTGGACGCCGAGACGGAGCGCGCCCTTCTCCAGCGCGCGGTGGATTACATGACCGAAGTCACCGGCACGCGCCCGCTCGGGTACCGCGCCCCCTCCTGGAACTTCAGCCCCAACACGCTGGACATCCTCCGCGAGATGGGCTTCTTCTACGATTCGTCCCTCATGGCCGACGACCGCCCCTACGAGATCAATGCCAACGGCGAGCCCACCGGCATGGTCGAACTCCCCGTAGAGTGGATCCTCGACGACGCGCCGCTCTTCAACCCCCGCGGGGACAGCTACTCGCACCCGCGCGACGTGCTGCAGGTGTGGAAGGACGAGTTCGACGTCGCCTACGCGGAAGGCACCATGCTCGTCCTCACCATGCACCCGCATGTCGTCGGACACCGCTCCCGAATCGTCGTCCTGGAGGAGCTGATCCGGTACATCAAGGGCCACGAGGGGGTCTGGTTCGCGACGCACCTGGAGGCCGCGCAGTACGTGAAGGAGCAGGCGGGGCTGTAGGGGGCGATTGACATGCCGCGCCCTGCGCCATACCTCAGTATCAGACGATTCCGGCGGGTTTCCGCACGGATTGATCTATCAACCAGGAAGGTCCAGATGGTTTGGTCGTCACGCCCGGAGTCCTTCACCGGCGGTGGTACGTCAGCCATCATGGTCTTGCCCGCCCTTGTGATCGCATTGATGTCCCCTTCAGGGCCGGTAGCCGCTCAGGACCGTCAGGCACCGGAGGCGGTCGGCACGATCCCCAACCTGATCCTCACCCCGGGCCAGTCGGCGACCGTCAATCTGCTCTCCTACTTCAACGATCCCAATGGGGACGAGATGGTCTACGCGGCGACAACCTCGGACGGCACCACGGCCACTGTCTTCGTGCGGGGTAGCACCGTGATTATCGAGGGCGTGGCAGGGGGTACCGTGACGATGACCGTATTCGCCAGTGATCCCGGCGGTCTCTCTGCAACCCAGCGTACCAGAGTGACGGTTGAAGCGGGCAACCGCGCACCCGAACCAGTCGGGACGATCCCCCTCCAGAACCTCTCTTCGGGTCAGTGGGCCTCCATCGATGTGTCTTCCTACTTCAACGATCCCGACGGAGATGAGCTGGCTTACGCGGCGGGGACATCGAGCGCCGCCGTGGTTACGGTCGCCGTGTCCGGAAGCACTGTGAGGATTTCGGAAGTGGCGCCGGGTACGGCGACGGTGACCGTAATGGCCAGTGACCCTGGTGGCCTCTCGGCGCAACAGATGGCTACGGTAACGGTGACTGCGGGACAGGCCCGGGAGGTCTCCGCGCAACCAGGGACGGACCCCGCGCAACCAGGGACGGTCACCGCCGACCCGGTGGATGCCCAGTCCCGGAGCGTCCGCCATTCACCATCACCCGACCCGGTTCCGCCCCGATTGCTGGTGGGGTTTCTGGAGTCGACGGGACGCACATTGGCCCGCGGTCAGGGTCACTTCAGTGCAGGCTACCTGGGCACGAGCGTGGTGGCTCAGGTCGGGAACTTCCTGGACATCGTGCCGTATGTCGCACACGCGGCGTACGGTGTCTCCGACGACCTCACAATCGCGGTGGGTTCCGGTTTCTACCACGATGTCGACGGCCGCGAGATTGACTTCTTCCCGTATTACGCTTCCAAGTTCCGCGTACTGGACAATGAGCAAGCCTCCGTTGCTCTCGGTGGTCATCTGGGGCTCCTCGTTTCGGAGGAGAACCTGGTCTACTTCGGAGTCTCCGGAATGGTCTCCAGAAACGTTGTGGGCGGCTTCGTGATGCACGGAGGCGCCGGCTTGTTAGGATTTTCCGAGTCCGGCGTCACCGATACCGATGGCGTTTTCTCGATCGGTGGCGAGTTCAGCATGGATCCGAGGATCAGGCTGGTCGGGGAGTTCCGGCGGGTCGGGGTCGAGGACGGATCCAACGTGCTCTCTGCTGGCCTGCGGTTCCTCGGAGCCACCCTGGGTGGCGAGGCGGGCCTGGCCTACTGGTTGGAGGACGCTGCCGAGATCCGGCCCATCGTCAGTCTGGGGTATCGGTTCTAGTTGACAGCACGAGTTGCTAGCACTACTCTTTCCATAGACCAAATCCATCTCCGGCCATGGAGCGCTGTCCAATTGAGTTCCACCATTACCGTTCGCCGTATTGATCCGGGGGACAAGTCCTGGCTGCAGAATGAGGCGCGCCAAGCCGGCGTTTCAATGGAAGAGTTCGTCCGCCGCCTCATCCGGGAAAGGCGCGAGAGAACCCAGCGCCGCACCAAGCCTTCAGAGGCTTTCAGGCGGTATTTCGGACCGCAGCACGGGGTCGAGCTGCCGCAGCGGGGGCGTTACGGCTACAGGCCGGTCGAGTTCGCCGACGAGAGCGATGCGTGACCCGCTGTGAGTTGGCTCCTTGATACGAACGTCGTTTCGGAGATGATGAGACCGAACCCGGAGCCCCGAGTCGCCGGGTTCCTGGATAGGATCGCCGATCAGGGGATCCATATCTCCTCCGTCACCGTCTGGGAGATCCTCAACGGCATCGGCCGTCTCGAAGCTGGACGAAGGCGGAAGGATCTCGCGGCGCGGTTTCGTGGCCTCTTGAACGACCTCTTTGAAGGCCGGGTGCTCGCCTGGACTGCTACCGACGCCCAGAAGTGTGCCCGCATCATGGAAGAGAAGCGTCGGCGGGGTGAACCGCTCGACCGCCATCTGCCGGACGCGATGCTCGCCAGCACGGCGGCCGGTCGCGGGCTCGCAGTCGTCACCCGAAACAAACGGGACTTCAAGAACACCGGAGTCACGATGATTGATCCGTGGACAAGAGGCTGAGGGCGAAGCTGTCGGTCACCGCGCTGGCCGCCGCGACGTTGGCGGCCGTCGCGGCCGTCCCCGGCCCCACCACCCTCGCCGCACTGCAGGGACCGGGCCCGCGCACCCCACCCACCACCACCTCACCCTGCGACGACACCCCCCCACCCCCCGGCGCCACCCTCGCCCCCAGCCGCGACCTCTACTGCGTCTTCCTCACCGCGCGCCCCGGTCTGGATGACCTCACGGGCCGCCTCGAGCTGCGGACACCCCACTCGCCCTTCGGGGTAGCCGTGAACGCGGCCGGGAACCACCTGTACGAGGGGATCCTCACGCTCGGCGGGCTCCCCGACCCCGCCACCCTGGGTGACTACGACCACATCGTCGCGTGGTTGGCCACCCCCCTCTTCGACACGGTCATGAGTCTCGGACCCGTCACCAACGGGACGCGCAGCATCGGCGAGATCAGCCTCAACAAGTTCATGGTCCTCGTCACGGCGGAGGCACGGCCCGACGCCCCCGAGTGGGAAGGCCGACTGCTCCTTCGCGCGACGTCGCCCAGCGCCCGCATGGCGCCGCCGGATCTGCAGGAGTTCCTGCTCGGCGCGACGGGGCGTCAAACGGGTGGTGCGATGCCGGGCATGTCCATGGCGGATTCGGCCGCGGGAGCGATGGCCGGCCACCAGCATGGCGCAATGGGCGGCGGCCCCGGCGACCGCGGCTGGCCCCGCCCCCCCATGATGCCCGGCCTCACCATGTTTCCCGCGCTGATGGAGCTCGAACCGCCGGGCACCGACCCCTTCCTGCCCGGCTCCGACGTCGACCCCGCCAGCCTCCCCCTCGCGCGGCCCCGCGACGTGGTCCGGCTCGGCGACGGGGACGCCATCGACCTGGAGGCCGGGCTGGTGCGGCGGCGCATACGCGGCCGTGACCACGTCATGTACGGCTTCAACGGCCAGTACCCGGGACCTCTTCTGTACGTCCCCGAGGCGGCCACGATCACCGTCAACTTCACCAACTCGATCGCCTGGCCGACGACCATCCACTGGCACGGTCTCCGCCTCGACAACGCGTCCGACGGCGTGCCCGGCATCACTCAGGACCCGGTCGAGCCCGGTGAGACCTTCCGCTACGAGGTCCACTTCAAGGATCCGGGGATCTACTGGTACCACCCGCACCACCGCGAAGACGTCCTGAAGGACCTGGGGCTGTACGGCAACATGCTCGTCGAGCCGAGCCAGCCCGACTACTACGCCCCGGCCGACCGGGAAGAAGTCCTCATGGTGGACGACTTCCTCATGGCGGGCGATGTCCCCATGCCCTTCGGTCTGGAGCGCTCGACGCACGCGTTCATGGGTCGCTTCGGCAACCTGATGCTGATCAACGGCGAGCCCGACTACGAGCTCGACGTGACCGCCGGCGAGGTGGTGCGGCTGTACCTCACGAACGTGTCGAACACGCGGACGTTCAACCTGTCGTTCGTGGGGGGCAGCGAGAGCGCGCGGGGCAACCGCAGCGCCCGCATGAAGGTCATCGGCACCGACGTCGGCGCCTTCGAGCGGGAGGAATGGGTGGAGAGCATCGTTCTGAGCCCCGCCGAGCGCTACATCGTGCATGTGCGGTTCGACGAGCCGGGCGATCTGGTCCTCGTCAACCGAGTGCAGGGAATCGACCACCTGGGCGGCAGCTTCTTCCAGGAGACGGACACGCTGGGGGTGGTGCGGGTCGCGGAGGCCGGGGCGACAGAGACCGGCGTGGCAGCGGCAGATCCGGCGAGTCCCCCGACCCCGGCGGCGACCGCCTTCGACACCCTCCGCACCAACGTCCACGCCGCGCGAGAGATCGCCCTGTACCGCGAATACTTCGACGCCCCGGTCGACCGCGAGCTCACCTTCACCATGGAGCAGACCGGGATCCCCTTCGTGGTGGACCGCCTGATGCGCTTCGATTCCGCCTACTTCCACCCCGTGGAGTGGAGCGGGACGATGCCCATGATGAACTGGAACTCGTCGTCCGCGGAGGTGAGCTGGATCATCCGGGAACCCGCCACCGGCAGCGAGAACATGGACATCGGCTGGGAGTTCGCGGTGGGTGACGTGGTGAAGATCCGCCTGCACAACGAGCGGCGCACCTTCCACGCCATGCAGCACCCCTTCCACATCCACGGGCAGCGCTTTCTCGTTCTCTCCCGCAACGGCGTGCCGAACGAGAACATGGCCTGGAAGGACACGGTACTGCTGCCGGCGGGCACCACAACAGACATCCTGCTGGAGGTCACCAACCCGGGCCGATGGATGGCCCACTGCCACATCTCGGAGCACCTGGAGTCTGGAATGCGCATGGTGTTTGGCGTCGAGAATCCCTGACTCGCGCCTTGACACCATCTGACCAGTCACCGATACTGGTCATATGGAAACCATCAACGCTTCCGACTTCAAGGCACGGTGTCTGGCGATCCTCGATCGCGTCCGCGAGACGGGTGAACACGTCGTCATCCTGAAACGTGGTCGGCCCGTGGCCCAGCTCGGGCCGGTGAGCCGTACCGGATCTCTCCATCCGCAGACGGAACTCGCTGGAACGGTGGAGGTGTGCGGCGACATCGTGGGGCCGGTGCTTCCTGAGGAGTACTGGGAGAGCCTGGAAGTGCCAACGGATGCGACAAGCGAGCCTTCGGCGCGCCGCTACAAGACGGGATCCGAATGAAGGCTTTGCTCGACACGCATATCCTCATTCGGTGGCTCAGTGACCGCAGTCAGCTTTCGTCCCGTCAGAGTCAGGTCATTGAGACGGCCGATGCCGATTCCCCGCTGCTGGTGTCCGACATCTCGCTCTGGGAAGTCGCCACGCTGCACAGCCTCGGCCGTATCCGCCTGTCGATTCCGCTCAGAGAGTGGCTGGAGAAGGCGGTTGCGCCGCCGCTGGTGCGAAGACTCGGGATATCTCCGGCGATTGCCGCGGAGATGGCAGCACTGCCGGACTGGTTCCACCGCGACCCGGCGGATCGGATTCTGGTCGCCACCGCCCGGACGCTGGGGGCGACGCTGCTGACGCAGGACCGACGGATTGTCGATTCGGAGCTGGTGGAGACGGTCAGCTAGGAGTCTGCGCCTTAGAAGCGCAGCGGGCGTGACGGGAAGACGGGAGGGCCGCTGCGGGCCAGAGAGATTCGGGGAGAGAGAGGTAGGGATCCGGGGCCGCTGACGGGCCGGGAAGGCAGCGTAGCGCCAAATCGGGGTCCAGGAGGCCGGTGGGAGGCCCGGGGGGGCAGTTGCGGGGCAACGATCGTCGGCTCATGCGGCCTGAAGGGTGTGCAGGCGCTTGACGTTGAGGGCCAGGCACACGAGGGTCCACTCGCCCTGCACCTTCTCGAGGCCCCGGAAGCTGAATCGTCGAAATCCCATCACCTCCTTGACCCAGCCGACAGGCGCCTCCGCCATCCACTTTCGGCGTGCGTACCGCCTCCGGCCCTCGTCGCTCTCCAGCTTCTCGGCCATGCGCGCCTTCGCCGGATGCTCGTCCGCATCGACGGCCGCGGCGGTCCCGCCCTCCCGGCCCAGAGCCACATACCCGTCTATGTCCCGCTCCTTCAGCGCCTGCAGGTCCGGTTCGTTGCAATAGCCCGCGTCCGCCAGCACCTGCGCCGGCGTCTCGCCGCACGTCTGTGCCGCCGCGTCGACCATCGGGACCAGCTGGCCCTGGTCGCTCGCGTTGTCCGTCACCGCTGTCCCCACCACCAACTGGTTCTCCCCCTCCACCGCCATCTGCGCGTTGTAGCTCTGCTGGAACCCCTCCGAACTCGTCTTCATGATCCGGCTCTCCGGATCGGTGAAGTTGCTCTGCGCCTTCTCGTCCGGCTCGCCGTACTTCCGCTTGTAGGGCTGGCCTCCCTTCGGGTTGCGCTTCTGTCCCGGCTTGCGGCCCCGCGCGTCGTCCTTCGCCCGCTGCTCGGCCTCCAGGCGCGCCTTCGCCTCCCGGATCGCCGCCAGCCGGTCCTCGCGCCGCTTGAGCTCCTCCGGCAACTCGTCCCCGCGGACCTCCTCGCCGTACCGGGCGTCCTCCGCTACGTCGACCGCCTCGGCCTCCTCCAGCAGCCCCGCAATCTCCGCTTGCAGCCGGCGCTCCTCCCTGGCCATCCGGCCGTAGCTCATCGCCTTGCGCTTGCTCGCGTTGGCCCGGACCTTCGTCCCGTCCACCGACATCCTGCCAAGCCCCGCCAGGCCCATCGTCCGCGCCAGGCGAACCACCTCCGCGAACACCGCCCGGAAATCCTTCAGATGGCGGCGCCGAAACTCGCACAGCGTCCGGTGCTGCGGAAAGTTGCCCGCCGCCAGCATCCGAAACGCAATGTCCTCCTCCAGCTTCTTCGCCAGCTTCCGCGACGAAAAGGTGCCCGTCGCGTACCCGTAGACCAGCACCTTCACCATCATCCGCGGTTCGTAGGGCGAGTTGCGCCGCCCGTCTCCCTCGTACGGCCCGTAGAACGCCCCAAGATCCAGGGCGTCCACCAGGTCGCTCACATGGTGCGCCAGGTGCCCTTCCCCAACCCACTCCCGAAGATCCTGCGGGAGCAGCAGCATCTGGTCCGGCTGGTACGGTCGGAACGTCGTTCCCATTGACCCCCCTCGGCAGGCCGCAGACTTTTCACAATGCCTTCGATACCTCTAAAGATAGCCGCTGCGGTTTTCTGCGGCGCAGACGCCTAGCTAGTCCTGGAGTCCCACGCGGCTGCCAGGGCCCGGTCGAACGTCATCAGGTCCCGGGGCTCCCGACGGATGCAACAAGCGAGGTGGACGAGGTCGCGGGCTTCCAGGCCGGGGTGCCGGGTGGACAGCTTCCGGGCCAACTCGATGTCTTCTCTCTCGACCGGCCAGACTTCGTCCACGCAGCCTTCTACGAGCGTGAAGGCCTCTTCGAGGGCGGACAACATGCGGACCCGAAGGTAGAAGTGGAGCAATTCCTGAAGGACCTCCGCCGACGTTACCAGGCGCTCGCCCCGCTCCAGGGCACGAACCAGCCATTCCCGCGCCTGGTCGCGCAACGGATGCGGGCGGCCGATGTGGTGTATGAAAACGTTGGTGTCCAGAAAGATCACGTGATCTCCAGCCCGGCGACCCTGGAATCGGCAATGATGCGCTTCGCCTCGGACCAATCCATCTCCCGGGCACCCGGGGGATGACGCGCGTCACACCTGGCGGCGAATTCACGAAGGTCCTCCACCGTGAACTTGCGAGGACGAGTGGCGGCCAGCTTCTCGTCGGCCGCCTCCCGCATCCACTGCCCGAGGGACTTCCCTTCCCTTTGCGCCTGGTCCTCATAGCGGACCTTGGCGGTCTCCTTCACGACGAAATGGATGCGCGACATGATTGCTCCTGTGCAAGATAGTGGTGCAATAGCAACTTAGTGGCACAATCTCCGCTCGTCAAGGAAATCCGAGGGCCCGGCGCCTCGCTGCGGTGCGACGCGGAGCTTCACGCGGATGCTACCGCCCTACCTCCAGCCGCCCATCCACGAACACCATCACCGGAACCACGCGATAGTCGAAGGGGGTGCCCCTCCAGCACCACGAAATCCGCGTCCTTCCCCACCTCGATGCTCCCCACGCGATCGTCCATGCCGACCATCTCGGCCGCGTTGAGCGTCGCCATCCTCAGGGCGTCCACCTCGGGTACGCCGTTCCGGAACGCCCACGCCGCATTGAGGATCGGCTCACCCCCGAGCCGGCCGATGGGCGAAGCGCGGCGTGACGCCCCCGGGCCGAAGAAGGCAACCTTGACCCCCGCCCGGTTCAGGATCGCGGGACCCTCCACGCTCCAGCCTTCCCCACCGCCACGGATGTCCGACGCGTAGCTACCGGAGTTGCCGAGGATGACGCCGGCACCGGCGGCCGCGAGGCGGTCCGCGATCTTGTGGGCCTCGACCCCGCCGCTGACGACGAGCCGCAGGCCGAAGTCCTCCGCGATGCTCAGCGCTTCCTCGATCTCGGGCAGCCGGTCGGCGTGGATGATCGCGGGCACGTCGCGCCGCAGCACCGGAAGGAGGGCCTCGTGGCGTGGGTCGTATTCCCGTTCCGGTCCGCTGGTCGCCGCATACCGACGGGCTGCGTCCAGCGACTCGCGGATCATCGCCGACGCGCGTTGCAGGGTCATCGGGGCACCCGTCTCGTCGGTCCACTCGCGTCGCGCCGAAGCCGTCAGCGCGAACACCATGCTCGAGGGTTCCCGCCGGACCATCTTCTCGAAGTCGATCCCCGGCGTCTTCACCACGACCCCGTTGCCGCCGATCAGATTGCGGGTCCCCGGTGTCACGTGTATGGCGGTGACGCCCACGGTCGTGTTCACCCGGTACGACGGAAACCACGGGTCGACCGCGTACAGCGCGTTCATCTCGGGCACGATGGGTTCCGTGATCTCGTCGTTCTGGATCTGCCACTTGCGGTCGCCGATCCAGTCGTTCGGGAAAGCGCGCGCGAGGATTGTCCCAGGCATGACGACCCGGCCGGCGGCGTCGATCACGGGGATGCCGGGGGGCGGGGTCGCGCCGGCCTCGACGCGCGTGAACTTCCTGTTCTCGACGACCAGCGTGGCGTTCTCGATCGCACCGTGACTAATGGTGAAGACGTGGGCGCTGGTGATGGCGAAGGTCCGGTCGTCGGGGCCGACCTCGTTCACGAGGGGGGCGAAGGGGCCCACAGCACGGGGACGGTCGGGTTGGGGGACGCGGGTGCGCTCGTATTCCAGCCGTCCGTCCACGAACACCCGCTGGATCCGGTCGGCGGTGAGGTCCAGGAAGTGCCCGTCGAGGAGGACCAGGTCCGCGTCCTTGCCGGGCTCGATGCTCCCCACCCGGTCGTCGAGCATCATGGCACGGGCACCGTTGATCGTCATGACTTCGAGCGCCTGCTGGTCGGTGAGGCCGTGGCGCGCCAGGAACGCGCCGTACTCGCGGAAGTCCTTGAAGTGCTGGCGCGACATGTCGGTCTGGATGCTGGCGTTGACGCCCGCGTCGAGAAGCTCCTCGAGCAGATTGCGCGGCTCGGGGTCATTGTAGTACTGCACGATCATCATCGGCCCGATCACGGGGATGATCTTCGTTCCCGCAAGGAGCTCCGTGAGGGGGAAGACCTCCTCGGCGTGCGCCAGCGCCAGCCGGTCGATGAAGCCGTATTCCCGCGCGAGGCGCAGCACCATCATGACTTCGCTGGGGTAGTGCGAGTGGGCGTGGACCATGACGTCGCCGCGGATCACTGCTGCGAATGCCTCCAGGCGCTCGTCGTGCTCGGGGGCCGGGCCCTCGCCTGCCGCGTGGGCATTCTGCCGATCCAGGTATTGCCTCGCCCGCCGGAAATGGTCGTCGGCGATCGCGTACCACCCCATGACGGTTTGCGGGGTCTCGCCCGGGCGGAGGTTGATGAGCGGCCGCACCGCCATCTTCAGGTCGACGTAGGGCTTGAGGATCATCTCCGGGCCGGGGGTGCTCTTCATCTTGAGCGCGACCGACTGGCCGCTCGATATGATGCCGCTGCCGGAACGCGTGATCACCGAGGTGACGCCGCCCGAGAGCGCGACCTGGATCATGGGGTCGTCCAGGTCGAGGTGCTCGACGGCCTGCCACTCGGCTGTGACGGGACCCGGGATGCGTGACCGGCCGGAGCGGTCCAGCGCGAGGTGGGCGTGCGCGTCGATCATTCCGGGGATGACGACTTCGGCTTCGTACAGCTGCGCGTCGGCGGGGGCCGTGACCGAGGGCCCGACCTGCACGATCAACCCGTCGCGGATGAGGATCTCGCCGTTCCGGATGGTGCCGTTGGTGACGGTGTGGATGGTTGCCGCGCGGATGAGGATGGGGCGGGGCAGGAACTCGCCCACATCCAGCAGTACGATGTCGTCGCGCCTGCGTAGTTCGCGCAGGAATCGTCCCTTGTGTCCCGCGCCGTACGTCAGTAGAAATCGCGCGCCCTCGCCCTGGTGTTCGTCCAACGCGCGCTCGATGTTCGCCCAGTGTGAGGCGTTGATCGCGTCCCATCCCCCCGGCCCCAGATCCGCGTCGAAGAGGCGGGCGTATGTCTGCATGCGGATGTCGTAGGCCTCGTCGTAGGCGTCGGTATGGATCCAGCGCGGATCGTCCGAGGCGCCAGCCGCGAGGGCTTCGGCCGATGCCGCGCCGGCGGCCTGGTATTCGGCCCAGGAGTCCGCCCGCTCCGGATCCCGCGCGTACGCGTCGAAATACGCGGCGCGGAAGTCCGACATCGGCTCCGTCCAACCGGCCGTCGGGATGACCTCGAAGTCCAGTTCACGCGACAGAGGAAAGAGACCCTCCATGTACTCGGGGAAGCGGCGAACGCGGGGCTCTTCGACGGTGCCCGTGGCCTGGAACTCGGCCCACGCCCGGTCCCATCGGTTCGGCGGGATCTCGGTCAGCCAGTAGTCCGGGTCGATCTCGCGGACCATGTCGCGGACGACTTGAAGGCTGAACGATTCGCTGGTCATGTGGCCGGCGTGGATCATGCCGAGGACCACGATTTCGCTGGGGGGTGGGGTGGCGTCAGGGGGCGCGTCGGCGGCGATGGCCGGGAGGGAGTCCCCCGGATCCGGCACCGGAACCAGCTCCACCAGCGTGCCCGAAGCCTCGTTGGCCACGAAGACCCGCTCGCCGTCCGGATGCACGCGAACCACGATCGGCTGGTCACCCACCTCGATCGTCTGCACCACGGACAGAGATTCCAGGTCCACCACCGACACCGTGTTGCCACCCGCGTTGTTGACCAGCGCGTGGCGCCCCGACGCGGCAACCACCACCGAGAAGGGCCGCGGGCCGAGCCCCTCGGTGATCCGGCCGGTGACCGCGAACGACGCGGTGTTAATGAAAGCCAACTCGTCCGAACCACCGCAGGCCACGATGTAGGTGACCTGATCGGGCGTGAGCGCGCCCCCCGGGGGCTCGGGACAAACCTCCACCGTGGCGTCGGTCTCCATGTTGAGCAGGTCGATGACGGAGACGGTGCCCGCGTCGAGATTGGGGACGAAGGCGTGGGATCCGTCCCACATGACATCGGCGGGGTACGGGCGGTCGCCGGTTGCGTGGGAGCGCCCCGGCACTCCCGTCCCCGTGTCGACGACCCGGAGCCGGTCCGCGAACTCGGACGTGATCCAGGCCTGGCCGCGAACGGTGCCGGGGGTGAACAGCGACGGGCCAGCGCCGACGTTCCAGACCGCGCCGGGCACGATCCGCCCCGCGTCGTCGAGCGTGATGAGCGTGGAGTCGCGGAACTGGCTGACGAGCCAGCCATCACCGGCGCGGATGAGGTCGAGGGGGGTCGTGCCCGCGTCCCACAGGGCGACCACCGACGAGCCGGTAAGGTCGACGACCGCGATCTGGCCGTCGCCGCTCAGTGCAACGTATGCGGTGTCGCCGTCGGCGCTGAAGCGGATGCCGTGCGGGGCGGCGCCGACTGCGAACGTCGCGCCGATTCGGAAGGGCCCGGCCGATTGGTCGGCCAATTCGGGCGGCGTGCAGGCCGGGCCGAAGGCCACCAGGATCGCGAGGGCCGACATAAGGGCAAGCGGTCGTGCCCCCGGTCCCCAGGCGTCGTGGATGGTCGTGTTCACGCTGTCCGTACCTCGGTTTCGGGTCTGGAGGATGATGCGCACCATGGCGCGGGCGGTCCCCCGGCGCAAACCCGCCCGTGGAACCGGACACCGTCGACTGGACAAGCGAGTGACCGGAGGACGGCACTGAGCGCCTCCGGCCTCACAATGTCCCATCCAGACATGCCGGTGTCCCTGGTTTTGCCGCGGAAACGTCGGGGCGAAAGGGGGGCCGGGGGACGCCGGGGGCCCTATGCCGCCTCATCCTGGCCAGGCTCGCCGAGTCCACCAGCCGTGCCGCCCCGTTGTACAGCTCGCCGGGGGGTAGCAAGCGCATCCGCCCGTTCCCATACCTCCGCAGCCGCTGGCGCAAACCCGTAGTACGGACCACAATGCCCTTGGGGATGCACGAAAGCCCGCAACGCGGCGGGTACCCGGCCAACACGTTTTCCGCAGGAGGAATAGATGACCAGATCCGCAACGCAAACCGCCGCCAAGCGCCTTCCACGCATCGGTACGGGTACGGCCGCGCATGCCGTGCTACTCGCCGCCCTCTGTCTGGCGGGCACCGCAGCCATCCAGCCCGCCCACGCCCAGCGCCCCACCGAGGGCTCCGAAGCCGCCGCGTACGTAGCCATCGATGCCGACGCCGTCGCGCTGCAGGGCGTCACACTGGTCGACGGCACCGGCGGGCCGGTCCTGCGCGACCAGACCATCGTCATCGAAGGCAATCGCATCACCGCCACAGGCTCGTCGGGCGATGTGGCCATCCCGGAAGGCGCCGAAGTCCTCGACCTCTCCGGCCACACGGTCATGCCCGGCATGGTCGGCCTGCACGATCACCTCTTCTACATGGCCGCCGGCGGCCGCATGCACCCGATGAGCTACACGGGCCAGCGCCTCTACCTCGGCTCTGGAGTGACCAGCATCCGCACCACCGGCAGCCTCGCCACCTACGCCGAGATCAACCTCAAGGACGAGATCGAGCGTGGTTTGCAGCCTGGGCCCCGCATCCACATCACCGCGCCGTACATGACCGGTGACGAGAGCCTGAGCATCATGACGCGTTTCAAGAGCCCCGAGCAGGCGCGGCGCTTCGTGCGCTACTGGGCGGCCGAGGGCGCGACCTGGCTCAAGGCGTACACGACGATCAGCACGGAAGACCTGGCCGCAGCGATCGACGAGGCCCACAAGGCGGGGATCAGGGTGACCGGCCACCTGTGCTCGATCACCTTCACCGAAGCCGTCGCGCTCGGGATCGACAACCTCGAGCACGGCCTGTCCACCAACAGCGACTACTCGCCCGGCAAGGTGAAGGACGAATGCCCGGCGGACCTGCGGGAAACCGCAACCAGTGTGGACGTGGAGGGACCCGAGGTCGCGGCCACCTTCAAGGCCATGATCGACGCAGGCGTGGCGATGACTTCAACGCTGGTCGTCTACGAACTGTCCGTGGCGGGGCGTCCGACGCGCGACGCCCGCACCCTGGCCGCGATGGCACCCTCCGTGGCCGAGGACTACCTGGCCGCCAAGGCCCAGATCGACGAGATCGGCCATCCGCAAGACGGGTTTCTGAACGCGATGGCCTACGAAAAGGCGTTCTACGACGCGGGCGGCATGCTGGCCGCGGGTGTGGACCCGACCGGCAACGGCGGCGCGCTCGCGGGCTACGGCGACCAGCGCAACTACGAACTGTTCATCGAGGCGGGGTTCGCCCCGGAGGACGCGGTGCGGGTGCTGAGCGCGAACGGCGCGCGGGTGCTCGGCGTCTTTGACGATCTGGGCACGGTCGAGGCCGGGAAGATCGCGGACCTGGTGGTGATGCGAGGTGACCTGACGGCGGACCCGTCGGTGGTCCGCGAGGTGACCATCGTCTTCAAGGACGGAATCGGCTACGATTCGGTCGCCATGCTCGACGACGTGATCGGGCGGGTGGGGATCAACTGAGGGAGAAAACCAGAATGAACATCAGTAAAGTCACAAAAGGCGCGATGGCCGCGCTCGCACTGATGGCCATCGCCGCCGCCACCCTGTCCGCCCAGCGTCCCGAAGCGGGCTCCGCAGCTGCCGGCTACGCGGTCGTCAACGCAAACGCCGATGTGGCCGCGCTCACCGGCGTCACCCTGATCGACGGGACCGGCACGCCCGCGCGCCACGGCCAGACGGTCGTGATCGACGGCAACCGCATCGCCGCGGTGGGGCCGGACGGCGAGGTCGACATCCCCGACGGCGCCGCGGTCATGGACCTGTCCGGCCACACGGTCATGCCGGGAATGATCGGGCTGCACAACCACCTCTTCTACACCGCCGCCGGCGGCCGGTCCGCGCAGCTCACCTACAGCGCGCCGCGGCTCTACCTGGGCAGTGGTGTGACTTCGGTCCGCACCACCGGCAGCCGGCAGCCCTACGCCGAACTGAACCTCCGCGCCGAGATCGAGGCCGGGAGGACGCCCGGCCCCCGGATCCACATCACCGCGCCATACGTCACGGCCGGCGGCGGCATCTCCGGCATGACCATGCTGGAATCCCCCGAGCAGGCACGCCGTTTCGTCCGCTACTGGGCCGCCGAGGGCGCGACCTGGCTCAAGGCGTACACGAACATCCGCACCGAAGAACTCACCGCTGCCATCGACGAGGCCCACCAGCAGGGGATCAAGGTCACGGGCCACCTGTGCTCGATCAGCTTCACCGAGGCCGTCGCGCTCGGGATCGACAACATCGAGCACGGCCTTGCGACCAACAGCGACTACTCGGAGGGGCGCGGGCAGGACGAATGCCCGAGCAACCTCTGGGACGACGCCGTGGCGGTGGACGTGAACGGACCCGAGGCGCAGGCGACCTTCCAGGCCATGATCGACGCGGGCGTGGCCATGACCTCGACGCTGGCCGTATACGAGCTCTTCATACAGGGCCGTCCCACCCGGGACGCGCGCTCGCTGGAGGCCATGTCGCCCGCCGTGCGCGAGGACTACCTGGCGGCCAAGGCCCAGATCGACGAGATCGGGCGCGCCGAGCCCGAATTCCTCAACGCCATGGCGTATGAGAAGGCGTTCTACGACGCGGGCGGCGTGCTCGCAGCCGGAGTAGACCCCACCGGCAACGGCGGCGCGCTTCCCGGCTACGGTGACCAGCGCAACTTCGAGCTCCTCTCCGAGGCGGGGTTCGCTCCCCACGAGGTCGTGCAGGTACTGAGCGCCAACGGGGCCCGCGTGCTGGACGTGTTCGACGACCTGGGGACCATCGAAGCCGGCAAGATCGCGGACCTGGTGGTGATGAGCGGCGATCTCACGGCGGATCCCGCGGTGGTCCGCAACGTCACGGTTGTCTTCAAGGACGGGGTCGGATACGACTCACCCGCCATGCTGGCGGACGTGCGCGGGCGGGTGGGCATCAACTGATCGCAAACAAGGCCCAAAGTCCCAAAGGTTACGTCATCGATGTAAATACTACTTGTCATGATGTAAAGTATACTTGACATTGTGACTCACATCAGCATCCGGATTGCGGGACAAGTGCGCCAGTCAACAATACTGGCGGTCGTCGCCTGCATCGCCGCCTGCGAGAATCCCCAGCCACCGGAGCTGTGCGGGTCGATTCCCGAACAGACCATCTTCGTGGGTGAGTCGGTCACCGTGGACGTGTGCTTCGACGACCCGAACGGCGAAATGCTGCGCTTCGCCGTGGCGACATCGGACCCGGCGGTGGCCACGGCCGTCGCGTCGGGAAGCCGGGTGACCGCTACCGCGATATCCCCCGGCGTTGCCGTTGTGACGATGACCACGACCGATCCGGGCGGGCTGAAGGCGCAGCAGAGCTTCCGGGTGATGGTGCCCAACCGGGCGCCGTCCGCGGTCGGCACCATCGAGGACCGGGAGCTGATGGTGGGAGACTCCGCCTTGCTGGACGCCTCCGCCTACTTCAGCGAACCCGACGGGCAGGCGCTCAGCTACACGGTGGCGGTGTCGGACTCCAGCCGCCTGACGGTTTCTGCGGAGCGCGCCGTGGTGACGCTCGTCGCGGTGGCCCGGGGAACGGTGGTCGTCACCGTGACCGCCACCGATCCAGGGGGCCTGACCGGCACTCAGAGCTTCCAGGTGAAGGTTCCGAACCGGGTGCCGGTCGCGGTGGATTCGATCGCGGCGCGCACCATCGAGGTCGATCGAACCGACACCCTCTATGTGTCCCCCTACTTCGCAGATCCGGACGGCGACACGCTGTCCTACGCTGCCGATGTGTCGGACAGCAGTGTGGTCGCAGCAGCCGTGTCGGGAGGTACTGTGACGGTCACCGCATTGGCGAAGGGCGAGGCGGTGGTCACCGTGACCGCCACCGACGACGAGGGGCTGGGGCCACGCAGAGCTTCCAGGTGACCGTCCCGAACCAGCCACCGCTTGTCACGGACACCATTCCCGCCCTGATGCTCTTCAGGGCCGAAGCCGACACTCTGGAACTCGCCTTGTACTTCAGCGATCCCGACGGCGACAAGCTGACCTTTGGCGCCGAGGCTTCCCGGAGCGGCGTGGTGGTGGTAGCGGTCTCTGCGCAGGGCGGCATCCTCACCGTGACCGCACTGGGACAGGGCGAGACCGAGGTGACGGTCACCGCCATCGATACGGAGGGCCTGGCAGCGCGGCAGAGCTTCCAGGTGACCGTCACCAACCGCGCACCGGTCGCCACCGAGACCATTCCGGAGCAGACCCTTTACAAGAGGGAGATGGCGTCGGTCGACCTGGCCCGGCACTTCGCCGACCCTGATGGCGACCCGCTCGAATACGTAGCCGAGACCACGGACAGCGGCGTGGCTACGGGGGTATTCTCGGGCGGTACACTCACCGTGCGGGCGGGCGGGCGGGGCGAAGCCGTCATCGCCGTAAGCGCGAGCGATACGGGTGGCCTTGCGGCCGAGCAGAGCTTCCAGGTCACCGTGCTGAACCGTGCGCCGGTCGCCACCGGGACCATCCCGGAGCAGTTGATCCCTCCGGGACGGTCGGAGACGCTGGACCTGCCGCCCCACTTCGCCGACCCCGACGGAGATATGCTGACATTCACCGCAGCGACATCGGACCGGAGCGTGGTCCGGCCAAGGATATCGGGCTCGACGGTTGTCGTCAGGGCGGTTGCCACGGGCCAGGCCGAGGTGACGGTCACCGCCACCGATACCGATGGTGTGTCCGCGGACCAGAACTTCAAGGTCATCGTCGAGCGTCGCACGATGGACTTCGACATCACGGTTGGGTTCGGCCCCGGCATGACCGCGGCTCAGGAACGGGCGTTCCGCACCGCCGCTTCGTACTGGATGTCGAGCCTGCGGTTCACCGACCTGGCAGACCTCGAATTGAACAGGACGTTTGAATGCACACTCAGGGGAGTCACGGCGGAGGTGGAAATCGGTACCCTGGACGATGTCGGGGTCGTGGTGGCCGTCGCGGAGCTCGACGGTCCCGGAGGCACTCTGGCGGCCGCACGTCTTTGTCTGATCCGGACCCGGTCCGAGACACCGGTGCTCGGTATGACGGTTCTGGACCGAGCCGATGCCGACCGGCTTGCGCAAATGGGCAATCTGGTGGAGGTGGCGGTCCATGAGATCGCTCACATCCTGGGATTCGGATTGCTTTGGCCGCGCCGCGGCCTGCTCCAAGACCCCTCCGGCGTCGACCACAAAGCCGATACACACTTCACGGGCACTCAGGCGATCCGCGCGTTCGACGACGCGGGCGGGAGGAGGTATTCCGGCGCCAAAGTACCCGTCGAGAATGGAGGCGACGATACGCACTGGAGGGAATCAGTCTTTGATGATGAAATGATGACCCCTTCTTTGGTCCTTGGACGAGCAAACCCCGTGAGCGCGATCACCCTGCAGTCCTTTGCCGACATGGGCTACAAGATTGATGTATCCGAAGCCCAGCCATACCGGCTTCCCTCAACAGCTCGGGCCGTGGACATCGCCGCGGGTGCTGAATTGCAAGGGGTGGACATCCTCGAGTACGGAAACGATGTCGAGCGCGGACCGATCATGGTTGTCGACGCCAACGGGAAGGTCGTCAACGTGATCGGAGAGGAAACGACACTGTTGCGGCGCAGTGGGCCGGTGATCCGCGTGATCTTGAAGGAGTGACGGCAAACCCCATCTGCGCGTTTCGCAACCACCGCGGCAACGCCGGAGAGTCCGGGGGAGGTGTTCGGCAGGTTGTCAGGACTGGGCCTGGGCCGCGTTTGTTGCAACCCCGTCATCCGCGACCGTACTCTTGACTGATGTGTGGGGAGGGGGTCGGGATCGTCCCTTCCAGTTTTCCGCCGTGGCTCCTTCAAGTTCCTTTACCAGGTATCGCCCAGTCGCAGCCCTGGCCATGATGGCCACGGCTCTGGTCTTGGCCTGCGAAAACCCGCAGCAGACCCTGACGGTGGGTGAGACCGTCACGGTCAACTTCTGCTTCGACGACCCCAACGAAGAGATGCTCGACTTCCTGGTGGCGAGCTCGGATCCCGGGATCGTGACGGCCGTCGCAACGGGAAGCACGGTGACCGTCACGGCCATCTCTCCGGGAAATGCGCTGGTGACGATGATCGCAACCGATCCCACGGGTCTCAAGGCGCAGCAGAGTTTCCGGGTGGTCGTGCCGAACCGGCCGCCCGTCGCAGTCGGCACCATCGCGGACCTTGAGGTGATGGTGGGCGACTCGGCCACCGTGGAGGTGTCCGGCCACTTCAGCGAGCCCGACGGGCAGACGCTCAACTACACGGCGGAAGTGTCCGACAGTGCGGTCGCCGACATCTCGGTGGCCCTCCCGCGTCTCCGGTAGCTGCTCGCTTACCGGTTGCCTCTCTCCGCTGTTCAGCGGATAATGACAAACACTTCAACTGCCACCTGCCTCGTGCCTGGGCTCTCCCCCTCGCCCTTCAGCCTTCCCCGCGTTCAGGCTCATCTCCGTATTGGAAAACACTCTCTTCCCGACCTGGACCTCACCGCGGGCCACATCATCACCTTCGATGTGTCCTCATACTTCCGGGATCCTGACGGTGAACCGCTGCGGTTCGAAACCTCGTCATCCGACGCCGCGGTAGCCACGGCTTCCGCGTCCGGCCACTCGGTGACGGTACGCGCCGTTGCGCAGGGAAGGGCATTGCTGACCGTCACCGCAAGGGACCCGGGCGGTTTGACGGCCACCCAGACCGCGGATGTCGACGTGGCCGGCAAACCCGCAGAACCGGTCGCCGTCGGCACGATCCGCGACCACCACGTCAAGGAAGGCGACGTATTTACCCTTGACGTTTCGCCCTACTCGACCACCCCGGCGGAGACCAGTTGACCTACACCGCCAGCACCTCCAACGACGCAATCATCTTCGTCGATATGCACGACAGCGAGCTGGAAGTGAAAGGTGAAGGATTGGCACGGCCACGGTCACCGTAGTCGCCACCGATCAGATCGGGCAGTCCGCCACGCAGGAATTCGACGTGACCGTTGCGGACACCCCGGATACGGGCTACCGGATCGAGGCCCGATTCCTGTCATCAATAAGCGCGTCGGCGCAAGCGGCGATTCTCGGTGCCGCGTCGTTTTGGGAATCCGTGCTCGCGGACAACGAGTTCTTCGACTATCACATGGGCGGGCGGGCAAGTTGTGGAGGCTACGGCACACAGGTTGACACAATCGACGATCTCATGATCCTGGTGGGGACCCAAAACATCGATGGGGCCGGGGGGACTCTGGGCTACGCCGGGTACTGCATCGTCCGAACCAACGGGGAGAAGCCCATTCTCGGCAGGATGGTCTTTGACGATGACGACATCGACGCCTTGGAGCGATCGGGCGATCTGACGGACAGTCGCCATCCACGAGATCGCCCACGTACTGGGATTCGGCCTCAACTGGGACGACCTTGGACTCCTCGCGAACCCGTCGGAGACCAACCCCGATGCCGACACGCACTTCACAGGCTCGGAGGCGATCACGGCCTTCAACCAAGCGGGCGGCACCAGCTATGGCGGGGCCAAGGTCCCCGTCGAGAACGGGGGCGACGACGCACATTGGAGGAAATCCGTGTTTGGTCTGGAACTCATGACACCCGCTATACGCTCCGGAATCCTCGACCCGTGGAGCGCCATCTCCATTCAGGCGTTTTCGGACATGGGGTATTCCGTACGCTCCGGTCTCGCCGACAGCTACCGTCTGCTGGGGACGGTGCCTGCGCCGGACATCGAGGGCGTCGCGCGGGTGCTGGACCTGAGCAACGACGTGCGGTTGGGCCCGGTGGTCGTGGTCGACGAGGGCCGCGTGGTGCGGGTGATCCCGAACTGACGAGACGACAAGCACTTGGTTGCCGCCAGCCCGCCGCGAGACGTAAACTGACCCTCCCGACACGGCGCACCATCAACCTGGAGACCCAAGCATGCCGCGCCTCCTGAGGATCGTATCGTTCTTCGCCGCCTTGGCGGCCGTAATGTGGGTTGCTTCCTGCGGCGGTGGCGATGGTGGCACGACCGTAACGCCGCCGCCTCCGCCCAACCGTGCACCAACGGCCGTCGGCTCGATCGCGGCGCAGCCGGTCACCGCGGGCGAATCGACCACCGTGAACGTGTCCTCCAACTTCAACGACCCCGACGGGGACGCGCTGACATACACGGCCACGACCTCGGACGCAGGCGTCGCGACGACCTCGGTGGCGGGCAGCACGGTCACGATCACGGGCGTCGCGGCCGGAAGCGCAACGATCACCGTCACGGCACGCGACCCCGACGGCGCGACGGCCACGCAGTCGATCAGCGTCACGGTGGAGGCGGCCAACCAGGCGCCGGTGCCGGTGAGCTCGCTGGGAGAACTGACCTTCGAGCAGGGTGGTGAGGTGACGGTGCATGTGGCCGAGTACTTCAACGATCCCGACGGGGACCCGCTCACGTACTCGGCGGCCAGTTCCGACACGACGGTCGTGACCGCCACGACGTCAGAGGCCACGGTGGTGGTCGTGGGCGTTGGAGCGGGAAGCGCGACCGTGACCGTCACGGCCACCGATCCGGGCGGGCTGTCCGCCACGCAGGACATGGCCGTCATGATCCTGCCGGGCAACCAGGCGCCGCAGTTGGGCGACTCGATTCCGGCGCAGATGATCATGGTGGGCGACACGGTGAGGCTTGTCGTCTCCGCTCACTTCACCGATCCGGACGGGGACGATCTGACGTACGAGGCCGTGAGTTCGGATACGGGTATCGCCACCGCGCTGGCCTCGGGTGACACGGTCACGATCGGGGGTCAGGCGGCGGGCGGCGTATCCGTGACGGTGTCGGCTTCGGATCCGGAGGGCCTGTCGGCGTCGCAGGAGGTGATGGTGACGGTGGAGCAGCAGGCACCCAACCGCGCGCCTGCCCTCGCCGACGACTCGATCCCGGTGCCCGCCCACGATCTGGTCGTGGACAGCTCGGTGGTACTGGATCTGTCACCCTACTTCGTCGATCCCGACGGGGACCCGCTGCGCTACACGGCCGAGACATCGGACGAGGCGGTGGCGATGGCTACGGTGGACGGGACCACGGTGACGACGACGGCGGTCTCGGCGATGGAGGACACCGTGCTCACGGTGACCCTGACGGTGACGGCCACGGATCCCGAGGGGCTGTCGTTCTCGCAGGAGGCGGAGGTGTTTGTAGCGGCGGAGGACTATGGGGTGTGGGAGGGGTTAATGATTACCGACGAAGGGAAGCTTCAGTTCGGACCCGTTACTCTGACCGGGTGCTTCAACCGGGCTTTCATCAGGCCCTTTGGATACGACGTTCATTGGACGGAGTGGCAACTGAAGAAGGGCTCCGGCTGGATCCGGGTGCCCGGCACCAGAAACGTGGCACCCGACGACATGCTCAGCAACGACGCGATCTGCCCCTATGGGGATCTGCAAGACGGCACGGCCGCCCCCGGCGTCTACCGGGTCGTGGGCGAGGTGACGATCAAGGACGAAAACGACGTGCCTGTCCGTCACCGCCAAAAGACCGAGAACGAATTCACCCACAGCAACAACTGACAGCCAAGCGGTGACCACGAGGCACCTCATCCCCGGTCCCCCGTTGACCCCACCTCGTCACCTCAAAATGTCAACTACACCTTACATCATGTAAATCACACTTGACATCTTCCAAAGACCGGAGCCTCGGCAAATGAGAATCCGCCACAACCTGCGAGCTGCCACGATCCTCGCGGTGGTCGCCTGGGCAGCGGCCTGCGAGACACCGGCCGAACCCGCGAACCACCGCCCGGTCGTGGTGCGGCAGACGACCATCTTCCCGTTTCCGTTCGAGGCCGGATCGGTGATTGTGATGGATGTGGAGAGGCTGTTCGAAGATCCCGACGGAGATTCGTTGACCTATGCGGCGAAGACGTCGGACCCCAAGCTGGCCACCGTATCCGTGTCCGAGAAAACACTCAACATCCAGACGGTATCTCCGGGTTTGCCGATCATCTCGATAACGGCCCGGGATCCGGGCGATCTGACCGCTACCTTCGTTGACACCCTCTGGGTCGTTCACCGTCGGTGAAGTTCCGCGTCCCCCACCCCCTCGTCCTGCTGACCGGCTGCGTGGTCCTCGCGGCCGCCGCGAGTCATGTGCTGCCGGCAGGGGAGTTCGACCGCCGCGACGATGAGGCGACCGGACGGAGCGTCGTGGTGGCGGGCACCTACCACGAAGTCGAACCGAGCCCGGTGGGCTTCTTCGACGCGATCGTCGCGCTCCCGCGCGGCATGGCCGACGCGGCCGAGGTCATCTTCCTGGTCTTCCTGATCGGCGGCGCCTTCACGGTCGTCGACGAGACCGGGGCGCTCAGGCGCGGCGTCACGTCCATGATTCGCATGCTGCACGGGCGGGACCTGCTCGTCATCCCCGTGGTCTCGATCCTCTTCGCGACCGGTGGCGTGGTGGAGAACATGCAGGAAGAGATCATCCCCCTCATCCCCGTGCTGCTCATCCTCACCCGCAGGCTCGGCTTCACCCCCATGGTGGCGGTCGCAATGAGCGCCGGAGCCGCGTTTGTGGGGTCGGCCTTCAGTCCCATCAATCCCTTCCAGGTCTCGATCGCGCAACAGCTGGCGGAGCTGTGTCGGTAGCAAATGAAATGTCCGGTTTCTGTAGCACATGAAGTGTCCGCTTTTCCGTACCGCCGCCCTCCGAGGCGAGCGGAGCGAGCCGAGGGGGGCGGCGGTACCGCCTCACGCTGCCACCTCCGACCCGCTGAGGGTGTCCAGCAACCTGCCGTTCGCATCGTAGCGCCCGAGCCTCCGGATGCCGTGGAAGACGGCCATGCCGCCGTCCTCGTATTCGTGGACCTTGACCTTGGCTCGCACGTAGGTGTACCGGTGCGGCTGAGGCGGGATCTGCAGCGTCTTGCCCTTGTAGGTCACGCAGTTGTCGTTGCCAACCGTCCGTGTCTCCTTCAGGCAGAGGATGTCGGGCAGCTTGGCCTTCATCCGCGGCAGCAACCGGGTGAACGCGCGCTTCGCCTCCCTCGCCTCCACCGCAAATGCCGCGTTGAACCGCGGCCAGAAGTCCTTCAGGAACTCGTTGGCCTCGTCCATGTCGGTGATCCCCGCCCGCGCCAGCTCCTGCGGCAGGCGCCCCTGAAGCGTCCCGAACAGCCGCTCGCTCCGGCCCCGCGCCTGCGGCGAGTACGCGGCGATCATCTCGATCCCGAGCTCGCCCATCGCCCGGCCGAACTGGGTCGGCTTGTCCTTGTCCACCTTCCCGCCCGCCTCCGGCGTGTGCCAGTAGTGCGAGCCCCGGTCCGTGTACAGGCTGTCGAAGAGCCCCTGCACCTTCACCGTCTCCGCGACGCCCCGAAGGCTCGACCACGTTCCCTCCTCCTCGACGAAGAACCCCGAGTACACCCCGCTTGTCGCGTCGTCCATCGTCACGACCAGGTCCCACCCCTGGCCGGGAGCCCATTCGTGCGTCGAGGCGTCCTGGTGGAGCATCATCCCCTCCGCCGGCTTGCGCTCCCGCCTGAGCCGGTGCGCACCCTTCCTGCGCCCCTTCCTCACCAGGCCCGCCTCCTGAAGGCGGCTCTTCACCCAGGTGTACGACCGCGCCCCGCCGTGCTCGCCCGCGTAGACCTCGTGGTAGAAGTGAAGCACGTTCCACCCCGCACAGCCGTCCCGGTACAGCGCCTCCAGCGCCGCCGCCTCCTCCGGCGACGCCCGCCGGGGAGACGGCCCCGCCACCCGCTTGTCCTTCAGGGCCGCCAGCCCGCCCGCCTCGTAGCGGGCCACCCAGCGCCGGAACGTCCGGTCCGTCACTCCCGGCACGCTCGCCGCCCACGCTTGCGTGACCCGTTTTCGGCGCCCTCGATCATAGATCTCTTCGAACCTCGCCATCCGTATCTCTCGCAGCATCTCCGCCCGGTTCATCCAGCCTCCTCGGTGACTGTTCTGAACCGGACAGATTACGTGCTACGAAACCGGACATATTATTTGCTCCTAACACAGCTGGCGGAGCTGCCGCTGGCGTCGGGCGCGGCCTTCCGGATCCTGTTTCTGCTGCTCGCGCTCACGTTCTGGATCGGCATGACGATGCGCTACGCGCGGCGCACCCGCGGCCCGGCCGAAGAGGTGGACGAGGAGGCCGCGGAAGGCGTGCGGGCATCGGATCTCGGGATCTTCGCGCTCGTCGGCGTGACCTTCACGCTTGTGGTCATCGGGATGATCGGGTGGCACTGGGGGTTCAACGAGCTGTCCGCCGCGTTCTTTATCATGGGGGTGATCGTCGGCCTGCTCAGTGGCATGCGGGTCAGCGGTACGGCCGAGGCGTACGTGCGCGGCTTCCGGGGGATGGCCTACGCGGGCATCCTGATCGGGTTCGCGCGGGCGATCTACGTGGTGCTGCAGGACGGGCGCATCGTCGACACGATCGTGCACGCGATGTTCACGCCGCTGGAGGGCCTGCCCGTGCTCGCATCCAGCTTCGGGATGGTCGCGGCCCAGGCGGCGATCCATGTGCCGGTGCCCAGCGTGAGCGGGCAGGCGGTGCTCACGATGCCGCTGCTGGTCCCGTTGTCGGACCTGCTGGGGATGTCACGCCAGGTGACGGTGCTGGCGTATCAATACGGCGCGGGGCTGTGCGAGCTGCTGACGCCGACGAACGGTGCGCTCATGGCGATCCTGGCGTCGGCGGGGGTTCGCTACGAGGACTGGATCCGCTTCACGACGCCTCGCTACCTGGGGCTGGTGGCGATCGGGTTGGTGGCGATCGCGGTGGCATTGGGGGTCGGGCTGCAGTAAGGCTTGCTGATCGCTTGCGAACAAAACCCGAAATATGTAGCTTCCCAAGGCGAGCCGAGTAATCCACCACCGCGAGGAGCGAACGTTGCCAGTGACAGGCACAGTCGAACGGGCCGAATCCACTTGGGGCCCGACTGAGCGCCGTCAGATCTGCGACAATCCCCTCGAGGTGGCCGAACGGCTGCTAACACAGGGATCAATCATCCAAGCGGCGGCACGCCGGGCACTCGTTCCCGAGCGCCAGCGGGATTGGGGGCAGTATTTCACGCCCATGTGGGTCGCCCGGCTCATGGCGTCCATGGCCCCGCACAATCGCGATGCAGTGCGAATCCTGGACCCGGGCGCAGGGGCGGGCACACTGTTTACCGCCTACGTGGCCCACTGCCTCAGGCAGGACTTGCCCCCGCGGTCGCTGTCCGTTACGGCGTTCGAACTCGACCCCGCGATGGAGCCCTTCTTGCAGCGCAGCGCGGACGCGGTGCGCCAGGCGTGCAAGTTGCGTTCGGTTCCCTGCGATGTAGAGCTGCGCTTCGAGGACTTTGCACAGCGGGCATCCCGAGAGTGGCTTGGCCACCCGTTTTCCACGCCCGAAACATTCGACATCGCGATTCTCAATCCCCCATACAAGAAGCTGTCCGCGAGATCGGATCTCCGGGCTCGGCTAGACGCGCTCGGCATTGCAGCACCCAACCTGTACGCCGCTTTCGTCGGACTGGCATTGGCGGCCGTGAAGCCTGGTGGGACGGTGGTCGCCATCCTTCCAAGAAGCTTCTGCAACGGAGTGTACTTTCGCCGTTTTCGACGGTATCTCCTCAGTTCCGCCAATGTCCGTCGGGTTCATCTATTCGGTCGGAGGGACCGAGCTTTCGGGGCGGATGCCGTGCTTCAAGAGAATGTGGTGCTCGCGCTGCAGCGTGGTGGGAAACCGCGCCAGTCAGTCTCGCTGTCTTTCAGCGACGGGTCTCAGGACGACCCGGTTTGGAGTTGGGGGGCCAGCAGCAGCGACATCGTCCGCCGGGACGACTCCGATCTGTTCGTCCATCTTCCGGAAGCGCTTGGAGCGTTCGGCTTTCGAGGTTCATGACCTCGCTCCCGGCCAGCCTGTCCGATCTCGGGGTTGATGTATCCACAGGTCCCGTCGTCGGTTTTCGCATGAAGAAATGGTTTGCAGAGCCTGGCAGCGATTTGCCGACCGCGCCTCTTCTGCATCCCGTCAATCTGCGGCGGCTGGCCGTCCGCTGGCCCGTTGTCGGAAACAAACCCCAGGCGCTTGCTCTGTCAGACGAGACGGAACACGTCCTGATCCCCTCAGGCTGGTACGTTGCCACCCGTCGCTTCACGACCAAGGAAGAGGCGCGACGGATCGTCGCGTCCGTGATCGATCCTTCGCGGCTTCCTGGAAGATTCCTGGCTTTGGAAAACCACCTCAACTACTTCCACAAGTCCGGGAGACCAATTGAGCGCGAACTCGCGCTCGGCCTGGCTTCCTACCTGAACAGCACCTTCGTGGATTGCTATTTCCGGCAGTTTTCCGGCCACACGCAGGTAAACGCCACCGATCTACGAAGACTCAAATACCCCAGCTTACAAAGCCTGTTGGCGCTCGGCTCTGCCCTGGACACCGTACTGGCGGGAGAACGGGCAAACGAGGCCATCCGCCAACACTGCACGGAGCTAAGCAATATGCCGGATACCGACCACGTCAAGGCCAGGATCCAGGAAGGCCTGGCCATCCTGCGTGACCTTGGAATGCCAAGAGAGCAACAGAACGAGAGGTCTGCACTGACACTGCTGGCCCTCGCCGGCCTCACCCCCGCCAGACCGTGGGCTGACGCCTCCGCGCCGCTCATGGGTGTCACCCCTATCATGGAGTGGGTCGCGAGTCACTACGGGCGCGAATACGCGCCCAACAGTCGTGAGACTTTCAGGCGATTCACGCTACACCAGTTTGTGGACGCCGGACTGGTCGTTTCGAACCCGGATCGCCCGAACCGTGCGGTGAACAGTCCGAAGTACTGCTACCAGATTGACCCGGAAGCGCTCGCGCTTGTCAGGACGTTCAGCACGGAGGCATGGTCGACCGAACTAGCCACGTACCTCAGTCGCCAAGAGACGCTGAGCGTCCGGTACGCCCAGCGCCGTAAGAAGGCGAAGATTCCTCTCGTGCTTCGCGAAGGTATCTCAATCGCATTGACTCCGGGCGGGCAGAACGAATTGGTGCGCTTGGTTGTGGAAGAATTTTGTCCCCGCTTCGTGCCCGGTGGCGAACCCCTCTATGTCGGCGATGCCGGGCAATAATGGGCTTACTTCAACCGTGTGTTGGCGGCGGAGCTAGGGATCGAGGTCGATGAGCACGGCAAGATGCCCGATGTCGTCGTGTTCGACCGGGAGCGTGGTTGGCTCGTTCTGATCGAAGCCGTAACCAGCCACGGCCCGGTCAACGCCAAGCGTATCGCCGAACTAAGGGATTTGTTCTCTGGTGTGACTTCCGGGCTGGTATTCGTAACGGCCTTTCTGGATCGGCGCACCTTCGTCCGGTATTTGAATTTCCCGGCAAACGCCCCGTTTCTTATCCGGCGCAGGCCCCGAAACGATTGCGATTCGGTTTCGAGCGCTCGAATGACACTGTCTACTCGGCCCACGGACGAGCAAGCCGGCAATCTGACATCGAGATCGTCCAGCATCTCTTGGCGGATCATGGAGTATCGCGAGGACACCCAATCCATCTGAGGGTAGCGACATCGGTCCCGCGCGACTCCAACCGCTCAGCGGGATTCTGATGGACAGGTAGCAGGCGGGGCCCCCTCGCGGGGTCCATCTTTGCCGTCCCCGTGGTTTCGCGTTGCTGAGAGCGTTGCGGACGTTCCCCCGGCACCCCGCCCTACCGTCGGCTGGAACTCGCGCCACCCCCCGCGTGGTCTTCCACGAAGGTGCGCGCCTCGTCCAGCCCGGGCACACCTTCGCGATCCGCCCACAGCGCGGTCACCTTGCCGTAGTTCTCAGCCGCGACCATTTCGTTGCCCATTGCAGCGTGCGCACGCGCCAGCCCGAGGAGCGAGCGCGGACGGTTCGCCATCCGCTGCAGCGAGGTTTCGAACATCGCGGCGGCGTCTTCGGCCCGACCCAAGTCAAGGAGAAGCTCGCCGTACAACTCGTGCACGGGCTTCACCGGGTTGGCGGAACCGCGGGGCGGCGCCATGGCCTCAACGGTCTCGACCGCATCGTCCATGAAGCCGGTGGCCATGTCGCCGTGACCCATTCCGGCATGCAGAAGCGCGCTCACCTGCATGTGGATGACGTGGTCGTAGCCGCTGCCGTCGGACTTCTCCGCCAGGGCCTTCTCGGCGGCGGTGAGCGTTTCCGCGTCGCCGGTGCGGGCAGCGCTGAGCCCGGTCGCCAGGAGCTCGTTCGACGGTGAGTCGTCGGTGATGGGCTGGACCTTCCACTCCTCGGTCTCGACGATGTAGCGGGACTTGAGAAGCGGCAGCGCGCCCCGCGCCCGGGCGGTCCCCGCCGCGCCGCGCGAGCCACCGACTTCGAAGCCGTCGTTCTCGACCATCGACGCCAGGCGATCGATCCACACCCGCGCCTTCTCGTAGTCGCCCCGCTGGAGGTCGCCGTACTGGCCCCAATCCAGCGCGTGTACCGCGTCTCCCATCTCGTCGCCCGGCTCCCACAGCTCGACGGCCACGCCGTACGCCGACTCGTTGTGCCCCGCGACCAGGTCCCACATGCCGTGCTGGATGAAGATGTGCGTGGGCATGTGGCGCGCGTGCGACACCGCCTGCGCGATGTCCGCGAACGCGTAGGCCGCGTCCAGCGCGAGCGGGGCATTGACCGGGTGGTCGAAGGAGTGGATCGTGTAGTGCGCCGCGCCGGGGTGGACCTCGTTGGCCCTGAACAGTTTGAGTGCGATCGTGCCTGCGCGGACGTTGTATCGCTCGCTCAGGTCGCCGGTCGCGCGGGTCACGCCGAGCAAGCTGAGCGCGTAGAAGGCCGCGATTTCGGGATCGTCGGGGTACGCGTCGTGGAGGTCGCCCATCGCCTCCATATACTCGATGCGGCGCTTGCTGTGGTCACCGTCGCCCCAGAGGATCTCGACCGCGTTGATGAAGCCCTTCTCGCGATCGGTGGGCGCCTTGGCGAGGCGTTCCTCCGGGGTCGCACCGAGCCGCTCGAGCGCCTTCCTGGGCTCGGTCGGGTCCATGTTGGTCACCAGGGGGTGATTGTAGGCAAGCGATTCGCCCCAATACGCCATGGCGAAGTCCGGGTCGATCGCCTGTGCGGCGTGGAACTGTTCGCGTGCCTGCTTCCAGCCGAAGCTGTGCAGGATCGCGACACCGCGCAGGAAGTGAGCCTGCGCTTCACCCGTCGCGGACGTCGGGAAGGTGATCGACCCGACATCCTCACCCTGCGCGTGCGCGTTCGGAGCACCGATGAGGGCGCCAAGGATAAGGAGTGCGGCCGACGCCGCGGCGGTTACGGTCGTTTTCGCTTTGATCATTTCGGTCATCCTCGTGCTCAGGCCATCGCCTCGGCCATGTTGTTGAGGGCCCGCTCCACGATCTTGCGCGGAGAGGCCAGGTTCATTCGCATGTATCCGGCACCGCCGGTGCCGTAGTTCGATCCGGGATTGAGGAAGACGCCGCCGTTCTCGGCGAACCAGCGCTGGACAACCTTCTCGGCTGTAACCGGGTCGGTCGCTTCTGCGCTCTCGCGGGCGGCGGTCTCCTCGGCGCCGATCCGTTCGATCAGCTGCGACACGTTCAGCCAGGCCAGGTAGGTCCCCTGGCCCTTGGTGAAGCCGATGGACGGCATGTGCTCGCGGACGTACGCCTCGGCGAAGTCGTGGTTCGCGTTGAGGTAGACGAGCAGGTCGTTCAGCCAGGGCTCGCCCTCCTTGATCGCCGCCCGGGTCGCGACCAGCCCCAGGCTGCTCAGGTCGGCACGGGTGTTGCTCTTGACGCGCTCCAGGTAGTCCGGGTTGGTCGTGTGGTACCACGCGACCTTCATCGCCGCGAGGCTGAAGGACTTGCTCGCGGACTTGAAGGTCAGGCTGTTGTCGACCATGTCCTTGTCCGGGAGACTTGCGAAGGGCGTGTAGCTGTTGCCCTCGGTCACGAAGTCGCAGTGGATCTCGTCGGCCAGCACGACGACGTGGTGCCTGAGGCAGATCTCGCCCATGCGCATCATGTCTTCCGCCGACCAGCAGTTGCCGGTGGGGTTCTGCGGGTTGCACAGGATGAAGGTGTTGCACCGCTGGGCGCGCCGCTCGAAGTCGTCGAAGTCGACCGTGTAGCGCCCGTTCTCGACGACCATGGGGCAGTCTTCGGCGACCGTGCGGGTGAAGGTGAGGTCGCTGTAGAAGCCGGAGTAGGTCGGGGTCATCAGGAGGACGCGGCCGCCGGGGGGCGAGAAGGTGTGGAGCGCCGCGATGATCCCGGGGTGAACGCCGGTCGTGAAGACGATCGTCAAGGGGTCGATGTCGAGCCCGTAGCGGCGGTTGTTCCACTCCGCCACCGCCTCCGCATAGGAAGCGGGTCGGGCCATGTACCCCCAGTTCTCGTGCGTACATCGCTCGGCGAGGGCATTCGTGACGCAGGGAGCCGCGCGGAAGTCCATGTCCGCCACGCCCATCCCCACCACGATTCCCGGGCCGAACTGCTCGACCGCGCGGTCCCAGCGGACGCTGTCCGTGCCGACGCGGTCGTAGACTTCGTCGAAATCGTAGTCGTCGAGGGCGAGGGGGAAGGGGCGGGCGCCGCTGGCGGGATCTGTCAGCCCGGGCGGCGGCTGCGCAACGACACTACGGGCGCCTGCCGCCCCTAGAATCGCCGTCGTGCCGGCGCTCCTCAGAAAGGTTCTGCGGCTGAATCTGCTCTTCCGCTGCATGTGCATGGCCTCCTGTGCGAACCGGGCGTATCGGATTCAGAGTGGGGGATGAACGGCGGGTACGCAAGTTGGCACACCGTGAAAATGTACATAATTTATGTACATATTTACGAGCCTTCTCCCTACTCCTGACGCGACTCCGGCCGCCCCTCCCCCGGCTCCTCCTCCGCCACCATCTCCTCGGCGGCCACGGACAGCGCGTCGTGGTGCATGAGCGTGTTGAAGAGGAGCGCGTACGACCCGTGCGTGTGGCCACGCCAGAAGGGGTTGAAGGAGAACATGACCACATGGCCATCGCCGACGGGGACGTCGACCACCGCGGGTGCATTGGCCAGGGCCTGGCCGTTCTTCAGACCGCCGCTGATGAGAAGGTCATCGGTCTGGGCCGCAAAGCGCATGACGATGCGGATGTGGTCGGTGTTGGCACCGAACGAGAACCCGCCGCCGGGCGCGTCGTCGTCTTCCTCCGCCTCCCGGAAGGCTTCCACCCCCGCGACGCCCAGGTCGCGTGCCCTGCCCTGGATGATGTCGTCCTCGTCGGTGCCGCCGCGGCCGGTGCGCCGGGCGGTCGTGTCGCCGGGGCCGCGTGACTGCGCGCCCGCGCCGCCGCCGCCGAAGCCGCTGAAGCCGCCTCCCCCACCGCCGACCCGGAAGACCGGCGCGGTGTTGAAGGCCACGCCCAGGTCGTCGTAGCCGTAGCCGATCGGGCTGGCGTCGTCGGTGACGCGCGTTGCGAAGACACCGCCCCGGGCCCACATGTCCGGCGTGGGCCGGACCGACACCCCGTCGGCCAGGCCGAAGTGAATCGGCAGATTGGACGCCCCGGCCATGGTGACGAACACGCCGCCGGCTTCCACGAAGTGCTTGAGGTGCAACACGCCTTCGAGCCCGAGTCCCCCGCGCATGTCGTCGGTAGACGCCTGCCGGCCGATGTTGGGTGTGATCTCGGTGGCCTTCCACGGGATCGGGTCGTCGCCCTGCAGGCCGCGCACGATGCCCATGGCGTCGCCGCGCTGCTGGCCCATGACGATCACGTCGTAGTCGCGCGCCAGCTCCGGGTTGTCGCGCACTTCGTGCACCGAGATGTAGTCGAAGGGGATGCCGTACTCGTCCAGCCCGAACCTCAGCCAGCCTTCGTCCTGCGTGTTCGTCCAGGTGTGCATGACCGCGACGCGCGGAACCCGGGTCTGGTGGGTCGCGACCTCGAGCTCGGAGCGTGTGCGGTGTGCTGTGAAGCCGTACCAGGCGCCCGCCATATCCAGGACCGCGCCGAGGTCAACCTCCGGGTTGTCTTCCTCGCGGATCACGAAGGTGCCGGCGTTGAAGGAGCGGTCGTCGTCGGTGAAGTCGGCCTCCGCCGCGTGGATCACGAGGTCGTCGTGCGCGAAGCGGAAAGTGGCCAGGGTGTTGTCGGCGTTGTAGTTGACCAGGTAGGTGCCGCCGCGGCGCCCCTCCACGCCGCCCGCAACCTCGCTGGACGCGATGAGCGTCATCTCCGCGTCGAGGATGGCGGTGTCTTCAACCCGCACCGTCTTGGCGTTGAAGAGGGGCCCGACCGTCCACCCGACATCGTCGTAGGGCCGGGGATCGTCGGGGTTGTAGTACTGCTTGTCGAGGAGCATGTCGGCCGCGCGCGAGAAGGGCTGGTCCATGCGCACGACGTAGCTGCCCTCGGGGAAGACGGTCTCACCCACCTCGATCTCGTCGTCCGCCTTGTGCACCTCGAAGGCGTGGTCTTCCATGAGCTGGAGCAGCCTCGCCTGCTGCCCCGGGCGGGGGTCGTCGGCGGGGAGGACGTAGGCGGCGGGGCCTTCGTTGTGTGCCTTCGCGACCGAGCGCTGCGACTTCCTGTAGAAGTTGCGCAGGAATTCGTCGCCGTTGGTGGCAACCTCGTGCATGGCGATGAGCACCGCGCTCTGCTGCAGGTTGACGTTGTTCCTGATCCCCCACACGACCTCCTTCAGCGGGGTGCTCGGGCGGTGCCACTGTCGCTGAACGTTGGAGCGGATGATCCGGGTGGAAGCGTCTCCCGCGCCCTGGGTTTCATAGAAACGCCCGATCGAGTTGCGCATGTGCGCGACCCACATCATGTAGTTGGCGCCCCATCCGTCATAGAAGTCGTGCGTGTATACCCCAGGGACGCCGAACGCGGTCATGTCCTGCACTTCCTTGTAGGCAAGACGGTTCCACTCGTTGATCACGATCGGGTCGAGCCAGGCGTTGTAGGGGCCGCGGCCGGTGGAGGTGTAAAGGTGCGACGCGGACTCGTGGTGGTCGTGGAAGACGGTCGGCCTGAAGTCGAGGTAGGTACGGGTGACGGCCTGCGACAGCTCGAGCGCCTGGCCGATGTTGTCGCGGTTGTTGTCGTGCGCGACGTACTTGCCCCAGTACAGCGGGCGTGTGGGCAGGTTCGCGTCGGGGTCCTTGCGCTTGCCCATGTGCAGGTCGACCACCTTGGCGCGCCCGTCGACCTCGATGATCGGTGTCATCATGTAGATGACGCCGTCGCGGATCTGGCGGATGAAGTCGCTTTCACCCACGGCGAGACGGTACGCGAGCTCCATGAACATCTCCGGCGACCCCGTCTCAGGCGCGTGGATCGCGCCCGCCGACCAGTACATGGGCTTGGCGGAGCCGATGATCTCTTCGGCGGCTTCGGGCGTGGTGATGCGCGGATCGGCCAGGGCGCGCAGGGCGGCTTTGTTGGCCTCCAGCCCCTCGATCGATTCCTCGGAGCCCACGACCACGACGATCATTTCGCGGCCCTCCTCGGATTCGCCGATGGTGAAGACTTCGACCCGGGGCGAAGCCGCGGCCAGCGCGCGCATGTACGCGTGGACCTCTTCCGGGTAACTCAGAATGTCGGGCGCGCCGGAGATGTGACCGAGGTGGTCGAGGGGGGTCGGCACCGTTTCGGGGAGATGGTCGACCAGGGGCGTCGAGAAGAACGACTCGGTCGTGGCCTCGCGGATGAGCGCGGTGTATTCCTCGTCGACGGCCTGCTGGGCGGTGGCGGGGAGGGCCGTGATGGCCGCCGTCAGGGCGAGGAGTGGGGCCGTGAGGCGGGGGGATAACTGCATGGTCTTCTTCCTTGGTGCGGGTAGACGCGGAACGTCCGACAAAGGCTAGCCGGTCATCCGGTCAAGCCGCCAGATCCGGACTCGTTTCAACCCTGATCCGTCAGGGGAGCTCCCAAGGCGCCACGCGTGGGATCCAGCGCGGGACATTCTCCTTGTAGCGCCGGTAGTCCTCGCCAAACCGTTGCTCGAGAGCCGGCTCCTCAACACGGATCAGGTAGATCGCGTTGAGGAGGAAGAATACGAGCGTCCAACCGGCAATCGGCCATGAGCCGAGAAGTAGCGACTCGGCCACGAGCATGCGGAGGACACCTCTGATCATCGGGTTGCGCACGTAGCGGTAGGGCCCGAGGACCACCAGCTTGCTCGGAGAGGCCCAGGGGGCGGGGGTACCCGCGCCGACGGTCAGAAACAGCCGGGCGGACCACGCGGCTGGAACGAAGCCGACGACAGCCACGACGAGGCCGATCCAGAATCGCGTTTGCGCGAGTCCCGCGGGCGCCATGGCCATCGAAGATCCGGCCGAGAGCCAGAGAATCAGAGCGGGAACGAACACGAGGGCCGTCCCGGGGAGGATGATGATGGCCTTGATGAGTGCAGATCTCATCGGGGCAAGATACAAACTTTGCTGGAGACTTGGTCCGAGTCCGTCGAATTCGGCGACAGCTACTCTCGTCCCACCCGTTCGAGCCGCCAAACCTCCACATGGTCCAGTTCCAGTTCGTCCTGGCGGATCGTAGCGAGGTGATCGCTTCTGAAGACGGGGACGGTGCGTTCCTTGTGTGGCACGGCGGGAACGCTGCCGAGCAGCCGCCCGTCGGGATCGAAGAACTCCCAGCGATTGCCGGCGGTGCGGATGACCTCGACCCACAGCTTGCCGTCAGGAGCGACGAAGATCTGCTTGATGAAAGACTTCCGGTCCGGCCGGGTGAAGCCCCGGGGGTTGCAGGAAGCGTCGGGCCATCGGTTCCGGAATTCCTCGAACTCCGCGCTTCCCGCAGCCCATTCCTCGTCCGTGATGGGCTCGGCCGGCAATGTGCGCTCGATCACCCGCAGGGTGTCGCCGTCGCTTCGGGTGACGGCGATGCGGTAGGAATACGTCCAACCGGAGTACATGACCCCGCCGGAAGCCGGGTGTTGGACGGATCTCGGCGCAAACGAGTGCCCAAAGAAGCCGGATACCCCCTCCGCCTCGCAGATAATGACCTCAATTGCGCCCGGCGAGGTCGCCGGAGCCCTCAGAAAGGACACCGTGTCGCCCGTCTCTCCACGGCTGTGATGGCCCACCAATACAGTGCCATCGGCAACGCGCGCAAAACGGAAGGCTTCGTTCGCGCCGACCGGATAGAACCGGATGAATGCGGGCGAGCCGCTGACCCCTCCTGCGGTCCTTCTCTGGCCGAGCCACTCCCCCTCGGCCGAGAATTCGCCAATGCGGCCCAGGCGCGGATCCAGGGTGAGAAGCCGGTCGCCCACCCAGGCCAGCGAATAGATGCTCCTGAACTCGCCCGGCCCTTCCCCGTCTCGTCCGAAGGTGCGCCGGTGCGCCCCGTCCAGACCGAACATCCGCACCTCAAGGTTCCGGGCGTCCGCAACAAACACGTTCCCATCCGGGCCCAGCGCAACCGCGGTGACCAAACCGAATTCCTCGGGAGCACCCTGGTCCGTGAGCGTTTTCGGCCCGATGGAAACGACGGGAGCGAGTCGCCACTCGGGCGGGGTTCCGGTGTTGGTGACGTGGACCACTTCACCGATGCTGTCGAAAGTGGTCGCGAGGTCGCCGCCACCGGCAGCGGGGTCTCCCGGCTCGCAGCCGGCACCCAGGATGGCCGGGAGGATGAAGAGGACAGGGGAGGGGAGAAAGCGGGGCAACTCCACGGTGACAACCGAGCTTGTCATTCCCAAACACCCGACGCCCATTGAAGGGCGAAGGACGCTTCTGAGGAAAACTGGCCGCTGCCACCCTGTCCCACCTCGATCCTGTAGCGGACCACCCGCTGGACCCCCAATTCGTCCGTGGCTACCGCCCAGACATGAACGCCGTCGAAGACAGGGGAGGAGAACCCATCCGGCGGTACGACGACTCCCAGATAGGTTCCGTCGGACTCAAAGACGTCGTAACGTCTCGATTCCCGCCAGGTAACGGGCTTGGAAAAGGGATTCTCCGGGTCGTGGTCCTCGTTTTCGACACGCTCTCCTTCGGTCGCCAGCCATACCCAGATCCGCCCATCCCAGCCTGTGAGCAACCGTTTGAAGATCGGCTTGTGGTCCGGGATCCGGGGGCCGTCCCATGTCCAGTCGGGAACGGTGAACCGGATCATCTGCACCGTTGACTCACGCCAGTAGTCGCGCTCCCCGTCCGACACCGGCACCGGCTCGTAGTCGCGTTCGATGCGCAGCACGCCGTCGTCACGGACCAGGTCGATGCGGTAGTCGGAGGAGAGACCGGTAAGGAAATGGCCGGTGGGGTGAACGGCCCACAAGAACCTGGGTGAGAAGGGCACGGGAGCGGTGACCCGGGAACTGCCCTCTGCGGTGGTGTGCTCCGCCCGGAGGACGACTCCCTCAAAGTCCATAGACGGTTCAGGGAGCGTATCCAAATGTGTCCCATCGGTCCCAAGAACTATGATGATATCGTCCCCGGACTGGTCGCGGGTCAACAGGAACGTTTGGCCACGCACATCGGTGTACAACGGCGCCCCGGACCGGTAGGTGTTGCCGGAATTGTACTCCCATTCGTCCGTCTCGCCCGAAACGGGGTCGAACACCTGGACCCGCATATTGCCCGGATCCCGAACGAGCAATCGGCCGTCAGGGAGCACTGCGATGGTCTCGGCGCGCCCAAACTCGCCCGGTCCCTCTCCTTCCCTGCCCAGCGTTGCGATGTAGGTACCGGCATCGTCAAAGACGCGTACGTGGAGCGCCTGCCTGTCGAAGACGTAGACATTGCGGTCCTTGTCCACCGCCAGCGACCCGATCCGGCCGAAGAGATACTCCTCAGGCCCGTCCAACTCACCGATCGAGACTTCTGGCACGAGCGTCGCCTCCGCACCCCACACACTTCCCGACAGAGTGCGAACGATCGTTGTGTCGCCGATGGTCTCTACCTCAACGCTCGGGCCGGCGGGCGAGGCATCGGAGCCGCAAGCAGCGAGGCCGATTGTGGTTGCGGCGATGACGATCGTCAGGGCTCTCGGTAGCATACCGCCTCCCAATGCGTTGCGGTGCGTCAGGCGATCCCTGCCCGGGTTGCGTCCGCTCATCACTTCGGATCAACCCTGGGCGTCACGATGAGGATGAGCACAGGATCCTCGGCGGAGCGGCGGGCCGATCCCAATACCACCCTCTGACCGTCGCGGATCGTGACCGAGGCTTCGAGCAGCGGAAGCTGCTGGCTTGATGCTCCATCGCCAAATACGACCTGCTGGGTCACGTCGGTGAGGATCACCTTGGCACGGACGGACCCCGTGGAACGGCGTGAACTGATCTCCGCCTTGATCGTCAACGGCGTCTCGGAATCGGCCGGGACGATTCTCTGCAATCCGTCGCCGACCAACACATTCCTATCCCTGTTCGATCGTACCAAGCCGACGTTGAGTACCGAAGTCGAAAGCAGCCGGTACCCCCGGAAGTTGAAGAGCTTCCTGAGTTCGCTCACGACATCGCTGATCTCGGGGTCCTCATCAGTGAAGCCATCCGCCTGAATCAGATGAAATGTGAGCAGCACGTTGTCGATGTCTTCTGGAGCCCCCTCACCTTCCTGTGCATTCGCGACGCCCGCAAGCGGCCCCAGAAACAATGCCCCGATCAGCGCGTATTGAATACTTCTCTTCATTTTCTCATACATCAGTCGCTCTCCTTCGGGTTGAGTAGCCATACCACGGCGATGTCGGGATCGCTCGTGGGAAAGACCGCGAAGGGCCTGTCGGCCTCCACGTCCATCTCGCTCACCATGCTCGTTGCACGGGATGCGGGCGGGGGTATGGGGAGCTCGCCATCCCCTCCGATCTCTACACCGCGCACAAGGATCAGCGCCGCGATGGCGGCGGCGGCCGCCAAGGGTGCCACGGTCCGCCACCTCCAGGCGGGCCGACGACGCGCGGGCGCGGCCTTCCCGTGAATCGGCGTGGGAAGGCGATCACTCATCTGGTCCGCCATCGCCGAGAGCACGGCGTTCATATTCCGACCATCCCGGGCGATCCGCTCGACGTTCCGGCGCTCCGAGGGATCCCGGCCGCCGATCGCATCGAGATCCCCCTCCAGGATCCCGTCCGGCCAATCGTCACGATGATCCATCATTCCTCCTTGTTTCCGTATCCCCGGCCCCGTGCCAGCATCTCCTTGCGCATCTTACGCCTTGCGCGAAAGAGGTGTACCCGCAGCGTGTTCGGGTTCATCTCCAGCAGGTCAGCCGCTTCCCGCGGCTTCAGTCCCTGCAAATCCACCAGATCGAAGACTTCTCGTTGCCTCATGGGCAGCTCCGCCAGAAGGGTCCGAATCAGTCGCAGTGTTCTCTTCATCTCGATGTCGTCAAGCGGATCGTCCAGCCGAGGCGTCTCCGCTCGGGCCAGCCACTCCGCCTTCTCGGCCAATCGTTGGTCCTGACTCTTACTTCGCTGGTGATCCAGGCTGGCGTTCCTGGTAATCCGGTAGACCCAGCTCGTAACCCTGGAACGACCATCGAAGCCCTCCATCGATCCCAGCATTTTCATCAACACGAGCTGAGCGACATCCTCCGCATCGTGAGGATCGCCGGTCATGACCAGGGCCCACCGGCATATCAAAGGACGGAGAGCACCCGCCAGCCTGCCGAGCGCCTCTCGTTCTCCCTTCCTGGCCCTTACGGCCAACTCCAAGATCTCTCGGTCGGAGAGCATGGCGCTCTCGATCCTTTGCTCCTCGTGTGGTTTTCGAGAAGTGAGACGCAAGCAGAGGGAGGAGCGTTTACCTGGGAGTACGGTCGAGAGGCCAGAGTTGCACGCGTTCGACGTTGAGTTCGTCCATCACCCTGCCAAGCAGGTAGTCCTCGCCGATCTCGAAGACCTCCAGATCGAGTGGCATCTCGACGAACCCCTGCACCCGGCCCTCCGCGTCGAACACGGTCCAGCGATTGTGGTTCTCGCCCGGCAGTTCGTATTCCCGCACCCACAGACAGCCCAACGGATCGGAGTGCAGCGCCGAGAACGCGGGGAAGAACTCGACGAGCGTCATGTCCGCGGTCTCAGCGAGCACTTGTGTTCGTCGTTCTTCCGGGTGGTCGGCGTAGCGCTCGGTGCGCCAGGCGTCCAGCTCGGCCTGCGTCGGACTCCGGAGGTCGTGGTCGCGGCGGATGATCTTCGCCAGGGTACCGTCGCTCGTGTACGCCCGGAGTTCGTAGCGGTCGGTCGGGCTCACGACGGCAAGATCTTTCCAGATGGTGGATATCGTGGCCCGGCCGAAGGGATGAGGGGTGGCCATCGGGGCGGTGGGGGATGAGAACCACTCCTCCCCGGGTTGGTCACCCAGCGAGGCCCGCAGTTCCCCGCCGGGCATTAGTAGACCGAAATTGTCGGGTCGGCGAACCAGAGGGTCGCTGGCACCGAAGACACCTCCCCGCAGGACGGTACTGGGCTTCACCAGGAAGGTCCCGTCGGGCAAGACACCCAGGAAGGCGTGATAGCCGTCGGGCATGGTCACGGACCGACCGTGGTTGCCCTGGGAATCGAAGACCTCGATCCGCCTCCTCCACGAGTTGGACCCCACCACCGAATCGCCGGGCCACCAGCTTGCCGCCTCTGGAGTGTATGCGTTGAATTCGCCCGGACCCTCGCCCTGTCCACCCCAGGTCGACAGGTGCTCTCCAACAGCCGAGAAGACCCGCAGCTCGGAGGTGCCCGCGTTGGCGATCACGATCCTCCCATCGGCGAGTTTCGTGGCGTCATCCACGATGTAGAGCATCTCGGCCTCCTCGCCCTCCTGCGTCCCGATGGACACCGCGGGCGCTTCGCCGACCCGCCAGCCGAGCCGGGACCCGGTGGCGGGCCGCGCGTTCTCGACGATCGTGACCCCCGCGCTGTCGCGGACCTCCGACCGGAGCACCGGCCCGGAGTCGCTCCCGGTGCCGCAGGCGGCGGACAGCACGACAAACCCTCCCGCAAAGCGGATCCACAAAGCCCTCATCACATCCTCACTTCCATGGCGCCACCAGGCAGTCGGCGCGTACGTTGCCCACCAGCCCCGGTGCCATCGAGCCCGGGACCCGGCAGTCCTCTTAGCAGTCCATCAAGGTAGCCTTGTCATGAGATGCTCCACCCCCGGTAGACACATCGCCGCCCCCCTTCGGTTGCTTAACTGCGCTGCTGCCCTGTTGATCCTCGCACCCGTTCCGGCCTCGGCCCAGACCGATGTCCGCCAGCAATTCGGCGTCACCACGCCGTTGCGCGACGGAGTCGAACTGATGTCGGATCTCTGGCTGCCGGGCGAGGATGGACGCTACCCCACGGTGCTGGTACGGACGCCGTATCTGAAGGCGAAAGCCCGCTGGGTGACGCTCGGTCACGCCTTCGCGCGCAACGGGTACGCGTTCATCGTACAGGACGCGCGCGGGCGCGGCGACTCACAGGGCGATTTCGGCTTCTTCTTCGCCGACGCCGAGGACGGGTACGACACGATCGAGTGGATCACCGCGCAGAGTTGGTCGAACGGGCGCATCGGGATGATGGGCGGCTCGTACCGCGCCACGGTCCAGTGGCTGGCCGCGCGCGAGGGTGCGCCGCTGACGTGCCTCTTCCCACAGGCGCCGGCCGCGCGCTACTTCGACGAGATCCCCTACACCGGCGGGGCCTTCCGCATGGAATGGGCGCTTGGATGGATCAACGGGACCTCCGGGCGGATCGGTCAGAACGAGAACGCCATGCTCACGGACCGCGATGCCGTCTTTGCGCACCGCCCCCTGATCTCCATGGATTCGGTCATGGGGCGCGTCATGCCGCTGTACCGCGACTTTCTGCAGCATTCGACCGAGGACGCCTATTGGGACCGAATCCTCTTTGACGACGCCGACTTCGCCGACATGGACGTCCCCGCGCTCACGGTGACCGGATGGTACGACGCCGACCAGCCCGGCGCGTTCCACTACTGGCGCGGGATGCGCGCGCACTCGCCGGCCGCGAACCGGCAGTACCTCCTGGCGGGTCCGTGGGACCATGGAGAGACCCGCACGGGCGGCACCCCCCGGATCGGGGAGCTGGACCGACCCGGTTCCGTGATGGACATCGACGGCCTCGCCATGGAGTGGTTCGACTGGTGTTTGAAGGGCGACGGCGACGGCGAATTCGACCTTCCCCGCGCGCGCGTCTATCTGACCGGCACCAATCAGTGGATGGATTTCGACGAATACCCGCCCGCCGCGGTGGCCGATCGCAGCCTCTACCTGCACAGCGGCGGGAACGCCAACAGCGCGATCGGTGACGGGACGCTGTCATGGAACGCCCCCGGAGAGGAGCCATCCGACCGCTACACCTACGACCCGCATCACCCGGTGCCGTCCGAGCCTGCCGGAGGACGGTGCCGACCAGCGGGCCGTGCAGCGCCGTGACGATGTCCTCGTGTACACCAGCGACGTACTGGAGGAACCGCTCACCGTGCTCGGCAAGGTCTTCGTGATCGTGCACGCGGCCACCGACGCACGCGACACCGACTTCACCGCGAAGCTGACGGACGTCTACCCCGACGGGCGCGCGATCAAGCTCGGCGTGAATCCTGCGGGGGTCATCCGCGCGCGGTACCGTCTGGGCAGGGACCGGGAAGTGCCCGTCGAACCGGGAACCCCGCAGCGATACGAGATCGAACTCTTCGACCTCGGCCACACCTTCCTGCCGGGACACCGCGTGAGGATCGAGGTCTCGTCGAGTGCATCTCCCTTCGTCAACCCGAACCAGAACACGGGCAACCCGGTCGCCACGGACACCGAATGGCGGGTCGCGCAACAGACGGTGTACCACGACCGGGAGCGGGCTTCGCATGTGCGGCTCCCGGTGTTGAGGCGGCGCTGACGGGGAGCGGCGATCCATCCGGGCCCGATTCTTCCGTATTCTCTTGTGTATTGATTCTTGTATCCATTAGTCTTGGACAGATCGCTGCTCTCCTTTTGGGTATGGCGAGCAATCCGAATATCACCAGCTGAGGGTCCCTGGGCCCGGAAACCGCGCGGGAGCGACTGATGCCAACAAGAAATGCGTTGATTCCAACGATTGCGGGTCTGGTGTGGAGCCTGGGCGGCTTTGCGCCGATCGAGGCCCAGCGTTCGCTCCTCGACCACGCCATGGTCGTGGAATACGATGTCCAGGTATCCATGCGGGACGGGATCGTGCTGTCGGCGGACCTGTATCGGCCAGCGGACTTGGGGCGCCAACCCACAGTACTCACGCTCACGCCATACAACAACAACAGCGACGACACGATGGACCAGGCGTGGGCCTACGTCTCGCGGGGGTATGCCTACGTGGCCGTGGACGTGCGCGGCCGCTACGACTCCGAGGGGGACTTCAATGCGTGGTACGACGACTCGGAGGATGGAAGCGACCTGATCGACTGGATCGCGGGGCAGGCGTGGTCCGATGGCCGGGTGGCCACGGCCGGCGGGTCCTATAGCGGGATGAACCAGTGGCTGATCGCGAAGCAGAACAACCCTCACCACGTCGCCATTCTCGGCTACGTCGCGCCCAAGGACAGCTTCCGCGACCTGGTGCGCTGGAACGGCGTGCCGAAACTGGACCTCATCTACACCTGGATGATGGGTATGGACGGCCGCGTGAATCAGTCCAGGACCGGTTGGGACTGGAGCCGGGCCATGCGGGGTCTCCCGCTCCACACGCTCGACGAGGTCGTCGGCCGGGACATGCCGGTGTGGCGGGCATGGATGGAGAACGATACGGAGAGCACATGGTGGGAACCGATCTCCATGTACGATTCGTACGATGGCTTCGACATTCCCTCGTTCAACGTGACCGGCTGGTTCGACGGTCAGGTTCAGGGCACGTCCAAGCATTTCGCGAGCGCGGTCGGGACCGGAAATCCGGACGACCACGTTCTGATCATCGGACCCTGGCTACACGGGGTGAACCGGAACCGAACCATCGGGCTACGGGACTACGGGCCGGACGCAATCATCGACCTCGACGGGCTGCGAGACGCGTGGCTGGACCATCGGCTTCTCGGAAAACCCCGGCCCGATCTGCCGAACGTGTTGTACTTCCTGCCGGTCGCGAACGAGTGGCGGCGGGCCGATGCGTGGCCGATTCCGGGGACCCGATTCACAGAGTACTACCTGACCAGTGAGGGAAACGCCAACACGCTGCTGGGTGATGGGGGGCTGAGCCAGGCGCCCGGGGGATCCGGCCCCCCGGACGCGTTCACATACGACCCCGCCAATCCCGTGCCCACGATCAGCAGCCGGACGTCCGGTGCGCGCGGCGGCATCGCCCAGGGATCGGTCGACAATCGCGCCGTGGAGACCCGCGAGGATGTCCTCGTCTACACGGGCCCCGTGCTCGACGACGCTGTCGAGATCACCGGACCGATCCGCGCGACCATCTACATTTCCACCGATGTCCGCGACACCGACATCACCGTGAAGCTGCTTGATGTGTATCCCGATGGCAGAGCCCTCAACCTGAGTCACGGGATCGCCCGCGCAAGTTTTCGCGAGGGGTACGACCGCCTGGAGCCCGTCGAACCGGGCGCGGTCTACGCGATCGAGGTGGAGATGTTCCCGGGTTCGAACGTCTTCGAGGCAGGGCACCGAATCCGCGTCGAGGTATCGAGCAGCAACTTCCCCAACCTCGCCCGCAACCTGAACACGGGGAAGAGTTCGGACACGACGAGCGAGATGCGCGTCGCGCACACGGAGGTGCATCATTCGGCCCAGTACCCGTCGCGCATCGTCCTGCCGGTGATCCCGCCAGGCACCACGCGACCCTGGCGCTGACACCCGCAGCTACCTGGCCCGGAGATCCGTCGTTGACTCTTCGCGCGAACTGGGGCACGGACACCGGGCTTGTCGCCGAAGCTCGCCAGCTGCACGAGACCCTTCTGGTCGTGAACGGGCTCGACGCGTCCGACTTTGCGGATGGTCTGATCCCCAACCTCAGGGCGGGCGGCGTCACCGCCAATCTGGTGACCGGCCTCAGGGACGGTGTGCGGCCGCTGACCACAGTGGCGTCACCGCATCTCCAGTTCCTGCGGTCGAACCAGGACACGCTGGTCCACGCGACCACCGTCGCCGACATCCGTCAAGCCCACCGGGAAGGCAGGATCGCGATCGTGCTCGGATGGCAGCGCACCGACTACCTGAGCGAGGGCCTTGACAATCTTCTTGGATTCCATTATTTGGGCCTAAGAAGTTCCGGGCTTTCGTACAATGTCGGCAACTATGTCGGTTCCGGTTGCGTCGATCCGGAGCCCGGCGGCCTCAGCCACTTCGGCGTGGAGGTCGTGCAGGAGTTACAGCGGCTCCGCATCGTGGTCGACATCGGCGGCCACTGCAGCGAAGCCACGTCGTTCGACGTGCTCGAGGTGACCGACGGACCCGTCGTGTGCAGTCACACGAACCCGCGCGGCCTGCGGCCGGGCAACCCGCGCACGATGACGGACGGTTTGTTCCGGGCCATCGCCGGGCGAGGGGGCGTGATCGGCATCACCGCGTTCAACTTCTTCCTCGTACCATCGGGGCTGGCAACGGTCGACGACTACCTGGATCACTTGGACTACGCCGTGCGGCTGGTCGGTGCGAAGCATGTCGGAATCGGCCTGGACCAGATCATCGGGCGCGTGATCGCGGGCCCAGTGGATCCGCGTCCCTTCCCCCCGGAGGCCTATCCGCCCCGCTATGAAGACTGGATCTACCCCGAGGAGCTGAGCGACTTCACGGGCGTGCCGTTGATCACCGCCGGACTGCTGTCGCGCGGCCACAGCGACGAAGCCATCGCCGACATCATGGGACTGAACTGGTTACGTGTGTGGGAAGAGGTGTGGGGAGAGTGACATGACGCTTTCACGACGGGGATTCCTCGAACTCAGCGGATCGGGCGCCCTCTCGGCGACCCTCGGGCTTTCCGCCTGCGGTGGAGAGTCCGGCGCCGGTGCCGGGAGTGACGGGAGCGACGGACGCCCTCCCGTGATCGACGGGTCCGTGCCGTTGGCTTCACCCGACAGGGGGCCCGAAGCCGTGAACGGACACCTTGCCGCAGTCGCCGCCTCGGAGATTCTGTGCGCTTTCGTGCCAATTGCGACAATCGAACATTTTGAGGCCTCGCTTCGGAACTTGCTGGCAATGCACCGTTTTTCCGCCGGGGCCGGAGCCAACTGGACCCTGGTGCGTCGCGTGTCCGAGTTCAACACCCTGCGAGTCGGCCGCGCGGGCGTAGTCCCCTGCTTTCAGGGTCTCCAGATGGTCGAGCAGGACATCGAGCTGATCCGCGGCTTCAAGGAGCTCGGCGTCGGGGTCATGGCCATCACGCACAACTGGAAGAACTGGAACGGAGACGGCTGCCTGGAGCGTACGGACCTCCCGCTCACAGGGCTCGGGCGCCTGGCCGTGCGTGAGATGAATGCCGCGGGGGTCCTCATCGACCTCAGCCGTGCCGGTCAGCGGACGAGCTTGAGCGCCATCGACGAGTCCGCGACCCCGGTCGTCTTCACCCACTCGAACGTGAAGTCGGTCCGCGACCATCCTCAGAATGTGACCGATGCGCAGATCGACGCGTGCGCGGCGCGTGGCGGCGTGATCGGCCTGAGCGCCTTTCCCACCCTGGTCACCGATCGCGCACAACCCGTGCTGGACGATTTCCTGGCCCACCTCGACTACCTGCTGGACCGGGTCGGACCAAACCATGTCGGGTTGGGACTGGACTTCGACGACCGGCCTCGCAAGCGGTATGCCCGGGATCCGCTGCCGGACCCCCCGTACGCCTACCCCCAGGGACTATCCGGGCCCGCCGATCTGGACAATTTCCGCCAGGCCCTGGAGGATCGAGGTCTGAGTTCGTCCGAACGAGATCAGGTAATGGGGGGAAGTCTCGCCCGGGTGCTGCGGGAGGCCTGGGCGGGTTGAGCCGCAGCAGGGGACCGGGTAGGCCGGGTCAGCGGCCACCCTCCTCGATCCGCCACACATCCACATGGTCCAGGTCAAGGCTGTCCTGGACTGCCCGTTGCGTCATGGGCAGTTCCCCAAGAAGCGTCCGAATCAATCGTAGAGTCCTTTTCATTTCGATGTGGTCAAGCGGGTCCTCCAACCGCGGCGTCTCCGCCTGAGCCAACCACTCCGCCTTCTCGGCCAACCGTTGGTCCTGCCTCTTCCTTCGCTGGTAATCCAGGCTGGCGTTCCTTGTAATCCGGTACAGCCAGCTCGTAACCCTGGAGCGACCGTCGGTCAGAGCCCCGCTGCGCGACCGACGGTGCATGCCACGAGCCCGAAAGAGCAAAGCCAACTTCCAGTCCATGTGAACATAAGCTCTCGCCGGGGTATAATTCGGCATGACGAAACGGTGGCTACTGTTCTCGCTGTTCTTGCTTCCCCTTCTGGCGTGCGGATCCGACTCCGCTTCCCCGGAAGGCGAGACCGTTGTGCTCGTGCACGGATTGGGCCGGGCGCCGAGTTCGATGATGGTCATGGCCCAGCGACTGAAGTGGGCCGGCTATCGTGTCGCCGTCGTGAGCTACGATTCGCGAACCACAAGCCTCCCCGAGCAGGGGGCTGAAGTCGGGGCGGTCGTGGCGGAGTGCTGTGCGGAAGCGGACAAGGTTCATTTCGTGGGACACTCTCTGGGCGGCCTGGTCATCCGCCGCTACCTGGCCGATGACCGACCCCGCGCTCTCGGGCGGGTCGTCTTGGTGACGCCTCCCAACCAGGGGAGCATGTTCGTCGACTGGCTGAGCGAGGTGCCTCTCGCCGCGGAGGCGCTCGGGCCGGTGGGGAGCGCCCTCGGAACCGACAGCACGGATCTGCCCGCCACCCTGCCCCCGCCGGACTACGAAGTGGGGATCATCGCCGGCAGCCGGGCGGTCCACCCGATCGGCCCCGTGGTGATCCGGGGACCCGACGACGGCATCGTGAGCATCGAGCAGACCCGGATCGGGGACGTGCCGATGATCATCCTCCCCCGGTCCCATGCCTTCATCATGAACAGCCGTCACGCCGCCGACGCCGTGATCCGGTTCCTGCAGACGGGGGCGTTCGAGGAGGATGGGGGGTAGCTCCCCCCGGACTCACCGCCCTCCCTGCTCGATCCTCCAGACGTCCACATGGTCCAGGTCGAGGCTGTCCTGCCGGATCGTGATCATGTGATCGGGGCCGAACGCGGGTACCGTAGGCTCCCTCGATGCATGGAACGGCACACTGGCGAGCAGCCGCCCCTCGGGGTCGAAGACTTCCCACCTGTCTCCAGCCGTGCGTATCACCTGGACCCAGAGTTTGCCGTCGGAGGCAACGAAGATCGGGCCGATGAGGGGCTTCGTGTCGGGCCGGGAGGGGCGGCGCGGCTCGCAGGAGGCATCGGGCCTGTTCCTGCGGAATTCCTCGAATTCCTGATTGCCGGCGGCCCATTCCTCGTCCGAAACGGGCTCAACCGGCAGTGACCGTTCCATCACCTGCAGGGTATCGGATTCGCCACGGATGACGGCGATGCGGTAGGTGTTCGTCATCGCCGTGTACGTCACCCCACCGGGTCCCGGATGCTGGACCATCCCGGCCTGGAACGGGACGTGGAAAAGGCTCACTCCCCCTTCGTACCGGCAGATCACGCTCGTGGCCGGGCCAGGTGGTTGCTCCAACTGGCGCAACGTGTCGCCGGTTTCTCCACTGCTGTTGTGGCCCACAAACGCGAACTCGAGACCGTCTGGACCTTCCACCAGGGCAAAACCGTACGTCTCGTCCGCGCCCACCGGAAACAGGCGAATGCCGGTGCCAGAGACGCCGCCTTGCATTTGTCGCTGGCCAAGGAACTCGCCGTCGGCTGAAAACTCCCCGACGCGCCCCAGATAGGGGTCCAGAGTCAGAAGCCGGTCCCCTGTCCACGCCACGGAATAAAGACCGCTGAACTCTCCGGGACCCTCGCCTTCCCTTCCGAAGGTGCGTCGGTGGACTCCGTCCAGGCCGAAGACCCGGATTTCGCGGTTCCCCGCGTCAGCGACGAACACAGCCTCATCCGGCCCCAGCGAGGCACTGCTGACCCTGCCGAATTCCTCCGGGCCACCGTCTCCGACCGCGAGCGTCTTCGGCCCGATGGAGACGACCTGTGTGAGTTGCCATGCGGGCGGCGTCCCGGTGTTGGTCACCCGGATCACACCGCCGACAGTGTCGATGATGGTCGTCAGGTCGCCGGGTGTCGCGGGGCTGCCCTGATCGCATGCCGAGGCCAGCGCGCCCGCGAGGACGAGCAAACCGGACCGTACTAACCGGATCGCCTTCGGTGTTTGACTGTCCATCGATTGTCCTTTCATGGCGCGGTAACCGGCTCCAAGTGCGGGTAGCCTATCCCCTATCAATCCTCCACACATCCACATGGTCCAGGTCGAGGCTGTCCAACCGGATGGTGATCATATGATCGGGGCTGAACGCGGGTACCGAGCGCTCCTTCCACTGGTGGAGCGGCAGCTTGGCGAGAAGTCGCCCCTCAGGGTCGAAGACCTCCCACCTGTTTCCGGCGGTCCGGATGACTTCGACCCAAAGCCGGCCGTCGGGAGCGAGGAAGATCTCGTTGATGAAGGGCTTCGTGGCTGGCCGATGGGGACGCCGAGGATCGCAGTCCGCACCCGGCGTCTCGTCGAGGAACGTCCTGAACTCTTCGGTGGCGGAGGCCCACTCCTCGTCCGTGACGCCCTCGGCGGGCAACGTGCGTTCGATGACCCGCAGCGTGTCCGCGCCCCGGGTCACCGCGATGCGGTACATGTCGGTCCGTGCGTGGTACATCACGCCCCCGGGGCCCGGGTGTTGGATGAGTTTCGGACTGTACACGATCTCGAAGAAGCTGATCCATCCCTCGTTGTACTCGCAGGTGATGCTCTGGTCCAAGAGGTCTTCACGAAAGCGAAGGGTGTCGCCGGTTTCGCCCGCGCTGGTCTGGCCCACGAACACGACCGTCATCCCCGTGGCGTCAGCAACGTGTGAGACGGAATACGCCTCGTCGGCTCCCACGGGATAGAATCGGAGCGCCATGCTGCCGCCCCAGCGTCCCGGCGCCTTCCGTTGGCCGAGCGTTTCACCACCTGCGGAGAATTCTCCAATCCTCCCACCGATCAGGTCGAGCGCCAGCAGGCGGTCTCCTACCCACGCCAGAGACGTGATGTCGGAAAACTCGCCTGGCCCCTCGCCATGCCGTCCGAAGGTATGGCGGTGCTCGCCGTCCAGACCGAATACCCGCACCTCGGCGTTGTCCCCGTCCGCGATGAACACCTCGTTGTCCGGTCCGAGGGCGACGCTCCTCACCTCGGCGAATTCCTCGGGTCCTCCGTCGCCGACCGCGAGCGTCTTCGGGCCGATGGAGACTACGGGAGTCAGCTGCCATTCGGGCGGCGTCCCGGTATTGGTCACGCGGATGACGCCGTCGACGGTGTCGATGGTGGTCGTCAGGTCGCCGGGTGTGCCGGGACCGCTCTGATCACAGCCCGAGCCCAGCGCCGCTGCGAGTATGAGGGAAACGGTCAATCCGAACCGGATCGTTTTCGGTGCGCAGTGGTCCACTGTGGCATCCTTTCCTGGTGTGGTTGACGATGGTCCTCAGCCCCCGCCCTTCTCGATCTTCCAGACATCGACATGGTCCAGGTCCAGGCTGTCCTGCCGGATGGTGATCTGGTAATCGGTCCGGAACGCGGGGACCGAACCCTCCTTCCACTCAACAAGGGGCACGTCGGCGAGCAGGCGACCTTCCGGGTCGAATACCTCCCATCTGTTTCCGCCCGTGCGCATGACCTCGACCCACAGCCTGCCGTCGGCGGCGATGAAGATCTCGTCGATGAACGGTTTCGTGGCTGGCCGTACGGGGCGCCGAGGGTCACAGTCCGCACCCGGCCTGTCTCTCACGTAGGTCTCGAACTCCTCCGTGACGGATGCCCACTCCTCGTCCGAGACCGGCAGGGGACTCAATGCGCGCTCGATGATCCGCAGCGTGTCCGCACCGCGCGTGACCGCGATCCGGTACGCATCGGTCCGCACCTCGTACATCACGCCATTCGGCCCGGGTTGTCCGATGTACCTGGGGTCGTACACGACGTAGAAGTGGCCAGACCAGCCGTTGTTGTATTCGCACCTTATGCCTCGATCCCATGGTTGCTCGCGAGGGTACAGGGAATCGCCCGTTTCCCCAGCACTGTTCTGCCCGATGTATGCGCGCGAATTCCCCGTACCGTCGAAAACCATCCCCACGGAATACGCTTCATCAGCGGCCACCGGATAGAACCGATCCACCCCGGGTTCTCCTCCCCAGAATCCCGTCGCGATCCGATGGCCGAGCACTTCCCCATCGGAGGAGAACTCCCACACGTGACCGCCGATCAGGTCCAAGGTCAGCAGACGGTCACCTACCCAAGCCAGGGAGGTGATGTAGGCAAACTCGCCCGGCCCCTCGCCGAACCGACCGAAGGTGCGGCGGTGCTGGCCGTCCAGACCAAAAACCCTCACTTCGCCGTTTTGAGAATCGCCGACAAACACCTCGTTGTCCGGACCGAGGTCGGCGCTCGTTACCTGACCGAATTCCTCGGGTCCTCCGTCGCCGACCCGGAGCGTCTTCGGGCCGATGGAGACGACGTGGGTCAGCTGCCATTCGGGCGCCGTGCCCGAGTTGGTCACGCGGATGACGCCGTCGACGGTGTCGATGGTGGTCGTGAGGTCGCCGGCAACCACTGGCGAGTCTGCTGCACAACCGGTGGCCAGGGCCAGCGCGAAGGAGAGCGGCACAAAGGCGAACGCTGATGGTATGTCACGCGTCATTTGTCCTCATTCCCGGCAAGAGTTGGGCGTGCTCGTGCTAGTGTTGCGACACCGCCCAGTCGTACAAAGGTTGCGAGCCAGCACCGCTCCCGGTGGCGAACCCCTCGCGAGCCCCATCACCCCCTCCACTCCGCCAGCAACTGCGCCTCGGTCGCTCGGTCAAGGCCGGTGCGCCACTCGTACCCACCCGCCTCTTCCCGGCTCCGGTGCCAGTCCAGCGTGTCCTTTGCAATCACCGCCAAGGGACGGAACGTCAGTCCGGTCGCGATCCCGCGGCTGCTGTCCATGCGCCCGTAGTTGAGGTAATGCCCCCGCGGCGGCTGCCAGAAGGGAAGCTGCGCCTGAGGCATCTGGCCGCGTTCCGCCAGGAAGTCCCAGTCCACCCAGGTAAACGACACCGGGGTTGCGGTGATGGCACGGATCCCGTAAACGAGCTCCGCGGCCGAAAGCGGCGCCCCTGGACCGACGCTGTTGAAGATGCCCGCGGTCTGCTGCTCCAGCAGGTGGATGTAGAACTCGGAAAGGTCACGCACGTCGACGAACTGGACGGGATCTGTGGGATCGCCCTGCACCAGCACCTCGCCGCCGTCGTCGATGCGGTCCGGCCAATAGGTGAATCGGTCGCTCCGGTCACCTGGGCCGACGATGACGGGAGGCCGCACGATCAGCGTACGCGCGCCGAACCCCCCTTCCACCACCCGCTCCGCGAGCACCTTGTTCGGGCCGTATCCGCCCCACTCGCTCTCAGGGAGGTCCTTCGGGCCGAGGGGTGCGTCCTCGTTCATGACCTCGGCGGTGAAGTCGGTGTAGACGGCCCGCGTCGAGGTGAAGAGGTACTGGTCGGTCGCGTCCTTCAGGAGGCCGACCGAGAGCCGCAGCTGGTGCGGGTCGTACCCCGAGTTGTCGAGGACCGCGTCCCAGCGCCGGCCTTCCAGCGCGATCAGATCGTCGTTCCGGTCGCCGACGAGCTTTTCCACGCCGGGGAAGAGGTGGGTGTTGGTGCGGCCACGGTTGAAGAGGGTGATTTCGTGTCCCCGCGCGAGCGCGTGCCGCACGACGTGGGGGCCGATGAACCCCGTGCCGCCCAGGATGAGGATGCTGAGGCCGGGTTGACCTGCTCCCCCGGCCTGGTTCGTACCCTCGGCCTGGTCCGCACCCCCGGCTCCGTTCGCGGGATTCGCCCCCTGCCCCGTATCCGCCGGACCGCAGCCTCCCGCCAACCCCAGGGCCGCCGCTCCGGCCACGGCGCTTGCGCTGCCGATGAACTCGCGTCGTGTCGTCATTGTCGTGTAATCCCGTGTTGCCGCGTGATTCCTGGTGCCCAAGCGCCTATTGTATCGACTGATGATGCCGGTCGTTATTGATTGGGACAACCCGACCCCGTGCCCGGAGAACGCAGTGAACCGCCCCGAGACTTCCCGCCCCGACATGCTTCGCCCTTCACCCATGCTCGCCGCAGCGGTTGTCGCCGCTGGCTGCCTCGCCTCCGCGAGTCACCTCGTAGCCCAGGAGACAGCCGCCGACCCCATGGCGCAGGCAACGGACGCCCTCATGTTCCGCACCATCGGCCCCACGATCATGGGAGGGCGCGTCGCGGATCTGGCAGTCGTCGAGTCCGACCCGCGGATCTTCTATGTGGGAGTCGCCACCGGCGGCGTGTGGAAGACCGAGAACGCGGGCATCACCTTCACCCACGTCTTCAAGGACGAGGAGACCGCGTCGGTGGGTGACGTGACGGTGGCGCCCTCGAACCCGAACGTGGTGTGGGTGGGGACCGGCGAGCCCCAGAACCGGCAGAGCTCGCCGTGGGGCAACGGAGTCTACCGCTCCACAGACGCCGGGCGTACGTGGACGCACCTGGGGCTTGAGAACACTCACCACATCTCACGCATTCAGGTTCATCCGCGTGATCCCGACGTGGCATACGTGGCGGCGGTCGGTCATCTGTGGGGTCCCAACCCCGAACGGGGCGTCTATCGCACCACCGACGGTGGGGCAAGCTGGGACAGGGTCCTCTTCGTAGACGACAACACGGGCGTCATCGACCTGGCCATGGACCCCGCCGACCCACAAACCCTCTTCGCGGCCATGTACCAGCGGCAACGGCGCGCCTGGGGCTTCAACGGCGGCGGTTCCGGGAGCGGCATCTACCGCACGACGGACGGCGGGAACGAGTGGACGGAAATGACCAGCGGCCTGCCCGAAGGCGACAAGGGGCGGATCGGCCTGGACATCTACCGAGGTGACGGCAACGTCGTCTTCGCGCTGGTGGAGGCAGACGCCCGGGTGCCGGGACAGGGCTTCGGCGGCGGCGGTGGCGGTGGCGGTGGCAGGGACCAGAAGAACGGCGTCTACCGCTCCACCGACCGCGGCGAAAGCTGGGAGCAGGTGAGCACCACCAACAACCGTCCCATGTACTACAGCCAGATCCGTGTGGACCCCAGCGACCCGGAGCGGATCTACCTGGGCGGCTCCAGCCTGTACCGGTCCTCGGACGGAGGACGGAACTTCACCCCCGACGCCGCGGCCGACGTACACTCGGACCATCACGCGCTGTGGATCGACCCGGCCAACTCCCATCACCTGATCCTGGGGGGCGACGGTGGTGTCTCGGTGAGTTGGGACCGATCCGACAACTGGTATCAGCTCCGGAACCTGCCCATCGGCCAGTTCTACGAGATCGGGGTGGACATGCGCGACCCGTACCACGTCTGCGGGGGACTTCAGGACAACGGCTCCTGGTGCGCGCCTTCCGACACCTGGTCCAATCAGGGGATCCGCACGCGCGACTGGTACAATGTGGGGTCCGGCGACGGATTCTTCACGGTCATGCACCCCTCGAACCCGGAACTCATGTTCGCCGAGTCCCAGGGGGGCAACCTCACGCGGGTGAACCTCGCGACCGGCGAGCGGGCGCGGATCCGGCCCCTGCCCCGTCCCGACGACGACGAAGAGCGCGATCTGCGCTGGAACTGGGACTCGCCCGTCCTCCTCTCGGCGCACGACGACCAGGTGGTGTACGCGGGGTCGAACATCCTCTTCAAGTCCTCCGATCTGGGGCAGAGCTGGGACGAAATCAGCCCGGATCTGACCTACGGGATCGACCGGGACACGCTCATGCTCATGGGGGTCGCGGGCGGCGACCCACAGATGTCCCGCAATGACGGCCAGTCCAGCTACGGCAACCTGACGGCGATCGCCGAATCTCCCCATGACCCCGCCGTCCTGTACACGGGAAGCGACGACGGTCGGCTGCAGGTCACGCGCGACGGGGGGGCGACCTGGACGGACGTGACCGGGAATGTCGGCGGGCTTCCGCCTCACACATACGTGACGCGCATCGTGGCGTCAAGGGGTGCCGAGGGAGAGGTCGTCGCGGTGTTCGACGGACATCGCAGCGACGATTTCGCGCCGCACATCTACGCCAGCGGCGACCATGGCGACAACTGGGAACGCATCACCGACGGGCTGCCTGCCACGTCAATGAACGCGCTCGCCCAGCACCCCACCGCGCACAACCTCCTCTTCGCGGGCAGCGAGGTCGGCGTCCACTTTTCCATCGACGGCGGCGCGAACTGGCACGCGCTCGGGAACGGCTTGCCCACCGTGCCCGTCGACGACATCGTGGTGCACCCGCGCGACAACGACCTCGTGATCGGCACCCACGGGCTCGGCATCTGGATCATGGACGACATCACGCCCCTCGAAGGGCTCGGCAGCGAGGTCATGGCCGCGTCCGCCCACCTGTACCCGGTGCGCCGGGCCACGTCCTACAACCAGTACAGGCCCCAGGGATGGACTCCCGGGATCTACGAAGCGCCCAATCCGCCGGCGGGGGCCCGGATTCGCTACCACCTGGAGTCCGCGATGGACAGCGTGGCGATCACGATCGCCGACGGCCCGGGAACGGTCGTGCGGGAGCTGAAGGGCGGCGCCGATGCCGGCCTCAACGAGGTCATCTGGGACCTGCGGCTGACCGAAGACGGCGCCGATGGCGAACCGATGGATCCCGGGCCGCGCGTGTTGCCGGGGAGCTACCGCGTGGCGCTGGCAGCCGGTGCGGACACACTGGACACGTCGGCGGAAGTGCGGCTCGACCCGCGGGTGACGATCTCGCGCAGCGACCTGATGGCCCGCCACGACGCCATGATGGACTCGTACCGGCTGTCGGGCGCGGTCGGCGACGCCAACGACCGCATCGAGTCGATGACCGAGCAGCTGGACGCGGTTGAGGAACGCGTGGACGATGCCGAGGAGGCGCCGGAGGGTCTGACGGAGGAGGTTGAAGCCTTCCGCGAAGCGCTGGATGAGGTGGACGAGGAGCTCGGAGACGTGTCCGGCGGAGCGTCCGTGTGGGGGACGATCCAGAGCTCGAGCAGCCTGCCCACCGCCGACCAGCTCTGGCAGACCGACCGTACCTGGGAGGAGCTTCCCGCCCTGATCGAGCGGGTGAACGAGCTGCTGGCGGAGCGGCTCCCGGCCCTGCACGCGAGGGTGTATGCGGAGGCGGTCCGGCCGGAGTTGGGTCAGGCGGTGGTGATGCCGGTGAGGGAAAAGGGGAGCAAATGAACGGGGCTACGATCACACGTAGTGGGAACCCCAACCGGATGCGTCTCAATGACCGTCCGGTCCATGATTGGTATCGGTTCGTTCTCTCTTTCCCTCCTCATCTGGTTCGCGATTACGTAGAACGCCTTGGTGTTACGCCCACAGAAACTGTTCTCGACCCATTCTGTGGAACCGGCACGACGTTGGTCGAATGCAAGAAGGCGGGGATCGCGAGCGTGGGACTCGAAAGGAACCCCATTGCCCCACTTCGCTAGTTCAGTCAAGGTCGATTGGTCGGTGGATCCGGGTTCGCTTGCCGACTATTCGGATGAAGTGGCGCAGACTGCTAAGACAGCTTTGCTGGACCAAGGCGTAGACGAATGGAGCGACCTGCCATTGCTGGCTTGGGATGGCCCTCTGCCCGCCGCTATGCGGACCCTGAACCCGATCCAGTCCAAGCTTCTGCTGAAGAACTCCATCAGTCCCCTTCCGCTGCACAAGACCCTGGTAACGCTGGATGCAATCAACGGACTGGGCGACACTCAGTTGCAGAGGTACGGTCGCCTCGCACTCGCCACGGGCCTCGTGAGAACCATCGGCAATCTGAGGTTCGGACCTGAGGTCGGGGTCGGCCGAATCAAGACGGACGCGTCGGTTGTCGATATCTGGCATTCCAATATGAGTGCCATGGTCAGTGATATCCGCGCTGTCTCGACAAGACCTGGTGCCGTCGCCAAGATCCTGCGGGCCGACGCCCGAGATGCAGCTGAAGTCCTCGCGCCCCGGTCAATCGACGCCGTCATCACCTCCCCACCCTATCCCAACGAAAAGGACTATACAAGAACGACTCGCCTTGAGTCGGTCATACTCGGGCTGATTACGCACCCCAAGGAACTGCGGGCACTCAAGAAGGAGATGGTCCGGTCGAACACCAGAGGTGTGTACAAGGTCGACGACGACGACCTCGCAATTCAGGCGCACGCTGATATCGCGAATATCGCCATCGAAATCGAGCGCAGACGGGTTGCTCTGGGGAAGACATCTGGCTTTGAGCGAATGTATGCTCGGGTGGTCAAGCTCTATTTCGGCGGCATGGCAAGGCACCTCGCTTCCTTGCGCGCCGTGCTACGGCCTGGAGCGAGGCTCGCCTACGTAGTCGGGGACCAGGCTTCGTACTTGCGGGTCATGATCAGAACCGGGCAGCTGCTCGCTGGCATCGCCCAATCCCTGGGCTACGAGGTGGTGGACCTGGATCTATTCCGAACAAGGCTGGCTACCGCGACCCGAAAGCAACTGAGGGAAGAGGTCCTCGTGTTGCGGTGGCCGGGGAAGTCGAGCATGGGAGCGAGCAATGGCAGCTAAGAACCGGTACTCGGCGATCATCAAGGCGATCTTTCACGGCCAGTATGAGTCGGGAGCTGACTCCGTAGACTTCCGACGGGAGCAGATTACCGCGGCCGCAATCAGCTTGGGTGTCGATACACCTCGGAATCTAGGCGACGTAATCTACACCTTCCGATATCGGCAGCCCTTGCCGGCCAGCATACGGGCGAAGGCTCCGCCTGGAAAAACATGGATCATTCGCGCCGCTGGATCGGGACGGTACAGGTTTGTTTTGGTAGCCGACACCCCCCTGATCCCCAATCTGAGTCTCGCGGTCACAAAAATCCCAGACGCTACGCCCGGAATGGTTGGCAAGTACGCATTCAGTGACGAGCAAGCCGTGTTGGCACGCGTCCGCTACAACAGACTGATTGACGTGTTCCTCGGTATTGCCTGCGGAAGCAACATGATCGGGAGAGTCCAGATCGAACAGGATATCGCCGTCTGCGCGGAAAAGCTGCCATCCTTGGTCTGCCGACCGGTGGGAGCCTATGTGACTCAAGACGATGTTGTGGCGCTCCTGGAGTTCGAAGAAGACGAGTCGGAGATCAGGGTGGCCAACGAGAGGCACTACAAGCTAGTACCGCCGGAGGCAGTGACGGCCGAGGATCTAGCCCGATACCAGCAGCGCCTTTCAGGGCAGTCGGAATGATACCGCTCACGCGGGCCACCCCGGAAGCCACCCCGGAAGTCAACTCGCGGCTCGTCGAGAAGATCCTGGGAGCTGGCCGACGCCCAGGCGGAGGAAGTCACCCTTCTGAGCTGCCCGACACCTTCTGTCCGGTCGCCATGGACTCCGCACACCCGTCGGCCGCCGCCTTCGCACGCGTCCACGCCGGAAGCAGGACCAAAAAAGCTCACCCCGTCGGCATATCTGGTTCCCGCCCTCAAGGCAGGTCTGATTGAGATGACCATCCCGGACAAGCCGCGGAGCAGCAAGCAACGTTATCGCATGACCGCCACCGGGCACGAGTACCTCAAGAAACGGAGGTCCCCGGGAGAGAGCGCCAAGGGAAGCGCCAACCCATGACCAGCAACCCTCCCCAACCCACCCGCAAGGTCAACCACGCCGCGCTCGCGGCCGGCCTGGGTGCCGGACTCGGCTTCGGCCTCCTGGCCGCCGCCACCGGCAATCCCCTGCTGACCACGGTCGCCACCGGGGTGCGGCCGCTCGGGACGCTGTTCGTCAACGCCATCCAGATGGTCGTCATCCCCCTCGTGGTCTGCGTCATCTTCGTCGGCATCGCGCGGCTGGGCGACCTGCGCAAGGCAGGCCGGCTGGGCGGCTCCTCCATCCTCTTCTTCTGGCTGACGACGCTCCCCGCCATCCTGATCGGGATGGGGCTGATGGCGCTGGCACTGCGGTTCAGCCCGGAGGTCGCGCCACCGGTCGTGCAGGAGGGAGCGGCGGCCGAGTTCCCGGGAATGGTCGACTTCCTGGTCAACCTTGTGCCTCGCAATCCCTTCCAGGCTGCGGCCAGCGGGACCCTGCTGCCGCTCATCGTCTTCGCAGCCATCTTCGGGGCCGCCGTGGGAACGCTGCCGAACGACGACCGGAACCGCCTCCTGGGCCTGGCGGACTCGATCACCGAGGCCCTGGTCACGATCGTCTACTGGATCCTGTGGATAGGACCCGTGGGGCTCTTCGGGCTCACCGCCCCGCTCATCGCCGAGCTTGGATGGTCGCTCCTGGCCAGCCTCGGGATCTTCATCCTGACAGTGATCGTGGGTCTCTTCCTCTTCATCGGGCTCGTCTACCTGCCAGCCGCACGATTTCTGGGGCGGGTGCCGCTCGGCAGGTACGTGCGGGGGTCTCTGGGAGCCTGCACGATCGGGTTCAGCGCGACGAGCTCCGTGGCAGCGCTCCCCGTCATGCTGGCGGACGCCGAGACGAAGCTGGGTGTCTCGCCGACCACCGCCAGGCTGGTGCTTCCGCTTGCCGCGTCGCTGAACCGGGCCGGGAGTGCGCTGTTCCAGGGGGCGTCGGTGGTCTTCCTGGCCTCGCTGTACGACGTGCCGCTACCTCCGGCCGCGGTTACGGGTGCGTTGCTGGCGACGTTCCTGGCCGCGATGACCGTCGCCCCGGTCCCAAGCGCGAGCATCGTATCGCTCGTTCCAACGCTGGCCACGGTCGGGGTGCCGCAGGCGGGGCTGGCCGTCCTGCTCGGGATCGACCGGATCCCTGACATGTTCCGAAGCGCCACCAACGTCCTGGGCCACATGACGGCGTCGGCGGTCGTGGACGGAGTCGTGGCGAAAAAGGAGGAACGGGCACCCTGACGTTACGTGAGGGTGTCGCGGTCACCCCGCAATCCCACTTGCTCGCTGGCACGCCGAACCCCAATCTGAAGCTGTTCCCCACCCCCAGCCGGGACCCTAACGTTACGTCAGGGTCCGGTTTCCGCGTGTCTCCCCGGGAGGATTCCATGCGCGCCGCCATCTCCAGAATCGCTTCACTCACCACCCTCTTCGCACTCGCCCTTGTCGGGCCCCTCGCCGCCCAGGAAGACCAGGACGACGACGAATGGGACGTCACCCTGGCCCGTGGCGAAACCCGCGAGATCGACTTCACCACCGAAGAGGGCACCTGGATGTCGCTGGACATCTCACCGGACGGCCGCTGGGTCGCCTTCGACCTCCTCGGGCACGTCTACCGCGTCCCTGCGGACGGTGGCGGCGACGCCGAGCTGCTCACCGGGGGAACCGGCGTGGCGACGCACTACCATCCCCGCTATTCACCGGACGGATCGACCATCGCCTTCATCAGCGACCGGGAGGGGCAGAACAACCTTTGGCTGATGGACTCCGACGGCGGCAACCCACGCTCGGTCTTCACGGATCTCGCGACGCGCGCGGTCGAGCCGGCGTGGTCGGCCGACGGGGACTACATCTTCGTGCGGCTGCAAGATGTTGCCGCGGGACGCGGGGACAGCGGGCGCGGCGGGATCTGGATGTACCACAGGGACGGCGGCGACGGGATCGAGGTGCTCGCCGACCAGCCGCAGGCGCAGTGGCCCTCGCCGTCGGAGGACGGCCGCTACCTCTATTTCCACGTCTACACCGGCCCGCCCGGCTTGCAGGGACGCGACGCGCTGGCCGGGCACTGGCAGGTGCGGCGCAAGGATCTGCGCACCGGCGAGATCGTCAACATCACGGCCGGCACCGCCGCGCAGCAGGTGCGGGCCTCGAGCGGAAGCGCCTACGCGCCGGAGATCTCGCCCGACGGGCGCCATCTGGCCTTCGCCCGCCGCATCGCCGGCGGCACCATCTCCTACCGCGGCCACACCTTTGGTCCGCGCACCGCACTCTGGATCCGTGACCTGGAGACGGGGAGCGAGCGCGTTGCCATGGATCCGATCACCGTGGACAACGCCGAGGGGATCAAGACGCTGCGCATCCTGCCGGGGTACGGCTGGACCGCTGACGGGTCCGGCATCGTGGTCACCCAGGGCGGGAAGATCCGCATGCTGGACGTGGCCACGGGCGACGTTACCACCGTTCCCTTCAGCACCCGCGTTCAGCGCACCATCTCGGAGATGACGCGCGCCAGCTTCCGCATCGACGACGGCCCCTTCGACGCGAAGATGCTGCGGTGGTACGGCGCCTCCCCGGACGCGTCGCGGATCGCCTTCCAGTCCGTCGGCAGGATATGGCTCGCTCCCGCGGACGGCGGCACCCCTTCCCGGCTGACCAGCGGCGACGGCCCCCATGAGTTTTCGCCTTCCTGGTCGCCCGACGGGCGCTGGATCGCCTACACCACCTGGGACGGCGGCGAGGGCGGGCACGTCTGGAAGATCCCGGCCGACGGCGGCACCCCCCAGCAACTCACCACGTCGCCGTCCGAGTATGCACACCCGGTGTGGACGCTTGACGGCTCGGAGATTGTGGTGACGCGCGGCAGCGGGGCGGCGGCCCGGGCCAGGTCCGCGACGCAGAACCCCTACTGGGAGCTGTGGCGGGTTCCGGCCGAGGGTGGGTCGCAGGAGAGGATCATGACGATTCCGGCCGGCGGTCCGGGCGGGCTGCTCGGCAACCGGCGCCAGATCACCCGCGCGTCGTTCGGGCCCGGCGGGCGCATTCATTTCCCGGCGGGACATGAGACCGACAGCGGCGGGGGCGCGACCGCGCTCATGTCCGCGCGGATGGACGGGTCCGATCTGCAGGTGCACGCGACGATCCCGTTTGGTGACGAGTTCGTGGTCTCTCCCGGCGGTGATCGCGTCGCCTTCCAGGAGGGTGACAACGTCTTCTGGGCGCCGCTTCCCCCCGGCGGGACGGGCGGCGACCCCATCGAACTGAAGAAGAAGGGCGCCCCGGTGCCGGTGACCCAGCTCACCACCGACGGCGGGCTGTACCCGCGCTGGCTCGACAACGACCGGCTCGAATACGGGAGCGGGCAGGCTTTCTTCGTGCACAATGCCGCGACCGGCGACACGGACACCACGACGATCCGGCTCAGCGTGGACCGCGTCATTCCAGAGGGGACTCTTGCCCTAACGAACGCGCGCGTCGTCACGCTGGACAACCGGGCGGTTCACGAGAACGGGACGGTGCTCATCGACGGGAGCAGGATCACCTGTGTGGGTGATTGTGACATCTCCGGGGCCGATCAGACCATGGACATGACCGGCAAAACCATCGTTCCCGGCTTCGTGGACATGCACGCCCACCACTACCGCGAGCACAAGGGCCTCATCCCGAAGCGTGACTTCGAATCGGCCATCTACCTCGCCTACGGGGTCACGGCCAACCTCGACAACTCGATGTGGTCGCAGAACGTATTCGCGAGCGCCGAGATGATCCGGGCGGGCGCAGTCGTGGGGCCACGCACCTATTCCACCGGCGACCCCCTCTACCGGGGCGACGCCGCGCGACAGAACGATTTGGCCAGCTACGAAGTCGCCGAGCAGAACATCAACCGTTTGGCATCGTGGGGTGCGACCGCCCTCAAGCAGTACCTGCAACCGCGCCGGGACCAGCGCCAGTGGGTGTCGGACATCGCCCGTCGCAAGGGACTCATGGTCACCTCGGAGAACAACGACATCCCGTACACGATCGGGATGATCATGGACGGCCAGACCGGGTTCGAGCACCCGCTGACGTACCTGCCCATGTACCGCGACCTCAGCCGTTTTCTGGGGGCCGCGGAAGCGACCTACTCACCGACGTTCATCGTGGGCGGGATCGGTCCCTGGAACGAGGAGTTCTTCTTCGCCGAGACCGAAGTCTGGCTGGATGACAAGCAGCGCGAATGGCTCCCCTGGCGCCAGGTGATCCCCCACATGCGCCGCCGCTGGGAACGTCCCGACACCGACTACAGCTTCCCCTTCATCGCGCAGGGCATGATGGACGTGATCGAGGAAGGCGGCTGGGGCGCGATCGGGTCACACGGGCAGGCCCACGGCATCGGGTCGCACTGGGAGATCTGGATGGTCGAATCGGCCGCCGGTCCCATGGCCGCGCTGGAGGTGGCCAGCCTGCACGGGGCAACATTCCTTGGCGCCCAGCAGGACATCGGGTCGATCGAGGCGGGCAAGCTGGCGGACCTGCTGGTGCTCAACTCGAACCCGCTCGACAACATCCGCAACACGACCGACATCATGTACGTGGTGCAGGGCGGCATCGTGAGGGACGGGCTGAGCCTCGACGAGGTGTGGCCCAATCAGGCGCCCTACGGGGAGCACTGGTGGGTGGACCCGGATGCGTGGCTGATGGACGACAGGCCGGTGGACTACTGGGATCGGAGGCGGTGACGGGGGGGGGGTCAGGCCCGGCCGAGAAGAACCGAGAGCTTGTCCAGCACTTCCCCGACAACCGTCGGTGAGGCATGGCACGCAAACCGAGCTTGTCTGGCGCGCCAGTCCAGGCTCTTGATCTGATCGGCCAGGACCACCCCGGTAACCGTTCCCGTCGCCGGCAACAAGACTTCGAAAGGGTAACCCTTCCTGTTCGAGGTGATGGGACAGAACAGCGCAAGGCCGCTCTTCCGGTTGTAGATCTTCGGACTCAGAACCAGCGCGGGACGGTGCCCGGCCTGTTCGTGCCCGGCTTGAGGTGTGAAGGCAAGCCAGACGATTTCCCCGGCATCCGGCACATGCCGGCGTTCTACCACTCCTCGTTGCCCTGGGCAGTGCCGGTGTCCACCTCGGCGTGGAGTGTATCCGGCGTCATGCGGGCCACCATTTCCGCCAGATCATAGGCCGTCTTGCGCATTACGAGCCGATCGCCGCGAGAAACCATCTCGATCTTCGACCCCTCACGGACACCCCATTGCTCGGCGACCGGCTTGGGAATGCGGACAGCCAGGCTGCTGCCCCACTTGGCGACGTGTGAACGAGCACCCACGTGAATCTCCTTACTCTTAGGGATCTATAATAGATATCCCAATACGAGACAATCCGTCAACCCTCCAGCCTGTTGTACCTCCGCAGCACCTCCCGCAGCCTGTCGTGCGGCAGCGCGTAGACCGTCACGTCGTTCGCGCCCGTCATCGTTTCCGCCGCGACCAGCGCGTTGATGATCGCCTCCTCGGTCGCCTCGACGGTGGCTGCGAAGAGCGGACTGAGCCGCCCGTTGGCGAGCACACGCGCGTCGGCGGCCGCGGCACGCTCCGAAGCCGCCTCCTGGTTGGCGGTCGAGAAGGCCACGAAGATGTCGCCGGAGCCGTTCGACGAGATGCTCCCGTTGCGGGCGATGCCAAGCGAGACACGGCGGGCCATCCGTTCCAGCTGATGGGACAGCACCGGCGCATCGGTCGCCACCACGACGATGATCGAGCCCTCGCGATCCGGACCGTCGGCGGGATCCAGCTGCGCACCGCCCTGCTGCACCCCGCCCGGCCGCAACGGCATGAGGTCGGCGATCTCCCGCCCCACCGGCACCCCCGCCACCCGGAACGGCTCCCGGCTCCCGTAGTTGCACTGCACGAGCACGCCCACCGTGTACGTCTCGCCGGCCACCTCCACGACCCGCGACGAGGTCCCGATACCGCCCTTGAAGCGGTGACAGATCATGCCGGTGCCCCCGCCGACGTTCCCTTCGGTGACCGGCCCGCCGCGCGCCGCCTCCATCGCCGCGAGGGCGTCGGCCTCGGTGACGTGCTGGCCCCGGATGTCGTTGAGCGTGCCGTCCCACGTTTCGGCAACGACCGGGAGCGAAGCAAGCCACGCTCCCCCGCCCCGTTCGACCGTCCTCGCGACCCCCCAGCGGATCACCGCGTGATGCACCACGCCCACGCTCAGCGTGTTGGTGATCATGACGGGCCCTTCCATGATGCCCGAATCGCGCACCCACGTCGTGCCGGTCATTTCGCCGTCTCCGTTCAGGGAGAACCATGCCGCGTAGACCGCATCGGGCACCTCGCGGCCGCGTGGCCACACGGCCGTGACCCCGGTGCGCACCGGGCCCTCGCCGATCACCACCGGGCCACTACCGCGGATGATCATGGCGTGACCGACCTCGACCCCGGCCACGTCGGTGATCGCGTTGAGAGCACCGGGGGTTCCTTCGAAGGGGATGCCGAGGTTGCGTGCTCGGGGCTTCTGCGCGGAGGCGGGGAGGGCCGTGCAGATCAGGAGCAGGAGAGCGGTTGTTTTCATGGAATGCACCTTGGCTGGGTCAGCGAGCTCGGAACGTGATCGTGAAGGCGATCTGCACTTCCTGCGGCTCGCCCTCGTACAAGGCGGGTGTGAACCGAATCTCGCGTGCCGCGCTAAGGGCGAGCCCGTCCAGGTCCAGGTAGCCGGAAGTCTCCCTGATCCACACGTCCTGGACAACTCCCTCCTGATCGAGTCTAAGTATCACCTCGGTTTCGCCCCCGATGCCCGCTTGCCGAAGCAACGGCGGGTAGTCGCGCTCAATGATGCTTTCGATGTACTCGCGATTGATGTACCTCGGTGTGACCGTTCGAGGCGCCGCCGTTGCGCACCCGGCTGCCACAAGGACCAAGGCGGCGAGCAACGTTCGGTTCGGGGTCATGGCTGGTCTCCGGTGTAGGTCACCCACCCCCGCATCGCCACCGATCCCGTGGGTCCGATCGCCTCGACAACACGCTGGCCGGGCTGGGAACCTCCGGACGGGTGGTCAGCGGCATCCGCGGCGCTCGCTGGCTCCTTCCGTTCCACGAGGGCTACGGGCTGGTCGACGTACAGCGGCGCGAGCGCACGATAGCGGAAGCTGGACACCGGTGCCGGGCCGTGCCGCTGGGCCGCGTCGAGGAGGACGAGCGCCGTGAGCGGGCCGTGCACGAGGAGGCCCGGGTAGCCTTCCCGTTGGGTGACGTAGGGGTGGTCGTAGTGGATGCGGTGGCCGTTGAAAGTCAGCGCCGAGAACTGGAAGAGCGTGACGGTGGTCGGGAGGAAGGTCTCGGTCCACTCGGCGGGCGGGGTATCGGCGTGCCCGCGAGTGGGCGGGGCGGCTGCGCCGGACCGGTCGGCAGACTCGCGCTGAACGGTGGACCCGGCTCGCCCGGAAGCGGTCGCCGGGCGCCGCTCGGCCTCCCTGTAGACGATCACCTGTTCCTCTTCCACGCACGCGTGGCCGCCCTGGAGGACGGTCTGGCCCACGGTGACGAAGACGAGGCGGCCACTCTTCCCCCGCTTCTCTTTGACCTCCCGGATCTCGGACCTCAGCTCGGCCGGCTCACCGATCGACGCCGGGCGAAGTGAACGCAGCGTCCCCCCGGCCCACATGCGGCGCGGCAGGTCCACTTCGGGCATGAACGTGCCTCGCGACTCGTGGCCGTCGGGACCGAGCTGTGACGCACGGAGCGGCTCCTTGAAGTAGAGCCAATGCCATCCGAGGGGGAGCGGGTCGCCTTCGGAGAGGGTGCGGGGATCCCGGTCGAGGAGGCCGAGCATCGCCCGGGACGGCCAGGGCGAGAGGATGTCCGTGCGGACTTTGGTCCGGTGTGCGGGGGACTGCGGGCTTCCGTTCACGAGATCATTCTCCGGACTCCCGCGGGCTCGCGCGCCCCGGATGCGCCGACCCGCACCGCGCACGCAAGAGCACCCGACGGGCCGCCTCCACAACCGGACGGTCCACCATGCGGCCATCGAGGGCCACGGCACCTCCGCCCGCGGCGCGGTCCGCTTCGACGATCTTGCGAGCCCGCTGCACCTCTTCGTCCGACGGGGTGAAGACCTCGTGAATCACCGGGATCTGCGCCGGATGGATCGCCACCTTGCCCGCAAAGCCCAGGCGGCGAGCCTTCATGGCTTCGGCGCGCAGCCCTTCCAGCTCGTGGAGGTCGCGCGAAGGCATGTCGATTGCATCAAGTCCGCTGAGGGCCGCGGCGTGCACGACCCGCGAGCGCGCGTATAGAAGGGGCTCCCACTGCGACTCTGCGCCCAGTTCCGCGGAGAGGTCGAAGCCGCCGAAGATCAGGGCGGCGACTGTGGGGGCAGCCCGTACTGGGGACACGGCCCGGGCTGGGGACGCCGCACCGATTTGCGCTGCGTTCTCGAGCCCGAGGGCGGTCTCAATGATGGGGATCAGAGGGACGTCTTCGCCGAGCAGACGACCCGCGCGGTGCATCCCGTCGGCGGTCGTCATCTTGGGGATCATGAAGGCGTCGGGCCGAAGGCCGCCGGCCAGCGCGGCAGCGTCGCGCCGGCCCTCGTCCGAATCCGGGTCGTTGACGCGCACAATGATGTGCGGCCGGGAGGCAGAGGCGTCTCCGGGACGCGGCCGGGTTGCAGGCGAAGTCTCCGCCAAGAAGCGTGCCACCGATATCCGCGCGCCCGCCTTTCGCGTTGGTGCCACCGCGTCCTCCAGGTCGATGCAGATTGCATCCGCGCCCGCCGCGAGCGCTTTCGCATACCGCTCCGGACGGTCTCCCGGGACGAAGAGGATGGAGCGCCAGGCCGGGAAGCTCGGGGAGGTCATCACCGCGCAGCCCCTCAGAACGACCGTGGCATGCCCAGCACATGCGTCGCCACATGGCTGAGCACGAGGTTGTTGGCCACCGGTGCAACCAGGTACAGCCGGGCTTCGCGAAACTTGCGCTCGATCCCGTACTCGGACGCCATACCCCATCCCCCGAATGTGTCCATAGCTGCATTGGCCGCCTTCCAGGCCGCTCGGGACGCCAGGTACTTGGCCATGTTGGGGCCATCGCCCCGAGTCTCGCCGGCATCGAAGGCGTGAGCCGCCTCGTCCCTGACCGCCGCCGCGGCGCGAATGTCCATGTACGCGTCGGCGATTGGAAATTGGACCCCCTGGTTCTCGCCGATCGGTCGGCCGAAGACGCGCCGGGCGCTGGCATAGTCGGATGAGCGGTCGATGAAGTAGAGGCCATCGCCGATGGACTCGGAAGCCAGAAGGATCCGCTCGGCGTTCATCCCGGACATGATGTAGCGGAAGCCGCGGCCCTCATCGCCGACTCGGTTCGCGGCCGGGACTTCGAGGCCGTCGAAGAACACCTCGCAGCTTTCGTGGTTGATCATGGTATTGATCGGGCCCACCCGGATCCGGTCACCGGCCTCGCGCAGATCGACGATGAACACGGACAGCCCGCCGGTACGCTTCTCGACCTCCGCGCGCGGCGTCGTCCGGGCCAGCAGGATCATCAGATCGGATTGCCGCACCCGCGAGATGAACACCTTCTGTCCCGTGACGAGATAGTGATCGCCCCGCCGCTCGGCGAAGGTGCGGATACGGGTGGTGTCGGAGCCGGCGTCGGGTTCGGTCACCGCGAAGGCCTGCAGCCGGAGTTCGCCCGACGCGATCCCGGGCAGATAGCGGCGCATCTGCTCCTCCGAACCGTGTCGGAGCAGCGTACCCATCGTGTACATCTGCGCGTGACAAGCACCGGAGTTCGCGCCCGAGCGGTTGATCTCCTCCAGAATCACGCACGCTTCCCGCACACCGAGCCCCATCCCGCCGTACTCCTCGGGGATGAGGCACGCCAGGTAACCGGCTTCGGTCAGCGCATCGACGAATTCGTGCGGATAGGCACTCGCTTCGTCGGCGGCCTGCCAGTAGTCGTTGCCGTAGTCGGCACACAGCGCCCGGACCGCGGTCCGGAGATCGTCGTGGAAGGGGTCGCTCAATGTCCCATCGAGTGCATGTCGCGCCCGCCCATGACGTGCGTGATCACCCGGCCTCCCAGCATTACAAACCGGACGTCCTCCGTCACCTCGATGTCGTCGAGCGGGTTCCCGGGCACGGCGATGATGTCTGCGAGCATCCCCTCCGCGAGACGGCCCCGGTCGTCCGTGCCGAGCAGGTCGGCGGCGTGGATCGTCGCGGTGCGGAGCGCGTCGAGTTCGCTCATGCCCATCCCGACGTAGACCGCAAACTCCCCCGCATTTTCACCGTGCGGGAACACGCCCGCATCCGTCCCGAACGCGATCGGTACGCCGCGGTCGATGGCGCGCTGGATGCTGTTGCGCGCATACGGCAGGATCTCCTCCGCCTTGCGGCGCACCAGAGCGGGCAGCGCGTCAAGGTCGATCCGGTCGACCAGATACGTGGTCGGGACGAGGTAGGTACCCTTCTCGATCATGAGGTCCATGATCTCGTCGGTGAGGATCGAGCCGTGCTCGATCGAGGCCACCCCGGCCTGGACCGCCGCCATGATCCCGTCGGAGCCGTGCGCGTGGGCGGCGACCGGTATCCCGTGCCGGGCGGCCTCTTCAACCATTGCGGTGAGCTCTTCCAGCGTGTACTGCTGCGCGCCCACAGACCCCTCCATGGACAGCACGCCGGCCGTCGCGCACGTCTTGATGACCTGGGCGCCGTGCTTGATCTGGTAGCGGACCGCTTCGACAACCTCCCAGGGGCCGTCAGCGACGCCCTCCTCCGGGCCACCTTCCAGGATGCCTGGAGAGAACCCCGTCACGTCGCAGTGGCCACCGGTGATGCCGAGCGGGTTGCGCGACGGGATCACGCGGGGCGCGGTGATGTCGCCCCGCTCGACCGCGTGGCCGAGTTCGACCGTCACGTCGCCACCGAAGTCGCGCACGGTCGTGAAGCCCGCCCGGACGGTGCGCCCCCCGTACTTCACCGCGTTGTAGGCCCCGTAGGCCTCCGTCCTCATGACGGCGTCGGTGAAGGAGGCCGCGCTGATCTCCATGGCGAGGTGGGTGTGCGCGTCGATGAAGCCCGGCAATAGCGTCACATCGCCCAGATCCATGTCGTGCATGACATCCGGGACGGTTTCGGGGTTCACCGCCGTGATGAAGCCGTCCTCCACGACGATCACCGCGTTCATGTGCATCTCGCCGGTCTCGACATCGAGCAGGCGCGCGGCGCGCAGGACGGTGGGGCCTTCGTACATGCCGCCGTGATCCTGCGCGGCAAGCGGTCCGGGCGGGGCAGCCAGGATCAGGGTGAGGGCCGAGAGGGCGAGGGCGGGTGTCGCCGCTGCAGGAATTCTCATGTTGTCACGTCTCATGGGGTTTCTTGACATGGCACGGGGACCGACGAGGTCCATTGGTTTCACGGGGACGGTCGGCGACCGAAAGACGGAATTGATCGTCACGCCAGGTCGGGCGCAAGCGTCCAATTCATCATGCCCGACCATCACAAACGACCCGGGACCTCAAGGACCGAACCGGCTGCTTCGCCCTTGCGGCCCCTGCTACCGGCAATCCATTCTCCGTCTTCCCGACCGACCTGACAACGGCAGCCAGAACGCCTATGCAATCCCAACCCGCGCAAGTCCAGCTCCGTGATCTTTCCGTCGGGTATCGCGCGAACCGGCCCGTTCTGGGCGGACTCAACGTCGATGTCGTGCCTGGAGAGGTACTCGCGGTCGTCGGCCCCAACGGCTCTCCGGCAAGACCACACTGTTCCGGACCCTTCTGGGGGTGCTGGCGACGACCGGAGGCGAGGCTACGGTCTCCGGTCTTGCTCCCGCGGACTACAGGCGCCGGCACGGGGTCGGCTACCTTGCGGAAGACACCACCCTGCCCCCCGGGTGGACTTGCGACGGGATCCTCACGCTCGCAACAGCTGCCGCGGGGCCTGAAGCCGACGTCGACCAGGCACGCTGGCTGGCTGGCGTCGACTACGCGACCGACGTGTCCGCCGACGCGCTTTCCAAGGGCATGAAGCGCCGCCTCGCCCTGGCGGTGGCGCTAGTGCGGCCGACCGGGGCCGCGCAAGGGTGGTCGAGCAACCCGAAGGGGGGTTCACACGAGGCTTCCTCGAACAGGAGTTCCTCGGGCTGGAAGGGGCGGTGTCGTGAGTATCCTGAAGGCGACGTTGCGGCACACTTTCCGCCGCAAGTGGAAGCTGGCCCTGGTCGTGTTCCTGAGCGGCGTAGCGCTCGTGGCGCTGACCAATGCGTACGACGTGGCCGGGCTCACCGAAGAGATGGAGGCGGTCGCCGAGGCCTCGCGAGACAACCCGGGTGGGCAGCTGTCCCCGGAGCAGCTGGCCACAATTCAGGGCGGGGCCGGAATGCTCTTCCTGTTCACCGCGCTGAGGCTTCTTTTCTTCTTCGGTGTCATCCTGGTCGGTTTCCTCATGCCGGGCGGTCTTGTCGCCAATGAGCGGCAGAGCGGGGCGATCATGCTCTGGGCGCAGCATCCGATGCCGCTCACCCGTTTCTACCTGCATCGCTATCTGGGCATACAGGTCGCGAACCTGACCGCTCAGGCGCTATTCGGCATTACCGCGGCGCTCGCCCTCTTCCCGCGTCCGGATGTCCCCGCGTCGGACTTCGGTTTCTTCGCGCAGATCTGCATGTCGGGTGTACTCGCGTGTGCGATCAGCTGTGCTGTGTCCGCACTCGGCATCCGCCGCGCAGCCTTCCTGGCATTGGCGTACTTCGTCGTATCGCGCATGGTCGTGGGAATTCTCGGCGGTGCGGCCGCCCTGGGCTCATCCGTGACGCTCGAATGGGTTCGGGCCGCGCTCCCCTTCCTGACCTACCCCAGTGACCCGATCGAACAACTCGTTGCGGGCCTGCAAAGCGGCACAGCATGGGACTGGGGCGCCACCGGCATGGTCCTGTACCACTTCGCCCTCTGGACGGCGATCGCCCTGCTGGGACTGCGCCGGATCGAGCGGAAGCCCCTCAAGTTCTGAAGCCGGAGACCCGGCCCGAAAACACGGCGACTCCGGCCTGGACCGCGAGTGCTACATTTCCCGGAGCCTGCCACCGGACAAGCAAGGAGTCAACCGCAATGAGTGAACGCCGACGATCCGTCCATCGTGCCTGCCATTGGAAGATGTTGCTCTGTGCCATTGGCGGCGGGTTCGTCGGCGCCGGGGCTTCGGACCTGGTTCCGCGGCTCCTGGCGGACCGCACCGACCCCTGGCTGGCCGAGTGCGAGTCCATGATGGAGCGGAATCCCCGAACGGGTCGCGGATGGCAATACTACACCAATGGCGAGATCTGCGTCACCGTGGCCCATCCCCAACTGGCGGATCGCGAGGCAGTTCTCGACGCCGACCCCGACTTTCTGAACTCCGATGCCATCAACACAGTGCTGGACGCGCACAAACCAGCCCTGCGGGATTCCGGCACCGACGGTGAACTGCGAGTCCGCCTTCTGGTCAACGGGGAAGGAGCTGTCGCCGTTTCCGAGGTCGTTCAGAGTACCGGCCACACGGCCATGGAAGCGTTCGCGCTCGAGCTTGCCGAGGCGCTGAGGTTCACGCCCGGAATGGAGGACGACGTCGCGACGTCGACGGAGATGGAGTTCTCCGTCGCGATGCGGGTGCGTGACTGACCCGACTGTGCTGGCATAATGCCTATGATTCGACTACATTATGCTGTCTATACTCGAACACGGAGGCAGGCCCAGCACTGTGGGAGCACTTACCATTCGGAACGTGGACGACGATGTGATCGTCGCCCTGAAGGCACGAGCCAAGGCCAACCATCGCTCTTTGGAGGGCGAGTTGCGCTTCCTGCTGGGCCGCTATGCGGTCCCGAGCTCCGCTCTCGGACCGGTGCGCGAGCGGGCTCGCATTGCCGCCGCGTACGACGCGACCCCGATGGCCCGCAACAGCGCGACCGACACCTCCCGGCAAGCTGCCGACCCATGCCGGGACGCCCTGCCCGACAGCGGAGAATGGATGGGGGCCATGAGAGATGTAGGTGAAATCGTCGGCGACATTGTCTCCCCGGCAGCCGACCCCTCCGATTGGGAGGCCCTACGCCCGGAGACGTCCCGGGAGCGGGACGTTCAGACGCGGTGAACCTTCTGCTTGATACCCACATCTGGCTCTGGAGCTTGCTGGATCCGCAGCAGCTGTTCAGTCGGGTGCGTAGCGCGTTGACCGAACCGTCGAACACCTTGGCTCTGTCACCCGTGAGCGTCTGGGAGGCGCTAGTGCTCGCCGAAAGGGGGCGCGTGCGTCTACAACCCGATCCTTGGAGCTGGATCCGCACTGCCCTGACCGTCCGGCCCATGCACGAGATTCCGGTGACGTTCGACATCGCATTGGGCAGCCGCAGCATCCGCCTTGGTCATGACGACCCAGCCGATCGCTTCATCGCGGCCACCGCCATGGTCCACCGACTCACGCTGGTAACGGCGGACAGGTCGCTCCTCCAGTGTCCCGACATCAGGGTGTTCCCGGGCGGCTGACCAGCCCCGCACCATCACCCTCCCGGGTCCAGTATCCGGTCGATGCGCACGATCGCGTCCTCGAAGTGAAGCCGGGTGGCCCGGTCGGACGTGCCGCCGGAGGCGACCGCAAGCTCACCGCGGAGGGCTCCAAGCTGCCCGCGCACGAACGGCGCCACATCCGACTGCATGGCGGCTTCGTCCTCCATGAGCGCCTTCATCCGCTCCAGGTAGGCGCGCTGCAGGTTGCGCCGGTACGCGTCCGTGTCACGCCCGGAGCCCACCTCCGACCACACGCCTTCGCGCAGGTCGTCGAGCATCTCGCCGAGCGAGTAGGCGTCCGATCCGTGGAACGCTTCCTGCTCCACAAGCCGATTCATGCGCGGGACGTTGAGCACCTGATTCAGCGCCTGCGCCTGCCGGGTCCTCACCAGATCGACCGCTCCGCTCCCCTGGAACCGATCCAGAATGTCCGCGTCCAGCATCCACTCCGGTGTAGCGAAGACCTGCCGGTTCAGGTATTCCATCGCCCGCTCCTGGCGGTCACTTTCGACCATCTCGTAGGGGACGCCGTCCTGTCCCTGGCGCTTACGCGTGCGCACCACGCCGCCGATGTTGGCCATGACATGACCCGTATAGCGGCCCCACTGCCCTACCACGTTGCTATACAGCTCCTGCAGCTGGGAATAGTCTTCGCCGTCCTCAAAGCTCCAGTCCGTCAGGTTGTCGGCGATGCGCTTCAGGTTCTCCACGCCATAGTCGGATGCACGCATCGCGTCGTCGCCGATCGCTTCGGTCAGCGCCGTCGGGTCGGAACCGGTGGGGCTCGAGAACCGGTAGACGGGGTCTTCCTGCATATCGGCGACCATGGCCCGCAAGTCTTCCATCTCGGTCTCGCGGTCCTTGCCGAGGAACGGACGGTAGCCCCACTCGACGGCGAACTTGTCGTACGGACCCACCAGCGGCAGCAGACAGGTGTCGTCGCCGGGCTGGGCCACGTAGTTGAAGCGCGCGTAGTCCATGATCGACGGCGCGACACCCATCTCGCACACGAAACGCGTGCGCAACTGCTCAACCGAGTAGGCCGAAGACGCCTGCATGTTGTGCTGCAGCCCGATCGTATGCCCGACCTCGTGCGCGGATACGAAGCGGATCAACTCGCCCATGAGCTCGTCGTCGAACCTGATCGCGCGCGCGTCCTCGTTCACCGCCGCGGTCTGCACGAAGAACCAGTTGCGCACGAGGTTCATGACGTTGTGGTACCACTGGATGTCACTCTCGAGGATCTCGCCGGTGCGCGGGTCGTGGACATGCGGTCCCGATGCGTTCTGGACCGGCGAGGCCAGGTAGCGGATCACCGAGTAGCGCGCGTCCTCGGCGCTCCAGTCGGGATCGTCGGTGGGCGCGTCGGCGGCCACGATGGCGTTGCTGAACCCGGCCTGCTCGAACGCAACCTGCCAGTCCTCCACTCCCTGCTTCAGGTATGGCACCCACTTGGGCGGCGTCGCCGGGTCGATGTGGTAGACGATCGGCTTGACCGGATCGACAAGCTCACCGCGCGCAAAGGCCGCGGGGTCGCTGGGTTCCAGACGCCAGCGGGTAACGAAGCACCGGGTCACGGCCCGCTGTTCGTCAAGCCCGTAGTCGATCTGACTGGTGCTGAAGAAACCGACCCGTTCGTCGCATAGGCGCGGCTCCATGGGGTCGTCGGGCAGGAGGAGCATCGAGTGATGCATCTCCATGGAGAGGGTGTTGCTCTGGCCGTTCGAAGGGGCCTCGGTCGCGTCGTAGGTGAGGACGCGCCGGACCTCGACGTTCGTGGGGTAGGCGGTCGCGCGCACCACATAGGTGCGGTCGCCATCGACGCGCCGCACACCGTACGTCTCGCGGCGGTTCTTCTGCAGGCCGAGCAGGGTGATGTCTTCGGTGAAGAGGTCGGTGACCTCCAGGACGACGGCGGTCGAATCGTCGTTCATCACCTCCACATCGAACGCCATGATGATGGGCTCGAAGTTGGAGTTGCGGACCGCCCCCGCGATCGCGGTGGTGTCGTCGGCGAAGTTCTCGTAGCTGACCAGGCGCAGGCGAACGCGGTCGCCGTCCCGCTCCCAGCGCACGGTTGAGGTGTTCGCCTTGGAACCGCCGTAGCCGACGCCGGCGGGTGTGCGCGCGATCCGCGTGAGAAGCAGCATCTCGCGGCCCAGCATATCGAGGGGGATCTCATAGAACAGGTCACCATCGATCATGTGGGTGTCGAAGAGGCCCTCGCTGGTGACCGCGTCCTCGGTGATCACGTCGCTGTAGGTGGTGGTCGTGTCCTGGTCTTCCTCGTCGCCTGCGGCTTCTTCCTGCTCCTGGGGCGGGAAGGGTGCGGGGGTTGGCGCGGCCGAGAGCTGCCACGGGAAGGAAAGGCTGACGGCACAGGCCAGAAGGAGGAAGACAAACGAGGCGGTCGCTCTACGCACTGTGGGGTACCTGCTCGGTATTGAGGAACGAACGGAGCGGGAAAGTACCGGGCCGACCGTCAGGGGGCCAGTATTGTTGCTGGCCGCGGGAATGGGTCTTCCTGCGCCATAGTGGCGACCTAGTCCCGCCGCCCGAACTCTGCCCGGAAGAGCGCCCGGGTGTCCGGGTCAAGCCGGACATCGCCGGGCTCGTCCTCCACCGGGATCTCGAACCGGTGGAAGGCGTCGTCGACTTCGACCGTCGTCACCAAAGCCGGGTGCGCATCACCCGCCATGTATACGCCGACATCCAACGGCATCGTGAAGAGGCCGGTCTCCTGCACCTGGCGGAGCTCGACGACGACCGCCCCGGCGGCCACGTCGTACGTCCAGGACCCCTCCAGGGCCGGATTCCCGCCCCGGCGCAGCCATTGGTCGAAGAAGCCCTGCAGATCGTCTCCCGAAGCCTCTTCCATCGCGCGCATGAAGTCGTCCGTGGTGGCCGTACCGTTGAAGTGACGGGCGTAGTAGGCGCGGATTCCACGCCAGAAAGCTTCATCGCCCAGGCGTTCACGGAGCATGTGCAGCACCCAGGCGCCCTTCTGGTATGTCGCGATGCTGGTCACGCGCGACATGTCGTCGAGCCCGGCGTGCACGATGCGGTAGTCGGGATTCTCGTCGTACCAGCGCCAGACACGATCGGCCGCTTCACGGAGCCCCGCGACGAAGTCGTCCCGGCCGTAGGCGTGCTCGCGGAAGAGCAGGGTGAAGTACGTCGCGAAGCCCTCGCTGAGCCAGACATCGTCCCACTGCGACTCGGTGACGGCGTTGCCGAACCACTGATGCGCGATCTCGTGGATGATGACGTTGCGCCAGCGCACCGGGCGCTCGCCCGTGACCGAGTTTTCGCCGTACATGAGCGCGGTCGCGGCTTCCATGCCGCCACCGGTGGCGGGCGACGTGATGTTGGCCAGCTTCTCGTACGCGAACGGCCCAACGTACTCGTCGTAGAAGTGCAGCACGTCCATGGTCGGCACGGCGAAGTCATGGAAGCCCGCGTCCCGGTCCCGCGCGTACACCCACGTCTGCACCGGAACGCCGTTGAACTCGTCCAGCTGCTGTACCGCAAAGCGCGCCACGCCGACGACGAAGAGCCACGGCGAGATGGGCACGGATTGCTTCCAATGGGTCAGCCGCATCCCCTCGGCGAGGTCGGTCTCCTCCGCGAGGCGGCCATTCGACACCACCTGATAGTGAGCCGGTGCGGTGACGACGAATTCGCACATCGCCTTGTCACCGATATGGTCCACGGTGGGGAGCCAGTTACGCGCGCGGTTGGGCCAGTTGTCGCTGAAGAAGGTACGTTCGCCGTACTTGTTGGGGCCGATGCGGAGGCCGGACGCGGGGATGCCGCGGTAGCTGACGGTCAGGGAGTCGAGGGCGCCGGTCTCGCCGGGCCGGGCCAGCCGGACGGTGAGCAGGTCGTCTTCGTGCCGGTAGTCGAGCGGGGCTTGTGCGGACGTCACTGCGAGGACTTCCATGCCGTGCCCGTCGTCCCCGCGCCCGGTCAGGTCGAGGGGCACCTCGGTGACACCGTCCGCCGTGAAGCGGAGCGCGATGGTGGCCCGCCCCGTGATCTCGTCGGTGTCGTCCCGCAGGGTGAGTTCGAAGCGGTACGACTCGATGTCGATGCCGGGCCGGCTGGGGCCGTTGGGGGGCTGGGCCGTGGTCGCGCCGAAGAGGAGGGGGGCGAGCAAAGCCGTGAAGAGGGGGCGGGGGATGAAGAGCGGTGGTCGCCGGGTGGGGCGGTGGCGGTGCATGGGGCCTCCGGGGTGGGGATGCGGGGGAGGAAGATGTTCAACCGTGACGGGCCGGGGCAACCGAGGGTGACCGTCGCACACACCCGTTCAGGGTTACGCTTGTCCGCGCCCATCGCGTAGTATTGAAGGATGAATCCTACGATTTTGCCGCGACGGGAAGGCCCCCCGGGTGCACCCGCCGGATTTGCCCTCCTCACCGTTCTCGCCCTCCTGGCCCTCACCTCCTGCGGCGGCGACGATTCGGGCGGACCTACCGCGCCCGATACTCCCGCAGCTGTGGAGATCATCTCGGGTAGCGGGCAGACCGCCACGACCGGAACTGCCGTCGCCGATCCCCTGCGGGTGCGGGTGACCGGACAGACGGGCGCCGCACTGGCCGGCGTCTCGGTCGACTTCGTCGTGACAGTTGGGGGAGGCTCGGTCCAGGGGTCCAATGGCACCACCGTTACCACCGGGGCCGACGGGATCGCTTCGCCGGGCCCATGGACCCTGGGCGCTGCGGGTCCCCAGGAGCTGGAAGCCGCGGTCTTTACGCTGGCACCGGTCGTCTTCACCGCGACATCCATCGGCATCCCCGCCGAGATCGCCGTGGTCGCGGGCGCGGGCCAGGAAGTCCCGGCCGGATCGCAAGTCCCGGTTCCGCCAGAGGTGCTGGTAACCGACGCCGGTGGTGCGCCGCTCGCGGGAATCACAGTGACGTTCGGTGCCGATCGGGGTGCCGTGATCACCGGAGCCGCGCCGGTCACGGACCAGGCCGGACGCGCCGCCGTCGGCAGTTGGACCCTGGGGACAGCCACCGGGACCTACGCGCTGGAGGCCAGGCTGGCGGAAGCCGGAATCAAGGGCAATCCCGCGCGCGTGGAAGCGCTCGCCCTGGCCGGACCGGTAGCCGGTATCGAAGCCGTCGAGGGTGACGGCCAGGAGTCCGAGACCAGGCTTCCCGTGCCGGTGCGGCCGAAGGTGCAGGTTCAGGACGCACACGGTAACGGCGTCGCCGGTGCGACCGTGACCTTCACCACGACCGGCGGCAGCGCGGCGATCCCAGGCAGCACGGTCACCGACTCCGACGGCTTTGCCACCGTGGACAAGTGGGTTCTGGGAACGACCGCCGGTGCGACCTACCGACTGACCGCCACGGCCCTGGACGGAAACAGCCCAATCGATTCGGTCACCTTCCGCGCAACCGGCATCCCCGCGGTCTACCGGATCGATATCGTGCACGCGAACCCCGAGTCGCTGTCGGAGTCCGACCGGGCCGCATTCGAGAAGGCGGAGCAGTATTGGGAGACGGCGATTACGGGCAATCTACCCTGGAGCACCGTGCTCAGGCCCGCGCTGGAGCAGTGCCTCGCCAAGAACGGCTTCACGCTGCCAGTCCCCGGCGACCGCGTCGTCGACGACCTTCTGATCTACGTCGACATCCGTGACATCGACGGCCCGGGAGGCGTCTTCGGGGGCGCTGGCCCATGCCAGATCAGGGCGGATACCGGCCTTCCCGTCGTCGGGACGATGTTCTTCGACGCGACCGACATGAGCGGACTGTCCGAAGAGGCCCGGGACGAGACCATCCTTCACGAGATGGCCCACGTGATCGGGTTCGGCACGCTGTGGGAGTACCTGGGGCTGCTCAAGGAGCCCAAGAGCAGGGGCGGTGCAGACCCGCACTTCGTCGGCCCGGCAGCTCTCGCGGCGTTCGCGGCCATCGGCGGCGACGGGTACACCGAGAGCAAGCCCGTGCCCGTCCAAAGCGTGGGCGGGCCGGGCGTCTGGGACGGCCACTGGCGCGAATTCGTGTTTCGCACCGAGCTGATGACCAGCTTCATCGACCGTGGAAAGAACCCTCTGAGCATCGTCACCCTCGCGTCGTTCCAGGATCTGGGGTATGAGGGCGTGGACCTCGGCCAAGCGGACGATTTCACCCTGCCATCCGCGGCCGTCGCGCCCGAGATCGCCGACGGCAGCCGGAAGATCGACCTCGGCGACCACATCTCCCGCGTTCCGATCGCGGTTGTGGATCAGAGCGGGAGAGTGATCCGCTACATCACGCCGGGCCGGCGCTGAGGCGGCGGATGGATCCGTTGGTGGAGCTGAGTGGGGTAGAGGGCGCGGAGGACAATCCCAGACGTTACGTTAGGGCTCCCGGGAGCCCAGTAGCACCAATGGAGACGCGCATGGTTGAGCCGCAGAGCCCTCTCCTGAAATCCATCCTCCTGGAAGGCTTTCTCTCCTTCGGCTACGCCAAGAAGGAGTTTCCCCTGGAACCGTTGAATGTCGTCATCGGACCGAATGGGTCTGGCAAGTCCAATTTCATTGAGGCATTGTCGGTGCTCCGGGCGGTGCCGCGAGACCTTCCCCTGCCGATCCGGCAAGGCGGCAGAGTGCGGGACTGGCTATGGAAGGGCGATCTATCGAGCGCGGGAGCCGGGTCCGGCACACGCCCGCCGTCCGCCCTTATCGAGTTGGTGTTCTCCGAGGGCACAATTGCCCGATTCCGTGATAATCCGGCGGTCCGGTATCGGCTGGAGTTCGGAGCGCAGGGCGACTCGTTCGTCGTGCTCGACGAGCGGTTGGAGAATGCCGAGAAGCCCCCCGACAAGATCAAACCCTTCTTTTACTTCGGCTACGAGAATGGCCGCCCAATGCTGAACGTGCAGGACGGGCGGAGCAGAGAGCTTCGAAGGGAAACCCTCGACATGACTCAGTCCATTCTGTCCCAGCACAAGGACCCCGAGAAATACCCGGAACTGGGCCGATTGACGGATGCGCTGGCGCGAATCCGGATCTACCGACGCTGGCAGTTCGGTCCTGATGCGGCTGTCAGGAACGCTTGCCCCCCAGACGTGCGGGCGGATCATTTGTCTGAAGAGTTCGATAACCTCCCGGCGCGACTCGCAGTCCTCAAACGGAGTCCTGTCGTCAAGCGACGCCTGCTCGATCTCCTCCGTGAGCTGGCCCCGGGATACGATGACTTCGAAGTGGTTCCCGAGGGCGGAGCGCTGACCCTTTATCTCACTGAGGGCGACCTCTCCATTCCCGCCCGCCGCGTGTCCGATGGAACGCTCCGCTACCTCTGCTTGCTGGCGATCCTGGTCGATCCCGATCCACCGCCGCTCATCGCCATCGAGGAGCCGGAACTGGGGTTCCACCCGGACATCCATCCGCAGCTGGCGGCGCTCCTGCTCGATGCGAGTGCACGCACACAGCTCGTCGTGACCACTCACTCGGACATGCTGGTCGATGCGCTTACGGACACGCCAGAGGCGATCGTCGTCTGCGAGAAGGTCGGCGGCTCCACGCAGCTAACGCGCCTCGACTCCGAGAAGCTGGAGCCCTGGCTCGACAAGTATCGTCTCGGGGAGTTGTGGATGCGGGGAGAGATCGGAGGCACACGTTGGTGAGCATCAAGCTCTACGTGGAAGGCGGCGGCGACTCCAAGGAACTCAAGGCGAGGTGTCGGAGAGGCTTCAGAAAGTTCATCGAAAAAGCAGGCCTTGAAGGCCGAATGCCACGCATTGTGGCCTGCGGCGGTCGCCAGAACGCGTACGACAGCTTCGTCGCGGCTCTCGATGTCGAGGGCCCTATTCCGATGCTTCTCGTTGACGCCGAGGATCCTCTGACGGCAGCAAATCCGTGGGAGCACCTCCACAACCGGGACACCTGGGCGCGCCCCAATGGCGCAGGCGACGACCAGTGCCACCTGATGGTCCAGGTCATGGAGTCATGGTTCTTGGCTGACAGGCCGGCCTTGAAGTCGTTCTACGGCCATGAATTTCAGGAGAGCGCACTCCCTGGGAACCCGAGAGTCGAGCAGATCAGCAAGGCTGACGTTCTGGACCGTCTTGCCCGTGCCACCCGAAGTCCGAAAACAAAGAAGTCCTATGACAAGGGATCGCACGGCTTCGATATTCTGGGCGAGATCAATCCGTTAGTCGTCGAAAGGGCGGCACCGTACGCCAAGCGTTTTCTCGACACGCTCCGTGCAGGGGAGCTTGCCGTGAGTGACCAGGGGCCGAGCCCCCCCTAACCTCAACGAACGGTGATTCACGGACCGAGCGCCCCGACCGGTATCACGGAGACGCCATCGGCGCGCGTGTACCCGTAGCCGCTGTGGACGATCACGCCCAGGGCGTTCATGTCCGGATTTGCAACCCTGACGTCATGTCAGGGTCATTTTCCGCCACCCCCCGGGGTTCCCCCACCACCCCCCCGCACATCCACCAGCGCTCGCGCATCCACCGCAATCACGCCCGCGGCCACGATCTCCACGACGGCGCGAACCTTCACGGCCTCCCGGACCTTCGCGGTCAGCTCGCTCACGAGCGCGGCCCCCGCATCCACCCCCGGCGCGGCCTCCACCTTCACCGTCAGCACGTCCTGGCCGCCGTCACCCTCGCTGACCACCGCCTGGTACCGGACCACCGCCGGCTCGCCCCCCAACGCTGCCGCCAACTCACGCGGGTGCACGAACATGCCCTTCACCTTCACCCCCTCCCCCACTCTGCCCAGGAACCCGGCCAGGCGGGGGCCCGAGCGACCACACGGACACGGCGCGCGGTTCCACGCCGACAGGTCCCCGGTCCCGAACCGCACCAGCGGGTAGACCTCGTTCGGGCTCGTGACCACCACCTGCCCGGCTTCGCCCTCTTCCGCCGGGCGGTCGTCCCCCGGCACGAGCACCTCGATCACGAGCTCGGTCGCGACGTGCCAGCCGTCCTTCTCCTCGCACTCGTAGCCGAGCGTCCCGGCGTCGGCCGTGCCGTACGACTGGTAGACATCCACGCCGAATTCGTCCTGCAGGCGGTCGCGCAGCGGCGGCGGCAGGGGCGCCCCCGTGACCAGCGCGCGGCGCAGCGGAAGCGACACCCCGGCCTCGGCGGCCCGCTCCAGCAGGGTCAGCAGGAACTGGGGCGTGCCGGTGTAGCCGGTCGCCCCGGCCGCGCGCGCCATCTCGATCTGCGCGGCCGTGTTGCCCACGCCCCCGGGGATCACGACGCAACCGAGCGCACGCAGGCCGCTGTCGAGCATCAGGCCGCCGGGCGTCAGGTGGTACGAGAAGGTGTTCAGCACCACATCGCCTTCGCGGAAGCCGGCAGCCGACGCGGCGGGCGCCAGGCGCCAGAAGTCCTCCGTGTCGCCTTCCGGGTCATTGATCGGCCCGGGCGATCGATAGATGCGCCGCAGCGACCCCGGCGGCACCGCGAGCATTCCCCCGAAGGGCGGCTCGGCGGCCTGAAGCGCGGGCAGATCGTCCTTCGCCTGCACCGGGATCCCCGCGAGCCCGGCCACCCCAGTGACCTGCCCGGCCGCGACACCCGCCCGCTCCAGACGCCGCCCGATCTCACGGCTCCGCTCCGCCCCGTAACGAACCGCGCGCGCGGCCAGCCGGTCCTGCAGCGCACCCCACTCCCCCTTCACGACAGCCACCGCTTCCTGCGGCGATAGTGCTTCACGTCCCGATAGGAGCGCCGTCCGGTATCGCCCAGCCCGAGGTAGAACTCCTTCACGTCCTCGTTGGAGCGGAGCTCGTCGGCTGTGCCCTCCATGACCACGCGGCCCCCCTCCATCACGTACCCGTAGTCGGCCACCGACAGCGCCACCCGCGCGTTCTGCTCCACAAGCAGGATCGTCGTCCCCTCTTCGCGGTTGATCCGCTGAATGATCTCGAAGATGCTCTCCACCAGAAGAGGTGCCAGTCCCAGCGACGGCTCGTCCAGCAGCATCATCCGCGGCGACGCCATCAGCGCGCGGCCCAGCGCCAGCATCTGCTGTTCGCCGCCCGACAGGTGTCCGGCGAGTTGTCCGCGGCGATCCGCCAGGCGCGGGAAGTAGTCGAAGACCCTCTCGATGTCCGCGTCGATGGCACGCCGGTCGCGGCGCGTATGCGCCCCGGCCAGCAGGTTCTCCCGGGCGGTGAGGTGCTCGAACACCCGGCGCCCTTCCAGCACCTGGAAGATGCCCTTCTCCACGATCCGGTGCGCGTCCACCCCCTGGATCTCCTCGCCGTCGAAGATGATCGTGCCGTTGGTGACCTCGCCGTCCTCCACATGGAGAAGCCCCGAGATCGCCTTCAGGGTGGTGGTCTTGCCCGCGCCGTTCGAGCCCAGCAGCGCCGCGATCCTACCCTGCCCCACCTCCAGCGAGAGACCCCGCAGCACGAGGATCACGTCGTCGTAGAGGACCTCGATGTTGTTGAGGCGGAGGAGGGGGTCGGAGGCCCGCACGCGATCGGACGACGCCTCCACCTCCGCCTCAGGGCGCTTCCGGGGCCTGAATGAAGTCGGTGAACGGTACCCACTGGCCGTCCTCGACCCGGAAGATCCGCACTCCCTTGGCGCCCCTGTGATCGGTGGGAGTGAGAGTCAGCGGCACGGTGACGCCCTGCATGTCGAAATCAGCGAACGATTCCAGCGCGGCCTTGATGCTCGGCCCCGTCAGTTCCCCGCCGGCCGCAAGCACGCTGCGCATCGCCTCGGCGAAGACCGCGAAGGTCCACCATCCCTGCGTATAGGCGTTGGTTAGCCCCTCGGCGGATGTCCCGGTGGATTCCAGATACTCGTGGATGACCCGCGTCCCCGGGACGTTCACGCTCAGCGGCGCGAAGGGAATCGTCCCCATGACCCCTTCGGCAGCTTCTTCCGCGAGCCGGACGAGCATGGCATTGGCGCACCAGTTGAGGCAGATGAAGGTCGCATCGATCCCCAGGCTGCGGGCGTTCTGGAGCGCGACCGCAGCCGGACCGGAGGTGTTCTGGAAGACCACGTACCGGGCGCCGCTCTGCCGGATCCGGGAGAATTCGGCGGTGAAGTCCACCGCGCCCCTGGGCATCTCGTACAGGGTCAGGTCGATTCCCCTGGCCTCGGCGTACTCAATCCCGCCCTGCCGGGCCGGCGAAAGCCCGAACGGGCTCTGGTTGTGCATCAGCGCGACGACGGGCGCGCCCCCTTCGTGGTTGTTCGAGATCCAGTCCAGGGCGATGCGGAACTGGTCGGTGTATGTCGTCGCGACCAGGAAGTTGTACGGTGCATCCGCCGCGTCGCCCAAGCGGTGGGAGAGCGAGGCCGAACTGAAGGGGATCTCGTCTTCCGCGACGCGCAGCTGCAGCGCCTCGGTGTCGCCCGTGCCCCAGCCCATGAAGATCACCACGCCCTCGCCCACGAACTGGCTGTACAACTGCTCGGCACGGCCCACCTGGTAGCCGTAGTCCTGGTAGATGAGCTCGATCGGGCGCCCCTCGATTCCGCCCTGCCGGTTGACCCAGTCCGCGTAGCCACGCACGCCGTCCGCGTAATGGGTGCCCACATCCGCGGTGGGACCGGTGAGGTCGAAGATCGCGCCGACCTTGATGGGCCCGTCGCCCGCGTCCGTGGCGCCGTCGTCGCCCCCGCCGCACCCCGCGGCAAGGAAAACAGCTGCAGCGCCCAGAGCGGCGAAGCCCACAGTGTGGAGCCACACAGTTCGTCTCTCCGGCCGGTTCTTCATGTTCCTCGCCCAAATCAGGTTGCCAGGTCTGCCCCGCTCCCGTACACGATCCGCCAGCATGGAATGTAGTGTCGAACACGTCCGCGGAACCGCAAATCGCGGCATCCCCGCGCTCCTACGGCCACACAATCCTGTAGCGCGTGACGTACTGGACGTTCAGCGAATCCAGTGCAACCGCCCATAGATGGTCGCCCGCGATCACCGGTGGGACCGAATAGGGCATGTCCGGGTCAATCCATACATCCAGCGGCAACTCGGCATGCCCAATGTGTTCGCCGTGGCTCGTGAATACCTCGAATGCGCCCCCCAGGCGGTTGCCCCAATAGGTATCATCGGCCGAACTCGAGCCCGCGCTGCCATGCGCCGGAATCGGGTATTCGACGCTGGGGGGTGACAAACGAACCCACAACCTCCCGTCATCGGCCACAACGATGGACTTGAACGCCGGCTTGACATCCGGGTAGTCAAATTGCAACGACTCCTCGTCGGCATGCGGGATCGGGACGTCGGCGTCGGCGACCACGTTCATCCGCCTCGTCTCAGCTATGCCGGCGGCCATTCCTTCGCGAAACCAATTGAGCTCATCTGGCGATATTGGCACAGGCTCGTAGGACACGGACTCACTCTGCATCACCTCCCCGTCGGGCATGATGACATCAAAGCTCATAGCGCGAGGACAGCCGATGACGAGATGACCCGCCGACGTAATCGTCCAGACCACCTTCGGCGCGTATCGCACCCGGTAGTCCTCCAGGAATCCACTCCGCACGCCCCGACTCGATGGAGTCCCACATTCGTCGATGTATCGCCTGGGCGCCCATATCGTGTCGCGAATCTCCCCCTGGCCACTGCGAACCTCATAAACCGGACGCGGCCAGCGGACCGGGCTGCCGTCAGCAGGAATGATACCCGGAAGACCCACATATGCCCCCCCTCCCGACCGACTCCTCACCATGCGATCTGACCAGACAAGCCGGACATTCGCTGGCGAGGAATCAAGGAAGCGTCCGGTGGCGCCCTCAAATATCGAAACCCTCGCATTGACGTTGTCAACCACCGCCACACGATCGTCCTGAAGGACCGCCAACCCGCGGATCGACTGAATGTCACCCGGTCCCTCCCCCCTCCGCCCGAAACGCAATTGAAAAGCACCATCGTGACCGAATTTCCGCACTTCATGGTTTCCATCATCGCCCACATAGACGGCGCCGGCACTGTCGACAGCCAGCGCACCTATGGAACCAAACTCGTGCTCTTCCTGGCCATCTCGCACACCGATCCTGAGATCAAACTCAAGGCCGACCACCCTCTCCGGTCCCGAAGTGGGAGAATCCCCCTGTGCGCAGCCCGTCGTCGCCACCCCGACACACACCAGGGCAAGCGTGGCAACCGACCCGATTCGTCCGATCACGTTGCCCCGCCTACCCCCGCCTGTACGCAAATGGCCATACATGAAAGTAATCTTTCACGTTACCCCACAGTTTGGACAGACCCCGCGGCTCGAAGATCAGGAAGAGGATGATCACGATCCCGAAAACGGCCTGCTGCGCGTAGGGAAGCAGGGTCGCGGCCTGGGGCGCGGTATCCTGCAGCGCCCGTCCGAGGTTGTTGAGGAGCGCGGGGAGCAGGGTGATCAGCGCCGCGCCGAAGAGCGATCCCCGGATCGAGCCCAGGCCCCCGACGATGATCATCGCCAGGTAGATGATGCTCGTTTCGAGGGTGAAGCGCTCCCACGTCACGATGTTGCGGTAGTACGCGATCAGCGCCCCTGCCAGGCCGGCGAAGAACGAAGAGGTGGCGAAGGCGAGCAGCTTGGTGCGGAAGACGTTCACGCCGATCACGCTGGCGGCGATGTCCTGGTCCCGCACGGCGACGAAGGCCCGCCCCGCCCGGCTGCGGAAGAGATTCGCGGCGAACAGGGCCGTGCCGGCCGCGCACAGCACCGCGAACCAGTAGAAGTTGAAGGTGCTGTTGAGACGCACCCCGAAGAGGCTGGGCGCGGGCAGGACGACCGCCTCGGTGCCCCCGGTAACCGCCGTCCAGTGGGTCATGATCCACTCCACGATCTCCTGCGCGGCAAGGGTGGCGATGGCCAGGTACAGTCCCTTGAGGCGGAGCGAAGGCAGTCCGAAGAAGGTGCCCACCGCAGCCGTGATGAAGCAGGCCAGCACGATGCTCACCCCCCACGGCAGCCCCAGGTTGACGGTCAGCAGACCCGCGCTGTAGGCGCCGACGGCCATGAACGCGCCCTGCCCGAGCGAGATCTGACCCGTGTAGCCCACCAGGATGTTCAGCCCGATCGCCCCCACGGTCGCAATGGCCACCTGGTTGGCAAGGTCGAGCCAGTAGGGGGAGGCCAGGAAGGGGAAGACGAGCACCGCGAGCGCGAAGAGCGCCAGCCGGATGCGCTGGGCAGGCCGCGGGCGGAGTCCCATGTCGGACTCGTAGCGCGTGTGGAAGACGCCGCACTCCATGCTCATACGCGCTCGATGATCTCCTTCCCGAAGAGGCCGTAGGGACGGACCATGAGCACGAGGATCAACACCACGTAGGGGACGATCAGGCTCAGACCGTGCCCGATGTACCCCCCGGTGTAGACCTCCAGCAGCCCGATGATGGCACCGGCGACGACCGCTCCCGCGATCGAGTCGAGCCCGCCCAGAATCACCACCGGAAACACCCGCAGCCCAATGGACGCCACATTCGGGCTCACCCCGACGATGTTGCCGAGCATGAGCCCCCCGATGGCGGCGGACGCTGCAGCCAGGCCCCACGCGACGGCGAAGACCCTGGGGATGCTTATGCCCATGCTCAGCGCGGCCTGCTGATCATCGGCAATGGCCCGCATGGCAATTCCATCCCGCGTGTAACGGAAAAACAGTCCCAGGGCGGCGAGGACCGCCAGCGCGATGGGGATGGACAGCATCCGGTCCGCCGACAGCACCGCCGGGCCGATCACGATGTCGCCCGCGGGCAGGAAGGAGTCGAAGGAGCGGGGGCTCGGACCCCAGATGGCGTTGACGGCGCCCCTGAGCACCGACGAAAGCCCGATGGTCACCATGATCATGGAGATGATGGGCTCCCCGATGAGCGGACGGAGCACCAACCGCTCGATGGCGAGCGCCACCGCAACCGCCAGCAGCACCGTGACCGCGACGCCCAGGCTCCAGTGCAGTCCGGTCTGGGCAACCGCGAAGAAGATCAGGTAGGTGCCCAGGAGCAGGAGGTCACCCTGGGTGAAGTTGATGACGTCGCTGGCCTTGTAGATGACCACGAAGCCCGCCGCGGCAAGGGCGTACATCATCCCGGTGCTGAGGCCGGAGACGGTGAGTTGCAGGAAGACGTCCATGCGGGCTAGCGATCCAGGGTCTCGATGCGGAGTTCGTGCTCGACCGACGCGGTGCGGCCGTCCTGATAGGTGATCTCGGTGGCCACGGTGACAGAGTCGCCGTCTCCCTGCAAGGCGGCGATGATGTCGCCGAAGCGGTCGCCGATGTGGCGGCGGCGCACCTTGCGGGTACGGGTCAGCTCCGCGTCGTCGGCGTGCAGCTCCTTGTGGAGGAGGAGGAAGCGGCGGATGCGCGCAGCCGGGGGCAGGTCCCGGTTGACGGCGGCGACGTGGTCACGCACCAGGCCGTAGACCTCCGCGCGGCGGGCCAGATCGGTGAAGGTCGTGTAGGGGATCCGCTGGCGCTCCGCCCACTGTCCGGCATTCTCCATGTCGATGGCGATCATCGCCGTCACGAACGCGGCCCCGCTGCCGCCGAACGCCACGGCTTCGCGGATGTAGGGGCTGAACTTGAGCTTGTTTTCGACGAACTGGGGCGAAAAGGCGGTGCCGTCCGCGAGCTTCATCACGTCGTCGAGGCGGTCGATGACGACCAGGTGCCCGTCGTCCTCGAAGTAGCCGGCGTCTCCGGAGTGGAGCCAGCCGTCCTCCAGAGCTTCCGCGGTCGCGCACGGGTCGCGGAAGTAGCCCTGGAAGACCGCGGGACTCCGGCACAGGATCTCTCCCTCTTTCGAGATCCTGATCTCGGTCAGAGGGAACGGCGTACCTACGGTGTGGAAGCGGATGTCGCCGTCCCGGTGCACGACCGAGATCCCCGAGACTTCGGTCTGGCCGTAGAGCTGCTTCATGTTGACGCCGATCGCGTGAAAGAAGCTGAAGACGTCGGGTCCCAGCGCGGCGCCCCCGGTGTAGGCGCGGCGGACGCGGCTCAGGCCGAGCTGGTCGCGGATGGGCTGGAAGACGGTCAGATCGGCGAGGCGGTGGCGAAGGCGGCCGGGCAGGCGGGCGAGGCGGCGACGCAGGCCGTCGCGCGGGGCGCCAAGCGGCGTGCCGGACCGCGCATCCGCGGCTTCCCGGCCAACCTTCATGGCCCACCGGTAGATCCACCGCTTCAGAGGCGTCGTGTCCCCGGCCATGACCTGCACGTCCGACACCATGTTCTCCCAGATCCGCGGCGGGGACATCAGCACTGCGGGACCGATCTCGCGCATGTCCTGGCGCACCGTGGCCGCCTCTTCCGGAAAGCTGACGGTGAAGCCCGCGAGCAACGCGCTCGCCACCCCGACCATCTGCTCACCGATCCACGCCAGGGGAAGAAAAGACACGAACTCGTCGCCGCGCTCCATCGGGTCCACGAATCGGAGCTGCGCCGCCATGGACAGAAGGTTCGCGTGCGACAGCATCGCCAGCTTGGGGACCGATGTCGTCCCGGACGTGGTGCAGAGGAGCGCGATGTCTTCGGGGTGGATCTCGTCGAGCCTCGTGACAAATTCCCCAGGGAATCTGTCACGGAATCTGTCACCGAGCGCTTCGACCTCCTCGAAGGACATCAAACCGGGCGCTTCATACCCGTACATCCCCCGCGGGTCGTAGTAGACGACGTACTCCAGGCCGGGCAGGCGGTCGCGCACTTCGAGCACCTTGTCGACCTGCTCCTGGTCCTCGGCGACGATGACCCGGGCTTCGGCCGCCTCCAGCATCTTCGCCAGCTCCGTCGAGATCGAGTCCTGATAGAGACCCAGCGGAAGCGCGCCCATCGCCTGCGCGGCCAGCTCGGCGATCACCCATTCGGGGCGGTTGTCGCCAATGATGGCGATCCGGTCACCCTTTTCGACACCCAGCTCCACCATCCCCAGGCAGAAGGACCGCACGCGGCTCAGGTACTCCGCCCAGGTGACCTCCTGCCAGATGCCGAACTCCTTTTCGCGCAGCGCGACCTCGTCGGGGCGGTCCGCGGCGCGGCGGGCGAGGATGCCCGGCAGGGTTGCGGTCGGATGCTGCTCGCCGGTCATGCGGGCCCTCCCATGCGGCGCGGTACCCGCCCGACGGGCGTCCCCGCTCACGCCCCGGCCCCCACAGCCTCGCCCGCGCCCCGCGAATGACCCAGGTAGGCGTCGATCACCGTCGGGTCGGCCCGAACCTGGCCGGGGCTGCCCTGCGCGATCTTCCTGCCGAAGTCGAGGACGACGACCCGGTCGGCGATGTCCATGATCACGTCGATGTCGTGGTCGATCACGACGACGGTGACCCCCCACTCCTCGTGCACATCGAGGATGAAGCGCGCCATCGACTCCTTCTCCTCGGCGTTCATCCCGGCGGTGGGCTCGTCGAGGAGGAGGAGGACGGGATCGAGGGACAGGGCGCGTGCCATCTCGACGAGCCGCTGGTTCCCGTACGCGAGGTTCCCCACCTCGGCGCTGCGCAGCGGTTCCAGGTTCATGAAGTCGATGACGCGCTCCACGTACTTCCTGTGCTCGATCTCCCGGCGGCGCTGAGGGCCCAGGTAGAGGCCGCCGCTCAGCACCCCACCCTTCATGTGGACGTGGCGGCCCAGCATGAGGTTCTCCAGCACGGTCATGTGCTTGAAGAGTTCGATGTTCTGGAAGGTGCGAGCCACGCCCAGCGCCGCGATGCGGTGCGGGGGGAGGCGGTGGAGCGCGTGCCGGGCCCCGTCGCGTCCCGTGAGGGTAATGGACCCGGCTTGCGCGCGGTACAGCCCCGAGATGCAGTTCAGGACGCTGGTCTTCCCCGCGCCGTTCGGGCCGATAAGGGCGAGGAGTTCGCCCTTCCTGACCTCCATGGTGAAGTCGGTGAGCGCGGTGACGCCGCCGAAGCGGAGGGAGAGGTCGCTGAGTTCGAGGATGGGCATGGAGCCCGACGCGCCTACGGCCTCAAGTCACGCAATAGTCTGCCGGCCCGCCAGATCTCCTGATCGGCCATCTCGCTGAGTTCCGCGTACGGGCACCTCTACGCTGTCCGACGATCACACGAAAGCCGTTGTCCCTCAGATTGAGGGCCTGACCCGGCCTCTGGACCCCGTACCCCAGCACCGCAATCGTCTCGTCCTTCAGAGACTCCAGGGCCCGCTCCAGCGGCCATTCATCACGGGTGACTACGTTTTCTTCCGCGTCGCCCACACGTATTCTTGCCACAGTATGTCCCTCCTCGCTGTCAGGTCGTCGCATCCTCAATACGATAATCTATTTCCACGACACCTACGCAGGCGATCGAGATCCCCCTCGGACAGGCCCGCGGCGAACAGCATCGCCCGCGCCGCCGGACGGTCCTGGCGTTGCGTCAGTTGCCTGCTGATCCGGTTCAGTGGATGCACGGATCCCTCTGCTCCTGGGGACGGGGGAGGCGGAGTATATGGTCAACCTGCGGGGTCCGCAAGTCATTTTGCCGGTGGGAAATCCTACCCCTTCATCCGAGTCCCGGCCGGGTCGAACAACGCCCCACCGACGGCCGCCACGGTCACCGGGAAACACTCGTTCATGTACATCACCTGCAGCCGCTCGCCGACGAGGGCGCGATCCGTCGGCAGGTAGGCCATCAGCAGGTACTTGCCCACGGACGGGCCCATCCCGGCGGAGGTCACGCGAGACTCCCGTCCCAATGCGTCTATGATGCGGTCCCCGTCCAGGGTCAGGACCGGTTCGTTCCCGCCGGTGGGGAAGCGCGCGAGGCCTGACGCGCTTGCGTGGTCGTCAATGGTGAGCGTGCAGAGCCTTGCCATCGGCCCCTGTTCCCGGGCCTTCAGGTAGGCGGCCTTGCCGATGAAGTCGGCCTGCTTCACACCGCGCCGCGCCAACCCGGCCTCGACCGGCGAATACTCGGAGGTGAGCTCGGAACCCATGAGCAGGTAGCCCTTTTCCATGCGCCCCGTGGTGCCGTAGACCCCGATCCCCACGGGCCGCGCGTCGAAGTCCCGTCCCGCCTCCCGGACCGCGTCCCAGAGAGCCAGGCCGTGCTCCGTTCGCGTGTAGATCTCCCAGCCCCCTTCGCCCACATATGAGATGCGCAGCATCGTGGCGGGGATCCCGTCGATCAGGACGTCACGCGCCGTGCCGTACGGGAATTCCTCCTGGCTGAGTCCCGCGTCCGCGACCCTCGAGAGCAGGGCGCGCGCGTCGGGTCCCCATACCCCCAGGGTGCAGATCGCGGACGACTGGTCCTGGAATTGGACCGACCCGTCCGCCGGAAGGTGCTTGCGGAACCAGAACGCGTCGCGCGCTCCGTCGAAGACGCCTGTGACGACGCGAAACCCGTTGGGGGCGAGCCTCTGGATGGTCAGGTCGGCGCGAAAGCCTCCGTCCGGCGTCAGCAAAGGTGTGTAGATCGAGCTGCCGACCGGGCGGTCGCACTCGTTGACCGTCATTCTCTCCAGGTACGGGACGACGCCGGGCCCGGACACGTCGAAGATCTGGAACGCGCCCAGATCCACCAGGCCGACCTTCTCTCGCAGGTGCAGGTGCTCCGCGTTGATGATCGGCGACCACCAGCGGCTGTCCCACTCGTGCGGGCGGTCCGGAACGCGGTAGCGCGCCACCAGATCCTCGTTCGACGCGTACCACTGCGGGCGCTCCCATCCCCGCGCTTCGAAGTACTCGGCCCCGAGCGCCTCGGTTCGGGGGTGGAAGGGCGATCGGTTGATGCCCCGCGCGGACTCCCATTGCTCGCGCGGATGCACGATCCCGTACGTCTTGGTGAAGTGCTCGCGGCAGCGCGCGCGGACGTGGAGCCCGGTGCGCTCGTGCGGTTGGAAGCGCGTCACGTCCGAGCCGTGCGGGTCGAGAAGGCGCGGGTAGCCGTGGGTCATCCACTCGGCGATGAGGCGCGCCGATCCGGGGCCTTCCCGCACCCAGACCGCCGCCGCCGACCACAGGTTCGCCACCTCGGCGGTCTCGCCCAGCACCTGCTGCGTATCGGGCGTGAGAGAAAGCAGGCCGTTCACGGCGTACTGCATCTCGGTGCCGCCCAGCAGCTCGCCCATGATCTCGCGCGCACGATCGAGCTGGGGTCCGAAGTCGCCGGGCGTGAAGGGCAGCTCCGTGGGGGAGCGCTCCGCCTCGGCCACCGAGGGAATGTCGTCGGGGTGCACCAGGATCGGACGGTGCGCATACGAGCCGACCTCCATCGCGCCGTCGCTTTGCCGCTCGTACATGAACGAGTCCATGTCGCGCACGATTGGGTAGCCGATCTCGTTGCCGGTCCCGGCAAGGATCTCGACCGGGCCGAAGTCGGCCATCTGGTGCACCGCCGGAGTGAGCGGGATGGTGGCGCCGGCCATGGCCGCGAGGCGCGGGCTCCAGACGCCGCAGGCGATAATGGCGTGGTCCACCCTGATGGTTCCGCACGTCGTCGTTACCGCACGGATGCGCGGGCGTCCGAACGGCACGGGACCCACCTCGAGACCGGTGACTTCGGTTTCGTCGAGCACGGTGAGCACGCCCCTGGCCAGCGCCCGCTCCCGCATGATGGTGCCGGCCTTGACCGAGTCCACAACAGACACGCTCGGCGTATGCCTAGGTTCAAGCGGTCGTCGCAACAGTACCGTGTTGAAGGGTTTTCATGTGCCCCCGATTTTGCTGGACACTAGGCTGGCGAGGGCGACCAGAAAGAAAGAAGTGGGTTCTTGATTTGATGTCTCCCAACCCGAGGGAGTCAGAAGCGACCGACGGTCGTTGAAGGCTGGAGATACGGGAGCGGCAGAGCATTTCAACGCAAGGTTGAGGTCTGGTTCTTTGATGATAACAGATCTTCCAAGGTTTCCGCCGGAGTTCTCCAACCGAGGGTCTTGCGGGGGCGGCTGTTGAGAGCGGCTGCGACGGCGGCGAGATCGTCAGCGGTATGTCTGCTGAGGTCAGTGCCCTTTGGGAAGTACTGTCTCAACAGGCCGTTGGTGTTTTCGTTCGTGCCGCGCTGCCACGGGCTCTGCGGGTCGCAGAAGTAGATGGCCAGGCCAGTATCGATGCGAAGCCGTGCGTGCTGAGCCATCTCTGTTCCCTGGTCCCATGTCAGAGACCGGCGGAGTTGCTCGGGCAGGGTCGTGATCGACGAAGCGATCGCGTCCCGGACGGCTTCGGCACCGTGTCCAGCCAACGCTGGACCGTTCTTGGTCCTGGCCTCGCCGTGTTTGTCATGGCGGGGAAGGTGGAGCAGCATCGTGAACCTGGAGGTCCGCTCGACCAGCGTTCCGATCGCCGAACTGCCCAGCCCCAAGATCAGGTCGCCTTCCCAGTGCCCGGGAACGGCGCGGTCGTCTGCCTCGGCCGGTCGCTCGCTGAGCATGATCTCGGGGTGAACGAACGTCTTGCCCCGTCCGCGGGTGCGAGCTCGAGGCACCCGTAACGTGCGTCCCGTCCGAAGGCACGCTGTCAGCTCCCGTCGCAGCGCACCGCGGCCTGGAACGTAGAGCGCCTGGTAGATGGCTTCGTGCGATATACGCATGGACTCATCGCCGGGGAAGTCGACCCGTAGCCTGTTGGCGATCTGCTCGGGACTCCACGAGGCCGCCCGCCGCCGGTCTTGTCGGCGACCGTGACGCCGTCCGATCCAGCGCACATCGGGGCCTGCCAGAGCGGCACCGTCCAGAGCTCGGATCAGGCCTCCGAGGCGATCCTGCACATACTGCCTCAGTTCGCCGTTCGTAGCGAGCTTCGCAAGCTTTGGACGTTTCGCTCGCCGGTCGGCGTGCCATTGAGCGGTCGTGGCCCGATACTCGAGGTTCCCTCCTCCTGTAGCTGCGTTGCGCCGCAGTTCTCGCGAGATCGTCGAGGGTGAGCGGCCCAACTGCCGGGCGATCTCGCGCACGCCACGAGCACGGGCTCGAAGAACGGCGATCTCTTCTCGCTCAACGAACGAGAGATAGCGCCGTGACTGGGGACGAAGATTGAGTGGTGGCATGCCACCACATTCGCGAAACCAGCGTGTCCCGACAGCAGGGGACACACCCGCTGCCACGGCGGCCTCCTCGCTCGACAGACCTCGAGCGATCTCTTTCCAGAACCTCTGCCGATGCTCGCGCCGTCCCACCGGCGGACGGCCTGGTGAACGCATCCGCGGACGTAGGGCTCGATCCGCTCCTCGGTGCCTGCTCGCTGCCATCGCAACATCTCCCTGAGGTGTTGCGACGACCGCTTGAATTCACCCATGGAATCCGCCGAGGATCACGTCAGGGTTGACGAACGGCACCCTGGCGACCACTTCCGCCGGCGTCAGCAAGGCGCTCTCGATGCCCCACACCCGCGACGAGGTCATCCGGCGCCGAAGTTCTTCCATGCGTGCCTCGGTGCGCGCGACCTCGATTCCGCCGCAGGTCGTGTTGACGCCGAGCGCTTCGTACTGGCGCTGGCTCTCGAGGGTGAGCAGCGCGATCTCGCGGCCGTGATCGGTGGGGAAGATGAAGTTGGACGCGTGGCCAGTCGATCCGCCGGGGTTGGGAAGCGGGCCTTTGTCGATCAGCACCAGGTCGTCCCAGCCGAGCCTTGCGAGATGCTCGACCAGGCAGTTGCCGACGATGCCGGCGCCGATGACGGCGACCTTGGCTTTGGGTGGGGGGGTTCGGGGTGAGGTCATGGTCGGCTAGCGCTGGCTCTTCACCGCTCGACCCGATCTCCACCGACCCACACCCCCTCGATGGACCGCATGTTGGCTACATCCTCGAGCGGGTTGGCACTCAGCACGATGAAGTCGGCGCGGCGGCCGGCTTCGAGCGTCCCAATATCGTCCCGGCCGAGACAGTCGGCCGCGGCACCCGTCGCCGCACGCAAGATCTGCTCCGGAGTCAGACCCGCCTCCGCCATCAACCCCATCTCCATGTGCTCGAAGTAGCCCTGGAACCGTCCCATCGGCCCCGAGTCGGTGCCGAAGCCGATCGGCACGCCGGCTTCCGCCAGAGTGGCCAGGTTGGCCTGCGCGACTTCGAGCGCACGGCCGTACGCCTCCGCCGCCCCTGAGGCCCGCACCCGTGCTTGCCGCTCGGGATCGCTCACGGCTTCGACCTGGGCCATGTCCACATCCGACATCAGGAACGGGTCGTCGAAGAAGGCGGGGCGTTCACCGTAGGCGAAGGTCGACACCTCGCGCGTCAGCGTCGGCACGTAGCAGACGCCGGTCTCGCGAAACAGTCCGATCGTCCTGTCGTCGACCGCTTCGTCCCGGATGCTGTGGGCGACCATGCCCGTCCCGGCACGCAGCAGGCCCTTGGCGTCCTCCTGGTAGAAGAGGTGCGAAGCCACGCGCAGGCCGTGCTCACCGGCGCGAGAGATCACGGCCGCGTAGGTCTCGGGGGACATCTTGCTGGTCGCGCCCAGGTTGTCGTCGACCCGAATCTTGATCCAGTCCGGGCCCATCGCGGCAGCGGCTTCGGTTGCGGCGGCAGCTTCTTCCGGCGTGGAGCCGGTGACGACGGGGCCGGCCACGAGGAGGCGCGCGTGCGCCGGGCTCGCGTCTCCCCAGCTGGCGTCGCGCAGGGCGAAGGAAGGTTCGCGGTCGCCACCGAGGCTGTTAACGCTCGTCACGCCGAAGCGCGCGTAGCGTTCCAGCTCGGCGGTCGCATAGTCCGCGTAGTCGACGGCCATCGCGCCGTTCCAGGTGCCGGCTATGTGGCCGTGGACGTTGATCAACCCGGGGACGACGTACTTGCCGGTGGCGTCGACGGCAGTGACTCCCGCCTCGGCTGCGGCTTCCGCCACATCGATTCCCTCAGCGAGCGGTGCGACCGACATGATCCTGCCTGCCCCGATCTGGAGCACCGCCGGCTCGCTGAGCGCCGTGCCGGTGCCATCCCACACCCGCGCCCCGAACACGACGAGGTCGGCGGTCGGGTCGATCGGGGACGCGGGTGCGCAGGCGTGGAGGGAGCCGAGCAACGGGACGCAAAGGATCCAGGCGGCCGGTCCCCGCTGGGCGCCTCTCTCGTCGGCACCCCCCCGCCCCCTCATCGTGGCTCTCCCGCAGGCGCACCGGGTGACTCACCCGCCGCCACATACAGCTCGCTTCCCCCCCGCCGGAACTCGCTCGCCTTCTCGCTCATCCCCTCCTCCACCGCCGCCGCCGTTTCCAGCCCCCGCTCCCGCGCAAACCGCCGCACGTCGTCGCTGATCTTCATGGAACAGAACTTCGGCCCGCACATCGAGCAGAAGTGCGCCACCTTGGCCCCCTCCGCCGGCAGCGTCTCGTCGTGGAATTCGCGGGCGGTTACCGGGTCGAGCGACAGGTTGAACTGGTCGCGCCAGCGGAACCCGAAGCGCGCCCTGGAGATCGCGTCGTCCCACTCCTGGGCGCGGGGATGTCCCCGGGCGAGGTCCGCCGCGTGGGCCGCAATCTTGTACGCGATCACCCCGTCCTTGACGTCGTCGCGGTCGGGGAGGCCCAGATGCTCCTTGGGCGTGACGTAGCAGAGCATCGCGGTGCCGTACCACCCGATCATGGCCGCGCCGATGGCGCTGGTGATGTGGTCGTAGCCGGGCGCGATGTCCGTCGTGAGCGGTCCCAGGGTGTAGAAGGGAGCCTCGTCGCACCATTCGAGCTGCTTGTCCATGTTCTCCTTGATGAGGTGCATGGGAACGTGCCCGGGCCCCTCGTTCATGACCTGGACGTCATACTCCCACGCGATCCGGTTCAGCTCGCCCTGGGTTCGAAGCTCGGCGAACTGCGCCTCGTCGTTGGCGTCGGCGATCGAGCCGGGCCGGAGCCCGTCGCCCAGCGAGAATGACACGTCGTACTCGCGCATGATCTCACACAGCTCCCGGAAGTTGGTGTAGAGGAAGTTCTCCCGGTGATGAGCCATGCACCATTTCGCGAGGATCGAGCCCCCGCGGCTGACGATCCCGGTGACCCTCTCGGCGGTCAGCGGCACATAGCGCAGCAGCACACCCGCGTGCACGGTGAAGTAGTCGACTCCCTGTTCGCACTGCTCGATGATCGTGTCGCGGTAGCTCTCCCAGGTCAGCTCCTCGGGCACACCGCCGACCTTTTCCAGTGCCTGGTAGATGGGCACGGTGCCGATCGGCACGGGGGAGTTGCGGATGATCCACTCGCGCGTGGCGTGGATGTTCTTCCCGGTCGACAGATCCATGACCGTGTCCGCGCCCCATAGCGTCCCCCAGCGGAGCTTGTCGACCTCTTCGTCGATGGACGAAGTGACCACCGAGTTCCCGATATTGGCGTTGATCTTCACCTTGAATCCGCGCCCGATGATCATGGGCTCGAGCTCGGGGTGGTTGATGTTGGCGGGGATGATCGCACGGCCGCGCGCGACCTCGTCCCGGACGAAGCGCGGGTCCATCCCCTCCCGGAGCGCGATGAATTCCATCTCGGGGGTGACTTCGCCGCCCCGCGCGTAGTGCATCTGCGTGACCGGGCCGTTGCCGCGGCGGGTGGTGCGGTGCAGACCGGGCGGGAACTCGAGCGGGTCGTCCTTCTTGCCTGGGACGACCGTTGCCGCGCGGCCGGTCGAGCGCACGTCCCGGGCCGCGATCCATGGTTCGCGAAGCGGGGGCAAGCCCTCGCGGACGTCGTAGCCGCTCGGCCCGCTGGTGTCGTAGACGCGAAGCGGCGGTTCGCCGCCCGACAGGGAGATCTCACGCATGGGAACGCGGATCCCACCCGGGCCATCGATAAAAACCTTGGCCGAGTTCGGGAAGGCGTCGCCGTAGGCGGCGGGGGGTGCACTGGGTGCGAAGGCGGCGCCGGGAGCGACGGCGGCGGTCGGCTTGATCATGAAGAGTACCTTCCCCCGGCCGCCAGCATCGTCGCCGGGCGGGAACGTTGGGCCGGCCGGGGATTCAACCCCGCCAGTGCCGCGCTCCCTACGCCGGTATCAGCCGGATCAGGTTCTGGGGTACAGTCTCAATCCCGCGTGGCGTTACGCGTTGCGGGATGCCCCCGGCGACTTGGAGGAAGATAGGGCCTGGGTTCGGGAGCGGCAAAGGTGGATTGCGTGCTCTACGCCGTCGCTCCCCGCAGCCCGCAGGCGGCCAACCCCGCCCGGATGAACGCCCACTGGAAGCGCATCTGGTCCCGTACGGGCATGGCCACGAGGCCCGCCCTCTCCGCCTCGCTCCGCACTTCCGCCTCCACGCGCGCGGCCTCCTTCCGGGCTACGGCGCCGGCTTCGGACACTGCGGCCTCGCCCGGCCCGCCCAAAGGCGCGCTCCCGTCACCACGACGCCCGGCCTCCCGGATCCGCGCCTCCCACCCCGCAATCCGCTCCCGCCACCGCATCAGCACCGGATCCGGGGGGCCCAGTTCGGCCCCCACTCCCGGCGTGATGAACAGCGGCATCTCCGTCACGAGCGTCAGGGTGTCCCCGCCCAGCGAACGCACCGCCTCCATCGAACTGGGACGAAATCGCGCCGCCGTCTCGGGGTCCTCAAGATCAAGAAAGTGCCGCCTCATCGCGCGGGAATCGGGGCGGCTGCAGAAGCCGCGCCCCAAACGGTGAAATCCCTTCTCACCATGACGTTCCACATCGTGCAGGGTGTACCCGGCACCCTCCACCTCGCGGGTGAGCGCGCCCGCCATCTCGCCGCACCGAAGCCACCACGACCGCTCGATCAGGAAGTACGGGCCCGCAGCCACGCTCATCCCGTGCATGCTCACATGCAGATCGAAGGGCGCGCCCGCCCGCCAGAACTCCCACGCGGCCCGGTTCTCGGCGCGCGCCCCGTTGTCGTCCTCGCCGTGCGGGAAGCCGAATTCGATGTCGTCCCCGGGAAGCTCCCGAACCCGGTGGCGAAGATACGAGGCGAGGTCGTACCGTGCGGCCCCGGTGGTCTGCCAAGCCGCGTTGGCCTCCTCCCCGTCCGGGTTGACGTGCGGAATCACCGACCAGGTCGCGGCCCGTCGCAGCTCCGCCCCAGCCGGACCGGCGAGGAACCGCACCAGGCGCAACAGAAAACGCGGCCCCACCGGCTCGTCGGCGTGGCAGCCCCCGATCAGGCTGACGCATAGCGGGCCGCGCCCGATCCTGTACGCGAAAATCGGCCGCCCCCGGCGGGAACGGCCGATCTCTTCACCCGGTGGCAGAGGGTCGTGCACCTCGCCGAGCATTTCTTCCACGGACTGCTACGTCCCGGGGGGCTGGATACTCTGCTCGAATTCCACCTCCAGACCACACATCGTCCCGGACACGATGGCTTTGACCATTGGCTCTGCCCCTGACGGGTCGGAGTCCAAGCCGAACGTCAGGTCGATCATGCAGGTCCCCGAACGGTCGTCCAACTCCCAGTCCACGCCGCCGGTCGTCGATCCGTCGACAATGAACTCGAAGGTCGATACCACGATCCCAAGGGTTACCGCGATCAGGACATTCGGATTGCCATCCAGCGTAAACTCGTAACCCTCGCTCGACACCATGCATCCGTCCGGGTCGAGCGTGAGGTTCGTAATCAGACGGGCGGTGTCGGCTGCCATTTCTTCCCTGTTGTCGACAGCCACCGTGACCTGTCCCCCCAACGGACATGCGACCACCGCACCATCGGAAGTCACGGAAATGACCTCGGCGGTCGTGTCCCTGGCCAGCTCCGACAGGCCTTGGTAAAGTGCCTCCGTCTCCTCCAGGGTGAGTGGCTCGGCGGGCTCGGTAGTACTGTCGGTGCATGCCACCAACGTGGCCGCGAAAAACACCCCGAGTATTGCACATCGTCGACATACAGACATCGTAGTCTCCTGACTTTGAGTAGTGCTACACAGCATCCTACCCATGAGGCCCCTGGTTGTTCTAAGTTAACAGCGGAAAAGGGACCGGGTGCCGGGAACCGCCCCAACTCCTGCTCAAATCCATCCCGCGCTCCCCCGCGGACCCGCAACCGACATGACCGACACCCCCCCTGGACTCTCGCCGCGGGAAGAGGCGCTCCTCGCTGGTGACGAAGGCCCCGCAGTGGCGCTCGCCATGGGGATCGTCGTCCGCATGGGCGAGATCCTCGGCGCACGGGAACTGGTCGAGATCGCATCGTCCCACATCGACGGCTGCCTGTACCACGGCGATGGCGGCGTGGAGTTCGCCGAGCGGCTGGTCGACCTGGGCGGTGCCGTGACGGTCCCCGCGACGCTGAACGTGGGAGCGCTCGACCTGCTCAACCCGGCGCGGGTGCGCTCGCAGGGCCGCAAGCGCGAAATGGCGTTTCGCCTGATGAGGGCCTACCAGGCGCTGGGGTGCAGCCCGACGTGGACGTGCGCGCCCTACCAGGCCGGGCACAGACCCGCGCTGGGCGAGCACATCGCCTGGGGCGAGAGCAACGCGGTGGCGTTCGCCAACTCGGTCCTCGGGGCGAGGACGAACAGGTACGGCGACTTCATGGACATCTGCTGCGCGATCGCGGGGCGAGCGCCGCGCACGGGTCTGCACCTCGGCGAACGGCGCCGCGCGACCGTCGTGGCCGACACCAGCGCCATCGACCCGGAGCTGAGACGGCGGGATGTCTTCTACCCCGTGCTGGGAACCTGGCTGGGCGCGACTGTGGATGACCGCGTGGCGGTCTTCACGGGACTCCCCGGGGACGTCACGGAAGACCAGCTCAAGGCCATGGGAGCCGCGGCAGCGTCGTCGGGCGCGGTTGGGCTCTTTCATGTGGAAGGCGTGACGCCCGAAGCGCCCGACCTGGAGACCGCGCTGGGCTGTTTGCCCCCGCAGACCGTGCTGACCCCGAAGCCGCGCGAACTGCAGGCCGCGCGCGACACCCTGAGCACCACGGGATCCGGCCGCATCGATGCGGTGGCGGTGGGCAGCCCCCACTTCTCGCTGGACGAGTTCGACAGGCTGGACGCGCACCTGCCTTCCACCCCGTTCGCCGTCCCCTTCTACGTCTGCACCGGGAGGTCGGAGTTCCGCCGCCTCGAAGACGCCGGCCGCCTGGATCGGTTCCGCGACGCGGGTGTCGAGATCGTGGTGGACACCTGTGTCGTCGTGACCCCGATCCTTCCCCCCGGGGATGGTGTCCTGATGACCAACTCGGGCAAGTTCGCGCACTACACCCCGTCCACAACCGGCTACGGTGTCGTATACGGAAGTCTGGAAGACTGCGTCAGCTCCGCGATGCACGGCCGGGTCACCCGGGACGAGAGCCTGTGGAGCTGAAGGGGACCCCCATCCACGAGGGGACCGGGGCGGGACCCCTCCTGGTCCTGGAGAAACCGCTCAGCTTCTGGGGCGGCGTAGACCCGCTGACCGGCGCCGTCTCCGACCCGCGCCATCCCCGCCACCGGGAGCTGCTGGGCGGACGCATCCTCGTCATGGAGCGCACCATCGGCTCGAGCTCGTCCAGTGCCATCATGCTGGAGCTGCTCCGGGGCGGTGTGGCACCGGCCGGAATCGTCGTCGGCGAGGCCGATGCGATTCTGGTGCTGGGAATCCTCGTCGCCCGCGAGCTCGGCTACCCCACGGTGCCCCTGCTGCGGGTGGGCAAGGCGCGAATCGCCCGGCTCCATGAGGCGGAGGGCCGGTGGGGAACGATCAGCGCCGGGACACTCCGGGTGGAGTCCTCACAGCCCCCTCAGGGCAGCGCGTAGCGCTCCAGGTACTGCAAGCCGTACTCGTCCATCCGGACGACGTAGACCTTCCCGTCACCGAAGCCCACGACCCGTCGCTCCGGCAAGAGTTCCACGACCATATCCCGCGTTGCAGCGGCCCCGAAGACGTCGTACACGGGGGATTCCCCCGCGTCGCGGTGCCGTCTCACCCAGGCCCGGCCGCTCCGGTCAACCGGGATCGGACGGCCATAGAAGGCCGGTTTGACGTCCGGCCACTCGTAGCCGTCCAGATCATCGTCATCCGAAGCACCGCCTCTCGACGCGGTCATGGTCATCGAGTTGTTCACCACCGTGACCGCGATCCCCATGCCGCCCCCGGTTTCCGACCGGGAATGCGACCATTCCTCCTTCTCGGCACGGCCGATGGAGACCGCCTCGAATCCAACGGCCGGGCCACTCGCGACCGAACCATCGCCCCCGATCCAGTCCACGTGATAGTCCCCGGAGCGGGCGATCACGACCCGTCCGTCGGGAGCCACACCCCACGCGTCTGCCGGCGAGAGCGGGATCGGACTCACCTGCGTGTTCTGGTTGTTGGGCCCGCCCGTGGTCCGCGTCGTCGTCCCCGGCAGCTTGATCTGCCCCACCGAATCCACGACCTCGGACTCCAGGTCCAGACGGAGGATGTACGCCGAGTCAGAGGCCATCTCTCCGCCCATCCGGCCGAAGCTCCGGAAGTACAGACGCCCCCGATCGTCCACGGCCTGAGGGATTGCGAGCACCAGCTCCCGGCCCGGTCCCAGTTCGCCGATCGCGTAGGGACGCGTGTCCCCGAACTGAAGCTCGGGGCTCAGCTCGGTCAGCCTGCCGTTGCCGAGGTCGACGAGCAGCGTCCTGCCTCCGGGCAGGGGCCACACTGCGTCCGGCTGCCGGTACTCGGACGGTCCCTCGCCCACGCTCCCCAACGTGTCGGCCGTGCCAGCGGCCAGATCCAGCCGGACCAGCACCTGACCCAGCGCGTCGGCGACCAATACCCCACCATCCGGCAATTCACGCACGGTGGAGACGACGGAGAACGCCTCGTCATACACCGCCTCGGCGTCAACCAACGCCACCGGACCCTGATTGCTCCGTGCGCCCGCGCCCAAAGGCCCGCCCCCCCGGACGATCAGAACGCTACCTGCGAAAAGCACGACCACTCCTGCCGCGACTGCCATCATCGTCTTCATCCCGACTGCTCACTCCTCCCTGGGGGCACTCCCGGTGCCCGTCACAGAATCAACCCACGAATGTCACACTCGTAGACGAACCGGCGGGGCGCCACGGTTGCCCGCGTGACGCCCCGCCGGGTGCCGCCATCGCGGCTCGGCAGCGTTTGCACGCAGCCGCTCGATCGCTCTTCGCACTACCGCACGAAGATCATATCGCGGTACGACGGCAGCGGCCACAGGTCGTCGGGCACCATGCCTTCGAGACGGTCGGCCGCGCTCCGCACCGCGTCCATCGCCGGGACCAGGCACTTGTGCATGTGGTTCATGTGCGCCCCGATGTCGTCGTCACCTTCGTGGGCAAGCTGAGCCTCGAGCGCGTCGAGCGCCCCCACCAGCTCGTCCACGAGCCCGCCGACCGCTTCGGCCGTCGCGTTCAGTCCATCGGACCCTGCACCGGCACCGCCCGCCACCGCGATCTCGCCCAGGTAGCGAACCGCCGCCGGCAACACCAGCGTGCGGCCCATGCCCAGGGTCGTCTCGCCCTCGGTGTTCACCCGGGTCACGTACTGCTCGGCCCGGACTTCGTAGCGCGAGTGCACTTCGGCAGCCGACATCACGCCGTACTTGACGAACAACGCCTCGCTCTTGTGCGAAATGAGGGCAGGAAGCTGGTCCGAAGCGCTGCGGTTGTTCACCAGACCCCGCCGCGCGGCCTCTTCGACCCACTCGTCCGTGTAGTTGTCGCCGTTGAACAGGATATGCCGGAAGGCGGCGACGTCGCGTGACAGCACGCTGCTCAGCGCCGAACTCAGGTTCGCTCCGCCCGCGACTTCCGCTTCCACCGCGTCGGTGAGCTCGTCGATCGACTCGGCCACGATCGTGTTCAGTACCGTCGCCGGGAAGGAAATGCTGATGGCCGACCCGAGCGCGCGGAACTCGAACTTGTTCCCGGTGAAGGCGAAGGGAGAGGTGCGGTTCCGGTCTCCGGAGTCCTTCAGCAGGTCCGGGAGGATGCTCACACCCAGGTCCATGAGGCCGCTGCCCCCGCCGGCCGACGCCGAGCCGGACTCCGCGATCTGCTCGAAGATGCCCTCCAGTTCGTCGCCCAGGGATATCGAGATGATCGACGGCGGCGCTTCGTTCGCGCCGAGCCGGTGGTCGTTCCCGGCGCTGGCGACGCACGCCAGGAGCAGATCCTGGTGCCGTTCCACCGCCCGCATCACCGCCGTGCAGAAGAAAAGGAACTGCTCGTTCGCGTGGGCGGTCTCGCCCGGCTCCATCAGGTTCTGCGATGGCGTGCCGAACGACCAGTTGAGGTGCTTGCCGCTGCCGTTGATCCCCGCGTAGGGCTTCTCGTGCAGCAGGCAGACCAGGCCGTACTTGCCGGCGTTCCTCTCCATGATGCGCATGGTGAGCTGCTGGTGGTCCGCGGCCACGTTCGCGTTCTCGTAGACCGGCGCGAACTCGAACTGTTGCGGCGCGACCTCGTTGTGGCGCGTCTTCATGGGGACGCCCAAGCGGAAGAGGTCCGATTCGACCGACTGGATGTAGGCCATCATGCGGTCCTGGATCGACCCGAAATAGTGGTCGTCCAGCTCCTGACCCTTCGGGGGCTTGGCGCCGAAGAGCGTGCGGCCGGAGTTCATGAGGTCGGGGCGGCGGTAATAGAACTCCTGGTCGATGAGGAAGTACTCCTGCTCGGGCCCCAGGCTGGCCGCGACCCGTCCTGTGTCATCGCCGAAGAGCGCCAGCGTCCGCCGTGTGACCCGGTCCAGGGCGTCCATCGACTTGAGCAGCGGCACCTTCTTGTCGAGGCTGTCGCCGGTCCAGCTGACGAAGGCCGTGGGGATGCAGAGGTAGGTCGCGCTCTCGCCATCCAGGATGAACGCCGGCGAGGTAGGGTCCCAGGCCGTGTAGCCCCGTGCCTGGTGCGTGAAACGAAGTCCGCCCGACGGGAAGGACGAGGCGTCGGGCTCGCCCCGGACCAGCTCGTCCCCGCCGAATTCGGTCAGCGCGCGACCGTCCCTGTGGACCTTCAGGAAGGAGTCGTGCTTCTCGGCCGTGCGGCCGGTCAGCGGCTGGAACACATGCGTGTAGTGGGTGGCGCCCCGTGACAGGGCCCAGTCCTTCATCGCGGCCGCCACCGCGCCGGCGACTGCGGCGGTCGGTTTGTCGCCGTGCTCGATGGTCGCCATCAGCTGCTCGTACGTGCATTCGGGGAGGCGGTGCTGCATCTGGGAAAGCCCGAAGGCGTCCTCTCCGTAGACCTCGGCGAGGTGGTAGTGATCCCTGGACGCAGGTGTCCAGGCGCGGGCGGCGTTGATGGAATCGAAGGGCTTCGCTGTGGTGGCCATGGGTTCGCGCTCCTCCGCAATCGTGTGGGGGTGGTCCGGTGCCGGCGGGGTGGTTCCGGCGGGTCCCGAAATGGCGGGGACAGAAAAACCTACCGGGATTCCGGAAAAGGCGCAAAAGTGTCGCACCGGAGCCCGGAAAGCGGGACAAGCTGTGGTTTCAGAGTGTCAAGTGTTGTTTACACAATGGAAACCAGACTTTCCATTTTGAACCCGCTTTTCACAGCGACAAGGGGACCACACAGCTACCTGTGGAAATCGCGTCTGCTCCATGCTGAGGGCACGAAACCAAAGTCCCACCACTTCGTGGGTACCTGTTGCGAGAAGCTCGCCACCCCCCGCAACCGACGCTGGAGGTCGGCGACGTGTGGTTGTGGAGTATTGTCATTGAACTCTGATCGCTAACTGTTCGCTTCCTCGTGCTCGGAAGCGCCTCGCCCGAACTGCTCCGACAGACCTCCGAGTCGCTCGCCGGGCGCGTCGCATTCCACGAACTTGACGGCTTCGGCCTGATGGAAGTGGACAACCCGGAGCGGCTCTGGCTGCGCGGCGGCTTTCCGCGATCGTACCTGGCAAGGTCAGGCGCGGCGAGCCGACGATGGCGGGACGGCTTCATCCAGACACTTCTCGCCCGGGATCTTCCGGATCTCGGCAGCACCATCCCTTCGACGACCCTGCGGCGTTTCTGGACAATGCTCGCGCACTGGCACGGACAACTCTGGAACGGCGCAGAGTTCGGACGGGCCTTCGGCGTCTCCCACACCACCGTACGGCGGTATCTGGACCTCCTGACCTCGGTTTTCGTGGTCCGTCAGCTCCAGCCCTGGTTCGAGAACATCAGCAAACGCCAGGTACGCTCTCCAAAGGTGTACATCGCCGACTCGGGCATCCTCCACGCGCTGCTCGGTCTCACCGACCGGACGGATGTCGTGTCGCACCCCAAGGTCGGGGCCTCCTGGGAGGGATTTGTGATCCAGCAGATCGTCCAGCTCTTGCGGGCGGCTCCGGAACAGTGCTTCCACTGGTCCACCCACGCGGGCGCCGAACTCGACCTTCTGGTGCTCGATGGATCGAGGCGCCACGGATTCGAGGTGAAGCGCTCGGAGGCACCCCCGCTGACGCGGTCCATGCGTTCGGCGGTGGAAACGCTGAGCCTGGACCGCCTTGATGTGGTCCACGCCGGGACGGAGCGGTATCGGCTGGCGTCACGGGTGCGTGCGCTGCCGGCGGGTGAGCTTGTGGGGGCGTTGCGGGCCTTGGCGGGGAGGTGACAAATGTGGGGGAGCCCTCACCCCTCCACCGAAAAGTTGAACATCATGCCCGCCTGGAGGTGCTCCGCGATGTGGCAGTGCAGCATCCAGTCGCCCGGATTCGACATCTCCACCAGGATGTCCATGGTGGAGCCGACCGGCACGATCGCGGTGTCCTTCCAGGCCATGTTGTCGTTGGGAACATCGTCGCGCGCCAGGACCACGAAGCGCTGGCCGTGGACGTGGACGGGGTGGTTCATGGGGTGGAAGGAGTCGGGCGAGTTGAAGACCCGGATCTTGACCAGATCGCCCTGCTGGAAGGTCCAGTGGATGTCGCCGTTTTCGCGCCCGGTGTCCATGTCGCGCAGGATCCAGGTGACCTGCGTGCCCGACGAGAGCCAGTTCATCATCGGCATGGCGTCGTTCCACTCCATGGGGGGGATGTAGAGCGTGTCCATCTCCATGGAGCGCACGATCGGGAGCGGCAGGCCGTGGACGCGCACGGTGGCCTCGAGGCGAAAGTCGGGGGCCCGGCCCAGATGGGCGCGCATGGCCTCCGCCTCGATCGTTTCGGCTTCGTGTCCACGCAGGGTGGCGTGCGCTTCGGTCACGGCGTCCTGCACGCGCGGCCCGGCCACGGTCACGAGGGCGAGGGTGTCCACCTCCGGGTAGAACTCGCCCCGGAAGTGGTTGATGGCCTGGATCGTGTTCGCGATCGCCACCTCCCCCTCTTCGGGGAAGAGCACGTCCACGACGTACCGCTCGGCAGGCGCAATCACCACGCTGGGCACCCACATCTCCCGTTCGAACCGGCCCACGTCCGACGCGACCAGCTTCGCCCGCGCCGACCCGAAGGTCACGTTGAAGGTGCGCGTGTTGGCGACGTTGGTCATGAAGAACCGGATCACTTCGCCGGGTGCGGCCGTCAGCGTGTGTCCCGTCACGCCATTGACGAGCATCACGTTGCCGAAACGCCCCATGAGCGCGTGGGTCGGCGCTTCCTTCCCCCACGGGATGAAGCCCTGCCCGTCCATCAGGATGTCGTCCAGGACCAGCATCTCCTCCCGGTGGGCGGGGCCATAGTAGTCCGGGTCGGGAGACGCGACGAGGAGGTTGCCGTAGAGGCCGAGGTCCTGCTGGACGTCCTCGCGCACGTGAGGGTGGTACCAGAACATCCCCGCGTCGGGGACGCGCACTTCGTAGGTGAAGGTTTCGCCGACTTCAATCGGGTCCTGGGTCAGTCCCGGGACCCCGTCGAAGCGGTTCTCGAGGCGGAGGCCGTGCCAGTGTACGGTCGTCGGGCCCTCGATGCGGTTGGTGACGCGCACCATGACGGTCGAGCCCTGCGCGGCCTGGATGAGGGGGCCGGGGTACTGGCCGTTGTAGCCGTACATCGCGGCCGTGTGGCCGTTCAGGGTGCGGCGGACGATGGAGACATCCACGTCGAAGGTGTCGCCGGGTTCCAGGAAGACGACCTCGCTGGGCCGCGCTTCGGGCAGCGTGGCCAGGTCGATTCCCATCGCGGCCAGGAAGGGCTCGACCGGTGGCAGCGCCATCTCCAGCCCCGGGATCATGGGCATGCTCGGGTCCATCGGGGGCATGCGCCAGCCGATCCCCATGGCGCCCGTCATATGGGCCGCGTGGTCCATCTCCTGGGGGGCGGCGGGGGCCGGGGCGAGCGCCGCGAGCAGGGCAAGGGTGGCCAGCACCGCGGGCGACGCAGTAGCTGGACGGGCCGCGCGCGCGCGCTGCGGCGCGAAACGCACCTCCCTACTCATATCCGTAGGCCGCGCAGTTTTCCTGTTCGAAGGGGCCGTGGCCGGCCATGGTGTGCATCATGCCGCTGCGGGACATGCCGCGGATCACGATCGGACCGCTCCACATGGTGGCCGCGGGGTCGAAGGCGGGCTCCAGGGTGACCACCACGAGGAACTTGTTCCAGGACACCTTGCCGGAAAACCGGGCCGGGTCGGTCATTTCACCGGCCAGCACGACCTCGTCCAGCTCGGGGGTGGTCGCCCACACCACGTAGGTGCCGCCCCGCGCGGGCCCGAGGCGCTCGAAGCGCACCGTGAAGTCGTAGAGGTAGCTGCCGTCCCCGGCGAGAGCCACGCCGTACGGCGACTGCGCGAAGTCGACCTCGCCTACGCCGCTCGCGTTGCCGGTTCCCGGAACGCGGTGCGTCGACACCATGGGGAACTGGTAGTACTCGGGCCCGGCCAGGAAGCCGCACACGCCGACAGACTCCGCCACCTCGGCCGGCGGGCCGGCCACCGGCCACGCGCTGTCGGGGTTCCGGGTCGGCGCGGCGACGATCAACACCGCCGCCAGCGCGCCGATTCCGCCTGAGCTAAAGGATCCAGTCCTCATCCCCCGTCCTCCAAAGCCGAGCGTCATGTGACTGTCGAGCGTGGGCCATGTTGTTACCGCGTCCCCGCTCAGCTGATCGGCCGCTTCACCGGCCCGTTGTCCCAGTCCTGGGCCGACGAGATGTTGGGCACGCCCCAGTCCTCGCCGTTCCACCCGCTGAAGCCCTCCATGCGGAAGGTCCAGAAGCCGGTGGACATGTCGCTGACCACGATCAGGCCATCGGCGTTGCGGATGTCGATCCCGAAGGCGCCGTTGAAGACCGGTGTGCGGTCCTTGTTGGGCGAGCCGACGTAGGTGTCGTAGTAGCCGACGGTCACCGGGTTTTCCGGGTCCATGAGCGAGAAGATCTGCAGGCCGTCGAGGTAGCCCGACGCGAAGACGTACGGCCAGCGCACCTCGTGGTTGTGGACGAGGTTCTCCCAGTCCGCCGTCCACGCCGAGATGGGCCGGCTGATGTTGGTGACTTCGCCGTCGAGCGCGGGCTGCAGGTCGAAGATGCGGATCGGGGCGTACTGGTACTCGGTCTCGGCGATCACGTAGCGGCCGTCGGGGCTGGGCGTGAAGGTGTGGCCGCCCCGGACTCCTCTGACGCCCGCGAGAGAGATGCGGAGCTGGGGGTTGTCGAGGTCGGTCACGTCATAGATGTAGTAGCCGCCCGTGCCGCCTCCGTAGAAGCGGTCTTCGCCGGTATCGGGGTGATAGCCGACGTAGAAGTCGTGGTATCCCCTGCCCGCCCGGCCAGCTTCCGTCTCCGGGACCGGCACGCGGCCAGCGTGGGCGTTCTCCAGGTCGCCCGACACGACCTTGCCCAGGTCGTAGACTTGGGCGAAGGGGCCGCGAATGGTCGTGAAGAGGAGGACGCGGCCATCGGAGTGCTTGTAGATGAAGATGTTGTGGAAGCCGCCCGGCATGTCGGGCTCACGGATCCGGGCCACTTCGCGGACGGTGGATGCGTCCGGCAGGCCGGTCACGTCAAAGACGACCGCGCCCAGGTCCGTGTCGGGCCCGCCCTGCCCGAACTGCAGGGACTGCACCACGTAGTAGCGGTCGCCGATCTTGAAGTGCTTCACGTCCATGCCGCCGGTGCGCATGTGGAGGTCCTGATTCTCGATCCTCCACTCGTAGAGGATTTCCGGGTGCTCCGGATTGGCGATGGAGATGATGTCGAGGCCCTTCGGCCCGGTGTCGCCGTAGACCATCCGGGCGACGTAGGCGTAGGGGCGGTCCATCTCCTGTTCCATGTCCAGGTCGGCCACCGACAGGCGCGGTCCCAGGGGGATGTGACCCAGGATCTCCATGTTGTCGCTGCCGGGCTTGGAGGCCGTCCACTGGGCGTGGGCGGCGGGGGCGGCGGCGAGGAGGACCGCGGTTGCGAGGGCGGGAACGAGGATTGCTCTGGGCGACATGACAACTCTCCGTGGCTGGCGGTGCGCCGGGTTTGCGAGACTCCGGCTAGTGGGAGAAACTACTGCCGCCCTCCGGCTCGGTGCAATTGCCGATGGCTGGAATGCTAGCAGTCCGTGGATAAATCCCCCGATGCATCGCCGCTCGAATGCAGCGGGGTTTCTTCCACGGGCTGCTTTTAGAACGGCCAGCGTTGGGCCGCCATCACCGTAGCCGTGGCGCCGGCCGCCGTGGATACGACGATGTTCCAGGCCCGCTGCGGGACCGATAGACCGCGCGTGGCGATGAACGCGGCGATGAGGAGAACCCCGGCCACGACGATCTGGGCGAGCTCCAGGCCGATGTTGAAGGACAGCAGGGGAACGAGGATGTCCCGCTCCTGGCCGAGCACCAGGCGGAGGAAGTTCGAGAATCCGAGTCCGTGGATGACGCCGAAGAGGAGGGCGGCAGCGTAGCGGGAGCGGCGTTCTGCACGGCGGGTGTCGGCGTTGCCGGGCCGGGGTCCCGCGCGGCGTAGGGCCACCAGGTTGAGGACCGCCGTGGCCACGATCGTCACCGGGATCAGGAACTCGACGATACCGGTATCGACGCGCACGAGCCGCAGGGTGGCCACCGCGAGCGAGACGGAGTGCCCGATCGTGAATGCCGTGACGAGGATCAGCAGCTCCCGCCACCGCGCCAGGGTGTAGGCCGCGCAGAGCACCGCCAGGAAGAGGATGTGGTCGTAGCCCTGAAGGTCGAGGAGGTGCTCGAAGCCGAGGCGGAGGTAGACGGTGAAGGTGGTCATGGTTTGCTGGAGGCTGCGCGCGCGGCCGCCCACACCCCGGCCCACACCAGCCACGACACCCGCTCGGCCAGGCTCAGCATGCGAAAGTGCTCCCAGAGCAGCCACGGGACGGTCGCCGCCATCCCCACCGAGCCCTCGTGGTACGGCATCCGCCGCTCCACCACCGTGACGGCGCGCCGCCGCTCTGCGTGCAGGGTGGCCTCGATGGCCTCGCCGAGCCGGGACGGCGACATGCCCTGCCAACCCGGGACGCGCATCACGCTCCACGCCGCGACGGTACGGCCCCAGCCGTGAAGGTTCGCGCCCGCGACGACGGCGAGGTCCATCGAGTCGGCGAGGGCCAGGATGTCCGCGCGCTCGGACCTGGCCTGCTCGAGGCCGCGGGGCGCGCCGTCGCTCAGCTCCACGCCGACCACGCCGGCCGGCGAGCCGGGCGCGAGCGGCACGATCCGGTCGAGCGCGCCCGGAATCGTGTACAGCATGGTGAGTGGCGCCGCGCCCCGCTCCCGCGCGGCGGCGATCGAGTCAGGGTCGAGGTGGTGCCAGGTGCTGTCAAGCGCGAAGACGTACCGGTCGCGATCCCCCAGGATGTTCGTGTGCCGGTCCCGGAGCCGCACCTCCATGCCGCTCAGCAGCACGGTGCGCTCACCGGCTCGCGCTGGGTTGGCGGGGAGCGCGTCGTCCACGCCCGCCCAGGTGTAGTGATCGGTGATGTACGCCGCGCCGAAGCCGCCGGCCTCGTGCCATGCGCGGTTCCGCGCGGCGGTGAAGCGGGACCAGCCGTCGTGGGAGTGGTTGGTGTGCGAATGGAAATCCACCGCGATGAGATCGGGGTCGGCCAGCCGGATCGCGGTCATGGGGCGCGGGAAGAGGGCGGCGGTCGCGTAGAAGGCGAGCAGGGTGGCGAGCGCGGCGACCGCGAAGAGGGCTTCCCGGGCGGCGCGGCGTGGCAGGGAGGGGCGCGGGAGCGGGCGGGGGCGGTCGGACCGGCGCGCGAGCAGGGCCCCGACGAGGCGGTGGGCGACGTACAGGACGATCAGGGTCAGCACCAGCGCGTAGTGCTGTCGCAGCGCAAGGAGGGACACGCTGTCGAAGAGGCCGAAGAGGGGGGCGCCGAGGAGGTAGCCGGGCGGGTGGTGGAGGGTGGCGGGGGGAAAGGGCTGGTGGGTGGCGGCGTCTTGCAGGGCGGGGATGGTGGCGAGCGCCGAGACGGCCACGAGGGCGGTGACCAGGAGCGGTCCCGGGAGGGGTCGGGCCGGGGGAGGGGGCACGGGGTTCACGGTACGGTGCTCGCCAGCCGCGCCGCCCGTTTCCTGACCAGCGCTGCCTGGCTCACCAAGGCATCTTCCTGCAGGCCGGGCCCGACGAGTTCCTCCGCGACGGCGCTGCTTTGTTCGCCGGCCAGGTCCGAGGATAGGCGATCGTGGACAGCAGGTCATAGAGCGGCGCGAGTCCCACGTCACCGTCCGGTTGCCGGAGGAGGCTGTAGTTCTTGCCGTGAGCATCCGCATTGCCAAGCCAGCAGTCCCGCGAGTTCGTCGTCCGAGAAAGCTGCGGGTGCCGGGACGGACTCCGCGTCGGATGGCTCTTCGCCCTCGGGCAGCAAGGAGAGCGCACCCGCCAGCTCCGCCCCCAAACCGGCGAGGAGCCGAAACGTGTTGGTGGGCGAAACCCCAAGCCCGGCAGCGGCCCCGTCCCGCTGGGCACCCTCCGGCAACAGACCCTCGAAAGAATGGAAGGCATAGCCGCGGACTGAAGCTCCCGGGTCGCTTTGGCAGCGAAAACGAGATCGGCGGGGCTGACGCGTCCTCGATCCACTCACGCCCGTAGGCAAGGCGCACCGCACCGTTCCGATCCGGAGCGAGCGAGCCGACAATCACCCCGTCCCACCAGACGGTCAGAGAGCGAGTCATTCGTAGGAAAACCGATTCAGTCCGCGTCTACCGATTCTCGGGGCGGGCTCCCCCTCACTCGCGGCGATGGCCCCCCCGGGCAACTCCACGCGCATTTTGCACCCGAGTGTATCGAGCACGGCGAGCACTTTCTCGAGCCGGACCGTCGCCTTGCCCCTCTCGAGTTCGGAAAGAAACCGCACGCCGACGCCTGCGGCACCCGCCAGTTGATCCTGGCGGAGGCCCTGGGCCCGCCGTGCTGCGCGCACGATTTTTCCAATCTCCGCAGGGGTCATTCGCTTTGTCCCGATCGGAACGGTCACCGGCCAAATCCGGGAGAGCCAAACCGGCTTTCGATTATTCCCGAACGGTAAAATCGCCACGGAAGAAGGACTGGTCAACCCTCTGCTGTCCCGAACGGGAAAACTGCAAGCGGCCATTCACCCGGCGCTCGCCTTCGCATTCCCGATCGGGACAAACAGCCGCCAAAGCAACCTGAACGATTTGAATTTGCCCGATCGGGAAAGTCACCCCCCCACAAACGCGTGCGAATACTTGACCAGGATCGCCCGACCAGCCGACAGCGAGCGTCTCGGACCGAGCCCATTGTCGCGCTCGTTGAAGAACCCCTCGTTGTACACGATCCAGAGGTCCGTGCCCTCCCTGAAGTGGTAGCGGAAGCGCACGTTGACGCTGGTCTGCGCGGTCGCGCTGTTGTACTGGCCGAAAGTGCTCATCGAGACGCGAGGATTGAGCGCGGTCTTCACCCTGAGGCGCGCCAGCTGCGTGGTGGTGGCAGCCCCCCGGTCGGCGAAGTCGAGGCGGTTCACCTCGTAGCCGCTCTCCAGCTCCAGGTATTTCGACACGACCCATGTGGGGCCCACCGAGAAGCTGAGACGGGTGCCACCGTAGAAGCTCCCCAGCGCGGCGTCGAATTGGCCCCGGAAGAGGTCGGTCCGGCCCAGCCTCAACATGGCGTTGGCCTCGTGGAACCAGTACTCACCCGCGGGAACGACCACATCGGAGATCGGAAACGGATCGCGCACGCTCTCGAAGCTCGACAGGCCTCCAATGGTCAGGTTCGCTCCGTCCCTGAACTCGAATTCGATCTCGGGCTTGATCTCGCGGGATTCGGTGGTCCGGTCCGCGTTGCGAAAGTACTGCGCCGTGGTGACCTGCAGAGAGCGAGCGAGTAGAGGCGAAGCGTCGTCCCGGAGTTGACGGTAGCGAAGCTGGGTGCCGCCGTAGGTGAAGTCCTTCCGCAGCTGGAACCCGAGTCCGGGAATGTAGTCGGCGCCCACCCGGATCCCTTCGGCGTAGTACGAGAAACCATCGTCACGGCGGCGCTCCAGCCGGGCCCTCGCCAACCCCGACTCAAGGCCCCCCGCCTGCTCGGCAGCCTCGTCGAACGTGTGGGCCCACTGCAGGATCAGATACTCGTCGCCCAGCCACCGGAGGACGGAGTCCAGTCCATATGCAGTGTTGTTCCGGCCGGCCGATCCAAGGCGAGTGGTCAGCATGGCACCGACGCTCGAATAGTCGTCGATGATCTGCTGGCGAAGGCGGACCACGCCCACATTCTCGGATGACAGGTCGCCGTGCGGGGCGGTCTGCATGTTGAGGAAGCCGAAGTCCGTCCCTTCCAGCCTGCCCACGGCGCGCGCGCCCCCGTAGATGCGCACGATTTCGCCCTGGTCCAGCCCGATGCGACGGCTGTGAAAGAGCCTGTTGAACATGCCACCGGTGTTGAAGTCGAAGGTGGAGGCACGTTCCTGGAAGAACTGGCGCTTCTCCGGAAAGAACAGGGCGAAGCGCGTGAGATTGATCTGCTGGTCATCGGCCTCGACCTGCGCGAAGTCGGTGTTCACGGTCAGGTCGAGCGCCAGGTTCGACGTGGGGGAGTACTTGACGTCGATCCCCGCCTCGGTCGTGGGATCGCGCTCGCTCCGCCACTCGGCCCGCGGCGCATCGGGTGGCTCGGCCAGCGCGGGCGTCTGCTTGAAACCGCCCAGCAAGAACGGCGTCACGTACACCGGCGTGGACTGACGCACGTCGCGTAGCACGACGCGCTGTGCTCGCGAAGGCTTCGCGAATCCGAAGCGGCCCCACTTGGGATCGACGCCGGGGAAGGTCTGACGTTCGTTCTTGCGCGCCACCAGCCGGTAGGCGATGAGCCCCATCGTCACCTCCCCCTCGGTGACCTGGAACCCGAGGGTCGAGAAGGGGATCCTGAACTCGGCGAACCAGCCTTCCTCGTTCTGCGAGGTGGCCACGTCCCAGTGCGAGTTCCAATCCGTGCCCATCGGCATCCCGCTGGTGAACTCGGCATCGTTGGACATGGTCCGGTCCTGCCGCACGCCAGCCGGATTGGTGACGAACCAGACCGCGGTCTCATAGTCGTTGTAGCTGTCGATGACCACCGCGAGGATGTCGTCGCCGCTGTACTGGTCGCGGTAGAAGGTGCCGGTGCGGATCCGGCTCGGGTCGGAGTCGTACAGGCGCCCCGAGACGTAGAGGTAGCGGTCGTCGTGCGCGATCCGCACCTCGGTCTCTTCGGTGAGCGGAGCCTGGAAGGTCGGCGTGTACATGGTCATCGCGAAGGGCGCGATCTCGTCCCAGGCGGCTTCGTCCACGACGCCGTCCAGCTCGATCTCGCCGGACAGGCGGGGAATGGTGATGGGCGAGTCGGGTGAGGGTTCCAAGGGGCGGAGCTGCCCGTGCAGGCCACCGGGCATGGTCAGCAGTGCCGCGATGGTCATCCGGGCCGCGGTGGTTGTCCGGGCCGCGATGGTTGTCCGGGCCAGGCGAATGCTGCGTGTCGGCTTCACGTTGTCGTGTGCTTTGGCATGGGTCGTGTTCGGGTGCGGGAAGGTCGCGCACCGGTGATAACATACTTCATGACCACTCTGGATCATGACATCGTTGAGGCGCCCCGGACGGCACCGTCCCGACGGATGATTCTCCTGCACGGGATCTACGGAGCGGGCAGGAACTGGGGCAGCGTCGCGCGTCGGCTCGTCAGGGCTCGCCCCGGCTGGAGCGTCGCGCTCGTCGACATGAGGTCGCACGGCAGGTCGCCGAGGCTGTCGCCGCATAATGTGGACGCGTGCGCCGGCGACCTTCGGCGCCTCGAGGATCACCTGGACCGCCCCACCGACGCCGTGCTCGGACACTCGTACTACTTCCGTAGCGACGCCTGGGACGTGGTGGAGAGCCCGCCCGAGGGCGCGGAGATCCATTTCGTGAAGGCGAACGCCTCGGGCGTCCTGGACACTGGCGCCGTCGAGCGCATCCGCGAGGCCGGGCGGCGCACGGGTCAGGTCTTCCTTCACCAGGCAGAGGGCGGACACCGGCTCAACACCGACAACCCCGGCGCGCTCCATGAGCTTCTCATAAAGGGGCTTCCGACCGGCTGAGGCAAACGGGCCCCCGCACCCGGATCGGCGCGGGGGGCCGTTCGCTGACCGTCAGCGTTCGGCTGACCGGGTCTCCAATCAGTGAGTAATCTGGAAGCCGAAGTTGATCGAGCGCGGATAGCCCAGGAAGACCTCGGCGTCGTCCGCCTTGTGGCTCCAAATCCCCCGTTCGCGCTCGGCAGAATCGCGGTATGCGTTGAAGCCCGAGTTGTCCTGCGCGTCCTGGATGTACACGGTGTTGAAGATGTTGAAGGCGTGGAGGAACAGCCGCACGTTGCCGCCGAAGGCAGCGGCCACGTCCGACGCCAGCCGGTAGGTCATGTTGACGTCGAAGACCGTATACCCGGGCGGGCTCCAGGACTGGATTCCCACGTCAACGTTGCTGCGGCGACCGAAGGGGTCGAAGTTCGCGTAGTGCTTCCCGTAGGTCCTGCCCACCGCCTGCACGTAGAGGCCGCCGGTCGGGAACACGGACAGCGCGTACGCGACCTGGAACTGGGGCGCGTCGCCGACGTAGAGGTCCTTCAGGTAGAAGTTGTATTCCTGCGTCTCGGCCTGCCGGTCGTCGGGCTTGTAGGTGCCGGTCGGGTCGTTCGTGTACTTCCAGTCCCCCAGCGACAGCGCGCCGTCGAAGCGCATGAAGTCGGCCGGCTGGAAGGCGCCCTCCAGCTCGACGCCCATGTGCCGAGCGTCCACGCCCAGCAGGTTGACCAGCCCGTCCAGCTCCGGCCCCAGGAGGTTTGCGACAAACTGGTTGCGGGTCCGGTTGTTCCACTGCGTGAAGTAGAGGTTGGCGTCGAATGAGAACTTCCGGTTCAGCGAACGGAAGCGGGTCCCGGCCTCGAACGAAACGAAGGTCTCGTTCTCGGGATTGGGGTTGATGACGCCGCTGTTGTCGTCGATCACCCCGTCGAAGATGGGTACCTTCGAGACCCATCCCGCGTTCCCGTAGGCGGACCATTCGGGGTTCAGGTTCCGCACGGCTCCACCCTTCACCTGGTACCCGGTCAGGCCGCCGCTGCTGAGCGTCAGCTGACCACCACTGGGCCCGCGGGTGAAGAAATCGGTGTAGTCGTACGAGATCCTGGACCAGCCGGCCATGCCGTAGAAGGAGCCCCCAAGGGACGACTTCTCGGCCTGCAGGTGCGCGCCGATCCAGTTGACGTCGTTCTCGTTGTGGTAGGCGATCTTGTCGCCCAGGCGGCGGTTACCCTGGGCCTCGCTCCAGAAGTCGGAGCTGCAGCCCCGGAAGCAGTCGTTGTAGAACGAGCCGCCCAGGAGGTCACGCACTTCGCGGAAGTGCTCGATCGTGGCCGTCCGCCAGTCCAGGCCGAAGTCCGTGACCAGACCGTTGTCGAACTCCTTCTGAAGCTTGGCGATGGCCCCCCAGGTGTCCTGGCTGTTCACCGAGTTGCGGAGGATGCCGAACGATCCTCCCCCGTCGCTGCCGCGGTTGCGCGCGATCGTGGCGTCCCAGTCCGCGAAGCGCTGATTGTAGGTGTAGTCCCAGCGCAGCGAGCCGTACGTCCCCGTACCGCCGCCAGAGCCACCCGAATAGTAGGCCACGGTATTCGCGGTCAGCCCGTCACCCAGGTACGAGTACCAGTTCAGGTTGATCTGCGGCTTGTAGTAGAAGTTCTCCCGCTCGTTGAGGAAGCTGCGGTCGTGGCGGCTGGAGATACCTGCGCCGGGACCCGTGCTGTTGAACTGCCGTCCCGTGTAGCTGGGGTCCACGCCGCCCTGGTTGGGGTTCCAGTACCGTCCGGCCTCGTTCGCGAAATAGTCCAGCCCCGCCGGATCGTAGTCCTTGAGCGAGGCCGCGAACTCCCTGTCCAGCGTGGCGATGTTCAGCTTGTAGAGGTTATGGCCGTGCCGCTGCGGTGCACCGACCGCGTACAGTTCCACCCGGTTGCGGTCGCTGAACTTGTACTGCGACGCGATGTAGAACGACCACGCATCGTTCCAGGTCCCGTCGACCAGGCCGTCACTCGTGTTGCGAGCCACAGAGGCGGTCATCGCGAAGTTGCCGATCTGCCCCGTGGACGCGGTCATCGTCGTCTTGAGCAAGTTGCCGCTGCCGAATTCCTGCTTGAGGTTGTAACCGGGAGCCTGCTGGCTTGGGTCGGTGATGATGTTGAGCGTTCCGCCGATGGACGGCGTGGCCAGGTTGACCGCGCTGAGGCCGCGCTGGAGCTGGATGCTTGTGGCGGCATCACCCACCCCGGCCCAGTTGGACCAGTAGACCCACCCGTTCTCCATGTCGTTGACGGGCACGCCGTTGATCATTACCGCGGTGTTGCGCTGGTTGAAGCCGCGCACGTTGATGCGGGCGTCGCCGGCGCCGCCACCCTGAGCGGTCGAGTAGACCGACGGGGTGACGTTCAACACCAGCGGCAGATCCCGCGAACCCAGCTGGGTCTGGATCTGGGCCTTCGACACGTCGCTGAACGCCACCGGCGTGCGGCGCTCCTCCGCGCGTTCGGCGAACACCTCGATCCCTCCCAGCGCCAGCGCCGTCGAGGTCATCGCAAAGTCCGCCATGTGGGTTCCGCCGGCCTCGACCCTGAGTTGCTGGCTCTCGGCCGTGTAGCCGATCAACTGGACCGACACGTTGTACGATCCGGCCGGCACGCCGATGACGTTGAATCTTCCGCTGTCGTTGGTGAGCCCTCCGTACTGGGCCCCGGTTTGGGTCTGCGACAGAACGACCTGGGCGCTCGCCAGGCCCGATCCATCGGAGGTCACGCTCCCCGTGACCGTACCGGACTGCTGGGCGCTCAGCGGCAGCGCCAGGAACAGCAGGGCTGGAATACCACGAACCAATTTCATCCCGATCAACCTCCTCTTGAGAAGCAAAAGCTGCTCACGGAGGCGACGCGCCCCCGCAGCGGTTTACACTTATGTTACGACAGGATCCGAACGGCTCGGACCCCGGCCCGTGATCATACGGCCGCAGAGAGCGGCAGCCGGTCACATGGCGGTAACAGGATCGTGTACTCGGCTACTATGACAATGTGGGATGCGAACCCCCGCCAGACAAGCGACGGTCCCCGGCGCATCGGTGCCCGGCAACCCTCCGTCCGCAGCGCGCGATCCACTGGACAGCCGCACGGGGACAGCCTAGAATCCATGCGCGAAAACAACCGATGCGCTGACGGAACCGGATCCGGCTGGGGTTTCCACTCACGCAGGCGGATCCACCGCGTCAGCCACAACGGCCGGCGCGGTTTTCTTGTCGGGCCAACACAGGAGGACGCATGATCTCGGTGGAAGGCGTGACCAAGCGCTACGGATCCATTGTGGCGGTCGACCGGGCCACCTTCGACGTGGACCGGGGCGAGGTCGTCGGTTTCCTGGGACCCAACGGGGCCGGGAAGACGACCACGATGCGCATGTTGACGGGCACCCTCCAGCCCGACGAGGGCACGATTCGCTTCGACGGCGAGCCGATCGCCGACAACCTCACGGCGGCGAAGACGCGCGTGGGGTACCTGCCAGAAGCGAACCCGCTCTACGAGGACATGCTGGTGTGCGAGTTCCTCGAATACGTCGCCCGGCTGCGCGGCCTCGACGACTTGGAAGCTCGCGCGGGAATCGGCAGGGCGGTCGAGGAGACAGGGTTGGAAGACGTCTTCTTCAGGCCCATCAGCGAGATCTCGAAGGGGTACCGCCAGCGGACGGGCATGGCCGGGGCGATCCTCCACGAGCCCGAGATCCTGGTGCTCGACGAGCCCACCGAAGGGCTCGATCCCAACCAGCGAGTCGAGATCCGGAAGCTGGTCAGTTCGCTCGGCAGCGAGCGCACCGTGATTCTCAGCACCCACGTCATGCAGGAGGTCGAAGCCACCTGCGACCGCTTGCTGGTCATCTCGAGGGGAGCCATTGCCGCGGACGGAACGGTGTCCGAACTGATGGACGCCGGCCGCGACATCTCCCGCTACACGGTGGAGGCCGCCGGAGACGGTGTGGTGGAGGCTCTCCGCGGCCTTCCCGGCGTGGCCGATCACACGGCCGAGGCGGTCGACGGCCGTGTGCGGGTCCGCCTCGAGACGCGGGGCGCCCAGGAGCTCAGGCCCGAGATCTTCAATCTGGCGACCCGACATGGCTGGGTGCTGTGGGAGCTGCGGCGCGAGCGGGCGACCCTCGAACAGGTCTTCCGGGAACTCACCATGGACCACCCGGAGGTGGACACGGACGGCGCGGACGGAGCCGGCGACCCTGCCCCTGACGCCGGCAGTGACGAGCACGGAGGCGACGACGAACAATGAAGCAGATACTCCTTGTGGCCCGGAAGGAGCTTCGGAGCTTCTTCGATCAACCCACCGCCTACGTGCTGGCGGTCGCCTTCCTCGGCCTCGGTCTCTATCTTGCCTTCCGGTACCTCTACGCCATGTCCACGGCGTCGCTGCGGCCGTTCTTCGACCTTCTCCCCTGGCTCCTGGTGGTGTTCATCCCGGCGGTGGCGATGAAGAGCCTCGCCGAGGAACGCCGCGGCCGGACGCTGGAGTGGCTGATCGCACAGCCGCTAACCGAGTCCGAGATCGTGCTGGGCAAAGCCCTCGGCAGCTGGCTCTTCGTGATGATCACCCTGGCCGGGACCCTGCCCATGGCGCTCGGGGTTCTGCTGGTGTCGGAAGCCGACCCCGGGATCATGGTGGCCCAGTACGTGGGCGCCGCGCTCCTCGCGGCTCAGATGATCGCGATCGGCATCTGGGCATCGTCCATGACGAGGAACCAGATCACGGCATTCATCATCGGAGCTCTCACCTGCTTCGTGCTTGTGTTGATCGGCACGCCGATCGTGCAGTCCGGTCTGCCCCGGCTCGTGGGCGGCTGGGCGGCCCAGCTCTCGGTGATCAGTCACTTCGAAAACGTCGCCCGGGGCGTGGTGGACCTCCGCGACCTCCTCTATTTCGCGTCCACGTGCGGCCTGTTCCTGCTTCTTGCGGTGGCCGCGCTGGGAGGCGAGCGGCTCAGCCGGGCGGGTGACGCGTTTCGCAGGCTGCGACTCGGCACCGGCGTGATCGCGCTGGCCGTGCTCATGCTGAACCTGGTGGGCGGTCACGTCCGGGGACGCATCGACCTCACCCGCGACGGCCTCTTCACCCTTTCGGACGGCAGCCGCGACATCCTCGGCAGCCTGGACGACATGGTGAACCTCACATTCTTTGTGAGCGACGATCTGCCGCAGGAAATCCAGCTCATCGAGCGTGATGTGCGGGATCTGGTGGCGGACCTGGAGAACGCCTCGAACGGGATGCTCGTCGCGAAAGAGGTCAACCCCGACGACAGCGATGATGCGGCCGACCAGGCGTCGTCGGTCGGTGTCATGCCGATCGAGTTCAACGTGCTCCGGGACGATGAGCTCCAGGTGAAGCGCGGGTACTTCGGGCTGGCCGTCACCTACGCGGACGAGCAGGAGATCATTCCGGTCATCGACCGGGCCGACGACCTGGAGTTCCGTCTCGTGTCGGCGATCGCCAACATGACCAACGACGACCGCCCGACGCTGGCCTTCATGTCGGGCTTCGAGGCGAAGGATCCGTTCTACTACAGGAGCTTCCGCGAGAGCATCGGCGATCGCTACGGCGTCGTCACAATCGACATCGAGAACGACTCGACGGGTGCGCTCAGAGCCGACTCCATCGACGTACTGGTGGTGGCGGCGCCTGCCCGGCCGGTGTCACCGGGCGTTGCGGCCGCAATCGACGACTACCTCGACGCCGGCGGCGCGGCCCTGCTGCTCATGGAACGCCACGCGCTCAGTCCCCAGTCGCCCGGCATGTCCATGCCCGTGACCACCGGTCTGGAACGCCTGCTCGCCGAGCGCGGCGTCGAGGCATCGGGCGACCTCGTCTTCGATGTCGCCTCGGCCGAACGCGTTTCCATGCGCCAGGGGATCTTCAACGTGGCCCGGCTATACCCGCTCTGGCCGGTCGCATACAGCGGAGGGGACCATCCGACGATCCGCGACCTCAACAACGTCAGCTTCGGATGGGCCGCGCCCTTCACCTGGGAAGAGGGCGACGCGTCCGTAACGCCGCTGTGGAGCACCACCGAAGGCGGCGGGACGAGACCGGCCGGGGGGATGATCGCCCCCAACATCGAGTTCGCCACGAGCGAGGACGAGCTGGGGATTCACACGATGGCGGTCGCGGTGGATCCCTCGATGGCGGGAGACGACGGCGAAGAGGGCGACGAGGAGGGCGGCGGGCCCGGCGGCCGGATCATCGCGGTCGGCGACGCCGACTTTCTCGAGGACCGCTTTGTCCAGGCCAATTCGCAGAATCTGATCTTCGCTGCCAACGCGGTGGACTGGCTGGCCCAGGACGAAGCCCTGATCGGGATCAGGTCCAAGGACCGCACGCCCCCCAGCCTGTCCTTCCAGTCCGACGCCGGAAAGAACGCGCTCAAGTGGACCTCGCTGATCGGCGTGCCGGCGCTCTTCGTCCTCTTCGGATTCATCCGTGTGACCGGACGTACTACCCGCGCCGAACGCCGCTGGAACGAGGCAGGCGACAAGGAGGACGACGATGAGTGAGAAGACCCTGCGCGCGTCGCTCTACTTCCTGGGCTCCGTGACGGCGCTGTACGTCGTGGCCACGCTGGTGGGCGGCGGAGGCGGCTCGTCGGCGGATGATTCCGCTCTGGCAGCCGCATTCGAGAGCATGGGCGGCGAGACGCTGACCCGTGCCGACCTTGCCGGCCCCCGCGACACCATCCGCCTGGAGCGGACGGGCGACGACTGGGCCGTGAACGGCTTCGAGGCCGACTCGGACGCGGTCGCGCGGTTCCTGCGCGCCATGGACGAGGTCACCGTCGGGCCGGTGGCCGCGGCCAACCCGGCAAACCATGCGCGCCTCGGCATCAGCGCGGACAGCGCCTGGGCGGTCACGACGGACGGTGGCCCCACGGTGCTGCTCGGCAAGGCCGGGAACCGGTTCCGGACTGCGTATGCCCGGTTGCCGGACTCGGATCGGGTCAGCCTGATCGAGGGGGACCTGCGCGCCGCCGCCGCACGGCCGCTCTTCGACTGGCGTGACAAGATGATCTTGCGTGCCGACACGGCGGCCATCTCCAGCATCCGCGTGACCCGGGACGGAGAGACGGTCACCTACGAGCGACAGGATTCGAGCTGGACGATGGGCGGCGACAGCGGAACGGACGGCTCCGAAGCCGACGCCACCACGGTCCGCAACATCCTCCAGGAGCTGGCGGCCTTGCGCGCAAGCGGCTTCGCCCCGCAGGATGCCGAGATGCCGGAGGAGTCGGACCGGACGGTGCTTGCGCTCGACGGGGATGGGAAAGAAGTGGCTTTCCTGTCGCTCGCCGAGCAGGAGGGGAACTTCCAGGTGTCTTCGTCCGGCAGTCTCTACGTTTTTGAGGTGCCGACCTTCCGGGCCGACAGGATCGCCCCGGCACCACCCGAGGACAGTTGAGGCCCAAGGGCGCCAGCCGACAAGTTGCACGCCCTCCGCGCCCGTCGACGGCTTCCCCGGCAGCCAGCACCCAACAAGGAGCCACGATGAGCCAGAGCCCCACCTACGACGCCATCGTCGTCGGCTCAGGGGCCGGGGGCGGCATGACCGCCTTCATCCTGGCCACCTCCGGACTCCGCGTCCTGATGCTGGAGGCGGGGCGGGACTACGATCCAGTCCGCGAGACGCCGATGTTCCAGCTGCCGAAAGACGCACCCTTGCGCGCGGCGGGCACCCCGGAAAAACCGTTCGGGTTCTATGACGCCACGGTGGACGGGGGCTGGCAGGTGCCGGGCGAGCCGTATTCGGTGGCCGAGGGCTCCGAGTTCATGTGGTGGCGCTCACGCATGCTGGGCGGGCGCACGAATCACTGGGGGCGGATCTCCCTGCGCATGGGCGAGTACGATTTCAAGCCCCGCAGCCGGGACGGGCTGGGCTTCGACTGGCCGATGTCGTACGAGGACCTGGGGCCCTACTACGACCGCACCGAGTCGCTGATAGGGGTCTACGGCTCGAATGAGGGGCTTGAGAACACGCCGAACTCGTCGCCCGGGGTGCTGCAGCCGCCTCCGAAGCCGCGGGCGTACGAGCTGCTCACCCGCAAGGCGTGCCGGCGGCTGGGGATCCCGGTGATCCCGGCGCATCTGGCCATCCTGACGCAGACACAGGACGCGAACCGCCTGCCCGGCGAGATCTTCCCCGGCAACGAGCTCGCGCGGCGCGTCACCGCCGACTCGATGCGGGGACGAGCCGCGTGCTACTGGGCGACCCCGTGCGGGCGCGGCTGCTCGATCCGCGCCAACTTCCAGTCCACCACCGTCCTGCTGCCTCCCGCCCTCGCCACCGGCACCCTCGACATCCGCACGGGAGCCATGGTGCGCGAAGTCACCGTCGATTCACGGGGACGCGCCACCGGTGTCCACTACATCGACAAGACCACGCTGATCGACGAGTTCGCCGCGGCGCGGGTGGTCGTGCTGGCCGCGAGCGCGTGCGAGTCGGCGCGCATCGTCCTCAACTCGACCAGCAACCTCTTCCCCGACGGGCTGGCCAACTCCTCCGGCCTGGCGGGCAAGTACCTCATGGACACGGTCGGCGCGGGCGTCTACGCCCACATCCCCGCGCTGCAGTCGCTCCCCCCGCACAACGAGGACGGCGCCTCCGCCATGCACATGTACATGCCGTGGTGGCTGTACGGCGAACAGGCCGCGGGCCGCATGGACTTCCCCCACGGCTACCACATCGAGTTCGGCGGCGGGCGGCGCATGCCCGGCTTCGGCGCCTTCGCGGGTCTGGAACCCCTCACCGGGGGCAGCTACGGCCAGCGCTTCAAGGACGACTGCCGGCGCTACTACGGCAGCTTCCTCTTCTTCGACGGCCGCGGCGAGATGATCCCCAACGACGACTGCTACTGCGAGATCGACGGCGACAGGGTCGACCGCTACGGCATCCCCGTGCTGAAATTCCACTGGAAGTGGGCGGACCACGAGCTGGGCCAGGCCCTCCACATGCAGCGCACCTTCGCCGGGATCGTGGACGAGATGGGCGGGCAGCTGCTGTCGACGGTCGCGAGCCACGGCGCCGGGGCGATCTCGAAGGGCGGGCAGATCATCCATGAGGTCGGCGGCGTCCAGATGGGCGACGATCCCCGCAGCTCGGTGCTGAACGAGTTCTGCCAGTCGTGGGACGTGCCCAACCTGTTCGTGACCGACGGAGCGCCCTTCGTGTCGAACGCCGACAAGAACCCGACCCTGTCGATCATGGCGGTCGCGTGGAGGGCGAGCGACTACATCGTCGAGCAGCTCAGGCAGAGGAGCATCGGATGAGCGAGGATCGGGGGCTGAGCGGCGGGGTGGGCGACGAGCGCCAGCGCGACCCCGGGGGCCGGGCCGCCGAGCGCCAGCGGGACACCGGACACCAGCCCCACGAGCCCTCCACAATCACGCGACGCGGCGCTCTCAAGGTGATCGCGGCGACGGCAGCCCTGGGCGGCGCGGCGGCCTCGTGCGCGCCCGAAGAGGCGGCCGAATCCGCCCACGAGGCGCTGTCCGGCTTCTCCCCGCTGCCTCCCAGCAACCCCCGCGCGGCGGGCACCCTGACCGATCCCGACATGTTGGCGCCCGTCGTCCCCTGGGAGATGGTCCTCGCCGACGACGAGATGCGGCTGGTGGCTGCTCTGGCCGACGTGATCGTCCCGGCGGACGACCGGTCCCCCGCGGCGAGCGCGGTGGGCGTGCCGGAGTACATCAACGAGTTCGTCTCGGCACCCGCCCACAAGGAGCAGCTGACCCGGCTGCGCGGCGGGCTGGCGTGGCTGAACCGGATGGCCCGGGAACGCTTCGGCGCGGCGGACTTCCCCTCCCTGACCGGGGCGCAGCAGCACGAAATCTGCGACGAGATCTGCTTCGAGCCCGACGCGCCGGAGCGGCTAAAGCCCCGGGCCCGCTTCTTCGACCAGTTCCGCGACATGGTGTCGACCGGGTTCTGGACGACCGAAGAGGGGATGCGCGACCTGGGCTACATGGGGAACGTGCCGCTGCCGAGCTTCGACGGGCCGCCCCCGGAGGTGCTGGAGCGGCTGGGGCTGGGGGGTGAGGATCTGGGGTGAGGCGGGTGCTGCGGCTTGCCGCCATCCTTCAACCCTGCTCCACCTCGGCCCCCTCGTTCAGCACCGAGACGTAGCGGTCGTAGACGTACAGTCGGTTACGGCGCCCCCCGGTAACTTCACGCGCGATATCGAGTTCGACCAACAGTTGCAGGGATCGCCCGAAACGGAAGCGGTCATACTCCTGGGCGGGATCCTGATCTGGGGGAACCTGTGCTACACGCTGGGGCCGCTGGTCGAAACGCTCGCTCACAAGCTGTGGGGCCGGGAGGTCCTCCCCCTGGGCCCGCACCTGTTCCGGGCCGGGCTGATCTTCTCCGCCGGTCTCATCTCCATTCCCTTGATCCTGAACGGCTTCAGGCTGGCCTTCCTGGTGCTGAGGGGCATTCTGGGGGGATTCCTGTAGGTCGGTGTGGGTCGAGGAGGCGTAGCCCCGCAAACCGGCCCCGGCACGGCACGAAGCCGAACCGGGGCCGATGCTGTCAGGGCCGGTCAGTCGGTCAGGAGATAACCGACAGCCCGCCTACCACCTGTACGTCAGCCGCCCGTAGTAGAACGCCCCGTTGAAGCCGAAGGGCGTGAACTGGCCGTACTGGTTGCCGACACCGGCCGCCGCACCCGGATACGGTTCCGGGAAGGTGTTCAGCGCGTTCTGGCCGCCGACCGTCAGGGTCCAGTTTTCCATGAACGTGTGCGCGGCCTCGAGGTCGACGAGCTGCCGCGACGGATAGTCGATCGTGTTGGAGGAACTCCCCTCGTAGAAGGGAGTCTCGCCGTCGAAGTAGCCGCCCCAGTGGCTCACCCGCGCCAGAAAGCGCATCCCGTTCGCAAACATGCGGTTGACGGATATGTTCCCGCGGACGTTGGGCAGTCCTTCCTCCAGGATCCGGATGCGAAGGTCGCTCAGGGTCTCGCTCCTGAAGTCGGTCACCGCGGTGGAGGTCCAGTTCCACGCCGTGCTGAAGGCGGTGCTGGCGCCGTCCGCGCCAGGTACCTCGTACGCCCCCACGAGATCGATCCCGGTCGTGCGGGTGGCGAAGTCGTTGATGAAGAAACGGAAGCGCTTGAGCACACCGCCGGGTCGGATGATGTCCTCGGCCAGCAGGCGTTCGATGTCCGAGTTGCTGAGACTGAAGTTCTTGCTCGTCGTGAGACGGTCCGAGACGTTGATCAGGAAGAAATCGGTCGAGAAGCTGAACCGGCCCTCGTCGAACACTGCGCCAACGGCGAAGTTCTTGGACTTCTCGGGTGTGAGCGCCTTCCCTCCGTACTCCAACGCAAGGGCCGAGGTCGAGGGAATGGTGCCGTTGTTGGTCAGGTCCATGAGATCGGGATCGTAGATCGTCGAGATGTTGAAGGCGTTCTGCTGCCCGGGCGTGGGGGCGCGGAATCCGGTGCTGGCGCTCGCCCGCAGTCCAAATGCCTCCGAGAGGCTCACTCGCCCCGCAACCTTTCCGTTGATCGTGGTTCCGAAGTCCGAGAAGTTCTCGAAGCGTCCGGCGAATCCGAAGGTCCATGCGCCGTCCGGTTCCCGGATCTCCATGTCGCCGTAAGCGGCGACGTTGCTGCGGTTCCAATCGCCCTTGGTGAGCGGGCCGAAACCTGTGAAGCCGTTGGAGCCGGGCGTGAATCCCTGGGTGGCGAGCGGGCCCTCGGTCCACGACTCCCGGCTACCCTCGAAGATCTCGAATCCCTCGTTCCGCCACTCTCCACCACCCGCGACGGTCACCCTCTCGTTGAGCTCGTACGCGAGATCGACGTTCAGGTTGATCTCCTGCTGGTCGTAGATCCCCGGATTGAAGTAGGGGGTGCAGGGCTGGTCCGGAACGGCCGATGACGTGCCCTTGTCGCTGCAGGGCTGGTTCGGGCCCAGGGACGCGTTCACCGTGTTGTACATGTAGAAGTCCATGTTGGACTTGCCCCAGCTGGCACTGGCGTCCCAGGCAAGGTCGCCGCTGGTCCCCTTGAGTCCCGCGACGGCCGAGGCGTCGAGGACGTAGGCGCCGAACTGCGGGGTGAACCCGCCGGGGAAGAGCTTCTGGAAGGTGAAGCAGTTGGGGTCGCCCAGGACGTGGTTCCACGCCGCCTGATCGGCCACGACGCCGCCCACGACGCGCACTTCCGGGCAGCCGGCCGAACCGTCGAGCACGCCGTCCTGGGCATCGAGCATGTCGCCAATCAGGAGAATGGACTCGCCCGCGTCGTTGGAGGTCGCGAAGACGCCGCTGCGGGTGTTGGGGTTACGGAAGTAGAAGCCGCCTTCGACCTGCTTGCTTACGTAGTTGCCGTGGGAATAGAACTGGACGTTGTCGTTGAAGAGGTAGCCCATGTTGGCCCACACCTTGATCTCGTCGGAGACCTGCGGTGCGCCCCAGATCTGGGCGGGTTGCCGCACCGACGTGTTCCCGGCTCCAACCAGCGCGATCGCGTCGTCTCGCTGCACGCTCCGGTCGGTCGCACTGGCGTTGCCGTACTCGCCGGTCAGGTTGAGGAAGCCGTTTTCGCCAAGTGGCAGGCCTACGTTGCCCGACAGGGTGTACATCTCGCCGTCGCCCTCGAAGAGGTTGCTGCCCGTCTTGAACTCGATCGAGCCGCCGGAATTGTCGTTCTTCAGGACGAAGTTCATGACGCCCGCGATCGCATCGGAGCCGTACTGGGCCGCCGCGCCGTCGCGCAGAACCTCGGCCTGCTCAAGGGCAGCGCCGGGAATGAGCGCGATGTCGGGCCCCTGGGACCCGTCCGCGAGGCCGTTCCCGTACCAGGTGATCACCGCCGTGCGGTGGCGCCGCTTTCCGTTGATCAGGATCAGCGTGTGGTCGGGCGCCAGGCCGCGCAGGTTCGCGGGACGTGCGAAGGTAGCCGCGTCGCTGATCGGTTGCGTGTTCACGTTGAACGACGGAACCACGTTGCGCAGCAGGTTGGCGAAGTCGGTGTCCCCCTGGTTGACGATCTCCCGTGTGGGGATCACGTCTATGGGGACCGGTGACTCGGTCACGGTACGGGGCCGCGCGCGGCTGCCGACCGCGACGAGACCCTCCAGCACCAGAGCGGCTACGCTGAGCGACACGTCCAGCCGGGTGGTCTGGCCGTCGGCGATGGTGACCTGCCGTCGCTCGGTCCCGTAGCCGATCAGCAGGATGGCGACGTCGTGGGTTCCGGCAGGGATGCCGGTGACCACGTAACCGCCGTCGGTGCCGCTGTTGCCGCCCAGGCTGAGTGTCGGCAGGGAAATTTGTGCACCCGCCACCGGACCGCCGGTCGCGGCGTTCGTGACCGTGCCCTCGAGCGTGCCCTGGGCCGTGGCCAGGCAGGGCAGGGCAAGCGTGATCACTGCGCCGATGAGAATGGTTGTCGCTTTGTGCATCAGATCCACCCCTTTCCTCTGAAGTGTTGGAGAGTCTCACAGAACCGGCCCATGTCCTCGGGGAGTCCAAAGGACAGTCGATTCCAGTCGAGCATGGGCGGGAAGTCCCGCCCCACGAGGAAACCCGCCTCGGCCATCCGGCCGCGGTAGGTCGCAAGGTCACCGTTGATCCTGTGCATCAGGAAGTTGGCCTGGGTGGGCATGTACTCCAGCCCGAGTTCGTCCAGCGTGGCTTCCACCATCTTCCGGGAGGCCCGGTTCGCCTCGCGGCTCTTCTTCATGAGCACTTCGTCCTGGAACGAGGCTCCGGCCGCGGCGATGGCAAGCTGGTTGCTGTTGTTACGGGAAGCGAAGTCCATGAGCCGGGCGGCGGTGTCGGGATGGGCGATCCCGTAGCCGATGCGGAGCCCCGCCAGGCCGTAGATCTTCGAGAAGGTCTTCACGACGAGCACGTTGCGCTTCTTCGCGATCCACGGGAGCGAACTCCACATCCGTTCGTCTTCCACGTACTCGATGTACGCCTCGTCCGAAAGGAAGAAGACGTGTTCGGGCGCCTCGGCGATCCACTCGTCGATGGCCGCGCTGGGCGTGATCGTCGCCGTCGGGTTGTTGGGGTTGCACAGGTAGACCAGGGCCGGGTGCCCCGAACTCTCGGCCGCCTCGCGCATCCGGCCGATGTCGTGCTCGTGGTCGGCGGTCAGCGGCACCTTCACCAGCTCGTACGCTTCGGTGCGCTGGTAGTTGGTCACGGCTTCGTAGGTCGGGTCGGCCATGACCAGCTTCGCCCGCGGCGCGGCGTACGCCTGCACCACCATCTGCAGGACCTCGGCCGAACCGGTTCCCATGACCACTTGGTTCTCGGCCACGTCGTGGGCCGCCGCCAACTGGGACACGAGCACCTGCTGCTGGTCGGAGGGGTAGCGGTTGGCAAGCACGATGGCTTCGACCAGAGCGTCCTTGGCAGCCGGCGAAATCCCCAGCGGATTCTCGTTGGAGTTGAGGCGGACGGCGCCGTTGGGGGTCCTCCGGCCCGGCGTTCCGACAAGCGCAGCCAGGGGACTCATCGCTCCCCCCAGGGCATTCGTGCCCGCAGCAAGTCCGGAAATGACGCCTGCTTGTCTGAAAAAGTCGCGTCTACGCATCGGCAGCCTCCAAGGTTGGGATGTAAGGAATCTCCATATAAATTATGCGCGAGAAGCAGGGCATTCGCCACCCGCACAAGGCAACTAAGGGGCTGCAACAAGAAATCTCTTTCAAAATAGTATCGTTCGCTACCCTTCAGGTCCCCCGGTCGGGGTCCTGTGTCAATCCCTGATCAGCACCGCATCCGCGGTTCCGGTCATCTCCCAGCGCGTCAGGACCACGGGAATCACACCCGCCCCGAAGAACGCGTCGAAGAAGCGCTTGACGGTGAAGGCGTCCCCCTCCTGGATAGCCCATTCCGCCATGAGTTCCTCGATCTGGATCTTGCCGGTCAGGTAGCTGGTTCCGTATCCGGGCTGCTGGAGGTAGAGGTGCTGCTCGTTCCGCACCAGCGCAGCGTCCGGGAGCCAACCCCGCGGGGTCCAGGTCCCGGCGTGTGCGACCGCTTCTTCCATGTCGAAGACGTTGCCGTGGAGGTACAGCCCGCTGAGCGCGCGCGCGGCCCGCTGGGCGAGCATGATCCACACGAGTTCGCGTGACCTGGGTTTCCCGTCAAGGAGACCCGCGTGCATCATCATCTCCTCCATGCCGGTCGCGAGACCCTCGGAGCGCGCGTCCCAGATGTTGTAGAGGAGAGGCACGCTGCGCACGGGGCTGGAGTGCGGGGCTTCGGCCATGGTGGCAAGCTCGATCCAGTGGTGCATGTGGGCCCGCATCACCACCGGGTCACGGTAGGTGACTTCGCTGAAGAAGTTGCGGATCTCGCCGGGCGCGGCCGGGGTGAAGGAACCGTTTTTGGCCCGAATCGCGGAGTCCATCCACTCCTCGACCGTCTGGATGTCGTCGTCCTCGATGAAGCGCATGTAGTCGTCGACGGCGGCGTTGAGGCGCTGGTCGTACTCCTCGGCGGTGGCGATCCGATCCAGCTCGGGGAGGTTCCGGTTGCGGTGCTCTTCCAGCCGCAGGGAGGAGTGCGAGCGGGCCAGCTCACGCCGCATGAGCGTCACCTGTTGCTCCCACGAATAGGGTACCAGATGGACGTTGTGCATGTACCAGGTGTAGTTCTCCTTGCCGACCCCGGAGGGACCGGTCTTCGAGTCGGCGAGCTCCCCGATCCAGTCGTGGAATTGGTCGGTGGCGGCGCGCGCGGCCGCGATCGCATCGTCCAGCGCCTGGCTCGTGCCGTCCACACGCCCGGCCAGCGCGTCGAGTTCGGCGGCCTGGGCACGGAAGGAGCGAAGTCCCCCGACCCAGAGGTCATGGGCGTTGCCGGCAAGGTTCGTGCGGGCCTGTTCGAGCAGCGCCGGGATGCTCCCGATCCTGGAAGCCAGTTCCCCCGCGTCGTCGTCCGAAAGCGGGTAGTCGTACGTCCAGAGGTCGATCCATCCGTGGATGACAGGGCCTTCATGGGCGGGCACATCGCTCTCGGCGGCGAAGATCGTAGCGTAGAAGGCGGGGTTGCGGGCCCATGGGCGCCGCACGCGGTGGTCGAAGTCGAGCCCGTTCGTCTCCGCGCGCACCAGATGCCAGTCGATCTGCCGGGCGACGGGCCACTCGTCCGGGTTCAGGGCCTCCAGACGGGCCTGCCACGCCGGCAACTCGCCGTACTGGGCAGCCATCGCGTCCGCCGAATAATCGGGCACGCCGTCAACGAAGTCGGGGGCTTCAAAGTCCCGCCATTCGGTGAAGAGCGCGGTCAGGTCCTCATAGGTGCCGCTCCCGGCGGGCTCCTCGGGAGCATCCGCGGGGGTGCAGGCGGTCGACGCCAGGCACACGGTTGCTGCCAGGCAGGCCGCCACATTCATACGCGACGTCATGGCCGCGCGCGTCTCGCTCAGCCCTTGCGCCGCCCTCATGGCTGCGACACCGGGCGCGAAGTCTTGTCTTCCAACGGTGCCTCTTCCCATGTCCATTTCCTTTCCGTTACCCAGCGCTCGAACCAGTCCAGTTCGATGTTGGCTTTGTATAGGCGGTGGCGGAGTTCACGCCAGCCGTGGCCCTGACGGGGCGCGACGTAGAGGTGGGTCGGGACGCCGTTGTGGCGGACCCCGCGGTACATCTCGACGGATTGCGGCATGGGGACGCGCGCGTCATCCTCGCCGACCAGGAACAGGGTGGGCGTCTTCACCTTCCACACTTCACGCAGCGGCGAATCCTGCCAGTACTGGTCGATGTTCGCCCCTTCCTCCCATGGCGTGGTCCCGAACCATGGCGTGCGGTAGATGCGCACATCGCTCTGGCCGTACATCGACACCCAGTTGGACGCTCCGGCGCCGGAGGAAGCGGCTTTGAAGCGGTCGGTGTAGGTGATGATCTTGTTGGTCATGTGCCCGCCGGCGCTCCACCCCATCTTGCCCATGCGATCTCCGTCGACGAGCCCCTCGGCGATCAGGTGGTCAACGCCGGCCATCACGTCCTTGTGGGCCTGGTCGAAGTAGTTGCCCACCATGTTGCGCAGGAAGTCGTCGCCGTACCCCGTGCTGCCGCGGTAGTTGGGCTTGAGGACGAAATACCCGAGCCCGGTCAGGACGGTCTCGTAGTTGTGGGACGACGGGAAGCGGAACCGGTCCGACGACGCCGGTCCGCCGTGTGTCTGCATGATGAGCGGGTGGCGCGTGCCGACCTCGTAGTCGAGCGGGTAGTAGAGGAGCCCCTCGACGGTCACCCCGTCCTCGCCACTCCACTGGATCGCCTCCACGCGGGGAAGACGGAAGCGCGAGGCCACGTCCGCGTTGACCGACGTGACGCGTTCCAGAGGGCCACCCTTGGTGGTCGTCACCCAGACATCGCCGGGTTCGGTGGGGCTGGTGACCGTCACCGCCACCCGGTCGAGCCCGGGACGGTAGTCGCTCAGGGAAACACTGTGGTCCCCCCGGGTCAGACGCGTGGCCGCGCCGGTCGCGACATCCAGCGAGAACAGTTCCTGACGCACCCCCGTGTTGGCCTGCACGAGGACGGTCGACCCGTCGGCCCCCCAGACCGCCCGACTCGCCTCGTGCGGGAAGTCGGCCGCGAGAAGCGTGTAGTCGCCCCCATTCGCGGGTGCCCGGTAGACCTTGTCGTTGTAGTAGAACTCGCCGCTCGTGTCGGAGTCGGCCCGGAAGAGCACCCAGCGGTTGTCCGGCGAGAGTTCGGCACCGTATTCGGGTACGCCGTTCATCGTGACCTGCCGCGCGTTCGACCCGTCGGCGTTCATCACCCAGACCTCGCCCTCGTCGTTGTCGTCGAAGAGGGGCGACGGGCCGCGGTCGAAAGCGATCATGGCGCCGTCCCGGGAGAGGCGGTACTCGTTCACCGAGAAGTCGCCCTCGGTGATGCGCCGTGCCTCCCCGGTCTCGGCCGAGGCCGTCCAGAGGTGCGACTGCTGGTAGTTCTCATCGAAGGCGTACACATCGTCCCGCACCTCCTCGCGCGCCTTCAGGTCGTCGGGCTTGTCGTCGTCGGCCAGGAAGAACAGCGTGGCGCCGTCCGGGGCCCAGGTGACGGACCGGATCGACGTCGGGTGATCGGTGAGCCGCTCGGCCTCGCCACCCCGGGCGTAAAGCATGTAGATCTGGGCCGCGCCGTCGTCGCCACGCGTCGCGGTGAAGGCGATGCGTGTGCCGTCGGGCGACCAGCGCGGGTTCGCTTCGCCGTCCTCACCCGAGGTCAGCCGGATCTCGCCGGATCCGTCGACGCCGATGCGCCAGATGTGGTCGACGGTGCGATTGGCCTCCCAGTCGGCGTCGGACCTGACGTACAGCAGCTGTGTTCCGTCAGGACCCAGTTGCGGGGAAGAGACGGTGGGAAGGTTGATCAGGTCGACGATCCCCGCGGCGGACTGCGCGGCGACCGGAGCCGGGCCGATGACCGCTGAGAGCAGGAAGACGGACCACGAGAGCGACCAGGAAGGGCAGAGAGCACGAGTCATGCGATTGAGCCTCGGTTCGAAAACGGATCAGCCAGGCAGCCCGCGTATGGTATCCGGGCTGCCTGGCAATTTCCGTTCCCGGGGGCGTCGCCGCAACCGCCGGGCGTGATTTAGCTGCTCGGGGACTTCACCACGGGCAGCAGGGGCCGTTCAGCCTCCGGCCGACCAGGGCGGAGTAACGCCGTTGGTACGCGCGTAGGCAATCGACTGGCCGAGGTGCTCGTGGCAGTGGGTGGTCACCAGCAACAGGGCGCCACGCACCGAGGAATCGCCGCCGAACAGGGTGACCGCTTCCTGCAAGCGAGCGTCGGAGGTGCCTTCGATCACCTCGGCGACGTAATCGAACGAAGCGCCGAGCGCCTCGACGATGGTCGCCTTGTCGCTGATCGATTCCGCGTTCGCGAAGTCGTACCACGCCGGGTCGGCCGACTCGGGCGGGGGCGCCTGCAGCGCGCCCATCACGATCCCGAAGTTGGCAGACACGATATGCATGTACACCTCCGAGACCGAGCGTACGCCCTCTGCCGGACGCCAACCGTAGTCGGACTCGGGCATGGCCTCGGCGAGCTGGACGTACTTGTCGCGGACATCGGCCAGGTCGGCCAGCATTTCGGACTGGAGGGTGGACGTGCTGACGGCCGCCTCCTCGGCAGCGTCCATGTCGCCCTCGGCCTCCGCCTCGCCGGTCTCGGCCGGCGCGCAAGCCGCCAACGCCAGCACGCACATGACGGCGGTGGTCAGCAGTTGTTCCTTCTTCATGTCTTGCTCCTGATCGGGGATGAACTGGAAGACCGGTTCGGCTCCAGCGTACGACAAGCTCGCGGTGGACGTTTCGAGTCCTGCCTATCCGGCCGAGTCCCGCCTATCCGGCCGCGCCCCACCAAAGTGATGGCCGGAGCCTCTTTCCGCGACCCCCCACCCTGTCCAGCCAGAGCGCCAACCGCCGCAGCCTGGTGCCGGCGAGCCATCTCCACACCCGGCTCCACCGCTCACTGAAATCCCGGTTGTACGGGCAAACCCGGACACAGATCGAGCAGTCCGTGTTCTGGTTGGCCCAGAAGCGGAAGCACTTCTCGGCGTCGGTCGTCCACTTGCGGATGCCCTGGATGTTGGAGCGGTTATGGACCAGGGTGGACGGCTCTCCGCCGGCGATGGCCTTCGCCGGGCATCCGTCCGTGCACGCGCGGCAGATGTCGCACGTCTCCTTCACCCCGAATCGGACGGGCCGGTCGTGAGCAAGGGGCATGTCGGTGAAGACCTTGCCGATCCGTACCCGGGGACCGAACTCGCGCGTGATGAGGAGGCCGTGGCGGCCGTATTCGCCCAGGCCCGCCTTGATCGCGAGGGGGATGACCAGCGCCGAGTCGTTCATGCTGGCTATCGCGCGGTAACCCAGGTTGGTGATGTACTGCGCGATGGCCAGGAGGACGATCGTGTCGCGCGAATAGGTGGCTCCGGTCGCGGCGCCGCTCAACGCCGAGGGCGCGGTGCGCAGAAGCCCGCGGTCCATCGACTGGGCGATCACGACCACGTTGTCCAGCCCGGGCGGGATCTCCTGGGGCTTTTCGGTCTCGGTATCGCGGCTGTATGCGTGGGTATACATTCAGCGCTCGTCATACCCGGTAATCCCCACCAGATCCGCGCCCAGCACCCTGGCGGCATGCTTGAACTCCCTGGTCACGATCTCGGGCGATTCGACGGGCATCGCACTCCCGGGCCCCTCTCTCACATCCGTGTAGGGGTCCAGGAAGCCCTCGCGCCGATCGGCGTCCGCGCGGAGCTCGGCAAAGATGTCGGTCACGTGCCAGGACGCGTTGCGCAGGGCGTAGTCGCGCTGCGTGAAGCCATCCACGGAACGCCATTTCATGCGCGGCGTCCGGTACGTCTCATAGAACATGTCGGAGCGGTCGGACCGCACTTCGGGGTCCCAGAACGAGCGGCAGAAGATGTCGTTCTTCTGCGAGAAGCGGCGGAAGTCCCCGCTTACCGCGAAGCCGGCTTCGCGGTCGGAGGCGGGGCTCGCGGCGTCGTGGGCCGGGGGCTGGTCGTCCATCGGATCCATGGGCGCAATGTATCGTTTCCGCGGCGGCACCGCTTCCGCACCGATACCGCCTCCGCAGCCGCCGCCCTATCCCTCCGGCCCGGCGACCACCGGGGTGAGTTCCTCGCCGGGGTTGACGAAGCGGTTCATCTCGATCCGGTACTGGCGGTCGTGGAGTTCGCGGTAGCGGCCCCCCTCCCCCATCAGCTCCTCGTGGGTGCCCCTTTCCACCACCCGGCCCTCCTCGATCACGAGGATCTGGTCGGCGCTGCGAATGGTGGACAGACGATGAGCGATCACGAAGGTGGTGCGGCCCCGGCGCAGTGCCTGCAGGCCTTCCTGGATCTGGGCTTCACTTTCGGAGTCGAGGCTGGAGGTGGCCTCGTCGAGGATCAGGATCCTGGGGTCCGCCAGGATCGCGCGGGCGATCGCCAGGCGCTGCCGCTGGCCACCGGACACCTTCACGCCGCGCTCGCCGATGACGGTGTCGTAACCGTCGGGGAAGGCGGTGATGAAGTCGTGACAGTTCGCGAGGCTGGCGGCCCGAAGCACCTCTTCCCGGGACGCGCCCGAGCGCCCGTAGCGGATGTTGTACTCGATCGTGTCGTCGAAGAGGAAGTTGTCCTGCAGCACCACCCCCACATGGCGCCGGTAGTCGGCCAGCCGGATGGCCGACAGATCGTGGCCGTCCACCAGCACCCGCCCGGTGTCCGGCCCGTTGAAGGAGAGCACGAGGCTGGCCAGGGTGCTCTTCCCCGACCCGGACGACCCAACGAGCGCCGTCGTGGAGCCCGGCGGCGCGTCCAGCGACACGTCCCTGAGGACGGGAACATTCGCATCGTAGGCGAAGGAGACGTTCTCGAAGGCGATGTGGCCCTCCATCCGCTGGAGCCGCCCCTTCTCGGCGTCCCCCTCCGCCTCGGTAGCCATCGAACGCAATTCCCGGATCCGGTCGAGGCCGGCAAAGGCGTCGGTGATCTGGGTCCCGATGCTCGCCATCTGCACCAGCGGGCCGACCATCATCCCGGTGAGAAAGAGGTACATCACGAAGTCGCCCAGCGTCATGCTCCCGTCGAGGATCGCGGCACCCCCCACCATGATCATCACCACGCTGATCAGCCCGACGATCACCGACGAGAAGGAGGTGACGGCCGACACACCCGTCACGGCCTTGGCCACGTTGCGCAGGAGCCGGTGCGCGCCCTTCGCGAAGACAAGGTCCTCCTTCCGCTCCGACGTGTACGCCTTCACGATGCGCACCCCGGAAAGGCTCTCGCCGAGCCGCCCGGTCACCTCCGCGTTGATCCGGCTCCGCTCGCGGAACAGCGGCCGCAGACGCCTGAAGGCGAAGGCCATGGCGCCTCCGAAGACGAGAAGCACCGACATCGTGAACACGGTGAGCATCCAGTTGATGTACAACAGGAACACGAAGCACACGGCCGATGTGACGACGCCTCCGGTCAACTGCACGAGGCCGGTTCCCACGAGGTTCCGGATCCCTTCGGCGTCGGTCATGACGCGGGAGATCAGAACACCCGACTTTGTGGAATCGAAGTAGTTGACCGGAAGACGCGCGACGTGGGACTGCACCGTCTTCCGCATTTCGGTAATGGCCCGCTGGGCGGTGACGCCCAGGATCTGGGAGAGCGCGAAGGTACTGCCCCCCTGCACCAGGGCGGCCACACCCACGGCGAGGGCCAGAGGCAACAGCAGCTCGGTGCGTCCCTGCCCCACGACCCCGTCGATCAGGAACTTGGACGACACCGGCGCTACCAGCCCCGCCAGGCGACCGATGACCATGACCACCAGACCGAGGGCGACCCGGTGGCGGTAGCGCCAGATGATCGCCCTGGCCTCTTTCCAGACTTTCGAAGGCTCCAGCTTCTTTTTTTCCGGCACGTCCCCGTCCCCCCTGCGTCACTCCGTCTTGCGGATGAGAACGGTAGCGCAGGCGGGACGGGGAAGCCAAGGGGCTGTTCCTGCATGCCAGCCCGCTACGGGGATCATTCCGCTATGAGAAGGTCGTTCGCGCGCGGGGTGCCGAGCAGGTCCCGCCGGAACGCGTCGGCAAGCGCAGCCGCGTCGAGGGTGTCCGGCGATGCAAAACGGTGTCCCGCGCCCTCCAGAGCGGCGCCCAGATTGCTCCGGAACATCGCGTTGGCACTGTCCAGCTGGACCGCGAGCGCAAGCGGCCCGATGGCGTCCTCGAAGCGGCCATGCCGGATCAGCAGATAGCCCAGGTTGTTCAGCGACCAGTGGTCTTCCGGGTTGATCCACAACGCATCTTCATACTTCGCGATTGCGCTGGGGCAGTCCCCGCTCTCGTCGAGGGCGCGGGCGTGGATGCGCTTGGCCGCAACCGAGGCCGGGTCGAGTTCCTCGGCGATCGCAGCGTGTTCCTTCGCTTCATGGGGACGTCCGATCTCAATGAGCACGCGCGCAAGGTTGACCCGTCCCTTCGCGTCTCCGGGAGCGTGCGCGACCCACTCCCGCAGATGCAGCTCGGCCTCTCCCAGTTCGCCCTCCTTCCAGGCGGAAACGCCCATCATGTAGTGCTCCCATGGGACTCGCGCCCCCTCCGCCACGGGCTCGACGGGCTCCGAAGGGGTCGGCTCCGCAGGTGGCGGCGAATCCGCCTGCACACCGTCAGCCTCTGGCTGCCACCTTGCGGCCTCGGCGTACATCTCCTGGCCGTGACCGTAGCTCAACCCGGATGTCACAACGGCGTCAGCTGTCGTGGCCTCCGCCGCCTCGCCGGCACACGCCACGGATCCGGCAAAGAGTGCCAATGCCAAGCCCACCGCCACCCACCGCAGCACCATCTCCGAACGATCGATTCCCGCTGTCCTGTTCTCCACGCTGACCTCCCTGGCCTGCCCTCGCTCGCATCGGCGGTCTCGATACCGCCCGCTGGCACGGGGCTCATTGAACTCGGCCCCGAAGAGAGCAACGAGCGGGCCAAACACCGGGGGGAGGGGTGTCATGACGCCCAAGTCCTTACGGAAAAGGGACTTGTGAGCAATGCGAAGGAACGCGGTCCCGTTCCCGGCGGGGGCCCTTCGTGTCCGGGCGAACACGAAGCTGACGGCTTCCGGTGGCCCACGGTCCACGGAACCCGCAGCGGCATCCTTGAGCCGGGTGTTGGTCCCGGCTGCGGTCAGGAGTCGCCCCGGCGTATCCCCAGCCTGTTCATGATCTTCAGGAGGCTCGAGTGGTCGGAGAGGCCGAGCGCCGTGGCGGTCCGCCCGATCTTCCAGTCGTGCGCCTCGAGCGCCCGGCGCACGATCGCTCGTTCGGCGACCTGTTTCTGTTCGCGGAACGTGCCGGAGAGGCCGCCGTCCGGTGACTGTGCCGGGTCCTCGCCGGGACGGCTTCCGCCCCCCTGCCGTCCCAGATCCGGGGGCAGGTGCCCGACATCGAGCACCGGGCCATCCGATGCGATGATCATCCGCTCGATGGTGTTGCGAAGTTCGCGAACGTTGTTGCGTTCCCACCGCCGCGCCCGGAGCACCGCCTGCGCGGTCTCCGACACCGGCCGGGGCGAACGTCCGAGACGGGCAGGCAGCGTCGCCGCGAAGTGTTCGACCAGGCGGGTGATGTCGCCGCCGAGGGCGCGTAGCGGCGGGACCCGTATGACGTGCACGTTGAGACGGTAGAGCAGGTCTTGCCGAAACGTGTCCATGTCCGCTTCCGCGTCGAGGTCGCGGTGGGTGGCCGCCACGACCCGTGCTCCTACCGAGATCGGATCCTCGGCGCCCAGACGGGTGATTTCGCCGCCTTCCAGGACGCGCAGCAGACGGGCCTGCACCGCCCCGGGCAACTCCCCGATCTCGTCGAGGAAGAGCGTGCCTGCGGACGCCCGCTCGAACGCGCCCCGGCGTGCCTTGACGGCTCCCGTGAAGGCACCCCGGTCGTGCCCGAAGAGGTCGCTGTCGACCAGTCCCTCGGCCATCCCGCCGCAGTTGACCGCCACGAAGGCCTCGTCGCGGCGGGGGCTCTGGCGATGAAGTTCCCGGGCAACCAGCTCCTTGCCGGTGCCACTCTCTCCCAGGATCAGTACGGGGCTCGGGATGCCCGCGAGTCGCCCGATCATCGAACGCAAGTCGGCCATCGCCTCACTTTCGCCGATGAGCGGCGAAGATTGCACCGTACGGCCTTCCACCACGTCCAGCCGTTCCCGCAGATCGGTCTGGCGGAGCGCGAGACGCACCTCGTGCACCACCCGCTCCATGGGCTCGGCCTTGTCGATAAAGCTGAAGGCACCGAGCCGAACGGCCTCCACGCAGCGGTCATAGCTACCCGTGCCGGTGTAGACGATCACCGGAACATCGATCTCCCGGTGGTCCATCGCGCGCAGCACGTCGAATCCGTCCAGGTCGGGCATCTCCAGGTCAAGGATCACACAGTCGACCACCTCGCGCGTCAGCGTGTCCAGACCCTCGGCACCTCCCGCCGCGACCCGCGTCCTGAACCCGCCCAGCCGCCTCAGGTCGTACGCGTACTGCTCCGCCAGAGGCCGCACATCGTCGACGATGAGTACCAGCTTGCTCATGAAACCTCCGCCGCTTCCTTGAGGACCACGTCGACCCGCGTTCCCCGGCCCTCCTCGCTTTCGAGAACGATCCTGCCACCTACATCCGTGACCAGCCTGCGCGCGATCGCCAGGCCGAGGCCCGTTCCCTCTTCACGGGTCGTGAAGAAGGGCTCGAAGACCCGGGCGCGTGCTTCCGCCGGTATCCCCGGCCCGTCGTCGGCCACCGTCAGTTGAAACCATGTGCGCGCGGCGTCGTCCCGGACACCGACGGAAAGCGTCACCGTGCCCCCGTCCGCCTTGACCGCCGCCATGGCATTGGTGACCACGTTTTCCACCACTCGCCGCAGGGAGACCCCGTCCATCTCCACCCACGCACCCCCCTTCCCAAGTTCGTCGACGATACGAACACCCGGCGAAGAAGCCGCGTTGGACTCGATCACCGAGCGGGCTACGGCACGAAGATCCGAGCGATCCCTCATGCTGTGCACGGCCACCGCCCGGTACTGATCTGCCAGATCGCCCAGATAGTCCAGGCTCTCCACCAGCGTCCCGGCCCGTGCCTCGAACACTTCGGCCAACTCGCCGGACCCGCCGCGGTGTGCCTCGCCCAGGTGGTTCATGACGTTCCGGATCGGGACCAGTCCGTTGCGCACGTCGTGGTTGACCTGCCGGGCCAGCTCTCCCACCGTCGCGCGCTTTTCCGCGTCCCTGATCCTCGTCACCCCTTCCCGGATGCGGTCCAGCATTCCGTTCAGAAAGAACCCGAGGCGGTCGAGCTCCTTTCCGCCCCCTCCTGCGAAAGTCGCGTCGAGACGACCCAGGTGTACCCGCCTGGCCGTCGCCGCCAGCTTCTCCAGCGGATCCGAGAGGCGTCGCGCCATGGCCAGGCCCAGAAAGAGGGCCAGGATGGCCGATCCCAGGAGCGACAGGAGCCAGGCGCGGTCCCAGGACCTCACCATCGCCGCCAGCAAGGGATCGCGCCAGGCGATGACCAGGTCCACCGGCGCCCCCTCCCCACCACCCCTCCACCCTCGCCACCATACCCGCGCGATCCGACGACGGCCCATGATCTCTTCCCGGCCCCCTGGCGCGCCTCGCGGGCCTGCGACAACACGCGGCTCCCCACCCACCTCCTCCGCCGGCTCCGCCAGCAACCACACCCCTTCGTCGGCGGGCACGGCAGCCGAGGTCGCAAGTTCCTCCCCGACGATCACCACGACTCCGACCCCGCCCACCTCCACCCGGCGGGCCTTCAGCACGGCTGTGACGTCGGCCCCTGGCAGAGACACTGACGCGACGACGGCCACCCCCGGCAGGGCTGCCAACTCCGCGAGGCCTGGATCGCGCCGCCCCGCGTCACCCGGGAAGTGACTTGCCGCCATGATGGTGCCCCGCGCGTCCAGGACGTAGGTCACCTCGGCACCGCTGGACGAGGCAAAACGGGCCACCGCGCGTTGCAGCGCACCACTCCGGCCGGAACGCACCGCGATCCTCACCTCGTTGTCCTCGGTCAGCAATCCGACAAGAACGTCCAGATGGCGATCGAGCTCCTCCATCTCTTCCCCCCAGGCCTCCACGAGCCGGTGTCCCCGTTCCTGCATCCGGCGATCGTTCGCTTCCGTGAGGCGCCGGGTGCCCACCGAGCGCACCATCAGGCCCAGACAGAGGACCGGGACCCACGCCACGACGAGGCCGCCGATCACCAGACGCGTGCGGAAGCTCACGGGCTGTCTCCGACCGCCCGGCCGATCGCGTAGGCTCCCACCTCGCCGATCAGGAGCAGGGTTCCGCCACCCTCACCTCCGGCTGCCCCCCACCCGGCCAGACTCCGGAGTGCTTCTCCGTACAGGGAACAGGGGTGGACCGGCCCGGCGTGGACCCGAACCACCGCTGCCACGTCCGATCCCGTGCGCCGGAGTGCCTCGGGTGCGGACGGACGCACCGCGAGACGTTCCTGCGATCCCGTCAGGGCGGCGAACACCGCCTCCCCCGGACCCGTTCGCAACCCGGCGGATGCCAGCCGTTCCGCGATTTGCCGGCCGGGCAGGTCACCTTCCGGATAGCTCACCGTACGTCGTCCCGATGCCGGGGGGACGCCCGCGCGGCCCGAGGATACGGCATCGCCGAGCGCCTCGGACACCCCGGTCGCGCACTGCTCGACAACCTCCAACCAGTTCAGCGAAGGCAGCCGCCGTGCCCCCGGCGCGCCCCACCCGATCCAGTCTTGGCCCACTGCGGCCGCGAGTTCCCCCGCGCGCGTCAGCTCCGCGGTGCCCGCGAATGCGACCAGGTAGATCTGGTCGAAGGCCACCAGCTGCACGGATCTGCCGAGTGAGCGCGCGTACTCGATCGACGCATGGTGGCGGGTGACGACGCCGGCGTCACCACGGTCGATGGCATCGCGCCCGTCGCCGTCCCTGGGGGGACGCCAGTTCCCCGCCAGCCTGGGATCCGCGAAGACGCGGGCCGGATCGGGCGCCGGGTCCGCGAACACGACGCGGATGCGGTCGCCCGAAAGGACTACGATCCGTTCGACGCGGTGACCAAGCCAGGGCGGCTCGTCCAGCGAGGGCCACGCCGCCACGAGTTGCGCACCCCGGAGGCCGTCCGGCCCGGGGGCGATGTCCAGTGTGACGGCCCCCTGCGAGACCGACCACCGGGCTCTGCCGGGTTCGAGCGCCCCCTCGCACCCGACGCGAAGCAGGGTGCCCGGGAAGCCCGTTCCGGCCACCGGGTTCGCGCACAACTCCTCCCCGAGCGGGGGCGGGGTCGGGGGCGGGGCCGATCCGCACCCCGCGATGCCGGCGCAAAGTGCGAGCCGCGTCCAGTTGCTCATGTCAGACAGTCTAACAGCGACCTCCCCGAAGCCACTCGGCCGCCGGGTGCGCGTCCCATCGTCCCGGGTTAGAATCGGACGCATGAACAGTCACCCGAAAGACTCCAGCTTCGAATTGCCCGTCCCGGCGGTCTCGGCCGATTGGCTGGCCGCCAATGTCGGAAGACCCGGTCTCGTGGTCCTCGATGGTTCATGGTACCTCCCCGGGTCAGGACGGGATCCGGCCCGCGAATTCGTGGAGCAGCGGATCCCCGGAGCCCGCTTCTTCGACATCGACCGGTGCAGCGATCCGGCCGCGGAACTCCCCCACACGATCCCTCCGCCGGAGCACTTCCGCAAATGCGCGGAAGAGGTCGGCGTATCGGACGGGTCGTCCGTGGTCGTCTGCGACGGCTCGGGTGTCAATCTGAGCGCGGCGCGGGTGTGGTGGACCTTCCGTTACTTCGGCCTGGGCAGCGTGGCGGTACTGGATGGCGGGCTGCGCGGCTGGGTGGCGTCCGGACATCCCACCGAATCGGGAGCTCCGATGCGCACTCTGGAGGCGCCAGCGCCCTTCACTCCGGTGCCGCAGCCGCACCTCATCCGCTCGACGGCCGATGTCCTCGGGGCCATCGGCGCACGCGGGACGCAGATCGTGGACATGCGCCCGGCCGGCCGCTTTGCGGGTACCGAGCCGGAACCGAGGGCGGGACTGCGGGCCGGCCACGTTCCCGGAAGCAGGAACGTTCCCTACACGGACCTCGTGGACCCGGGCACCGGGCTGTCGGTCAGTGCCGAGACACTCGCACGGCTGCTCATGGACGCGGGTGTGGATCCGGCCAAAGAGCTCGTGGGAACATGCGGCTCCGGCACGAGTGCCTGTGCCTTCGCGTGGAACCTGGCTCGCGCGGGCCACCGTGATGTCGCGATCTACGATGGTTCGTGGTCCGAATGGGGTAGCCGCGACGACCTCCCGATCGATACAGGGCCGCCGGAGCCGGCGGGCTAGCTGCTCCCGGCTGCCCCCGGTTCCTGAGCAGCCCGTGGGAGAAACCCCGCTGCATTCGATCGGCGATGCATCCGGGATTCATCCACGGACAGCTAACGCCGTTTCGTGGCAGTCACGGTCCCGCGCCGGGATCCGAGCACCCAGTTGCCGGAAAGGTATTCGGCGTCCCGGGTCAGACGCAGGATCAGGGTTCCGGAAGGCATCGCGGCCCTGACGTTCAGTTGGCCGGGTCCCACTTCGACGAACCGGATCGGGGCCACCGTGCCGCCGACGACGACTCTTCCGGTGTAAACTCCCGGCCGTCCGCTGATAGACATCGAGGCCTCCGAGACCTGACTCTCGGACGACATGGTCAGATCGTACACTCCGACCGGGTCCATGGCGGGACCCTGCACGTCCTGGCTGGCAGGCGTAGCACAGCCCGAAACCAGCAACGCCGTCACGAGGGCCAACGTCAGCACCGCTGCCGCATGGTCCGCGATCTGCGAAGTCAGCCGGAGAACGCGGCCGTGGTCACCCAATCCGCCACCGTGCGAATCCCGGTCAACACTCCCTCACCCACTGCCACCAGAGTGTCGCCCACCACCGTCTCGTCGAGCAGGCCCATCCAGACCGCCAGTCCCGTGAGGATCGCGACCGGCACGATGATCTTGAAGGCAATCCGCATGAATTCCTTGAACACCATCCACACCAGCGCGACCGCAAGCACCAGAACCACCAGTTCGCCAACCAGGGCGGGAGTGACCAGTTCGCTCACGTACACCTCCATCCCGTAGACATCCGCCGACACGCCGCGCTTCCATTCCCGTACGCGACTCTGCGGGGTCCGGCTTCAAAAAGCTAACACCCGACGCCACGCTACCGACTGGCACCGGAAGGGGGCGGCCCCACTTATGCGGACCGCCCCCAGTTGCCCGCTGTGCGGGCAGCCTTCTTCCCAGCTAGGAGATCCGGTCCTTCAGACCCTTGGCGGCCTTGAAGGCAGGATATCTCCTGGCGGCGATGGTGATCGTCTCGCCCGTACGGGGGTTGCGTCCCGTACGTGCACCGCGATCACGCGCTTCGAACGTACCGAAGCCTCCGATCGTGACCTTGTCGCCCGCGTCGAGGTCCTCGGCAATGAGGCCGAGGACAGGGTTGAAGATGATCTCCAACACCTCTCCAGCCAGGGCTTGGGTCAACCCGGACTTGGCCGCGAGCTTCCTGGCCATCTCGGATTTGTTCATGTTCTGCTCCTTGTGTGGTGATGTCCCCTTGCTCTCGATAGTAGAGCCGGGTAAGTAGGTGGGCGCGCGCGCCCCGGTTAACGTACGGTATCTTTGCCCTCAAAGGCCGCGACTGTTCCGTTGTTTCGAATGGAGTCTGAAACAAAATGTCCCAATTTGGAAGACCACGAAGGCAGAGCCCCGGGCTCGGCACACCCCGGCTCCCGTGTACGGAATTCGAAGATTTCCGCATCGCAATGCGGGTTTGCGGGGATCTTGGCACTGGATTGGGGCGCAAATCGTGAACGCCGCGATCTATCTCCAGTACCGCGGTCCAATCCAGATCCAATCGCTTCCGGACCCGGAGCCCGCCCCCGACGGCGTGGTTCTCCGTGTCGAAGCGAACGGGATCTGCCGCAGCGATTGGCACGGTTGGGTGGGTCACGATCCGGACATTGTGCTACCCCATGTCCCCGGTCACGAGATTGCCGGGGTGGTCGAGGAAGTGGGTCGCGACGTGAGGCGCTGGAAGCGGGGAGACCGGGTCTCGGTGCCCTTCATCGCTGGGTGCGGACGGTGCAAGCCCTGCCGGGGCGGCGATCAGCAGGTTTGCGATCGACAGTTCCAGCCGGGGTTCCACGGCTGGGGCGGCTTCGCGGAGCGGGTCGCGCTGCGCCACGCCGATCTAACGCTGGCGGCCCTCCCCGATGAGGTCGGATTCGTGGAGGCGGCGAGTCTCGGTTGCCGGTTCGCGACTTCGTTCCGCGCGGTTCAGGCGCAGGGCCGGGTCACCGCGGGTGACTGGGTCGCCGTGCACGGCTGCGGCGGCGTGGGGCTGGCCGCAGTGATGATCGCCAGAGCGCTCGGTGCGAATGTCGTTGCCGTCGACATTCGTCCCGAGGCGCTGGAGATGGCGCGCCGGGTGGGCGCGGTCGCGCTCGTGAACGCGGCCGAATCCGCCGATGTGGTCGAAGAAGTCCGCGAAGCCACGCGCGGCGGGGCCCACGCCTCGCTGGACGCCCTCGGCCACCCCGACACCTGCTTCAACTCCGTCGCCTGTCTACGGAAGCGGGGACGGCACGTGCAGGTGGGACTCATGACCGGGGATCATCGCCATGCGAGCGTCCCCATGGACCTGGTTATCGCCTGGGAGCTGGAGATGGTGGGCAGCCACGGCCTGCAGGCGCACGAGTACGATCGCATGCTGAGGATGGTCGCCTCCGGCTTCGTCGATCCGTCAATGCTGGTCACCCGCACCGTCACGCTGCGCGAGGGTGTCGAGGTACTGACCGGCATGGATGACTACAACGTGCTCGGAGTCGTCGTCATCGACCGCTTCGACTGATCCGCCATCTGCCAATCAACTCACCACCCTTCGAAGGCGCAGAACGGCAGGAGACCGTCGAGCCAGCGGTTGTCTCCGAGCCCCGCGCGAGTCCCCAGGGACAAGAGCGGCCCCGCCCAATCACCAATCCACTGCAGGGCCGGGGAACCGATGGGCGCTCCCGGGGGCGCTTGCGGACTGACGATTGGCGACCAGGGCTGATAGGGCCGGTCATCGAAGCGCTGGATGTCCCGAGCCAGGAGTGCGAAGTGGGCGGCGGTATCGTCGTCACCCGTGGAGCGTTCCGCAGCCTTGACCCGCAGGCGTCCGAGCTGCTGCGCCGCCAACGCCCTCACCTGTGGCATCGGAGACCCGCCCGCCAGCTCCATGAGCCCGTCGGCCACCACTCGTCCAACCGCACGCCGCACCTCCGCCGCGTAGGGTGTATCGCCAGCGTCCGGATCCCCGACCGCGACAAAAGCGTCGATGACGGCATCCAGACCGGGCAGCGACGGATTGAGGGCACTCTGCTCGAGCAGCCGCGCGGCACGGCTCGGATTCAACACCTCGCCCACCACATGGTCGGCGGCCACCACAGCCGGCGAGATCGCGTCGAACATCGGTCCCGTGTAGCGCGGGAAGAGCTCCCGGCTCCGCCCGTACCCCGCGGGCCGGGGGGGCAGTTCGTCCAGCACGGATTCGGGGATCATCAGTTCGGCGGGTTGTATCGCGCGAACCAGTGCGTCCAGCGCCCTGCCCTGTTCGGCGGCCGACGCGGGCTGAACCGGGTCCAACCCGTCACCGCGCGTCGCATAGGTGTAGTGCATCCCTCCGAGAACCGACGCGGCCGCGGTGACCTGGAAGCGGTGGTGCAGGTAGAGCGGCACGAGCACCTCTTCCATCTGCGCCATGGGCCTCCCCGCCCGGATCGCCCGCTCGCCGAAGCGCTCCAGTGCGGCGCGACGTACGTCCAGCATGCGGTCAAGCTCCGCCCCCGCGTCGGTCCCGTTCGACCATTGATCCACACGAGCGTGTGCGGAAGCGTCCTGGCCCGTGAAGAAGCGGATGTCGTCCGCCCAGGCTTCTTCGAGGATCCGGTCCAGCTCGGCGGCCTCGTCCGTCCCGGTCGAGAAGACCTCGTAGCCGTAGCGGATCGTCACCTTGTCCCACTCTCCGATGTCGGTGTCGTAGACCTCCGAGTAATCGAAGCCGTCGCCGTCGTGCGTGATCAGCGGGTGCGGGTAGTCGAGCACCGAGATCCTTCCGGCATCGCTGTCATAGTAGTTGTGCGAAAGTCCCAGCGTGTGCCCCACCTCGTGCGCCGACAGCTGGCGGATACGCGCCAGCGCCCACGCCGCGATGTCGTCCGCGGACTCGTCCCCGTTCGCGTAGGGCGCCAGCAGCCCCTCGGCGATCAGGTAGTCCTGACGGACCCGCAGCGATCCGAGCGTCACGTTTCCCTTGAGGATCTCACCCGTGCGAGGATCGGTGATCGAGCCGCCGGTGCTCCATCCTCGGGTGGACCGGTGAACCCAGTTGATCACGTTGTAGCGGACATCGTGGCTGCTCACGTCCTCGGGCCGCAACTCCACCTGGAACCCGTCGATGAAACCCGCCGCCACGAAGGCCTGGTTCCACCACCGCGCCCCGTCCAACAGCGCCGAACGCACCGGTTCGGGGGTACCGGGATCGAGGTAGTAGATGATCGGCTCGATCGGCTCGCTCATGGCCGCGCCCGGATCCCTCTTCTCCAGCCGGTGGCGGCGGATGAAGCGCTGCGTCATGGGCTCGCCCAGCGGAGCGGAGTAGTCGAGGAAGGACATGCCTCCGTAGCCGGCGCGGGAGTCGTGGGCGCGGGGTGTGTACTCGCCGAGTTCGGGCAGCTTGATGAAGGAATGATGCATGCGGATCGTGGCCGCCGCCGCGGACGCGGCAACGTTGCCCACGCCCTCGACCCCGCCGCCGCCACGACCGCCACCGAACCCGCCACCCCCGCCACCCTGGCGCACAAACGTCAGCGACACCTCCATCTCGGTGTTCTCGGGGAAGTTCATGACCATCGGCATATGGACCGCACTGCGGCTCTGATCGAGGCGGTAGGTGCCGGGCCGCAGCCGCCCCTCGAATCCGGCGATGTCCTGCATGAGAAACGGGGTGAAGTCCACGAGAACCCGGTCCCCGGTGCCCGCCCCAACGGTGAAGCCCCACAGCGTCGAAGGCGCGAAGGCGTCCTCAACGGCCTTGCGTTCGGCCGGGTTGTCGCTCGACGCGCGGAAACGGTAGTTCGGCTGGGTCATGAGCACCTTGGGACCTACCCGATGAAAGCGCACGACGCGCGATCCGGCGAGCTGGCCCCGGTCGATGCCGATGTCGTTGGAACCCAGACCTGCGCCGATCCCCGAAGCGTGCAGAACATCCGTGTCCCACTGACCGATTTCGAGCCAGATCCTACCAGTCGACTCTTCCCAGTACATCGGCAGGAAGCCGTCCATGAGCTCCATCGACCCGGTCTTCTCCGCGATCGTGGGCGGGGTGCCGTCCTGCGGCCGCTGCTGGGCCTCCAGGCCATTGGTCAATCCCGCCAGCACGAGTGCCACAGCCGGCGCGAGCGCCGCGGCCAGCGGAAGCGCCGCGATCAGGGTGCGGCTCATGCCGCGCATGTGATAACCGGTCATCTTCCAGACCTCCTTGGGGTAAACTGCTCCGTTCTCGTGTCGACCGAAGGGCCGCACACATGACCTGCCGGGGCCGCGCACATGACTACCCGGACCCGCCGGGCAGCAGGTCGCGCACGGCGTTGGCGACCAGTTCCATCTCCTCGGCCGTGTTGTAGAGGTGAGGCGACACCCGGATCCGGCCCCTCCGCAGCGACACGACCACTCCCGCGTCCGCGAGCGCCTCCTCCAGCCGCTCCCCGTCCAGGGCGGGGTGCCTGAAGGTGACGATGTGACGGCGCTCGGAGGGGTCGGGGGCCGTGACGCACCCCAGCCGCTCCAGCCGCCCGGCCAGATTCGAGACCAGGTCTTCCACATGCGCCCCGATCGCATCAACACCGGCTTCCTCGAGCAATGCCAACGCGGCCGAGAAACCCGCAATCAGCGGGTAGGCGAGGCTCCCCTCTTCGAAGCGGCCGGCGTCCGCCAGCAACTCGAAGTGCACGCGGTCGAAGTTGAACGCGTCCGTCGTGCTCCTCCATCCGAGCAATGGCGGGTGGACGCTCTCGACGATCGCGCGGTCCACGAACACCGCCCCGATGCCCATCATGCCCAGCATCCATTTGTGGCTGTCGGCGGACAGGAAGTGGATCCCCGCCTCCTTCACGTCGAGGGGCAGCGCGCCGACCGTCTGAATCCCGTCCACGCAAAGCAGCACGCCGCGCTCCCGGCACAACTCCCCGAGACCGGACAGGTCGGTAACCGCCCCACTCGCATACTGGGCCGAACTGACCGCCAGCACCCGGGTCTCCGGCCTCAGGGTCCGGGCAGCGGCCTCGACCGTCACGGTTCCGCCGTCGTCCGCGGGGATCACGTCCAGCGACGCAATGCCGCGCCGGTCCAGGTCGATCCACGGATACACGTTCGACGGGTATTCGACGGTCGCGGCGGCGGCCACCCGGTCCCCGTGCCGCCAGTCCAGTCCCGACGCAAACAGCGACAGCCCGTGCGAGGTGTTGCGGACGAAGGCGACCTCGTCGGCTTCACACCCGATCAGGCGGGCAAAGCGTTCCCGGCACTCGCTTGCCAGCGACTCCCAGTCGTCGAAGCTGGGCCGGCCGAGCCGGGCCAGAGAGTCCATGAAGCCGTGAACCGCCTCGACCACCCGCGTCGAAGTCGGCCCCACGCCGGCGTGGTTGAGGAAGACGTGGGTCCGCGATACCGGAAATTCGTCGCGAAAGGTTGAGAGAGGGTTCATGTGTGATCCATGCTCAGTGCGAGAGCTCAGTACGGGAAGAAAAGGTGCACGCTCAGCCATTCCGCCGCGAGCCGACGACCTCGCGGTAGATGTCGAGATTTCCGTCCACCATCGCATCCACGGAGAAGCGGGCCTCGATCCGGGCGCGGGCCCGTGCCCCCATGGCCCGCGCTGCTTCGCGGTCCGCGACGATGCCCGCGATCCCGGCGGCCACGGCCCCGGCGTCGCCCGGCGGACAGAGCACACCCGTCTCACCGTCCTCGATGATCTCGGGGATGCCTCCCGCGCGCGCACCCACCACGGGAATCCCCGCCGCCGCCGCCTGAAGCGCCGCCACCCCGAGTCCCTCACGCAGCGCCGGGTGCACGCAGAAATCGAAGGCCCCCAGCCACTTGTGCAGATCGTCCCGGAAACCGGCAAAGCGGATCTGGTCGCTCACCCCCGCGACCTCGGCCAGCGCGGCCACATTCCGCTCCAGGGGGCCGCGGCCGAACAGGACGACCTTCGGCGTGAGACCCCTGCCCTTCAGGATGGTCAGCGCGTCGATCAGCACCCAGTGCCCCTTCCGCTGGATGAACTGGGCCACCATCGCCCCGACCGCTTCGCCCGCCTCCAGGTCGAACTCGCGGTCGCGCGCGGCAGTATCCCGCGGTGCAAGCCAGTCGGACGCATCCACCGCCGAGTGCACCAGGGAGATCTTGTCGCGGGGAACCCCCTGCTCGACCAGTACCTCGCGGACAGCATCCGAAATCGCGATTACGCGCCGGCAGAGGCCGTACTTCGCACCCACGATCCAGGACAGTTCCGGGTTGTCCACACGCCGGGTCATGACCACCGGCGCGCGCGCCAGCGTCGCCGCGACCGCGCCCAGCGTGTCCGCACCGCGGCGCGAGTGGAGGTGCACGAGTTCCACGTCGGGGCGGCTGAACCGCCACACCAGCTTCCCCAGTGACACGAGGTCGCCCTCCCCATGGAAGGCGAACTCCTCGACTCGCAGCCACCGCGCCCGCGCTGCCCCGGCAACCTCCGATCCCTTCGGCACCATGAGCACCGAGCTCACGCCCCGCTCCTGCAGACCCTGGGCGAGATACAGTACCTGAAGCGCACCACCGTACAGGTGGCGGCCAGTCTCCAGGTGGACGACGCTCACGAGGCCCTCGCCACACGCGCTGGCAGTGCCGCACGCACCGGCTGCTCGCCCCGCACCGGCCGCGCCGACCGCGCCGACGCTCGCCCGGCAAGACGCGCTTCCACCGCGGTGAGCACCTGGCCGACCGAGATGTCATCCATGCAGTCGATGCGGCCCTCGCACGTCAATCTGCCCCGGCAGGGAGAGCAGGCGCGTCCGGAATGCAGGATCACGGCCTCCGCTACCGGAGGATCCAGGTACGGGGTGTTGGATCCGAAGAGAAGCACCGTGGGACGGTCATATGCATGCGCCATGTGACTGAGGCCCGTGTCCACGCCGACCAGCACATTGCAGCGGGAGACGACCGCCGAAGCCTCGCCGAGGGTGGTCCCGCCAACCAGGTCGACCAGGGGAGCCTCCGGCGCGGGGAATTTCGCGACACCCTCCAGAATCCGGTCCGCGGCCGCCCGGTCAGCCGGCCCCCCGAGGAGCACGACGCCGACGCCCGTCCGCTCCCGAATCCCGTGGATCAGCGTGGACCAGCGATCCTCGAACCAATGCTTGTGGTAGCGGATGGTGAAGGGGCACGCCACCACGAAGCCCGCTCCCAATCCTTCGTCTCCGACGACCCGGTCGGCCATGGCGGTCTCGGCCGCACCGCGTGGGATTCGCATCGCGAAGGCCCCCGTCTCCAACCCGAGCACCGAAGCCAGGTGGGCGTACTCGGACCCGATCCTGCGCGCGTTCCCTCCACGCTCGACAACGTGGGTCATCAGTGCGCGCGACCCCTCCCTGGATCCCAGCCCGATCCTGACCGGCGCCCCCGACACGAACACGAGCACGCCGCTCCGCAACAGACCCTGCGCATCGATTGCGACATCGAAGCGGCGCTCCCGCAGCCTCCCGACGAATTCGCCGACGGCCCGCGACAGGGTGCCCCACCGCCCCGCGCGAAACATGCGCTTCCAGGACGCGCGCTCCCAGACGATCACCTCGTCGAGGTGCGGATTGTGGCGGATCACGTCGGCGGTGCGCTCCTCGGCGACCCACGCGATGTGGGCGAGGGGGTACCTGCGGCGCAGAGCCCCGGCCAATGGAGACGCGAAGACCAGGTCCCCCCGGGCCGACAGCCGAACGACGAGGATCCTGGCGGTGTGTCTGGGAATCATGATGGAAGGTTATGATTGGCGACCCGCCTCACAACTCCCCGCACGCGCCTTCCCCATGACAGGACAGCTTCGCGACCTCGCCCTTTGTGTGGGACTCGCCGCCTACGGAGTAAGGAAGCGCCTGGAGACGGGAGCATGGCGCACGGACCTGACCGCCCGCAACGGCGTGGTGGGCGATCTGGTGCGGCACGCGCCCGGCCCGCGGATTCTCGTTCACGGGGTGAGCGTGGGCGAGACCAACGCCCTGGAACCCTTCGTCGAGGCGCTGCATGCTTCGAGTGCCAGACCGGATGTGGTCGTCAGCGCCAGCACGGCAACCGGCTTCGAGCGCGCCCGGCGTATCCATGGGGGCCGCCGCGAGGTCGTGCGCTTCCCGCTCGACTTCACGTGGATGGTGAGCCGGTTCCTGGACGCCGTCCGCCCCGACCTGGTGGTGCTCGCCGAGCTGGAGCTGTGGCCGACCTTCATGGCCGAGTGCACGCGGCGCGCAGTCCCCCTGTGCGTGGTCAACGGCCGCCTCTCGGACCGTAGCTTCCGGGGCTACCGCGGTGGCCGGACGCTTACACGGCGGCTCTTCCGTCAGCTGGACCTCGTGATCGCGCAGACCGAGACCTACCGCGCCCGGTTCGTCGCGCTGGGGACCCCCGCCGACCGAGTGGTGATGGGCGGCAACCTGAAGTGGGACGCGGCCCGGCGCGATCCCGATCCCGCATTGGCCGCGGCGCTGGCGGCCCAACTGGGGATCGACCGGTCCCGACCCCTGATCGTGGCCGGGTCGACCGGACCGGGCGAAGAGGAAGCCCTCCTGCGGAGTCTTCCGCACGGGTGCCAGCTCCTGCTCGCACCGCGCAATCCGGACCGCTGGGACGAGGTCGCGGCGCTGGTCCCCGGGATGTCGCGCCGGAGTGATGGCCGGAGGGACGGCGATGGCGAGGGTGGAGGCGGGCCGGGCGGCGGCAACAATAGCCCGCCACGCGTCTTCCTCCTGGACACCCTGGGGGAGCTGGCCGCGGCCTACCTGCTCGCCGATGCGGTGTTCGTCGGCCGCAGCCTGGCGCCGATGGGCGGGTCGAACCCGATCGAGCCGGTCGCGCTGGGGAAACCTGCCGTGATCGGTCCTCACCACGAGAACTTCGCGGGGGTCGTGGCGGAGCTCGTCCGGGAAGGGGGTCTCGCCGTGAGCGCCGAGCCCATGGCGGTGATCGAGGCGTGGCTCGGGGACGAGGCCGCGCGCGAAGCCGTGGTGGCGGGCGGGGGGCGGGCGCTGGAACGCCACCGGGGCAGCGCACGGCGGGCGGCGGAGCGGGTGCTGGGGGTGCGGACGCTAAAAGAACCAGTTCGCCGAGACGAACATGACCCGGGGCAGCGCGCCGAACTCCGAGCCGAGTGAAAACATCGCTCCGTCCACAACAGGCTCGTCACCGGTGCCGAAGAACGCGCCGAGACGGAGCGCAAGGCTTTCGCTCACCGAGTAGCCCAGCCCCGGGCTGACCAGGAACGAACCGTCCCGCAGGCTTCCAAGGTAGAGGGCGCTGGCGGAGACCAGGGGGTGCAGCGGGTACGACAGCTGCAGCACAGCCACGTCCCGGCCGAGCACCTGCATCTCTCCCTGGGTGTAGGCGCGGCTCTGCGCGGCGGCCAGCAGTTCGGCCGGGGACGTCCCCCCGAGGCCGTCGCGCTGGTACTCGATCACGATGTACAGGTCGCGTCCCGACACCGGGAACGTTCGGTCCATGCCGATGGTGCCGCGCACCACGAACTGATCGTCGAGATCGCGAACTTCCCCCTCCGCCCGCAGGGCCCACAGCCCCACCGACCCGCTCAGGAAGGCCGCCGCGCCGAAGGTGTCGTGCACGGCTCCTCCCCATGCGCCCAGGTCCCAGCCCTGCACGTTGGTGCTCGCGCGGCCCAGCACCGTGAGTGTTTCCCGGTCGCCGATCCGCGCGGGCCGCGCCACGAGCTCGAACTGCGCGAACGAACCCCGGTAGTACCGCAATCGGGCCGCGTCCACCCCGATCCGGTACTCCCGGAAGGGGTCGGCGGGGTCGAAGGGGGAGAAGGGATCGGCCGGCGTCAGGATCAGCGTCGTCCCCCACGACACCGGCTGCCGCCCGATCACCAGGTCGGCGTTGGCGCCGAGGTCCATCCGCACGTTCAGGCGGTCGATCCGGTGCCGCCACACGGCGCGCTCCCCGGACTCGATCTCGCCGCCCAGCGAGAACCAGTCGCCCCCGGAAGAAGTTCCGGCTGCCGTGAAGAGCTGGGCGCCCGGCGTTCCTGCCTGACGCAACGTCAGGGTATGCTCGTAGGCCGCATCCGCACGGACAGGTCCCCATGACCCGTTCCACATGAGGCGCAGCCGCTGGAAGTCCGACACCCCGGCCGAACCCAGCACGCTTCCTGCCACGCTGGTGAACAGGTTCAGGTAGTATCCGGAAACACCTCGCTGCTGAGCCGAAGCCGGAGTGAGCGAAGCGCCGGCGAGGAGGGTAACGCAGAGCGTAGCGATCCAGCACGGATGCATCGCCGCTCGAATGCCGGGAGGATTTCTTCCACGGGCTGCCAGGTCACCACCCCGCACCGGACGCTTCCCCTTCGATGCGGCCGTCCACCAGCCGGATCAACCTGCCCGCCCGCTCCATCACCCTCGGATCATGGGTCGAGAAGACGAAGGTGGTCCCCTTTTCCCGGTTGAGATGCTCCATCACGTCCAGAAGCGCATCGGCCGTGGACGAATCCAGATTCGCCGTGGGCTCGTCCGCGAGCACCAACGCCGGATCTCCCAGCACCGCCCGCGCCACCGCGACGCGCTGCTGCTGCCCTCCGGACAGCTTCGGCGGCTTCCGGTCCTCGAGCCCCTCCAGTCCGATCTCGCGAAACAGCCGCCGGACCCGCTCCCGGCGTTCCCGCACGGGCATACCCTGCAGCAAGAGGGTGAATTCGGCGTTCTCCAGGGCGCTCAGCACGGGAAGGAGGTTGTAGGACTGAAAGACGAAGCCGATGTGCGTAAGCCGCACCGCCGCCAGCACCTTGTCGGGCAGCGCGGACAGCTCGCGATCCCTGATCCACACCTTGCCCCGCGTGGGACGGGTGAGCCCACCGAGCAGGTTGAGCACCGTCGTCTTCCCGGACCCGGACGGCCCGGCCATCGCGACGAACTCTCCGGCACGGACTTCGAGGTCCACTCCCCGGACGGCCTCGACGGGGCGCGGCTCCTGCGGGTAGATCTTCCACAGATCCTCGGTGCGTACTGCATACTCTGGCATGGGGTTCACTCCACCTTGACTGATTCGGCCGGATCCAGGCGCGCGGCCTCCCACGCCGGGTAAAGCGACGCGGACAGGCCGATCGCCACCGTAAAGAAGACACTCTGGACCAGGTGCTTGAGCTCGATTACGGGTTGCATGACCGGATTGAAGACGATGCCCCCGAAGGTGATTTCACTGGGCATCAAGTCCGTCAGATCAATGCCGTCGCGCAGGAAGAGCCAGACCACCGCCAGGCCAAGAGCCACCCCGGCCACCCCGCTGACGGCTGTCAACATCACTCCCTCGACGTAGACGACGAGTCCGGTCTCTGCACTGCTCAGCCCCAAGGCCCGCAACAGCCCTATCTCCCGCTTCCTGTGAAGCACCGACATGAAGATGGCGTTGAGGATCGCCAGGGTCACGATGGCGAAGAGGATGAGATGGAAGGCCCAGTCGCCACCGTCGTCGATCTTCACCGCCGCGTACAGGTCGGGAGAGGACTGCGGCCACCCCGCGACCTCCACGCCTGAGTCGGCCAACTCCCTCTCCGCCTGGCCCTGTACGCCGTCGGTAAGGGACGAGTGCGAAAGCAGCAACGAGACGCTGGTGGCGCCTTCCACCCCGAGCCACTCGCGTGCGGTGGCAAGCGGCAGGTGAATGAGTCCCTGGTCGAGCGCCTCGAGGCCGGTACGGTACGTCCCCACCACGCGAACGAGCTGGCCCTCGATGTCGCCGGCCGCGGATTGCGCCGTCAGGACCATGCGGGATCCTGTGCGCAGACCCAGCCGCACCGCCATCCCCTCGCCGATGAAGGCGTGGAGGCGGTCTCCGGGCTGCAGGTAGCGACCGTCCACCACGTGCTCCCCGAGCCGGGAGAACTCAATTTCGGAGTCCGGCTCCACCCCCACGATCCACGCCGGCACCGCCCCGTCGGGTGACGACGCCAAGCCCCGGGTTGAAACCCTGACGGTCGTCACCGGAGGAGTCGGAACCGGAGCGTCCGCGGCCGCCGCCAGCGACGCGTCGACTTGAACGGACGTGAGGCGGTCATCGAGGCTCTCGCTGTCCCTGTAGCCAGGCGCGTTGAAGGTCACGTGTCCCGCGCCGAGGCGCACGCCCGTGTCGATCCAGTCCTCGTGCGCCCCATCCGAGAGCGTGCGCGAAACGATCAGGAGCGCCAGCCCAAAGGCCATTGCCAGCGCCGTCAGCGTGCTGCGCCGCAACTCCCGGCCCAGGTTGCGAAGGGCAAGCCACCAAAGGGTGCCGAAACGGACCATCAGCGGGCCGCCAGTGAGTCGGCGGGCGGCATGCGGACGGCACGCCACGCCGGGATCGAGGCGGAGACGACCCCGGTGCCAACCAGGGCGACCGCGCTGGCCAGGGGTCCCTGCCAGGAATACTCGACCGTGAGCAGGGGGCGGACCGCCGAACCCACGAAGGAGTAGGTCCCTACGAAGGAACTGAGGTCGATCGGGTTGCCGTGGAGGTAGACGAGGATCGGTCCCGCGACGAGGGCCCCCGCCCCGAGGGCCACCAGCCCGAGGAGGAGGCCTTCGTAGACGACGATCCTGCCGACCGCACCGCCCGATGCCCCCAGCGCCCGCGCGACCGCAAACTCCCTGCGGCGCTCGAAGGTTGCCAGGAGCATGGTGTTGGCAACGCCGAAGATCGCCATCCCGAAGATCATCACGGCGACGATGCTGTTCATCGCGCGGGCCATGCTGGTCACGAAATGGAGCTGCCGCTGGAAGACCGACCATGACTCGGTGAGCAGGCCCGGCGAAATCGCTTCCACGGCCTCGGCCACCCGCGCCGCCGCGGCGTCCGCGTCCCGGATGCGCTCCACCGATACCGCCACCTCGTGGATGCGGCCGGGGTCCATCGCCATGAGCTCCTGGAGCGACCCCATGTCCAGCAAGGCGTACCTGTCGTCGAACCCCCCCACCCCGACGCTGAAGATCCCCGACACGGTGAAGAGATCGTTGCCGGTCGAGCCGTCCGCTGCGGGAGCCACCAGGACCACCTCGTCGCCCACGTCGATTGCCACCGTTTCGGCCATTGCGTCGCCCACCACGATCTCGCCCGGCCCCGGCATCCGCCCTGCGACCATGGCGTGCCCGAATCGGCTGACTGCCTCTTCCTGCGACGCCACCACCCCCATCAGCACGGCCCCCACCGTCTCGTCCCCGGAACTGACCAACCCCCCGCCATACAGTCGCGGTGCCGCCCCGGCGACCCCGTCCTGCGCCTCGACCAGGGCAATGAGCGCGCTCACGTCGACGCCTTCACGGCCCCCCATCGTGTCGTGGATGCTCTGCTCGGGCCGGTAGTCCGGCGCGTGGATCTGCACCTGCCCCGTCACCACGCGGGTCCCGTTCGAGACGAGCTCCTCCATCATCCCGTCCATGAAACCGATCATGACGACCGACGCCACGAACCCGAAGGAGAGCGCGGAAGCTGTCAGCAAGGTCCGGCGACGGTTCCGCCACAGGTTCCGCCACGCCATCCGCCACCAAATCACGTTCCCGACGCGGCTCATCGCCGTTATCGACCCGCCCGCAGATTCCGCAAGCTGAAGAAGTCCTCCTCGAGGCCCACGTCGAAGTCCAGCTCCAGGTACGTCACCACCGTGCGCTCTTCGCCGTCGCCGGGTTCGATGACCATCCGCGTCGGGACCCTCCGGCCCCCGAGGTCCCGGAAATCCTCAAAGGTCATCGTCCGGGCCAGGGTTCCGTCCTCGTCGTAGTAGTGCGCCCACAGCGGCATCCGGTCCCGCTTGCGGATCTGCTGCTCGATCCGGCCCCAGATCACCGGCGCCTCCGGCCTCGGAGTCATCGTGAACTCCCAGACATCCTCGCCGTCACGGTCCCCTTCGTAGGAGATGACGATGTCATAGTCCTCGATGATCCGGCTCTCCTTCACGAGGTCGTCGTTGGTGAAGTGGGAGCCCATCCAGGAGCCGAGCATCATGGACGGCGAGAGCTTTACAACGCGGTCTGCTCGCGGATAGTAGATCCAGACCTCGTTGGCGACCTTGAGGGTGGCGGTGCCCGCCTCCCGCGGAGGGTTCTCCACACGGATCAGGGAGTGCTCGGTGCCGAGAGACCAGATGCTCATCTCCAGCGACCGGGACCAGTGCTCGGTGTCGATCTCCATCCGCATCCTGCCCGTGCTGGATTCGCCCCGCATGATGCGGTCCACCTCATCGATGATCTGCAGGACCATCGGGTCGGTCTGACCCTGTACCGCTTCCGGCCCGAGCGCTGCCAGGCCCAGCGCCGCCAGCGCCACCGCCGTCAGTCCCCGACTCCGCATCCTAAACGACTGGCTGGACATCCTCTCCATGGTTCCGCCTCCCCCGGTATACCCGGTTCCTCCATCCGTCCCGGCCCGCGCACTATGCCTGCGAGCCCTCCAATCTGGCCCATGTGCCCTCCGAACACTATTGTCCCCGGCGGCTCACGGTCCAGAGATGCGATTCACGGGACCGTGCACCGACCGCCACGGTCCGGACCCGGCGGGTCCTGCGACCGGGTGAGAACATTCCCTCGTAAAGGAGTAACCAGTGCTATCGATTGCCGCCCTGTGGCTGCCGATCGTCCTGTCCGGCGTCGTCGTCTTCGTGGTGAGCGCCATGGTCTGGATGGTCATGCCGCACCACAAGAAGGATTTCGCCCAGGTCGAGAACGAGGGCACGCTCCTGGATGCCATCCGCAGTTGTGGAGCCGGCCCCGGCATGTACGTCTTCCCGTGGGCGGACGGCACGGAGGAAAACTCCGCCGAATACAAGGAGAAGATCCGGCAGGGTCCGGTGGGCATTCTGCGCGTCCGGGACGGTGAATCGGTCCTCGACATGCGGACCGCGATGGCCAAGTCACTCGTGCTCTACCTCGTCGTCGGCGTCTTCGTCGCCTACGTGGCGTCCATCGCCCTGAGCGCCGGCGCGGACTACCTGGCCGTTTTCCGGATCACGGGCACCACGGCGTTCATCGCCTACGGCTTCATCGGCTTCCAGGAGAGCATCTGGTTCGGGCTACCCGGGTCCGTCGCCTTCAAGCACGCGCTCGACGGCTTTGTCTACGCGCTCCTGACGGCGGGGATTTTCGGTTGGCTGTGGCCGACCTGACGGGATCTTCCACCCCCTCACCCTGCAACCGGAGTCCCCACCCGATGAGCAACATCGTTTACGAAGGCAACGTCCGGATCGAGCGCACCCGCGGCCCGCACCGGCTGGCGTACCTGCCGGCCCACGACGGCCCGGTGGAGTTCGGCGTTCACGGCGCGATCGCGGAGCACTACGGAGTCCACCCCAAGACCGAGACCACCACCACCCTCGACTATGTGATCGCCGCTACCGGCGGCTGACTGGTCGGCACCTTCGGAGGCGTGCTGGAGGCACGCGGGATCGGAGCATCGGACGGAAAGCTCACCGCGGAGGTCCGCGGCGGGGTCGGCAAGGATGACGGCGTCCTCGTCATCCGCACCATTCATGTGAAGTACCTGCTGAAGGCCGCGGGCGCGGACGAGGCGACCCTTCAACGAGCGTTGTCCCTCCACCCCATGCGATGTCCGGTCTACCGGACGCTGCACAAATGCATCGACATCACGACGGAGCTGGTGATCGTCTAGGGGCTGGCGTGGCGCGGGCCCCAGGGAAGCACGGGCCGCGCCCGGACGCCCTGAACCGCCCTCTGCCCGCGCTGGACCGGCGTCGCTGGCTGAAGCTGGCAGGCGGGGTCCTGGCCGGCGGATGGGCGGCCGCCTGTGCACCCTCGCACGGGAGTGGATGGCTCCCCGCCCCGCCCCGCGTTCCCGTCAGGCCGGTGCGGGTGTCGCGCGACCGGATCATCCGTGAAGTCGCCGGCCTGAGGCCCTACCGGGCCGAGGGATTCGTGGTGCGGGCCGAGCGCTTCGGGTCGAAGCTTCTGGTCCACAACTACGGCCACGGCGGCGGCGGCGTCACCCTCTCCTGGGGCACGGCCGACATGGCGGCGGATCTGGTCACCGGCAGTGGCCGTGAGGGCGACGTGGCAGTGCTCGGGGCGGGTGCCGTGGGGCTCGCGACCGCCCGGCTGCTGCAGCGGCGGGGCCGCACCGTGACCATCCATGCCCGCGAACTCCCGCCCAACACCACCTCGAACATGGCGGGCGCCCAGTGGTCGCCGTCAACCGTGTCGGACAACCTGGACGGTCCCTTCGGCGACCAGTTCGAGCGCGCCGCCCGACTCGCCTACCGTCACTTCCAGAATCTGGTCGGTCCCGACTACGGCGTCCGCTGGATCGACAACTACTTCCTCGCCGAAGAGCGACAGGGAGGCCAGGGATACACCTCCCGAATCCGGGATCTCTACCCCGAATGGGAGGAGCTCGAAGGCGACGAACATCCCTTCCCAACCCGCTACGCCCGCCGGGTCGCGACGATGTTCATCGAGCCACCGCGCTACCTGCGGGCCCTCCTGCGTGACTTCCGCCTCGCCGGAGGGCGCATTGTAGTGGGCGAAATCGCCGACCGCCGTCAGCTGGCGGCGCTGCCTGAGCCCATCATCGCCAACTGCACGGGACTCGGTGCGAAGACGCTCTTCAACGACGACGCGCTGACCCCGATCAAGGGACAGCTGGTCGTGCTGCGGCCCCAGCCCGGCATCGACTACCTGAGCATCGGCGGCGGCCGCTTCTCGACAGAGGGCAGCCAATACATGTTCCCGCGGGCCGACGGAATTCTGCTGGGAGGCACCTTCGAGCGCGGCGTGGACACGCTGGAGCCCGACCCGGACGAGACGGAGCGCATCCTGGCAAATCACCGGGCGTTCTTCCAGGCCATGGGAGCCGGGGCCCGATAGCATGTGTGGCGCGCATCCACCGCAATCCGGGCTGGCGCGTGGCCACCGCCGAGTGAACCTTTGACCCGGTAGCCGACGTATGATCGGGCAACACCGAGAGGAGGACATATTTCATGGCCCACATTCTGAAGCGCCTCCTGCGCCTCATCCTGGACTGGCTGCGGAACAAGATCTAGCAGCCCGCGGCCGAAACCGCGCTGCATTCGACCGGCGCCGCAGCCCGGCTGGACGCTACCCTCTGCGTGGCTCATCGCTCGAATAGAGACCGCCAGTGAGCTGTCCCGGTTGCTCAGCACCGCCCGGGACCCGGTTCTCTAGCGCGCAAGTCGCACTGTGCCATCGTTTGTCCGCCACTTTAGCCCTGTTTTGGCGGACAAAGCCCGGTCTCGGGCTTCAGCGAGGCAGCGGCTCCCGAAGTCGCCCCGACGTCTCCGCGGCACAAAACCCGGGACGCTCGCATGTCTGGACGGGACAGAGTGGAGGCAAGGCCACGGGAGAGCCCCGATCTCGACCCGTCAGCCGAGCTCGCCCTCCGGTTCGGGTAACCCGGTGGGTCGTCCTTCGGCCCCAATGCCACCAGCACTCTTCTTGTCCGGAAACAGCTCAACAAGCACGCCGGCCAACGAAATCATCACCCTGATCACCCCTGCACCGACACCGAGGGCAACAAGCAGCTCGGGAGCGGTGGTGAGCACGATCAGAGCCACGACGGCCACGTCCCTCATGCCGAGGTTCCCCGCGACGCTCTTGAAGGCCCGGCCCGTCTCCTTCACGATCGATGCGAGGAGTCCTCGCGAACCTCTCGACCCGCCTGCCACCTCCGAGTCGCTTCTCGCCCTTGCCGCCCACGCCGGATTCGGCAGTATCCGCCACCCGGCGGACCGCTTCGGTGACATCGCGCGGGTCAAGCCTGGTTACGACCGACTTGGCTGACTCGGCCGCCCGGCGAGCCAGAACCGCCGCTGCGCCCGGATCGACGTTGCGGGCGATACCCCGAACCGATGTGGCGACCCTGTGCACATGACGCGCCACGCGCGGCGACTTCACCTTGCCAGCAGCGGACCTGGCACCTTTTCCAACTCCTCCGGCAAACTGAACCAGGCCGGCACCGTCCAGCTTGCGGAATGCGCGACCGGCTCTCGCGAGCTTACGGAGGTTGAGCTTGATGACGACCACCTGGGCTGCCTCGCCCACCCTGACCGCCGCCACCCGGGACGGACGGAGGGGGTTGACCTCGGCCAACCCCCTCCCGACGGCACCCACCCCCCTACATCACCGGCCGCATCCTCTGTATGACTTTGGTCATGTACTTCTCGAAGAACCACTTCTGGATGTCCATCATGTCGAGCTCACGGCCCTGGATGTAGGCCTGCTCGATCTGGCTGGTCATGTCCAGAGGGGTGCCCGTGGTGATGAGCAGCGTGGCCTGCTTGCCGGGCTCCAGCGAACCGACCCGGTCGTCGATTCCCATGAATTCGGCCGCGTTGATCGTCACCGCCTTGAGCGCTTCCTCCTCGGGAAGTCCGAAGGCCACGGCCACGCCCGCCTCCCAGGGCAGACGGTTCGTGTACAGCGCGCCGGAGCCCCCTGAAATGGCGAAACGCACCCCCGCTTCGTGGAGGCGCGCCGGCATCGTATAGGCGCCGTCGTACCCTTCGTAGTCGCGGCCGGGCGCGGCCATGGTCGAGGTGAGGATCACCGGGATGTCGTTGGCCGAAAGCCGGTCGGCAACGTGGATGGCATCGCGGCCTCCGCGGATCACGACCCGGACGCCCTCCTCCTGAGCCCACGTCACGGCGTCGTTGATCTGGGCCGCGCCGTCCGCGGCGACCACAACGGGAATGTCCCCGTCCAGCGCCGGTATCATGGCGGCGTAGCGGGAGTCGCTGCGCACCTCCTCGCCGGCGGCGACCGCATCGCGGTAGGCACGGGCCTCGGCGAAGAAGTCCTTGAGCTCCTGCACCTGTTCCTCATAGCTCGGCCGTTCCTGCTCAGGCCCGGGCCTGAAGCCCCCGAACCCGCGGAAGCGACCGGGGTTGGGGTTGGGCCAGTTCACGTTCAGGGCGGCGGAGGATTCCATCGACATCTCCTCCCAGCTCCACCCCTCCAGATTCATCGCCGACGACATGCCCGAAATGAGGCCGCCCCCGGGTGTGGTGAGCGTCACCAGCACCCCCGCGGAACGCGTCGTCCCGATGTGCCGGCTCTCCGCGTTGACCGCCACCTCGGCGCGCACGTTGGGGTTGAAGTCACCCAGCTCGTTGACGTCGCTGGACACATCGACGGCGCCGATCTCACTGATCCCCACCGTGCTGTACGCGTCGATCAGGCCCGGGTAGATGTGCTTCCCCGTGACGTCCACCACCCGTGCCCCCTCCGGGATCTGGACATCGGTCCCGACCGCGGTGATCACCCCGTTTTCGAAGAGGATGGTGCCGTTCTCGATCACCCCCGCGGTGACCGTGTGGATCGTGGCACCCCGCAGCGCCACCGGTTCGGACTGTGGTGGGACCGTCATCCGTACCTGGGCACCCCCCTCGGAGGGCGAAAGGGCGGCGGCCAGGGCAGTGGCCAGGATCAGGGCGGCCGCGCCGCCGACTCGGGACAGGATTCCCGTCATGGTTCCTCGCATCGTCGTTGTCATGTCAGTTGCTCCCTTCGGCCGAAAGGATGGCCTGGATCAGCTGCGTGCGCTCGCGGTCGATCTGTTCCCGCATGGCCGCGTCTTCGTCCAGGGAGAAATATCGCCGACCGTCGACCCACGTCTCCTCCGCGCGGGTGAACTGCGACAGTGGATTGCCGTTCCAGATGACGAAGTCGGCGTCCTTGCCCGCCTCCAGCGAGCCCACCCGGTCGTCGATGGCCATGGCCTTTGCCGAGCCGTTGGTCACCGTCGAGAGGGCCTGCTCCTCGGTGAGGCCGGTGCGCAGAAGCTTACCCGCCTCCCAGTTCATGCGGCTGGCGATCTCGCTGTTGTCGGAGTGCAGCGACGTCACCACTCCGGCCTCGATCAGGATGCGGGCGTTGTACACGGTGGCGTCGTACGCCTCCAGCTTGAAGGCGCCCCAATCGCTCCACACCACCGCGGCGACGCCCGACGCCGCCAGCTCGGGGGCGATCTTGTACGCCTCGACGCCGTGCTGCAGCGTCTGGACCCGGAAGCCGAACTCTTCGGCCAACCGCACGAGCGCGAGGAACTCGTCCGCGCGGTAGCCGTGCGACGAGATGAGCAGCTCCTGGTTCAGAATGTCGAGGATCGCCTCCATGCGCAGGTCACGCCGCGGTGGCAATCCCTCCTGGTTCTCCTCCCACCGCTGCCAGTCGCGCTCATAGTCGCGCGCGGCCATGAAGTGATCGCGGATGATCTCCTGCGTCCCCATGCGGGTGTCGGGATACCGTCCCTGGCGCCGTTTCGGGTTCTCGCCAAGCGCGAACTTCACGGTCCGGGGAGCGTCTTCTAGCTTCAGATCCTCGGGCAGGGCCCCCCAGCGCATCTTCACAAACACGTTCTCGCCCCCGATCGGGTTGGCGGAACCGTGCTTGATGTGTGCAGTCGTGAGCCCGCCGGCGACCTGGCGGTACATCCAGATGTTGTTGTGGGTGACGACGTCGCCCATCCGGACCTCGGGAACGATGGCGAACCCGCTCTCGTTCACGCTGCTGACCCCCGAATGGATGTGGGGATCGATGAGTCCGGGCGTCACGTGCCTGCCTTCGGCGTCGATCTCCACGGCGTTCCGGGGAGCGTCGAGATCAGTGCCGACCGCCACGACCTTTCCGGCCTCGACCAGCAGGTCGGCGTCGTCCAGGCGCCCTTGCGGACCCTGCGTCCATACGGTGGCGTTGCGCACGACCACCGCCGCGGGCTGGTCCGGGATGGCGGTCCGGCCGTACTCCATCATAGGCCGGATGAACGGAAGGTCGATCTCCGGAACGTCCATCGCCACCGTACCGCGCGCCGCGCCCTCGAAGGCTTCGGTGCGGGTGCCTCGGAACGACGGATCCGCCCCGTTCGGAAGCGACGTCCAGCCGTAGAATTCGTCGCCGCGCACGGAGCCTGCGAGGAGCGCAGTGCCCTCGTAGTCCAGCTCCTCCCCGTCGAAGCGGACCTCGATCCGTCCCGTTTCGGCCACCACGCTGGCCGACGCGAGATCGATCCGCGTGCCCTCGGAGCCCGCAGCCCCGCTGGCGAGCTCGATGTGTCCGCTCAGGCGGTTCAGAGTGCCCTCCAGACGGAGCACCGCGTCGAAGCCCCACTCGTCGTCGGAGGTGATGCGCCATGTCCCGCGTGGATCGATCTGGGCGGGGCGCGTGACCCCGTAGACCATCCCCTCGACCCACACGTCGCGGACCGTGGCCTCCTCCGTGAAGAGGTCGCCTTCGCTGACGACGAGGTTGGCGACCATGCCCTCGGCGATCGTCCCGTGGGTGCGATCGATCCCGAGCCAGGACGCCGGGGTGGTGGTGAGGGCCGCCAGAGCGTCGGCCGGCGACAGCCCCCGGGCCACGGCGATGCGCAGATTGGGCAGAAACTCGTTCAGCGAGGAGAGACCGTCCGCGGTAATGGCGAAGGAGATTCCGGCATCCGCCAGCTGAGCCGGGCTCGTCGGTGCGAGGTACCAGTCGCGCAGGTCGGCGAGCGTTGCGTTGAGGGCCGCCTCGGGATCGTCGACATCGGGCGCATCCGGGAAGTCCAGCGGCACGATCAGGGGCTCCGTGCGTCCCCGCAGCACATCGATGATGCGGTGTTCCTGACCGTTGCCCCGGAACCACGGCGTTACCCCGAACTCCATGGCCAGCTTGTGGGCCCGGAGGTACTCCTCCTCGCTGCCGGTCTCGAAGACGATCGGCTGACGCCCCTGCACCGCGTCCTCCAGCGCCGCCAGCGCCTCACTCGTCTCCGGCGGGAGAAACGCGCGGCCGCCGGCCTCGTACGCGGCCCACGCGCGCATGTACCAGTCGGTGTCCATGAACGTCTGCTTCATGAGAGCGATCGTCCCCATCGATGAGTTGGGATACGACCCGCCCAGTTCGAAGGAGCGCTGGAACCCCACTGCCTGGGCCACGTCGGCGCGCAGCACGCGCTCCCGGACCCCCGCATCGCCGAGGTTCACGACGGAGGCGGTCCCCCGGAAGATCCCCTGCCTGGGCACCACGAGCGCCGTCCCGAAACCCTGGGAGCGCAAAGCGGCACGCCGGTCGGCATCGTCCTGGAAATTCGAGGTCGTGCTGAACCAGGCGCGGACCTGCGGATTCCAGTGGGTCGGCCCGACATCGCCCCCCTCGGGGACGTCGTCCATACCAAGGTCGGCGTGGGCATCGATGAAGCCGGGATACACCGTGAGGCCGGTCAGGTCCCACACCCGGGCACCGGCCGGGGCCTGGTCGCCCCGCCCCACCTGCTGGATGATCCCGTCGCGGACGACGATGGTGGCATCGTCCATGACCTGTCCCGGAGCGGTCACCACACGGGCACCGACCAGGGCGTGATAACCGGTGCCGTTGTCCCGGATACCCTGGACGGGCTGAGTACGGTTGGCCTGTTGGGCCGTGGCTCCACCCGTCACGAGAAGGGTGAGCAGTCCGTGGATAAATCCGCGCGAGCATCGAGAGCGGCGAGGCGCCGGGCTGGCAAGGCGCTTTGAAGCAACGCAGAGCTTCTGCGTCCAGCACGGATGCATCGCCGTTCGAATGCCGCGAGGATTTTTTCCGCGGGCTGCCAGGCCCAGCAAGGCAAGGATTGCTCTCATGGAGTCCCCCAATAGGAAAGAAGAAGTAGCGGACACGGTACGAAGGCCGTGTTACCGGCCCGACCGTGTTACCGGAATAGCCGTGTTACTGGGACAATTGGCGCAATCGAGCGGTTGAGGGAAAGGGCGGGCCTCCTTCGGCTCCCTTTACTGTTCCAACTCCGCGCGGCCTCGAAAGTGCTCCAGCGCCTCCGGATTGGCCAGCGCTTCCACGTTCTTCACGGCCTCGCCGTGCACGACGGCCCGCACCGCCAGCTCCACGATCTTGCCGTTGCGCGTGCGCGGGATGTCCTCGACCTCGACGATCCTGGCGGGCACGTGACGGGGGCTCGCCTGCACCCGCAGCACGGCGCGGATCCTGCCCCGGAGGCTATCGTCCAGCACGGCGCCGGGGACAAGCCGCACGAAGAGCACCATGCGCGTGTCGGGCCCCCATCGCTGCGCGATCGCCAGCGCTTCCGCGACCTCGGCCATGCCTTCGACCGGGCGGTAGACCTCGGCCGTCCCGATCCGCACCCCGTGCACGTTCAGGGTCGCGTCCGAGCGGCCGTGGATCACGTACCCCCCCGTGGCCGTCTTTTCGGCGTAGTCGCCGTGGTGCCAGACCCCGGGGAACCGCCCGAAGTACGTACTCCGGTAGCGGCTTCCGTCGTCGTCGTTCAGGAAGCCCAGCGGCAGCGACGGGAAGGGCCGGGTACAGACCAGTTCGCCCTTCTCATCGTCCATCGAAGATCCGTCGGGCGAAAAGACGTCGACGGCCATCCCCAGCACGGGGCCCTGGATCTCGCCGGAACGCACCGACCGGCCGGGAATGGCGCCGACGAAGCAGGCGCAGAGGTCGGTGCCGCCCGAGATGGACACGAGGTGCACATCGCGCTTGACGTGCTCGTACACGTACTCGAAACCCGCCGCCGCGAGGGGTGAGCCGGTCGAAAGCAGCGTCCGCAGCGACGACAGGTCGTGGCTCTTCCGCGGGCTGACCCCGGAATTGCGCAGCGCGTCCAGGAAGCCGGGCGAGACGCCCATCAGCGTCATGCCGGTCCCGTCGGCGAAGTCGAAGAGCGCCTCGTCGCCGGGGTGCACGGGCGATCCGTCCCAGAGCAGAATCGTCGCCTCCGATGCCAGCGCCGAGACCAGCCAGTTCCACATCATCCAGCCGAGCGTGGTGAAGTAGAAGACGCGGTCGCCGGCCTTGATGTCGCAGTGCAGCTGGTGCTCCTTGATGTGCTGCAGCAGCACCCCGCCGGCGCGGTGAACGATGCACTTGGGCACTCCCGTGGTGCCCGAGGAGAAGAGGATGTAGAGGGGGTGATCGAAGGGGAGCCTCGTGAAATCGATCTCGCGGGCTGTGAAGGGGCGGATGAAGGTGTCGAACGGGACCGCGCCGGGGATCATTGGCACGTGGCTGCCATCCAGGTTCGGCACCACCACCGTCCGCTCCACGGTCGGGAGCCCCTTGAGGATGGCTGGCACCCGGGCGAGCGTCTCGAAGCGCTTCCCGCGATAGCTGTACCCGTCCGTGACGAAGAGGAGGCGGGGGCCGACCTGACCGAAGCGGTCGACCACGCCCCGCACGCCAAAGTCGGGTGAGGCGGTGGAGAGGACCGCTCCGATCGAGGTGGCGGCGAGGAGCACCACCACCGCTTCGGGCACGTTGGGGAGCAGCGCGGCGACGCGGTCGCCAGGGCCCACACCTGCGTCGCGCATGGCCTGGGAGACGCGCGATACGAGGTCGTGCAGTTCCCGCCAGCTCACCACCCGGCGCCGGCCGTCCTCGGCCCACGCGATGATGGCCGGCTCGTCGGTGCGGCGCTGCAGAAGGTTCTCGGCGAAGTTGAGCCGCGCGTCCGGGAAGTACCGCGCCCCGGCCATGCCGTCGCCCTCCTCGAACACGCGTTCACCCTTGTCGCCCACGATGCCGCACCACTCCCACAGCGAGTCCCAGAACCCCTCCTGCTGCTCGATCGACCAGCGCCAGAGCGCGTCGTAGCCGCGCTGGAGATCGTGGGATGACGCCGCGAAATCGCGGGATGGCTCTGCCACCGACGCCAGAGCGGCGGGGCCGCCTTCGCGATCGTGGCCTGACCCTGCCAGCCAGGCCGCGAAGTGGACCAGGTTGCTCGCGCGCAGACGTTCCCGTGAAGGGATCCACAGCGGCGGCTTCGCTGCCGCCCCGGTGGGGCCAATCCCTGCAGCCCGCGAGGTAGTATCACTCATGGCACGACAATGGTACTATCGTCTTATCGCGACGGCGGCCGCGATCCGGATCGCCAGCCATGTGGAACCGCTCATGCTTCCCGCCGTGCTCACCCGCCGGACGCCGCCGCGCGCTGCCTCTTCTGCTCCTCGACCATCCGCGCCACGTCTTCGAGCAGCTGTTTGGCGTCGTAGACGATTCCGTCCTTGATCGTGTACTTGACGCCGCCGATGCGTTCCTTGACGCCCGTGTCGGGGTTGAGGCGCTCATGGCCGGTGCCGTAGAGGACCTTCAGGTTGTTGACCGGGTTTTCCGGGACAATCAACAGATCGGCCAGCAGGCCTTCCCGTACGACGCCGAACTCGGGCAAACGGCCCGTGGGGTCGAAGAGCGCCTCGGCACCGTGCATCGTGGCACCGCGGATGACTTCGAGAGGGTGGAAGCCGGCTTCCTGTAATAGTTCCATTTCCTCGATTGTAGAGAAACCGAACAAATTGTAAATGAAGCCGGCGTCGGAGCTCACGGTGACACGGCCGCCCATGTCCTTGTAGTCGTCGAGCAGATCCATCCAGACGCGGTAGAAGTTCTTCCACGCGATCTCGTCGTGCGATGTCCAGTCGTAGTAGTAGGAGCCGTGGTTCTCGCGGCTGGGCTCGTAGTAGTCCCACAGGCTGGGCAGGGTGTACTGCTCGTGCCACTCTGCGGTGCGGGCGCGCATCACGTCGCGGCTGGCCAGGTAGGCGGTCATGGTGGGGTCGAGGATGACGTCGTAGGACAGGAGCTCCTCGAGCATCGCGTTCCACTCGTCGCTGCCCTGGGGGTGGATCATGTCCCACTGGCGCGCAACCTCGCCGAAGCGGTGCTGTTCGTTGGCGTAGTTCATGTCGGACGGCCAGGGCTGCACGTCGGCGTCGTCGTAGAGCGCTTCGAAGAGGCCGTAGTAGTGCGTGATGGTGCCGAGGCCGAGCCGCGCTGCGTCGATCGCGTTCATTTGCGCGACGCCCAGCTGGGCGAGGTGGGCTGTGCTGCCCAGCCCCAGCTGGTTGGCCTCGTCGAGGAGCGCCTCCATGATCTCGGGCGGATGGGCCACGAACTTGATACCGTCAATGCCCTGGTCGGCCGCCCAGCGGACCCATTCGCGTGCCTGCTCCGGCGTCCGCACGGCCCCGCGATCCCACCCCTGCCCGGGGCGCTGGTACACGAACATGCGCGGCGCGGTGATCTCGTTGTTCGCGCTGCGTTCGCGCTCGGCGAGCGAGAAGTCCATCGGGCCGTACTCGATCCCGCGCCCCGCGGTGATCCCGTGCGCCATCCAGAGTTTGTAGACGTACTCGGCCCGGGGCGTCTTGGGGAGGCCGCCGGTGTGCAGGTGCAGGTCGACCAGGCCGGGCATGACGTACATGCCGTGTGCGTCGATCTCGTGGTCGCCCGGGGCGGGGCGCCCGGATTCGTCGATGGGAAGGCCGGGGTAGCCGACCCCCGCGATGCGCGTGATGCGGTTGCCCTCGATGACGATGTCAACGGGGCCGCGAGGCGGCGCCCCCGTGCCGTCGATGACGATCGCGCCGCGGATCACGAGGCGGCCGAAGGGACCGTCGCCCTCGGCGCGGTCGGGTCCCGGTTCGACGAACTGGGCGGCGGCGGGTGTGGGGAGGGTGAGGGCGGTGGCGGCGAGGAGGATCGCCAACCTGGTGTACTCGAACAAAGGCGCGAAACGGCGAGTCATGGCACGGGCTCCAGTCGGACAACGGTCGAAAGACAAGGACGGGAAGCAGAAGCTGCTGTGATGCGGCGAACCCCCGCAAGTCGGCGATCTCGGCTGCCAGCCGCCCTGTGGTGAAGCGCCGCGTCGCACAGTAGCCGGTCGGGGCACTCGAAACAACGGAACATCAGTGCTACCTCGGGGTAAATGGAGACGATCTGTAGCCGCGCGCCCAACTCCTGCTGAACGCCGGGTTCGACCGATGTCAAAATCGCTTCGTGGTACGATAGGGATCCTGTCGTGGGGCATCCTCGCTGTGTCCGCGGGCCTCGCGCCAGCCAGCGGGCAGGAGCAGCAGCCCGTTTGCAGCGACGGCCAGGCCGGGATCGTGGGGGTGGTCCTGGATGGCAGCACCAACGCGCCGCTGGCTGGCGCCTACGTATCGGTTGAGGAGTCGGATTGGGCGTGGCTCACAACCGACAGCGGTCGCTTTCTGCTGTGCGAGATCGGAGCCGGGATCCATCTCGTAACGGTCGAGCGGCTCGGGTATGCGACGCATACGGCACGGGTCGAGGCCGACACATCCGGCGAGCCGGTCAGCCTTCTCGTGAGGCCCGAGCCGATTCAGCTGGAGGGCCTCGAGATCATCATGGACCGTTTTGAGCATCGGCGGCGCGGCGCGGCAACCGTTGCCCGCGCCTACGATCAAGAAGCGTTCGCGAACAGCGGCCACTGGTCGGTCGCCGACTTCATAGACTCGCGCGCGGGCATCTTTACGACCCCTTGCGGCATCGACAGGTGCATCTACTACCGGGGAGCCAGGGTCATCCCCCGGGTTTATCTCGACGAGTTCCCATTGCCCGGGGGTTGGGCCCAGCTGGAATCCATGCCGACCAGCCAACTGTACATGGTCGAGGTCTACAGCAGGGGAACGCACATTCGGGCCTATTCTCACGGTTTCATGAAGCGAGCCGCCAACACGCGCCTCTCACCATTTCCGATCTGGGACCGAGGGGACTATACCGGGACGAGGAGTCCGTGCTCGCTGGCAAGCCTTGGCCATCCGCCGTATGAATGGCGAGGCATCTCGGTGATAACACCGCGCTGCTAGTGGGACCAACCCAGCCCTTCCCGAAGCTCGCCCACGAAGGACCGTAGCCCGCGCCGCACGACCGAGCGCAGGAAGAGGCCCGCGAGCAGGACCAGGCTGATCTGCTGCAGAATGCTCGGCAGTTCCTCGGTGAGGCTCGCCAGGGACGGAACCGGCAAGGCGCCGAAGGCCGCGTTGATGGCAACGCCCGCCGCGACCGCAAAGGTCACCATGACCGCGGTGAAGGCAATCGCCGCACGTCTCCCGTGCAGGCTGCTCAGCAAGCCAAGCGTGGAGATGTTGGTGGCCGGACCCGTGATCAGAAAGGCGATCCCCGCGCCAGGAGACAGCCCGGTGGCGAGAAACGCGGCGACCAGGGGCGTGGCCGAGGCGGCGCACACGTAGGTCGGGAAGCCCAGGAGGGCGAAGAGAAGGACATCGGCCACAGGGGGGAGGCTGCCCAGCCAACCGCTCTCCAGCAAGGGGGTCGCGAGGGCGGCGACGCCCAGGCCGAGAATGATCCAGGGCGCCGTGTGATCGACCACATCGCCGGTTCCCATGCGGAGCGCGGCACCAAGGCGGCTCAGCATGCCCGGCCCCGCGGCGGCGGCGACGACCGGCTCGGGAGGCCGGTCGGCCGGCTTCAACCGCCCGCCGACCCACCATCCCACCAGCATCGCCACGAGAGCCGCCGTGGCGAGCCGCAGCACCGTCACCTGGGGACCCAGCAAAGGGATGGAGAGGAGCACCGCGTCGAGGCCGAGTTCCGGGGTTGCGACCAGGAACGCCATGGCCGCGGCCGGAGGGGCGCCCCTCTGGATCAGGCTCCGGTAAAGCGGGACGACCCCACACGAACATATCGGAAAAGGGAGACCGATCAGCATGCCACGCCCGGCCTGCGACAGCGTCCCGCCGCGGGCCATCCAGCGCACGGATCGCTCGGGCAGAAAGGCGCTCAGGAGCCCGGCGCAGAGGTACGCCACAAGGAGTGCGGGCGCACTCTCTGCCGAGAGCACATAGAGCCGCGACAAGAAGCCCGCGGGTCCGTGCGGGCGCGCATCCAGGCCCGGCGCAAACACGGCCAGGAGCAACACCAGGGCCACGATCGCGCCCCACCCTTCACGGCGGCGGTCGAGCGGGTCCGGAGCGGGTCCGTACCGGTGAACCGCGACATGCACCAGCGATCCCCCGACGGCGGCCTGGTACAACGATAGCAACCCCGAACCCGGGACGACCTGGCCCGCCGCCGCCCCGAACGCGTATCCGCCCACCGTGGCCAACATGAGCCCCGCCAGCGCGGCGATGCCGGCCCTGCGGTCGATCTCCTTCGCCACCAGCCACCACACCGCGACTCCCACCGGGAGCCGGTGCAGGACAGCGGCCAGAGGAAACGACGGCGGCGCGCCGGCAGGAAGAGCAGCCAGCGCCAACCCGTCCAGCGCGGCGTGGCAGGCGAACCCCGAGAGGCCGGCGAGCAGCGCCCACTGGTGGGCCCTGGCCCGGGGTACGGTCTTCTCGACGGCGACGGGGAGCGCCAGACCCAGCAAGAGCGCGAGGAGCACCCACCAATCACCCGCCCCGATCGCAGAAGGGACGAACTCCAGGAAGATCAGCCCCGGGATCGCCGCCATGACCAGGCCGTTCAGCACAGGAATGAACCCCCGGCGGTGCCCGGCGCCCGTTTCCAGCAGGGGACCGGCTGCAAGGGCCGCGAGAGCGGCGATCAGATAGGGCATGTCATGACGCTGTGTCCGAGCGAGATCAGGATCGCGTAGTTCTCCGCTGCACGATTGCTACCTTTCAATGTTCGTGGCAACACGGGGCGGCGACCGCCGCAAGAGATAAGGATACCAACATGGCCCTTGGGACAGATTCCCGGACAGATTCTACTTGGAATCTGTCCAGTCTGCTGGTCGCGCTGGGGCTCCTCGTCGCCTGCGGCGATTCCGGCATGGCCCCGCCCCCCGTTCCGGCCTCCGTGACCGTCTCCCCGGCCTCCCTGACCTTCGACGCCCTGGGCGACACCACCCGACTTACGGCGACCGTCCGGGACCTGGGGGGCCAGCCAGTCGCGGGTGCGGCGGTCACATGGGAGTCGAGTGACCCGGCCGTGGCAACCGTGAGCGCGTCCGGCCTGGTGACCTCCGCCGCCAACGGAGCAGCCACGGTGACCGCCACCGCCGGAAGCGCAACCGGCTCCGCGGGGGTTGACGTCGAGCAGGTCCCGAGTTCCGTCCTCCTCTCATCCCCCCTGGACTCGCTCACCGTCGGCGACTCAATCCAGTTGAGCGCGGAAGCTCTGGACGCCGGCGGCTCCCCGGTACCCGGCACCGAGTTCGTGTGGGCTTCGAGCGACCCGGCTGTCGCGGTGGTGAATCAGGAAGGGTGGGTGCGCGCCAGGATCCCGGGTTCGGTGGAGATCACCGCTTCGCTGGGCGACCTGAGCGCGACCTCCTCACTGGTATCCCTGCCACTCCCCGAGCCGGACGTGCTCGCGGCGTTCTACGAAGCCACCAACGGAGCGCTCTGGAAGGACCATACCAACTGGCTGACCGACGCTCCCCTGGAAGAGTGGTACGGCGTCCATCTGGACGACGGGGGCCGGATCGCACACCTGCTTCTCACCGACAACGGCCTGATCGGATCCATCACTCCGCACATCACCAGCCTGGAGCGGCTGGAATCCCTCCACCTCGGCCTGAACGACCTGACCGGTCCGTTCCCGTCCGAGATTGCGAACCTGGGACGCCTCAAATCGCTCGAGCTCACGTACAACACCCTGAGCGGGCCGATCCCCCCCGAAATCGGTCAGATGACGAGCCTCGAGTGGCTCGGCCTCTTTGGAAACATCCTGAGCGGACCGATCCCCCCCGAGATCGGCAACCTCTCGAGCCTCACCTTCCTGGACCTCTGCTACAATCGGCTGACCGGACCGATTCCGCCGGAAATCGGCAATCTCGTCAACCTGGAATCGCTGGCGCTTTGCGGCATCGACTCGAACCCGGAAGCGGGCAACCGACTGACGGACGAGATCCCCCCGGAAATCGGAAAGCTCACGAAGCTGAAGTCGCTGAACCTGGGCGCGAACCTGCTGTCCGGACCGATCCCGCCGGAGATCGGCAACCTGACCAGCCTCGATACCTTGTTGCTCTACAGCAACGGCCTGACCGAGTTGCCGCCGGAAGTGGGCAACCTCACCAGTCTCGAAGTCCTGACCCTTTACGGCAACCGCCTGACGGGGTCGATTCCACCCGAACTCGGCAACTTGCGGAGCCTGCGCAAGCTGAATTTCGGACTGGGTCTGACCAGCGGCGCCAATCTGCTTCGCGGCCCGATCCCTCCCGAGCTCGGGAAGCTCGTCCACCTGACCCGGCTGGACCTGGGCGGCAACGACCTGACGGGCTCGATCCCGCCGGAACTCGGCCGTCTGTCGGCTCTGGAGGAGCTGGAGCTCGGCTCCAACGGTCTGACCGGCCCGATCCCGGCGGAGTTCGGCGACCTCACCAGCCTGACCCGGCTGTCTCTGTGTCACAATGCCCTGGAGGGCGTGGTGCCGCCCGACCTGGGGGGCCTGCCGAAGCTGAGGCAACTCTACCTGTGCAGGAACGGGTTCGGTGGTCCCATTCCCCCGGAATTCGGAGGGCTGGCGGACCTGCGCCACCTCAACGTGGCGGTGAACCGGCTCACCGGGAAGATGCCTGGGTCGATGGTGTCGCTCAAGCGCCTGCTGACCTTCAATTGGGGCAACAACGACGGGCTGTGCGCGCCCTTGACGGACGCGTTCGTGGCATGGTTGTCGGGCATTTCAACGGCCCGCGGCGATCGGTGCAGCGCCGGGGCGATGGCGGGAGGTGTGGCCGGGGCGGCGACGGATGTCGTCCGGTGCAGCGTGGCCGTTGTGGGCGGGCGAGGGGGGAGTCCGGCCGGGACGCGGAAGGATCCTGTCGCCATCTTCGGGGTAGCGGGAGAAAGCGTGAAGTGTGACCCTGTCCATCTTCCGGTGAACCGGATTCGCCCCAACTGACGAGAGGATTCCGCGGACATGTCCAGATCGCAGACGTCGTTGCGCGAAGCGGGGGCACCCCGCAGAAGCCTCCTGGCGGTCACCGCGCTCGCCGCCGTTGCCATTGTCGCGTCCCCGACTGCCGCGCAGGACGATAAGCCGGTGTGCGTGGACGGGGAGCCCCAAATCGTCGGCGTTGTCGTCGACCGTACCAACGAAGAGCCCCTTTCCACCGCGCTGGTGTCGGTGGCCACGACGGAGTGGGCCTCCCTCACCGTCGCAGGCGGCCGGTTCCAGCTGTGCGGCATCCTGGCCGGCACTCACCGGGTTACCGTCGAGCGACTCGGATACCGGACGTTGGAGGTTCGGGTCGACGCCGCGGCACCTCCCGCTCCCGTTCTTCTGCGCCTGGATCCCGACCCGATCCTGCTGGAGGGACTCGAGATCGTTTCGGACCGCTTCGAGAGACGCAGAAGGGCCGTCGCCTACAGTGTCCGTGCCTTCGATCAGGAGGAAATCGCCAGGCAGCCCCTACTGGTCGGCCGCCGACTTCGTGGAGTCCAGGGCGATGGTTTTCACGACGCAGTGTAACGGCGGGAGCAGGTGTATCTGGAGCCGGGGGAGAATCGTGCAACCGACCGTGTACCTTGACGAGATGCCGCTTATTGGCGGCTGGTCCGAACTCGAGATGATCCCGACGGGCCACCTCCACATGATCGAGGTGTACCGGCGGGGAATCCACATCCGGGCGTACACTCACCATTTCATGGAACGGGCCGCCCGAACTCGCCTGTCGCCGTTCCCGATCTGGCAGTAGCGCCTACCCGACCCGTACCTCAGCCGCACGGGCATGCCCCTCAAGCCCTTCCATGCGGGCGAGTGCGGCGGCATCCTTCGCCAACCTGTCCAGTTCGGGTCCCTGCTCGAGCCGTAGCCACGTGGGCCGGCGCAGGAAGGAAAAGACCGACAGTCCCCCCGTGAAGCGAGCGGTTCCACCCGTCGGGAGGGTGTGGTTCGGGCCCGCCCCGTAGTCTCCGAAGACCTCCGCGACAGATTCCGTGACAAATACTGCTTCGAATCTGTCCAGGAATCTGTCCCAGGCGTCTGCACGGCTCCCGTGGAGCTGCAAATGCTCCGGCGCGAGCTCCTGGCAGCAGTGGAGCGCTTCCTCTTCGGGGGCGACGATCGCGAATCCGTTGCGCAGGGCCCTGATCGCCGTCTCGGCGGTTGGGAGATCGACGAGCTGGCGGGACACCTCCTCTTCGACCCGCTCCACTAGCGTGGCGTCGGTCGTGATGAGAATCGGGAGAGCCGCGGGGTCGTGCTCCGCCTGGGCCAGCAGGTCGGCGGCGATGAGGGCCGGATCGCCCGCTTCGTCGCTCAGGACGACCAGCTCCGAGGGCCCGGCCAGCAGATCGATCCCCACCACGCCCGACAGCAGGAGCTTCGCGGCGGTCACCCACTGGTTCCCCGGCCCCACCACCACATCACACCGGGGCACCGGAGGCACCCCGTAGGCCATGGCGGCCACGGCCTGCGCCCCACCCGCCGCCAACAACCCCGCCACCCCCGCCACCGCCCCGGCCGCCATGACTTCGCGGGACGGATTCGGCGAGGCCAGCCAGACCTCGTCGACACCCGCCACCCTGGCCGTCACCGCCGTCATGAGGACCGACGACGGCAGGGGAAAGCGCCCCCCCGGCGCGTAGCACCCGGCCACGCGGACAGGCACCAGCCGGTCGCCGGCCCTTCCCCCCTCAACCGCCACGTCCACCGGCGCCGCCGACTCCAACTGGGCGCGGGCGAAGTGCTCGATCCGGCCGGCGGTGCGCTCGAGCACCTCGCGACCGGCCCGGGGAAGCGATTCCAGGGCGGCCTGCATCTCCCGGGGCGTCCTCACCAGCGCCCCGCCGGCTTCGAGACCGTCCCACCGCTCCGCGAATTCGCGCAGGGCTTCCTCGCCACCCTCCCGCACGGCCTCGATGATCTCCAGTACCGGCGCGATGATCGTCGGCGGCACGGCAGGCTGCCGCTCCCGGGCTGCATCGGTCGCTGCCACCCGGCGCAACCGAACATCCAGGCGCCCGCGGTCGGGAACTCGCCCGGCGCTGGAGCCCCGCTCACCGCCGGCCCGGCCGCCGCCCCGACGATCACCCACGGTCGCCCCCCGGCGCCCCCGGCCCCTTCGGCGCCGACGCCGCCCTCCTGCCGACCACCAGGCTCCGCCGATCCAGCTCTCGCTCCACCTCGGCCATGTCCACCCCGGAACGCTCCAGGGCCACGGCAAGGAAGTACATCACGTCGGCGGCCTCCTCCACGACCCGGTCGGCGGCTCCCCCTTCGCCGAGCGCCGCGAGGTCACGCATCGCATCCCCCAGCTCCCCCGCCTCCTCGATCAGCTTCCCGCGCAGAAACGCAGCGTCGGAGAGCAGCCGGGCCGTCACCGACCCCGACACCGGATTCGCCCGCCGGTCCGCGACCGTCCGCTCCAGTGCGCGCAGGCCGCGGGCGGGGCCGAAGCACGTCCACTCGTCCCTGTGACAGAACCCGGCACCGGACTGGGCCACCGTGAAGCAAAGCGCGTCCCGGTCGCAGTCGGCAGCGATCCGGAGCAACGCCTGACTCGCGCCCGAGGATTCCCCCTTTCGCCAGAGGCCGCGGGAGCGCGACTGGTAGATCCCCCGCCCTTCGTCGATCGCGGCCCGCACGCTCTCCAGGCTGGACCAGACCAGGCCCAGCGCGCCGCCCCGGTCGTCGGCGACCACGGTTGGCCAGAGTCCGTCTTCGCGCTCGCACTTGAGCGGTGCGGTGAATGCCTCGGCCAGCCCGAGATGGCCGCGGTAGAGGGCCATGCCGACCTGCGCATCGGCACCCGACGCATCCAGCCAGGCGACGTCTTCGGCCGTGGTGATGCCGCCGGCGACGGTCAGGCGGGCGGTGCCCGCCGCCTCCACCAGATTGGGGATCTCGGACCTGGGGAATCCCGACTCCTTCCCTTCCCCTTCGACGAAGGTGACCAGGAAACCGCCCGCGAGACCCCGCAGTTCGCGCATTCCGTCGTAGACCGTGCGGCCGGTGCGCTCGGTCCACCCCCTGACGACGACCTCGCCCTCCCACGCGTCCAGCGCCGCCACCACCCGGTCGCGCGGGAGCGCTTCCAGCACCTCCACAACGGCAGCGGTGCCCAGAACGACCTTCACGGCCCCCCGGTTCAGCCACTCCAGCGCCGTGTCCCGGTCGCGGATTCCCCCGCCCACCCGGCAAGGGGCCAACCGGCACAACTCCTCGATCACGCCGGCGTTGGATCCGCGCCCCAGAGCGGCGTCCAGGTCGACGACGGCCACCTCTCCCACACGCCCGAAGCGCTCCGCGATGGGCCGCGGGTCACCCGCTTCGAGCACCTTGCGCCGACCCTGCACGAGCTGCACGGCCTGCCCGTCCATGAGGTCGATGGAGGGAACGATCATCCCCGGGTCTCCTTTTCCTTGACGTGCGCAGGCCGCACGGCCACCCCGAGCCCCAGCAACGCGGCTTTCACCTCCTCAACCGTCCAGTTCCGCTGGTGAAAGATCGACGCGGCCAGGACGGCGTCGGCCCCCGCACGCACGGCCTCGGCCATGTGTTCGGGGGTGTCGGCCCCGCCGGACGCGACGATGGGTATCCGCACGGCGGCGCGCACGGCGCGGATCAGATCGAGTTCGTACCCGCTGCGCGTTCCGTCGCGGTCGAAGCTGGTCAGCAGGACTTCACCCGCCCCCAGGCCCGCGGCACGGCGCGTCCACGCCACCGCCTCCATGCCCACGCGCTCGGTGCCGGAGCGGACGACGACCTCATAGCCGCTGCCGCGCGCCGCCGCGTCGACCGAGATCACAACGCACTGGGAGCCGAATCGCGCTGCCAGCCCCGACAGCAACTCCGGTCGCCGGACCGCCGCCGTGTTCACGGCCACCTTGTCCGCGCCGGCCTCGAGCAGGGCTGCCGCATCCTCGACCCCACCGATCCCGCCTCCGACCGTAAGCGGCACCGAGAGCCGGCTCCGCACCGCGCGAACCGTGTCCAGCCGGGTTCCGCGGCCCTCCGGCGTGGCCGTCACGTCGAGGACGACGACTTCGTCCGCACCCTAAAGCTCCTCATACGCGTGCGCGAGCTCCGCCGGATCGCCCTGGTCTCGCAGCCCCTGGAACTTGACGCCCTTGACGACCCGTCCCGCGCGGACATCCAGGCAGGGCACGATGCGTACCGGAAGCATGGCCTATGCCTCCAGCCACCTGGACAGGAGCGCGTTGCCGAATGCGCCCGACAGCTCGGGATGGAACTGGCAGGCGACCACGGGGCCACGCTCTACCGCCGCGACAAAGCGGCCGCCGTACTCGGACCAGACCGGGAGCCAGCCCGGGGTGACCGTCGCCAACCGGTACGAATTGGCGAAGTACGCGTAGCCTTGGCCGACGATGCGGCACCCCTCCGCGGGCCGGACGAGGTTCCACCCCATCTGGGGAACGCGCAGCTCCGGATCTTCCTCGCCGTAGCTCCGGACCACGCCGTCGAGCAGCCCGAATCCCGCCACGCCGGGTGCCTCTTCGCTGCCCTGCGCCATGAGCTGCATGCCGAGGCAGATGCCCAGGGTGGGGGCGCCACGCAGCATCCGCTCGCGGAGGGCATCCTGGAGGCCGTGCCCGTCAATGGCTGTCCGGGCCGCAGCGAAGGCACCCACGCCGGGCAGCACCACCCGGGCCGCGCGCGACACCAGGCCGGGATCGGCGGTCGTGCGCACGGCGCAGCCGAAGCGCTCGAACGCGGTCACGACCGAGGCCAGGTTGGCCGTGCTCGTGCGCACCACGGTGACGGCGCTTTCCCTCACAGCACGCCTTTGGTCGACGGGACCTCGTCCGAACCGCTCCGCGCCAGAGCGGTCCTCAGCGCCAGGGCCAGAGCCTTGAACGACGCCTCGATCCTGTGGTGGTCGTTGGCGCCCCGGATCACGTCGACGTGCAGAGTGATGCCCGCTGCCTGCGCGAAGGAGTGGAAGAAGTGCGGCACCATCTCGCAGGAGAGCGCGCCGACGCGTTCCCGTTGCAGGTCCAGCTCGCCTGCGAAGAAAGGCCGACCCGAAACGTCGACGACGGCGCGCGCCAGTGCTTCATCCAGGGGGGCGTAGCAATGGCCGAATCGGACGATGCCCTCCAGGCGTTCCCCCACCGCGCGCGCCACCGCCTCACCGAGGGCGAGGCCGACGTCCTCGATCGTGTGGTGGTCATCGACGTCGAGGTCGCCGTCGCACGACAGATCCAGCGCCCACCCGGCGTGAAATCCCAGCGCGTGCAGCATGTGGTCGAAGAAGCCGATCCCGGTCCTGGCGCTCACCTGCCCGGGCCCGTCCAGGGACACATCGGCCCGCACGCGGGTCTCCCGGGTCTCGCGTACGACCCGACCGGTCCTCCCGGGCCCCAACCCGGTCCGCGCCCCATCGGCCCCGGTCCTCGGCGACTCTACCGCCGTGTTCGCCCGTTCAACCATCAAAAAGCCCTCCAAAGTTGTTGTTGCCGTCCACAACCCGCGCAGCTCCCGACGCAAGCAGGGCGGCTCGAATCCCCTCCCCCGCCCCTGGCGGCACGACCCCAACCGGCACCACGCCCGCGCCCAACGAGGCAAGCACGTCGTCCGGCGTATCACCCAGCATCCATGCGGAGCTCGCCTTCAGCTGCTCCATCGCCAAACTCACCGGCGCCGGATCCGGCTTGAGCGGTCCGTCCTCCCGGCACACAATGGTGCGGAAGCAACCCCGAATCCCGTGCTCCACCAGGAACCGCTCCGCGTCCTTCCGGGGACGTCCAGTCACAGTCCCCAGCTTGAACGACCGTGCCAGCTCCTCGATCAGCTCCCGGTCCGGGATCAGTGTCTCGTGGCGGCGGAGCCCCGGCGCTTCCTCGGTACCCTGATAGACATCCTCGAAGCGGCGCATCACCTCGGCCGAGATAGTCTTGTCCAACGGCACATGAGCCTGAACTCGGATCCTGTTTCCAGCGGGAGATGAGCCTGCAGTCCGGGGCGAAGAGATCATTGGAGGATGATCGTGACACTTCGCACCGAACGGATACGCACCCTCGACCAGCTCCGCGCCTTCCTGGAGGGCAACGAAGCCGCGGACTTCCAGCCCACCCGCCGTGACTCCGCGTACGCCCTCGTGCGCCGGACCCTGGTTCGCTTCGAGTACCACGGCCTCAGGAAGCCGGACAAGGGCCTGGTGAAGCGGTACCTCGAGAAGGTGACGGGCCTCTCCAGGGCCCAGGTCACCCGCCTCATCCGGCAACACCGCCGGACCGGGCACATCCGCGACCACCGCGGCAAGCCCCCGGCCAACGCCTTCGCGCGCCGCTACACCTACCTTGACGCCGCCCTGCTGGCCGAGGTCGACGAGGCCTTCGGCCAGCTCTCCGGACCCGCCACCAAGGTGATCCTCTGGCGCATGTTCCATGTCTACGGAGACGTGCGCTTCGAGCGCCTCGCACGCATCTCAGGAGGCCACATCTACAACCTCCGCAAGACCCGCGCGTACCGCACCGGCCGCCTCACCTTCCGCAAGACCCGGCCTGCTCCCGTCCCCATCGGGGTCCGCCGCAAGCCGAGGCCCGATGGCCAGCCCGGCTTCCTCCGCGTCGACACCGTCCACCTCGGAGACCGGAGCGGCAAGAAGGGCATCTACCTCGTCAACATCGTCGACGAAGTCACGCAGTTCCAACACCTTGGCGCCGTGCCGCGCATCACCCAGCACTTCATGGTCCCCGTGCTGAAGGACCTCATCTCCGCCTTCCCCTTCACCGTCCAGGCCTTCCACGCCGACAACGGAAGCGAGTACATCAACCGCCAGGTCGCCGACCTGCTCAACCAGCTCCACATCGGCACCTTCACGAAGTCCCGGCCCCGCCACTGCAACGACAACGCCCTCGTCGAGGCCAAGAACGGCAGCATCGTGCGCAAGTGGCTCGGCCACATCCACGTCCCCCACGCCCTCGTCCCCCAGGTCAACGACTTCCTCCAAGGCAGCCTCTGCCCCTTCCTCAACTTCCACCGGCCCTGCCTCTTCGCCACCGAGGTCACCGGCCCCAACGGCCGCGTCAAGAGGCGCTACCGGCAGCAGGATGTCGCCACCCCCTACGAGCGCTTCCGGGCAACCCGGCGCCGAAGACTTCCTCCGGCCCGGCGTCACCCTCAAAGCCCTCGACCGCCTCGCCGCCGCAACCACCGACCTCGACGCCGCCAAGGCCGTTCAGCGAGCCCGCGACGAACTCCTCCGTGCCATCGGCCAGGCCCGGGACTCCGCCGCATGATCCGCCCCGCGCCCGCCTCAGACTCGCCGCAGACCCTCCCGCGACTCGGGGATCCCCCAGCTCGCCGGTTGCGTCTCTACACCGTTCAGGGGGATAATGATGCTCCCTCAACTGCCACCTGCCCCGTGCTCGGACTTCATCCCTCGCTCTCAATCCTCGCCGACTTCAGGCTCATCTCCGGGTTGGAAAAGACTAGATCGCGTTCACCCCCGCTTCCGCCAGGAGCGTCCGCGTCACGGCCCAATCGTCGTTGGCCCCGCCACGCGCCTTCACCGCGTCGATCTCCTCGTTGCCGATGGTCACGCCGAACGACGCACAGGTGCTCGCGATGGCCCCTCGGTAGGAGCGCCGCACGTCGGCCAGCACACCGTCCATGTCGAAGAGCAGCGCCTCGGGCCGATTCAGACATTGCATCGCCCGCTCGACGCGGCGAAACTCGCCGTCGTCGCGTGGCACGGTCATACGCACATATCCGGGCAGCGGGTCGAAGCAGCGCACAAGAATGCCCTGCGCGGCCATTCCCTGCTGTATCCAGCGGTCGTCGGGGAAGCGCGCGAAAACGAAGTTGGTCTGGGAAGGCAGCGGCGCCCCGCCGACACTCTCGATCAGCGCTGCGAGCCGTTCCCGCCGGGACGCGACGTAGTCCACGAATTCACGCATCGGCTGGACGCCCCGGTGCAGGCGGTCCACGGCGATCGCGATCGACGGGCCGCTCAGCGAGTACGGGCCCCCATATCCGCGCAGCGCGTCGATCCGCTCCTTCGATGCGACCGCGAACCCCACACGGAGCCCGGCCAGGCCCCACGACTTGGACATCGTGCGGATCATCACGACCTGGGGAATCCCCAGCAGCGTCTCGGTCGGGTCGGTCTCGGCAAACTCGGCGTAGGCCATGTCCACCATGAGCGTGACCTCCGGTGGCAGGGCACCCGCGAGACGCACCAGAGCGTCGGTCGGGAACGCCATGCCCGTCGGGTTGTCGGGCGAAATGACCACCACCACGCCCGTCCTGTCGGTCACGGCGTCGAGGATCCGGTCGTGCGGCAACGTGCCCCAGTCGTACTCGATCGGCACCAGGCGCCCTCCGGCCAGGCGGGCGAAGGCGGGCACCATGATGAAGGTCGGCGTGGGGAAGACCGCGTCCTGGTCGGGCGCCAGGAAGGCGCGGAACACCCGGTCGATTGCGTCGTCCGCACCCGTGGTGGCCAACACCCGGGCGGGGTCGGTGCCCAGGTAGGCCGCGTACGCCTCTTCCAGCGGCTTCGGGTCGGCGTAGGCACGAAGCACGGCGGGCCCAAGCTCTTCCAACACCTCCAGGCACTCCCGGCTGGGCGGTTCGCCCTCGTTCATGCTGAGGTCGATGACGGGGGCCGCGGTCGGACGGATGTCGTTGCTCATGGGACGATCTGCTGGGGTTCGGACACGACGAGATCCGTGCCGCCGCGCGACTTGACGTCCAGAAGGAGTGCGGGCAGCCCCTTCCGGGGGACCGCTGCCCGGATGGCGTAGGCCTCGTCGCCGTGCAGGCGCGAAACCGTGGGCTCACGCATGCAGGGCAGCACCGAAACCACCCGGTCGAAGTCGCCCTCCGCGACGTTGAGCTCCAGCATGACCCGGCTCCGCGCCTCGAGCACCGAGTTGAGGAGAAGGACCAGGTCTTCGACGGGGCCGCGGCGGGCGGGGTCTTCGAGGGCGGCGGGGCTGGCGTAGAGGCGCGTCGAGGACCGCATCAGCGTGTCTACGATGCGCAGCCCGTTCGCACGCAGCGTGGAGCCGGTGGCGGTGTTGTCGATGATCAGGTCGGCATCCTCCGGAGGGAAGACCTCGGTAGCCCCGTACGAGCGCACCAGGACGGCCTCCAGAGGCTGATCGGCAATCCAGCGCCGGGCCGTCCGCACGTACTCCGAAGCCACCACGAAAGGCCGGCCCGCCGGGTGTGCGGCGGGAAGGGCACCCTCGTCGAGCAACGCAACCGGCGCGGCCGCGACCACCTGCACCGGGTCCAGCCCGGTGTCCAGCAGCTCGACGAGGTCGGCGCCGAGCTCGGCCACCCAGTCCGCGCCCGCGAAGCCCACGTCGCGCGAGCCGGCGTGAAGCATCTCCACCACGTTCTGGGGCTTCAGGAGCTTGGCCTCGAAGCCGGGCCAGGAGAGGAGGGGTCGGTAGTTCCGCCCTCCCAGACGGACGTCCACGCCGGCGTCCCCGAGCAGCTCGAGAACGCTCGACTGCATGTGTCCTTTCGGCAGGCCGATCCGGATCCCTCCCGTTCGGCGCGGCCCTCCGCGATCGGTGTTGTTCATTTCCGGCATTGTTTCCTTCCTGTTCGTTTCCTTCCTGTTCGTTCATTTCGGGTGCGATCTGCGCACAAAAAAGCCGGCCCCCTTGTCGAGGAAGCCGGCGCTCCTGGTATGCCCGTCCGCTTTCGCCTGGCTATACCGTCACGCGGCCACCTCTCTCTCGGGGCCGTGATGATGGTGCGGCCGGGTCAGGATATGAGTCTTCATCAGGCCGTGATGATCGTGGGAGCGGCGTGCGGTGTCAAGGGATGGACGCGGGATCCCGCGAGCCGCATATTGTGGCGGCAAGCACCGGGAGGTATGCTCCCAAAACGGTCGGCACGAGCCGGAGTCCCCACCCCCACATCGCCGAATCCCATGAAAATCCCGCGCTCCCACTTTCTCCCCCGGACCCGCGCCGGATGGATCGCGGCGACCGCGTTCTGTCTGGCCATGGCGCTGGCCCAACCACCCATTGTTCACGGATTGATGAATCGAATCGAGCCGTGGATCCTGGGTATGCCATTTCTGTTTGCCTACCTCCTCGGCGTCTACTGCCTCGTGATCGCGGTGCTGGTCTGGGCAGCGCGAAAGGGACTGTGATGGAGCCCTGGGTCGTTTCAACCGGACTGATCTTCGTCTACCTGATCGCTACAATCGTGATCGGGATGCTCGCCAACCGGAAGGGCACGGCCGACATGGAGGATTTCTTCCTCTATGGGCGCCAGGCCGGCTTCATCGTGCTCTACCTGACGGTCGTCGCCACCTTCCACTCGGCGTTCGCCTTCCTCGGGTCCGGCGGATACTTCTTCACCCACGGGATCGGCTTCTGGATGGCGGGAACCTGGACCGTGCTCGTCGGGGGAATCACCTTCACACTGGGAACGCGGATCTGGGCGCTGGGCAAGAGATTCGGCTACATCACCCCCGCGGACATGATCGCCGATTTCTACGAGAGTGAATCGGTGCGGGTCATCGTCGCCCTGGTCTCGGTCGTGTTCACCCTCATCTACATTCAGGTGCAGGCGACGGGACTCGGGTACATCCTCTCGGTCGCAACCGGGGACCGGATTCCGTTCGGATGGGCTTCGCTGATCCTCCTGGTGGTCGCGGCAGGATATCTCATGGTCGGGGGACTCAGAGCCGTCTACTGGACCGACGTCATCCAGGGAATCTGGATGTACATCGCGGTGTGGGCAGGGAGCCTCGTCCTGACCTACAAGCTGTTCGGCGGTCCCGTCCAGCTATGGCGCCGCCTGGCCGCGGAGCGACCTGATCTGCTGAGCCTGCCGGGTCCGGAGGGCTTCTTCTCCCCGGGAATGTGGGTCGGCATGACGATCGCGCTTTCCTTCGGAATCATCTTCCAACCGCACATGATGATCCGCTACTTCAGCGCGGCATCCAGTCGGACGATCAAGATCCTCGGCGCCACCACTCCCATCTACCTGATGACGCTGTTCATCCCGGTGGCATTCGTGGGGCTTGGCGGAGCGTTGATTCTCCCGGACCTGGCCCAGCCCGACCGCATCTTCCCGGAACTGCTCTTCCGTTATGCACCGCCGTGGCTGACCGGCCTGATCCTCGCCGGCGCAACCGCCGCCGCCATGTCCACCCTGGACTCGATCCTGCACGCCAACATGACCGTCCTCACGCGGGACGTCTACCAGCGCTACATCGCGCGGGACCGGAGCCAGAAGCACTACCTGGCTTTCGGCCGCTGGGTCGTGGTCGCGCTCCTGGGCGTGGGCTGGCTTCTCACCCAGTACAACCTGGACTTCCTGGTGACATTGGTGCTGCTCTCGGGTGCGGGCGCGTTGCAGCTCATGCCGGCGGTGCTCGCCGTTTGCTATCCGGCGCGCTGGCGGACGACGGCTGCGGGCGTGGTTTCGGGAATCTCCGCCGGCCTCGTCACCTTGTTCCTTACCCGGGTCGTGTTCTACCAGCCCCTCGGAATGCACGAAGCGCTCTGGTCGCTGCTGGTCAACTTCGCTGTCATGCTGACCGTGTCGGCCTTCACCCGGCCGCCGTCGGTCGAAACCGTGGAGCGGATACACGGGGAAATCGAGCGCTTCGTCTACGAACGCTAAAACCCCCGCTTCACACCCTGGGGTGGCGCTCGTACGGCGGGCGGGCAGGGGGGGGACCGCAATCCGGCAAATGACGTTTGTCGACCGATTTGGTCGCAAAATTTGTACACTTCTTCGCATCCACCCCTTGCGTCGCGCGAGAGGGCTCCCCACATTGGCCCCGCTCATCCGCAACCGGTCCACTTCCTCAAAGGAGAACACCGTGGACAAGAATTGGGTAGTAGCATCCGTCGTCGCGGGCATCGCCATGTTCGTGCTCAACATGATCCTGGGGGCGATGGGAGTCGAAATCCTGTCCGCCACGATGGCGGCCAGCTTTGGCTGGCAGTCGATCGTGGGACACCTGTTCGCCGGCTCCGTGCTTGCGATGGTGCTCGGCTGGAGAGGCACCGGTGATACTGCGGACGCTGCCAAAGGCGGGGCCACGTTTGGCGTCCTCGTCGGCCTCGCAGGTGCCTTCGGTGGCATGGAGGCCTTCGACGTGATGGCGCTGGTCGGCGCGATCATCGCCGGAATCGTGGTGTACGGAGTCGCGGGCGCAGCCGTGGCGATGGCTCCCACAGGTGGGGACGACGCCTAGCTTTTGCCTTTGCCGGGAGCCTAGGAGCCTGCGTCGCAGAACGGTTTTGCCCCGATTGTCGGCGGTCCCGATACCATATGCAGTAGCATTCGGACTTCTGGATCCCTACATGTTGGGGGTCAGGTCGTGCAGAAGTTTCTGGCGCGCAGACTCCTAGGCTCCCTGGACACGTCCTGGCACGTCACCCCGGCGCATGTTGCACGGCGCCGGGGTGACGACCCGCGGCCGAATCAACCCAAGCGGTCGTCAATCTGATAGCCGGTCGCTACGTGACCGCTTGCGCTTCCCTTGGCGTCGAACGTGACGTCGATCCGCCCTAGCCTCATCCCGCCCCAGCCCACCTGGTTCACCAGTGTGAACTTGGTTTGCCCCTGCTCGAAGACGTCGGCCTCATCAAGAAACGTGTGGGTGTGACCCCCCAGAACGAGGTCGATGTCGGGGACGGCCTCGGCCAGTGTAATGTCGCTCGGCCGTGAACGATCGGGGTAGCTGTAGCCGAGGTGGGAGAGGCAGATGACGAGCTCGCAGCCCTGGTCCCGCAGCTCCTGGCACGATGTGCGCGCCGCCGCGAACGGGTCCGTGTATTCGACGCCGCGATGAAGGCTGGCGAGGACAAGCTTCTCGAACGCGATGCCAAGGCCGAAGATCCCGACCTTGACACCGCCAAGTTCGCGGACGGTCCAGGGTTCCACGCGCTCCGCCAGCGCTGAATCGCTAACGTCGTAGTTGGCTGAAACGAAATCGAAATCGGCTTCGGGAAGCATCCTGGCCAAGCCGTCAACCCCGTTGTCGAAGTCGTGGTTGCCGAGCGTGGCGACGTCGTAGCCCATGGCGGTCATGGCCCGGAACTCAAGCTCTCCGCCGAAGAAGTTGAAGTAGGGGGTCCCCTGAAAGATGTCCCCCGAATCCAGGAGCAGGACGTGTTCGTTGGCCTCGCGCACCCGCCGGATGAGAGTGGCCCGGCGAGCCGCTCCGCCAAGCCCCGCGAACGGGCCGCCGTCAAGGGGGAAGGGGTCCATGCGGGAGTGGGTGTCGTTGGTGTGCAACACGACCAGGCGGACCGAGTCGTCAATGAGGGGACCGTAGGAAAGGTCCCGGCCGGGAAGCTTCGGTGGGGGCGCAATGTGCGCCGACAGCACATCGACCCCGGCCAGCCCAGCAGCACCGCCCAGGCCCAGCGCGCGCACGAAATCTCGCCGCTTCATCCGTTTTCCTCCTTGTTGGCACCGTCCACGGACCGTATGCGGCCGTCCAGCGTGGGGGTGACCGTGCCGACCTCCTGAAGGTAGGCGACGAACGCGTCCCGGATCAGGATGTCGAGGTCCTCGCGGGACCGCGGCTCCACCTCCCACAGCACACTCCACGTGCCCCCGCCGTTGACCAGGTAGTCCACCGTGGCAAGACGGTAGACGCGGTCCTGGTCGACCGGCTCGCCGCCGACACGAACCTCGACCGCGTCGTCACCGTCCAGCGCCATCGTCCACCCCGCTACCGGTTCCCCCCCGGCCAGCGCGATCTGGTCCGCCAGCCGCTCCAGCTGCTCCCCCGTGAGGGACAGCACGGTGACGAAGTTCTCGAACGGCAGGAGCTCGTACGCGTGCCGCATCAGGATCGGGCCCTCGGCGAGGGGAACCCGCAGGCCCCCCTGGTTGATGAGCGCGACATGGACCGTATCCCGGGCCTGCCTTCGCGCGACGTGAAGGAGTGCGTCCGCCACCAGGTTGTCCAGCCCGCCCTCGGGGCTGTCCTTGAAGAAGTCACCCGTGGCATGGCCCACAACTTCGACCAGCTGTTCCTCCAGCTCTACCCGGTACGGCGCGATCATTGCTTCGATGTCTGCCGCGGGCGCGACGTTGTCACCCACTTCCGTGAAGCGGACAGGGGCTTCTCGGATGGTGAAGTCGGGGGATCCCGGCACGTCGGCGGAAGGCGGCACCGCGTCCGAACAGCCTGCGAGCACCACTGCGGCAAGCAGGCTATGGTGAATCCAGTGTCCGGGCATCGTGCGGCGACCACCGATCTTGGGGCATAAGCGACGGGAAGAATCCTGGCCCAAAGACCGTAATGTAACCTCATGAGTCATCGACATAGCCGAAACCAGCTCGCCCTGGTCGACCTTCGCGGCGTTACCTACCGGTATCCCGAATTCGTGCTTGGCCCCATCGATCTGATCATCAATCCCGGATCGCGGGTCGCCCTCGTTGGACGAAACGGCGCGGGCAAGACCACTCTCCTCAACCTGCTGAGCGGCAACCTGGCAGCGGCCGAAGGAACAGCCCGCCTATTGGGAACCGCACGCGCCGCACCGGATCCTTCGTTGCGGCAGGATGTCGCCCTTGTTCCCACCGAGCTCCTGGCGCTTCGTTGGATGAAGGTCCGGCAGCATTTCCACTTCGTGGCGAATTTCTACGACAACTGGGATTCCGCCCGGGCGCTGGCACTGGCGGACTCGCTGGATCTGGACGTGAACGCTCGCGTCGGGAGTCTCTCACGCGGCAACAGCCTGAAGGTCGCGCTGTGTTCGGCTTTGGGACAGGGCGCCAGGCTGCTCCTTCTGGACGAGCCGACGGCCGGACTCGATCCTGTGGCCCGACTCGAGATGCTGCGCCGACTGGACTCGCGCCTGCAGGCCCACCCGGAGGTCTCCATCGTGTTCGCGACGCACATACTGGAAGACCTGGACGACCTGGATTTCACACAGATGCTGGTTTTGCGGGAAGGAAGCATGGCGGCCGAAAAGACCCGCGAAGTCGCGAAGGAGGGCGGCGGTCTGCGGGTGGCAGCCAGACGCATGCTGCTGACGGAAGGGGAGACACGATGATTCGCCGGCGCGCGGTCCTGGCTCTGTGGCGCATGCTGGCCGGGCGACTCGTGAAGCACTTCGCGAAGAGTGTCGCGACCTTCGCGGTCCTCATTGCGCTCGTCGGCCTCACGATGGGGTGGGATCACGGCTTCGTGGAGATGCTCAGCCTCTTTCTGCTGGTCATGAGCATGATTTTTCCAGCCAGCAGGATGCTTCAGGAAAGGATCCATGGATCACTGCGGTTTCTGGCATCCCTCCCCATCTCAGGGCCCGAGCACGCAGCCGGCCGGGTCCTGTTGGCGGGCACGTTCGCGATACCTGCTACCCTCGTGGTCACCGTGGTGGCAGTGCGCGAACAATTCGTCTCCCTTGCGGCGTCGGTGCCGGCAGGGATCGTGGTCTGGGCGGCGCTTACCGCCATCTCCACCCTCATCACGGCCTGCCATTACGGATTCGCCACAGATAGGATGATAGGGTTGTTGGCCCGGGTGGCCCTCGCCGGCGTGGTCGTGTCCTTACTGGTCAGCAGCTTCGTGCCACCCCAACTCTCCGTGCTGGCGTGGCTCACCAGCCCTACGGGACGGACGGTCGCCTTCGCGCTCGGAGTGGGCGCCGCGGTGACACCGCTCTGGTGGGCAGTCCGCACCATCAGCCGTTGCGCACCCGTGTTCCAGGAGGGAACCGACTCGGAATTCCTGGCAACCTTTTCGAGGCTTGAGCGCGCATTCCAACGGAAGGGGACGCGGTAGGTCCGGAGTGCGACGGGCACCGCCACAGGTGCCAGCAGCGGCGCTCGTCAGCCCCCCCACACCTCTTCGAAGACGCGCAGGTAGTTCTCCCCGAGGAACTTGAGGATCACCTCGTCGGAGTGACCGCGCGCGGCCAGGGCGTCGGTGAGACGGGGCACCTTGGAGATGTCCTCGATGCCCCGCGGCGCGAGCTCCAGGCCGTAGTGGTCGCTGCCCAGACCGACATGGTCGGGTCCCAGTACGTCCAGGGCGGTCTCGATGTCGCGGACCACGCTGTCGAGATCGCGGTGCGCAACATGGATGAGTCCGAGAACCCCGCCGTTGGCGGCGATCGCCTCCAGCATCGCGCGGTCGCGAGGCAGTTCCAGCCGTGGGCGCGGCAGCCTGCCCCCAAGCAGATCCTGCCCCTCGGGTGACGTGTCGGGGAACATGGTGGGCGTCGTGTGGGAAAGGATGACGGGCCGGTCCGTGATGTCGAGGATCTCCCAAAAACCGGTCTCGCCGATGTGCACGAGGTCGATCACGATGCCCAGGCTGTCCATGCGCCGGACAACCTCCTTGCCGAGGGCGGTCAGGCCGCCCTTCTCGGCCGCGGCCCAGCAGCCGTCGGCGAAGATGTTGCGCCGGGTATGGGTCAGGCTCGCGGCGCGCAGCCCCAGTTGGTAGTAGAGGTCGAGGAAGCGGGGATCGGTCCCCAGCGCTTCGCACCCTTCGAAGGTCAGGACGAGCGCGACCTTGCCGTCCCGCTTGGCCCGGCGGATGTCGCGGGCGGTGGTGGCGAGGACGAGGTCGTCGTGGCGAGCGACCTGGTCATGCAGATTCCAGGCCATCTCCATGCCGCGGCGAACGGGGTCGCGCAGCCAGTCGTCGTCGAGGTAGATGGCGCAGAGTTGGGCCGTGACCCCACCCTCCTGCCAGCGCGGCAGGTCGTACTGGCCCATGCAGCCGAACCACACCGTGTGGGGTCCCATCCCGAAACGGACCAGGGGCGTGTTTTCGAGTCCCGGCGGGGCTTCCCAGTCGAGACCCGGCACCTCGACCCGGTCACCCAGGGTCATCTTGCCCTCTGTGACGGGGATCAGGATGTCGCTGTGACCGTCGACGACGACGGCACGACGGTGGAACTCGGCGGCCGCACTGGTTGGGTCCGTCCCTTCCGGACCGCTGGCCGCCATCAGGCGCCGTCCGCCCCCTGCGGTTGCGTTCCCGGCAGACCCTCCTCCACCACCGGCAGCACGATCCGGGACCCGTTGTCGCTCCCTCGATGCACGGTCAGGGTCGCGCTTCCATCCACAGGGAGCGGGTCGAACATCCCGGCGTCGGCCCCGGCGACCGAGATCCGGATGCGGTGTCCCGCGCGAATCAATGCCGCGATGGGCCACAGTCGGATGCTGACCTCGACGGCTTCTCCGGGCGGCATCGGCTCGGCGTCGGAGCGGGCGAAGGAGTGGTACGGCACCTCGCCCGCGTAGTAGGGGTTCGGCACGGCCTTGCGGTGAATCAGGCGGATGCCCCCCTCGGTGACGTAGCGGCTGCGTCCCTGGGCGTCGACATCTTCCAGATAGACGAAGAGCGCACCGTCCTCCCGGTCGGACGCGAGCTTGAGGGTGGCCACCGGATACCCGGCGATCTGCACGTCGGCGTCGAGCGGCTCGGTCGTGTAGGCAAGCATGCGCGTGTCCATCTCGCCACGGTCGTCCAGCCCCAGGATCGGTTCGCCCATCTGGGCCATCCAGCGGTTGTTGGCGCCTGTTGTAACCTCCGGGTCGACCGTGTAGTCGTCGCTGCCGCCGACGACGGCCTCCGCACCCAGGGTCAGCCGTCCGTCCGAATCCATGTAGTAGGTCCTGTGCCCGGCTCCCGCGGGCGGCCATGCCTCCGTGTCGTGGTAGGCCTCCTCACCCAGGTTGAAGAAGCGCATGGACGGCCACTCGTCGACGCCGTTGTCTTCGCCCTTGAGGTGGCGGTCGAAGAAGAGTCGCCGCAATTCGAACTGATCCAGCTCGGGCGGATCGGGGGGAAGGGGCTCCCCACCCACCACATAGGGGCTGGCGTGGTATCCGCCCCCGTGGGTCGAAGCCAGCACCAGCACCTTCTGGGGGTTGCTGAAGTGCCGGAAGCGGAGCAGCGCCCCGTCCGCGGTCCCCGCGTCCATCCAGCTGACCATAACGAGCATGGGAACGCCCGAAGCCTCGATCTCGTTCTGCCAGTGGATCGGGCCGATCTCGGCCCAGGTCTGGCCCCCGCCGACCACGTCGTCGCGGTGCTCGGTGGCCACCACCGTCCGGAAGACATCCGGGTTGGCGGCGTGTTCGGCCACGGCCGCCGCAAGCAGCGATCCGTCCTCGTCCTCGTCGACGCGCCGCACACCGGCGCCCATCACCTCCGCATTGTTGTCGTCCATGTGGCCGACAAGGTCGCCCCATGTCTCGATGAACCCGCGGGCAAGCAGTCCGTAGGGCCGCACCGGACTCGGGTACGCGTCGAAGTCCGACCACCCGGGGATGACCGCCTTGACCGCTGGATGGTTCACCGCGGCGAGCAGCTCGGCCGTCGTGCCCGTGTACGAAGTCCCATAGGCACCGACCGTCCCATCCGACCATTGCCGGGACACGACCCATTCCACCACGTCGTACGCGTCGAGGACCTCCTGACGGCCGTACTCGACCGGGCGGGTACCGAAGGAGGCGCCGCTGCCGCGCGCATCCACCTTGACCAGGGCGTAGCCATGGGCGAGGAAATGGCGGTCCAGGCGCGACAGGGTGTTGAGCGGCTCTCCCGTTTCGGGATCCTCCAGCCCCCGCCGGTAGCGGGTCAGGGTGAGAAGCGCCGGGTACGTCGCGCCCCCCTCCGCGGCGGGCAGGTAGACGTCGGCGGCTAGCCGGGTGCCGTCGGCAGCCGTGATGTAGGACGAGCTCTCGTCGGGAGCCCGGGACTGGTCCTGCCCGGGAGCGCAGCCGCCGATGGCGACGGTCAGGACGACGGCGAGGCTGGCCGCAAGGACACGGGCGACCAGGAACCGGACCGCCGGACATCGGTTCATCAGGGCTACCCTCCTGTAGGCACCCTCATCGAACTGATGATCGGCGCGACCGGGAGCGCCTCCAGGTCGACCACCTTCCCCTCCTTGATCACCATGTGGATCTGGCGGTAGTTGTACGCACTCTCCAGGGGGTTGGCGTCGAGGACGACCACGTCGCCCCACCTCCCGGCCTGCAGGGTGCCGATCTCGTCATCGAGCCAGTACGCGCTGGCGACGTTGCTGGTTGCGGATTTCAGCACCTCCATGGGGTCCATCCCCAGCTCCTCCAGCGCGACCAGGGCGTTGAAGTGACCATCCCCGAGTTTGACGCGCGGGTCTACCGTGTCGGCGGCGAGCGTGGGTGATTCGGCCCGGAGCACCGGGTTCTCGATCCCCGCGTCGGTCGACATCAGCAGCTTCACGCCGGCTTCGATCATGTTGCGGCGGTTGGTCACACCGACCTTCATGTACGGCGTGAGGGTCCCTTCGGGAACGTGCTCCTCCAATGCGGCCAGGCGTCGCGCCGTGATCGGCAGCACCGAGCATGCAATGCCGCGGTCGACCATCTTCTGGATCGTCACCAGGGGGATGGGAATCTCGGGGCCGGAGATTCCGCAGTGGGTGATGATGTCCACGCCGGCTTCGATCGCCATGTCGAGGCTCTCCACCGAGGTCGTGTGGGTCTGCACGGTGATGCCTGCGCGGTGGCCCTCCTCGACGATCACCCGCTGAACCCGCTCCGAGAACGAAATCAGGTTCATGTCGACGTGGCCGCTGGCCCCGTACTTGAGGAAATCCATGCCCAGGGTGGTGTAGTTGCGGATGACCGCCGCCACCGAGTCGGGCGGCAGCCACAGCAACTCACGGCCCGTGTCTTCTTCCCAGGTGTCGTTGATCCGCTTGACGAACGCCTTGCTGACGTAGGGTGCGTACGACTCGCGGAAGTCCGGGCCGAGGGGGCCGCTGAAGCCGATGATGTTCCCGGCAAGGTAGATCCGGCTGCCGGGGGCCTCGCCCGCATTGATCATGTCGCGGGCCTGCGCGAGGGCCGCGCGTGGGCCCCAGGTGTCGAAGACCGTCGTCTGGCCGGTCTTGAGGGTGATCTGCGCGGCCTCAAGTACGATCTCGTGCAGGCGCTCCTCGTGCTTGATCAGCGTCTCGAGGTCGCCGTTCAGGAAGAGGTGCAGGTTGCCGTCAATCAACCCCGGGATGACGTACTTGCCGCCGGCGTCGATCGTGGTCGCCCCGGCGGGAACATCGACGTCGCCGGCAGCCCCCACTGCGGTGATGCGGCCGTCGGTGATGACGACCACGCCGTTCGACAGGGGAGCCGCGCCGGTGCCGTCGATGACGGTGCCACCGGTCACCGCGAGGGTCTGGGCACGGGCGGCGGCCGCCGGAGCGAAGGTGGCGAGCAGGACAGCGGCCAGCAGGCCGTGGCGGTGAAGTGACATGTCGGTCATCCTCCTTGTGATCTGGGCACGAGGGGCGCGCGCAGGGTAGCGACAAGGCGCTCGCTCGCCGCGCCGAACAGGCAGAATACGGTTTCAATGGCGTCGGCGCCATTGCATTCATGGAACCCAAAGGCGGATGTTGGGGACACCGCAGCGACGTCCCGTGCCGCGCTTCTCATGCCGGCCGGGCCAACGCCGGTTCCAACAATCACCCAAGTGTCCACCACAACCCGCGCGAGCGATCCCAATGTCACTTGCCCATGCCCTCCGAGGCGTCAGAGTGCTCGACCTTTCCCGGCTCCTTCCGGGCCCCTTTCTGACCATGGTCCTGGCCGACCTCGGGGCCGACGTGGTCAAGGTGGAGGAGCCTCGGATGGGCGACTACATGCGCGACTTCCCGCCCCGGGGCAATGGCCCGTCGGGACGGTATCTGACCGTCAACCGAAACAAGCGGTCTGTGACGGTGGACCTGAAGAACGACCGGGAGCGCGAGCGCTTCCTGGGCATGGTGGCTCGCGCTCACGTCGTCGTGGAGAGCTTCCGCCCCGGCGTGATGGACCGGTTGGGCGTGGGGTATGCCGAGCTGCGCGAGCGCAACGAGCGCATCATCCTGTGCTCGATATCCGGTTATGGACAGACGGGACCGTACCGTGACCGCGCGGGACACGACATCAACTACCTGGCGCTGGCCGGGGTGCTGGGGATGAGCGGCGCCAACCCCGATGGCCCCCCCGCCATTGCGGGCGTCCAGATCGCGGACATGGCCGGGGGTGCGATGTGGGGTGCGTTCGGGATCCTCGCCGCGCTGATCCAGCGGGACCGTACCGGCCAGGGTACCCATCTGGACATCTCGATGACCGAAGGCGCCCTTGCCCTGCTGGCGAGCGAGTTCGGCATCATGGACGCGGAGCCCGCCGCGCCGACGCGCGGTACCGGGCTCCTGAACGGGGGAGCTGCCCGCTACGGCGTGTACCGGACCCGCGACGGAAAGTACCTGAGCGTGGGCGCGCTCGAACCTCGGTTCCTGGCGCGCCTGGCTGCGGTCGCGGGGCTGGAGTTGCGCGGAGGACCGGACGGCGACGAAGACCTGCGCCGCCAGCTGACCCGGATCGTCGCCACGAAGACCAGGGACGAATGGGCTCGCGTCCTGGCGGAGCACGACTGCTGCTGCGAGCCCGTGCTCGAACTCGAAGAGGTGGCGGACCATCCTCTGCACCGCGAACGTGGCCTCTTCTTCGAAATCGGAGACCCGGGATCGCCGGGGAGCCTGCAGGTGCGAACGCCACTGGGGATGCCGGACGGACGGCGCCGGGCCCCGAAGCTGGGCGAACACAACGAAGAAGTCTTTCACGAGTACGGAGTGTGAGAACATGACTGACCGCCGCACGTTCCTGAGAACTGGCGCCGCCGGGCTGGCCGGCGCCCTCCTCACCCCCGGGCGCATCCTGGCCGACCCGTACGGCGCGTGGGCCCGACCCCGGATCGCCGCCGCCGCCCCCATCCGGGTCCGGGGCGCCGTCCGTGCCCGGGGCAAGGGACTTCCGCGCATCCCCGTCTCCGACGGCGTCCAGGTTGTCGACACCGCGGCCGACGGCTCCTTCGAGATCGTCACGACGCTCGACCGGGGCTTCGTCTGGTTCTCGGCGCCGTCCGGGTACCGGATCCCCGTGAGTCCCGTGGGCACCGCCCGCTTCCACCAGGCGCTGACCTCGTCGCCCGAGCAGACCGCCGTCTTCGACGTCGAGCCCGACCCCGGAGACAACGGGGACCACACCCTGCTCCTCCTGGGCGACATCCAGACCCAGGACGCGCGGGAAATGGCCAGCTTCCTGGAGCGGTCCGTTCCCGACATCCGCGAGACGGCCCGGGGACTGGGGGACGAGCACGTCTTCGGCATCTCGTGCGGGGACATCATGTACGACCACCTGGAGATGTATCCCGACTACGAGGGCGGGGTCAGCCGCATCGGCATCCCCTTCTTCCAGGTCGTCGGCAATCATGACCTGGACACGGACAACCTGACCGACCGGTCCTCGACCGAGACCTTCAGCCGCCATTTCGGTCCCAGCTACTACTCGTTCAACCGGGGCGCGGTCCACTACGTGGTGCTGGACGACGTCTTCTGGCACGGGAGCGGATACATCGGCTATCTGGGCGCCGACGCGCTGGCGTGGCTGGAGCGGGATCTGGCACGGGTCGAGCGGGGGTCGCCGGTCATCGTGGCCACCCATATCCCCGCGCTCGGGAGCCAGTACCTTCGGCGTGGCCAGCGAGAGCCCGGGACCGGGTTGGCCATCATGAACCGGGGGGCACTCTACCGCCTGCTGGAGCCCTTCAACGCCCACATCCTCACCGGCCATACCCACGAATGCGAGCACGTCTTCGAGCAGGGGACCCACGAACACGTGACCGGCGCCGTCTGCGGGGCATGGTGGAGCGGGCCGATCTGTCACGACGGCACGCCCAACGGCTACTGCGTCTACACCGTGCGCGGGGAGCACGTCAGCTGGCGCTACAAGGCGACGGGCCAGGCGCCGGATCACCAGATGCGCGTCTATCCCCCCGGGGTAGATCCGGAAGCGCCCGGCGAACTGGTCGTGAACATCTGGAACTGGGACCCCGAGTGGACTGTGCGGTGGTTCGCGGACGGCGAGCCCCGGGGCGCGATGACCCGGCGACCGGGGCTGGACCCCATGAGCGTGGAACTCCACACCGGGCCCGATCTGCCCCCGCGCCGCACCTGGGTCGAGCCGGTGCCGACCGATCACCTGTTCCGCGCCCGGCTGACGGGCGATGAAATGGTCGTTACGGTCGAGGCTACGGACCGTTTCGGGCGAGTGTTTACCGAGGAATGGAGGTAGGACCATGCATGCGAAGCGAGACTTGACCCGGAAGCCCGGCGAGACGGCGATCCGCCTGGGGGCCACCGCCTGCCTGAGCGCCGCCGCCTGTCTGGCGACCGCCGTCTGCCAGCCGGCGCCACCGTCCTCCGACGCATCCCCGCAAATGCCGTCCGACCCCTGGACCCTGGAGGACTCCGAGCCCAACACCGATGACGGGATCCGTGTCCTGATCATCCACGACATGGAGGGCCTGTCGGGGCAGAGCGATCCCGGCTCCTTCTCGTTCGGTACCGACCTGTATCCCTCGGGACAGGAGTGGCTGGCCGGAGATATCAACGCCGTGGTGGACGGCCTGTTCGCGGGCGGAGCCACCGAGGTCGTGATCGCCGACGGACACGGGAGCGGGAACCCCGACCCCGACCTCCGGACCGATCTGCTCGACGGGCGCGCCACCCAGATCATCCGCGAGGAGCCGTTCGACACGTACTTCGACCTTCCCGAATCCGAAGAGATCGACGCGGTGGCCGTGGTGGGGATGCACGCCAAGACCGGGAGCGGCGGCTTCGCGTCCCACACCTTCACCCTCGGGATCGACCTCCTGATCAACGGGCAACCCATTACGGAGACGGAACTCGTCGCGCTGTCGTGGGGACGCGTGGGCGTGCCGGTCATCTTCGCGTCGGGTGACGACCGGCTGCGCGGCGATCTTCAGACCATGCCGTGGATCGAATTCGTGACCGTAAAAGACGCAAACGGGGCCGACAGCGCGATCACGCGGCCCGTCCCGGAAGCCCGCACCGATCTGCGCGAGGGCGCGAAGCGGGCGGTCGAGAAGCTGGCCTCGGCGAAGGCGATGCGGGTGTCAGCGCCGATCTTTGCGTCCCTGCACGCGGTGCCGCCCGCCAGCCTGCGCTTCCTCGAAGGCGTCCCCGGAGTGGACTACGGCGACGACACCTACACGTTCCTGGCGGGTGACATGCGCGAAGCGTACGACGGGCTGGTGGCGGTGGTGGGGCTGGCCCGTGTGGGATACTCGAGCCTGCTGCAAGAGGTGGTCGCGGGGCGCGCGGACGGCAGCGAGGTCTTCACGGCATACGGTGACGCGCTGCGCCGCCGCTGGTTCGACCAGGAGTCGGGGAGATACGAGCGGCCGGACGAGGGGGCTGGGCTGGCCGAGGGGTTGAGGCGGTTTCACGGGTACCGGTAAGGGATCGCCCGCTACCCACATTTGTCCGCCACTTTCGTCACTTTGTGGCGGACAAACGACGACAGGGCAACGACAGGGCAACGAGTCCGTTCCCCGGCTCGGGCGCGCACTCCCCTCCCCGGTTCGCCGCCGCTCCCGTTTCCCAATAGGTTTCCGAACAGCTATCGACCGCTTTCCGGGGAGCCCATGACGCTCAGCACCGCCCTTCTCGTACTCCATGCGGCGGGCGTCGTCCAGGCGCCCGGGCAACTCGCCGTCCCCGCGGACACGGCTCTCACCCACGGCAACGGCATCGCTCCGCCGGTTGTGACCGCGGTTCGAGCCGACATCCCACCCACCCTCGACGGCCACCTGGACGAAGCCGTCTGGGGGATCGCGTCCCCGGTCACCGGCTTCCGTCGGGACCGTCCCGGCGACGGGAAGCCCGCGGCGGAGCGCACCGAGGTGCGGGTCGCCTACACGGCCGACGCCCTTTACGTCGGGGCGCGCATGCACGACCGCGACCCGGAGCGGATCTCCCGACTCCGGGGACGGCGCGATTCCTTCATGCAGTCGAACGACCAGTTTCTGGTGCAGATCGATTCCTACCACGACCACCGCACGGCCTTCATCTTCGGCGTGACCCCCGCCGGGGGACGCAACGACCTCACCGCCCCCAACGACGGTCTGCGAGGCATGGACTCGGGCTGGGACCCGGTGTGGGAGGTGGCGACGCGGGTGGATTCGCTGGGGTGGGTGGCCGAGATGCGCATACCCTTCTCGCAGCTGCGCTTTCCCGATGCGGAACGGAAGGTGTGGGGGATCAACTTCCGGCGTGACATCCTCCACGCGGGAGAAGCCGTCGACTGGAGTTGGCGGCCGGCGACGGAGACCGGATGGACCTCCCAGTTCGGTCACCTGCTGGGGCTGGAGGGGATCAACCGGCCCGGAAGGGTAGAGGTGCTGCCGTATGCGGTGACACGGGCGTCCTTCGACCAGCGCGCGGATCCGGCGAGCCCCTTCGACGACGGCTCGGTGTTGGGCGGAACAATGGGCCTGGACGTCAAGTACGGCCTCACCGGCGGCCTCACCCTGGACGCAACGGTCAACCCCGACTTCGGGCAGGTGGAAGCCGACCCGGCGGTGGTCAACCTGACGGCCTTCGAGACCCGATTCAACGAGCGGCGCCCGTTCTTCGTCGAGGGCGCGAGCCTCTTCGGGTTCGGCGGGCTGGAGGGACTTCGCTTCTTCTACTCGCGCCGGGTGGGGCAGCGGCCCGCGGTGTCCGCCTACGGCAAAGGGGCCTACGTGGACCAGCCCGCGGCGTCCACGATCCTCGGCGCCGCGAAGGTCTCGGGCCGGACCGAGTCGGGCTGGGTCGTCGCGTTCATGAATGCCACCACACGGCGCGAGATGGCGAGGGTCGCGGAAGGGGCGGGCGCGCCGTTCTTCGAGTCGCCGGTGGATCCGCTGGCGAACATTATGGCGCTGCGAGTCCGAAAGGACATGAAGGAGGGGGACAGCTACGTCGGAGCTATCGCCACGGGGGTCGTGCGCGACCTGGATCACGAGGCGTTCACCGGCCTGCGGGACCGCGCCATGACGGGAGGGGTCGACTTTCTGCACCGGCTCGGGAGCCGCACCTACGCGCTGCAGGGCTGGGTGGGGGGTTCCTACGTGCGCGGCGATCCGGCCGCGATGCTCCGCGCCCAGAGGTCGTCCGTACGCTACTACCAGCGCCCCGGACAGGACTACGTGACCCTGGATCCGAGCCGCACCTCCCTGACCGGTTTCGCGGGCGAAGTCGCGTTTCGCAAGGAGGCGGGCGAGTGGCTCTACGGCTTCGAGGCCAGCGTTGTATCGCCCGGATTCGAGATGAACGACGCGGGCTTCCAGACGATCGCCGACCTCTATTCGCTGGTGGTCAACGGGCGCCGGCGCTGGCTGGAACCGGGCCGCTTTTTCCGGACGGCCAACCTCGGCATCACGGGCTCCGAGCGACGCAATTTCGGCAACCTGGTCTTCCAGCGCAGCATCTCCTTGAACGGGAGCGGGCAGACCACCGGATTCCGCAGGCTGCGGGGCTCGCTGCGTTACGGCTTCCGCAGCCAGGACCACCGCGCCACTCGCGGCGGCCCGGCCATGACGAGCCCCGTCGACTGGGGCGGGAACCTGACCTTGACGGGCGACGGGCGGAACCGCGTTTCGGGGGGCATGACGGTCCGCTACTCGGCCGACGAGGAGGGATCGTACTCAATGGCGCTCTCACCTTCTCTCACCGGGCGGGGCGAGGGCTGGTTCAGCTGGCGTCTCGGGCCCGGGCTGACCTGGAGCAGGAACGCGGCCTTCTACGTCACCCAGGCCGATGATCCCGCCGCCGCGGCCACCTTCGGCCGCCGCTACGTCTTCGCCGAACTCGATCAGAGGTCCCTCAACCTGACCGCCCGCATGGACATCGCGCTCACCCCGTCGGTGACGTTCCAGGCATACGCCCAGCCCTTCGTGGCGTTCGGCGACTACGATCGCTACCGCGCTCTGAAGACTCCCGGGACCTTCGACTTCCTGCGATACGGCGAGTCCGGGTCGACGATCGAGAGCGCCGATGATCGCTACACCGTCGATGCCGACGGCACCGGTCCGGCGAAGGCCGTCAACTTCGGCAACCCCGATTTCCGGGTGCGATCGTTCCGGAGCAACGTCGTGCTGCGGTGGGAGTACCTGCCGGGTTCGACCCTGTTCCTCGTCTGGAGCCAGGACCGGGCGACCAGGGTCCTGGACCGCGGCTTGGACGGCATCGGCGTCAGGGAGCTCTTCTCGGACCCGATGCGCAACGTTTTCCTGGTGAAAGCGAGCTACTGGCTGGACTTCTGAGAGGGGAACCGGTACCCGCGGGCCGGATCCGCGGCCGTCGCGACCCCGTCACGCAAGTCTGCCTCGTTCTTGGATTTGGGGGCGCAATGCAACGCGATCCAGGACTCCCGGCATCCAGCCCGCCGGGAATCGCCGTTTATTATCGTAGGAACCTTTCGGGCCAGGACTTATAGTATTCATTTGAGTATCCATTTTACCCCTATCCCCCCGGGAACCGGCTTGAACTCTGCCAGGTGGCTTGGGAACCCTGCTGGTGGCTTGGGAACCCCACCGCGTGTGGCCGTGACCGCGACAGACCCCCGGGGTGCGGCGCAGGAATCGAGGGAATCCAGGCCAAACGAGCGAACAGGCAGCGGGGCCAGTAGGGGGGGAGCAGTTAACCAATTTCAAGAAGGAGGAGCCACATGAAGCTTCGAAACGTTCTCTTGGCGGGCCTGACCGCGTTGCTTGGCGTTGGAGAAGTCCACGCCCAGACGCACGTCCTGACCGGGTCCGTCACCGACGCGACCAGCGGGCAGCCCATTTCGGGTGCGGCCGTGTCGGTCGCTGGCACTGCGCTCGGCACCTTCACCGAGGCGGACGGCAACTTTGCCGTGACCGTACCGGCGGGCGAGGCCGTGCTCGACATCAGCATGCTCGGGTATCAGCCCTCCACGGTCACGGTGCCGACCGGCACGAACAACATCAGCGTATCGCTCCGGGTAGACGTGCTGAACCTCGACGAGATCGTGGTCACCGGACAGGCGACGGGCGTTTCGCGCAGGAACCTCGCCAACGCGGTCTCGACCGTGAGCGCGAGGGACCTGGCACGGGTGCCCGCCGCCTCCGTCGAGCAGGCGCTGCGCGGCAAGGTGGCCGGAGCCAACATCCAGTCCAACTCCGGCGCGCCGGGGGGCGGCATGCAGCTCCAGCTTCGGGGCGTATCCACGATCCTCGGGAACCACACGCCGCTCTATGTGGTGGACGGGGTGATCGTGAGCGACGAAACCATTCCTTCGGGAGTCCACTCGGTCACGGTCTCGTCGTCGAACCCCGTGCGCGGAGGCTCGCAGGACAACTCGGCCAACCGGATCGCCGACCTGAACCCCTACGACATCGAGAGCATCGAGATCCTCAAGGGGGCGTCCGCGGCGGCGATCTACGGGTCCAAGGCCAACAACGGCGTGGTCATCATCCGCACCAAGCGGGGACGGGTCGGCGCGCCCCAGTTCAACGTCACACAGCGCTTCGGTTTCTCCCAGCTCTCCAACAAGCTCGGGCTGCGCGAGTTCACGTCGATGGAAGAGGCGGTGGAGTTCTTCGGGCCCCAGGCCAGGGATCACTGGCAGGCGGGCAGGTTCTTCGACCATGAGGAGCTGCTGGCCGGCCACTCGCCGCCATCCTACGAGACCTCGGCAAGCGTCAGCGGCGGCACCGAGGACACGCGCTACTACGCGTCGGGTCTCGTCAAGCACGACGGTGGCATCATCGACAACACTTACTACAACAAGGAGGCGTTGAGGCTCAACATCGACCAGACCCTGGGCGAACGCGTCTCCTTCAGCCTGAACACCAACGCGATCCATACGCTCGCGGGGCGCGGCATCACCAACAACGACAACCGGAGCATCAGCTACTACATGACGCTCCCGTCGACACCCAGCTTCGTGGACCTGCGTGCCATGTGCGCGGACGGCACCCGGCAGGCCGACATCGACGACTGCCCCAGCGGTACGGGCACATATCCCAGGAATCCCTTCGCTTCTTCGAACATCCTGGAGACGGCTTCGCTGGTACGGAATGACGAGGAAGTCTGGCGCTTCGTGGGGTCCGGGAACCTCACCTTCGACGCCATCACCTCGGCCACGCATACTCTGCGCCTGAGCGCCACCGGCGGCATCGACTTCTACAACCAGAAGAACGTGCTCTTCTCGCCGCCCGAGTCCCAGTTCGAGCCCAACGACGGGCTCCCCGGCACATCGGTGCTCGGCTCGGCCTACAGCCAGTACATGAACGCCAACCTGAACGCGGTCTACACCTTCAACGGGGACTCCTTCCAGTCCACGAGCTCGTTCGGCACCCAGTACGAGATCCGCGACCTGGACGCGAGCAGCACGATCGCCAAGAACCTCATCGGCGGACTGCAGAACATTGACCGGGGCACCGCGACCGAGGTCAGACAGAACCGGCAACGCTCGCTCGACTTCGGCATCTTCGCCCAGGAAGAGGTACTCCTGATGGACGAGCGGCTGCTCCTCACGGCCGGGGCCCGGGTGGACCGCAGCTCCAACAACTCGGACACCGAAGCCTTCCACTTCTACCCCAAGCTGGCCGCGTCATACCGTATTCCGATCGACCGTGGCGCCCTCAACGAAGTCAAGTTCCGGAGCGCCTGGGGCCAGTCCGGCAACCAGCCGGTCTACGGGCAGAAGTTCACGGAGTACGAAGGCCGCAACATCGGCGGGCTTCCCGCCCTGCGCGTCGAGGGCACGACGGCCGCGCTCGATCTGAGTCCCGAGCGTCAGACCGAGATCGAAGGCGGCATCGACGCAACCATGTTCGACGACCGGGCGACCGTCGAGTTCACATACTTCAACAAGACCATCAACAACGTCATCCTGGAGCGCTCCCTGGCGCCGTCCACCGGCTTCGGCGAATCGATCTTCAACGGCGGCGAAATCAACGTCTGGGGTCTGGAGACGGCCGTCACCGTCGTGCCGTTCTTCACCCGCAACCTGCAGTGGACCGCCCGCGGGACCTTCAGCATGGACAGGAGCAAAGTCGTGTCGCTGCCGGTACCTCGCTTCACCGTCCAGGGCTTCGGGTACTTCTACGGGACCACGGCCGTCGAAGAGGGCAGGTCGCTCACGTGGCTGTGGGGCAACGGCCCCAATCCGGAGACGGGCGAGGTCGGAGTCGGCCCGCTCAAGGACGCCAACGCCGACTTCCGGGTGGGCTTCTCCAACGACATCCGCATCAAGCAGTTCAACCTCTATGGGACGCTGGATTGGCAGAAGGGGGGCACGGTGAACAACCTCACCCAGTTCCTCTTCGATCTGACCCGGAACACCGAGGACTGCAACGACCTGGTGAACGGCCAGAGCGTCTGCGTGCAGCGCAACCTTGATTTCCCCAACAACACGGGCACCTACTTCCAGGACGCCTCGTTCGTCAAGCTGCGGGAGCTCACGGTCAGCTACGAGCTCTCGCCGGAGATGGCGTCGAGTCTGTGGAGCGCAGCCCGCTTCATCCGCCTCAATCTCAGTGGCCGCAACCTGCTCACGTTCACGGACTATCCCGGTCTGGACCCCGAAGTCAGCAACTTCGGGAGCGAGTCCGTCGGCCGTGGCCAGGACGTGGCGCCCTTCCCGCCGAGCCGGAGCTTCTGGTTCTCGGTGGACGTGGGCTTCTGATGAACATGCACGGGAGATTGAAACCGATGAGTATCGGACCAATGAACAAACGACTCGGCAACCGCATCGTGGCAACCGGTCTCGTGGCGACACTGGTCACCGCGTGCGAGCTAACCGTACCCGACTTCAACAATCCGAGTGTGGAGGACCTGCAGACCAACCCGAGCAGCGCTGCCGTCGCGGCTGCGACTCAGGGACTGCTATTCGACACCCGGCTCACCCTGGCGGACATGGTCCAGTGGGTAGGCGCCTTCGGGCGTGAGGTGTATCCCATGGCGCCGACCGGCTCATCGCTGCCGGGCAGCGTCCGCGACCCCTTTACCCAGACGCTCTTCGTCGGCACCCAGGTGTGGAACGAGGCCTACCAGAACATCCGCAACGCCAACCTGCTCCTTGAAGCCCTCGCTGCTTCGGAGCTTCCCGAGGGGGACAAGGCGGCGGTGAGGGGCTTCGCCAAGACCATCCAGGCATACGAATTCCTGCACATCGCCGTGACCCGGCGGCGCCTGGGCGCACCGGTGGCGGTGGGATCCGACCCCAACGAGGACCCGGCACCCATCGTGTCGGAGTCGGAGCTGTACAACCACGTCGTGAGCCTGCTCGACGAGGCTCTGGGCGATCTGCGAGCCGCGAGCTCCTTCCCCTTCCGCGTCACGGCGGGACTCTCCAGCTTTTCCAGCCCGATGGAGTTCGCCCAGCTGAACCGGGCGATCAAGGCGCGCGCCGAAGTGCAGCGCAACGGGTGGTCGGCAGCGATGCAGGCCCTCAGCGAGTCCTTCATGGACACGGGCAAGCCGCTCGACTTCGGGGCCTACCACAGCTGGTCGGTCAACTCGGGCGACCTGGTCAACCCGGCCAATCGTCCCGACCTGCTATGGGCGAACACGCGGTTCCGAAATGAAGCTCAGGCTCGCGCCGACGGTTCTCCGGACCTGCGCTTCCAGACGAAGTTCAAGGACGTGCCGACCTACCAGCTGCTGGAGGTCGCCTCCGACCTTCAGTACACGCTGTACGAAGACCCGAACGCTCCATTCGTGTGGGTGAAGAACGAGGAGCTGATCCTGATCCGGGCCGAGGCGAACCTGGCGATGGGAAACCGCGCAGCTGCGATCGCCGACATCAACCTGATTCGCATGAACTCGGGCGGACTGGACCCGCTTCCGGACCCGTACATGGGCTCGGACGATGACCTGCTGAACGAACTGCTCTACAACAAGCGTTTCTCTCTGGTCTTCGAGGGGGGCCACACCTGGGTCGACATGAACCGTTACGGGAAGCTCCTGGAGATTCCCGTATTGGGGCCGCCCAGCGCGGACCAGCGCCTTCATGACGCGATGCCGTACCCCCTGAGCGAATGCTTGCCGCGGGAGCCGGAGGTCCCGCCAGGGTGCATGACCCAGCAAGGCTTCATCCCGTAGGGGCCTGCCTCCTTCTGCTGCTTGCAGCGGCCGCCGGATGCGCTTCCCCCGGGGAGCGCTCCGGCGCGCCGCCCCCTGCGAGCGAGGTTGAGGCGTTCGGCAACGCTCCGCAGAGCATGCTCCACGTGACCAACCGCAACTGGTTGGACATGAAGGTCTACGGCATCCGGAATGCGGAGCGCTTCACGCTCATGTCACTCACCAGTATGCGCTCCGACTCCGTCCCTCTTCCCGCCAACTTGTTGGGCGGCTCCGGTTTTCTGTTGGAAGCCGACCCGGTCGGCGCGATCAGACCCTACAAGACCAGCAGAATCTACATGCGGCCCGGACAATCCGTCTGGTTGAGAATCGAAAACGCGCTGGAACAGTCCAGCGTCTGGGTACACTGACCCGGAGGACAACGATGACGTACCGGAAACATTTGACTCACGGCAAACCGGCGACCCGCCCACGGCTGTCCACCCGCCGGACCCTCGCGACCCGCGGAACGCTCGCGCCCGCGGTCACCCTGCTGGCGGTCGCCACGGTCGCCGCCACGGCCGGATCGGACGCGGCCCGCGCCCAGGACAACGGCGGCGGCACCCTCACGATCGACCAGCTCCTTTCCATCGGGTCGGTCGTCTCGGGAAGCCCCGCCTGGTCCCCGGACGGCTCGGCCATTCTCGTGGAGTCGGGGCTCACCGGCGGGCTGATGACGATCTCCCCGGACGGAGGCTTTCCGACGCGCGTCCCGGCGGATATGGGCTCGGCGGGTCACTTCCTGGCCTCGCAGATGCCGGGATGGTCGCCGTCGGGCGCGTGGATTTCGTACGTCTCCGACAAGAGCGGCAAGCCCGAGATCTGGCTATGGTCCACCGAGGACGGCTCCGAGGTGCAGCTCACCAACCTGGGCGCCCGCATCAACTCGATGAGCTGGTCGCCCGACGAGCGTACAGTCGCCTTCGCGGGGGATCGGTACGGCAACTACGACGTCTGGACCGTTGACGTCGCGACGCGGCAGGTTCATCGGCTGACGACCGACAAACGGTACGAAGTCTTCCCCAGCTGGACCCCCGATTCCCGGCACGTCCTCTACGGGCGCCTCGACGACACCTGGGAGGACCACACCGTCATCGAGGTCGATGCCGGCGGCGGAAGCCCGCGCACCGTGCTCGAAGACGCCGACTTCTTCGACTACGGCGCGGGAACCGCCTTCGGGTACACGCAGGTCTCACCCGACGGCAGCCAGGTCCTCTTCCGCTCCCACCGGAGCGGCTGGATCAACTATTGGCTCGCCCCGCTCGAAGGCGGCGAGGCGCGCCCGGTCGCCGCGGCAGAGGCCGACCAGAGCAGCGCGGTGTGGTCTCCGGACGGTCGCTCGATCGCCTACACCGAGAATCACAGCGGCCACCACGACCTGCGTGTGGTCTCCGCGGACGGCGGGAAGCCCAGGGTCCTGGTCTCACCGGACGGCGGCGTCGCCGCCAGCCCGTCGTGGGCGCCGGACGGGAGCGCGATCGCGTACCTGCAGGGCGACCTGGTGAGCCCCAACGACCTCTACACCGTCTCGCTGGACGACGGCAAGACCCACCAGCTCACCCACTCCATGCCGGCCGGCAACTTCGGCAACCGGGTGGTCGTCCCCGAGAAGGTCCACTACCCGAGCACGGACGGCTATTCCATCCCGGCGTACCTGTACCGTCCGCCGAACGCGGGTTCCGGAGAGCGATTCCCCGGAGTGCTCATCATCCACGGGGGACCGACCTCGCAGTTCAACGACACCTTCCAGCAGAACGCGCAGTTCTTCGCGCAGCGTGGCTACGTGGTCCTCCTGCCAAATATCCGGGGCAGCTCGGGGTACGGGAAGGACTTCGCCGACGCCAACAACGACTGTTGGGGGCGCTGCGACCTGGAGGACGTCGTCGCCGGCGCGGACTACCTGAGGGCGATGCCCGAAGTCGACCCGGAACGGATCGGCCTGACCGGCACGAGCTACGGCGGCGTCATGAGCATGTACGCCGCATCCTTCGCGCCGGACGAATTTCGCGCGATCATCCCCGGGTCGGGCTACGCCGACTGGGTGCACTTCTACCACGGCGAGAACGAGCTCCGCCACGTCAAGCTTCTGGAACACGAGCTCGGCCCCTTCGAGACCAGGCAGGACGTGTGGCGCAACAGCTCCGCGATTTACGAAGTGGAGAACGTGGCGTCGCCGATCTTCATGGTGCACGGGGTGGGACGCTACCCGGGTTCGGACCAGTCCGAGATCTTCGCCCGGGCGCTCGAGAACTATTACAAGCCCTTCCGCTACACCACCTACCCGAACGAGAACTACTACGTCCGCAGCACCGCGAACCGGCGCCAGATGTTGCTCGACATGCTGGACTTCTTCGAGGAGTTCCTGAGAGACGAAATGGTGACCGTGGGCGAAAGGATGTCACGATGAGACGCGTTGCGCTGGCCTTCACGGTGTGTGCGCTGGGGGCGGGCCTGGGCTGCCAGCCCGGCGCCCCCGGCGGACAGGGAGAGGAGGGCAGCGAGGGCACGATGAACAGGGCCACCGACGCTTCCTCCGCCCCCATCGCAGCCGCGGAACTGGTCGACATGCAGGCGGCCGTCGGCGGCAGCCATTCGCCGAAGTGGTCGCCCGACGGCGCGACGATCAGCTTCGTCTTCGGAGGGGACCTCGCCGGGGTCGACACGGGGGATGGCACCCTGACGACCCTCACCGAAAACCTCCAGCTGAGCGGCGTCGGATCGCTCGGCGCCCCGCAGCCGGTGTGGTCGCCTGACGGACGCTGGGTCGCCTACACGTCGGACAAGAGCGGGGCGCCGGAGATCTGGCTGTGGCCCGCCGAGGGGGGAGAGGACATCCAGCTCACCCGGCTCGCCGCGCGCACGAACGGCCTCGCCTGGTCTCCCGACGGCGCCTGGATCGCGTTTGCGGGCGATCGCTTCGGCAACATGGACATCTGGAAGGTGTCGGTGCCGGGTGGCGAAGTGCACCGTCTGACGAACGACCCACTGTACGAAGGCTATCCCAGCTGGGCCCCCGACGGCGAGCGGCTCCTCTACGTGCGCATGGACGACCGCTGGGTCGACCACGACGTGATCGAAGTCGACCCCGACGGCGCCAACCCGAGGACCATCGTTCGCGACACGGGGTTCTTCGACTACCGGGCCGGGAGGGCCTTCGCCTCGGCTCAGGTGTCGCCCGACGGGCAGACCGTGCTCTTCCGCTCCCAGCGCAGCGGTTGGCTGAACTTCAGGGTGGTCCCGCGAGGCGGCGGCGAGCCCCGGCCGATCGCGGCGTCGGACTTCGACCAGAGCGACGCCCGCTGGTCGCCGGACGGCAACTGGATCAGCTACACGGAGAACCGGGACGGCGTGCATTCGCTGCGCCTGGTCTCGGCCGACGGCGACAAGCACAGGGCGCTGGTGGACCCGGATGTGGGCGCGGCACTGCGGCCGGAGTGGTCACCCGATGGCGGCACGATCAGCTACACCTTCGAGACGCCGACTCGCCCCACCGAACTCTTCACCGTGGACGTCCAATCCGGCGAAAGCCGGCTATTGCATTCCGCCGTCCCCGCGGGCTCGGACGACCGACTCCACATGCCCGAGAAGGTCACCTACCCCAGCACCGACGGCCTCACGATCGACGCCTACCTGCACCGACCGCCCGGCGCGGCCCCGGACCAGCGCTTTCCCGGCGTGATGTGGATCCATGGCGGCCCGACCTCCCAGTTCGACGACCAGTTCCGCAGGCACCAGCAGGTCCACTTCTTTGCGCAGCGCGGTTACGTGCTCCTCATGCCCAACATTCGCGGCAGCTCCGGCTACGGCCTCGAGTTCGAGGACCTGAACAACAACTGCTGGGGTCACTGCGACCTCGAAGACGTGCTTGCGGGCGTCGACTACCTCAAGACCCTGCCCGATGTCGACCCCGACCGGATCGCGGTCACCGGCACCAGCTACGGCGGCATCATGACCATGGACGCGGTGGCGTTCGCGCCCGGCGTCTTCCAGGCCGCCATCGCGCTGTCCGGCTACGGCGACATGACCGACTTCCACACCAAGGTGCACGAGCTTCAGCACATCAAGCTGCTCGAATACGAGCTGGGACCCTACCCCGAAAACCGCGACGTATACCTCAACAGTTCGGCGATCCAGAAAGCCCACCAGGTGACCACGCCGACCTTCGTCATCCAGGGCGAGGGGGTCGCGGCCGACTGGCGGCTGCGTGAAGGCCAGCCCCAAGCGGCACTGGACTTCGCCCGCAAGCTCGACCAGCACTACAAGATCGTGCGGTACAAGGCCTACCCGGGCGAGGGCTACTACGTCTACGGCCGCGACAACACGATCCAGAAGCTCAACGACATGCTGGACTTCTTAGAGGAGTTTCTGGTGACGGAGATCGTAGGGATGTAAAGCCGGCTTTACATAATGACAAGTTTAGTTGTCATTGCGGCGCATCGTTGCGTCCCGGCGGGGGTGTGATCGGGAACGCGGTGATCGCCTCGACGATCCCGCGCGCGGCCCGCTCCGGGTGCCCCATGATCACTTCGCGGTCGCCGGCGTTGGTGAGGAAGCCGGTTTCGAGGATCGCCGCGATGGTCATGGGATGCAGGGCGTGCTCGTAGCGGCGGAAGTTGAAGGCGTAGTAGTTGCGCATGCGCCGGGTCGCGTCCGGAAGCCGCCTGATGCCGGTCGCCTCGCCGTAGCTGCGCCTTAGCAGATCGACGATGCCGGAGGCGCGTCCGCTCGCGTCGCGACGGGGGGCCGCCACCCGGTAGCCCCTCGCGCTGCGATCGTTGCTCGCGTCCGCGTGGATGGCGAGGAAGAGGTGGGCGCGGTAGCCGGGAGGCACCACGGCCGGCAGGATATCGACCACGTAGCCCAGCTCCTCCAGCATGGCGCCGGTCCGGCGCGCGATCTCCAGGTTCACCTCCCACTCGGGGGTCCCGTTCCAGCTGGTGCCGTTGCGCCGCAGTCCGGACAGCTCGCGAGGAGCCTCCTCGGTCCGCCAGTGACCCACCTGCAGGCCAATGCGCACCGGGCCGTCGGGGGGCCGCCACTCCCCAGGCGTTGGGATAGGGCCAGGGTAGCGGTTGCGGGATCCCCACCAGCGCCGCTGCCGGGGCGGGGGCTCCTGCGCCTGGGGAAGCGGGGTGGTGGGGGCGGCTGCGACCGGGAAGGTCTCTACCGCCTCCACCCCCAAGCCAGCAGCGACCGTCGCCTCGGTCAACGCCTCACCCCCTGAGACGAACCTTATCAGCGCCATCAACGCCAACACGCCAACCGCCGCCAACCCGATCTTCTTCACTGACAACCTCGTTCCCGTGCGCCTATGGCTGATCCGCGCGCGTGATGGTCGTGATGTGCAGGTTGAGCCCGTGGTTCACACGGATGCCGAAGGTCCCCTCGGTCGCGAGGCCCTCCCGCGACCCGGACCAGACCTGCTCCCCGTTCACAAAGAAGCGCAGCTCGTCGCCCGACGCCTCCAGGGCGAGGACATTCCTGGCCGTGCCAGCGTCCTCCGGCTTGGTCGCAAACGAAACGATCGACGGGTGGGCCGTCCAGCCCTGGACCTCTCCCGTTTCGGCGCCGGTACGGGTCTTCACGAGGAATTCCCCGCCTTCGCGCAGCAGGAAGTACGTGTAGCGCTGGTCGGGGCCCTGAAGGTCCGTACCGCCGACGAAGAAGCCGAAGGCCTCACGCCGCCCTTCGGGGTCGAACAGGAAGGTCTCGGACTCGACTCTGAAGTCGCCGGTGGCCACGGAATCCAGGTGCCAGGCGATCATCGCCAGACCGGTGGTGACGTGGAGCCCCGGCGGCATGGAAACCAGATAGAGGTCGTCCATGCTGGCGCCCTCGTGGTCGAAGCGGACTTCCCAGCCTTCCGGGAATGGCAGTCCTTCGTCGTCCTGTGCGGCGGCGGGTGGCGTGGCGGCAGCGGCGGACACGGCGATCGTCAGGGCGATCGGTCCGGTGAACCTGAACATCAATCCGAGCATGTCACTTCCTGGGGTCGGGTGGCTGGATGTCGGGGAAGGCTCCGTGGGGTCGGTCGAAGTCTGGTCGCCGTTTCCGCGTAGGACAAGGCCTCTCGCCGACTCACGGTCGCTGATTGTGCTTCAGTCTCCGCCCCACCACATAGGGCACGCCCAGGGGATCGTCCCGGATCCCCCAGACGTGTGTGGCCGTCGCATCCTCGGCTCGAAGGGATTCCGGCAGGAGAACACGCCGGGGTTCCCCGGACACGTCGCCGCGCGGAATCGTGTAGTATACCCTGAGCGTGTCGGATCTCTCGAAGGTCTTGATCCACACCTCGTCCGAGGCCGCGAGGAAGAACCCCTCTGCCGCCGGCAAAAGCTCGGGCTTGTAGAGCGTCTCCTCGAAGGCCTGGACGTATCTGAGCCGTTCAGCACCTGTAATCCCGGAGAGCAGCCACTCCGGGCGCCCGAAGATCTCGATAGCTTCCTCGATCCACTCGCGCGTGAGTTTCAGGGGCTCAAATTGCAACCGCCGCTCCCAGAGCGTGTCCCCGTCCGCGTTCAGTTCGATCAAATCAAGAGAACCGGGCGGCCCGCCAGCACGCTGCAGCACCAGGATCCGACCGTGTGCGAACGCCGTGCGGTCATCGTCTCCGAAGTACTGACCGCCGAAGCTATATCCGTCCCGCAGGGGAACAGCGTGCAGGCCGTTGCGAGTGTTCTGCCAGAAGATCGGCTGCGGAGCCGGCCACTGTCCGCTTTCGGAGCGCCGGACACGCAAGAGGGGCTCCCGCTCCATGGGCGGCCCGCCACGCAACCCCGCTCGTCTGGACGCACTGAACAGCGGCCTGGCCAGGTATCCTCCGTCACCTGTGGGAGCTTCGAGACCCACGCGGACGTTCTCGTAGCTCAGCGAGGTCGTCAATCCGAATTCGGTGCCCACCAGCTCACCGTCGGCGGTATAGTGGGTGAAGCGCGTTCCCCATCCCTCCCGCACCGTGAACCCGCCATCTTCCGCAAAGTAGATCCGCGACGGCTGGGTGAATTCGCCGGGGCCCTCGCCCTTCCTGCCGACGACGAACACCAGCGAGCCATCCGGCCGCCAGGCACTGACCTGGGTCTCCATCGGGTCAACGATGAAGATGCGGTCCCGGTAGGGATCGGCCCGCAGGAACGCCCAGTTGAACAGCACCCCCTGCTCGGCTGTGCCCGTGAACCTGTATTCCAGTTCGGTGAGCCACCCCTCGTGGTCTCGCGTGCCGGAGCTGTCTCCGCCGCATGCCAGGCACAGAAGCAGCAGGAGGATTGGCGTTACCAGCGGTTCTCTCATCACCAGGACTCCGTGCGTCCCTGTGCGGTGAAGAGGAGCACCCGCTCGCCGACCTCTTCGCCTGTCAGCTGCTCCCAGCATTCCGCGTAGAGATCGACCTGGGCGCGGTACTGCCCCACCCTCTCGACAAAGTCGGGGTCGTCGCCGCTGTCTGTCTTGTAGTCGGCCACGACCCAGCGGTCCCCATCCTTGAAGACCAGGTCGATCACGCCTTCGAGGACCTCGGGGGCGGGCGCATCCCTTTCAGCGGCGGCGCCGTTCCCGCGAGCAGCTCCCCTGTTCACCGCGAAGGGGATCTCGGTGTGACGCTCGCTGCTGGCCATGGCGCGCGCCCAGATGTCGGAGGCGCGTACCGATTCGACCATGGCCAGGAGCGCTTCCATCTCGGTGGGTGCGCCCGTCGCGTCGATTGGCCGCTCGTATTCGATGAGGAGGTCGCGGGCCAGCTGTACGAGGGCTTCGCCATGCGTGCCCTCGCCCGCGGCCGAGAGGACGGCGTGGACCACGCTGCCCCACTCGAAACCGCCGCTGGCAGGGCGAAGAGGGGGCCGCGCGAAGGCGTCGGTGCGGATGGGGTGCGGGCCGGATGTGACGGGGTCGCCACCTGAGCCCCCACTGGCGGCGGTACGGCCCGGCGCGGCTTCGTCCCCCCACACGGCCTCCCCCTTGGCGCGCGCCGTCACCGTGTCCACACGGTACGTGGGCGTGCCCGTGCGCTCCACCGCCTCGTTTACAGCCGTGATCGGCGCGGCCAGATCAGTCTCTGGATCCAGCATGTCTGTCTCGGGGGGACTCTCGCTGGGCAACTCCACCACCTCGGCGATGCGCTCCCCTTCCCCCGCCCCCCGCGCGGCTTCCGCAGTCACCCACTCTGTAACCGGCTCCCACGGCGACTTCGCGTTCTTTCCCCTCAACGTCCCCTGCGCGATCCACAGCTCGTCCCTGGCCCTCGTCGCGGCCACGTACAGAAGGCGCACCTTCTCGGCCTCATCGAAGGCGGCCTCCTCAACCTGGTCGTCCTCCCAGGTGGACGGCTGCGCGATCACATCCTTGCTCCACCTTTTCTTCACCACAATCGGGATGGTCCCGCGAGCAACGCCCCGTGCGTCCCGGGACACGCGTTTTTCGGGCTGCCAGTTCGGCTCGCCGAAGGGCGCCGCCAGGAACACCACATCCGCTTCCAGCCCCTTGGCACGGTGCAGGTTCATGACCTGAACGCAGTTCGGGCGTTCCGGCACGAGAGGGGCCTCCGCGTCGTCCCAGTCCAGCGCCGTCTCCAGCGCATCGACGGCCCCCATGATGGACGTGTCGCCTTCGAGGGCACGGGCTCGCACCGCGTTCAGCAGGTAGGCAAGCGTCCCGGCCCGGAGTTGCCCCAACTTCCCCGCGGCCGCCAGCGGGAAGAGACCCGTCGCGGCCACCAGACGCTCGGCGGTCACGTCCGCGGGCTCCCGGCGCGCGCGCTTCCACCACCCGTACAGCACGCCCAGCGCCTCGGCCACCTCGCCGTCCCCCTCCGGACGCTGGTTGATCGTGAAGCGTCCACCGCCGTCGCGATACTCCACAAGCCGGTCCAGGGTGATCCCGAAGAGCGGTCCCGCCAAGACACCGAGCACGCGCACCTGGTGGGCCGGATCGGCCAGGCAACGAAACAGCAGACGGAGCGCGCCAAGCTCGTCCTCGAAGCCCACACCGGCACCCGACACCTCGACGGGCAGGTTCCGGTCCTCCAGCGCCCGCGCGTAGACCGAGAGGTACTTGCGTTTGCGGGTCAGGACCATGAAGTCGCCGGGATGCCGTTCGCCGGCCTTCACACGCTGCGCAATTGCGGTCGCGATGCGTGCGGCGTCGTCCTGTGCCGCCTCGTCCTGCCTTGTGCCCTCGACCCTGTAGATCGCCAGACGACCCGGTCCGTCCCGCCCTTGCTGCGGCTGTGTCAGCAGGGGTGCGAAGGCCGCCTGACGATCCGTGTCGTCGTGTGCGAAACGGTCTTCGCGGTCGAAGACCCCCTTCACCAGCGCCTGGAACGCGCCGAGCGAACGGAAGTTGGCCTTGAGTTCCAGCACTTCGCCAAACACGTCGAAGCGCCTCTTCACGAATTCGTACAGTGCGATGTCCGCGCGCCTGAAGCGGTAGATGCTCTGCTTGGGGTCGCCCACCACGAAGAGGGCGCCGGGACGGGGGACGACTTGGCGCCAATCGTTCCCGGTCTCCGGATCGCTTGCGAGCAGGAGAAGGATCTCGGCCTGGAGGGGATCCGTGTCCTGGAACTCGTCGACCAGGATGCGGCGGTACCGGTCTCCCAGATCCCGGCGGGCTGCCGGTTCTTCACGGAGCAGCGCTGCCGAGAGGACCAGCAGGTCCTGGAAGTTGATGTCGCCACGGTCCTTGCGTTGCCGTGCGAAGGCCTCGGAGGCCCTGCCCGCCACCCGGATGGCAACTGGATAACGATACGCCCACCACGACCTCAGCAGCCGGTCCGCGCGGCTCCCGGACGCAGCAAATTCCTCAAAATCCGTCCCGAACCTCTTGGCCTCGGCCTTCCCCGCCGGAGTGTCCGCCCACTTGTACTGCGTCAGCCCGCCCTTCTTGAGGTGGACCCTGGCCAGCGCGTCGAAGAAGACCGCCCGATCGTCCCAGTCGAGCGAACGGCGCCAGTAGAGCAGTGTCCGCATGCGCTTGCCCAGGCTGTCCCAGCCCCCCCGCGGCTTGCGGCCCCTCATAGTGCGCTCGGCCCGGTCCAGCATTTCGTCGAAGCGTTGCCGGACTGCGCGGATCTCTTCCGGCTCGGGCGGACTCGCGAGCCGGGAGCCGAAATCGACGTCCGGGTTCTCTGCAAGAGTCTCGAATACGGCCTGCAGCAGGTCCGGCTCGATGTCCAGCCGCTCCAATTCCTTCAGGTCCGGGTCCCCGTCCGTCCCGAGCCGCTCCAGGAACTCCACCCAGAACCCGCGCTGCATCCTGCCCGCTTCGGTCTCCTGCACCTCGCGAAATCCCGGGTCCAGCCCGGCCTCCAGGGGCCGTTCGCGCAGCAGCTTCGCACAAAAGGCGTGGATCGTGCCCAGGAAGGCATGGTCCAGGTCACGGATCGCGTCTTCCAGCAGTTCGCGGCCCGGGTCTTCGGGCGGCAGAGCGGCCAGTTTCTCCTCCAGCATGACCTGGAACCGCTGGCGCAGTTCGGCGGCGGCCTTCCGCGTGAAGGTGACCGCGGCGATCTGCTTGACGGTGCACGCGCCGCGCTGGACCAGCGCGACCATCCGGTCCACGAGCGAGGTGGTCTTCCCCGAGCCGGCCCCCGCCTCGACGAGGAAGGTCCGCTCCAGATCCTTGCGGATGCGTTCCCGGGCGGTCTCGTCGGGAGGAATGGGCCGGGACGGCGGGGTCGCGCCGGTGGGTACGCCGCTCACGATATCGGCTCCTCGTCCTCCCAGTTGCGGGCGCGCTTCAACACCGACAGCTCGGGCACGGTGTCCAGGTTCCTCGCCGTCCACTCCGCGAACCGGCAGGAGGGCTTGCCCCACTCCACCGGCTCGACGCCGCACACCTCCTGGAAGTCGCAGAAGCGGCAGTCGCCGGAGTCGTCGGTGGCCGGAAACCACCCCGCGGCCGCCCCCTCGATCAGTGCGGCGATAAGGGCGCCACCGTGCCGGAGGTCCGACGTGGCGTACGCCCGCACCCGGTTCTCCCCCCGTCGTGTCGGGAAGTGGTACTCCATGCGGTCGACGGGCCGACCCCGCACCGCGGTCACGGCGGCGGTATACAGCGCGTGCTGAAGCCGGCGACCGCCGCGGTACACGCCCGACTTGTGGTCGTGGCCGAAGTCGGTGCCCGTCTTGTAGTCGATCACCCGCAAATGCGTACCGTAGTCGTCCACACGGTCGACGCGGCCCCGCACGAGGACGGTGTTCCCGCCAGTGCCCTCGATCTCAATGCCGTCATCGTCCATCCCGAACGGCATCTCCAGCTCGGTCCACCGCGGCAGCGAGCTTCGGATCATCTCCACGAACGAACGCACGTCATCGCGCAAGGCGCTGATCTCGATATCACGAACGACCTGGCTGGGGGAAGGGACCAGCCTTCGCTGTTTCGCCACTTCGCGGTCGGTCAACGTCAGTGCGAGCGCCAAGAACCCGTCTCCGTCGGGCTCCAGTCCCCGCTCGCGGGCTTGTCCAAGGGTCCGTTCGTAAACGTCGTGAAGGAGGCTCCCCCGTTGCAGCGCGTTCAGCCAGCGATGTGGGTCGAACTCGGGGTCGTCTGGCGGGGACACTCCCAGGACGACATTGAACAGGAACCGCCGGGGGCACGCGCCCAGCTGCTCGAGCCGGCTCGCCGAGAGGACCCGGTTCGGCAGATCCTGGTAGGAGAGCGGCGGGGAGCGAGTGCCGAGGATACCGGTGTCGACGGTGGCGGTGTCGTCCAGCAACGCCTCGGCTGCCGCCATTCCCCGGCTCAGCCGTGAATATGCCCGGCCCACGGCGGACAAACCGTCCCGCAATCTGCCGTCGTCGGTGGCGAGCGCGCGCAACCAGACATCGCCCGCATCCAGATCCGTGCGGAGGTCCGGGCGCGGCAGGCGGGACTCCGACATGCCGAGGTGGGCGTTCAGATCTTCGAAGTCGAGGGTCCGGTCGCCCTCGCGCAGCCTAAGCGCCTGCAGCAGCTCGGGCGCCGGAGACAGCGCCCGGGCTTCGGACGGATCCCAGCGGGCGTAGCTCAGGACCAGGGTGCCTCTGTGGCGCGCGACGAGTTGTGCCAGGTGGAAGCGGGCTTCCGCGGTCCGGTCGCTGGCGAAGGGAAGCTCCCCCTGCCCCAAGCGCAGGCGCTCCCGGTCAAGAAGCAGGGGGTCCTCCCGGGTCGACCCCGGGAAGCTCCCCGAATCCAGTCCCACGATGAAGGTGAAGGGCCGCCCCGAGGCGCCTCCGTGACTCAGGTCCGTCAGATAGAGGTGGCCGGCGGCAGAGCTCCACGGAGCCGTGCCCTCGGTTCTGGGAGCCGGAATCCGGATCGCCAGCAACGACTTCACGATGGCCGCCGCCGACGCAAAGTCGGTGAGCCGGTCCAGCGTGGCCTCGATCCGGTCGAGTATGCGCGACAATCGTTCCCGGGCGGTGTCGTCGGTGTCGGTCCCGTCTGCCACGCGGGCCAGCAGGCTTTTCACGCCCGCGGCGACGTGAGCGGGTGACACCCGGCGTGCAACATCTGGTGTTGCGTGGAGCACCGGACCCAGCAGGGCCTTGAGAGCGCTCAGGTCGGCTTCGGTCCGCTTCTGCCAGCGCCCAAAGCTCTCCTCGCTCTGGCTGCCGCGCGCCTGGCGCGAGGGCAGGTCCCGCAACTCGCGTTCGATCCGCGCCAGGTAGCGCGCTCTTCCCCAACCGATCCGCAGCCGTCTGAGCGCCCGCGCCAGACGGGGACCGGCAATCCCGTCGTGAGCAGGTGGAGGGCTCACGTCGCCCGCTTCGACGAGAGCGCGGAAGAGCGCCTCCTGGAAGTCGCTCTCGATCCACTTGAACCAGGTGGCGACCACCCTCCCGGGCCGGGTACGCTGGACCGGGAGCCCGACCGCGAAGGTGACGGGGATGCCCAGCGGATCCGCCAGCGCGTGGAGGGCGGAGCCGTAGAGCGCGGGGTCCGACGCGATGATCTCCACTTCGTCCCAGCGGGCGCCTGCTTCCATGACTCGGCGCAGTACGCCGCGCAATTCGTCGTAGACGGAGCCGGCGGCGAAGAGCTCGATTCGGGGGCGATTCTGTGAGCTGCCGTGCTCATCCCGGCGTTCGACCGCATGGAGGTAGCTCCCCGGGGCTTCGGGTGGAGCCACGTCCCAGAGAATCCCCTTGGGGACGTGCAGTCCTTCGACGGGGTCGGTCTTCAGGATCACGGCGCCGCGACGCTGCAGGGCGCGAACAAACCGGCCCGCGAGGCCGCGGTCGGAGAGGCCGGGTATCAGGAAGGTGGGGGCTTCGAGTGCAGGTGTGGCCGTATCGTCGTCGAGGATTCCCGTCGCCGTCGCCAGCACCGTAGCCGTATCGGCCAGGTTGTCCGCAAGCAGCAGCGCCTCGAAGCGCCCCAGCACTGCCGCGACGAGCTGCTGCCTGCCGGAAGGGCGCGGGGTGGCGGCGCGCACCGCGCTCGCGCGGATGCCACCCAGGCGCAGGGCGGCCACCGAGTGCCGCACGGCGTCGCGAAAGCCCACCTTCTCGGCAAGGGCGGGGAAACGCGAGCGGGAGCCGGACAACGGCCCGGTGAGAAGCGCCTCGTCGATCGCCTGCTCGACCAGCGCCTGTTCGTCGAAGGCGTCGATCACCTTGCAGCCTGTGCCCGCCAGCCCCCCCGCCGCGATCCTCATGGCCAGGGGCCGCGCCGTGGTGACCTCGAAACCCACCCACGATTGGCCCCGCAGCGCCACTTGGCGCAACAGCTCCTTGCCCTCGCCACGGGTGCGCGCGACCAGCAGCTTGCGGCCGAGGTCGCCTTCCCGCGCGATGCGTTCCAGCTCTCGCACCATGACGCACGCGCCGGAACCCTCGTGCGGAGGCGGGGGCACGGGGCGGGGCCCCGCGTCGAAGTCGAGGTAGAGCTGGCTCACGCCGGCACCGCCGTCGCGGATGCCAGGTTACGGGACTGGGAAGCCGCGTTGCGGTACTTGTCGACCATCGTCCGGCTAGAACACCACCTCGACGCCCAGCCGGAAGGCCCGGTTCGGAGAGAGGGTTATGCTGCTCTCGCTGCCGAGCACCAACCCGCCGCCGCTGAGCCCGTTCAGCTCGCCGTCGATGAGCTTGTTGCGCGACCAGATCCACAGGTTGCGACCCGCTCCGTACACCGTCGCACGGCTGGCGTGAAGCTGGTCGGCAAAGCTCTGCGGCAGAGTGTAGCGCACCGACATCTCGCGGATCTTGAAGTAGTCTCCGTCGTAGAGGAAGGCGCTGCGGGCCGAACTCTGACTGTACCTGCCGCGCTCCGTGCCGTCAGTGTTGTACCGCGTGGGAAAGGCGTAGGCGCACCCTTGCTCCGCCCCCTCCTCCAACCCGCAGCGGAGGCGTTCGCGGCGGAAGACACCGTTGAATGTGGCCCACACCGACCCCCAGTCGAATACCTCGTGACCCCCGGCCCAGTCGGCCAGCGCGCTGATGACAAGGTTGTTCCCGACGGAAATCGTCGTGTTGACGCCGCCGCTCTTGTCCGGAACCGGGAACCCTCCCGTGAACTGGCGCTCCGAGCCATCCGGAAGTCCGTCCCCGTTGGTGTCCGTCGGCATCGTCACCCACCAGGCGCCAACGGGTCCACCCAGGCAGGTGTCGGTGTTGCCCTCTTCGGTCACCATCCAGCAACCCGTAACGCGCTTCTGCGAGCCGTCGACCGAAAAGTCCGGGACTCCGCCCATGTCCTCGATCCGGTTGTGGTTGTACTGGAACGATCCACCGACCGACCAGGCCAAGCGCCGGCTGTTGAGCAACTGCACGTTCAGCGCCATTTCCACGCCCCGGTTCAGGATTTCGCCCACGTTTGCCTGCTGGGTTCCCAGGCCGGTCACGGGCTGGCGTGGCACCAGGAAGAGCGCGTCCGTCGTGCGCGCTTCGTACACCGTCCCGTTGAAGCCGACTCGATCCGACCAGAGCGCCACGTCGATTCCAGCCTCGATCGTCGATGTCCTCTCCGGCCTTAGATCCAGATTCCCCGGGTTGGCGAACCTGGGCGCCGATTCACCCCTGAACGGGGTAGCGGAATAGGTGCGGTCCTTGAGGAAGGCCCCCGGAAACTTCCCCGTCCGGCCAAACGCTGCCCGTATCTTGAGTTCATCGACCAGCGGGAGATCCAGATCCTCCGACACGATGTACGACCCCGTGGCCTTGGGGTAGAACTCGGTGTCGATATTGTCGCCGAAACTCGACCCCGCATCGATGCGAAACCCCGCGCCCACATACAGCTTGTTCCAGACGCTCACCTGCTCGTCAACGTAGAGGCCGCCGTTGAAGACTTCGACGTTTCCCTCGTAGGCGGTGATGATCGCCGCCGCGTCGAAATAGGTCGTGCCAGGCAGCGCGAAGCCGAGTCCGAACCCGTTGACGATGCTCTCTTCCTCGCGGAAACCCTGCACACCGACCGTCAGCTGGGACCCCAGCGTGCGACCGGGACTCTCCCAGCTGTAGGTTGCGCCCCCGTCCAGCGAAACGGACGTGAAGGAGCGGTCACGGCGATTCAGCCGCCCGTTGGGCGTCGCCGGCGTGAAGCCGATGGGATCGAATGCGCGCTGCTGGTTCGTTCGGTTGTCCGCGCCCACGTTGAACCTCACGGTCAGGTCGTCGCGGACGTTCCAGCGCGCTCCGCTGGAGAAGATGAAGCGGTTGACCCACTCCGTAATGTCGGGCAGGAGGAAGATGTCCAGCGCTTCCTGCAGCGAGCCCGCCCCGGAGAAGAAGAGGGCGTCGCCGACCTCGAAGGTCGTCAGCGGGTCGGCGATGGCCGCGCCGTTGTACAGGCGGTCGAAGTTGTGGCGGACGTAGCTGGCCGAGAACTCGAGGGTGAAGTCCTCGCTGAGCGACGCCTGGAGGCCGCCCCGCAGGTTGTAGTTGGTGCTGCCGTCCTTGGGCTGGGTGCCGGTCCGGTCTTCGAGGCGGCCGCTGACGCTGTAGGTGACGTCGGCCGTGCCTCCGGTCATACCCAGGTAGTAGCTCTCGGTGGCTCCCTGCTTGAAGTAGAGATCCTCCATGAACGTCCCGGTTACCTCTCCGGATTCGACCCGCTCCGGGAAGATCAGGCGCGTGTCCAGGATGTTCCAGAGTTCGGGCTGCTCGATGCCCCGCTCGACTCGGGCAGTGATTCGGGGTTCGCCCGGCGCCCCCTTCTTCATGAAGATCTGAATGACCCCTGTCGCCGCATCGGAGCCGAACAGGGTCGACGCAGCCCCGCCCTTGGTGACCTCGATCCGCTCGATGTCGCTGGTGAGCAGGTCGGACAAGGCCGACGACTGCTCCCCGCCGGTGCCGTAGGTTGTCGCGTGATCGTTGTCCACGCGGACCCCGTCGATGTAGATGACCGGCGTCTGGGCGCTGAACACCGACGACACGCCCCGGAAGTTGATGAGCGAACCGGTTCCCGGCTGGGCCGACGTGGCGCTTACGGTGGCTCCCGCGACGCGCCCCTGCAGCAGCTGGTCGATGGACTGCACGGGCGCGAGCTCGAAGTCCTCCGCGGAGAGCACTTCGACGGAGGTACCGAGAGCTCGCCGCGCGGTTTCGACGCCCAGGCCCGTTACCACGATCTCGTTCAGGGAGATCGCCGTCGAGGACATCTCGATGTCGGCGCTCGCCGTCTGTCCCGCCGTAACCGTGACGGTCCGTTCAGCGTCGGTGTAGCCGATGAGGGTCACCTTCACGACGTGCTCACCGGCGGGCACGTTGAGGAGCACGTACCGTCCCGACGAGTTGGTCAGCTGGCCGACCCCGGTACCCACGACCAGGATCTGGGCGTCGGAAAGCGGACGCCGTGACGCGGCGTCCACCACCTGTCCCTGGATGACGCCCGTCTGGGCCAGGGCGGGAGACGCGGTGGCCGAGGTCAGCGCAAGCAGTGTCAGTAGCCCGTGGATGAATCCGCGCGAGCACCGAGAGCGGCGAGGCGCCGGGCCGGCAAGGCAGAGCCGGGTCACGCCTGGCCCGCCGTCGCCGGCGCCGCACTGAACAGCTGCCCGAGCCGGAGCGCGTCACGCTGCCGCCATATGCCCCGGTGGTACGCGTCGCTGACCAGCAGGGAGAAGGTCACGGTGGCCTCCCCGTACACCATGCGTTCCCGCGCCGTCTCCACCTTGCCCCAGGTGGTGGCCTCTCGCAGGGTGGAACCCGAGAGGCCGCCGTCGCGCACATCGGCCACCGTGAGTTGAACGGCGTATTTGTGCATGGGGACGTCCCGGGAGGGGGCGGGGGCCGCCCCACCGTGCTCGGCGAGCATGTGGGCCGCGACGACCGCATCCTGCGCGAAGTTCTTGGGCACGCCCCCGCCCACCATGAGCAACCCCGTCTCGGGCGCGGCCAGCTTGATCCTCGCCAGCTCGTGGAAGTCCTTCCCGGAGTCGAAAGCGATGTGCGGCAACCCCCTGGCCCGGGCCCTGACCCGGTGTGCGATCACCCCGAAGCCCGCCGACGAGTCGCTCAGCGCGGGCACGAAGACCGGCACGTCCTTGCGGTACGCCTCCAGCACGAGTGAACGCGCGTCCCCGTGATTCAGATCCAGATAGCGCCCCATCTCCCACACCAGCTCCCGGCTCGAGTACGGCCGCGCATCCAGTCCGTCGAACACTTCCGCCACCGTCTCGTCGCACACCTGCAGCTCGGCTTCGTCGATGTACGTGTCGTAGATCCGGTCGATCCCCAGATCCCTGAGCTCCTCGTCGGTTGCCACGGGAGACTCCGGCGACCCCGGCGCCACGTAGTGCCGGAATCCCAGCGCCTCGAAGAAGTCCTGGTCGACGATCACCGCCCCCGTGGAAACGATCACGTCCACCATGTCGCACTCGACCAGCGTGAGCAGCGCTTCCTTCAGCCCGGCGGACACCAGCGACCCCGCCAGCGTCACGATCACCGTACAGCGCGGCTCCGCCAGCATCTCCGCGAAGATGTCGGCCGCCTCCGCCAGATTCCTGGCCTGGAATGCCGCGTTCCGGTACGTGTCGACCACCGCGCTGCCGTCGAAAGCGGTCACGTCGATATGCTCCACCGGTTTGGCGAGCAACCGGCTCTTCCTGTCTTCATGCAAAACGGAAAGGTCCTCCCTGCACTTCCAGATCAACCCCGCCCTGGCCCCGCAAAGAAACCGGCCGGCAGAGCCCGAAGACCCTGCCGGCCAGCCGGCAGAACTGCGGCACGAGGGGTATTGGCGACCCCCCGCGCTCGCGCCACCCGCTCCGCTAGTTGAACGGCGACGCGTTGCTCGCCACCAGCACCTTGTTCATGTCCACGCCCATCGTCACCATCGTCTCGACCAGCGGCGCTCCGGGATCCACCCCGGCGTAGAGATCCAGCGGAGAGTAGATGTCCATGGCGTACCGCGGGTTCTGCGGGATGTAACCGGGCACGACCGGAGTGGTCCCGGGATCCCCTTCGTTGATGTTGTCGTTCTGGTCGATCTCGCGGAGCATCATCGGCAGCTTGATCCCCAGATCGGCGAGCCGGCGACCTTCCAGAAGCATGATCTCCTGACGTGCCAGCCAGAGTGCATGCCAGAGTTCGTTGGCATCCGAAAGACCCGCGATGCTGTCGGCGTCCAGCGACGTGCCCGAAACGCTCGGAATCTCAAGACCATCGGACGGCCGGTCCAGAACCAACCCGGCCCGGTAGGGGCTGTCGGCGTCCGCACGGATCACGATCTCCTTGCTCCTCGGGCGCAGGCTCAGGTCGGCGTTGCGGCGCTCGTCGATATCGTCGAACGACACCATCCCCCGCGTGCCGGCCAGGTTGATCGCACTCGCCAACTGAGTGCCCGCCTCCGCAAGGTTGCCCGACGCAAGGGCGATCTCGGCCAGGATCAGGTGCATCTCCTCGGCCTTCGCGATCGGAATCGGCGACTCCCGGCCGGTATACTTGGGATCAAGGAAGTCCAGCCTCGGAAGGGGCTGCATTTCCTGAAGCGCCCGAAGCACCAGGAACGCCACCGGCGTGTTGGAAATCGAAGTGGCGTCGTAGCCCTGTGTGAAGAGGAAGGTGGGGATCGAGGACAATACGGCATTCGCCGCCGCGCTGGCGGCTCCCGCGTCACCCAGCAACCGGTGAGCCCGCGCCAGGGCCGCGTTCGCCTGGGGTCCGAAGCCCGTTGCCGCCTGCAGATCGGTGACCGCCTTGCCCAGAGCCACCGACGCCGGCTGCGGCGCTCCATCCTCCTCGTGCGGAGCGAAAGAGAACACCTCGCCCATGGTCAGGTAGGCCATCCCACGGTAGTAGTGGGCCTCCGCGACCAGCTGGGGCGGTGCACCGGTATCCTCCGGTGCGATCACGTCGATCACAAAATCGGCCAGGGCGCGGAGTTCCTGGACATTCCAGTAGGCTCCGCTGGCGCTCGTCCCCGTCGAATTCACCAGGTCGGGGGTGACCTCGTGGGGTTCGTCCATGTCCACGACGATGCCGGTGCCGTGGATCGAGTAGTTGTCGCTGATGACTTCCGAGGCCACCACGTAGGCGTTGATCATGCGGGCGAACTGCGCCCGCAATCCGGGCAGGAGCGCCTCCGTGGGATTGGTGGCCTGGGCCAGGTCTTCGTCGGTGGTGGTCGGATTGTTGACCTGGGTCGGATCGATGGCATCGCAGGCGGCGATCACCAGAACGGTGAGAAGGGCTCCGGCAACCCCCCTCCCGCCCTTATCCAGGATCGGCATGTTCTTGCTCAACATATTCTTTGATCTCCTTGATCTCCTTGATCTCCTTGATCTCATTAGAACACCACCTCCACACCGAGTTTGAAGGTCCGGTTCGGGGACAGAGTTATGCTGCTCTCACCACCCAGCTCGAGTCCACCGCCGTTGCTGGTCCCGCTGAGTTCGCCGTCGATCAGCTGGTTCCGGGACCAGATCCACAGATTGCGGCCGGACGCGTACAGGGTTGCACGGTTGGCGTTGACGAGACCGGCAACGTCAGCGGGAAGTATGTACCGCACCGAGACTTCGCGGATCTTGAAGTAGTCGCCATCGTAGAGGAAGGCGCTGCGGGCAGCGCTCTGGCTGTACCTGCCGCGCTCGGTCCCGTCGGCTCGGTACTGAACCGGGAAGGCGTACGCGCAACCCGCGCCCGCACCGTCTTCGGTGCCGCAACGGATGAGTTCACGACGATAGATGCCGTTGAAGGTGGCCCACACCGAACCCCAGTCGAAGACCTCGTGGCCGCCGGCCCAGTCGGCCAGGCCGCTGATCGTCAGGTTGTTCCCCAGCGAGATCGTGGTGTTGACGCCGCCGCTCTTGTTGGGCGATGGGAAGCCGCCGGTGAATTCGCGCTCGGAGCCATCGGTCAACCCGTCGCCGTTGGTGTCCGCCGGAGTGGTCAACCACCACGCACCCACAGGCTGTCCCTCGGAAACACGCTTCCCGCTTCCGACGAAGAAATCGGCGACGCCACCCATGTCGGTAACTTCGTTTTGATTGTAGTTGAAGGTCCCGCCGACGGACCAGGCCAGCCGCTGACTGTTGAGCAGCTGGACTTGCAAGGCCACCTCCACCCCACGGTTCCAGATCGTGCCCACGTTCTCCTGCTGGGTGCCCTGTCCGGTCACGGGCTGGCGCGGTACCCGGAAGAGCGCGTCGGTCGTGCGGGCGTCGTAGAAGGTCAGGTTGAGCCCGATCCGGTTGGCCCACAGCGCCGCGTCGATGCCGGCTTCGATCGTGGATGTCTTTTCGGGCTTCAAATCCAGGTTGCCGGGGTTATCGAACCTGGGCGCCGATTCACCCCTGAACGAGCTGGCCGAGAAGGTGCGGTCCTTCAGGAAGGCCCCGGGAAACCTCCCGGTCTGACCAAACGCCGCCCGTACCTTGAGCTCGTCAACGAACGGAATCCCCACATCCTCCGAGAGGATGTACGACCCGGTGGCCTTGGGGTAGACCTCGGTGTCGATGTTGTCACCGAAGCTCGATCCGGCGTCGATACGGAAGCCTCCTCCGAGGTAGACCTTGTCCCACCCGCTCAGCTGCTGGTCGAGGTAGAAGCCGCCGTTGAACACCTCGACATTCCCTTCGGCAGCCGTGATCGTCGCCGCATCGTCGAAGTCGAAGGAACCGGGGAGGGCGAAGGTCTGACCCTGGGCGTTGATGATGCTCTCTTCCTGGCGGAAGCCCTGCAGGCCGACGGTCAGCTGATACCCGAGCGTGCGACCGGGACTCTCCAAGCTGTAGGTCGCGCCGGCATCCATCGAAACCGAGGTAAAGGACCGGTCCCGTCGGTTGAGTTCGCCTGTGGGCTCACCCGGGGTGAACCCGATGGGCTCGAACCGGCGCTGCTGGTTGGTACGGTTGTCGGCACCCACGTTGAACCTGGCGGTCACGTCGTCGCGGATGTTCCAGCGCGCGCCGGTGGAAAAGATGAATCGGTTGACCGACTCCGTGATGTCGGGCAAGAGGAAGATGTCCAGCGCTTCATGCAGCGTGGACGCTCCGGAAAAGAAGAGGGCGTCGCCGACTTCGAAGGTCGTCAACGGATCGGCGATCGCCGATCCGTTGTAGAGACGGTCGAAGTTGTGGCGGACGTAGCTGCCCGAGAATTCCAGGGTGAAATCCTCGCTGAGCGACGCCTGCAGACCGCCGCGCAGGTTGTAGTTGGTGCTGCCGTCGTTGGGCTGGGTGCCGCTTCTGTCTTCGAGCCGGCCGCTGACGCTGTAGGTCACGTCAGCCGTGCCCCCCGAGACGCCCACGTAGTAGTTCTGGGTGGTCCCCTGCTTGAAGTAGAGGTCCCTCAGGAAGGTTTCGTTGATCTCCCCGGATTCGACACGTTCCGGGAAGATCAGACCCATGTCGAAGATGTTCCAGAGTTCGGGCAACTCGATGCCCTGCTCTACCCGCGCCGTAATCCGCGGCGCCCCCGGAGTCCCCTTCTTGGTGAAGATCTGAATGACCCCGGTGGACGCGTCGGAGCCGAAGAGCGTTGACGCGGCACCCCCTCTTGTCACCTCGATCCGCTCGATGTCGCTGGAGAGCAGGTCCGACAGCGCCGACGACTGCTCCCCTCCCGTCCCCGCGGCGGTCGCATGGTCGTTGTCCACCCGCACGCCGTCCACGTAGATGACCGGTGTCTGGGCGCCGAATACCGAGGACGCGCCCCGGAAGCTGATCAGGGCGCCTGTCCCCGGCTGGGCCGACGTGGCGCTCACGGTGGCCCCGGAGATGCGGCCCTGCAGCAGTTGGTCGATGGACTGCACCGGCGCCAGTTCGAAGTCCTCCGCGTTGAGCACTTCGACCGAGGTGCCGAGAGCTCGCCGCGCGGTCTCGGCGCCGACGCCCGTAACCACAATCTCGTTAAGTGAAATGGCCGTTGACGACATCTCGATGTCCGCAGTGGCCGTCTGCCCCGCCGTCACCGTGACGGACAGGTCCGCCTCTTCGTAGCCGATCAGGGCCACGCGTACAACCTGCTCGCCGGCGGGAACATTCAGGAGCACATAGCGCCCCGAGGAGTTGGTCAGCTGGCCCACTCCGGTGCCCACGACCAGGATTTGGGCGTCGGAGAGAGGACGCCTCGACGCCCCGTCCACCACTTGTCCCTGGATGACGCCCGTCTGGGCCAGGGCAGGAGACGCGGTGGCCGCCGTCAGCGCTATCAGCGCGAAGACGACGGCGGAACCGCCAGATAGTCGATTGAAACGCATGGTTCCCTTCCTTGTCTGTTGATTCGTTGTGGTCGGGGACACCGCCGACATGCGGCATCCCTCGGTTCGGATGGCAGTTCCTCCTACTCTTCCTGACAGTTCACAATTCGTTCGCGGCCTCCTTTTGTTACCGGTCGTGACAGGGGCATACAAAGTACTATACATCCAGGTTCCGAACATACTTCGCGTTCTTCTCGATGAACTCCCGGCGAGGCTCGACGTCGTCGCCCATGAGGTCCATGAAGACCTTGTTGGCCGTCACCGCACTCTCCACCGTCACCTTCAGGATCGTGCGCGCGTCGGGGTCCATGGTCGTCTTCCACAGCTGGTCCGGGTTCATCTCCCCCAGCCCCTTGTAGCGCTGGATCGATATCCCCTTGCCGTCCTTGCCGTTGGACAGCTTGCTGATCTCCTCGTCGCGCTCGATGTCGCTGTAGGCGTAGCGCTCGGTCTTCCCCTTCTGGACACGGTACAGCGGCGGCTGCGCGATGTAGATGTACCCATTGTCGATCAGCTCCTTCATCTGGCGGTAGAAGAAGGTGAGGAGCAGCGTCCGGATGTGCGCGCCGTCCACGTCGGCGTCCGTCATGATGATGATCTTGTGATACCGCGCCTTCTCGATGTCGAAGTCGTCCCGGATCCCGGCGCCGATGGCCGTGACCATGGCCCGGATCTCGTCGTTGGAGAGGATCTTGTCGATTCGGGCCTTCTCCACATTGAGAATCTTGCCCTTGAGCGGCAGGATCGCCTGGAAGGAGCGGTCCCGCCCCTGCTTTGCGGAGCCTCCGGCGCTGTCCCCCTCGACCAGGTAGATCTCGGACAGAGCCGGGTCGGCGATCGAGCAGTCGGCCAGCTTGCCCGGCAGCACCCCGCCCTCCAGGCCGCTCTTCTTCCGGGCCAGGTCCCTCGCCTTGCGCGCGGCCACTCGGGCACGCGCCGCCTGGAGCGACTTCTCGATCAGGGCCTTCGCCGACCGGGGATTCTCTTCCAGGAACGCCGAGAGGTGCTCGTTCACGGCGACTTCCACCGCGCCCCGCACCTCCGAGTTGCCCAGCTTGGTCTTGGTCTGCCCCTCGAACTGCGGCTCCATGACCTTCACGCTCAGCACGCAGGTCAGCCCTTCCCGCACGTCGTCGCCCGAGAGGCTCTCGTCCTTCTTGAAGATGTTGTTCTTGCGCGCGTAGTCGTTCACCGTGCGGGTGAGCGCCGCCTTCAGGCCGGTCAGGTGGGTGCCGCCTTCGTGGGTACTGATGTTGTTCACGAAGGTGTGCGTGTTCTCCGAGAAGCCCTCGTCGTACTGCATGGCCAGCTCGATCTCGGCTTCGGGCTTGCTCGTCTCGAAGTAGATCACCTGCTCGTGTATGGGGGAGCGGGAACCCCGCAGATACTCCACGAACTCGGCAAGCCCCCCGTCGTACCGGTAGACCTCGACGACCTCCTCTTCGCTGCGCTCGTCGCGCAACACGATTTCCAGCCCCCTGTTGAGGAAGGCCAGCTCCCGGAGCCGCGCGGAAAGGGTGTCGAAGTTGTAGGCCAGCTCCGTGAAGATCTGGCGGTCGGGCCTGAACGTGACGAGCGTGCCCCTCTCACTGCTCGGGCCCAGCACCTTCAGCTCCGTGGCCTTGACGCCGCGCTCGTAGCGCTGGTGGTGCCGTTGGCCGCCTCGCCGGATCTCGACCTCCAGCCACTCCGACAGCGCGTTCACCACGCTCACGCCGACCCCATGCAGCCCGCCCGAGACCTTGTAGGAACTCTTGTCGAACTTCCCGCCCGCATGGAGGGTGGTCATGGCCAGCTCCACCCCCGGCACGCCCTCGGTGGGGTGCATGTCCACGGGAATGCCCCGGCCATCGTCGTCCACGCTGATCACGTTGTCGGGTCGAATGACCACACTGACCGAGGTGCAATGGCCGGCCATCGCCTCGTCGATGCTGTTGTCCACGACTTCGTAGACCAGGTGGTGCAGCCCCCTGGCCGACGTGGACCCGATGTACATTCCCGGCCGCTTCCGGACCGCCTCGAGGCCCTTGAGGACCTGGATCCGTCTGGAAGTGTAGTCGCTGCCCTTGCTATCCGCCGCCATATCGTCGCCCCGGAGTTCGTTTCAGGTTTTCCATTGTTTCAGCCAGCCGGTATCGGATTCGCCCGATCGGCGGCCCCTCCCGGCCCTCGTTCAGGCGCTCCAGAATAAGGCCGCTCATCATGGTCAGCTCGCTGATCCAGGCGCTTGAGGCCGCCTCGACAACGAGAGTCTCGCCCCGCACTTCAACGGGCCGCGTGACCCGGCTGATCCGCGACCCCACCACGCCCGCCCATTCATCCATGGCCCCGAGTCGCGCCAACGAATCACCCAGCCCGGAGTCGTCGAGGTAGCCTTGCAACACGTCGGCCACCTGAGCAAAGCGGTCGCCGCCGCGCCCCTGCGGCGCCCCGTCCGGCCGGGAGGACAGATCCCTCATGCCTCGATCACCCCCGCACGGATACGCCACCGCGGCAACGAAGGTCCCCGCAGCTGCACGTCGGACTCCCTGGGCGCCGTGAGAATGACTTGCCCCGTGCCTTCTTCGCGCAGCAGTTCCATGATCCGACCGGACCGGACCTCGTCCAGCTCGGCGAAGGCGTCGTCCAGCAGCAGTATGGGCTCGGCTCCGCGGTTCCGGCGTATCGTCGCGGCTTCGGTGAGACGCAACGCGAGCGCGGCCGTGCGGCGCTGGCCGCCGGAGCCGTAGGTCCGCGCGGGCAGTGACCGTCCGTCGGAAGCGATCGTGAGGAGGAGTTCGTCGCGGTGGGGTCCGGGGGTGGTGGCTCTACGCCGCATGTCCGTCTCCCAGCTCCCGTCCAGCCGCGCCCTGAAGCGGTCTCGCACCGCACCCTCCTCCGTGCCGAACGCGCCGTCTTCCGAAGCCGGGCAGTCGCCAGGTGCTCCCAGATCCGGCCTGTACGCCATGCCGACCGGGTCGTTTCCCGAAATGGCAGCGCAGTAGGCTGTGAAGGGATCCGACCAGGCGGCGGCCCACTCGTGGCGCAAGCAGGTAACGGTCGCCCCGCTGTTGATGAGTGCTTCGTCCCACGCCCGCACCGCGAGGGGCGCCACGTCCGACTTGAGAGCGGCGTTCCGCTGCGCGAGCGCCTTCCGGTAGGCGGTCAGCGACTCCACATAGCCCTTCCGGTTCAGGGACAGCACGATGTCCAGGAATCGGCGACGCAAGCCCGGTCCGCCACTCACGAGATCCACGTCCGCGGGGGAGAAAACGACCGCCCCCAGTCTGCCGAGAGCCGCGGAGATCCGTACGGCGTCGCTGCCATCCACCGACACCTTCTTCTTCTTCCGCTTCCGGTCGAATCCCGCGGAGACCGTCGCCGGTCGATCCCCGTCCACGTAACCCTTCAGATAGAACACGTCTTCAGCAAATTCCGTCAGCTCGCTGTCACCCGCCCGACGGAAGGAACGGAAGCTTTCCAGGTAGTAGATCGCTTCGAGAAGGTTCGTCTTCCCCTGCGCGTTGTCGCCGATTACCGCGACCCCTTCCGGCGGGAAACGCAGCTCCTGGATCCCCAGGTTGCGGAAGTGGCGCAGCTCCAGTTCTCTCAAGATCACGAACGCGGCGGGAACCGAAGGCGGGAGAATCCGAACATGTATTAATGTAACAGGATCGGGCCTGTCTCTCAGGCCCCTAGGACCCCGTGAAGCTGGCCTTTCGCTTCTCCAGAAAGGCGGCCATTCCCTCTCTCATATCGTCCGTCGACGCGAGCAGGCCGAAGAGCGAGGCTTCGAAGGCGAGGGCGTGATCCATCGTGCCCTCCTCGGCTCCGTAGACGGACGCCAGAGCCATTCTCACGGCCACGGGTGCGTTCCTCGCGATCCGCCCGGCGAGCGCCCTGGCCCGGTCCATCAGCTCTCCATGGGGAACGACCATGTTGGCAAGTCCGATTTCCGCCGCCCGCCCGGCCCCGATCATGTCTCCGGTCAGGATCATCTCGACAGCGCGGCCCAGCCCCACCAGACGGGCGAGGCGCACCGTCCCCCCATACCCGGGGATGATCCCGAGTCCGACCTCGGGCAGTCCGAAGCGGGCGCGTTCGCTCGCGACCCGCAGATGGCAGGCGAGCGCGAGTTCACAGCCACCTCCCAGCGCGTAGCCGCCCACCGCCGCGATCACCGGCTTCGGGAACTCCTCGATACGCCGAAGCACCTCCTGGCCAGTCCGGCTGACCTCGGTGCCGGTCAGGGTCCCCATCTCGGCGAGTACTCCAATGTCGGCCCCGGCCACGAACGCCTTGTCTCCCGCACCCGTCAGGATGACCACGCGCACGTCGTCGTCGTTCCGGAGACCGGCGAATGCCCCGTCGATCTCGGCCATCACCGACGGATTCAGCGCGTTGAGTTTGGTCTGCCGGTCGATCGTCACCGTGGCAATCGCACCGGAGATCCCGGTCCTGACGTACCTGCTCTCGTTCATGTGCGTTTCTCGCTTGGGGGAGGGCGCTGCGGGTGCGCGGGTAAGCATATGTGCCCGGATGGGACGCTGCCAAGTCGGTATGGGACGGTGTCGGTAGCAAATGAAATGTCCGGTTTCTGTAGCACATGAAGTGTCCGCTTTTCCGTACCGCCGCCCTCCGAGGCGAGCGGAGCGAGCCGAGGGGGGCGGCGGTACCGCCTCACGCTGCCACCTCCGACCCGCTGAGGGTGTCCAGCAACCTGCCGTTCGCATCGTAGCGCCCGAGCCTCCGGATGCCGTGGAAGACGGCCATGCCGCCGTCCTCGTATTCGTGGACCTTGACCTTGGCTCGCACGTAGGTGTACCGGTGCGGCTGAGGCGGGATCTGCAGCGTCTTGCCCTTGTAGGTCACGCAGTTGTCGTTGCCAACCGTCCGTGTCTCCTTCAGGCAGAGGATGTCGGGCAGCTTGGCCTTCATCCGCGGCAGCAACCGGGTGAACGCGCGCTTCGCCTCCCTCGCCTCCACCGCAAATGCCGCGTTGAACCGCGGCCAGAAGTCCTTCAGGAACTCGTTGGCCTCGTCCATGTCGGTGATCCCCGCCCGCGCCAGCTCCTGCGGCAGGCGCCCCTGAAGCGTCCCGAACAGCCGCTCGCTCCGGCCCCGCGCCTGCGGCGAGTACGCGGCGATCATCTCGATCCCGAGCTCGCCCATCGCCCGGCCGAACTGGGTCGGCTTGTCCTTGTCCACCTTCCCGCCCGCCTCCGGCGTGTGCCAGTAGTGCGAGCCCCGGTCCGTGTACAGGCTGTCGAAGAGCCCCTGCACCTTCACCGTCTCCGCGACGCCCCGAAGGCTCGACCACGTTCCCTCCTCCTCGACGAAGAACCCCGAGTACACCCCGCTTGTCGCGTCGTCCATCGTCACGACCAGGTCCCACCCCTGGCCGGGAGCCCATTCGTGCGTCGAGGCGTCCTGGTGGAGCATCATCCCCTCCGCCGGCTTGCGCTCCCGCCTGAGCCGGTGCGCACCCTTCCTGCGCCCCTTCCTCACCAGGCCCGCCTCCTGAAGGCGGCTCTTCACCCAGGTGTACGACCGCGCCCCGCCGTGCTCGCCCGCGTAGACCTCGTGGTAGAAGTGAAGCACGTTCCACCCCGCACAGCCGTCCCGGTACAGCGCCTCCAGCGCCGCCGCCTCCTCCGGCGACGCCCGCCGGGGAGACGGCCCCGCCACCCGCTTGTCCTTCAGGGCCGCCAGCCCGCCCGCCTCGTAGCGGGCCACCCAGCGCCGGAACGTCCGGTCCGTCACTCCCGGCACGCTCGCCGCCCACGCTTGCGTGACCCGTTTTCGGCGCCATCGATCATAGATCTCTTCGAACCTCGCCATCCGTATCTCTCGCAGCATCTCCGCCCGGTTCATCCAGCCTCCTCGGTGACTGTTCTGAACCGGACAGATTACGTGCTACGAAACCGGACATATTATTTGCTCCTAACAGCCCACGGTGGCAGCCCGCCCCTTTCTTGCCCGTTTCGTAAACATATGGTTATTATCCCTCCATGCATGGGATGACCACGACGGAGAGCCGCCCCGCGGCCATGGCCGATGTCCCCGGAGTGTGCGAACTGCCCCTGACCCGAGCCGTCGTCCAGTACCGGGACGTCCACGAGTTCTACCATCCGGGTGGCAGGATCCAGGACATCGGGCTGGCCGTGATCGTCGAGGGGCGGTACGCGTCGTCGGCCCGCGCCGTCGACCTGGGATCTGCCCAGGTGAAGTACCTCGATCTGACCTCCGAGCTGGTGATCCTGGACTGGGTCTACGACGCGACGCTCTCGCACATCCGCGCGTTGGACGCCGCCGGGAAGACCCGGGGTGGTACGGATGGCGGGGCGCTCCGGCGGTACTGCTTCGACCTGGCTCTGCGCGTGCTCAATCGGAGGGGTTTCTCTCCTCTGACCCGGCCCACCCTGCTCAGGATCGGCTTTCACGATCTCTGCAAGGACCTCGATCTCCACGAGAGCGCCGTGGTGCGGATCATCACCGGATACCGGTCCGTGACCCGGGTGCACCTCGACTACGACGCGAACGCGCTCGTCTTCCGGAGCGCGACCGCGCGTGGCGGTAACCTCCTGGACGGTGTGCTCAAAGAGGTCTTCCCCGGACTTACGGCGGGTCCGACAGGGTTCCGGGACCCGGACGGGGGGGTGTCCAGTCAGGTGCGATTCGGGGTTCCCGTGACGTACGGCGAGGTACTGAGGAGCCTAAGGATCATGCGGTTGGGTCTGGGCCGTCTGGTGGCGCGCTTCGAACCCGAGCGCTTCAAGGCGGTCGCCGGACTGGTCTCGGCATTCGGCGAGCGCTCGACGCTGGACCGACTTGATTTCGACGTGACGCGAGCCGAGGACGTTGGAAAGGGCCCCGATGTGGCGGAGACGGGTCTCGGCGCAACCGGCATGGCGGTGCACTGAACACCGGTTGAGTGGCGAGGGGGGCGAAAGGGGGCGCGTTGGGGGCGTTTTTCGCGCCGCTACGGCCCTTGAACAGGGGTCCAAACCGCTCCCGGGACTCCTCGTGTAACCCGTCGCTTTTTTGGCAAAAACCTGTTTCCGGCCTCCTGCTTCCGGCAGCTTGGGGAACTCTCACAAATGCCCATCATTTTGACACTTAGACGGTATCGAAACGATGTCGGCGGAGCTTGGCGTGTTTCTCGGAAACAGGTGGTTTGAGGAAAATTGATATTTTTCATAACTCGTTATGCCACAACAAGTTACGAGTAATGAGAGGAGAAACCCGTTTTCCTTGCGAACCATGGCCGCGCCTAGTATCGTTGATGCCGGTCCAGCGGAGGGTGGGGTTGCGCAGGGCGCACCTCGGGAAGCCACTTCCTTCCGGGACATTTCGCCTGAAATCCATGAGAATTCAACATCTAGGTATGGGACTTATTGCTCATGTGGAACACGCGGTCCGTGCAGTTGAGTGTGCGTCTGCCCAACGATGTCGCCTCGGAGGCGGAAGAGGCCCAGCGCTCCGACCCGGATTTCCTTAGTCGGGTCATCCAGTACGGTCTCACGCGACGTTCCATCTACCGACGGCTCCGGGAAGCCGAGACGGGGAAGGATTCGCTGATGACGTCCCCTCCGGACGCGACCACCGGCTTCATACAGCCGTAGGCAGCGCGTGGCGGGAATCCCCGCTGCATTCGACTGGCACCCGGCAGGACGCTACGCTCTTCGCCGCCTCTCGCCAAGTTGGCGCTGCATTTCTCTGGGAACCTGGTCCTCCCGGATGTGTAGGGTTGATCGCAGGATCACCTTCATCCATTTCCAGCTTGCTTGACCCCATGTCATCATTTCGGGACATTCCTGTACCGTCTGGTCGTTCCGGTCTGTCGGTTACCGACCGGATCGACGGTGTGTGCGTCCCTGCCGTTCGGGGAACGGGGTCAGGTCAGAGGTAGGCAAATGGCGGAGCGAGACGTGGAGTCCGTACTGCGGGCGAAGTATAGGGACTATTGCTCTGCGCGCGTGGCTGACGCCCTGCTGTCCCTGTCCCCGACGGAGATCTACACGCTGGCCGAGTCCGAGGCCCGGGCTGTCAACCAGGTCGCGCCGTCTTCCTACAACGACGCGATCCGCCTCGCTACGCGCAAGATCCGGGACCAGTTGGAACTGCCCGAATTCGGGAAATGGTCCAGGGAATACCGGAAGGATCCCGGGAAGTTCGACCCTTACCTCATGGGACTGTGGAAGTCGGAGGAGGAAGGGCCCTAACAGTTCGCGGATGCATCGCCGCTCGAATGCCGGGAGGATTTCTTCCACGGACTGCTCACAGGTGCGCAGCTACTTGTAGCGGTACGTCACCCTGCCTCGGGTCAGGTCGTACGGCGACATCTCGACCTTCACCCGGTCTCCGGCCAGGACGCGTATGTAGAACTTCCGCATCTTTCCCGAGAGGTAGGCGAGGATTTCGTGGCCGTTCTCAAGCTTCACCCGAAAGTTCGCGTTGGGGAGAACCTCTGTAACGGTGCCTTCCATTTCGATCGCGTCGTTGGCCAAATGCCTCTTTCCTCGCTGTGTAGTCGGCTGCGCTCCGTCAGAAGGGCAGGTCGTCCTCGGGCTCCGTGATGGGTTGTTTCGGCGGCGGGCTGCCGAATCCGTCCCCGCCACCCGTGGGCTCCGGCCCGGATCGCCCCGCCCCGGTCGACCCCAACATGATCATCTCGTTGACGATGATGTCGGTCCAGTACCTCGTGCCGCCGTGCTCGTCCTGGGTCTGGGAGTACTCCAGACGTCCCTCGACGTAGAGCCTATCCCCCTTCTTGACCCACTGTTCCACCACGTCCACGAGCCGCCCGAAGAACGTGAGCCTGTGCCACTGTGTGCGCTCCTGCTGCTGCCCTGATCGATCCTGGAACGACCGGCTGGTGGCGAGCGACAGCTTCCCCACCCGGGTACCCGACTGGGTCGTGCGCACGTCGGGGTCGCCCCCCGTGTTTCCGATCAGTTCCACCTTGTTAAGAGATCTCGCCATGATTCCTCGGAAGAGCTGGTTGTAGCGGACCCAAAGGGGCCCGAATCGACGCCACGGCTCCACATCCGGCGCGCACGACACCACCCGCATTGTACCTGGGGGGAAGCACGACCGGACAGGGACCGGAATGGCAACAGGAAGGTAAGCCGGGGCCGCCGAAACCGCCATGACCCGGGACGCCAACCGTCCCATACCGACTGTTAGGAGCAAATAATATGTCCGGTTTCGTAGCACGTAATCTGTCCGGTTCAGAACAGTCACCGAGGAGGCTGGATGAACCGGGCGGAGATGCTGCGAGAGATACGGATGGCGAGGTTCGAAGAGATCTATGATCGATGGCGCCGAAAACGGGTCACGCAAGCGTGGGCGGCGAGCGTGCCGGGAGTGACGGACCGGACGTTCCGGCGCTGGGTGGCCCGCTACGAGGCGGGCGGGCTGGCGGCCCTGAAGGACAAGCGGGTGGCGGGGCCGTCTCCCCGGCGGGCGTCGCCGGAGGAGGTGGCGGCGCTGGAGGCGCTGTACCGGGACGGCTGTGCGGGGTGGAACGTGCTTCACTTCTACCACGAGGTCTACGCGGGCACGGCGGGGCGCGGTCAGCACGGCGGGGCGCGGTCGTACACCTGGGTGAAGAGCCGCCTTCAGGAGGCGGGCCTGGTGAGGAAGGGGCGCAGGAAGGGTGCGCACCGGCTCAGGCGGGAGCGCAAGCCGGCGGAGGGGATGATGCTCCACCAGGACGCCTCGACGCACGAATGGGCTCCCGGCCAGGGGTGGGACCTGGTCGTGACGACGGACGACGCGACAAGCGGGGTGTACTCGGGGTTCTTCGTCGAGGAGGAGGGAACGTGGTCGAGCCTTCGGGGCGTCGCGGAGACGGTGAAGGTGCAGGGGCTCTTCGACAGCCTGTACACGGACCGGGGCTCGCACTACTGGCACACGCCGGAGGCGGGCGGGAAGGTGGACAAGGACAAGCCGACCCAGTTCGGCCGGGCGATGGGCGAGCTCGGGATCGAGATGATCGCCGCGTACTCGCCGCAGGCGCGGGGCCGGAGCGAGCGGCTGTTCGGGACGCTTCAGGGGCGCCTGCCGCAGGAGCTGGCGCGGGCGGGGATCACCGACATGGACGAGGCCAACGAGTTCCTGAAGGACTTCTGGCCGCGGTTCAACGCGGCATTTGCGGTGGAGGCGAGGGAGGCGAAGCGCGCGTTCACCCGGTTGCTGCCGCGGATGAAGGCCAAGCTGCCCGACATCCTCTGCCTGAAGGAGACACGGACGGTTGGCAACGACAACTGCGTGACCTACAAGGGCAAGACGCTGCAGATCCCGCCTCAGCCGCACCGGTACACCTACGTGCGAGCCAAGGTCAAGGTCCACGAATACGAGGACGGCGGCATGGCCGTCTTCCACGGCATCCGGAGGCTCGGGCGCTACGATGCGAACGGCAGGTTGCTGGACACCCTCAGCGGGTCGGAGGTGGCAGCGTGAGGCGGTACCGCCGCCCCCCTCGGCTCGCTCCGCTCGCCTCGGAGGGCGGCGGTACGGAAAAGCGGACACTTCATGTGCTACAGAAACCGGACATTTCATTTGCTACCGACAGTGGGCTTGCCCGCCCTCGGTCGGTGGCGGTATTATCAGGGCTCCCATCAGTCCTGTTTAACGAACGTCAACCCTCAAGTGCGGGGTGATCTGGTTGGAAGTCTTCGTCAAGGAAAACGAGAGCCTGGAGAGGGCGCTTCGCAGGTTCAAGCGCAAGGTGCAGCGGTCAGGGCTCTATTCGGAGTTGCGGAAGCGCCGGTTCTACGAGAAGCCGAGCGCGCAGCGGAAGCGGCAGCGGGAAGCGGCAATCCGCCGTGAACGCAGACGGCAGCGCAGGTCGACGACCCGCCGGTAGCATTCTGCCGGCCGGCGCGGACACGCCGCTCAAATACGTAGCGCCACCGGCCCTCCGGGGGTCCAGTCGTAGAACCCGGCCCCCGTCTTTCGTCCGTATCTGCCCATCGTGACCAGCCGCTTCAGCAGCGGAGGCGCTGCGTAACGCTCCTCGCGGTATTCGTCGTACATGATCTCCGCGACCTGGGCCAGGGTGTCCAGCCCGACGAAATCACAGAGCGTGAACGGTCCCATGGGGTAGCCGCACCCCAGAGTCATCGCCTTGTCGATGTCCTCGACGGTCGCGACGCCCCGCTCCAGCTGCCGGATCGCGTCGAGCATGTAGGGTACCAGCAGCAGGTTGACGACGAAGCCGGAGTTGTCGCGAGCCGCGATGGGTACCTTGCCGACCCGCTCGGCGAAGGCGCGGGCCGCGTCGAAGGTCTCCCGGCTGGTGACGATCGTGCGGACGACCTCGACCAGCTTCATGACCGGCACGGGGTTGAAGAAGTGGAGGCCGACAAAGCGGTCCGGGCGTGACGTGGCCGCGGCCATATCGGTCACCGTGAGAGAGCTCGTGTTGGACGCGAAGATGGTGCTTTCGGGGCACACTCCATCCAGGTAGCCGAACAGCTCGTTCTTGGCTTCCAGCGATTCGATGATGGCTTCGATCACCAGCTCGCAGTCGGCAAGGTCGTCCAGCGACGTGGTGAAGGTGATCCTCGCCAGCGCTTCGTCCCGCGCGGATGCCGCCAGCTTCCCCTTCGAGACGGCGCGGTCCAGGGACTTCACCACCCTGCCCCGCCCCACGGCCAGTGCGGCCTCGTCGATCTCCCTCACCACCACGTCGCAGCCCGCCTTGGCGGACACCTCGACGATGCCGCTTCCCATCAGGCCGCACCCGGCCACGCCTACTTTCTGGATTTCCAATTCGTGTCTCCCTGATCGGTTCCCATCATTTCGCGGGCCACCCCATGGAAGTGACGCCGCACCCACCGCCGCCACGCCGGCGGCGGCGGTTCGAGCCCGTTTTCGCTCTCGAGACCGTCAAGGACGCCCTCGACCTCGGCCTGCACCTCACCCATCCTGCGACGAAGCCCCCGTCCCACCACCGCCGCCACCAGCAACACGGCCACCGCCCCCGCGATCACCCCACCGCTCATCGCCACGGCAACCGGGAACACGGCGGCCATCCCAACCGCGATCGCGACGCCCACGGCGACCCCCGCGATGCCCCCGCCCACAATCGCCCCGCCCCTGTAGTTGGCGACGATCCCCGGGTCCACCTGGATCTCGACCAGCGTGGATTCGCCGTCCACCTCCTCGAGGCGGATCTCGACGAGTCGCGAGGAGGCCACATAGTGCTGCCTGGATGTCCAGCTGGCCGACCGCGCCACTCTCGACGCCCAATCGACCGCGGGCCGGTATTGCAGCAGATCGTCCTTGCGGCGAACCCGTTGCAGAAGCTGCCCCCCGACCATGAATTCGTCGAGCTCGCTCCGTATCCGGGCGCGCGGCCGGTCGATGGTCCGGCCGGCGCGCACGTCACCCGGGGCCAGCAGGTGTCGCAGCCCCTTGCCCTGCCCGCCCTCAGCCCCATGACCACGCGAGCGGAACTCGGACAGAGCGCGGCGCACATGATGTTCCGGCAAGCCCACCTCGTGCCCGATACGGACGATTTCCGCCTCCGAGAACCCCCCATGAGGATCGCCCGATTCCTCGGCCGCCAGCTCGGACGCCCTCCGCATGACTTCGTCGAAGTCACGCCGCGTCAGCGGCCCTCCGGGGCTCATGACCCGACCATTGCGGACTCGGTCGCCCCGGGCCTCAGTACGCCTCGACCACGACGGCCCCGCCCTGACCGCCCCCGATGCAGGCGGACCCGAGTCCGTACCGCGCCCCCCGCCGCCGCAACTCGTGCAGCAGGTGAAGCGTGATCCTGGCTCCCGAAGCCGCCAACGGGTGCGTGATCGCGATCGCTCCACCGTCGACGTTCGTGCACTCGGGATCGAGGCCGAGTTCCTTCTCGACGGCCTTGTACTGGGGCGCAAAGGCCTCGTTCACCTCGACCAGGTCCATGTCGCCGAGCGTTAGCCCCGCCCTGGCCAGGGCGGCCCTGGCGGCGGGTGCGGGCCCGATCCCCATGATCCTCGGGTCCACCCCGGCGAAGCCCCACGACACCAGCCTGCCGATCGGCGAGGCCCCGTTGGCGTCCGCCCAGCCCCGCTCGGCCAGCACCACCGACGCGGCTCCGTCCCCTATCCCGCTGGCGTTACCGGCCGTTACGAGACCGCCCTTCTTGAAGTAGGGTCGCAGCCTCGACAACGCCTCCACAGTCGTGTCGGGACGCATGTGCTCGTCCACCGCGAACTCTCTGGGGCCCTTGCGGGTCCTGACGGTGACGGGAGCGACCTCGGCGTCGTAGCGGCCGGCATCCCATGCCGCCTTCGCGCGGCGCTGGCTGTTCACTGCCACCCGGTCCGCTTCCTCGCGGGTCACGTCGTAGCGATCGGCAAGTTCCTCGGCGGTCTGCGCCATGGTGAGACCGCAGTGCGAATCCAGCAGCGCCTCCCAGAGCAGATCCTGGAAGCCGCTTGCGGCCGGACCCAGCCGCAACCCTCCCCAGCGGGCTCCGCGAACGATGTGCGGGGCCTGGCTCATGGACTCCGCGCCTCCGCAGAGCGCAACGTCGGTCCCGTCGAGCAGGATCTCCTGCGCCCCGGACACGATGGCCTGAAAGCCGGAACCGCACAGCCGGTTCACCGTGAGCGCGCCGGCCTCCTGAGGTACGCCCGTGCGCAGACCGACGTGCCGGGCCAGGTAGATCGCGTCGGCGGAGGTCTGCAGGGCATTGCCGTAGAAGACGTGGCCCACCTGCGCGGGCTCGATGCCCGCCGCGTCCATCGCCGCCTCGGCCGAGAGGACCCCGAGGTCGGTGGCGGTGAAGTCCCTCAGCGTGCCGCCGAAGGTGCCGAAGGGAGTGCGCTTGCCCGAGAGGAACACGACCTCCCTGTCGAAGCCCTGCGTACCCCGCGAGCCCTGGGTTCCCATGTATTGCTCCTGTGACGGTTCTCAAAGGGACTGAAACGTACTCCGTAGCCGGTCCGCCATCCACTGCGCCACGTCGCGGGTCGAGGCCGTGCCCCCCAGATCCGGCGTGGCGACCCCTTCCCGGATCGAGGCTACGATGACGGCGTCAACGTCCTTCGCCGCTTCGTCCATGCCCAGGTGCGCGAACGCGAGACTGACGCAGCCCACCGCCGCCAGCGGGTCTGCAATGCCCCGGCCCGCGATGTCCGGCGCAGATCCGTGCACCGGCTCGAAGAGCGCCCACGACCCGGGGTTGATGTTCCCGGAAGGGGCCAGCCCCAGTCCGCCCGTGACCTGGGCACCCAGATCGCTCAGGATGTCGCCGAAGAGGTTGGAGGTGACGACCACCTCGTAGCGCTGGGGGCGACGGACGAGGTCCATCGCCATGGCGTCCACGTACATGGCGTCCTGCACGATGGCGGGAAACCGGGCCCCGGTCTCGGCAAAGACGCGCCGCCAGAGCGCGCCCTCGTGCGACAGAACGTTGGCCTTGTCCACCAGCGTGACCCGTCCCCGGCCGGTCGCCGCGGCATGCTCGAACGCAGCCCGCACGATGCGCTCCACGCCCTTGTAGGTGTTGAGGCTCTGTTCGGTTGCAACCTCGTCGGTCGTGCCGGTCTTGAAGCTCCCCCCGAGGCCCGCGTACAGCCCCTCGGTGTTCTCTCTGAAGAAGACGATATCGGTGCCCGGATCCGGGTCCCGAAGGGGGGAGAGGGCGGGAACGAGAAGCTTGCAGGGACGGAAGTTGATGTACAGGTCCGCATGGAAGCGCAGGCCGAGCAGGATGTCGCGGGCGTGCACGTTGTCCGGGACGCGGGGATCGCCCAGAGCGCCCAGGAGCGCCGCATCGTACTCGCCAACCAGCCGGTCGCGCTCTTCGTCGGTGATCGTGACGCCGTCGCGCAGGTAGCGGTCCGCGCTCAGATCCCACCGGTCGAGGGTGACCGCGAGGCCGTGCTTCTCGGCGGCCGCCGTCATCACCATCTCAGCCGCGCCGATCACTTCGGGGCCTATGCCATCCCCGCCGATGCACGCGATCCTGGTCATGGGGGCGCCGCGCTGAGATGGTACCCGGCCCTGCCCGCCGAACAGGTGGCCGGCACCCGGGGCAGGAGGGCTGCTACGGAACTCTCCCGAACATGATGCTGCACTGCGGGCAGAAGAAGTCCTTGCCGCGACGGACCAGCGACGGGCCGAGTTCGCCCCGGGGGCACAGAGGATCCAGACCCTCGTCCGACTGCAGCCTCACCTTCCTCCGCTCCCTCCAGGTGCTGATCCTCAGGGGTAGCTGGAAGCGCAGCGCGGACGTCTTGCACTCGAAAAGAACAGTGCTGGTTCCGTTTTTCTCCTCCCGGACACCAAGTGCCTCGAGGAAGCCGCCCATCGGGGAGGGCACCTGCCGCCCGGAGCAGTGGAGACGCTCCATCTTCTTGACTGCGGCCAGTTCGTCGTATCCGAACCCCATGGGGGACGACACCGGCTCCTCCTCCTTCTTGCCCGTAGCGGACTGCGGGGCATCGGTCATCTGTGCGCTTAGCTCCTTCGTTCGAAGAGGTAGGCCGAGTCCTCGTGGCGGGCCTCGCCATCGACGCACACGGCGAAGCGAGCTCCCGAATAAATGGCCGCGCCGCCGTATTCCCCGTTCTTGTTCACCGCGTAGTAGTTCACGCCGAAATTGGGACGCCCTTCAGGATCCTGAAGCCGGGCCTCCGTCGTGAAGGTGACGACGCGCCGCAGCGCCTCCAGGCAGGCGTCCACGGGAGACATCCCCGCGCGCATCAACTCGATGACCGAGTGGGAGCCGCACGTCTTGATGACGGCTTCGCCTCGTCCGGTGGACCCGCACGCGCCGACATCGTTGTCGACGTACAGCCCCGCGCCGACGATGGGAGAGTCACCGACCCGGCCGGGGATCTTCCACGCGAGTCCCGACGTGGTGGTCACGCCCGAAATGTCGCCGTCACGGTTGATGACGTTGCAGTTGATCGTGCCGAGCGGGCGCACGCCGTCGTGCGAGTCGAGTAGCGAGGTTCCGTAATCCTCCGCGTCTTCGAACGGAGGCACCCTGCTCCCCGACTCTTCGGGCGTCAGGTAGTCGTCGCGATCACTCATTCTCGCCCGCCACTCGATCCATCTCCGCCGGGAGCGCTCGGTAAGCAGGTCCTCCACCTCGTGGCCCATCGACACGGCGAAGCGCTGCGCGCCCTTGCCGACCAGCAACACGTGGTCGGTATACCGCATCACGTCCAGCGCCACGCGCGAAGGCGTCTTGATGCCTTCGATGCAGGCGACCGCCCCGGCCCCCCGGCCCGGGCCGTGCATCACCGAGGAATCCAGCTGCACGACCCCGTCGAGATTGGGCAGCCCCCCGAAGCCGACGGACGAGTCGTTCGGGTCGCGCTCCACGATGTTCACGCCCTCGACCACCGCGTCCAGCGTGTCGCCGCCCTCGTTCACCACGCGTATCGCGGTGGCCACGGCCTCGAGTCCGTTGCCACTGGCGACGGCTACCGGCGTCACCACGCTCCTGTGCACCGCGGGGGCGCCCCGCAAGGGCTTCACGGAACCGAGCCCGACGGCTGCGCCCACGCCGGCCCCTGCGGATGTCTTCAGAAAATCACGACGGGTCGTCATGAAGGGACCTCCCGAAAAAATGTGGTCAGGCTTCCCTGGGCTCTCCCAGGAGGGCTTCGCCCGTGCCTTCCTCCACCACCAGCTGCTCGGCGGGTGTCTCACGCTTGAGTCTCGATATGACGGGCTTGCAGAACTGCAAGCCTACAGCCCTCAACTTGGTCAATTCCCCGACCCCCAGATCCGGATAACGCTCCGCCAGGTACTCGATTGTATCGGTCATCCACGTATCCTGGTCATCCACATTGGCCTGCAGCACACCACAACGGTGGATATGACTGAACAGCTCGTCCCTCGCTCGATCCATCGGCTCTTGCTTCGCCACTACTCCTCCTCGTAATTGGTCCAGGTCACGGGACTCCCGCGGTCCGACCACGGACAGGGGCGCCAACGAAGCCAATAAAAGAATGTGACAAAGCGATTATGGCAAGAAAGCACCTGCAAATCCGACTCGTTGCGACGCGGAACACAGCGTCCAGCCGGGGTTCCCGCCACACGCTGCTGGTCCCGTGAGACTACTCGCCTCCGCGGTCTGTGACCACGCGTCGACCACCCCCGACGGCAAACTCGATGTTCACGGGATCTTCCACGACCTCTACGCCCCCGGTTTCCCGGCCCGGCAGGATCGGATGACCCTGGTCCTTGCGATCGAGTGGGACCAGGACGACCACGGCCGCCATAGCTTCCGTGTCAATGTCCGGGGGCCGGGCGGCAGGCCCACGATCACGGTGGAAGGCCAGTCCGAGGTGACCGCACGACCCGCCGGCCGACCGCCACCCCGGACCCAACTGGTCATGCCGCTCGAGGATGTGGTCTTCCCCGTTCCCGGGTGCTACGACTTCGAGATCAAGGTGAAGGGGCACGTACTCAAGGGCCCGGTTCTGCACCTGGTGGAGGTCGACGGGGAGCCCGAAGCGGGGAGTCCCGCCTCAGGCATCTAGCCGTCCTGCTATCCGAGCCGTCCCGCCGCCTTGAGCGCGAGCAGCCCCAGTCCGGCCGCGGCGCCGAGTGCAGCCTCGTACTCGCGGTTGCGGACGTAGCGTGCCAGTGAGAAGGACCTTGCTCCGAGTCCGGCACCTCCGGGCGGAGGACGGTAGCGGGCCAGTCCCGGAAGGAATGCGGGCACCGACTCCCGGTAGTGGCGGTAGCTATCGCCGAAGCGCGCCTCCAGGTCGCCACTCTCCCGTGTCATTGTGGTTCCGTACATCCCTGCGAAGAAGGCCACGAACAACACGCCAACCCACAGCCGTCCCCCGGCGACGACCGCCCCCGTCCCCAGGACGAAGCTGCCCAGGTAGAGTGGATTGCGGATGAAGGCATAGGGGCCGGAAACCGTCAATTCGCTGTCCTTTACCAGGACACCCGCCGCCCAGCCGCGGATGACCAGCCCGAACAGGACGACCGCCGCACCGGCCCAGAGGGAGCGCACGTCCGGACTGGCCAGCCAGAAGAAGCCGATCCCGAGGGCCCACGCCGTCCACAGCCGAAGTTTCCGCCGCCCGAGTCTCAGCGAAGGCCCTCCCGGATCTCTTCCAGGTGCATCGTGAGGTTGATCAACGGCATGTCCACCTTCAGATAGACCACCAGTCTCCGTTCGTCGTCGGAGAAGTGGATCTCGGCGTCTCCGCCCTCCGAGAAGAGCCCGTCGGTCTGGATGATGGGCTGGACGACGATGGTATTGAACTCCCCGGCCCCCACCTTGCGGCGGTCCTTGCGAAGGACTTTCAGCACGACCGGATTCCCCTCTTCCTTGTAGAAGCGGTCGAAGGTGTACGTCTCGCCGACTTCAAGCGGCAGCGTCCGGGCAAAATACACGAAGGAGACATCATCCAGCGGATGTGAGGTGGGAATCGCCCACGTGGTGTCGTGGTCGATGCGCTGCACACGACGTTCCTCGGGGAAGAAATCGAACGCCCGGTACCGTTTTCTGTCCCCTATGCGCTGATCCTTGATGAACCGCCTGGCGGCCATCGTTTCGACGTCCATCCAGGAGAGAAACCTGTCGTCGATCCTGTAGAACGACGGTCCCCCCTTGATGTGCCATTCGACGGCGTATGTCGGGAAACCGCCCACGGTGTCGATGCGAGGCACCGTCATGATCGCCTCCCCGGTCGAGAAAATGCCCAGTTTGACCTTGTATCTGAGTTCCTCGCCAAGGCCGAAGGGAAGCCGGGAAGCCGCCTCGCCGGCCTCCGACAGGGAGTCCAGCACCAGAGTCGCCTGCTGCGCGGACGCGGCGCCCGCCGGCACCAGCAGGACCATCGCCAACACCGCCAGCGGCACAACGTGCCCGACGCACCCCCGTAGGGCGCTTCCGCGCCGGTCAGGCCGCGCCATGACTCTCGGGCTCCAGCGGGGTGACCTTCCTGAGACGCAGAATCTCGCGGACGGTGGGCAGAACACGCACACGCGTGCGCCGAGAGCGAATATCGTATCGCAGCCCCAACGGCACGTACGCGATCCGCCGGGCGAAGGGCGCCACCACCTTCATGAGCTCGGCGTTGGCGGCCCAGCCGTCCGTCGTGATCAGGGGGCGGTCAGCAGCGGCCCGCAGCGCCTTCCTGATCACGACGGCGCGGTAGACCCGGAAACCCTGCAGGGGATCGCCCCCGCCCGCCCCGCCCGCGCCCTTGCCCAGCACGATCCTCGCGAGCCAGCGAGCCAGGCGAACCGCGCCGGGAGTCGAGTGCCCGCTCCCGGCGCGGCCGTGCCGGGCCGCCCCGGGCTGCGCGGCCTCGGTTCCGGGTTCGCCGGCCACGACATCGGCGCCCCCTTCGAACGTCTTGATCAGGGCGCGCAAGTGCTCCGGGTGCTCGGTGAAATCCCCCTGCATGGTGACGATCGCGTCCCGCTTCGGGTAACTCGTCCATCCGGCGGCGGCCCGCAGCAGCTTCTCGACAGCGGGGCCGTACCCGATGGCCCGCCGCTCCGAGAGCACGGTGAGGGGCAGGACTTGCCTGTACTTCTCCAGCAGGTCGCCCGTCCCGTCGCTGGAACCGTCGTCGAGCACGACGACCTGGAAGTCCCGGCCCATATCCACCATCACCTCACGGATCTTCCACAGGAGCACACCGATGGTGCGGTCCTCGTCCCGGCAGGGAATGCAGATGTGGATCATGGCGCGGTCCTGGTTGGCGATGGAACTCAATCTATACTGATCCGCCCGGATCCGGTTCCGTTGCCCGCGTGGCGCGGCCAGCAGCCCGCGGGCGGTCTATCCCGGCGGCAACGTCTTCCAGCGCCGGTGGAGCCAGAAGTACTGGCCCGGGTCTTTCGTCACGCGCTCTTCGAGCCGGTTCGTGAACGCACGGGTTCGTGCCACGACCTCGGCCGCGCGGCCACGATCCCCATCCTCGACGGCAAGCTCCTCGATGTACACGTCGTACCGGGGACGCCAGCCCGGTACCCGAATCGAGTAGAAGGTCGCGATCACCGCCCCGGCCCGCATCGCCAGCACGGCAGGACCTCGCGCGGTGGACGCCGGTCGTCCGAAGAAGTCCACGAACACACCCGCCCGCCTCGCGTCCTGGTCCCCCATGATCCCCACCGCCCGTCCCGCCTTGAGCGCGGCCACCACCGCTCGCGGCGCGTCACCCCTCGGGATCACGGTAACGCCCAGTCTCTGGCGCGCACGGGTCAGATAGCGGTCGAACAGGAGGTTGCGCTGCCGAGCCACCACGATGTCCATGGGGTAGCCGTGCGCCACCACGCCCGCCGCGCCCACCTCCCAGTTGCCCACATGCCCGCTAACCAGCATCACCCCCCGGCCCTCGCGCGCCGCCGCGTCCAGCACATCCGCGCCGATGAGACGGGTGCGCTTCCGGATCTCGCGGCTTCCCGCCCCCGCCAGGCGGAACATGGCGACCGCCTCCGCGCCCAGGTGGGCGTAGCACCGCCGCCCCACACGGCGCAGCCACCCTTCGTCGGCGTCGGGAAACGCGATGCGCAGCTGCCGCATCACGACGCCCCAGCGGGGCCGCCCCACCCGCGCCACGATCCAGCCCAGCAGCGCCCCCGCCCGGTCGGCCACCACCGCGGGCACGGCGCTGCACACCGCCGCCACCGTGCGCAGTACCACGTACTCGACACGGTGTCGCAGCCGCCGCCGCAAATCGGCCCTCGCAGCCGGCGGCGAAGACCCCGCTGCATCCGCTCGGCGCACGCTCACCGGAACTGAAGATCCCGCAGGCGGCGGTACACGCCCCCCTCCTCCATCAACCCGGCGTGGGTTCCCTGCTGCACAATCCGCCCCCCGTCGACCACCACGATCAGGTCGGCGCGCTGAATCGTCGAGAACCGGTGCGCGATCACGAAGACGGTGCGTCCAGCCAGCAGCCGAAGCATGGCCTCCTGCACCAGCCGTTCCGACTCGGTGTCCAGCGCGCTCGTCGCCTCGTCCAGCACCAGAACCGGGGGGTCGCGCAACACGGCCCGCGCGATCGCGATCCGTTGGCGCTGGCCGCCCGACAGCGATGTGCCCCGCTCCCCCACGACGGTGTCGTACCCGTCTGGAAGGCGCATGATGAAGTCGTGGGCGCGGGCCACCCGTGCGGCTTCCCGAACCCGCTCCAGCGACGCGCCGGGAGTCCCGTAGGCGATGTTCGCCCGCGCGGTATCGTGGAAGAGCACCGTCTCCTGCGACACGACTCCGAGCCCCGCGCGCAACGATCCCAGCCGGAAGTCCCGCACATCGGTTCCGTCGATCTCGACCGCCCCTCCGACCGGCTCGTAGAAGCGCGACAGCAGATCGACGATGCTCGTCTTCCCGGCCCCGCTCGGCCCCACCAGCGCCACCACGGACCCCGCGGGCACGAAGAAGTCCACATCGCGCAGCACCGGCTCACCCTCGCGGTACTCGAGGTCCACGCCCCGGTAGCGGATTCCCTCCGTCACTCCGGCGAATTCTCGCGTGCCGTCGGTGCCACGGGTCTCGGCCGGCGCATCGAGGAATTCGAAGACCCGCTCGGCGCCAACGAGACCCGGCTGGATCAGGGCGGGAAGCTTGCTCACGTACTTGACCGGTGCGTACAGACGCGCGCTCAACACCATGAAACCGACGAAGCTCGCGCCGCTCAGCGACGCCTCCACGACCACCATCCTGGCCCCGTACCAGAGGAGGATCGCCGTGCCCACCGTGACCAGGAACTCGGTGATTGGACCGGCGAGCGCGCGGAGCCGCACCGTCCTCAGGAAGGTGTCGAAGTAGTTGCTCGTCAGGTCTCCGAAGCGCCTGCGCTCCAACGCCTCGGCAGACGCCGACTTGACCATCCGGATCCCGGACACCGTCTCCTGGATGTGCGAGCTGACCTCTCCCGCCAAGTCGAGGACCTCGCGGTCCCCGTGCTTCAGGCGCCGGATCAGCGGCCCCCAGATCACCATGGTGAGGGGGATCACGATGAATGCCGCGACCGTGAGGCGCCCCGAAATCTGCAGCATCCAGTACAGAAAGGCCGAAAACACCAACACCGACGACACCGCCTGGGTAAGCTCCTTCGTCACCAGCGTGCGCAGCTGCTCGACGTCGTGCGTGAGGCGTGAAATGATCTGGCCCGCCCGCACCCGCCCGAAGAAGGCGAGATCCAGCTCCAGCAGGTGCCCGTAGACGCGGTCGCGCATATCCCGGGTGACCCCCTGCTCGACACGTGCCGCCAAGTACGCGCGCGCGAAGTCCACCGCGTTCTTGAGCGCCACGAGGATCAGGATGAACACGATGATCCCGCCCACCGCGGTCTGCGGGTCACCGTTCAGGTCCACGAACCGCCCCACCGTGGCGTCGAGGGCCCGGTCCACGCTGTCGGGAACCCCGGCGGACCCTCCGCCTCTGTCCACCTCGCCGAAGACGGTCGCCAGGAAGGGGATCAGCACCACGAACGAGAATGCGTCGAGGCCCGCGTAGGCCGCGCTTGCCGCCACCGAGAGCGCCAGCGTCCCCCGGTGGGGCCGCAGGTACGAAAGAATGCGGGCCGAGATCACCGGGGCCGGGGCCGCAACACCGCCACGGGAACGATCATCTCCTCCGGCGATATCCCGCCGTGAAGGAAGGAGTTGCGGTAGCGCCGCTGGTATTCGCGGAGCTTGGTGGGGTAGACGAAGAAGTAGTCGTCGAGAGCGACCAGACAGGTCATCGCCTGCGGGCCCGGCGGAAGGCGCAGATCGGAGACCCGTTCCGTGGTGAAGGCGGACCGGGGATCCTGCGCCCGCAGGTGGTGTCCCATCTTGTACCGCAGGCTGGCGCTGACCCCGCGGCGCGCGTAAACGGTGGTGGGCCGCTTGCAGTGGATGGAGCCGTGGTCCGTGGTAAGAACAACCCGGTGCCCTCGGGCAGCCGCTTCCTTCAGGACCGAGAACGCGGTCGAACGCTCGAACCACGACCGCGTCAGCTGCCTGAGCGCCGCCTCGTCCTTGGCAACCTCCATCAGGATGGGCGATTCGGAGCGGCCGTGGGTCATGAGGTCCACGAAGTTGAAGACAATGGCGATTACGGTCCCCCGGGTCTGGGTCGCCGAACGGAGCCGTCCGCGCACCTGCGCCTCGTTCCGGTCGGTGAAGACCTTCTCGTAGTGCACCGGTATCTTCCTGCCCGTGAGGCGGTGCAGCTGTTCCCGGAGCATCTCGTCCTCGAAGGCGTTCATCGACCCTTCGTCGTCGGAGAAGTCCCACCACTTGGGCCGCTCCCGCGCGATCTCATCGGGGAACAGGCCCGAGAAGATGGCGTTGCGCGCATACGGGGTGGCTGTGGGCAGAATCGAATAGTGGTAGCCCTCGTCGACGTCGAAGAACTCGCCGAGCAGCGGCGAAATGGCGCGCCACTGGTCGAGCCGCATGCAGTCCAGCACCACGAAGTAGACCGGATCCCGCCCCAGGAGGGGCAGCAGACGCCGTTCGACCACGTCCACCGACATCTCGGGCACGTCGCCCTGCTGCCGGACCCAGCGGGGATACTCCTGCGTCACGTAGCGGCCAAAGTCGTGGCGAAGGTCGTCATGCAGGGATTCGACCGTGGCGAGCAGCCCCATCTCGCCAGCCCTCTCCAGGCGCAGGTGCCAGTCGACGAGCTCCTGATAGATGCGGGCAAAATCGGATGGCGTGGAGGCTCGTTCGCGCTGCCGGGCCAGCGCGGGCCACCGGGCCGCGAAGTCCTGAGCCGCGCGCTGCTGCTGTATCGAGGACCCTTCCAGGATGCGGGTGACCACCGACAGCACCTGGCGCGGGCTGGTCGGCTTCACCAGGTAGGCTTCTACCTGACGGCCGATCGCCTCCGTCATGGTGCGGTCCTCCTCCGACTTCGTCACCATGACCACACGGGCGTAGGGGTCGTCGCGCCGGATCAGCTCGAGGACCTCCAGGCCGCGACGGCCGGGCATCTGCTCGTCGAGCAGGATCAGGTCGTAGGCGTGGCCCCGGAGCAGGGCCAAAGCGTCGTCGCCATTGGTGATGGCGTCGACATGGTACCCCCGCTGTTGCAGGAATAGGAGGTGGGGACGCAGAAGGTCGATCTCGTCGTCCACCCACAGGATTCTCTTGGCCGAGCGTCGCATGTCGGGAAACTAGCCGCTTACGCGCTCACATGCTGATCGTGTACGGGAACCAGGCCGCCACCGGCTCGCCGCCGCGTGTGCCGGGCCGGAAAACCCACTGGGCGGCCTCACGGATCAGCTGGCGGTTGAAGCCCCGGTCTCGCGTCGGGGGATTCAGCCGGGTGGAGTCGGGCACGACCTGGCCGACCTCGTTGACGAACACCCAGACTTCGATCGTGGTTCCGCGCAGATTCTTGTTCGCGGGGGGGATGATCATCCCGCGCGGCATCGGAGGAAGCAGTCGCCGGAGCCCCTCCGCAGCCGTGCCGGCGTCACCCTCGCCGTCTCCTTCCGCCAGTCCCGGAGGTCCGACGGGTCCCGGCCGCTCACCGAGCAACGCCGCCACGTCGATCGACATCTCCGTCTCCACCACAACGGGTTCGATCTCGATTTCCACCGGCAACGGGGTCCGGGGCCGCTCGATCGGGGGCCTCGGGGGCGCGACCATGTTCATCGCCTGCATGCCGCCCGCCGCGGCGCGGTTGTCACCCGCATCGGGGCCCGCGGCGGAGTACGGTGAGAGCGGCAGGGGCTTGTCCCCGGCGAAGATGAACACGAAGAGGTGCAACAGGAGTGAAGCCAGAAAGGCTTTCCTCCAGGTCTCGCCTTCGAGCCGGCGTCGGGTTCTTACGTTCGGAATATTCATCTCAAGCGGGTATCTTGAAGCAATCGTCGCGCGAGTAGGCTCGCCCCGGCCACATATCTACTACCATCGGACCGGTGGCGGTGTTTCCAGGGAGAAGGTTCGTGAACCTCGGATTGAAAGATAGGGCAGCCCTTGTCACCGGCGCATCCATGGGGCTGGGTAGAGCGGTCGCAGAGCGCCTGGCCCGGGAGGGGGCGGACCTGGTCATCAACTCCCGGTCCCCCGATGCGCTCGAGGTTACCGCCGGCGAGATCGCCCGCGATACCGGCAGGAGGGTGATCGCCGTCGCCGGGAGCGTCGCCGACGAAGATTTCTGCACGAAGCTGGTCGCCCGTACAACCGCCGAGTTGGGCCGTCTGGATGTTCTCGTCGCCAACGCCGGAGGACCCCCGCCCGGCGGGGTGGACGACTTCGAGCCGGAAGCGTACCGAAGCGCTCTGGATCTCAACCTCATGTCGACGGTCCAGCTCGCCCTGGCCTCCCTGCCCGAGATGCGGAAGAACGGCTGGGGACGCATCGTGGCCATCACCTCGGTCGCCGTGAAGCAGCCGGTGGACGGGCTGCTGCTATCGAACATGGCCCGGCCGGGCGTGGTGGGATTCATCAAAACCATCTCGCGGGAGCTCGCTGCCGAGGGCATCACCTGCAACGTGGCCGCGCCCGGGTTCATCCGCACGGCCCGGGTCGAATCACTGCTGGCCAACCAGGCCGAGGCGCGGGGGACCACCCGCGAGGCGGTGCTCGAAGGGATCGCCGCGGACATCCCCGCAGGTCGCATCGGCCGCCCCGAGGAGTTCGCCAACGGCGTCGTCTTCCTCGCCTCGGAGGCGGCGTCCTACATCACCGGCCACACGATGCAGATCGACGGTGGCCTGGTGAAGGGGCTGCTGTGACCCCGCTCCGCGCGCCGCGGATCGTCGGGGAGGTGTGGCGGGCGCGATCCGGTACCGGGGCGCGCGGCGGGCCCGGGGGGCTGTGCGGACCGTGACGGTAGAAGACCGGATCCGGACGGGATGGAGCGGGCGGGCGGCGGCCTATGTGGAGCTGACCAAGCCCGGAATCACCGTGTTCGTCACCTTGACGGCCGCCGTGGGGTACCTGATGGCGGCCCTCCCGGCGATCCTCCTGTCCGACATCCTGCACCTGATCCTCGGCACCGCGCTGAGCACGGCCGGCTCCCTCGCGCTGAACCAGTATCTGGAGCGCGAACCCGACGCCGCCATGATCCGCACCCGGGGGCGCCCCGTGCCCTCGGGACGGGTGCCCGCACCCCACGCAAGGCTCTTCGGCGCTGCGCTGGTGATCGCAGGGGTGGGTCATCTCTGGTTCTGGCTCGGCTGGCTTCCCGCTTTCGTCGCGGCCTCCGCAGCCTTCCTGTACGACGCCGTCTACACTCCGCTCAAGCTCCGCTCCCCGCTGGCCACCCCGGTGGGCGCCGTGCCGGGGGCGCTCCCCGCGCTCATCGGCTGGACCGCCCACGCGGGCTCCATCGACGCGCGCGGCATGACCCTCTTCGGGATCCTGTTTCTGTGGCAGCTGATTCACGTGCTTGCCCTGGCCTGGAATCTGCGAAACGACTACGAGCTGGCGGGATTTCAGCTGATCCCCCCCGGCTCCGCGCGGCTCATTTCGGGGCTGATGGTCGGGTATGCCGTCCTGCTGCTGCCGCTGAGCGTCCTGCCCGCAGTCCTGGGGATGACGGGGACGCTCTACCTCACGGGCGCCTCCGTCCTCGGCGCAGGCATGGTGGCCGTGACGATTGCTTTCCTCTTGAAACCCACGAAGCAGCGGTGCGGCCGGGTGTTCCTGGGCTCTCTGCTTTATCATCCCCTGCTGCTGGCCCTGATGGTGGTCGGAGCGCTGTAACGGAGGAATCGACCATGTCCGGCAAATCAACCATGTCATGCCGTGCTGCCGTATTCTCGATCTTTGCCATGATCTCGCTTTCCACCATATCCGCCGAAGCTGCCATGTCACAGGAATCTGCCAGGCCGCGCGCCCGTGATCTCGGCGTCGTCGTCGGCGTCTTCGAACCCGGTGAGTACAACGCCATCACCGATGTGGACGGCGTCCTGGTCGGCCACACCACCGTGATCGAGGGCGACGATGTCCGCACCGGGGTGACCGCGATTCGTCCCCACGGCGGCAACGTCTACTTCGACCGCGTCCCCGCCGCGATGCACGTCGGCAACGGCTTCGGCAAGCTGCTGGGCGTCACCCAGGTCGGCGAGCTGGGCGAGCTGGAGACCCCCATCCTGCTCACCTGCACGCTGTGCGTCTGGAAGGCCGCCGACGCCATGGTTGAATGGGCCCTCGCGATGGAGGGAATGGACGGGGTGCGGTCCATCAACCCCGTCGTGGGCGAGACGAACGACGGGGGTCTCAACGACATCCGCAACCGACCGATCACCCCGGAGCATGTGCGCGCGGCGCTGGAGAGCGCGGCCCCGGGGCCGGTCGAGGAGGGTGCGGTCGGGGCCGGAACAGGGACGGCGGCGTTCGGCTGGAAGGGCGGAATCGGAACGAGCTCCCGGGTGCTGCCTGAGTCGTTGGGCGGCTACAAGGTCGGTGTCCTGGTCCAATCCAACTTCGGGGGCATCCTGCAGATCGCCGGAGCGCCGGTGGGCCGTGAGCTGGGACGGTATGCGTTCCGGGCGCAGGTCGAGGGGGCACGGGAGCGGCCGGACGACGGCGAACATGAGGGCGGCGCCGAGACGGGCCGAGCACCGCGAGAGGAGCGCGACGGCGAGTCCCAGGGCTCGATCATGATGGTGGTCGCCACCGATGCGCCACTTTCGGAGCGCAACCTGCGCCGGGTCGCCATGCGGGCGATCATGGGTCTGTCGCGGACAGGCTCCTATGCGAGCAACGGATCGGGGGACTACGTGATCAGCTTCTCGACCGCACAGAGCGTGCGGCGGCGGCCGGGGGACGAGGTCCGCACCGTCGAGGACCTCTCCAACGACGATATCTCCGCCGTCTTCCAGGCGACCGTGGAGGCCACCGAAGAGGCGGTCTACAACTCCATGTTCAAGGCCGTAACGGTGAGCAGCCGGTGGGGAACGCGCGAGGCGCTGCCCATCGAAGCGACGGTTGAGGTGCTCAGGCGGTACGGGGTGGTGCGAGACTGAGCGCATGAAGACCAGTGTCTCCCGGCGCGACTTCGTGAGGGTCGGGCGCGACCTCGCGGGGCTGATCGCGCTCGGGACCGTCGGTGCCTGCCGGGGCGACCGGGGGCTGCGGATGGCTTCGTACCCCTTCCCGTACGGGGTGGCTTCGGGTGATCCAGGCGCAGACGGCGCGGTGCTGTGGACGCGCCTCTCGACCGAGGGGCTACGGGATGCTGGAGCGGCTGGACAGCCGGTGCCGGTGAGCTGGGAAGTCGCGGCCGACGACGGCTTTGCGCGCATCGTGCGGAGGGGCACGCAGATGGCGCTGCCCGAGCTTGGCCACTCGGTCCACGTCGAAGTCGGCGGTCTCGATCCCGGGCGGCCCTACTGGTACCGCTTCGTGGCCTCGGGAGAGGCGACCGCGACCGGGCGCACCGTCACGCTGCCGGCACCCGGCACCCCCGCCGACCGCCTTCGCTTCGCCTTCGCGTCGTGCCAGAACTACGAGCATGGCTTCTACACGGCGTACCGGCACATGGCGGGGGACGACCTCGACCTTGTGCTCCACCTCGGCGACTACATCTACGAGCGGAGGTTCGGCGACAGCCAGGTCCGCCAACACGAGGCCGACGAGGTGCACACCCTGGACGAGTACCGAGCCCGCTACGCGCTCTATCGTTCCGACCCGGACCTGCAGGCGGCCCACGCGGCGTTCCCGTGGGTGGTGACCACGGACGACCACGAAGTCGACAACAACTGGGCCGGGGACAACCCCGAGGACGACCAGCCGCCGGAGCGGTTTCTCCTGCGCCGTGCGGCCGCGTTCCAGGCGTACTACGAGTTCATGCCGCTGCGGCGCGCGTCGGTGCCCGCCGGGCCCCACATCCCGCTGCATCGCCGGTTCCACTATGGCGATCTTGCCGATTTCCACGTCCTCGACAGTCGCCAGTACCGATCCGACCAGGCGTGCGGCGATGGCCGCCGGGTACTCTGCCCCGAGGCGCTTCCACCAGAGCGCACCATGTTGGGGGCCGAGCAGGAGGGGTGGCTGTTCGATGGGCTCGCGGAGTCGTCGAGCCGCTGGAACGTGCTCGCCAACCAGGTCATGATTGCCCGCCTCGAACAAATCTCCACAGACGGCGGGTCGCTCGTGTCCATGGACCGATGGGACGGCTACCCGTCGGCGCAGCAACGGCTCTTGTCGTTCCTGGAGAGGGCACGGCCGTCAAACCCGGTCGTGGTCACCGGCGACATCCACTCCAACTGGGCCGCCGACCTGAAGGCCGACTTCCGCGACCCGGCCAGCGCGACGGTGGGTGCCGAACTGGTCGGCACGTCGATCAGCTCGGGGGGCGACGGCACCGACGTGCGCGACAACACCGAAGACACGCTGGCTCGCAACCCGCACATCCACTTCTTCAACGGACAGCGTGGCTACGTGCGTTGCGAGGTCACCCGGGAGCGCCTCCAGGCCGACTACCAGGTGTTGCCGTATGTGTCGCGCCTGGGCGCCGAGGCGGTCACGCGGGCGTCGTTCGTGGTGGAGGAAGGACGACCGGGGCTGTTGCGGGGGTGACAGCCTCAGTAGAGGGACCTACGCTCGTAACGCTCATTGTTCCCTTCTCTGACCAGCACCCGCCCCGCTCGCGCTCCCGTAAACGACGAGTTCGAGACCGCGGCCTCGCCGCCCACGAAGAGGTGGACCACTCCCGACGACAGTTGGTGCGGTTCGGTGAAGGTCGCGTTGTCCTTGAAGTAGTCGGAGAAGACCACCAGGTCGGCGACCATGCCCTCTTCGATCCGGCCCCGGTCCTCCATGCCCATGACGTCCGCGGGCAGCGCGGTCATGCTCCGGACCGCGGCCTCCAGCGACATCACCCCGTCTTCGAAGACGAACTTCCCGATCTTGCGCGCGAAGGCGCCGTATGAACGCGGGTGCGGCACGCCCACGCCGAACTGCGGCAGGCCGCCATCGGACGAGGTCATCGTCCACTCCCGGGTCATGAGGGTCAGCAGGTCCCCCTCGCTCATGTTGAACGAGACGATGGACGGGCCGCCCTGGAGGATCAGCTCCAGCGCGAGGTCGATGGGGTCCGCGTCGCGCTCGGTCGCCAGATCGGAGAGCAGCCGTCCCTCAATGGACGGATCCGTGGTGAAGCGCCGGAACTGGATCCGGTCCGCGCCGCCCCGGCGGGCCAGATTCTCGACCATGGCTTCCCGAATGCGGGCGCGCGTGTCCGGATCCGCGACCCGTTCCGCGAACGCCTCGCTTCCCCCCGCCTGCGACCAGCGCGGCAGCAGAGCGGCCGACAGTCCCGTCGCCGAAGCCAGGTACGGGTACTGGTCGGCGTAGACGGACAGACCCTCCGCCCGGGCGGCTTCGATCCGCTCGACGATGGCCGCGGACGAGCCCCACACCGGCGGGCCCAGCGCCTTGATGTGTGTCACCACCCCGGTGATTCCCGCCTGCCGGGCCACGTCGATGACCTCTTCGACCGCGGCGACCACCCCGATCGTGTAGTTGGACTCGTCGCGGATGTGGCTGGTGTAGATGCCGTCGAACTCGCCGGCGACCCTGCCAAGTTCGATCAGCTCGGAGTTCTCGGAGTAGCTGCCGGGCGCGTAGAAGGTGCCGGACGAGAGTCCCCAGGCGCCGGCTTCCATGGCGGCGCGGACGAGGGCGCGCATCCGGACGAACTCGTCGTCGGTGGGGGCCCGGTCATCCATCGACAGGACCTGACGCCGGATGGAGCCGTGGCTGATCAGCTGGGCAGCGTTGACGCCGAGCCCGTCCGCTTCCAGGGCGGCGCGTTGCTCGACGAGGTCGACCGGGCCGCCGCCGTCCGGATTGATCACCACGGTCGTGAGGCCCATGGCGAGGAGCGGCTCGCCGTGACTGAGTTCCGCAGTCGCGAGGCCGGGACCCGCATGGGAGTGGGTGTCGATGAACCCGGGTGCGACGTAGAGGCCGCTCACGTCCAGGGTCGTGGCAGCCGCCGCGCCGGCGAGGTCGCCGATCGCCGCGATGCGGCCGTCCAGAATTGCGACGTCCGCCTGCCGGGTCGGGGCACCGGTGCCATCCACCACGCGCCCGCCCTGCAGGATCGTGTCGTAGGTGGGGGTGGTGCAGGCGGCGAGGAGGAGGGTGGCCGCGGCGGTCAGTGCGAGGCCGGTGGCCACCCGGCCGGGCGGCGTGAGTGGGGTGCGTTTCACGGATATCTCCTTGAGGCTCGAACGATTGACCAGCATTGGCTCACCAAATCCGATTGACCCCGTAACGGTCGAAGACGTCGTCGATGGAGACAAGCACCAGTCCGTGCGCGACCGCCTGAGCGATCAAATGCGAGACGGGCGAGGAGTTCATCGCCGGGGCACGGGAAGCGTGCCTCCCGCCCCCCCAAAGATCAAGCCGAGGATCCGGACAAGATGTCCGGTTTGCTTTGCATGGTACCCCCCCCCTCCTACCAGGACACCGCCATGAACCGACTTCGGTACCTCATGCTCCCCGCCTTGATCACCGGGTTTGCGGCCGACCCGGCCGCTGCCCAGACCACCCTCGCCTTCAAGGCCGGCGCCGGCATGTCGCGAATTGCCTTCTCCGGGGTGGGAGCTTGACGAGGAGAAATCCCGTGCGGGCGTGACTGTGGGAGCAACTCCGTACAGCTGTCGGCGATGGGCAAAGCCACCGTTCCCGTGATCGCCGACCGAGTCTCAATACACCTGTTTGCGGGTCCCGCCACGGCATTGGAAACATCCTGCGAGGGCACGGTCACGTCTGTGCTCCAGCCGATCGTGTCGGTGGACGAATGTGACGGGGACCGGCTCAACACCCCATCCAAGCGCCTCGATTTCGGAGTCGTCGGTGGCGTGGGCACCCACTTCGAGCTCGCGGATCGGATAGTGGCAGCCGACACAAGCCCGCGGTCAGCCCGGGGGCGCCCCGGGGACCACTGCCGCTCCCTCCCAGTCGGGATCCGCCACGCCCACCATTTCACCCGTCTCCGGGTCCACCCAGATCCCGTGGATCCGCCCGAACGCACCCGCCCGCTCGACCTCCTGCACCTCCAGGCCCCACGACTCCACCTCGGCCACGTCGTCAGACGACCACCCGATCCCGGGCGAGGTCTCCATGGCGATGCCCCCGTCGATGGGGTGAACGCGGGCCGCGGCGAGCGCGTCCGGGAGGCTCATGCCCTGGTCCACGACGCGCAGCACCGCCTGCACCACCACCGAGATGATTCTGGCGCCGCCCGCCGCCCCGAGGACAAGTACGGGCTGGCCGTCCTTCACGACCATGAGCGGCGAGATGCTGGACCGTGCCCGCTCACCCGGCTCCATGTGGCCGAGGTAGCCGCCCAGAGTGGCGGCGTAGAGGAAGCCGAGCCCGGGGGTCGCGACCTTCGAGCCCAGGTTGGGGCCGATGGTCTGCGTCAGCGACACGTACATGCCGGCGCCGTCTGCGGTGGAGAGGTGGGTGGTGTGGCTGCTGGCCGCGCCCCAGGTGGAGCCGTCCCAGTCCACCATTGCGGCGCCCGCAAGGGAGAACGGGGCCGTCAACTCGCCGGGCCGAGACGCCGGAGCGTAGGGGACGGAGGGCGCCGCCAGGTTCGAGGCGGGCGAAAAGGCGGCCCGAACGAGGGATGGCGCGAGAAACGCGGGCGTGACAGCCGCGGCCGCCCTGTCGAGGGCCGCGCCAGGCACCTCCATGCCGGCGGCGACATCCGCCGCCCACTCCTTGTCCGTCATGAACGCGAAGTCACCGAAGCCGCTCCCCCGCGCCGCGGCGCGCTCCTCGAAGGCCCGCCCCACCGCCGTGCCGACCAGACCCGCCCAGCTGTCGCTGTCCAGGGAGGCCATGTCGAAGTTCTCCAGGATGTGCAGGATCCCGATCGTCACCGCACCGGAGGCCGGGACGTCGGTGCCGACGAGGTCGTATCCCCGGTAGCTCCCGTGCACGACGGGGACGTCGAGGGCGCGGTAGTCGGCCAGCGACGAGGCGGTCACCGCTCCGCCGTGGGCCTCCATGTCCGCGACGATCCGCTCCGCGATCGGCCCCCGGTAGAATGCGTCCTCTCCGCCTTCGGCAATGGTCCGCAGGGTCGCCGCAAGATCCGGCTGCGTGAACAGGTCGCCGACCTCGCGTGCATCTCCGTCCGGGGTGAGGAAGTGGGCGCGGGAGCCGTCGAACTCGGCAAGCTGTTCCGCGCCCATTCCCTGCCGGATCGCCTCCCCGGGCAGCAGGCGGTAGCCGTTCTCGGCCAACGCGATCGCCGGTGCCATCACGTCGGCCAGCGGCAGGGTTCCGTGGTCGCGCAGCAGGCGGCTGAGCCCGGCAACGGCCCCCGGGACGCCGACGGTGGGATAGCCGTAGGACGCCTGCGGCGCGGTCTCGGGATCGTAGGTGGCGGGCGCCTGGGTGGTCGCGTCGATCCCGGCGAAGGTGCCATCCGGCAGCCGGACCAGGATCTGGGTACGGCCCCCGATGCTGTTCATGGACGGCTCCACGACCGATATGGCGAAGGCCGCCGCCACCGCCGCATCCGCCGCGTTCCCCCCGGCGCCGAGCATCTGCGCACCGGCTGCCGCGGCAAGCGGCTGCGCCGCCACCACCACGCCGTCCAACGACGAGGCCACCTGGGGTGCCGCGTCAGGGTCGCCCGGCAGCGTCCCTGATTCGCCGGCGCACACCCACGCGCCCGGGAGCGCGATCGCGGCTGCGACCCGGGCCGCTCGGAGAGTTCCGCACAGAGGGGTTGTCGCCCGGAGCGAGGACCTTGCAACGGCGGGTTGACGTAAGGCGCCCCGTGGCTCGCACGGGACGGTGGCCTGACTGCTCTTGCGGTGCGGCATCAGAACGGTTCCCATCTGCTGAAGTACTGGAACATGAGCGCGGTCCCGGCAGGCAGGTTCCTGCCTCGCAGCGCGAAGCGCGCCCCTGCCTCGATCTGCCCGGGACCGACATCATATAGCAATGAAGGCTGCAACTGCACGAGGTCACGCTGGAAACTCGGGATCGGGATCCCCTCCGTGACCCCCGAAGCCCCATCCCATCCATCGAGGGCCAACTTGTAGCCCAGCGGCCCCAAGCGCCCCCCGACCTGCACGAAATAGAACACCTCGTTGCCAAAGTCCTTCCTCGACTCGGTGTTCTCGCCCCGCCACCGGTAGCCTGCCCAGCCCGACAGGTACACGGAGCGCGGCCAGAACGAATGCCCCAGCTCGGCCATCACCTCCCAATCCCGCTGACCATCCCCCAGCGGGATGATCTCGGCATCGACGTCGAAGTCTCCGAGCGGCACCTTCACGCCCCCGCGGATCGCGAACGGCAACCCCGAGCCGACCCACTCCAGAGGAGCCAGTCGCAGCCAGAGACGCGTGTCGCCAATGCCCGTGGAGGCACGGTCCCCCGCCAGGTCGTCGTAGCGAAGGCGGTGGAACGAGAGCTGGCTCCACATGTCGAGCCCCGGCGCGATCCCGAGCGCCGCCGTCAGGAAGGACGACGTGGTGACGGCACGGCCCTGGGCGAACAGCTCCCGGACCTCCCCGCTGGTCCCGAATCGATCGCGGGTGTCCTGATGATAGGCAGCCAGCGCCAGCCATCCCTTGCCGGGCTCTTCGACCCACTGGGCATGAGCACCATCGCCGGCCGGGACCGGGAGGAGGCCTGCCGACACCACAAGGGCACGCCACCAGCGAAGCCCAGGGGCGCGACGCGGACCGCCGGGCCCGGCATCACTCAACAAGCAGCTCCGTCCCCGGGTGGAAGGCGGCCCACGGCGTCCAGAACGCCACGTAGGCCTCCGGAATCATCGCGAGCTGCTCGCCTTCGAGCGGCCCAGCCAACGCCTGGCCTACGGCGGACCACTGCGAGCCTGTCTCGTTGTCCACAATGGCATCAGCCTCCACCCTGAACGTCAGGTTTCGGCCCCCGGCGACCGGACGCACGGCGACGGCCGCCAACCGGTTATGGTCCCAGAAGACGGCTGCGGGCTCTCCACCGTACTGGAACTCGCCCACCCACACGCTTCCCTGCTCTTCCATGGCCAGGAAGGGGAGAGCCAACGGCGATTGGCCGCCCTTGGCCGGGAACCCCAGAACCCGCTCCTTGGGCAGCCTTCGAGTGTCCATTCTCGGGATCGGGAAGCCCAGAAAGTCCCCGTTGCCCTGGACTTCGTACGCCGATCCGTAGGGATTGACGCTGTAGCCGGCCAAATCCCCGACATCGACCCCGACGACCATCGACTCCGGGAACAGGGACCGCCAGCCACCCCACATCATCTCCATGACCGGATGGCGCACGAGAGACTGGCCCTGCCTTGAGCCGCACGCCGCGTCGCCGAACATCTGCGGCCAGAAGGAGTCGTCCGTGTTCCGGTCGTACATGATGAGGTTGGACTGGAAAAGGAGGCCGGAGACCCCGAACTCGGCGCCGCCCACGGACGCCCGGTCGAAGACCAGCGCCGAGCCGGTCAGGGGACAGTAGGTGACGGCAAGCTGCTCGGAACCGCGGTTGAGGTTCACGATCTCATGTCGGTACATCAGATTGTGCGGAATCGCGAGCCACTCGCCATCGATCTGCACTCCAATCACCCTCGATTCGTAGGTCAGGTAGGACGTCTCGTCGTGCTGTCCGGTGGTGAAGAACATCGGATCGGTCAGCGCCGGGATCCCGTCGCGCCCCACACCGCCATCGGCCAGCAAGAACGGGTCGAGGTCTCCGCAACTCAGATCTTCCGGCACGAGACCGACGCTGATTTCGGTATTACACCCGTAGGACAGGCTGGCGACCGCCACGGCCAGCACTGCTTGAAAGCCATATTTGGAGTGGCACATTGCAAACCTCCTGGACCGGAGCCCATGAACCGAACGGAAGACGACCTCAGACGCACGCTGCGCAGAATCGACGGGCGGGGCTACCCTGCGTACCGGGAACTCAAGGGAACCTGGCACCTCCCACCCTACACATTGGTGGTTCGGAGGGTCCAGGGCGACCCCTTTGCGGCTCCCAGCCGCCTCGCGGTCCTGCTGGATCCGGCCAGGGCCGGCTTCGACGCGGCGACCGTGGCCAACCGATCGCGACGGACGGGTCTGTCCTGCCTCCTCGCCCGCACCTTCGCGGCAAAGGCCCGGAGCGCCCGGGCGGGCACATCCGGGAGCGGCAGGAGCGGCGAGGTCGCGATGATGGACCCGGGTCAGGTCGTCCTCCCCAACACGGCGGTGATCGTCGGCGAGGACGGGGCGATCGAGGCGCGCTTCACCGTGGGACTGCCCGCCGCGGGGCGCCGCGTGCTCGGCCGCCAAGCCGAACGGCTCCTCCTGGACACTCTGCCGGAACTGGTCCGATCCACCCTGATCCGCTCCGCCCACTCCCCCGCCGAGGTCGCCCGTCACGCGGACGTCAACGAGGACGCCGACCTTCTGCGCGGCCAGCTCCCCGAGCGCGGGCTCGTGGCCTTCATCGCGGACGGCTCGCTCCTTCCGCGGCGCAGCGGCATCGACGACCGCCCTCTCTCCGGCGGGCAAGCCACGCTCTTCGAATCCCCGGCCGGCCTACGGGTCACCCTGGAACGCAGGAACGGACCGCCCGTCACCGGCATGGGTGTCCCTCGGGGTGTCACCCTCCTCGTCGGCGGCGGCTATCACGGCAAGTCGACGGTCCTGGACGCCGTCGCCCGGGGAGTCTACAACCACCGGCCCGGGGACGGCCGGGAACAGGTCGTCACGGATCCGACCGCGATGAAGGTCCAGGCGGAAGACGGCCGTTCGGTGGCGGGGGTCGACATCTCGCCCTTCATCGGCGCGCTGCCCGGCGGCCAGGACACGTCCTCGTTTTCCACCCCCAACGCGTCCGGCTCAACCAGCCAGGCCGCCGCAATCATCGAGGCGCTGGAAGCGGGCTCGCGGCTGCTGCTGATCGACGAGGACACCGCCGCTACCAACTTCATGATCCGGGACCGGCGCATGCAGGCTCTGGTGAAAGGCGACGACGAGCCAATCACGCCTTTCATCGACCGCGTGAGGAGCCTCTACGACGACGCGGGCGCCAGCACGATCCTGGTGATCGGCGGCTCGGGCGACTACCTCGATGTCGCGGACCGCGTACTCGCCATGATCCGGTATCGCCCGCGTGACCTGTCAATCGCTGCACGGGACGTCGCCGCCGCCCACCCGACCGGCCGGCTGACCGACGAACAGCCCGTCGCCTGGCCATCGCGCCACCGGTGTCCGGACCCCAGCTCGGTCGATCCGCGGCGGGGCCGCAGGGAGCGGTACATAAAGGTCAGGAGCCGATACACCGTAGAGTTCGGCAATGACCGAATCGAGCTGGCCGGTGTAAGACAAGTCGTCTCGGGCGCCCAGACCCGTGCAATTGCATTGGCGCTGGTACATGCGCAACAATTCATGGGCGAAGGAATGGCCACAGAGGACATTCTGAAGTCGATCCGCGATTCCCTGGATCGGGACGGCCTGGACGCGCTGGACCCCGGTTGCACCCGCGACCTCGCCGCCCCGCGCGTACAGGAAGTCGCCGCCGCACTCGGCAGATTGAGAACCCTCACCCTTATCGGAGAAGGAAAGTGACGAACCCGTGCGACACCCGGCGACCTGAGGCGTAGGCCGCGGCGGCGCGGAAGGCAGTGGGGCTACCCGTGGCAGATGGCGACCGTGGGTCGCGCTTGGTATGGAGCATTCAAGAACGGAGCCTCGCATACGATGATATCGCGCATCCTCTCCCGCAGGAGGTTCCTGGGCGACTCTGTCGTGGCGGCTGCGGGTGTCCTCGGCGCACCCTCCCTGATCACGGCCGAGCGCCTCAGGCCGACGCTGCCAAGCGGGGTCCAGGCGGGCGACGTGACCGACTCCCGCGCGATCGTGTGGAGCCGGAGCGACCGCCCGGCGCGCCTATGGGTGGACTGGGCGACCAACGACCGGTTCGAGAACGCCCCGCACGTTGCGCGGTCCGGCCGCCCTCGCCCAGGGGGACTACACCGCCGCCATCGACCTGCGCGACTTGCCCGCGGGCGAAGAGATCGTGTACCGGGTCCGCTTCGAGAGCCTCGATCTCCCGGGCACGTGGAGCGCGCCCGCGACGGGGCGCTTCCGTACGGCTCCAGGGCCGGCGGGTTCCGGGCCGCGACCCATCCGGGTGGCGTTTTCGGGCGATGCCGTCGGACAGGGATGGGGCATCGACGTCGACCGCGGGGGAATCCGGATGTTCGAGACCCTGAGGCGGGCCGAGCCGGACGTGTTCATCCACTCCGGCGACATGATCTACGCCGACCAGCCGCTGGTCCCCGAGGTGGTCCTCGACGACGGAACGATCTGGCGGAACCTTGTCACGGACGCCAAGGCAAAGGTGGCCGAGACACTGGACGAATTCCGGGGCAACTTCGCGTACAACCTCCTCGACGACAACGCGCGCCGCTTCAACGCGTCGGTGCCCGTGATCGCCCAGTGGGACGACCACGAAGTCGTGAACAACTGGTTCCCGGGGCTGCGACTCGACGACGATGATCGCTACACTGTGAAGAGCGCGTCGCTCCTTGCAGCCCGTGCCCGCCAGGCACTGTTCGAGTTCGTGCCGGTGCGGCGGAATCCGGAGGAAGGGGGGCGCATCTACCGGCGCTTTTCCTAAGGGCCGCTGCTCGAGGTCTTCGTCCTGGACCTGAGGAGCTACCGGGGAGCGAACTCGCCCAATCGCCAGACCGAACGCGGACCCGGGAGCGCCCTCATCGGAGGAGAGCAACTCGCGTGGCTCAAGGAGGCGCTGCGATCGAGCCGCGCGCTGTGGAAGGTCATCGCTTGCGACATGCCCATCGGGCTCGTCGTGCCGGACCGGCCCCGCAACGGCGAGCGCACGCACGAGGCCTGGGCCAACGCGGATGGCGGCAGTCCGCTGGGGCGCGAGCTGGAGATGGCGAACCTGTTGGCGTTCATGAAGCGCGAGCGGATCGGCAACACGGTGTGGGTCACCGCCGACGTGCACTACGCTGCGGCCCACCACTACGCTCCGGACCGGGCGTCGTTCACGGACTTCGACCCATTCTGGGAGTTCGTGGCCGGGCCCATGCACGCCGGCACCTTCGGTCCCAACGCCCTTGATGGCACGTTCGGGCCGGAGGTCCGGTTCTCGACCGCGGCGGGCGGGATCACGCCCAACCGCCCTCCCAGCGATGGGCTCCAGTTCTTCGGAACGCTGGACATCGACCCTGCGACCCGTGCTCTGACCGCGGCGATCCACAACGTGGGCGGTGAGCGGCTCTGGCAGGTCGAACTGGCGCCCGACGAGGAGGGCTGACGCCGCCGGACCGACCCGGACTGGGCCGGCAGCCCGTGGCTGCCTAGTGGAACGGCAACACTTCCGGCGAAGTCTTGTTGCTCACCAGTACCGCGTTCATGTCGTGCAGGATTACCGCCAACAGGTCCCCGTCATCGTAGGTGAACCCGTCGAGCTGGTAGTTCTGCGGGATGAAGCCGGGCATGCGCGCCGCCAGGAACCGAGAAGTCTCGTCCACGTTGGAGTTGGTGAGCGCTTCGTCCAGGGCCACGGGGAAGCGGATCCCAAGGTCGGTCATCCGACGGCCTTCCACCACGAAGATTTCCTGGCGCATGAGGTAGAGCAGGTACAGCATGTCGTCGACCGTCACGGCGGGGTCGAGCATCGCCTGCGTTACCGATGTTCCCGAAACCGTGGGGACCTCGACCAGGCCCGTCCCGCGGGTCAGGACAAGACCGGCCCGGGCCTGGGCGGTGGGGCTGGCCTTGACCAGGATGTCGCTGGCGTTGGGGTAGATCCACGTGCCGCCGCGCCGGCCCCGCATCTGCCCGCGGTCGTCGACCATGCCGGTGGGGCGGGACGCGACCAGCGCGACGAGCTCGCTGAGCTCGCTGCGCGCCGCACTCACATTCCCTTCCGCCAGCGCTGCTTCCGCCAGAATCAGGAAGGCTTCCTCGCCCTTGAGCAGCGCGATGGGACTCTGGTCACCCGCCGTCTCGCTGTAGTACTTGGGGAAAAGGAAGTCGAGCCGGGGCAGCGGCTGGAACTCGTCCTGCCCGGAATCGAAGATGGCGAACTGCATCCTGTTGTTGGGCCCGTCGATGTTGTCGTACTGGGTCCACCGAATCAACGTCGGATTGGACGCCTTCACCTGGGTGGCCGCGGTCACCGCCGCGCCGCGATTCCCCGCGGCGTACTCGGCGCGCGCGATACCCAGCAAGGCCGCGTCGCGCAGGGTCTGGTCGGAACTCTTGGACCGGGCCTGCTCGAAGTCCTGCACGGCCGACGCCAGATGCGCTGCCGGCTCCACGACCGCACCACCCCCCTCGGCGGGAAGTCCGACGAAGAGCTCGCCCCCGAGCAAGTAGGCGAACCCGCGGTGGAAGTGCAGCTGCGCCTCCATCTCCGGGGTGGATCTGTCGTCACCCGGCACGATCACGGTCAGGCCCTGGTCAGCCATGGCGCGCAGCCGATGAATACCCGCCTGGATGTTTCGGACATCGAAGTCCGACGCATCGATCTGGGGAATGTCGAAGACCTTGCTGAAGAGCGTCCGGTTGTTGAAGAGATTGTCGGACACCACTTCGCTGCCGGTGATGACCTGGTCGATGGTGGCGGCGAGCTGCCGCTCGACGCCGCGCGTCCATGAGGCGGCGGCGTTCGCGGTGCCCAGGAAGGTCTCCTCCGTCACGGTGGGGTTGGTGACGTTCGTGGGGTCCACGATGTCACACCCTGCAAGCGGCAGGACAACCAAAAGGGCGGAGATCGCGAAGGTTCTGGTGCGCATGATGGTGAGCCGGTTTCTGAAGTCGGTGGGATGCATGGTTCCGCCCTCCTAGAAACGTACGCGGACGGTCGTGAGGACCCCCCGCGGCGTCGGATCGCTGGCGTAGTTGAAGCCGCCCACGGTGGCGGCGCCCTGGCTGGCCGCTCCCGAGTGGTCCGACTCCGGATCGAATGACGAGCTCCACCACCCGAACGGGTTCGTGAGGGTCACGCCGAGATCGATGTTGTCGGCCCACCTCCCCAAGGGTCCCCCGGTCAGGGCGTACTGCGCGGAGACTGTGCGGATGCGCAGGTAGTCGGTGTCTTCGACGAAGAAATTCGTGAGGCTGAGCCAGTTGCGACGGATGGGCCCCGGGTTCGCCGCGAGCAGAGCCGGGGGGAGGTTGGCGTCGTCGATCCCGTACAGGTAGCGGAACTGCCGGTTGAACGAGTGCAGCTGCGCACCGGCCTGCCAGTCGGCGTTCGCATGCAGGCGCAGGTTGGCACCGAAGGTCATCTCGAGCCCAAGCGATCCGAAGCGATCCGGAAGAGGCTTGCCAAGGTACTGGAGGAGTTCCCTCGAGGCGATGCTGCCGTCCGCGTTCAGAGTCGCCATGGTGCCGCGAAGGGCCCCGACCGGCCACCCTTCCTTGATGACGGACTGCACCGTCGACGAACTGAAGCCGCTGATCCCGAAGACGGGCGATCCACCCGAGTTGATTACCTCATTGTTGAGCGTGTTGTACGACGCCGTCACGGTGGCGGTCATGCCCTCGCGGCGGATGATGTCTCCCACGATCTGGAACTCGATCCCGTGGTTGGCGATCTCACCCACGTTGCGCAGCTGTACGCCCTCGCCGGTCGAAGGCGGTGCGGGCACCAGGAAGAGCGCGTCGCGGGTGCGCGCGTCGTACCAGTTGAGCTGAAGGGTGACGCGGCCGGAGAGCGCCTGCAGCTCACCGCCGACCTCCACCGTGTAGGTCTTCTCGGGGAGAAGATCCAGGTTCCCGGGCTGCCCGAAGGCCGCGGTCTGCTGGCCCAGGTACGACGCGAACGACACGGTCCGGTCGTTGGCGAACGGAGGCGGGAAATTCCCGGCGACTCCGTAGTTGCCCCGCAGACGCAGGCTGGAGATCAGGTTCGAGGAAACGGCGTCCTGGAAGAACGATTCGGATCCGAGGTCATACGAGAACCCGACCTTGGGATAGTACTGCAGACCGACCTGGTCGCCGAAGGCCGAGTTGCCGTCCGCCCGCAGCCCGAGATCGATGAAGTAGCGGTCATGGAATCCCCAGTTCTGCTGGGCGTAGACCCCGTAGTTGACCAGCTGGCTGTAGTAGTCGTCGGCCTGTGTCGACCCGGCCCCGCGAACAGTCTCGCTCCCGTCGCGAACATTGAGGGCCACGCGGGCCGACTGATCGTCGTCGTTCCTGAAGAGCTGTGTGCCACCGGCCGTGACCACGGACAGCGGGCCACGCTCGAAACGGTGCTGCCCGGTGGCTTCGAGGGTGAGGCCCACGAAGCGCCGGTCGTAGCTCGATATGCTTCCGCGGTCGTCGGTCCCTTCGGGCTGGACCCGTGTGTGGATCAGGAACTCGTTCGTCACGATGCCGCGCTCGTTGCTCGTGCGACTGTCGAGCCCGGCCGTCGCGCTGAACGAGAGGTCCTCGGTGGCTTCCCAATTGAAGGCATGGGACATCTGGAAGCGCGCGACCCGGACCCGATAGTTCTGAAGCGACTCGGCCTCGGTCAGGAAGGCGCGCAGGTCGGAGATCTCCGACTCGCTGGCCTCGTTCAGCTTGTTGTTGAAGCCGAGGGCGAAGATCCGTGCGCCCTCGAGAAGCCAGAGCGGGGTGTAGCCCCCGGCGTTGCCGTCGCGGGTGCGGTCGTAGTGGGTCCACCCGAAGCCGAAGGAGCCTGTGTAGCGGAGGTCGTCGCGCACCGTGGCCGTGAGGCCGGTGCGCGCCTGATAGTTCCGCGAGGCGTTGTTGTCGATCCGGTAGCCTTCTCGATCAAGCACACTGCCGCTGAACGACCACGTCATGGTCTCGTTGCCCCCGTCTCCCGAAAGACGGTATTGCTGGGTGAGACCGTTCTTGTAGAGCAGGTCGGCGGTCTGGGGAAAGAAGAACGTCTTCTCGATGGGACTCTCGAATCCGATCTCGCTCTCGACCGAAAGGCGGGTGGGTCCGGGCGTTCCCTTCTTTGTGAAGATCTGGATCACGCCGTTGGCCGCGTCCGATCCGTACAACGTCGTCGCCGCGCCGCCGGGCACATACTCGATGCGCTCGATGTTCTCGAGCGGGATGTCGGCGATGGACGAAGTCTGGGTTCCCTGGCGCCGTCTCCCCGACACGTTCAGCGAGAGTTCCGCCATGGTGTTCAGGTTGTCGACCCGAATCCCGTCGACGTAGATGACCGGTGTGGTGGCGCGGCTCGCCGAGACCGGTCCCCGTCCGCGCGTGACCGACGTCGCGCCGGGCTGCCCGGAACTCAGGCGTACCTGCACCGAGGGCAGCGCGGTCTGGAGCAATTGCTCGAGCCGCGTGGCCGACGAAGCCTCAATGGTCTCGCTGGAGATCACGTCTATGTTCGTGGACAGGCGGCGGCGCGAGATCGCCGCACCCTGGCCGGTGACCACGATCGGGTCGAGCTCCATGGCCTGCTCGTCGAGCACGAGGTCGAGCGTGACCACCTGGCCCGCGGCCACGACGACGGTCTGCGACGACCTCGCGAACCCGATGCGCTGCGTGACGAGGGTGTGCTGCCCCGCGGGGACCCCGTCGAGCCGGTACACCCCGGTTTCAGTGCTCAGGGCCGCGACGACCTGGCCTTCCAGGGTCACCTCTACCCCGGATACGGGTTGGCCGGTGAAGCGGGACGTAATGAGCCCCTCGATCACCCCCGTATCCTGAGCGGAGACGGGTGACGCCAGGGCCGACGCTACGGCAATCAGGGTGAGGACGCGAACTCTTTGAGACATGGCAGAGGCTCCTGCGTGGCCTGGGGGGGGATTCTCATTGCACCATATGCAGTATATGATATGCAGTCAAGTTCCGACGACACCCTACGACCCCACGTCAGAAAAGGATGCGAACACGATGCACCTTGCGGTTGGTTACCTCAGGACGCGGCTCTCTGTCGCCGCGGTCGCCCTGCTCCTTCTCCCCCTGTCGTTGGCGGCGCAGGCGCCCGGTCGCACGAACACGCTCACCGATGTGCCGGGAATCAAGGTCGGCCACTACCAGCGCGTGGGGGACGGCTACCAGACGGGGACCACGGTCGTGCGGACCGAGCAGGGTGCCACGGCCAGCATCGACGTGCAGGGCGGTGCGCCGGGGACGCGGGAGTCGGACCTGCTGGCGCCCGGCGGTCTCGTGACCCAGGCGCACGCCATCGTGCTGAGCGGTGGAAGCGCCTACGGCCTGGACAGCGCCACCGGCGTCATGCGCTGGCTGGAAGAGCGTGGCCACGGCTTCTCCATCGCCGGGGGGGTCGTGCCCATCGTCCCCGCTGCGATCCTCTTCGACCTGGGTCGCGGCGGCGATTTTTCCAAGCGTCCGGATCCGGAATTCGGCTACCTGGCGGCGGAGGCCGCGAGTGAGGATGCCGTCCCCATGGGGCGGGCGGGTGCGGGCACCGGCGCTCGCTACGGGCTCGGATCGGCCAGTGTCGTGCTCGCGAACGGCTACACGGTTGCGGCGATCGTGGGGCTCAACTCCGCGGGGTCGCCGGTGAATCCCGAAACCTGCGTGCCTTATGGGGCCTTCCTGGAAATCGACGGCGAATTCGGCCTGGTCCCTCCTGATCCGGCCGAGTGTGAGGCGTTCCGCAACGCCGCACCTCGAAGGATCGACTCGTTCAACACGACCATCGCACTGGTCGCCACCGATGCGCCAATGGACCAGACGCAGGTCCACAGGATGGCCATGGTCTCCAACAGCGGACTGGCCCGCTCGATCCGGCCCGTCCACAACCTCGGCGACGGCGATGCGGTCTTCGGGATGGCCACCTCCAACCCGGCGCCTGGGGCAAGCCTCTCGCTCCAGGAGCTGCAGGCCCTATACAATGCCGCGTCCGACGCCCTCGGGCGGGCGGTGGTTCACGCACTCATCGAGGGGGGCACCTACTGCACCCGATTCCCGAGCGCGTGCCGAAATCGTCCCTAGAGCGGCTGAACGCGGCCGTTGCTCCTCCCTGCACCTCCCTCTCGTGAGACCAACCAACGATGCGACCGACCCCTTGGCCCAAGGTTTCCCAAGTCACACTGGCCGATCAGGCGTACGAGGCCATTCGGGCCCGCACCCTGAGCGGCGCCATGGCACCCGGAGAGTTCGTCCGGGTGCAGGATGTGAGCGAAGCCCTTGGCGTGAGCCGCACGCCGGTGCGCGAGGCGCTGGGCCGCCTTGCGAGTGAAGGGTTCCTGGAGCGCATCCCCCACCGTGGCTTCCGGGTTCACGACGAGGACGTGGATGCCCTGGTCGAGCTCTACCCCATCGTGTCGGCGCTGGAACTGCTCGCCGGCCGCCTCGCGCTCCCCAAGCTGACGGCAGCCACCGTTGCGCGCCTGCGAGACATCAACCAGCGCCTCGCTCTCAGCGCGGACAACGAGGATGTCCGCGAGCGCATCGAGCTCAACAACGAATTCCATCACCTGATCTGTGAGCCGAGCGGCAATCAGCGGCTCACCGAGTTGCTCGATGACCTGCGCAGCCAGGTGACCCGGCTGGAGATCTGGTACTACTCGCAGCGTTCTCGAACCGACGAGTCGGTGGCCGACCACAACGCGATCCTCGAAGCCATCGAAGCGGGAGACCACACCCGTGCACTCAGGCTGATCGAGCACAACATGGCGCTCACCCTCAAACGCCTCTCCGAGTAGGGTCTCTTGCTTCGGCGCCTCGCCGGCTGCGGCTGGCAGTCCGTGGACAAATCCCGCGTCGCACCGAGAGCGGTGAGGCGCCGGGCTGGCAAGGCGCTTCAAAGGGTGAATAGCAGCGCTATTCGCCCGAGGAGCAACGCAGAGCTTTAGCGTCCAGCCCGGATGCATCGCCGATCGAATGCAGCGGGGTTTCTTCCACGGGCTGCTACCCCTTCGGCTTCATGTGGCCCGCTTCCATGAGCAATTCGCGGAGGCGGGGTTCCCGTTCCGGGAGCGGGGTCCGGGCGATCGACCGGGCGAGCTTGATGCGCTCCTCTTTCGAAACCTTGTCCAGGACGGAAATCGGGGAGCCATAACGGAGCAGAATCCGTTTGGCGTCAACGGCTACCGAGTCTTCCATCGAACTTTCCTCCCGCAAGAAAATCACCGGCCGTCACCTGCGGCACGCTTTGGAATATCGCGATTCCGAGCCCGAATTGCCATTATCTTGCACTCATGACATTCCCCGTCCTGTCGCGCTCGGTCGAAGACTACCTGAAGGCGGTCTACTCCATCAACGAACGGGGCGGTTCCGCGAGCACGAACGACCTGGCCCGCGCCCTCGACATCCAACCCGCGTCGGTGAGCGGCATGATCCGCCGCCTCGCAGAGGACGGGCTCCTGGAGCACGAGCCCTACCGGGGCGTGCGCCTCACCGCCGCGGGCAGCCGTGAAGCTCTGAAGATCCTGCGACGCCACCGGATCATCGAGTCGTTCCTCGTGCAACGGCTGGGCTACCCCTGGGACGATGTCCACGAAGAGGCGGAGCGTCTGGAACACGCCGCGTCGGACACCCTCATCGATCGCATGGCGGACGCGCTGGGCAACCCCGCCGCCGATCCGCACGGCGCACCGATCCCGAGCCGCGCCGGCGAGATCGACCCCACTCCGCAGCACACCCTCGCCGAGGTCGCCGAAGGTGTCCAGGTCGTGGTGCGATCCGTCTCGGACGAGAACCCGAAGCGCCTTCGCTACTTCAAGTCGGTGGGGGTGGTTCCCGGCGCGAAGGTGCTGGTGCAGGCGGGCGGAGGGGCGGGCAATCCATTGACGGTGCTCATCGCCGACGACCCGGAGCCGCTGCACATGAAGAGCGAGGTGGCGCAGCGGGTGTCCGTCTCGGCAGTTTGACCACCCGAGATCGGTACACTTTACTTTACATTAAGTAATGTGTGGTTTACATACCTACTGCGAGCAACGTCCGCCCCGTTGATGACGATGCGCTCCCGCCCGCACAGCGGCGGCATCCCCTGACCGTCCTGAGCCGAGACCATCGACACAAGCCTCTGCACACCGGTAGCAAAGACCCCGGTCCCGTCACCGAACACCGAAGGGATTCGAACCAGACCCGACGGATTGAAGTTCCCACCCCGCGCCCAGTTCACGAGGTTGCGATCGACCGCGGCCAGCGAAACCGCGGCCCAGGATCCCTCGGGAAGGCCGTCGTTCAGGGCGCGGATGACTTCCCGCGTGTCTTCGCCGAAGTCGAACAGGCCGAAGTCGCGGGGGAAGACGATCTCGGTGTCCTCCCTGCCGATCGCGAGACCGGAGAGATAGAGAGAGTCGGGCGCCTCGATGTCGCGGGTGGCGAGCGCCTCGCCGAGTCCTTCGATTCGTGAGTCGGCAATGTACGCCCAGGTGCCCTCCGAAGGCGTCCAGTTGAGGGTGTAGTTGGTATCCGGCTCAAGCCGGCATTGACCGCCTTCCAGCGTCAGCCCCTGGAACGAGAAGGCCCCGGGCGTCCGGCTTGCCCCCGTCAGGATCCGGCCATCGGGGGTGACGACTTCCAGGGAGAGCACTTCACCGGGGGCGAAGGGCGCCACGGGCAGATCGGCGGTGTAGCACGAGGCGTCGTCGAATTCGATGACGGTGCGCTTCGTCTCGGTGGAGTCGTTCTCGAAGATGACCGTCGTCATCTCTTCGCGAGGGACCAGGCAGACCGCAGCGGTATCCTGTTCCGCGAGGTGGACCACCTGACCCGATTCGCCGGTGACACGCACGGTGGCACCCTGAACCTTTCGGCTCCCACTGGGTCGCAGAGTCCTGTGGAGAAGCGCCAGCGCGGACATGGAGACGCTACCCGCCTCGTCCGCGTCGAGGGTGAGCACCACCTGCGCTTCGGCGATGATCACGTCCTCGGGTTCGGCAACGGTGACTTCGGTGAGTTCGCAGCCGAGAGCCGGCAGGGACGCCGCGACGCCGGCGATGAACAATGTCGCGGCGCCGGGTCGCGGACGCCGCGCCCGGGAGGTCTGCGCCGCCATCAGAACGACACCTCGAAGCCCAGCGTCGGCAGGAACGGAATCATGGACACCCCGGAGCGGGTCGGCGGGCTGGCTTCGTAGTCGAAGAAGTAGAACAACACGTTCTTCTGGTTGTAGAGGTTGATGACGCTCAGGTACGGAGTCAGGCGTCCCCAATCCTTCTCCATGGGCTTCCTGAAGGACACGTCGAGCCGGTGGCGCGGCGGGTAGCGTGCCCCGTTTCGGCGACCGAGCACCACCGCGGATCCGTTGTCGTACTCCAGCTGTCCCTCCACGAGCCGCCTGCGATAGACGTCGAAGGTTCCGAGCGGACGGGTGTAGGGGAGTCCGGTCCCGAAGTTGGCCCGCAGGCCCCCCTCCAGGCCCCACCATCCGAGCGGGCGCCGCAGCACGATGTCGATGTCCACGCGCCGGTCGAAGATGGGCGGGTAGCTCAGATCGGGGAAGGGAGCGGAGCCGGAGCGGGTGTCGGGGAAGGTGCGTTCCGTCCTGAGGAACGAGGCCGCGATCCACCCCGTGGTCATCCCCAGGTCACGCTTGATGAAGAGATCCACGCCGTAGGCCCAGCCGTCCCCCCGGAGCAGATCGTCGAACTCGTCGTTGGGATCCTCGGCGGCGTTTGTCGTGATCACGCCGTCAAAGGTCCGGTAATACGCCTCCAGCGATGTGAACCACTCGTCGTCGTCACCGAAGAAGCTCTCGACTCCCATCTGCAGTTGATCCGAGATGACCCTGGGCGCCTGGGCACCGGCCAGCACCCAGACATCGATTCCCAGGGGGAATTCCTCGTCCCGGACCGAGTGAAGGAACTGGGAATAGCGGCCGCCGGCCAGCCGGATGGCGGCGCTTCTGTCGCGGATGAACCGCTTGACGGCGAAGCGGGGAGACACAGTGGTTTCGCTGCCACCCGGATCGGGACGCCAGTGATCCAACCTCAATCCGCCTTCGACCAGCCACCGAGAATTGGGATCCCAATGGAACTGGCTGTACGCCGCCGCCTCCCAACCGTTCCCGGCGCTCTCGCCGACGACCGTGCCGCCGGCGACGATGCTGTTGTCGTACTGGAGCCGGTTCGCCACGGCCCCGGACTTCCAGCGCGTTCGCGCCGTCGGACGCCGCTCCAGGTCGGCCCGAAAGGTCGCCTGCTGGACTTCGGTGCCGAATTCGGCACCCAGGTCGTCGAAGCCGAAGTCCGATAGGAAGCGCGAGAACGATGCCTGAACATCCATCGCGCCGCCCCCTCTCATCGGATGGGTCCACGATACACCGACGGCGTCGTTCCCCCATCCCCACTTGACTCCCAGAGGACTGTCGCCCACGTCGGAAAGGTCGATGATGTCCCGGCCGGTGTAGCTGGAAACCCGGAAGCGGTTGCCGCCCCTGGTCCACGCCTCGAAGACACCCTGCAGATCGGTGAGGTGGTACGGGAATTCGGTCCAGGGCTTGAGCAGCACGTCGAAGTAGGAGCGGCGTCCGGAAACGCGCCACCGGGTATTGGCGAGGCCGAGTGCACCCTCGACGCCCTCGGGAAGCGCCCCGTCCACGGCCACGCGCGTGGCCAGCAGGCTCACTCCGGCGTCGACGCTGGTCTCGCCGTCCCCCACATCCGATTCCACCGTCAGCACAGACGATACGCGTCCGCCGTACTCCGCCGGGAACCCGCCAGCCCGCAGTTCCGCCCGCGCGACCATGTCCGCGTTGAATACGGAGAAAACGCCCCCGAGGTGGAAGGGGTTGAAGATGGGCACATCGTCCAGAAGGATCAGGTTCTGGTCCGCCGACCCGCCCCGCACGTTGAAGGCCGCCGAGAAGTCGGACACCGTGCTGACGCCTGGCAGCACCTCGACAGCCCGGATCGGATCCGTTTCCACCAGCCCCGGGATCGCCTTCATCGCGTCGCGGCTGATGTCCTGCACCGTCACCCCCGCGGACTCCACAAAACGCGCGCGGGCCCGGCTCCGTTCGGCCTCGACCTCCACCCCTTCCAGCGCGATCGCCTGAGTTGCAAGGGTGATTTCGACCTCGGAGCGTACCCCCGCCGAAACCTGCACCTGCTCCCGGTGCTGCGCGTAGCCGATCCTCGACAGGGTCAGGACGTAGTCACCCGGTGCCACGTCGCGGAAGAAGAAGAAGCCCAGGCGGTCGGTGTCCGTGATCCGCCAGCGGGTCGAGTCCGCAACCGGGAAGAGGCGGGCGGCGGCACCGACGACGAGCAGGCCGTCCTCGGACCACACCCGGCCGCTGATGAGGTCGTCCTGTGCGGCAGCCGCGGAGGGGAAGGAAAGGGTCAGGAGAGCCACTGCACGCAGGACAGCCGGGAGCCCGCGGTGGGACCCTGGCAGCGCAACCCGGAGTAGCACCGTCCGCATCACCCGGCGAAACCCCGCCCACAACCCGCCGCGGCGAGGTAATGAGTATTGCAAGTTGGCCTGCTTTCCTTCGGCGGGGTGGGAATTCACAGACGCGCTATCGCATTCGGTTCCTTGCCCGATTCCGGAACCGCCTAGATTGTAACCGGTCCGTCCTGCAATTGATCCAGGTTCCGCCCGAGGAAGATGTCACCGAACCCCCCATTTCCGGCCTCAATCGGCGTCCTGCGGGTGGCGACCCCGCCGGTGCTGCTCTCCACTCCGTGAACGGCTTCGACTCGACCGCGCTTCTGGAACGCCTGGCCACCGTGCCGCGCACCCGTCTCGCCAACACCCCGACACCCCTGCTGCCGGCTCCCGCGCTGGCCGCCCATCTGGGTACGGCGGCCCGCCTCTCGATCAAGGCCGACGACCGAACCGGCCTGGGGTTGGGCGGCAACAAGGTACGCAAGCTGGAGTACGAGCTGGCTCCGACGCGGCTGCGGGGGGTCACCGACCTGATCACGGGGGGCGGACCGCACTCGAATCACTGCCGGGTGACCGCGGCGGCGGCGGCACAGCTGGGCCTGGGGTGCACCCTGGTCATCAATGGAGAACCGGACGACGAGCGGCGCGGGAACGCGTATCTCCACCGGCTTCTGGGGGCGCGGATCGTCACGGTCGCGGACCGCGCGGACCGCGCCGCCGGCATGACCGAGGAGGCGAGCCGGATTGCAGCCGCGGGCGGGAAGGCGCTGGTCGTCCCCATCGGTGCCTCGACCGCGAGGGGCGCGCTCGGATATGTGCACGCCCTGGTGGAACTGCACGGCCAGGCCGACACCGCGCGGCCATGGATCTTCACGTCGTCGTCATCGGGCGGCACCCTGGCGGGACTGATACTCGGCTGCGCGATCCTGGGGTGGCGGCCCCGCCTGGTGGGGGTCAGCGCCGACGAAACGGCCTCGTACGTGAAGGACACGGCGGCCGGGCTGGCCATCGCCGCGGCGCGGCTGCTTGAGGACGACCATGGTGGCCCGGGCGGGGGCGCGAACCTCCGGCACGCGCCCATGGCTCAGCCGCGCCGGCGCCTCGCGGACCGCGTCCGCAACGTCGCCCGGGCCGTGGTCGCGACGGACGACTTCGTCGGGCCGGGGTACGGACACACCTCCCGCGAGAGTGACGAGGCCATCGCACTGTTCGGGGCCCGCGCGGGCGTGATCCTCGACCCCGTCTACACGGGCAAGGCCGCGGCCGCGATGGTCGCGTGGCTACGGGACGGGCACATCTCCGGGGGAGACCACGCCATCTTCCTGCACACCGGCGGCCATCCCGCGCTGTTTCGCTGAAGCGCGGGCCGGTACCAGCCCGGCTCCCTGTCCGCGATGAACCGCGCGCCTCTCGAATGCGAAGCGAGGGATCTCTGCCCTCGGGCCGCTACCGCTCCAGCGAGATCAGCCTGACCACCCTGACGCTCCGCACATCGAATTCGTCGGTCTCGATGTAGGCCAGGAGTCCGTCGGGCCCGAATGCGGCGGGGATCCGGGGCCCATCGGCGGGCAATGTCCCGACGTACTCCCCATCGGGCGTCACGATGTCGATGAGCTCCGGCCCGATTCCCAGCTCGTCGTGGCGCGCCACCCAGATCCGGTCTTCCCAATCGACGGCAATATTGTCGATGACCGGGATCTCGTCGGCGAAGGTCATGTCCTCGATCGAGCCGAGTTGCATGCTGATGCCCAGAGGGCTGTCGCGGAAAATGCGCTCCATGGCGGCCTCCTCTTCCGCTCGTTCGGCGAGACGCCGTTCGCGTTCCAAGTCCCGGATCTCGTCGGTAACGACAGTGGGAAGGATCGGCCGTTCCACCACCCCGGTCACGGTCCCGTCGGTCCCCACCAACTTGACCCGGTACCCCGTGGAATCCACCACCGCGACCCGGCCATCCGAAAGCACATGGTAGTGGAGCCCCGGCACGAAGGCGCGGGGAGGCCGCATCCGGACACTCATGCCGCCTCCGCTGCGAGAACTGGATTCCACAGCCCCTCCGTCGCCTTCATCGGGAAGTTCCCAGGCCGTATAGAAGACCTCGGGGTCACTACCGTCGAGAGGAAAGGCCTCGATGGGCCGCCCTTCCGTCTCGGGGACGATTCCGGCTTCTTCCCTCGCTTCCGGTCTGTTCATCCGCATGATGGCACCTGTGAGCAGTCGGTCGGCCGACACCCCTTGTGCGCTCATCGGCACGCCCTTGAAGGGGTCGAGTGGGATGCTCTGCAGGTACTCGCCCCCAGGACCGAAGATCTCCATGCCATTGAAGCTCGTAACCACGTATCCGCCGTCCCTGTCCACGATCAGCCCAGTGGTCGACCGGAATTCGCCGGGCCCTTCTCCCGGGCCGCCCACCGTGCGCACAAAGCTCCCGTCGGGCGCCACGACCACGATCCGGTCGGCCTCCGAGTCCAGGATGTGGAGATTGCCCGCGCCGTCGAACGCGACCGTCCCTATGGTGCCGAAGGTCTCCCAGTCCTCGCCGTCGAGGGCCCCGGCGGTGTACACGGTTTCCGTGGCCGCCGTGAGCATGACGCCGGGTCCGTCAAGTGTGCCGACCGCGCCACCGTCGGCAGGCCCGTCGACACCGTCACCGCATGCGAGCAGAAGCAGGATCGGGAGGGCGATCGGAGGAGAAAAAGCGGATCTCATGGAGGTTCCTCTGCGGGTGTGAATGGGCCAAATGCTATGGGAGGCCAGCAGTCCCCGGGGGGGGCGTGGCGCGGCGTGGACGCCCGGGCGTGCCGCAGCATCCCGGTGCTTACTTACCCTTCAGCCGCGGTAAGATCCCCAGCCGCCCGCGGCAGGAGCTCCCCCGCAATTCGACGGGCGCTGCTACCGCTCCAGCGACACCAGCCGGACTACACGCACCGTGGCCACGTCCAGTTCGCCGGTTTCGATGTACGCCATCAGTCCGCCGGGTCCGAACGCCGAAGGGATTTCGATCGCGCCGGGAGGCAGCGATCCCAGGTACTCGCCATCCGCCGTCATCAGGTCGGTGGGTCCGTTACCGTCGCCGCCCGGACCGGTGCGAACGATCCAGATTCTGTCTTCACGGTCGATCGCCATGTCGGCGATTACCGGGATCTCGTCGGTGAACACCATGTCTTCGACCTGCGCCTTCTGCGCCTCGATAATCTGTCTCGCGAATTCGGGGTCGTCGAGCTCCATTCCCATGATCGTCATACTCTGGGGGTCCGCAGTTTCGTAGGCGGCCCTCCGACGGGCGCGCTCCGCTTGCCGTATAGCCTCGGTCACCGGTTCGGGCGCGATCTGCCGCTCGACCGTTGCGTCCACGGTGCCGTCCATCGCCAGGAGCTTCACCCGGTAACCCATCGAATCGACTACCGCCACGCGACCGTCGGAGAGAACACCGAGGTGGAGTCCGGGATCGAACGACCGCAACCTGGCAATCGACATCGTCATCTCCCGGCGCCCCTCCTCGTTGACGTCCTCCAGTTCTTCCACCTCCGTTGTGGGTGGCAGGTTCCATGCCCGGTAGAAGACGCGCTTTTCCGAACCGTCAAGCGAAAAAACGTGGATATCGCGGAGGTGGTCGGGCTCGGCCGGGTCCTCCGTCTCGCTGGCGCGGGGCGCTCCGATGACCGCTCCGCCCGTGGAAACGAGCCTGTCGCCGGGGAGCGACAGAAGTATCCCACCCGGGGTCGCCCCGAGCCGTTCCAGTGTGCCCTGGGTGGCGAACCGCCCATCGAGATCAAAGACCTTGAACGTGAACGGAAAGTCGTAGACCACCAGCCGTCCGTCTCCCAGAACCGTGGAGTTCGCCGGCATGCCGAAGTCACCGGGCCCTTCTCCTTGCGAGCCAACGGTTCGCACCAGGTTCCCCTCCTGATCCACCACGACGACCCGGTACGCGCCGGCGTCAAGGATGTAGAGGTTGCCCCGCTCGTCGAAGCTGACGTTCGCGATTCTCCCGAAGGTCTCCCAGTCCTGGCCGGCTACTTCTCCCACGGTGTAGAGTTCTTCGGTCTCCGCGGTCAGCATGAAGTCGGCCGCTGACCCACCGCGCTGCGATGAGGTTTCGCCGCATGCAACCACCGCGAAGGGCAACGTTGGCAGCAGTAGTCGTAGAACGCTTCTCATGACGGACTCCGTTCAATCGGCAACCGGTCCAGTGAAGCCAGCTGGATCACGCGAATGGTCTGGACATCCACTGGTCAGATTCGATATGTGAATAGTCTCGTCGCGACGCCACTTTCCGCAAATCTGCGCGACCCGTACCTTGATCCCGACCCCGGCCCCCGATCAGCCGGACAGCCCAACCCCGGAGGAAACCGATGTACAAGGCGCGCGCAACCCTACCCACGCTACTGCTGTCACTCTTGCTGCTCCCTGTGGCGCTGGCCGCCCAGAACGAGCCCGACGGCACGCTCAAACTCCAGACCTACCTGGACTGGGAGTCGGTGTCGAACCCCGAGATCTCCCCCGACGGGAGCCAGATCGTCTACACGCGCGGCTGGGTGGACAAGATCAATGACCGGCGAGCGTCGGAGATCTGGATCATGGACGCCGACGGCGGCAGGAAACGGCGTCTCACGGAGGGGTCCTCTCCCAAGTGGTCACCGAGTGGAGACCGGATCGCGTTCACCGATGAGGGGGACCCCGAAGGAACCCAGATCTTCGTCCGCTGGATGGACGACGAGGGACTCAGAACCCCGATCACGCACGTGGAGAACTCGCCGGGCAACGTGCAGTGGTCCCCGGACGGGCGGCACATCGCCTTCACCATGTCCGTCGACTCCGACAACCCGTGGCCGATCAGCCTGCCGGGGCGCCCCGAAGACGCCAAGTGGACCGAGGCCCCCAAGGTGGTGGACCGCCTCCAGTACCGCCGGGACCGGCGCGGCTACATCGACGAAGGCTACTCGCATCTGTTCGTCGTTCCAGCCGATGGCGGGACCCCCCGCCAGCTCACCGACGGCGACTGGAATCACAACGGGGTCGCCTGGACCCCCGACGGCGAGGAGATCCTCTTCACGTCGCTGCGGGTCGAGGACGCCGAGCACGAGTGGCGCCAGTCGGACATCTACTCGGTCACGGTGGCCAGCGGAGAGATCACGCAGCTGACGGACCGGTCGGGACCTGACGGCTCGCCGGTGCCTTCCCCGGACGGACGGCTGATCGCCTACACCGGCAACGACCTGACCACGGACACCTACATCACCCGCAAGTTGTACGTGATGGATCGCGACGGTTCGAATGTGCGCATGATCAGCGAAGGCTTCGACCGCCAGGCCTCCGAGATGATCTGGGCGGACGACGGCAGCGGCCTCTACATGACGGTGAGCAGTGAAGGGACCAGGAACGTCCACTTCGCGTCGGTGGACGGGGGCGTGACGCAGGTCACCGAAGGGAATCACCTGCTGAGCGTGTCGTCGATCGGCTCGGGGACGGCGGTGGGGACGCTGTCGGACTACCACAGTCCCGGCGACCTGATCTCCTTCTCGCTGAGCAACCCCGGTGAAATCACCCAGCTCACCGAATTGAACGCCGACGTACTCGCCGGCGTCCACTTGGGCGAGGTCGAGGAAATCCGGTACAAGTCGGTCGAGGACTTCGACATCCAGGGATGGATCATCAAGCCCCCCGACTTCGATCCGTCGAAGAAGTACCCGCTGATCCTCGCCATTCACGGCGGGCCTCACGGCATGTACAACGTGGGCTTCAACTTCGGGTGGCAGAACCACGCCGCCAACGGCTATGTGGTCCTCTACACGAATCCGCGCGGCTCATCGGGCTATGGCAGCGCCTACGGCAACTCGATCAAGAACGCGTATCCGGACAAGGATTTCGACGACCTGATGGCCGGTGTCGACCTGGTTGTCGACCGCGGCTACATCGACGACCAGAACATGTTCGTGTACGGCTGCTCCGGGGGCGGCGTGCTGACCTCCTGGGTCGTGGGACACACGGACCGTTTCGCGGCCGCGTCGGCCAACTGCCCGGTGACCAACTGGCTCTCCTTCGTCGGCACCACCGACGGCGCCAGCTGGTACCGGAACTTCGAGCACTTCCCGTGGGACGATCCCAGCGAGCACCTGCGCCGCTCCCCGCTCATGTACGTGGGCAACGTCACGACCCCCACCATGCTCATGACCGGTGAAGGCGACCTGCGCACCCCGATGCCCCAGACCGAGGAGTACTACCAGGCGCTACGCGTCCTCAAGGTCCCGACGGCCATGATCCGCTTCAAGAACGAGTGGCACGGCACGAGTTCAATGCCGTCCAACTTCCTGCGCACCCAGATCTACCTGCGCGAGTGGTTCGAGAAGCACCGGCGCGGAGGGCCGGTCACGGACTAGGGGCGGAGCCCGGGGCCGGGTCCGGCTGGCTATTGCCGCGCCCGACCCGCCGCTGGCTGTTCAGGGACCGAGCGCCCCGACCGGAATGACGCCTACTCCGTCGGGGCGCTGATACCCGTAACCGCTGGAAGTGATGACGGCGAGCGCCGCCGCCTCGCCGCTTCGGACCCTGGCGCCCATCGCCTGGGCATACACGCGCAGGTCCCGAACGACCATCGACTCGAAGAGGAAGCCGAACCAGGGAGGTCCCGAAGCAGGTGCTCCGGCCCCGCACCCAGCGCCGCCACCGCGAGCGACGGGTCCACGAAGTGCCGCTTGCGCGAGTTTCTGAGCCTCGAGCGGGCGCGTAGGTGGGGTGCCCACGGCGGCTGTTGCTCGACCACCATGAGCCGTTCGAGGGCGGTCAGGTAGGAGCGCGCGGTCTCGTCCGTGAGTGAACGGTCCGGGCCGCCCGCGTCACGCGCCATGGTCGCCACGGACGCACACGTCGCCGTGTTGCGCGCGAGCGACCGGAGGAACCGCCCAACTCTTTCCGGATCCCTCCCGATTCCGTCGGCGCGCCGAATGTCGACCCGGCAGATTTCGTCCAGGTAGTCCTGGTTTGCCACCATCGCATCGTCCGCAGAAGCTCTCCGAAGATGGCCTGGCCACCCACCCACGCACACCAGGTCGACGACATCGGACAGTGGCAGCTCGCGGACCAGACTCCGTACCGGTTCTCGCCCTAGAACGCGCTTCAAGGAGACCTGCCCAATGACTATGGCCGTGGTTTTGCAACGACACAGGCCGTGCTTTTGCAACGCGGACCGCGGACCGATCGATATTCCGACGCCGAACGGCCGCTACGTGGGGAACATCGACGAGCGACTGCGGATGGCGGACGAATTCGGCCCCGATGGCCTTTGTGGTCTTCATCGAAAAGGACGAATTCGACGTCCCGGTCATCGTGGTGAAAAGGCTGCCGCCGGAAGTCCGCTGAGCCTGCCCGCGACCTACTCTGCCCCGTAGATCCCCACCTTCAGCGGCGGATCGACCCACCAGTGGAAGTGGAAGCGGTTCTCGCCGTCCACGATCACACCCTCCTTGCGCTCCCGCGTCTTGGGCCAGTCGTCACGTTCGTTCCGGATGATGAGGACCTGTCCGTCCCGCAGGCTTGCAACGCGCTCGCCCAGGGAACGCTCCAGCTTCTCCAGGAGCGTTCGTTCGGCGTGACGCTGCACCTTGGCGTCCGCCTCGGCGCCCAGCTCCACCTCGTCCACGAGACGATACCCGGCGTCGAAATCGTCGACGCGGATGCTGCGGGCCCGGTCGCGCATGAAGCCGATTTCGGTGATCGCGGTCGGGTTGAAGTTCGGTGTGACGCTGTGGTAGGACGTTCCGTATCGCTTGAGGATCATCGCTTGGGGTCCGGGGTGTCGTGGCTGAGCAGCGCGGCCAACTCATCCGCATCGAGGTGCTTTCCAGCCTTGCTGCCACTCCCGTGTCCCGACCTGGAACGCTTGCGCCCGGGCTCCTGCCGCTCCTTGACCACGCCGCCGGCAAAGTCGAAGTCGGGGTGGTGGACCTTGTCGAGGCGGCGCTCGAGCTGGTTCTCGAGGGTACGGAACGCCCCGATGTCCCCCGCCGTGACGAAGGTTACGGCCTCGCCGGTCGCACCCGCCCGCGCGGTGCGACCGATGCGGTGGACGTAGTCGCCCGGGTCGAGGGGGACGTCGTAGTTGACGACGTGCGAGATGCCTTCGATATCGAGTCCCCGCTGCGCGATGTCGGTTGCGACCAGGACACGCACCTCACCCGCCGTGAAGCGGTCGATGGCGCGGGTTCGGTGCCGCATCTGCCGGTCGGAGTGGATCGCGTCACTGGAGACTCCGGCGCCGTCGAGGCGCGACTTCAGTATATCCGCGCCAATCTTGGTCCGGGTGAAGACGAGGACCTGGTCCCATCCCGGCTGCTCGAGGAGGTGGATCAGGAGGCCGGGCTTCTTGTCGGGGCGCACCGAGTACGCGACTTCGGAGATCCCCTGCGCCATCGTGCCGGAGGGCGTGACCTCGACCCATGCGGCGTCTCTGGTCATGCGCAGTGCAAGATCGTGGACCGCGTTGGGCATGGTGGCCGAGAACAGCAGGGTCTGCGGTTTGGCACCGAGTCCCCGCACCACGTCTTCGATCTGGGGCCGGAATCCCATGTCCAGCATGCGGTCGGCCTCGTCAAGGATCAGGATGCGAACCCCCTTGAGCTTCGCCTTCCCCCGATTCTGCAGGTCGATAAGGCGTCCGGGGGTGGCGACGATCACCTCGTCACCCCTGGTGAGCGCATCCAGCTGGGGCCCGTACGCGACGCCGCCGTGGATCACTGATGACCGTACGGCCGATCCCTTCGCCAGCGCATCCGTGTCCTCGCACACCTGCTGAGCAAGCTCCCGGGTGGGACAGAGCACCAGCACCTGGAGCCCGCCCCCCTGCACGAGCGTTTCAAGCGCCGGCAACATGTAGGCTCCGGTCTTCCCGGTGCCGGTGCGCGCGATCCCCACCACATCGCGTCCATCCTGAACGAGGGGGATGGCTTGTAGCTGAATGGGTGTCGGTCGAGACCACCCCTGGGCTTCTACCGCGGCCAGCCGAAGGTCGGAAAGTCCGAAGGCGGCGAATTCTGTCGTATCGGTCAAAAGTTGTGACGGTCCAATCTGCTTATCCCGGGCCGCTCCCAGGGCGGGAGACGATCCCTCGCGACCAATGTAATGGAGTCGCACGACTTTCATGAACTCCGGCGCTGTCGGGGGACGGTGACGCCGGACACACGACTCGCCATCTTTCGGGCATGTCTTCTGCCTACAAATCCGTTCTCTTCGTCTGCCTCGGCAACATCTGCCGCTCTCCACTTGCCGAGGGTATCTTCGCAAGCCTCGCGGAGGCCCGCGGTATGCCGGACAGGTTCCCCGTCGATTCTGCCGGCACCGGAGCCTACCACACGGGAGAGCCACCGGATTCGCGTTCCGTGAGGGTCGCCGCCGCCCACGGGATCCGTCTGAACAGTGTCGCCCGCCAGGTGACGCGGCGTGACTTCGACCGATTCGATGTGATCGTCGCGATGGATCGCAGCAACCGCCGTTCCCTGGAGCGGACCGCCAGGCACCAGGGGCTTCGGGCCGAAATCGTCATGATGCGTGACTTCGATCCCCGCGCGCATGACCCCGACGTCCCCGACCCCTACTACGGGGGGCCCGGCGGCTTCGAGCAGGTCTACCGGATCCTGGAGCGCTCCTGCGAAGGCCTTCTCGACGAACTGACGAGCCCCGGTCAGGGGTGAGGGATCCGCCCCCATGACCGAGGCGGCGGTAACCGGCGCGTGTGGCGCCCTTGGCCTTGATCCCTCTCAGGTGCTTGCGGCGACCCCCGTGGGAGGCGGCTGCATCAACGACGCCCTGCGTCTGCGCACGACGGGCGGCGTCTTCTTCCTGAAGTGGAACGCACGCACCGTGCATCGCTTCTTCCAGGTGGAGGCGGAGGGGCTGGCGGCGCTGGCCCGCGCCGGTGCCGTGACGACTCCGTCCGTCGTCGCCCGGAGCCGCGAGGGCGACCCGGTGCCGTGGCTGCTGCTCGAATGGATCGAGGAGCGACGGCCTGACCGCACCGCCTGGCGCAGGCTGGGACGCGAGCTGGCGTCGTTGCACAGGTGGGATTGGGCAGCGAAGACGGAGGCCGGAGACACCGCTCCACGGGGCACGCAGCGCTACGGCTGGCACTCCGACAACGTCATCGGGTCGCTTCCGCAGCCGAACCGATGGGCGGACGACTGGGGAGAGTTCTGGGCGGAGCGGAGGATCCTCCCCATCGCGCGCGAGCTCCACGGCAGCGGCGCGATGTCGGCGGGGCAGCTGGCCGTGATCGACAAGGCGGCAGCGCGGGTGGGCACTTTGGTCGGCCCCGCCGCCAAAGCCGACGGCGGTTCACTTCTGCACGGCGACCTGTGGTCCGGCAATGTCCTGTTCGGCGAGAAGGAAGGCGGGGCCGGCGCCGAGGCGGCCAGCAGCGGGGCGGCACGCGTCGGGGCGGCACGCAGCGGGGCGGCACACAGCGGGACCCCGGTCCTCATCGACCCTGCCGTGTACATCGGACACCGCGAAGTGGACCTGGCCATGTGCCGCCTGTTCGGAGGCTTCCCTCCAGCGTTCCATGCGAGCTACGAAGCGACCTGGCCCCTCCGCCCGGGCCATGAGCACCGCCTTGCCGCATACCAGCTGTATCCGCTGCTCGTGCACGCGCGGCTGTTCGGGGGTGGATACCTGGCGTCCGCATTGAGGGCGGCCGACGCCACGTTCGCCGCGCGCAAGTGAGCCGCCGCGGGGGCGCCGGGACGCCTCAGGCCCTGACCGCGAGCATGAGCCCGTCACCCACGGGCAGGACGGTGGCCTCGAACCGCGGATCCTTCGCGAGGAGGCGGTTGAAGCGGTTGAGCTGCGCCGCGACTTCACCGGAGTCCGGGTCCAGCACGCGGCCCGACCAGAACGCATTGTCGGCAAGGAGGAGGCCACCGGGCCGCAGCAGGCGGGCCGCCTCTTCCAGGTAGACCGGGTAGCGCTCCTTGTCGGCGTCGAGGAACACCACATCGAAGGAGCCGTCGGGGCCCAGGCCGGCCAGCAACGCGGCGGCATCGCCGACGCGCACTTCCACCCGGTCCGAGACCCCCGCGGCGGCAAGGGACCGGCGCGCAACCGCGGCATGGTCCGGATTGATCTCCAGGGTGATCAGTCTGCCATCGGCAGGGAGCGCCCGCGCGATCCACAGGGCCGAGTACCCTGCCAGCGTCCCGACCTCCGCGACCCGGCGCGCTCCGGCTGCCGAGACCAGGACCTGCAGCGCCCGGGCCGTGGCCGGCGGGAGCTGGATTCGTGGCATCCCCGCCCGGTCGGCACGGGCGCGAACCGCGCGCAACTGGTCGTCCTCACCGGCGAAGAGCTTCTGTACGTACAGGTCGAGCGCATCGTGATCGAGCGCCGAGGGCAGTGGCGCGCCGGAAGGGACCCGCTCGACGTCCGGCTCCCGCCGCTCAGCCACCCTGCAGCACCCGCGCCATCCGGCGCACGCCCTGCTCGATGTCCTCGTCCGACGAAGCCGTGCTCATGCGCGCGTAGCGCACGTCCCCGAACGCCTCACCCGGGACGATGGCCACGCCTGCCTCTTCCAGGATGCGCGTGCAGACGTCGCTGGCGGACTTCAACTCGCCATCGAAGACCCCGTCCACGCGAAAATACAGATAGAAGGCACCCTCGGGCCGGACATAGGAGCAATCGGGAAGCAGTTCGTCGAACAGCCGCGTGACCAAGTCCCGGCGGCGGCGGAACGCGTCCAGCATCCGGCCCCTGTCGCTTGCTCCTTCCTCGCCCCGCGTGAGCCCTTCCAGCGCCGCCACCTGTGACGGGGTGGCCGCGTTCAGCGACACATGGCTCTGCAGCGCCGACATTTTGGCGGCCAGTTCCCGGGTGGTGTACGAGAAGCCGACCCGCCACCCGGTCATCGCGAATGCCTTCGACATCCCGTTCGTCACCACCAGATCCCCGACCGCATCCGGATCCAGATCGAGCACGCCCGGCGCCCGGTCGCCCTCACCGTAGTAGATCTCCTGGTAGATCTCGTCGCTGATGAGCGTCACCCCGCGCGCTCTCGCCCATTCAGCCATTGCGCCCAACTCGGCCTTCGAGTACACGGCCCCCGTGGGGTTCGACGGCGACGAGAAGATCAGCCCCTTCGTCCTGGCCGTGGAGGCCGCGTCGAGGTCGTCGGGCGTGAGCAGGAAGTCGCGGCGTTCACTCCCCGCGACCGGCACCGGCTCGGCCCTGGCCAGAGTCACCATCTCGGGGTACGAGGTCCAGTATGGCGCCCCGATCAGCACCTCGTCTCCCGGTCCGAAGAGGCAGAAACACGCGTTGAAGAGAGACTGCTTCGCGCCGGCGGAGACGACCACCCGCGCGGCTTCGGCCGGAAATGCCGTGCCCGCGGTCATGTATTCGGCGGCGGCCGCACGCAGTTCCGGCAGCCCCGCGGCGGGGGTATACCGCGTCCGGCCCTGCTGGATGCCCTCGATTCCAGCCCGGGAAATCCCCTCCGGGGTTCGAAAGTCGGGCTCTCCCGCACTCAGGTTGATGATGTCGCGCCCTTCGGCCGCAAGTTTCTTGGCCAGCGTACTTACCGCAACGGTCGCCGATGGCTGCAGCTTCGCGATGTTTTCGGAGTAGGTCATGGGTTAGTCTTAGTGGGAATCCGTCAGAACCGAGTCGCACAATCGGTCCGGCGGTGAGCGTTGGCAACCCCGGTCGGCACTTGTTGCCGAGCCCCGGGCCGCGGGGGGAGAGCCGCACGAATGTCGGGAAGGCCCGTCCAACCATGCTGACCACCCCGGGTCCCACGCTGTTCTTCGATTTCATCGACCCCGGCTCCTACCTCGCCAGCCTCATGATCGACGGAGCAGGCGCCGCGGACATCGTCCACTGGCGCGGCTTCGAGCTTCGCCCCCCTCCCCGGCCGCTGATCGATCCCGGCGCCGATGACTGGCGACGCTACCACACCACGGTCGCGAAGGAAGCGGGCGTTCTAGGCGCCGGAATGCACGCCCCCGACCTGCTCCCCTGGACCCGGAAGGCCCACGAACTCACCGAGTTCGCACGGGACAGGGATTGTTACCACGCCGTCAGACGTGCACTGTTCATGGCCCACTTCATCGACCGAACCGACATCGGGCGGATAGATTTGCTGGTCGCAGTCGCGCACGCTGCCGGCCTCGACCGATCCGAGGCCAAGGCCGCGCTGGATGTGGACCGTTACACTGACACCGTCTCTGCGCACCGCGACACCGCCCGCAGAGTGGCGGTCGATGGCTTGCCGGCGCTGGTGTCGGGGACCGGGCGCGTCGAAGGGTTGACGTCGCCGGCCGACGCGTCGCGATGGACGGGCTGGATCACGAAAGAGCTGACAGCAACAGAGGGGTAGGAAAAGAGACATGGCAGGATACGAGCGGAAGACGGCGCTCGCTCCGGCGGAGGTACTGGCTAGAGCGGAAGAGCACCTCCCGGTCTACATCGGCCTCAACAGGTCCCGGCAGTCCTCCCACGGAGCCACCTACACCGGCGAGGAAGGCACCGTCGTGCTCAGCGCCCACCGGCACGGGCCCTACACCGACGTGACGGCCCGCACGGACCGGCTCCGCACATCGCGGATGGACAACGAGATCCAGCGCTTCCTGAACTATCTTCCGTACGAGTACGGCGACGCCGGCGGCCCCGGTGCGGGCGATCCCGGCTAGCGGCATCGAGGCCGCCCCAACCTACATGACATCATTCGACGAGCTGCCTCTCGGCCCGGAGACCGTGGCCGCCCTGGCGGCAAACGGTATCGAGACCCCCACCCCGTTTCAGGCCAAGGCAATCCCGGTCATCTCCCGGGGCAACGACCTTCTCGGGAGAGCGGGCCCGGGAAGCGGCACGATGGTGGCCTACGGCGCGCCCCTGATCGACCGCCTCGAGGGCGGCGCGGGCTCTCCGGTGTGCCTGGTCCTGTGCACGGGGCAGCGGCAGGCCACCGAGCTCGCCCGGTCCTTTGCCCGCATCTCGGAAGGCTCCGGGCTGCGGGTCGCCGCCCTGACCGAGAACTGGAATCTTCCCGAGCGCGCCGACTTCCTGTTCGTGCCCGCGGACCGATTTACGGCGCTCTACGATCGGTCGGTGACGGTGGATCGCGTGCAGGCCGTCGTCCTTCACGACGGCGACGGGGTGGTGAATACCGTTCCGGGCGACCACCTGGAAACGTTCCTCGGAGGCCTTCCCGCCGAATGCCAGCGGATTTTCTGCGGCCTCCCCCTCGGTCCGGCACTGCTTTCGGTCGCCAGGCGCTTCACGCGACGGGCCGTGACCGTGCCGTCCGGATCGTCACTGCCGGTTTCGCGCGGGCCCGCGAAGGGCGGCAGGGAGCTTAACCTCAAGGTGGTGGAGGGGGATCGCTGGGAAGCCGTGCTGGCGCTGGTGGTCGAGGTTCTGGAGGAGCCGGTGCGCCACCTCCTCGTGTTCGCGGCGTCCGCGGACCACGCCGCCGATCTGGGCGACTTCCTGGCCATTCACGGCTTCGCTTCAGGCCCTCCCGGCGACGAAACGGTGCCCGTGTGGCTGTCTCCCGGCGAAGACGAAGCCGCGCGCGAGGTACTGGACGGCCTCCACAACGCCACCGTGGTTGCGACGCTCTCCTGCTCGGTACCTCCCGGCGTGGCCGCGGCGGCCACCCGTCACAGGGCCGGAGGACCGGCCTGGGTAATGGCCGCAGTGCGGGAACTGGGACACTTGAAGGAAGCCGCTGCGGGAGCGGGCCTCACGCTCAAGCGCGCCCGTCCCACTCGGCCCCCGCGCGTCTCCGCCTCCCTCGACGCGCTGGCCGACAGTCTGCACGAGGCTGCGCGCGCCCCCGAGATGGCGTCCTACTATCTGCTCGTCGAGTCGATGCTGGACCGTTTCAGCGTGGCCGAAGTAGCGGCGGCGGCCCTGATGCTCCTCGACCGCAAGAACCCGAAGATGAGGGCGGCCGCGGTCGGTGCCGGAAAATCCGCCCCACCCGAGAGCTGGGTGCGACTCTTCGTGTCGGCGGGACAGCGCGACGAGATCGGCCCGGGAGAACTGCTGGGAGCGGTTGCCAACCAGTCACAGGTGCCCGGCAACCGCATCGGGCGCATCGATGTGCGGGAGAGCCACTCCCTGGTGGAGGTTCGGGAGAGCGACGCGATGAAGGTGATCTCGTCACTGAACGGGACCACGTTGGGCGGGCGCAGCCTTCGCGTCGACTATGACAGGGCGAAGGACCGCAGGCCCGGAGGCAAAGAACGACCGCCGGTCGGCAGAGACCGGCGGCCGGGTGCGGGAAGGGGTGGGCCGGGAAGGCCCGACAGCGGTCCTAGGCCACCATTTCGTCGCGGCGGCGGCGGAGCATCCGGTACAGGAAAAGGCCGACCGCGACCACCAGGCCGATCTTGAAGGCCATCACCATAAAGCTGAAGAACATCCCGAGAAGCGGAATCGCGGCTACCGCGAGCAGCTTCAAGAGCACTACGCCCACCACACCGGTCGCCGCCACTGCACCAAGAGTTCTCACCATGTGCATTCTATCGTCTCCTTTGTTGCCCGGGTGATCCTCTTGCCCGGGTCGTACCCCTCCTACCCGCGGAACCGGTACGAAAGTTTCACGAAAACCCCTTCGGCCTGGGGACGCAGCTCCTGAAAGCGGAAGGCCTCCATGTCGTCCATCAGTCGCGTGTACCCCACGAAGAAGACCGTCCCGGGGGTCGGCTCGAAGCTCAGAAGCGTCTCGACCGAGAAGTCGTTCGACTCCGAGCCCCGAATGTCGAAGCAGTTCTCGCCCGAGCAGTAGGAGACCTCGCGGCCCCTCGTCGGGGTCAGCAGGGAGCCCCGGCGCTGGCTGCCGTATTCGACGATCGCCCTCAAGAAGAGAGAACGGTTGAACTGGTACTGCGCCCTCGCCCTCGGGATCGTCGCCCGCGAATACAGCGAGCCGTCCCGCTTTCTGAACAGACTGGAGTGCCGTACGCCCACCTCTCCGCTGAGGTTCGTGGTGGGGAAGAGATTCAGGGTTGCTTCGCCGGACCAGGAATCGGCGAGGTCCACCGGGGTGTCCGTGATGAAGTCGAAGAGGGGTGACTCCGATCGGGTTACCCGCACATTCCCCCGGACGCGGTCGAAGGAATTGACCCACAGGAAGACCGTCCCCGAACTCAGGCCCTTGAACAGCGACTGTTCCGCGTGGAAGGGCTCGGAATGCCCGCCGGGACCCGTGAAGAAGAGCCCGTCGTAGTCGGCGCGCGCGAAGTCGTAGTAGGAGCGGGAGTAGTTCCCCCACAGGGTGATGTTTCCACGGAACGAAACGCTGCCGCCCAAGCGCATTTTCCTCTCCTGAGCCCATCTGCGCGCCCAGAAGTCGTCGTGGTCCCAGAATCCTTCGGTTTCGAAGTTCGGGCCCCACCGTTCGATGAGATCGCCCGGCTTGCCACGAAAGTTGTAGCTGACGGTTGCCTTCATCTGCGCGGCGCCCGTGCGACGGATGAAGCCGCTCCCGGCGACGAAGTCGTCACTCAGATCCTGCACGTTCGCGTCGAACTGGAAGTTGCGTCCGGAGCGTGAGAACTGGGCGGAGAACATCCCGCCGCTGAAGGGGTCCGGAGCATTCCGGGCCGTGCGGCTGCCCGCGGCGAGCAACGTCACCGTGTAGCGATCCTTGAACTGGAAGCGCCCATCCACCCCGGCCAGCCGGTTGAACCGGTTGCCGTGGTAGGTCCGGTCTGTATAGACCACCCCGAAGGTGGAGGTGGTTCCGAGGTCGCGCCGGAGCCGGAAGATGTTCACCACCGGCTTGGTGTTCCCGAGCGGGTTGTCCGGATCCGTCACATCGTCTACCGCGCCCAGGTACCCGGCGTTGAAGCTTCCGATCTTGCCCTGCAGCTTCGCACCCGCCACCGGGTTGATGATCGAGCGCGTGTAGACGAGTTGCTGCGGGAGCCGGAAGATTTCGGTCCCTTCCAGGAAGAACGGCCGCTTCTCGCGGAGGTGGATGGCGAAGCGTTCGTTGACCCTGATCTGTCCCGCGTCGGCCTCGACCTGGGAGAAGTCCGGGTTGTAGGTCCCGTCGAGCGTCAGGTTCGAGGTGATCCCGTACGTCAGGTTGAGCCCGAAATCGCCGTCGATGCCTTCTCGCGCAAACGCTCCCGCTTCACTGTCGTATGTCCCCTGTTTGGTGAACGTCTGTACCGGGTTGATCTCGAAGAACAGCCCGGGGTCCAGCTCCCTGAGCCCGGTGAGCGTGCCGAACTGCTGCATCTTGTTGGCTACGTTGGCGGTCACGGGTGCCCACGACTCGGAATAGCCGTTCCGCGCGATCCTGCGCTCGATCTGCAGCCCCCAGTCCTGCACCGCCTCTTCGCGGAAGCGGATGCTCTTGAAGGGCACCTTGACTTCCACCGAGTAGCCCCCGTCGAAGATGCGGCCGCCCGAATCCCATACGAAGTCCGGATTCCAGTCGATGGGCGGGCCGTGTCGCTCCCTCCCGCCTCTGCTCCCCACGACCCAGAGGCCGTCCTGCTGGACGCCGTAGGGGTTCACCATGATGACGTAGCCGCGGCGTTGGTCGTCGAAGGTGTCCAGGATGACACGCACATAGTCGTCGGAACGGGCGAACGAGTCGCGGTTGCCGAGCGTCGCCCGCACCCCTCCCGTCACGTCGTCGTAGGCCGTCACGGCGAAGTAGATGGCCTCGTCGGTGACCAGCACCCGCGCTTCGGTGCGCTGCGTCGCGGGAACTCCCTCGACCGGGTCGAACTGGGTGAAGCCGGTGAGCACCGGCGCGTCCAGCCAGACGGCCTCGTCGATCTGGCCATCGATCTTGATATCGGCCTCGTCCACCCAGGGGTTCGGCACTTCGAGCTGTCCGGCGCTGCCGTCGTAGACGACCACCGGCGGCGGCCCGTCCCCGGGTGGGGCCCCGCCCTGTTCCCTCTGAATGCCTGCTTCCGGCCCGGACCCCGCCGTGGCGGCGCTCATCGCCACCAGAAGTACTATCATCTCAGAAGTACTATCATCTATTGCGTCCTCTCGCTGCGCTCACGAGCGCTGCTGCCGTTATACCGCCAGACCCATAAGACACCTCGGGCGCCGGCTTCGTTGAAAGATGGACCCCTACACCGATCGAGAAAAGCGGGACCTCCTGAAACGGGTAGCCGACGGCGAGCCCAGCCCGCGGTGTCCAAGGTGCGCGGCGCCGTGCGCGGTGATCCGTACCGGGCCCCGGAAAGACGTTGCGTACGTGCGTGACCGGATCGTGGTGCGGTGCTCCGGGTGCAGGCGGGTGCTGGGGTCGGAAGCCTGAGACGCCCCGGGCTGGTAGCCAGGTCCCCGCGCGGGGACTATCGTGCCGGAATGCCGATTCAACGTGGCCGCGGCTCCCGCGGTGAACCCCCGCGTCAGCACCGAGACCGTCGAAGCGCCCCCGGGCTGCCGGTCGTCCGGGCCCTGGCCTTGCCGGCAATGGCGCTGCTGGTGCTTCAGCCCCCTGGTCTGCAGGGCCGGCAAACGCAGCCGCAGGCCGACCCGGCACCCGGCCCCGTCGTGCTCAAGCTCACCGCGAGTACCCGCGCCCTCGCTCTCGGAGGCGCCTTCTGGACGGCTGGCGATGGCGGCCACGCGATCTTTCATCACCCGGCGCTGATCTCGGGCGAGGGGTTCTCCGCTTCCCGCCAGCGCCTCGGCGGCACCACTCACATCACCATGAGCGGCAGCGGCAGCTGGATGGGCGGAACGGTCTCCGCGGGGGTGTCGTTCCTGGAGTACGGGACCGTAGCCGATTCGCCGCTGGACCTCCCGCGCGAGGTAGCGGTGCTGATCGGGGGCGGGGACATGGCCGCATCCGAGTACACGGCGTCGGTTGGGTTCGCCAACGAGATGTTCGGCACGGACGTTGGCGCTGCCGCCAAACTGATCGGCCAGGATCTGGGGGGGTTGAGCGGCAGCACGGTGGCGGTCGATCTGGGTGTGGGGAGGGAGATCGGCCCCGTGTCCGCAGCCGTCACCGTGCAGAATCTGGGGCCCGGGCTGAAGGTGGGCCGTTACGAGGTGCCCCTGGCGCGGCGCGTGATCGTGGGAGCGGGGACGGGGCGGGCTCCGTTGGGCCCCTTCGACATTGGCGGGGCGGTTCAGATCGCGCGTGAAGGGAACGGCGACGTGGTCCCGGGGGGCGGGGTGGAGATCGCGTGGTGGCCGGTCCAGCGCCGGATCTTCATCGTGCGGATCGGGGCGGTCCGGGTGGTGGAGGGGGGTAGCTCCCCGCTCACTTTCGGTGCCGGATTCGAGGGAGACCGCATCCGCATCGACTACGCGTACCGCGACTTCGCGCACGAGGACCTGAGGGTGGCGTCCCACGGGATCGCGATCGGGATTCGGTAGCAGCCTGCCGGGTCGGAAAGGATCGGCGGCGGCGCCCGGTGATCGGCATCCCTCAGCGCCTCCAGGCCTCGGCGTCTGGTATCCCCCGGCTGGTGAGGACTTCGATGTCCGCCTCCGCCGACAGCGCGGCCAATGCATCGTCTCGGGCTGGCGCCCCTCCCGGCGAATCGCGGAAGATGCCGCGTATCTGGCCCGTTCGCCGGTTGCGCAGGATGGTCATCGGCCTGTCCGTGTCTTCGTCCAGAACGACGGTTCCGCCGGGCCCCGAAAGGGTGATGCTGGCAAGGTTTCCCGCCCACCCGCTCCGCACCGGTAGCGCGAAGACGAAACCGGAGCTGCCATCGCCATCGGCGACCTCCGGCATGTCGAAGCGGAGCGAGAACAACTCCTCACCGCTGGCGGTCCGTCCCGAGACCTCGTACAGACCCCCTGTCTCGGGGAGCGCGGGCTGCGCGTCGACGATGAAGGCAGGTTCCAGGTAGGGTTGGCCGCCAGCGTCCACCCCACCCCAGAGAAGGAGCGACCTGACCTGGGCAGTGATGGCCGCCGCAGGCACCCTCGCCCCCAGGAACCCCGGGTGCAGCCGCGCCAGCCCCACATCGTCCACGACGACCGTCCCTGCCTCGGTGCGATCGAAAACCAGCGCGACCGACCGCAACGTTCCCGGATCGAAGGCCTGGTTCTCCGCCGCGAAATCGGAGAGCGGGATGGAAAAGTGCTGCAACACCAACTCCCACGGGTTCGCGAAGCGGTCGTCCTCGAGGTCCCGGCGGCGCAGCACGCGAATGGTGAGCGGTCTCCTGAGCGCCCCGTAGTCGGTCAGGCTCACCCGGGCGGTGTCGCCGTCGGCATCGATGGCCGCGACGGTCAGCTCCAGCGGCGGCTTTTCATCGTCCGTGGCGGAGCGGTCTTCGCGACGGTCCTCACCGGCCTCGGCGGCCGCGCGGTCCTCGTCGCCCTCATCCCCCTCCCCCTCCTCCTCCGCGTTCGGATCCTTCCGCGGTCCAGGCTCGTCATCGAGGCCCCCCACATGCATCTCGAGCGTGGTCTCGGGACCGGCGGACCACTCGCCGGCCAGCTCGTCGGGCAGGGTGAAGGTGAAGACGGCGGGCGGCGCGGGTTCGTCGGAGCCCCGGTAGCTGTTGTTCCACCCCAGCCAGAGCGCCTGGTTGAGCTGCGACGACGAGGTGTTGGCGCGGTTGCTGGAACGCAGATCGAGGCGGCCTTCGCGCCAGGTGCTGAAGTCGGTACCGTGCAGGGTGACGCCAGCCGCTGATCCGGTGGTGACGTCGATGTCCTCTTCGAAGTCGGCGAGCGGTCGGAAGGAGGCGTCCATGAAACGCGTGATGTACATCGTCTTCGGCAACCAGGCGCCGGCCACGCGGTGGTCGCGGAAGAGGGGGCGGTAGCGGTCGTCGCCCTTGAGGGTGATGTCCAGGAAGGACGAGACGAAGACGCGGCCGAACTCGCGCTGCTCCTCGGGCGGCAGCAGTCCGTCAAGTTCGAGGATGCGGGGGCTGCGGGGGCCGTTGTCGTGCGCGCCCCAGACGGTGTTCCACTGGCCGTGGTTGGCGCGGTAGACGTAGACGGCCGACTTGAACATGCCGCCGCCCGCGCCGCTGTCCGCGCCCGCGGAGAACTGCAGACGGTTGAAGATGCGCAGACCGTGGAAGCTGGTGACATCGCCGTCGTGTGAGCCGTGGAAGACGAGGTAGTTGAAGTCGTGCAGGGGGGCCCGCTGGTCGGCGGGCAGGTATTGGCCGTCCACGGGAGCGATCGAGATCACTGCCTTGATGTCGAAGTTGAAATCGAACTCCAGGGATGCGTCGTCGGGGTACCGGGTGAGTCGGTTGAACGCGCCCGCAAGGGCCACCGCCTCGCCACCGCGGGAGTGGCCGATCAGCCCGACGTTGCTCATGTCGACGCGGCCGTGGAAGGGGCCGTCCGGGTCGTCGGCGAAGCGCTGCCACGCCTGCAGGTGCTTGAGGAGGAGCCAGCCGCGGCCATCGTTCTCTCCGCGGATGCCGCCGTTGATGAAGTTCATGTCCACCGACGCAAGGATGTACCCCCGGCTGGCGAGCAGCTCGCCGAGCCAGTCGTACCCGGGATCCGAGAAGTCGCGCATGTTGTGGTTGCCGTGCACGACCAGGACGAGGGGGTGGGGGCCGGGGTCGTCGGGGTGCCAGACGCGCGCGTTGATGGGGAAGCTGTCGGGCGAGAACCCCCAGTACTCGTTCCGGGACTTCGCCGAGTTGCCGAGGCTGACCAGCTTGGAGGCGTCGACCGGCTGCGTGACGATCGACACCGAGTCGCGGTACTCGGCGCGGTTCCTGTCCGTGCCGCTGCCGTAGTAGAGGGTGAGGACGTCGTGGGGGCCGGGAAGGGCGGGGTTGGGGTGGTCGAGGTGGTGTCCGGACAGGACGGTAGCCGCGTCCGAGGGGGTGAGATCGAGGGAGCCGGCGCAGGCGGTGGTGAGCGCGGCCAGGGTGGCGGCGGCCAGCACCGCGAGTCTGGCGGGTTGGATTCTCATGGGGACATGATAGGGTGATGCCGGGGCTTGGACCATTCACGGAGGATGTACGATGAGGGAACGATCGGATGGCTGAACCGAGACTCTGGACCGGCACCAGCGGCTTCTCCTACAAAGAGTGGAAGGGGAGCTTCTACCCCGAGAAGCTGCCGGCGAACCGGATGCTGGAGTACTACTCACGGCAACTCGCCAGCGTAGAGATCAACAACACCTTCTACCGGCTGCCGCGGGCCGAAATGCTGGAGAAGTGGGCCGCACAGGTCCCGGAAGACTTCGCGTTCGTGCTGAAGGCGAGCCGCAGGATCACGCACATGAAGCGGCTCAAGGATGCGGGTGACCCGCTGGACTATCTGGTGACGACGGCCGTGGGCGCCCTGGGCGAACGGCTCGGGCCGATTCTCTTCCAGCTGCCGCCCTATCTGCGCAAGGACGTGGAGCGCCTCCGCGACTTCCTGGCCATCGTCCCGGACACCGTTCGCGCCGCCTTCGAGTTTCGCCACGAGAGCTGGTTCGGGGACGATGTGTACCAGGCACTGGCGGACCACGGCGCCGCACTGGTCACCGCCGATACGGGTGAGGACGAGGCCCCCGTGGTGGAGACGGCCCGGTTCGGCTACGCGCGGCTGCGGCGGCCCGGGTACGGCGACGCGGAACTGGCAGAGTGGGTGGTAGCGTTGAGGCGGTCGGCGTGGAGCGATGTCTTCGTGTTCTTCAAGCACGAGGACGAGGGGGCCGGGCCGCGCATGGCGGCGGGGTTCGGGGGGGGTGTGGGGGTGAGCGCTTCTTGACCTACCGTGGCTGGTACTGTATGATTATTCCGCGTAAAAACCATACATGGAGAAGTCGAATGGCGACCCTGTCACTACGGCGAGATGTGGTCTATCGCACCGAGTACTTCGCCAAATACACGCGGAACCCGAGTCGGCTCGCAACGAGATTGGTGCGAGATGGCAAGCTTCGGCGGTTGAGGAAGGGGATGTTCTACGTCCCCGGCGAGAAGATTGGCTCAGTTGAAGTGCTCCCACCGGACAGGGCTCTTCTGCGATCTTTCTTTCGGGGTCGTCCCTACCTGTACTCGGGCAATGTCGCGTGGAACTCTCTGGGGCTCGGCACTACCGCTGTGGAAGCCGTGGCACTGATCTATAACACCACACGCACGGGCCGCCTGGAAATCGACGGACGGCGCTTCGACTTGCGGCGCGTTCGGTTTCCAAGGAAGCCCGATCCGGAATTCTATGTGGTGGACCTCCTCAACAACCTGGAACGAGCGATGGCCGACGCGGAAAGGGTTCAGTTGGCGCTTGAGCGCGCCCTTGCGAACGGCAGGTTCGACGTTGCCAATCTGGTACGAAGGACCGCTCAATACGGGTCGCGCACCGCCCGGGAGATGCTTGGGCAATCCCTTCCTCGCTGATGATTAGCACAGCTGGGGCGGGGTTTCTGCACGAGCACCCCCGCTTCGAGAAGATCTTGTCTGCAGTGGCAAACGTCCGACGCCTCCAAGCACCGTTGGTGGAGAAGGACTACTGGATCACCCACACGCTGTGGGCGATTGAGGAAGCAGGCTTGCGAGTCTACTTCAAGGGTGGTACCAGCCTGTCCAAAGCATTCGGCTTGATCGAGAGGTTTTCGGAGGATCTCGACATCATGATCGAGGGCCCTGATCTCCCTGTGGTCCGGAGCTGGACATCCAAGGGGAGCCGGGCAAGAGAGAGCAGAATCGAGTTCTTTCGGGCCTTCGGGGAGCACATGCGGGTGCCTGGCGCGAAGTTGATGCTGAATCCCGAAATGCGGAGCCGCGGGTGGCGGAAGGCGGTCTTCGAGGTTCGTTTTCCGAGTAGGACGATGGAATTCTTACCGGAGGCGATGCGGCCATTTGTCCAGCTGGAGATAGGCCATGTCCGCAAGAGTCCAATAGTAGAACGGAAGATCACGTCCTGGATCCACGACTATGTTGTGGGGCAGCCCGTCGGACTCGATAGCATTGGCAATAGTCCTGCGGCAATCAGATGCGTGCTGCCCGAGGTCACCTTGCTCGAGAAAATCGAAGCCATCGCACGGCGCTACGGTCGCACCCCCTTCTCGCCGGCCAGTTTCGTACGCCACTACGAAGACGCGGCCGCAATCATCAGGATCCACCCTCTCCCGAACAGACCGACGTTGCGGGATCTGCTGAAGGCGCTGTGCGACGAGAAGGCTATCCGCCAATGGCCCAAGCCAGATGATCCGTCTTGAACTCGATCCAAGACAGCAGGTGGTCGGCTCTCCAGAGGGCTTGGACGGCCCTTGAAGCCTTCCATTGGGGCCCGAGAACAACTCTCGCCGAGTGCACGCGGACGATTCGGGAGTTCCTTGTGGACCTGGGCCCGACAGCCGCTACCACCTCACCCGGCTGAGATTCCACTCGATCCCCGCCACCACCTCATCCGGGACGCCCGTCACACCCTTCTCACTGCCCCACACCTCCCGGAACCGCTCCACTGTCTCGCGAGCGGCCATCACCACCGGTTTCCGCGGCAACCGCGCCTTCGCGGCCAGGCGCGCGAGCAACTCCTCCGAGAGATCGCCGAACCGGTGTACCTCATCGACCCAGCGGAGCGCCATCCGGTCGTCGTCAAGGTATGCGAGGGTGCACACAAGGTCGTAAGCGGGCGCGAGCGCGGGTGCACACCGGTCCGGGTAGATCAGCGCCCAGTTCTTCAGGTGCGCGTCGCCGTTGCCGATCAGCACGCAGAACACCAGGCGTCGGATGAACTCGGCCACCGCGTCGTCCCCGACCTCCCGTCCGATCACTTCAACGATGTCCCGGTAACCGGCCTTGACGTACTTCTGCTCGGGGTGTGCGCCGAGAACCTGAGCGAAGTCCTCGACATGGACGCGTGTGCCGTCGTCCAACCTGTCGAAGCGCCGAACCGCAAGGGCGCGGCCGCGGCGCAGGCCCATCCCCTGCGGGAGGTTCCCGATCGAATCCACCGGAACGAGCCGCGTTTGGGGCACGTCGATCCCGACCCGTCCGGCCAGCGTCATCATCGCGTGTTCCTGCTCGGGCAGTCCCGGGAAGGCCGCCGACGGGAACTTGACGATCCAGGAACCGCCGACACCCCCCGCCGGGATGGTCAGTCTGTCGCTGGCCGACATCGCCGCGGACAACTTCGGCTGGACACCGGGCAGCGAGAATCGGAGCGCGGGGAGCGGGGCGGGCATCGGCTCGAAAGCGGCGTCCGGAGTGCCACGATCCGGGACATGGTGCCGGCCTCGATGGGCGCTGGTGCGGGTGACCGGCTCCTGGCCGCCCCCGACGGGGACGACCGCAACGGCTCCCGGGAGATCCTGGCCAAGGGTGGCCAGCAGCGGGAACTCCTGTCGCGGATCGATTCCGGCGGCCCGCGCAAGGTATTCTCGCAACGGACCCTCCGGCAGGAGATTCGCGAAGAACGGCGGTGCCCAGGTGCGTGTGGGAGGAATGTCGGTGATCAGGTGGCCGAACGGGTCCTTGAAGGAGAGGCTCAGGGTGGCCCGCTTCGGATCGTCCGTGTACCCGGGGTCGAAGGCAAAGATGATCCTGTCACGCCCCAGCCGGGTGAGCGTCCCGATCGAAAGACCGTGAAGGCGGACATCGAGGATGTCGAAGTCAGCCATCGGGCGAGTCGTCGCTGGCTGGGCCCGTGTCGGTCGCAGCGAGGCCAAGGGCCTGGACGGCGGGGACGGACCTTCGCGAAACCAGCATGAGTTCCAGGCCCGTGCCCCGGGCCAGTTCGACCAGGCTCGACAGTCTCAGGTCGGTTCGGCCGTGTTCGAACCGTGAGATCTGAGCCTGGGTGAGGCCGAGGCGTTCGGCGAGTTGGCGCTGGCTGAGGCCCCGGGCTTTCCGGGCAGCGCGAAGGGTGCGGGCGATATCGAGGACCGTGGGGTGCATGAGAGGGACCAGAATGATGAGAAAATGATATGGACGGAATAATATAATGTATGTTATTATATATCTTCAGGAGTCGTAGCTATGTCAAGGAAACGGCGGCATCCGGGGACCAACCACGACTATCCGGCGCAGCACCCCCCGAAACGCTTGACACACCCCGAACCCGGGATCGATCATCCACCCATAGGTGTACCCTCAGGTGGCGGATCCATACCCAACTCCGCCCCAACCCGGCAGGAGATCCCATGATCATCAGGATCAGGAAAAACAGCGACATCCCCTCCTCGGAGATCACCCCCGAGTCGGCATACATCAATCGCCGCAAGTTCCTCGGAGCCTCGGCAGGAGTCGGTGCAGCAGCCTTCCTCGGCCGTGCCGCCCCTGTCCAAGCGGCCCGGCCCCCCCAGGACGAAGAGCCCAACACCTTCGAGGAAATCACGAGCTACAACAACTTCTACGAGTTCGGCCTCGACAAGAAGGATCCGTCGAAGCACGCGCCGAGCAGACTCGTCACCGAACCCTGGACCGTCAAGGTCGACGGCCTCTGCAACAACCCCGCCGACTACCAGCTGGAAGACTTCATCTCGCCTTCGACGATCGAGGACCGCACCTACCGGCTGCGCTGCGTCGAGGCGTGGTCGATGGTCGTCCCCTGGCGGGGCTTCCCCCTGGCGGACGTGATCAAGCGCGCCGAGCCCACCGCCGCCGCGAAATACGTCTCCTTCGAGACGCTGTGGGACCCGGAGCAGATGCCCGAGCGTCGCTGGAGGCCGGTAATCGACTGGCCCTACCGCGAGGGGCTGCGCCTGGACGAGGCGCTTGATCCCCTGACGCTCCTCGTCACGGGGCTGTACGGCAAGGACCTCCCCAACCAGAACGGGGCGCCGCTGCGGCTGATCGTGCCCTGGAAGTACGGTTTCAAGAGCATCAAGTCGATCGTGCGCATGACCTTCACCGACGAGGAGCCGCCCACCACCTGGGCCACCCAGAGCCCAAGAGAGTACGGCTTCTACTCGAACGTCAACCCTGACGTGAGCCACCCTCGCTGGAGCCAGGCGACCGAGAAGCGGATCGACGGCAGCAAGCTCTTCGGGTACCGCCGCATCGACACCCGCTTCCTGAACGGCTATGCGGACGAGGTGGCCCACATGTACGAGGGGATGGACCTGAAGAAGTACTTCTGACGGTGGAGCCCACGAGGGCGGTGCCGGCGGTCGGATCAACGAAAGCGACCCGGCAGCCACGAGCGGCCCGGCAGCCGCGTGCGATCCGCTCCGCCAACCCAAAGCGTCAGATCCTCCTCATCAAGGCCGCGATCTGGGTCATCGGGCTGACGCCGCCCATCTGGCTCGCCGCGGGACTCTTCCGCCGGACCCTCGGCATCAACCCCGTCGAGACGATCATCCTGGTCGAGGGTCGTTGGACGCTGGTCTTCCTCATCGCGACGATGGCCGTCACACCCATCCGCCGCCTCACAAGGTGGAACCGCGTCGTGCAGCTGCGGCGCCTGCTGGGCGTCTTCGCCTTCTTCCACGCGTGCACCCACTTCCTGTCGTACTTCGGGATCGATCAGCTTTTCCAGCTGCGGTACATCCTCGAGGACGTCCTGGAGCGTCGCTACATCACGGCCGGGTTCTCGGCGCTGGTCCTGCTGATCCCCCTCGCGGTGACGTCGACAAAGGGCTGGATCCGGCGCCTGGGGAAGCGCTGGCAGAAGCTTCACCGACTGTCCTACGTTGCGGCGTCCCTGGGGGTGCTTCACTTCTACTGGAAGGTCAAGGCGGACACCTTCTGGCCTCTCGTCGCCGCGGTTACCCTGGCCGGACTCTTCGCCGTCAGGATCGCCTACCGGAAGCGGGGGCCGAAGAGGACCGCCCAGCGCGGGAAGCCGGCTTCATCGAGGAATCCCGCCCGGGCCTGACTTGCGCGAGCGGCGAACCGGGGGGACCGTTCAGGGGTACGTTCGTCAGTTACCGCAGCTGAGGAAGGCGAGGTTGGCAGCTTCACGGAGGGTTCGCGCTGTGCTGGTAGCGGCGCTGGGCGGGGTCCTCGCAGTCGTTGCAATGACCGGTCCGCACGGACGCGGCGGCCAAGTCGCCCCCGGCACCAGCCACACGGCCGCACCCGCGCTGGCACCCGCACCCGCGCCGACACCCGCCCCCGCCACTCCCGTCCCGCTCCGGCCCGCCACAATGAAGCTCCAGCGCCCACCCCCCGAGTGGCACGAGTTCTACTTCACCCGGGCGGCCTACTCGTCCGGCGGGGGCTGGGGCCGGCGGAGCAACTCGTGGGCCACCGACTATCCCAAGGCCGACCGGCAGTTCCTGACGGTCCTGAAGCGGCTCACCAACCTGGACGCCTACGACGACGAGAACGCGGTCCTGCTCACCGACGAGAACATCCGCCGCTACCCCTTCCTGTACGCTCTCGAAGTCGGCTACATGAACATGTCGCCGCCCGAGATCAAGGGGCTGCGCGAGTACCTGATGGCGGGGGGGGTTCTGGTGATCGACGACTTCTGGGGGTCGCGGGAGTGGGCGAATTTCGAGTACCAGATGGGTCTGGTCTTCCCCAACCGGCCCATCATGGAACTGGACCGGGACCACCCCGTCTTCAGCAGCTTCTACGACATCGACGAGATCCTTCAGGTGCCCGCCTACCGTCGGTGGGGCGGCCGCACCAGCGAGCGCGACGGCTTCGTGCCCCACGTTCTGGGGATCGAGGACGACGACGGGCGGCTCATGGTTCTCATCAACTGGAACACGGACCTGGGTGACGCCTGGGAGTGGGCCGAGCAACCCGACTACCCGATGCAGTACTCCACATTTGCGTTCCAGATGGGCGTGAACATGATCATCTACGGCATGAGCCACTGAGGGCACCGTGAGCGGCTTCTTCGAATTCCTCTTCAAGTACCGTCCCGTCCTGTACCAGGAGGGTGACTTCACCTTCCTGTCGCCTTGGCCGGTCGGGGTGATGGCGATCATCGCCGTCGCACTCGTGGTGCCCGCGGTCCTCACCTACGCTCGCGCCCGCGGCAAGAGCCGTGCAGCCGACCGCTGGGTGCTGGCGGCTCTCCGGGGGGCCGCGTTCCTGCTGCTCTTCTTCATCGTGATGCAGCCGGCGCTGGTGCTGACGTCGGTCGTGCCGCAGCGGAACTTCCTCGCCGTGCTGGTCGACGACTCCCGCAGCATGACCATCGACGACCGCGACGGAACCTCCCGGGCGGACAAGGCCACGGGGCTCCTGGATCCCCAAGGCGATCTGATCGACGCGCTGAACGAGGACTTCGCGGTCCGCTACTTCCGCTTCTCGTCCGCGCCGGCACGGATCGACGGCGTGGACGCGCTCACCTTCGACGGCAGCAGCACCCGGATCGGCAGTGCGCTGGCCTACGCCCGCAACGAGCTGCAGGGCGTGCCTCTCTCGGGCATCGTGGTCGTCTCCGACGGCGGGGACAACACCGACGAGACCCTCGGCGAGGCGCTGCTGCCGCTCCGCGCCGCGTCGGTGCCCGTGTTCACGGTCGGGTTGGGGGACGAGGAGATGGAAGCCGACGTGCAGGCCAGCCGCGCGGAGGTTCCGGAGAAGGCGCTGACCGGCACCTCGATGGTGGTCACCGTGATCGTGGACGCGCGCGGGTTCGCCGGGCGCACGGTCCCGATCGTGGTCGAGGACATGGGCCGGATCGTGACGACCGAGGAAGTGACCCTCCCGGCCGACGGGCAGCCCCTGGTCGCTCCCATCGCGATCACGCTGGACACCGAGGGGGCGCGCGAGCTGACCTTCAGGATCCCGGGACAGCCCGGCGAGCGCGTCCTGGAGAACAACGAACTGCACGCGGTCGTGCAGGTCCGTGACCGCACCGAGAAGATCCTCTACTTCGAGGGAGAGCCGCGCCACGAGGTCGCCTTCATGCTGCGGGCCGTGCAGCACGACGAGAACCTGCAGGTCGTGCTTCTCCAGCGTACCGCCGAGAACAAGTTCTTCCGGCGCAATCTGGACGATCCGCTCGAACTCGTGCAGGGCTTCCCGACGACCCGCGAAGACCTCTTTCCCTACCGCGCACTCATCCTGGGATCGGTCGAGGCCAGCTTCTTCACCCACGACCAGCTCAACATGATCGCGGACTTCGTGAGCGCCCGCGGGGGCACGTTGCTCATGCTGGGCGGCCGCCGCGCCCTATCCGAGGGGGGCTACCAGGGGACGCCGCTCGAAGATGTCCTCCCGGTCGTGCTGGACGAGCCCGGGACGTCCACACCGACCGAACGGCTGGCGTTCGTGAAGGTCGCGCCCACCATCGCCGGAGCGAACCATCCGGCCACCCGGATCGAGGGCACGGTCGAGCAGTCCGCCGCCAGGTGGGACTCGCTGCCGCCCGTGTCCACGACGAACATCGTGACGGAGCTGAAGCCGGGCGCGACCGAGCTGCTGCAAGGCACGGTGGTCGACGCGGGCGACGGGGTGGAGCCGGACCGCGTGGTGATGGCCTTCCAGGGGTACGGCAAGGGCCGCTCGATGGTCCTCGCGGTGCAGGACACCTGGCTGTGGCAGATGGACCACACGGTGCCGCTCGAAGACCAGAGCCACGAGACCTTCTGGAAGCAGCTGCTGCGCTGGCTGGTGGCCGAGACGCCGGATCCGGTCGAAGCCGGGCCCGAGCGCGAGTCGGTGGAGGCCGGCGAACCGGTCACTCTCGAAGCCACCGTGCTGGACGCGGGGTTCGTGGAGGTGAACGGCGCCAACGTGACCGCCCGCGTGACGACCCCGACGGGCGAGGCGCGGGAGCTGCCGATGGAGTGGTCGGTCGCCGAGGACGGCCGCTACACCGTCTCGTTCACGCCGCAGATGGAGGGGCTCTTCGAGGTGTCGGTGGACGCCGGCCGGGACACGGTCGCCTTCGGTTCGGCCGAGACGAGCGTGCGCGTGGCCCCCGGCGGCGAGGAGTACCGCAACCCGCACCAGCGCCGGAGCCTCATGGAGCGCATCGCCGAGGAGACGGGCGGCCGCTACTACACCCAGGAGACCGCGAGCCAGCTGCCCGAAGACCTGCAGTTCAGCGGCGGTGGCGTCACCGTGACCGAGGAGCGTGACCTGTGGGACATGCCGGTCCTCTTCCTGGTGCTGGCGGGGTTGCTGGGGGCGGAGTGGGGCTACAGGCGGAAGCGGGGGTTGGCTTGAAGGGCGGCGCGGCTCCCGCAGCGACCTTGGCGAGCGCCCTGCGGCAGGCAGCGGTCGCGGCTACGGGCCGATTACGGTCGGCGAGGGGCGCGGCGCACGCTGTCCGGCGGGCGATTTCGGCGGCGCTTCTGGCCACCGCCCTGCTGCCGGCGGCGCTCATCGCGCAGAACACCCATGTGCTCCTGATCTCGGGGCTGGGCGGCGAACCCCGCTACACCGACGCCTTTCACGGTTGGCTGAGCCGCTTCGCCGACGCGGCAACCGAAAAGCACGGCGTCCCCCCGGAGCGGATTACCTACCTGGGCGAGAAGACCGACCTCGACCCCACGCGCATCAGGGCGCGTTCGACCGCTGACAATATCCGGGCCGCGTTCGTGGAGATCACGGCCTCGATGGCCCCCGCGGACGAGCTCGTCGTCCTGCTCGCCGGCCACGGGACGTTCCGGGACGAGACGGCGCGCTTCAACATCCCGGGACCTGACCTGACCCCCGACGAGTGGAACGGGATGCTGGCGGGTCTCGGTGACCGCCGCGTCACCTTCGTCAACACGGCGAGCGCCTCGGGCCCGTTCGTCGAGGCGCTGTCCGGGCCGAACCGGACCATCATCACGGCGACGCGGACCGGACGGGAGCGCAACATGACCCGCTTCGGGCTCCATTTCGTCGACGCGTTCGCGGACAACGGCGCCGACGCGGACAAGGACTCCCGGATTTCGATGCTGGAGGCGTTCGGTTACGCACTGCGCGAGGTCCAGCGGGAGTACGAGGGCGACAACCAGCTCCTGACCGAGCACGCCATCCTGGACGACAACGGCGACCGCGAGGGAAGCCGCGAGATGGACGACCTGGAGGGTGACGGCGCGCTGGCCCGCATGGTGTTCCTGGCGTCGGTGGGAGGGGCGGCGGGCGACGAGGCGGTGACCCCGGCAATGCGCGCGCTCCACGAGGAGAAGGCGGCGATCGAGGCGCGGATCGCCGAGTTGCGGAGCGTCAAGGCGCAGCTGCCGCGCTCCACGAGGAGAAGGCGGCGATCGAGGCGCGGATCGCCGAGTTGCGGAGCGTCAAGGCGCAGCTGCCGCTGGAGCGGTACGAGGACGAGCTGGAAGCGCTGCTGGTGGAGCTCGCGCTCAAGAATCGTGAGATACGGGCGGCGGTGGGAAGATGAGGCACCTCCACTACCTCGGTCGCCCCGATCAAGGCCCAGGACGAGCCCGTGGACAACGTCTGCGAGAATCAGTGCACGATGAGGATCAACGTGGCTCCAGCACGCCCTTGGCTTCAGCGACGCGGACGCCCAGAAGGCTTGGGAAGCATGCATCTCGGGGTGCTAGCAAGTGGGTGGGTCAGGCTCGTCGCTCTCGGGTGTACCCCTCCGGCGCTCGCAGCGTCGTGCGGTGGAACGGAGACCGGGTATCCGATCGTTGTTCCAGATCGTGTTGCCGAGTCGGAGGTTCCGCTCAGCCGGAATACGTCGATTGCGCTCGCCGACCAGAACACCGCCTGCGTCATCGTCTCCTATGAGGTCCAGGCCCACTGCTTAGAGCGTGCAGGCGCCGTTGTCGGGCGGTTCGGGCGTAAAGGAGACGGCCCCGGGGAGTTTCAGTCCATGACTGAGCTCGTCCGGGGTCCCGGCGGAGTCGTGGGGCTCCGCGATTCGCGCTTGGCCCGCCTGACGGTCTTTCGGCCGGGAGATGGCGACCCGCTCGCCATTGTCGCGATTCCACCCGGCCTCTTTCAGCCACTGGGCCCGTTCGGCGACATGATCGCCGGGACCTACACTCCGATCTCGGGTCGGGACCTTGGCGAAGCGATTCGCTTCAACCCGAGGGCGCTCGTCGAGGCGATGGTGCTTGGTGTCGTTGATGTCTCCTCTGGCGCCATCGTCAGCGAGCAGCCGATGCACCACCCGAGTGCCTTCGGGACGGAAACCGAGTGCGATGTAGGGTTTTCCCAGGGCGCCCGCCGACCCAATGGCGAAACGGCATTCGGGACCTGCCAGAGCGAATTGGTGTTTCGCGACGCTAGTGGGACGATGACCGTCATCCACGCGCCCACGTACGTGAATGAGGCGCCGAACCCGCGCGATATCCAGACTTACCGGAATGGGCTGCGAGGGTTCGGAGGCCTTGAACCATCGGAAGAAGCGTTGGCGGTGTTCGCCGAGACACCGAAGAAGTACCTCATTCTGGGCCGGTCTCTAGTCTACGACGCCCGCGGCTGGCTGTGGGCGGCTACCCAGCGGGATCGGGATCGCTTGTCTCATCTGGATGTGTACGAGGGGACCAAGTTGCTGGGTACTGTGCGCGTCAGGGATCGGGTTGTCGGATTCGATGTCATGGGTTCAGTCCTTGTCACACTGGTGGACCGGCCCGCACCCGCCGACGCAGTCGCTGACCGGGGAATCGACTGGTACGATCTCGGCCGGGCCCTCGATTCGTGGGACCCGGCTCGCTGAGATTTCGGCCTAACGAAAGGTCGCGATGGCGTCCAGGGGCCGTCTGTTTCTCAGTAGAGGTGACCCGGAGGCTCCTGCCTCTCCCGTCCACGCGCCGCACGATACTCCACCCCGTCCATTCCCTCGAAGTCGGCGTCCTGGGTCCATACCGTGGCGTCCTCGGCGCGGGCGGTCGCCAGGATGACGCTGTCCGCCATGGGCAACCCCGACTCGGCGCTCAGTTCCGCGGCGGCAACGGCCAGGTTGCCGTCGAGGTCCGCGACCCGGCCGCGCTGCATCTGGGCCACGGCATAGAGCGCCGCATCGAGGTCCCGCTGGAGCCGGATCCGCTTGAAGACCTCGAAGAGGATGATGCTCGGGACGATGAGTCGCTCGGTTTCCGCGATGGCGTCGGCGAACTCGCCCGCGTTGGGTCCGTCCCCGAAGTACTCCAGCCAGGCCGACGAGTCGACGACGTTCACACCCGGTCTCCATCCCGCGGAACCGTGGTGTCGAGGCCCCGCACGAACCCCCGCGCGGCTTCGATCGGCTCCAGAGGGATCAGCTCCACACGCCCCTTGAAGGGCAGCGCCTGCACCTTCTGGCCCGGGCGCAGCTTCAGCTGGTCGCGCACATCCCTGGGGATCACGATCTGGTAGCGGGACGAAATGGTCACAACGGTCATCTGGGCTCTCCAGCGGCAGGGTCGGGCTCGCGGTTTCGCAGGCAACGCTGCAAGACGATATATCCATCGAACCGATAGTCGCAAGACGAATGTTTCATCGATCAGAGAAACGTAAGACGCTCGACTCCAGTAGCGACCAGAGTCGCGGTGATCCGTTGGCGATTGGCACGCACACGTTACACCTTTGAGAATGTCCACCGTCCCGACACCGGCTCCTACCCGCGGCTCGTCGCCATCGCGTGCCTGTCGAGCGCCGCGCACGGCCGTGACCCTTCTGCTCGGCTTCGCCAGCGGCGCGATCCTGGCGGTGGCGCCACTGCCGGGTGCCCTGGCGGCGGCCGCGCCGCAGGACACCGCCGGCTTTGCCGCACTGCGAGCCGGGCGCTACGACGAGGCCGTGCGGACGCTGCGGCCGCGGGCGCGCGGCGGGAACGCAGCCGCGCTGGGCGGGTGGGTGACCGCGCTGCGCGAGACCGGCGACTACGAAGGCGCGGTCGAGGCCGCCGAACGGGGGGTGGAGCGCGGGGTGGACGGGGCGCGCGCCCACCTCGGAGCCGCGCTTCTGGACCTTGGCCGTGTGCGCGAGGCACGGGCCGCGCTCGAGGCGGGCGCCGGGGAGCGGGGGGCGGCGGGGGCCCTGGCCCGGGTGGAACTGGGGATCCTGGAGTACCGTTACGGCGACCGTGACGTCGCCCGCGATCTCTTTGACGGCTTCATCGACTACTACAACAACGCCCGGAGCCTCTCGGCGGCGGAACTCACGGCGGTGGGACGCGCGCTTGTCCACCTCTCCCGCTGGAACTACGAGTACGCCCACGACGCGCTCACCGCCCTGGACGAAGCCGTCGCGGCGGGGCCGCTGGACCACGCCGCCCAGCTCTCCATCGGCGCACTCTTCCTTGAACGCTACGACGCGCAGGAAGCCGCGGCCGCCTTCCAGGAAGTCCTCGCGGCAAACCCGTCCCACCCGGCGGCGCTCCTCGGGCTGGCCCGGGTCGCGCGGCTCGAAGGCGGCGGCGATCCCGTGGCCGCGCTGGAAGGGGCCCTCGCCACCAACCCGAAGCTGGCGGGTGCCCGCACCCTCCTGTCGCGACTGCGTCTCATGGACGGGAACCGGGGCGAAGCGCTCGAGGAGGTGGACCGCGTCATCGAGGTAGACGGGAGCGACCTGGACGCGCTGGGGACAAAGGCCGCGATCCTGCACCTGGCGGGGGACGACGCCGGCTTCCGGGCGGTCATGGAGCGGGTTCGCGCACTCACCGGGATGCCCACCGCGCCCTACTTGGTCCTCGCCGAACTCGCCGCCGACCACCGCAAGTACGGCGACGCGCTCGCCTTCGCGCGGGCAGCCACCGAGGCCGACCCGGACAGCTGGACCGGGTGGGGACTCATGGGATTGAACCAGGTCCGCCTGGGACGGGTCGATGAGGGCAGGGTCAATCTGGAGCGGGCATTCGCCGGTGATCCCTTCAACCTCTGGTTCAAGAACACACTCGACCTTCTGGACACCTTCGCGGAGTACCGCATCGTCGAGACGCCCCACTTCCGGCTGGTGCTGCACGGTTCGGAGGCCGATCTCCTGGCGCCGTACATGGAGCCCGTGGCCGAACGCGCGTACCAGGAGATGTCGCGGCGGTACGGCTACACGCCCGCCGAACCGATCCGGGTCGAAGTCTACCCGCGCCACGCCGACTTCTCCGTGCGCACCGTCGGGCTGGTGGGGATCGGCGCGCTGGGCGTGAGTTTCGGGCCCGCGCTCGCCATGGACTCGCCGGCGGCGCGGGGCCGGGGCGACTTCAACTGGGCCTCGACGCTGTGGCACGAAATCGCGCACTCCTTCCACATCGGCGTGTCCGACAGCGAAGTGCCGCGATGGTTCTCCGAAGGGCTGGCCGTGCACGAGCAGCGCAAGGCGGCCGCCGGTTGGGGACACCAGGCCGGTGTGGGATTCATCCGGTCGCTGGCGTCGGGCGAGATGCGGCCCGTGAGCGAGCTGGACCGCGGGTTTTCGAGCCCGCGCCACCCCGGAGAGGTGGTCGAGAGCTACTACCAGGCGTCACTGGTCTTCGAAGTGATCGAGGAGCGGCACGGCTTCCCGGCCATCGTGGACATGCTGCTGGCGTACCGTGACGGCGCGACCAACGCAGAAGCGTTCGAGACCGCGCTGGGTGTCAGCCTGGAAGACTTCGACGACGACTTCGAGGACTTCCTGAAGGACCGTTTCGCGGCAGCGCTGACCTCGGTGGGCGGGGATTCTTCCGAGGGGATGGTCGCGCCGATGGAGCTGATAGCCGTGCCCGACATCGCCGCGCTCGAGGCCGAGGTCGCGCGCAACCCCCGCCGCTTCGCGCCCCGGATGGCCCTCGGGCAGACCCTGTTCCGGGAAGGTCGCGGCGCGGAGGCGGCGGAACACTTCGAGGCCGCGCTCGAGATGTTCCCCCAGTACGGCGGCCCCGACGGCGCGCACTGGTTCCTGGGCCGGATCAGGGAGGCAGAGGGCGACGCGGCCGCGGCCATTGCGCACTACCGGGCCCTCCTCGGCCTCAACGAGAGCCACTACGACGCGCGCACCACGCTGGCCGCGCTGGTGAGCGGCGGCGGGGACGATGCGGGGGCGGCCGAGGCGTTGCGACACGTCGCGTACATCCACCCCTACGAGATCGAGGACCACGAACGACTGGCCACCTTGATGGAAGCCGCCGGCGACTTGGGCGGCGCGGTCGCCGAACGGCACGCGGTCGTCGCCCTCGGCCCCGTGGACCGGGCGGCGGCCCACTTCCAACTGGCCCGCACCCTGCACCTGAACGGAGACTCGGCGGCGGCACGCAGCGCGGTGCTCGCGGCGCTGGAAGTCGCGCCCAACTACGAGGAAGCGCTCGACCTGCTCCTGGAGTTGCGGCGCGGGGGGCAGGGCCGGTGAAGCGGCCACCCCTGGCCCGACGTGCCGTGCTCGTGGGGCTCGGGATGCTCGTGGCGGGCACCGCGCTGCTCGCCGCCGGGTCCGCCCCGCCTATCGTGGCCAACCCGGCGAACTCCGCCCAGGACTTCCCCAAAGTCCCCTACGACGGCAGCTATACCTTCGTCCGGGTGCGCTTCAACACCCAGAGCAGCCGGGGCTTCCGCCGCGGCTTCGGGCGCGGCGGCGGCCCGCCCTGGGCGCACGACTACCCGTACGCCGACGACAACTTCATCAAGATCCTGGACGAGGTCACCCTGTTGGGCCCCAACACCGAGGGCACGAACGTGGTCGACGCGGGCGACCCCGAGTTGCACCGTTACCCGATCGCATACGTCTCGGAGCCAGGGCAGTGGGCTCCCACCCAGGCCGAGGTCGACAACCTGGCCGCCTACCTGCAGAAGGGCGGCTTCCTGATCCTGGACGACTTCCGCAGCGACTACGAGTGGAGCAACGTCGAAGCCATCTTCAACGTGATCCTTCCAGGCCACCGATTCCGCATGCTGGAGCTCGAGGAGCCGGTTTTCAACTCGTTCTTCCAGATCGAGACCCTGGAGCTCCCGCCGCCCACATTCCAGCAGTACCGGCCCATGTTTCTCGGTCTCCACGAGGACGACGACCCGAACGGCCGGCTGATGATCATCGCCAACTTCAACAACGACATCGGCGACTACTGGGAGTACTCGGACATGGGCTACTTCCCCATCGAACTGTCGAACGAGGCCTACAAGTTCGGTGTCAACTACGTGATCTACGCGATGAACCGGTAGGGAACGCGGCGCTGCGACGCGGCGGTCACGCCTCAATAAGTCAACTATACTTTACATAATGTCATGCATAGTTGACACCTTGGACCCGCCGACCGCCTACCGCAGCACCCGCAACGAGATCGTCACCACCGGCTCGTCAGCATACATCACCACATCCACCGAGGTGCGCTCGTCGCCGGTTCCGGTGGTCACGGTGATGGTGCGGCCATCCGTCGGAACGCCGCACACGCGAAATGCGCCCAGGTCGTTGGTCTCGGTCGACACCGTCGAAGCCTCGGCGCGAAGCCGCGTACTGACGTCTTGCACGGTCACCCATTCCGCGAGCACGGTCACGCCGGGCCTCGCCACCTGGGAGCCGGCCACGGCGACATGGCCTTGCAGCACGCCGGTGTTCGGTGCCCACTCCTCAACTCCGCACGCCCTGGCCAGTACCGCGTTCGGATCGGGCGCCTCGAAGCGAACGCTCACCGTATCACCCTCCTGTACGCGCACGTCGGCGACCACGTAGTCGCGGTCCAACCCCACCAGGTCAGGGCGAAGAAAAGCCAGTGAATACACACCCTCCGGGAGTGCGGAAATCCCGAACCGTCCCTCCGCGTCGACTTCCGCCTCCAGACCAACCCCCACGAGCCGGACACTGCCTTCGGACACAACGTCGGTCCCGTTCGATTCTCGCACCTCGCCCACGATCGAACCTGACCGCCAGGCGTATGCCGCTCGCGCTGCCCCACTTCGCCGGGCGCTCGCGACCCGCCCTCCCTCCTCGACAATGCCGACCATCCACGCCCTCCGCCCGCGGAAGGCGTCGCTTTCCTCGGTCATCCGCGGCATGCGGATGTGCCAGTTCGACACGATCCAGCTCCCGTCCGGCAAACCGTAAAAATCCACCCGCCCGCCGATCTGATCGCTCGGGCTCTCGCCCGCAAGGCCTGGCAGGTTGACGTAGCTGAAGTCCAGCCACTCGAGCCCGCCGGTCTCGCGAGCGAGCCAGAGCACGCCCTCGATATCCGTGCGCCCCGACTGGATTCGAACCGGCCGGAACGCCAGTCCGAGCAGATGGGGCCGCGACACGTCCCCCGCCCGCAGCTGCAGGCAATGCGTCGCCAAGAACTCGTCGGAGAGAAGCACATTCGCATCCGGCGCGAAGTACAGGGCGTCTCCCGATTCGAGGACAACCCATCCATCGGAGAGCAGAGACTCCACCGGACGGCTCTGGATCGGCCGCTTGCTCATGGTGCGGCTGGTTGTGCAGGTCTCGCCGCGAATCTTGAGCGAGCCCGGTTCGAGCTCCCGCACATACTTCTCCAACTCGTAGACGTACCGGCCGGCCGAATCCGCGAGGCTCGTCGCGCTCAATGCCTTGCGGGCCTCCTCCCACACCCTCTGGGTCGCGTCTCCGAGGTCCGCGCGCAGTTCACAGCGCCGGTCGCCGGACACCTGAATTCCCGCGAGGGCGATGGGCCTCTGTTTGAGGGCAATCCTGACGGTGATCGTGTCGCCCGGCCCCAAATCGACGGCGTCGACCGTGTTCGTCGTCATCCCCACGCGTTCCGCGCGCACCGAATACCACCCGGGGCGGGGGGCGAGGAACCGGAAAGACCCGTCGGCGTCCGCCAGGAAGCGGAGGAGGTCCCGGTTGCCGCTGTCGACCAGCGACACGAGCGCGGAGGCGACGGGCGTCTGGCTGCCGGACTCGACCACGACGCCGCGGATGACCTGGGCGCTGGCTTCGCCGGCTACCAGAAAGACCAGTGCCAGGCGTGCGACAAGGGAAAGCACAGATCCAGTCCCCCGACCAGGAGAGTCAAAGACCATATCGTCTGGATCCAAGATAACCGGCGAGCCCCCGAGGGCACTCCACGTGTGCCTTCGGCCATGGAGCGCCAGATCACGCGAAACAACGAATCACGCGTCCCGGCTGTCATACACATGGACCGCGTGTTCCGGCTGTCCGCCCAACATTCGACCGATTAGCTTTCCCGCATGGCGCCGTGGCGCGGACCGCTCCTCCGGGAGCGCCTGCCCCGGGGCACTCCCAACCACAGATTCCTTCAGCGCTGGCCGACCGTGACCGAAACCCTGACAGCCCCCGCACCCGAGCCCATGGCCGACGTCGCCCTCGCCCGCCGCATCCAGGAGGGACGAGAAAAGATCCTCGACGAGGTCCGCAAGATCATCATCGGCCAGGATGAAGCGGTCGAGCAGGTCCTGCTGACCCTCTTCGTCGGCGGCAACAGCCTCCTGGTGGGAGTACCGGGACTGGCCAAGACGCTGCTCATCCACTCCGTCGCGCAGGTGCTGGACCTGGACTTCTCGCGCATCCAGTTCACCCCGGACCTGATGCCGTCGGACATCACGGGCACCGACATCATCCAGCAGCGGGAGGACGGCAGCCGCGGGCTGGAATTCGCGGCCGGGCCCATCTTCGCCAACGTGGTCCTCGCCGACGAGATCAACCGCACGCCGCCGAAGACCCAGGCCGCCCTCCTGGAGGCCATGCAGGAGCACCGGGTCACCGTACAGGCCAACACCTACGAGCTCGACCCGCCCTTCTACGTCTTCGCGACCCAGAACCCGATCGAACTCGAAGGCACCTACCCGCTGCCAGAGGCACAGCTGGACCGGTTCATGTTCCACATCCACATGGAACACCTGGAAGAGGAAGAGGAGATGCAGGTCGTTCGGGAGACCACCGACGAGGTGGAACCCGAACTGAGCCCGGTGGTCTCCAGGGCGGACATGATCGCCTTCCAGGATCTGGTGCGTCGGGTCCCGGTCGCCGAGCCGGTCATGCGCTACGCGGTCAACCTGGTGCGTGCCAGCCGGCCGAGTCCGAACGGCAGTCACGACTTCGTGAAGAAGTGGGTCGCGCACGGCGCCAGCGTGCGGGCGGCCCAGTACCTGATCCTGGGGGGAAAGGCCCGTGCCCTCACCCAGGGACGGCTGACCGTGAGCTTCGAGGACATTCGGGCGCTGGCCCAGCCGGTCATGCGGCACCGCATCATCACGAACTTCCACGCCGAGTCGGAGGGACGGACCACCGACGAGCTGGTGGACATGCTGCTCAAGGCGGTTCCCCTTCCCGCATCCGGGATGTAGGGGACGATGACCCTCGCGGCGCTCACCGAGCCCACGGGCCCGAAGGGCTGCTAGTCCACGATGGCCACCACTTCGCCGTCGGTGCGCGCATCCTTCCTCGATCCCACCGTGCTGGCGAGGATCGACAACCTGGAGCTGCTCGCGCGAACGGTGGTGGACGGTTTCCTGCAGGGCATCCACCGCTCTCCCTACCTGGGCGTGAGCATGGACTTCGCCGAGCACCGCCAGTACATGCCCGGCGACGACATCCGCAGGATCGACTGGCGGCTGTACGCCCGCACCGACCGCTTCTACATCAAGCAGTTCGAAGCCGAGACCAACGCCGATGTCGGGTTCCTTCTGGACACGTCGGCGTCCATGGGGTACGGCTCCGGCGAGACGACCAAGCTGGACTACGCCCGCTACCTGACCGCCAGCCTGGCCTATTTCTCTGCCGGACAGAAGGACCGCGTGGGGCTCTACGCATTTGACGACGATGTGGTGGAGCACGTCCGGCCGTCGGGCGCCCACCTCGACAAGGTGCTGCACGCGGTGGCACGGGTTAAGGCGAATCGGGAGGGTAGCTGGGACAAGCCGCTGGCGCGTGTGGCCAACACCTTCCGCCGCCGGGGAATCCTCGTGGTCGCATCCGACTTCTACGACGATCCCGACGAGATCTCCGCCGCCCTCGGGTTCTTCCGCGCCCAGGGTCACGACGTGGTCGCATTCCACATCCTGGACCCCGCCGAGATCGACTTCCCGTTCTCCCAGGCGGCCAACTTCCAGGACCTGGAGACGCGGGAAATCCTCCCGGTAACCCCGGAGAAGTACGCCGCCGAGTACCAACGGCACGTGCGCGCCCACATCGACGCGCTGGGCAAGCTGTTCGGGCAGCACAGGGTCGACTACGTGCTCCTGAACACCTCCGAGCCGCTGGACGACGCGCTGTACGCGTACCTGGCCTTCCGCCAGAAGATGGTGAGGAGTCCGCGGTGAGCTTCCTCACTCCCCTCTTCCTGATCGCGCTGGCCGGACTGGCGATCCCGGTGCTGATTCACCTGACCCGCCACGAGCGCGGCAAGCCGTTGCGGTTCCCTTCGCTGATGTTCCTTGAACGGATCCCCTTCGAGGAAGCATCCAGGCGGCGCATACGGCACTGGCTCCTCCTCATGATCCGCGTGGCCGCCCTGGCGCTGCTGGTGGCGGCCTTCGCGCGCCCGTTCGTGCGGGGCGGCCGCCTCGCGTCGGTCGGTGGACCCGGGCCCGAGGAGGTGGTCATCCTCCTCGACCGCTCCTATTCCATGGAGTTCGGCGACAACTGGAACCAGGCCGTGACGCAGGCGCGGGCCGTCGCCGGGGCCCTGAGGCCGCAGGACCGGGTCTCGCTCATCACCTTCTCCGAGACGCCCACCCTCGTCCACCGCTCGATCAACGACCCGCAGAGGATCGCGGCCACCCTGGACACCCTCCGCACCGGCTCCCTCGCCACGCGCCTCGCGCCCGCCGTGAAGCTCGCCGCGTCGACCCTCGCGGCTTCCACCCTGCCCAGGCAGCGCGTCGTCATGATCAGCGACTTCCAGCGCACGGGGTGGCGACCCGACCCGGACGCGACGCTCCCCGACGCGGTGACGATCGAGCCCGTCGTGATCGGGGCCGAGAGCACCGAGAACCTGGCCCTGGCCGACCTCGAACTTCGCCGCGAGGCCGCCGGAGGGCGCGAACGGGTCACCGTGCAGGCGCGGCTGGTGAACACCGGCGTGAGCGACGTCGCCACCGATGTCACGCTGTCGGTGGACGAGACCGACATCGGCACGGTGTCCGTCACGGCCCCGGCCGGGGGAGCGACCGCGGTCACCTTCGCCCCGTTCACGCTCACGACCGCCTTCACGCGCGGCGACGTGCGCCTCGCCGACGACGCCGGACTGCGGCAGGACAACATTCTCAGCTTCGTGGCCTCGCCCGGCGGCGACCTCGATGTCCTCGTCGTCGACCCTCTGGGCACGGGCACCTCCAACCTGTACCTGCGCGGCGCGCTGGGGATCGCGGAGGGCGCGGGATTCGCCACCCAGGTCGTGCGGGGCGCTCCGAGCGAGGAACAGCTGGCGGAGACGGACGTGGTCGTCCTGAACGGCGGGCCCTTCCCTGGCGGGAATCCCGGCGACCGGTTGCGCGCCTACGTCGAAAGCGGCGGCGGCCTGCTCGTCGTCCTTGGCGAGCGCAGCACCGTCCCGTCGGTCCACGCCGACTTTCTCCCGGCCACGGTCGGACCGGTCTCGAGCGCGGACGGCGAGCGCCGACTCGGCTTCGTCGACTACGACCATGTGGTCTTCGAGGCGTTCCGGGGACCGCGGTCGGGGGACTTTGCACGGGCCGCCTTCTACCGCACCCGGGGGCTGACCGTGACCGACGGCCGGGTGGTCGCGCGTTTCGACGACGGATCGGCGGCGCTGGTGGAAGGCAGGCGCGGCAAGGGCCGGGTCCTCGTGTGGGCCACCGGGGTGGACCGCTTCTGGAACAACCTGCCCCTGCAACCCGTCTACCTGCCCTTCGTGCACCGGATCACAAGGTACCTGGGCGGGCGCGGGGAAGCCCCGCCCTGGCACGTCGCCGGCTCGACGGTGAACCTTGTTGCACTGGCCGACGCGGCCGGATCGTTGGAGATTCCCCAAGGGGCAGTGGCCATGGAGCCGGGTGGCGGTTCGGTAGCGCTGGACGCAAGCGGCGCTCTGCTGAGGCTGGATGCCCGGGGGATCTGGGAAATCAGGCCGCCCGGACAGCGGCCGGATCACCCCCTGGCCCTGGCGGTAAACGTTGATGTGGCAGAGTCGGACATGACGAAACTGGATGTGGCGGAGTTCCTCGGAGCAGTCGGTGGCGGAGAAGTCACGGACGGGCCGTCGGACGGGGCGGAGGATGGAGTCACAGCGGAGGTGGAGGCGGCGGACTTCGAGAAGAGGCAATCCTTCTGGCGCTACTTGCTTGCAGCGGCTTTCCTGCTGATGGTCTCCGAGACCGTGCTTGCCAACCGGCTGTCGAAGGACCCGATCAAAGAGGGATCCGCCGTGGTGGGCTGATATGGCCGTGGCGGGCTGATATTAAAGGGGGGGGAACATGTCAATATGGGCTGGGAAACGGGCCGAGAAGGAGATTCTGGGGGTCGTAACGCGCGTTCGGCATCGCTGGAGGCTCAAACTTCTGCTGCGGGGACTCGCCCTCACGCTCGGGGGTGCCCTCCTCACCTTCCTGGTGTCGGCCACCAGTCTGGAGTTCCTGCGCTTTCAGCCGGAAGCCGTAACCGTCTTCCGCATCATCCTCTGGCTGGTCGTCGGCTTCTTCCTGGTCCGCGCGGTCTTCTGGCCGCTCCTGCGTCCCATCTCCGACGACCGCGTCGCGCTCTACCTGGAGGAACACGAGCCGTCTCTGCAATCCCGCGTCCTCACAGCGGTCGAGTCGGCAAGGAAGAAAGACGAGCTGGAGCGCTCGGAGCTGCTGCAGGAAGTCGTCAGGCACGCCGTGCAAAAGTGCCGCAAGATCGACTACGGGAAGAGCATCGAACGGACGTCCATCCGCCGTTCGACGGGGGTGCTCGGGGGACTCACCCTGGCTTCCGTCGTCCTCGTCGCGCTCGGCCCCGGCTTCTTCCGGCACGGCATGTCGGCGCTGTTCTTCCCCACGCGCGCAGCGGAATCGGTCAACCCCTACAGCGTCTCGGTGGAGCCGGGCGACACCACGATCTCGCGCAACTCCGACCTCATGATCGCGGCATCCCTGAACGGCTTCGACTCCGAAGACGTCGTCCTGTTCACCCGCGAGGCCGAGACGAGCGGCTTCGTCCCCCTGCCCATGATCGAAGATGGCACGGGGGCCTTCGAGGGGCTGCTGCTCAACGTCGCGGAAGAGACCACCTACTACGTCGAGGCGAACGGCGTGCGCTCCGGGACCTTCACCCTGGGCGTGGCGGACCTGCCCGCGGTGGACCGGCTCGAGATGGTCTATCACTTCCCGCGCTACACGGGTCTGGTGCCGCGCCGCTTCGAGTACGGCGGTGACGTGGCGGCCCTGGCCGGAACCCGCGTCGAGTTGACGGTGACCCCCACGCTCGCCGCGCCCGACGCCCGCCTCGTGATGGACTCCGGCGACACGATCGTTATGGAAGCCGGGCCCGAAGGGACCTTCGGCGGATCATTCACGGTCCGTGAAGAGGGCTTCTACGGCATCAAGTTCCTCACCCGGGAAGGCGTCTGGGTGGCCGGAGCGCCCGACTACCGGATCGACGTACTGGCGGATCAGGGTCCATCGATCTCGTTCAGCAAGCCCGGGCGCGACATCGACGTCAGCTCGATCGAGGAGGTGTTCATCGAGGCGCGGGCCGACGACGATCTGGGCCTCGCCGAGATCCTGTGGGTGTACAACGTCAACGGGGGTCCCTGGGACACCGTGCGCGTCCACGAATCCACCGGTGCGCCGATGACGGAGGTGACGGCCGGCCACACCGTCTTCATGGAGGACTACGAGCTGGAGACGGGCGACATCATCTCCTACCACGCGATTGCGCGTGACAACGCACCCTCCCCGGGCGAGGCTCTGACGGACATCTACTTCCTGCAGGTTCGGCCCTTCCGGCGCGACTTCCGCGAAGCCGAGGGCGGCGGTGGTGGTGGCGGTGGTGGCGCACAGGGGATGGACCAGGACCTGTCGGCGATTCAGAGACAGATCATCGCCGCCAGCTTCAACCTGATGCGGGACCGGGACAGTTATTCGCCCGATGTATGGGAGGAAAACGTCGTCAGCATCGCGCTCAACCAGCAGCGCCTGCGGGAACAGGTGGAGACGCTGACCCAGCGGATCGTGAACCGGGGGATCACCAGGGCGGACGAGGCGTTCAAGCGCATCGCCGAGGCCTTGCCGGTTGCCGTCGAGGCGATGAACGAGGCCGCCGATTCCCTTCGCGCCCTGAGCCCGAGCGGCGCGATCGGCCCCGAGCAGCGCGCGCTGCGGCAGCTACAGAAGGCGGAGGAGACGTACGAGCGCTTCGTCTCGCAGGAAAGGCAGCAGGGAGGAGGTGGAGGGGGCGGCCGGCAGCAGGGCCCCAGCGCCGAGGACCTGGCAGACCTGTTCGAGCTGGAGACCGACAAGCTCCGCAACCAGTACGAGACCGTGCAGCGGAGCCAGCAGGAGACGGCCGACCAGGCCGTGGACGAGGCGCTGGAGAAGCTTCGCGAACTGGCCCGCCGCCAGGAGCAGGAACTTGAACGGCAGCGCCGGCGCGCGTCGGCCCAGCAGGGCGGACAGGGCGGCGGCGGGAGCCAGGCCGCGCGGGATCTGGCCGAGCAGGCCGAGGAAGCCGCCCGGCAGTTGGAGCGCCTTTCGCGCGAGTCGGGTGACCAGCAGCTGGAACACATCGCGCGTGAGCTGCAGCAGTCCGCCGACGCGATGCGCCGGTCCGCGGCGAACGGGGGAAGCGCGGGGGTCGCGGAAGCCCAGTCCGCGCTCCGGCGATTGCGCGAGGCGCGTGACCAGCTGGAAGGAGTACAGGACGACCGGCTGCAGCGTGACCTTGCGGACGCGCGCGAACGGGTGGACGAACTTTCGCGGCAGCAGGACGACATCGAGAACCGCATGGACGCGATGAGGCGGGCAGGTCGTCCTTCCGCGGACCAGATCGGGCGCGTCCGCGACACCAAGGAGCAGATGGCCGAGGAGGTCGGCGACCTGCTGAATCAGTTGGACCAGCTCGCCAGCGACGCGCGCCGCGGAGGCACGGGCGGGGCCGAGGAGCTGGAACAGGCCACCGGGACGATCCGCGAGACCCAGCTGCGCGAGCGGCTGCTCTGGTCGCGCAGCCTGGTGGGCAGGGCCGGCCAGGAGGAGTACGCGGAGGCGTTCGAGAACCAGACCGCGCAAGCGATCCAGTCGCTCGCCAACCGGCTGGAGGAGGCGTCCGAGGCGGTTCAGGGGGCGGTCGGCCAGGATTCCGGGACCGAGGCCCTCGAGTCCGCGCAGGATCTTGTGCGCAGCCTGGAATCGATGGAAAGGCGTACGGAGGCGAGCGGGCAGCGGGGCGGCGGGGGAGGACCGCCCTCCTTCGATCCCGAGGCGATTCGCCAGATGCGCCGCGAGATCCGTGAGCGGGCCGGAGAGGCGCGGGCGCTGGCCGGACTGATCGAGCGCGCCGGGGCGGATCCGCGCGAGCTTCAGGAGATGATCGACGTCATGCGCGCGCTGGACCGCGAAGGGACCTATGCCGACCCCGAAGAAGTGCTGCGGCTTCAAAGCGAGCTGGTCGAAGGGATGAAGCAGCTCGAATTCAGTCTGCGGCGCGAGTTTGCGACGGGCGAGGAGGAGCAGATCTTCCTCTACCAGTCGGGGGATGTGCCCGAGGAGTACCGAGCGCTGGTCGAGGAGTACTACCGGGAGCTGTCCCGGAGCGGTGGCAGCGGTCGCCGAGACGGAGGCGGGAACCGCCAGTGACAAGCTCAGCGACGATCCCGGGAACACGGGACATCGATCTGTCGGTCGAAATCGCCGCACCTCCGGAGGCCGTGTGGGAGGCGATTTCCGATGGAGACCGGCTGGCGAGCTGGTTCGCCCCGTTCGCGTCGGTCGAGCCGGGCGAAGGGGGCACCGTCACCGTCTCATGGGAAGAAGGCGGTGAGTGGCCGAGCAGGATCGCGGTCTGGGAACCGGGCAAGCACCTGCGGCTGGTCGACGAACTCCCCGAGGACGCCGACGGCACGGGCACCGCGATGGCGATGGACTACCGCCTCGAGGCCCGGGACGGGACGACCGTGCTCCGCCTGGTCAATTCGGGGTTGTCGGCGGGCGAGGAGTGGGATGAGAACTTCCACATGATGACCAACGGCTGGCGCTTCTTCCTCTGGAACCTCAAACATGTAGTGGAGCAGCACCCCGGAGTCTCCCGGACCATGATCAGCGCACGACCATGGGTCAGGGGGAGCCGGGAGGAAGTCTGGGACAGGCTCTTCGGCGAGCAGGGGCTGGGAGTAGCGCCGAACGGGCCACGAGCGGCGTCCCTGGAGGTGGCGGCGGCCTCGCACGGCACGGCCTCGCCAGAGCACGCGCACAACCCTTTTCGCTTTGTACTCGACGGCGGGAAGGTGCTGGAGGGAACGGTGGTTCTGTGTGACCGGCCCTGGGCATTCGCGGGAAGGGTGGCGTCACTGGAAGACGGCGTCCTCCATATCGAAATGGAGGGCAGCGGGGAACGCTGGAAGCTGGGGATCTGGCTTTCGGCCTACGGAGTGGAGGGGATGCGATGCGAGGAGATCCGAAAGGCCCTGGAGAAAACGGTTCAACGGGTGTTTCACGAACACCGCGAGGGAGCCATGTAAAGGGGCTCCGCCCCGACGAAGAACACGTCGTCAGGAAGCTGACGCGGTTGGTCGTTGGGTTGATTTCGGAGCCTTGGGCAGACGTTGTCGCGGGCTCGGACCCGAGATTCGCGGACGCGATGCGATGGCACGGGCAGCCCGAGGTTCCACTCCGCCTCCGGCGTGAGTACCGCGTGCTCTCCGAGGTGGGGCGGCGCCGAAAGAAGATCAGTGTCCGGCCCAACCACCGAGGGCTCCCGAGCACGCTGGCAGCCGAGGTCACCGGAATCGAAAACCTGACCCGGGTGGAGGACCGCCTCGCCAGGACACGGGAGCTGGACACCGCCATCCAGGCCTGCCGTGCCGAGGCGAAGCGGGTGTCCGGATTCCGGCTCGAAGGGGCCCTCATGGACTACTTCGCCGCCGTCACGGCCTGGGAGCAGCCCCGGTTGGACGCCCTGCGGATGCGCCTCGGTCTCAACGCCGACGGACCATCGTCCCTCGAGGACGCAGGCAGGCTATTGGGCGTGTCCCGCGAGAGAATCAGACAGTTGATGCAGTGGCTGCAGCGAAGGCTGCCGAATCGCCCGGTCTTCATGCCCCAGCTGGATGCGGCTCTGAAGGCGCTCGCAGAGGCCATGCCCCTGACCCATGACGCAACGGTCCAACTCCTGGCGGACAGGGGGATTGCGCGCGGACCGATTCATCCGGAGGCGCTTGCGACGGTCGCCAGATTCTGCGGACGCACCTTCGACATACGCACCACGAAGTTGCCGGGCGGACACGTCGTGGTCAGCGCCGAATCCATGTCGGCGTTGGTTCCGGTGGCGCGAGTGGCGTGGTCGCAGGCCATGGGGAGCGGTGCATCGTCGATAAATGAAGTGTCGGAGCAGCTGGCGGCGGAAGGGGTGACCGTCGAGCCGGGAGACGTACGACGCTACCTCCATGCACATCCAGCAATCCAGTTCCTGACGGACAACTGGTTCTGGGCCGCGGCGGCGCCTTACAACCGGCTACGCGACCTCGCCCGGAGGATGCTCGCCGTGCACGAGCCGCAAACCGTACAATGCCTCCGCGGCGGGATGCACCGGTCGTTCCGCTACCGCAGGTCGGCAGCCGCGAAGGCGTGGCCCCGGTTCGTTCCTCCACCTTCGATCCTGCTCGAGTTCTTCCGCCAGCACCCGGACTTCCGGGTCGGCGCCCGGAATCTCGTCTATTCCGCCAGGCGGATCGACCCGAAATCGGTATGGTCGCCGACGGAGAAGCTTGTAGCGGATGCGATCCAGGGGTTCGCCGGGGAGATCCCGGCCCGACAAGCGCTGTTGAGCGTCGTAACCGAGACCGGAATCAACAAGAACACGGTAGCCGCCATCGCCGCGTTCAGCTGCATCCTGGAAAGCCCGGACCGGAATAGCAGAATTCTCCGCGGAACGGGACATATGGCCGGCGCCTCCTACGAGCGCAAGCAGGCGCGCCCGAATCCGCGGCGCACGATCGGATACCGATGGCTGAAAGAGGATCGTCTCCTGATCGCCTATCGGCTTCCCGGCTTCACTACCGACCCCGCCGTCTCGATCCCGGCCCCCGTCCTCGATTCCCTGAGGGGCCGGACATTCACGGCCTATTCGGAGGACGACCTGGAGGTGGGAGCCGTCACTGTCCATGAGGGTCACGGCGGCCATACACTCGGCTACGGGGATTTCCTGGACCGCAGCGGGGAGTCCGACGGCGCGCTGGCGGAGGAGGGAGATATCCTGATGGCCAGCTTCGACCTTGATCGAAACACAGTCACCTTGAGCGTGAAGTTCCTGGACATCCCCGACTACGAGTAGGATTGTTAGTCGAGAAACGCTCACCAGGTGACGGCGGATGACAGATATCATGACGAATGCACGCGGTAGTTCAGGCACATGGACCCTCGGGCTTCGCACGGCGTTGGCGGGGATTGTCGCGACGGCTCTGGCGGGCAGTCACGCGCCCGCCCCGGCCCAGGACACCGACGACGCCGATCCCCGCCAGGAGGGGTTGCCGCTGGCGCCGGGCCGGACGATCTCCACGAGCTTCAACGAGGGCTCATGGATGTCGGTGGACGTCAGTCCCGACGGACGGACCCTGGTCTTCGACTTCCTCGGGGACCTGTACACCGTGCCGATCAGCGGAGGAACCGCGGTCCCGCTCACGCAGGGGATGGCCTTCGATGGTCAGCCGCGCTTCAGCCCGGACGGCACTCGCGTGGTCTTCACCTCGGATCGGAACGGGGGCGAGGCGATCCACGTCATCGCGCTGGACCTGAGCGACACCGTCCAGGTCACCACGGGGAAGTCGAGCTCCTACCAGTCCCCCGAGTGGACACCCGACGGGAAGTACGTCATCGCCACGAAGCAGGGCCCCGGCCAGGGGAAGCTGTGGATGTACCACGTCGATGGTGGATCGGGGATCCAGCTGATCGACGAGCCCGCGACCCGGCGGACCACGGGCGCGGCGTTCGGCAACGACGATCGCTACATCTGGTACGGCTACCGCACGGGGAGCTGGGAGTACAACTCCGGCATGGGCCAGTATCAGCTCGCCGTCTACGACCGTGAGACGGGCGAGTCGGCTACGCGGTCCTTCCGGTACGGCGGCGCCTTCCGGCCGACGCTGAGCCCGGACGGACGCTGGCTCGTGTACGGATCGCGGCATGTGGGCCAGACGGGCTTGCGTATTCGCGACCTCGCCGGCGGCGACGAGCGCTGGCTCGCGTTCCCCGTGCAGCGGGACGACCAGGAATCGCGCGCGACCCGCGACGCCTACCCGGGCATGTCATTCACGCCCGACTCGCGCGAGGTGGTGGCGTACTACGGCGGAGGACTTTGGCGGGTGCCCATCGACGGGTCCGAGCCGGCCCCGATCCCCTTCCGCGTCGATGTGGAGATGGCCATCGCTCCGGAAGTCGACTTCGATTACCCCATCGAGGACACCCCGACCTTCGTGGCCAAGCAGGTGCGCGACGCCGTGCCCTCGCCGAGCGGTGACCGGATCGCGTTTTCGCTGCTGTCACGAGTGTACGTGATGCAATGGCCGGATGGGACGCCGCGGCGACTCACCGACGCCGATGTGAACGAGCACATGCCCGTGTGGTCGCCCGACGGCGCGTGGGTCGCATATGCGACCTGGGACGATGAGGCGGGCGGCCACCTCTACCGGGTGGCGGCGGACGGGGGCGCACCGGAGCGGCTGACCACGACGCCCGCGCTCTACAACGCACCCGTCTGGTCGCCCGACGGCGAGCGGATCATCGCCGTGCGGGGGCCGGGGCGCGCCTACGACGAGGCGCTGACACGCGGCGTGCCCGGCGGCGCGGACGATCTGGTGTGGATCCCCGCGACGGGAGGCGACGCCACCGTGATCGGGCCGGCACGGTTCCAGGCGCATCACTTCACCTCCGACCCGGACCGGATCTACGCATACGGCGCCGGCGAAGGCCTCGTATCGTTCCGGTGGGACGGCACGGACAGGAAGCAGCATGTCAAGGTGGTCGGCGCCGGGCCCCCCGGGGCGAGCACGCCGCCGTCCGCGTCGCTCGTGATGATGGCGCCCCGGGGCGACCAGGCGCTGGCCCGCGTCGTCAACCACCTCTACACGGTGACGGTGCCGGTCGTCGGCGGCGAGGTCCCCACGATCAACGTCGGCAACCCCGAGAACGCGTCCTTCCCGGCGCGGCAGCTCACCGAGATCGGCGGGGAGTTCCCCGCGTGGGGTCACGACGGTCGCACCGTGCACTGGACCATCGGCAACGCACACCTGGCGTACAGCCTGGATGATGCGCAGGCCTTCGAGGACTCGGTGGCGGCGGCGGCCCGGGACGAGGCGGCGGAAGAGGGCGATGAGGAGGAGGAAGGCGAGGACGAGGCGGAGGACGGCGACGCAGACGACCCGCGCTACCGACCCGACGAGGTCCGTATCCGCGTCGAATTCCCACGCGACATCCCGACGGGCGCGGTGCTGCTCACCGGTGCCCGGATCGTCACCATGAACGGTGACGAGGTCATCGAGCAGGGCGACATCGTGGTCGAGAACAACCGCATTGCGGCAGTCGGCCCCACCGGCTCGGTCAGCGTGCCCGAGGGCGCCGACATCCTCGACGTCGTGGGGAAGACGGTCGTCCCCGGCTTTGTCGACACCCACGCCCATCTGCGCGCCCAGATCAACATCCATCGCAGCCAGCCCTGGTCCTACTCGGCCAACCTGGCCTACGGAGTGACGACCACGCGCGACCCGCAGACCGGCACCACCGACGTCATCAGCTACGAGGACCTGGTGCGCGCCGGGCGGATCCTGTCTCCCCGAATCTACTCGACCGGCCCCGGCGTCTTCTCGTCCGAGAACGTCAAGGACCTCGACCACGCCCGGGACATCCTGCGCCGCTACAGCGACTACTACGACACCAAGACGATCAAGATGTACGGCGCCGGCAATCGCGAGCAGCGCCAGTGGATCATCCAGGCGGCGCGCGAGCTGGAACTGATGCCGACCACCGAAGGCGGCCTGGACACCAAGGGAAACATGACGATGGCCATTGACGGCTACTCGGGCATGGAGCACAACATGCCGGGATTCCCGATGTACGCCGACATGGTCGAGCTCGTGGCGCGGTCGACGATGGCCTACACGCCGACGATCCTCGTCACCTACGGCGGTCCCTGGGCGGAAAACTATTTCTACGCGACGGAAGACGTGCTGGGCGATGAGAAGCTCGCCCACTTCACGCCCTTCGAGGAGATCCACCAGAAAGCGCTCCGCAGGCCGGGCCCGGGCCCGGGACCGTCGGGCTGGTTCCACCGGGACGTACACACCTTCGACCAGGTGTCGGCGTTCGTCCGGGACATCATTCGGGCGGGGGGACGGGCGGGCATCGGCAGTCACGGCCAGTTGCAGGGGCTCGGCTACCACTGGGAGCTGTGGGCCACGCAGTCGGGGGGGATGACCGAGCACGAAGCGCTGCAGGTGGCGACGATCATCGGTGCGCATTCGCTCGGGCTGGACCGCGATCTGGGCTCAATCGAGGTGGGAAAGCTGGCGGATCTGGTCATTCTCGACGAAAACCCGCTGGAGGACATCCGCAACTCCAACACGGTCCACCGGGTCATGATGAACGGGCGACTCTACGACGGCGCCACCCTCGACCAGTTGTGGCCCGAGCAGGTGACGGCGGGGCCGTTCTACTGGCTGCGGGAGGCGCCGCCGGAGGGGGAGTGAGCACACGGGCTTGTACCCAGGCCGGAAGCCCTCCCGTCGGCGGTCGGTCCCCGAGCGGCCCCCGATGACCCGGCCTCCAGTGACGACCGGCCTCGACCGCTTCCTTCGCGGGGGCGGCGAGGCGGCCGGGCTCCGCGATGCTCGTCTGGGCTTGATCGTGCACCCTGCCTCGGTTACGTCGGAGCTGGTCTTCTCCGCCGACGCGGTGCGCGAGGCCGGCTTCGACCTGCGCGCGCTCTTCGGCCCCCAGCACGGAGCCCGGGGCGAGAAGCAGGACAACATGATCGAGTCGGAGGACTACCGGGACCCCGTCACCGGGCTGCCGGTCCACTCGCTCTACGGCGAGGTGCGGAAGCCGACGCCCGAGATGCTCGAAGGGCTTGACGCCCTCCTCTTCGACCTCCAGGACGTGGGCGTGCGCGTCTACACCTTCATATGGACGATGGCATTGGCCATGGTTGCATGCGCCGAGACCGGGATCCCCTTCGTCGTCCTGGACCGTCCGAACCCGATCGGCGGGACACTACGCGAGGGCCCGGTGCTGCGGTCAGGTCATGAGTCCTTCGTGGGTCTCCACCCGGTGCCGCTCCGGCACGGCCTGACCTGCGGCGAGATGGCGCGGTGGCTGAACGACGCACGCGGCATCGGCTGCGACCTCGAGGTGATCCCGTGCGAAGGCTGGGAGCGCCACATGTCCTGGATCGACACCGGGCTGCCCTGGGTGATGCCCAGCCCGAACCTGCCGACACCCGATTCCTGCGCGGTCTACCCGGGAATGGTGCTGCTCGAAGGAACCAACCTGTCGGAAGGGCGCGGCACCACCCGGCCCTTCGAGCTCTTCGGCGCCCCGTGGCTGGATTCTGCCGCGCTGGCGGCGCGGCTGGCGGACGCGCAGCTACCCGGCGTCGTGCTTCGCCCCTGTCACTTCGAGCCCACATTCCAGAAACACGCGGGCACGCTGTGCGGCGGTGCTCAGCTGCACGTCACGGATTCGAACGCCTTCCGACCCGTCCGCACCGCCGTCGAGATCCTCGTTGCGGCCCGCGAGCTGGCCCCGCACAACTTCGGCTGGCGCCGACCACCCTACGAGTACGAGGAGTCCCTGCCCCCCATCGACATCCTGTGGGGACATGCGGGGCTGCGGGAGGGCGTGGACGCCGGCGCGGGGACGGACGAGATCCTGGCGGGGGTGGACGCAGAGCTGGAAGAGTTCGGCGCGGCCGCGGAGGGGTGTCTGCTGTACGGGTGACCGGAGGAACCTACGAGGGCGGACTGTGCAGCGGCTCCCGGGTCACTCGGGTTCGTAGCGTTGGACCGCGATCTCGGAGGAACGCGCCCGCATACGGGAAGCGTCATACCAGGCCTGCATTCGGAGCAGCATGTCCATGTTCACACCGAATGCCTTTTCGATTCGCAGTGCCATCTCGGGAGACAGGGCCGCGTGGCCGTTGAGCAGGTCGGAGAGCGTCGCCCGCCGCACGTCCAGAATCTTCGCGGCCCTCGTAACGTTGAGGCCCTGTGCCTCCACTACCTCGGTCCTGATGAAGTCTCCCGGGTGGGACGGCGTCATGCTTACCTGGATGGAGTCCTCGGCTCTCGTAGTCGCCATCAGTGGTAGTCCTCCAGATTCAGGTTGTCGAACAGAGCGAACAACCACGCGAACTCCCAACTCAAGTGTACGGTAATACCGTTCACCGAACAAACCAACGGTGACGGGCGGGACAACTTGACCAGTGCCCAAGTTGCCATGGCCTCATCATCACTTGGTCACTACCTCGGAGCTTGGGATTCGTGCTCCTACCTCACCCACCTTGCCGCACGATCAACCAGCGCCCCGCGTAGTCCGGCGGGAACACACCCTCGCGGACCACCGTCGACCTCTGCCCGCCAGCCACGTAGGTCACGCGGACGTCCACGCGCTCGACGCCGGGCGGAATGCCGAAGTGCGCCGGGGTTGCCCCCTGGGAGCAGTAGCCGCCGCCGGAATCCACCAGGCGAGTGCCCAGGATCGTGCCGCTGTCGTGGTCCAGGAGCTGGACTTCCGCGCCGGGGAGGATCATCTGCCCCTCGCTGTCGGTGGCCGCGATCTGCAGCGAGCGCCCCGCGACATCGGCGGGAAGCTGGTTCCGGTACAGATGATGGGTGCCGCCCGTCTCGTGGTTGTTGGCGATCGACAGGTCCAGGTCGCCGTCGCGGTCGAAGTCCGCCCAGGCCACGCCGTGACTCGGACCGTGTTCCAGCAGGTTCGCCGGGAGCGAGTTGGAGAACCGCCCGCCCCCTTCGTTCATGAAGAGGTGGTCCTCGACGGCGGCGATGCCGGTCAGGTAGGAGGTCACGATCAGGTCGGGCAAGCCGTTGTGGTCGGCGTCGGCCCACGCGGCCGTGGTCGAGTGGTAGTCCTCGCCCAGGGTGGCCGGATCGGTGACGTCGGTGAAGGTGCCGTCGCCGTTGTTGCTCCACAGGATGTCCGGGCCGTACGTGGCGATGAAGAGGTCCAGATCGCCGTCGTTGTCGTGGTCGGTCACCGCCGGGGCCACGCTGCCGTACTCCTCGCCCCGGTTCGGGTGATTCATGCCGAGCGCGGGAGCGACATCGACGAAGGTCCCGTCGCCCTCGTTGCGAAAGAAGGCGTCCTCGTCGCCGTTCTGGTTGGAGACGTGGACGTCCAGATCCCCGTCCCGGTCATAGTCGAACCACACCACGCCGACGGTGCGGCGGGGGTCGCCCAGGCCCGATTCGTCGGTCACGTCGGTGAAGGACCAGGCGGGAGTCGAGGCCGCCGCGCCGCCAGCGGCGGGGTTTCCGGCAGCACCGTCGCCAGCCCCGGAGTCGCCGCCCGCACCACCGCCCGCCGGCCCGTCGTTCCGGAACATCCGGTTGGGCTGGTCCCGCATGGCGACGAAGAGGTCCATGTCGCCGTCCCCGTCGTAGTCGACCCAGCTGGGTTGGCGGGTCGTGCCCACCAGGTCCATCCCGAGGCCGGTCGCGACATTGACGAAGATCTGGTCGTCGTTGCGGTAGAGGCGGTTCGGAATGCCCGCATTCACGGTGTAGCCGACGTAGAGATCCACGTCCCCGTCCCCGTCGAAGTCGCCCCAGGCCGCGGCACGGGTGTCCTCGGCGTCCGCCAGCCCGAGCGACGGAGCCACATCCACGAAATGACCGGCGTCATTGCGGTAGAGGCGGTTCTCCGAGTAGCGCATCCCCACGAAGAGGTCGAGATCGCCGTCACGATCGAAGTCGGCCCACGCGTTGGGCTGGGCGCCGGGGGTGCCGAAGAGGTCGGGCTGGACGCGGTCGAAGGAGGGGGGGAGAGCGGCGGTGGGGGCGTCGCTGGCGGGCGTGTCACATCCGGCCGCAACGAGAAGGCAGAAGAAGAGGAGGCGCATCGAGGTGCTCCGGGTTGGTGGTGGTCTTCAAGAATCGGGCCGGCCCCCTGTTGGCGCCACCTTCAGCGAAGCCGGAAGTCCACAACCAGCGGCAGATGGTCGGATTGGCGCGTGTCCTCTTCGCCCACGCCCAATTCCTGCCGGGCGGCTTCGGACAGGTCGGCCGCGTCAAAGACGAACGACCGCTCGATCTGGAGGACCGCGCCTCGGTAGAGAACGTGGTCGAGCCTGCCGGGCGAGAACGGGTCCCCTGGGCGGGTGCTATGCCATGTGGCCAGGGAGCGCTCGCGGAGGCGCTCAAGTCGGGCGACATCCAGGTCGGTCCCGGCCACGCCGAGGCCGCGCACGAGCTCGTCAAGGGGACGCGCGGATCCCACCAGGTTGAGGTCGCCGCCCACGACCAGGCCGGCGTCGGGACGGTCCGCGAGCGCTGCGGCGATCGCCCGGTTCAGTGTGAGCGCCTGCAACTCGCGCAGCCGGTCGCGGGGCGATCCGTCGTGTCCCGCGCTCTGGAGGTCGACGGGGACGAAGAGGACCTCCTGTCCGTTGACGGTCAACCAGGCTCCAGTCGCGGAGAGGCCGCCCTCCGCCTCGGCCCGGGCCAGCGCCGACGGCGGTGCCATGCGCGGCACCTCGGGCTCGTCCCCGACTTCCTGCAGCCAGCGGTCAAGTGCACCGGGTGCGTGGTCGATGCGGGCAAGGAGGGGCTCACCGCGGACGTCCCGGCCGGGTGCGCCGATGGCTGTGCGTTGTCGGCCGCCGCCTTCCGCCAGCCACCAGTGCCATGGGTTCTGGTTCCCCGGGGGTCCGGCGGACTCTGTGGGGAGCCCGGCGGATTCCAAAGCGAGCCCGGCAGAGAAGCGGGAGAGATCGGCCATGGTAACGTCCGCGTAGACCTCGTCGAGGAGCACCACATCCGGGCGAAGGGCGGTGAGAACGCGCCTGAAGGCGTCGGGGGTGTCGCGAAAGTTCCCGTCCGAGACATTCCAGGTGACGACGCGGAAGGCGCCCGGCGGTTTCGCGAGGACGTCCGCCCCGAGCAGCGGAGGGGATCTGCCGGGCACGGTCGCGAGCACATGGGTGAAGATCGGCGTCTCGTCGACGATGTCGCCGGCGCGCAGGTAGATCACCCGCCCGGTGATGATGTGGGCCGCACTGGACGTGTCGCCGACGGCGGCAACCGCCACCGCATCCCTGTCGAGGCGCACTTCGAACCGGTCGGAGGAGTGAGTGGGCGACACCAGGAGGCCGACAGTGTAGGCGCTCTCGGGCTCTCCGGCCCCGCCCGGGCCGATCCGGCGAATCCCAACCCCGGCGCCGTGTGCATCCGCCGCCGGGTCGCGCTGACGGGACAGGGCGATGGCCAGATCGGCACCCTCCACACCCGCGTAGGCCCCCCCCGTGCCGGGATCCCCGTCAGCGTCCAGCACGACCTCGACCGAACCGGGCATCCCCTGCGCGGTGACAGTATGCCCCAGATCGATGAGGAGGTGGAGGTAGCGGGGATCGTCCTGGATGGTGATTGCGCCGAGATCGACCGGGGAGCCGGGTGGGGTGTCGCCGCGCCGGTCGGTTGCCGCGGGCGCGACCCCAGCCCAGTCGCCAAACGTGCCGTCGGTCCAGATGGGGGAGTCGGGGGCGGTGCAGGCAGCCGCGGTGATGATGGCGGTGAATGCCGCCACAGCAGGGACGTAACGGGACAGCATCGGTCTACGGGGCGGCCGTGCTATCGCTCGACGGTGACTCGTTCATTCGCACACCTGTGAAATGGCCCTTCAGGGCCGCCCGGACTCCGCAACCCTGATGTTACGTCAGGGTCGGTTCGAGCAAGCCGTCAACCCTCGCGCACGGGGGCGGCAGCGAACCGGCGAGCGACCTCACACATACCCCCCGACGCGGTCACCACCACCCGCGCCACCTCCCCCTCGATCTCCACCACGTCGAACCACTCCGACTCGTACCCCACCGCGTGAACTATTCCGACTATGGTGTCGCGGCTTCCCGTGCGGTACAAGCCCAGCCACGTATACCGCGTCCCCCTTACTCCCGTCTCATCCACGAAGCCCAGATCCTCGCGCATGGCGTCCAGGCCCGGTATGTCCTCCTCCGCCACCACCTCCACCGAGCGGTTGAAGGCCACGCCCGCGAGCTCCCGGTGCGACCCCGGAGCCACGCGAGGCTGGCCCGCGCGGTCGGTGTCCAGAACCCACTCGTGGAGGCACTGCGCCGGGGCCAGGCGCAGCTCTGTCAGGGTCAGGGGCACGCCCCGTTCGCTCCTGGAATAGAGAAACCACTCCAGCGGAGCGGTCAGTCTCAGCTGCCCCGGTTCCAGAAGGTCGACCGGCAATGCCCACGGTTCGTGGCCAACCGGCCACCGGCTGGCCAGATGCGGCTGGACGAGCCCGGCGCTGTCGATCCTCAGGATCGGCCGGAACGGATCCGGCCAAGGCCGGTCCCAGATGCCGCCGTGGTGGCGGGCAATCGGCGTCATCGAGCCATCTGTGCGGATCAGCGCGATCCACAATGGATCGTCCGCGGGTACCTCTCCCGTCCCCCCGCACCCGGCCAGGCACAGCGCCGCGAGAGCGAGAACCGCGACCCGACTCCGCATCCCCCTCTACCTACCCCGCCCCCGGCCCCCACCCCTACCACCCCGCCTCGTGCCCAGCCGGTACATCACGCGCAGCATGAAATACTGCCCCAGCGACTCGGTGCGCGACTCCTCGATGAAGCTCGCCGAATTGGAGATGCTCACGCCCTGGTTCTGGTTCAGCAGGTCGTAGGCGCGCAGTTCGATCTCGGCGCGGTCGTTCATGACCAGCCGCGTCACATGGGCATCCCACCGCGCCACGTTGCGTCCGGTGCCACCCGTGCCGGACGAGCTATTGTCGCGCCCGCCATCCGCCGCACTCGAAGGCCCTGACAGATACAGGCTCTCGTCGTACACACGGAAGTTGAACGTCGAGCCGAGCCGCCACGCGCTCGTCAGGTACCAGGTCCCGTTTGCGAAGTAGCGGCTGTTCACATAGCTGCGGTTCAGCGACTGGTTGAGCGAGTAGTCCACGTCATTGAAGTCGAAGCGCGCTCCCCCACGCAACTCGAACACGTCCTTCACCCGGTTCTCCAGACTGGCCTCCAGGCTGTTGCGAAGGATGCGACTTTCGTTCGCGGCCAGATTCACCACTTCGGTGCCTTTGGAATATGTTGCCCTGTACTCCAGGTCGAGGTCGACCCCCAGCTTCCTGATCGGCCTCCCGAAGTTGATGCCGCCGTTGGCCGACCAGGACGCGTCCGTGTTGATCGGGGTCAAGGTTTGGAATCCCCGCTCGTCGAAGTTGCGGGACCGGGCAATGTCGTTGCCCGTGTATGTGAAGCCCGCGAAGGTGAACACGTTCAGAAAGCTGAACTGGTCGAAGAAGCGGTAGTCGGCGTTCAACCGGTGCGTGTATTCAGGCTCCAGCTCGGGGTTGCCGACGTAGACGTTCAGCGGGTCGGTGTTGTCGGCAAAGGGCTGCAACTCCCTCATGGACGGCTCGCGCGTAGACGTCCTGTAGCGGAAGCTGAGCGTCTGGCCATCTTTCACCTGCCACTTGGCGTTCAGGTTGGGCAGCAGGTGCGTGTACCCGTTGGTGATTGCGTCCGGCCGCTCCAGAACGACCCCGTCGAGCTGGGACCTCTGCGCGCGCAGGTCGAGTGTGATCCATGAGGTCTCGGTGTTGCGGTTGAAGCGGGCCCCGCCGCGCAGGTACGTGTACGTGCGCTCGTACCCCGAGCTGAGCCTGGAGTTGAGCAGACGTTCGCCACCCGCGAGATCGTACACCGACTTTTCCTGATCCTCGTCCACCGCGTTGCGTTCGCCGAAGACTTCCAGCACGTACCGGCTTCCGAGCGGCTGCGTCATCGAAACCCGCGCCGAGTTGCTCCAGGTGCGTCCGTTACTGATCTGCTCCTGCAGGATGTCCTCCGGCCCGCCCCGACCGCCATTGTCCCTGTCTCGCCGGGACTCGCCGGTGATCGTTGAAGAGAGGTCGGCACGCTCGTCGGAGTCGTCGAGCCCGCTGCGGAACTCGGCGACGAGACTCCGGCCTCCCTCCCCCAGGCGCTTGCGCCACGTCAGCCGCGCGTCCCCACGCCAGTCGCTCCCGTCAACGAGGTAGTCCGTCGACGCGGTGTTCAGCTGGTCGCCCAGCACGGTCTGCGTCTCGCGGTGCGCGAACGACGTGAGGGACGATGAACCCGCGTTGAAGTTCGCTCTCACCCTGAGATCGTGTCCCGGGGCGATCGTGTACTGCCCATTCAGGTTGAGACGCTGCGTGAGGTTGCCCATCTCCCGGTTGCTGGTCTCGTCGACCAGAGAGGCCACGTTCGAGCCGAAGAGAGCCTGCTGCTGCAAGGTCTGGTTCCGAAGGTTGTCGAGTTCGCTGAGGAAGTAACTCGTTCGCAACCAGCTGTCTTCCGCGAAGTCGTGACTTGCGTTGAGGCCCGCCCCAAGCGTCTCGGTGAAGCCGTCGTCACCTCCACCGCGCCGTCCTCCTCCACCTCCGCGACCCTGGTGACTCCACGAAAAGCCCGCCTGGTTCACGTTGTTCGTGTTTGCAGTCAGGGCAAACTGGGAGGTCGGGGAAAAGCGGTTCAGGTTGAGTCTGCCGTCGTAGCGCACATCGTTGTCGAGCAGAGTGCCGATCCGGGCTCGAGTATTGGCGTCGCCCCCCAAGCCTCCCGTCATGCGGCCGAAGTAGCCGCGCCTGGCATCCTCCCTGAGCCTGAGGTCGATGGTACGCTCATCCTCACCATCCGGGATGCCGGTGAACTCGGCCATGTCGGACTGCTTGTCGTAGACATCGACCTGCTTGATCGCGTCTGCGGGAAGGTTGCGCGTTGCAATGGTCGGATCGGTACCGAAGAACTCCTTCCCGTCCACGAGAACATTCTGAACCTCCTCCCCCTGAGCCGTAATCGACCCGTCCTCTTCGACCTCGATCCCGGGAAGGCGGCGCAGCAGATCCTCGACCATCGAGTTCGGCGGCGTCTCGAAGGCGAGGACGTTGTAGCTGAGCGTGTCACGGCGGTTGACGAACGGAACCTGCTCGACGCTGACGACCAGCGAGTCCATCTCCACGGCCATGACGGACAGGTTCACCGTACCCGCGTCGATGTCGGAATCGGTCACCTGCAGGTCGCGGCGCAGGGTCTGGTAGCCGATGAGCGTCACCTGGAGGATGTATTCCGCAGGGGGAAGATCGCGGAGCGTGAAACGCCCGCCGCCATCGGTCAGGGCATACTTCGCAAGCACGGAGTCGGGCACGGTCAGCGCCACGACCATGGCATTGCGCAGCGATACACCCGCCGAGTCGACCACGACGCCCTGGATCTGGTATTCTTGACCTTCGTCTTGCGCGAACGCGGGCGCTGCAATGGCCAGGAGGGCCACCAGCGGAAGCGCCAGTTGCACACAGCGCCAGGGAGCATTCATCGTGCGTCTCCAGGCCCACGGCGCCTCAGCTTTTCGAGCTCGTCCAGCTTCTCCGCGACGATCACCTCATATTCGTCGCGCGAGACCTCGTCGCCGTCCTCGGGCATGCGAATCAGACCCTGTTCGACACCCTCCAGGTCGATCTCCGTCGCGAAGTACTGGGTGTGCCCGTCATTCAGGGAAAGCACCAGGATCATGCCGGGCAGGCCCCCGAACGACGCCGGGCCGCCCTGGACCGGGATCTCGGGTGTGAACCAGGCCTCGATGGCCGTGCTGTCGTGCTGTGCGGTCGCCTTGAGGACCAGGCGCCCCAGGTGCTCGGCCTGTTCGCTGGTCAACCGCCACTCGTAGGCGGGCTGCCGGCCGGCGATGCGGAAGGTGCGCCCCATGAACTCGCGGGTCTCGACGGTGATCCCCTCATCATGGCTGACATAGGCTTCACGGAGTTCCTCCTGATCGCTCCTCGACGTTGAGCCCATCCTCATCCTCATGGCCATGCCAATGGCGCGATCGGACGCTATCGGACGGTCGGTGACGATGGCCGCAGGCGCTTCCTTCTCGTCCTCCGGAGCCGGGGTCATGAGCGACCCCGACGGGTCGAAGTGGAGGAACATCGTGCCGGACCGCGAGGACGGAATCTGGTCCCTCAGGTCGCCCCAGCGCTCCGGGATCTCGAATCCGTACTTGACGGAGTAGGTATAGGTAATGGTCCCCTGCTGCGCGGCAGCGGCCGCGGGGAGCAGAAGCCAGAGGGATAGGGCAAGTCGGTGAAGCATTGAGTTCCCTTTATATGAAGTCACACACGTGTTGGCGACCCCGTGTTCCCATGAGACACCCGCCGGGCGGGTACCGTTAGCTTCGCCCGTCCCCTTCCGTGTCCTCGTCTTCCTCCGGCGCTTCCCAGAAATCCGGGTTCTCGGGCGCGGCAGCCGCGATATCGGCAGTGTACATCGCCGCGTTGAAGACGATCCGGAAGTTGCCGAACGGCTGGCCGCGCCACTGCGGCCTCATCCCCAGCAGCAGGACGCGTCCGTCCCCGTGCGCGACGTCCAGCGCGGCGGCGTAGCCCTGGAGGTTGTCCCCGCCGAGGAGGTAGCCGGACAGGAGGGGTGAGCCGTCCTCGGGGTACTTGGCGAGAACCGCGCCTTCAAAGCCGTCTTCGGTGGTGAAGACGGGGCTGCGCCCCACCACCACCTTGGCGCGAGCGGGCATCCCGGACATCACCGGGTGGGATGGGTCAACTTCCATTTCGACGATCGACCCGCTCATGAAGTACTCGGTGGACTCCAGGTCGGCGATGACGTTCTTCACCGGCAGATGGAGCTGGTTGATTGCGAACATGCTCGCGTTGTTGAAGGTGACGAGGGTGCCGCCGCTCCGCACGAACGCGTCGAGCGCCCGGACGCCCACGGCGCCGATTCCCCCTTCGTACCGGGGCGGGACCGATCCCTTGGCGAAGCCGTTCAGAATCTGGTTGGCCCCCATGTCGGCGATGACGATCACGTCGTACCGGTCACGCAGTCCGCCGGCCAGAACATCGGCGTTGTACAGGCTTGTGAAGTCGAAGTCGTACATCTCCAGCAACCAGCGCGTCCAACCTTCGTCCATCGACGGGTTCCAGGGCCGGTAGAGACCGACCCGGGGCTGCGACACCCGCACGTCGCCCTCACCGCGCGCCGCCGCCGTGGTCCCCGCGGGCGACTGGATGTGCAGGCGGGACACCAGGGCACTCCGGGCACTCCCCGACAGCCCGCTGATCGCATAGCTCCCCGAGGTGCCGCCGGTGCCTTCCGCGCCCGCGGTGCCGGGAACGAACCGGACCTGGCCGCCTTCGCCCCACGCCTGGTTGATCGCCTTGAAAGCGTTGTTCTGGGCTGGATCGACGACGAGAGCGCCGCCGCCCGCGTCGCTTCCCGCAGCCGGGACGATGGCAGCCGCAACGGGGTGGCTGTTGAAGCCGACACCCGGGGGCGAATCAAAGGGGGCCGCGTCGTCCACGTCGGCGTCCCAGGAGAGCATTCCAGCGCCCGCGCCCGCAGCGCCCGCGCCTTCACCGGCGCCCGCACCCGGCCCCACGGCGACCATCGCGCCGCGGACCTCCTCACCCAGCGGCGACGCCGCCTCGACCACCCGAACACCCATCAGGTACGGCAACGTCCAGCCCGCCACGTCGTACGGCTGGTCCGGCGGCCCTTCGGGATATTCGCGCAGGTCCGGGTAGTCCTGCACGGCGAAGAGCTGCCGCACGAAGTTTGCGAACGGCTGATCCATGGCGATGACCCAGGTCCCGGCCGGGTGCGAGATCCCCTCGAAGGTGACCGCCTCGTCGAGCAGGTGGACCTCGATCCCGTTGAAGGCAAGCCGCCTGAGCATCTCCACCGCCGCAACCGGGTCGTGCTGGTCGGCCGGCACGAAGTACGCGTATGGCGGCCCTTCGGTGTACTGCGCGACCACGTCGCGCCCGGCCTGGTAACGGTTGTAGAGGACGTCCCGCCGGTACTTCGCGGCGAAGTCCAGTACGGAGACGGACGCGGTCAGCATGTAGTCCACCGCGTCTCGGAGCCGCCACCAGCCGCCCTCCCACGGGCTGCTGTACAGCGACTGCGGCCTCAAATCGCGGGTGCGCGCGGGGAAGTCCTGGATGGTGTAGAAGTGGGGCGTGGCGTAGCGGTACAGGCCGGTCTCGGTCAGGAACGACGCCACGTTGTGGAAGTTGTTCGCGTGGTCCATGAAGCCGGGGTACCAGTTGTCGAAGCCGGTCCCCATGTGCGTGGCGCCCTTCTGGCCGCGCTCCTCGAGGGCCTGTGACATCGCCATGCCGATCAGGTTCACGGTGCGCCACATCAGCGGGTGCACATGGGGCGAAATCGGCTCCGCGAACGGCGGAATCCAGATGCGGGTCGGGAAGGGCGAGCTCTGGTGGTGGTTGTAGAGGATCTGCGGCTCCCACTCGCGCGCCACCCGGGTCGCCATCCGTGACTCGATCTGGTTGATCATGTAGCCGTCGCGGTTGTTGTCGTGCCCGATGTACTTCTGGTACAGGAAGGGCGTCGAGGCCACTTCGTACGGCGTGCCCAGGTTGGATCGGTACCACTCGGCGACCATCGTCTGTCCGTCGGGGTTGATCGACGGCCACAGCATTAGGATTACGTTGTCGAGGATGGCCTGGATTTCGGGATCGTCGTCGCCGGTCACGAGGTCGTAGGCCAACTGGATCGTGTGCTGCGCGTGCGCGACTTCGGTGGCGTGCAGCCCGCCGTCGATGTGGACCAGGGTGCGGCCCTCGTCGGCGAGCGCACGGGCCTCGGGGTCGGTGAGACCTCTCGGGTGGGCGAGCCGCAGAGCGATTTCACGGTGCCGGTCCAGGTTGCGCAGGTTCTCCGCGCTGGAGATGAGCGCGATGTAGACCGGCCGCCCGAACGAGCTGCGCCCGACCTCGCGCAGCTCGACGCGGTCGGTGGCCGCGTCGAGGCGCTCGAAGTAGTCGATCGACTCCTCGAAGGTGGCGAGGTGGAAGTCCGCGCCGACGCGGTGGCCGAGCACGGACTCGGGGGTGGGGATCTGGGCGGTGAGGGGTATGGGGGTGGCCACAAGGGCGATGGCCGCCACAAGGGTGAGGGCGATGCTGCCCGCAACGAGCGTGCACCGCTTCGTCTTCCGTCTCGGCAGCGAGCGGTCGTAGCCCGATGGTCCGAATCCGACTGTGATGATTTTCATTGAGGTCGCCTTTTTTTCAAGCCGGCTTCAATGCCGGCGCTTCCGGTACATTCCCATGCGAATTATCTCCCACGCTGTACGATCGCCGGGCTCCGCAGCTCACGACTGGAGCGGGCGATGTCCAGTGGGGTTCTCCCCTCGTCGTCGAGCGCGTCGGGATCGGCCCCGAGTTCCAACAGCGTCGGGAACACGGCGGGATTCCCGACGGCGGCTGCGTGCAGCGGCGTCCGGCCGCCCGCGGCAAGCGCGTTCACATCGGCGGCGGCAGCTTCGTGCAGGGCGGTCCATCCCGCCACATCCCGAGCGTTCGCATCGGCTCCGGCGGATAGCAGTGCGACGATGACGGCGGGGTCCCGGCTGGCCGCCGCGGCCTGGTGCAGCGGCGTCCCGCCGAGTTCGGCCCTCGCGTTCACGTCGTTCCCTGCGGCGATGCAGGCCGTCACCTCCGCGGCGCTCGCCGACCGGAGGAAGGACAAGAACAGGCCGGGGCAACCCTCCTGGGCGGAAGCGGGGACCGCGAAGAGCGCAAGCGCCCAGAGAAGAACCGAGAGAGGGCGCGTGCTGCGAAGGGGCGCGCAGCGGGCGACGTGGGGGGGAAGGGAGAGGCCCGTTGCGGTGGTCGTGCGTCGGGCTCTCATCGGCGCCTCCGTGAACTCATGGGTGTCCCCGCGCCGGCGCTTGGTCGATGCCGTGGGAATAAAAGGATACCGGGCGCGGGCGGGCGAGCGCAACGGGCCCTCCCGGTGGCTGGCGCCGTCTCCCCGTCCACTTGCGGTGTATATGGCAACCATATACCATATAGCCCATGAAGACGATCAAGACGACGGTGTACCTGAACGCGGCGGACTACCGAAAGCTCAAATCGCTGGCAACCGACGAAGGGCGCTCCGCGGCCGAGCTGGTGCGCGAGGCGGTGGCGGAGTACACGGCGCGTGCTACCGAGCGCAAGTGGCCGAGGAGTTTCGGGATGGGGGACAGTGGCGATCCGCATTTCGCGGAGCGATACGAAGACTATCTCGACGGATTCGGTGAAGACGGATTGGAGGACTACGGGTCTCAGGGGTCCGGGCATCCCCGCGACGATTCCGCGGCGAGGCCGAGCGGGCTGTCCGAGTAGCCGGTTCAGTGATTGTGGTGGACACGAGCGCCATCCTGGCACTCATGGATAGCAGGAATCCACACCGCGAGGTGCTCCAATCGGCTTTACGTGCGGATCCCGATGGCTGGGTAGTCCCATGGGCTGTCCTCCCCGAGTTGGACTATATGGTGGCCAGGCGACTGGGACGAAACTCCGTTGGGATGCTCCGTGCCGACATGACCGAGGGCCGCTTCCCCATCGAATGGGGTGGTGCGCCCGACCTCAGGAGAGCCCTGGAACTCGACCGTACCTACCAGGACCTCTCGCTGGGCCTGGTCGACTGCATCGTCATGGCCGTGGCCGAGCGTCTGGAAGCCCGCGCGATCGTGACACTCGATCTGCGGGACTTCGGCGCGGTCACCCTGAAGGGCGAACCCGAAATCTGGCCGCGGGATCTGCAGGGGTGCGGTTTCTCCCCTACGCCGTAACCACCGGCCAGGGCGCCCAGTTCTCCCACTTCCCGCGCGTAAAGTCCGGAAACTCCACCGGCGCGCTCGCGTTGGCCACGCTGATCTCCGACAGCTCGCACACCGCGCTCAGGGCCGCTGCGTCGTACACGTTCATGTCGGTCGGCAGCCCTTCGCGCAGGCACTTGATGAGCCGGTAGTCCTCCATGAAGTCCATGCCGCCGTGGCCCGCGCCGATCGACGCGTCCTGAAGCGCGGTCCAGAGCGGGTGTTCGAACTCCTCGTAGTAGGCTTCGGCTTCCTCCCACCGATGCGCCGGGCTGCGGCCCTCGATGTACACCCTGTCCGGGTAACCCTGGAAGATCCCGCGCGTCCCCTGCACCTGATTGATGCGGCTGTACGGACGCGGCAGGTTCGTGTCGTGGGACACGTAGATGGTCCCGCCTCGCGCCGTCTTGATGAGGCTCCCGTTCACGTCGCCCAGGGCGTAGGTCTCGGCCCGCTTGGGGTGGCCCTCGGGGTAGTGTTCGGCGGCCCACTCCTGCAGTCCGCGCGACGGGCTGCTCATCGAGACGAGGTAGTCGAACTTGTCGCCCCGGTTGATGTCCATGCAGTTCGCGACGGGCCCCAGGCCGTGCGTGGGATACAGGTTGCCGTCCCGGGTCCACGCGTGGTCGCGCCGCCACAACCCCTCGCCGTCGTCCGCGAACTTGATGCCGCGCAAGTCGTGCAGGTAACCGCACTCGGCGTGGAGGATTTCGCCCAGGAGTCCCTGCCGGACCAGGTTCAGGCAGAGAAGCTCGGCCCGCCCGTAGTTGACGTTCTCCATCATGAGGCAGTGCCGGTTCGTCCCCTCGGCGGTCTCGACCAGCCGCCAGCAGTCTTCCAGAGTGTACGCGGCGGGGACTTCGGTGGCCGCGTGCTTCCCGTTCTCCATGGCCGCGACGCACACCGGCACGTGCCAGCGCCACGGGGTGGCCGTGTAGACCAGGTCGACGTCCGCTTCGGCGCAGAGTCGCTCGAAGTCCGTCTCGCCGTTGGTGTAGAGGGCCGGCCGGGGGTGCCCCGCCTCCTCGATGATGTCGGCCGCCCGCTCCGCATGGGCCTCGCGGATGTCGCACACCGCGCTGACGACGCATCCGTCGATGCGCACCAGGTTGCGGACGTGCGCCGTTCCCATGCCGCCGACGCCCACGAAGCCGATACGCACCTGGTCGATGGGCGGGGCGGCGAAGGGCTGGTCCGGAGCCGCGCCGAGTCCGCCGGGAACGGACGCCGAGCCCGACAGCGAGGCCTGGCCGGAGCCCGGTTCGCCGCAGCCGGAGATCGCGCCCGCCGCGACGCCCAGCGCGCCGACCTTGAGGAAATCCCGCCGGTCGAGTCCGCCGGAGTAACCGCCGTTACCAGAGCCGCTTCTCATCGTCGTGCTCCTTCTCACCTGTCGTTATCTACCAGATCGTCCCGAATTGGCAGTTTTCTGCCCCGAATCCTGCCGTCACTGCCCCGGGCAGGGCAAGGGCGCACGTCGGATCAGCGCGGATCGCCCGTCCGCATTCACTTCAACCGGGGGTGGAGCGCCAGCAGAGCCGCGATACCGGCAACGGGCATCGACAGCAGGGTGGCGACCTGCGGCCCGGTCACATCGGCCACAGCGCCGGTTCCCATCACCCCGACTGCTCCGACCGTCCAGGCGAGGCCCATCACGATGCCGGAGCTGGCACCCGGTGCCCGCGGCAGCATCTCCTGCGCCATGACGACGATCGGAGGAAGCGTCGCCATCCCCAAGCCGGCAATGGCAATCGCCGCGAAACCGTAACCGCTCCAGGGCCCGAGCCAGGCAGCGAGCAGGTGGGCCGGGAGGGACAGCGCGCACAGCATGAACAGCAACAGGCGGCGGTCGATGCGGTCCGCAAGGAAGCCGCCCGTCAGCGTGCCGAATGCCTGGGCGCCCAGATAGACCGAGAGTGCTGCCGCACCCAACGTCTCGGATCCGCCCATTTCGGCGACGATGATCGGCTCCATCGTTAGAAACGCGCGCTGGACGAAGGCCATCGCCGCGCTCACCCCGAAGATGATTCCCAGGGGGCCGGCAAGCTCCCGGATCACCGTGGTTGGCGGGGGTGCAGGCAGCACAACTCCGGGCTCTCCCCTCCGAGGAAGGCCGAGGAAGAACACGGGCGCGAACAGGATCGCCGGTATCATCGCGACCCACAGTCCTTCCATCCCTCCCCACACCACCAGGCCCACCGCCACCAGCGGCCCCGCCGAAAACCCGATCGCGCCGCCGAACGAGAAGATCGAGTAGCGTCCCCCGCTCCCCTTGCCGGCGATCAGTCGCACGGCGTACGACGCCCCGGGTGGGTGGAACGCTGCCCCGCCCAGGCCTCCCAACACAAGCAGAAGCAGGAGCACCCAGTAGGATGACGCGAAGCCCATAAGCGACACGAACACCGCGCTCACAAGCATCCCGCCGACCGCGAGCGCTCTGCGCCCGAAGTGGTCCGCGATGTAGCCGAAGAAGGGCTGCGGAAGGGCGGTCGCGATGGAGAAGGACGCCCCCAGCGTCGCGGCCAGCGCGATGGAAATGCCCATCCCGTCCATGATCCGCGGCAGCAACGGAGGCACGAACGAGGCGTACGCGTCGTTGATGCCGTGCGCCAGCGCGATGAAGACGGCGATGCGCACCGTAGGAACGCCGGCCCCGGGGCGGGCGTCGGGGGTTACCGTGCCGTGCACGGTGGCGCTCGGCGCGGGGGCGTCAAGAGTCTTCAGAGCCGAAGTAATCTTCGTCGATGTACGAACATCGAGTGAGCTTCCCGCAAATCCGCCGCCGGGTCAAGACCCGAGAGCCGTGGTGCCACCCCGCGACTGGAAACCAGCCGCCGCGACACCTAGTATGATTCAGGAAGCGGTGGTCTCCAACGAAGCGGGCCACCCACTTGTCTATGGGTTTGCCCATGCTCACCACATTCAGGAAAACGCAATGACCCCGATTTCCCCCGCGAACGACCGTTCCCGGACCCTTCGGTGCCTGGTGGCGCTGCTCTCGCTTGCGGCTGTGTCGGCAACACTTTCGGGCTGTGCCTCTCAGCCGGCGGGCTCCGGCATGACCACCGACATGGCTTCCGGACCCCCCGCCACCTTCTCCCAGCCGGCAGGGCTTCACGTCAACCCGCCCACGCCGGATCCGCGGGTGGGGCTGGCGCCCGGGCTGTTCGACGCCGGGGAAGCCAGCTGGAACCTCCGGCTGGTGTCGGCCACGCCTCCGCCGGAAGCCTTTGTGGGACAGATGAATTCGGATCTCGCCTTCACCGGCAACTACGCGATTCAGGGCAACTTCGACGGCATCCAGGTGTGGGACATCTCCGATCCGGCGAACCCGGTGTCGGTGGTCACCTACGTGTGCCCTGCCTCTCAGAGTGACGTGTCGGTGTACGGGAACCTGCTATTCGTGTCCGGCGAGGACTTCACTGCACGCCTGGATTGCAGCGACGAAGGAGTTCAGGAGCAGGTGAGCCATGACCGCCTCCGCGGCATTCGCATCTTCGACATCTCGGACATTGCCAACCCGGAGTACGTCGCCAACGTGCAGACCTGCCGCGGCTCGCATACCCACACCGTGGTGAAGCACCCCGGTGACGACGACAACGTCTACGTCTACGTGTCCGGCTCGGCCCCCGTGCGGCCTGCCGAGGAGCTGGCCGGTTGCTCGGGCGCCATGCCCAGCGAGGACCCGAACTCGTCCCTCTTCCGGATCGAGGTGATCCGCGTGCCACTCGCCAACCCGGAGGCTGCCGCGATCGTCAGTTCACCGAGGATCTTCGAGGACCTGGTCGCGCCGCCTACGCATGGGGTGTCGCCGGCCGATCTGGCGGAAATCGAAGCGGCCCGCGCGCGCGGTGCCTTCGTGATTGAGTTCGGGGGCCAGGCGCAGGTTCTGCCCGACCAGTTTACTCGTCCGATGTTGGACAGCATCATGACCGCCCGGGGTGGCGAAGGTACCCCCAACGCAGCGGACAGCACGGCCCTGCGCGACTATTTCGCCGAAATGATCGCCCAAAACACGGGCGCAGGCGGTGGCGATGGCGACGGCCCGGCCCCGGGTCCCACCCAGTGCCACGACATCACCGTGTACCCTGTGATCGGCCTGGCTGGCGGCGCCTGCGGTGGCTACGGCCTCCTGCTGGACATCACCGACCCTGCCAACCCGACGCGGATCGCTGCCGTAGCCGACTCCAACTTCGCCTACTGGCACTCGGCGACCTTCAACAACGACGGCACCGCGATCATGTTCACCGACGAATGGGGCGGCGGCGGCGGTCCGAAGTGCCGTGTCGACGACCCGATGGAATGGGGCGCCAACGCCATCTTCACCATCGAAGACGGGGAGATGGTCTTCCGGAGCTACTACAAGCTGCCCGCGCCGCAGACGAGCCTTGAGAACTGCGTCGCGCACAACGGATCGCTGATTCCGATCCCGGGCCGCGACATCATGATCCAGGGCTGGTATCAGGGCGGCATTTCACTGATCGACTGGACCGATCCGACGAACCCCGTCGAGATCGCGTTCCACGACCGCGGTCCGGTCAACCCCGACCAGATGCAGATGGGCGGAAGCTGGTCCGTCTACTGGTACAACGGCCTCATCGTCAATTCGGAGATCGCGCGCGGGCTCGACATCTTCGAACTCACGCCGAGCGACATCCTCACGCAGAACGAGATCGACGCAGCCAATTCGGTGCAGTTGACGCACCTGAATTCCCAGGGTCAGCCCGTCTACGAGTGGCCCGCGACCTTCTCGCTGGCCAAGACATACGTGGACCAGCTGGAGCGTTGGCACGGCATGACCGCGCCGCAGATCGCCTCGGCCCGCGCCGCCCTGGCGACAGCCGAGGCCGCTTCCGGCTCTGCCCGCCGGGACGCGCTACGGTCGCTTGCCGGGACGCTCGGCGACCAGGCCTCGGGCGCGATGGATTCCGACAAGGTCGAAAAGCTCGTGGACGCCGTCCAGCGTCTGGCGGACGAGGGATAAGGAGAGGAAACGCAGAATGAGAAACCGGCACATCCTGTTGTTCACGATCGTTACCGCGGCTACCCATGGCTGCGCGGGCGGGCCAAGCACGTCGCCCGCGCTCCCGGCTCCGGCCGGTCCGGAGGCGGAATCACCCGCCGTGGCCGATCCCGCGCCACCCCCGACCCGCCCCGACGCGGCCACCATCGCCGAGCTGGAGGCGCTTTACGAAGCGCGGGCCCTTGCCGCTCTTGAGGGATACCACGACGCCGACGTCCACTTCATGACCGGCATGATCGGGCACCACGCCCAGGCACTGGTCATGTCCGGATTCGCGCCCGAGAACGGCGCCAACCCCACGATCCAGACGCTCTGCGCAAGGATCATCAACGCGCAGAAGGACGAGATCAACATCATGCAGACCTGGCTTCGGGACCGTGGCCAGGTGGTCCCCGAGATCCACATCGCCGACGGCAAGCTGATGATTCACGGTCCCGAGCACGCCATGCACATGCCCGGGATGCTGACCCCGGAGCAGCTCGCCGAGCTGGGCGAAACGCACGGGGCGGACTTCGACCGTCTCTTCCTGAAATACATGATCATGCACCACAACGGCGCCGTCACCATGGTGCACGAACTGTTCGCAACCGACGGAGCCGCCCAGGGCGACTTCGTCTTCAAGCTTGCTTCCGATATTCAGGCGGACCAATCCTCCGAGGTTGTCCGCATGGAGCTGATGCTGGAGGCGTTGACCTCCAACGACCCGCACAACTGATTAGGACAGAGACATGACCCCGATCTCCACCGCGAACTCCCGTTCCCGGACCCCCGTGCGCCTCGCGGCGCTGCTCTCGATCACAGCCCTCGCGGCCGGCCTGTCGGGCTGCGCCTCACAACCGATGGCGGAAGATCCCATGACCGCCATGACCGTCGACATGGCGCCCGCGCCGGCGGCCACCTTCGCCCACCCCGCCGGGCTCCGCGTCAACGCGCCCACACCCGACCCGCGCGTCGGGCTGGCGCCGGGACTGTTCGACGCCGAGGAAGCCATCTGGAACCTCCGCATGTTGTCGACGACGCCTCCGACGGAACTCTTCGTCGGACGGACCAACTCCGACCTCGCCTTCAGCGGCGACTACGCGATCCAGGGCAACTACGACGGCGTCCAGGTCTGGGACATCTCCGATCCGGCGAATCCGACTTCGGTCATCACCTACCGGTGCCCGGCCTCACAAAGCGACGTGTCGGTCTACGACAACCTGCTGTTCGTGTCGGGCGAGGGGCTCGGAGGGCGGCTGGACTGCGGCGACCAGGGTGTCGAGGAGGCGGTCAGCCACGATCGTCTGCGCGGCATCCGCATCTTCGACATCTCGGACATCGCCAACCCGGAGTACGTCGCCAACGTTCAGACCTGTCGCGGCTCGCACACGCACACCGTGCTCAAGCACCCGGCCGACGACGAGAACGTCTACATCTACGTGTCCGGCTCGTCGCGTGTACGGCCCCCCGAGGAGTTGCCCGGCTGTTCAGCTGCTACGCCCGATGAGGATCCGAACTCGGCGCTCTTCAGGATCGAGGTGATCCGCGTACCCCTCGCCGACCCCGAGGCCGCAGCAATCGTCAGTTCGCCGCGGATCTTCCAGGATCTGGTCGCGCAGCCCACGCACGGTCTGTCGCCCGCCGACATCGAGGAGGTCGAAGCGGCTCGCGCCGAGGGCACCCTCATCGGGTATCGGCGTGGCCAGCCGCGCGTCATGCCCGACGGGATGATCCGTCCGCTGCTCGACAGCATCGTGGCCGCGCGGGGAGGCGAAGGAGAGCCCACCGCCGCCGACCGCGCGGCACTCCAGGCTGCCTTCGATGAGCAGGGCCGGATGCAGGCCGAGCGGGCCGCACAGGAAGCCGAAGGCCCCGGCCCCGGCCCCACCCAGTGTCACGACATCACCGTCTACCCGGCCATCGGCCTGGCGGGCGGCGCCTGCGGCGGCTACGGGCTTCTGCTCGACATCTCTGACCCCGCCAATCCGACGCGCCTCGCGGCGGTCGCCGACTCGAACTTCTCCTACTGGCACTCGGCGACCTTCAACAACGACGGCTCCACGGTGATGTTCACCGACGAGTGGGGCGGCGGCGGCGCGCCCAAGTGCCGGGCCTCGGACCCGATGGAGTGGGGAGCCAACGCCATCTTCACGATCGAAGACGGCGAGATGGTCTTCCAGAGCTACTACAAGATGCCCGCGCCGCAGACGAGTCTGGAGAACTGCGTCGCGCACAACGGATCGCTGATTCCGATCCCGGGGCGCGACATCATGATCCAGGGCTGGTACCAGGGCGGCATTTCACTGATCGACTGGACGGATCCGGCCAACCCCGTCGAGATCGCCTTCCACGACCGTGGCCCCTCGGACGGCACCCGCCAGGGCCGTGGCGGCAGCTGGTCCGTGTACTGGTACAACGGCGTGATCGTCAACTCGGAGATCGCCCGTGGGCTCGACATCTTCGAACTCGTGGCCAGCGACGTCATCACCCAGAACGAGATCGACGCGGCCAATTCGGTCCACCTGACGCAGCTCAACTCCCAGGGACAGCCGATCTTCGAGTGGCCGGCGACCTTCGCGCTCGCGAGGGCCTACCTGGACCAGCTCGAACGCTGGCACGGCATGACCGCGCCGCAGATCGCGGCCGCGCGAGATGCGCTGGCGGCGGCCGAGAGCGCGCCGTCGTCCGTGCGCCGGGAAGGGCTGAACTCGCTCGCGGAGGTGCTCAGTGAGCAGGCTGCCGGTGCGGCGGACCCGGACAAGGCCGCGAAGCTGGTCGACGCGGTGCGGCGGCTGGCGGCCGGATAGCGGAGGGCCAAGCCCGGAAATCGGGGGCCGCCGCCCTGGCGTAAGTAGACGCGAGGACGGCGGCCCCTTGTTATGCGCTTGCGCCTAGGAGGAGCCCGTGGCAGAAATCCCCGCTGCATTCGACCGGCGCTGCATCCCGCCTGGACGGCGTGCTATGCGCGCCTCTGCGTCGCTCCTCACTCGAATAGCGGTGCTATTCTCGCTCGTCGCTCCTTGCCAGCCGAGCGCTTCGCCTGTCTCGGTGCTGACGCGGGGTTTCACCACGGGCTCTCAGCGGAGCGCGATCGACACCCCTGCCCGGTAGGTCAACAGGTTCGCGTCGCTCAGAATGGGGTGGGCCGTCCAGCCCCCGCGCGGCAGCCGGCGCAGATTCTGGTTTCCGCCGGTCAGGTACTCGGTCAGTCCGTTGTGCTGGTAGGACGCCGAAAGGTCCAGAGATATCGAGGATTCCTCGTCTGCCCGCAATTCTACGGACAGTCCGCCACCGCCCGTGAGGGCAAGGTTGAAGTCGTCGAAGTTGGTCGTGGACGCGAACTCCTCGTCGAAGTTCGTACCGCTCACCCCGGTCGAGGTGACGAAGTAGGAGAAGCCGACAGTGCCGAAAACATACGGCCTGAGCGATCCGCTCCCAAGGTAGACCTGGGGGCCCAGGCCAGCGGAAAGGATGGAGTTGGTCGTCCGCACATCGACATCGACGAAGGGCACGGTAGGGCTCAGGGGCACCCTGTTGGAGTCGGTGCCGTAGATGACGAAGTTCCCTTCCGCGCGCAGGGCCGCGGTACCCTGGTCGTTCAGGTAGAGCACTCCGCCGATTCCGCCGCCCCCGCCCAGGTTCACATGGTCCTGGAATTCACCGACCGGGACCGCAACATCTCCGTACAGGAAGAACTCGCCTCGGAAGGGTTTCTGTTGCCCCATGGCGTTGACGGGCAGTGCCGCGCCGAAGAGGGCAACGGCTCCCGCGATGACGATGCTTGTCGATCTGTTTCGTATGGTCCGCAACTTCATTCGCTGACTCCCCTCGTCGTCGCGTCTCGCTCTCGACGGTCAAGAACCGCTCCGGGCAGGGCGCCGGTGAGCTCGCCGCCGTCCACAGTGAACCGGCCGTTGACCATGACGTACTCAATACCGTCCGGGTACAGGTCCGGTTCCATGATCGTCGCCGGGGAGGTGATGTCGTCGTAGTCGAAGACGACGATGTCCGCCTTGAACCCCTCGCGCACATATCCCCGGTCCTTGAGGCCGACGATCTGGGCGGCGAGGCCGGTGGAGGAGCGGATGGCGAAGGGCAGCGTGATTGCGCCGCGCTCCTTCACGTAGTGAGCGATCTTGCGCGTGAAGGCGCCGTATGATCGGGGGTGCTGGCCGGGCCGGGTCTCGAGCGAGACGAAGCCGTCGGTCGAGGTGGCCGTGTACTCCTGCCGCATGTAGTTCTCGACATCGAAGCGGTGGCCGGCGACGGGCCGGAACCGTACGCCGGCCGGCGAGAGCCGGGTGGACTCGAGGGCGAAGTGGACGAGTTGCTCGAAGGGTGTGCGGCTGGCCTCGGACGCGATCTCGGCCAGGTGACGGCCCACGGTCTCCGGGTAGTCGGGCGCTTCGACGACGATGTGGCGGCCCGCGCCGCCCTGAAGCCGCAGGATGTAGCCGGTGTCCCGCTCAAGCTCCCGCGCCGTCACCGGGTCGGCCAGGTTGGCGCGCAGGTTGCCCTTCGGATCGCTCATCAGGTCGGCGTCACGCCACAGCGGCGCGTCGAGTCCGCCGGAGCGGTCGGTCCCGGGGGGCGCGTAGCCCCAGTCGGGGATGACGTCGACGGGCCCGCCGCCGAAGGTCTCGTACGGGTACTGGTCCAGGTAGACCTGCACGCCTTCGCGCCGCGCGGCCTCGATCAGGAGTACATCGGTCGCCGAGTGGCCCCAGGTGTCGGTGCCCTTGGCCTTGATGTGGGTGCCGACCACCCGGATCCCGGTGGCGCGGCCGATCTCGATGGTCTCGCGCATGCCGTCGGTGCCGGTGAGGGGCTGTCCGTCGACGATGGACGGGATCTGCCAGAGCGGAAGCGGCGACTGGCTGCGCTGGTGGGAGTAGTAGAAGCCGTCGTACGGGGCGACTTCGCGAGCCAGCGCGATGAGTTCTTCGGTGGTGCTGAAGCGGCCGGGTCTGTATTCGGGCCCGGCGCCGAGCCCCCACGCGCCGTCTTCCATCCCGGCGCGCACGAGTTCCGCCATCTCGGCGATCTCGCCCTCGGTGGCGGGTCGCTCGTAGTCGTCGCCCATGACCATGCCGCGCACGGTGGCGTGCCCGACCATGGGGACGACGTTCGTGGCGACGCCCGGCGCGCGGTACGCGTCCATCTCGTCCGCGATCGGCCACACGGGATTGCGCCCGTCGGGGCCAAAGACCGACGTCGTGATCCCCTGCATGACCAGGTTGTGGGCGCGCCGTCCCTCGACGTTGTCGGACGCGAAGACGCGGTCGGCGTGCGAGTGCATGTCGATGAAGCCGGGCACGACGTACTTCCCCGCCGCGTCGATCACGCGGGTGGCGGTGGCGTCGGGGAGTTTGCCGATGGCGACAATCTGGTCGTCGTTGATGCCGACGTCGGCGGTGAATGCCGGGCTGCCCGAGCCGTCGAGCACCTGGCCGCCCCGGATCAGGACGTCGAAGTGCTGGGCGGTGGCGGGGGTGGGGAGGAGGGTGAGGGCGAGGGCGAGGAGGGCGGCGCACGTGGCACGAACGGGGGAAGCATGGAGGTAGGAAGTCATGGTCTTCTCGGAATCCTGGAGCGCGGTCCTCAGAGCAGTCGGCGCGACTACCACAGGACCGGAGCGGGATAGCGTGCGATCGCCTCGTCCGGCGTCACGATGGTCAATCCGTTCAAGATGGCTTGTGAGACCAATCCCCGGTCGAAGGGGTCGCTGTGAAATGAGGGGAGAAGCGCGTCGTGAGCCGCCGCACGTTCATCAAATGGGAGTGGCTCGAGTCCCAGCCAATGGCGGCGACTGCTCACATAGTCGATCGGCGGCTCCGGCAATGGCAACCTCCCGATGCCGTGTTTGATGGCGATTTCCCAGGCTGAGAGCGCGCTGAAATAGACCAGGTTGTTCGGGTCGCGACAGGCGGATCGGGCTGCCGCCGTGAGTTGCGGGTCCGCTGCGGCCAACCACAGGAAAGTGCAGGTGTCCACCAGGAGCCTCATTCTTCGTCACCGCCGCGCCACGTGCTGCCCTCGGTCCTCCCGAAGCCACGTAGCACCTCGTCGGGAAGCGGCTCGAAGAAGCTGCTCGGCAGGGTCATGCCCCGGTCGATCCCGATAGGCCGCTGCTTCATGGGTGCCGTGTCTATCGGCCGGATCTCGGCGATGGGCACATTGCGGCGGCACAGCGTGATCGTCTCCCCGGCTTCAACCCGTGCCAGGTACCGGGACAGACTCGCTCTCGCGTCGGCAATGTTGATCTTTATCATGGACATGAAGATAGCTAACTACCTGTACATCATCAAGCAACACCGACTCACACCGACCGGGTAGCGCTCAGCTCCCGCCGCCGGTTCCAATCCGCTCCAGTCCCCACCTCGCGTGCTCCCGCACCAGCTGTGAGCGGTCCTCGGCCGCCCGTTCAAGCACCGGAACCGCCTCCTTCGCGCCCCAGTTGCCCAACGCGACGCAAACATTCCGCAGCAGGCCGCTGCGCCGGGCCCGCGAGACCGGCGAGTCGCTGAACTCGCGCAGGAAGGCCTTGCCGGACATGTCGAGCAGACGCGTGGCAAGGTCGATCAGCGAGGGGTTGTCCAGCTCGGTGCGGGGCGAGTAGGCGGGCTCGTCGGTGGGCGCCGAGAACCTCTCGTTCCAGGGACAGACTTCCTGGCAGATGTCGCAGCCGAAGACGCGGTTGCCGATCGCCGGGCGCAGATCGTGCGGGATGGGCCCTTTCAGCTCGATCGTGAGATAGGAGATGCAGCGGGTGGCGTCCATGACGGGTGCGCCGGATTCGTCGCGGCCGAGGAGGGCGCCGGTCGGGCACGCGTCGAGGCAGCGCCTGCAGCTGCCGCAATGGTCCTCCTGAAACGGTATGGACGGTTCCAGCGGGAGATCGGTGAGCAGGACGCCCAGGAAGAAGTACGAGCCCCGGCGCGGGTGGATGAGCATGGTGTTCTTGCCGAACCAGCCCAGGCCGGCGCGCATGGCCAGCTCCCGTTCCAGGATGGGACCCGTGTCGACGTACCCGCGGCGCCGGAAGGGGTGGCCAGCGATGTCTTCCAGGCGGCCCGCGAGCAGATCCAGCTTGTCGCTGACGACGTGGTGGTAGTCGCGCCCCCGGGCGTAGCGCGCGATGATGGCGCGGGAGGGATCGCCGGGTGAGGTGGCGGGGTCGCTGTCCGCGTAGGAATGGGCGACGACCAGTGCGCTACGGAAGCCGGGCAGGGTGCGGTCGAGCGTGGCGCGGCGCTGCAGCGCGTCGGGGCGGGCGAGGTAGGCCATCTTCCCGTGCAGTCCGGAGTCGACCCATTCGATGAAGTGGGCCATGTGATCGCTGTCGCCCCGCGTGACGATGCCGGCCATATCGAAGCCGAGTGCGCGGGCTTCCGCGATGGCGCGGTCGCGGCCGATCCGATGGCAGCGGGCGTCCGGGGGTATGGCGCCATCCGGCGGCAAATCGTCCGACCCTCCGGACCGACTCTCCGCCCTGGCGACTCTGGAACCTCGGAACGTCATATCGGGCCAGGGTTCACTACGGGTACGTTGCTGGTGCTATACTGGAACCTAACCGAAGGGAAATGCCATGATCCGCCAAACCATCGCACGAATATCCGCGCTCCTGTTCGCCTTCGCTCTTCTTTCCACCAAGGGGGCGATGGCTCAGTACTACTCTCTGGGCGTATCCTTCGGAGGAGGGACTTTCCTGGCGGTGCATGCGGGAATGCACCTGGGCAACACCGGAGATCGCCGGTCCGGCCTCACGGGGGGAAGAACCGAGTTGGAACTGGTATTGGGGCTCCCACGATATGAAATCGCTGAGGACAAGAAAGCCGTTGGCCTGAGCTTTGGAATGAACCTGCGGCAGACCTCGCGCGAAGGGGTTTCCATCGGAGCCGGGTTCCGGAGGCTATTGCACGCTCCGACGCCCGACTCCAGGGGAGGTTACCACACGGTCTTCCACTTCCCGGTTGGATGGGAGCCGTATCCGCTGCCAGCGAGAGGATTCGTGTACTTTGGCTTGGGCAGGCGCCTGGTACCGGTAGACGGGCGCCCCGCCGCCGACCCGGAATGGGAGTTCTTTGTTCCCTGGCCCCAGCTTCAGATCTATCTCCTGCACACGGGCGGTTTTTACTGGACTTGATTGCGGCACGAAGCCTTCGAATCACCTGGTCCCGACGCCCATGGTCTCCCCGATGAACCTCGACCAAATCCGTAGCTCCTTCCCGATCCTTCAGCGCCGCAACTACCTGAACTCCTGCTCGCTGGGTGCCCTGTCCACGCCCGCGGAGGATCGCCTGCACGACTTCGTGGAAAAATGGCACGATTACGGCGCATCGGCGTGGTACGAGCACTGGTGGGGACGGCTCGGGGAGCTCCGCGAGCGCGTCGAGACCCTGTTCGGCGCTCCGAACGGCACGATCGCGCTCATGCCCTCCACCTCGGCTTGCCTGGCCGCGCTCACCACCAGCTTCGACTGGTCGAAGCGCAACAGGATCGTCACGACCGAGCTGGACTTCCCCACCCTCCTCTACCAGTGGAAGGTGCGCCCCGAGGCGGAGATGGTCGTGCTGGAGAGCCACGACGGCGTCCACATCGACCCGCAACAGTTCGCGGACGCGGTCGACGATCGAACCCTCGCGATCGCGACCAGCCACGTTTTCTTCCTGACCGGCGCGATCCAGGACCTGGGAGCAATCGCCGACATCGCGCGGCGGGCGGGCGCGTACAGCCTGATCGACGGCTATCAGGGAGCCGGGCAGGTTCCGGTCGACGTCCCCGCCACCGGCGTCGACTTCTACACGGCGGGCCCTCTCAAGTGGCTATGCGGCGGCCCGGGCCTCTCGTATCTCTACGTCCGCGACGAGCTGATTACGGACCTGGAGCCCAGGATCACCAGCTGGTTCGCGACCGAGGATCAGTTCCTCTTCAACGCCGGCGACTTCCGCTACCATGGCGACGCCCGCCGCTTCGAGCTGGGCACGCCGGCGCTCGCCGTGGTTCACACGGCCCTGGGCGGCCAGGAGATCGTGGACCAGGTCGGGATGGCGGAGATCCGGGCCCAGAACGTCATGCTCACCGAGCGGCTGGTGGACGGCTGCACGGCGGCCGGATTCTCGCTTCGGGTGAGCGACCGGCCCGACACCCGCTCGGCGATCGTCCTGGTGCGCCATGAGGAGCCCGAGGCTGCCGTCGCGCACCTGGCCGAGCGCGGGATCATCGTCGACAACCGCCCGGGCGTGGTACGGGCCAGTCCGCACTTCTACAACACCGTGGACGAGGTGGACGAGTTTGTGGAGGCGCTGAGCGCGACGGTCTGAGGGCGGCGCAAGCATGGTTGTCCGCCATATTCGGGCATATGTGGCGGACAAACGATTGCCGGATGGTGCAACGTCGCGAGGATCGTGCAGTAGTTTAAGTCGCCATCCGTCTGATCCTCGAATCGGGAGATTCTCTCCGTGCTATCCACGCTCGCGCTCGCCACGGTGGTCCAACTGTCCGCTCAGCCGCAGGAACTGGTGCCGGGTGCCCGCTACGACCCGGCCATCCCAACGCTCGAAGAGGTGGCGGGGCACGACTTCAGGGAGGCCGTCACGCCGCCGGACGATGTGATCCGGTACATGGAGGCGCTGTCCGACGCGGCCCCGGACCGCACGCGCCTCGTGCGCTACGCGGAGAGCTGGGAGGGCCGTCCGCTCGTCGTCCTCGTCATCGGGTCGCCCGAGCGCATGGCGCGTCTCGACGAGGTGAAGGCGGGGATCGCACGGCTCGCCGACCCGCGCGGGCTCTCCGACGCCGACGCCGAAGCGCTGCTGGCCGATCTTCCGGTCGTCACCGCGCTCATGCACGGCGTCCACGGCAACGAGATCAGTTCGAGCGGCGCCGCCATGGCGGAGGCCTACCACCTGCTCGCGGCGACAGGAGACGCCGATGTCGACCTGATCCTGTCCGAGTCGCTGGTCCTGATCGACCCGATGGAGAATCCCGACGGGCGGAACCGCTTCGTGTACCAGAACGGGGTCGCGCAGGCCCGTTGGCCGGACGAGGCGGGGGTCTCCGCCGAACACGACGAGCCCTGGCCGGGCGGGCGCGGGAACCACTACCTGTTCGACCTGAACCGGGACCTCTTCATGCAGAGCCAGCCCGAGACGCGCGGGAAGGTGGACGTGTTCCTCGAATTCCGGCCCCAGATCGTGGCGGATCTGCACGAAATGGGAGGGGATGCCACCTACTTCTTCCCGCCCACGGCACCCCCCTCCAACCCATGGTACGGGGAGGCGCAGATCGCGCTCATGGACGTGTTTGGGGAGGCGATCGCGGCGCGGTTCGATTCGCGCGGCTTCGCGTATTTCAACCGGGACGTGTACGACCTCTTCTATCCCGGCTACGTCGACATGTGGCCGATGGGACACGGCGCGCTCGGCATGACGTACGAACAGGCGAGCGCCCGCGCGCTGCGGCTGAGGCGGTCGGACGGGGACCTGCTCACCTACGGCGACGGGGTGCTGCACCACTTCACGGCGGCGCTGGAGACGGCCCTCACGGCAGCGCGTCACCGCGAGGGGATCCTGCGCGACTACCTCGCGTTCCGGCGTGACGGCGTCGCCCGCGGGAGACGCGGCCCGGCTGAAATCGTCCTCCATTCAGCGCACGACCCCGGGATGGCGGAGCGGCTCGCCATGATGCTCGTCGAGAACGGGATCGAGGTTTTCCGCGCTTCCGGCCCGGTGGCGGTCAGCGATCGGACGCTGCCCGCCGGATCGAGCTTCATCGTGCCGCTGGACCAGCCGACGCACGGCTTCATCCACAACCTGCTCGACGCAGACGTCCCGATGGAGGAGGACTTCGTGAAGCGGCAGATCGAGCGCCGCGCGAACCGGCAACCGGACGAGATCTACGACCTCACGGCCTGGAGTCAGGCGCTGCTGTGGGACGTGGAGGCGATCGAGACGGACGCAACCGGCGCGCGCGGCGAGGCCGTCACGGCGGGCGGAGGCATGTCGGAGGCGGACGTGGCCCCGCTACCCGAGGCGCTCGTCGGCTACCTCATCCCGTGGGGCACCAACGGGGCCGCAGCCGTCGCCGAGGCGCTGCGGGAGGGCATTCGCGTCAGGGCGGCGGGCGCGGAGTTCACGCTCGGCGGCCGCCGCTACGGGGTCGGCACCGCGATCGTCCGCACCGCCGAGAACGGACAGGACCTTCGCCAACGCCTGGCAGAGATTGCCGCCCGGCACCGCGCCGAGGTCGTCGCGATCGATGACTCGTATGTGCGCGAGGGCATGTCGCTGGGAAGCCGGGACGTACGGGCGCTCATCGAGCCCCGGGTGCTTCTCGTCTACGACGCCCCCGGTCAGGGCTACTCCGTGGGCTGGGCCCGCTACGTCCTCGAGCAACGCTACGGGCAGCGCACGACCGCCGTGCGGGCATCGAGCCTCGGCCGCGCGCGGCTGGCCGACTACGATGTGGTCGTCTTTCCGAGCGGCAACTACGGCGGAGAGGTCGGTGAGGGGCTGCTCGATCGCCTGAGAGCGTGGATGCGCGACGGCGGCACCGTGATCACGATGGCCGAGTCCTCGCGCTGGGCGTCGCGGGAGGGGCTCCTGGCTACCGAGACGGAGCGCCGGGGCGGTCGGGCCGAGGGTGACGACCCGCCGGACCCGGACACACCGGACCAGCCCATCGAATACCTCGACGCGATCTCCCCGGAGGATGAATCGCCCGAGGGCGTGCCGGGCGCGATCCTGCGCACGCTGCTCGACACGGAGCACTGGCTCGCGGCCGGCACCGACGGCGAGATCGGCGCCCTCGTGCAGGGCTCGCGCGTCTTTCGCCCGGTCACGCTCGACGAGGGCACGAACGTCGGTCGCTATGCCGACCTGGAGAATCTCGTCCTCGGCGGGATCGTGTGGGAGGAGTCGAAGCCGCAGTTGGCCAACAAGGCCTTCCTCATCCACCAGCCCGTCGGACGCGGGCAACTGGTGGCCTTCGCGGAGGATCCCAACTACCGGGCCTATTCCGAGGCGACGCAACTCCTGTTCATGAACGCCGTTTTGCTGGGGCCGGGGCGCTAGACTTTCCGCCGCTCGGATCCGACGGGCTCAATCCGGGGCCATCAGTCTGTACTTGGCGATGCGCCACGGAGGGATGTCCGGGTTCTGGAGGACATATAGAGGGAAATAGGGTTTGGTCTCGTCAAGCCGGCCCAACGTGAAGACCAGAAAGTCCCTCTCCACGGCATCGATTCGCGGAACGAGATCGAAGGTGCCCAGCAGATCTCCGAAATCCTGGCCTCCCGGCGACGAAGTGGCGTATGTACCCGCCTCAATGGCTGGCACCCTCCGGAAAGAGGGTGGAGGCGTACCAATCGTTCCCACCGAATCCCCCGTTCCGTTCAGAATCGTGGCAGGATAGAGCAGCTGAGCCATGGCGAAGATCGAGTCGCCTGCCACCGCGCCAACCACATCCCCGAGACCGTTCCAATACGGCATGCGAAAGATTGGCGTAGTCCAACTCGTCCACACCACACTCCCGCCGACCAGGCGATGGAAGTAGCCATCCTGGACTGCCACGTCGTGTATCGATCTGCTCCCTCCGATGCCGTAGAAGACGATATCCTGTCCAAACGGAAACATCTGAAAGACCCAGTAGTCACCGATCCCCACCAGAGTATCCGGGCTCAAGTCGCTGTTCAGATAGGTCAACCACCGAGTGTACGGACTCGCCACCACGATGCGCCCGGAGGCCGTTTCCGCCACGCCACTGACTCGTTGCAGTTCCCACGGACCCTCTCCGAAGCGCCCGAACCCGGCTTCCAGCGCGCCGTCCTCCGCGTAGGTCCGGACACGCGGCAGAAGCCGGTCACCGATGATGAAGCCGCCGTCACGTCGCTCCACGAACGCCCCGACCTCGGCGATCCAATCGGCCGGATCTTCTCCCAGTTCGATGACTTCCGACAGCTCGAAGACTGCTTCGAAGGGCGGTGATGCAACGGTGACCTGTCGCTCACCACAGGCAGCCAGTAACGGGCTCATGCTGGCCAGCAGAGCGGCTGCCCGGAAACCGGATAGGCCCAACGCGCTCATGTCACTATAGCCAATCGGGATGTACTCTCAGCACCTTCACCCTGGGATATGGATCGTTGACGAATCCATATAGCCGGTCGCCCACCTGTGCGGTCACCACCATGTCGAACGGCTTCCTCATCGACTCTGCTCCCGACATGGCATCGATAGTACCAATAGCAAAGCCGCTTGACGTCATCGATCCTTCATGCACGGATACTACCAGCTGGCCCTCATATCCTCCTGCAATGTGCGCGAGTGTGCTTGCAAACCCCGTCTCCGGGTCGACGGCGACTTGAAACCCGGCACCTTTTGCCACCCACCTGACAGGGCTAAAGCTGCTCAGCTCGGTATGCCAGAACGCTTCCCCCTCGATGGAGAACGACCGGATGACTCCGAGGCGTTGACTACCGACGACCACCGTTCCCACTCCCGAACAGTGCACGAATCCCGAATTGTTCGCTTCGGCCATCAGGTCTCGATGCGCGCTCAACTCTGGAGCCAGGTCAAAGGGTAAAGGGTCACCAAAGGATCGGATTGGTTCCCCGTGGAGGGACATCACATGAAGAATAGGGTCACCGGAATCCTCGGCCGGCACTTCGCCGAGGACGACAATATCGTCGCCGTCAATGCAAATGTCGCTGCTGTAGAGTCCGGTCTTGACCTCTCGCACGAGCTGAAATCCGGTCTCGCTGAGTTCAAAGACCGCGATTCTCCTCTGCATCGCATCCAGGACATGAACATTTCCATGAGGCCCGATGGCCATGCCCACGGGATAGCGGAATTCGCGTGGCCCGTCCCCATCCCGCCCCACGATGTCGCGGAACCGTCCGTCCGGGGAGAACCATGACACGGCGTAACTCTGTTCGTCCAAGACCAGAATGTTGCCTTGATCGTCCACTACCACGTCGCTGATTCTGCCGAAGATCTGGTTGGGGTCCCCATGGACAACCCCTATTTCCAGTACAAGGGTGTCCTGTTTGGTGGACGGATACGATTCAGGAACCGTGTGCCCCGGCTCAGATTGCGCGAGGACCGCGAAAGACGCTAACGCGAAGTTGAGGAAGGAATTCAACTGTGTGGCTGGCCGTAGGGGTAGCTCTCGCATGGGGTCCAAACAGTGTGTTCATGACAATAGTAGTCGAACTCTGTGCGGTGGCAATGCGCGAGGTGACACCGCTTTCACGCCATCGCCCATCGTTGTCCGCCATTTGGCGACGAAAGTGGCGGACAACAGGTCGGGGCCGTCCGGTCCACGCCTCGTGCCCCGGCGAATCCTCGATTGGGGCGGCCCGCTGGACCGGGTCGACGCACGGGAGTGACGGCGATGCGGGAGTGGTTGCGAGACGGTCGGTGTGGTTCTGGATGGCCTCCTGTGGGTCCAATGGCTGGGGCCGCTGCTTCTTCCGTGAAGACCTCCGGTTGGCCCCTCTGCGACCACCAGCTCCGCCCCCTCAGCTCACCGGCCGGTCCCGTTTCTTCAGGATGAACAGCCCCTCCTGCAGGCTGGTCACGATCACGGTCCCGCTCTCGAAGAACGGGTATGTGCTCCACGCGCCGCTGAAGCCCGGCCCATCCTGGTACGGCGACGTGTCGAAGAAACCGACCTCCCGCGGGCTCACCGGATCGGAGATGTCCAGCACGTGCAGGCCGTAGCGGTAGTTGGCCTGGTAGGCGAATCCGTCCTTGAGGTACAGGTTGTGGGCGCTCGCGGGGAGAGACCCCATGAATTCGGTTACCAGGGCGGGGTCCTCCACGTCGCTCAGATCCCAGATCAGCGTGCGCGTGGTGGATACATTGCCCCGGATGACGTCGCTCTCGTCGTCCTGGTAGAAGTAGCGGTGGTCGGGCGTCAGCCAACCCTGGTGCATGTAGGCCGCGTTCGGTGACGCGGCGCGCGACACGGCGACCGGGTTGTCCTTGTCGGTCACGTCCGAGATCGCGAAGAAGCTGCCGTTGGAGTTCAGACAGAGTTCCCGGCCCTGGTACCGTTCGTCGGGGCCGTGATAGGTCACGCACTGGGAGTCGTGGGTGCCGCGTTCCTCCACGAAGCAGCCCACGAATTCGGGGTTCCTGGGGTCGGAGATGTCCATCATATGGAGCCCACCGCCGCAGGAATCCCCGCCGCCGCGGTTGCCCACCGCGTAGGCGAATCCCGTCTCCTCGTTGATGACGATGTTGTGCGAGCTGGCGATGCGCTTGTAGTGCGTGTCCGGCTCGAAGAGTGCGGGCATCTCATCCGGCGCGACGTTGCGCAGGCGGGTGAGGTCGAAGACTTGCATGCCGTGGTCGCCCGCGCCATCGGCGACGATGAAGGCGTGGTCCTTGTACGTCTTGATGTCGCGCCAGAGCTGCGAGGGCGGGGTTCCCCACGGCTTGGGCAGGTCGCCCACGAGCACCGGGTTCGACGGATCGGTGATGTCGATGAAGGACGTGCCGTCGTTGCGTCCCACCAGAGCATACTCGCGACCCGTCAGCGGGTCGGTCCATCCCCAGTTGTCGTTGGTGCGCACCCCGCGCGAGCGCACGCCGGCCCGCAGGATCGAGTTGGGAATGAAGGACAGCAACTCGACGTCGTCGCAGTCGAAGGGGCCGACCATGCCGTCGGTGCAGCGGCGCTCCTCGCCCACCAGAGGGGCGAGGGCGTCGGGGGCTGTGACGAGGGTGCCGGCGTCGTGCCAGGCGGGGTCGGCGGCGGCGGCGTCCCCGCGCTGGTAGAGGTGGACCGAGCCGGACTGGTGGTGCATCCCGGGCGCGCCCACCGCGACGATGTCCTCATTCGCGACGACGAGGGCGCCGAAATGGTCCTGCTCGACCGTCTCCGCCTGGGCCAACTGGATGCGGCGCGGGTCGCTGGGCAGGGAGTCGTCGGCCCCGGCTTCGTACACGTACACCGATCCGATCTCGTTGCCGCGTGGGGTGGGCGCGCCGATCCAGATGTCGCCACCGGCGAAGGTCACGGCGGCGCCGAAGCGGTCGCCGCTCTCGCCGCTGGAAAGCGTCAGCCGGTCGTCACCGGGGACCCACCGGGTGAGGTCGGCGTCCCAGGAATGCGTGAACACCGCGCCACGGCTGTCGTCGGCACCCGGCGCACCGATCAGCACCATTTCATTCGCAGCCGCGAGGGCCCACCCGAAGTTGGCGTTGGCCTCGCCCGCCGATTCCAGGACTCCGTACTCTTCCCAACCCCCTTCACCCACGCGGAAATGGTAGACGCGGCCGGCGGCCTCCCCGTCTTCGCCCTCGGCGGTCCAACGGGGGGCGCCGATCAGCGCGCCGTGTTCGGTGAACGCGATCGCGGTCCCGAATCCGTCGCCTTCCATGCCGTTGGCCGGCTGGAGCGTTTGGCGCTGCACCCAGCGGCCGTCGCCGTCCCGTTGATAGGCGTAGACCGCGCCCGGTACCGAGGGCTCCTCGGGCTCGCCCCGCCGCTGACGCCCTGCGCCAGGAGCGGATCCGGGCGCACCGACGAGGAGCCAGTCCCCTGCCGCTGCCAGCGTGAGGCCGAAGTCGGTCCCGCAATAGCCGTATTGGCCGCAACCCGGGTCGATACCGGTCACGCCGTCCCCCTCGACCAACGCCGCGGCGCGCCAGCCGCCGTCCTCATCACGCTCGAAGACGTGCAGCGGTCCGCCGCGCTGGCCGATGAACAGGGTGCCGCCAGACTTCGCGAGCACGGTCCCGAAACCGTCGGCGCGCTCGGTGTCCGGGGCCCGCAGGACGGCGGCTTCGAGCCAGCCGCCATCTGCGTTGTGGTACACGTACACCGCTCCGGAGCGGAAGGTGGGGTTGGGCTCGGCGATGATGAGCTCGTCGCCGTCGATCACGACCGAGTTGCCGAAGGATCCGGATTGGGCGGCCAGCGACGGCGTGACGGCAGCCAGGATCGCGAGGAGGCCGAGGAAGCGGGCGGTGGGGCTGTGTGCCATGGGTCTCTCCATTCTCATCGGTTCACCGGCCGCGGACCTGCCCTCCACACCTCTTCGTGCAGCCAGGGCCGGGCGCCGTAGGGACGCTCGTTGGGCCAGAGTTCGTCAAGGGTCATCCCGTCGTAGAGGATCCCGCCCTTCATGACGAGCATGATGTCCGTGGTACTCCGGATGTTGTCGAGCGGGTTCGAGTTGAGAATCATCAGGTCCGCCAACTTGCCGACGGCCAGAGATCCCACGTCGTCCTCCGCACCGAGGAAGTAGGCCCCTTCGTTGCTGGCGAGCTCCAGAGCGCCCATCGGTCCCATCGCCTCCGCGGCGATCCACACCTCCCAGTGCGACGCCAACCCATGCTGCTGGCCGTGCGCGCCAATGGCTCCGTGGGCGCCTTCCGCCATCCAGTCGGCCAGAACCTGGGCCAGCATGGGGAAGCTGTAGTCGGTGCGCGGCCGCTTGAAGACGCGGCGCGAGTGCGGCACGAGCTGCTTCCAGGGCATCCACAGCCGGAGCTTCGGATCCCGCCAGACTTCGGTCTCCTGGAAGAACCACTCGTCGTTCCACGGACCCGGACCGCCGACCACGAAAGTCGGCGAGTAGACGGCTTCGGCACGTCCGAAGAAGCGCGCCGCGTCGGAGTACATCGGCACATAGCTGATCGGATGTTCCCACGCCGTCTGGCCGTCCATGATCATGCTCAGGTTGTAGCCGAGGTCGCTCCCCTCGGAGGTCACCATGAGTCCCCGTTTGCGCGCGACGTCCGACACCCATTGGCGCTGGTCGCGGCGGGGCTGCATGTACTGCTTGAGGGACACTGCGCCCCAGGACTGCAACCGCGCGATGTTGTCCTCGGTGACTTCGTAGCTGGTCAGCTCGTTCTGACGGGCGGCATCGCCGCGGTAGAGCGGGTCGCCCGTGGTGTAGGTGCGCGGCCCGACAAGCACGCCAGCCTCGATCATCTGCATCGCGGGGAAGATGTCCTGCGACCACTGCGAGTTGTCGAGGTTGGTGGTGACGCCGTACGCCAGCGCGACCGCCATTTCGAAGGCGTTGGGCGGGATGATGCCCCGGTATTCGCGGAAGAAGTGCGAGTGCATGTCGATGAAGCCGGGGATCACGGTCTTGCCGGTCCCGTCAATGGTGTGATCGGCCGCCGACGTGTCGCAATCGGCCACCGTGCCGACGCAGGTGATGCGGCCGTCGGTCGCGACCAGGGCGCCGTTTTCGATGACCTGCCGGTCCTCCAGCGTGACGATGCGCGCACCCGTGATCGCGACGGTGCCCATGCCGAGCGAGCCGCGCGGGACCTCGAGTGCCAAGCGGAAGGTGTCGGTGGTCTCGGCGGCGACGTCATGGGTGTAGTAGCTCGCCGCGCTGCCGAATTCGACCGTGTTGGCGTCGCGCCAGCCGGGGAAGATGCCGCCCCGCGTGCTCAGCTGCCGCACGGGGAGCTTGCCGTTCTTCTTGTTGATCGGGACGGACTCGCCACCGGTCACCCGCGGCACCGGAACCAGATACGCGTTGTCCCCTTCGTTGAAGACCGCGTGGCGGCCGTCGGGGGAGATCGTGATCTCGTCGGCGAAGGGGAGGACGAGGTGGGTGCGCGCGTCGCTCCCGTCACGGGCGACGGAACGCAGGCGGGTCGAGTCGCCCATCGTGCGGTAGTAGATGCGCCCTCCCGGGCCGAACGAGCCACGCACGAACTGCGTGCGGGTGGACAGCGTGTTGCCGGAGACGCGCACGACCTGGTGGCCGGCAGCGCCGTCACCGTCCCCGGTTTCCGCACCGCCTCCGGCCCCTGCGGCCGGGAAGAGGACCAGGTCGTACCAGGGGTTGTGCGCCATCGTGCGGTAGCGTGCCGTGGCGCCCGATCCACGGCTGACCAGGATCTCCGAGCCGTCGGGGCTCCACTGCGTGTGAGCGTACTCCCCGGGCTCCGCGCTCACCTGCCGGGGGTTGCCGCCATCGGCGCTGATCGCCATGACGTGCCCTGCCCCGTTCTCATCCACCGTGGTGTATGCGATCGAACGGCTGTCGGGCGACCAGGAGGGGGAGTACTCGAAGACCTTGCCGGTGTCGGAGGTGAGGCGGCGGGGCGTCCCGTCGGGCAGATCCATGACCCAGACCCGGCCAGCCGCGGCGAAGGCAAGACGGGCGCCGTCGGGGGACCCGGTCTGCCAGCGCGTGTAGGTGACGGGGACCGCGCCGTCGTCTATCCGGAAGGCCTGGTAGGCCTGTTCCGAGATCACCCGGTGGACCCGAGCGGTGAAGGGGATGGTCGCGATCTCGCCGCTGGCCACGTCGAGTCGCCGCAGCTTCCCTCCCTGCGCGATCACGATGGACCCGTCAGGTGCCCACGCGTACCCGGGGAGCACGCGGATCGTCTTCATCCCCTCGCTCATGTCCTGCGTGATCGGGTCCATGACGATCCGCTCCGTCCCGGTGTCCAGATCGCGCAGCCAGAGCGCCGTGCTGGGCCCGAACTCGTGGCCCTTCCACTCGATGGTCGCGTCGGGAAGGCGACGCGCGAAGGCGATCCGGCCGCCGTCGGGAGAGACTTCGCCGGCGAATCCGCCGCCGCCCGAGAGGCGGTACTGCCGCGACGGCACGCCGCTCGTCACCTTCGTGATCTCTCCGGTCTTCAACTCCATGCGGCGCACGTTCAATGTGCCCTGCAAGGCGTCCCGCACCAGTTCGCCCTCGATGTGATCCACCGCCCACGGCACGGTCTGCCCCGGAGTGCGCACATGGTAGAAGAGGTACCGGCCGTCTTCCGACACCGATGGCCACGACGCCGAGCCACCGTCGCTGGTCACGACCTCGATCCCCGTGCCCCCGTCCCGATGGTACATCCAGATGCCCCCGCTCTGGGCAACCAGGATGTACTCGCCGTCGGCAGTCCACTCGGGCATCGTCACGCGCGTGTCCAGGCTGGATTGCACCTGGCGCGGATTCGATCCGTCCGCGTCCATCACCCAGAGGTTGTTCTGGCCGCCACGGTCGGAGACGAACGCGATCGTGCTGCCGTCCGGGGAGTACCTGGGGTGGTAGTTGATCGCGACGCCGCTCTCCTGAGTCAGGCTCTCGGCGGTGCCGCCCTCCGCGGGAACCCGGTAGACGTGCGCAAGAAGGTCGAAGACGATCCACCGTCCGTCGGACGAGATGTCGACGGACATCCACGTACCCTCGTCGGTCTCGAAGTCGATCTCGCGGGTCTCACCCCGCGCTAGGGTGACGTCCCATTCGGGGTCGTCACCGTCGTCCTGCTGCGCGAGGGCGGGGGCGGGGAGGGCGGTGGTGGCGGCCGCAAGAGCAAGGAAGAGCGCGGCGAGGGGGCCAGGGGCGGACGGGCGCTGCATGGGTGCCTCCGGGGCTCGGGAGGAAGGGGCGGTCCCATCAGAATAGGGCTCCCGGCTCCCGCGGAATAGCCCCTATGCCGTCGTCAGTCGGGACGGCCCTTCGGCGTGCCCCGGACGATCAACCCGCCGGCAGCAAGATGGACCCGACGAACGGGACGTCGCTTTCGTCTCGGTGGACACCCCACACCCGACCCCCCGAGAAGCGAAAGGCATCGAACCGGTCAGGCAGCCGAACCTCCTGAATGGCTCCGTCAGGGGTGATTCGCAGCCACAACGAACTGCCGGCCAATCCACCCGAGTCGAGGTCCAGGGGGTGCATCCACATCGTCCCGTCATCACCGTAGCGGAAGTCCACATACCGTGGCATGTAGCTCGCGAGCTCGTGCGGTTCCCCTTGTATGTTCTGGATCAACTGATCAAAGGCCCGATCCCTGTCCTCTCCGGTGAGCCTGATGCGGACATCTCCCGTCAGCTCGGCCTGCCTCAGCCCGAAGACCGCTCCGGCAAACCGCCGACGACCGACCTCCGTGAAGCGGACGGGCGGAAGGTCGATGGGACGCACCTCGGTTCCTGATCCGTCGAAGCCACGAAGCTGATTCCTCACCCGATCATGGACGCGCACGACATTCTCGCCGCAGGAAGCCCACAGCCGATACCACAGAGGAAACCCACCCTCACTCGGGATGAAGTCTCCGGATGGATCGTCCAGCACTTCACCGAGCGCCACCAGTTCTCGTGTCCCGCCTGCCTCCGGATCAAACGCGATCAAATCGGGAAGACCCATGCTTCTCCCTTCCATCGCCCCGTGAGGAAGGCTGAAGGCATCGGGAATTCGTCGGGTCCTCTTCCGGACCGTCCGTGCGCGCCGAGGGACTCGCCACCCGGGCCGAATCCAACGAAGTACGGCTCTACCGAATTGAGGACCCAGACGGAGCCGTCGCTCAATACCTCCAGGTCTCGCACCACAGCGAGGACGTCGGCGCCGCGACGATCGAGGCGCATTGGTTCGCGCCACAAAGATAGCTCCCGCGGCAGGACTCGAACCTGCGACAAGACGGTTAACAGCCGTCTGCTCTACCAGCTGAGCTACGCGGGAATGGATGGTTCAGCCACGAAAAATGGACCCGGCGGGTGCGGGAGTCAATGTGCAATGACGGCTAGCTAGACATCCGCGGGCCGGGTACTGGGTGAATTCAAGCGGTCGTCGCAACACCTCAGGGAGATGTTGCGATGGCAGCGAGCAGGCACCGAGGAGCGGATCGAGCCCTACGTCCGCGGATGCGTTCACCAGGCCGTCCGCCGGTGGGACGGCGCGAGCATCGGCAGAGGTTCTGGAAAGAGATCGCTCGAGGTCTGTCGAGCGAGGAGGCCGCCGTGGCAGCGGGTGTGTCCCCTGCTGTCGGGACACGCTGGTTTCGCGAATGTGGTGGCATGCCACCACTCAATCTTCGTCCCCAGTCACGGCGCTATCTCTCGTTCGTTGAGCGAGAAGAGATCGCCGTTCTTCGAGCCCGTGCTCGTGGCGTGCGCGAGATCGCCCGGCAGTTGGGCCGCTCACCCTCGACGATCTCGCGAGAACTGCGGCGCAACGCAGCTACAGGAGGAGGGAACCTCGAGTATCGGGCCACGACCGCTCAATGGCACGCCGACCGGCGAGCGAAACGTCCAAAGCTTGCGAAGCTCGCTACGAACGGCGAACTGAGGCAGTATGTGCAGGATCGCCTCGGAGGCCTGATCCGAGCTCTGGACGGTGCCGCTCTGGCAGGCCCCGATGTGCGCTGGATCGGACGGCGTCACGGTCGCCGACAAGACCGGCGGCGGGCGGCCTCGTGGAGTCCCGAGCAGATCGCCAACAGGCTACGGGTCGACTTCCCCGGCGATGAGTCCATGCGTATATCGCACGAAGCCATCTACCAGGCGCTCTACGTTCCAGGCCGCGGTGCGCTGCGACGGGAGCTGACAGCGTGCCTTCGGACGGGACGCACGTTACGGGTGCCTCGAGCTCGCACCCGCGGACGGGGCAAGACGTTCGTTCACCCCGAGATCATGCTCAGCGAGCGACCGGCCGAGGCAGACGACCGCGCCGTTCCCGGGCACTGGGAAGGCGACCTGATCTTGGGGCTGGGCAGTTCGGCGATCGGAACGCTGGTCGAGCGGACCTCCAGGTTCACGATGCTGCTCCACCTTCCCCGCCATGACAAACACGGCGAGGCCAGGACCAAGAACGGTCCAGCGTTGGCTGGACACGGTGCCGAAGCCGTCCGGGACGCGATCGCTTCGTCGATCACGACCCTGCCCGAGCAACTCCGCCGGTCTCTGACATGGGACCAGGGAACAGAGATGGCTCAGCACGCACGGCTTCGCATCGATACTGGCCTGGCCATCTACTTCTGCGACCCGCAGAGCCCGTGGCAGCGCGGCACGAACGAAAACACCAACGGCCTGTTGAGACAGTACTTCCCAAAGGGCACTGACCTCAGCAGACATACCGCTGACGATCTCGCCGCCGTCGCAGCCGCTCTCAACAGCCGCCCCCGCAAGACCCTCGGTTGGAGAACTCCGGCGGAAACCTTGGAAGATCTGTTATCGTCAAAGAACCAGACCTCAACCTTGCGTTGAAATGCTCTGCCGCTCCCGTATCTCCAGCCTTCAACGACCGTCGGTCGCTTCTGACTCCCTCGGGTTGGGAGACATCAAATCAAGAACCCACTTCTTTCTTTCTGGTCGCCCTCGCCAGCCTAGTGTCCAGCAAAATCGGGGGCACATGAAAACCCTTCAACACGGTACTGTTGCGACGACCGCTTGAACCTAGGCAGTACGCGCCCTCCACCGCCGACTGGTCCGACGCCGGCGTCCGCTTCCAGGTGGAAACGGGATTCCCCGAGGGGGAGACGGCGACGCTGCGGGTGGAGACGCAGGCGCCCCGGGAGTTCGCATTGATGCTGCGCCACCCGTACTGGGCGGGTGAAGGCTTCTCGGTGAGGGTCAACGGCCGTCCGGCCCCTCCAGACGCCGAGCCCGAAGGTCTCGAATTCATCGGCCGCAGCCAGTACGGCCGACTCTCCTACGAGGCCAGCTCGTTCAGGGAGCTCAAGCGCACCTGGCGGACCGGTGACGTGGTGGAAGTTACCCTGCCCAAGTCACTCCGCCTGGAGGCGCTGCCGGACAATCCGCGCCGCGCATCCATCATGTGGGGGCCGCTCGTGCTCGCCGGGGATCTGGCCCCCGAAGCCGCGCGTGGTGGCGACGAGCGACGAGAGCCTCCGAAGGTGCCGGTCTTCGTCGCGGCCGAGCAGCCTGTGGAATCGTGGGTGCAGCCGGTCGCTGGCCACCCCGGCCACTTCCGCACCGACGGCGTGGGCCGCGAGCCCGATGCCGCAGGTAGCGCCACGGACATGGACCTCCAGCCCTTCTTCCGCCTCCACCGGCGCACGTACTCGACGTATTGGGACCTCTTCACGCCGGGCGAGTGGGAGGAGAGGAAAGCGGAATACGCTGCCGAAGCGGAGCGCCTGCGCAGATTGGAAGGGGCCACCGTGGCCTATCTCGAGCCCGGCGAGCGCGTCTTCGAGGACGAGTTCAACTACCAGGGCGCCGAGGACGCGGTGACGCAGCGCATGCTGGGCCGCCCCGGGCGACGGGGTGGGAGCTGGTTCTCCTTCGACGTTCCGGTGGCGCCGGATCACCGCATGACCCTCATCGCGACCTACTACAGCGATGACCGCCGGGGCACTCCGGCATCGTTCGAGATCCTCATCGACGGAACCAGCGTTGCCGAGGCCGAGGTCGACCGCAGCGAGCCGCCACGCTTCTTCGACGTCGAGTATCCGATCCCGGCGCGACTGGTCGAGGGCAAGGAAAGCGTGACCGTGCGCCTGCAGGCGAAGCCGGACAGCCAGATCGCCACGGTCTTCGGGCTTCGCATGGTCCGCGCGGACGAGCTTCGGTGAGCCCGGTGCCGGGCGGACGTTGCGCGATCGACTTCGCCCCTCTCGAAACCTGGTTCCTCACGGGGAGCCAGCACCTCTACGGTCCCGACACGCTCGACCAGGTGAAATCGGACTCCGAGGCGATCGTGGACGGCCTCAACCGATCCGGCACGCTGCCGATCCGGGTCGTCTTCAAGCCCGTGCTCACGACCCGGGAAGAGATCTCCGCGGTCCTGCGCGAGGCGGACGCCGCACCGAACTGCATCGGCCTCATCGCATGGATGCACACCTTCAGCCCCGCGAAGATGTGGATCGGCGGACTGAGCAGGCTGCAAAAGCCGCTTTGCCATCTCCACACGCAGTTCAACCGCGACATCCCCTGGTCGTCCATCGACATGGACTTCATGAACCTGAACCAGTCGGCCCACGGGGGGCGTGAGTTCGGCTACATCTGTTCCCGGCTGCGCATGGAGCGGAAGGTCGTCGTCGGGCACTGGGAGGCAGCGGCGGTACAGGAGCAGGTGGCGACCTGGATGCGCGCCGCGGCGGCGTGGCACGACAGTCAGGGCATGAGGATCGCCCGCATCGGCGACAACATGCGCGGCGTCGCCGTGACCGAGGGCGACAAGGTCGAGGCCGAACTTCGCTTCGGGTACGCGGTCGAGGGGTACGGCCTCGGGGACCTGGTGGCGCATGTCGGCGCGGTGACGGACGTCTCCGTGGACACGCTCTGCGAGGAGTACATCGCGTCCTACAGGATGGTGGAGGCCCTGGGCACGGGCGGGCCCAGGCACGCGTCACTGGCGGGACGCCGCCCGGATCGAGCTCGGCCTGCGCTCCTTCCTGGAGGAGGGCGGCTTCCACGCCTTCACGGACACCTTCGAGAACCTGCACGGCCTCAAGCAGCTCCCGGGCATCGCCGCGCAGCGCCTCATGGCGGACGGCTACGGGTTCGGCGCCGAGGGCGACTGGAAGCACGCCGCGCTCGTGCGGTCCATGAAGGTGATGGCCCACGGCCTCCCGGGCGGCACCAGCTTCATGGAGGACTACACGTATCACCTCGACCCCGACGGGCCCGCCGTGCTCGGCTCGCACATGCTCGAGATCTGCCCGTCAATCGCCTCGGGAACGCCGTCGTGCGAGGTGCACCCGTTGGGGATCGGCGGCAGGGAGGACCCGGTGCGCCTCGTGTTCGACGCCGCCACCGGGCCGGCCGTGAACGCGACGCTGGTGGACCTGGGCGACCGTTTTCGCATGGTGGTGAACGAGGTGGACGTGATCGAGCCGCTCGAAGCGCTGCCCAGACTCCCCGTCGCGCGGGCGCTGTGGAAGCCGCGGCCGGATCTGGAGACGGCGGCCGCGGCCTGGATCCACGCAGGCGGCAGCCATCACACGGGCTTCTCCCTCGCCCTTGCTGCCGAGCACCTCGAGGATTTCGCCACCATGGCCGGCATCGAGTGCCTTTTCATCGACGCCGAGACGGATTTGCGCCGGTTCCGCCGGGAGCTGCGGTGGAACGACGCGGCCCCGGGGTAGTCTCTATTGGCTAAAGCTAAACTACGCTAATGAGGGGCCGTGCATGAGTCATCGCAAGGCATCGCTTCCCTTTTTTGCACGAAGCGCTGTGATGGCGGGGAATAGCCCCACCGCGTCTATGACCAGCAGGGTATCACCGGCGAAGGCGAATCGCCGGACAGGTCCAGGAAAGGCCGTGGATTCCACATACTCGCCCGTGTTCAGGCTATAGCGGTCCAATCCCCAGTTGCGCGCCAAGACGAACAAGGTGTCCCCACCTATCGCCATATCCTGCGCGGAACGCGTGGGGCGCTCCGGATAGGACACCCTGAATCCGCCCGGAGTGCTGGACCTCACAAGAGGAGGGAAATCCACATGCTCGATGTAAGGATAAGACCCCTGCGGATCTGGGCCGGAGAAGATGAAAAACCCGTTGCCCACCCCGAAGCCGAACACCCACCGTCCGTCCGGGCCGCTTGCAAGTTCGCCGTACGTCTGTAGTGGGTCCATGTTCCGAAACCCCGTCCACGGCACGGGAACGGGACGGGAACGGGACCCTCACTAGCCCCGGTGTCTGACACCCGAAGCAAATGGACATCATCCATGGTATTGAGGATGTAACTACTCCCGTTCTGCGCGACGATACCGTTGACCGTGCCAGTCACCCATTCTCCCGCGGGCTGCGGCAAGGAGACCGCCCGCAACCACTTCCCCTCCCCCGAGAGCCAGACAAGCCGACGGTTTCCGGAATCTGCAAGCACTACCTCCCCGTCCGCGTTTATGGTCATTGCCCTGACGTTCTCCACCTCCCGGGGACCCTCCCCACGTCGACCCCATGACCACACCACACCCGCAGAACCGATTCGGTGGACTCGCTGTTCAAGGGCATCCAGAACCACCGCATCTCCTCCCGGAAAGGCATCGATCTGGGTGGCGCTCCCCAGCACCGTATCTCGCTTCCCGTAGGTCCAAAGGGTATCGAATGCCAAGCCATCGAATACCCGCTCGCCCGCGCCTTCCTCAAACAGGTTTACCGGTTCGTACCCCTCGGGCCGGTCCGTCGGACCGCACGCCGCCCAGCTGAAAGCCAGCACGGGCCACACCAGCCGTCTCACGCTCCCGCCCTCACCGCTCCGCCAGAGGCCCTCGAAGGCTAGCCCTCCTCGATCCACACAACCGACGTCGCCGGGAACGGTTCCGGCCGCGAGCCATCCGCCGGCCGCTCAGGACGCCGAGGCCCGTAGGTTCCGTCCACGCGATTGTCCCGCGCGTAGTTCGGGATCGCCAGCAAAGGCGCACCGTTCGCGAACGTGCCCTCGATCACCGTCATACCTCCGAGAAAATTCTCGCGCCACCTCGGGGTCAGGTGGGAGCCCGGCCCCACCGCCTGACGAATGTCCTGATCTTCCTGCTCGATGTTGTAGACCAGCGGGCCGTACTTCAGCGCCACCCTGCCCCGGTTCGCCTCGATCCTCTCGTCGGCGTGCACACGCTGCACCCGTAGAGGAAGGTCCAGGTCGATCCGGTCCCCCGCCTTCCAGGCTCGCTCGATCACCGCGTACCCGTTCTTCACTGTCGGATCCACGGCCGTGCCGTTCACCGCGATGGAGGTGATCCCGTTCGCGTCGGGCGTCGCTTCGTAGAGGCTGCTCACCGCGCGGTCGGGCACCCGCACCCGGACGCTGAAGGTCTTGTCGGCGGCGGGGTTGACGGTGATCGACACCTTTCCGTCCCAGGGATACTCGGTCTCCTGGACGATCTCCACGTCGGTGCCAGCGACATTCTCCACGGTCACGCTGCTGCCGATGAACAGGTTCACATAGAGCCCGTCCGCGTCCTTCGCGTACATCCAGGTGGGCAGCATGAGGAGCGTCCTCGGGATGTTGCCGACGCAGCACGGGCAGGTGTGCCAGGCGTACCGCGGCACGTTGGCGTCAAGGGGGTTGTCGTAGTAGTAGTGCCGCCCCTCGAGGTCGGTGGACCCCAGAAGCGCATTGTACATCGTCTCCTCGATGAGGTCGGCGTATTTCGCGTCGCCGTAGAGGCGGTTCATCTTCGACTGGAAGAAGAGCTCGCCACAGCTCGAGCAGGACTCGCAGTAGGAATTGTTCCTCAGGGAATACTCGGGGCCGAAGCCCTCCGAAGTCTCCCCGCTCCCCACACCTCCCGTCACATAGTACTTCTTGTGGACGATGCTGTCCCAGAGCGACCGGACCGCACTCAGGTAGTCGGTGTCCCCGGTCTCGAGCGCCACGTCGGCCATGGCCGAATAGCTGTAGACGGCGCGCACGGCGTGCCCGACGGCCTCGTACTGCTGTACCGCCGGCAGGTGGCTCTGGTCGTACTCGCCCCCACCGCCGCGACAGTCGAGGAGGAACTTGGCGAGCTCCACGTACCGGTCTCCGCGACCCTCTCCCTCCACGTCGTTGACGAAGCGGCCGAAGCGCACCAGCGCCTGCTCCATCTCCTGGTGGCCGTCGAACCACTGCTGTTTGGGCGGTGGACCGATGTGCTCGTACCAGGTGTCGGCGAGCTTCTTCGCGGCGTCGTACAGCCGGGTGTCCTGCCCCTCCGTCATCACGTAGTGGTTGATCGCCGACTCGATGAAGTAGCCGGCGACATACCCCTCGTGGTGGCGCCTGCCTTCGGGCGTCCAGCGCTCGGCCCACTCGTCACGATCGCGCAGCGTGAACGCAGTGTGCAGGTACCCGTCCGGCTCGCGCGCTGCCAGGATCCTGGGGATCCAGTCCTCCAGCGTCGCCCTCATCCTGTCGTGGGCGGCGAGGATCTCGGGGTCGTCCTGGGGATCGACCATCAGCGCGATGCACATGGCCTCCACGGTCTGATGGACCCAGGCGTTGGAGAAGACGTAGCCCTTGTGCCGGCCGTGGGGCTCGCCGGCCAGGGCCTTGGCCGCCTCGTCGAAGTTGTCCATGCCTCCCGGACCCAACTCCAGGTCCGAGCGGTTGATCTGATCGATGCACCAGGGGATCCAGTTGACCATGAGCACCCTGGCCTTCTCGCCCCAGAGCCGGTTGTCGATCCGATATCCCTTCGTATGCACCACGTCGAGGTACTCCGGCGGCGGTGGGTCCTCCACCGTCACATGGAACGTCGACGTGACCTTCTCCTCGCCGTTGTCGGCGGTCAGCCTCAGCACGTACGCGCCCGGAGCCGAAAAGGAAGCGGTGGTCACGACGGCCCCGGCGTCGGCGAAGGTGACCTCGCCCGGCCCGGACTCCACGGACCAGGTCACGGTTACCTCGGATTCCTCCTGGGAAGGGGGCGGCACCGGAGCCTCGCGGCGCCTGCGCAACGCCCGGGGTGGATCGCCGTACCCGGCCCAGCTGTTGATGTAGGTCACGCCCGACAGCACCGTCACGCGGTCGGGTCCGGCGGCCGCCGCGAGGGGTGCAGCCACCGCCCTGGCAGGTGATCCCGGCGACAGGTTGTGCGCGAGGGGAGGAAGCACGACGGTCGCCACCGCCGCCTTGCCCATGGTGCCCAGCATCTCTCGCCGGCTGATGTCCTGTCTGCTCGCTTCGCCCGTCATGCGATACCCCTGTCGCCAAGCGGAGTGTTGACCTTAAGTATGTGGGGGCCGAGTCGAAGCGGCCAGAAGAGCCGCTCCACGCAGCCCTCTGGAAGAGAGCGCCTCGCATGGTCCGTATACGTTTCCGGCTGTCCTCGAGGTGCCTCACCTCCATACTGACCCTACTCGTGCTGGTCGGCTGCGCACCGAGCGAGTTGCCCATGACGCGAAGCATCGCCAGCGCCCCGTTCGGCACGACCTCCGCGGGAGAGGTCGTCAAGCTTTTCACGATGACCAACCCGAACGGGATCGAGGTGCGGGCCATCACCTACGGGGGGATCATCGTCTCGCTGAAGACCCCGGATCGGGACGGTCGCTGGGACGACATCGTTCTGGGCTTCGACTCGCTGGAGCCCTACGACGCCGGATCGCCCTACTTCGGCTCGATCATCGGCAGGTACGGGAACCGGATCGCGCAAGGCCGCTTCTCCCTCGACGGAGAGACGTTCACGCTCGCCACCAACAACGAGCCGAACCATCTGCACGGGGGCGTGCGGGGCTTCGACAAGGTCGTCTGGGCGGGCGTTCCATTCGAGCGCGACGACGCCGTCGGCGTGGTATTCACCTACACCAGCCCCGACGGCGAGGAGGGCTATCCCGGGACGTTGGACGTGCGCGTGACCTACACGCTGACCGACGCGGACGAGCTGATCTTCGAGTACCACGCGACGACCGACCGCGCGACCCCGGTCAACCTCACGCAGCACAGCTACTTCAACCTCGCCGGGGGCACGAGCGACAACATCCTCGGACACGAGCTGACGATCGACGCGAGCCGATTCACCCCCGTGGACTCGACGCTGATCCCCACCGGCGAACTTGCGCCGGTCGAGGGCACGCCCTTCGATTTTCGCACTTCGACGGCTATCGGGGCACGCATCGAAGAGGACGACCCCCAGCTCCGCAGCGGGCTGGGCTACGACCACAACTACGTGCTCGACGCCAACCCTAACGTAACGTCAGGGTCGACAAGCGACGACCGAGATGCCAGCGGCGGGGCCCCGACGGTCCGGGAGGGTCTGAGGCGCGCAGCGCTGGTGGTGGAGCCGGTGACTGGACGCACGCTGGAGATCCACACCCAGGAGCCGGGGATCCAGTTCTACTCCGGAAACTTCCTCGACGGCACGATCGCGGGCAAAGGCGGTCGCGTGTACGGGCACAGGAGCGGCTTCTGCCTCGAGACGCAGCACTATCCGGACTCTCCCAACCAGCCCACGTTCCCCTCCACCATCCTCCGTCCCGGAGAGGAATACCTCACACGCACCGTTCTCATCTTCGGCGTGACAGGCTGACGCACGCAAGAGGGACCGCATGGCCACTCTCGACTGGCTGATCATCCTCGCGTACCTGGGTGTCGTGGCGGGGCTCGCCGTCTGGGTATTCAAGAAGCGCAAGGGCACACCCGACGACTACTTCCTCGCCGACCGCAACCTCGGCTGGTTCATCGTCGGCGCCTCGATCTTCGCGTCCAACATCGGCTCCGAGCACCTCGTGGGACTCGCCGGCTCGGGCGCGACCGACGGGGTGGCCCTGGCGCACTACGAGCTGCACGCGTGGTGCCTGCTCATCCTGGCCTGGGTGTTCGTCCCGTTCTTCATGCGTTCTCGCGTCTACACGATGCCCGAGTTCCTGGAACGGCGCTTCTCGCCCGCCGCGCGCTGGGTGCTCTCGCTCATCTCGCTCGTGAGCTACGTGCTCACCAAGATCGCGGTGGGGATCTTCGCGGGCGGGATCGTCTTCGCGACGCTGCTGCCGGACGTGCAACTCCAGCTCGGCCCCTGGATCCTCAACAGCTTCTGGGTCGGCTCCCTGGTCGTGATCGTGCTGACCGGCATGTACACGGTCGCCGGAGGGATGCGCGCGGTGGCGTATACCGAGGCGCTGCAGACGCTGGTCCTGATCGTGGGCTCGGGGCTGCTCACCTGGTTCGGGCTGTCCCACCTCGGGGGCTGGGGGGGACTCAGGGCCGCGCTCGATCCGGATCTCTTCAACTTGTGGAAGCCGATCATCCCGGACGGCATGGCCGGCACCTGGGCGCCGGTGCTGGAGCCGGACCGGATCGCGTGGTACTTCAACGGCAACTTCCCGTGGCCGGGCATGCTCCTCTGCGCGCCCATCATCGGGTTGTGGTACTGGTGCACCGACCAGTACATCGTACAGCGCGCGCTGGGTGCCCGCAGCGAGACCGATGCCCGCCGGGGGAGCATCTTCGCGGGACTGCTCAAGCTGCTGCCGGTCTTCATCTTCATCATCCCGGGGATGATCGCGCTCGCGCTGGCCCAAACGGGCGACTACGGCGCGCTGAGCGAGATGGTCGACGCGGACGGGAACGTGATCCCCGCAGCCGCGCAGGGGGCCTTCCCTCTCCTCGTGATGAGCATCCTCCCGGTGGGAGTGCGCGGTCTCGTCGTCGCGGGCCTCCTCGCCGCGCTGATGAGCTCGCTGGCGGGCGTGTTCAACGCGTCGTCCACCCTCTTCACCATGGACCTCTACCAGAAGTGGAGGCCGAAAGCCTCGAAGCAGCGCCTGGTGTGGGTGGGGCGGGTGGCCACCTCGACGATGGTCGTCATCGGCCTCCTCTGGATCCCGGTCATCCAGGGCTCGCGCGGCCTCTACCAATACCTGCAGGGCGTACAGGGCTATCTGGCTCCGCCGATCTTCACGGTCTTCTTTCTCGGCCTGTTCATGAAGCGGCTGAACGCCAAGGGATGTCTGGCCGCACTCGTTGTCGGCTTCGCGCTGGGGGCCTTCCGGCTGGCCGTCGACACACCGGTGTCGATGGGGATGGAGGGCTTCGAAGCCGGCTATGAACCGGGATCGTTCCTGTGGATCGTCAACAACGTCTACTTCCAGTACTACAGTCTCTTCATCTTCGCCGTCTCGGTGGTGGTCATGATCGCTGTGAGCTACCTCACCGAGCCGCCGGCGTACGAGCGGATCTCGGGGCTGACCTACGCCACGGTGACCGACGAGCACCGGGCGGACTCGCGGAGGAGCTGGGACCGCCGGGACGTGCTCGGATCCGCTCTGGTCCTGCTCATGATCATCCTGGCCTACCTGTACTTCCGCGGCTGAGGTGTCCGTGGTGAAGCCGGCGTACACGCTCGGACTCGACTACGGCACGAACTCGGTGCGGGCGGTCGTGGTCGACTGCGCGGACGGCCGCACCGTGGGAACCCACGTGTTCGACTACCCGTCGGGGGAGCGCGGGGTCATCGTGGACGCCAGGGACCCGCACCTCGCGCGCCAGAACCCGGCCGACTACCTGGACGGGCTCCGTGCGGCCACGCTGGGAGCCCTGGCCGACGCCGGGGGAGAGGAGGGCTTCGCGCGGGACCGGGTGGTCGGGATCGGCGTCGATACGACCGGCTCGACGCCCATCCCCCTGGACGCCAGGTGCCAGCCGCTCGCGCTTGACCCGAAGTGGAGCGCGAACCCCGCTGCCCATGCCTGGCTGTGGAAGGACCACACCTCGGCCGAGGAGGCCGCGACCATTACGGAAGTCGCGGAGCAGCACGCCCCGGAGTACTTGGCACCCATCGGAGGGACGTACTCGTCCGAGTGGTTCTGGTCGAAGATCTGGCGATGTCTGAATGTGGCGCCCGACATCTTCGCGGCGGCCGCCACCTGGGTGGAGCTCGCCGACTTCGTGCCCGCCGTCCTGGCTTCGGTGAACGACCCGCGCAACATTTTTCGTTGCGTGTGTGCCGCGGGGCACAAGGCGATGTACTCGCGCGCGTGGGGCGGTCTGCCTGCGAAGGACTTCCTCGCGTGCCTCGATCCACGGCTGGCCGAATTGCGCGACCGTCTCTACGAGGAGGCGCATTCGCCGCACCTGCCCGCCGGCACGCTCTCGCCGGCTTGGGCCGAGGAGTTCGGTCTCCACGCCGGTATCCCGATCGCCATGGGGGGATTCGACGCCCACTACGGGGCGGTGGGGGCGGGGGTGGCGCCGGGCACACTGGTGAAGATCATCGGGACGTCAACGTGCGACATCACCGTCGCTCCCACGACCGAGCCGCTCGGCGACGTGCCGGGCATCTGCGGGATCGTGGATGGCTCGGTGATGACCGGGTACTACGGCATCGAGGCCGGCCAGTCCGCCGTCGGGGATCTACTCCACTGGTGGGTCGACTCCGTGTGCGAGGGCGACGACACCCTGCACGGCGAGCTCTCCGACGAGGCGGCAAGCCTCCGCCCCGGCGAGTCCGGGCTCCTCGCCCTGGACTGGAACAACGGGAACCGCACGGTGCTGGTCGACCCCCGCCTGACGGGGCTCCTCCTGGGGCAGACGCTTCGGACCGGCCGCGCAGAGGTGTACCGTGCGCTCATCGAGTCGACCGCCTTCGGGGCCCGCGTGATCGTCGAGCGGCTCGCCGATTGCGGCGTTCCCATCGACCGGATCGTCTGCTGCGGGGGGATCGCCGCGAAGAACGACCTCTTCATGCAGATCTACGCCGACGTGCTGGGGCGACCCATGCTCCTCGCCGGCTCGCCGCAGACCCCGGCGCTTGGCGCCGCAATCTCCGCAGCGGTCGCGGCGGGAGCCGGTGCGGGCGGGCACTCGATCTTCGAGGAAGCCCAGGCGCGGATGACATCTCTGCGTGATGAGCGCTTCGACCCTGACCCCGCGGCCCTCGCCGTCTACGACGAACTCTTCGCCATGTACCGCGAACTGCACGACGCCTTGGGCGCAGTCTCGACCGCCGGGGCCGACTTCCCTACCCTGATGAAGCGACTCCTTGCGCTCCGCGAGCGTGTCGCGGGAGACGGTGGGACATGAGGCTATGGATACGGTGCTCCAGTCACGTTGCCACCAGCGCGACATCGTGGCGCCGCGGAGGACGGCAGTCATGAGTCCCGCAGACCTGAAGGAATCCGTCTACGCGGCGAACCTGGAACTCGCGTCGAGCGGCCTCGTTGCCGGAACCTTCGGCAACGTCTCCGGCGTCGACCGCGACGCAGGCCTCTTCGCGATCAAGCCAAGCGGCGTACCGTACACCGAGCTGACGCCGGACCACATGGTGCTGGTCTCCCTTGAGACCGGAGGTGTGGTCGAGGGCGATCTGCGGCCGTCCTCCGACACCCCGACGCACCTCGAGCTCTACCGGGCGTTCCCGGGCGGCGGCGTTGCGCATACACACTCGGAGTTCGCGACCGCACTCGCGCAGGCGAGCCTCCCCGTGCGCTGCATGGGGACGACACACGCCGACTACTTCCGGGGAGATGTTCCAGTGACGCGCGCGCTGTCCAGGGACGAGGTCGAGGGCGAGTACGAGCGCAACACCGGGCTCGTCATCGTCGAAAGATTCACCGACGGCGACATTTCGCCCGAAGAGGTGGCGGCCGTCCTGGTCGCGAATCACAGACCGTTCACCTGGGGCGCCGACCCCCATGAGGCCGTGGCGCGGTCCGGGATACTGGAATCGCTCGCGCGCATGGAGTGCACGATCCTCGCAATCGCGCCTGACGCCCCTCGCCCCGCGGCTCATCTCGTCGACAAACACTTCCTCCGCAAGCACGGGAGGGACAAATACTATGGGCAGGGGTGACGGCGCGCTGCCCCGGGCCGTGCTCTGGGACCTCGACGGCACGCTCGCCGACTCCAGCGAGTATCACTGGCGCTCCTGGCAGGCGGTCATGAGCCCCGAGGGGGTGACGATCACCCGGGCCGAATTCTTCGCCACCTTCGGGCAGCGCAACGAAGAGATCCTGAGCGGGTGGCTCGGGCGTTGCGCCGACACGGCGCGGATCCAGCGCGTCGGGGACGCCAAGGAGGTGGCGTATCGGAGCTATGTGGCCGCCGAGGGCATCGCGCCGCTCCCCGGGGCCGCCGAGTGGGTACGCTCGCTCCATGCGGCTGGATGGCGCCAGGCGATCGCGTCGTCGGCGCCTCGCCTCAACGTCGAGGTCATGCACGAGGCGCTCGCCTTCCAGGGGCTCATCGAGACCCTCGTCGGCGCCGAGGATGTGCGCGCCGGAAAGCCCGATCCGGAGGTCTTCCTGGTGGCCGCGAGACGGCTGGATGTGACGCCGGAGCGCTGTGTCGTAGTTGAGGATGCGGAGGCCGGGATCGAGGCGGCTAGCCGGGCCGGAATGCGGAGCGTGGGAGTCGGAACCAGCAACGTCGGAGCGGCCGACGTAGTGGTGGCGTCACTTGCACACCTGCCGCCGGAGGCGTTCGAAGAGCTGCTGGGGTCATGAATGCTCTCTCGGCGCCAGGTTGAACGGTTCGCGCGCGAACACCCGGCGCACCATCGGTTCGAAGAACTCCAGCGGCAGCGACTCGTAGTCGGGATCGAATGCGCACTGGTCCCAGCGGTGACAGAAGTCCACGGCGTCCTGATACCAGGGATGATCGCGGTACTTGTCGCGCGCGTTGCGGTCGCCGCCCACGTGGTGGGCGTAGTAGTAGTACTGGAACAGGCCGTGGTGCCGGACGATCCAGTACGTTCGCTCGGTCACGTAGGGGCGCAGCAGCAGCGCGGCCAGCTCGCCGTGGCTGTGCGGGGCCAGCAGGTCGTCAATGTCGTGCAGGAGCGCCGCCACCACCAACTCCTCTTCCGCGCCGTCGCGGTAGGCGCGGGTCGCGGTCTGCAGAGAATGCTCCAGCCGGTCGACCTGGTAGCCGCCCAGCGAACCGGACAGCTCGCGAAGATGCGCCAACACCCGGTCGGCGGTGCCGGCGGCGAACTCCTCCTCAAGGTGCTCGAGCAGCTCGTAGTCCTCGCGGGTGCCGTCCGCCATGCTGGTGAAGCTCACCGTGGGACCGCTCGGCTTTGGCAAACCAGGCATGCTTGTCACTCTCCCGCTGAGGGCTCCTCGCAACGCAGCGTGCGGAGAAGCGGAGGACCTTGTCAAGGGCGGGACGCCCGAACGCGCCCGGGCCAAGTGCTTGACACGCGCAGGATGAGCGCACCTGATACTCGGTAGCGTTCGCGTGCGCTGCGCCTGGGGCTCAACGCACGGATGCCCGGAGCCACTGCGACACCGCATGCTCCGGGGCGGTCACAACGGACTCAGGGGATCGACCATGCATCACTCGATCAGCAGCATCACCCGGAATGCGGACGCCCTGGCCGCAGTCTGGAGCGGTGGCGAACGGACCGATCTTCCCTACCTCTGGCTGCGCGACAATTGCGGTTGTAACGAGTGCCACGTCGCGCAGACCACGGAGAAGCGGTTCCACCTCTTCCGGGTCCCCAAGGACCTGAGACCGCTGCAGGTCAGCATCGAGCGCGCCGGATCCGAGGACGAGGCGATCTCCATCGCCTGGCCCGACGGACACCGCACCCGCTACCGGTCGAGCGAGATCCACGGCCTCCTGAGCCGGCCTCGTTTCGAGCTGCGCTACTGGGATGGCCGGTTCCAGCCGCGGAAGTTCGACTATCAACGGTTCCTGGCGAGCGACAGCGCGGCGGCGGAGCTGATCGAGGAGTTTCTGCGGAGCGGGGTCTGCCTGCTGATCGACGCCCCCACCGACCCGGATTCGTCGGAGCAGCTCGCGACCCGTTTGGGCCCGATCCGCGAGGTGCTGTTCGAGCGCATCCACAACGTTCTGCTCGATCCGAAGGGATACAACATCGCGCACACGGGTCTGGCCGTCGCACCGCACAACGACTTTACCAGCTACACCTGGCCGCCGAGCGTGCAGGCCCTGCACATGCTGGTGAACGAGTGCGAAGGCGGCGAATCTACCGTCGTGGACGGCTTCGGCCTGCTCAATGAGCTCCGCAGCGATCACCCCGACAAGTTCGACGTGCTGTGCGAGGTGCCGGTGCCGTCCCGTATCTTCAGCGACAAATACGAGTGCTACGCGGCCAACCCCATGGTCGCGCTGGACAGCGACGGCGAGGTCAGCTTGTTGCGCTTCAACACCGTGCAGATGCAGGTCATTCCCCTGTCGGAGCCTCGGCTGGGCGACTTCTACGCGGCCTATCACGAGCTGTCCAGGCGCGTCAATGCCGCCAGCGCCCAGGCTTCCTTCCGGTTGGAGGGTGGGCAGATTCTGCTGTGCGCCGGGCACCGGGTGCTGCACGGTCGCACCGCGCTGCGCTCGAACGGGCGGCGCCACCTGCAGGACGCCTACTTCGAGCACGACAACGTGCGCAACCACCTGAGGCTGCTGCACCGCGCCGGCCGGATCTGAAGGCCCGGCCGCATGGGACCGAATGCCACCTCCTTCAAAGACCCGCGCTCAGGCCACGCTCCGCGAACTGGCCCTCGGTGCCTCCGTGGAGGTCCTGCCGGGCCAGCTGCCGCCTCCGGCAGTCCTCGCCGGCCACCTCCCGCGTGGTGCCGCCGTCTATGTGCCGTTCCCGCCGAAGGGCCGGTGGCCGGACACGATCGCCGCCTGCGAACGGGTGCTGTCGGCGGGCATGAAGCCGGTGCCGCACCTGCCGGCGCGCTCGGTGCGGAGCCCGGACGAGCTCGGCAACTGGCTGTCCGCGCTGGTGGAGACGGGAGTGGACTGCCTGATGCTGGTGGCCGGAGACCGCGCCGCGCCCGCCGGCCCGTACCCCGATACGCCGGCCCTGCTGGACTCCGGGCTGCTCGCTGAGCACGGTCTCCGCCGGCTTGGCGTCACCTCGTATCCGGAGGGGCATCCCCTCGTCGGCCCGGGCGATCTGGATGAAGCACTTCGGCGCAAAACGGAATACGCCCGGGCGACGGGTTCGGAGCTCTGGGTCGTGACGCAGTTCGTGTTCTCGCCCGCCCCCGCTCTCGCCTGGTTGGCGCGGACGAGGGAGGCCGGTTGCACGCTCCCGGTTCGTATCGGGGTGCCGGGGCCCGTCGCCCTACGCACGCTGATCGGATACGCGGTCCGCTGCGGCGTCGGGGCGTCCGCACGGGCGTTGAAGCGAAGGCCCGGCGTCGCACGGTTGGCGGGCAGATGGTCGCCGACCCCCATTGCGCAGGCGCTGGCCCGGCACCTGGCCGTCCGCGACAACGCACTTGCCGTCGACATTCACCTGTTCACCTTCGGCGGCCTGGCGGACGCCGCCGAATGGCTGTCGAGCTTGCGCCCCGCCAACCCGAGGGGAACCGCGGGCGAGCATGACCTCCGCTGACCCCGGCAGTACCACCGCTCTCGCTGCGACGCGGGACCTATCCACGGGCTGCTACACCGTCGCGTCCAGGCCCCGGGCGAGGGCCACCTCGCGGGCGCTGGGGTTCACGGAGGGGCGGAAGGGAACCTCGCACACCTGCGCGCGGACCGGTCGGCCCGGCTCGCTCGCGTATTCGTCAGGCAGCCACACGGCGAGTTCCGTCCCAACGGCCGACTTCCCGGCGGGCACGTGCCCGAGCGCTATGTTGCAGCCCAGTTCGGGGGCGTGCCACGGCGACGTGAGGTAGCCGATCGGGTCGCTGCCGTCCGCGTCCGACACGAGCCAGAAGTCCGGGGCGTAGTCGTCGATGGGCTTTCCGCCCAGCGTCATCCCCACCATGACCATCGCGAACGGACAGCGCCCGGCGTCGAGCTCGGCGCGCTGGCGCTCCAGCTCGGCGCGCCCGATGTAGTCTCCCGCCTTCCCGCGCGGCACCTGGTAGGCCAGGTTGCACTGGAACGGACTCGTCTCGTGGTCGATGTCCTGTCCCCACGACAGGATCCCGGCCTGGATCCGGCGCTGGTGGCCCGGCGCGATGACCATCAGCCGGTGCGCCTTCCCCGCGTCCAGCACCGCGCGCCACAGCTTCTCGGCGTGCAGGGTGGCGTCCCGAAGATAGATCTCGTACCCCTTCTCGCCCGAGAACCCGGACTGGGAAACCACCACGGAACAGCCCGCGATCTCCGCCTCCATGATCCCGTAGTACGGGATGTCCCGGACGCCCGCGCCCACCAGGTCGACCATGAGGTCGAGCGACTTCGGCCCCTGGATCTGCACGGGACAGACGTCGATCTCGTCGATCTCCACCTCCATCCGGAGCCCGACGTTCACGCCCTGGAGCCAGAACAGGATGTCGGAGTCGGCAAGCGAGAACCAGAACTCGTCCTCGGAGAGCCGCAACAGCACCGGGTCGTTGAGGATGCCGCCCTTCTCGTTGCAGACGATGACATACTTCGCGTGCATCGGCTCGATGCGGGTCGCATCCCGGGTGATCACGTAGTCGGCAAACCGTTCCGCGTCCGGTCCCCTGACCCGGATCTGCCGCTCCACCGCGACGTTCCACATCGTGACGTCCCGGGTCAGCGCTTCGTGCTCCGCCGCCGCGCCGCCGTCCTCGGGCCGCACGTAGCCGCGGGGGTGGTAGATGCGGTTGTACACGGTGGCCCGCCAGCAGCCCGCTTCATGCGACAGATGCCAGTAGGGGGACTTCCGGATACGGGTGGAGATGAGCAGCTCGGTCGGCGTGCGGCCGCTCTGGCGAAGGTTGATCGGGACGATCCTGTCGGACTGGTCCACGCTGGTCGGTTGATGGACCATCGGTGATGTCTCCAGTTGCCTGGTTGGAGGTGGCGCCGAGGATGGAATCTACACCGCATCATGAACCCCACGCCCGGGTAAGGGCGACCCCCGATGCCCGTTTGTCATTGGACAAGGCTCACGCTGGTGCGCCTCGGTCCCGCGTCCCATGTTGTCAAGGGATGCTCTGACGGGAGGCTACCCCATGCCGGAAATCCCAGCCGCATTCGAGCGGCGATGCATGCCGCCCGCACGGCGCGCTTCGGCGCCACGCGGGGCCTTGTCGCCGGCTGCTCGCATGTGGCACCTGTGCAGTATGGCGGCAGTCCTGCTCCTCGCGGTATCCACAGGAGCCGCGCCGCAAGACGCATCTGCCCAGGATCGCGACCGCGCTGCGGATACCGTTCCCACGCTCGGGCTCGATCGGGGAGTGCAAAGCCTGGAGGTGGGCCCGTTGCGTGTGGAGCTCGTTCGCGCCTCGCAGACCGTGGCCGCGCTCCAGCCCGAGGACCACGGCGGCTTCGACTTCACGCCGAACGACTGGCTGGAACGCCGCGCGGGTGACGGGTACTTTCACCTGGGCGACCTGACGCTACGCTTGCGCTGGGAGGCGTCGGACGGCTGGAGACATTACTCGACCGCCGAAGCCCGTCGCCCCGTTGAAGCGCTCCCCGCCCGGGCACCGGTGCTCGCCGCCGCCGACCTGGCCCCCACGCTCCCCTCCGACATCCCCCTCCGGGTCCGTCGTTACTGGGAGTCCCGTGACGGCCACCTGGCGCTCCGCTTCGAACTGCACAACCTGGGCGAGCTGCCCATCGAGATCGGGGCGCTGGGCATCCCGATGGTGTTCAACAACATCCTGACGGAGCGGTCACTCGACGAAGCGCACGCGGTGTCTTCGTTCTACGACCCCTACATCGGACGGGACGCCGGGTATCTGCAGGTCACGCGCCTCAGCGGTGAGGGCCCAGCCCTCGTCGTGGTGCCTCTCGGAGATACACCCTTCGAAGCGTACAACCCGCTGCTCAGCGACCCGACCCCGCGCGGCATCACCTTCGAAGGGTTCTACGAGTGGATGGCGCACAGTCGTGCCTACGTCGAGGACGAGTGGAGCGCGGCCGATCCCTGGAATCCACCGACCTCGGCCACGCTGGCCCCGGGCGAAAGCCGCTCGTACGGCGTGCAGTTCCTCCTGGCCGATGAGATACGTGCGATAGAATCGACTCTGCTTGCGAACGGCCGGCCGGTCGCCGTGGGGGTGCCCGGCTACGTGGTGCCGATGGACATCGATGCCCGGCTGTTCCTCAAGCACACGAGCGGCGTGCGGACCCTCGAGGTCGAGCCGGCCGGGGCGCTGACAGTCACGCCAGCCCAGCGGACAGAAGCCGGCTGGCGCGCCTACGACGTGCGCGGACGGTCGTGGGGACGCGCGCGCCTTACCGTAGGGTACGAGGACGGGCTGGAGCAGACTGTCCACTACAAGATCATCAAGCCGGCCGCCGCCGTGGTCGCCGACCTCGGCCGCTTCCTTACCTCCGAGCAGTGGTTCGAGAAGCCCGACGATCCCTTCGGACGCAGTCCGGCGGTCATCAGCTACGACTACGACGAGCGCAGCCAGGTCACCGAGGACAACAGGGCCTGGATTGCGGGACTTGGCGACGAGGGCGGATCCGGCTCGTGGCTGGCCGCGATCATGAAGCAGCTGGTGCAGCCCGACCCCGACGAAGTCGCCAAAATGCAACGCTTCGTGGACGGCGTGGTCTGGGGCGGGCTCCAGTACGACGAGGGCGAACTCGCCTATGGGGTTCGCAAGAGCATGTTCTACTACCAGCCGGACGAGATGCCCGAGGGCACGTACAGCGAGGACGTCCGCTATGGCGGCTGGTCGAGCTGGGACCGCGAGCACGCCATGACGGTGGGCCGCTCCTACGACTATCCCCACGTCGCCGCGCTGCACTGGGTCCTGTACCGCCTGGCCCGCAACCAGGAAGGCCTGGTCACCAATCACCCCTGGGACTGGTACCTCGATCGGGCGTGGCGCACCGGGCAGGCGATGGTCGAGCACGCCGGGCACTACGCGCAATTCGGCCAGATGGACGGGACGGTCTTCCTTCTCATCCTGCTCGACCTGCAGCGCGAGGGCTGGACGGAACAGGCCACGGCGCTCGAGGAGACGATGCGGGCGCGGGCCGAGGTGTGGCGCGAACTCGGCTACCCCTACGGCAGCGAGATGCCGTGGGACTCGACCGGGCAGGAAGAGGTCTACGGCTGGTGCAAGTACTTCGGCTTCGACGAGAAAGCGCTCGTGACGCTGAACGCCATCCTCGCCTACACGCCGACGGTGGCGCACTGGGGCAACGGGAGCGCGCGCAGGTACTGGGACTTCATGTACGCTGGCAAGCTCCGCAGGGTCGAGCGCCAGCTCCACCACTACGGCTCGGCGCTGAACACGATTCCCGTGCTCTCGGAGTACCGCGACCACCCCGAAGACCTGTACCTCCTGCGCGTCGGGTACGGAGGCCTGATGGGCGGCATCGCGAATGTCACGCGGGAGGGCTTCGGCCCCAGCGCCTTCCACGCCTACCCCTCCACGCTTCGGATTGACGGGTACTCCGGCGACTATGGGCCCGGGTTTTTCGGGCACGCGGTCAACACGGGCACGTATGTCGTGAACGACCCGGAGTTCGGCTGGATCTCCTTTGGAGGCAAACTGAGCGAAGTCGACGGCGATCCAGCCGACGGCGCGGTTCGCGTGACCCCGCTCGATGCGGCGCGCTCTCGCGTGTACCTGGCGCCGCTTGGTCTGTGGCTGACCCTCGACGCGGGCACCTTCGAGGCCGTCGAGCTGTCTGGAGAGGTGGTCCGGGTCATGCTATCGCCGGCGACGTCGGCAGTTCGCAGCGCGCGCCTGCGCGTCGAGCAGCCGGCGGCTGTGGAAGGCGTCGAGCGCATCGCGCCGACAGAATCCTACGAGCTGGAGCGGGGCGCCTACGTGGTGCCGCTGGGCGAAGAAGCGACGGTCGTCGTGCTGGACCGTGACACACCCGGGGGAGCCGGCAGAGGCGACGGATGAACATCATCGCGGCGGTCGCGCTCTCGCTTGCGGCACAGGATGCCGGGTGCGTCCAGCCAGTCACGACGGTATCCGGCCTGGACTCCGCGGTCGTTGCGACACGACGTCGCCTCGAGGAGCATCCGGCGTCGCAAGGTCATCGTTGCCGGATGGCGGCGCTGAGCATGCGGGCCGGCCGCTACGAGGAGGCCGATTCGATCCTGGAGAAACTGCTCGCTGACGACCCGGACCAGGTCGACGCCCTGCTCACGCAGGCAAGCCTCCGTCGTCGCCAACACCGTTTCGGTGACGCGGAACGGACCCTCTCGCGTGTCGCCGAGCTCGTGCCCGCAAGCCCCGAAGTCCACCTGCTCGAGGGCCGGCAAGCACTCGACAGGATGGACCTTGCTACTGCCGACACGATCTATCGAAAACTCCTCGAGACCGACCCGGGCTCTGCGCCAGCAAGGCTGGGTCTGGCCGAGATCGCGTTCTGGACGGATCGACATGCCGATGCGCAGGAGCTCCTGGACGACGCGCTGTCCCTCGATCCATACCTTGCACCCGCCCATCTGCTTGCCGCACGCATCCACCGGGAGGCGCAGGTCACCGCCGAGTGGAGAGCGTCCGTGCTCAAAGCCGTCGAGGTCGATTCGCTGTCCGCAGACGCGCACGCCACGTTGGCCTCGGTCTTCAGAAGCGACGGCGCGCTCGAGGATGCGTACCGGCACGCTCAGCGCGCCATCGACCTCGACCCGCTCTCCCAGAGTGCACACTCCTATCTGGGAAATGGTGGATCGCTCTTCGGCTACGACTCGGTGCCGGCCGATCCCGGTGAGTTCGAAGGCCCTGTCGGCGAGCTCCTGACCCTCGGAGACGACCACCTTCTGGCCCGCCGGTATCGGGAGGCGCTGGGACCATTCCGCGAGGCCCTCGCCGCGGACCCCGGCAACGTGGTCGCGCTCATGGGCATTGGCACAGCCCACTACCACCTGGGAGAGTTCGAGTCTGCCCTGGGCTGGTTTCGGCGCATCCTCTCCGATCACCCCGGGTACGGCCTCGCACACTACGGCGTCAGCTATGTGCTCCGCCGGATGCAGGATCGTGTGCTCGTTGGACTGGACGAGATGCGCGCAATCTTCGAGCAACGTGATGCCCCCGAGCCTCCGGGTCTGCGGGAGGTGTTTCCGGACTATGAGCGGCTCGACGACGAGCTGCAGAAGATCGTCCGCCTCTCGGTCGCTCCTTTCAGCAACTACCTGCCCGCGCTCGCAGTGGCCGGCGCCACCTTCCATCTGCTGCCGTTTCACAAGCTGCTCTGGCAGTCCCCCCACAAGGAACGCACCAAGGGGACGCGTACCTTCGATCTGCGGCTGTGGGACGACGTGAAGGGGCAGGGCGGCTTTCACGCCGTCGGCGGGGAGGAATGGGTGCGGGATGTGCGTTACCAACGGTGGAATGTGGTCACGCACGAGTTCACCCATCAGGTGCACGGCATGTTCCCGGACAATCTGCGGGCGGAGGTCGCCCGCCTCTTCCAGACCGCCAAGGCGGAACGGCGCACGCTGGACTACTACGCCGACTTCAACGAGATGGAGTATTTCGCCCAGGCGGCCGAGGCGTTCATCTCGGAGGTCAAGTTCGTGGATCAGCGAGGAACTTCGAAGCACACCCGAGACCTCCTCGCCGCCACGGACTCCACGCTTTTCGCGTTCCTCGGTCGGGTGAACGAGCGGGACGGCTACCGGGATGTCGAGGTCCGGGCGTACCGGCAGAAGGGAAACACGCTGATACGGACAGGTGATCTGACCGCCGCCGCCGCCGCCGCGCGGGAAGGGCTGGACCGTTACGGCGACCGCCTCGACCTCCTGGACCTGCTGGCGCGCGCGCATCGGCTTCAGGGTGACTACGCGGAGGCCAGGCGCCTCCACGGCCTCTCCATCGCCGCCTTCCCCGACGCCACGATCGGCTACACCGGGCTCGCCGAGGATGTGGTTCTGGCGGAGCGCGATCACGAGCGCGCCATAGCGCTTCTGCACACCGCCGCGGAGCGGGATCCGGACTCCGCGGAGCTTCAGCTCAGACTGGCCGATGGCTACTTCACCGCCGGGAGGCTCGACATCATGGACTCGGCGCTGGACTCGGCGCTGGGCCTCGAGGGGTCGCCCAGTCCCTATGCCGGGACCGCCGACCCGTGGATCCTCACAGCACAAGCCAGGGTGCTCAGGGAGGACTACGAGGCGGCCGAAGCGGCCTTCCGGCACAGCCTTGAGAACATCAACCGCCGGAATCCCTCGGCGTGGGCGGAGCTGGCGCTTCTGCAGCTGCGCACGGACAGGGCCGGATCAGGGCGCGAAGACCTCGCGACCGCCAGGCTGCTGGATCCGGACGGGGCGCGTGTGCTGGAAGTAGAATCCGACTTCGCGGCGCACGACGGCGATACCGCAGCGGCGCGGCTGTTGCTCGAGCGAGTTCTCGAGGAGGACGGGTCACGGTTGCAAACGATCGTGAAGCTCAGCGAGTTGCTCGACACCGCAGATGTGGAAACGTCCCGGGCGCTCGTCGAACGGGGCCTGGAGATGATTGCGGAGCCGGATCCTGTCGAGTTCGTTCTCCGGGACGGTGAATTCGTACCCCGGGGACGATTCGACGAAGCCACGGCGTCCCAGGTGCACACGCGTGCCGGCATTCTCGCCGAGCGAAATGGCGATCTCGCCCGCGCGATCTTGCATCACCAGCGGGGAGTGGACCTCTTCCGGTTCAACTTCCCGTCAGGTGTGGCGTTGGTGCGGCTGCTCGCGACAGAGGGTCGTTTGGCGGACGCCCGTCGCGAGTTCCGGCGATTGGAGGGAGTCGGAGCGCCGAGCCGCTACCTGGCGGAAGCCCGTGCCAGCCTGGGCCTCGGGCCGGTGAGCTCGAGACACCAGGCAACCGTGGCAAGCATCCCTCCCGGAGCCGGATGCAATCCATGCACCTGACGCAGATGATCCAGGCGGTCGATCTGCACGCCGACGGAGAGCCGGGGCGGGTCATCGTCGGGGGTGTGCTCGATGTCCCCGGCGCCAGCATGTTCGAGAAGATGCAGTACCTGCAGACCCATCGGGACCACATCCGCAAGCGCATGCTTCGCGAGCCGCGTGGATACCCGGCCGCAAACTGCAACCTGATCCTGCCGCCAACGCGTCCGGAGGCGGATGCCGGGTTCGTCATCATGGAGCAGACCGAGTACCCCCCGATGTCCGGCACGAACACGATCTGCGTCGTGACCGCGCTCATCGAAACCGGAATGGTGAGGGCGGAGGAGCCCCGGACCTCCCTTGTGCTGGAGACGCCTGCCGGGCTGATCCAGGTCGAGGCCGACGTTGCCGCGGGCAAGGTGGAACGGGTCACCCTGGAGAACGTGCCCGCCTTCGCGGTCCACACCGATGTCGTGATCGAGGTGCCGACCCTCGGCCGGGTGACCGTCGACATCGCGTGGGGAGGCATGTTCTACGTGATCGCGGATGCGGAGCCACTGGGGCTCGAACTCGTGCCGGACCGCGCCGGGGAGATCACTCGTGTCGGTGAGATGGTCAAGGCGGCGGCACGCGACCAACTCCCCGTCACCCACCCGGAGAATCCCGAGATCGCCGGGGTCACGATCGGGGTCATCTCGGGGCCACCGAGCCGACCGGACGCGACGCTCAAGAACGCGGCGATCGTCTCCACGGGCACGCTGGACTGGGATCGGCCCGACTCCTGGACGGGCGTCCTGGACCGCTCGCCCTGTGGAACCGGGACGTGCGCCAAGATGGCCGCGCTGTACGCGAAGGGCCAGCTCGCCCTCGACGAGGACTTCCACCACGAAGGCATTCTGGGGACCATCTTCACCGGTCGCCTGGTGAGGGAAACCCGTGTGGGGCCGTACTGCGCCGTGGTCCCGAGAATAAGCGGTCACGCCTGGATTACCGGGTTTGCACAGTACGTGGTCGATCCGGACGATCCATTCCCGGACGGCTTCACCGTGGGCGACATCTGGGGCGCCGGGGAGACGATCCCATGAGCAGCAGAGATACCACCGGCCCGAGCCGCGGTCAGTTCCTGGAGACCGCCGGCCTGGCCGCGCTCGGCACGACACTGGGAACGCCGAAGGGGGCGAAAGCGCAGGCGCGTGACGATGCGGCCTCGCCCGCCCAAGCCAGCGAGTTCGCAGTGGCCTTTGAGGATGGAGCGATCACCAGCCTGCGGTACGCGCACGATACCGTCGACACCGAGTACGTAACCCCTGGGGCCCGTCTCGGAGACCTCATTGTCCGCTACCGGCAGGGGAGCGGCGAGTGGCTGCCGTTCGAGACCGGCGACCCTGAGGCCAACCGCAGCACGACTGCGAGCGCGGACGGCACGGAGCAGCGCGTCAGCGTGGCCGGACCACCCGGCTCGACCGCTCCAGAGCTCGAAGTCCGCTTCAAGGTAGGCGAGCGCTCGATCATCTGGTCCATCAGGGTCCGGAATCCGACCGATCGTACCCTCGAGATCGGGGACCTCGCGATCCCCCTCCCCATCAACCGCAACCGTCCGGCAAGAGGGGAGGAGAACCCGTCGCCGCCCGTGCTCAAGCACAGCCTCGTCGCGGGGCACGGTTCGTATCTCGCATGGGCACGCGCCAACAGCGTGGGCCCGTATCTCATGATCACCCCGGACGGGCACACCAGCCTCGAGTACTGGGAATCGGAGGGCGGCTACCGGGCCTTCATCCACTCGGCGGCGGCAGGCGCCGTGGCCGCGGGGCGCGGATGCACCTGGCGGCAGCCCAACACGAGCCTGACGCTCGCACCCGGCGACGAGCAGTCCTACTCGTTCACGTTGCGCTGGGTGGACGACTACGATCACGCCCGGGACGTTCTGGTCGAGCAGGGGCTGGTCGATGTACATGTGGTGCCCGGCATGACCGTGCCCACGGACCTTCCGGCCCGCTTCGCGCTGCGCTCGCGGGAGCCGGTCCACGGGGTGGTCGCGGAATACCCCGAAGCAACCGATCTCCGCCGCACGGGTCGGAACGGCGACGCCGAAATCTACGAGGTGAGCTTCTCCAGACTCGGCGAGAACCGTCTCACGGTTCAATTCGGCGAGGACCGGCACATGCACCTCGAGTTCTTCGCCACCGAGCCGCTGGAGACCCTCATCGCCAAGCGCGCGGCCTTCATCGCCGCGCACCAGCACCGCGATCCCTCACTCTGGTACGACGGGCTGCTCGCCGAGTGGGCCATGGACACGCACGTCATGCTCGGGCCCGACAACTACGACCGTATCGTCGGCTGGCGGATCTACGAGGTCACCTGCGACGACCCCGGGCTGAGCAAACCGGCCTTCCTTGCCTCCAAGAATGCGGAATCCCCCGTCCAGGAAGAGGTCGAGGCCCTCGACTACTACATCGAGAACTTCGTTTGGGGCGGACTGCAGCGGACCACCGAAGAGACCTTTTCCTACGGCATCTACGGTATCCCCGACTGGAAGACCAACCGGGAGAGCGACGACCCCGGGCGTACGGGCAGGCAGCACCTGTGGCGGATCTACGACTACCCCCACATCACGCTCATGTACCTGAGCATGTACCGGGTGGCGAAGCACCACCCCTACATGCGCACGGCACTGACCGCGCAACAATATCTTTTGCGCGCCTACGGCACAGCACTGGCCATGTTCACGATCCCCTGGGAGATCGAGCGCTGGTCGGCGTACCAGACGGGGCTCATGAACGGACTGGTCGTAGAGGACGTCATCAGTGCGCTCTACGCCGAGGGGATGCGTGAGGAGGCCGAGCGCCTGCGCCCGCACTGGGAGCGCAAGGTCCGGACGTTCGTGAACGACCGCCCCAACCTCTTCCGCTCGGAGTACGCCTTCGACACCACGGGCTTCGAGGCGACGCACGCCCTGGCAAAGTACGCCCTGGGGGTTGCCGACCCGGAAGGCCCGGAGGAGGCGCGCGAGGTCCGGGTGGGATGGGTCGACTACCCTCCCTCGACGCGCATTCCACTCGAGGCCGCGCAGGACTTCATGAAGATCCAGATCACCGCGAACCTCTTCTGCCGCGGCTGGCTGGAGAACGCCTACTACCTCCTCGGGAGCGACATTCGCGGGTCGGGGGGGAACTCCTATACGCTCAGCTACATGTCCCAGATGGGCGGCTGGAGCGTCCTCGACTACGCGCTGTACCACGCGGAGGACCCGTGGCCGTACCTGCGGCTCGGGTACGCTTCCTTCCTGAGCGCCTGGGCCCTGATGAACACCGGCACCCCCGAGTCCGACTACGGCTACTGGTACCCGGGTCCCGAGAACGACGGTGGCGCCGGCGGTGGCTTCGAGCCCGCCCCGTACGGGGAGACCTGGCTCGACCAGCCGCATTCACGCGGGTCGTGGTACTACTCCTGCGAGATCGACCTGGGCTTCTGCGGGGGGCTCCGCTGCGCCCGCACGGTCATCGCCGACGACCCGGTCTTCGGCCGGTTCTGCTTCGGCGGCGACTGGCGCGAGGCCGGAGGCGGCCTGGAGGTCGTGCCGCGGGACGGCGTCCGGCGACGCTTCCACGCGATGCTGACGGGTGCGCGCCTCCACCTCGAGACCGCTGTCGACCGCTTCGCCGCCGGTGCGCCCATCTTCCTCCAGGAGGATCTCTCGTCACTCCGCTTCGAGCTCGAGAGCCGAAACCCGGCCATGCACTTGGGCACCGTGCGCGTGGACGGACTCCCGGCGGGCGCCTACCGGGTGCTGCGCGGAGACGAGGTCATTACGTCGTTCGACGCCGCCGCCGGAGTCACGGCCATATTCGAGGTGCCGGTGAACGGGACCGCGCGGTCGGGCGTGGTCACGCTCACCCGTGGCGGCTGATTCCCCCGATCGCGGCTACCACCACATGTAGGGCGGCGTCTCGTCGTCGCGCTCGAAGAATCCCGGCGCTGGCTCCAGGTCGTCGGACGGGTAATCGAGAGGCTCGCCCGTCGTCTCGTCCAGCCCCAGCGTCACGCCGCTGTTCCAGTCGGGCGGCTCGACGCCCAGCAGCCACTTCACGAAGAAGTCGTCGCGGCGCTGGTTGACCTGACCGCCCACACCGTGGCCTCCACCCGGCTGCACGTAGAGGTCGAACCGCTTGTCCGCATCGATCAGCGCCTTGACGAGCTGCATGGTCGAGGACGGATCGACGTTGGTGTCGTGCTCGCCCACCGCGAGAAGCAGGCGGCCCGTGAGTCGGTGCGCGTTCACCGCGTTGGAAGAAGCCTCGTAGTGGGGCCCGAGCGGCCAGCCCATCCAGTGCTCATTCCACCAGATCTTGTCCATCCGGTTGTCGTGGCACCCGGCGCGCGACACGGCGACCTTGTAGAAGTCCCCGTGGAAGAGCACGCCGCCGGTCGAGTTCTGGCCCCCGGCCGACCCCCCGGTGATGCCCACGCGCGAGACGTCGTACCACGGGTACCTGTCGGCGACCGCCTCGTGCCAGAGGATGCGGTCCGGGAAGCCTGCATCGCCCAGGTCCTTCCAGGCGACGTCATGGAACGCCTTCGAGCGGTTGCTCGTGCCCATGCCGTCGATCTGGACCACGATGAAACCGAGCTCGGCCATCGACAGCATGTTCGATATCGGGCTCCAGTCCTTGGGCACGAACGCGCCCTGGGGACCCGCGTAGATGTTCTCGATGACGGGGTACGTCCGGTTCGGGTCGAAGTTGGTCGGCCGCACGATCACGCCCCAGATGTCGGTCGTCCCGTCGCGACCCTTGGCGACAAAGACCTCCAGCGGCTGCCAACCGGTGGCGAGCTGCGCGGACATGTCGCCCTTCTCGAGCTGGGCGAGCATCCGCCGGTCGCTCGCGCGCCGCAGCTCCAGCACCGTGGGCAGGTCGACGCGGGAGTAGCGGTCGACGTAGTACTGGCGGTCCGGCGACCAGCGGAGGGTGTGGTTGCCGTCGGCCTCCGTGTACTGGACGAGGTTCGAGCCGTCGAAGTCGATACGGTAGTGGTGCACGAAGTACGGATCCTGCTCGGGAACCATCCCGCTCGCCTGGAACCAGATCCGGCGGTTGGCCACATCCACGCTGTCGACGGCGCGCACCACCCACTCTCCCTTCGTGATCTGGTTCTTCACCTCGCCGGTGACGCCATCGTACAGGTAGAGGTGGTTCCACCCGTCCCGCTCCGACATCCAGATGACCTCCCGCCCGTCGTTAATGTCATGGCGGAACTGCTTGCCCGAGTCCCTCGAGCTGGGACGGATCGTGCGGTAGTTGAAAAAGGTGGGCACCTCCTCCGAGATCACGGCACGAGCCTCGCCGCTCTCGGCGTCCACCTCGATGATGCGATAGACCTGATGGCCGCGCTGGTTGTACTCGAAGGTGAACGCGCGCCCGTCTTCCCTCCATTCCACGGACGAAATGCGGTACGCGTTCGGAAAGAGTCCGTCGTCGATCGTGATGCCCGTACCGCTCTCGACGTCGAAGAGCACGGGCCGATTGAGGTCGAGCACGTCGCCGGGCTTGCGGTAGAACATCGAGTCCGGTTTCGGTTGGAGCTGGTCCTCGGGAGCGGACAGGACAAAGTAGACCGTACGCTGGTATCCCGGCCGCCTGCGGTAGGCGACCAGCTTCTTCGAGTCGGGCGACCACTGGATGGATCCCAGCTGGTAGGAATCGCCCTCGGACCCGTCGTAGCTGAGCGTCGTGTGGGACGGTGCCGATCCCCGGCCCCCGCCGAAGCCCCCCCGGCCTCCGCCCGCGGGCGACCCGCTTCCGGCGGGGCGGATCGCGACGTTGTAGTTGTGGATGAAGGCTTCGGTGAGCCCGTCGGGTGACACCCGGGGCTCACCGACGTTCTGGTTCCCGGGGAATCTTCCGAAACCGCCACCGCCGAACCCTCCGGCCCGGACCTCGCCGATGCTGTCACAGGCGAAGTCGGCCAGCGAGCAGTGCCAGCGGACGCCGCCGACATCCGCCTCGATGGCCTGGCCGTCCAGGACGTAGTCAAAGGTCCGGAAGGGCAGCGTCAGGGCCGCGTACTCCTGGCCGACGGCCTGGGAGAGGCCCGTGGCCAGGCTGGCGTGGTCGAAGGCCGGCTGCTTCTGCTGCGTCGCCGCGTCGACCAGGACGAAGTCGTTGCCGCCGGTCACGGAGCGCCGGTACCAGAAACGGTTCGTACTGTCGATCCAGGTCGGAGCTTCGGCCACACCCACAGTCAGCCCCTCCAGCCGCTGACGGACGGTCGCGGCGCGCCGATAGTCCTCGATCATGCCCTGCGCAACGGCGGGCTGGGGCACGAGGAGAACGGTCCATGCCAGAACGGTGCCGAAAACAATCGAGTGGGCTCGCATGGTCCCTCCAAGGGCGGAGACGGGGGACGTGGCATCAAGGCTCGCCACGGCCGGGCGTGCATCCAGTAAACGTGGGGTGGGAAGTCAACGCGCGCCAATGCCAACTGATCCGGTGGCCGGAGAGCGCGTCCCGCCGCATACTGTGGGAGCCTGCGAAAGCGGCAAGCACCCGACGTGAGCACCACGAGAACGCTACCCGGAGACGAGCAATGGCCGGCACCAGGACAAGGCATCCAGCACAACGCTACACGGCCGCGACCAGGATCCTCCTGCTCATTCCGCTCGCTGTGGGATGCGCCGGGGACAGGTCCGATACGGGTCGCGCGGCGCTGCTGCTCGATCCGTCGAACTCGGAGTGGACCCGCCCCTCACCGCCCGTCTGGCACGCCCGCTTCGAGACGAGCAAGGGAGACTTCGTCCTGGAGGCGGTCCGTGAACACGCGCCCATCGGCGCGGACCGCTTCTACAACCTCGTGCGGCTGGGTTACTACGACGACACCCGTTTCCACCGCGTGAGCGAGGGCTACATCGTGCAGTTCGGGCTCCACGGCGATCCCGGGGTGAACGCCGCCTGGCTTCACCGCCAAATACCCGACGATCCCGCGCAAGGCAGCAACACCCGTGGGACGCTGGCCTTCGCGATGTCCCCCGACCCGAACACCCGGAACACCCAGATCTACATCAACCTCGGCGACAACACACGCAACGACGCGGAGCCCTTCGCGATTTTCGGGCGCATCGTCGAAGGAATGGATGTGCTCGACCGCCTTTACCCGGGCTACGGGGAGCAGTCGGGGAGCGGCGTGCGGCAGGGCCGCCAAGGGCCGATCGTAGAAGGTGGGAACGAGTACCTGGACCGGGATTTCCCGCTCCTCGACCGGATCATCCGCGCCTCCATCGTCGACGACCGGCCGTGAGGCCGTGGTCGGAACCCGGCCGCTCCCTCAGCCGGCCGGACACTCCGGTCGCCAGCTCCCATCTCCCAGGAACCGCTCGATGACCGCGGCGAGCGGCGGGTCGTAGTCTCTCAGCTCTGCCCTCGTGTCCACATGGTTGTGAACGCCTTCCTGTGGATTCTGGTTCACGTCGAACCACGACTGGACACCCTCGGCCCAGTACTCCCCACGATTGGTGGCGGCGTAGGTGTCGGACCAGAGTCCCTCGTTCAGAGCGGCATCGTACAGCTGCTGCAGTTCGTCGTGGATCGTGGGCTCGACCATGTCGATGCCGATGAGGTGGATGGAGTGCGCGAATTCGTGAACCAGGATGTTCTCCCCCCGGTAGCGGTCGGCGACCAGGCAGAGGAGGTTCTCCTCACCGGCCGTCGTGATCGGGCTCACCAGGGTGCCACCCAGTCCCCGGGCACGTTGGTTCCAATCGACGTTGGGGTCGTTTGCCAGATGACGGTGCTCGGGAATGTCCGTCGTCACCTCGTCACGGGACATGATTCCGACATACGCTCCCCGCGTCTCCATGGCCGCGTGCACATCCTCCCGGTAGGCCAGCATCTCCTCCACGATCTCCTTCGCGACGAGGAGCGCCCGGTCCTCGGCCTTCTCGGAGCTGATGACGGGGATTCCACCCGCGTCGACGTACTTCTTGTAGAACGGGTCGACGCCAAGCGCGTCCAGGGCCGTCCGGTCACACAACGGCGTATTGCAGACGGGCTCTTCCGGGACCGGTTCCAACGCGCCGTCGGTGCCGTCGCCACACGCGACGACGGCGGATGCGACGAGGGGCAGAAGGCGTCGCATCCGAGCCCTCGCTTCAGCCGCTCGGTTCGGCCGGGCAGGTCACCGGCCGGATGCGTTTCCCGTGGAAGATGTCCATGGGTATCCGGTGCGTGTCGAAGACCCGGCCGATGAGCTCGCTGAGCACAGGGTCGTAGGCCTCGAACTCATCCGGTGATTCCACCTGGACATCCCCGGCAAAACACTCCCCGTAGTTGGAAAAGAACCACCACTGGACGCCTTCCGCCCAGTACTCGTTCGCGTTCGTGGTCGCGTAGTGCCTCCGGCCGTCATCGTACTGGTACTGGTTCGCCGCCATCGCGGCGTCGTACGCGTCGCTGATCTCCTGCGCCATCCCGGGGTCGACGTCCCGGACCGCGCGGTGGATGGCGTGGGCGAACTCGTGCACGAAGATGTGCTCCCCGAAGTACCGGGTCCCGGGATAGCCGAGCACGTTCTCCTCCGCCCCGGTCGTCGGGTTTCCGCCCAGGCCGCGCGACCGATTGGCATGATAGTCCCGGTCCGCCTGCATGATCGGCTCGTCGGGCGGCGCACCGGGGCGCTTCCGTGACCCGTACTCCGGGATGTCCATGGTCATCTCGACCTCGGCGATGACTCCCGTGCGCCAGTTTCTCTCGATCATCGATGCGCGCAGGTCCGGTCGCGCCGCAAGCATCGTGTTGACGATGTCACGTACGACCAGCAACGCGATATCGGGAACCTTGGTCGACGCGAGCACCGGGATGCCGTTCGCGTCCACGTGTTTCTGGTAGAACGAATCGACCGCGAGTGCTTCCGGCACGGGTCCGACCGTTGCCCCCACGTAGTCGTGGATCAACGCGACCGGCTGGCCGGTCTCGGCTTCCTGCCTGGCTCGCTCCGCACGGTTGCGTTCAGCCGCCGCCCGCGCTTCCGCCTCGGTACGTTGCCGCTGTTGGGCCAGGGCCGTATTTGTCGTGCTGCCAACCATGAAAACGGCTGCCACGCAGGCGAATGTCCATCTGTGCCGGGCTGGTATCGGTCTTTGCACGGTTATCCCCCTCCTTCTGGAGTATGCGGACGAGCGACTACCGCCACGGACCCCGTGCGACCCTCGGGAGCCGCGGCTGTTAGGAGCAAATAATATGTCCGGTTTCGTAGCACGTAATCTGTCCGGTTCAGAACAGTCACCGAGGAGGCTGGATGAACCGGGCGGAGATGCTGCGAGAGATACGGATGGCGAGGTTCGAAGAGATCTATGATCGATGGCGCCGAAAACGGGTCACGCAAGCGTGGGCGGCGAGCGTGCCGGGAGTGACGGACCGGACGTTCCGGCGCTGGGTGGCCCGCTACGAGGCGGGCGGGCTGGCGGCCCTGAAGGACAAGCGGGTGGCGGGGCCGTCTCCCCGGCGGGCGTCGCCGGAGGAGGCGGCGGCGCTGGAGGCGCTGTACCGGGACGGCTGTGCGGGGTGGAACGTGCTTCACTTCTACCACGAGGTCTACGCGGGCGAGCACGGCGGGGCGCGGTCGTACACCTGGGTGAAGAGCCGCCTTCAGGAGGCGGGCCTGGTGAGGAAGGGGCGCAGGAAGGGTGCGCACCGGCTCAGGCGGGAGCGCAAGCCGGCGGAGGGGATGATGCTCCACCAGGACGCCTCGACGCACGAATGGGCTCCCGGCCAGGGGTGGGACCTGGTCGTGACGATGGACGACGCGACAAGCGGGGTGTACTCGGGGTTCTTCGTCGAGGAGGAGGGAACGTGGTCGAGCCTTCGGGGCGTCGCGGAGACGGTGAAGGTGCAGGGGCTCTTCGACAGCCTGTACACGGACCGGGGCTCGCACTACTGGCACACGCCGGAGGCGGGCGGGAAGGTGGACAAGGACAAGCCGACCCAGTTCGGCCGGGCGATGGGCGAGCTCGGGATCGAGATGATCGCCGCGTACTCGCCGCAGGCGCGGGGCCGGAGCGAGCGGCTGTTCGGGACGCTTCAGGGGCGCCTGCCGCAGGAGCTGGCGCGGGCGGGGATCACCGACATGGACGAGGCCAACGAGTTCCTGAAGGACTTCTGGCCGCGGTTCAACGCGGCATTTGCGGTGGAGGCGAGGGAGGCGAAGCGCGCGTTCACCCGGTTGCTGCCGCGGATGAAGGCCAAGCTGCCCGACATCCTCTGCCTGAAGGAGACACGGACGGTTGGCAACGACAACTGCGTGACCTACAAGGGCAAGACGCTGCAGATCCCGCCTCAGCCGCACCGGTACACCTACGTGCGAGCCAAGGTCAAGGTCCACGAATACGAGGACGGCGGCATGGCCGTCTTCCACGGCATCCGGAGGCTCGGGCGCTACGATGCGAACGGCAGGTTGCTGGACACCCTCAGCGGGTCGGAGGTGGCAGCGTGAGGCGGTACCGCCGCCCCCCTCGGCTCGCTCCGCTCGCCTCGGAGGGCGGCGGTACGGAAAAGCGGACACTTCATGTGCTACAGAAACCGGACATTTCATTTGCTACCGACACGAGGAACAGCGGGACCTTGCCGCGATCAAGCCATGGCCAGAGGCGCCCGCGCACGAGGCGGTGGCCGAGATGCACGCGAACCTGGCCGCACAAATGGAGGAGCTGGGGCTCTCCGAGATCATGAACCCCGAGAGCTGGCAGTACCACGCAGCGTTCAGGGGACTCCTCGGGGGGCCGATGGACGTGTTCATGCTCCAGGTCGGCCATCTGTGGAGCCAGCCGAAGGCGCTCGCGGCCGAGTTCGGCGCTGCCAATGTCACAACGGACGCGCGCAGCCTTGCGCGGCTGTACACACCGCTCGCCATGGGCGGCGTACTCGACGGTCGGCAGGTGCTCAAGCCGGATACCGTGCGCGAATTCATTACACCGACACCTCCGGGCGGTGTGGACCTGCTCATTGGCCGGGAGCAGAAGTGGACACCCGGCAGCCATCACGCAAACGTGAACTTCTTCCCGGGGCTTCCGCCGATCTACGGGCCGAACCCCGACGCCTTCGGGATGAGCGGGGGCGGAGGCAACTACGGTTTTGCCGACCCGGCGGCGGGAATCGCCGGCGGTTTCGTGCGCAACCACTACAGCAACACGATGGGGCTCAGCTCGCTGCTGGTGGACGCGCTCTACAAATCGATCTGAGCCGCCATGCGCCGCCGTTGACCCACAGGGAGAGACTCATGCCAAGACACGCGCCCAGGAGCCCGTGGAGAAACCCCGCGTCAGCTCGAATGCAGCGGGGATTTCTTCCGCGGGCTCCCATATTGCCCTTCGTCCTGATCGCCGCCCTCACCACCCAGGCCGTCGCCCAGGACGCCGACGAGTGGAGTATCGGGGAATCGCGGGCTCCTTCCACCACCCCCCTCAGATACACCGCAACGGAAGGCACGTGGATCAGCGTGGATGTCTCGCCGGACGGGCGTCACCTCGCCTTCGAGCTGCTCGGGCACATCTACGAGATGCCGATCGAGGGCGGTGATGCCGTCGCGCTCACGACCGGACGCTCCTGGAACAGCTTCCCGCGCTACAGCCCCGACGGGACGCGGATCGCGATCACTTCCGACCGGAGCGGCAGTGAGGACGTGTGGATCCTGCATCGCGGCACGGGGGGTGCGGCGGGCACGGATTCGCTGGAGAACGTCACGAAGATGGAGCTGCCGGTGGTACAGGGGTCATGGTCCGCGGACGGCCGGGCCATCTACGCCTCGGCGCTGGAGCAGGACGGGGCCATGACGGCCTACCGATTCAACCTCGTCGGCGCGCGTCAGGAGATCACGTCCGGTACGACATTCCAGCCGATCACCCATTTCGAGGAGCACGCCGGGCGGGGTGTCGTTTTCTACGAGCACCTGGACCAGCAGCTCCACCAGAGCGGCACCCGCATCAAGACGTACGACCTGGAGACGGCCGAGATCAGGGTGTACCGGCAACGGCCCGGTGGCGCCTTCAACCCTTCGCTGTCACCCGATGGGCGCTACCTCGCCTACGGTCACCGCGACGATCAGGAGACGGTGGTCATCCTGCACGACCTGCAGACGCGGTCGGAGCGGGTGCTCGTGCGGGGACTGGACCGCGATCACCAGGAATCGGGGCCGTACTACTACGGTGTCGCTCCCAACATGGACTGGCACCCGGACGGGACGCGCCTTTTCCTGACGAGGGGTGGCGGCATTCACACGGTCGACGTGGCGTCGGGCGCGATCACTGAGGTGCCCTTCCGCGCCCCGGTGGACCGTGAGGTAGACGAGACGATCCGGTTCCCCTTCGAGTTCCCGGAGGGGGAGACGCGGGCCTGGTCGTACCGGTTCGCGCATCGGACACCTGCCGGCGTCGTCTTCGAGGCGCTCGGCGACATCTGGCTTCAGGAAGGCGACCGCATCCGCAACCTCACGCAGTCGCCCGCCCACGAGACCAGCCCGGTGGTCGACGCGGACGGCGGCTGGCTCTACTACGCAACCTGGTCCGACGCGGAACTCGGCGCGGTCCACCGCCGACCGCTGGCAGGAGGGCCCGCGACCGCCGTGTCGTCGCTCCCCTCCCAGTACATGTCGCTGTCGCTGGGCCCTGATGGCACGCTCGCCTTCGTCCGGGGCGACGGCGGCCTCATCAACGGCATGCGCATCGAGGACGAGACGGACTTCGAGCTCGTGGTCGTGGAGGACGGGGTGGAACGGAGGGTCACCGGCGTATCAGGCACGAACAACGCCCAGGGACGCGCGCCGCACACCGTCCACTTCGACGAGACCGGCGACTGGATCTACTACACCGAATTCGTCTCCGATACGCTGACCCTGCGACGCATCCGCCCCGAAGGCACCGGGAAATCCACCCTGTACCGCTTCCCGCACGGCGAGCGCGCGGTCCTTTCCCCGGACCGCCGCTGGATCGCCTTCCGCGAATATCACCGCAGCTTCGTGACGCCCTTCGAATGGATCGGGAAGCCGGTCACGGTGTCGGCGTACGACGGCGTGGGATACACGAAGCGCGTCGACCCGTCGGATGGCGCCGGGTTGGCCTGGCCGGATGCGGAGACGGTATCCTGGTCGCGCGGCGGGATGCTCCACGAGAAGACGCTCGACGACATTCTGGGAGGGACCGAGGGCGCCGGGACGACCGACATCACGGTCAACTTTCAGGTGGCTGTGCCGACCACGACGGTCGCGCTGACCAACGCCCGCGTGATCACGATGGACGACGAGCGGAGCGTTCTCGAAGGCGCGACGATAATTGTTCGGCACAACCGGATTTCCGAAGTCGGAACAAATGTCGCCATTCCGGCGGACGCCCGTGTCTTCGACCTTGCGGGCCACACCGTCATCCCTGGCCTGGTGGATGCGCACGCCCATGCCGTAGGGCAGCTCGCGCCCACACACCTTGTCGAGCAGCGGCTTCCCGGCATCACCGCGGCGCTCGCGCACGGCGTCACCACGCTGTATGAGCTGTACGGCTCGGAGGACAAGGAGCCCTGGGTGCGCGACATGATCTGGTCGGGCCGCATGGACGGGCCGCGCATGCTCTCGGTCGGGGCTCCGATGTACGGGATCCGCGAGTACCGTCCGCGCACCTACCGGCCGATTGATTCCTACGACGACGCCGACGAGCATGCGCGCTTCAGCCGAGACCAGGGTGTCACGGCGCTCAAGGACTACGTCAACTTCACCCGGGCCGACAGGCACCAGCTGATCACGGCGGCCCGCGAGCAGGGACTGAACGTCGTGTCCGAGACCGCCGCGATCCCGCAGATGAACTTCACCCAAATCATCGACGGCGTGACCGGGCTGGAGCACTCGATGGGGCTCACGCCGCTGTACCAGGATGTCGTGGAGCTGTTCCGGGCGAGCGGCACCGGTGTGACGCCCACGCTGCTGGTCGTGTATAACGGCCCCCCGGGCCAGTCCTTCTTCGACCAGTCACAGCGTTACTGGGAAGATGAGAAGCTCCTGCGCTTCAGCACGGCGGATCGTTTGCGCCAGTTCCGCAGAGTCACCCACTTCTGGGACGACGATCTCTACGCGCCAGACATGGCGGCCGCGATGAAGCGCCTCTTCGACGCGGGCGTGCTGGTGAACGCGGGCGGCCACGGCCAGATGCTTGGGCGCGACATGCACTGGGAGATGGAGCTGTTCGTGCAGGGCGGGTTTTCGCCGATGGACGCCCTGCAGACTGCGACCCGGAACTCGGCCGTCTACCATGGTCTGGGCGCGGACCTGGGGTCGATCGAGGCCGGCAAGCTGGCCGACCTGGTGGTTCTCGGCGCGAACCCGCTGGAAGATATCCGCAACACGCGGGAGATCGTGTATGTGGTCAAGAACGGGGTGGTGTATAGCGGGGAGGATGGGGCGCGGGTGTATCCGGGGCCGGTGGAGGCGGCGGCGTTCTACTTTCAGCGGGAGCGGTGAGGGGGATCTAACGAGGGCGCCTTATCGTGGCGCGCACGAGGAAGGGCACGTCGAAAACCCCGGGTGTGACCGCGATGATCGTGTCCCCGACGAGCTCGGGTAAGTTGCGACGGGGAAGGCCAAAACCGAGGTCGACGCTGCCCAGGAAGTACCCCTCCGGGCTGAATACGTCCAGGAGGCTGGGATCGTCCCCCACCTTTTCAATGATCCCGACCAGGATGTGGCCATCGTCCGTCACATGGATCTCGTTGACCACTGGCCGGACCAACCCGGCATCCTGTCTCGAGATGCCACCTTCCGCGAGGCCGTCCGCAATTGCTTTACGGTCCGCCCGATCGAACGTCGGGGTCCGATGCGAGGTCTCGACTACCCTGATCGTGTCGCCGCCTGGTGTGGTCTGAACCAGGCGAAGCCGACCAGTCAACGCTGACCAGATCGTGCCGTCGGGAGCCAGGCTCCATCGCAGTCGCGGTATATAATGATTGACGAGAAAGCGAAGCGATTCCTGACTCGGCCGAAGCATGACGTTCTGAAAACCAGGTGCAAGCGGAGGCTTCGGAACCACCGCCACCGTGTCGATGATCTGTCCCACCGAATCCACCCGCACGTACAGCACCATCGTACGTCTGCCGACCCCCCCTACGGTCTCGTCGACAAGGGTGTCTGCGCCCTCCCATTGGAGGGGATGCTGAATGCGATTGACGGAACGAACCGGTGTTGGTACAGACTTTTGGAAGGAGCCTGTCGAGTCGAAAACGTGATACCGTCCGTTCAGTCCGTCCGCTACCCAGAGCCGATCCGTTCCATCCCAAGCCAGGGCCATCGGGCTACGCAACTCGCCGGGACCCTCACCAGAGCCCCCGAAACTCCTCACGAACTCGCCGTCGCCGCCGAACACCATTACGCGATCGGTCGAGCGATCGAGGACGAAGATCTGACCGTTCGGTCCGAGGGTCACGCTGTTGTTCCTGGCAGTCGCGAGTTCCTCGTCCGGGTTTCCCAGGACGTTTCCCACCCTGAAATCCTCGACGACCCGCCATTCCTCTGATCTGCGCCAAAGACCATCAGCCCCGTTTCGCACCACCACGACCCCCCCGACTGTGTCCACCTCCGCCATCACACGTCGGTCGGGGTCACCACCGCACGCGGCCATCAGAAACGTGAGGGCCGCACCAAGTTGCGTCATGACTCGCCCGCGTCGGATGGTCAAGTTACCCATCCCCACCAAGGAGCTCCATTAGTTCCCTCAAAGAAAGAGTGACGGATCCTTGATTGGCCGTGACACCAATGTTGCTTCCGGCAGTGATCTCGTCCAGCCAGGGTGTGGGCAAACCCCGAGTTCGCCCTGGTCAGCCACCCCTACTCCGTCGCCCTCCGCCGCGCCCGCACCGGCAGGATGATCCGCGATGGATACTCCCGGCTGTGGTGGATGATCTGCCGCGCGGTGTTCCACTCCGTGTCGGTCGCGACCGGGTTCCCCGTGTTCTGGTTCGGGGCGACGTGCGGGTACGCGCTGCTGGTCAGGTCGATCCGGATCTTGTGTCCCGGTTCGAAGGAGTGCGCGATGTGTCCCAGGTCGATCTCGTAGCGCGCGACCTCGCCGGGCGTGAGCAGCTCCTCGCGGTCGAAACCGTTCCTGTACCGGGCCCGCACGACCCCGGTGATCGGCCCGAGCTTCACCGCCCTCCCGTCCGGATAGACATCCATGATGTTCGCGACGAAGTCGGTGTCGCGCGCGTCGGTGGCCGCGTGGAACTCGATGACGACCTTTCCGATGATCTCCACCGCTTCTTCGATGACCTCGCTCGTGTAGACCAGGACATCGTCACGGCGTTGCAGCGGGGTGCGGTCTTCGCCGGAGGGCAGGATACCAAGAGCCGCCGGCACCGGTCTCCGCGGGTCGAAGGTGAACCGGTCCGGGGGTGTGTCGCCTTCCGGGGCCGACCATGCCAGCGCGCCATCACCGGCGATGGAGTTCGCCCGTCCGCCGCTGGACAGGAACAGATCCGTGGGCTGGGCATCCGCCGGCGGATATTGGTCGAACTCCCGCCACTCCTCGGCGCCCATCACGTAGACGCGCGCACGCGGCTGATCGTAGCTGTCCGCGCTGCCCTTCAGGAAGTGGTCGAAGAAGGCGAGATGCTCCGCCTTGTTGTCGACGATCGACTCGGGCTTGAACGTCATTTCCCCGACCTCCAGCGTCCCGCCGATGAACGTCTCCGCGTGGCCCCAGGGCCCCGACAGGAAGTACTGCTGGTCCGCGGCGGGGGAGTGAGCCATCATCCCGTCCCAGTAGAACATGGCGCCCGGCTGATCGCCGTCGAACCACCCCGTGACGTGGAGCACCGGCAGGTCGAGCCCGCGGAAGTCCTCCTCGGTGAAGTGCAGCCGGTTCCAGTACTCGTTCATCGTCGAGTTCTCGAGGAAGTCGTTGAAGAGCGGCATGTCACGACCCATCGCGTCGTCCTGGGTGAGCAGCGGCCGGTGCCAGTACACCGAATCCATGTCGATCCCGGCGGCATTGGCGGTCTGCATGTTGCGCCCGGAGGTGCCGTTGATCCAGTCGAGGGCCCACGACATCATCCACGCGCCCCCGTAGTAGGGGAGCTCGTGCATCCAGCGCCCGGCCGCGGCGGTCGCCACCATGCATTTCAGCGAGGGCGGATGCTCCCGCGCGGCCAGCCACTGATCGGTGCCCAGGTAGGACACGCCCGCCGTGCACACGTCGCCGTTCGACCACGGCTGGGCCGCCATCCACTCGATCGTGTCGTAGCCGTCCTCGCCCTCCTGGAAGAAGAAGTCGAAGTCCCCGTCCGAATCGCCACGGCCGCGCACGTCCTGCATGACCACCGCGTAGCCGCGTTCGGCGAAGTAGGTCCCCCACCCCGCCAGGGTGAAGTCGCCGATCGCCATGGTCTTCAGGTACGGCGTGCGGATGATGATCGTCGGGAACGGGCCGCCTTCGGCCGGCATCCAGACATCGCCCGAGAGTTCGACGCCGTCACGCATGGGCGTGCGGATGTCGAACATGCGCTTGACCCGGCCTGTTTGCGCGGATGCCGGGGCGGTGGCGGCAGGCACCAGGGCAAAGGCGATACCAAGCACCATGGCGGCGAGGCCGGGGGGCAGGGCAGGCAGCACGGAACCAACGGTGAAATGGTCGGGACGTGTCATGACGTGTCTCCTCAGCGCGGATTGGGTCCCCATGGCACAATAGGCACCGGCAGGACGGTCTTCAACCGGGCTTCGGCCTGGCGTCGCCGGGCTCGACAGCCAAGGTATGGGCGGTCTCACAGGACCTGGCGTGTGTGCGCATGCATTTGCTGCATTTGCTACCGCATCCTACATGGTATAGAATATTCCATCTTCCGCGGCACGCCCCGAGGGAGATGTCCCTTGGGGCGTGGTCAGGTTCCAAGAGGTAGGAGGTTGGGTATGGATGCGGTGCGCTTCACCGGTGTGGCTTCCCTCTGGTCCTCGATTCGGAGGATGATCCTTTCTGAGAATCGAGCGTCGCCCGTCCTTGTCCTCACGGCGGCCGCCACGTTGGCCGCCCCGACTCCCACCTTGGCACAGCAGACGGGGTCCGTCACCGGCACGGTGGTGGCTGCGCACGATCAGCGCGCCATTACGGCGGTCCAGGTCACCATCGCGGGAACGTCGCTCGGCACCCTCACCGGCGCCGATGGCCGCTACCTCATCGTCGGCGTCCCCGTCGGCGAGCTCGAGGTCGAGGCCCGGAGCCTCGGATATGGCCGCCAGACCGTCACGACGACGGTCACGGCCAACCAGGGCGTAACGGTTGACTTCTCGCTCGCCGTCTCCGCGGTGGAACTGGAGGAGATCGTCGCGACCGGGACCCCGGTTGCAGCCCGGCGCCGGGAGGTCGGGAACGCCGTCACCAGCCTCGACACCGAACAGATCGTAGCGACTTCCGCGGTCACCTCGGTGCCGGAACTCCTCAACGGTCGCGTCAGCGGCCTGGTGGCGATGGCGGGAACCGGAGTGCTCGGCGCCGGGCCCCGGCTGAAGATCCGCGGCACCGCCAGCCTCGCTCTCGACGACCAGCCGCTGATTTACGTTGACGGCGTCCGGGTGAACAACGACATCGGCGCCGGCCCCAACAGCCAGGGGTACGGTGCGGGCGTAATCTCGCGGCTGGGCGACTTCGCGCCCGACGAGATCGAGCGCATCGAGGTGGTCAAGGGTCCGGCGGCGGCGACACTCTACGGCACCGAAGCCAGCAACGGCGTCATCCAGATCTTCACCAAGCGCGGCGCTCGCGGCGCGCCCGCACGCTGGAGCCTCAAGGTCGAACAGGGAGCGAACTGGATCCACGATCCGGAGGGCACGATACCGGCCATCTGGGGTCTTGATTCTTCCGGGGCGATCGCCAGCTGGAACCTCTTCCAGCGGGAGACCGACGCCGGCAACAACGTCTTCCGCACCGGGCACGAGCAGTCCTACGGCCTCAGCGTCACCGGCGGCGAGGCCAACATCTCGTACTTCGTGAGCGGTTCGTACGACACGGGGCAGGGCGTCTACATCACCAACAACGTCACGCGCTTCAACGGACGGGCCAACATCGACTTCTCTCCGTCCGAGATCTGGAACTTCGGCGTGAGTGCGGGCTACGTCCGGTCGAACATCGAACTCGCCGACGACATCGGGTCCGGCCCCCTGCTGAGCGGGATGTACTCGTTCCCGTCGCTCATAGACACGCCCAACCGCGGCTGGCTCATCGCTCCGCCCGAAGTCCTTTTCGAGCGCGAGCAGAACCGGCAGGAGCTCGACCGCTTCACGGGCTCTTTCCGTGTACAGCACACGCCCTTCGGGTGGCTCCAGCAAAGGCTCGTCGTCGGTCTGGATGAGACCGCCGAGGACAACATCGTGCAGCGGCCCTTCCTCGGCCCCACCGGTGAGCTCTTCTACGGACCGTCGGGTGCCCGCGGGGGCCGGGAGTTCGAGAAGCTGTCCGCCACCTTCATCACCGCCGACTATGCGGGAACCGCGAGTCTTGCCATCAGCGACGACCTGACATCCGAGACCTCCGTGGGACTCCAGTACTACTCCCGGGAGCTTCGCGCCGCCCAGACCACGGGTCAGGAGTTTGCGGCGCCCGGGCTGACCACGGTGTCGAGCACCGCACGCAGGTTCGCCGGCGAGGTGTTCGTCCGCAATGTGACCGTGGGCACCTTCGTCCAGGAGCACATCGGATGGCGGGACCGGCTCTTCGTCACCGGGGCGGTCCGCGTCGACAACAACAGCGCCTTTGGCGACGACTTCGATTTCGTGGCCTACCCCAAGGTCAGCGCCAGCTGGGTGATCTCGGAGGAACCCTTCTGGAACCTCGACTTCGTGAACTCGCTCAAGGTGCGCGCGGCCTTTGGCCAGACGGGGCAGCAGCCCGAGAGCTTCTCGGCGCTGCGGTTCTTCCTGCCCATCACGACGGGGCTGGGCAGGCCGGGGCTTGCACCCTCATCGCCCGGCAACTCCGAACTGGCCCCCGAGCGGGGAATCGAATACGAAGCCGGCCTCGAGGGCGGGTTTCTGGGCGACCGCGTCGGGATCGACCTCACCTACTACCACCAGAACATCCGGGACGTTCTCCTGCAGCGGCTGCTTGCGCCGTCGAGCGGGTTCCCCGGCGTGCAGTGGGTGAATGTGGGCGAGGTGGAAAGCCGCGGCGTCGAGTTCAGCCTCGACGCCGCTCCGATCCGGAGCCGGAACGTGAGCTGGGACGCCGGCTTCCAGATCTCGCGCAACTGGAACAAGGTCCTCGACCTCGGCGGCGTCCAGTCCGGGACCACCTCGGACGGTAAGGACTACCTGATCCTCGACACGATGCTCGACACTCCGGGGCTGCACATCCGTCACCAGGTAGGGCTGCCCCCCGGATCCTGGTTCGGCCAGAAGGTGGTCTCGGCCGCCTTCGACGCGAACGGCAACGCCATCAACGTGATGTGCGACGGAGGCTCCGGCCGCAGCCCCGTACCCTGCGACCAGGCACCGGCGATCTACCTCGGTCCCACCGAACCCGAGTGGCACGGCGGCTTAAGCACCTCCCTGACGGTCTTCGGCAACCTGACGCTGAGCGGTCTGATCGACTTCAAGTACGGTCAGCGGCACGGCGACAACGACGCGATCGTGCGCTGCCAGCTCTTCCGGATCTGCCGCGAGAACCTGGCGCCGATGGACTACGATCCCATCACGATCGCCGAGTACGACTCCGGCTTCTACAGCTCCTTCGCCGTGGCCGACGCCGGCTTCGCGAAGTTGCGGCAGTTGTCGCTGTCCTACGGCCTGCCGAGGCAGTGGGCCGAAGGCTTCGGGGCGGGAAGCGCCACGGTCACGCTCGCGGCCTACAACCTGATGACGTGGACCGATTGGCCGAGCCTCGACCCCGAGACCTACTTCACCGAGCCCACTTCCACCTCTCCGCTCTTCGACAAGTCGAGCCAGTCGTTCACGCCCATGCCGCGCCGGGTGAAGGTGGCGGTCCGCGTGAGTTTCTGACGCGGGGAAAAGGGATTATGGAAATGAAGATTCGAGAAACTGTCACTGTGAGAGAGGCCTCACCGAGCCGCATGGTATTTCGGTTCGGCGGGGGATTGAGGGCTGCGTCGTCGGCCCTGGGACCGATGCTCCTCCTGGCCGGCTGTGAATCGCTGCTGGACGTGCAGCCACCCGACCGGGTTGGCGACGCCGTCCTCGAAGACCCCACCACGGCAGACCTGCAGGTCGGCTCGGTGATCGCGAGCTTCGAGTGCGCGCTCGCCGAGTACATCGGCACCACGGGCGAAGTGTCCGACGAGTTCGTGAACTCCAACCTGCGGAGCTCCCAGGCCTTCGACTTCGACGCGCGGCGGATCACGTCGGACCAGGAGAACTACTCACTCTTCGACTGCGGCCAGTACAACGCGATCTACCTTCCCCTGAGCATCGCCATCTCCCAGGGCGAAGAGACGCTGGAGAACCTTCAGGGCTGGAACGCTGCGGACGTGCCGAACCGCGACGACCTCATCGCGACCACCCTCGCGTACACCGCCTACGCCCGCGTCCTCCTCGGCGAGTCGTTCTGCTCCGCCGCGATCAACCTGAGCCCCGAGCTGTCTTCGAATGCGATTCTGGCCGACGCCGAGGGCCGCTTCGGCGAGGCGCTGTCAGGGTCGATGCAGGTGGGCAACACACAGATCGCGGCCATGGCCCGGTTGGGCAGGGCCAGGGCGCGCCGCGGCCTCGGCGATATGACCGGTGCCATGTCCGACGCCGAAGCGGTGCCCGAGGGCTTCGTCATGAACGGGAACTATTCGAGCCTCAGTCAGCGCTCGATGAACACCGTGTACCGGACCAACAACCAGAGCCATTTCGAGTCGGTGGACCCGAGGTTTCGCGAGCTGGAGTGGAAGGGCGTGCCCGATCCCCGGGTGCCGACCCGCAACACCGGCCAGCTCGGATTCGGCCGTGTCTATCAGGTGTGGGAGCAACTCAAGTACCTGTCGCTGGACGACCCCATCCCGATCGCCACCTGGGACGAGGCCCAGCTCATCATCGCCGAGGCGGCCGGCGGGCAGCGGGCCGTCGACATCATCAACGCCTTCCACGACGCGGCCGGGCTACCCGGCTACGACCCCGCCACGGACATGGTCGAGGGCCCCACCGGCGACAACCTGCTCAACATGATCATTCAGGAGCGCTCCCGGGAGCTCTTCCTGGAAGGCCACCGCTTCTGGGACCACCGGTCATTCGAGATACCGCTCGATCCTCCTCCCGGGGCCCCCTACCCCAAGGGCGGCGCCTACGGCTCGATGCGGTGTTTCCCGCTACCCGACGTCGAGAAGAACAACAACCCGAACATTCCGAGCTGATTCGTCATAGCCGGCAGCGCCTGCCACTCGGGGCGGGGCGGGCGCCAGCAACTCCCCCATGTGCCGGGGCGTTGCCGACCGCGCCGCCCCGCCGGCGCCGGTCGCGCAGAGGTCTCCAACCCTTCTCCCCCCCTCCTACCCCCCCGGATTCACCAGCAACGTGATGTGGGTGGGGTACTCCGCCGAGCGATACACCCTCTGCGTCGCCCTCTCGAAGTCCTCCTGCACGGCCTCGAAGATGTTCGGCACCCAGCTCTGCGGGTTCCTGTCGATGATCGGAAACCAGGTGCTCTGGACCTGCACCATGATCCTGTGGCCGGCCAGGAAGCGGTGGTCGCGGTCGCGCAGGCTGATCGTGTAGGGGGTGATTTCGTTCGGGACGACGGGCTCCGGCTCGCGGTAGCTGTTGCGGAAACGGGCGCGGAAGACCTCGCCGGCGACCATGTACTGGTAGCCCCGGAGCGCAGGGTTGGGGTGATCGTCGGGGTAGACGTCGATCAGCTTCACGATCCAGTCCGCCCCGCCGCCGCTGGTCGAGGCATGGAGGTGGGCCACGATGTCGCCTGTGATCGAGAATCCCTCCTCGAGGGGCTCGGACTCCCAGGTCAGCACGTCGGGACGGCCGTCGACGAAGCGCTGATCCTCGGCCTGCCAGAGGTGCCAGCGATCGTAATGGATCGGCCGGTACTGGAACGGCACCGGGTTGTCGGGGTCGGAGACGTACTCGTCGTAGGCGTCGCCGTCCGAGGCGGGGGGCGGGTCGAACGAGACGACGCCGTCGGCGCGGAGGTAGACGTTGCGCGGCACCATGCCCTCGGCGGGCCAGCTGTCGTACTGCTTCCACTCGTTGGAGCCGGTCTGGAAGGTGATCACCTCTGCCGCGGGCAGCGAGCCCTTGTCCTTTAGCCAGTAGGCGAACCAGGGGGCGTGGATTTCGTCGCGGAAGTAGCGGGCGGTCGCGCTGCCCAGGTCGATGTCGAGCACCATCCGGCCGACCTCCTCGAAGGTCCAGCCGCCGTGGCGCCAGGGGCCGAGCACGAGGAAGTTCTCGTTGTTCTCGTCGTCGGCCTCGAGCTGCTTGTAGACCTCGATGGGGCCGTAGAAGTCCTCGGCGTCGTACCAGCCGGTGACGTGGAGCGCGGGGACGGTGACGCCCTGCAGATACGGGAAGACGCCGCACATCTCCGTCTCCCAGTACTCGTCCATGTTCGGATGTTCCACGAAAGCGTTCCACATCCGCGATCGGCCGTGCAGCAGCTCACGGTTGACCCTGGAGAGAGGGCCCATCTCCAGATACCGGGTGTACTTGTCCCAGGGGCCCTGCGGGGGCCACAGCTCCGGGGGCAGCTCGAAGCGCTCCGCCGCCTCGTAGGCGTAGCTGAGCCGGAAGGCGCCGTTGTGGTGGAAGTCGTCGCCGATGAACATGTCGGCGCAGGTCGCCTGCGGTGAGACGGCGGCAAGCGCGGGGTGGGGGTCAACCATCGAACGCGTCGCGAGGAAGCCGCCGTACGAGATGCCCCATGTGCCGACGCGGCCGTTGTTCCCGGGCACGTTGTTCACCAGCCAGTCGATGGTGTCGTAGAAGTCGGTGGACTCGTCGGTGCCGTCGATGTCGTCCGGGGTGCGATTCGGGCGCAGGGTGCGGAAGTCGCCCTCGGAGTCGTAGCGCCCGCGCAGGTCCTGCAGGACGAAGATGTACCCCTCGTCAAAGAACTCCTCGTACCAGTCCAGCCGGATCGAGTACTCCTGCTCCTGCGGGTTGGCGTAGTAGGGGGTGCGCTCGAGCATGATGGGGAGCGGCTCGGACTGATTGCGCGGAATGTAGATCTCCGTGTGCAGCCGCACGCCGTCGCGCATGGGGACCATGACGTCCCACTTGGGTTCGAAGATGGCCGCGAGGTCGATGTCGACGCGGTTCTCGTAGGTGTACCGCGTCATGAGCTCCTGGGCGCGGGCGGGGGCGGCGGGTGCCGACACGAGGAGCGTGGACGTGGCGAGGAGCGCGCCTGCCAGCCGCGCGCACCTTGGAGGGAATCGTGGTCGTCGCATTTCCAGCCTCTTTCGGAAAACGGTGCGTCACGGGCATTCTTACCTCGCGTAGCCCCGGGGAGCAACTGGTCCCTTCCAGCATTGATGATCGAAATGGAGCGCATCATGACACGCAAGCTGCGGATCGCGGCAGTCACCTTCGTTGTACTTCCGGTGAGCCTCGCCATCTGGAGTTGCCAGGCGGACACGGAGGGCGAAGCGCCCGCGACGGAAGAGGACGACTTCCGGCTCAGGTCGGATGTCGAAGCGGCCCTGCCGGCACGAGCAGAGGCTTTCGCGGCCGACCCCGACGACGACGATGCCCGGCGAGCCTATGCGGATATCCTCTACAAGCTGGGGAACGTCTGGGAGGCCGATGAAGTCATCGCGCCGCTCGGCAGCGCTTCTTCGTCCCATGTGGGCAACCTGCAGCTCGCGGCCAGGATGGCGTATCTGCTCGGGGACTACGGGCGGGCCGAAACGCTCTTCAGTCGGCTGATGGAGCTTACCGAGGAGGGTTCCGAGGACCACGACACGGCGATGCGCGGTCTGACCCTCACCTGGTACCAGACCAACCGGTTCGCCAGGGCGCGCGAACTTCCCACGCCGGAGGAAATGGACCCGTCGTCCAGCCTGCTCACCTTCATGCAGGCCTTCGAGGGCGAGCCCTACGGGATCGAGTGGGCGACCGACGACAGAATCGCGCACCTGGAGATGACCAACGACATCACCCAGCCTGGCGCCCTGCCCCTCGTCGACCTGGAGGTCAACGGCCAGACCGTATCGCTGATCCTCGACACGGGCGGCGACCGGCTCTACCTCGACAAGGACATCTACGCGAGCCTCGGGCTTACCACCCTGGCCAACCGTGAGGCACGCTACGCCTACACCGGAGGCCAGACGGTCGAGGAGCCGCTCGGGGTGGCCGAGACGGTGACGATGGGCGACATGACCTTCACCAACGTCCCGGTGGTCGGCGCCACCTGGAAGGCGCTTGGCCAGACCAGCGACGGGGTGCTGACCACACAAATGCTCAAGCAGTTCCTGAGCACCATGGATTACGACAACCGCCGGATCACCTTGCGCGAACGCACCCCGGAGGCCCTCGGGCAGGTCATGGAAACCTTCGGAGACACCCCGCCGGTCGAGGTGCCCTTCTTCATGACGGCGACGCACCTCATGTTCGCGAAGGGCAGCCTGAACGGCCACGAGGGGATCAACTACTTCATGGATTCGGGGCTCGCGATGAGCATGCCCATGATCGTCGTCGACGAGACCGTCGAGCTTCTGGGGCTCCAAACCAACGCCATCGAAGGCACCGACTACTTCTGGACCTCGGTCGAGTCGCACGGCCTGAACGGCCTCGTGAAGGGCGCCACGCAGGCGATGGGCAACGTCTTCGTCGAAGAGGACCCCTTCTGGCAGAGCGGCTTCATGATGGACGCCCTCATGTCCCATCAGTACCTGTGGCCCCTCGGATCCTGGACGATCGACTTCGACAACATGACCTACTACTTCCCGGCGCAGGAGTCTGGGGGATGAGGGCGGCCGGTTGGAGTGCGGGACCGCTTTCCGCACGCCTGCGCGCCGCGCTCGGTCTCGCCGTTGTGCCTGCGTTTATCGCGTTGCCGGCAACGGCACAGTCCCTGCGCGCGTTCCCGCCCCCCTTCGAGATCCGCGTTCCCGTCCCGCCCGGTCCCCTGGCCTCCGGTGGCGACCACTATCTCGTCTATGAACTCCTGATCAAGAGCTTCATGCCCGACCCGGCGCAGGTCGGCCGCGTCGAGGTCTTCGCGGAATCGCCCGCCGGGCGGCGCCTACTGGAGTACACCGGCGAGGAGCTGGGCGAGAACATGCTTCCTCCGACCTCGCAGGAGGAAGATCCCGGCAAGCGGAGAACCATCGGCGCGCTGTCGCACGGCGTGGTCTACGTCATGCTTCCGATCTCCGGCTCGGTGACGATGCCGCGCCAACTCTTCCACCGCGTCTGGTTCGATCTCCCGTCAGACGATTCCACGGTTGTCGACTATGTGGATCTGGAGACGCCGGTCCACACGTCCTCGGTGATCGAGATCGGGCCACCGCTCAAGGGCGGACCCTGGGCGGCGTTCAACGGTCCTTCCAACGACTCCGGCCACCGCCGCATGCCGCTGCAGCTGTTCGGACGCTCGGCGTTCGCTCAGCGCTACGCGATCGACTACATGCTCGTGGACGCGGAGGGGCGCGCCATGCCCGTCGAAGACGGCGACAACGACACCTATCCCGGCTACGGCGAGGAGGTGATCGCGGTGGCGGATGGGGTGATCTCCACCGTCTTTGACGGCGTCCCGGAGAACACTCCCGGGGAGACCTCGCGCCCCGAGGTCTTCAACCTGTCCACCGCGATCGGGAACCACGTCATCCTGGACCTCGGGAACGGCCGCTACGTGCTGTACGCGCACCTGCTCCCGGGAAGCCCGCAGGTACGGGTGGGCCAGCAGGTGGGCCGCGCCGATGTGCTTGGCCGCGTGGGCAACTCCGGCAACTCGGGAGGCCCCCACCTTCATTTCCATATCGTCGACGACAACGTGCCGCTGGGCGCAGAGGGGCTGCCGTTCGTACACGACGCCTTCGAACTGGTGGGGATGTGCCACGAGGGGCCAGGGGCTCCGTGTGAGATGAGCGAGCCGGAGCTACGGCGGCACGAGACGCCGATGCGGAATCAGCTGATCAGGTTCCCGGGGTAGACGAGGAGGCACCACATGAACCCCACCCGCACTCTCGCAGTTGCCGCAGTCTTCCTGGCCGTCGCTGCTGCAACCCCCACCGCCACCTGCACTCAGGTCACGATTCACCGCGACCCCTGGGGCGTTCCCCACATCATCGCCGACACCGAGGAGGTCGGTTTCTACGGTCTCGGCTACGCCCAGGCCGAAGATCAGCTTGAATTCATCCTCACGATGTTCCTGCTCGGGCGGGGTGAGCTCGCTGCGGCGTACGGCACCAAGCCCTCCGCGTGGGCCGGTGACGCGCTCGCATCTGATGTCCAGTCGCGCATGTGGCGACACGTCGAGGAGTCGCAGGCGGGCTGGGACAGGCTCAGTCCCCAACTGCAGGCGAACTACACCCACTACGTCGCGGGGATGGAGGCCTGGATGGCCGAGCACCCCGACCGCACGCCCGACTGGGCGCCCGACATCGAGCCCTGGGACCCGGTGGTGCTGTCCCGCTTCGTGCTGTGGCCCGGCTACCAGGCCGGACAGGGCCTCCAGGACTGCGCGCGCGGCGGCGTCCAGCTCGCGGCCGCCGACCGGGCGTCGATCGCCCGGGCCAGCCGGAACGCCTCCAACGAGTGGATCCTGGCCCCGTGGCGCACCCACGCGGGCGCCCAGATCGTGCTCAGCGACCCGCACGGCGGGATCGACGGCGCCTTTACCTACGAGTCACGCATTCACGCCGGTGATCTGCACGCGGCAGGCTTTTCGCTCGGCCCCATGCTCATCCTCACGCACACCCGCGATGTGTCGTGGGGGATGACCACCGGCGCCCCCGATGTGGCCGACTGCTACGAGATCGAGGTCGACCCCGCCGACTCCCTCCGCTATCGCTATGACGGTGAGTGGCACCGGATGGAGACACATGACGTCACGATCGACGTGCGCGCTGGCGACCCGGTCACACGCACCTTCGCCTACACGAATCACAACGGTGTCCTCTCCCCCGTCGTCGCGCGGCAGGACGGCAAGGCCTACGTGGTGAGCACGTCCTACATGCACACCGCCGGCGACTTCGATCAGGAGGTCCACGAGATCAACCAGGCCCGCAACATCGCCGAGGTGAAGGAGGCCATGCGCCGGCTCGGCATGTTCCCCCAGAACGTGATGTTCGGCGACCGCCAGGGGGACTCGTGGTACATTCGCGCGGGCCGCACCCCGTCGCGCCCCGACGGCTTCGACTGGAACCGCCCCGTGCCGGGGAACACCTCGGCGACGGCCTGGCTTGGCATCCACCCTCTCGAAGACCTCGTCCAGCTCGAGACCCCCGCCGCGGGCTACATGCAGAACAACAACATCTCGCCCGACGTCATGCTGGAGGACAGCCCGCTCACCGCCGACCACTACCCCTCGTACATCTACAACGACACGCCCAACCGCCGGAACACGCGCGGCGTGCGCACCGTCGATGTCCTCTCGGCTGCCTGGGACTTCACCTTCGACGACGCCGTCGAACTCGCCCTCGACGAGATGTGGGTCGGCACCGCGGCCTGGCAGGACGCGCTCCGGGAGGCCCTCAACGCCGACCTTGACCGGACGCGCGCCGCCGCCCCCCACGTCCGAACCCTCGCGGGCAGGATCCTCTCCTTTGACGGCCACGCCCGCCAAGGGTCCCGGGCCGCGCACGCCTACGCGGTCTGGCGCGAACATGTCTTCACCCTCCCCGACCTCGACGACGCGGGCCGCGCGGCCCTCAGCGATCCGCTCTGGGAGAAGGACGGTGTCCCTGCGGCCTACCTCTCGCGCCTCCTGGACGCCCTCGACGCCACCGCCGCCTTCATGCTGGACACCTACGGCTCGATCGACCGCACCCTCGGCGACGTCTTCCGCATCGGACGCGGCGGCCGCACCTGGCCACTCGGCGGGATGTCGATCCTGCACCCCACCGACCAGGTGGCCTGCGCGCTGGCGCTCAGCTGCGTCTTCACCCTCCGCGCCATGACCTCGTTCAGCCAGCCCGACTCGCTGGGACTGCGCCATGTCGAGATCGGCTCGCGGCTCCTGCGTCTCGTGCAGTTCACCGATCCAATCCGCTCGTTCACGCTCCACAACTACGGTCAGAGCGAGAACCCCGACTCGCCACACTACATCGACCAGGCCCGCCTCTCCAGCGAGCGGCGCCTCAAGCCGACCTACTTCGACCCCGCGGAGCTCATGAATCATGTGGTCTCGACCAAAGTCCTCGACGTCAACGTGCCCTGAGGCAGGCGCCCCGCGAGGCGCACCGGCCAAAGCGCTCCACCCGGTGGCTGCCCTCCTCACCGCCGCCCTCCTCCTCCCCACCACCGCCGCCCACGCCCAGAGCGTCACCGACTGGGACGCCACCCTGGCCCGCGGCGAGCCCCGCGAGATCGATTTCACGACCGAGCAAGGCACTTGGATGTCCCTCGACATCTCCCCCGACGGCCGCTGGATCGTCTTCGACCTCCTGGGACACATCTACCGAATCCCCGCTGAGGGCGGCGACGCCGAGTCTCTCACCCAAAACAGCGGCATCGCCGTCAACTACCATCCGAACTACTCCCCCGACGGCACCCGCATCGCGTTCGTCTCGGACCGTGGCGGGCAGGACAACCTCTGGGTCATGGATGCCGACAGCTCGAACCCGCGCGCCGTTCACCTCGACGACACCTATCGCGTCCAGGAACCCGAGTGGACGCCGGATGGCCGGCAGATCGCCGTCACCCGCAAGCTCAAGAGGCCCGTTGCCTTCTACCGAACCACGGACGTCATCTCCGTCTTCCCCGCCGAGGGCGGTCCTCCGACCGACCTGGTCGTCCTTGGCGCCTCGGGCGCCACCGCCCCGGCCCGCTCCGGCTTCTGGGAAGGCGCCGACCGCGCGCAGAGCCCGTCCTTCACCCCCGACGGCCGCACCCTCTTCTTCCACTCCGCGATCTTCACCGGCGAGGAGCGCCGCATCCGCCGCCTCGACCTCGAAACCGGCACCATCGACGACATCACCGAGCGCACCGGCGGCTACCTCAGCTGCTGCGGGCGCCCCGCCTATCCCCTGCGCCTGGGCGAAGTCGGCGCCGAAGTCTCGCCCGACGGCCGCTGGCTGACCTACGCCCGCAAGCTGCCGGGCGGCGTCACCTCCTACCGCGGCCACGAGTACATGGGCCGCACCGCGCTCTGGATCCGCGACCTGGAAACCGGCGACGAGCGCATCCTGATGGACCCGATCACGCCCGCTGCCACCGACCACCACCCGAGCTGGAACATCGGCGTCCTCCCCGGCTATTCCTGGGACCCCGACGGCCGCTCGCTCGTGATCACCCAGGGCGGCCGCATCCGCCGCGTGTGGGTGGAAACCGGCGATGTCGAAACCATTCCCTTCCGCGCCCGCGTCCAGCGCAGCATCTCCGAGATGGCGCGCGCCTCGCGCCGGATCGCCGACGACGATTTCGCGGTGCGCTTTGCCCGTACTCCCGTGACCTCGCCCGATGGCCGTCACGTAGTCTACGAGGCCGCCGGTTGGCTGTGGATACAGGAGCTTCCGGACGGCAGCCCCCGCCGCCTTACCGACGCCGCCGGCTACCTCACCGCCGCGGGCTCGGATGGAAGCACCGCCACCTCGGGCCCAGCCCCAATGGCCGACCCGCATCCCGCCGATCAGCCCCTCGAAACCGGCCCGGCCTGGTCACACGACGGACGCTGGGTCGCCTTCACCTCCTGGGACGACATCCACGGCGGCCACGTCTGGAAGGTCCCGGCGCGGGACGGCACCCCCACCCGCCTCACCACCACCCCCGGCCGCTACGCGCAGCTCGCCTGGCGTCCCGAAGACGGCGCGCTGGTCGTCAACCGGTGGGACCCGGCGCTCACCTGGGCCACCATGGGGCTCGGCTGGCAACTCGTCGAGATCCCGGCCGAACGCGGCAGCGCACGCGAGCTCACGGCTACCGGCCCCCAGCGCGACATCGCGGTCGGCGACGACGGCCGCCTCTACTTCACCGGCAACGACGACGGCGCGCCCGCGATCCTCTCCCTCGCCCCCGACGGCGGCGACCAGAGGGCCCACCTGCGGCTCCCGCCCGGCACCGAGCAGGCCGCGCTGTCTCCCGACGGCCGCCACGTCGCCTTCAGGCACCTCCAGGCGATGCACGTCGCCCCGGCACCACCCGGCCCGACGGCCTCCGGCCCCCTGACGATCAATCCCGCCGGTCCCGGCGTCGTGCGGCTCGACGAGGGCGGCACCTATCCGCGCTGGAGGGACACCGGGACGCTGGAGTACGCCGTCGCCGGCCACCACGCTACCGTGACCCTGGCCGGCGGCGAGGTCTCTTCCACCCTCCGCGACCTTGGCTTGCGCATCCCCCGGCCCCACCCCACCGGCACGCTGGCTCTCGAAGGCGCGCGCATCGTGACCATGGTGGACAACGACGTCATCGAGCGCGGCACGATCGTTATCGAAGGCAGCCGCATCGTCTGCGTGGGCGACTGCGACACCACCGGCGCGGACCGCGTGGTCGATGTCTCCGGCAAGACCATCATCCCCGGCCTGGACGTGCACGCCCACCACCTCGTCTTCGCAGGCACCTCCTTCATCCCGCCCCAGCGCCGCCACGAGTCCGCGCGCTACCTCGTCTACGGCGTCACGACCACGCACGACCCCTCGGCGGAGCCCGACCCCTCCTTCGTGATCTCCGAGATGACCGAGGCCGGACGCGTGATCGGCCCGCGCACCTACTCCACCGGGCTCACCCTGGTCTGCCCCCCGCACGGCCCCGTGCGTGCCATCGCCTCGCTGGACGACGCCCGAAACCACGTCAACCGCCTCGCCGACCAGGGCGCTCTCTCGCTCAAGGACTACAAGCAGTGCACACGCGTCCAGCGTCAGATGCTCGCGCAGGCGTCCCGCGAGCGAGGCATCACCCTGACCGCCGAGAACGGCGACTTTCTCTATCTGCTGGGCCTCGTGATGGGAGGCCACACCGGATGGGAGCACCCCATCCAGACCGTGCCCACCTACGGCGACGTGACAACCTTCATGGGACAGGCCGGCGCGACCTACTCGCCGCAGATCACCCTATCCGACTATCCGAAGGGCGTCGCGCTGGAGTTCTGGCTGGGCGAGCGTGACCTGTGGCAGGACCCCCTGCAGCTGGCGTGGTCGCCGTGGCAGGAGATCGCGGTGCGGCGCAGCTTCGTGAAGAAGCCGGCCCGCGAGTACATCTTCCCGCTTGTCGCCGAGGGTGCCGCCGACATCGCGCGGGCCGGCGGCCACGTCGCGGTCGGCGCGCACGGCGAGGTCGACGGCCTGGGCGCGCACTGGGAGATGTGGGCCCTCGGCGAGGCCATGACCCCGATGGAAGCGCTCAAGGCCGGAACCATCAGCGCCGCGCGCTTCATCGGTCTCGAGCAGGACATCGGCTCGATCGAGGTGGGCAAGCTCGCCGACCTGGCCGTGCTGGACAACAACCCGCTCGACGACATCCGCCTGTCGTCCGAGGTCAGCCTGGTCCTGGTCGGCGGCAACCTCTTCGACGCGCGGACCCTGCGGCAGACCTGGCCGATCGACCGCCCCTACGGACCACGGCCGTGGACGAACGACGACATTACGCGGACGGATGTGCGGGCTGATGACTACTGGGACCGGCGGCCTCCCCCGGATTAGCCTCGCGTCAGCCCCCCACCACTTCCACCCCCACCTCCGTCCCCTCCCCGCTCCCCAGCCGCAGCGTGCCCGGCGGCTCGACCTCGCGCCGCACGTACCCCAGCCCGATCGCCTGCGCGAACCGGGGCGACTCCGCGACCGAAGTCACGCGCCCGCGCACCTTCGTGCCGCCCGCCTCGAAGAGCTGCCCGCCCGGCCTGGCCGCCGCGTCCCCGAAGCGCAGCGCGCGCAGATGCCAGTTGACGCGCCCGCGATGCCGGATGCGCACAATCACCTCCTGCCCCGTGTAGCACCCCTTCCCGTGATCGAACGCGCGGTCCAAGAGCCCCGCCTCGATCGGGATCGTGGTCTCGTCCATGTCGACGCCGAACGCGGGGAATCCCGCCTCGATCCGCAGCGTCTCCCAGGCGCCCCAGCCGACCGGCACCCCGCCGCCGTCCTCCAGCGCCAGCCACACCTCCGGCAGCCTTTCCGCCGGTGTCCATACATCCCACGACGGCACCTGCTCGACCGCGCGCGCCACCAGCACGCCGCCCTCACGCGGTCCCCCGTCGAGCAGCGCGTATCCCTCCGCGGGCGCTCGCCCGAACGCCGCCGTCACGGCGTCCTCCGCCCCGGGACCGACCATAGTGAGCAGGCCCACTTGGCCGCTGAGATCGTCAACGCGGGCAAAGCGGGGTGGCATGAAGCGGGTGAAGTGCCCCAACACGGCTTCGTGCCCGTGCGTGGAGACATCCAGCCCCAGCCCCTCCCCCTCGCCAGCCCCCAACCAGAGGGTCTTCAGGTCGGTGACCATCCGGCCCTTGGGCGTGAGGATCGTCCCGTAGACCACCTCGCCCACCAGCGCGGTGGCACCCCCGCCGCTGGCGGCCGCGCCCGCCCCGGCAGCCCCCCCCGCCGCGGGCGGACCCGGCACCCGGTTCGTCACGATGCCGTGCAGCATCTGCCGCGGCGCCCTGCCATGCACCCTGAGCAGCCTCCTGTCGGCGCGGTACACGACCCCGCAGCCCTCCGCCGCCGCGCGGTACTCGCCGCGAGGGTCACCGAAGTGGCGCGCGACGCGCTCGCCCCCGTCACCCGGCACCGCGAACACGGCTCCCCTCTCGCCGAGCAGCTCCAGGATTTCTGACACGCTAACGACCCCGTCTCGTGATCACGACGACCCGGGCAAGGGTTTCCCGCCCGCTCGCAGCTCCTGCACCAAGGCCTCAACGCGTCCCACATCATCGGCGTTCGGCGCGAAGGCGAGATAGGTCTCCAGCTGCGTGACCGCCTCGTCGGCGCGGCCCAGGCGGGCGAGCAGGTAGCCCCGGTCCCGGATCTCCACGCGTGCGGTCGGTCGCACCACCAGGATGCGCTCCACCGCCGCCAGCGCGCGCGTGTCGTCGCCGGCCCGATGGTAGATGCCCTTCAGGTTGAGCAGAAGCCGCACGATCATGTCGCGCCTGGACGCGGTCTTGAAGTGGCGCCGTTCGAGCCGGGGCCGACCGCCTCGCTGCTGGTTCAGGATCTGACGCACTTCCTTGCGGGAACGGATCAAACCACCGTGGAAGGGGTCGATCAGGAAGGTCATCGCTTCCCCGCGGTAGCGGACCATGAAGTGACCCGGGAAGTTCACCCCCTCCAGGGGCAGGCCGAGCCGCCACCCCACCTCGAGCAGCACCATGCCAAGGGTGAGCGGGATCCCCAGTCCCCGGTCCAGAACGTCGTTCAGGAAGGAGTTGCGCGGGTCGTGGTAGTGGTCGCGGTTGCCGCGCAGCTTGCGCACCGCAAAGAGGTGGTTGCTCGCTTCGGCCAGCACGACCGCGGGAGCCCGTTCGATTCCAAGCCGGTCGCGCGCCTCCTCCGCCAGGACATCGAGCCGGACCAGGTAGCGGTCGACGGGGAGTTGGAGGTACTCCTCCCGGGCCACCAGAAGCGCCGCCCGCGCGAGGTTCAGATCCTCTTCGGGACGGTCCACCTCGCGGGCGAACTCATGGCGCGACGACCAGGCAGGCGCGGTCATCGCGGCCTCCCGGGGCGCCTGCTGCCATCGTTCACGGGTTGGTCCTCATGCGCGGGTTCCAGGGACCCTCCAACGGGTGGTAGGCGACCCTCCGACGGGTGCTGCGTCAAAGCCGAATCCTGCCCGCCGAACGGTTGCCTGTCAAGCGCGGCGCGGTACCTTTCCCCATGCCCAGCGAACCCCACGACCAGCGACCCCGGATCAGGCTCAGCACCCTGTCCCACGGCGCCGGGTGAGCGTGTAAGCTCGGCCAGGCCGAGCTGGCGCAGGTTCTGCGTCACCTTCTCCCGGTGGACGACCCCCGAGTCCTCGTGGACGCAACCACGGGTGACGATGCAGCCGTGTACCGTCTTTCCGATAGTCGTGCGCTGGTGGTGACCCTCGACTTCTTCACCCCGATCGTCGACGATCCCTACGACTTCGGCCGCATCGCCGCGGCGAATGCCCTGTCGGACGTCTACGCCATGGGCGGGCGGCCGCTCTTCGCCCTGAACCTGCTCTCCTTCCCGCGCGACCTCCTCGACGAGGGACTGGCCGAAGAGATCATCCGGGGCGGGGCCGAAAAGGCCCGGGAAGCCGGGATTCCGGTGGTGGGCGGTCACTCCATCGACGACGCCGAGCCCAAGTACGGGATGGTCGCCGTCGGCGAGGTCGACCCCGATTCGATGCTGACCAACGACGGGGCCCGGCCCGGGGACGACCTGGTGCTGACCAAGGCGCTCGGCACGGGGATCGTCGCCACCGCGATCAAGGCGGGGAAGTGCCCGCCCGGCCTGCTCGCGGCAGCGGTCGAGTCCATGGCCCGGCTGAACCGGGGCGCCGCCGAAGCTGCCGTCGCAGCCGGGGCCCGCGCGGCCACCGACGTCACCGGGTACGGCCTGACGGGTCATCTCGGCAACCTGGCTCGCGCTTCCGGGGTCGCGGCGCGGATCGATGCGGCGAAGCTCCCGGTCCTGGAAGGTGTCGGCGCCCTCATCGAGGCGGGTCACGTACCGGGGGGCACCTGGCGCAACCTGGCGGACGCTGCCGCGCATGTCTCGTACGAGAGCGAGGTCCCCGAGCCGACGAGACTGCTCCTGGCCGACGCCCAGACGTCGGGCGGCCTTCTGATCGCGTGCCCGAAGGACCGGACGGCAACGCTGGTGGGCGAGCTGCGAGCCAGCGGCGACGTGGCCGCCGTGGTCGGCAAGATCACGGACGGTCCGCCAGGGGATATCGTCATCGGGTAGACACCCGCCCGGCGGTCTCGAGCCCGCCCCCCCTACGCCCGAATCGGCGCCCCCACCTCCTCGGTGCCCACCACCGGCCGGGCCCCCGCAACCGCCTTCTTCTTCGGGTTGAGCAAGGCCAGCTCCACCACCCTGTCCAGGTCCTGTACCAGGTGCACGGTGAGCGAGTTGCGCACCGCTTCCGGCAGGTCCTCCAGATGGGCTTCGTTGTCGTGCGGCAGGATCACCTCCTGGATCCCGGCGCGCACCGCGCCCAGGACCTTTTCCTTCACCCCGCCGATCGGCAGCACGCGTCCCGTCAGCGTGAGCTCTCCCGTCATCGCCACGTCGGCACGCACCTTTCTCCCCGAGACGGCCGAGATCAGGGCAGTCGCCATCGTGATGCCCGCCGATGGCCCGTCCTTGGGGACCGCGCCCGCGGGCACGTGGATGTGGATTTCGCGACTGTCCAGCGCGCTCTCGGCGATGTTCAGGGTCGAGTAGTTGCTCTTCGCGTAGGAAAGCGCGGCCCGGGCCGATTCCTTCATCACGTCGCCCAACTGTCCGGTGAGCACCAGCCCGCCTTGCCCGCCTTCGCCCGGCATCACGCTGGCTTCCACGAACATGATGTCGCCCCCCATGGGCGTGTAGAACATGCCCGTGGCCACGCCGACGGTGTCCTCCGCGGCCCTGTGCTCGGGGTGCACGCGCGGCCGGCCCAGCAGCTCCTGCCCGATCACCGGGGTGATCTCCATGCCCTCGCTCTCGGCCGACGCGATCTTCCGCGCCACCTTGCGGGCGAGCTTGCCCAGCTCACGCTCCAGCTGCCGTACGCCCGCCTCGCGCGTGTACTTCTGGATCACGTTCAGGATCGCGTCGTCGCCGATGGTGAGTTCGTGCTCGCGCAGCCCCGACTCGCGCATCTGGCGAGGCAGCAGGTAGCGGCGGGCGATCTCCAGCTTCTCCTTCTCGGTGTAGCCGCGGAACTCGACCGTCTCCATCCGGTCCAGCAGCGGTGCCGGGATCCGGTCCTCGTAGTTGGCCGTCGCGATGAACAGCACCTCGGAGAGGTCGAACGGAATGCCCAGGTAGTGGTCGATGAAGGTCGAGTTCTGGGCCGGGTCGAGCACCTCCAGGAGGGCGGCGCTCGGATCGCCCTGGAAGGAGACGCCGAGCTTGTCCACCTCGTCCAGCAGGAAGACCGGGTTCTTGCTCCCCGCTTCCTTCATCCCCTGGATGATCCGCCCGGGGAGCGCGCCCACATACGTGCGGCGGTGACCCCGGATGTCGGCTTCGTCGCGCGCCCCGCCGAGCGAGATGCGGACGTACTTGCGTCCCACCGACCTCGCGATCGAGCGCGCGATGCTGGTCTTGCCCACCCCCGGAGGGCCCGCGAAAAGGAGGATCGGTCCCTTGCCGCCGTCGGCAGCATACAGGTCGCCGGCAAGCGGGTCGTCGTCAGCGGACGCGTCGTCTTCGGCAGGTGAGTCGCCTTCCGCTTCGGCAGCGGCAGGCGGGGTCTCACCCTCGGTGGCGACCGCCGCGCTTCCGGTCTCCCCTTCGTCCCCTTCGTCCCCGTCGTCGCCGAAACGCTCCTGCTGGAGCTTGCGCACCGCCAGGAACTCCAGGATCCGGTCCTTCACGTCCTCCAGACCGTAGTGGTCCTCTTCAAGGATCTCGTCGGCCCGGTGCAGGTCGATCTTGTCATCCGTGCGATTGCTCCAGGGCAGCTCGGTAATCCACTCCAGGAAGGTGCGGATGACCTGGTATTCGGCTGCCTGGGGCGCCGTGCGGTCGAGGCGTCGCAGTTCGCGATCGACTTCCGTGCGGGCCGTCTCGGACAGTTCGAGCTTCCCGATCCGATCACGCAACTCTTCGACGTCGTCCCGCTCCCCTTCTTCGCCCAGCTCCTTGCGGATCTGCTTCATCTGCTCCCGCAGGAGCATTTCGCGCTGCCGCTCGCCCAACTCCTCCTGGACCTTGGCCTGGATGTCCTCCTGGGCGTCGATCCGGACCAGCTCGCGTTCGACGGCGACCAGCGCCGCCCGCATGCGGTCCTCGTCTCCGAGCGTCTCCAGCAGCGCCTGCTTTTCGGAGGTGGGCAGATCCAGGTAGAACGCGACGAGGTCCGCGAACGAACCGGGGTCGTCCACTCCCTGGATCAGCTGGTTGAGCGCTTCCGCCGAAACGCCGCGGCGGGTGCCGAGCTCGGCGGCGCGTTCACGGAGCTCCGCGTCGAGCGCCTTGATGGCCGGGTCCTTCTGGTTCGGGATGCTGTCCCGTTCCAAGGGGACCAGCGTGGCGCGCAACATGGCCTCGCCGTCATCGGTATAGGCCACCGAACGCGCGCGCGACTCGCCCTGCACGAGGAGCTGGATGCCTCCCCGAACCCGGTGCGTCTGGATGATCCGAACGACTGTCCCGACCGCGTAGAGGATCTGCGGATCCGGGTCGTCCTGATTCTCGTTCTGCGCGACCGCGAAGAGACGCCGGTCACCTTCCAGCGCCTCCTGGACGGCCTCGACCGTGCCGGCGCGGCCCGCGGAGATCGGCACGGCCACACCTGGATAGACCACGGTATCGCGGAGGGGGAGCACCGGTAATGAAAAGCGTCGGCTCATGTCTGTTTCCTCATTTCGCCGAAAATGTTTGTGGGCTGATGATGGCTTCGAAGGGGCGGTGCCCGCCGCCACCCTCATCACCCTGGGGGGAAACTACGGCTTCATGCCAGAACCTTGCCAGAGTCCTACGATGTAGAACGGCCGCGGGTTACCGCTCACGATACTGCCATTCTGGCAGCGTTTGATCATCAAACCGGCCATTTTGGCAGGAAACCGCGCGGGAACCGGCCATTTTGGCAGGAAGGTTGGCCCAAGACGTCCCGACAACCTACGTTTTCCAATCTCCGGCCACGTGCCCTCCCTCACAGGAAATAAGGACGAATGCGATGTCGGCCCGCCACTTCCTTCTATACCTCGCCGCCGCCACGGTTCCCGTGAACGCCCACGCACAGCAGGGCGACATGGGTCGCCGTTCCACCGTCTACGCGCCCCGGATGGTCGCGGCGACGAGCCAGCCCCTCGCCACCTCCGCCGCCCTCGAAATCATGCGGCAAGGCGGAAACGCGATCGACGGCGCGGTCGCGGCAGCCGCGGTTCTGAACGTCGTGGAACCGCACATGACCGGGATGGGCGGCGACGCCTTCTCGATCGTGTGGCTGGCGGAGTCCGGCGAGCTGATCGGCATTGACGCCAGCGGCAGGAGCGGCAGCGGGATGTCGGTGGAGGCGCTCCGTGAACGCGGCTACGACCGGGTGCCGGGGAGCGGGGCGGAAGCCGTCACGGTGCCGGGAGCGGTCTCCGGGTGGAACGCGCTGGTGAGCCGTTACGGGAAGCTGGACCTGGCGCAGGTGCTCGCACCCGCGATCCGGATTGCAAGCGAAGGCTTCCCCGTGACCCCGGTGATCGCGCGCCAGTGGGCGCGCGCGACCGAAAAGCTGGCCCGTGACGAGGGTGCCCGCGCGACCTACCTGGTCGACGGGGAACGGCCTCCCAACGCGGGCGAGTGGTTCTCGAACCCGGATCTGGCGCGGTCGTTCCAGCGGATCGCCGACCAGGGCCCCGGTGTGCTTTACGGCGGGTCGCTGGGGCGCGAGCTCGTGGACGGGCTGGCGGAGCTGGGCGGGTTCCTCACGCTGGAAGACCTGAGCACGCACGAGCCGCGCTGGGTCGAGCCGCTGAGCACCGACTTCCGGGGCTACACGGTGTGGGAGCTGCCCCCGGCCGGGCAGGGGATCGCCGCGCTGGAGATGCTCGAGCTGCTGGAGCCGATGGACCTCGAGGGAATGGGGCATAACTCCGCCGACTACCTCCACCACCTGATCGAGGTGAAGAAGCTGGCCTTCGCCGACCTGCACCGGTACGTCTCGGACGCCGAGACGATGGAGATCGACCCGATGTCGCTGCTGAGTCCCGGCTTCGTGGATGCGCGCCGCCGCCTGATCGACCCTCGTGTCGCCGCCGATCGAGTCAACCCCGGCCGCGCGGTGACCGACTCCGAGACGATCTACCTCACGGTCGCCGACGAGGACGGGAACATGGTCTCGTTCATCAACTCGGTGTTCTCGGGGTTCGGGTCGGGAGTCGTCATTCCGGGGCTGGGCTTCGCCCTGCAGAATCGGGGAGCCGGATTCGTGATCGACGACGGGCACCCGAACCAGGTCGCCCCGCGCAAACGCCCCTTCCACACGATCATCCCGGGCTTTGTCACCCAGGACGGCGAGCCCCTCCTGGCCTTCGGACTCATGGGCGGGTCGATGCAGCCGCAAGGTCACACGCAGCTGCTGCTCAACATGCTCGTCTTCGGGATGGACCCGCAGGAAGCGGTGGACGCGGCGCGGTTCCGGCACCTGTCGGGGCGGCGCGTGGCGATCGAGCGGGTAAGCGACGAGGTGGTGGCCGACCTGGAGGCGCGGGGGCATGAGCTGGCGGACTGGCAGCGCACCGACTTCGGGGGGGCGCAGGTGATTCTGAAGCTCCCGAGGGGGTGGGCGGCAGCGTCGGAGCCCCGCAAGGACGGGCATGCGGCGGGGAACTGAGTCGAGCGACGAGGCGGGGCGGGAGGTGGGCGTCGGGAGGGGGCGGCCGGCTGGCGGCGAGGCGGGCCGCGAAGACCCGCCCGACTACGAGATCCCCGAGGAGCGATTGCCGCCGGGCTTCGTGGAGACACTGGAGACGGTGCCGGAGGTGGTTGCCGTGCCGGCGCCCGCGGCGACGGTGGTGCTGGTGCGTGAGAGCGCGGCGGGGCCGGAGGGTGGCGGCGGGCGTGAGAGCGCCGCCGGACCCGAGGTGCTGCTGCTGCGCCGCAACCGCGCGACCGGGTTCGTGCCGGGCGCCTATGTGTTCCCGGGTGGCCGGGTGGATGCGGCGGACGGGGAGGACGCGCTGGCCGAGTGCTGGGACGGGCTGACGCGCGAGGATGCGGCGGGGCGGCTGGGGTTGGGGCCGGATGCGGATCCCCCCGCGATCGCGTACTACGGTGCAGCCGTGCGGGAGGCGGTGGAGGAGACGGGGCTGCTGCCTGGGGTGGTCGCCGGACGGGGGGCGGGGGGCGGCGAGCTCTCCGGGAAGGCCGTTCGCGATGCGCGGGAAGCCCTGCTGGGCGAAGGCGTCCCCTTCGCGCGCGTGTTGCGCCGCCTTGGTGCCCGCCTGGATGGCGCCGCCGTCGAGTACATCGCCCACTGGGTGACGCCGGTGGTCGAGCCGCGCCGCTACGACACCCGGTTCTTTGCGGCCAGGGTCCCGCGCGGCGCGGCGGTCGTGTACGACGAGCGCGAGATGACGGACGCCGTGTGGCTTACGCCCCATGCGGCGCTGGCCCGCCACCGCGACGGTCGCCTGCCCATGATCTTCCCGACGATTCGCACCCTGGAGGATCTGTGCGACTTCGAGACGGTCGACGAATTGCTGGCCTACTATCGCAGCCGGGTGATCACGCGGGTGCAGCCCGAGATCGTGCGGACGGCCACCGGGGTGGCGTTGCGGGTGGGGTGACTCCCCCTCAGCTCCCCGCCGCCGCCATCGCTTCCAGCACCGTCTGCACCACCTCGCCGAACGCGCCACCCTGGATCCAGCGGCAGACGATCACGAGTTCGTTGGCCGGATCCACGTAGATCAGGTTCGAACCGGCTCCCGTGTGCGTCCAGGTGTACTCGGGAGCGTTCGCGTAGCGCCGCTGCTCGGTATTCAGCGAGAAGTTCATGAAGCCGTAGCCCGCGTTCACCTCGCCGGGGGTCGTGGCCATGTCGATCCAGGCCTCGGAGATGAGACGCTCGCCGTTCCACATGCCCTTGTGCATGGTGAGAAGCCCGAATCGGGCCTGATCGTACGCGCTGAGGATCATGCCGCCGCCCCAGTGCGCGCCGCCGCTGGGCGCCTGAACCGAGCGCCCGTCGAAGGTTACCCACGAATTCTCGTAGCCGTGCCAGCCCCATGTGGTGGACGCGCCGATCGGGTCCATGACGTTCTCGCGCAGGACTTCGGGGAGGGGCCGCCGCCACACGGCCGTCGCCACCAGCGCCAGCAGGTTCACCCGCGTGTCGTTGTACTCGTAGACGGTGCCGGGCTCGTTGCGCGGGCGGGTTCCCCACGTCGTGCGGTCCTGGTCGGGGCGGTCCGCCCACTCGGGCTTGCCCCACAGGGTGCCCTCCCAGTCGCTCGTCTGCCTGAGCATGTGGTCCCAGGTGATCTTGCGGTTGTGCTCGGATTCGAAGAGCAGCTTCGGACGGCGCCCGTGTTCGTCGCCGGGCTCGCCGTCGCCGGTATCGAGGACGATGGGGGGGATGTAGTCGCGCACCCGATCGTGGACGTCGCGGATCAGGCCGCGGTCGTACGCCAGGCCGACGGTGGTCGAGAGGAAGCTCTTCGAGACGCTGAAGGTGTTGTCGGCCTTCCCGGGCTCGCCCCACTCGGCGATGATGTAGCCCTTGTGCAGGATCAGGCCGGTCTGGGGACCGCGCACCGTGAAGGGGCCGACGGCGTCGCCGAGTGGCTCGCGGCCGAAGGTGCCGAGGTGGTTGAATGCGAGGTCGCGGGGGGAGCGGGACTCGCCCGCGATCGCGATCTCCATGGCGCGCTGGATGGCCGCCGGGTCGAAGCCGGCCTCTTCCGGGGTGCGGCGCTCCCAGTCGGGGTGACGGCCGGGGAAGTACGACTGGGCGGAGAGGAGGGGGGTGGCGGTGAACACGAGCGCCGCGCAGACGAGGAAAATGCGCGACGTGAGCGTGAGCGGGGACGGGAAGCGTGACATGCGTGACTCTCCAGGCAGGGACGTGGGGCGATCGCGGGCCCGCCGGGCCACCCGGGCCGTGCGGACGACAGCCAATGTATGCGGCGCGGCAGCCCGGCGCCCCTGTCGTTCAGCGCACGGCCGCCGGGAGCCTCCGTACGACCACGCGCGCTACATCCAGGTCGTCAAGCTCGATGAATGCCACGAGCCCGTCCGGGCCGAAGGCGTCGGGCAAGTCCGTTGTGCCCGCCGGGAACGTGCCCAGGTACTCCCCGTCGGTGGTCAGCACGTCGATCGGACCGCCCCCGTCCAGCTCCTCGCGCTCGCGCTGCACCCAGATGCGGCCCTCCCAGGTTGTCGCCAGGTCTGCAACGACCGGTATCTCGGGGTAGAACGAAGGCTCGGGCCGCTGGTATGACATGGTCTGGCTGGTCCCGCCGGGCCCGCGGACCTCGATGAACTTCTGTTGGCCGACTCCACGCTCCTCGCGCTGTTCCTCGAGCCGCTGCGTCATGACTTCCTTGATCTCCGGCGTCACGGGCTCCGGGTGAAGCGGCCTCGTGATGATCCGGACGACCTCTCCCGCGTCCGGCGGCGTCAACTTGAGCGCATAGGCCGACGAGTCGGAGTGGACGGTGCCCCCATCGGGCAGGACGCCCATCAGGAGCGCAGGTTCGAATTGGGCGGGACCGGCCGATTGGACCACGAACGCGGCGATGTCCACCGTGCGGCCCCCCACCTGGATGTCCGGCAGGTCGGGTTCGTCCACTTCGGGAGGGGGTGGCTGCCACGCCTCGACAACCGTGTCGGCCTCGACCACCTCGCCGCCGAGGGCGAGCCGCATCACCGGGCGGGTTTCCGGGCGCGCGAATCCGCCGGCGGGACCAAGGTTGAGCGCGGCCGGCGCGGTGTACACGCCGCCACCGCGCGGATCGGCCTGAATGGGGTCCGGACCCGCCATGGCATTCCCCGAATCGACCATCCGGACCATGCGGAGAAAGGTTCCCGAATCGTCGAACAGCTGGAAAGCACGATGTCCGATGTCCCCGACGACGGTCGTGCCGTCCCGCATCACGTCGAATTGCATGGGCATCCTGAACTCGCCCGGTCCGTTGCCGGAACTGCCGAACTCGCGTAGAAACGCGCCTTCGGCATCAAAAGCGACCACGCGCAGCCCCTGCGCCCCGAACCCGCCAAGTCCGTCGAAGATGTAGAGGCGGCCGTCGGCGTCGAAGGCGACCTTGCGCACCGCACCGAACATCTCCCATGGCTCGCCATCGAGCACGCCGATGCGAAAGACCTCCTCGAAGTCGGCGTCCAGGTGGCGATCTTCGCCAGTGAGCTGAACAACCTGCTGGGCCGTGAGCGAACGGCCGACGGCGGGCACGAGCGCGGAAGCCAGCGCGAGCACAAGAATCGGGGGACGTTTCATGGCTCAGCGAATCGCCGCGGGCAGCCTGCGCACCACGACTCGGGCCACATCGAAGTCATCCAGCTCGATGAAGGCCGCCATTCCGTCGGGCCCGAAGGCGTCGGGCATCTCCGTCGCGTCCTCCGGGAAGGTGCCCACATAGTCACCCTCGGCGGTCAGGACATCGATGGGTCCGTCGCTTTGTGGTTCGTCACCCCGCCGCCGCACCCAGATCCGGCCTTCCCAGGTGGTGAAGAGAGCACGCAGGACGGGGAGTTCGGGGTAGTAGGTACGTTCGGGCAGCTCGAAGGACATTTGTGCCGGTTGCGCGGCGCCCCCGCTTGAACCCGTCATTCGCAGCATCACGACGTTTCCAGCCCCGGTGGATCCTCCACTCGCCGCCTCTTCCCTCCTCCGCTCCTGCCGCTCCTCGTATTCCTCCTTGATCGCGTCCGTTACGGGTTCAGGTTGGAACGGCCGATTGATGATGCGCGTAACGTCCCTGGAATCCGGTGGTGTGACCTTCAGCGCGTACGCCGAAGAGTCCGAGTAGACGAGTCCACCGTCCGGCAGAACGCCCGCCAGGAGCGTCGGCTCGAAGATGCTCGGCATGACCAGGCCTCCGAACATGCTGCCGAGATCCAGCGTGCGACCCCCGACCCTGATATTCGCAGGAAGGCCTTCGCCGGGCTCGCCACGGGGCGGAAGCCACCCGTCGGCCACGGTGTCGGTTTCGATGACGTCACCCTCCAGCCCGACGCGCAGCATCGGACGGGATGTTGGCGGAGTCGAGGCCGCGTTGCTCCCGCTGGTGCTGATCGTTATGCCAGGGTTCCCCGCAATGACAGCGCCGCCTCTCGGGTCGGCCATGATGCCGGTCGAGATCGAGATTCCTCCAGGTGCATCGGATGTCCGCACCATGCGCACGAAGTTCCCCGCTTCGTCGAAGATCTGGTACGCGCGGTGGCCCATGTCGCTCACGATCGTCGTGCCGTCCCGCATCACCGCGTATCCGGCCGGCCGGTTGAACTCCCCGGGCCCCTCGCCGGAAGAGCCGAACTCGCGCACGAAATCGCCGGAAGCGTCGAACACGAGGACGCGCAGGCCCTCTCCCCCCATCAGCCCGTCAAAGACGTACAGGTGTTAGGAGCAAATAATATGTCCGGTTTCGTAGCACGTAATCTGTCCGGTTCAGAACAGTCACCGAGGAGGCTGGATGAACCGGGCGGAGATGCTGCGAGAGATACGGATGGCGAGGTTCGAAGAGATCTATGATCGAGGGCGCCGAAAACGGGTCACGCAAGCGTGGGCGGCGAGCGTGCCGGGAGTGACGGACCGGACGTTCCGGCGCTGGGTGGCCCGCTACGAGGCGGGCGGGCTGGCGGCCCTGAAGGACAAGCGGGTGGCGGGGCCGTCTCCCCGGCGGGCGTCGCCGGAGGAGGCGGCGGCGCTGGAGGCGCTGTACCGGGACGGCTGTGCGGGGTGGAACGTGCTTCACTTCTACCACGAGGTCTACGCGGGCGAGCACGGCGGGGCGCGGTCGTACACCTGGGTGAAGAGCCGCCTTCAGGAGGCGGGCCTGGTGAGGAAGGGGCGCAGGAAGGGTGCGCACCGGCTCAGGCGGGAGCGCAAGCCGGCGGAGGGGATGATGCTCCACCAGGACGCCTCGACGCACGAATGGGCTCCCGGCCAGGGGTGGGACCTGGTCGTGACGATGGACGACGCGACAAGCGGGGTGTACTCGGGGTTCTTCGTCGAGGAGGAGGGAACGTGGTCGAGCCTTCGGGGCGTCGCGGAGACGGTGAAGGTGCAGGGGCTCTTCGACAGCCTGTACACGGACCGGGGCTCGCACTACTGGCACACGCCGGAGGCGGGCGGGAAGGTGGACAAGGACAAGCCGACCCAGTTCGGCCGGGCGATGGGCGAGCTCGGGATCGAGATGATCGCCGCGTACTCGCCGCAGGCGCGGGGCCGGAGCGAGCGGCTGTTCGGGACGCTTCAGGGGCGCCTGCCGCAGGAGCTGGCGCGGGCGGGGATCACCGACATGGACGAGGCCAACGAGTTCCTGAAGGACTTCTGGCCGCGGTTCAACGCGGCATTTGCGGTGGAGGCGAGGGAGGCGAAGCGCGCGTTCACCCGGTTGCTGCCGCGGATGAAGGCCAAGCTGCCCGACATCCTCTGCCTGAAGGAGACACGGACGGTTGGCAACGACAACTGCGTGACCTACAAGGGCAAGACGCTGCAGATCCCGCCTCAGCCGCACCGGTACACCTACGTGCGAGCCAAGGTCAAGGTCCACGAATACGAGGACGGCGGCATGGCCGTCTTCCACGGCATCCGGAGGCTCGGGCGCTACGATGCGAACGGCAGGTTGCTGGACACCCTCAGCGGGTCGGAGGTGGCAGCGTGAGGCGGTACCGCCGCCCCCCTCGGCTCGCTCCGCTCGCCTCGGAGGGCGGCGGTACGGAAAAGCGGACACTTCATGTGCTACAGAAACCGGACATTTCATTTGCTACCGACAGTCAAAGACGTACAGGTTGCCCCGGGCGTCGAAGCCCACCTCGCGCACGGAGCCGAACATCTCCCAGGACTCGCCGCGAAGTACACCGACCCGGAAGACCTCCTCGAAGTCGGCGTCGAGGCGCCGGTCCCTGCCGGGGAGGCCGACAACCTCCTGGGCCGCAAGGGGAAGCGTCGCGGCGAGCGCAGCGCCCAGAAGGGTCCAGGGGATCGGGCGGATTCTGACGGGGATCGCGCGGATTCTACGGGGATTCACAGGAATCACTCCTTGCTCTGGGCAGTGGACTACAAGACTCCGGGGTAGTGGACTACTAGGCCGCGGCAGTGGGCTACAAGACTCCGGGGCAGCGGACTACAAGCCTGGCTCATGAGGTATTTTGATGCGCCGACGGGCTCAATTGGTTGTTCTTCACACGCGAGCCAGGTAGTTTCCGCACCTTCTTCGCCTTTGACCCTGGATCTGCATACAATCCCATGCTGCCTACCCCTGGTGCCCTGACCGCCACCGCCCCCGATATCTTTCAGGCCCGCTTCGAAACCAGCAAGGGCGATTTCGTCATCGAAGTCCACCGCGACTGGTCGCCCAACGGCGCCGACCGCTTCTACAACCTCGTTTCCAACGGCTACTACGACGACGTGCGCTTCTTCCGCGTGATCGCCGGGTTCATGGCGCAGTTCGGGATCCACGGCGACTCGGCGGTGTCGGCGGCCTGGCGAGAGCAGAAGATCGCCGACGACCCGGTCATGGCGAGCAACACGCGCGGCTTCGTCAGCTACGCCATGGCCGGCCCGCACACGCGAACGACCCAGATCTTCATCAACTTCGGGGACAACAGCAGGCTGGACGGCATGGGTTTCTCGCCCTTCGGGCACGTTGTCGAAGGGATGGAGGTCGTGGACCAACTGTACTCCGGGTATGGCGAGGGCGCTCCGAGCGGCCGCGGTCCGAACCAGGGGTTGATCCAGTTCCGCGGCAACGACTACCTCAACAAGGACTTCCCCCGGCTCGACCACGTGGAGAAGGCGACGATCGTCCCCGAGTAATGCGGGGCGGCGGGGCGCGCGATCCGCGTTCACCTCAGCGCTTCCGGTAGCCGGCGCACCACCACCCTGGCTACGTCCAATTCGTCGAGTTCGATGAAGGCCGCCAGTCCATCCGGGCCGAAGGCGTCCGGCATGGCCGTCGCGGCTGCCGGAATGGTGCCGACGTAGCCTCCCTCGGCGGTCAGCACATCGATCGCTCCCCCGCTGTCGAGCTCCTCGCCCCGGCGCTGCACCCAGATGCGGCCCTCCCAGGTGGCCGAAAGCGCTCGGATGACCGGGAGTTCCGGATAGAAGTTGGGCTCGAACCGGGCCAACGTGCGGAAACCCGATCGCTGCAAACGGGCTTCGCTCTCCGCTTCGACCTGCTTCCTATAGCTCTCCTCGACTGCCCGCGTGACCGGCCGCGGGCGAAATGGCCGAAGGATGATGCGCCCCACCTCGCTTTGGTCCGGCGGCGTGATCTTGAGGTTGTAGGCGGAGGAATCGGTGTGTACAACGGTGCCATCGGGCAGGACGCTGAACAGAAGTTCCGGCTCGAACAAGGCGGGCATGGTGATCGAACCCAGGCCGAATGCCCTGGCCAGGTCGCCCATCTCGTCGGGCGTCGAACGGGGAGGCAGCCAGCCATCGGCTACGGTATCGGCCTGCACGAGTTCGCCTGCGAGCGAGAGTCGCAGGACCGGGCGGGTTGTATTGGGGTCTCCCGCGCCGCCCATGTTCAATCTGGAGCTCGAGGTCACAACCGCGCCGCCCCGCGGGTCGCGCTGGATCTCCGAGGTCATCCCCAGGTCGTCGGGCTGGTGAACCATGCGCAGGAAGGCCCCTGATGAATCAAAGAGCTGGTAGGCATCATGCCCGGCGTCGTTCACGACCGTGGTGCCGTCGCGCATTACGGTGAATCCGTTTGGCATGTCGAATTCGCCCGGACCCTCGCCCGAACGGCCGAACTCGCGGACGAAGTCGCCCGCCGCGTCGAAGACCAGGACGCGCAGGCTTTCCGGGGCAACCATGCGAACGGCCCCGTCGAAGATGTAGAGGTTGCCGCGCGCGTCGAATTCGACCTTGAAGATGGTGGCGAAAGTCTCCCAGGATTCGCCTTCCAGTGCGCCGATCCGGAAGACTTCCTCGATGGTGGGGTCGAGGATCCGGTCTTCACCGGTGATTTCGACGATTTCCTGGGCCTGGAGAAGCGGAGTGGATAGCAGTGGGGTCGAGAGGGCGACAAACCCAACGGTTGCGAGAGTTCGGAAGGTCATGGCTTACGGGGCGCCTTTGCAGCTCGCCCAGCCCCACGGTCGCAGCTTGATTCTGACTTGGGTGGGAAGCGGGCATTGAATACGAAGTCTGTCGTAATCAACACCGAACCGCATCGCGCGTCAAGCCAGGGGCGAATCGGATGTTTGGCGCAAGCGCGTTCCCGAAGCCGTTGACCGAGCCGAGCGTGACTACCGCGTCTCGCTGAGCCGGGGCTATCCGCCCTTCAGCGCATCCAGTCCGTCCAGTACCGCTAGGTGGATATAGTCTTCGTAGGCATCCCGCACCGGTAGATCAAGCGCCCTCGACAGCATTTCCCTGGCCCGTGCTACACCCGCCTCTTCATCAAGGTCAGGCAGCCTGACCCCATATTCGAACAGCACGACCTTATGGTCCGGTTCAAGTTCCATGGCACGCTCGAAGTGGGTGATGGCGTCCTCCCGGTTCCCTCCGTACATCCATCCGGCAACGCGTCCGGCAGCCGCGACATCGGCGTGCCAACCGGCGAGGGCCAGGTGCGCCTCGGCGAAGTCGGGATTGATGGCAAGTGCCGCATCGAGCAGATCGCGGACCTTTCCCGCGAGGCCCTTGCGAAGAGCCGTCACCGTACCGGCCGCTTGAGCATATCGGCCGACCGCGTGGGCGGATTGGAAATGTGCTTCCGCGTTGGTCGAATCGGCGCGCACGGCTTCTTCGCCCATCCGCATCGCGCGTTCGATAGCCTGGTCGCGATCCTCCTCCTCGGTTGCCACATAGTGGCCGTACACGGCGAGTGATTTCGCCGCCAGGGCGTAGCCATCGGAGGTCCCAAGTGCTTCGGCAATATCCGCCGCTTCGAGAAAACGGCCCTCCGTGCAAGCCAACTCTGCCTCACCGATCGACTGTGCACTCGCGTCGGCTGCGAGGAGCACAAGGCCACCAACCGCAGCGAGGCGGGCAAATCGGACAAACGTCATCTCAGTCTCCTTGGTCCAGCACGGTTGCACGAACTCGGGGAACATTGGAAGCGCGCGAAAGGTGTCGCAAGGGTGCAAGGACTTGGCCAGCCCCTCTGCGTGGGCGCAAGTTACAGGGATGACACAACTGTTCCGCTTCGGGGCCACCGCCCTTGGTCTCGCATGGGTCGTCGCGTGTGCAGGCGCGGACGGACCCCCCCACCCCGCCGGCACCCCCGCGCTGCGCGGCGCGCTCTTCGACACGATCGTCGCGCGCACCGAACGCCGGGAAGCCTTCTCGCCCGTCAAGAACGAGCGCCTCGGGTTCGATCCGCTCGCCGCGATGAGGTCGCTACGGGACGAGGTGGTCGCGGCGGACACCGAGACGGCGCTCTACTACGCACTCGCCCGCCTGAGCCACGCCCGCCGCGACCGCCACCTCGACCTCATCCTCGTGCCCGGCGGCCTGGCTCTCGCCGACAGCGCGGGACTGGACGTTTCGGGCGCTCCCGATCCCGCACCGCCCCGGCAGGCACCGGTCCGCATTTTCCCCGACTACTCCGACGGCGCCGTCGAGACGGACTATTTCGTGGGAGATGTGGCCCGGGGTGAAGCCGACCCCTCGAACGGGTGGGCGGAGGGTCTTGCCTTGGGCGCCCGTGTCGTCAGCGTCAACGGTCTGCCCGTCGCGGCCTGGCACGATTCGGCCACCGCCTTCATGCGCCATTCCACCCGGGCCGCACTCCGCTGGAAGCTGGCCGAGGCCATGACCCTCGCGACGGCCTCGTTCCCACCTCACCTGCGCGGCGACTCCCTCACCCTGGGCATCGTGGCGCCCGGCGGCGGCGAGACCCTGTACCGGCTTCCCTTCCTCCTGTCCGGCGACCTCGTCTGGAACGGCACCGGCGAGCCCGCCTACCCGGGCCTGTCCCTGGCGCTCACGACCGCGACCTGCGACCTCCTGACCCCGGACGACGGCCGCCCCTTCCTCGTCCTCGTGTGGCGCGGCTTCCGCGACTCCATGGTCGCGGATGTCGACAGCCTGATGGCCTTCGCTGCGGGGCGCGGCCTGCTCGATCACGCACTCGTCATGGACGTCACCCGCAGCCGGGGCGGCTCGCTCGGCCCGTATGCCATGCAGCGGCTGCAACCCCGGCCCTTCAAGACCACCTTCGGCAACCTGCGCATCAGCGACGTGACCCTCCCATTCGTCGAGGACAAGCGGCGCGACTTCGCGGCCCGCAACATCAACGACGGGGGCGTCCCGGAGACGATCGACGACGGGTCATGGCTGATGGAGTGGCTGGAGGATGATGTCCTGGCCGCGCTCGAACGCGGTGACGAGTACAGCAACAACGTCCCGTTCAAGCTTGCCCACGCCCCGCGCGACTCGGACGGAATCCTGATGCCCGCCGCCGTGCACTTCCGCGGCCCCTTCGGCATCGTCTCGGGGCCGAGCGGGGGCTCCCATCTCGATCAGTTCGTGTCGATCGTGGTCGACAACGGGTTGGGGCCGGTGGTCGGCATGCCTCCCGGCGGCTACTCCAACACCTGGGAATGGGATGAGGTGCTCACGTTTCCGGGCACGGAGCAGCCCGTGGTCGGGTTCATGTGGAACATCGGCCACACGATCCGGCCGAATGGCGAGATCGCGGAGGGCAATCCGGTTGCCGTCGACGCGTGGTTGCCGCTTACCGCTGACAATGTGACTACCTACTACGCGGACATGCTCGCGCGCGTGATGGAGTTGATGGTGGCGTGGCCGCGTTGAGCCAAACGCCATCCGAGTCAGAGGCCGCCCGCAGCCGCCGGACCCCGGGGCCGGGTGCCCGCATCCTCATCGGCATGCTCGCCGGCGTGGCGCTGGGGGCGGTCATGGGCGAGCGCGTCGCCGTCCTCCAGCCGGTCGGTGACCTCTTCATCAACCTGCTCGTCCTCGCTGCGGTGCCGCTGGTCTTCTTCAACCTGCTCGCGGGCCTTACCGCCCTGGCCGACGTGCGCACCCTGGGGCGTCTCGCCGGCAAGACGGTTGGGTATTACCTGACCACGGACCTCATCGCGCTGTCGCTGGGACTGGGCGCCGCCGCGCTTCTGCGCCCGGGTGACGGAATGCGGCTCACCGAGCAGGCCGCGGGGGAGGTGGGCGCGGTGCCAGCGTTCGGGGACATCCTGCTCGGCATGATTCCCACGAACGTCTTCCGCGCGTTCAGCGACGGGAACGTGGTCCAGCTGGTCGTCCTCGCCGTGCTCCTCGGCGTCGCGACGATGGCACTGCGGGGTGGCACACGCGAACGCCTCGCCACCGCGTACGAGGACCTGGCCGGGCTCTTCCGGCGCCTCGTCCACCTGATCCTGTGGACCGCGCCGGTCGGGATCGGCGCCCTCGTCGCGGTGACCGTGGGGCGCTACGGCGCCGAGCTGCTCGGCCCGATGGCGCGGTTTCTCGCGGGCGTGTGGGCGGCGCAACTCGTTGTCGTGGGCGGGTACATGCTGCTCCTCAGGTACTTCAGCGACTTCCGCCCGGGGCGCTTCCTGCGCAACACCGGTTCCCTGTGGGCGACGACCGCCGCGACCACGTCCAGCCTCGCGTCCCTCTCGGTCGGGATGGAGACGGCACGGCGGATCGGCCTTCCCCGCACCGTCTACTCCTTCACGCTGCCGCTGGGCGCCCAACTCAACAAGGACGGGACGTCCGCGATGCTCGGCGCGGTCCTGATCTTCACCGCGCAGGCGGCGGGGGTCACGTTCACGCCGGCCGACTTTGTGACGATACTGCTGCTGGGGCTCTTGCTGTCGGAAGCCTCGGGCGGCATTCCCGGCGGCGGCTTCGTGATCGCGCTCATCTACGTGCAGGCATTCAACCTGCCTGTCGAGGTGGCCGCGATCGTGGGAGGCATCTACCGGCTGGTGGACATCGGCAACACAACCGTGAACATCATGGGCGACATGGTCGGCACTTCGCTGGTCGCCCGCTCGGAAGCGAGACGGACATGAACCCCGGAAGGCAAGCCCTATGAATCCCGGAATCCGCGCCCTCTTTCCCGGGGCCAGCGAGCAGGTCTACCTCGATCTCTCCGCGCGCGCACTGATCCCGGAACCTGTGCGGGCGGCAGTCGCCGACCATATGCGTACCCGGATGATGCGCGGCGGCGACAAGGACGCGATGCGTGCGACCGCGGACCGCACAAGGTCGGCGTTCGCGGCCCTGATCGGGGCCGGGCCCGAGGAAATCGCGATCACCAAGAACGTGTCCGAGGGATTGAACCTCTTCGGCGCGAGCCTGCCGTGGGAGGCCGGCGACAACGTGGTGCTCTGTCCCGCGCTGGAGCACCCCAACAACATCTACCTGTGGCATAACCTTGCGCGGTTGAAGGGGATCGAGGTCAGGTCTGTGGCGCCCGAAGGGGGACATGTTTCCGTCGCGGCGATGGGCGCCGCAATGGATGAACGCACCCGGCTGGTGACCGTCCCCAGCATCTCGTTCGCGCCCGGGTTCATCACCGACGTCGAGGGCATCGCGGCGACGGCGCGAAAGGTCGGCGCCCTCACCCTCGTCGACGCGGCCCAATCCGTCGGGGCCATGCGTACCGACGTCCGCGACCTGGGCATCGACGCCCTCGCCGTCGCCACGCAGAAGTGCCTGCTGGCGGAGTACGGCTTCGGCTTCCTGTACATCCGGCGCGAGGTTGCGGACACGCTCGTGCCGATCCACCTCGCCCGCTTCGGCGTCGACCTTGACGGCGCACACGAAACCGCGTATTCGGAGGGCGAGCTGCACTACCAGCCCGGGGCGTTACGGTTCGATGTCGGCAACTACAACTACATGGGCGCGGCAGCGGTCGGCGCGGCACTGGAGTTGCTCACTGGGTGGGGAATTGAGCGTGTAGAGGCGTTTGTCCGCCACTTAGCGGCCAATTTGGCGGACAAACTGCTGGATCTGGGCCTGCCGGTGGTCGGTGGCAGGCCCGGTCCCCACCTTGCGCACATCGTCTCGGTCGGCCAAAGCGGCGGCGGGCGGCACTACACCGCCGACGATCCGGCCATGAATTCTCTTCACGAGCACCTCAGCGCAGCGGGAATCGTCCACTCGATCCGCAGCGGAGCCTTGCGGTTCTCGGTCGGGGTCTACAACGATCAGGCCGACATCGACCGGGTCGTGGACGCGGCGCGGGAGTGGCAAGGGGCGGAAGCGGCTTAGCCGGTTCACTCGTTCCCGCGAGCGACCGCCCTCCCCGTATCACCGCGGCACCGGACCGTCCAGCGAATCCCACCCGTAGGCCCTCGCCACCCGCGCCCCGATCTCCATCATCAATTCGCCGCCCCGGTCCGCGTTCGTCATCACGGCGACCCCGTAGCCCTTGACGCGGTGGGCCGTGAGGAGCGCCCGAAAGCCCCAGTTGCCCCCCGTGTGGCTGAAGTACCAGCCCTCGCCATCCTTCTCGATTAAGAAGCCGACGGCGAAGGGACCGACCCCCACGGGACTCAGCATCTCGACGACCGACGACCGCGTGAGCACCCGGCCTGGGTCGCCCCGCGCCGCCTTCTGCACCTCGATCGCGAAGCGGGCCAGATCGGTCGGTGTCGTCCACAGGCCAGCAGCAGCCAACTCGGGGTAGACGTGCCACTTCGGGCCCCTGGCCTGGCCTTTACGGCCGTGGCTCCGCGTCGCGTTCAGGTCTCGATCGGGCGGAAGAGGCTGCTCGAAGGTGCTGTGCTCCATCCCGACCGGGTCGAGGACATACTCCTGCAGGATGTCGCCAAAGGGCCGGCTGAGAGCGTCGGACAGCGCCAGCTGCGCGACCGTGACCCCTCCTCCCGAGTACTTCATGGCGGTCATCGGAGCCCGCTCCATGGAGACGTCACCGACGTTCGAAGGTTCGTTGCCATCGAGGATCTGCACCGTGGTCGGGAGCGGGTCGTCGGGATCGTAGCCGGGGAATCCGAAGCCGTCGCCGAGCCCTGACGTGTGGCTGGTCAGCATACGCGGGGTAACCGGTAGGTCACGCGTGAATTCGCCCCCGTCCAGCTGCCAGCTTGTGAGAATCCCGTTGATGTCCTCGTCCATCGAGAAGCTGCCGTCCTGCACGGCTCTGAGCACCGCCATGGCCGCCACCGGCTTGCTGATCGAAGCCGCCTGAAAGAGCGTCTCGATGTCCACCGCCGCGCCCGTCTCCACATCGGCCACCCCGTAGCCCTTCGCCCAGTGAATGTCGAAGTCCCGGATGACCGCGACGCTGACCCCGGGCACGCCCAACTCGTCCATCATGCCCTCGATGGTGTGTCCATCCAATCCGTCGGAGCCCGGGTCCTGAACGCCCTCGACCGCTTCCATGAAGTCGGCCGCCGCGCGGAGTGCCCCGCCGGGCCGGTCCGCACGCCAGCGGGCACGCTCGTCCCGAACCTCCAGAGTCGTCCCGTAGGCCGCCGACATCCTGGCCAGCCGCCCCAGGATCCCTTCCGCGGCCTCGCCCGCCGCGACCTCGGGATAGCCCCGGGTCTCGAAGAACAGGTCACCTGCCGTTCCCTCGTCGAGCGCGACCGGTGTGAATACGGCCTCGCGAACCCCGTCGGTGCCGATGGAAAGCGACACCACCGCGCTCTCCCACACCTCCGGCGGGTAGTTCCCGATCTCCGTCCTGCTGTGGAAGATGAAGTTGCCCAGGCCATAGAGGATCAGACCGCCGCGGTACTCCTCAACGCCCGCGAGCCGCGGTTCGCCGTGGCTGACGTACAGGTCCGCGCCGGCGTCCACGGCCGCGTGCGCCCATCGCTCCTGCCAGCCGGGGCCCGCGTCGACCTGGTAGTGTTGGTAGGTGATGACGAAGTCGGCGTTCGCGGCGGCCTCTTCGATCGCTGTGATGTTGCGCTCCCAGGCAACGGCGTCGTCGGGAGACAGGAGATTGACGCCCGGCTTGGTCTCGGTCGCCATGGCACCCGACGGGGCGTTGACGGTGGCGAGGGCCACCAGACCGACACGCACGCCGCCCACGTCGCGGTAGGCGGGGGCAACCGCCTCGGCCATTGTGCCGCCCGTTCCCGCGTACGTGAATCCGCGCTTCGAGGCCTCCGCGACCGTGGACACGATCCCCTCGTCCCCGTAGTCCCACGAGTGGTTGTTGGCGAGCGACAGGAGCGAGACCCCGATCTCGTTCAGGTAGTCGAGCACTTCGGGTCCGGCGCCGTGGAAGTAGACATCGTCGCGGGTCGGTGTGCAGGCGCAATCCGGGCCGGCGACGGCGACCTCAAGGTTGGAAAAGACCGCGTCGGCATCCGCGAGGATCGGCGCGACGGTCGCCAGGGGAGATTCCAGGTACTGCCGCGGATCGTGCTCGATCAGGGCCTGGCCCACGACGGCCAGGGTGACGGAGGGTCCGGTTGCCGACCGATTATCGCCCGCCGGCAAGTCGCAGGAGATGAGCAGCCCGGTCGCGAGGACGAGCATGGCCACAGCCGCGACGGCTCGCCGGGTGACGACCGTGAGGACGACCGGGGTCGCTCCCGCGTGGACGGACGGGATGGCGGGCGGGATCAATGCGGATGTGCGTTTCATGTGGTTGCTCCGTTGAACGGCATCTAGGTCTAGTCCCCAAGCAAGCGGATCCGTCGCCGGCCCCTGTCAAAGAGTACCGGAAAGGCTTATCCTGAGTCGTTAGCAGATCTCGGCGCGAGTCGCCGTGGAGGCGGTGAAGACAATATCGCATGCCCGGCGGAGGCGGAAGGTGGTGCGAGGGGGAGGCGGTGCTCCCGTGCGCTGAACGGGGCGCGGATCAACGCGATGAGGGGGGCATCGGCGTGGTCCGGCGGCTGGTGTCGAAGCTGGGGCTGGCCGGGGAGATCAACCGGCGGCTGGCGCTGCTGAAGCGGCATCTTCCGTACCACGAGTGGACCACGTGCTGAACATCGCGTACAACATGCTGTGCGGAGGCGCGCGGCTGGATGGGCGCCCTGCGCAACAACGCGGCCTACATGGACGCCCTGGGGGCGGAGGTGATCCCGAGCCCGACGGCGGCGGGCGACTTCACGCGCCGCTTCGGCGAGGCGGACGTCATCGAGCTGCAGGAGTGCATCAACGCGGTGCGGCCGCGGTTGTGGCGGGGCCGGGGCCGGGACCTGCTGGGGCCGGTGGCGTACATCGACGTGGACGGGACGCTGGCGCCCACGCTGGGCGAGAAGAAGGACGGCATCGACATGTCCTACAAGGGGGTGTGGGGCTACCACCCGCTGGTCGTCTCGCTGGCCAACACCGGCGAGGTGCTCTACCTGGTGAACCGGCCGGGCAACGCGGTGAGCCACCAGGGCGCGGCGGAGTGGATCGACAAGGCGATCGGGCTCGTGGCGCCGCACGCCGAACGGGTGTGCGTGCGCGGGGACACGGACTTCTCGCTGACCGTCAACTTCGACCGCTGGAGCGAGGCGGCGGACTTCATCTTCGGCTACGACGCGCAGCCGGGCATGGTGAAGCGGGCCGAGGCGCTGGAGGAGGGTGACTGGGAGCGGCTGGAGCGCCGGCCGCGCTACACGTCGCGGACGGGGAAGACGCGGAGCCGGCGGGCGGACGTGAAGGGGCGGATCGTGCGGGAGCGCGGCTACGTCAACAACCGGCTGAACCACGAGGACGTGGCCGAGTACGACTACCGGCCCGGAAAGTGCCGCGAGACCTACCGGATGGTGGTCGTGCGCAAGAACATCAGCAGGATGAAGGGCGAGCTGTGCCTGATGGACGAGGTCCGCTACTTCTTCTACATCACCACGCGGCGGGACCTCAGCGCGGCCGAGGTGGTCCGGCTGGCCAACGCCCGCTGCGACCAGGAGAACGTGATCGAACAGTTGAGAACGGGGTGAACGCGCTGCGGGTGCCGGTCTACGACCTGGTGAGCAACTGGGCCTGCATGGTAATGGCGGCGCTGGCGTGGAACCTGAAGAGCTGGTTCGCCATGATGATGCACCTGAAGTCCGACCGCCGGAAGTACGTCGCCATGGAGTTCAAGCGCTTCATCCGCGAGATGATCCTGCTGCCCTGCCAGGTCATCCGCTGCGCCCGGCAGACCACCCTGCGCATCATCGGCTGGCAGCCCGCCACCGACCGGCTGTTCAGCACCTGGCGCACCATCGAACGGACCGGCTTCGGCTGACGCCGCCCCTCCCCGCCGCTTCCCCACCCCGCCACCCCGCGCGTCCACGGGCACCGGTGTCTCCCGTGCCCAAAATCACTCGGGAAACCCCGGGACCGCGCACTCAAAAGACTCCGTTCATCCCCTGGCACGCCTGCAAAACAGCCCCGTGGAAGCCGCCAGGTCCGCTCTATGACAACTTGCACAACCGAAACTCGCCCCCCGGACCCTACTCGCTTGTTTTGGGTCTAGTCTAGTGTAGTGTCGCGAATAAAGCATTGATTATCTAGTGAAGCTCAGTTACCTTCTTCTTCATCGTACACCGAGAAGAGGAGGGGCCCATGCGGGTGGCAGTCAAGATCGAGCTTTCGGATGCGGACCGGCAGCGGCTGGAGCGGTTGTCGCGGTCGCGGAGCGCGGCGATGCGGCTGCGGGAGCGTTCGCGGATGGTGCTGATGGCCGCGGGCGGCATGACGAACAAGGCGATCGCCGCGAAGCTGGGAACCGACCAGAACAAGGTCGGGCGGTGGAGGCGGCGGTTCGCGGACGAGGGGCTGGAAGGGATTGCGAAGGAGCGTCCGCGGGGTGGCAACCACGGCGGCAAGAACTCGGTGGCCCAGGCGGCGCTGAGGCGCGAGGTGATCCGGCTGACGACGCAGACCGGAGCGCCGGACGGGACGCACTGGTCGTGCCGGTCCATGGCGCGGGCGGCGGGGACGACGCACAGCTTCGTGCACCGGGTCTGGCGCTCGAGCGGGCTGAAGCCGCATCTGGTGCGGACCTTCAAGCTGAGCACGGATCCGCGCTTCGAGGAGAAGCTTCAGGACGTGGTGGGGCTGTACCTCGACCCGCCGGACAACGCGGCCGTCTTCAGCTTCGACGAGAAGAGCTCGGTCCAGGCGCTGGACCGCACGCAGCCGGGGCTGCCGCTGAAGAAGGGCCGCTGCGGGACGATGACGCACGACTACAAGCGCCACGGCACCACGTCGCTCTTCGTGGCGCTGGACGTGGCGTCGGGCGAGGTGATCGGCGAGACCTACAAGCGGCACCGCCACCAGGAGGTGCTGAAGTTCCTGCGGAGGGTGGAGAAGGCGGTGCCGAAGGACCAGGAGATCCACATCATCCTGGACAACTACGCGACCCACAAGCACTCCAGGGTGCTGGAATGGATCGAGCGCCAGAAGCGGGTCTTCCTGCATTTCACCCCGACCAGCGCGTCGTGGCTGAACCTGGTCGAACGCTTCTTCTCCACGCTGACGCAGAAGCGCATCCGCCGCGGCGTCTTCCATTCCGTCGACCACCTCGAGGCGTGCCTGAAGGAATACATCGAGACCTACAACGAGGACCCGAGGCCCCTGGTCTGGACCAAACCGGCGGCCGAGATTCTCGAGAAGGTGGAACGGGCCAGGCAGGCGCTGGCCGCTGCTTCCATATAATAGCTATTATGATTAGGACACTACACTAGCGGGTGAAAAGCGGACTCCAACATAGCCTCGAACGGCGTTCAGCGATCAGTCGACATGTTTTCGCCAAGCGTCATGTATCAATTCGCGCACCTTGTCGGGGCCGTGCTTTCGGAGAGGTCAGCTCCAGCCTTCCGGAAGGCCTCCATGGCCCGCGACAGCCGGGGCGGGTGTACGGCTGGGAGATCATCGCGACAACGATCATGGATAGCAGTTTGGCGGCTTAGCACCTTAGCGGGCAAGTGAGGAGCGGCATGCCGCTGATGGCGGCGCTCGAGGAGCGGGGCACGCACGATGTGGCGCGGGTGCCCTCAATGGCCGCTCGTCCATTTGATCTCCCAAGCATTTAGTTTGACATCGCCACGATCGGATCCCATCGTCTCCTAAGATATTAGGAAATGAACCCAGGGACGCCGGGCTGACGAGGTGAACCATGGATCGCGAGAGGAATCACACGCACCACACGAAGACGATAGGCCGCCTGTTCGCGATGGTTGCTGTCGTGGCCGCCGCCTGCCAGGGCGAGGCATCGGACCCAGGGGCCACGGGTCGCGCGGCGGCCGTGGACCTGTTCTCCGCGTGGCCTGGTGACGAGTCGTTGCGGATTGCTGCCGAACCGAGCGTGGTGGTGGGATTGGACGAGTCTCTCCCGCTGGGTACGGTCTGGGAGGGCTCCGGAGCAGTCTTCTTCGGCGACGGCATCGCTATCGCGGATGCCCGGTTTCACGAAGTCCTGATCCTGGATGCTGCGGGGCGCCTGGTTTCTCGGCACGGCAGGAAGGGAGAGGGTCCCGGCGAGTACAAGTTTCTGGTCGGGGTCGCCCGCCACGGGGACGGACTGATCACCTGGGACGCAAACCACTTCCGATTAACTCGACTCGACGCCTCCGGGGGGTACGTTGGCGAGGCGAGGCTCAGACCACGTGGGGGAATGAGCACGATGGTTGGAGCCTTCGGAAACAGCGTGTTGTTGAAGATCTCGGAGCGGGGATTCCCGGGGCCCGGGTACGTCGAGCCGTCGGAGATCCGGCTGCCCGTGGCATATGAGATCGCTCGTCTTTCTGACGGGGAGGTCGTCTTCGAGGGCACCCGTCCCGGTTTAGAGCGGTGGGCGGCGAGGGAGGTTCACGGCGACGGCGGGCAAACGCACGGCGGGCTACCCGTGATCTTCGGACGGACTGCCGTCGCTGCCGTCACCGACCGCTACGCCTACCTGGCGACGACCGACTCGATCACGATCACGCGCTACGACGAGGCCGGGAGCGCCGTGGAAGTCTCCTCATTCGAGCAGCCCCGAGAGAGCGGGGAGGCAGCTTGGGTGCGGTTCGTCAGAGATACCACACGGGCGCATCTCGAGAGTAGAGGTCCGGGCAAGATAGTCTGGGCCGACGGAAGTAACTTCCTCGAGAACATAACGGAGTTCCGCTTCCGCCTGCTCGAGGACCTGCCGGCGCGCCCCACCCTTCCCGCTTTTTCCGCTATGAAGGGCGGCGCCGACGGCCTTCTGTGGATTCGGGAGTACCCTGACCCGCTTCAGGACCAGGTGGTCTGGGTCGGTTTCAGCGAGGCGTGGGAACGGAAGAAGCAGATCGCGATGCCCGCGAACCTGGACGTTCTGGATATTTCGGGGGACCGGGGGGTACTCGTGAAAGCAACGGGCGCCCATGACGAAACCCTGATCAAGGTCTACCCGATCGAGCGCTGATCAACGCAGGTGAACCGAAGTGGAGCGGACCGGGATCGAACCGACGACCTCCTGCTTGCAAAGCCCCTGATCGACCCCGGCCTCTTCCGCTGCCTTAGCGACGTTCGGAGGGTCGCTTCGCTCCTACGCCTTGCTGATACGTACCGTTTATCGTTACGTGGACGGCCAGGCATGGGACGCCGAGATCGTCGACTACCACTAGGCCCAAAACAAGCGAGTAGGGTCCGGGGGGCGAGTTTCGGTTGTGCAAGTTGTCATAGAGCGGACCTGGCGGCTTCCACGGGGCTGTTTTGCAGGCGTGCCAGGGGATGAACGGAGTCTTTTGAGTGCGCGGTCCCGGGGTTTCCCGAGTGATTTTGGGCACGGGAGACACCGGTGCCCGTGGACGCGCGGGGTGGCGGGGTGGGGAAGCGGCGGGGAGGGGCGGCGTCAGCCGAAGCCGGTCCGTTCGATGGTGCGCCAGGTGCTGAACAGCCGGTCGGTGGCGGGCTGCCAGCCGATGATGCGCAGGGTGGTCTGCCGGGCGCAGCGGATGACCTGGCAGGGCAGCAGGATCATCTCGCGGATGAAGACGCTTGAACTCCATGGCGACGTACTTCCGGCGGTCGGACTTCAGGTGCATCATCATGGCGAACCAGCTCTTCAGGTTCCACGCCAGCGCCGCCATTACCATGCAGGCCCAGTTGCTCACCAGGTCGTAGACCGGCACCCGCAGCGCGTTCACCCCGTTCTTCAACTGTTCGATCACGTTCTCCTGGTCGCAGCGGGCGTTGGCCAGCCGGACCACCTCGGCCGCGCTGAGGTCCCGCCGCGTGGTGATGTAGAAGAAGTAGCGGACCTCGTCCATCAGGCACAGCTCGCCCTTCATCCTGCTGATGTTCTTGCGCACGACCACCATCCGGTAGGTCTCGCGGCACTTTCCGGGCCGGTAGTCGTACTCGGCCACGTCCTCGTGGTTCAGCCGGTTGTTGACGTAGCCGCGCTCCCGCACGATCCGCCCCTTCACGTCCGCCCGCCGGCTCCGCGTCTTCCCCGTCCGCGACGTGTAGCGCGGCCGGCGCTCCAGCCGCTCCCAGTCACCCTCCTCCAGCGCCTCGGCCCGCTTCACCATGCCCGGCTGCGCGTCGTAGCCGAAGATGAAGTCCGCCGCCTCGCTCCAGCGGTCGAAGTTGACGGTCAGCGAGAAGTCCGTGTCCCCGCGCACGCACACCCGTTCGGCGTGCGGCGCCACGAGCCCGATCGCCTTGTCGATCCACTCCGCCGCGCCCTGGTGGCTCACCGCGTTGCCCGGCCGGTTCACCAGGTAGAGCACCTCGCCGGTGTTGGCCAGCGAGACGACCAGCGGGTGGTAGCCCCACACCCCCTTGTAGGACATGTCGATGCCGTCCTTCTTCTCGCCCAGCGTGGGCGCCAGCGTCCCGTCCACGTCGATGTACGCCACCGGCCCCAGCAGGTCCCGGCCCCGGCCCCGCCACAACCGCGGCCGCACCGCGTTGATGCACTCCTGCAGCTCGATGACGTCCGCCTCGCCGAAGCGGCGCGTGAAGTCGCCCGCCGCCGTCGGGCTCGGGATCACCTCCGCCCCCAGGGCGTCCATGTAGGCCGCGTTGTTGCGCAGGGCGCCCAGGTCCTCCAGCCGCGCGCCTCCGCACAGCATGTTGTACGCGATGTTCAGCACGTGGTCCGACTCGTGGTACGGAAGATGCCGCTTCAGCAGCGCCAGCCGCCGGTTGATCTCCCCGGCCAGCCCCAGCTTCGACACCAGCCGCCGGACCACGCCGATGCCCCCGTAGCTCATCGCGTTGATCCGCGCCCCGATCTCGTAGCGCACCCTGCCGGACCCGAACATCGGCTTCGGCCCCGTGCCCCACCGCCTCCCCCTCGCATGCCGCGCCTTCACCTTCCGCCTCCGCCGGGCATTGTTCCTTCGGCTTTGTTTGTGCGATATTGTCTTCACCGGAAAGGCCTCCTGGTTGAGATACGGCGACTCGCGCCGAGATCTGCTAACGACAATCAGGATAAGCCTTTCCGGTACTCTTTGACAGGGGCCGGCGACGGATCACGCTTGCTTGGGGACTAGGGGGAGAACCAGCAATGATCATCAAGCGAGGCGAGGTGAATCGCAATGAGGTCGATTTCTCGGACGTGACCTCCGGGAGTCGGCTACCTCCGGTGCATCCCGGTGAGATCCTGCGGGACGAATTCCTGAGACCGATGGAGCTTAGTGTCTACCGGCTTGCCCGAGCACTCAAGATCTCACGGCCGCGGTTGAACGATGTCGTACGGGGCCGGCGCCGTGTCACGACCGATACCGCACTTCGCCTCGGGCGCTACTTCGGCACGACGCCGGAGTTCTGGATCAATCTTCAGACCCGCCACGATCTCGATCTCGCGGAGCGGACCGTGCGAACCAGGATCGAGCGCGGGGTAGAGCCGCGCGCCCTCGCTACCACCCCATCTCCGGCAGCACGTCCTCCTGCAGCCGGAACATCTCGTTGATCAGGTTGACCGCCTGCCGGTAGGACTCGGTGGTCGGGTCCAGCAGCAGGGCCTGGAGCAGCGTGTGCCGGGACCCGTCCCGGAAGGCGTCCACGAGCAGGCGGTTGATGCTGACCTGGGTGCGAAGCAGCGCGAGCACGGCCTCGGGAAGCGGCTCCATCTGGAACGGGTGCAGGCCGGACCTGTTCGCCGTCGCCGGAACCTCGACGAACGTGTCGTCGGGCAGGCCCGGGACGTAGCCGGCGTTGGGGACATTGACCGCGTCGAGGTATCGTTCGGCGCCGCACAGGACGCCTTCGAGGAGGGGGACGGCGAGTTCGCCGGACGGGGCCAGCGGGGCGGAGGTGAGTGGGTCGAAGGAGTCGGCGGGAGCATCCATGGCGGCGGACGACGCCGGTCCCGGTGGCCTCGACCCGGCGCCCGCACGCTCTTCGCGGTTGCCGCGCGCCCGGGGCCGCCGCCTCGCGGGAAAGAGCGGCGTGTCGGTCGGGTTGTCGCCGAGGTTGTAGATCCAGGTGGGCACTTCGCCGGTCTCCCAGGGGTGACCGTCCGCGGGGTCGTAGAAGAACTGGAGGGTGCTGCTGCCCAGGAAGTCGCCCGCCCAGCGGATGTACTCGCCGATGTGGTTGGCGCCGGGGCTGGGGAAGCGCCCGAAGACGCGGAAGAGGATGCGACTGAGGGCGATTTCGTCCCAATCGTGCATCAGATCGCCCGCCCGCTCGCGTTCGCGGAGCCGGGGATAGAGGTCGGTCCCGGTCTCGCGGTCGACCACCGAAGTGAACCAGGTGAAGTGGTTCAGCCCGCTGGCCCTGGCGTCAAGTCGCTCGGGCGGAAGCTCGAGGATTCGGGCCATCTGCTCGACACCGTGAAAGACGCCGTGGCAGAGGCCGACGACCCTGATGTCCGCGAGGCGGGCCGCGGCCTCGGACAGTTTTGTCAACGGATTGGTGTAGTTGACGAGCCATGCGTCCGGGCAGCAGGACTCCATGGCGCGGGCGACATCCACGGTCGGACCCATGTTGCGGAGCGCGTGAAAGAGGCCGCCCGGCCCGCCGTTCTCGCCGTAGATCTGGCGGAAGCCGAAGGTGCGGGGGACGTGGAAGTCCTGCACCCAGTAGAAGTAGCGGTTGATCTCGATTGCGAGGATGACCGCATCGGCGCCGGGGAGGGCGTCGGCGAGCCGAGTCGTGCTCGTGATGGTGGCCGACCGGTGCAGTCGGTACGCGACCGATTCGGCGTACGCCTGCGTGCGTGGCAGGCCTGCCGGGTCGATGTCGACCAGGGCGATCTCGATGCCGCCGTGGCAGAGCGGGTCGCTGAGGAGGATGTCGCGGATGGAAGCGGGGCCGAATTCACGGCTGGCGGCGCCTACGAGGACGATCTTCATGGGTGTGTGACGATCTTCATGGGACCGCGGCGTCCTGGGTGTCCTGGTCGGCGAGGCGACCGGTCAAGACTCCGGCAGCCATGGACACGCCCAGGAGGATCACGCCGACTCCGGCCCGTCCGGTCAGCATGCAGCCGACACCGAGCAGGCTGCCGTACACGAATAGCGCGCCGAGAGCGAAGCCGGTCCACATGCGGCTCGCGGGTGGATCCGCCGAGACGATCCCGGTGCGTTGGGCAACCGGCGCCCACCATCCACCGGGTCGCACACGTCGATGGAACCGGTCCAGCACCTCGTCTTCCTCGGGTTTGGTCACCTTGATCACGATCAGCCAGAGGAGGGTGCATGCGATGAGGATCACCACGGCCCGCACCAGGTCCATCTCGGGAGCGTAGAAGCGTTCGGCCATGGAAATCAGCCCTGCGGGCAGGGGAATGGCGGCCTGGGCCAGGTTCAGCAGCATCCGGCCGTTGGCGAGCACCACCGAACCCGCCATCGCGGCGATCTCGGCCCAGGCGTTCACCCGCCACCAATACCAGCGCAGCAGCCAGACGACCGCAACCCCCGCCGTGAGCTCGATGATGTAGATCCAGCCGCGCTGAATGGACTCCATCTGCCAGGCGACGAACGCCGCCATCACCGCCAACCCCACCACCGCCAACCGCGACGCGGCGACGTAGTGGCGCTCCGATTCCCCCTTCCTGACAAAGCGCCGGTACACATCGTTCACCATGTAGGACGCGCCCCAGCAGAGATGCGTGTCCATCGTGCTCATGAACGCGGCGAGGAACGTCGCGACCATGAGGCCGCGCAGGCCGGCGGGCATCAGGTCGCGGATCATCATGGGGTACGCGAGTTCGGGGTCGGCGGCAAGCGCGGGGTCGAGGCCCGCACCGGCGGGGAAGACCAGCAGCGACCCCAGCCCGACGACGATCCAGGGCCATGTCAGCAGGACAGTTCCCGCGAAGGCGAACCACAGCGACGCCAGCACGGATTGGCGCTCGTCACGGGTGGCGAAGAGGCGCTGTGCGACATACCCGTCGCCCTGCCCGCTCCTCATCCACAGAATCAGGATCAGGCACAGGAACGACAGCAACTCGAGCGAGGACGCGTTCGCCACGCTCGGTACCAGGTCGAGCGCACCCGCCGGCGCGCTCGGTGCATCGCGGATTGCGGCCGCCATCCCCGGCGGGCCGCCGAAGCGGTTCAGCACGATCCCGGCGAGGGTGATCGAGCCCAGCATTCCGGCCACGAACTGCAGCAGGTCGGTGACCACGACGCCCCACAGCCCGGACGCGACGGTATAGACGAGGGCGAGCCCCACGCACACGGACAGGGTCAGCGCGGCGTCCCATCCGAGCAGCACATTGCTGAATTTGACCATTGCCAGCATCACCCACCCCATGACGACCGCGTTCTTCACCAGCCCCTGGTAAACGGCCGAGAAGCCGCGCAGGATCCGCGCGGGGGCGCCGCCGTAGCGGATCTCGATGATCTCGGCGTCGGTGAGGACGCCCGCGCGGCGCCACAGCCGCGCATAGAAGAAGGTCAGCATGAGGATCCCGGCCGCCTCGTACCACCACAGCCAGTTGCCGTAGACGCCCTGGCGGCGGACCAGCGCGGCGGTGGCGAGCGGCGCGTCGGTGGCGAACCAGGTGGCCGCGATCGAGGTGCCTGCGAGCCACCAGGGCAGCGACCGGCCGGCCACGAAGTAGTCCTCCACGCTACGCCCCGCGCGTCGGGCGAGGCCCAGGCCGATGGCGAGGGTGATCGTGCCGTAGATGGCGACGACGACCCAGTCGAGGGTGGTGAGGGTCACTGGTGCCGCCTTTGCCGCCCGGGCCGCCATTGCCGGGCCCGCGCCTCGATGACGGGCGTCATCGGCGCGACGTGCGCGACCAGAGCAGGTTCGACAGAATCCGGTACGCGCCCGGCACGCCGTAGGGGAGCTGCCGGTGCAAGGCCAGAGCCACGTAGCTGTACCGTCCCTCGCCAACCGCCGCCGTCAGCCAGACGCCCCGCTGCGGCGCCTGACCCGTATCATGCGTCTCGACCAGGGGCGTGTACGCCGGGTCCCACTCCGCGAAGAACTTGGAGCCGCGCTGCTCCAGCCAGCCGTCGAAATCGGCCTCGGAGATGCGGTTGGGGGTCGTGAGGAAGGGGTGGGAAGGTGCCAGCAACTCCACGGGGGCGTCCTGTTCGGAGACCTCCTGGGCGCCGGGGGGTAGAGAGGCGGGGTAGGGGGCCATCTCGGACGGGACGAACTCCTGAGTCTGGTAGAGGACCACCACGTTGCCGCCCCGCCCGGCGTAGTCCAGCAGCCGCTGGTTGTTTTCGACGAGGTCCCGCCGCACGGCGTAGGCCCGCGTACCCACGACGATGGCGTCGTACGCGTCCAGGTCGCCGCTGGCCAAGTCGGCCTCGTTCAGGAGCCGCACCGACGCGCCGAGGGCCTCGATCGCGGCGGGCACCTCGTCCCCGACGCCCATTGCGTAGCCCACGTTGAGGCCGTCCAGGGGCGTCACCGCGACCGACCGGATCGTGGTCCGTGCCGGGATCCGCAGCCGCGCGAGAGGCAGGTCGCGGTGGTCGATGACCTGGTAGCCGGTGCGGTACTCGGGTTGGGTGCCGGGCTGGGCCTCCCCGGCCTCGTCCGCGCTGGCCTGTGCGCTTGGGTCGACGCCATCACCCGCGCCATCCACCACCCGCGCGACCACCTCTACTACAGCGTCGCCGCTCCAATCCACCGGTGGATGAATCGTGACAGGAACCTCGACCACCTCGCCGCGGCTCCGGAAGTCATGCCGAATGGACGCGGGTGTCGCGGTCCAGCCTGCGGGAAGCTCAAGCTCGGCCTCGGCGGACACACCTGGCGCATTGGCCTCCAGCCGAACGAGAACCACGACGTCCCGGGTTGTCGGCACGCCCTGGCCTCCGCGCTCCGCACCCGGGTCGCCAGGCTCGACCGCGCCGGCGTCTCCCGCCGCCACAACCCGCACGACCGGCGTCACCGCTACAGACAGAGTGGGCAGCACGTCCACGCGCCGGGTAAGGGACCCGTACGGCAACCGAGACACCGATCCCGTCACAGGCACGGTTGTCGCGACCACGATACTGTCAACCAACATGGCGACTTCGGCACGGAGCTCCGGTCCCCGCCACGGCAGGTGCAGGTCCACCGAGTCGGCGGCCTGGTAGTGGTTTTCGGCCAGTCTGACCCGGGCGAAGTAGGGCCCGGCAACGTCCGTATCGGTTGGAATGCGGACATCGAGCACCATGCTGAATCGAATCGGCAGCTCATGGTCCGTGTCGAGAGCGACCTGCTTCGCGTTCCCGCCACCGATCACGCCGACATAGGACATCCGCATCGGAACCACGCTCTCCACCTCCACGGCCACCTCGACCTCGTCACCCGGCACGACCACCGCTCCACCGGCTTCGTTGGCCAGCTCGGCTCGCACCTCCACCCCGGCCGCGGCAAGGATCGCGTCCTGGAATTGCCGCTCCTTCACGGCCAGGTGGAATCCCGTCTCCGGCGGCATGTCCGCCCTGCCCATCAGGGCTTCCAGCACCGCGAGCCCACGTGCGAGTGCGGCCACCGAAGCCTCCGGGGCGGTGAAATCGAAGTCGCGCACCGCCTCGTCGATCGCGGCCTGCACCGCCGCGAGCCCCCGCTCGATCCCCGGGCCGGCCTGCTCGCCCACCAGCCCAGACAGTCCCGTTAGCCTCGTATCGAGCCCAAAAATGAAAGTTGTCCGCCACTTCGGCCCCATTTTGGCGGACAAAGTCGGGATTCTCTGCAAGCAACTCATATCGGTAAACCTGCCCGCCGCCGCGCCGCATGCGCCCCGAAGTCTGCGACCGCTGCAGGCTTAGCCCGAGGCTGGCGAATCGCTGATAGCTCGTGCCCAGCGAGGCGCTGTACTCGTTCGCGTCCACGGTGAAATGATAGGGCTCCCCGTCCCGCACGCCCCCGCGATAGACCCGCAGGACCCGCCACGGGCGCAATCCCTCCCCGGAGATCTGATCCGGGAAGCGGTCTGGATCGGCCGCCGCGGCGACCGCCTCGGGGGTAAGCAGCCCCGCCGCGTGATGATGTCCGTGACCGTCCCGGGGCGTGCCGTGAAAGCGCGCCACCACCACGAGCGGCCGGTTGAGACGGATCACGCGGACCATGTCTTCCAGCACGGTCTCCCGATCCCAGCTCCGGAACGCCTCCTCGACCGACTTGGAGTAGCCGTAGTCAACGGCGGTGGTGAAGTAGAGGTCGTCCAGGCCGTAGTAGCGCCCCGCGAGAACGAGCTCGCGTGTGCGGATCAGTCCAAGCGCGTCGAAGAGCTCGGGTCCGATCGCGTTGGCGCCCGCCTCGCCGCGATTCAGGCTGAGCAGCGCCGTGCGGGCGCCCCACCCGCGGCTTGCGAGGGTGAGCATGCCGGAGTGCTCGTCGTCGGGGTGCGCGGTGACGTGAAGCACGCTGGCCGTGGTGGTGAGCTTGCGGATCCGGTGCCAGGCGCCCAGCGCGCCCCGGTCCGCTTGCAGCTCCTCGCCGGAGATGGGCGTCGGGAAGGCCAGAACGCGGTCGAGTGTTGGCGGCGTCTGGGCGGCGGTGGGCGCGGCGATGGTGGCGAGGGCAATGGCCGCCAAGTGCGGGCGCGTTAGACGCCGGGGCGGGGTCGTCTGCCGGATCCGGGAAGCCAACCTGGATCTCCGCGCTACCGAGCCAGCATCGGCCCCAGCGGCCGCCCGCCCAGCAGGTGCATGTGCAGGTGGTAGACCTCCTGCCCTCCATGGTCCCGGCAGTTGATCATGACGCGGTAGCCGCCTTGCGCGATCCCTTCCTTCTCCGCGATCTCCGCGGCGACGCGCAACATTCGGCCCAGCACCGCTTCGTCGTCGGCCGAGACGTCGGCGAGCGTCGGAATAGCGTCGTTGGGGACGATCAGGACATGGGTGGGCGTGAGGGGACGGATGTCGCGAAAAGCGGTGACCAGGTCGTCACGGTAGACGATGTCCGCGGGAATCTCACCACGCGCGATCTTCGAGAAGATGGTGTCTTCGGTCATGTCGATGGTCGGTTCGGGGGTGACGAAAGGCGCGGCCGGACCGGGGACCGCTGGCTCCTGTGTGTCGCCTGCTATCGTAGCACGCCGCGGGTGCGGAGCAAGAGGGTGGCCGCCAAACAGCTTCATCGGCCCCTGCTTCAACGATCAGCGGACCGGCCAGGCGCGTGTTACCAAGGCAGCTCGCAATTCTCATGCAGACTCAGCCATTTTGAACATGTCTACGCGAATGGATTCTGCGGGGCGATGGTGCCGCATTTGCGGACCGACCGGAGTTCTCTTGGGTGGTGGAGGATGTAATGGATCACGAGACCGAGGATGTGCTGGCGGGAGAGTGGCTGTCGGGCTACCGTGGCAGAATGCTGGCTGTGGCCCGACGGTTCGCCGGCCGGGCAACAACGGCTGAAGACATCGTTCAGCAGGCACTGCAGGTGGCCTACAACGCGCGGGGCCAATTGAAAAAAACATCGGCCACCGGAGCGTGGCTGGTGCGTATTACGTACAGCGTCGGCCTGCGGATCCGCAGCAAGCGAGCGCGACGACAAGAACTGTTAAGGGAACACTGGTTGCGGGAGGGCGACTCCCTGGAGGTTGCTGGCTCCAAGGCAGATCCCCGAGTTGCGGAGGTTCTTGAGGCTATGCAGGGCCTTCCTGCCTCTCAGCAGGAGATCGTCCGTTGTGTCCTCGTGGATGGCCTGTCGGATGGTGAGATTGGAATCTTCCCTCCATGGTCTCTTACCGAACACAGGTGTCAGGCGAACCGGCCTGCACACCATCTCAACTTAGCTGGAGGTTCGTATGAGAAGGATTCTCACCCCTCGGCATCTCGCCTTCGCGGTCGTCGCTATCACGGGTCTCACCGTAGCCGCTGGTCCGGGTCCTGGTGGTGACATCGCGGGGCCGTAGGGTGACGAGCAATCGTCTGTGGAGGGTGGCGACGATCCTCGTTGCCACCCCGTCACTCTTTCTCAGTGCACCTGTTCGGCAATCGCTAGCACAAGAGGCATGGAGCACTGGTCCGCCGTTGATCACGATTGGCGCAGGGCCTGGGGAAGAACGGCAGTTTCACAACATCGAGTCGATCGTCGTTCGTGATAGTGTGCTATACGTCGCGGACAGGGGCAGTGCTCAGATAAGGGCACTGCATCGGCGGAGCGGAGAGGTGCTCCATGTCGGGGGACGGCCCGGGCAGGGGCCGGGCGAGTTTGGTTGGCTTTGGTGGGCGGACGACTGCACGACCGAAAGTATCTTCGCCTACGATGCAGCCACCAGACGGATTGCCATGTTTTCCGCGGAGTTGAAGCATCTCCGTACTGTTCGGGTGAGTGCTCCGGGTATGACTTATGACGGGTTGCAGCTCCAGCCTCAAGCAGCTCGTTGCGCTGGGCCGACTACTCTCTTGGTGTTCTATTGGACCGTGGACTTCAATACTAGCCCAGGTCCGCACCGTCCAACGATGGTACTGGGTAAGCATTCCTTGTTGGATGGTAGTTTTCAAGGGATCATAGGGGATGACTTCCTGGGCGACGAAAGATATCGTTTTGAGCTGTCGGATGGACCACTACAATGGGGTAAGGTAACCGTTCTTGCAGCGCTTCCAGATGGTGGTTTTGTTCTCGGGACCGGGGATGGTGGGTGGTTGACCCGCCACAGCATGAACGGTGTTCTTCTAGACACCATCCGCCTGGGTGCAACGCCTCCTGTACGGGTTTCGAAATCGGAAATCGAGGATTTACAAGACTGGAACTTGGAGGCTGCGCGAAGGCGCGGCGCCAACCTTGCGAAAATTCGACAACAGCACCGGGAATACCGGTACCCTGAGCATTATCCGCCCTACTCAAAGCTATTTCTCTCCGCAGATAGCAAGCTGTGGATTCAGGCGTATCCGACCCCGCAGAACCCTGCCAGTCACCAGTGGGTTGTAGCGACCGTAGAGGGCGAGCTGATCGCGACCGTAGAGGTACCGCGATACTATGATGTGTTGTGGGCCGACGGAGACTACGTCGCTGGAGTGGCGAGAGACGACTTGGGCACCGAATTTGTTGAGATGCGAGAGATCATACCAGGGTAATGACGGGGGGTTTACGCACGAGGTTTCACCAATGGGCAGGCCAGCAGCGGCAGCTGCGATCCGAAGCACCTGGACCGTTTCCGTATCGAAGGAGTCTCTCGATACCCCCAGAAGCCGATCCCTGCCGACGGCCTGAAGCTCAAACCGCTCCGGCAAGGTGAGGTAGCCCAGCCAGACCCCGGCCGAGTCGAACACCGTCCAGGTCTCCGTGAAGACCGGGGCGTCCTGGAGGCGCGAGTCGAAGAGGCCGAAGGACTCCTCGGGAAAGACGCGCGCCCAGATCCCTCCCGGGTCATCCAACAGAAGTCGGTCGAAAAGCGGCTTGTGTGTCGGGACCTCCGGGTATTCGTCGAGAGCCGGGAACAGCAACCGGGTTTCCGGCTCGCCAGCCTTGATCTGTTCCCCAGGCAGGTGCGGTGTTCTCCACGACCCGGATTGCCGCACTGTCTCGCTCAGCAACCGACCGGGATTCGGGAGGCGCCTCGTCCCCGGAAACGCATCCCGCGAGTGCGGCCACCGCGGCCAATCTTATGTTCACGCCTGGTTCACCGTTAGAATTGTCGCAGTCCCGATCAACTATCGTTTTAGGAGTTGTGCCATGACGTACCCGCATCCGTGCTCTACGCTCCACGTTCCGACACGCTGCCGACTCCGTGACGTTCTGAAGGCCGCGTTGATTCTGGCCATCTCAGTCAGTTGCGCGCCAGAGCAGGCGGTCGAGTCCCTCGTGCGGTTGAGTCCCGTAGCCTCGATCCCGGCGCCGCTGAGTTCGAACACCGAGATTGCCCTGGTGGACGAGACCACCGCCTGCGTGATCAACTCCTATGAGGTCCAGGTCCGCTGCAGCGACCGAGCCGGATTGGTAGTCGGAGCTTTCGGGAGAGAGGGCGAAGGCCCCGGCGAGTTCCTGGCCATGGGCGCACTCGAGCGCGGACCGGACGGCACGATCGGAGTGTTCGATTGGCGCGCGGGGCGGATGACCGTCTTTCGACCCGATGGTGTCCGGCTGTCCGAGACGCCGGTGCCCCTGCTCTTCTTGCCCGCAGCCCCGTTCGGGAGCGTAATCAATGGCTACTACCTCGCTTTGCCTAGCGACACCGTAGTGGGCCTCGCCGTGCTGGCCGATGTGGATGTCGCCTCGGGAGAAGTCCTATGCGCGCGTGACGGACTCGATGACCTGGTCGAGAGCGAATGCGGACAGGTATTCCCGGGGCGGCCCATCCCCGGCGGCGGCTACGTCTTCCGCTCCTGCCAGAGCGAACTCGTGTTTATCGACGACCGCGATGACGTCCATGGAACCGCGATCACGGCGCCGACCTACGTGCCGGAACTGCCGAACGAGCGTGACGTGGACGCGTATCGAGAGGGGATCTCGAGCATTGGCCGTGGGTCCGGCATGTCGTTGCCGAAATCGGCGTGGGAACCGTACCTGGTGGGCTTCCGGGAAACGCCGAAGAAGTGGTTCACCGGGTCCGGTGCATTGGTTTACGACGCACAGGAACGGCTCTGGACTGCGACTACCCGGGACCGTGACCGCTTCTCGTACCTGGACGTCTATGAAGGGACCGAATACATGGGGACCGTTCGCGTCAGAGACCGGCTGGTTGGCTACGATATCCTTGGCGGGACGCTTGCGGTACTGGTCGACCGGCAGCCGGGCGTCGACGGAATTCGCGCGGAGAGCCATCGACTGGTACCGAATCGACGAGGTGACGTTCGGAGGACCGTAGCCCCCGCACGGCAGCCCGTGGACAAGCCCCTGCGGGTATCTGCCTCAACTCCGGAGAGAGTGAATCATGTCTGACACCAACCAGGCTGAAGAGCGCCGCGCTGTTCACCATCATGTTGACCATCGGTCAGTCGAGGACGAGTGCTAGCACCGCCTACTAGCAGAGCCCGCCCCATGTCATGCGGACAGCTCGGAAACGTGGCGGCCATCGTCTTGGTGGCCGCCACCGCTGGCTGTGATTCCTCCCCGGAGGAAAGACCGACGATATTCCTGGATCCCGTCGCTTCGGCACCAGTTCCGTTCAGTAACCGAAGCGACGGCACATTGGTTGACGACAACGTGGTGTGCGTGACGAACTCATATGAAATGCGGGTCGAATGCGTTGGGCGGGATGGGTCGGTGGTCGGGGTATTCGGCCGCAAGGGGGAGGGTCCGGGCGAATTTCCCATTGCGCCGGGGCTGGTGCGCGGTCCAGGCGCCACGATCGGGGCGATTTCGAGGAATCGGCTCACTGTGTTCGCGCCCAGCGGAGCGATGGTGGCCGCCTCGCCCCGGCATGGCGCGCCTTCAGCTTCCGCTTCCGCCGGGCACTCGGAAGTCACGCTACCCGTTGCGTTCCTGCAGCCTGCGGCGCCCTTCGAAATGACGATCCTGGGGCAGCATTTCGGTGGGGGGTCGGAGGTAACACCGATTGAGATCGATGTAGCTTCGGGCAAGACACTCTGGGAACGTCCAGGACTCGATACGGAGGTTGAAACCGAATGTCCCGGTGGTGTGTCGCTTGGGGTAGCGTCGCCTCGAGGCGGCTGGACTTTCCCGGCTTGCCAACGGGAACTCGTGTTCTTCGAGGGTCGTGACGATCCGACACCTGCCATCATCCAGTCTCCGACCTACGTCGAAGAGTTTCCGAACGAACGCGATGTTGCGGAGATCGAATTCCGCAATTCCCGTAGTGCCTTTCGAATTGATGTGAATACATACAAGGAGACCCCGAAGAGGAACCACTTGACGGTTGCTTCTCTCACCTATGACGATCGTGGGCGGCTGTGGGTCGCGACGGAGCGGGACCGCGCGCACTTTTCCTACTTCGACATCTATGTTGGTATCGAGTACGTGGGATCGGTAAGGGTTCGGGACAGGCTCCTGGCGTACGACCTGTACGGTTCGACACTCGTGACCGTCGTGGAACGCGAACCCGACGCCGATGGAATCGGGTGGCGCGCGGCGGACTGGTACGACATCGCCGGACTCAATTTGGGTATGCGGTAGCGAAGCTTTGCGCCGGCATCGCGATGGTGAAGCGTGCGAGGACCGCCACGCACGGCCCCTTCGCGGAGCGCTACCGCCTGGGATACCGCCTGGGATACCGTCTGCGCATCGCCTCCTGCCTCTGACGGTGGCTCGGGTAGCGTGCCTGGTGACCACGACCTGACGGGTTGTCGTCGGTCCGGCGCCGGTGCTGCGCTTCGGCGAAGGCGGTCAGGTGGACGACCGTTTCGTCGGCGACGAGCGCGCCCGCGACCAGACCTTCCCCGACGATTCCCACGTCCCGGCCGAGTCCGACGGCGGGGTGGTCGTCGAAGGTGCCGGCGAGGATGCGGTCGAGAAAGCCCTGAGCCTCGGGTTCGCCCGCGCCGCCCTGCCTGGCCCGGCTCCCCAGCACGTCGATCGCGTAGCTGCGGACCAGCTTGGGGAGAAACCCCGCGAAGGTCTCGGGCTGGTCGAACAGGTCCAGGCCGTAGCGGCTATTGTGGACGATGAAGACGGCGCCGATCTGGCCGGGCAGGGGGCTCACGGCGTCGACGTAGTCGTCGAGCGTCTCCCGGTGGCGATCGAACATGGCGCTCATCGCGCCGGTCGGGGAAGCGGCTTCCAGCGACGCGGACTCTTCGGCCAGGGAACTCCACACCCGGCCCTGGTCGGACCGTCTGCCGCGCTTGTGGCGGATCGACTCCCGCACGTCGGCCAGCTTCTCCGCCCGGCCGCGTGCGTTCTGCACCCGGTCGGTCACGCCGAAGTCGGGTCTGCTGTACGACCAGCGGCCCGCTTCCACGCACGATACGGGGATGATCGTGGTCTTGTCGGCCGGGATGAGCATGGTGAGGTTGGCGACCCGGTTCTGCTTGGCGCCGACGAGTTCCTCGCCGTCCACGATCAGCATGGGCAGGTCGGCCCGGTTCTCGACCGTGAGTTCGGGCACGCTGCCGCCCTCGGACACTTCGCGAATGGTGACGAGGCCCTTCCGCAGCCCCTCTTCGAGGAGGAGGTAGCCGAGGTCGCTGTCCAGGCCGGAGGTGAGGGGGAAGATGGTCAATCCCCCGTGGGTCGTCGGTTCTGCGAGCTTGAGACTGGAGATGGCGGTCTTGACGTGGTCCACTTTGAGGCTCCTTTTGTATTGGCAGTAGTGACCAGTGATTCAACAGTACCGGGAACTCACCAGTAAGTCAACAGTAGTATCCAGTGGACGACAGTTGGGATTGGGGGATTCGATGCCGAGCTACACGGCCAGGGAACTGGAGCGCGACACGGGCTTCGACCGCAGGACGATCGCGTACTACGTCCAGGAGCGACTGCTGCCCAAGGTCGGGCGGCGCGGTCCGCGGACTCGTTACCCGCAGCTGGTGCGGGACCGCTTGCTCTTCATTCGCCGGGTGAGGGAGGCGGAAGAGGCGGGGGAGGTGTCCGCCGTGTCCCTCAGCGACATGCGAAAGGTGTTCGAGCGGGTGCCGCCGGCGCTGATCGCGGGGGTGGCGGATGGGCGGATCGCAGTGACTCCGGAGCTGGTGGCGGAGCCATCGACGGCGTTTCGGGCTCCGGGGGTGCGGCGGAGGGCGCTGGAGGAGCGGTGGGGCAGGGGGGAAAGCCCGAGGCTGCGGATGGGGGCGCCGGAGGGTCGGGCGCGGGGGCCGCGAGCGCCTGTGTCCATAGCCGATGTGGGGGAGCCGGTGGGCGATGAGGCGTATCGGCCCGCCGGGCAACGCGAGTCCGAGCCGGATGAGGGTCGGGAGTCCAGCGTCGTGCCACAGCGTGAGTCCGACCTGCCTCCGGTGGTCTCGCAACTTCCGTCGCACACCGCTACCGAGCCGGACGAAGGGGTCAGCGAGGAGGTGCTTCGCGAAGGTTCCTTGGTGGTGTGGAAAGAGCGCTCGGAGGGGATGATGGCCGACCGCGTCGCTGCCTACGGAGAGGAATCCGTTCTCGCCGACTCCCTGCTGCATTTGCGCGAGGTTGCCCGACGTCGCAACGAGGACTCGCCTCGGTCCAGGAACACATGGACGCGGATCGAGATCTCGCCGGACATCGTGCTGTCAGTGCGAGGGATTACGGAGGAGGACGAGGAGGTCGTGGAGAGGGTCCGGCGGGCGATGGCAAGGGTGATTGGGAGGTGGAGGGAGTAGCGTCCCTCGGAAGTGAGCATTCCCGGAGCGCGGTAAATCGTGAAAGGCGAGATCGCGCCGCTCCGGCACCCTACCGTCCCTTGAAGTCCGGCTCCCGCTTCTCCACGAAAGCCCGCGGCCCCTCCTCGTGGTCCTCGGAGGCGAGCATCCGCTCGTAGGTCGGAAACCGTCGTGCGTGAATCGCCCGGAACGCGTCCCGAACCGACATGTCCTCGATCCCCCGCGTGACTTCCTTGATTGCCCGGAGTGAAAGTGGCGCGCTCCGCGCCAGTCCGCCGGCGACTTCACGGGCCTTCGCGAGCACCTGATCACCCGGCACGACCCAGTTCACCAGCCCCCACTGCCGCGCTTCGGGGGCCGACATCCGCCGGCCGGTCATCAACATTTCCATCGCCACGTTGACGGGGATCTTTCGCGGGAGACGCTGCACGGCACCCGCGTCGGCCATGTTCCCGAGACGGGCCTCCGGGTACCAGAACTCGGCGTCCTCGCTCGCCACCACGAGGTCGGCCGCCAGCATGAGTTCGCAGCCGCCACCCACCGCCAGCCCGTTCACCGCTGCGATGACAGGCTTGTCCAGGTCCCAGAGCTCGGTGATTCCGCCGAAGCCGCCGGGTCCGTAGTCCATGCGTTCGTGTTCGCCTTCGCTCGCCGCCTTGAGATCCCACCCGGCGGAGAAGATGCGGTCGCCGGCTCCGGTGAGGATCGCCACCCAGAGGTCGTCGTCGTCGCGGAAGTCGCAGAACACCTCGCCCATGCGGATGCTGGTGGCTGCGTCGATCGCGTTCGCTTTGGGCCGGTCCAGCGTAACTTCGAGCACCCGGCCGCGGCGTTCGAGCTTGAGAGGGTCGGACATGATCGGTATTCCTGTCTGGTGCTTGAACGTGCGCGGCCACGGAGCGAATCCGGGCTCACGAAGGAGGGGACCATACCTGCGGCAGTGTCGGGAATCAATCGCCTGTTGACGCTGGTCGGCGCCGAGAGTGCGAGCACGCCCCAGGTGTTTCGCGCGCGCGCCGATCGAAGCGGTGAGCGGCCGTTCCTGATCTGGGAGGACCGGACCTGGAGCTATGCAGAGGCGTGGACGGTGATCCGGCGCTGGGCCGGGTTCCTGCGGGAGCTGGGCGCCGAACCGGGCGGAGGGCGGGTCGCGGGTTACCTGCACAACCGGCCCGAGGCGCTCTGGGCATGGCTCGGGACCCAGGCCGCGGGATGTACGTACGTGTCGCTGAACCGTGGGCACCGGGGGGCGCTGCTCGCCGATCATTTGCGTCGGTCACGGGCCCATGTTCTGGGGACGGAGGCCTCCGCGCTTGAGTTGATCCCGGATCCGGGGGATGCTGGAATCCGGACGGTCGTCGTGGTGGAGGGCGGGCCGGACGGCCGCTGGATCGGGGGCGAGGAAGCCGAACGCGCCACGCCCTGGACGGGACCCGACCCAGCCCCCGGCGATCCGGCGACCATCATGTTCACGTCGGGGACCACCGGCCGTTCCAAAGCCGTCGTCATCCCCCACAACCAGCTCTGCCGGGGAGCGGCCCACCTGGCGGAAGCCGTCGAGATGGGTCCCTCGGATGTCGTTCACGGATGGATGCCGCTCTTCCACATCGCGGGCCAGCTTCACATGACGATGACCGCAGCGGTCGCGGGGGCGGCTGTCGGGCTCGTCCCCCGTTTCTCGGCGTCGCGATTCTGGACCGAGGTGCGGCGGTGCTCTGCGACCGTCATTTCGGGACTGCCAGCCATTGCGCGGATCCTCTGGGAGCAACCCGTGACGGCCGAGGAGGTTGCGGCCACCGAGCATCTTCGCCTCGGAATCTTCGGCCCGATGACGCCCGAACTCCATCGCCCGGTCGAGAAACGGCTCGGCATCAGAATCATCGACACCTACGGGATGACCGAGGCTGAACCGCTCACCGTGCCGGTTCCGGGGCACCGGCAGCCGGTCGGGTCCTGTGGGGTGCCTGCGCCCGACTTCGAGATCCGGATCGCGGACGAGGACGGAGTGCCTGTGCCCCCGGGAACGCGTGGCGAGATCCTTGCCCGCCCGAAGCGCGACGACGTGATCTTCCTGGGCTACGAGGGGGATGACGAAGCGGCCCGGGAAACGTGGTTGGACGGCTGGTTCAGGACAGGGGATATCGGCTACCGGGACCACGACGGTTGGATCGTCTATGTGGACAGGAAGGCACACTTCATCCGGCGGCGGGGCGAAAACGTGAGCGCCTGGGAGCTGCAGCGCCTGATCGAGGAGCACCCGGACGTTGCGGAGGCATTCGTGCTGGGCGTGCCCTCCCGCATGGGCGAGGAGGAGGTGAAGGCGGTCGTCGTGCCGAGTGGTGGGACGCGCTTGGACCCGGGTCGTCTGCATGCCTGGTGCGCGCACCGGATGGCGGCATTCATGGTCCCCCGATTCATCGAGGTCCGCGACGCGATGCCCCACATCTCGGTGGGGAAGGTCGACAAGGAGGCGCTCGATGGGACGGGGGAGGGGGTTTGGGAGGCGGAGGAGGGTGGGTGAGGGCTGGTGGTGCAAGGTAGAAAGAGGACCGGAGTTGCCCCGCGGGTTGTGGGTGGAAGGCGTATCTGGGTCGCCATGAGGGGGGAGTGGATGGGGGCGTACTGAGATCTTCTTCGCCCATGAAATCCCCGATTTATGCGGTCTCTTGACCCGTTTGTCGGGAAATGACCCCCTCTTTCCGGTGCACTTTGGCGTTTAAGTAGGTGAGGCTACCTGGCGTCTTCTCACCATGGAAACGCGAGAATGGACCGGACGACGAAATACAGGGGTGATCGGTGAGCGGCCTGACAGATTACGCAAGGAAGCGGTGGGAGGGGACCCATACTGTTGCGGAAGCTGCTGCATTCTCACCTACGACTGCCTGGGAGGTGGCATGTGCGAGGGCGAGAACTGAGATGGTGGATGAGTCGGCCGGCAGCCTCGGCTTCTTCGAGGTGAGCCGATGAGATCCGGCGAGGTACCGTAGTAGACTCGGCACCCGCTCTCGGCCGTGGTGATTCGTGCAGCGAGCCGATCTGCTCCCGCGTGATCGAGGGCTGCAAGCTGAAGTCCAAGTCCGCGAGCGTCTTGATCGCAGGAAGCCGACTCGCGCTACATTGCTATGTTCGAAGATCCCTATCCACGGGTCGAACTACGAGTCATCACTGAGGGCAGCTACCGGGGGGCCTTGGAATGGTGAGCGTCGCGGGGCTGTTGGTCGTTGCTCTGCAACAGGCCACTCTCTCTGGAGTGGTGCGCGACAGCGTCGATCTGGAACCCGTGGCCTTCGCACGCGTTACTGTCTCGTTTGCCAACCGGGGTGGCGCGGTCGCAACCGCTGAGTCGGACCGGTTCGGGGCATTCGTCGCCCCGGGCTCGCCAGCGGGGGCGGCGGTACGCATCGAGGTCGAGGCGTACGGCTATCAGTCCTGGGGTCGGGACTACGATGAGCTTCCCCGTGCCGAGATACTGGTGCTGTTGCGGCCGGCCCCGGTGGCGCTGGATTCCCTCGTCGTCAACACACGAGGGCAGCCGGGAAACCCCATCTCGGTCTCGTGGGACGCCTTCGTTGTGGATACGGCCGTGATGCGGATGTTGCCAACAGTCCTGGAGACCGACGCTCTGCGAGCGGTCTCGATGTCGCCGTCCGCGTCTGCTCCCTCGGACTGGACCGCGATTCCGTATGTGCGAGGCGGGGCAAGCGCTGGAACTCCGGTAATGCTCGACGGGGTGCGCCTCTTCAACCCGCACCACCTTGGAGGCTTCCTTTCGGCCCTTAATGCCGAGGCGGTGCAGCGCGTGACGCTACTGCCGGGCTCTGGCGGGGAGTCTCAGCCCTTCGGGTCGCTGTCGGGCGCGATAGACATACAGACCCGCGACGGGGCACGCGACCAACAGCGCGTTACGGGCTCCCTGGGCCTGGTTTCGTCGAGGCTTGCGCTCGAGGGCCCAATCGGTGAGGGGGCGTCTTTCATTGTTGACGGCCGACGGTCCTACATAGACCTCATCTTCTCGGGGCTGAGGGGAATGGGCGCGACGGATGCGCTGATTCCGTATTCGTTCCAGGACCTGCACGCGAAATTCACGAAGGACTTCGGAGGTTTGGGCCGCCTCTCGGTCACCGGGTACGTCAACTCCGAATCATTCGACAACCTCGAAGAGGAGTTCAACGAAACCGCCACATTCGGCTGGGGAAACGCGGCCGTTGCCGCCCATTACCGTGACGGCCTGGGTGCCAACACCGTTGTCGATGTGACGCTCGGGCACAGCCGCTTCTCAAGTCACATCCTCGGGCTGGGTGGCGGGAGTACGCTGACTGTGAGAATTGGCGGCGACTATCTGCCACCCGAGGACACGGTGGCCTTTTGGCGACGGGGTCATGACCGAACAACGCGCAGACGTGCGCGTAACCCGACACATGGCTCACGCGACGGTAACAGCCGGCTTGCAAGCCACCGGTTTCGGCGCTGACCACAGGTACGAGGTGGATGAGGATCATAGGCACCTGCAGCAGATCATCCTGTCTTCCCTGAGGCTGAAGACCTCTCAGTGGCGCCTTGCGGCGTATTCGAACGTCAGTGTCCTGGTCAGTTCTCGTTGGTCCACACGGGCGGGGCTGCGCTTGGACCGTTTCGCGGGGCTGGCGACCACGCTGGCGCCATTTGCGGAATTGAGCTACTCGCGTTCGTGGTGGCGCGCCCGCGTTCTCGCTGCCAGGTCGTATCAAGCGTTGTCGTCCATGCGCGACGAAGAGACCATCGGAGCGAGCTTCATCGCGTACGATCTTCTGGCCCCGGTTGTGGACGGCCCGGTGCCGCGCAATACAGAAGTGTCGCTCGGGTGGGAAGGATCGAGGGGAACGCTCGACTTGCGGCTGGATGCGTATGTGAGAGAGCTGGATAACATCAGGGTGCCTGAATTGGGGACCAACCCGCTGGGTGCGAACACGCTTGGCGATCCGGGGCGTCGGAAGGTGGCCAGGGGCGCAGCGCGGGGTGTCGAGGCATCGTGGAGTTGGATTTGGCGGGGAGTTACTACGCTGGGGAGCTACCGTTGGAGCAAGGTCTCGCGCACCGTGGGTATCGACACCTTTACGCCTCGCTTTCATAGGGACCACGAACTTGAGTTCGGCGTAGCCCTTGAACGGGGCACAACGTCGTGGTCGGCTCGATTGTCGGCTCGGTCGGGCCAGCCAGCCACACCGATGGTGGCCGTCGTACCCTTCGTGAACTACAGCTCTCCGGAAAACCTCGACCAAAGCCCAAGGAACCGGGGATTCGTGGCCTTTGGAGGAGAGTACAACTCCGCGAAACTGGCACCCTACGCCCGCCTCGACGTTGGGTGGCGGCACTCCACGGAAGTGTCTTGGTTCGGGGGAGGGTCGGTCACCCCGTTCGTGTCGATCGCGAACCTCTTCAGCTTGCCGAACGTGGTGGCGGCGGTCGCGGAGCCCAACTTCGATCCAGTGGAGCCCAGTGAGCGTGCCGGTATCATCGATCAGGTGTACTTACCCCAAATGCCGATGATTCCGTTCTTTGGGGTGGAGTTCCGGTTTTGAGACCGCGGGCGGGATCCGAGATGGTCACGGTGTTGGCCGCCCTGTGGGCGTTCGGATGCATTCGCGGCCCGGACCCGCTCGAGCCGGAATCGGACGCGTTGGGTATCATTTCCGTGGTCGTGGCCGGGCGGACCGATGCGCACCTGCTCGCCAGCCATCCCCACCGTTCCCGGTCTGGTTCGGCTCCTGTCGTGGACCTGCGGTTGATCGGTCCTGACTGGGAGGCCACGTTCTCCGACGAGGTGCCCCCGGATGACTGTGGGATGACGGATCTGACCGAGTGGCCCGGGACCTTGGTGTGCCTTCGCGCGGAGCTGCCGGAACCTATCCGTGAACGCACGTTGTACATGCTCTCGGGGACCGGTCCGGCGGGACCAATCAGCGGTGCCGTGACTGTGCCCTCCACCCCCAACGTACTCGAGCCGGCGGACGGCCAACGACTGCCACCGCAGAGCAGGGGCGATGACCTGACCGTGCCGATTCGGTTCGAGACCGCTCCCGATGTCGCTTTGCTGCACTCGGAGGTGGTCGATGCCGTTGAGATCCAGGACGACGGGACGGAACTGCCCATTGGTCCCGTGTCTCTTCAACCGCTGGTACTTGACCTGGAAGCAGGCACGGCCGACCTGATCCTGACCCGTGCCAGCCCCTCATTGTACAAGAGAATCTACCTCGGCCGACCCGTTTGGCTTTCCCTGCGAGTGCTCGGACTGGGACAGAACTACGCCAACTTCATCGAGTTGGCGGGCAGGTATCCCGTGCGGCATCCTTGGCCGTCCTTCGGGCTGGAAGGCGCCTATGGGTATTTCGCCGGGGCTGCTCCGTCCAAACCTGTCCGGGTTCTTATTGCCCCCCTGGATCCTTCTCTTCCGGCGGCCGCGCCCGGCTCATCCTGAGTGTCACGCCCCCCAGAAACGCGGATCCGCTCCGCTTCACCTCGTGCTCCCCATCATATAGGTAGTCCAGAATCGCCTGGTCCCACGACAGCCCCGCCTTCGCCACCAGTTCCATCCAGGGGCCGTACGCCGTCTCGTCCGGCGCTTCGGTCGTTCCGCTCCAGATCGTCACCCGCGGATTGAACCCCCGGCCACCCCCTCCACCCCTCCCACCCTTCAGCGGCATCTCGATCAACACGCTGTCGGTCAGCGGCAGCCGGAACACTTCGGGATCGAAAGCCGCCCCGTAGCGCCGATAGCGATCGTAGTTGCGCTGGTTCATCTCGAAGACGTCCGGGTTGGAGTTGATCCCGGCGGTGATATAGTCCCGGATCTTGAACGCTGCGTCCTTGTGGCGCGGGAATTCAGGATCGTCGATGTACCCGAACCCGGGCATGAACCACCCCTTGTTGAAGCCCCAGTTGCGCTCGGTCACGCGCCCGCGTCGCACCAGCCCGGTGTATTCCGAGAACAGCTGGACCACCTGGTGACTGGGATAGCCGTGCGGGTTGAGGAAGATGTCCGGCAGCCAGCGTTCCCACAGCCGGGTGCGGACCTTCGACTCGGGATAGATGGGGAAGTCCTGCCCCCCGCCCGAGGTGGCGTCCATGCCCAGCGAACCCAGATAGCCCGCGTGCAGGATGTAGTCGGGGGTCATCCTGTACAGGTCGTAGGCCAGCTGGGCGCCGTCGGGGTTGGTGAAGGGGTGGATGACGACGTTCACCTTGTCCAGCTTGGCGCGCTGGGCCGAATCGGTGAGCAGCAGCTCGGCGTGGCGCAGAACGTGACTGGTGGACGAGACCTCGTTGGCGTGCTGGCGGGCCGAGTAGATGACCGTGGGCTTGAAGGTGGTCGCCTTGGCGCGCGACCAGTGGGTGGCGGTGACGGGGGACATCAGGTCCATCGCCCACGTCGTCTTGCCGAGGTAGCTCTCGCCGACCTTATACATACTCGCGCGCGCGAAGGCCTGGCTCATCTTGGCCACCATCTCGTGGCCCTCGGGCGGCGGAATGGGCGTGTCCCACTGGACGATGCGGTCGCCGTTGTAGGTCCAGCGCTCGGGGACGAGGTCCGACCACACGGGGAGCGGCTCCGGGGTTCCGTTGCCGGGCAGGACCGCTGTCACCCGTGCCGAATCGTTCTGCTCGTGAGTCCACTCGGCCCAGACGCCGATTTCACCCACCTCGTCGTAGGCCAGCGCCCCGGGGTACAGGCCGGCATCCCGCAGCGTTGCCAGATTGGCGAGCGTGGCCGTGACCTGCTCCGCCGAGATCATGCGCGCATCCACCTGTTCCGGCGTCGCCATGACGAGCAGGGCGTCGCGTTCATCGGCTTCGGAATCGACCCGGACACGGAAGTCGAGCCGGGGGAGGGCAGGGGAGGGGGGGACTTGCGCGGACTCGGGTGCGATCACCGCGCGCCGCAGGCTGGGGCGCTCCATGGTGATCCTGGGAATGTCGAGCCGCCGTTCACCCGATGCGCCGTCCCGCGTCGTGTAGCGCACAACGACCGCCGGGCGGTCCGTCGCGAAGCCCGTGAGGCTGACCCGGCCACGCCCCGCCTCGCCGTCCCCCTTGGGCCGCATGACGGGGATGATCCGTCCCGGGTAGGTCAGGTCCTGCCCGCGCGCGTTGCGGCCGATCAGGTGGAAGAACTCGATGGTGCCGAAGTAGACCTCCTCGTGCAGCGCGTCCATCGTGGAGATGATCTCGTTGTCGACGCCCAGCCGGTAGTCGGGCTCGCTGAGCTCGAGTTCCACCGTGAGCGTGCCGAAGAAGGGTGCGTCCGCACCGCCGCCGTGCGGGTTCCCGTCGTGCCGGTCCATCACGTAGTCGTAGACCGCAGGCAGGGTGCGCGACTGGTAGCGGTCCCAGACCCACTCGGGGTCGGTGACGATGCGCTCGTGCGCAAGTGTGTCCCCATCCGCTATGGCGGTGACCCAGCCGGTGGTCACGCGGACCTGCTCATAGTCCTGGAAGCGGTCGAAGTAGGGGCGGAGGACCCAGACGGGGTCGAAGGTCTCTTCGAGGAGGGTGGTTCCGTCCGGCGCGGTGGCCCGCACGCGGTAAATCGACGGGTTGTCCGCCATTTCGAAGCGAATTTGGCGGACAACGAGGCCCAGATCGTCTGCGAGCACCTCGTCGATCGGGAAAATCTCATGCAGCCACCTGAGGGGCGTGTGAATGGCCTGTTGGGGCCAGTCGCCGGGCGGGTCGTTCCGGAGGAACTCGATGACGATCTCGCCGATCTGCTGTCCGGCAAGCCGCGGGGCCACCGACTCGCGCAGCCAGAAGAAACCCTGCTTGAAGGCGGACAGCACCTGGACGGTGGTGGCGGCGGGGTCGGCGCCCGCCTCGTTCAGGCGGCGGCGGGCTTCGTCGGCGATGGCCTGGCGGACTTCCGGAGGCTCCGAGAGCCGGGCTTCGACGTGCACCGGCTCGCCCGATCTGATGCCGGGCAGGATGCTCCGCTCGAACGCCGACCAGAAGCGATCCACCTCGGACGGGACGTCGAAGGTCTCGTCGAAGATCGTCGCCGCGTTCTGCACATTTCTGTCGTCGATGGTGACGGAAATGTTGGAAGCGGTCGGATCTGCGCCCGTGTCGGCGCCCGCGCCAAGACCGCTGGCGCGCTGGCGCACGATCTCGGCGAGGCCGTCCGCCGGCTTTTCCAGCGAGACCAGAATCTCCGCCGCGGCGATGTCCTCGTCCGCGAGTTCCGCGACGATCCGGTCGAGCTTGTAGAGCCCGATCGCCGCTTGCCCCGCGGGGGTGTTGCCCGTAAGCGTGCCCCAAAGCTCGTACTCGATGTCGTCGAAGGTGGGGGTGTCGTCGCCGCGGACGCTGACGTTGGGAAAGACTTCCGCGAGGCGCCGGGTCGCGAGGGTGGCGCCGGCGTGATCCGCCCCTGTGACGACCAGGGCGGGTTTGCTGCCGAAGGCGTCGGGCACGATTTCGATCAGGCCCTGGCCGGGGGTGAGGTTGTCGGTCGAGATCTGGCCGCTGTCGGCAAGCTCGGCGATGAGCGGGTGGTCGCTGCCGGCCAGGACCGTCGTGGGCTCGCGCGCGGCGGACTCGATTTCGTCGGGGCGGCGGACCAGGGGGATGGTGAGTCCGGTGGCCTCGAGGCCCATGCGGGCGGCCAGGTCCGGGACGCCCTCGGCGCCGTGACCGGGCACGATGACCACATCGATCCCGTTGGGGATGTCGCTCCCGGAGAGGAAGCCGTCGGTCGTGTAGACGTTGGAGAGGTCGAGGTCGTTCTTCGCGCCGCCCTCGCGGCCGGAGACGGGGCCGGGGCCGGGGGGCGTGGCCAGTGTGGGGACGACGACTCCGCGCCCGCCGGCACCGACGGTGATCGAGGCGAGGTCCGGGAAGCGCAGGTCGGCCGAATCGGGTCCGGTGGCGGCGTCGCCGATGCGGTCCCACGCCAGGATCTGGAGGCGGTCGAGGGTTTCGGTCGTGAGCGCTGCGGCATCGTCGGGGCGGAGTCCGGGGTCGAACGAGAGATCGGCGATGAGGTGGACGCCGGATCCGCTGTCGTCCAGGGTGGACCGGGGGAAGGTGATGCTGGCCGAAGGAGCCGTCGTGTCGCCGGCGCTGATCCAGGTGGAGAGATCGTCGGACACGTCGGTGAGTGAGGGGCCGGAAAGGGTTCTGACGTGCGGAAGCGCGCCGGCGACGTGCCGGGCCGCGCGGAGGAGGGCGTCGTCGTCGTCGCCGAGGACGGCCAGCCAGCGCTCGCCGGAAGAGGTGGTGAGCGTGGCGACGGCGGGCACGTCGGTCTGCGTGGCGGTGCCCGGACCGACGTCGGTGCCGATGACTCCCCGTGCGCCGGGTGCCGCGCCGAAGTCGGCGACCGAGAGCCCTGCCGCCTCGACGGCGCGGTGGCCGATCAGGATGCCGACCAGGCCGGGCGAGGGACCGCGACCGCACGGGAAGGTCGAGGGCCATGGTCTCGAAGCCGAGCCGCGCGGTGATCTCGGCGGCGGCGGCCCGTTCCGCGTCGGTCGGGTCGGGCGCGAGGACCATGGCCGCGCCGAGGCGGTCGGGCACGCCGTCGCCGTTCTCGTCAAGGAGGAGGTGACCGAGGTCGAACAGGGTGGCCAGGTGGAAGGGGGGTGGGGTGGTGGGGGCGGGGTCGTCCTGGGCCGAGGCGGAGGTGGGTGCCGCGAGGGTGGCCAGGGTGGGAGCCCGCGAGCGTGGCCAACGCGCCGAGCAGGATGGTGGTGGCCAGCCGGGTGGAGATCGCGGGGGAGGGGCGGTGGGGGCGGGGGGTCTTCATGGGTCGCCTGTCAGGCTGGGGTCGTGGTCGACGGTCGGTCGGCGTGTTGAACATGGGAGTGACTGGCGTTTGAGGCGATGCCAGGGGCCAGGATGTGTCGGCGAGGGGGTGGACATCCAACGTGGGGAAGTAGTGGTGGGAAGTGTCTGGCGTGTGTATACTACACACTATGAAACACACGCGGGAGCCACCACCAGTTTACTCACCCCGGCAAGCCGGGACGAGTGACGGTCAAGCACCCGAGCAGGGACATTCCGATCGGGACTCTGCGCAGCATCTATCGGCAAGCTTATTGGAACTGGGAGGATCGCTGATGCGTTTCGCGATCGTGATTCACAAGGAGCCCGGAAGCGGATTCGGGGTCACCGTACCCGACCTTCCTGGCTGTTTCTCGGCCGGTGACACCCTCGAGGAGGCGATTGAGTCCGCCAGTGAGGGGATTGCCTGCCACATTGAGGGGCTGCTAATGGACGGGGAGACGATCCCCGAACGAGCCCCGTTGGAAGAACATCAGGCCAACGAGGATCACCGGGACGGCGTGTGGGCAATCGTCGCCACGGATGTCTCGAAGCTCTCAGGCAAGGCAAAGCGCGTGAACATCACGATGCCAGCCCGGGTGTTGGCGATCGTGGACCAGGCGGCGGTCCGAGAGGGGGAATTCCCGCTCGGGGTTTCTTGCACGCGCGGCACTTGACCATGTCCAGCGTCGTGCGGCCGCGGATTTGACCGGATTGTTGACCGACAAGGCGGCCGTACCAGCGCGTTACGTGGCCGATCCCGGGCGCCGCCGCCGCCGCAGTCGGTCGGCCGATTAGTGCGCTCCCCGCCAAGAAGGGTGTCAACCCGACCCGTTGTCCGCCATTTCGAAGCCAATGTGGCGGACAACGGGCCCGTTTTGGCAGTCGTTACCTCACGCGGCGCCTGGAGGCGGAAGCAGAGGCCGAACCGCTGTCACTGCGCCCCAGGTTGGAGGTTCGTCCCTTACCGCCGGACTTCTTCGCCCGGCCTGTAGACCATGATCGACTTCCGGCGGATGTCCTCGTCCGTCCACGCCACCTCCTTCATCTTCCCGGCGGCGAACATGGCGGCCTGGTCGGCGTAGTGAGGAGCGCCGGGACGAGCGGTCTGCCCATAGGCAAGCACCGTGCGGGCTTTCGGGACATCGCCGAACTCGACCACAAAGACCCAGGAATCGCCCCGGTTCGCGGCGAGCCGACCGTCGTCCGTCGGCTCGAACGACAATGCCCGGAAGCACCCCAGGGTGGGCGGGCAGCCTGACACGGGCTCGTCTACATCACCTCTTGTCACGCGGTGCACGTCGCCCCACGGAGCGTCCGGCGTGATGCCCTCGTTCCGCAACGCCAATGCCGCGATGCGCAGCGCCTCGACCGCCGCGTCGGAGTCGCTCACGCCGTACGGAGTGGTGTGCGCACGCGCCGGGTCCCAGGGCTGGCGCCAGCGGAGCGAGTCGGCCGTCCCATCGAAGTATTGATTCGCCCAGCGTTCGAAGAGGACACCGCCCCGGCTGTCGGCCGCCGCGGTCAAGTCCCAGGCGGAGAGCACCTCCGCGGCTTCCCGTACATCCCGGTCGTCTGCAGCCATTGCGGCGCCCAGAAGATCGTCCATCACCCGCTCAGCCATCAGCATGCGCGGATTGTGTTTCAACTCGATCACGTCATCCACGCTCAAGTGCTGGGCGCCGCTCGCCAGCTCGAGCGACAGTTGGCTCCTTAGCCGCAGCCTGGGTTCCGGCAGGTTGGCCGGCACGGTATCCCGATCCATCGGCACATTGAGGTTGGTATAGTCCGGTGTGTCATTTGCCTGTTGCACGTAGCCGCCGGGAGGGTTGAGGTACAGCGGCAGGCTCTCCCACGGCACAAGTTCGGACCAGATGTCGGCGGAAGTGGCCGCAAAGGCCGCTGTGTCACCGGTGACCGGGTGCGGCAACAGGGGCAGACGCACGTTGTAGTAGTGCGCGATGTTCCCGTCTCGGCCGGCATACGTGAAGTTGGATGTCGGGTGCGCGCGCATCTTCATCACGTCAAGCCACTCGTCGAGGTCTTGTGCCATCATCATCCGCAGGAGCTGCTCGCCGCGGCGGAATTCGCCGTAGAAGTCGATCACACCTGGCACGCGGACGTGCGCTTCGTAGTAGGTCAGGCCCGATGGGCGGGCGAGGAGGTCGTGGTCGCCGTCCCAGCGAAGGTGAGGGTTGCGGAGAAGGATGGTATTGCCGGACTCGGTGCGGGAGCCATGAAAAGCCCAGGCGTTGGAGCCATCGAGAGCGAAGGATGATGACGGCCCTTCCGGGGTGGCTGCGTCACGTCCCGATCCGCTATTGCCCGGCCCCGTCCCGTTGCTATCGCGTTCTGCCTCACCTCGGCGAAGCCGCGCGACGAAACGCGCCGCGTCGGCTCGGCTCCAGGTCTGCACGTCACGGGCGAGCGCGTCGATCGGGGTGAAGTCGGGCGTAACCCAGGGAGGGAATTCGTCGGCGTGGAGACGGATGTAGTGGTTCACCCCTTCGGCGAAGCCCCGGTACACGTCCCGGGTGCGTGGTTCGAGGCGGTGGAAGGTCTCTACCGCTCGTGCATGCACGGCGCGTCCCGCAAGATCCGCGTCAAGCTCGTCGGCGCCGAGGTGGCGGGCGAGGATGCCCCGACTCGTGACCATCGCCACCGCGATCGATGCGCCGTAGTCCTCCGACTGCACGTAGCCGAGCCCGAATCCCATCGCTTCGAGGTCGTCTGCAAGGATGTGGGGGACGCCGTACTCGGTGCGGTGGATCTCGACGCGCTCGGGCAGTGGAATGGCTGAATCGGCGGACTGCGGGGTGGGCCCCGAAGGAGCGGCGACGGACTCGGTGGACTGCAGCGCGGCCAGGGGTGGCGCGCCCGACGTATCGGCGGTCTGCCCCACGGCCAGAGCCAGCGTTATGGCGGTGATCGTGCGTGACTTGCCCGACGCGGCGATCATCGGACGATCACCTCCGCCCGTTCGATCACGGCGCCCTCCTGGACGGCGTCGACGATCTCCATCCCTTCGACGACTTCGCCGTAGACGGTGTAGTTGAAGTCCAACCGTACGTTGTCGGTCAGATTGATGAAGATCTGGGCGTCGCCGGTGTCGCGGCCGCGGGTGGACAGGCCCACCGTGCCGCGCCAGTGAGCCTGGTCGCTGATCTCGTCGCGGCTGTACGGCCCGTCCCCGGCATACTCGTTGGCGTGGGGACTGCCACCCTGGATGACGAAGTTGGGCTCGACCCGGTGGAAGGTGAGGCCGTCGAAGTGGCCTTCATTCGCCAGCCGGGCGAAGCGGTCGGCGTTGGTGGCGGCCAGATCCGGGCGGAGCGCGATCACGATGTCACCCAGTCCGGCCATGTGGAGCCGGACGGCGGAGCTCGCCAGCTCAACGAGCCTGGCCGCGTCGGGAGCCCCGGCACGGGGAAGGCGCCTCGGCGCGGCTTCGTGGCCCGTTCCGGTCAGCTCGGTCAGCAGCGCGGCGGCCCTGTCGGCCACGACCGGGTCGAAGTCCGCGAGGTACGGCGTGAAGTCGTCGCTGGAAAACCCGCCCACGGCGCCGATCCCGTCGAGGAGGGCGAGGCGCGCGTCCCGTTCGGTCTCCCGCTGTGCGGCGGTGAAGCGGGCCAGGGCGGCCAGCAAGACGGAAACAGATGTTTCTCCGGCACCGTGTTCCACCAGCAGCCGGGTCGCGGTCATCACCAGCTGGGGATCGTCGCTCTCCAGCGCGGCGGCGTATGCGTCACGCGCCCCGCCCCCCGCCACCGCCCCCAACCCCCGCAGCGCGGCCTCGCGCACGTTCGCGTCGGAGTCGTCGCTCAACCCGGTCAGCGCGGCGGCGTCTCCGGTCAGGGCCGCGGCCCGTGCCGCCCACGCACGGACGAACGGGTTCGTGTGCCGCGCGGCCCCGGCCACCCCGTCCCCCGCGTCGCCCGGCGCGATCCCTGCCAGGGAGTGAAGAGAGCGCGCCGGCCCGCGCCAGTCGGCGTCCGGGTCGTCCAGTGCGGCCACCTTGGCCGCGAGCGCCTGGCGCTGCGACTCCAAGTCCGGGCACGGCCTCGCCGCCAACCCGATCGCGGTGGCCGCGACGTGTGGGTCGCCATCGCCCATCGCCTGCAGGAGCGCGGCGCAACCCTCCTCCGGGCGCACCCACCGGTCATGCGCGCGGAGCGCTTCCACCCGGACGCGCGGGTCGGGGTCCTCCAGGCCGGCGGGGATCACCTCGCCGGACGTGGTCCCGTGCCGGGCTGTCCCGATCACCACATGGCGGCGCACGCCCCAATCCGGGTCGCCGAGCAGGCGGACCGCGTCCGTCGGCGCCAGCTGGCCCGTGTGGACCAGCGCCGCGGTTGCCAGCCTGCGTATCCGCGTGGCGGCAAGGGCCGGTCCCCCGCCCATATCGCCGCCGACATCTCCTGTCGCCAAGACCGACGACAGTGACACCGTGGCGTTCAGCAGCTCGGGCGAAAGGGTGTAGTCACCCCGGCTTCCCCGCGCGAACGCCTCGATTCCCCGCGCCAGACCAAGCCGCGCGACGAGCTCCGGATCTTCGCCTTGCGTCGGAAGTCGGTCCGCTACGGACGCCAGCGCTTCGTCGGCTCCCGCCCGATCCTCCGGGCTGCCGAAGGCCAACCGGCCCAGGTTCGTCGCCAGGCTCCCCAACGCCGCCGGATCCGTTTCGCGGCCGATCCGCGTGGTCAGCGCCGCCGAAACGGGTCCCGGGTCATCACCATGGACCGCCTGGGCCATGGCCGTCGCGGTCGCCGCCCGGACACCGGGGTCCGGATCATCGAGCATCCCGCTCAACCGCTCGAGCTGGTCCGGGTCCTCCATCCGCCCCAGCGCCCGCACGGCCATTGCGCGGACCGCGGGATCCTCGCTACCGAGGTGGGCGCGCACTCGGTCCAGCCCGACCTCGCCCCGCGCGTCCTCGTCGTCCACGATTTCGGCATACGCGGCGTCGTGCTCCGAGGGCGCCGACTCGCTGCCGCAGCCCGTGACCACGACGGTTGACGCGGCGACCAGACCGGTCGCAAGGACGTGCCCAACCCGACATGTGAACGCCCGCCGGCCTGTGCGCGATGTGAACGCCTGGCACGCTGTCCGCCACCCCCTCACCCGTGCGGATCCCATCCAAATCGCTCCCATGAAGCTTCTCCCTCAACGTTGAATTCGACGCCCTCGTGCTCCAGTATCGCGCGCTGGCGCTGGGCGACACCCGACAACCGCGAGGTCGAGATGGCGCCCCTGCGGTTCACGACCCGCCACCAGGGCACGTCGGTGTCGATGGAAAGGTGGCTGAGCGCGTACCCGACGCCCCGCGCGGCCCGGGGCGTTCCCACCAGGGCCGCCACGGCACCGTAGTTGATGATCCGCCCCTTGGGGATCCGGCGCACGCAGGCGTATACTCGTTCGGAAAACGCGGTCATGTCCGACAACCTATTTCCGCCCACCGCGTTCCGCTACGACGAGTAGCCGGTGGCCTCGAATGGAACCGTGGCACGGCCTGCGCCGGTATATTGCAGGGCATGACCTGCGCTAAGCGCTCAAGGGGGAGAGGTTCGATGATCAGATTCGCAGCCGGGGTACTTACGGCTTCCATTTTCGTTGCGGGGTGCGGTGCGGGCGGCACGTCGAGAGCGACCGTCGACTCCTCGCCGCCACCGCCACCTCCCGTGGTCGAGGTCGAAGCGCCCGTCGCGGACCCCGAGCCGGAGCCCGCGGCGCCGGACAGCGCTGCCACCGAGACGCCCGCGCTGGCGGCCGCAATGGCTCCGGGCTATCCGGCCGCCGTGCAGATCGGCACCCGGGTCGCGGATGTGCGGACGGAGCCGGCGGAGATCGTCGTCGAGGTGGGGGACTCGCTGTCCACCGGCGAGGATATGCGGATGATCGCCTTCGACGCCGACGACAATCCGGTGCGGGGCGTGCGGATCCTGGGCAGTATCGATTCCCGCTTCGCCGTGCTGGAGGAGGGCCACATCAAGGGGGTCGCCGAGGGAAGCGCTGAACTGCGCATGGCGATTCGCGTCCCGCCCGCCAGCGGTACGGGACCGCCGGAAGTCCGGACCTTCACGGCTCCTCTGCGGGTGGTCGGGCCCCCTGTCGTCGCGGTCGAGATCGTGGATCCGGAGGTCCGTTTCTTCACGGGCGGGATGGTCCAGCTTCAGGCCCGCGCCCTCTCGGAGGACGGCAGCGAACGCCGCACCGTCGAGGTGGCGTGGACGAGCGACCGGCGGCGCCTGGCGACGGTCGACGCACGCGGCTTCGTGCGGGCGATCCGACCCGGGGCCGTCACCGTCACGGCGGCCGTGGGGGACATCCGGAACACCTATTCCTTCGAGGTCGAGGAGAACCCGGTGGCCGCGGTCGAGGTCACGGGGCCATCGCGCGGACGGACGGGGGATGTCCTGCGCTTCTCGGTGGTCGCGCGCGATGCCGAAGGAGCCGAGGTCGCGGGAGCGCCGGTGGACTTCTCGGTCGCGTCCTTCGCGACGAGGACCGACATGGGGGCGTCGGTCTACCCGGATGGCGCGTTCGTCGCGGAGCGCCCCGGGCTCTACCGGGTCACGGGCACGGCGGCCGCGCGGACGGGTCAGGCGCTGGTCGAGGTGGTGGAACGCGGCGTGGAGCACGAGGTCATCGTCACCGGGCGCGGCCTGGTGGCGGACCGGCCCACGTCGGACCTGTGGGCGTTCACGGGCATCAACGGCCGTGACTACGTCTACACGGGCACGCACCTCGGGGGCCAGCGCATGCTCGCATGGGACGTGACCAATCCGGCCAACCCCGTCCTCACCGACTTCGTGGAGGTCGACGCCCGGGTGGTCAACGACGTCAAGGTGAACAGCAGGGCCACCCTCGGGGTCATCACCCGCGAGGGCGCGTCCGATCGGAAGAACGGGATCGTCCTCCTGGACCTCACCGACCCGGCCCACCCGGTGGTGGCCGACACCTACACCAAAGATCTGACGGGGGGCGTGCACAACGTCTTCTTCTCGGGCGACAACCTCTACGCCATCCACAACGGCACCCTGGACGTGCATGTGCTGAACGTGGCCGACCCGACCGACGTGGAAGAGGTCGGGCGCTGGGGCATCGACAAACCGGGCAAGTACCTTCACGACATCTGGGTGGTGGACGGCCTCGCCTACGTGTCCTACTGGAACGACGGCGTCTACATCCTCGACGCGGGTGACGGCCGCTGGGGCGGCACGCCCACGGAGCCGGTGGAGGTCAGCAGCTTCGCGTACAAGGAAGGCAACACCCACTTCGCCTTCCCCTACACCAACGCAGACGGACACCGCTACCTCTTCGTCGGGGACGAGATCTTCGACTGCGAGGACTGCATTTCGCGCAATGGGCATCCGGGGGACGGCTCGCGCGGCTTCGTGCACGTGCTCGACCTGGAAGACCCCGAGAACCTGCGCGAAGTGGCCCGCTACGAGGTGCCCGAGGCGGGCGCGCACAACCTGTGGGTCGAAGACGACAAGATGTACGTGGCGTACTACCAGGCCGGGCTCAGGGTTGTGGACGTGTCCGGCGAGCTCAGGGGCGACCTGTACAAGCAAGGCCGCGAGATGGCCTGGTTCCCGACCGGGACGCCGGACGGCAACGTGGTGAACTCGCCGATGGCCTGGGGGCCGCAGCCGTTCAAGGGCCACGTCTATGTGTCCGACCTCAATTCCGGGCTCTGGGTGGTGCGTCTCGAACCGAAGAACAAGGTGACGCCTGTATCATGAGCAGGCTGCAGCGCGTGCTGTGCGCGGCGTCTGTCGTCGCCATTGCGGTGGTGGCCGAGTTGGCGGGTGCCCAGTCTCCCACCTACCGCGTGTACGTGGCGAACGAGTCGTCGGATCTGGTCAGCCGGGTCGCGTTCACACCCGGCGAAGGCGCGGTGGTCGAGAAGGAGATCGCGGTCGGCATCATGCCGGGGGACAACGATGGCGCCCACGGCCTCAGCGTCTCGCCGGACGGGCGCTATTGGTACCTGACCATCGCCCACGGAACGCCGTATGGCTATCTGTGGAAGTTCCACGCGGGCCCGGATACGCTTGTGGGCCGTACCCGTCTGGGGCTCTTTCCCGCCACCATGGGTATCACGCCGGACGGGCAGTTTCTGCTTGCGGCGAACTTCAACTTGCACGGCGACATGGTGCCGTCGAACATCTCCGTGGTCTACACGCCCGAGATGCTCGAAATCACGAAGATACGAACCTGCCTGATGCCGCACGGCAGCCGGGTGCGCCCGGACGGTATGAAGCAGTATTCCGCGTGCATGCACTCCGATCAGCTGGTCGAGATCGACATCGGCACCTTCGAGGTCAGCGCCCGTTTCGGCGTGATGCCGGGGCATGAGGGCACCGTGCACGACGGTGGGGAGGGGCACGCCGCGATGGCCGGCCCGGTGTGCAGCCCGACGTGGGTCGAGCCGGGGACGGGGCCGCGCGCCAACCGGGTCGTCTATGTGGCCTGCAACAAGAACCAGGAAGTGCTCGAGGTGGACACCGAACGCTGGGAAGTGTCGCGCCGGTTCCCCACCGGAATGGCGCCGTACAACCTGGAGGTCACGGGTAGCGGAGAGCGCCTGGTCGCGACGCTCAAGGGCGAGCAGGCGGTCGCGGTCTTCGATCTGGAAAGCGGCACCGAGCTCGGACGCGTGCGTACCTCCCGGCCGGTCTCGCACGGCGTCGTGGCGAGCCCCGACGGCCGCTACGCGTTCGTGTCGAACGAGTCGGTGGGGTCGGTTGTCGGCACCCTGGACATCATCGACCTGGAGACGCTGACGCTGGTGGACACCGTCGAGCTCGGACACCAGTCGGGAGGGATCGACTTCTGGTCGGTCACGCCCGCCCCCGGGAGGGCACGCTGAGGGATCCGCGCAAGCGGCTTGCCCGGGCCAGGCGGCGGATGTTGCGCCGCCACATCAAAGGGCGTGGAATCTCGGACCCGCGGGTGCTGGACGCGATGGCCGCCGTCCCGCGCGAGGAGTTCGTCCCGCCCGACTTGACGCATCACGCGTATCGCGACGGCCCCCTTCCCATCGGCGAGGGCCAGACCATCTCCCAGCCCTATGTGGTTGCCGCGATGGCCGAAGCGGCGGAGTTGAAGACCGGCGACCGCGTACTGGAGGTCGGCACGGGCTCAGGCTACGCGGCCGCCGTGTTCAGCCGGATCGCGGACGTGGTCTACACGATGGAGAGGCACGCGTCGCTCGCCGACCTGGCCCGTGAACGGCTTCTGGCACTCGGATTCGGGAACGTGCATGTCGGTCACGGGGACGGCACCCGGGGGTGGTCCGACCACGCCCCCTACGACGCGATCGTGGTCGCTGCCGGGGGCCGGTCCGTACCCGAGGCCCTGCGTGAGCAGTTGGCGTTGGGCGGGCGCCTGCTCATGCCCGTGGGGCGCGCACGCGCGGGACAATCACTGGTCCGCGAGCGTCGCCGGGAGTCGGGCGCATTCACCCGCGAGGAGCTCGGGACCGTGCGCTTCGTCCCGCTGATTTCGGATGTGCCCGCGCGCAGCCGCGTCCATGAGCTTCCCTTCGGGTTGGCGCGGGACGGGGTTCCAAAATACTCTTCCCCGATGGACGAACAAAACCTCCTTCTGGAAGAGATGACGTGGCCCGAGGTGGAAGGGCTGCTCGCGGCGGGGTTCACGTCCGTGGTGATCGCCGCCGGTGCGGTTGAGCAGCATGGCCCGCATCTCCCGCTGCTCGTTGACGCCGCCCGGGGTGACCGGCTGGCCGTGGAAGTCGCGCGGCGGCTCGGGAACACGCTGGTGGCGCCGACGATCCGGGTCGGCTGCTCCGAGCACCACATGGGCTTCCCGGGCACGATCTCGCTGCGCGGCTCGACCCTGAAAGCGATCTGCCTCGACTATACGGCGAGCCTCGCGCGCCACGGCTTCCGCACGATCTGCTTCGTCCCGTCTCACGGGGGGAACTTCGCGCCGCTGGCCGGGATGCTCGACGAACTGCGGGCCTCCGCCGGGCCCGGCTGCGACGTTCGCGCGTACACCGATCTTCACGGTTTCGTGGCGCTGTGGAAGGGGGCGGTGGCGGAGGTCGCGCCGGGACTGGTCGACCGGGTGGGGGGTCACGCGGACATCGCCGAAAGCTCGGAGATGCTGTGCATTCGTCCCGGACTGGTGCGCGGGGAGTTGGCCGCGCCCGGCCACGTCGCCGACTTCGACGAGGCGCTCGCCGAGCGCATCTTTCGGGACGGTTTCCGCGCGGTCACCCCCAATGGCGTACTGGGAGACGCGCGCGGGATGAGCCGCGAGATCGGGGAGCGGTGCATCGCGCGCGCGGCGGAGGGCATCGCGGCGGCACTACAGGGGGCGCCGTGAAGCCCGTCGAGCCCGTCTCGCTGCGTGCAATCCTGGCCGCGCGCTCGCGCATCGCCGACGCGGCCATCCGGACACCCCTGATCCCCCTCGACGTACCCGGCGCTGCCACCGAGTTGTGGCTCAAGCTGGAATGCCTGCAGCCGATCGGCTCGTTCAAGATCCGGGGAGCGGCCAACGCCATGGCGCTGGCCGACCCGGCGCTCATGACACGCGGTGTCTACACCGGGAGCGCGGGCAACATGGCCCAGGGGGTTGCCTTTGCCGCGCGGCGGCTGGGGGTTCCGTGCCGGGTGGTGGTTCCGGACACCGCGCCGCGCGCCAAGCTCGACGCCATCGCCCGGCTGGGCGCGACAGCGGTGCCGCTTCCCTTCGACGACTGGTGGGGCGTCCTGCGCGATCACGGTCACCCCGCCGAGGACGGCTATTTCGTGCACCCGGTGTGCGACCCGGCGGTGATCGCGGGAAACGGCACGGTCGGCCTCGAGATCGTCGAGCAGCTTCCCGACGTGGCTGCGGTGGTGGTGCCGTACGGTGGCGGGGGGCTCGCGTGCGGGATCGCGGCGGCGGTCGAAGCGTTGCGACCGGGTGTGCCCGTCTTCGCGGCCGAGGTCGAGACTGCGGCGCCGTTTCGCGCTTCGCTGCGGGCGGGCCACCCTTCGGAGGTCACGTACACGCGCTCCTTCGTCGACGGGATCGGCGCCACCAGCGTGCTTAAAGAGATGTGGCCGCTGGCGAGCTCGGTCCTCGCGGGGTCCCGGATCGTCTCGATCGACGAGGTCTGCACGGCGGTCCGGGTGCTCTTCGAGCGGGCCCGTGTGGTGGCCGAGGGGGCAGGGGGCACCTCGGTCGCGGCGGCGATGCAGGGGCTGCCCGGAATCGGCGAGGGGCCGGTGGTCGCGGTGGTGTCCGGGGGCAACATCGACGCGCATGTTCTGCGAGCCATCCTGGAGGGGCGAGTGCCGTAGCAGCCCGTGGAACCCGCCGGCTCCCGACTCGCTCCGGGGAACGGCCCGCCGTATGTTGCCCCCCGAATCGATGTCCATGCGCTCGCGAGCCAACAGCATGACCGGGCCGGACACAACACTAAACAAGTTGGTTTAGTATTCCAGCGACCCAGAGGTGGGAATGACGACGACGACATCCGCCAGACATCCGAGAGGGCTCTACACCCTCTTCTTCACGGAGATGTGGGAGCGCTTCTCGTACTACGGTATGCGTGCGCTCCTGATCCTCTACATGACCGCGACCACGATGGGGGAAAACCCCGGGATGGGCATGGATGTCGAGACGGCTGCCGCCATTTACGGACTCTACACAGGTCTGGTGTACCTCCTGGGCCTGCCGGGCGGCTGGGTGGCGGACCAGCTCTGGGGACAGCGGAAAGCCGTCTTCGTGGGCGGCTGCATCATTGCCGCGGGGCACTTCAGCATGGCGGTGCCCACGGACTTCAACTTCTTCCTTGGCCTGATCCTGATCGTCATGGGTACCGGCCTGCTCAAGCCGAACGTCAGCTCGGTGGTCGCCGATCTGTACCCGGAAGGAGGCGCGAGACGCGACGCCGGGTTCTCGATCTTCTACATGGGGATCAATGTCGGAGCGTTTGCCGGACCGATCATCTGCGGGTTCCTTGGACAGTACTGGAACTGGCACTGGGGATTCTCGATCGCCGGCTTCGGCATGGTCCTGGGGCTGATCCAGTTCCGCCTGGGGTTCGGCCGGCTGGGTGACGCCGGAGTCCTGCGCAGCCAACGGACGGAGGAAGCCCGTGCGAGCCTTTCACGGCGTTTCTTCGGCGGGTGCGCGGCGCTGGGGCTGGCTCTGGTCGCCTTCGGGGTACTCGTGTCCCGAGGGGCGATTCCGGTATCCCTCACCCAGATCGCCGGAGGGCTGGCCGCCGTCATCCTGGCCATCGTGCTGGCCTTCTTCGGCTACCTGATGTACTTCGGCGGGCACGACGCCGCCGAGCGAAAGAAGATCGGCGCGATCTTCTGGTTCGCGCTGCTGGCCGTCGTCTTCTGGTCCGGCTTCGAGCAGGCGGGGTCGTCGCTCAACCTCTTCGCGCAAGACCTGACGGACCGGACCATCGGTTCGTGGAGCTATCCCGCCTCCTGGCTTCAGTCGGTCAACGCCCTGTTCATCGTGATCATGGCGCCCATCTTCGGGTGGTTCTGGGTCTGGCTCGCGAACCGGAATGCGAACCCCTCGACGCCGGTCAAGTTCGGCCTCGGCCTGCTGGGTCTTGCGGCGGGCTTCTTCGTGATCGCGTGGGGAGCGGCCAACGCGACGCCCGATTCGCCTGTCTCGGCGTCCTGGCTGGTCGTGATGTACTTCCTGCACACGGTCGGCGAGCTGGCTCTGTCCCCGGTGGGTCTCTCGGTGGTGACGAAGCTTGCCCCGCGCAACCGGATCAGTCAGATGATGGGCCTTTGGTTCGTCGCGACCTCGCTGGGCAACGTCATGGCGGGTCTCGTCGCCGGTCGCCTGGAGTCACTGGAGCCTTCGCCGCTCTTCTTCGCGGTGACCACGATCATCGGTTCCGTGGGCTTCGTGGCGCTCCTGGCCAGCCCCCTGATCAAGCGCCTGATGGGGGATGTGAAATAGGAGGCAGCGCGCCTGCCTACCAGTCCAGCCGCAGCTCCCGGAAGTCGGCCCACTTTACCGTGCGGGACTGGTCGCCGGAGGTGACCACGATGCCGCGGTGGCCGGAGTCCACGTCGTTCGAGCCGCTGAGGGTGAGGGATCTGCCGTCACGCAGCACGACCGCCGAGCCGTGTTCGTACTTGACGATGCGGGCGATGTTCGAGAATTCGACGTCCAGCTCGGCACCCCTCACGTTGCCGTTGAGCATCTCCCAGCTCTGGTATTCGTCGAGGTCCCACTTGATGTCGCCCGAAAGCTCGTCGCCGGATGTGGTGATCACGGTGCCGCGAAGCTGCGCCCCGCCGTCGAAGTCGTTCCAGGATACCTCGGAATCGGTGCCGTGGAAACGCACGAACGCGAGGTCGTCCCACTGGACCTTGGCCTGTCCGAGACCCGGGTCGGAAACCGTGATCCCGCGATTTTGCCGGTTGACGTCGTTGGTGCCCGACAGGGTCAGGCTTTCGCCCGAGTGCAGGAGCACGCGCGCGGAGCGACGATCCTCCCGGTGGATCCTGTCGATCGCGCCGAAGGGAATCTCGTAGCGGAATCCGCCGGCATCGCCGTCGAGCATGTCGGTGGAATAGATCTCGTCCACGTCCCAGGTGATGTAGCCCGTGAACCTGAACCCCGAGTTGGTCTTCAGCGTACCGTGAAGGCGTCCTCCGGGGGGAGTTGACATCGGCGGCGCGGGCATCAGCGAAATCTCGGAGATGTCGTCCCACTGGAGCGATGTCTGCCCATCGGACAGGCTTGTGATCTCGAGATCCCGCATTGCGCGTCCCAGGTCGGTGGAGCGCCCCTGCATGCCCACCTGGTGGCCGGATCGCAGTGTAAAGAGGGCCTGGTTGCTGCCGAGACTCTGGATGTGCCGGACGTGCCCGAAGCGAATGCCCGACAGCCCCGTGAAGCCGCGATCCAGCTTGGTGAGGTCGAGCATGTCGCCCCAGCTGCCCTCATTGCGGTCCCAGCGCAGGAGTCCGGATCGTCGACAACGCCCGCCCCGCCGATGACGCCCGCCTGCCGTGGCGGATTGGCCCCGACCCGGTGGTTTCGATCGGGGAGGTGAGCGGCGACGAGGCCTACATGCTCCACCGCGCGAACGATGCCGCGACGCTCCCGGACGGACGAATCGTTGTCGCCAACACAGGTACCAACGAGCTCCGCGTATTCGACGCGGCCGGCGTCCACCTGGCAACGTGGGGACGAGCCGGCGAGGGCCCGGGGGAGTTCACCGCGCTCGCGGGGGTCGCAACCTGGCCGGGCGATTCCATAGCTGCGTGGGACGCGCGAAGCCGGGTCATTTCGATCTTCGACGCGGGAGGCACCCTCGGCCGGTCATTCGTCCTTGAATCCGACGACCGCCCCGATGAACCCCGCCTCGTGCTGCCGGACGGCACGGTTCTTGGAAGCGCCTCGCGCGGCTCCGGCGAGGGATACACACGCGCCGAAGTGACCTACGAGCTACGCGATGGCCGGGGCGGCGTGCAGCTTTCGTTCGGTGACCACCCCGGGCAGGAGAGCTTCATGAGCACCGCCGGCCCCTTCCCCACGTTCGGCTTTCTGCCCTTTGGCCGGACCCTGTCGGAGGCAGCATGGGGCGATCTCTTCGTTATCGCTCCCAACGATCTTTATGAAATCCGGGCCTATGACCGCTCCGATGGCTCGCTGGCCCGGATCGTGCGCCGCGACTACGCCAACCGCGCCCCGACCCGAGCCGAGGTCGACGAGGCGATCGATGACGCGCTGGCGCGGACCAACCTGTCCGGACAGCAGCTGGAATGGACGCGCGATGGGTACACGGCAATGCCCCTCGTGGAGAGTTTCCCGGCGTTTCGGGTGCTGCTCACCGATGATTTGGACCACCTCTGGGTACGCGAGGCGACGCTGCCGGGTATGGAAAGGCCCGCGCCGCTATGGACGGTCTTCGACACGGAAGGGCGCGCGCTGGGCTTCATCGAGACGCCCGCCGATCTGACGATTCTCGAGATCGGCTCGGACTACCTCCTGGGACAGACCACCGACGACCTCGGTGTCGAGACGGTTCAGGTTTGGCCGCTTGAGCGGGAGCCGGACCCGGGGGCCACGGGTCGCGCGGCGGCTGTGGACCTGTTCTCCGCGTGGCCTGGTGACGAGTCGTTCCGGATCGCTGCGGAACCAAGCCTGGTGGTGGGATCGGACGAGTCTCTCCCGCTGGGCTGGGTTTCCGGAGCGGTCTTCTTCGGCGACGGCATCGCTATCGCGGATGGCCAGTCTTACGAAGTCCTGATCCTGGATGCTGCGGGCCGGCTGCTAACTCGGCACGGCAGGCATGGAGAGGGTCCCGGTGAGTACAAGTATCTGGCTGGGATCGCTCGCCACGCGGACGGACTGATCACCTGGGACGCAAACCACTTCCGAGTAACCCGACTCGACGCCTCTGGGGGGTACGTCGGCGAGACCAAGCTCAGACCGCGTGGTCGGGAAAGGATCGAGATCGTTGGAGCCTTCGGAAACAGCGTGATGCACGAAATCTGGCAGTCGGGATTCCCGGGGGGCGGGGCCGTCGGGCCAATGGAGATCCGGCAGCCGGTGGCCTATGAGATCGTTCGTCTTTCTGACGGGGAGGTCGTCTTCGAGGACACCCGTCCCGGTTTGGAGAAGTGGGCGGCGAGGGAGGATGACGGCGCCGGCGGGTTCAAGCACGGCGGGCCAAGCGTGATCTTCGGACGGACTGCCGTCTCTGCCGTCACCGACCGCTACGCCTACCTGGCAACGACCGACTCGATCACGATCACGCGCTACGACGAGGCCGGGACCGCCGTGGAAGTCTCATTCGAGCAGCCCCGACAGAGCGCGGAGGCAGCCTGGGTGCGGTTCGTCAGAGATACCCTGCGGGCGAACCTCGATAGTAGAGGTCCGGGCCAGCTGGTCGTCGGCGGAAGGAACTTCGTCGAGGTCATGACGGAGTTCCGCCGCCGCATGCTCGAGGACCTGCCGGCCCGCTCCACCCTTCCCGCGTTTTCCGCTATGAAGGGCGGCGCCGACGGCCTTCTGTGGATCCGGGAGTACCCTGACCCGTTTCAGGACCAGGTGGCCTGGGTCGGGTTCAACGAGGCGTGGGAACGGAAGAAGCGGATTGCGATGCCCGCGAGCCTGCGCATTCTGGATATTCTGGATATTTCGGAGGACCGGGTACTCGTCCGGGCAAAGGGCGCCCATGACGAAACTCTGATCGAGGTCTACCCGATCGAACGCTGATCACGCAGGTGACCGAAGTGGAGCCGATCGGGATCGAACCGACGACCTCCTGCTTGCAAAGCCCCTGATCGACCCCGGCCTCTTCCGCTGCCTTAGCGACGTTCGGAGGGTCGCTTCGCTCCGCTAGCGAACTTCGTGGTCGGGTTTGGCCGTTTCAGCAAACCTGAACATGTAGAGAGTCATGGGACAGGCCGACGGATTCCGGCCACTTCGTCGGGCCGCCTCGGACCGGGGCTCGTACTCCTGGGCGGTCCGGCCGAGGGTGGAAGGCGTGGAGATGCGCCATGCGGGTGCCAAGCGCGACCGGCGACACGGGGCGCCGGTGTAGGTGAGGGTGCCAAGGATCGCGCGATCGCGGACGCCCACGGGGCGGGAGCAGTCGGCGGATTCCAAGAGGCGCCGGGCCTGAGTGGGACTGATCTCGGGCGTTTTCCCGTCCAAGGAGCCCCTGGGCGGTCCCTGGACGGAGTGGAAGGGATCGAGAAGGACCGCATGGCGGGTCACCAGGAGGTCGAAGAACTGGCGTCGCTGGTGACCAGGACGGCGGGCGCTGCCCGAAAAAAAGGGGTGAGGGTCCGGGAGAGGGGGAAGAGGGGCCTAAGTGAAGAATCGACACCGAAGCGGTTGAACGGGAGAGTAACGATGTATGTCAGGGGGTTGACGCTCGACCGGCCCGCCGCCCGCATCTTCGCGGGCCATTTCCCGGTTGGCGTCGATCACCAGGGCGACGGCTTCGCGAAGGTTCGTCCGAGCTTCTTCGAGGGAAACGCCCTGGGTGTTGGCACCGGGAAATTCCTCGATGAAGGCGATGTAGCCTTCACGGACTCTCCGGTACACGGCCGTGCAGTGCAGGTCCATCAACTGACCTCCTAGTGTAGTGTCGCGAATAAAGCATTGATTATCTAGTGAAGCTCAGTTACCTTCTTCTTCATCGTACACCGAGAAGAGGAGGGGCCCATGCGGGTGGCAGTCAAGATCGAGCTTTCGGATGCGGACCGGCAGCGGCTGGAGCGGTTGTCGCGGTCGCGGAGCGCGGCGATGCGGCTGCGGGAGCGTTCGCGGATGGTGCTGATGGCCGCGGGCGGCATGACGAACAAGGCGATCGCCGCGAAGCTGGGAACCGACCAGAACAAGGTCGGGCGGTGGAGGCGGCGGTTCGCGGACGAGGGGCTGGAAGGGATTGCGAAGGAGCGTCCGCGGGGTGGCAACCACGGCGGCAAGAACTCGGTGGCCCAGGCGGCGCTGAGGCGCGAGGTGATCCGGCTGACGACGCAGACCGGAGCGCCGGACGGGACGCACTGGTCGTGCCGGTCCATGGCGCGGGCGGCGGGGACGACGCACAGCTTCGTGCACCGGGTCTGGCGCTCGAGCGGGCTGAAGCCGCATCTGGTGCGGACCTTCAAGCTGAGCACGGATCCGCGCTTCGAGGAGAAGCTTCAGGACGTGGTGGGGCTGTACCTCGACCCGCCGGACAACGCGGCCGTCTTCAGCTTCGACGAGAAGAGCTCGGTCCAGGCGCTGGACCGCACGCAGCCGGGGCTGCCGCTGAAGAAGGGCCGCTGCGGGACGATGACGCACGACTACAAGCGCCACGGCACCACGTCGCTCTTCGTGGCGCTGGACGTGGCGTCGGGCGAGGTGATCGGCGAGACCTACAAGCGGCACCGCCACCAGGAGGTGCTGAAGTTCCTGCGGAGGGTGGAGAAGGCGGTGCCGAAGGACCAGGAGATCCACATCATCCTGGACAACTACGCGACCCACAAGCACTCCAGGGTGCTGGAATGGATCGAGCGCCAGAAGCGGGTCTTCCTGCATTTCACCCCGACCAGCGCGTCGTGGCTGAACCTGGTCGAACGCTTCTTCTCCACGCTGACGCAGAAGCGCATCCGCCGCGGCGTCTTCCATTCCGTCGACCACCTCGAGGCGTGCCTGAAGGAATACATCGAGACCTACAACGAGGACCCGAGGCCCCTGGTCTGGACCAAACCGGCGGCCGAGATTCTCGAGAAGGTGGAACGGGCCAGGCAGGCGCTGGCCGCTGCTTCCATATAATAGCTATTATGATTAGGACACTACACTAGTGTGGCTCCCTCATGGAAACACGACGCGCCGGGCATCAGCGAACCATGTACCCTAGGTGGCATGCCGCCGCGGCCTTCGTGTTCGTCCTTGTCGCGTGTGGTTGCGATGGGCCCGGTCCCGAGGCTTCGCAGGCACCCACAGCGGAGGATCCTTCCCCGCTACGCCCCTCAAACGAGTCCACCTTCGACTCGTCGGAGCATCCGGATCTCTCCGAGCTGCTCAATGTCGTTGCCGGCTTCTTCCTGCCGGACACCGGTCTCGCCCTGGTTGAACGCGGCGAGATCCACATGGTTGACCTTTCGTCCGGCAGGACTCGCGTGGTCGGCCGAAAGGGAGAGGGACCACAGGAGTTCGGCCACATCGGACGTGCAACCCGCACTCCGCAGGGTATCCTGGTCTGGGACATTCTTCGCCGGCGCGTGGTGATCATCGCTCACGGCGGCGAGTTTCTGCGCTCGGAGGGCTATGCCCAGGTGCCGCTACAGGACTTCATGGACGCGTATCCGGTGGCCGTTCACCCAGACGGCCGCATCGTCTACCGTGACGGAATCTACAGGAGGATCAGGGACTACGATGGCCGAACCTGGAATCCGGCAACCTATGTCGCCATGCAGGACGATAGCGAGCTTCAGATCGTCACGCAGGCCAAAGGGAACGAGGTGTACTACGGATCGAAACGAAGCGGTCGCGTTGTGTTCGGACATCGGACCTTCGAGACCACAACCGAAGACCGTCTCATCATCGCCGAAACCGACCGTGGAGCCATTGCGGTCCTGGACTGGAGCGGTAGAGAGGTTGCGGAAATCCCCATGTCGGCAGGCGTACGGTTGCCCGCAGCCCAGGTGGTGGGGCGCCAGTTGCTTGTGTCGAGATGGGAGCGGTTCGAGGAGCTGTTGAAGAGAGCCGCAGCGTCAGGTCAGGTACCGTACACGCCCGGGAATCGGGTCGGCTCGTCCCACCCGGATTTCAAGGATTGGCGGATAAACGAAGTGGCCCCCCCGGTCGACACCCTCCTGACGGACTTCGACGGGAGGCTTTGGGCGAGGGACTACCGTCTACCCGATCAGGACAGCGTAACCTGGCGGGTGTGGAACATTGACCGGGCGCAGTTGCTCTTTACAGCGAGAATGGATGGAGAGGACGTATTGCTCGACGCGCGGGGCGACCTCGTCTTGCTGCGCCGGGTGGACGAATTCGATGTTCCCCGAGCCGTGGTCAGCCAGCTCAGGGCCGCGCCCGGCCATAGCTGAGGATCTCCCATGAAGGAAGCCTTGTACCCAAGGTGGCGTGCCGTAGCGCCCTTCCTGTTCCTCCTTGTGGCGTGTGGTGGCGACGGGCCCGGTTCCGCGGACGACCTGGCCACATGGCGTACCGAGTCGGAATACCAGTTCAGCGATGCTCCCGACCAGGATGTGCTCTTTTCCATCGTGCCGGATCTGCGGGTTGATCCCGACCGCAACCGTATCCTTGTGCTCGACTATCAGGAAGCGGTGTTGAGCGCCTGGACGCCCGAGGGCTCACTGGTCTTTGTCGTCGGCGGGAAGGGAGCCGGTCCGGGTGAGTTCATGTTCCCGACGCGAATTCACTTCGTGGAGGATGGTGGCTTCTATGTGCGGGAGGGAAGCGGGACGCGGTTCACGTACTACACAGCGGACGGAGTGCTGGAGAGAGCGGTGACGGGAAGTACGGCATCGCTCACGTACGATCGTTTCGGACTGGAGCTGCGAGCCTCCACGGGTGATGGTGGCTACCTGGCCGTTCCACGGATCGGATGGGGAGGCGCCGACGACCCCAACTTGAAAGTCGACCGCTATCCTCTGTTGCGTGTGCAGCGTGCCGACCGCGCTCGATGGTTTCCGCCGGAGCCGATTTTCTGGATGAGTCTCCCCAACGCATACCAATTCGTGGGGTTGAGGGAGGAAGCTCCCTGGGTCATCGGTCAACTCTTCGGGGACTTGGATCATGCGAATTTTGAACCAGGTGTTGCGGTCGTAATGCGACGTGACGGCGAGCCCGGTGCCGTTGAGCTGATCGAATTGAACCCGGACGGAGATACCATTTGGCTGCGACAGCTTCAGATCGAACCCCGCAGACTCACGCCCGAAAGGATAAGGGAGGAAGCTGATTCGTTTGCAGCGGTGATGCAGCTTCCCGGGATCCCGCTGTCGGAGGTCCGGCAAGCTTGGGAGGAGTCGCTCTACAAGCCCGAGTATCTGCCGGCAGCGATCGACTTCCGCCTGACGAGCTCGGGCGAAGTGTGGCTCAAGTCCTTCGAGAGATCGGACACCCTGCGAGCATACTACTCGGTTCACCGAGGCGACATGTCTGCGGAGCCCAGGCGAATCCTCGTACCCGAGGGGCTCCGGGTGTTTGATGCGACGGACACGCATGTCTGGGGAATATGGCGGGATGCGGTGGGTCGGCCCCACGTGGTCGGCCGGAGACTGGTGTCGCCGTCCTGACGCAGTTGTCCTCGCGGCCGTTGGCGGTAACGCGCCTCCAGTGCTGGATCGGCCCGGGGGCACTAGCTTACTCGCGCCCGCAAAACGTTGTGTGTTCGCCTCAGGAGTAGCCGGATGTCTTGTAACCGTTCAGTAGCCTTGGCCGTTGGAACGCTTGTCGCCGCCGCGCTGGCTCCGCCGCCCGCCGCGGCCCAGGCCGCCCCAAGCACCCCCGCCCTCGACCAGATCCACGCCTTCCAGGGCTCCTCCCTTGCCCCCGTCGTCGACCGCTTCAGCTCCGACCTGCGCGCCCTGGAGCGACGGTGGGGTGACATCCCCTACTCGGCTGCGCGCCAGGCGCGGATGGGCGACTTCCTCACGGGCTGGTCCGAAGCGCTGGACGCGCTCACGGTCGCGCCGGACGACCTGGAAGGCAGTATCGATCACGTCCTCCTGAGCAGCGAGGTGCGCTACCTCCGTGAGCTGCTAGCGCGGGAAGGGCGCCTCGTCGCCGAGGTGCTGCCGCTGCTGCCCTTTGCGGACGAGGTCGTCGCGCTGCTCGACATCCGTCACTTGCGCGAGACGGTGGACGGTCAGGAGATCGCGGGGGACCTGGCAGCGCTGGCCGGCGCGGTGGACGACGCCGAGCGTGCGCTGAAGTCCCGCGCGCCCGCCGGGGGGGCTGGATCGGGCGGGGCGGGGCAGCCGACCGCGACACCGATCGCGGGGCTGCGGGCCGTGCGGCTCCTTCAGTCCTACCAACGCTCTCTGGGAACCTGGTACCGCCACTACGAGGGCTACGACCCCCTCTTCACCTGGTGGGCGAAGCAGCCCTTTCAGCAAGCGGACAACGCCATGGGCCGCTACCTGGTCGCGTTGCGGGAGCGGGTCGTCGGGTGGCCGGAGGGTGCGGAGGAGCCGATTGTCGGCGACCCCATCGGTGCCGACGGAATGACGGCCGACCTCCTCCGCGACATGATCCCGTACACGCCCGAAGAGCTGGTGGCGATTGCCGAACGCGAGTTCGCCTGGTGCGATGAACGCATGCTGGAGGCATCGCGTGAGCTGGGGTACGGCGACGACTGGCGGGCGGCGCTGGAGTATGTGAAGACGCTGCACGCGGACCCCGGCGGACAGCCCCGGGTGGTCATGGATCTGGCCCAGGAAGCCATTGACTTCGTCGAGTCGCGCGATCTGGTGACCGTGCCGCCGCTGGCGAAGGAAATCTGGGGGCTGGAGATGATGTCGCCGGAGCGCCAGCGGGTGAATCCGTTCTTTCTGGGCGGCGAGGTGATCCGGGTCTCGTTCCCGACCGATGAGATGACCCACGAGGAGAAGCGCATGAGCATGCGCGGGAACAACATCCACTTCTCGCGTGCGACCGTTCACCACGAGCTCATCCCGGGACACCATTTGCAGGGCTTCATGACCGAGCGGTACAACTCGCACCGCAGCCTCTTCCGCACCCCTTTCTGGGGCGAGGGTTGGGCGCTGTACTGGGAGATGCGGCTGTGGGACCTGGGGTTCCCGACGACGCCCGAGGACCGTATCGGGATGCTCTTCTGGCGCATGCACCGCGCCGCCCGGATCATCTTCTCGCTGAGTTTCCATCTGGGCGAGATGACCCCGGACGAAGCCATCGCCTTCCTGGTCGACCGCGTCGGCCACGAGCCCGCCAACGCGACCGCCGAGGTGCGCCGCTCATTCAACGGCAGCTATTCACCGCTCTACCAGGCCGCGTACATGCTGGGCGGGCTACAGATCCGGGCGCTGCACGAACAGCTGGTGGTGGGCGGCGAGATGTCCGAACGGGCGTTTCACGACGCGATCCTGAAAGGTGGCCGGATGCCGATCGAGATGGTGCGGGCTCGGCTGTTGGGCGAGGTGCCGCCGAGGGACTTCCGGGCGGCCTGGCGGTTCTACGGGGATCCGATGTAGGGCGGGTGCCCCGCGAACGCAATATGTAAACTACGCATGACATTATGTCATGTAGAGTTTACATTTGGTATCGGCCCTAGCGCGCCTTCCACGCCTCCAGGATCTGCCGGTCTCGCTCCAGGTTGAGTTCGAAGCCGTTCCGGCGCTCTTCGGGGAGTGATTTGAACCACTCCAGCGTGTCGAAGGCCGTGACCGCCAGCGGCCGGAACTTCAGCCCTGCCGCGACGCCCCTGTGCGACCGAACCCGCGACAGCCCCCGGATCGCGCCCTCGGTGGGCGGATACCATAGCTGGAAACGGGCTTCCTGTTCCACCAGGAACTGTTCGTCCACCCAGGTGAAGGACAGGTGCGAGTTGGTGATGGCCCGGATGCCGTAGAGGAACTCCGCCATCGAAGTGGGGTCCAGGGCGGGCCCCGCGGCGTTGTAGGTGCCCCCGATGTCGCGCTCGAGGAGCAGCATCATGAACTCCGCCAGGTCGCGCACGTCGATGAACTGGACAGGGGTGGACTGGCTGCCCGGCGCGATGATCTCGCCGCCATGGTCGATTCGGACAGGCCAATAGGTGAATCGGTCGGTGGGATCGCCCGGGCCGGCTACAACGTGGAGCCGCACCACGGTGCCGCGCTCCCGGTACGTGTCGGTGACCGCGTTCTCGCACAGGACCTTGAGGGGTCCGTAGAAGCGGTCGACGTCCTCGCTGGTGGGGTCCTCGATGGGGAGCAGCTCGGCGTCCTCGGTGAGCTCATCCTGGTCGAAGTTGTACACCGATCCGGTGGACGTGAAGAGGTACCGGCCGACGTTGTCGCGCAAAAGTTCCGCCGAGTCGCGCACATGGCGGGGGACGTAGCCGCTGTTGTCGATCACGGCGTCCCAGGTGCCGCCGCGCAGCGCGTCGAGCTGGTCGTCACGGTCGCCGATCAGCGTCTCCACGCCGGGGAAGAGCTCGGGGTTGGTGCGGCCGCGGTTGAAGAGCGTGACGTCGTGCCCCCGGTACATGGCGTAGCGCACCATGTGGGGGCCGATGAACCCGGTGCCTCCCAGGATGAGGATCTTGAGGGGGCGGGGGGTTGGGGAGGGGTGGGGGGCGGAGACCAGGGAGGGCCAGGCAAGCGCGCGAGCCGGCATGAGAGCGGCGGCACCGGCGGCCGTGGCGGAGGTGGTGAGGAAGCGGCGGCGGGTGTGGGTCATGTGGCTTTTCATCACACCTCCCACCCCGCCCGGTACTCCCGGGTCAGGTATTGATTCGCTTCCTCCACATTCGTCACGCGCATGGCATCGGCATCGTAGTAGATCTTCTTCCCCTGGCCGGTCCGCAGCGCGACGACACCGAGGAGCATGACCTCCGTCAGCCGTGATGCATAATCGAAGGGGCTGGAAGCCTCGCCACCCTCCTTGCACGCTTTGACCCAGTTCATCTGGTGGTTTTCTTCGATGCGCGGGTAGGTCTGGGCCACCGCTTCGGCCTCGGCGGTCAGCGACTCGGGGAAGAGCCGCGGATTCCGGCCGTAGGTGCCGTGCATGAGGATTCCGCGGTCGCCGATGAACATGACGCCGCCCGTGCGGTTCAGGTTGACGTCGTCGGGCAGACCCGCGGGCCGGGGCGGCATCAGGCCCCCGTCGTACCAGTGAAGGTCGACCGCGGGCATGGAGCCCCGTGCCGGGAACTCGTAGCGCGCACGCATGGCGAGCGGGTACGAAGCCGGGTCGTCCTGGGGGCCGCCCCAGGGGGTGGATGTGGCCTCGATGCTCGTGGGTAAGGTCAGGCCGAGGGCCCAGTACGGATGATCCACCAGGTGGGCGCCCATGTCGCCCAGCGCGCTGACTCCGAAGTCGACCCAACCGCGCCAGTTGAAGGGGTGGTAGACGGGGTGGTAGGGGATGTCCTTCGTGGTCGGACCCAGGTACAGATCCCAGTCCATGCCCTTGGGCAGGGCGTAGCCCGCGTCCATGACGTCGGCGGCCACCGACAGGATCGCTCCCTGGTGCCACTGCTGGTACCAACCGGCGTTGAGCCCCTCCTCCCAGCGCCCCGGCCGCTGGATCCCCTGCGGCCAGATCGGCCTGTTGGTCCAGATGTGGACTTCGGTGACGTCACCGATGACGCCCGCCTCCACCCACTCGTTGATCAAGCGGCCCCCGTCTCCCGAATGGCCCTGATTGCCCATCTGGGTGACCACCCCCGTCCGCTCAGCGATCTCGGCCAGGGTACGCGCTTCATGGACCGTGTAGGTGAGCGGCTTCTCCACATACACATGCTTGCCCGCCTCCATCGCGGCCTTGGCGATCGACGCGTGCAGGTGGTCGGGGGTCGCGATCAGTACCGCGTCCAGATCCTGTTCGCGGTCCAGCAGTTTGCGAAAGTCGGTGTACTGCCGCGCCTGGAGGAACTGCTCGCGCCACCGGTGACCCTTTTCACGGGGCTCCCCGTCCCCGTCGACCAGCCGTTCCTGCACCCTCCGGTGTACCACCCCGAAGTCCACGTCACAGATCGCGGCGATGTGCTCGGTGCCGAATTCCTGGGCGTCTTCAGTGCCCTGCCCGCCCACTCCGATGATCGCCAGGTTCAGCCGGTCGGACGGTGCCTGGTACCCGGCGCCGCCAAGGACATGGCGCGGGACGATCATCGCCCCCATGGCCATTTTCGAACTGTGGTCCACGAAATCTCTGCGGCTCAGCTTGTGGGACACGATCAGCCTCTCCACGTTGATGGTTGCATGATCACGTTGGTGGCTCACCACCCGAAACCGTTACTTCTCCACACGGGAGCTTACGATGACCCGCTTCTCCCTCGGACGGCAAGCCCGCCGCCTGCTCGTCACGCTATTCCTTGTCGCGTTCTTCCCCGCGGTCCTCTCGGCGACCTGGTCGGTGATCGCCATTGACACGCGCACCGGCCAGGTGATCATAGCGTCCGCGACATGCGTGCCACAGGGCCACTTCGCGGGATTCCCGGCGAAGGGGCTCATGGACATCCAGGCTATCGTCGTGCCGGGCGTGGCGGTCGCGGCGGCACAGGCAGGCGTGGACAACACCCGAGAGAACCAGCGTCTCATCTGCCGGGAGCTGAAGGCGGGGACCTCGCCGGACGAGATCATCGACATGCTTTCGGCCGATTCGCTTTTCGAGCGGCGGCAGTTCGGGATCGTGGACCTGCAGGGACGCTGCGCGGGCCATTCCGGGAGCGGAAACGGCGAGGCTTCGCTGGCGGTGGCCGACAGCATTCCGGACGCCGGAATCTTCTTCTCGGTCCAGGGCAACATCCTGACTTCGGACGATGTGGTGAACCTGGCCGTCGAGGCGTTCAAGACCGAGGGCGGCACAATGGCCGACCGGGTCATGGCCGCCATGGAGGCCGCCGATGACGCGGGCGGGGACAGTCGCTGCACCTGCGAGTCGGAGCCGCTGCTGGACCATGTGCCCTGCGACGGGAAGACGTCATTCGTCGCCTACATCCTCGTCGCAGACGCAGACGATCCCGAGGGAGAGTCGTTCAACGACGGCGAATACTCGCTCTACATCGACGTGACCGACGAGAACATCCAGACGGGCGAGAACGCGAATCCGGTGAAGACGCTCAGGATGCGCTACGATGCCTGGAAGGCGGGAAGGTAGGGGCGGGATCGCACGCCCCGGCGGCCCTCGAGCCAGCCACTATCCGTCACGCACTTCGCCCCGCCCACGCCTCCAGCAACGCCGCTTCGGCCTCCATCATGGCCTCCATCGTCGCGGGCCCGCCGCCCAGATCCGGCGGCTTCCGCAATCCGCTCCGCATCGCGCCGCCGGGCCGGTCCTCCTCGCCCAGCGTGTTCCACCACTCCAGGGTGTCGCGGATCGTCTCGGCAATCGGCCGGCTGGTGTACCCGGTTTCGATCGAGCGGGAAAGGTCCACCTGGTGGGCCCCGCCGAAATCGCCGGTCATCAAATCCCAGATCGGGAACCGCGCGCCCTGTTCGGCAACGAACTCGGCATCGATCCAGTGGAAGACGGCGTCCGACCCGCTCACCTCGCGGCACGCCTCCAGCATCTCGCGCATGTTCACCGGCTCCACGGGCCCGACACCGTTGAAGACACCGCCGACCTCGTTTTCCAACATGCGGATCATCCAGCCCCCGAGGTCGCGCGCGTCGATGAACTGAACCGGGTCTTCCGGAACGCCCGGTACCGCCATGTCCCCGCCCGCCGCCACCCGCACCGGCCAGTACGTCCACCGATCAGTGTTGTCCCCGGGGCCGACGATGTAGCCGGGACGCACGATGTTCGCGCGGTCGCCGAAGATTTCCTGGACCGCCTCTTCGCACAGCGCCTTGAGGGGACCGTAGGTCGCGCCGGTCACTTCCTCCACGGTGGGGTCCTCCAGCCGGCCCACCTCGTAGTCCACGGTGATTCCGGGAGGAGTCAGGTCCTTGTAGGCGGAGATGGAGGACACGAACAGGTAGCGGCCGGAGTCCGCGAGCAGCGTCGCCGAGTCACGCACGTGGCGCGGAACAAACCCCGAGTTGTCGATGACCGCGTCAAAGCGTCGGCCCTCCAGGGCTGACAGGTTCCCATCGCGGTCGCCCACCAGCTTCTCCAGATCGGGGAAGAGGTGGGTGTTGGTCTGTCCCCGGTTGAAGAGGGTGACCGTATGGTCGCGCGAAACGGCGTACCGCACCATGTGGGGGCCGATGAATCCGGTGCCGCCAAGGACGAGGATGGACATGGGCGCCGGGGCGTCGTCTCCCTGGTCCCCGTACGGTCCGCACGCGACCCCGAGTCCCAGTGCCCCGGCCGCGGCTGCGGAGGTCTTCAGGAAGTCCCGCCGGCTCTGCCACATCAACCTGGTCTGTCCCGACATTTGTGCTCATCTCCGTTGGTTGGGGTTCTGTGGCAACGTACGGATTTGCAACCTGCCCGGAAACAGTTACGTCACTGGGGGTGTTAGGAGCAAATAATATGTCCGGTTTCGTAGCACGTAATCTGTCCGGTTCAGAACAGTCACCGAGGAGGCTGGATGAACCGGGCGGAGATGCTGCGAGAGATACGGATGGCGAGGTTCGAAGAGATCTATGATCGATGGCGCCGAAAACGGGTCACGCAAGCGTGGGCGGCGAGCGTGCCGGGAGTGACGGACCGGACGTTCCGGCGCTGGGTGGCCCGCTACGAGGCGGGCGGGCTGGCGGCCCTGAAGGACAAGCGGGTGGCGGGGCCGTCTCCCCGGCGGGCGTCGCCGGAGGAGGTGGCGGCGCTGGAGGCGCTGTACCGGGACGGCTGTGCGGGGTGGAACGTGCTTCACTTCTACCACGAGGTCTACGCGGGCGAGCACGGCGGGGCGCGGTCGTACACCTGGGTGAAGAGCCGCCTTCAGGAGGCGGGCCTGGTGAGGAAGGGGCGCAGGAAGGGTGCGCACCGGCTCAGGCGGGAGCGCAAGCCGGCGGAGGGGATGATGCTCCACCAGGACGCCTCGACGCACGAATGGGCTCCCGGCCAGGGGTGGGACCTGGTCGTGACGATGGACGACGCGACAAGCGGGGTGTACTCGGGGTTCTTCGTCGAGGAGGAGGGAACGTGGTCGAGCCTTCGGGGCGTCGCGGAGACGGTGAAGGTGCAGGGGCTCTTCGACAGCCTGTACACGGACCGGGGCTCGCACTACTGGCACACGCCGGAGGCGGGCGGGAAGGTGGACAAGGACAAGCCGACCCAGTTCGGCCGGGCGATGGGCGAGCTCGGGATCGAGATGATCGCCGCGTACTCGCCGCAGGCGCGGGGCCGGGGCGAGCGGCTGTTCGGGACGCTTCAGGGGCGCCTGCCGCAGGAGCTGGCGCGGGCGGGGATCACCGACATGGACGAGGCCAACGAGTTCCTGAAGGACTTCTGGCCGCGGTTCAACGCGGCATTTGCGGTGGAGGCGAGGGAGGCGAAGCGCGCGTTCACCCGGTTGCTGCCGCGGATGAAGGCCAAGCTGCCCGACATCCTCTGCCTGAAGGAGACACGGACGGTTGGCAACGACAACTGCGTGACCTACAAGGGCAAGACGCTGCAGATCCCGCCTCAGCCGCACCGGTACACCTACGTGCGAGCCAAGGTCAAGGTCCACGAATACGAGGACGGCGGCATGGCCGTCTTCCACGGCATCCGGAGGCTCGGGCGCTACGATGCGAACGGCAGGTTGCTGGACACCCTCAGCGGGTCGGAGGTGGCAGCGTGAGGCGGTACCGCCGCCCCCCTCGGCTCGCTCCGCTCGCCTCGGAGGGCGGCGGTACGGAAAAGCGGACACTTCATGTGCTACAGAAACCGGACATTTCATTTGCTACCGACAAGTTACGTCACTGGGGGTTGGCCCCGGACGCGCGGATCGCCACTGTGATAGTCCGCGAACGACCGCGCTCCACCCACCCGGCTCGAGATCATGAACATGTCCATAGCCCGCCGCGCATTTCTCACGAAGCTCGCCTCGGCCAGCGGGGGTGTCATGCTGACGCCGTCTCTGGCGGGACTCGCCGCGTTCAACGGTTTTCGTGCTCGAAGTCACTCCGCCTCGGAGGTCGCGGGCCTGGCCGGTGGTGCGGATGCTGCCGTCCGGGGCCACGGTGGCCCGTTCATCGAACCTTACGGTGCCCTGGTGACGAGCGCCGACTGCCCCGAGATCGAGATCCCGGAGGCGTTCCGTTGCGTCCGGATCAGCACCGGGGGAGTGCCGTCGTCGGTGCGTGAGGGGCTGATCGTGCCCAACGCCTTCGACGGCATGGCCACGTTTCCCCTTCCGAACGGCAACGTCCGTCTGATCCGCAACCACGAGATGGTGGATGAGCCGGACGAGGCCCGGCCGATCGGCGAGCCCTACTATGACGCAAAGGGCAGCGGGGGCACGACCTCGCTGGAGGTACGAATCTCGGAGCGCGACGGAGAGCTGAGCTTCGAGCTCGTAGACGAGTTTGTGTCGCTGGCAGGCACCTGGGTGAACTGTGCCGGGGGTCCCACTCCGTGGGGGAGCTGGCTGTCGTGCGAGGAGATTACCGCCGGTCCCGAGTCGGGCTTTGACGAGGCGCACGGTTACATCTTCGAAGTTGCCGCTTCCGCCACCGGCCCGGTGGATCCGGTTCCCCTGCGCGCCATGGGCCGCTTCATCCACGAGGCCATCGCGGTGGATCCCGATACGGGCATCGTCTACGAGACCGAAGACACCTGGTACGTGCCGGACAGGCTTCCCGGGGCAGGGCTCTACCGCTTCATCCCGGATGAGCCCGGGGTGCTTGCCGCCGGCGGCAGGCTGCAGATGATGGCGGTGACCGGCGAGCCCGGCTACCTGACGGCCCGCGGCCAGTCGCCCGGCACGGTTTTGTCCGCGCACTGGGTGGCCATCGACGATCCCGACCCGGCGTCCGCCGCCGAAGATCGGCTGGCGGTCTTCAAGCAGGGGGTCGCGAAGGGCGCTGCTCGATTCGCCCGTCTGGAGGGCGCCTTCTACGGCGACGGGGGGATCTATGTGGTCTCGACGAACGGCGGGGACGCGACTGCCGGACAGGTCTTCCACTACAGGCCGACATCCGCCGACACAGGAGAGCTGACTCTGGTCTTCGAGTCGCCGTCCAAGGACGTTCTGGACAGTCCGGACAACATCGTGCTGAGCTCGCGCGGGGGACTGGTGATGTGCGAGGACGGCTCCGGCGACCAGTTCGTGCGCGGGCTGGACCGCGAGGGGCGGATCGTGAACCTGGTGAGGGTGCGGCGCGAGGAGGGTGGACGGCAGCCGGGCGAATTCGCGGGGTCGTGCTTCAGCCCCGACGGCCGCGTGCTGTTCTTCAACCAGCAGGGCGGCCGCAAGGTCGGCGAAGGGGTCGCGAGCGCGACATACGCCCTGTGGGGACCATGGGAGGACGGCCCGCTGTAGCGTCCTGAGGGGAGTGCACAAACCATGAGCGACGACAAGCTGCCGAGGATTCCGTCCTTCGCGGAATTGGGGATCAGCGAAGACGAGATCGAGGAGTTGGAGCGCGATATCGCGAAGGAAGCGGCTGCGGGGGAGGGGGACGCGGAGGAGGGGGGGGCGGGGGAGCCGTCTGCGGACCCGGAGTTCCCCGGGGGTCGCCCGCAGAGCCCGGGTGATCCGCCTGCCAAGGGCCGTAAATCCCCCGTCAAGGAGCCCGGGCGGGGGAAACGGTCCCTTTTCGGGGGGCGGAAGCGTAAGAGGGCTGATCGGGTGGCAGCGCCGGCCACGACGGAGACCCGCCCCGCCCCCGAAGCCGCCGCCCCCGAAGCCGCCGTGCCCGAAGAGGCCACCCTGGCTCCACCCCCCTGGAGGGGCCTGCGCGGCGTCATCTCCCTGGTCATACTCATCGTCGCGGCCTGGTTCTCAAGCTCCTTCCGGACGGCCCCGGCCCCGGTGCCGGCCAGCGCCCCGGATTCGGTGTTCTCTTCGGCGCGGGCGATGACCCACCTGGTGCGCATCGCCTCGGACGCCCATCCCCCCGGATCCCCCGCGCACGGCCAGGTACGCGAATACCTGCTGGAACAGCTGCGCGGCCTGGGGCACGAGCCCACCGTGCAGACCACCACCTCGTTCGCGGGGGGCGATTTTGCCCCTCGCGCGGCGACGATCCGGAACGTGGTGGCGAGGATCCCCGGCTCGGCACCCGCTGGCCGTGCAGTACTCGTCACCGCGCACTACGACAGCCGCGAGATCGCGCGCGGCGCCGGTGACGACGGCTCGGGGGTGGTCGCCATCCTGGAAGGGGTGAGAGCCCTGGGCGAGCGCGCCCAGCTTCGCAACGATTTGATCGTCCTGCTCACCGACGCGGAGGAGGTGGGACTGCTGGGTGCCCGCGCGTTCGTCGACGAGCACCCGTGGATGGACGACGTCGCGCTCGTGGTGTCCATTGAAATGCGGGGCGGCGGTGGCCCGTCCATGATGTTCGAGACGGGTGCCGAAAACGGCTGGGTGATCGAGGCGCTGCGCCAGGCGGACCCCTATCCGTCCGCGAATTCGGTGGGCTACGAGATCTACCAGCGCATGCCGAACGACACGGACTTCTCGCCCTTCAAGGAAGCCGGGACGCAGGGGTTGAACTTCGCCGGCCTGGGCCGGGCGCACGTCTACCATCAGGTCTACGATACGCCCGAGAACTTCGACGAGCGGACGCTGCAGCACCATGGCGAGCACGCGGTGGCCATGCTGCAACACTTCGGCAACGCCGATCTGACCGTGGTCGACCGGCCCGATGTCAGCTACATCTCGGTCCCGTTCCTTGGGTTGGTGACATACGGCGCATTGTGGATCTGGGTGCTTGGTGTCGCCACGGTGGCTGCATGGGTCCTCGCGCTCCTGGTGGGGAAGCGGGGTGGGTTCCGGCCGAAGTGTATGGTCGCGGGCTTCGGGGCCACGGTCGTACTGGCCGGAGCAGCGGGCGCGGCCGCGTTTTTCCTGTACGACTGGCGCAGCGGCGCGCATCCGGAAGCCGGCGCCCTTCACGCGGGAGCGTTCCACAGTGAAGGCTGGTATGTCCTTGCCATCGTGAGCATCACATTCGCCCTCGCGGCCGCGATACTGTCACTGCTCAAGAGGTGGTTCTCGCTGGCCGAGCTGGCCGTGGGCGCCCTTTTCGTCCCCGTGGTGCTCGCCGCCTTGACGACGGTGATGTTCCCGATGGCCGCCATGAACTTCCAGTGGCCGGCGCTGGCGGGCTGCATCGGGGCGATGGCGGTCGTGGGGCTCCCACGGAATGGGCGGATGGGGCTTCTGCGCTGGTTGGTGGCGGTGGTGGCGGCCGTCCCCGTCGTGGTGGTGCTGACGCCGTTGATCGAGGGTGTGTGGCTCGCGAGGGGCCTTGCGCTGGCGCCTGTGGTGGCCGTTCTGGCCGCGCTCGTCTTCCTCCAGTTGCTGCCGCTGCTCGACACGCTGCGGGAGCCGAACTGGTGGTGGGCGCCCCTCGCCGGGCTGGCTGTCGCCGGGGTGTTTCTCGCGGTGGGAATGTCGACCGCCTCTCCCTCGGCCGACCGGCCCGCTCCCTCGACGCTCGTCTATGCCCTGGACCGGGAGACCGGGTCCGCCTATTGGGGCACCGACCCCACCCGGGACGATTCGGATCCGGGCGTCGCGTGGGCAATTGAGGTGGCCGGGCCCTTTGGCGCGGCGTCGGTGGCGGGTGCGGCCGGTGGGTCCGGCGCGGCCGAGCCTGACGCCTCCGAGTCCGGTGCCGCCGAGCCTGACGCATCTGAGCCCCCCGGCCTTCTCGCCGACTTCAGTCCCCGGAGCGTTCGCTACGCCCTCGCCGTTGGAGATCCGGTCGACGTGCCTTCACCGACCGTGTCCATCGTGTCCGACAGCACGGTCCGGCAGGGGTTGCTGCGCGTGACCGTGACCTCCGAAATCGGCGCGGAAATGATGCTCTTCCGATTCGGCGAGGATGGTCCCCGGCTCGCCGCGCTGAACGGCCGGTCTCTCCCGGGCGGTGGGCGCCCGTCACGGGTCGAGCATTGGGGGACGGCGGACGGCGGGGTGGTCCTCGACTTCGAGCAGCCGACGAGCGCCGGGGAGCTCCGCTTCATCGTGGTGGAGCACCACCTTCGTCCCGGCGAGCTTCTGGGGAATGACCGCTTCGCCCGTCCCCCCGAGCTTGCCCCCAACATCCGGATGCTGTCGGACCGGGCGATGATCCGGACGGTGTTTTCCGTGGACTCGGGGAGTGGTGAGGTGCGGATCGTGACGGCGTCGGGACCGGCGGCCGCGGAGGAGGATGCGGGCACCGAGGAAGAGCCTGTCGCGGCGGAAGTCGACACTGCGGCCGGCGCCGGGGACACGGGGGAAGCGGCTACTACCGTTGCCCGGGATTCCGCTGAAGCCGACACCGCGACGGCCGCCCGGGACTCCGCTGAAGTCATTCAGCCCGACACGGTCCAGCCGGATACGATCCGGCCCGACACCATCCGGCCCGACACGATCCGGTCCGACACCATCCCGGCAGACCACATTGCCCGGGACGACCGAAGCGCCAGCGCCCTCATTCGCGGTCAGAATGTAATGGTAGCCTTACATTATGTGAAGTAAAGTTTACATTCTGTACCACCGCGACCTGCTCAAGAAGTGATCGCGCCGCTGGTCCACGGTTCGTCGACCCCTTACCGCGGCACCAACCTTCGTCCCACGATGTGGGGCACATCAAGCTCGTCCCGACGGATTCCCCAGACGTGAGTGTCGGTCGCATCCTGAAACCACACCCCGTCGGGAAGCAGGATCCGACGGGGTTGTCGCGCGGGGTCGTCCCGTCGCACGGCGTAGAACACCCGGAGGTTGTCCAAACGCTCGTGAGTCTCGAGGCAGACCTCGCCGGAGGCTGCCATGAAGAGGCCCTCCACGGCCGGCAAGTACTCCGGCCTGTATAGCACCCTCTCGTAGGCTTGTCTGAGCGTGCCCGGCGACTCCTGACCCAAACTGGCTCTGGAATCGACCCACGATGCAATCGCCGCTTCGACGCGCTCTGCGGTCAATCGCTGGGGTTGAAAGGACAGGCTCTGCCGCCACAGGGTATCTCCGCCTGCGTTCAGCTCGATCAGGTCGACGACGCCAGGGCACCATTTCGACGCGCGACCACTGCTCCACCCGGATGGATGCGCCACAAGTCCTCGTCTCCGAAAGGTTGCCCAGCGAACGTGGTCCGCTCGCCACGCCGTATGGCGGCATAGCGGTTCCGATTGTCCACCCGAAAAACGGGTTGTGGAGCGGGCCACACCCCCCGCTCGGCAGGGAGAACGCGCAACAGGGGGCGGGTGTTGATCGGAGGCCGGTCTCTCATGCCCACGGCCGTTGCTATCGGAATCCGCGGGGAACCCAGGAATCCGCCGTCACTGACTGGGGCCTCCAGGTTCAGCCTGAAGCCGTCATGGATCACGGACGTCGGCGGACCCGGCACTGTTCCGGCTAGTTTGCCGTCAGGTGTGTACCAGGTGAATCGTGTGCCGAGATTCTCGCCCACCACGAAGCTGCCATCATCGCCAATGTATATCCTCGTCGGATAGATGAATTCGCCTGGGCCTTCGCCACGGCCGGCGGAGAACACGACGGAACCCTCGGGGTTCCACGCCGTAACCGGCATGTCTAACAGATCGATAACGAAAACCCGATTGCGCACCGGATCGACGCGCAAATATGGCACCTGCGAAAGGCGAACATCGCGGTGGGGATCATTGCTGAACTGGAACTCGGGCTGGGTGACCCAAGTCGGATACTCCAGCCCCGCGCCGGAGTGCAGATCGCCACAGGCCGCAACCGTGCACAGCGCGAGCGCCCCGACCGAAACAACCGGAAAATGTCTCACGGGTCCGAAGGGGGCTCGCCTATTGCTGTGATACGGTTCCAGAGAGGTCAGAAGATCGACTTCGGCATGTGCATGCTCACCAGCATGTGCGGAACATCCACCGTCTCCGAGATCTTCAGGTCCCCGGCCAGCGAGCACAGGACGTAGGCCTCGTCCGGCGTGAGTCCGTGTTCCGCAACCAGGTAGTCGATCATGTAGCGCGTCGCTTTGCGGGCCGCTTCGTCGATCGTCGTCCCGAAGCCGGTCACCCCGTAGTACTCGTCGGTCTCGTACTGCGGCTCGACCATCCCGCGCGTGTTCTCCATGACCTCGACGCTGAGCACGATCCGCATCGGGGCCTCGATGGCCGTGCCGGAGACTTCGCCGTCGCCCTGCGCCGCATGCGTGTCGCCGATGGAAAACAGGGCCCCCTCTACCTGTACGGGGAAGTAGACGGTCGTCCCCGCGGTCATGTGGCGGTTGTCCATGTTGCCGCCGTTGGTCCGCGGCGGGATCGTTACCAGCATGGAGTCGGTGTCGGGCGCGACCCCCATGACGCCCGCGAACGGGGCGAGCGGGATCGTGATGTTGTCGTTGAAGCGGGCTTCGGTGGCTCCCGGTTCCATGGGGAAACCGCGGATCCAGGGCTCCGTAAACTCGTCCGCGAGGAAGCCGAAGCCGGGCAGGATGGTCGCCCATCCCCATCCTTCGACCTCGATCTCATGAAGGGTGACGGCGAGGAGGTCGCCGGGACTGGCGCCATCGACGTAGATCGGTCCCGTGAGAGCATGAATGAGGCCGAAATCGACATCCGCCAGCTCATCCACGGTCGTGGACTCGATGATCTGCCCGTCGGACGCCTCCTTGGTCCGCACCTCGACCACGGCTCCCGAGGGCACGGTCAGCACCGGCGGGATCGTCGCGCTCCAGCGGTTATGGGTGTCTTCCGAGCCCAGCGTGAAGTCGGGCGTCGGTGCTGGGTCGGCGGTGTCGTCCCGGATGGGTTGGACTGTGCACGAGGCCAGGACGAGGGGGATGACAAGGGCAAGCGCCGCGGCAGAGCGAGCGAACCTTCGTGACCTGTGATTGACGAACATCATGACAACTCCTTGCTCGGGTGATGAGGCGGCCACTTACACCGGCAGCCCTTTCAGCACATCGGCCAACCGGTCGATTTCGGCGGTCGTGTTGTAAACGTGGGTGGATATTCTGATTGCGTTGTGACCGTCCCGCTGGTGCTCGTCAATGTGGATGCTGGCGCGCTCCGCGACGAGAGCCACCGCTTCGATCGCGTCGACCCCTTCCTGCTCGAAGATGGTGGATCCGGGGCAGGAGGTGGCGGGGGTCGGCCCGCTCAGGATTGTCACTCCGGGCATGGACGCCAGCCGCGTCTTCAGGTAGTCGGACAGGTAGCGTGTGCGGGCGGCGACATTGTCGATTCCCACCGCTTCGACAATGTCGAGGGAAGCGGCCAGAGCAGCCCGCGTGGGAAGACTCGAAGTGCCCGGCGGCTGGTAGTGGAGCGTACCGCCGCTGCCATCGGGGGCGAAAGCAGACCGGACCCGCTCGCGAGCGTCCGTGCGCACATAGAAAACGCCGGTCCCCATTGGGCCGAGCAGCCACTTGTGCAGGCTCGCGGAGTAGGTGTCACAACCCAGATCGTCCAGGTCGACGGGGAACATCCCCACCGCCTGGGCGCCGTCGACATGGCTCACGATCCCCCGATCGCGGGCCATCGCGCACAGTTGCCTGACCGGATACAGATGACCGCCCCGGGTGACGTGGCAGAACGCGATCACACGGGTCGCGGGCGTGATGGCGTCTTCAACCAACCCCACCACCTGCGCTTCGCTCTCGAACCCCCACCGCGCCCATATGCAGTGCTTCGCTGGCGTTGCGGGTCAGGACCACCTCGTCCGGGTTCGCTCCGAGCAGGGCCGCGAGTCCCGGAACCACCCGGCCGGCGACGACCTCGCCCAGGGTCGTGCTTCCCGTGCAGCGGCTCTTGCGACAGGGCTTCGTAGCCGGCACCCACCGCCTCCGGGACGGACGCCGGAGGCATCCCCAGGCTCGCGTTGTTCATGTAGGCGGTACCCGGTTGCAGGATGAAGCGGGCGCTTACATGGGCCCATGCGTCGTCTTCGACACCTGTGGGCATTGCGATAGCGGATTGCCCGCCTGTCGCGCTGCCGGCTTCGGCTCCGCCGTCGCACCCCGCCAGCGACGAGCCGGCAAGCCCGGCCGCGCCGACCGTCAGAAACCCCCGGCGGGAGATGTGCGAACCCCCGCTCCGCTCCGCCCTCAAGTCCTGTGACATCCGAACGCTCCTCGTAGGCTGCGCTTGCGCGGGGTTCCACCTCGCGCCGTGCGATGCAACGTTTCAGCACCACAGCCCACTCGCAAGCGGACAGACATAGATGAGATTCGGCCTCGCCGGTTTTGCCGGCTCCGGGAAGACCACCCTGTTCAACGCCATGACCGGTCTGGACGTACCGGTCGGGTACGGCGGAGAGATCCGCGTGGGTACAGTCCGCGTGCCCGATCCGCGTGTCGATTTCCTGTCCGGGATCTACTCGCCCAGGAAGACCACCTACGCGACCATCAACCTCCGCGATGTCCCGGGCGAACATGGTGCCGGCTCACGGGTTCTGTCACCCAGAACTCTACAGGAGATCCGCGACCGGGAGGCTCTCTGCCTTGTCCTGCGGGACTTCCTCAACCCCGCGCTCGAAGGCGACCCCGATCCGCTCGGCGACCTGCGGGCTTTCCACGACGAGTGCGTTCTCGCGGATCTGGCCGTCGTGGAGCGGCGTCTGGACCGTGCCCGCAAGGAACGCGCGGACGTGCGCGAAATCGACGCCTTCGAAACGATGACCGTCGCCCTGGAGGAGGGAAGAGCCCTGCGGCTGCTGTCGGAGGCCGAGCTGCACCGGGGCTTCACGAAGGGCTACGGGCTGCTCACGGACATGCCGCTGCTTTGCGCGGTGAACGTGGACGAGGACCGTGCCGCCGAGGAACTCGACCCCGGCCTGGCCGACGAAATCCAGGCTATGGGGGGCGCGGCAATGGTTCTATCGGCCAGCGTGGAGGCGGAAATCGCCAGTCTGGAGCCCGAGGAGCAACCGGAGTTTCTGGAAGACTTGGGACTCTCCGAGCCCGTGCTTGCGCGTTTCATCCGTACGGCCTATAGCCTGATGGACGTGGTGTCGTTTTTCACCATCGGGCCGGACGAGGTGCGCGCGTGGACGATCCGCCGTGGCACGGTCGCACGCGCCGCTGCCGGGTGCGTCCACAGCGACTTGGAGCGCGGGTTCATCCGCGCCGAGGTCATCCCGTATGAGGTGTTCGCAGAATACCGCTCGGAGCAGGCGGTCAAGGAAGCGGGGCTGATGCGGGTGGAGGGGAAGGACTATGTCGTGGCCGACGGGGAGTTGCTGCACGTACGGTTCAACGTGTAGGGAGGAATCGGAACGTCGACCGTTGCCGGCGGGGTAAAAGGCTTCTTGCTTGACAGCCTGCCGGGCCGTACTATTTGGAGGTGTAATCCGCCGACCCTCACCGGCAGTCGACCGTGCCGCAGGCAGGACTCTCCGCGATGAGACGGGGTCTCCACTCCCGTCGCGTCTCTTTCGGGGCGCCGCCCCGATCCGCGAAATGAGCCAGGTCCAGGTGGGCCAGGTTCTAGTCCGGCATCCGCACGAAAGGAGGAGAGTGATGATGAAGAGTATGGTGAGAACGCTTGGCTTGGGAGTCTTCCCACTGCTTGTAGCCACGGGTCTTGTGGCCCAGCAGACCGGCACCGTGACGGGTGGCCAGGGCTGGTCAGGACGGCGGGGATCTGACCGGACGTACGTGAAGCGCCTCGCCACCCGCGACGCCGGCCAGGAGGGCCGGCTCACCGTCCCGCCCCACGCGGAGCAGCGCGAGTTCGCGAACGACTCCCTCCAGCCAGAGCCCGCTCTTGCTCGGCTGCACCGGATGGAATCCGCCTGCTCCGTCGCCGCGGAGGAAGAGGCCGACGCTTCCGTCGAGCCTCGGGACGCTCTGATCGAAGGCGTGGAGGTTACCCGCCAGGACCAGGTCGATGGTGCCGTCACCGTCGAAGTCGGCGGGGACCGCGCCGGCTACCGCCGAGACCTGGGCAACCCGCGGCAGCGGGCGAGGGAGTAGCCGGCCGTCTCCGGTGTTTTCCAGGTATGTACTGGCCAGCGTGCTGATCTCGAAGCGCTGCGCCGCCCGCATCCCTTCCGGCCTCAGGATGTCGGGCAGCGTGGCACGCGCGAACGAGTCGAGTGTGGGGTAGAGCTGAGAGACCCAGGGGAGCATGGACGCCAAGCGGGCTCGACCGAACCACGGGTAAAGCATGCCACCCTCGTGGTACGCCGGCATGCCTTCATCGTCCCCGTCGCGGTCGAAGTCCCCCACGTAGAGCTCGAAGGGCCGATCCGCCGACGGGCGGTATGGGTAGTTGAGGCCTACGTTGCCAGCGACGATGTCGGGGTCCCCGTCGCCGTCGAAATCTGCCGAGACCAACGTCTGCCACCAGCCGGTCAGTCCATCCAGGCCAGCCGCCGCCGTGGCGTCGCGGAGTCGGCCACCTTCGTTAAGTAGCAGGGTCGGGGGCATCCACTCTCCGGCCACGAGCAGATCGGCCGCCCCGTTTCCATCCAGGTCCGTCCACAGGGCGTCGGTCACCGTTTCGAGTCGCAGAAGCGCAGGCGCCACCTCGGCGGTCACATCCAGGAACGTGCCTGCTCCCTCGTTCCTGAGGAGGCGACTGCCTGTCGCCGGGGCGCTTCCCGGGACGTTGTGGCCACCGACGAAGAGGTCCATACGGCCGTCGCCATCGTAGTCCCCGGGTGCAAGTGTCGTTCCCTGCCCAGCCTGCCGGGTGACTGTCTCGGGTGACGCCTGGAAGCTCCCTCCCCCGCCATTGAGGAACAGGCGATGCCGGTGTTCGCGCCGGTCCAGGCCCGCCGCGTAGCTGGCGACCGTCCAAATGTCGTTCAGGCCGTCGCCGTCCGCATCGAAGATGGCGGCGGCCGTGGTCTCGGACATGGCCGCGCTCGCGGGGAGCCGGGCGACGGTCTGAAACGTCCCGTCCTCTCGCTGGAAGTACACCAGGGAGGGCCCGCTCCGGCTGCCACCGAAGACGAAGTCGTCCAGTCCGTCGCCATCGAGATCCCCCACGGCCAGCGCGACCTGTTCCCGTCTGGAGGGATACGGCTCCAGCGTGGCGTCGAGCATGGACAGGCTTGCCGTGTGTCGCGGCACGGGGCGCATCGAGGTGCGGGCGTCGGTGAAGAGGGGTGCCGGGCCGGGTGGTGGTTGGGTGGGTGGACGTGCGTCCGCGTGATCGAGCGTGACCGTGACATCCGCTGCGACCGCGGTGTGCGTCTCCACGGCTCCGTCCGGCCAGCGAATCTCCACGGTGTCCACTGCTGCCAGCTCCCCGAGACCGAAGTGCAGCAGCGGCTCCACGGACGACTGGTATCCGCGGGTGAGCTGCATCTCGCGGAGCTGCCGTGTGTCGCCGACCGTCAGCCGCACGCGTGCGCCGATGCCGAATGGATTTCCCGGGGGGCCCTGGAGCCGGACTGTGAGGAAGTGCGCTCCGTCCGTCTCACGGATGTTGTTGCGGTAGACGAACGCCTCTTCCTGCACGTTGCTCACGACCAGGTCGAGATCGCCGTCACGGTCGAGGTCGGCGTATGCGGCTCCGGTGGAATACGCCGGCTGGTCCAGTCCCCATTCGCTCGCCAAATCGGTGAAGGCTAGGTCCCCTTCGTTCCGGAAGGCGTAGTTCGATGCCCTGCGGCGGGGCATGTTGTCGATGAGCTCGAGGATGAGCGCCTCGGTGGTCCTCCCCACGGCTGCCCGGACCTCGGCGATGCGGCGGCCCATGTAGGCGTCGAAATCGGGGTTGATGCTCACACCGGCCATCCCGTTGGTCACGAACATGTCCTGCCGACCATCGTTGTCCAGATCCGCGAACAGGGTCGCCCAGCTCCAGTCTGTGCGAGCGACGCCCGCGAGGTGCGCGACATCGGAGAAAACCGGTACGTGGCCGTCCGGCGTCCCACGGTTCCACTGAAGGGAGTTCGCCATGTACTGGAAGTGCAGGCCCTCGCGAGCCATGAGAGCGAAGCGTTCCTGTTCCGTGCCCAGCTCCATGGTCTTGCGACCGTAGTGCGTCGGAAGGTCCATCTCGACTACGGCCAGATCCAGCCACCCGTCCCCGTCCAGGTCGGCGATGTCCGAGCCCATGGAAGAGAGCGGGATGTGCCCCATGGACCGTTCGATCACGTTGTGGAAGCTGCCGTCCGCCCGGGCAAGGTACAGATAGTCGGGGCCGGAGTAGTCGTTGGCGACATAGATATCGGGCAGGCCGTCATTGTTCAGGTCGCCCACGCTCAGGCCGAGACCGAAGCCGAGGTTCGAGTCGATGAGCCCCACTTCGGCAGATACGTCGACGAAGCGTTCCCCATCGTTGCGGTACAGCTTGTCGACCTCGAGGGGTGACCGCTCGGACCCGAGTTGGAAAAGCGTCCGATAGGCGGGGATCCCGTGGTTCATGAGGTACATGTCCAGGTCGCCGTCGCCGTCGCTGTCGAAGAACGCCGCTTGAGTGGAGTACGCCGGGTCGTCGAGACCGTACCGGGAGGCCTCTTCCGCGAAAGCGGGAATCCCGTCTCCCTCCTGCCGGTTGATGTACAACACGTTGCGCCGGAGGTCGTCCTCACCGAACGGTCCCGATTGGCTGACATAGATGTCGAGCCGTCCGTCTGCGTTGATGTCGACAAGCGTTGCACCCGTGGCCCATCCGTCGCTCGGACCCGCGACCCCGGCCTGGTTCGTCACGTCCTCGAAACGCAGCCCACCCCGGTTCAGATACAGCCGGTTCGGACCGATGTTGGCCGTGAAGTAGAGGTCCGGAAGGTCGTCACCGTTGACGTCGCCCACGGCGACCCCGGCACCGTTGTAGTAGTACTGGTAGGCCAGGCCGTTTCTCGCCGCGGTCTCGGGCAACCGATTGGCGAAGGTGATCCCCGTGCTGGACGAGGGCATGAGGGTGAAAAGCGGCTCGGACTCGCGAACTGCTTCGTCCAGGTCCGGTGAGCCGCATCCGCCCAGGGTGAGGGCGAGCAGAAGGAGGAGTGGAGGAGGATGACGTGGCCAAAGCATGGGGCTCATAGGCGCCCTTCCTGTCGCTTGCCGATGCGGAGACGGTGGCCCTCACGTATAGTATATCGCGAACAGGCTGCGGCCAAGCCGCGGCTCCCGAGGGTGTCGGTAGCAAATGAAATGTCCGGTTTCTGTAGCACATGAAGTGTCCGCTTTTCCGTACCGCCGCCCTCCGAGGCGAGCGGAGCGAGCCGAGGGGGGCGGCGGTACCGCCTCACGCTGCCACCTCCGACCCGCTGAGGGTGTCCAGCAACCTGCCGTTCGCATCGTAGCGCCCGAGCCTCCGGATGCCGTGGAAGACGGCCATGCCGCCGTCCTCGTATTCGTGGACCTTGACCTTGGCTCGCACGTAGGTGTACCGGTGCGGCTGAGGCGGGATCTGCAGCGTCTTGCCCTTGTAGGTCACGCAGTTGTCGTTGCCAACCGTCCGTGTCTCCTTCAGGCAGAGGATGTCGGGCAGCTTGGCCTTCATCCGCGGCAGCAACCGGGTGAACGCGCGCTTCGCCTCCCTCGCCTCCACCGCAAATGCCGCGTTGAACCGCGGCCAGAAGTCCTTCAGGAACTCGTTGGCCTCGTCCATGTCGGTGATCCCCGCCCGCGCCAGCTCCTGCGGCAGGCGCCCCTGAAGCGTCCCGAACAGCCGCTCGCTCCGGCCCCGCGCCTGCGGCGAGTACGCGGCGATCATCTCGATCCCGAGCTCGCCCATCGCCCGGCCGAACTGGGTCGGCTTGTCCTTGTCCACCTTCCCGCCCGCCTCCGGCGTGTGCCAGTAGTGCGAGCCCCGGTCCGTGTACAGGCTGTCGAAGAGCCCCTGCACCTTCACCGTCTCCGCGACGCCCCGAAGGCTCGACCACGTTCCCTCCTCCTCGACGAAGAACCCCGAGTACACCCCGCTTGTCGCGTCGTCCATCGTCACGACCAGGTCCCACCCCTGGCCGGGAGCCCATTCGTGCGTCGAGGCGTCCTGGTGGAGCATCATCCCCTCCGCCGGCTTGCGCTCCCGCCTGAGCCGGTGCGCACCCTTCCTGCGCCCCTTCCTCACCAGGCCCGCCTCCTGAAGGCGGCTCTTCACCCAGGTGTACGACCGCGCCCCGCCGTGCTCGCCCGCGTAGACCTCGTGGTAGAAGTGAAGCACGTTCCACCCCGCACAGCCGTCCCGGTACAGCGCCTCCAGCGCCGCCGCCTCCTCCGGCGACGCCCGCCGGGGAGACGGCCCCGCCACCCGCTTGTCCTTCAGGGCCGCCAGCCCGCCCGCCTCGTAGCGGGCCACCCAGCGCCGGAACGTCCGGTCCGTCACTCCCGGCACGCTCGCCGCCCACGCTTGCGTGACCCGTTTTCGGCGCCATCGATCATAGATCTCTTCGAACCTCGCCATCCGTATCTCTCGCAGCATCTCCGCCCGGTTCATCCAGCCTCCTCGGTGACTGTTCTGAACCGGACAGATTACGTGCTACGAAACCGGACATATTATTTGCTCCTAACAGGTCCCGCTGTTCCTCGACGGGCGTGCCTAGCCAGGTGTTCAGCAGCCACGGCCCGGCCATCTCGTCGCGCAGGAACTCTCCCGCGCGCTTGCCGGTGACCCGGTAGACGACCTCGCTCACCAGGTTGCCGTACGTGTAGCCGTGATAGGCATGCGCGGTTCCGGGCTCCCAGTCCGGTGCGGCGGCGGCCAGGCGCCGCGCGATCTCGTCGTACTGGTCGAAGCCGTTGCCGTCGAGGTCGAGCAGCTCGGTGTAGCCGGGAAGCTGGGTGGAGCCGGCCGCGTGGCTCAGCAGCATGCGAACCGTCGTGTTTTCCTTGCCGTTGGTGGCGTATTCGGGCCAGTAGTAGCCCACCTGCGCGTCGAGGTCGAGTTCGCCGCGATCGACGAGGACCATGGCCGTCGCCGCGGTGACCGCCTTGCTGGTGGACTGCACGTGGACGCGAGTGTTGCGAATCCAGGGGCGGTCATGGTCCGCCATCCCGGCCCACAGGTCGACGACGATTTCGCCGTGGTGGGTGGCGGCGAAAGTGGCGCCGCCGGTGCCCATGAGGCGGGCGTTGTCGGCGAAGGTGTCCCGGACCGGTTCCAGTCCGGGCTTGACGTAGCCGTTGATGGCCGGGGTCTCCTGGCTCCTGGGGGCCCTCGCGGATGCAGCGCCAGGATCCGCGGGCGGCTCCGAGTCCGACGTGAGTGCCACGCTGCCCGCGGCCGCAAAGGCCGCCGTTCCCAAGAAGGATCGCCTGTCCATGTTGGTTTCTCTTGCCAGGAGGCTTCGATTCGGGGATTTGCGGGAATTGTAAGCCCTTCGCAAAGGGGGCGCACCCCAAGGGAGATCTGGAGCCGTTGGCGCTCTTTTTGCCCGAATAGGCCCTACTAGCCCCAAAACAAGCGAGTAGGGTCCGGGGGGCGAGTTTCGGTTGTGCAAGTTGTCATAGAGCGGACCTGGCGGCTTCCACGGGGCTGTTTTGCAGGCGTGCCAGGGGATGAACGGAGTCTTTTGAGTGCGCGGTCCCGGGGTTTCCCGAGTGATTTTGGGCACGGGAGACACCGGTGCCCGTGGACGCGCGGGGTGGCGGGGTGGGGAAGCGGCGGGGAGGGGCGGCGTCAGCCGAAGCCGGTCCGTTCGATGGTGCGCCAGGTGCTGAACAGCCGGTCGGTGGCGGGCTGCCAGCCGATGATGCGCAGGGTGGTCTGCCGGGCGCAGCGGATGACCTGGCAGGGCAGCAGGATCATCTCGCGGATGAAGCGCTTGAACTCCATGGCGACGTACTTCCGGCGGTCGGACTTCAGGTGCATCATCATGGCGAACCAGCTCTTCAGGTTCCACGCCAGCGCCGCCATTACCATGCAGGCCCAGTTGCTCACCAGGTCGTAGACCGGCACCCGCAGCGCGTTCACCCCGTTCTTCAACTGTTCGATCACGTTCTCCTGGTCGCAGCGGGCGTTGGCCAGCCGGACCACCTCGGCCGCGCTGAGGTCCCGCCGCGTGGTGATGTAGAAGAAGTAGCGGACCTCGTCCATCAGGCACAGCTCGCCCTTCATCCTGCTGATGTTCTTGCGCACGACCACCATCCGGTAGGTCTCGCGGCACTTTCCGGGCCGGTAGTCGTACTCGGCCACGTCCTCGTGGTTCAGCCGGTTGTTGACGTAGCCGCGCTCCCGCACGATCCGCCCCTTCACGTCCGCCCGCCGGCTCCGCGTCTTCCCCGTCCGCGACGTGTAGCGCGGCCGGCGCTCCAGCCGCTCCCAGTCACCCTCCTCCAGCGCCTCGGCCCGCTTCACCATGCCCGGCTGCGCGTCGTAGCCGAAGATGAAGTCCGCCGCCTCGCTCCAGCGGTCGAAGTTGACGGTCAGCGAGAAGTCCGTGTCCCCGCGCACGCACACCCGTTCGGCGTGCGGCGCCACGAGCCCGATCGCCTTGTCGATCCACTCCGCCGCGCCCTGGTGGCTCACCGCGTTGCCCGGCCGGTTCACCAGGTAGAGCACCTCGCCGGTGTTGGCCAGCGAGACGACCAGCGGGTGGTAGCCCCACACCCCCTTGTAGGACATGTCGATGCCGTCCTTCTTCTCGCCCAGCGTGGGCGCCAGCGTCCCGTCCACGTCGATGTACGCCACCGGCCCCAGCAGGTCCCGGCCCCGGCCCCGCCACAACCGCGGCCGCACCGCGTTGATGCACTCCTGCAGCTCGATGACGTCCGCCTCGCCGAAGCGGCGCGTGAAGTCGCCCGCCGCCGTCGGGCTCGGGATCACCTCCGCCCCCAGGGCGTCCATGCGTTGTTGCGCAGGGCGCCCAGGTCCTCCAGCCGCGCGCCTCCGCACAGCATGTTGTACGCGATGTTCAGCACGTGGTCCGACTCGTGGTACGGAAGATGCCGCTTCAGCAGCGCCAGCCGCCGGTTGATCTCCCCGGCCAGCCCCAGCTTCGACACCAGCCGCCGGACCACGCCGATGCCCCCGTAGCTCATCGCGTTGATCCGCGCCCCGATCTCGTAGCGCACCCTGCCGGACCCGAACATCGGCTTCGGCCCCGTGCCCCACCGCCTCCCCCTCGCATGCCGCGCCTTCACCTTCCGCCTCCGCCGGGCATTGTTCCTTCGGCTTTGTTTGTGCGATATTGTCTTCACCGGAAAGGCCTCCTGGTTGAGATACGGCGACTCGCGCCGAGATCTGCTAACGACAATCAGGATAAGCCTTTCCGGTACTCTTTGACAGGGGCCGGCGACGGATCACGCTTGCTTGGGAACTAGCCGACGGAGATTTCAAGGAATTGTACACAAAAACATACTCGGTTTTGTTGACAATGCCGTTGTGAAACCGTCATTTAGTACCAGGCAACCGTTCTACCGGATGAATGGAGGGAACGATGAAACTCACCGGTCGGTGGCCACAACCGCTGGTCACATTGGCAACCCTCGTGATTATCGGCTTCGCGGCACGTACCGCCGGGGCCCAGCAGCGAACTCTGACCGGCCACGTCGAAGCGGATGTGTCGGGAGAGCCCATCGCCGGAGCGGTAATCACGGTCGTAGGCACCAACACGGGCACCGAGACCGCAGCCGACGGCATGTTCTCCCTGACGGTCCCCGCCGGAGCCGACCAGCTGAGCATCCGCGCGATCGGCTATCGGTCGAGCGAGATCACGCTCTCAGCGGGACAGACCACGATCATCATCGCCCTGGAGCGGGACGCTTTCCGCCTTGACGAGATCGTCGTCACGGGGCGGGCCACCGGCGTCGCGCGGCGCAACCAGGCCAGTTCGGTGGCGCGGCTCGTGGCCGACGACCTCGTCAAGGTCTCGAATGCCAGCTTGGAACAGTCGCTGCAGGGGAAGATCCCGGGGGCCATGATCCGCAGCAACTCACCCGCCCCCGGCGGCGGCGCGAGCATCAACCTGCGGGGCGTGACGTCCATCATCGGCAACAACTCGCCGCTGTACGTGGTGGACGGCCTCATCATCAGCGATGCGGCCACGCAGCCGGGCGTCAACACGATCACCGGCGCCTTCCCCGACGGGCGGTTCACGACCACCCAGGGGAACGCGGTCAACCGGATCGCGGATCTCAACCCGGACGACATCGAGTCCGTCGAGGTTCTGAAGGGCGCCTCGGCGGCGGCGATCTACGGATCGAAGGCGGCGGGAGGCGTGATCATCATCACGACCAAGCGCGGCCAGCAAGGCGCGCCGCGCTTCCACGTCCGGCAGCAGTTCGGGACCTCGCAGGCGTCGCGCAAGGTGGGTTTCCGGACCTTCGAGAGCCTCGCAGAGGCCCAGTCCGTTTACAGCAACGCAGCCGACTACTGGACGGGCGAGGTGTACGACCACGAGGACCTGTTGATCGGGGGGAGGCCGCTGAGCTACGAGACCTCGGCGAACCTTTCCGGCGGAAGCAGCGACCTCCGCTACTTCGCTTCCGGACTCGTTCGCCACGAAGGCGGGGTCATCCGGAACACCTTCGGCGACAAGCAGGCGGTCCGCATGAACCTGGAAAAGTTCGTGAACGACCGCCTGACGGTGAATCTGGGGACCCAGTTCATTCGCACCGAGAGCGACCGGGGGATCCATCAGAACGAGAATACCGGCAACACGATGTACGGCGCGCTGACGGGCACGCCGACCTTCATCGACCTGCGCCAGCGTCCCGACGGCACCTTCCCCATCAACCCGTACTCGGGGAGCAACCCGTTCGAGACGGTCGAGAAGGTCAAGAACAACGAGACTGTGTGGCGGTTCGTCGGAACGGGCTCCGCCGACCTGGAGATCCTTCAGGGCGACGTTCACGACCTCACCTTGTCGGCTGTCGGCGTCGTCGACTGGTTCCAGCAGAAGAACAACGTCTACGCACCGCCGGACGCCCAGTTCGAACCCAACGACGGGCTCCCCGGAACCGTGGTCATTTCGCAGACCCAGAATCTCAACCTCAACCTCAACTTTTTCGCCGTCCACGGATACGAGGGGTCGGGCTTCAACCTCACGTCGTCGGTGGGTACCCAGTACGAGTCCGTCGACTACGACGTCAACCGGAATCGCGGCCAGAACCTGGTGGGCGGCCTGCGGAACGTGAGCGCCGGCACCGTCCAGACCAGCTTGCAGCAGCTCCTCCGCACCGAGGACTTCGGCTTCTTCCTCCAGGAGGAGGCCCTGATCGGCGACCGTCTCTTCCTGACGGCGGGCATCCGCGGTGATCAGAGCAGCAACAACTCCGACGATCAGGCGATCTACTGGTACCCCAAGGCCGCTGCGTCGTACACGTTCCCGTTGGAAACAGAGGTCGTCCGGGATCTCAAGGTGCGCATGGCCTACGGGCAAACCGGCAATCAACCGCGCTACGGGCAGAAGTTCACCGTGCTCGTTCCGGGGAATGTCACCGGCGTGGGTACCTACCAGATCCAGGGGAGTACGGCGGCTTCGGACCTGCGCCCTGAACGGCAGGCCGAGATCGAGGGCGGATTCGACGCAACGCTGCTCGACGGTCGCATCCGCCTGGAGGCGACCGTCTACGAGAAGACGATCAGCGACCTGCTGCTGAGCCGCACACTGCTTCCGTCGAGCGGTTTCGGCTCCCTGGTCAGCAACGGCGGCAAGATGCGCACCCGTGGCGTGGAGGCTTCGCTGGTCGGCAACTTCTTCCAGGGCGGCGCGATCGAATGGCAGCCGATGGTCAACTTCTCGGCGTGGCGGTGCACCATCCTGGAGCTGCCGGGCGGTGAATTCCGCCCGGGAGGCTTCGGCACTTCCTTCGGCGAGCGTCGCCTCGCGGAGGGCGAGTCGTGCACCCAGATCATCGCCAGCGACACCCTCGAGGCGGGGCCGGTCAAGATCGGCGACGACCGCCCCGACTTCACGATGGGGATCAGCAACTCCGTTCAGTACATCGGCCGCGAAGGGTACGCCCTCGACGCAGTCAACCAGGAATTCGTGAATCCCCTGCTCACCGGCACGCTCGATCCGAGCCGGTTCTACGTGACGTTCATGTACAACGGCCGGTTCAGCACCATCCGGCTGGCCAACGAGGTCCTGAACGGAGTCGAAGCGACCGATGCCTTTTCCGAGCAGGAAAAGGAGGTGCTCCGGGGCTTCGCCAAGCTTGTACAGGGTCACGAGTTCCTGACTGCGATCAGCGTCTTTGACGAGAGCGGACTGCCGATCGACGTCAACCGGCCTCCGGACAGCGAGGACCTTGCCCCGGTCGAGAGCAAGGCGGCCGTCTACAGTCACATCGAGAGCCTGTTGGGCCAGGCGATCAACCACTTCAACGCCGGCGGCGGCAGCGTCCCGTTCACTCTGATTCCCGGCTGGGCGGGCTTCAATTCGCCCGGCGGTTTGGCCAGCATCGCGTCCGCCCTTCTGGCGCGGGCCCAAGTGTACAGCGACAACTGGTCGGGAGCGCTCTCATCGCTGGCCGGCTCGTTCGTCGATCCCACGGGGGATCTGTCGAGCGGCGTGTACCACAGCTTTTCCACGGCATCCGGCGACACCCCCAACCTTCTCTTCGATCCCAATCGCGAGCGCAGTCACGGGCATGAGACCGCAGTCGCAGACGCCCAGAGCCGCGCGAACGGCCAGCCGGACCTGCGCCTTACCGGCAAGCAGGTCATCTCGGATCTGCGCACCATCCTCGGCATCGATGTCATGTACCAGTTCACGGTATACAGCGGCCCGACCGACCACGGACCGATCATCAAGAACGAGGAACTGGTCCTGCTGCGGGCCGAGGCGAACCTCGGGATGGGCAACGCCGGGGCGGCGCTCGCGGACATCAACGCCGTGCGGACTGCGAGCGGCGGCCTCGAGCCGATCGACATGGCGGCCTGGATGGGGATGAGCGACAGCGAGCGTCTCGACGAGCTGCTCTACAACAAGCGGTATTCGCTGATGTGGGAAGGCACGCACCGCTGGGCCGACATGCGCCACTACGGCCGTCTCGGCGAGCTGCCGCGGGCCCTGCCGGCGCACATCGTCTGGCCCTACTTTCCGCTCCCGTCGAACGAGTGCATCAAGCGCTCCCCGGAACCGCCGGGTTGCGCGGTGCCGGCACCGGTGCCGTAGGACCGGGAGGGCCGCTCGGCAGCACCGGCAACAGCACATGCGAGGGTCGCTCGCGATCGTGAAAAACCGTCTGGTTCGCGGTCTTCCACTCGGTGTCCGTCGCCACCGGATTCCCCGTGTTCTGATTCGGGTTGACCATGGGGAAGGCGCTGCTCGAGATCTCGATCCGGATCCGGTGACCCGGCAGAAAAGCGTGGCCGATGTCGAACAACTCGACCTCGAAGAGCTCGGGCTCGTTCGGCGTGAGCAGCTCGGTGTTCAGGTAGCCGTTCCGGTAGCGGGCCCTCCGCACTCCACCTGCCTCGGTCGACCCGAGTGCGACCGCCCGGCCATCGGGGTGGACATCCTGAATCTTGGCGGTGAAGTCCGTGTCGAGGGCGTCGCTGGCAGCGTACAGTCTCACGAAGACGCGGCCCATGATCGCGAGTGTGTCCGTGTGGGCGTCGGTGGTGTAGACGAGGACGTCGTCGCGCCGCTGCACCGGACGCTGGTCGACCGCGCGCCCCATCGTCGGAACGGGGTTATGGGGGTCGTAGACGAATCGGTCGCGGGGTTCCTCACCTTGAGGAGCGTCCCATGTCAGGCGGCCATCGCCGAGCAGCGAGTTGGCGGCACCGCCGCTGTGCAGGTATAGCGGCGTGGGGGTGGCTTGCGGCGGAGGATAGCGGTCCAGCTCCAGCCACTGTCCGGTGGCGGTCAGGTAGGCGCGGACCCTTGAAGCGCCAAAGTCACTCGCTGAACCCTTCAGACAGGAGTCGAAGAACCGTCTCCGGATCTCCTGGATCGGCAGCACGGATTCGGGGGAAAGCTCCACCTCGCCGACCGACAGTGCACCGCCCAGGTAGGTCTGGGCGTGGGTCCACGGTCCGATGACCAGGTAGTGCCGGTTGTTGGCGGGGTTGTGTTGCGCCATTCCGTCCCAGTAGGACAGCGCCCCGCTCTGATCACCATCGAACCATCCGGTGACGGTAAGGACGGGGATGTCGATCTGCCGGAAGTCCGCGGCTTCGAAGTGCAGGGGAGCCCAGTATTCGTCCAGGGTGTTGTGCTGCAGAAACTCCCTCCAGAGCGGGATGCGGCGCCCCATGAAGTCGTCCATGGTGAAGAGGGGGCGATGCGCCAGAATGGCCTCCTGGTCGAGCCCCGCGGCTCCCGGCCGCTGAGCGGAGCGCGCGGATGTGTCATTAAGCCAGTCCAGCGCCCATCCCATGCGGAAGGCCCCTCCGAGATAGGGGATCTCGTCGAAAAGGCGTCCGGAAGACGCCGTAGGGATGATGCAGCGCAGGTGCGGAGGGCGCTCTCGGGCGGCCAGCCACTGGACGGTGCCGAGATAGGATCCTCCCGACATGCCGACATCGCCGTTGGACCAGGGCTGCAGGGCGATCCACTCGATGGTGTCGTATCCGTCCTCCCCATCGCCGAAGTAGAAGTGGAAATCCCCGTCCGAATCGCCCCTTCCCCGCACATCCTGAAGCGCGACCGCGTAGCCGTGGCGGACGAAGTATTCCAGCCGGTAGCGCTCGAACTGAGGAGCCTTGAGGTACGGGGTGCGGATGAGGATGGTGGGGAATCGGCCGACGGCGTCCGGCAGCCAGACATCGGTGGAGAGCTCGACACCGTCCCGCATCGGGACGCGGCGGTCGAAATGCGTGCGCGTCTGGGCCTGAAGGATCCCCGGTGTCGCCAGGGCGGCCACCGACGCCGCGAGGATCCAGCTCCTCCCGCTCATCGGCTATGACCTCCCTCCGTAATGGGCATCTCGACCGATTCGCCCCAGATGTGGCGCGCGAACCACTCCCAGTTGTGCCACATCGCAGCGAGCCGCTCGCGTGGCTTGGTGATCCCGTGGCCAAACCCCTTGTAGATGATCAACCGGGTCTCGACCCCGACATCCTGGAGCCCCTGATACAACTCGTAGGCGTTGGGCGTGGGGACCCGCGCGTCGAACTCGCCGTGCTGGATCAGCGTCGGGGTGACGGCCTGCTCGATGTAGGTCATGGGTGACGTCTTCGCGTAGACCTCGGGGTCGTCCCACGGGGTCCCCTTCAGGTACTCGCGGGTGAAGCCGTGGATGTCGGTGTTCACGTAGTAGGTCATCCAGTTGGAGATGCCGGCGCCCACGGAGATCGCGCGGAAGCGGTCGCTGGTGGTGGTCAGAAAGGCTGAGATATAGCCGCCCTGGCTCCACCCCATCGCCGCGACGCGATCGGGATCCGCGACGCCACGCTCCACGAGCGCCTCGACGCCGGAGAGCACGTCCCACGCGTCGCCGACGCCCAGGTTGCGCACGTTGAGGGCGCGGAAGTCGGCGCCGTATCCCGCCGAACCGCGATAGTTGGGCATCAGCACCGCGGCGCCCTTCTTCAGCCAATCCAGGATGGGGTACACGTAGCCGCCGACCAGCTGCGGCCTGGATGTGCCTGTCGGCCCGCCGTGAATGACCACCATGAGCGGGTAGGCGCTGTCGGGGTCGTAGCCGGGTGGCTTCATGAGCACTCCCTCGATCTCGGCGCCGTGCTGGCTCTCCCACCGCACCACTTCGCGGCTACCCAGGTCTCCCCAGTCGGCGACCTGGGCCGTCATGTCGGTGATCCGGCGCTGCGCGCCCCCGCGACGCGACACGCGGAAGATCTCGCCCACCGTTGTGCGGTCCTCGCCCTGCAGCGCCATCACCGACCCGTCGCGCGCGAGATCCACCGTCATGATCATCTCCGGGGTGTCGGCCTCGCGCGTCACGTCGCCCGACTCGGGATCCGGCAGAAACAGGTGCCGGGCAGTCCGCTGGGACGCGACGAAGAACACGCCTTCATCCGTCCACGCCACCGGCGACGGGCTCTCGTCGAAGTCGGCGGTCAGGATGCGGGACTCGCCGCCCGCCGAAGGGATCACCGCGAGTTCGGTGTTGCCGTAGTACGGATTCGCACCCGCGGGCGTGGAGTAGAGGATGAGTGCGCCGTCCGGTGACCACATCGGCCCGCGTTCGGGGCCGGCTTCGGCGACGAGCGTCCGAACGGTCGCGGTGGCCACATCCACGACCGAGATGTCGGCGTGCGGAAAGGAGTTCACCTGCGGCGTGGGGGTGTGGCCGAAGGCGACCTCGCGGCCATCGGGCGACCACTCGAAGGCGCCGACCGTGAAGCTATCGCCCCCGGTCAGGCGGCGGGGCCCGGTCCCGTCGCGCACCTCGTTCACCCACAGGTGTGACATGCGGAAGTCGGCGTCTTCGACGGCATAGTCGCCGTAGCTCTCCTCACGCTCCTCGAAGTCGTCGGGAGCGGGATCGGCGGCGGAAAAGACGATCCGGTCGCCGTCGGGCGAGAAGCGGAAGGCGCTGATGACCCCGTCGTGGGATGTGAGCCGCTCGGCCTCGCCCCCTGCCGGGCGGATCAGGTAGATCTGCGCGCCGTCACCGCGATCCGCGATGAAGCCCAGCCCTGATCCGTCGGGTGACCACCGATGTCCGGTGCTGCTGCCCGCTTCGGTGCGGGTGAGCTGGAAGGGTTCGCCATCGCCCACCGCCAACCAGATCTCCTGGTCGAATCGGTTTGCCTCCCAGTCCGCCGTTCCCACTGAATACGCGATCGCGCTCCCGTCGGGAGAGATCCGGGGACTCCCCACCGACTTCAATTCGATCTGGGCCCGGAACGACTCCAGCACCGGCGACTGTGCGGTGGCGGGCGCCGCTGTGACGCCTGTGAGCAAGGCGGCGGCAAACAGGGGTGCCAGCGCGATGGCCGAGGACGGTATCGCGACCGGTGGTTTGGCGGCCTGAAGGGCTGTTGGAACCAGGCGTCGGCGAACGGGACGCATGACGTTTCTCCCTGTTGCAGGCAGAGTGACTGTGGTTGCGCTCATGGTAGCCGTTCGAGGGCTGACAGCGCCAAGGGCAGCATCGCGGCGGCCCGGGATTTCCCACCGGCCGGGTTGGTCCGGCGTATCGGCTTGTGACGGGAGCCTGAGCCGCGTTTGCCTCTTGTGCCGCACGGACGGCACTGAGAATCGTGGTCTACGACGGCGAACTCGGTGACAGGACGGCGTCCCCCTCTTCCTGGGCTTTCCGATCATGGCCTCCTACGCCAGATCTTCGGATCCGAGATGGCGGGCGTGAAGTCGGACTACCTGAGCATGCTGACCGACCGGTACCATCCCGCGCGGGAACCGGTCGCTCCTACCTCCGGCCGCCGTCTCTTCCGTCCATCCGGCTTCCATCCGTCCCGTCCACCTGCGCCTGGTACAGCCGCCTGCCCTCTTCGAAGGTCGCGAGCACTTCCTCCTTGTGCGCTGGGTCGTCCCATCGGTCCATCGCCCTGAGTTCGCCCAGCGTTTGATCGATCCAGCGGACGAAAAACACCGCGTCCTCACGGGAACGGATCGGCTCGCCGTCGGCGATCGCGAAGACGGGGTTCGTGTGCGCGAAGAGGTAGCTGTCCATGGCCCCGTGCTGCGGCGGACCCAGCACCCGCGCGGCGATCCAGCCTGACCCCTCGATGGGGATCTCCAGCTCGGCATCGATCGACTTCATGTCGCCGGTCGCGTCCACCGTGTGCACGATCCGGCCGTTCTGGACGATCTCGAGGCGGTGCATCGTGAAGAGCGACCGCGCCGTTGCGACGACCGTCACCACGTCGCCGCGTGACACACCCAACTCCTCGCCCATCCCCATTCCTGAGACGTCCAGCGTGAGCATCGGGCCGCTCGTCACGAAGGCGCGCCCAGCCGCAATGGAGTCGGCCCAGGCATCGTAGTGGAGGTGGTCCTCGCCGGTGTACACATAGGTCCGCGTGGTGCCGACCGCGGGGTGTCGCCAGATGTCCGACATGACGTCCGTGCCGGCGGTTGCTGGTATCCGCGAGCCCGTGTTGAGCAGGCGGTACCAGATCTCGGCGGTACCGAGTTCGTCGCTCCAGATGCAGGCCACATCCACGAAGTCCGCGACGCCGAGAATCGCGTCGACGGGCAACTCTCGCGCGGAACCGGCCCCGGCCTCGTCGGGGTCACGGTGCCTTAGCCCGAATGGGTGGACATACCCGCCGATCCCCCCCTGCTCGTGGACGCGGCGGAGCACGTGGGCGTTGTCGGGATAGAGCGCGTGGTGCGCTGTCCCGACCGAGCCGATGTAGAACGGTGTGATCAGTTCGACCAGGTTGAGCAGCGACAGGTGCGCGAAGAAGCTGGGCCGGTACTCCTCGTTGTAGTAGACGACGGTCCGAGGTCCCGTGTGTGGATGGGGGTGCCCCAGGAAGTGCTCCAGGTCCTCGACCCGGCTGTTGCCCCAGTAGTTGGCGATCATTCCGTTTGCGACGTTGAGGTCCTCGGAGTGGGCCTTGTTCCGCAGGTCCTCGGGGGTGACGAAGTAGTGGCCGCCGTAGTTGGGATGGATGTGATTGTCGCCGGAGTACCAACCGTCGGCGGCCATGTCGATCCAGCGGTCCAGCTGCACCTCGACGGTGGTGAATTCGCCGGCCCGCACGTCCACGGTCCTGGAGACCGGTTCGTACTCGAAGCCCCGCCATGCCTCCAGCCTGGCCTCACCGACCGGCAGGGTCACCGAGAAGCTGCCATCCGTGTGGAAGTAGTAGTCCTCGGTCACGCTCACGACGCGGGGGTAGCTGCCGCGGGGGAAATGGCTGCGTCCGTCCGACCCCTGCAGATAGATGCGCGACGGTAGGAGTTCGCCGTCGGAATCGGTGATGCGCACCCGCAGCTGCCCGGTGGGCTCCGACCAGGCGAATTCGTCGATCCTGACCCGTTTCGGCTCGCCGCCGCCGCGCGTCACGGTGTACAGGGCAAAGCCCATCCCGTTGTCGATGGTGCGCGGCTGGTCGTCCGTCCCCCCGTTGCGCGCGTACACGAGATGCTCACCGTCGGGAGACCAGGAGGGGAAGTATTCGTCCGTGCGGCTATGCGTGAGGCGAACCGGCTGGATCCCGCGGGGCGACTTCTGGCTGGGCACCGCGTAGAGGTCGTTGTTTCCCGAAGCGTCCGTGATGTACGCGACCACTCCCCCATGCGGCGCCACCACGGGAGCCGCCTGATAGTTGGTCTCAATACGGATGAGAAGCTCCACCTCGCCGGTCTCCGCCCGCCACCGCCACAGCGACCCCGAGCCGAGCGCCGCCTCGCCCCGCCGCGACACGAACACGATGTCGCCGCTGTCTCCAACCCAGTCGCCGGCCATGTCGTTGGCCTGCGGATCGGCCACGATGGTCTCGGCGGCGCCGCGCTCGAGGTCGTAGACCCACAGGTCGAAATTCCCGTCGCGTTCGGTCGTGAAGAGGATCCGTGCGCCGTCGGGGGACCAGCGCGGCCTGAGGTCCAGGAACGGGCTACTCGTGAGTTGCCGCGACTCTCCGGTCGCCACGTCCACCATGTGAATGTCGAAGTTGCGGTCCACATCGGCCGCGTATGCGATGCGGCTCCCGTCGGGCGACCACGTCGGCTGCGAATGGTACCCGGGGCCGGTCGTCACCTGTCGCGCCGTCCCGCCTTCGACCGGCACGATCCAGATCCGCCCCTGGTAGGCGAACGCGAACGACTCACCGTCGGGAGACCACGCCGGATAGGTGGGCGAGGCGGTTACGGGGGGCGGGAAGTAGCTCTCCATGTACATCCGGCCAGCGCCGCTGGCTCCGGAGAGGGAGGGGTAGCCGCCCGGGAAGGGATCGGGGTATTCGTACTGTTCCTGGGCGGAGGCGGGGTTGGGGAGGAGGAGGGCTGCGAGGGCCAGGGAGAGGAGGCAGAGGGCGGAGGTGAAGCGCGGGGAGGTAGGGGTAGGCCGCTTCATGGCAATCTTCATTTCGTGGGGCACGGGGGTTCGGTATCGGGGATGTCATCGGCATGGTAACGCCCGGAACCAGCCGTTGCGAGCGCCACCATGCAGCAGGAGCAGCACAATGAGCCAGATTACAGCGCGAGTACCCCAGCCCGTTGTCGATGCGCTGGACGCGGCGGCGGCCCGACTCAAGCGCAGCCGTGCGCAGGTCGTTCGAGAGGCGTTGGAGCGCTATCTGGAGGACTACGACGATCTCGCAGTGGCCTTGGAGCGGCTTCGAGACCCCTCCGACCCCGTCCTGGATTGGGATGAAGTCCGACGTGAGCTACTCGATTCGGATTAAGCGAACGGCGGCCAGGGAGCTGGCGCGGATTCCGCGGAACGATCGCGTCCGAATCGTACGGGCCATCGACCGGCTGAGCGAACAGCCTCTCGCTGGAAGCGCACTGAAGGGCGAATTGCGGGGCCTTCGGCGAATTCGCGTCCGTCAATACCGGGTTGTCTACGAAGTTCTTGATGGTGAGTTGGTGATTCTCGTGGTCCCGGCAATAGGCACTGGCGCCACCTTACATTGCACGTTTTGACGTCGAGAACTGTTCACCTAACACAAGGGCGAATGTGGGACCCGGCGGCTAGGAGTTGAATGAGAACCATCCACACGACCATCGGCACCGCTGTTGCTCCCTTGGTCGCGACATTTGCGTTCGGGTGCGGCCCACATTCGGATTCCAGGCCGCTCGAAGTCCCTCTCGCCCTTGTCGCATCAACAGAGGTGCCCTTGAGCGGTAGCGAGAGTATCGCTCTTGTCCGGGAGGATACGGCGTGCGTGGAGGATTCGTTCGAGTTCCAGGTTCATTGCGTCACCCGAAACGGACGTGTAGTGGGCGTGTTCGGCCGGGAGGGTGAAGGGCCTGGGGAATTCAGAAGCCTCTGGGTGGCGGGTGGCCCGGACGGCGATGTAGCGGTTATTGACCCTACGTTGAGCCGGTTGACGATCTTCCGGCTTGACGGTTCAGTGGTTTCGGAGACGTCACTGCCAGGCGAATTCCTGGGCCTCCAGATGTTGGATGACAGAGTGGTGGGCAGCAGTCCTGACTGGTCGGCAGAGACCGGCCGGGATGACCAGTATTCCGTGCTGACGCGTTACGTCCCCATGGAACTGAGCGCGCTCACGGGAGAGGTGTTGTGGTCGCGCGCGGGCATGATCGACGCGGTGAGTAGCGACTGCCTCATGCTGAGTGAGGTGGGTATTAGCTCGGCGGGAGGACTGGTCGTTCGTGACTGCGCCAGCCCCGCCGGCCTGGCATTCTTTGAGGACAGGGACGGCGACGGCACGGTGGTTCGCTCACCCGCCTATATCGAGGAATTTCCCAACGAGCGCGATGTGGACGCCTACGTCTCCGGGTTGGCGCGCCTTGGCGGCGGGAGTGGATCGGTTCCCGCATCGCTGAGAGAGGCCTGGTCGGCAGGCTATCGGGACAAGCCAAAAGGATGGTACCGGGGCCCATTCAAATTCGACGGCCAAGGCAACGCCTGGATTGCCATCACCCGTGATCGGGACTCATGGTCGTACATCGAGGTATGGGCCGGTCCGAACTACCTTCGCACCATGATGGTCCGTGACCGGTTGATCAGCTATGACCTGCTCGGGAAGGCCCTCGTCGTTCTTGTGGAGCGGTCGCCTGATCCGGACGGCATCGCCAAGCAAGCCATCGACTGGTACGAAATGCCTGACTGGGCGACGCAGTGAGCGACGGGCCGCCTGTGCGAGCAAGGACCTTGCGCATGCCCAAGCGAGGCGTAGTGCACCGAGATTCCCGAATCACCAGCAGCGCAGTGGTGGCCGCCGCCTTCGTGGCGGCGGCCACTACTGGGTGCACCACGGATCCGGCCGAACCGTCCATCGTCGTGTTGAAACCCGTTGCATCGACAGCGGCGCCGTATAGCCGGATTGACGACATCGCTCTTGTCTCGGCAGACATCGCCTGCGTCATCGACACGTACGAATTCCGGGTCCATTGCGGAGACCGGGTGGGGGGTGTCCTGGGGGTCTTCGGTCGGAAAGGCGACGGTCCTGGAGAGTTTGGCAATCTATCCGCGCTGGAGCGGGGAGCGGATGGGACAGTGGGGATCTTCGATCTCCGATTGAACCGGCTGAGCTTCTATGCGCCGGGCGGCAAGCTGGTCTCTCAGGTGTCCATGCCGCGTCGATTCCTCCCGCACGCGATCTTTGGCCAGCGGGTATTGGGTATCAGGGTGGAATGGCCCGCCCAATTGACGGGTGACGGGGGCACGTGGATTCCCCTGGAAGTTGACCCTCTATCCGGAGAGGTACTTTGGGAGCGGTCCGACCTTGAGGACGTGGCAGACACCGAGTGCGGAAAGGTCCGAAAGGGATGGTCCGATGGCCGGGGAGGCTTTGTTTTCTGGGCATGCCAGCATGAACTGGTCTTCCTTGAACACAGGGACGCCAAGAGCGCCTCGGTAGTGGCGTCGCCGACCTACTTCGAGGAGCTGCCCAACCAACGCGACGTCGACGGCTACCTGACCGGAATATTCGCCATGGGTAGCGAGGAATACGTGGCGCAATACCGGAAAACCCCGAAGCGCTGGTTTCTCACTCCCGAACCGATCAATTTCGACTTCAAAGGACGTCTCTGGGTGGCGACCACGCGAGACCGGGACACCTATTCCTATGTCGATGTATGGAATGGCCAGCAGTACACCGGAACGTTGCGGATCCGGGATCGACTGATGGGCTTCGATCTCCTGGGCACCACATTCGCCGCTCTGGTCGAACGGACTCCCGGGCCCAACGGAATCGCCAGGCGCGCCATCGACTGGTACGACATCTCGGCGCTCGATTTCGGTTCATAGGTCGGTAGCGGCGCCGCTCCGGTTGCCGACAGGTCGCATCCAACGGAAGTTACAGGGTCTTGTCCCGCGCCCGAATCCGCAGGCCCAACCCCTGGAGCATCCTCATGAAAGCAGCCGTCTCCGCACGGCCGGGCGGCCTCACAGCCGTCCCCGCCCGGACGGGCAGCCTCGCAACCGCCCTCGGCCTGTCCGCCGCGCTGGTGGCCACCACCTTCGCCGCACCCGCTCAGGCTCAGTCCCGTTTCGAGTCCATGGACGTCTTCCAGCTGGAATACGCCGCTGACCCGGAGATCTCGCCCGACGGCAGCCAGGTCGTCTACGTCCGCACCGCGATGGATATCATGCGCGACCGCAAGCGCTCCGAGCTTTGGGTCATCAACGCCGACGGTTCCGACCACCGGCGCCTCGCGACGGGCGGGTCGCCCCGCTGGTCACCCGACGGCACCCGCATCGCCTACACGGCGGACGGCCAGATCCACCTGCGCTGGATGGACACCGGCGAGACGGCCACCCTCACCCAGCTCCTTGAATCGCCCAGCGGGATCCGCTGGTCCCCGGACGGTCGCCACATCGCCTTCAACATGCTGGTGCCGTACCCGCCCCCGAGTCTCGTCGCGCCGCCGAAGCCGCCCGCCGGGGCCGACTGGGCCGACCCGCCCATCATGGAGGACCGTTTCAAGAGCCGTCAGGACGGGGTCGGCTACCTCGATTTCGGGTACAATCACATCTTCGTGATCCCCGTCGAGGGCGGCACCCCGGTGCAGGTCACCTCGGGTGATTTCCAGCACTCGAGCCCTGCCGCCTGGCTGCCGGACGGGACACATGTGGTGTTCACGTCGAACCGCAATCAGGACTGGGTGCACGACTACAGGAACTCGGAGATCTACATCGCGTCGCTGCTGACCGGACAGATCCGGGCACTCACCGACCGACCCGGCCCCGACAACAGTCCCGTGGTCTCCCCCGACGGGCGGCGGATCGCGTTCGTCGGCTACGAGGACCGCACCCGCACCTATCAGGTCAGCGCGCTGCAGGTGATGAATCTCGACGGCAGCGGCGATCGCGTGGTCACCGGCGACCTCGACCGCAGCGTCGCCAACCCGGTGTGGGCCTCCGACGGCAACGGTCTCTACTTCCAGTACGACGACGAGGGCAATTCGAAGGTCGCCTTCGCCACCCTCGACGGCGAGATCGAGGTGCTGGCAGACGACCTCGGCGGCACCTCCTACGGCCGGCCGTACGGCGGCGGCTCCTTCTCGGTCGCGAGCAACGGGGCCTTCGCGCTCAACCAGACCCGCACGGACATGCCGGGGGAACTCGCCGTTCGCGTTCCCGGTGGTGACGGCCCGCAGATCATCACGGCGCTCAACGACGACCTGCTCGCGGGCAAGACCCTGGGGGAAGTCGAGGAGATCTGGTGGGAGTCGTCCTTTGACGGTCGCCCCGTCCAGGGCTGGATCGTCAAGCCGCCCGACTTCGATCCGAATCGCCGGTATCCGTTCATCCTGGAGATCCACGGCGGGCCGGTCTCCAACTACGGCGACCGTTTCTCCGCCGAGATGCAGCTCATGGCTTCCGCAGGCTACGTCGTGCTGTACGCGAACCCGAGGGGGAGCACCAGTTACGGAGAAGAGTTCGCCGACCTGCTCTTCCACAACTACCCCGGCCAGGACTACGACGACCTGATATCAGGGGTCGACGCGGTGATCGAGCGGGGATACATCGACGAGGACAACCTCTTCGTGACCGGTGGCAGCGCGGGCGGGATCATGACCGCGTGGATCGTCGGCAAGACGGATCGGTTCCGGGCCGCCGTGGCGCAGAAGCCCGTGGTCAACTGGATCAGCAAGACCCTGACAGCCGACAACTGGTACGGCTACTACTTCGGCCGCTACGAGGGGCTCCCGTGGGAGAACCCGGACGCCTACTGGAAGTTCTCGCCGCTGTCGCTCGCCGGCGAAGTGGAGACGCCCACCATGATCATCACCGGCGAGGAGGACCTGCGGACGCCCCTGTCCGAGTCCTACCAGCTGTATCACGCCCTGAAGTTGCGGGGGATCGACACCGCCGTGATCCGACTGCCCGGTGCTTCCCACGACCATGAGCCGCAGGCCCAGCCAGCTGATGGCCAAGATCGCGAACATTGTGGCGTGGTTCGACAAGTACAGGGCCATGCCGACGGCGAGCTGAGCGAGAAGGCTTGCTGCTTGAGGCGTCCCCCTTGGCTCCGGAGCCTCCGCACGGCGGACCCTGTTGTTGGCGTGATGGTTATCTTAAGTTTACCGTTGTCCGAACGCCGAAGGAGGGGGACGGCCGTGTCGAGTACGATCAACGTAAAGACGCTTCGCCATGAACTGGGGCGGATCGTCGAGCGCGTGAAGAAGGGCGAGCACTTCCTGGTCCTGTACAGGAGCCGTCCCGCATTCCGGATAGTGCCCTTGCAGGGCGCGCTGCACGGCGGCGGAGCGGAAGACGATTCGCTATTTGAAGCCGACGCCGTGGGCAGATCGACAGATGGACTCACGTCGGAACACCACGACCGGATCCTCTATGGCGAGTCCCGCGGGTAAATCCGCGCTCTTCGTCGATACGGCCGGCTGGATGGCAATGGCAGATGCCGGTGATCCGGCGCATGCGGCCAGCCGGTGGGAGCGCGACACCTGCTTGCGCGATGGCGGCGTCCTGGTCTCGACCGACTATGTGATCGACGAGACGCTGACCGTCATTCGCGTGCGGCTGGGATTGCGCGCGGCGGCTCGCTGGTGGGCGCAGATCGATGTTAGTTCGCGTGTTCGATGGGAATGGATCGATCCCTTGCGCGCCGAAAAGGCTACGGAGTTGGTTCTTTGAGTGGAGCGACAAGGAATTCTCGTTTACTGATTGCACCAGCTTCGTCATCATGAAGGAGCTGCGGCTCCAGAGAGTGCTGACGACGGATCGACACTTCTCGCAGGCGGGGTTTGAAGCCCTGCCCCGCATTGGCCAAATGGCACCGGGGGACAGCTGACAATGGGAGAGTTCCAAATGACCAGCCCCAGATCGACTCTGGCGACCCGGACGTGCCGGGCCGCCCTCTTGCTCGGCAGCCGGACGTGCCGGGCCGCCCCCGTTTGCATCGTCTCGATCCTCGGATTTTGGGCAACGGGTCCGACCCACGCCCAGGAAACGCCGACCGCGGCCGCCGACTCTTTGGCCACCGAGACCCTGCCGCTCGAGCCCACCCGCGAGATCAGCTTCCGGACGGACGAGGGCTCGTGGATGTCGGTGGACATCAATCCCGATGGGACCACTCTCGTGTTCGACCTGCTCGGCGACCTCTACACCATGCCGGTCGAGGGCGGAACCGCGACGTCATTCCTGACCGGACCCGCCTTCGAGAGCCAGCCGCGCTTCAGCCCCGACGGGTCGGAGATCGTCTTCGTGTCCGACCGAAGCGGGGGACATAACCTGTGGGTGATGAGCGTGGACGGGACCGACACGACGCAGATCACGAAGGGCAACGACAACCTGTACACCTCACCCGAGTGGTCGCCGGACGGCGAATACCTGGTGGCGTCGCGCACCTACAGCCCGCTCGGGGGGGCCGCCAAGCCGTGGCTCTTCCATCGTCGCGGCGGCAGCGGGATCGCGCTTGTCGACGAGCCCGAAGACCTCAAGGCCATCGGGGCCGCCTTCGATCCATCGGGACGGTACATCTACCTGGCACAGGGGACGCGCGACTGGACGTACGACGCGGCTTTCCCGAAGTACCAGCTCACCCGCTACGACCGCGAGACCGGACGACGTGCGACGGTGACGAGCCGCTACGGGTCGGGCTTCCGTCCCGCCGTGTCGCCCGACGGTGCCACCCTGGTCTACGGGAGCCGTCACGAGGATGCCACCGGTCTCCGCGCCCGCGATCTGGCCAGCGGTGACGAACGGTGGCTGCAGTACCCGATCCAGCGCGATGACATGGAGAGCCGGGCCACGCTGGATCTTCTCCCAGGGTACGCGTTCACGCCGGACGGCGCGGCGATCGTGATCTCCTATGGCGGGCGCTTGTGGCGGGTGCCGATGGACGGGGCCGACCCGAGCGAGATCCCCTTCGAGGTGGACGTGACGATCCATGCGGGGCCGCGCCTCGACTTCGACTACCCGGTCGAGGACTCGCCGACGTTCCGCGTGCGCCAGATCCGCGACGTGGTACTGTCACCGGACGGGAGCCGCGTGGCGTTCACCGCGCTGGGGCGGTTGTATGTGATGGACGCCGATGGGGGCGAGCCGCAGCGGATCGGGGCCGGGATCGAGGGGGCGCTGTTCGAGCCCGCGTGGTCGCCGGATGGCGAGTTCGTGGCGGCGGTGAGCTGGAGCGAGCCGGGTGGGGGGCAGCTGTGGACGATTTCGAGCAGTGATGGCGATGTGCGTCAGCTTTCGGACGTGCCCCGTTTCATGCGCTCACCGGCCTGGTCGCCCGACGGCGACCGGATCGTGGTCCTGCAGGCACCGGTGAGTGCGCGTCTCGGCGGCGGCACTGGGAGCCAGACCGACATCACGTGGTATCCGGCACTGGGTGGTGACGCCACTGTAGTGTCCGAGGCGTTGGGCCGCTCCCAGCCGCACTTCCGCACCGACCAGGCCGACAGGATCTACCTGCATGCAGGATCGCGCGGCCTGGTCTCGGTCCGGTGGGACGGTACGGACGAGAAGGAGCACCTCAAGGTCACCGGTTTCTCGGCGACCCGCGGCGGGTCTGCGGCCAGCGCCTCGTCGATCCGTCTTTCGCCCGCCGGCGATCGTGCTCTGGCCAGGGTGACAAACGACCTGTACGTGGTGACCGTGCCCATGGTCGGTGCGGAAGCGCCCACCATCTCGGTGCAGAACCCCTCGGGCGCGGCGGTGCCGGTCACCCGCGTCACGGACATGGGCGGGGAGTTCCCGTCGTGGAGCAGCGATGGCGGGACGGCGGTGTGGGCGCTCGGGAACGCCTACTTCCGCTACGACTTGGGGCGCGCGCGCGCCTTCGCCGACAGCGTTGAGGCGGCGGAGGCGGACGAGGATGAGGGAGACGCCGAGGCCGCCGACACGGGCGCCGACGAGCCTGAGGCGGGTGCCGACGACCCGGACGCCGCTTCCACCGACGACCCCCCCCGCTACCGCCCCACCGAAGTGCGGATTGCCCTCGACGCGGACCGCGACCTCCCCACGGGAAGTCTCCTGCTGAGCGGCGCCCGCCTCGTCACCATGCGTGGCGACGAGGTCATCGAGCGGGGCGATATCCTCATCGACGGCAACCGCATCGTCGCGGTGGGCGCTTCCGGCTCCCTCACCGTCCCCGACGGCGCGCAAGTCCGAGACGTCAGCGGCATGACCATCACACCCGGCTTCGTGGACACGCACGCCCACCTGCGTCCGCCCTCCGGCATCCACACCACGCAGCCGTGGGTCTACCTCGCGAACCTGGCGTTCGGCGTCACGACCACACGCGACCCCCAGACCGGCGTCTCGGACGTTCTCACCTACGCCGACCGGGTGCGGTCCGGCGACATCCTCGGCCCACGCATCTACTCCACCGGTCCGGGGGTCCTCGGCAACTATCAGCCCGGCGAAGGCATCCGCGACCTCGACCATGCCCGCGACATCCTCAGGCGCTACTCGGACTACTACGACACCAAGACCTTCAAGATGTACCTCGCGGGCAACCGTCAGCAGCGGCAGTGGCTCGTCATGGCGGCGCGCGAACTGGAGCTGATGCCGACCACCGAAGCCGGCCTGGACTTCCAGCTCGACCTCACGCACGCGATGGACGGCTACCCGGGGATCGAGCACAACCTGCCCGTCTACCCGCTCTACCATGACGTCGTCCGCCTCTTCTCGGAGACGAAGGTCGTCAACACACCGACCCTGATCGTGTCGTTCGGCGGCCCGATGGGAGAGATCTACTGGTTCACCAACGAGAACGTCCACGGGAACGAGCGCCTGGCCCGCTTCACTCCCCACGAAACCCTCGATTCGCGCACCCGGCGCCGGGCTGGTGCGGCCGGCTCGGTCGCGTGGGCCATGGACGAGGAATACGTCTTCGAGGATCACGCCCGCTTCCTGAGCGACATCGTCGCCGATGGCGGCTTTGCGGGGGTCGGAAGCCACGGCCAGCTGCAGGGGCTCGGCTTCCACTGGGAGCTGTGGATGGTCGCGTCGGGAGGCATGTCGAACCACGACGCGCTCAAGGCAGCCACCATCTTCGGTGCCAACGGATTCGGGCTTGAGAAGGAGATCGGCTCGCTCGAACCGGGGAAGCTGGCGGATCTTCTGGTCATGTCGGCCAACCCGCTCGACGACCTGCGCAACACCCTGTCGGTCGAGCAGGTGATGATGAATGGGCGGCTCTTCGAAGCGGAGACGCTGGACGAGGTGTGGCCGCGGCAGAGGACGCTCGGCTATCGCGGGTTCGTGGTGGACGAGCCGGGTCAGCGCTAGCGGTCCCCCCCAGAACCCGTGTATTAGTGGGGAGCCAACCACCTACCTGCCAGCGGTCATTGGAGGATTCGTCATGACGTCGTTCCGAAGCGCATTCTGGCTTTCTCTCGCACTCTTCGCGCCGCTTGCGGCCACACCGGGCCACGCTCAGGACGCCGAGGCCATCTCGGCCGCGTTGGGCGACATCGAGTGGCGCCACATCGGTCCCGCGAATATGGGCGGACGCGTATCCGCTATCCTCGGGGTTCCAGGTGATCCACGGACATTCTGGGTCGGGGGTGCCGACGGGGGCGTCTGGAAGACCAGCAACGGCGGTGTGACTTTCGAGCCCCAATGGCAGGACGAAAACACGTATTCGGTCGGCGCCCTGGCACTTGCTCCGTCTGACCACAACGTCGTCTGGCTCGGTTCCGGCGAGGGTGACCCGCGCAACTCGGTCTCGTACGGCGACGGCGTGTACCGCTCGACCGACGGCGGCGCCAGCTGGACCCATGTCGGCCTCGATGACAGCGAGCGCATCAAGCGCATCGTCGTCGATCCGCGCGACGCCGACGTAGCACTCGTCTGTGCCATGGGCCACGAGTGGGGGCCCAACCGGGAGCGTGGCGTCTTCAGGACGACGGACGGCGGGCAGTCGTGGGAACAGGTGCTCTTCGTCGACGAAGACACGGGGTGCTCGGACATCGACATTGACCTGACGAACCCCCGGAACGTCTACGCCGGCATGTGGACCTTCCGCCGCAAGCCGTGGCGCTTCGACGACGGGGGCAAGGAGACCGCGCTCTACCTCTCGCGCGATGGCGGCGCCTCGTGGAAGAAGATCACGACCACGCCGAATGAGCCAATGGCCCGCATCGGTATCAGCGTGGCGCAGTCGCGCCCGAACATCGTCTACCTGATCACCGAGTATCCCACCGCCGGAACGCTGCTCCGGTCCGATGACCATGGCGAGACGTGGACGATGGTCAACGACAACAAGAATCAGATCAACTTCCGGCCCTTCTACTACTCCGACGTCTACGTCGACCCTTCCGACCACGAGACGGTGTATACGCTCTCGGGCGGGCTGTCGAAGTCGACCGACGGGGGTCGAACCTTCGAACGCATCGCCAACGACGTGCACGGAGACCACCAGGCGTTCTGGATCGACCCGTCCGACGGGGAGCGCGTGCTCTCCGGCTCGGACGGCGGCATGCAGGTGTCGCACGACGGTGCCGCCAACTTCCACATCTTCCGTAACTTCAGCCTCGCGCAGTACTACCACATCTTTGTGGACGACCGTGATCCGTACTACGTGTGCGGCGGGTTGCAGGACAACGGAAACTGGTGCGGTCCGAGCCGGCTCAACGACCGGCGAGGCATATTGCCCGGCTACTTCTACACTGTGTCCGGCGGTGACGGCTTCTACACGGTGCCGGTGCCGGGTCAGCCGAACCTGGTCTATTCGAACGCCCAGGGCGGCTACTTCCGCATAACGGACACCAACTCGGGGCAGACACGGCAGATCGAGCCGTGGCCGCTCATGATCGGTTCGCAGGGGCAGGGCATGTTCCAGGCGAAGTACCGCTTCAACTGGGACGCGCCGATCGTCATCTCACCGCACGACCCGGGTACCGTGTACTGGGGCGGCAACGTCGTCTTTCGCAGCCGGGACTACGGCCACTCGTGGGATGTCATCAGCCCCGACCTCACCACGGACGATCCGGCGAAGCAACTCGATTCCGGTGGCGAGATCTACAACGACAACACAGCAGCCGAATTCCACACCACGATCCTCACGATCGCCGAGTCCGACGTCGAGGCGGGCGTGATCTGGGTCGGTACCGACGACGGCAACGTGCAGATTACACGCGACGACGGCGCGAACTGGACGAACGTCCGCGACCGCGTTCCCGGTTTGCCCGCCGAGACGTGGATCGGCAACATCGAGGCGTCGCCTACAGAGGCCGGCACGGCGTTCATGGCCGTCGACAACCATCGCCTGGACGACTTCACGCCACACCTGTACGAGTCGCGCGACTACGGGCAGTCATGGCGCGATATCTCCGCCGGGCTCCCCCAGGACGACTACGTGAAGGTCGTCCGGCAGCACCCCTCGAACCCGAGACTGCTCTTCGTCGGCATGGACCGGGGCATCTTCGCCTCGTGGGACCGGGGCGACACGTGGGTGGACATCCGCGGGAACCTTCCGCGCGTGTCGGTGCGGGGGATCAGGATCCAGCGCCAGTACAACGACCTCGTGATCGGCACACACGGCCGCGGCGCGTGGATCCTGGACGACATCCAACCCATGGTCGAGCTGACGAAGGCGATCGGCCAGGACGCGCATCTTTTCGACATCCGCCTGGCTACGGAGTGGGAGATGTGGGGCCGCACGAGCAACTTTGGCCAGAGCCGCTTTGCCGGTGACAATCCCGACCCCGGCGCGTGGATCCACTTCCATCTCTCGGAAGACGCTGCCGAGACCGCAGGAAACTCCGTCGACGTGCGCATCACGGCCAGTAACGGCGCGCTCGTGCGCGAGTTCCAGCACCGCGATGTCAGGCCGGGTGTGAATCGTGCGATCTGGGATCTCCGCTGGGCCGGTGCGGAGCCGATTCCGGGACAGGGCCCTCCAGGTGGCGGGTTCTTCTTCGGACCGACGGGCCCGCCCGCGGTGCCGGGCGTGTACACGGCGACGGTCGACCTGGGCGTGCGGGAGATGTCGAAGGACTTCCAGCTACGCGGCGACCCCAACGTGGCGGCGTCGCAGGCCGTGTACGAGGAGCGCTTCACCGCGGCCATGCGTGCGCGTGACCTCGAGACGCAGCTCAACCGGATGGTGGGGACGACCCTCGACCTGGACGGACAGATCGACGGGCTCCTCGAGTCCATAGAGGGCAAGAACCTGTCCAACGAGGAACAGGTTAGGGCCGTCGCCGGCGACGCGCAGAGTCAGCTGACAGCCGTGGCGAGCGAAGTTCGTCGTCCGCCGGGATCGATGAGCTATCGCGATTGGCCTCGTCTCATCGAGCAGCTTCGGAACATCTCCCGTGCTGTCTCGGGCCCGCAGGCGCGACCGACCGTTGGGCAGATTGAGGTGCTCACGGAGATCGAGGCCGGCGCCGCTCAGCGGGCGCAGGAGCTCTCCGACATCGTGAACGCCGTGATCGCTGACCTCAACGAACTCCTGAAGGACGCGCCGAAGATCATTACCAACTGGCGGCGGGCAATCAGCTGATCGCACGCGTGGCCGAAAAATCGGGTATCCGCTCCAGCACGTAGCCTGCGCCGGGCGTCCCGTAGCAGGCTTGAACCTCATGGTCGACGAGCTTGGGGAGCCTTGGCCCGGAGCACGCTTTGGCAGGGCTGTATTCGGATCGGCCGCAGGGGTTGAGGCAGGTGTCGGGGTGGCTGAGCTGACAGGCGGCCTCGACAACTCCCTGTTCCTTTTCGTCATCCCGGTCGTCCACGCGGCGATCACAACAGTTGTTACAGCGTTTCGATAGCGTCCGGGTCGCCGTCGTCAACGGTCGCAGCGGCTCCCGGCGGAGTGCTCAATCGCCGGCAACCGCATCGCTGCGGTGGGCCCATGCGGCCGCCTACCTCGACTACACACCCAAAGGCTAAGAACTAGCGACTTGAGTCATCTGTCGAGAGCCGGAGCTTCGCGATGCGCCACGGCGGCAAGTCCTGGTTCAGGAGGAGGTAGAGAAACCGGCCTCCGCCAAGGACCTTTGACCGCTCCGGCAACGGCACGTCCTCGTAGAGTTTGGCGCCCGTGTGCCGGTCGTAGATGTCGAGTGTGGAATCAAGTCTGCGGAAGGAAGAAGGAGGATAGGTGTCGTCGTAACGACTGTGCGTGACCACAAGATAGGAACCGGAAAGGACATCAAGACGACTGGCGACATCGAAGCTCGCCAGCACCTGTGGAAGAGTCGTGGTGTTTGCCGAGAAACCGGCGAATTCGCCCCTATCGAAGACCGGAATCGGCCGGAAGGACTCTGATGGCGTGCCGATTGTTCCCACCGAATCTCCGGCTTCGTTAAGGATGGTGATGGGGTACATCACAGATGTCATGACGAAGACCGAGTCACCCGCTATAGCGACGAGCTCGGTCGCGAAGGTCCCCCAGTAGGGCCGCTGACCAGCCTAAACGGCGCCCGGTAGGCGCTCCAGGCTACACGACCGCCGGTCAGGCGATGAACAAGCAACGGCTTCGCAACCAGACGACTCGGACCACTACCCGCCAATTGGTCCATGCGAACGACGAGATCTGGCCCGAACGAGACGATGTGGCGAGGCGCGCCCGGCACACTCACGATCGTATCGGGCCGTAGCGCGCTCGTCAGGTAGACAAGTGCGGCCTTGCGCGGTTCGGCAACCACGAGCTTCCCGGATGGCGTCTCCGCCAGGCTGCGGATTTGCCGGAACTCGAACGGACCGTCGCCGAACCGCCCGAATGCCGCCTCTAGACGGCCGTCTTGGTGGTAGCTCCGTATCCGCGGAAGCAACTTGTCTGCGATAACGAAGCCGCCAGCCCTCCGCTCCAGGAATACGCCGATGTCGGCGATCGAGTCCGCCGGGTCCTCGCCGATGTCGATGACGGTCTCAACGACGAACAGCTCTTCAAGGCTTGCCGGCCGCACCGGCGGTGGTGGGGTGTCTTGCTCCCGGCAAGAAGTGAGCAGGACCAAAGCTGGCAGTCCAAGAACCCCCGCCCAGCGTTGTACGGTCATGGACTAGTCCTTCGTGCCACAAGGTCCGCTCCGCTCCGAAGCGTTGCGCCGGTTTCCTGATTGCGTTGCGACCACCGGAAGAAACTCAGCCGACAAGCCGCGCTTCAAGCGGCGTCTCGACGACCTGGCCTCCGTTCAACTCCACGCGGTAGGCGGTGGCACCCGCCCGGCTGGCAACGACCTCGGCGATCTCCGTCCCGACGAAGTGGACTGCGGCATCGTCGTCGATGGCGTATCCGGCTGGAAAGCCTTCGGAGACCAGCTTGTGATACAAGGGCCGACGTTGCTCTTCGCCGTCGTAGTGGGGGCAGTGGGAGCCAGCGAGAAAACCAAGGCCATCGTACAGCGGGCGTAGCTGGTTCAGGTCGAATGAGTCGGTGGTGCCGCATTCGAACCAGCAGAGCGAGCCGGCGCTGGCACCGCAGAGCACGATGCCGGCGTCCCATGCTTCGCGCAGAACCTGGTCAACGCCATGGACGCGCCAAACGGCGAGCATGTTTGCGGTGTTGCCGCCGCCTACCATGATGACGTCCTGGCCTAACAGGAACCGTCGGAGGTCGCGGACGGTGCGGCCGAAAAGTTCCAAATGCGAGCGATCGGCACGCTCCGTCGGGATGCGATTGTAGAAGTTGACCAGAGTGGCCGGGGCATCACCGGTCGCAGTCGGGATGTAGCATATCCTGGGCCGGGCCTTGCCGGTGAGCGACAGGGCGTAGTCAAAGAGCGACGGCATGATCCCGGGCCGAGCCCTGAAACCGCCAAAGGCGACGATATGCTTGTCCGGCATCATCGGGCCGAGTGCCCGCCGAGCGCGGCAGCCAGATGCCCAGCGATCAACGCCCCGTGCTCCCGCCCGTTCTCGATGAAGATCTTGTTCGCGTTGAACCCCGCCGCGATCACCCCCGCGATGTACACGCCGGGAACGTTCGTCTGCATCGTCGCGCGGTCGTGCGCGGGGATGCCCGTCACGGCATCGGTGGCCACCCCCAGTGACGTGAGCAGGGTGCGGTCGGGCATCCACCCCGTCATCGCGATCACCCAGTCACTCGCGACCGACGTGGCCTCGCCGGTGTCCTCGCGCACGATCGTCGCCGTACCGGGCCCCAGCCGCGCGACCCGCGACCTCCAGTGCATCGGGATCTCGCCACTCGCGATGCGGTTGTCGATGTCGGGCCGGACCCAAGGCTTCACGCCCCGGTCGAACACATCGAGGAAGTGCACCATCCGCACCCGGACACCGTTCCGGTACAGCTCCAGCGCCACCTCGACCGCCGAGTTGCCTCCGCCGACCACCGTCACATCCTGGTCGAAGAACGGGTAGGGATCCTTGTAGTAGTGGATGACCCGGCCATCGGGGTCGCCGCCGTCCAGCTCCAGCCGGTTGGGCTCACCGAATCCGCCGGTGACGATCACGACGGCGCGCGAAAACAGGCGGCCCTCTCGCCCATGGCGGGTGCGCGTATGGACGGCAAAGCCCGCTCCGGGAGGCCCGCCAGCCCTGGTCGCCCCCGATTTGTCCGCCACTTCAGCCTCGTTGTGGCCGACAACCCCCGCCGCTCCCGGTTTGTTCGCCATTTTACCCTCAAAGTGGCGGACAACGCCCGTTACCTCCTCGAATTGGCGCACCGCCAGCCCGTGATGCTCCACCACATGCCGGTAGTAGGCGAGCGCCTCCCGGCGTGTCGGCTTCGCGTCCGGGATCGTAAACGGCACTCCCCCGATCTCCAGCCTCTCGGCGGTGGAGAAGAAGGTCATGTAGTAGGGATAGTGCGTGAGCGACTCGGTGATGCAGCCCCGGTCCAGGATGGCGAACCGCAGGCCCCGTTCCTTCGCCGCCACCGCCGCCGCGAGACCGCACGGCCCGGCCCCGACGATGACGAGGTCAAGCGGCTCGGACTCCGTGGTCACTGCGTTCTCGGTCACGGTGCGCGGTGGGCTCTGGACACCCTGGCAGTCCGTGGATAAATCCGCACGAATGCCGGGAGGATTTCTTCCACGGACTGCTAACTCAACTGACCGGCCGCGAGCCCCTCAGCACGACTTCGCCCGGCAGCTCGTCGGTGAACTCGCCATCGTCGATCGTGAACACGCCGTTCACCATCACGAAGTCGATCCCTTCGCTGAACAGGTCCGGCTCGAGCACGGTCGCACGGTCCTGAAGGCGGTCCAGGTCGAAGATGACCAGGTCGGCCTTGTAGCCTTCGCGCAGCAGCCCGCGGTCCTGAAGCCCGACGATGCGTGCCGGCAGCCCCGTCATGGAACGCACCGCAAAGGGCAATGAAATGGCCTGAAGTTCCTTCACGTAGCGCGCGATCTTGCGCGTGAAGGCACCGAAGTGGCGGGGGTGGGCGCCGGGGCGCGAGGCGAATTCGACCACGCTCTCCACGCCGCTTACGCCGGCGTCCGATGCAGTGGCCGTGTACTCCTGCCTGTAGTAGTTGACCACATCCACGTCGTGAATCCCGTAGCCCCGGGTCCAGGCCCCGCCGAGCACGTCCGAATACCCGTTCAGCGCCATGTGGACGACTACTTCCTGGAAGGTGATGTCCATTTCCGACCCCAACTCCGACAGCGTCTTCCCGATGAAGGTGGAATCGGGGTAGTCCACCACGACCACCCGGTCCGCGCCGCCGTTGTGATCGACGATCCAGGCGATGTCCCGTTCGATCCGCTGTCGCGTCGCCGGGTCGGCCCAGCGCCGCCCAAGGTTCACGCGCGCGCTGTCGAAAACGCCGGCCCGACTGTAGACCGGGCTGTCTCTTCCTCCGCTGGTGTCGACCGTGTCGTGCACAAGGCTCCAGCGCGGGATCATCGGCCGGGCGCCGCCGCCGAAGGTCTCGTAGGGATACACGTCCAGGTAGACTTCCAGCCCTTCCTCGCGCGCCGCGTTCACGACCACCGTGTCGTGTCCGGAACGGCCAAAGCTGGAACGGCCCCGCGACTTGTGATGACTGGCGACCACCCGCACACCCGTCTCGCGGGCGATGTTGATGGTCTCCTCCAGCGCCTGCAGGCCATCGACCGGCCAGTCATCCAGGTTGCTGGGGAGTTGCCAGAGGGGCATCGACGCCTCGCTCCGCTGGTGCGCGATGTAGTAGCCGTCGTACGGGGCGACAACCGATGCCAGCGCGACCAGTTCGTCGGGGTTGCTGAAGCGAGCGGGCCGGTACTCGACTCCGGCGCCAAGCCCCCAGGCGCCCGCTTCCATCCCCCGCCGCACCAGCTCCTGCATCCGCGCGATCTCCGGCGCCGTGGCCTCGCGTTCGTAGTCGTTTCCCATCACCTGGATGCGCACGGTGCTGTGCCCGACCATGGGCACGAAGTTCATGGCGTGCCCCTGGGATTCAAGGGACGACACTTCCGCGCTGAGCGGCCACGCCGCATTGCGCCCGTCCGCGCCCCCGAGAACCGTCGTCAGCCCCTGGCTGTTGAGGCTCCTGGCCCGCCGAGGTTCGAGGTGCTCCGAAGTCATCGCGCGGTCGGCGTGCGAGTGGAGGTCGATGAAGCCGGGGGTGACGTACATCCCGGTTGCGTCGACGACGCGCGCCGCGGTGGCGTTCGGCAGCCTGCCGATGCGAACGATGCGGTCGCCGTCGATGGCGATGTCGGCCCGAAACCAGTCGTTGCCGCTCCCGTCGATCACCCGCGCGTTCCGGACGAGGACATCGTAGTCCTGGGCTTCGGTGCTCCGGGTTGATCCGGCTGAAAGGATTGCGAGGGACAGCAGCAGGGCCCGCATCGATGCGTTGGTCATCAGTGGCTCTCTTTTCCTGTAATGGCACGTCCGGGCATGGCACCCGGCACGTTTTCTCCGTCCCGCACGACGAATTCGCCGTTGACCAGGACGTGCGCGATCCCCGCCGAATAGGAGAGGTCGTCCTCGAAAGTCGCCGTATCGATGATGGACTGCGGGTCGAACACGGTCACGTCGGCATCGGCCCCCACCTGGACCCGCCCCTTCCGCATCGCCTGGTCCGTCATCCCCTCCAGCCTGCGGGCCTGCATGATCGTGATCCTGGCGAGCCCGTCCATCAGCGGCATGAGCCCGTCGTCGCGCACGTACCGGCCCAGAAAGCGGGAGAAGGTGCCGGCGCTACGGGGATGCGCCCCCGGCGCGTACGGCATGCCATCGGAGGCGACCATGACGAAATCGCGCGACAGCGCCTCGCGGATCCACTCGTCCTTCATCATGTGGATGATCACCGTGCCGCCCTTGGCCCGATAGCTCCGGAATGTCTCTTCCGTCAGCCGTTCGCCGCTGTCCCGCCACTGAACATCGCCGTAGCTGATCCGGAGCTTGTCCTGCCACCCCGGGTCGAAGATGGCGGACTGCAGCGAAGTCGAGGCGGCCGTGTAGGGGTAGACCTCGGTCGTCACATCGAATCCGCGGCTCTGCACCCCGGCGACGAGGTCCATGACGGGGCCGATGTTCCACAGGCTCGAGCTGTTGGCGTGCACGATGTGGAGCGACGCGCCCGTGGCGACCGCGTTGGCGATCACCTCCTGCATGGCACTGATCAACATGTCGCGGACGTGCGTGTAGATCGTGACGTCCTCTTCGGCGGCGAACCTGAACACCTCGAGGATCTCGTCCAGGGAAGCGCCCGGGTAGTACTGATGCGCCATCCCGATCCCCAGTGCCCCCTCGGCGAGTCCTTGTGCGAGGGCGTCGCGCATCGCCCCGTAGCGATCGCGCTCCACGGGGTCGTATTTTGCGGCCGAGCCGACGGACTCGAGTGCGAGCAGCCCGGCTTCGGCGTCGTCTTCGGTGAGCATCAGGGCACGATGCACCGCGTCGACCCGTTCCGGCATCGCCCACGTCCTCACCGACATGTGCGACACGGTCGCGCCGAAGTTCAGGATCGCACCCGTGCTTCTATCGGCCAGGAAGGCCGCGGGTCGCGCCACGCCGCTCTCCAGCTCCAGCGCGGTGGTGACCCCGTCACGGGCCTGGAACTCGTTGGCGCGGTTGGTCTGGCCGTGCGAGTGCAGGTCGATGAACCCCGGCGCCACGACGAGCCCGGAGACGTCCAGCTCCACCTCGCCGGATAGCGGCTCCTCCGAGATTGCGGCGATCTCCGATCCGCGTATGCCGACGTTGCGCACTGCGTCGAGTCCCGTCTCGGGGTCCATCACGCGGCCGCCCGTCAGCACGATGTCGTAGCGCTCCTGAGCGGCTGCGGAGGTGTGCGGGGAGAACACGATCGAGAGAGTGGCGAGCACGATGACAGCGCCGGTGAGTAGCTGCTTCAAGTGATCTCCTTTGTCGTCTGCGTACAAGCGTGGGGTGGTGAACCAGCCTGGCGCTCTGCCGGTCTCGGTGTCGGCGCGGGCTGCATAGAAGTAAGCGGGAGCTTCGGGGGCCGCAACCGATTTTCCCGCCGGACCTGTACTTCTGCGCGTCCGGCGGCGTGCCGCCCGCGGAATCTGTCCCATTCAGCCGTTGCTCCGCCCCGTGCCCGGGTACATCCTTGATGGCATGAAGACACCAGAAGGAGAAACGCGCAGGGCGCTGAGCAGGCTCCGCCGGGCGGTTGAAAAGGCCCGGCGCGAAATCCGGGTGCTGCAGCAGCTGCTGGAGCAGTCCGAGGCCGAGAGCTTCCCCGGGGACGACTATGCGGAGATGGACGAGCTCATGGGCGACGTGATCGAGCTGGTCAACCGCGAGCAGGCGCGCCAACAGGCGAAGGTCCTGCGGGCGGGAGGGATCAGGCCCGGGAATCTGCGAGGATCGTCGGGCGGGCCGGGCCGCGGTCCCGGGATGCGGGGACAGGATTCATGAGGCGCCGGGACTTCCTCATCGGTGGGGTGGCGGGGCTTGCGGGTACCGCGATGCGACCGGCGCGCCGGTCGGTCGGCGCGGCCGGGCAGGCGGCCCTGGTCGTGCGCGGCGGTACGATTGTCGACGGGACCGGAGCACCGCCGCAGAGCGGTGACGTTGCCGTCCTGGGGGATCGCATCACCGCGGTGGGGCGCGTCGCCAAAACCGGCGCCGTCGAGGTCGATGCCCGTGGCATGGCCGTCGCCCCCGGCTTCATCGACATCCATTCCCATGCGGACCTCTCCCTGCTGGTCAACCCGCGTGCGGAGAGCAGGGTCCGCCAGGGAGTGACCCTGGAGGTGGTCGGGCAGGACGGCAGTTCCATCGGCCCGTGGAGCGACGGCGCCTTCGAGTCCACCCGGGACCGCTACCGGCGCAACTTCGACGTCGAGATCGACTTCCGCGACATCGCCGGCTTCCTGGACCGGATCGACCGGGAGCGCCCAGCCGTGTCGGTGGCGTCGATGGTCGGCCACGGGACGGTGCGCAGCTACGTCATCGGGGGCGCCGACCGGCCGGCAACGCCTGCGGAGATCGACCGGATGCGGGCCCTCGTGCGCGAAGCGCTGGCCGGCGGAGCGGTGGGACTGTCGACCGGGCTCGAGTACACGCCGGGCAGCTTCGCCGACCGGGCCGAGCTGGTTGCGGTCGCGGAGGAGCTCCGGGGGACCGGCTACCCGTACGCGTCCCACATGCGGAACGAAGACGACCGCCTGCTCGCGGCGCTGGAAGAGGCGCTGCATGTGGGGCGGATGGCGCGGGTACCCGTTCAGGTGTCGCACCTGAAAGCGCAGGGAGAACGCAATTACTGGAAGGCCGAAGCCGCCCTCGCGACGATCGGGGCCGCGCGGGAAGGGGGCGTGGACGTGCACTTCGACCGCTACCCCTACGTTGCCTACGCGACGGGCCTCTCGAACCTCTTCCCCGCCTCTGCGCGGGCCGGCGGCACGGCGAGCTTCCTGCAACGCCTCGCCGATCCGGGTAGCGGCCCGGTTCTGGAGCAGGCCTGCCGGGACAAGATCGCGCTGCTGGGGTCGTGGGACGCGGTCCGGATCACCCGGATCGGCGGCGCCAACGCCTTCGCGCGGGGGCGGCGGCTCGGCGAGCTGGCCGCCGAAATCGGCGAGGACCCCTACGACCTCACGGTACGTCTCCTGCGGGACGCGGGTGGCAGCGTGGGCATGATCGGGTTCGGCATGTCCGAAGACAACACGGCTCGCATCCTGTCCCATCCTCTCGGAATGGTGTGCTCCGACGGCGGCGCCTACGCCCCGTACGGTCCCCTCTCGAACTCGTCGCCTCATCCACGCGGCTACGGGAGCTTCCCGCGGGTGCTGGGCCACTACGTGCGGGACCGGAAATCAATGCCGCTGGAGGTCGCCGTCCACAAGATTTCGGGACTCCCCGCGAGCAAACTCGGGTTCACCGACCGGGGCGTTCTCAGGGTGGGGTGCGTAGCGGATATCGTCGTCTTCAATCCGGAAACTGTCGCTGACAGCGCCTCCTTTGAAGCTCCGCATCAGTACCCGGAGGGCATCCCTCATGTGATCGTTTCCGGTGTGCACACGATCCGCGACGGCGAGCAGACGGGCCGGATGGGTGGTCGGGCGGTGCGGGGGAACGGCATCGGGCGATGACGGTCCTGCTGGTCGGGCCATGACGGTCTGGTTGGAAGAACTCGCTGCGATCCTCCGCGGGTGGTCCGGTGGGGCGCCTGACTTCGACAGCCTGGCCCTCAGGGTCCACGACTTCCAGCGCGCCGCCAACCCGGTGCTGCGCCGGTTCTGGGACGCTGCCGGGACAGGCGACCCCACGTCCTGGGAACAGATCCCCCCCGTTCCGGTTGCCGCCTTCAAGGACGTGCGGATCGTGTCGGGTGAACCGGAAGTCATCTTCCGGACCAGTGGGACGACGGGCGGCGAACGGCGCCGCGGCGAGCACCATGTCGTCAGCCTGGATCTCTACTTCGCCGCGGCGCGCGGGAACTACCGCCGCCACCTCATCGGCGGCCTGGAATCGGTGACGGTCGTCTCGCTGATTCCCGACCCCGAAGACGTCCCCGATTCGTCCCTTTCGGCGATGGCGGGCTTCATTTCCCGGGAACCGGAAGTCTCGGCCACGACGTGGGCTTTCCACCCTGAACACGGGGTGGACGCGAGTGCCGTCCGGGCCGCTGTCCGGAACGCTGCCGTGACCGGAGAACCCATCCTCCTCCTGACGACCGCCTTCGCGCTGGTTAACCTCCTCGACGAGCTGCACGCGCCCGCGGACGGGCGTCTCCGGCTTCCCGCAGCTTCCCGCGTCATGGAAACGGGAGGCTTCAAGGGCCGCGCTGCTACAGTGGACCGGGGGACGCTCTACCGACGGGTTGAGAGTGTCCTGGGCGTACCGGAGTCCCACATCGTGAACGAATACGGGATGACCGAGCTCCTCTCCCAGGCGTACGACAAGGTCGCCGGCACGGAGCCGTCCCGCGAAACGTCCGCACGCGTGCTTCGCTTCCCACCCTGGGTGCGGACCCGTGCCCTGGATCCGGCGACCCTGGCACCCCTCCCCCCCGGCGAGCCCGGTCTCCTGGCCCACTTCGACCTCGCCAACGCGGGATCGGCGTGCCACGTGCTGACCGAGGATTACGGCTACACCACGGACGATGCCGGCCTCCATCTCCACGGTCGAGCGCCGGGCGCGAGTCTGCGCGGATGCTCTCTCGTGGCTGAGTCGTTCCTGAGGGCGACCGAGGGTGTCGCGAGACGATAGCCATGCCACAGGACCACCCCATCGACGCATGGATCTGGCCTCCGGCCATCCCCGCGCCCTCCACCTTCGAGCGCGCCCGAGCGGGTGGGCTGATGATACGTTACCCCAAGTCGGACCATAACTTGGCTGGTGTCATCATCTCTTCGCTGCGTCGCGCTCAGCGTGATTTGGCCGTGCTCGAAACGAAAGAGCTGGTGGCGATTCTGGGTGCGGTCGGCGAGCGGTTCGCCCAGGGTCCGGACGACCGGTGCGCGGCGGAGGTCGCGGCCAACTCCGAGCTGTCGCCGGCCATGGCCAAGGCGGTGCTGCGTGGAATGGCGCAATCATGGACGGCCAGCGCGCTCGATCGCCTCGTCCGCGCGGAGTTTCGGCATCCGGGAGTTCTGGACGGATTCGTCGCCGAACACGGCAGGGGAATCCGCGCGGCTTCCCCTGGAGTCAGCGTCCACTTCGGCGCGGGTTCCGTACCCGGCGTCACCGTTACGTCGATGATCCGGGCGCTGCTGGTCCGATCACCGGTACTGGCAAAGCCCGGCGCGGGAGACACGGCTCTCACAGTCCGTTTCGCGCGGGCGCTCCACCGCGCCGACCACCGCCTCGCGGCCGCGGTAGCGGTGCTCTACTGGCCCGGCGGTGCGGCTGCCTCGGCCGACTGGGAGCGGGAAGTGCTCACACGGCCCGACCAGGTCGTCGTATACGGCGGCAGCGGCACGATCGAGTCCATTCGCGCGCGCACCCCCGCGACCACGCGGCTGATCGAGCACCCCCACCGCGTCGGCGTCGCCATCGTCGATCCGCGCTCGGCTCCGGCCGCGCCCGAAGACGCCGCGCGTGCCGTCGCGATGTTCGATCAGAAGGGCTGCGTCAGCACCCACCTCATCCTGTTGCTGGGAAGTCGCTCCGAGGCGCGACGCTGGTGTGGGCAACTGGCGGAGCGCCTCACCGCTCTCGGAACCAGTCTTCCTCCCGCTCCCGCCTCTCCCGGCGAGCTGTCGGCGGTTCACCAGTTCCGGGGGCGCCTCGCGGTCAGGAGTGCGGCGTCGGAAGACATCGAGATCTGGTCACCTGAAGGACCTGGCTGGACAGTTGCTCTCGCGGGCGGTGACGTGTTCGAACCGGTCGGGAGCCGGACCGCGTGGGTGGTTCCGGTCGGCGACCAGGCCGCTTGCCTGGACGTGCTCGCGCCCCTGTCGCCGGTGCTGCAGACGGTTGGGCTGGCCGGCCTGCCAACGGACGAGTCAGGCCTGATTGAAGACCTGATCGCTCTTGGTGCCACCCGTATCGTTCCTCTGGTCCGGGTCCCCTTCCCTGATCCGGAGTGGTTTCACGACGGTCGTCGCCCACTCGGGGAACTGGTTCGCTGGGCCGAGCTGCGCTGACCCCGTCTTCGTCTGGCAACTCGTGCCGGAAGTCGCTCAGTCCTCGGGCTCGGGCTCGGTCCGCCACATGACAAGCTGGCGGACTCCATCCGGGTTCTCCTCTACGCGGACCGTCAGGGTATCTCCCTCTTGAATGCCGCACCGCTCCCGCATGGATAGCGGAATCGTCATTCGCCCGCCGGTTCCCACGGTCACGTCACCGTAGAAGATCGTTCGGTAGATTGCCACACATGCTCCTTGGTGTTCGTTGTCCTACGCCCATACGATAATCTAAAGTGCCCAAAGGGGGGCGGGGCGCTCACAAGGACAAGTACCCTCCAGGAAGGTCCGGGTGCCGCGGATCCGCCCGCGTCCTCCGCGACTCCGCTGCCGCTTCCGGCCACTGGCTCGCCGTTGACCCGGTACGTCGGCTTGCCGGTCCGGCCAGGCGCCTCCACGGTTTGCTGAACACTCGCGCAACTTCCGGCGTACCTTTTGCTGGGCTTCGAAACCGTTGCCCCCAGCCCCCGGGGACGAGTCCCGGAAGGGGGTGCACCTCCAACAAGGATGGAATCCGTGACGGATCCAGTGGTTCGACTGTCAGGCGTGACGAAGAGCTTCGGCGCGCATACGGCGGTCTCCGATTTCGACCTCACCATTCCCCGCGGGACGATCCTCGGCCTCCTGGGGCCCAACGGATCGGGGAAGACGACCACCATCCGGATGATGATGGCCATCCTTCTCCCCGACCGGGGCACCGTCGAGCTGCTCGGGGGCTTCCCCGACTTCTCCCGCCGCGCCCGGGTGGGCTACCTGCCGGAAGAGCGTGGCGTGTACGTCAAGATGAAGGTGCTGGAGCAGCTGGTCTTTCTCGGGGAGATCCGGGGAATGACGAGGCAGGTTGTGAAGAAGCGGGCGATGGAATGGCTGGAACGGCTAGGGCTCGAAGAGTGGGCGACCAGGAAGATCCACGAACTGTCCAAGGGGATGCAGCAGAAGGTGCAGTTCATCGGGACCGTTCTCCACGACCCCGATCTGCTGATTCTCGACGAGCCCTTCAGCGGCCTGGACCCGATCAACCAGGACGTGCTCGAATCCATCGTCCGGGAGGAGCGGGAGCGCGGGAAGACGATCCTCTTCTCCACCCACCTCATGGAGCAGGCGGAGCGGATGTGCGAGCGGGTGTGCCTCATCTCGAAGTCCCGGAAGGTGTTGGACGGGAACCTGAAGGAGTTGAAGCGGCGTGAGCGGTCGGGGATGGTCGCGATCGAATTCGAGGGCGATGACCGGTGGCTCTTGCGACTGGGATTCATGGACCCCGAGAGGGTCGGCGACGCCTATCACCTCGCCGTGAGCGATACTGCTACACAGAACCGGCTCCTCGCCGGAGCGGTGGCGGAAGGGGTGAGTCTGCGCCGCTTCGAGGTCCTGGAACCGAGTCTTCACGAGATCTTCGTGAGGCACGCGGGAGAACAGTCCACCGAGCCGTCCCTGAGGGCCGCGGGAGGTGCACGATGAGGCAGGTATGGGTGGTCTTGCGGCGTGAGTATCTGGAGCGGGTGAAGACGAAGGGATTCATTATCGGGACGATCGCGATGCCCGTCCTCATGATAGGCTTCATCGGTCTGAGTGTGTTCATGGGCGCGCAGGCCAATCGGTCCGAGCGGGAAATCTCGCTGATCGACTTCACCGGCCGGATCGGGGACGTGGTCGCCAGCGGCATGGCCGACCTGGGGTACGACATCGAGGTGGTCGGCACCGATGTGGGGCTGGAGGAGCTGGACCGTCGCGTCACCGACGAGGAAATCGAAGGCTATGTCATTCTCGACGACCTGACGTTGACCGAGGCCGCGTTCGAATACCGGGGGCTGGATTCTCCGGGGCCCGTGCGCGAGGCACTGTTGGAAGGAGTTGTTGGGGAGACAGTGCTGGAACTCCACCTCTCCTCGATCGGGAGCGAGTCCGGGCTGCGGCAACTGTTGAACGGGGGCCGCATGACCTTCGAGCCCCTCGGAGAGGAGCAGGCCGAAATGGAACGGATCACGGGGATCGCCACCGGGATCGTCGGGGCGATGATCCTCTATGTCACGATGATCCTTTACGGCGCGTACGTGCTGCGTGCCGTGCTCGACGAGAAGCGGAACCGGGTGGTCGAGGTGGTGCTCTCCGCGATCACCCCCTGGCGACTCATGCTCGGCAAGATCCTAGGTGTCGGCCTCATGGGGTTGACCCAGGTGGGAATATGGGCTGCCTGCGCGGCTCTCATCGGCCTCCTGGGTGTTCCCATGGTCGCCGCCGCGCTGCCGGCGGCAGACCTGAGCGAGATCGCCCAGTTTCTCCCCGGGATCGGATCGCTCGTGCTCCTCCTGGTCTTTTTCGTTCTGGGGTATTTCCTCTATTCATCGCTGTTTGCGGCCGTCGGGGCGATGTGCAACACCGAGGAGGAGGCGCAGCAGGCCCAGTTTCCGGTGATCACCCTCCTGATCGTGCCCTTCATGATGCAGATGTTCACCATTGGCGGGCGCGGTTTCGGGTGGATGGACTGGGCCGCGGTCTTCCCGTTCTTCGCCCCGGTCATGATGTACCCGCGTGCGGTTGCCGGCAGCGTGCCGTGGTGGATGGTGGCGCTCTCTCTGGTCCTGATGGCGGCGGCGGTGGTCGGCACGGCCTGGGTGGCGGGAAGGATCTACCGCGTTGGAATCCTCATGCAGGGGAAGAGGCCGACACTTCGCGAGCTCGTGCGTTGGGTCAGGGTGGCGTAGCGGGCGCTTCGCCGGTCGAACGCAGCGCGGCTCTTGTCGCGGGCCGGCGGGTCAGCGCCACACCACCGCGTCCACGAATCGCCGGAGCAGTCCGTGGGCGTCGGGTGTCTCCTCGATCCTGGCGACCAGATCCTCGAAGGTGGTTCCGGCGACCTGGGCGACGTATTTGGGGTAGGCGGAGAGGCGTGTGAGGATGCCGTCCGCGTCCAGCTCGGGGTGGAACTGGGTGCAGTAGACGGGCGCGTCTTCAAACCGGTAGGCCTGATTCACGACCCTGGGCGTCGAAGCCAGCAGTGTAGTGTGGGGCGGCAGGGTTTCCACCAGGTCTTCGTGGCCCATCTGCGCCTTGAAGGACGAACGCAGATGCGCGAAGACGGGGTCCTCCCTGCCCGCGGGGGTCAGCACGACTTCATGTGTTCCCACCTCGGCGCGGCCAAGGTCGTGGACGACCCGTCCGCCCATTGCGGCGGCCATCGCCTGGAAGCCCCAGCACGACGCGAACGCGGGTACGCCCGAGGCGTGTACGGCCCGCAGCGAATCCAGCGCTGCGTCGAGCCATGGCCCCCCCCTTGCGGCGGAGTAGTCGCCGCTTCCGCCGAGCAGCACGAGGTCCACGCCCTCCAGGTCCCGGGGGCGCAGCAGTCCTCCGAGCAGGTCGAAGACATCGATGCGGGCTTGCCAGGGGGACAAGGCGCGCTGGAAGGACCGGATCTCGTGACCCGCCATGGAATCCCCGCAGTCGCGAACCTGGAGGAGGAGACAACGGAGAGGGTCGGAACCGGAGATCATTCCGGGTGGGGCTTCAAGCCGGCGTGGGGCTGGAGAGGCACGCTCCCGGCAGGCTCAGATGGCGGAGCGAAGAAGGGCGGCCAGGTGATGCCGGTCCAGGGCCCCGGCCGCGTGCAGGGCTTCGTCACGGGTCGGCTCGATGATGATCACCGCCGTACGAACGGGGTCCTCGTGGTCGGCCTGGTCGGTGGGGACGTAACACAGCCGGGCCCGGCAGGAATCGGGATCCTGAGCCTCTTCGACAAACTCGAGGTGCACGTCCCAGAACCTGCCCTCGTGAGTGAAGGTGGTGATGTGCATTCCCATAGACATGCCGGGGTTCCCGTCGCCGGACGGATCGTCGGACGGATCGGACCGACCCGGGAGATTGGACCTCGATTCCATGGAATGTAGTCTAGCGAACGAAGCGCCTCGCGGGGTAGTGCGGGAGTGGCTGCGGAGTGTTGTGGAAGCGCCTCGCGGAGTGGCAGGAGAGGAAGCGGCCCCCGACTCGCGTCCCCGCGCTCGTTGACATGCGGCCCCCGTGCTCGTTGACATGCGGCCCCCGTGCTCGTTGACATGATGGCGGGCGATTCCTACCTTCCGTCGGCCTTTCAGGGGCCGCACGAGACTCCCAATGAACCCTCAACCCGACCCGCCGACGGGTCATCGATGCCTACCGTTCTAATGAAAAGGTTGTGGCTGGCGACTGGGGTGGGAGCTATCCCTATTCTCCTCGCCGTCGTCTTTATTGGCAGCCGGCAAGCGCCGGGTGATGGTACGCCGGTTGAGACGGCGGACGCGGGTTCGGAGTCCCAACCGATTCAATTCCCCCACGACACGCATGCGGGTCAGTTCCTGATCAACTGCCAGTACTGCCATTTCTCGGCGGAGCGGTCGGTCGACGCCGGGATACCGCCGGTCGAGACCTGCATGGGGTGTCACAGGGAAGGGATCGTCGACGGGAGGAACAAGCCGGAAGAGGTCGCAAAGATCCGCGACTACTACGACTCCGGCACACCCATTCCGTGGAGGCGCATCTACAAGGTGTCCGACCACGCCAAGTTCCCCCATATGCGCCATGTCGCAGCGGGTGTCTCGTGCCAGACCTGCCACGGCCAGGTGCAGGAAATGGGGGTGCTCGAGGAAATGGCGCCGGAATCGGGTGCGCTCAGGATGGGTTGGTGTGTCTCCTGCCACCTGGAGCGCGGGGCTTCCCGCGACTGCACGGTATGTCACTACTAGCCCGCGGCGGGGATTCATGAGCGACGGTCTCAAGCGGCGTGACTTCCTCAAGGTCGTCGGGGTCAGTGGCGCAGGGGCGGCCGTCGCGGGTTGTTCGACCGACAAGGTCGAGCGCCTGATCCCCTACGTGACGCCCCCGGAGGAGATTACCCCGGGGGTCGCGACGTGGTACGCGTCGGCGTGCGGCGAGTGCGCGAGCGGGTGCGGCATCCGCGTCCGGACCCGCGAGGGACGGGCGGTCATGATCGAGGGCAACCCGGACCACCCCGTCTCGCGGGGCGGGCTCTGTTCGCGCGGCGTCTCGGCGTTGCAGGGACTGTACAACCCCGATCGCGTGGCCACGCCCCTTCGCGCCGGCGCCAACGGCTTCGAAGCGATCACGTGGGACGAAGCCATGGAGCTCTTCGCGGACGAGGTGGGAACAGGGGGCCGTTCGCTGTTCCTGACCGGCCGGAAGGGGCCGACGGAAAGCGGACTCCTGAACGGCTTCGTGAACGCTGTGGGTGGTCGGCGCGTCATACACGACGCTCTGGACGACTCCGCTCTGCGCGAAGCGACGAACATCGCGTTCGGCGTGCACACCCTGCCCCGCTACGACATCGCTGCCGCCGACTTCCTGGTGTCCTTCGGAGCCGACTTCCTGGACACCTGGCTTTCGCCGGTGCAATTCGCCGCGGACTTCGCCGAAATGCACGGCGTGGATCATGGGGAAGGTGTGGACCGTGAGACCAAGGGTCAGTTCGTGTTTGTCGGGCCGCGCCTGTCGCTGACGGGCCAGAACGCCGACGAATGGATTCCGGCCCGGCCCGGTTCGGAGGCGCAGCTCGCGCTGGCCATCGCTGGCGAGCTCGTGCGGCGTGGCGCCGATGCCGGGCCCTACACCGAGATGGTCGCCGGGTTCAGCCTGGAAGACGCGGCGGAGGCTGCAGGGGTCGAGGCCGAGGCGCTGGCCGGACTCGCGGACCGCTTCGCCGAGCGTTCGTCGCTCGCGCTCGGGCCCGGGTTGGCCGGGCATCACGAGGGTGCCGCGGCTGCCAACCTCGCGGTCCTCATTCTGAACGCCGCGGCCGGGAGTATCGGTCAGACGGTGCATATCGATGCCGTTGCCGACACCGAGGCGTCGTCGTACGGAGATCTGACCGGGGCGATCGCCGAGATGACTTCGGGCGCGTACGGCGTTGCCGTCGTGGCCGGGACCAACCCCGCGTATTCGCTGCCACAGGGTTCGGGGTTCCGCGACGCCTTCGCCGCGGTTCCCTTCAAGGTCGCGTTCGCCACCACGCTGGACGAAACCTCGGCGATGGCCGATCTGGTTCTACCGGACGCCCACCCGCTCGAGTCCTGGGGGGACAGCATGCCCGCGCCGGGTGCGTATTCGGTCCGGCAGCCGGTCATGCGGCCCGTACCCCTCTACGATTCCCGCCCGATGAGCGATGTGCTCCTCGACGCGGCGCGGCGGATGGGCCGGGACTTCGGCGCTGCGACGTTCCACGAGTACCTGCGCTCGGCGCACGACGCCTGGCTTGGCCAAAACGGCGAGAGCACCGGCGTCGTCGGCGACCCGAACGCGCTGTGGCGGAAGCTTCTCAGGACCGGCTCCGTGTCCTACGCGGACCTGTCCCCCAAGGTCGCGTCGCTGCAAGCGCCCACGACCGCCGTCGACTTCGGCGTGCCGGGCTTTGCAGGCGACGGCGACCTCACGCTTCTGGTCTACCCGTCGCCGCGGTTCGGTGACGGCACCCACTCGAATCGGCCCTGGCTGCAGGAGCTGCCCGACCCGGTCTCGAAGGTGATGTGGCAGTCGTGGCTGGAGATGAATCCGGCAACGGCCGAGCGGCTCGGTCTGCGGTCGGGACACATCGTCAACGTCGCGGCGGCGGCGGGCTCGGTGGAGCTGCAGGTGTGGGTCTACCCGGGAATCCGTGAGGATGCCGTAGCCATCGCGATGGGTGGGGGTCACACCGACTATGGCCAATTTGCCAACGGCAACGGGGTCAACCCGATGGCGCTGCTACCGGTGACCACCGACGAGGGATCCGGGACGCTGGCGCTCGTTTCCACCCGGGTCACCGTCGAAGCGACCGGGGCGTGGAAGCGGCTGGCCTCGACAGAAGGCTCCAGCGACCAGGATGACCGCAACGTGACCCCGGCGGTGGCGCTCTCGGCACTCGGCCACAGCACCGAGGAGGACGCCGAAGACGCCCATGATCAGCTGCGCGAGCTGCAGGAAGTCGGCGGCTTCCGGCCCGTCGCTACCGAAGGGCGTGCGCAGGACTACCCCCTGCCGGGCTCGGACTTCGGGCCGTACAGCGAGGAGCACCCGCGTTGGGCGATGGCCGTGGACCTCGACAAGTGCACCGGCTGCGGCGCGTGCATCACGGCGTGCCAGGCGGAGAACAACATCCCCTGGGTCGGCGAGATTCAGGCCACCAACGGGCGGGAGATGCACTGGCTGCGGATGGAGCGGTACTACGAAACCGTGGACGCCTCCCACTCCGGGACGGTGGACATTCGCTACCTGCCGATGCTGTGCCAGCACTGCAACAACGCCCCCTGCGAGCCGGTCTGTCCGGTGTTCGCAACCTACCACACGCCGGACGGGCTGAACGCGCAGGTGTACAACCGCTGCGTGGGAACGCGTTACTGCGCCAACAACTGCCCGTACAAGGTCCGCGTCTTCAACTGGTACCGGTACACCTCCGAAAACATCCCCGAGCCGATGAACTGGCAGTTCAACCCCGACGTGACCGTCCGGGACAACGGGGTCATGGAGAAGTGCAGCTTCTGCGTGCAGCGGATCCGCGAAGCAGGAAACCGCGCGGCGGTGGAAGGGCGGGAGGTGCGCGACGGTGAGGTGAGGCCCGCTTGCCAGAGCGTGTGCCCGGCGGAAGTCATCACCTTCGGCAACATCAAGGACCCGCAGTCGCGGGTTGCCGCCGCCGCCGGGAACGAGCGGGCCTACCGGGTGCTGGACGAGGTCATCAACACGCAGCCGGCGGTCTACTACCTCAAGAAAGTCACTCATCACGACGTGGACGAGGGCGGACACTAGGCGATGGCCACCGCTGACCTGACCAATCGGGGAGCGCTCCCGAACCCCGACGTGAAGAAGTACGAGGACGTCAACCGCGACATCCTCAAGGTTCTCTCCAGGCCCGGCAAGGGATGGTGGGTACTCTTCTCGATAGCGGTCGCGGGGGTGGGGCTGTTCCTCACCTCCTGGTTCTTCCAGATCTACAAGGGACTCGGGGTCACCGGGCTGAACGCGCCCGTGGGGTGGGGTGTCTACATCACCACCTTCGTCTTCTGGGTGGGTATCGCGCACTCGGGCACGCTGATTTCGGCGATCCTGTTCCTGTTCCGCGCTCCCTGGCGGCAGGCGATCTACCGTGCCTCCGAGGCGATGACCGTCTTTGCGGTCATGACGGCCGGGCTGTTTCCGTTGATCCACGTGGGCCGGGTGTGGCACGCCTACTGGCTGGTCCCCTACCCCAACTCGCGCTTCCTGTGGCCGAACTTCAGGTCACCGCTGGTGTGGGACGTATTTGCGATCACAACCTACTTCACGGTGTCCGCGGTCTTCTTCTACCTGGGCACCATCCCCGATCTCGCGGCTGCGCGTGATCACGCGCGCGGGTTGAGGAAGAAGTTCTACCAGATCACGTCGCTGGGTTGGCGGGGGACCGACCGCGAGTGGCACCACTTCTCGAAGGCGTACATCTACCTGGCCGCGCTGGCGACGCCCCTGGTGCTGTCGGTGCACTCCGTGGTGTCGTGGGACTTCGCCATGGCGATTGTTCCCGGGTGGCACACGACGATTTTCGCGCCCTACTTCGTGGCCGGAGCGATCTTCTCGGGGGTGGCCCTCGTGATCACCCTGGCGGTTCCCATGAGGAAGTTCTTCGGGCTGGAGGACTACCTCACGGTCAAGCACTTCGAGGCCATGGCCAAGCTGATTCTGCTGACCAGTGCGATCGTCCTCTACGCGTATCTGATCGAGTTTTTCATGGCGTGGTACTCGGGCGAACCCGCGGAACGCGGCTCGTTCTGGAACCGGGCGTTCGGCCACTACTGGTGGGCGACCTGGATCATGCTCATCTGTAACGGCTTTATTCCGCTGATCCTGTGGTTCAGGCGGGTGCGGAGATCGATCGCGGCGCTGTTCGTGATCTCGATCTTCATCAACATCGGGATGTGGTTCGAGCGCTTCGTGATCATCGTCACCTCGCTGTCGCATGAGTTCGAACCGTGGGCATGGGGTCTGTACCGGCCGTCGGTCGTCGAGATGGGGATCCTGATCGGGAGTTTCGCGTGGTTCGGCTTCTGGTTCCTCCTCTTCACGCGACTGTTGCCGCCCGTGGCGATCGCCGAGATGAAAGAGGTGGTCCCGCCCCCGTTGCGGCGTCGTAGGGAGGCCGTGCCATGATCGGACCGAAACGGCGCAGTGGGCATCGCGGCTTCTTCGCCCTGTTCGAGCACCTCGATACGACCGTCGACGCGTGCAAGGCGCTGCGAGCGGCGGGGTACCGCGGCTTCCGAGCCTACGCGCCCCTGCCCGAGCACGAGCTGCTGGAGGAGGGGCTGGCGCTGAAGCACAGTCCCGTGCGGGTGTTTACGCTTGCAGGGGGGCTGACCGGAGCGGCAACCGGCTTCGCCTTCACCTCCTGGACCTCCATGGACTGGCCCCTGGTGACGGGCGGCAAGCCGATCCTGTCGATGCCGGCGTATGTCGTCATCGCGTTCGAACTGGCGATCCTGTTCGGGGCGCTGTCGACGGTGATCGGCCTCTTCATCAACGCGGGGCTGCCTAATTTCCGACGGATGGTCGCCTATCACCCGGAGTGCTCAAATGGCTCGTTCGGCGTGTATGTCACCGCGCCACACGCGAAGGCGGAACAGGTCAGGGAGCTCCTGAGCGGCTACGAGCCCGTTGAACTGCGGGAAGACCCGGAGGGCTTCGATGTATAGCCGTGGCGGGCGCAGGGCGAGCGCCGTCGGGCGGAAGGCGAGCTTTTGGGGGCGGCGACTCCCGGCCCGGGCGATCATGGCCATGGCTGTGGTGGGGCTGACATCGGGCGCATGCGTGCCCCTCGACGACTTCATGGGCGAAGTCTTCGGGCGCAGCATGCGGGACCAGCCGTCCTTCGATCCCTACGAGAACACGTTGATGCCGCCGGAGGGGACCGTGCCGATGTCGGCCGGCAACTATCCGGCGGGACCCTACGAAGTGAATGTGGGACAGCCGGAGGGCAGCACGGACGTGCCACCGCCCTTTACCCAGCTCGACATGACCAACAATCCGGTGGTTGTGGACAGCCTCACCAACCCCGTGCCCACCACGCCCGAGTCGCTGGCCCGCGGGGAACAGCTGTACGAGCGCGTCTGCATCGTCTGCCACGGGCCCGACGGGGCCGGAACGACCGGCTACATCTTTGAGGTGCACCCGGCGATGGCCGCGTACCCGCTCAAGGGCGACGTGGCAATGGCTCGAAGCGACGGCTACATCTACGGAATGATCCGGGTCGGCCGCGCTCTGATGCCGCCCTACGGGCACCAGATCAGCCACTACGACCGGTGGCATATCGTCAACTACGTGCGCCAGTTGCAGGGGTTGGGCCCGGGAGCCGACTCCGGCGAGGCGGTGAACTGAACGATGGCTCACCACTCCATCCCGCAAGACATTCCGCTCCGGTACCTGGCCCGTGGCGCCACCACGACGACGATCCTGCGGCTCATGGTTTTCGTCGGCCTGCTGTCCTTTGTCGTCACGGTGTGGAGGGACTCGGCGCTGGCCTGGCAGTCCTACGTGGTCAACTGGACCTACTTCGCCTCGATCTCGCTGGGCGGGGTGATCGTCGCCGCGGTCACGTGGATCACGAAGGCGAAGTGGAACTGGTCGGTGCGGCGCATCCACCACTCCTTCGCGGCCTATCTGCCCATTGCCTTCGTCCTCTTCATCCCCATGCTGCTCAACCTGCGGGAAGACTACTTCCCGTGGATCGAGATGATGGCCGACGACCCCATCGTGCAGAAGAAGGCGGCCTATCTGAACGTTCCCTTCCTGGTCAGCCGCAACCTGGTGGGCGTGGCGGCGCTCTTCTCCATGGCATGCGGCTTCGTGTACCTCGCTTTGCGTCCCGACCTCGGACGGGTGGGTGCCGCCCGGACCGCCGAAGAGCGCGAGGCCAAGAGCCGCAACTGGTGGCGTGAGCATTTCACGCGCGGATGGATGGGCCAGGCGGAAGAGGAGGACCGCAGCTACCACCGCATGACGCGCATGGCGCCGCTGCTGGTGCTGGTGTATGCGCTCGTCATGACCATGCTGGCCTTCGACTGGGCCATGTCGCTGGAACCGCACTGGTTCTCGACGCTCTTCGGGGGTTGGTTCTTCATGGGTGCCTTCTGGGGCGGCTTCGCGGCGACCGCGGTGGCGGCGGTCTGGCTCAAGAAGCGGGACCCGGTGTTCAAGGAGCATGTGGGCCGCTCCACTCTGTGGGACCTGGGCAAGCTCACCTTCGCCTTCGCGGTCTTCTGGACCTACCTGTTCTGGTCGCAGTACCTCGTGATCTGGTACGGGAAGCTTCCCTGGGAGCAGGCCTGGGTGAACACGAGGGCGGGGGATCCGTGGGGCGGACTCTCGCTGCTGGTGATCGTGCTGTGCTTCGTGGTCCCGTTCGCGGGGTTGCTGGGGGCACGCCCGAAGAAGACGCCCGTGATCCTGCAGACCTTTGCGACCATCGTGCTGACCGGGCTGTGGCTCTGGCACTACATGCTCATCTTCCCGTCGCTGCACCACGAGGGCGATGCGGTTTTCTCGATCGCCACGCCGCTGATCGGGCTGATGTTCCTGGGGCTTTTCCTGACGGCGGTGCGGTGGTTCCTGGGGACGTTCCCCGCCGTGCAGTTGTGGCAGCCGCAGGTGGACCCCGAGCCGTTGGAGGCCGAGGGGTAGGTCTCAGGTGTCCGACGACTCCCGGTCGACCCGGTTTCGCACCTCGTAGCCCACCGATCGAATCAATCGTGCCTCGTGCGCGTCAAGGGTCGTGCGTCCGAAGACGGTGCGGATCGTCCTCATCACACTTTCAGCCTTCCGCACCTTGAAGAAGTCGACGCGGTCCAGTCCCTGCTCGAGCGCCGCGAACATCTCTTCCATTTCGGCATGGGTGGCGGGGCCCAGCGAGCGTTTGCCCACGGGCAGGCTCTCGGCGTCTCCGGCCCCGGCGAGAAAGAGTTCGTACGCAATCAGGAGCACGGCCTGGGCCAGGTTCAGCGACGAGTACTCCTGTGCGGTGGGAATGACCATGACCTCGTCGCAGCGGTCGAGCGCGTCGTTCGAGAGCCCGCGGTCTTCGCGCCCGAAGACGATGGCGACGCTTCCTTCCTCCGCGCGGCGGAGGATGCGCCGTGCCAGATCGCGCGGTCGCCGGTAGTTCCGCTGCGCGGTGCGCGGGCGGGCGGACGTGCCGACGACATAGGTGGCACCGGCCAGCGCCTCTTGCAGCGACCCGGCCCGCTCGACGGACTCGACGATGTGCTCTGTCCGGTGCGCGATCCCGGTGATCCGCCAGGGGTCGAACTCGGCCGGGTTCACCACGGTGAGCCGCCGGAGCCCCATGTTGGCCATCGCCCGGACGGCTGCCGCGATATTCACCAGGTCCTGGGGTTCGTGGAGGACGATGCTGATCCTCATGTGGGGGCGTCCTCCGGCTGGACAAGGCCCGTCGTGACCGCCGCCGCGATGGCGATCAGGAGCGCGCCCGCCAGATACGGGAAGGCGAGGCGCACATCGAACAGAGCTCCGGCCATGGTTGGCCCCAAAACCCGGGCAAACGACCCCACGCTCTGGCCAATGCCAAGGACCGCGCCCTGCCGCTCGGGCTCCGCCGCGCGCGAGAGGAGGCCCAGGGCGCTCGGCACCGCGCCGCCGTAGCCGATGCCGATCAGGATGAGGCCGGCCAGCATGACGGGTGTGGTGGAGGACAGTCCCACGAGGATGAGGCCCAGGGCGAAGGGGAAGGCACTCGTCCTGAGGAGTCGGCGCTCACCGAGGCGTGGGACAAGTCTCCGCACGAGGCCACCCTGCACGATCACCGACACGATGCCGAGAAGGGCGAAGAGGTAGCCGGCCTGACGTGCCCCCATCGCGAACCGCTCCGACGACAGCAGGGACAGAGTCGGTTGCAGGGTCGAGAAGGCCATGGTGATGCACAGGTAGCCGACAAGCGTGACCCGGATCTGCCGGGACGACCGGACCTGGGTGAGAGCGGCGCGAAGGTCGAAGCGGGGGGTGGTGCCGGCTGAGCCGCGCGGCCGCGATTCGGGAAGGAAGACGAGCGCCGCCAGGGCGTTGACGAGGCACAGCGCGGCCGCCGTGTACCCGGGGGCGGTCGGGGCACCCGGCGACACCTCTGACAGGAACCCGCCGAGAGCCGGTCCGATCACGAAGCCAAGTCCGAACGCGGCGCCGATCAGTCCCATGTTCCCGGCCCTCCGGAAAGGGGGTGTCACATCGGCGATGTACGCCTGGGCCACGGGGATGGTCGACCCGCCGATCCCGCCCACGATCCGGGACAGGAAAAGCATGGCCAGCGAATCGGCGCGCGCAAAGACGACGTATGCGAGCGCGCTTCCGAGCAGGCCCAGAATGAGCACCGGACGGCGCCCCAGGCGGTCGGAGACCCGTCCCCAGAGCGGTGCCATGACGAACTGGACCGCCGAGTACACCGTGACGAGGAGCCCGACCTGGAGGCCGTCGGCGCCGAAGTCCCGCGCGTAGAAGGGGAGCAGCGGCAGGACGATCCCGAAGCCGACGAGATCGACCAGTACGGCAAGAAACAGGACGCCGAGATGACCCCGCCCGGATCGATCGCCGGTCGAGTGCAGCGGGGTTTCTGCCACGAACCGCTATGCGTCCCTGTCGTCAACGTCTCCGGAATCGTCCTCGTGCCCTGCTCGGAGCGATCCCTTGAAGTTGCGAATCCCGGAGCCCAGTCCCCGCGCGATCTGCGGCAGGCGCTTCGCGCCGTAGAAGATTGCGACAATCAGGAGTACGAAGAGGAGTTCTCGGATGCCTAGCCCAGGCACGGTGCCTCCTTGTGCGGGCCCGCGCCCGCCGTATCCACGAAAAGGGCGCTCGCAGCCCGCGGGCTGCTGGATTCGGGCCAGGGAGACCCGATCGGGCCCGCGCCTGCCCTATCCACGAAGCAGGTCCTTTGCGATGGTCTGAAGTTGCATGTTGCTGGTTCCCTCGTAGATCGTGCCGATCTTCGCGTCGCGGTAGTACTTCTCCACGGGGTACTCGGTTGTGAAGCCGTAGCCGCCATGGAGATCGATGCAGAGGGAAGATACCTCCTGCGCCATCCGGGACGCGAACAGCTTGGCCATCGCGCCCTCTCGCAGGAACCGGGCACCCTGGTCCTTGAGGCGGGCGGCGTTGTACACCATCAGCCGGGCCGCCTCGATTTCGGTGGCGATCTCGGCCAGCTGAAACTGCACCGCCTGGAACTCGGCGATGGGGCGGCCGAACTGCTCCCTCTCCTGGACGTACTTCACCGTATGGTCGAAGGCTCCCTGGGCAAGCCCCACCATCTGGGCGCCGATCCCGATCCGTCCCTCGTTCAGGGTCTCGATGGCGACCTTGTAGCCCTTGCCGAGCTCTCCCAGCACGTTCTCGCCGGGCACGCGCACATCGTCGAGCACCAGCTCGGTGGTCGATGAAGCGCGGATCCCGAGCTTGTCCTCCTTCTTCCCGACCGAGAAACCGGGCATGTCCCGCTCGACGATGAAGGCGGTGATTCCCTTGTAGCCCATCTCCGGCTCGACGTTCCCGAAGATGATGAAAAGACCCGCCTCAGCGCCGTTGGTGATCCACATCTTGCGCCCGTTGAGGACCCAGTCGTGCCCGTCGGCGACGGCCCGCAGAGAGAGAGCGAAGGCGTCGGATCCGCTTCCGGCCTCCGAGAGCGCGTAGGCACCGACGGTACCGGTGGCCAGACGGGGGAAGTGACGGCTCCGCTGTTCCTGGGAGCCCCACTTGAGCAGGGCGTTGTTGACCAGGGTGTTCTGGACATCGACCAGCACCCCCACCGAAGGGTCCACGCGCGAGAGTTCCTCCACGACCAGCGCCGCCGTGAAGAACGAGCTTTCGATGCCCCCGTAGTGCTCGGGGATCTCCATTCCCATGAAGCCGAGGTCGAAGAGGAGGGAGATGAGATCGGAATCGATGTGCCCTGCGGCTTCCATGCGAGGCACGCGGGGTGCTACCTCCGACTCGGCGAAGTCGCGGGCGGCCTCACGGAACATGGCTTCCTCTTCCGTGAGCGCCGTAAGCGCTGGGGGGTGGGTCAGCGTCGTCATCCCCTCTCCAAAGTCGTGGTCGCCACTGGGTCGGCTCAAAGCATGATAATCTAACGCGGGGCCAGTCGTTCCGCATTGCAGCGGGCGGGCAGCCTTGACGCCTTCGCCTCCTGCGGCTTTTTTTCTGGCGCCCATGACCGTTTGAGACCGATCCCACAGCGGAGACGGCAATGTCCGATATTCCCGCAGGACTCAGGTACACCACCGAGCATGAATACCTGCGAGAGTCCGACGAACCCAACGTGTACTATGTCGGGATTACCGACTACGCCCAGGGTGAATTGGGTGACGTAGTCTACGTGGAACTGCCTGAACCGGGGGACTCGTTCGCGCCCATGGAAACATTCGGGACCATCGAAGCGGTGAAAGCCGTCAGCGACCTGTATTGCCCTTTGGCCGGCGAGATCGTCGGCGTCAATGAGGCGCTGGATGACGGTCCCGAACTCGTCAATACGGACCCTTACGGCGAGGGATGGATGATCCGGCTGCGCCCCGACGACCCCGAGGAAGTGGATAGGCTGATGGACGGGGCCGGCTATGGAACGCACATCGGCGAATAGAAAGTCCGGAAGTCCTCACGGAGTCTGACAGCCCATGCCCACCTCCATCAATCACTCGCCCGACTTCGTCGCCAGGCATCTGGGTCCCACGCCTGACGATGTTACCGAAATGCTCCAAGTCGTGGGTTGCGAGAGTATCGACCAGCTCATGGGTGAGACCGTTCCGGACCCCATCCGCTTCCAGGGACCGCTTCGTATCCCCGCGGGAGTCCCGGAAGCGGAGTTGCTTGCGCAGGTCCGGGAGATCGCCTCGGCGAACCAGGTCTGGCGAAGCTACCTGGGGATGGGGTATTCGGGCACGATCACGCCCGGCGTGATCCAGCGGAATATCCTCGAAAACCCTGGATGGTACACGCAGTACACCCCCTATCAGGCCGAGATCGCGCAGGGTCGGCTGGAGGCGCTTCTCAACTTCCAGACCGCGATCATCGACCTGACCGGGATGGAGATCGCCAACGCGTCGCTCCTGGACGAGGGAACGGCGGCGGCGGAGGCCATGTCCATGCTCTTCGGCAGGGGACGTAAGCGCCGGGGACACGTCTTCCTGGTGGCCGAGGATTGTCACCCCCAGACGATCGGGGTCGTGCGGACCCGCGCGGAGCCCCTGGGGATCGAGGTTCGGGTGGGGCCCAGCCGCGACTTCGCCTTTGACGAGACCGTCTTCGGGGGGCTCGTGCAGTATCCGGCAACGGACGGCGGCGTACACGACTACCGTGACCTTTGCCGGGCCGCCCACGCCGCAGGCAGCCACGTAGCAGTGGCCGCGGACCTCCTGGCGCTGGTCGTGCTCACTTCGCCGGGAGAATTCGGCGCTGACGTGGCCGTGGGGAACACGCAGCGGTTCGGCGTCCCGATGGGCTACGGCGGACCTCACGCCGCCTACATTTCCTGCCGGGAAGAGTTCAAGCGGCAGCTCCCCGGACGGATTATCGGGGTCGCGGTCGATGTGCACGGAGAGCCGGCGCTGAGGATGGCCCTCCAGACGCGGGAACAGCATATCAGGCGCGAGCGGGCGACCTCCAACATCTGCACGGCGCAGGTGCTGCTGGCCGTCATGGCGGGGATGTACGCTGTATATCACGGACCCGCGGGGCTCGCGCGCATCGCCGGGCGCATCCGCAAGCAGACGGCGACCCTCGCGCGCGGTCTGGAAGCAGCGGGCCACGAAATCGTTCACCAGGTTTTCTTCGATACGCTCCGGGTCAGGCCGGCACAGGGGGCCGAGGCCGTTCTCGGTGCCGCGAAGGCGGCGCGCATAAACCTGCGGGACTTCGGGGACGGAACGGTCGGTGTCGCGCTCGACGAGACCGTGACTCCGGACGACCTCGACGACCTCCTCGCGGTATTCGGTGCTGGTGGATCCTCCACCGGGCTGGCCGACTCGTTCGAGCCCGCCAGCTATCCGGCCCACATCGTGCGCTGTAGTCCGTTCCTCACCCATCCGGTCTTCAATTCGTACCACTCGGAGACCGAGATGCTGCGGTACATCCACCGGTTGGAGTCGCGTGACCTCTCGCTGAACACGAGCATGATCGCTCTCGGCTCGTGCACCATGAAGTTGAACGCCACCACCCAGATGACGCCGGTGACCTGGCCCGAGTTCGGGGGGCTCCACCCCTTTGCCCCGGTTGAGCAGGCCAGGGGCTACGCGCGGATCATGGCCGATCTGGAGGGCTGGCTGGCCGAAATCACGGGGTTGCCCGCGGTCTCGCTTCAGCCGAACTCCGGGGCACAGGGGGAATACACGGGTCTCCTGGTGATTCGGGCACGCCAACACGCCCTCGGCCAGCGGCACCGGGACATCTGTCTGATCCCGTCTTCCGCCCACGGCACCAACCCCGCGAGCGCGGTACTGGCGGGGATGAAGGTGGTTGTCGTGAGCTGTGACAAGCGCGGCAACGTGGACGTCGCGGACCTGGAAGCGAAGGCCACCCGGTACGCCGACCGGCTGGCCGCGGTCATGGTCACGTATCCGTCCACGCACGGTGTCTTCGAGGAGGAGATCCGCAACATCTGCGACATCGTCCACCGCAATGGCGGCTACGTGTATCTCGATGGCGCCAACCTGAACGCGCAGGTGGGGCTGTGCCGCCCCGGCGACTACGGCGCGGACGTCATACACATCAACCTGCACAAGACCTTCGCGATTCCGCACGGCGGCGGCGGCCCCGGCATGGGCCCGATCTGCACGACCGCCGAACTGGCACCCTACCTGCCCGGCCACCCGGTCGTACCCGTCGGCGGGAAGGCGGCGATAGGGGCGGTCGCGGCGGCGCCCTGGGGGAGCGCGAGCATCCTGCTGATCTCATGGGCGTACATCGCGCTGCTCGGGCGGGACGGCGTCACCGAGGCGACCAGGACAGCGATCCTGAACGCCAACTACATGGCCATGCGGCTCGAAGATCACTTCGACATCCTGTACTGGTGGGGGAGCGGCAGCGGTCGCGTAGCCCACGAGTTCATCGTCGATCTTCGCCCGCTCAAGAAGGCGACCGGCATCACCGAGGAGGATGTGGCCAAGCGTCTCATGGACTACGGCTTCCATGCGCCCACGATGGCGTTTCCGGTCCCGGGGACGATCATGATCGAGCCCACCGAGAGCGAATCCAGGGCCGAGCTGGATCGATTCTGCCAGGCCCTGATCTCGATTCGCGCCGAGATCGAGCAGGTCGAACTGGGGCTTCAGGACCGCGTCGACAACGTCCTGAAGAACGCGCCGCACACGGCCCGGGTAGTCACGGCGGACGACTGGGACCACGGCTACACCCGTGCGCAGGCTGCGTTTCCCGCGCCGTGGCTGAGGGAGCACAAGTTCTGGCCCCATGTCGGTCGTGTGAACAACGCCTGGGGGGACAGGAACCTGATCTGCGCCTGCCCGCCCATCGAATCGTACCAGACTCCGGAGACGGCCCGCCGGTGAGGTGGCCCGCGCGCGCATACCCCCTCGAGATTCCCTGGGAGGCGACACCTTGGCGAAACTGACATTCCACGGCCAGTCCACCTTCACCATCGACATGGAGGACGGGACCCGTCTGGTGATCGATCCCTTCTTCGACGACAACCCCGTCGCGGACATCAGGCGCGCGGAGGTGGGTGCGGTGGACTACATCCTCTGTACCCACGGCCACTACGACCATTTCGTCGACGCCATTCCGCTGGCCCGGGAGACGGACGCCACCCTGGTGTCCACCTTCGAGATCGTCTCGTTCGCCGAGACCCAGGGGATCACCAAGGGGCACCCGCTTCACATCGGGGGCGGCTACGACTTCCCCTTCGGTCGCGCGAAGATGACCGCGGCGCTCCACGGGGGGCAGGTTCACGGCGACACCACTGGCCAGTTCACGACCGTTCCCGGCGGGTTTCTGATGCACCTCGACGGCAAGCGGATCTACCATGCGGGGGACACGGCCCTGCTCATGGACATGCAACTCCTCCGCGGAAAGGTGGACGTGGCGATCCTGCCCATCGGCGACAACTTCACCATGGGACCGGAGGACGCCGCCGAGGCAGTCGGCTTCATCGACCCGGAGGTGGTGATCCCCATGCACTACAACACGTGGCCCCTGATCGAGCAGGATCCCGAACGGTTCCGCGACCTGGTGGGTGACCGCGCAAAGGTTGAAGTCATGAACCCCGGAGACGTGTTTGTACCCTGAACGGGGCCGTGACCGCGCCCCCTCCCCGAACGGCTCCGGCTCGCTGATGTGGCGGGTCATCGTCGACGAAGCGCTCTCCGGGTCGGCCAACATGGCCCGTGACCACGCGCTTGCCGCATGCGTGCGTCCCGGGGTCGGCACCGTGCGCTTCTACCGGTGGGCCCCGGCGACACTGTCGTTCGGCCGCAATGAGCCCGTCACGGTCGGCTACCGTGAACTTCTGCGCCGCCATCCGGTGATGGGGGTGGTGCGCCGTCCGACCGGCGGGCGCGCGGTCATCCACGACCGCGAACTGACCTACTCGATCGGGGCACCGGTCCGGACCTTCGGCGGCCTGCGGCTGGCCTACCGGAAGATCAACGAAGGCCTGATGGAAGGGCTGCGCCACCTTGGCGTCGACGCGACGGGGGCGACAGGCCGGTCTCTTTCCCCCGATTCCGGGCCGTGCTTTCTGGAGCCGGTGGAGGGGGAGGTGGTGGTCGCCGGGCGCAAGTTGGTCGGAAGCGCGCAGGCGCGGATAGGCGGAGCGCTGCTGCAGCATGGCTCGCTCCTCCTCACCGCCGACCAGGAGGCGCTCTTCGCTGGTGCCAATGGTGAGAGACGGGGCGCGAACGGCCGCGGGGGATCTTCCGTGGCGCCCCGCGCCCGGCCCGTGACACTCGCTGAGGTGCTGGGCGAAATACCGCCGTGGGAGCGCCTCGTCGAAGCCTTTAGCGCCGGGTTTTCGAGTGTCTTCGGCGGGACGTGGGTCCCCTCCGCGATGACTGAACGTGAGGTTGCCCTAGCGGCAGACCTCGAAAAACGGTACGGTTCGCAGGGTTGGACGTGGCGGCGCTGAGGGAGGTTCGGCGCGGCTTTCGTCGATCAGGATTTGACAGCCCCGCTTTCGGGGCACATAATGGCAAGCCTTGCAGAACGGGCCTTCGGGCCCGAGACTCCATTGTTGCCGCGCTGGAGGGTGTGGCGCCCTCCGTCCACTAGACACAGCAACAAAAGCGGGAGGAACCGTTGGCCACCTTGATGACCATCTTCGACGCACTGCTTCAGCTTCCCGGATTGGAACCAGACCTCACCTTCACCGAGCAGATGGCGCAATCCTGGGACGACGCCGGCGTAATGCGCTGGCCTCTCGGGCTCTGCGTCGTAGTCGGGGTGGTGGTGATCATCTGGAAGTTCTTCGACATCCTCATGAAGAGCGGTGCAACCAGGACGATCCTCCGAGAGGTGGACGAGCTTCTGGCTCAGCAGCAGATCAAGGATGCCCTTGAGCTCACGCGCGAATCCAACTCTCCGGCCGCCAATATTCTCCATGCGGGCCTGGAGCGGCGGGACGAGGGGACCGACCGCGTCATGAAGGCGATCGAGAATCAGGGACTGATCGAGCTCTCGAAGCTGGAAAGCGGGCTTGTCATCCTTGCCACCCTCACCAATGTGGCGCCACTTCTTGGCTTCCTCGGAACGGTGATGGGGATGATCGCCGCCTTCCAGGCCATCGAGTTGGCGGGCGAGGTGGACGCGACCACGGTCGCGAGCGGGATCAAGATCGCCCTCACGACGACGGCGGCCGGGCTTGCCATCGCGATTCCGGTGAGCATCGCCCACAACTACTTCGTGTCGAGGATCGACAGCTTGGTCATCGACATGGAGGAGTCGGCCCAGAAGATGATCGACGCGCTCTTCTCCATGCAGGTGGGCGGGGCGGCCGGGGACTGATCTTCCGGGGATCTCAAATAACAGGCTGACAGAGGGTTGGAGAGGCCCGTCGTACTGCTGCTGGCAGTCGTCGGGCTCTCCGCCGTCTGGGCCACCCCGAATGCCGGGCTGACAGGCTCCTCGTACCAGCAGGAGTCGCAAGTCCCGGACTCGATCCGGCGAGATCTTGCCCACGGCCGCTTCTGGAAGGCCAGCCGGGCTCTCCGGACACACCTGAACCCGGTCGAATCCGCGTCGTTGCCGGACCGGATGGTGCTGGCGGAAGCCGAAGCCGGATGGAAGAACTGGGAGGGTGCCGTCGCTGCGCTCTCCATGGCCGGATCTGATACCGCGGGGATGCCTTCCCGGCTCTGGTACATGCTCGGGGTCGCGCTGCAGGAATCGGGTGTCGATCAGGGGGCCGGCGGCGCGCTGGCCAGGTTCGTGGAGTCGGTGCCCCGGGATTCGTCGGCTGGGCTGGCCGCCCGCTCGCGTCTCTCCCGCGCGTTGGCGGCGACTGGTGCCGACAGGGAAGCGGTGGACGCTGCGGGAGAGCTGAACGCACTGTCACCCCTGCTGGGGGACTGGACCGCCCTCGCGACCGCGCGGAAACTCTCGCCTGCGGGCGAAGCGGAGGCGGTCGGAGAGCTGCTCGCAATGGTTGCCGACCCGTCCATCCGCCGCGCCGGGTGGCGCCTGGAGGTGGACGCATGGGCGGCTTCGGGCGACACGGCCCGGGCGCTGGAAGCGCTTGCCGCGGTGGACCGAACCGGCGACGCGCCACCAAGCCGGGTGGACCTCCTCGCCACCGAGTGGCCGTTGAGGCTCGCGTTGGGGGACTCGGTGGGGGCGGTCGCCGCGATGGAGGAGTTGCTGCGCCTGACCACCCGGGGGAGCGCGGCCACGGACGCCGCGATGGCCCACTGGGAGGTCGCGGTGGACTCGGGGCCCGAAGTCCTGCGCCTTGTCGCGGCTGCCATGGGTAGTGGGGGCGAGTTCGGCCACGCGGTCCGGGCGTGGAGGCTGGCGGAGCGGAGGGGGGCGGCTCCTTCCGAAAGGGAGCGAATGGCACGGGCACGGGCCTTCAACGGAAGCGGCGACCGGAATGGCGCGGTCGGGTTGTACGGGGAGCTGTCTTCTTCCGACGATCCCGCGATCGCGGGCCCTGCCCTGCAGGCCTGGGCCGGCATACGCACCCGCCAGGGCCGGTACGGTGATGCCCGCACCCTCCAGAACCGGCTGGTGGAGCGCTTCCCGGCCCGGCCGGAGGCGCTGGACGTGATCTTCTTCCGGGGCGACGACCATCAGGACGCCGGTCGTCTCGGGGAGGCGGTCTCACACTACCGGAGCGTCGTCTCGATGTCCCCCTCGGCGGACAGAGCCGGGCTAGCCAGAATGCGCACGGCCCAAATCCACCTGACGCGAGGTGAAGTGGCGGCCGCGAGGGAGGTGTACCGGGGGTACCTGGAGGAGTTCCCCGACGGACGTCGCTGGGAGGAGGCGAGCTACTGGGGCGCGCGAACTGCCGACCTGGCCGGTGACACCGAGGAAGCCCGCGTCCTGCTTGTCCGTCTCCGGGAGGAGAGCCCGCTGTCGTACTACACCTTCCTGACGGATGAGCAGGACGGCGGCAGCTTTTCACCCGATCTCGCGGAGCGCGCGCCCCCGCCGGATCTGGAGTGGCTGCCCGGCGAGCTGGAGGTGCTCGCGCTTCTGGAAGAAGCCGGTCTCGACGACGGCGCCGCCGCGCAGGTCTCCGCCATGCGGGCCGCGGCCAGTGACTCGGAGGGGTCGCTCCTGCGTCTCGCACTGGAGCTCCACGAGGCGGGTCGTACCCTGGACGGAATTCGCCTCGGTTTGGAGGTGCGCCGTCGGGGGAGGGCGTGGGACCTCACGCTGGCGCGCGTCGTCTACCCCTTCCCGTACCGCGAACTCGTGACTGCGCGGGCGCGGGAGCTGGACCTGGACCCGTTCCTCCTGGCGGGGATCATTCGGCAGGAGAGTGCCTTCGTGCCGGCGATCGTGTCGGCGGCGGGGGCCATCGGCCTGATGCAGGTGATGCCGGCGACCGGGAGACAGCTCGCCGGCCGGATCGGGCCAAGGGGTTTCCGTACGGAGACGCTGGAGACGCCGGAGCTGAACGTGCACCTCGGAACTCGCTTCCTCGCCGACATGATCAAACGGTACGACGGGGACATCCCCCTGGTCCTGTCGGCCTACAACGCCGGTCCCACCCGCGCCAACCGGTGGAGGCTGCTGCCGGAGGCCGAAGACCCCCTGCGTTTCACGGAAAGGATCCCGTTTGCGGAGACACGAGGATACGTGAAGAACGTGACGCGGAACCGGGCGCTGTACCGGTGGCTCTATGGAGAAGGTGCAGGGGAGTGATCGAGACGAAGGAGCTCGGCCGGGACTTCGGAGACAAGGCCGCGGTGCAGGATCTCGACCTCGCGGTCGAACCGAGATCCTCGGCTTCCTCGGCCCCAACGGCGCCGGCAAGTCCACGACGGTGAAGATCCTGACGTGCATGATCCGGCCGTCGCGGGGATCTGCCCGGGTCGCGGGCTACGATGTCGAGCAGGACCCCATGGAGGTCAAGAAGCGCCTGGGCTACGTCCCCGAGGCGGGGGCGCTGTACGAGGCGCTCACCGCGCGCGAGTACCTGACGATGGTGGCCAACCTGCGCGGCATCGAGGGCAAGTACGCCCACCGCAAGGTTACTGAGCTGCTGGACCTCTTCGGCATGCTCGACGCGCTGGACCAGCTCCTGTCCGAGCACTCCAAGGGGATGAAGCAGAAGGTGCTCATCAGCGCGGCGCTGATGGGGAACCCCGAAGTACTATTCCTTGACGAGCCCCTGAACGGGATCGACGCCAACGCCGCCCTCGTGGTCAAGGAACTGCTGCGCGAGTTGGCGGCCAAGGGGCGGACGATCCTGTTCTGCTCCCACATCCTCGAGGTGGTGGAGCGCATCTGCACCCGGATCGTGATCATCGACCAGGGCCGCAAGGTCGCCGAGGGGACGGCCGCGCAAATCGCCGCCGAGACGGGCGCGGCGACCCTGGAGCAGGCGTTCGCGCGCCTCACCGGGGTCCGTGACACGGCGGAGGTGACGCGCGGGATGCTCTCTGCGCTCGACGCGCCCGAACGCGGCGCGGCAGACGGCCCGCGATGATCCTGCGGCGAGCGGTCCAGGCACTCGGCGCCGACTACTCCCAGTGGCGGGTGCTGACCGGCGTGATGCTCAAGTGCGATCTGCGTTCCTCGAATGTCCTGCAGATGGGGTCGCCGCAGAAAAAGGGGGGTGTGAAGCTCCCATGGGCGACGTTGGTCATGTACGCCTTCTTCGGGATCATGATCGCCTTGACCGTCGCGGCCGTCATCGAAGCCATGGGAAACGGGAGCCCGTCCCTTCCGTCAGTACCGGCCGTGCACTTTTCCGGGTCCGTTGCCCTGTTTCTGATTTCGGCCCTGGTCGGCATGATCATTCTGGTCGACTTCAACTCGGTGGTTGTCTCGCCGGACGACTACCAGGTCCTCGCGCACCAGCCAGTCTCGTCGCGCACCTACTTCCTCGTCAAGGTTACCAACGTCCTGCTGTACACCGGCCTCATGGGCGCACTCATGGGGGCTCCCGCCGCGATCCTGTTTCTCTTTTGGGCGGGTCCGTTGCTCACGGCGGCCTGGGTATTGGCGGTAGCCGGGGCCGTGGTCTGGACGTCGCTGACGATGGTGTGCGTCTATGCCGTGCTCGTGCACCTGATCCGCCCCCAACGATTGCGGCGCGTGCTCTCGTACGTGCAACTCCTGATGTCGTTTGCCGTGTTTGGGCCCATGTTGCTCATGCAGACGTCCGACTGGATGCCCTCGGTGGAAACGGGTCCGCCGGCCGCGCTCATGTTCCTGCCGCCGACATGGTTCGCGAGCCTGCTCCCGCTGGCCGCCGGAGAGGGAAGCGTGACCACCGTGCTTGCCGTGGTCGCCGCATTCGGCACCATCGGCGTCCTTGTGCGCTACGCAGGCGGGAGGCTTTCTCTCTCATACGCCGAACGCCTGGGCGCGATCGCTTCCGCGAGTGAAACCAGAAGGCTTCCGGGACGGGCGGGTGGTGTGCCGATGCGGTGGCTGTCGGCCGAGCAGCGGGTCATAGCGACGCTGGTGCGGGGCCAGTTCCGGCACGACATGAACTTCAGGATGGCCGTGCTGAGCCTTTTGCCAATTACGGTGATCTACGTCCTCATGGGAATGGGTGACGGAGGTCTCGGCGACCCCTTTGTCGAACTGGGCTTCGCGGCGGACGGCCTCAGGTTGATCCACTTCGCGGTGCTCGGGATGCCGCTGGTCCTCATGGAGAATCTGTTCAGGAGCGAGTCATTCAGGGCTTCGTGGATCTTCTTCGCGTCGCCGGTGGACCGTGCCAAACTGATCGGCAGCACAGGCACCTGCGTGACGATTCTGTTCCTCGTCCCGTACCTCTCTGCGGTTGCGGGAATGTTCGTCTGGTCCTTCGGCAACCTCTGGCACGGGGTTGGCCACGCCCTGGTCCTGGGACTACTTGCCCACCTGATCGTTCAACTTCGCCTGCTCGTGACTCCCCGCCTGCCCTTCTCGCAGCGGCTACGCAAGGGCAGCCGGGTGGGCTCGATGATGGGATTGATGCTTCTGGCAATGCTGGCCATCGGACTGCTGCCGCTCCTGTTGTGGGTGGCGTACGCGCGTACGGAGTTGACGATTGCGACGATAGTGTTGCTGGCTGGCGCCGGTGCCTTGATGCCGCGGCTCGTCACGTTGCGGATCCGTCCCCGTGTGGAGCGGCACGAGTTCAGCGGCTGAGGCCGGACGACGGCGGCGCCACCCTGACGCAACGTCAGGGTTGGGGAGGGTGCATCGGTCTTCCCCGTTTCGTGCTTGCTTGACGTCCCGAGCCGCACATCCCCATGATGGTTGCCGTGAGACGGCGGTGCGATCCCGTGGGGGTCGTCCCGCAGAGCAATTTTTTCTTCACCTCAGGAGGTTTGCGGGAATGGCGAGAGGGACGGTCAAATGGTTCAATGACGCGAAGGGCTACGGGTTCATCGCCCGGTCGTCCGGAGACGATGTCTTCGTTCACTTCAGCTCGATTCAGGGCGAAGGGTTCCGGACCCTGGTTGAAGGCGACGAGGTGGAGTTTGAACTCCAGGAGACGGATCGTGGCCTGCAAGCGGCAAATGTGATCCGTGCCTAGGCAGTCCGTGGAATGCTAGTGGAGGATGTTCCGGGATCGCAGGTGGTCGACCACAGCCCCGAGCATGAGGGGGCGTATCCGGTACCGCACTCCCGGCCCGGGCGCGCGCCCCGCGCTTCCGCTCTCGTCGCCGGCAAGGACGATCACCTGCTGGTCCTGCAGTGACCCGAAGGTGTGCAGGCTTTCGGCCGCCGAGGCGCGCGTGATCACACGATACTCGTCGGCCGAAAGCGTCCCGTGGTCCAGCATCGCCTTCAGCGCGAAGCTCTGGGTGAGGTCGAGCATCTCCATGGGAGCGCTGAGCGCTTCCAGCGGCTGCACCAGAAGGCTCCCTTCCACCGTCGTGAAGTCCGCCGATCGCAGCCAGTGAAAGAGCGCCAGGCGGATTGAGCCCAGGGACGCGCGGTGTAGCCGCTCGAAGTAGTCCTTCTCGATGAGCTGCTGCTGCTTGTCGGTTCGGTGCATCCTGCGGGCCCGGTTGCGTAGCGCGTCACGCCCGGCGCGCAGTTGAGCGTACTGGAGTGGGAGACCGCTCCGCAGATGACGGGCGATGACCGCCTGTCTCAGCTGGTCGGCGGTCAGAGGGGCGAGCATGAGACGCTTGATGTCGCTGACGAAGGCGGGGGCGCGCCGTCGCACCAGCTGCCAGGCGGAAGACGTGAGAGAGACCATCCAGAAGACCTTCGGCTCCGTGCGCGACATGAAGGTCAGGAGGTGTTCGAAGAGCCGGACACCGCCGGGTGTACGCATGTGAAGGTGCTCCGCGCTCTCGATGATCACGAGGCGCGGCATCGTTCCATCGGGTGCCGCCAGGACGCGTTCGGCGAGGGTGTGCAGATCGTTGGCCGCTCCCAGGCCGAGCCATGATGCGAGGTGCGCCGCGAGTTGGCCCTCTTCCTGAATGCGCTCGCGCAGGATGCGTCTCACGCCGTCCGGGGCTTCGTCCGAAAGGTGGGTCGCGGCGATGTTGAGGAAGCTGGTGACACCCGCGCCGGGTGGCGTGATCACGATCAACGAACCGGGACCACCTGTCTGCCAGCGCCTCCACAAGGCGGTGACTTCGGCCAGGGCGTCGTCCCTGCCCGCGAGGAGCTGCGGGTCGGTCAGGGGCTCGAATGCGAACAGGCGCTGATAGACGACGGGGAGGGTCCGCACGAACTCGGCCGCAGACGCCAGCGTGTGCTCGCTCAGGTCGGTCACGCCTGCGGGTGCAGGGCGGATGCCCAGCGTCGTTGCTACCGGACGCAGGCGCGCCGCGATGGCCCCCAGGAAGGCCGACACACGGCGCCCCTGCCGGGCCAGGCCCTCCTGCCACCGCTTCCAGTCCCCGGCGACTTCGGTGACCAGGTAGGAGCGAGCGTCCAGGTAACCCGCGGTCAGCCGGTCGGCGGTGCCTCGGCGGATCAGTCGTTCGACGCCTTCCTCCATGTCGTTGGTCACCCGGACCGCCGCGGCCTCCAACGCGTCCTGCAGCAGCGTACGGGCGGCATCGGCCTTGTGGCCTGCGCGGGTGAGTGCGTCCGTCACCAGCACGAGTGTGCGGCTCACGTCGTGATCGTCGCCATCCGCCAGCTCGCCGATCGCGGCCTCGTATCCGTAGTCGGAGACCTCGCAAAGTTGTGTGACCTCGGAGCGGACTCGCTCCATCGCACGGGCGACGACCGATGGGGCGGTGCGGATGCGCTCCATCCGGAGCGTGTCGAAGGCCTGGACGGCCACCTCGCGGATTTCGACATCCCGCGCCTCGCTCCGGGGCCTGCGGATCACTTCGCCGGCCTCAGGGATATCGTGGACCCCGAGGCGCTCCGGCAGCTGCAGGCTCATCGCCTCGAGATCCTCGACCGCTTCGTCGGCGTCGGCGGTCAGGGCCTGGTCAAAGTGCCCCGGATCCTGGAGGGCAGCGGCGGGCTGGCTCAGCGCCGCACCGGTGCGCGCCCGCTCGTGTTGCAAGGCTTCGCGGAGTCCGGCTGCGTCCGCGGGCAGATTCGCCGCGTGCGCGAGACCCTCGCCCAGCCTGGCTTCCACGTCGGCAAGCACCGACTCCACCTCCCGGGCGGTCTTGCTCCATCTGTCGACGAGACGCCGGCAGATCGCGTCAGTGCCGCTTTTCGCCGCGAGCAGCACCCGGTACAGCTCGAGACGGGCTGCTGCTTCGCTCGCCCACCGGTCCCAGCGACCGGCGATCGCCTCGAGGTCCGCGACCGGAGGCTCCCCGGACGGGCTTCCCCCCACAAAAGTCCCGGCCACCGCGACCGTCGCGGCCAGGGTATCGGTCAGGTGTCTGAAATCGTCTCCTGTTTCCCGTCCCGACACCCTCGTGATGTCGTCGCGGAGAGCCTCGAGCTCGGCCTGCAGGGTCGAGCCGGCGTCCTGGTACGGCGGCGGTGCGTCTGCCTCGCGCTCCGGGCCCTGGCCCGCCTCACGCGGCGGTGTCGCGAGCACGACATTGATCCACCCGGACCATGCCCGCTCCAGACGACCGAGCCACACTGCCCGGCTCTGTTGACTCGCCCGGAAGGCGCGGGCCTGGCGCGGGAGCACGGCGCGGTCGAGGTGTTCGCCCGCGATCCGCGCCACGGCAACGTCGTGGACCTCCTGCCGCCATGCGATCGGCCGCAGCGCCCGCGCCCAGAGCCGCTTGACGGCCGTCCAGGCTCCCTGCCCGGCGTGCGGGTTGAGCGCTGTGGGAGATACCGGCGCGCGGGCCAGTGCGGGCAACCCTGCGAGCGCCGCGCGCGCGTCGTCGGCGGCTGAATCGAGGGGCCGCCGCAGGAGCGCGGCGAGGGGAGCGTGGCGGAGCGCGATGTGGACCGGCTTGAGCACCTGCCGGGCGACCCGGCTGCGATAGCGCACGAGTGCCGGCTCGCCGGCCTTCCCGTCGCCGTCCCCGGAGTCCGCCTCCGAGAGCTCGGCCAGGGCCCGCGCGTGGATGGCCACAGCCTGTTCCAGGGTGCGGCGGATGGGGCGCCATGCCTTGTTCTCGTGATCCGGCCAAACCGTACGGAAGGGTGCGTGGACCGCTACGGCAATGAGGGCCGCGATCTCGTCGTCGGTCAGCCGGGCGGGAGCCTCGGCGTCCGTGCGTCTTTGCGCGGATCCGCTCACGGCGCGACCGGCCCCTCAGGATCCGACGCATCGGCCGGGGCGCCCACCGGATACCAGTCGTGCTCGGGGGCGAGCCCGGCTGCGCGAAAGCCGTCCCGTGCTCGCTCCGTGATGTCGCTCCGCAGGAGGAATTCGAAGCGGGGGTCCAGCACGTAGGCCCTCACCTTCACGTGGGTGACGAAGGTCGTGCGGAACTGATCCTCGATGAACACCTGGATGGGCTTGTCCAGGAAGACGTATTTCGAGGTCACGGCGGCGTCGAAGGCGATCTCCTTCGCCCGGCGCTCGTCCACGCGACCGGGCAGGTAGAGGTCTGTCACCACCTGGCAGTTCAGCTGGCCGGCGTTGGCGTTGGCCACCTGCTCCTGGACGACCTGCGAGTTCGGCACCGTCACCAGGTCGTCGTCGGCCGTTACGATGCGGGTGGAGCGGAGGCCGATCGAGACCACCTCGCCGTAGGTGCCCCCCACCGAGATCTTGTCGCCCACCTGGAAGGGTTTGTCGAAGACGACGATCAGGCCCCCGAAGACATTCTTGAGCAGGTCCTGCGCCGCGAAGCCGAGCGCCACCCCCAGGGCCGCGCTCGCGGCCAGGAGCCCTTGAGCGGTTACCTGGAAGATGGTGCGCACGATCAGGTAGGCTGCGATTGCCCACAGTAGCATGCGCGTAATGGGGATCAGCCACTTGAAGGTCAGGCGACGCGCGACGCTGCGCTCGGCGAGGGTCTCCAGGACCCAGATCAGGAGGCGGATCGCGAAGTGGAAGACGACGACCACCACGATCGACCAGAAGATCCCGACCCCGAGGTTGCGGACCTGGTCGCGCGCATCCTCCAGGTCCAGGGTGCCGGGTTCGTCGCCCCCGTCCGCTGCGGCGGTGCCGTCCCCAGGCGTCGCAGTTCCTTCCGGCCCGGTCGCCCTCCCGGTTTCCATCGAGTCGAGACGGGCGAGGATGCGCTCCTGGGCCGCCATGATCCCGTCCAGCCGCATGGCCAGCGAGTCTGCGGGGGCGGGCGAGGTCTGCGGGGTGGCGGATGGCGACAGGGAGTCCGACTGCGCCGCGGTCGTCGTAGCCGACAGGGAGTCCGGCTGGGCCGTCGCACCAGTGTCGGGCTGGACCACGGTTGTCGTCGCCGAGCCGGAATCAGAGGCGGACACGGTGTCGGTGGGCGGCACGGTGACGGCGCCGGTCGCGTTCACCTCGCCTGGTTCACCATCCTGCGGTGAGTCCCGCCCGCAGCCCGCCGCCAGCAGCACGGGGAAGAGGACAAGCAGGCATCCCGGCCCCCTCCGTTTGCTGTGGGGGCGGATTCGCGTCATTGGTTGCATCATCACAGATCTCGTTGGGTTGCGAACTCGTTATATTGCCCTGTCGGCCCGGCTGCAAGTGACCTGGCCCCTCTGACGCGCCGGATCGTGACGGTCCGGACGGGGACCCTAACGTAACGTCAGGGTTGGCGTCTTCCAGGAAAGAAGGTGGACTGTGTCACTAGCGGCGCAGGCAAGCCCCGGCGGCGAGCCGGCCCAGACCGGCCACGGATTCGGGACGGCGCCCGTCTTCCTGGCTTCGATCAGCACGATCCTGGGCGCCATCGGAACCACGATCGGCGGCTCCATCGGTAGAGCCATGTTCCAGCTGGTGCGCAGGCTGCAGATCATGCTGCAGAAGAACCGGACCGGGCAGCAGGAAGGCTGGCGTCCGTCGTTCATTGCCCTGACGCGCCACGGAAAATGCCGTGTCGCCCGGTTCGACCTGCTGCGCTGGATATGCCACCGCCACGGCTTCGGCCATTTCATACAATACATCGAGGGCGAATACACGCTGGAGATGGAGTTGGAGGCCCGCGCACAGCTGTCCAAACTTGTGCGGAGGTCGGACCTCAGCCGCGCCGGGACCTTTGTCGACACGCTGATCTCGCCGTCCTTCGAGACCGCGGTCACCCAGGCGCTCCAGTTCCCCGGCATTTCAGGGTTCCCGAACAACAGCGTCCTGCTGGAATTCGACCAGGAACACCCGGAGGAGATCGCCGACGTGGGCCGTGCGTTGTCCCTGGCCGCTTCGATCCACATCTGGGTGACGCCTGAAACCCTGCCCAACGCGGCCATGATGCTCATGCCGGGGTACATCATCGTCGGGCACCCCGAGTGGAGGACCGCCGAGATACGGGTGTTCGCCTGCGTGGGTACCGACCAGGGCGAGAGCGGCGCCGACGAGTTGTCCGCGCTGGTCGACCAGGGGCGTCTGCCGATTTCCAGCAAGAACATCGAGACGCTGCCGGTCACGCGGCCGTCAACGACATGCTGTTCGTGCACGCGACCGAACGCATCGAGATAGACTGAGGGAGGCGGGGCCTAACCGACCCATGGACATCCCACCCAAAACTGCCCCGCGACTGTTCCTGATCGACGCCTACGCGCTGATCTATCGGGCCTTCTTCGCCTTTCTGCGACGCCCCCTCACGAACGCCCGCGGGGAGAACACGTCGGCCCCCTTCGGCTTCGCGAACTTCCTCTACGGCATCCGCGACGAGCACCAGCCCGACTACATCGCCGTGGTCTTCGATTCGGGGCGCAGCCACCGGGAGGAGCTGTATCCGGACTACAAGGCGACCCGGGAAAAGATGCCGGAGGAACTGCGCGACAGTCTGCCCCGGGTCCGCGAGCTGGTGGAGGCATTCGGCGACAAGGTGATAGAGATCGAGGGATGGGAGGCCGACGACGTGATCGGCACCCTGGCAGCGCGGGCTGTGGCGGAAGGGCTCGAGGCCGTGATCGTCTCGGGGGACAAGGACTTCTTCCAGCTGGTGGGCCCCGGTGTTCACCTCCTGAATCCGGGACGTGGCGGACCGCACGGTGTGGCGACTCACTGGGTCGACGAGCGGAGCGCGGCGGACAAGTTCGGCGTCCCGCCGGGGCAGGTGGTGGACTACCTGGCGCTGGTGGGTGACAGCTCGGACAACGTGCCCGGCGCGCCCGGCATCGGGCCGAAGACCGCGCTCAAGCTGCTGAAGGCGTACGGCACGGTCGAGGACGTCCTGGACCACGCCGAGGAGGTCAAGGCGAAACGGGCGCGGGAGTCACTCCTCGCCAACCGGGAGCAGGTCCTCCTCTCCAGGGAACTGGTGACGATCCGGAAGGATGTGGAGCTGCACACGAAGCTCGAGGAGCTGCGCGTCTCCGAACCCGACAACGAGAGGCTGCGCGCACTGTACGTAGACCTGGAGTTCCGCACCCTGCTGGACCGTCTGGACCGCGAGCGCGGCGACCATGAGACCGGTGTCCCCGCGCCTCGGGCAGCGGACCACGTGCTCGTCACCGATCCCGCAATGTTGGCCGGGATCGCGAGCGCGTGCCGGGAGGCCGGGTCGATGGCGGTCACGGTGATGAACCGCAATCTGCAACCCACGCGCGGCGCTGTCGCCGGGCTGGCGATCGCCACGGATCCGGACACGTCGTACTACCTGCCGGTGACACACGAGGCCGCGATGGCTCTCGCGTTGGGGGAAGCCGACGACGGACGCCCGCCCAACCTGCCGGCGCTGGACAGCGACGCCTTCGAACCGATCCGGGATGTTCTCGCCGATCCGGGCATCACCAAGATCGGGCATGATCTCAAGCGCTCCCTGATCGCCTGCCGCCGGGCCGGGTTGACGTTGGCGGGACCCTTCAAGGACGTGATGGTGGCGTCCTACGTGCTGGATCCGGGTCGTCGGAGACAGGATCTGGGGGCACTGGCCACCGACTTCCTCGGCCGCGATGTGACGCCGCCGGCCAAGGTGCTGGGCACGGGGAAGAAGCGGCGGGCCTTCGGGGACGTCGCCGCCGGCGAGGCGCTTGCCTTCGCCTGCGAACAGGTGGAGTTGCCGCTGCGGCTGTGGGCCGGCTTCGCAGACAGGCTTGCCGGCGGGGCCAGGGCGAATTCCGGCGGTCCGGACGACGCAGCGGGGTCTGCAGGGGCGGGAGGCGGCGGTCTGGAGAAGCTCTTTGACGAAATCGAGACGCCGCTGATCCCCGTCCTTGCCGACATGGAGCTGAACGGCGTCGGGATCGACACTCGCTTCTTTGCGGAGATGAGCCGGCGCCTGGGTGCAGAGCTCCGCTTGATCCGCGAGGACATCCATCGGGTCGCGGGCACCGAGTTCAACATCAACTCCACCCTCCAGCTGCGGGAGATCCTCTTCGAACGTCTGGAACTTCCGGTGCTCAAGCGCACCAAGACGGGACCCTCGACCGACTCGTCGGTGCTGGAAGAGCTGGCGGTTCGCGGGCACGAGCTGCCCCGACTGATGATGGACTACCGGCAGCTGGAGAAGCTGCGGGGCACGTACGTGGATGCGCTTCCAGCTCTGGTGAACCCCGAGACGCGGCGGATCCACACCACCTTCAACCAGACGGTGGCAGCGACCGGTCGTCTGTCTTCCTCCGACCCCAACCTCCAGAACATCCCGATACGCACCACGATCGGCCGGGAAATCCGGCGCGGCTTCGTCGCTCCCTCGGGTTCGTTGCTGCTGACCGCCGACTACTCCCAGATCGAGCTTCGCATTCTGGCGCACTTCTCGGGCGACGAGGTGTTCGTGAGGGCCTTCAGAGAGGGCAAGGACGTCCACCGCGAGACCGCGGCGGTGATCTTCGACGTTCCCGTGGAGGACGTCACGGGGGGGATGCGGGACCAGGCCAAGACGGTCAACTTCGCCACACTGTACGGGCAGGGGCCCTTTGGGCTCGCGCGCCAGCTGGGGATCCCCATGGACGAGGCGAAGCGCTTCATCGCGCAGTACTTCGAACGCTTCGCGGGGGTGCGGCGCTTCCTGGACGAGCAGGTCGAGCAGGCCCGGGAGCTGGGCTACGTGGCCACGCTCATGGGACGGCGGCGCTTCATCCCGGAACTTCGGGCGCGGGCCTGGAATGTGCGCCAATTCGGTGAGCGCGTCGCGCAGAACACACCGATCCAGGGGACCGCTGCGGACCTCATCAAGGTGGCGATGATCCGGCTGCGGGATGTCCTGCACGGGGTTCCCGATGCGCGCATGGTGCTCCAGGTGCACGACGAGCTCGTGTTCGAGGTCGCGCGGGACCGCGTCGACGAGGTCACGGGGACCGTGGTGGAGGTGATGGAGTCCGCCATGGAGTTGAACGTGCCGCTGCGGGTGGACGCGGGGGCCGGAGAGACCTGGTACGAGTGCAAAGGTTGAGGGCACAGCGCCCGAATCGGGGGCTTCATGGAAATTGGTCCCATCCAGCCATGTATGCGCCCCGCGGCAGGGCCGATCTTCACCGCGAGACACGTCACCTGGTGTGGCCGGCGCCCCGCCTTGAGGGGGTCCCGGTCGCCCGTCCCGCAATCGAAAACGGAGGATCGACCGTGAGCCGTTCGGTAAACAAGATCATTCTGGTGGGAAACGTGGGGAGCGATCCCGACGTGCGTACTACGAGTGCCGGCGTGAAAGTCGCCCGCATCTCACTCGCCACGAACTGGAGGACGGGGGGAGAGGACCCTGAGGAGCGTACCGACTGGCACAGGGTGAACCTGTGGGGGAGGCTGGCTCAGGTGGCCGAGGAGTATATCTCCAAGGGCGACAAGCTCTTCGTGGAGGGGTACCTGCAGTACGACGCCTACGAGCGTGACGGGGTGACGATCCCGACCGCAGAAGTCAGAGCCCGTGAAATGGTGATGCTGACTCCCCGCGATGAGAGTTAGGAACCCGTGGCCGGTTCGTCAGTTGGCCGTCCAGAAGCCGGAGAGAGAATCGCCCTGGGGGCTGTCCCGGAGCTTTTCGAAGGCGCGGTTGCGGATCTGGCGAATGCGTTCCCGGGTGACGCCCAGGAGCGACCCGATCTCCTCGAGGGTGCGTTCCTCGCCGTCGTCGAGCCCGTAGTACAGGTAGAGGATCTTCCGCTCGCGCTCCGTCAGGTAGCTGTCGAACATGGTCTCGAGGTAGTTGCGGCGAGCAAGCGCCTCCACGTCTTCCTCGATCTCGTCCGCGTCGGCACCGGCGAAGCGCTCGCCGAAAGAGGCGCTGTCCCGGTCGCCCCGGTCGAGGGGGGCGTCGAGACTGAGCTCGGCGGCGGCCACGCGCCGGAGCGCACGAACCGTGTCGAGGGGTTCGCCCATCTCCCTGGCGAGCTCCTGGTCCGTCGGAGTGCGGCCCAACGACTGCGTCAGAGCGGTGTTGGTACGCGCCAGCCGGGCGAGGTTGGAATTCTGGTTCAGAGGGATCCTCACCGAGCGGGTTTGTTCGGCGAGCGCCTGAAGCACGGTCTGGCGGATCCACCAGACGGCGTAGGAGATGAACTTCACACCCTTTTCGGGATCGAACTTCTTGACGGCCTTGAGGAGCCCTTCGTTCCCGATGCAGACCAACTCCGCGAGACCCAGTCCCCTGCCCTGGTACTTCTTCACGTAGGAGATCACAAAGCGGAGGTTGGCGGTCACGAGACGTTCCGCCGCCTCCTTGTCACCTGTTCGAGCTCTTCGCGCCAGTGCCCTCTCTTCTTCCGGGTCCGAAATCAGAGGGTAACGCTCTACGTCCTGGAGATACTGATCAAAGGAATCGAGACCGCGCGAGGCTGCGAACAAAGCCGTCCTCCGGTGGGGGTTGAATCCAAGGTCAACTCCTCCCCGGGATTGGGGGGCGACGGCGTATCGAGAGGGTCACAACGCTCTTGACGACGGCCCGTGACATCCGGGGAAAGTGGGAACATTTTACCGCCTCCGGTGTCTGAAGTCAAATGTTTTTTTTCCTCCTGGCTGGGAATTTCGGGGCTCGGCGCCGGATATTTCGGGGCTCAGCGGTTGAACTGCCCCCCCAGTATCGCGGTGGCGGGATTCGCTCCACGGCTTCTCCGAACCTGGCGGTTTCCGAAGCCGGTCAGAAGGCTTATCGCGTCGTAGCCGATCCGAATCTGCCCGAACTTGAATGGGCTTTCTCTCATGGGCACGGCCACGTCCAGGCGAACGATCTGGCGGCCGCCGGCAGGGAATCCCAGGCGTAGCCCGGCCCCGGCGGTTCCCTGTAGCCCTGAGTCCGCGCCGAAGGGCACTGCGCCATGCCACCCGGCACCCGCGTCCACAAAGAAGGTGAGGCCAAGGTCAAACAGGTCCCGCAGCGGCCCCGACAGGGCGATGCGGTCTTCCAGTCGCGCAACGATCCTCTGTCCGGCCGGGAAGTCTTCCCTGTCGTATCCGCGGACCCCAAAGGGACCCCCCAACGTGAGTTGGAAGGGGAGGGAGGTGTTCCAGCCGCCAGCTCCGGACACCCCGACGACGAAAGTGTGGTCGGGTGTCGCCGGGGGCTGCCAGTAGAAGTAGGCGCCCATTTCACCCAGGACATCGCGGTATGTCCCCTCGGCGCCTCCTCCGGCGAAGAGCCGCGCCGCTTCGATCGTCATCTCCGAGTTGAAGATCCAGCTTTCCCCGGCCGCGCCGCCGAAGAGTGAGATCGTGCCTCGCAGCTCGTGTGAACGGTTGCCCGGGGCGGCGGTGGGGCTTCCCACGGTGGTGCCGATGGTGACCAGCGCCTGGGTGCCCACCCGAATGTCCTGCTCGCCCCGGATCGCGTCGAGACCCCGGCGTCTGACGAAACTGATGTTTCGCTTTCCGGCCACGAGGTGGAGGCGAGCCATCCTTCTGGGATTGACGTGGGGGCGGACGGACTCGACGGTGGCCGAGTCGGCCGGGTCGGGATCCGAGAAGTCGAATCCGGTGACGACCGTGACACCCCCGGGGAAGTCCTCGAAGCGGACATCTTCCCACGACACCCCGGCACCGAGCACCGTGAGGTCGCCGGGAGTGCCGTAGCGCCGCCCCAGAGTAGTGACCGCACGACGAGTCTGCACCGGCAGGCTGACGTTGGTGAAGGGAGAGCCCGCTGCTGCGGCGTAGCGGAAGAGGTCCTCCCGCAACGAGTACGATTCGACGAACGCCCACCGACCCACTTCACCGACAAACGGATAGGTGATCGACTCGTGAAGGAAGATACCGGTCCGAGTTCTGCCGCCGCCGATCCGACCGTCGGCCCTCGTCCCGACGAAGCGCGGCGTACCGAGCTCCAGCCCCAGATCACGCTGCTCGTCGCGCTCCACCAGATAGAAGCCCAGCAACGTCCCCGTGCCTCCCAGGTTCTCCTCGGTGAAACCGACCCGCGTGATCTTCAGGCCGTCGTCGAACTCGGGACGCACGTCCAGCTTGAGCGTCCAGTCGTCCCGCGTGTCGGCGACGACGTGAACCTCGTCCTCGTTAATGTGGATCGGGTAGACATCGGCGTCGGCGATGAAGGGCAGTGATCGCAGAATGCGAGCGGACTCGTCGATGAGCAGCGGATCGTAGCAGTCGCCAGCCGTGAAGAGCAGTTCGTCCTCGATGAAGCTCCGCCTGGTCCGGCGATGCGCCCGGTTGGCAATGCCGCGGGCCTTGGCAACCGCGGTCCTGATCCAGCCATCGGATCCGCCGGAATCCGCGGGCGCGCCATAGATGCTGTGGTTGTCCACGAACACATGACTGATCACCGGGCCCTGGCACTCCGCACCGGGGAACGTATCCGCGGCGTCCTGAGCCGACGCCTGCGAGTGCACTCCGACCCCGGCGCACACCAGCATCGCGGGTATGGCCCAACGGAGGAAGGCGTCGGTCATGGTCTCATTGTAGGTGCGGGCGGATATGGGAGCGGCGGGCGGGGCGATCAGTGAATGATGGTTAGAGCGAAGGGGGGATCAAAGGGTTGGCGGCCGGTGGGGCCGCCGCCGGGATCGGCCCGCGCGGGCAATCCCCGGGCGAGGTGATGAGGCCGCGATTGACGGAGCTTCGGGGATTCCGGTAGGATCACAGCCGGCGACGGGTGGGCGAGAGCGCCCGCCGGCGGCCGAAACCACAAGAGGGAGACAAACGTTGTCGGCATTCGAGAGCGACGCGCTGAGATATCACGCAGAGGGCCGCCCGGGGAAGATCGAAGTCGTTCCCACGAAGCCGGTCGCGACCCAGAGAGACCTCACCCTCGCATACAGCCCCGGCGTGGCCGGGCCCTGCATGGCCATCCATCGCGACCCGGAGGAAGCGTTCCGCTACACGGCCCGGGGGAACCTGGTCGCTGTGGTGTCCAACGGCACGGCGGTGCTGGGGCTCGGGAACATCGGCGCGATGGCGGCCAAGCCGGTGATGGAGGGCAAGGGGGTCCTCTTCAAGAAGTTTGCGGGGATCGACGTCTTCGACATCGAGATCGACACCGAGGATCCCCAGGAAGTCATTCGCTTCTGCCAGCTGCTGGAGCCGACAGTGGGTGGCATCAACCTGGAGGACATCCGCGCGCCGGAGTGCTTCCTCATCGAGCAGACGCTGAGGGAGACCATGCGGGTGCCCGTCTTCCACGACGACCAGCACGGGCACCGCGATCATCGCGGGCGCGGCCCTTGTGAACGCGCTGGAGATCACGGGCCGGGCCATCGGCGATGTCCGTGTGGTCTTCGTGGGCGCCGGGGCGTCCGCGGTGGCCACCGCCCGCCACTGCCTGCGCCTCGGGGTGAAGTCCGGGAATCTGATGATGGTGGATCGGACCGGCGTGATCTACAAGGGGCGCGAGACGGGGATGAATGAATACAAGGAGCCCTTCGCGACGGACCGCCCGGCCCGAAGCCTGGCGGAGGCGATGGAAGGCGCCGACGTGGTGGTCGGCCTGGCGGCGAGGGGAGTGATCACGCCCGAGATGGTTGCGTCGATGGCGCCCTGTCCGATCATCTTCGCCCTCGCCAACCCCGACCCGGAGGTGACGCCCGAGGAGGTGGCCCGGGTTCGCGACGACGCGATCATGGCCACGGGCCGGTCGGACTATCCGAACAGGTCAACAACGTGTTGGGTTTCCCCTTCCTGTTCCGCGGTGCGCTGGACGTGAGGGCGCGGCAGATCGACGAAGGGATGATGCTCGCCGCCACACGCGCGCTGGCAGAACTGGCCCGCGACGAAGTGCCTGAATCGGTGGTGAAGGCGTACAGCGACGACGGCTTTGAATTCGGCCCGGAATACCTGATCCCGAAGCCGTTCGACGCCAGAGTGCTTCTCCATGTGGCTCCGGCCGTCGCGAAGGCCGCGATGGAATCCGGTGTCGCCCGGGTCAGCCTCGACCTCGAGGAGTACCGGGACCGTCTCGAGGCCAGCCTCGGCCCGGGAAGGGAGGCGATGCAGAGGATCATGGGGAGGGCCCGGAAGGAGCCTGCCCGCATCGTACTGGCCGACGGCTACAATGAGCGGGTTCTCAGGGCGGCCGCGCAGGTGCTGGAGGAAGGGACCGCCCGCATCGTCCTCATCGGGAAGAGCGAGAAGATCCAACGTTTCGCCTCCGAACTGGGCATCGACCTGGACGGCGCGGAATGCATCCATCCTCCCGCCGTCGAGGAGACGCGCTACGCCTACGCGGACGCTTTTCACAAGCGCCGGGAGCGCAAGGGCCTGACCCTTGCCGAAGCCCGCGCCCGGGCCTACCAGCCGGTCTACTTCGCCGCGATGATGGTGGCGGCAGGAGACGCGGACGCGATGGTCGGGGGGATCGACTCCAACTACCCGCAGATCCTGAGGCCGACTCTGGAGGTCATCGGCACCTCCGACTCGGTGCGGCGCGTCTCCGGCCTCCACATGGTCGCTTTCCGCGACCGCGACCCGCTCTTCTTCGCCGACACCACCGTGAACATCGATCCGGACCCGGAGACGCTGGCGGAGATTGCCATCTCGGCCGCGGGATTCGTGCGCGACCTGGGGATCGAGCCGCGTATCGGGATGTTGTCCTTTTCCAACTTCGGCTCGGTGCGGCACCCCGAAGCGACGAAGGTTCGCGAGGCGGTGGCGTGGATCAAGCGCCTGGCGCCCGAGCTGGCCGTGGACGGAGAGATGCAGGCCGATGTGGCCGTGGACCCGCACATCATTGCGACGAAATATCCCTTCAGCGACCTGACGGGACCGGCGAACGTGCTCGTGTTCCCGACCCTTGGAGCCTCCAACGCTTCGTACAAGCTGCTCGCCCAGCTGGGCAACGCCGACGTGATCGGTCCGGTCCTGCTAGGCATGAAGAAGCCGGTTCACATCCTTCAGAGGGGTTGCAGCGTTCTCGACGTCGTGCACCTCATCGGCATTGCATCGGTGGACGCCCGGAGCTGACGAGATCAGATTACCGGGTTGTCCGGCGCATCTGGTGACCGACGGATCATCATCAACTTGGCACACATAAGCAGTTATGGAGGCATATAAGGTGGATCTTACAAGACAGGGACTGGCACCCACGCGGTGCGTTCGGCGCAATCTGTCGCCCGCACACCTCTACGAAGAGACCCTTCGCCTCGGGACGGGCAGGGTCGCCCAGGGGGGAGGGCTCGTCACCGTGACTTCCCCTCACACCGGCCGGTCGCCCAACGACCGCTTCGTCGTGCGCGAGGCCGCAACGGACGGGCTCATCGACTGGGGTGACGTCAATGTCCCCATCGCCGAGGAGCACTATGCGCTCCTGAAGGCGGACGTCATCGAACGGCTGAACGACAGCGAACTGTACGTCCGCGACGCCAGGGCCGGGGCCGATCCCCGCTACGGAATCAACGTGCGCGTGATCTCGGAGAGCCCGTGGCACGACCTCTTCGCGTACAACATGTTCCTCCGGCTCGGACCCGGCGAAGAGGACGGATTCGATCCCGGCTTCGTCGTCTACCACGCGCCGTCCATGCAGGCCGACGCCGAGCGTCACGGCACCAACTCCGGCGCCTTCATCGTGGTCAACTTCAGCGAACGGCTCGTGCTGGTCGGTGGGACCCAATACGCCGGCGAGATCAAGAAGTCCATCTTCTCGGCGCTGAACTTCATGCTTCCGGGCCGGGGCGTCCTCCCCATGCACTGTTCGGCCAACATCGGTGAGCGTGGCGACACGGCTCTCTTCTTCGGCCTCTCAGGCACCGGGAAGACCACGTTGTCGGCGAATCCGGAACGTCAGCTGATCGGCGACGACGAGCACGGCTGGAGTGACGCCGGTGTCTTCAACTTCGAGGGCGGCTGCTACGCCAAGACGATTCGTCTGTCGCCGGAGGGGGAGCCCGACATCTACCGCGCAACACGCATGTTCGGGACGATCCTCGAGAACGTCATCCTCGACGAGCGCACCCGGGAGATCGACTACGATTCGGGCGAGATCACCGAGAACACCCGCGCCTCCTACCCGATCCACTACATCTCCAACGCGGTGCCCTCGGGCCGCGGCGGCCACCCGGAGAATGTGGTGTTTCTCACGGCTGACGCGTTCGGGGTGCTGCCTCCGATTTCACGGCTGGGTCCTGAGCAGGCCATGTACCACTTTCTGTCCGGGTACACGGCGAAGGTGGCGGGTACCGAGCGCGGAGTGACGGAGCCCAGGGCCGCCTTCAGCGCGTGTTTTGGCGCGCCCTTCCTGCCCCAGCACGCCACGGTGTATGCCGACCTGCTCGGCGAGAAGATCCGCGCTCACGGGTCCCGCGCGTGGCTTGTCAACACGGGGTGGACGGGAGGCCGCTACGGCGTGGGCTCCAGGATGAAGCTGGCGTATACCAGAGCGATGGTGGCCGCGGCCCTGAACGGTGACCTCGACGGGGTTGGCCAAACGGTCGATCCGGCCTTCGGCCTGGGTATTCCCGCGTGCGTTCCCGGGGTGCCTGCCGATGTGCTTCTCCCCCGGGGTACCTGGGCCGACGGGAGCGAGTATGATGCCGCCGCCGCCGAGCTTGCTGCTATGTTCAAGACGAACTTCGAACGGTTCGCTGATCAGGTGTCGGGTGGTGTGGGGGCCGTCGGGCCCGCGTAGGGGCGAACAGCGCACGTCAGGAGGACCATGGATCGACGACTGCGAAGCCGCTTCTGGCCACTCGCGGCCGCCATTGTGCTTGGTGCCTGCGAGCAGGCGGAGCAATTGCAGGACAGCTTCCGTGACCTGACGCCCCATGAAGCCTACCAGGCGTCGCTCGCCGGCGCAGGGCTGGCGGAGACCGCGCTCGGCAGGGATTGGTCACGGGTCGGCAGCGAGGTGCTCGAAGATCCGACGGCCGTCACCCTCCCGTTCATGGAGGAGGGTCACATCACGCCGGAACAGCCTTCCGCAGTGGCGTATGCGGTACGTATCCCACGGGGACGCAAGCTGGAGTTCGAGGTGTCGCTGGACTCGGACGAGGACACCCGCCTCTTCATCGACCTGTTTCGCGTGCCTGCGGACGAGGGCGACCCCATGAGGCCCGTGGTGTCGTCGGATTCGTTGTCGCAAACCTTCATCTACGAACCCTGGAGGGGCGGGGACTTCGTCCTGCGCGTCCAGCCCGAACTGCTCAGGGGCGGGAACTACCGCGTGACCGTCAGGGAGGAATCGCAGCTGGGATTCCCCGTGGAGGGGCGCGGGATGCGCGCGATCCAGAGCGTCTTCGGAGACGCGCGCGACGGAGGGCGGCGCAATCATCACGGCGTCGACATCTTCGCCCCCCGCGGGACCCCCGTGCTGGCTGCGGCCGCGGGGCGCGTACGGCGCGTGAGGGTCACGAACATCGGGGGGAAGGTCGTGTGGGTCCGCGACCCGGTTCATGAGGCCAACCAGTACTACGCTCACCTCGACAGCCAGCACGTCAGCAACGGCCAGCAGGTGGAGCGTGGCGACACGATCGGCTTTGTGGGCAACACCGGGAACGCGCGCACCACACGGCCGCACCTCCACTTCGGGCTGTACCTCCGCGGGCCGGTGGATCCGTATCCCTTCCTGAACCCGCCGCGGCTATCCCTTCCGGAAGTGACGGCCGACCTTGCGTTGCTGGGAGCTCGGGTGCGGCCCCGCAACGACGGGATCCGCCTGCGGGCGGCTCCGGGTCGCCGGGGCGAAGTGGTCGGGGAGCTGGACACCGGGGTGCCGGTGCGAGTGCTGGGGGCGGCAGGGGACTGGTTCCGGGTGCGCCTTCCCGACGGTTCGGACGGTTTCGTCGCGGCGCGGCTCATGGATCGGGTTGAGTTCGTCGCCAACGCCGACTCCGGGGACCCGGAGTAGGCCGGGCGGACCCGGCTTCCGCATTGTATCTTGGGCCAACCAAACGCCCCGACTCCGGAGGAATCCCCTATGCCCCGCCAGTACTGGCTAATGAAGAGCGAGCCCCATGTCTACTCCATCGACGACCTGCAGCGGGACGGCACCACCCATTGGGACGGCGTGCGGAACTACTCGGCCCGTAACCTGATGCGCGACAGGATGCGGATCGGCGACCGGGTCCTCTATTACCACTCCAACGCCAAGCCTCCCGGGGTCGCGGGGGTCGCCGAGGTATGCCTTGAGTCCTACCCCGATCACACCCAGTTCGACCCGACGAGCAAGTACCATGACCCGAAGGCGACCGAAGCCAACCCGCGCTGGTTCATGGTGGACATCCGGTTCGTGGAGAAGTTCCCGAGAGAGGTGGGCCTGCCCGAGATCAGGGCTACCCCCGAATTGGAGAAGATGGTCCTGGTCAACCGGAGCCGGCTCTCGGTGCAACCGGTGACCGAATCCGAGTTCGAGCACATCCTCGGCATGGCGAAGGGCGGGTAGACGATGGCGACGGACATGTACGGCCTCGCGGCCAACTACGTGGCGGGGGAGTGGGTGGGGACCGACGTTGGCGAGCAGGTGGCGATCGAGGATCCGGCGACCGGCAAGACCCTTGGCGCCGTCCCCGACTCGGGACGGGCCGATGTCGACCGCGCGGTCGCGGCGGCCCGCGCCGCCTTCCCGGATTGGAGGCGCACCCCGGTGGCCGAGCGGGCGAGGGTATTCTTCCGCCTCAAGGCGCTGTTGGACGAACACCACGACGACTTGGCGGTGCGCCTCTCGCGCGAACACGGCAAGAACGTCCCCGAGACGTGGGGCGAAGTGCAGCGCGGCATCGAGAATGTGGAGCACGCCGCCGGGATGCCGACCCACATGATGGGCGACACGCTGGAAGACATCGCCCGTGGCGTGGACTGTGAGACGGTGCGCCAGCCCCTCGGGGTGTTCGCGGTGATCACTCCGTACAACTTCCCCGTGATGATCCCGCTCTGGTTCTGGCCGTACGCGGTCGCCGCGGGCAACACGGTCGTGCTCAAGCCGAGCGAGCAGGACCCGCTCACACACCAGCGCGTGGTGGAGCTCGCCGCTCAGGCTGGGCTGCCCCCGGGCGTGCTCAACGTGGTGCACGGCCGCCGTGAGACGGTGGAGGCCCTGATCGACCACCCGGACGTGTCGGGAGTCTCATTCGTGGGTTCGAGCCGGGTGGCGAAGATCGTCTACCAGCGCGCCGGAGCGGCGGGGAAGCGGGTACAGGCACTCGGCGGCGCCAAGAACCACATGATCGCCCTGCCGGATGCCGATCCCGCCATGGTGGCCGATGCGGTGGTGGCCTCGGTCTTCGGGTCGGCGGGGCAGCGCTGTCTCGCGGGGTCGGTGGTGGTGGGGGTCGGGGACGCCTACGAGCCCATCCGCGAGGGCATCCTTGACGGTGCGGCATCGCTGAAGGTGGGGCGGGGCCTCGACGAGGGCGTGGATATGGGACCCGTGATTTCGGGGGCCCACAGGGACCGGGTGAATGCCTTCATCGACGGGGGGGAGCGCGACGGCGCGCGCCTGCTCATGGATGGGCGAGGGTTGCATGTACCCGGGTACCCGCGCGGCCACTGGGTCGGCCCCACCGTCTTCGAGGACGTGACCCCCGAAATGCCGATCGGCCGCGAAGAGGTGTTCGGTCCGGTCGCCGGGCTGGCACGGGCGCCGACCCTGGAGGCCGCGCTCGAGCTGCTGGCGAAGAGCCCCTACGGCAACGCCGCGTCGATCTTCACGCAGTCAGGCCGCGCCGCGCGGGAGTTCCGCTACCGCGCGGGGATCTCGATGATCGGTGTCAACATCGGGGTGGCCGCGCCGATGGCCTTCTTCCCGTTCGGCGGAACGCGGAACTCCTTCTACGGGGACCTGAAGGCGCAGGGGCGGGACGCGGTGTCGTTCTTCACGGACCAGCGGGTCGTGATTTCGCGCTGGTGAAGACCTTGAGCGGAGGTCGCGACCGCGTTCCACGCACGGATGCGTCGCCGCTCGAATGGCGGAGGGTTTGTTCCACCGGCTACGGCAACCGCACTGGACGGCGCGCGCCTCGGTCGCGAATATGACCGGTCTTCGACAGGGAACGGATAGCATGGAAGCAGTAGCGAGCCGCGGCGCCGCAGTCTTCGCCGAGCAGCGCAAGTACATCTTCGACTGCGTGAAGCCGCTCTATGCAGAGCCGGTGGCGATCGCCGAAGGGTCGGGGTGCCGGGTCAGGGACTTCGACGGACGCGAGTACCTGGACGCCTTCGCGGGCATCCTGACGACGTCGCTGGGCCACTGTCACCCCGAGCTGGTCGCGGCCGTGCAGAATCAGGCAGCCCGCGTGGGCCATCTGTCGACGCTGTACGTCAACGAACCGCAGGTCGAGGCGGGGAGGGCCCTGACCGGGATCGCGCCGGGCGACCTGAACCGCACCTTCTTCCTGAACAGCGGCACCGAGGCGATCGAGACGGCTCTCGCGGCGGCGCGCCTGCACACGGGCCGCACCGAGATCGTCGCGCTGCGGCAGGCGTATCATGGCCGTACCAGCATGGCCGCCGCGGTTACCGCGAACGCACAGTGGCGACTGCTCCCCAGCACCGTGACGGGGATCACCCACGCGCTCTCGCCGTACCCGTACCGCGCACCGTTCGGGGATGTGAGCGACGAGGAGCTGGTCGAGATCTACGCCCGCGACCTGATCGAGGTCATCGAGACGACCACCAACGGGCAGCCGGCTGCGTTCATTGCCGAGACGATCCAGGGCGTGGGCGGCTACATCGTGCCGCCGCGTGGCTACTTCCAGCGCATGGCGGAGGTGATCCGGTCGTACGGCGGACTCTTCATCTCGGACGAGGTGCAGTCCGGGTTCGGGCGCACCGGGGGACAGTGGTTCGGGATCCAGCACTGGGACGTGGTGCCGGACATCATGGTCATGGCAAAGGGGATCGCGGGGGGGATGCCGGTGGCCGCAACAATCACCACCGAGGAGATCGCGGGGAGCTGGCGCGGCAAGACCATCTCCACCTTCGGCGGCAACCCCGTGTGCATGGCGGCCATGGTGGCGACGCTCGGGGTGATGCGGCGCGAGGATGTGAGGACCCGGGCCCGGGACAGGGGCGCGCAGTTGCGGGAGGGGCTGGAGCGCATGGCCACGGTCCACCACTGGATCGGCGACGTGCGCGGAATGGGGCTCATGCAGGCGCTGGAGCTTGTCGAGGATCCGGTCACCAAGGAGCCGGCACCGCGCCTGGCGGGCATGTTGCTCAACGCGGCCCGTGACGAGGGCCTGCTCATCGGGCTCAGTGGCCTGCACGGCCATGTGATCCGCCTGGGGCCCTCGCTACTGATTTCGGCGGAAGAGATTGACGAGGTGATCGACCGGCTGTCCCGTGCCTGCGCGGCGGTCGAGGCCGCCAGGTGATCGGCGGGCTGCCGCTCGACACCTGGCTGCTGGTGGTGGTCAGCACCGTTCCGGGGCTGATTCTGGTCGTTGCCGCCTACCGGGTGCACCGCAGGGCGGACCTCGGGAAGAAGGGTCCCCGTGCCTGACCTCGGCGCCAATGGCACAATCATCGGCGTCCTCGTCTTCTACTTCGCGGTTCTGATCGGGATCGGGTGGTGGGCCAGCCGTGACAGCGGATCGGTCGCGGGATTCTACGTCGCGGGCAAGAAGCTCCCGTCGTGGGTGATCGCGTTTTCGTCCAACACCACCGGCGAGAGCGGGTGGCTGCTGCTGGGGCTCACCGGGATGGGGTACCTGGTCGGCTTCCACGCCCTCTGGATCGTCCTCGGCGAGGTCATCGGGGTCGCCCTCGCGTGGTCGATGGTGGCCCGCCCCTTCAAGGAGTTCACCGACCGCTACGACGCGATCACCGTCCCCGACTACCTGGCCGACCGCTTCGCGGACAAGGCCCACACCATCCGCATCGTCAGCGCAGCCATCATCTTCAGCATGGTCGCGGCCTACACCGCCGCCCAGCTCACCGCCTCCGGCAAGGCGTTCTCGTCGTTCCTGGGGACGAGCTACGAAGGTGGCGTGCTGATCGGCGCGGGCGTGATCCTGCTGTACACCAGCATCGGCGGCTTCAAGGCCGTGGCGTACAGCGACGTTCTGCAGGGCGTGCTCATGTTCCTCTGCCTGCTCGTGCTGCCGATCGTCGGGATCTGGCATGCGGGCGGGTGGGGAGCCCTGATGGCGGACATAGGCGCGGCGGACCCCGCCCTGCTCCGGCCCATGGGGGAGCACGGCCTGAGCGTGACGGGGGTGATGAGCGCCCTGAGCTTCGCTGGAATCGGGCTCGCCTTCCTGGGCGCGCCCCAACTCCTCACCCGGTTCATGGCGGCCCGGGGACGGGGACAGATCCTCGAAGGCGGGGTCATCGCGGTGTTTTGCATCATCGTCTTCGATATCGGCGCCGTGCTGACGGGTGTCGCCGGCCGCGCCCTCTTCCCCGGGCTGGCCGACCACGAGACGATCCTTCCGGTCATGTCCACGGAGCTGTTCCCCGCGATCGTCGCGGGTGTGATCCTGGTCGTTGTGCTGGCGGCGATCATGTCGACCGTCGACTCTCTGCTGATCCTGGCCTCGTCCGCGGTGGTCCGGGACGTTTTCCAGAAGGTCTTCAAGCCGGACTTTTCGGACCGGCAGCTGTCGCTCATCGGCCGGTGCCTGACGGTGGTGATCGGGGCCGGGGGACTCGCGGTCGCGCTTCCCGAGAGCCGCATGATCTTCTGGTTCGTGCTCTTCGCTTGGTCGGGGCTGGCGTCCGCCTTCACCCCGGTTGTGCTGTGCTCGCTGTTCTGGCGGCGGACGACGCGTGCCGGGGCGATTTGGGGCATGATCGCCGGCTTCCTGACCGCCGTGCTCTGGGTGTGGGCGGTCAAGGAGCACTTCTACGACCTCTACGAGATGATCCCCGGCTTTGCCGCGGGCTTCATCGTGACGATCGGGGTGAGTCTCTTCACCGAGCCGCCCCCGGGGGCCGACGCCGAGCTCGACGACGTGAAGCGCGTGGTGGGAGGACCGTTCTCGGCGGGAGAAGGAGGGCGCGCTGCGGGCGTGCCGGCGGGTGGCGGAAGTCGATGATGGACCGGGCATTGCGGTTCAGAGGCTAGGCGAATGGCCAGGAAGCGCAATCGGAGAAAGGGTGGCGCCGGTGAGCCTGCGATCCGTGGGAACGGTCCGAAAGAGAGGGCGAGGGAGCGAGGCCGCGGGGGACTGACCGAATGGGTCAGATCGCTCGGGGGTGCCCTGGTCATCTTCCTCTTCCTGCGGATCTTCCTGGTCGAGACCTACGTCATCGATTCCGGGTCGATGAGAAACACCCTGCTGGTGGGTGACTTTCTGGCCGTCAACAAGCTGGCGATCGGTCCGGGCATCCCGTTCACCGACATCCGCATTCCCGGCTACTCCGAGCCCCGGCGTGGGGACATCCTGGTCTTCGATCCTCATCACGAAGAGGACATGATCATCGTCAAGCGTCTGATCGGCATCCCCGGCGACACGCTCGAGATGCGCGACAAGGTGCTGTACCTGAACGGTGGACCCTTCGAGGAGCCCTACGTGGTGACCCTGGGCGCACGCGACCAGCACGACGTGCAGATGCGATGGCAAGACGAGTTCGTGGCGGGCGGGGCGAGCGACGACTATCGGCCCACCTGGGACAACTGGGGGCCTTTGGCGATCCCTGAGGACCGCTACTTCATGATGGGAGACAACCGCGACGACAGCCTCGATTCCCGGCTCTGGGGCTTGCTCGAAGGCTGGCGGTTCAGGGGCCGCGTGGCCTTTATCTACTTCTCCTACGACCGCGATTCGTTTCGACCCTTTCCCTGGATCACGGAGGTCCGCGGAAGCCGTATCGGGGACAGGGTCCGATAGTTCAGGAATCCCGCCGAAAGAGCGGGAACAGAATCTGGAGGATCAGATGAAGTCATTGACGAGAGGCCAGTTCCTGGGAGCGGCCGCGGGTACGGTCGGCGCAGGACTGCTGAGCGGCTGCGAGAGCGGCCCCGGGGCAGGAGGCACGGGCCCGGCGCGCGGCACCGCCCCCGACCTCATCGTACACGGCCGCGTCATCCACACCATGGACGACGCCAACCCCACCGCCGAATCCCTCGCCGTTCGGGACGGACGCTTCGTGGCTGTAGGTTCCCGGGCCGATATCGAGCAGCTGCGCGCACCCGGCACCACGGTCATGGACCACGGGGACGCGGTGATCACCCCGGGCTTCATCGACGCGCACACCCACCCGGCGGGCGCCGGCGTTCGCGAATTGAAGGACGTGAACGTGGACGTCCGGAGCATCGCGGAGATCAAGGATCGCATGGCCGCGCGAGCAGGCGAGACCCCGCCCGGCGAGTGGATCCGCGGCTTCAAGTACGACGACACCAAGCTGGCCGAGGGGCGGCCGCTGAACCGGCTCGACCTGGACGAGGCGGTGCCGGACCATCCGGCGGTGGTGGGTCATCGCGGGGGGCACACCAGCGTGTACAACTCGCTGGCGTTTGCGGCGGCGGGGGTCACGGCCGAGACCCCCGACCCGCGGGGCGGGAAGTTCTACCGCGAAGGCGGTGAGCTGACCGGGCTGGTGGCCGAGCGGGCGAACGCGGCGTTCTCAGGGCTGATCCCCAGCACTCACACGGACGAGGACCGCCAGGCGGGGGTCAAACTGATTACCGAACTGATGGCCATGGCGGGACTCACGTCATTCCACGACGCGGGCACCTCGTCGAACAGCGTGGAGGCGTACAACGCCGCATATCGGGCCGGAGAGCTGAGCTGCCGCGTCTACATGATGATGCGCGGTCCCTACACGAACCTGCGCCAGGCGGGCGTGTCCACCGGCTTCGGCGACGAATGGCTGCGCGTTGGAGGGGTCAAGTACGGCGCCGACGGCTCGGCGTCGGAGCGCACCATGCGCATGAGCACCCCGTACGTCGGCCGCCCCGACGACTACGGCATCCTGACAATGAGCCAGGAGGAGATCCACGAGGCGGTCGAGGTGGCCCACCGTGCCAACTGGCAGGTGGGGATTCACGCCAACGGCGACGTCACGATCGACATGGTCCTCAACGCGTACGAACGTGTCCAGGAGCTGTGGCCGCGGCCCAACCCGAGGCATCGGATCGAACACTGTTCGCTCGTGAATCCCGACCTGCTGGCGCGGATCAAGGCTGCCGGGGCCGTCCCGACGCCCTTCTACACCTACGCCCACTACCACGGTAACAAGTGGGTAGAATACGGCCCCGAGAAGATGGAGTGGATGTTCCCGCACCGCTCCTTCCTCGACTACGACATCCCTGTCGCGCCCGCGTCGGACTACACGCCGGGCCCCTACGAGCCGCTGATGGCCATCCAGAGCATGGTGACCCGGAAGGACTTCGAGGGCCGCGTCTGGGGTCCGAGTCAGCGAATCAGCGTGGCGGAGGCGATGCGGATCTGCACCATGGGCGGCGCCTACGCGTCGTTCGAGGAGGAGAGCAAGGGATCGGTGACCGCGGGCAAGCTGGCGGACTTCGTGGTGCTCGCGGCGGACCCGCACGACACGGATCCGGACGCGATCAAGGAGATTCCGGTGCTGCGGACGGTGGCGGGGGGACGGGTTACGTGGGAGGGGTGAGGTGGCGCAATAGGCGCCGAAAGAGCCGGATCTCGATTTGTCCGCCACATAGGACCTGATGTGGCGGACAAATCCCGGCGAGATGACCGGCTTCAGCTTCCCGATGATCACCTCGCCTAGTCTCGCTGATGACCGTGACCTATCTTTCGGAACGATGAGCGAGCATCCCCATCTCGGTAATGCGCCGATTCGCGAGGCCCTGATCGACTTTCGAGTCCGGCCTCCCTCGGATTCTTCGCCGGAGACCTTGGCCAGAGGTGGGTATCCAAGGCCGACGGCGGGTTCAGGCTCAGACGGTCGTCGACACGCTCTTCCCGCGGGCCGCAACTTCCATGGCCGAGGGGACGTGACGCTGGGGGTAATAGATGTCACTGGCCCGCTCCGACTGGAGTTCGATGAGCCACCTCCAAGACATGCCAACGTTGTCGGGTGGCCGAAGGAACGAGACCAGCAGCTTGCCCTCGCTCAGAGCTTGGCTCGCTCGGTGCGTCCTCCGACGGGTCAACCCAAGGCGGAATAGCGCCGTAGAATGGGGGCCACGCCAGTTTGTCCGCCATATTGACCACGAAATGGCGGACAACGCGCTATTACCGTCTCAATTCCCCCCGGAGCTGCCCCCCACCCCCTTCAACTGCACCACGATCACCTCGACGGGCTCGGTCCCCTCGTTGACGTCCCCGTGGAGCTCGCCCGGCGCGTCGGCGTCCAGCCAGTAGGCGCTGCCCGTCTCCCACGTCATCTCGCGCCGGTCGCCGGCGTCGTTCACCACCGTCAGGGTGCCGCCCTTGAGCGCGATGATGGCGCGGGGGTTGTCGTGGCGGTGCATCTCGAGGGGCTGGTTCGGAACGATCACGCTCTTCCACACCTCGACGTGTTCATTCTCGAACTGCGGTGTTCGGCCGGTGGCCTGCTCCGGCTCCTCATTCTGCTCCGCGGGTTGGCCGCAGGCGGAAAGGAAGAAGACGAAGAGGGGTATGACTCGCCTGGCGATCTTCATGAAAGGCTCCGTGACCTTGGACGCGGGCACGGCACCAATACCGGGCGGTCTGCCGCGCCCGCAGCCCGTTCTAGTGTAGTGTCGCGAATAAAGCATTGATTATCTAGTGAAGCTCAGTTACCTTCTTCTTCATCGTACACCGAGAAGAGGAGGGGCCCATGCGGGTGGCAGTCAAGATCGAGCTTTCGGATGCGGACCGGCAGCGGCTGGAGCGGTTGTCGCGGTCGCGGAGCGCGGCGATGCGGCTGCGGGAGCGTTCGCGGATGGTGCTGATGGCCGCGGGCGGCATGACGAACAAGGCGATCGCCGCGAAGCTGGGAACCGACCAGAACAAGGTCGGGCGGTGGAGGCGGCGGTTCGCGGACGAGGGGCTGGAAGGGATTGCGAAGGAGCGTCCGCGGGGTGGCAACCACGGCGGCAAGAACTCGGTGGCCCAGGCGGCGCTGAGGCGCGAGGTGATCCGGCTGACGACGCAGACCGGAGCGCCGGACGGGACGCACTGGTCGTGCCGGTCCATGGCGCGGGCGGCGGGGACGACGCACAGCTTCGTGCACCGGGTCTGGCGCTCGAGCGGGCTGAAGCCGCATCTGGTGCGGACCTTCAAGCTGAGCACGGATCCGCGCTTCGAGGAGAAGCTTCAGGACGTGGTGGGGCTGTACCTCGACCCGCCGGACAACGCGGCCGTCTTCAGCTTCGACGAGAAGAGCTCGGTCCAGGCGCTGGACCGCACGCAGCCGGGGCTGCCGCTGAAGAAGGGCCGCTGCGGGACGATGACGCACGACTACAAGCGCCACGGCACCACGTCGCTCTTCGTGGCGCTGGACGTGGCGTCGGGCGAGGTGATCGGCGAGACCTACAAGCGGCACCGCCACCAGGAGGTGCTGAAGTTCCTGCGGAGGGTGGAGAAGGCGGTGCCGAAGGACCAGGAGATCCACATCATCCTGGACAACTACGCGACCCACAAGCACTCCAGGGTGCTGGAATGGATCGAGCGCCAGAAGCGGGTCTTCCTGCATTTCACCCCGACCAGCGCGTCGTGGCTGAACCTGGTCGAACGCTTCTTCTCCACGCTGACGCAGAAGCGCATCCGCCGCGGCGTCTTCCATTCCGTCGACCACCTCGAGGCGTGCCTGAAGGAATACATCGAGACCTACAACGAGGACCCGAGGCCCCTGGTCTGGACCAAACCGGCGGCCGAGATTCTCGAGAAGGTGGAACGGGCCAGGCAGGCGCTGGCCGCTGCTTCCATATAATAGCTATTATGATTAGGACACTACACTAGTACTTGATCATAGAGAAGATGATCGACGGCACAAGCGGCTCGCCTTCGGGCTGAATTGCCTCGATGCACATGTTCGCCTCGGGGTTGCCGGCCGACATCATGACTTCCACCACGTCACCCGCCTCGAGAGGGACGATTCCCTGCGAGATGATGACGTCCTTGGCCATGCTCCCCTCGTCCTGACAGAGCTGGACGTTGGAGTTGCCCACGTCGGCGCCGTTAACCCGCAGCCAGAGGTCGAAGCAGCCGTAGGGACCCGCACCTTCCCGCCCGACCTGGGGCGCGGCGACGATCAGATACGCTCCGGACTCCTCAACGGTGATCTGGCTGGCCGCCATGGCGACTCCGCTGGCGGCGTCCGTGATGTCCATCTGGACCACCTCGGGTGCCGTCCCCGGGCACTGGGTGATCGTCGAGGAAGCCTGGAGATACTGATCGGCGCTGCCCATGCCGTCGTCGTCCATGCCTTCCTGGCACGTTGCCGAACTCAGGGAGACCAGAAGCGCGAGGGAAACTGCGGCGAACTTTCTCATGATTCCTCTTTCCTCCATTGATGGGAACTTGAATCAGGGTACGGCGCTTTCCGGTTTTGTCGCAAGGAGAACCTGTTTTGACGCCCCCGAACCGGCTTACCTTTCACAGTTCGCGCTTGAGCTTCCAAGCGCCACGCCAACTTCCGTCCCAGAGGTCCTCTCGAATGCCGGATCGTGACCACCTGCTCGTCGTTCTCACCCTGGGAACCTTCCTCGCCGTGCCGGCGACCGTCCGGGCACAGACCGGGCCCACCCCTGTCACCCTCACCGCGCCGGGCCTCAACGCACCCGTCGAGATCATCCGCGACCACTGGGGGATCAACCACATCTACGCCGAGACCGAGTACGACCTCTTCTTCGCGCAGGGGTACGCGGCAGCGCGCGACCGCCTCTTCCAGTTCGAAGTATGGCGGGCGCAGGCCACCGGGACCGTCGCCGATATGCTGGGCGAGGGCGAACTGGAGCGCGACATCGGCTTCCGCCTCTTCAAGTACCGCGGCGACATGACGCAGGAGATGAATCACTACCACGACCGCGGCTCGGTGATCATTCCCGCGTACGTGGACGGCGTGAACGCGTACATCGCGGAGACCGAAGCCGACCCCTCGCTGCTTCCCGTCGAGTTCGAACTGCTCGGTATTCGGCCGAAGCGGTGGACCCCCGAGGTCGTGATCTCGCGGCATCAAGGCCTGCTCGGCAACATCGGTGCCGAGCTGAACTACGGACGGGCGGTCGCGGCGCTCGGCGACGAGGCCGTGAAGCGCGTGGCCAACTTCCACCCGGGCGAGCCCGACATTGCGCTCGATCCGGCGATCGACGGCGCGCTTCTCAGCCAGGACATCCTGGGGCGCTACAACGCCTTCCGGGGTCAGATCCGGTTCCGCCCCGAACACCTCGTCCCGGAACACCGGGGTGATGAGGAGGCGTTTGCGCGGCTGGAGGCGGCAATGCCGGGTGCGCGCGCGGAAGCTTCCAGCTGGAACGAAGCGCCGAGCTGGCGCGATGCGCTCGCCTGGCAGGACCTGGAAGACATCGGCTCCAACAACTGGATCGTGAGCGGCCGCCTGAGCGAGAGTGGCTTCCCCCTCATGGCCAACGACCCCCACCGCGCCCAGTCGTCTCCATCGCTGCGCTATTGGGTCCACCTGGTGGGCCCGGGGTGGAACGTGATCGGTGGTGGAGAGCCCGAGATTCCCGGGGTGAGCATCGGGCACAACGAATACGGGGCCTGGGGCCTGACCGTGTACCGTACCGACGGCGAGGACCTGTACGTCTACGAGACCGACCCGGACGACCCCGACCGATACCGGTACAGGGACGGCTGGGAGGAGATGACCGTCATCACCGAGGACATTCCGGTGAAGGGCCAGGCTCCGCACCGTGCCGAATTCAAGTACACGCGCCACGGGCCGGTCGTCTTCGAGGACCCCGACAACAACGTCGCATACGCCGTGCGCGCGGCGTGGCTGGAGCCCGGCGGCGCACCCTACCTGGCGAGCCTGCGCATGGACCAGGCGAAGACGTGGGAAGAGTTCGTCGAGGCCTGCAACTACTCCAACATCCCGGGCGAGAACATGATCTGGGCGGACAGGGAGGGGAACATCGGCTGGCAGGCGGTGGGCATCGCGCCGGTTCGCCGCAACTGGTCCGGCCTAGTCCCCGTCCCCGGCGACGGACGCTACGAGTGGGACGGATACCTGCCCATCAAGGCCAAGCCCAGCGTGTTCAACCCGGGCGAGGGCTTCTTCGCCACGGCCAACAACCACGTCACCCCGCCTGACTACCCGTACCGGGACGCGATCGGCTGGGAGTGGTCCGACCCCTACCGCTGGGCACGCGCTTCCGAGGTCCTCGGCTCGGGACGCCGTCACACCGTGGCCGACATGATGGCCCTGCAGACCGATTACCTCTCCATCCCGGCTCGCACCCTGGTCCCCATGCTCCGCCACGTCACCGCCACCGACGACGACACCGAACGGGCGCGTCATCGGCTCCTGGCCTGGGACTTCGTGCTGGCCCCGGAATCCGTCGTGGCGGGGATCTACAACGCCTTCGAGTCCCGGCTGCGCGGCAACGTCAACGCCCTTTTCGTCCCCGGGAACGCGCGCGGCCTGCTGCGCGGCATGGCGATGGTCAAGATCGTCGCCCACCCGACCTCTCCCGGCGGCGAGTTCGGCGACGACCCCGTCGCGGGGCGCGATGCGGTGCTGCTGCGCAGCCTGGCAGAGGCGGTCGCGGAGCTGCGCGGCAAGCTCGGCAGCGACATGGACGCGTGGCGCTACGGCCAGGCGGACTACAAGCACGCCACGATCTTCCATCCCCTCTCGCGGGCCGTATCCGACGAATGGGCCGACCGTTTCACCGTCGGTCCGCTTCCGCGCGGCGGCAACAGCTACACCCTCAACAACTCGGGGAGCGGCGACAACCAGACGTCGGGCGCGTCGTTCCGGATCATCGTGGACACGGGTGACTGGGACCGCGCCGTCGGCACCAACACCCCCGGACAGTCGGGCGACCCGGACTCGCCCTTCTACGAGAACCTCTTCGAGCTCTGGGCGAACGACCGCTATTTCCCGGTGTTCTACTCGCGTGAGCGGGTGGAGTCGGTGGCCGCGGAGCGGGTGATGCTCACCCCGGGTGGGTGAGACGGGAGGCGTGCCGGGCGCGGGGGACGGCAAGAGCCGGCGAGCGGCCGAGCAGCGCCCGGGCCATGGCCTGCTCTTCTTCCCCACTCCGGGCGACATGCGCGCCTGGTTCGAGGAGAACCACGACAGCTGCGACGAGGTGTGGGTGGGCTACTACAAGAAGGCGACGGGACTACCCAGCATCACCTGGCCCGAGTCGGTGGACGAAGCGCTCTGCTTCGGCTGGATCGACGGGATCCGCAAATCCGTCGACGAAAGGAGCTACAAGATCCGCTTCACGCCCCGCCGCCGGGGCAGTCACTGGAGCTCCCGCAATCTGGGCCGCATGGACCTTTTGGTGGCGGAAGGGCGGGTCGCCGGGGCCGGGATGGCCGCCTACCGCAAGCGCGATCCCGGCAACCGGAAGAAGGCGGCGTACGAGCAGGGGGCCGTGGTGCTCCCGGGCGAGTACGAGCGCAGAATCAGGGCCGAGCCGGACGCCTGGAGCTACTTCCAGGGTGCGCGGTCGTCCTACCGCAAGCAGGTGACGTGGTGGGTCGTGAGCGCGAAGCGCGAGGAGACGCGCCTCAGACGGCTCCGCATCCTGATCGAATCGTCGGCGAAGGGAGAGGTGATTCCGCCGATGAGTCGGCGGTGAGTTGGCGGGTGGCAGAGACCCCCGGTGCATTTCACCCCTGGGCAGGCGACCACACCTCTGGCGCCACCTGTTAGGAGCAAATAATATGTCCGGTTTCGTAGCACGTAATCTGTCCGGTTCAGAACAGTCACCGAGGAGGCTGGATGAACCGGGCGGAGATGCTGCGAGAGATACGGATGGCGAGGTTCGAAGAGATCTATGATCGATGGCGCCGAAAACGGGTCACGCAAGCGTGGGCGGCGAGCGTGCTGGGAGTGACGGACCGGACGTTCCGGCGCTGGGTGGCCCGCTACGAGGCGGGCGGGCTGGCGGCCCTGAAGGACAAGCGGGTGGCGGGGCCGTCTCCCCGGCGGGCGTCGCCGGAGGAGGTGGCGGCGCTGGAGGCGCTGTACCGGGACGGCTGTGCGGGGTGGAACGTGCTTCACTTCTACCACGAGGTCTACGCGGGCGAGCACGGCGGGGCGCGGTCGTACACCTGGGTGAAGAGCCGCCTTCAGGAGGCGGGCCTGGTGAGGAAGGGGCGCAGGAAGGGTGCGCACCGGCTCAGGCGGGAGCGCAAGCCGGCGGAGGGGATGATGCTCCACCAGGACGCCTCGACGCACGAATGGGCTCCCGGCCAGGGGTGGGACCTGGTCGTGACGATGGACGACGCGACAAGCGGGGTGTACTCGGGGTTCTTCGTCGAGGAGGAGGGAACGTGGTCGAGCCTTCGGGGCGTCGCGGAGACGGTGAAGGTGCAGGGGCTCTTCGACAGCCTGTACACGGACCGGGGCTCGCACTACTGGCACACGCCGGAGGCGGGCGGGAAGGTGGACAAGGACAAGCCGACCCAGTTCGGCCGGGCGATGGGCGAGCTCGGGATCGAGATGATCGCCGCGTACTCGCCGCAGGCGCGGGGCCGGAGCGAGCGGCTGTTCGGGACGCTTCAGGGGCGCCTGCCGCAGGAGCTGGCGCGGGCGGGGATCACCGACATGGACGAGGCCAACGAGTTCCTGAAGGACTTCTGGCCGCGGTTCAACGCGGCATTTGCGGTGGAGGCGAGGGAGGCGAAGCGCGCGTTCACCCGGTTGCTGCCGCGGATGAAGGCCAAGCTGCCCGACATCCTCTGCCTGAAGGAGACACGGACGGTTGGCAACGACAACTGCGTGACCTACAAGGGCAAGACGCTGCAGATCCCGCCTCAGCCGCACCGGTACACCTACGTGCGAGCCAAGGTCAAGGTCCACGAATACGAGGACGGCGGCATGGCCGTCTTCCACGGCATCCGGAGGCTCGGGCGCTACGATGCGAACGGCAGGTTGCTGGACACCCTCAGCGGGTCGGAGGTGGCAGCGTGAGGCGGTACCGCCGCCCCCCTCGGCTCGCTCCGCTCGCCTCGGAGGGCGGCGGTACGGAAAAGCGGACACTTCATGTGCTACAGAAACCGGACATTTCATTTGCTACCGACACACCTCTGGCGCCACCTTGTCCCGCGGCGAATGATGAACTAAGGTTATTCGACTAAGTTCAGGAGGACACCATGCGCACCGTCAACATGCACGAAGCCAAGACGCACCTCTCCCGTCTCGTTCGGGCTGCGGTCGATGGGGAGCCGTTCATCATTGCCCGTGCCGGCAAGCCGATGGTAAAGGTCGTGTCGGTGGAGGCAGCGGATTCGAAGACGCTGCGGCGGACCGGGTTCCTCTCCGGCAGGATCTCGGTGCCGCGCGATTTTGACCATATGGGGTGCCGTGAAATCAAGGCGATGTTCGCGGACGAAGAGTGACTGCCCTTCTTGACACGCACGTCCTGCTCTGGGCAGCGGGGCTCCCTGACCGCCTGCCGTCCGAGGCACGCGTGCTGATCGAAAACCCGGCGACGGATCTGGTCTACAGTGCTGCCTCGCTGTGGGAAGTCGCAATCAAGAAGGGGCTGGGGCGGGCCGACTTCGATGTCGACCCGCGCATTCTACGACGCGCGTTGCTGGACAACGGATACACCGAACTGGCGGTTACCGGAGCCCATGCGGTGGAGGTGGATCTGCTGCCGCCGATTCACAAGGATCCCTTTGACCGCATACTTGTCGCCCAGGCCCGGGTCGAAGGCATGACCCTGTTGACCGCGGACCAACGGCTCGGAGACTACCTGGATCCGGTCCGGGTGGTCTGACTCTTCCCCGCCAGCCACAGCTCAGGCGCCACCGCCCTCTGCCGCTCTTTGGGCCGTCTGTTGAACCAGGCACACCTCGGTCGCCACGTCCGCCTCTAGCTCACCGTCACGGTCGGCGGGGATGGGGCGGAACACCTCCTCCACCACCGTGTTTGCACGGAGCCGGTCCCCGTCGGACTTCGGCCACGGCAGCTCGGCCGACAGACGCCCCCGGCGGATGAGGTAGATGCGGTCGTCACCCCCGAAGCCGGGCACGGAATACACGAAGTTGAAGTGGTCGACCCGGCCCCGGAAGCCGGAGAGATGGTTCCACAGCTTCTCCAGCGTGTCCATGCGGTCCCGGATGGTGGCCGCGTACTCGAACTGAAGCTGCGCTGCCGCCGCCTGCACCGCGCGCGCGAGTTCGTCCAGCGGCGCACGGGTGCGCACCTCGAGGAACGCGCGGGCCAGGCGGAGCCGGCGATCGTAGCCGGCGGTCGTGCAGCGGCCGGCGCAGGGCGCGAGACAGGTCCCCGTGTCGGCCCGGATGCACCGCGGAACCCGCCCGGCTGCGAAGATCTCCAACTGGTCGCCGAAGTGGATCGGGGTGTCGGCGGAGCAGTCGCGCAGCCCCGTCGTCAGCGCCAGGTCGTGGACGGCATGTGCGAGCCAGCCGGTCTGCGCAAAGGGGCCGTAGTAGCGGGCTCCATCGGTCTGGATCCGGGACACGGGGACGAGCCGGGGCGCGGGCTCACGCGTGACCTTGATGAATCCGTACCGCCGGTCCCGCTTGTGTTGCACGTTGTACTCCGGCTGCCACGCCCGTATGAGGCGCATTTCCCGCACCACCGCCGCGAATTCATTGGGGGTGTAGTCCCAGCTCACGGAGTCGGCCCCGGCAACCATTCGGGCCGCTTTGCCCGTCTCTTCCCGGAAGTGGGAGAGAAGTCGCGACTTCACGCGGACCGACTTGCCCACGTAGAGGATCCGCCCGTCGGCACCGAGCCAGCGGTAGACCCCGGGCCGGTCCTCGGCGTGAGTACGCACGTGTTCTCGGAGTGGGATGCTGGCCATGACGGCTCAACTTCGCGGTTTGTTCGGTACTCGTCAATCTGTCCCATCCGCGTATTGCCGTGTCCCGACAAGGTCGCTATTGTGGCGTTCCATGGTCAGGCATGGACGCTCTCTCGTCATTCGCGATCCGGTTTGGAACACGATCAGACTGGATCCCGTCGCCGCGGCGATCATGGATACAGCCGCGTTTCAGCGCCTGCGCTATATCCGCCAACTGGGTCTGGCGCATCTGGTCTACCCCGGCGCAACCCACACCCGTTTCGACCATGCGCTGGGCGTCTATCACCTCGCCGTCCGGGCGCTGAGGATCCTGCGGGCGGGACCGCGCGTCCCCGACGAGGTCTGGCGAGGCGCCAGCCTGATCCCCTACGCGGCACTGCTTCACGACATCGGCCACTACGCCTTCTCGCACGCGCTGGAGGAGCTGGAACCCGAGCGCATCGCCGGTGATCACGAGGAGATGAGCGCGCGTTTCTTCGAGTCCGCGCCGCTCAAGTCGGTGCTGGCACCCCTCGGCCCGAACGCCGCCGAAGACATCTTCCGGATCATCAAGGGGCAGGGTGACAACGCGCTGCGCGGCCTCGTGAGCGGCAGCCTGGACCTCGACAAGATGGAGTATCTGCGTCGCGACGCGCGCTTTTGTGGAGTGCCGTACGGCGAAGTCGACGTGGAGCGGCTCATTCAGGGACTGGCCGTGCTGCGGGATCCCGTCACGGGCGCGTGGGAAGTGGGTGTGCACCAAAAGGCCCTGAGCACCATGGAGACGCTGCTCTTTTCCAAGTACCAGATGTTTCGGACCGTGTACTGGCACCACGCGGTGAGGGCGGGCACCGGACTCTACAAGCGGATCGTCGAGACGGCGGTGGCGGCCGGGCTGCTGTCGCCATTGGACCTGATCGGTCCCACGGACGAGGAACTGCTCTACGAGCTGGGACGGAGGGCGCGCGCGGGATCGGGTCCGGTTGCCGCTCGCCTGGCGGATCGCTGGCTGCCGGCGCTCAGGGAACGCAGGTTGCCGAAACGGGCGGCCGAGTTGCCTGCCTGGCAGCTTGAAGGGACGACGGTGCCGGAGTGGGTCAGCGGGGACACGCCGGAGAAGCGGCGCTGGGAAGACGAAATCGCCGAGGAACTGGGGCTCGCGCCCGGCGAAGTGATTCTCGACTTCCCCGTCAAGAAGGCGATGTTCCAGCTCGATCTGCTGGTGGAGCGGTCGGGTCGTGTGGTCCGCCTCGGACGCGAAGGGATCCCGGGGCTGATCGACCTGCCGAAACTGGCGGAGGAGCTCTACCGTACCGCCCGTGTGCTGCGTCTGTTCACCTTCGAGCGGCGCCATGTGGAGCCGGATTGGTTGCTGGACCGGTTGGCGGGAACCCGGACGGCCGGTGGGAACGTCGGAGGCCGGGCGGCAGTAGACACAGGTGGAGGAGGGGGTGGTCCCCGATGATCTCCAGATTAGTTGTTGACATCAGGCAAGTGCAGCCATACGATTAAAGGCTGTACATGCCGCGTTTTCGACCGGACGGGACTTCAGTTCGGAACGGAGAATAGAGAGAGACAAATGGCCAAGACAACTCGGCGCAAGAAAGGGCGGATCCGAAAGAAAAGGCGTATCAATCCTCTCACGGGATTCGATGCCAGCCTGGACGAACAGACAGCGCTGGATCAGTACCTGCGGGACGTGAGCCGTCACGAGCTCATCACCCCGGATATGGAAAAGATCCTGGGGGCGCGTGCGCAGAAGGGTGACGAGGAAGCGATTCAGGCGCTCGCAAAGGCGAACCTGCGCTTCGTCATCAGCGTTGCGAAGAAATACCAGAACCGTGGCGTCTCCCTCACGGACCTGATCCAGGAAGGGAACGTCGGCCTGGTGACCGCGGCCCGAAAGTTTGATCCCGAGCAGGGGGTCAAGTTCATCTCATACGCGGTTTGGTGGATTCGGCAGGCCATCCTGGCATCGCTGGCCAACCACGGCCGACCTGTGCGGGTGCCGCTGAACCGGGCGTCGGACCTTGCCCGGATCTTCCGCGAGAAGGAGCGGCTCAAGCAGGAGCTGGGGCGGGATCCGACCAGCGAGGAGTTGGGAAAGGCGACGTTCCTCACCCCGGCCCTGGTGGAGTCGCTGCAGACACTCAACGCCGCGGAGATCCGGCTCGACGCACCGATCGGCGACAGCGAGGACTCCCAGTTGGTGGAGCGCTTCATCACCGAGGAGGCGGCGGAGCCCGAGGTGGAGGTCGAGAACCGGCTCCTGACGGAGGCCGTGACCAGCGCACTGGGTTCGCTGGAGGCGCGCGACGCGCGGGTTCTGAGGTTGTACTTCGGACTCGAGGGCGAGCGCGAGCACACCCTGGAGGAGATCGGCAACCTCCTGGGCGTCACCCGGGAGCGGATCCGACAGCTCAGGGACCGGGCGCTGCGGCGTTTGCGCGAGGGGGATCGGGGCAAGGCCTTGAAGTCCTTCGCGGCGTAGGCTCCCCGACCAACGCGTTGACAGCTCCGGCGCTCGAACACCCCCGCGGCGGCCCGGCCGCCGCGGGGGTGTTTTCGTTGGGGGGCGTGAGGGCCGCGTGACAATCGGGCAGGTCGTCGAGACCGTGGGCGGCGTGTACACGGTCCGCACCGCTGCCGGCACGGTGGAGGCGTCGCTGAGGGGCAGGCTCAAGCACTCGGGGACGGTCCGCGGCAAGGTGGTCGTTGGGGACAGGGTCGGGGTCGTGGCCGCGTATGGGGGCAGTCACGTGATCGAGTCCGTGCAGCCAAGGAGGACGCACCTGGCGAGGCGGGCCATGGGTGGCCGGGTGGCCAAGGTGGTGGCGGCCAACCTCGACCGTCTCCTGGTGGTGGCGTCGGTTGCGGACCCGCCTCCGCGTCGCAGCGTGATCGACCGCATGCTGGTGATGGGCGACTCCGGTGGCATGGAGAGCTGCCTCGTCCTGAACAAGGTGGACCTGACCGGGGGCCGCGCCGTGGCGGCCGAACTGTCGGGGGAGTATCGCGCGGCGGGCTACCTCGTGTTGCCGACGTCGGTGGTGAGCGGCGAAGGGATCAACGCCTTCCGCGAAGTGATCCACGCCGGGTCGTCGGCGCTGGCGGGGCCGTCGGGGGTGGGGAAGTCGTCGCTCCTCAACGCGGTGGAACCCGCGCTCGCACTCCGGACCCGGCAGGTCGGGAGACGGTCGAAGACGGGGAAGCACACGACGGTTTCCAGCCGACTGATTCCCCTGGCCGCGGGCGGTAATGTGGCCGACACCCCGGGCTTTTCCGATGTCGGGCTCGGGGATGTCTCCCCCGAGGCACTCGATCAATGTTTCGTGGACTTCCGCCCGTTTCTGGGGCGGTGCCATTTCAAGGACTGCACCCACGTTCATGAGCCCGTTTGCGCCGTTCGTGCGGCGGTGGCGGAGGGACGCATCCAGAGGGTCCGCTACCACAGCTACCGGACGATCCTCGCGGAGTTGTAACCTCTCGGAGCGCGGATTTATCCACGGGGTGCTAGACTCACACCATGAAGCGCGAAGCCCCAAATTCCGGCGAACCTATCGCGGTGGGCGCGGGCCCGCGTCGGCCGGAGAGCGGGGATCCGCGGCACATGTTGCTGGACTCCGCCCGTTTCCGCGAGATCATGGGACACTGCCCCACCGGTGTGACGGTCGTGACCGCGGAGGATCGGGACGGCACTCCCGTGGGGCTCACGGCGAACTCGGTGACGTCCGTGTCGCTCGATCCGCCCCTCGTGCTTGTGTGCGTCTCGGAACGGTCGTCCTCCCTGCGGGCCATCCTGGCCAGCGGTGCGTTCGCCGTGAACATCCTCGGCGCCGGTGCGGCGGAGACGGCCGTGCGCTTTGCGCAGATGGACCGGGACGACCGCTTTGACGGCATCGCCTACTCCACGAAGGAGGGGGGTGGCCCGATCCTCGAAGGCGTCGTGGCGTGGATCGCGTGCGGCCTCTACCGGACGTTCGAGGCGGGCGACCACCTCATCCTGGTCGGGAAGGTGCACGACGGTGTCGGCGCGGGAGGTGATCCCCTTCTCTTCTTCCGGAGCCGGTATGAGAGCCTCGACTTGGCGCTCGCCACCGAGCGGGGGGAGGGGGCAGGCTGATGAGTCCGCGGCGGACCATCTGGATCCCTTCGCTCCTGGTCGGAATCGCCATCGCGACTGCGCTGGGGACCGCGGCTGGTGTCCTCCTCTACGATGACCAGGGCCTGTTGCGGGAAGTCCGCCAGGTCCTGAGCACCGACAGCGATTCGGGATCCCTGCTGGGTCTTCTCCTGGGCGACTCCCAGGGCTTGTTGCGGGCGTTCGGGGTGCTGCTCGGAGTTTCGTCAGCTTCGCTTGTCGCGGGACTTTGGGTGGGCATGGTCTCCCAGGACGATGAGACCGTCACCTCGGCTGCTCGCGGATGGATGGGGCTCCTGGTCGCACTCCTCCTCGGAGCCGGCTATACAGCTCTGTGGGAGGCGATGGACGGATTCGGCGGGACGGCAGCCGCTCAGGGGGCGGGACTCGCCCTGACCGCGGCCTTGCCCGCGTACTTTGCCGGCGGCGTATGGGCCGGTCTCGGCAGCTTCGCCGAATCTCTGGGAATCCGGGTAAGACGGCAGGTGGGTGTTGGCGGCGTCGTGGGGGTGGTCATCGGCTGCGTACTGGTCGACGCCTTTCTGGCCCAGCCGTTGTTGGCGGTCACCGTCTTCCTGGGGGCGACCGTACTCGCGTCGGCAGGCGCACGCTGCCAGGGCTGGATCTTCGATCGGGTGCCTCAGCGGCGCCTGGTGTTCCGGGAGCCCGCGCGTCCGGAGCTTCGATTCGAGGTGTGGCACACGGCGGTTCCCGAAGGGGCGATCCGCTTGCTCATCGAATCCGGACGCGATCTGGCGGTCGATCCTCCTCCCGCCGGAGACTGGAGGCGAGCCGTGGCTGGTGCGCTGAGGCCCGACGAGCCCGTGCTGTTCATCGGCGCCGGGAGCTGGTTTGTTCCCGGGGAGGATCGGGAGTGGAGGGTGTACGAGACGGACACCGAGGTGGCGGAGCTGGCCGCCAAGGGCTTCAGGTGGGGCGATGGCGCCCTGGCCCGGGCGCCCGTCCCCGAGGCTCCCGGCCATACGGTGGTCGCCGAGTGGGGGGCGTTGGGGGACTCGCTGGCGCACACCCTTCCCCTCGGGGAGTTGCTGGCCGCGCTGCACGAGGCGGAGGTCTTCCGGGTGTGGATCCGCCGGCGCCGTGGCGGGCATCCCGACATGCTGGTGGAAGCTGGCCGGAATGCGGGTTTCGATGTCTCGCGCTACCTCGGCGCAGTACCCGCGGTGGTCGGTCCGCCCCGCCTGGCGCCCCGGGGGGACGAACTCTGGTGCTTCAGCCAGCCGTCGGAACCACCGGGACCCCTTGAGGGGATGGAGATGGCGCCGGTTCCGGACGATGTATCCGAAGACGGGAGCGTCTCGTGAAGGTGGCTCACCTCTCGGACCTGCACCTGGGTTACGACGGTCAGGGTCCGGAGCGTAGCACGGATGTGCTGCGGATCTTCGAATCGGCCCTGGATGGGATCGCCGAGCTCGGCCCGGAGCTGGTGGTCATCGCGGGGGACGTGTTCGACCACCCCGACGTCACCGCTTCCCCCATCGCCACCTTCTCAAGAGCGGTTCGCAGGCTTCGCGACAGCCTCCCCGAGGTTGTCGTCGCGGTCGTTGCGGGAGCGCGCGACACACCCCTGGATCCGCAGCGGCACGGACCGTTGACGGTGATCGGCGCCCAGGACCGCGTCGAGGTTGCGTCCACGGGAGTGAGGCGCCTCGGCCTCCGGGACGGCCAGGTCAGCGTCACCCTGGTTCCCCACGCGGCGTTGAAGGCCTCGCGCAAACTGAAGCTGGCCCCCGACCCGGCGGCGAAGTGGAATGTCCTGGTGATCCACGCTGCCCTGGCCTTCGAGGCCTCTCATGCACACGGGATCCGGATCGAGGGGTGGGACTACGTGGCGCTCGGCTCCAACCACGCCCACACCCGGGTTGCAGAACGCGCCCGCTACTCGGGGTCGCTGGAGCGCGTCGGTCACGATCCCTGGGAAGAAGCGGCCACGGACAAGGGATTCATCACCGCGCGGCTGGATTCGGGTGAGGTTCGATTCTGGCGGGTGCAGGCGCGCGCGGCGGTGAGTCTCGCGCCGGTGGAGGCGACGGGAGGCGGGACCGCGACGGTGGCGCGGCGCCTGAACGAGGCGCTGGCCGGCGTCCCCGGGGGCATCGACGGGAAGCTCCTGAGAGTGCCGGTGCGGGGCCTCTCGGCCGATGACATGGCCGCGCTGGACCGGGAGTTGCTGGCCCAGGTGCGCCGCCGTGTGGCGGAACTGCGGGTCGATGCGCTCCCCGGGCAGGGTACGTCGCACGGCAAGGGTGGCCGGGGGGCGTGGCGTGGCGCCCCGCCGGGCGATGAGGCCGCCGGCGACCTGCTGGTTCCGGCGGGACGCCTGTCCCCGGGTGGTGAATCGGCGCGGGCATGAGGATCACGACGCTCCGGACCGGCTCGCGCGGCCCTCAGCTGGATCTGCGGCACGCCCGGGGACTGGTGGCCTTCGTCTCCGGCGGCGATCCGCTCTGGAGCGAACTCATGTCGGCACTCGAGGCCGCGTACGCCAGCCGCGGTCGCTACCGCGGCGGACCCGTCGTCCACGGCGAGGAGGGGCCGCTGCAGGTCGGCTCGGACGGCTTCGAGTCGGTGCTGCAACCGATCCTCGGAGCGCACGCGCTCTCGCGGGAGGAGTACGCCGCCATCTGGTTCGGCGCCGGCGCCGCGAAGGTGTGGCTAGCGGCTGCGGGTGTCTTGCTGCAGGGGCCCGAGACGACCCGCATGACCCGGGAACCCGGCCGCGTGCCGGCGAGTGAAGCTGACGCGGCCGCGCCGGGCACGGCGTCGCTTGCGGGGTGGGTGCGGCGACTGACCCGGGAGGCCCGGCAGGAGATCGCTCGGTTGCGCCGGGCGCGCGCGGGGACGGAGAGGACCGAGGCGCGACTGCGCGAGCTGCGCGAGGAGGTGACCGAAGTGCGGGGGGAGGTGGAGGCCGGGATGATGAAATGGGTCCGCGAACGCCAGGACGCCGAGACGCGCCTGCACCTCTACCGGGACCGGGAGACGGAGTTGCGCGGACAACTCAAGGCGATCGACGAGGCGGGGGAGGAAGCCGTGTGCGGGAGTTGCGGTCGGGGGCTGGGTGACCGCGTCGCCGAGGTGCGGGAAGCCCGCAGCGAGGAATGGGAGGCGGTGGTACAGGATGGACGCTGGTGGCGCCGACGGCGGGACCAGCTCGAGTACCAGCCCGACGACCTCAAGGCGATGGAGGGCCGTGCCCTGGCGCTCGACGCCGAGGTGGACGACCTCTCGGAGGAGCTGGAAAGGCGCGGTGTGCAGGCCCTCCAGCTGGAAGCCGCGAGCGCCAGGCTGGCGCAACTCGCGGAGACGGAAGCCGTGCTGGGGGGGAAGCGGGGCGGTGCGGGGGAGGGCGGGAAGGGTGGGGAAGCCGGACGGGAGGTCGAGGCTGTCCGCGCCCGGCAACGTGCCGCGACGGGGAAGGCCGTGAGGGACAGGATCCACGGCAAGTTCGTGTCCCTTACGGGGGGCCGGCTTCTGGGCGTGTTCCCGACGCTCTTCGCGGCCTGGGCCGAAGACGGGCGAAGGGGGGGAGAGGAATTCGCGGTTCTGGAGCTGGCCGCTCGCATCACGTTGGCCGAGTTGGCGGTGAGTGCCGGGATGGCACCGGGCTCGGTGATCCTCCCTGCCGGGCTCGACCGGCTGAACCGTGAGGACCGTCCGCGCGCGCTGGCCGATCTGGTCCGCCTCTCGCGTCGCATCCCCTTGCTGATGGTCAAGGCGAATACGCGGGTTGCGGCCGCCGCGCCGGAGTGCTTCGACTTCCTCTACCGGATCGACGACCCGGCGGGAGGAGCTCGCATCCGCCGCCAGGAATCGGGACTGGGGACGATCTGGCTGCAGGGCGGCTGAGGCCGTGGGCTAGCCGCCCGTGACGGGCACCGTGCCGAGGAGCCTCCATGCGTCGTAGCGGGACCGGAGCTCTTCCACCCGGTCTATGGGAGCTCCTTCGCGGACCGCGTGCTGGTACAGTGCGTAGTAGGCCCAGGCGTAGTAGTTCGGGATCCCGATCGTGGACCTGTCCGGCCAATGTGTCCAATCGTCTGGAATGCCGGAACGGTGAATGTACACCCTGTCAGCCAGGACGGCGGTGCGCTCGATGTGCAACCACGGCCCCAGAATCCCGGCGAGCGGAGACGTGTCCAGATTGCGCACGACGCCACGAGGCTCGAGCTCGACGGGGTCGCCCGGCCACAGCAGGAACGCCAGACCCTGCCGGATCACATGCGGCCCCAGCCCGAAGGTGGTCGCCGCGCTGCCGCTCGAGGCGAAGTAGACCGGCCTGTCGCCCAGCGAGTTGGCGATCGCCGCCAGCGTGAACTGATGCCAGGGATACATGTACTGGCCGGCGGACATCGTAGCGGCGACCGGTCCGAGGTTTATGGTCTGATCCGCATCAATGGGCCTATAGCTCCGTACCACCTGGTCGATGGTGGCGTCGTCCAGGTCCGCGCGGAAGATCGGCCGGGTGGGAAGCCGGATCGGTTCGTCCAGGAGAATGGGCACCTTCCCGGCAGCTTCCGCCTCGGTGGGGTCGTGGGTGTACATCGCACCCGTGTTCGCCGCCGTGTAGGGGCGTTGGCAGATGATGCGGGTGGGGTCGGCGTCCGGGTCTTCTCCGGCCTCGCAGGGGCTTGTGAGAGCGCGGAGCTGCTCCACGTACCACGGGGTGTTCAGGTAGGACGTTACCGCGACCGTCACGTCGCGCCTTATGCCTTCTACCTCCTGCAGGTACCACAGGGGGAAGGTGTCGTTGTCGCCGTTGGTGAAGAGAAGTCCGTACGGCTCGACGCTCATGAGGAGGTTGTACGCCCAGTCCCGAGCGGAGTAGTCGCTGGATCTGCTGGCCCGGCTGAAGTTGAGGACCAGGGGGATCAGAGCCAGAACCAATACCGGCGACGCCACGGCCAGCGAGCGTCCCGACGCGCGGACCGCCCGGTCCCACAGGCTCGCGATGCCGATTCCCGCGATTAGCCCCCACACCGAGAAACCGACGACGAAGAAGTAGTCCCGCTCCCTGACTTCCTTGATACCCTGCGCGGTGGACGCATTCGTCAATTCCATCGCCTGGCGCAGCGCCTCTCCTTCCCGGGGAGCCGGCATCGAGTAGCCGTACTTGAAGTTCAGGTAGTACACCAGCCCGGCGGAAAGGACCGCGAACAGGGAGACGACGTAGGCCCAACTCGCCCTGTCGCGCCGGTAGTGCTCGACCAGGCCCAACACCCCCAGTCCGATGAAGAGCGCCGTGATCGCGATGCGGCCTCTGCCGAAGTTCATGTCCTCGGAATCAATCCCCCGCGCCCACTGCCAGTCGAAGTACTGGAGCCAGTTTCCGACCTGTGACGAAAGGGGTGCGAGCCGGGGCAGGAGCGGAGGCTTGTCGTACTGGTCTCTCTGCAGCGCCGACGAGAGGTCGTCGCATCCGCCGTTGCCGTAGGTGACGATGCTTCCCAGCGCCTCGCCGATGTTCTCGCAGGTCGGCTGGGCTTCGTTGATCACAGGGCCGAGCTCCGAACGCACCGGGAGAAAGAGGTGGATGGTCAGGCCCAGGATGACGGCAGGAATGCCGACGAGGTAAAGGCGGAAGTTGAGGAGCCGTCCCGGGCGCACGAGGGCCACGAAGAGCAAGAGAGCGGGGGCAGCGAGGAACGCCATGAGGTGATTCCCCACCGACAGCGCCAGGACGAACATGATCAGGACGAGGATGTTGTCGTTTCCGTCCTGTCCGAGCCGCTCGCGCCACCGGAAGGCGAGCCAGGAGAGGAGGGCGATCGTGAGGAGCGAAACCGTGTAGACCTTCTCGTTCACGTTCGACTGGTTCCAGACGGTGAAGGCGGTCGCGCTGACGACAACCGCGGCGAACGCGCCGATGAGCCGGAAGCGCCGGTCGGGGGAGAAGTGCCTGAGAATGTGGTGCGCCACCAGGAACCAGAGCCCGTGGGAGAGTGCGCCCATCAACGCGGAGAAGAGGTTGATCCTGACCGCGGTGGAGAGGCCGAAGGCGCCCAGGAAGATCTCCCAGGTGCGGGCCAGGACCACGAACAACGGGTTTCCGGGAGGGTGGGGGATGCCCAGGATGTGCGCGGTCGCGATGTATTCGCTCGTGTCCCAGAAGGCCGTTGTGGGAGCGAGGGTCACCGCGTACAGCAATCCCACCGCGGCGGCCGCGGCTGCTGCCCACCGGTAGGGGGGAGGCCCGTCGGGCGTCGTCCCCGTAGCTGTCGGCTGTCGAGGCATCAGCGCTTCTCCTTCGTTATCGTTCGCGGGCGGCCCGCCCGCCATTCTTTTCGCGAGTCCTCCAAAGGTATCCGGTATCCCTTCACCTCGCCGCCGTCACCGTTGAACGCCAACCCCTCACTCGAATCCTTCCGCGGGGACGCCGCCCCCGGATCCCGCATTCCCGTCTGGTACGAGCTGCTCTTCGACTCGGATACCGCGGTCACCGCATACCACAAACTGCACAACGGCACCTTCGGCTTTCTCCTGGAGTCGGTGGTGGGGGGTGAACAGTGGGCCCGATACAGCTTCCTGGGAAGCCGTCCGCGCGAGGTGTGGATGCTTGAAGGTAGCGCCCTTTCCACCTGGAGCCCCGGGGAGGGCTGGTGCCGGCGGGAGTCGGCCGATCCTCTGGAAGATTTGCGCGCCCGCCTGGCCGCCGCGACCCCTCGCCCCGATCCCCGTCTGCCCCGGTTCTGGGGCGGAGCCGTCGGCTACTTCGGCTACGACCTGGTGCGGCGCATCGAGCGGCTGGGACCGGCGCCTGCCGACGATCAGGGACTGCCGACGGCCGTGGTGATGTTCTCCGACGTCGTGGTTGCGGTGGACAACCTCTACGGGCGCGCCAAGGCGATCACCACGGTCGAGATCGGAGACGACGCCGATCCGGCAACCGTGGAGCATCTCTACCGGGAAGCCGTGGCCCGGTTGGAAGCCACGGTGGAGCGCCTCCGCTCCGGCGCCGACCCCGACCCCCTCGAGCTGGCGTTCGAACGGGCGACGGCTCCGGTCGCCTACAACAGCAACTTCGCCCCCGCCGCTTTCAAGGACGGGGTCCGGAGAATCAAGGACTACATCGTCGCGGGGGATGCCTTCCAGGTGGTACTGAGCCAACGGCTGTCGACCCCGTTCAGCGAGCCGGCGTTTCAGCTGTACCGGGCGCTTCGCAGCATCAATCCATCACCGTACCTGTATCACCTGGATCTGGACGGCTTCAGCATCGTGGGATCGTCTCCGGAAGTGCTGGTCAGGCTGGAGGACGGCATCGTCACGGTGCGCCCGATCGCGGGAACACGCAGGCGGGGCAGGACTCCCGCGGAGGATCGGGCCCTCGCGGGCGATCTCGCCCGGGACGAGAAGGAACTCGCGGAGCACCGCATGCTGGTGGATCTGGGCCGGAACGACGTGGGGCGCGTTTCGGAGTACGGCACGGTCACCGTGCCCGAGCTGATGCAGGTCGAGCGGTACTCCCACGTGATGCACCTGTGCAGCCAGGTCGAAGGGCGCGCCCGCGCCGGTCTCTCCGCCATCGACGTCCTCAGCGCCTGCTTCCCCGCAGGCACCGTATCCGGCGCCCCCAAGGTACGCGCGATGGAGATCATCGACGAGCTGGAGCCCACCGCTCGAGGGCTCTACGCGGGTGCGGTCGGCCACATTGGATGGGGCGCGACACAGATGGACACCGCCATCGCCATCCGCACCATGATCGTCCGGGATGGCGAGGCGCACGTTCAGGCGGGAGCGGGAATCGTCGCGGACTCGGATCCGGAGGCGGAGTTCGAGGAGACGCTGAACAAGGCCCGGGCTCTTCTGCGAGCGGCGGCGATGGTCACACGGGCGGCTCGCTAGAGCGCGGCGAGCTCGTCGTACAGATGGATCAGTGTGTCGATACCCTTTTCGAAGCAATCCGTCGCGAACCACTCGTTGGGAGCGTGCATGTTGGCGCCGGGGAGCGCGAAGCCGAGCAGCAGCGAGTTGGCGCCGAGGATCTCTTCGAGTTCCACGACGATGGGGATGCTGCCCCCCTCGCCCGTCAACACGGGGGATGCCCCGAACGACCTCTCCAGCGCCCGGGTCGCGGCCGTGAAGAGGGGCCCTTCCAGCCGGGCACTCCAGGGGCGGCCACCGTGGAGTTCGACCACCTCCATCGTGATGCCCGCGGGCGTCACCCGGGCGAGGTGCTCCTCCAGCAGCTCCTTTACCCTTTCGGGCGACTGATCGGGCACCAGGCGGAAGCTGACCTTGGCCATCGCCTTGGCGGGCAGCACCGTCTTTGCGCCCTCGCCCGTGTAGCCCGACAGCATGCCGTTGACGTCACAGGAAGGGCGTATCCACAGCCTCTCAAGCGGCGAAAACGCCGTCTCTCCCCCCGCGGGGATGGTGCCTACCTGGCTGGCGTATTCGTCGGCGTCGAATGGAAGTGCCCGGATCCCGTCGAGCGTTTCGTCGGAGGGCGTCATCACGTCGTCGTAGAAACCGGGGATCGTGATCCTGCCGGACTCGTCGTGCAGGCCGGCGATGACCTTCGCCAGGGCGTTGGCGGGATTGAGCACGGCCCCCCCGTAGGCACCCGAGTGCAGGTCCGAGGCGGGCCCGGTCACGTGGATCTCGAAGTAGGCCAGCCCGCGCAGGGAGAACAGCAGAGATGGCAGGCCGGGTGCGAACATGGCCGAGTCGGAAATGACCACGGTCTGGGCCGCGAGCCGGTCCCGGTACTCCTTGACGAAGGGGACCAGGTTGGGTGAACCGACCTCCTCTTCCCCCTCGGCAAGCACGATGACGTTCACCGGCAGGCGGCCCCGTGTGGACAGGTGGGCCTCCAGTGCCTTGATGTGAAGGAAGAGCTGTCCCTTGTCGTCAGCCGAGCCGCGGGCGTAGATCCGCCCGTCCCGCAAATCGGGTTCGAAGGGGGGCGAGTCCCACAGTTCGAGCGGCTCCGCGGGCTGCACATCGTAGTGCCCGTAGATGAGGACGGTGGGTGCATCGGGCCCCGCACCCCGCCACTCCCCAACCACAACCGGGTGCCCGGGGGTCGCGATCGTCTCGGCTTCCAGCCCCGCCCGGGCAAGCTGCTCCCTCACCCATTCGGCCGCCCGCTCGGTATCGCCATCGTGCTCCGACTTGGCAGACACGGAGGGGATGCGCAGAAACGCCCCGAGTTCCTGGTAGAACCGGGCGCGTTGCCGGAGAGCGAAGTCGATGGGATTGGTCATGGCGTCGGCCATGTCGGTCTCCGCGTGTTCAGGTGAGACCCTTCACTCCCCAACGGTAGATCCAGGTCATGAGCGTGGCCAATGCGACCGCTCCCGCCATGCCTCCCAGGCTCAGGGCCACCGGATTGTCGAACTCCAGGATGCCCACGCCCAGCATCCCCCCGATGACGGCCGCGAACGCACCCAGGATGAAGAGCAGGCGGCTGTGCCCGGGGGTCGTGTCGGGGCGTTTGACCACCAGCTTCATGGCGAGGCCGATGACTCCGCCCATCACAATCCAGATTCCTACACCGATCCAGTTTTCCATGGCCTCAATCTACCGCTTTCCCATGCGTCGCTTCAACTCGTCCAGGCGCGCGTCGATCGCCTCTTCCCGGCGAGATTCTTCCAGCGCCTCATCAAAGTCGCTTGCGTCGTCGAAGAGGGCTTCCGCCGCGTCGGCGGTGGCTTCCTTGTCCCCGATCTTCTCCGCCATGCGGTCCAGTTCGCCGAACAGGTCGTCCGCGCCGTGGAGCGATTCCCGCGCCTGGGTCCGCCCGGCAGTGGCGGCCAGCTTGCTCCGGTTCACGCGCGCTTCCTTGATCTGCGCCAACATCTCGGAGTATTCGGACTCCTGCATGCGGATCTCGGCCTCGAGCGCGCCGGCCTTCCCGAGGAGGACCTTGGCCCGCTCCGCGTGCTTCTCGGCAAACTTCGCGGCTACGTCGGCCGTATCCTCGTCGCCGATCTCGCGGGCCAGCGCTTCACGGCGCTGGCAGACTTCGGCCTCCCGCACCTCGGCACGGGAACGCTTCTGTGCCACGGCGAGCTCTTCCCTGAGGGCCTCCAGCCCCGCCTTGGTCTCGACGGCCTCGCGCTCCATGCTCTTGAGGAGCCCGTCGACGGCCTCCGGCACGGCGTCCCGGTCCAGTTCGCGGTGGAAGTTGTCTACGGCTTCCTTGAAAGCCCGGCGAAGATTCTCGAACATGGGTATCAATGTAACCGGCTGGCCAGCCCATGAAGCACACCACCCTCCGAAATCCCCTCGAACAGGGCGGTCTCCGGCGAGGGCAGGTCGTCGCGCGACGCCAGTGCCCGTTCCGCCGCCGCCTCCACCTCCGTGGTGGCGGCCGCCTCCACCTTCGCGATCTCACCCGGCGAGACTCCGGCGCCTGCCAGGTAGGCCTCGAACAGCCCGACCGGATCGCGCCGTCCCCAGCTGTCGAAGAGCTCCTCCGGGAACGTCTCGCGGGCTTCCCTCTCGTCGTGCGTGGCGTGCCCGCCCATGCGGAAGGTCTCGGCGACGATGACGACCGGGCCGTTACCCTCGACGCATTGTCGGCGGGCCAGAACCGTGGCTGCGTAGACGTCCAGGACGTTGTTGCCGTCGCACCTGAAGCCGGTGATCCCGTGCGCGGCGGGAATGTCTTCGGGACGCCCGGGCCCGTGTTGGTCCAGCCTCGTGCCGAGCGCCACCTGGTTGTTCTGGATGACGAAGATCGCGGGCACGCCGAGACGGGAGGCAAGGACGAGCCCTTCGTGGCACGCGGCGGTGCGCGTCGCGCCGTCCCCGGTCCAGGTGAGCGCCACGCGTGCTTCCCCCCGGTTCTTGAAGGCCAGGGCAGCGCCGGCAACAACGGGTACGCTGGTGCCCATGTGGCTGACCGGCTGGATCACGCCCTTGCCGATGTCGCCGTAGTGGAAGTCGCGCCCTCCGCTCGGACTGCCGGCGGTCGCGAGGTAGCAGCTGAAGCCGTGCTCCAGCGGAAGGCCCATCATGTGACATGCGCCTGCGTTGCGGATCATCGGGATCACCACGTCCCGCCCTCGATCCAGAGCGGCCACGCATCCTACGGTTACGGCCTCTTCGCCGACACCGAGCCACGCTTTGCTGATGACGCCCTGTCGCACCCAGCGCTTCAGACCGATATCCTGCAGCCTGGTGACGACGAGGTCGCGGTAGAGGGTGAGGAGGTGGGCGGTCCCGAGATCGGCGACGCAGGCCGCGCGCTCGGGATTGCTCTCGATCCGGTGGCGGTACTCCCGAACGAGTTCGGGGTCCGGTTGCCAGTTCCGGTACTCGGGCGGGTCGAAAGCCTGGTATCGCTTCAAGGGGACCGCGTTGCTGACGTCTTGAGATTGGCCGGGAGCGGGCGACGGGAACCCGGCGGAGGGACCGGAAGGTAGGAAACCGGGGGCCGGTGAGGCAAACGGGCACGGATGCATCGCCAAAACGGGACTCCGTTGCTCGCGTACTCACGATCACGCGAGATTCCGGGTAGGATTAAAGGTGTTGTGAAACTCATGTGCAATTCGCCTCCAGCGACGGAGAAACCGTGACCGCTGTCCAGAAGCCGCGGATCAGTGCGCAGGTGGTTCTCTCGCTGCTCGAAGCCCTGCAATCGATCGACCGTCCCGGCGAGGTGCTCGATGATGAGGTGCTCTCGCGCACCATGCCACGACGGCTCGGCTTGAGCACGGTCATCGAACGGCAGGTCCAGCTGTACCGGGAATACAGCCGGCAGGGGCGAAAACTGGGTAACGACGAACTGGCGGAGTTCATGCGGCTGGTTGGCAAACGGCCCGATTCGCGAAAGGTCTTCCTGGCCATGGGGGCTCGCCTGGCCGAAGCGGAAGGTGGATTTCGAGGCAGACTCCTGCCCCGGCGGCTGCGGCTCGCTCTGGTGCGGCGATCGGTACGGCGGGGACTTGAGCGGTTGTTCGGCCGGCAAGTGGGGGGGTTCCTGTCCGGTCCGTTTACCCTGGAGGTGTCCGCCTCGCCCCTGGTGCAGCTCGACTCCAGCGGCGACGCGTGCGAGGTGGTCACCGGATTCTGCCTGCACCTGTTGCGAAGGGCGCTGGGCGAGGATGTGCACGTCGTCAAGGGGTCGTGCGAGACGCATGGCGACCGGTCGTGCAGGTGGACGCTGGAGACATAGAGCCCCAGCGCGGCTCGAGCGCGGCCTCCACGCGCCTCAACCGTACGCGTGGTAGAGGATGTAGTAGACGAACAGGCCGGTCAGGGACGTGTACACCCAGGCGGGGAAGGTCCATCGCGCGAGACGGCGGTGTTCCGTGAACCTCTCGCGCCGCGCGAGATAAATCAGCCGGATCACCATGGGAACGATCACGACCGCCAGGATCATGTGGCTGAACAGGATCGCGAGGTAGAAGGGGCGGACTGCTTCGGGCCCTGCGAAGGCGTGGGTTCCGGTGAGCGAGAAGCGCAGGACGTAGAAGACCAGGAAGAGCCCGGAGGCGATCACCGCTCCGATCATGCACCGCATGTGCTTCCCGATCTCCCGGCGCCGGATGTAGCGGAAGCCCGCCAGCAGCAACAGTGCGCTGGTCAGGTTCAGGCAGGCGTTCATGTGCGCGAGCACACCGCCAACGGTTTCCGCGGTCACGAGGGAGCTCGCTCCCAGGAATGGGCGGCCATGGCGACACCCAGCGCGAGCAGGGTCGCGGCCAGCAGGGTGTGCGTTGACACGTAGGGCGCTTCAAGCCGGAAGAGGACCGAGGCGAAGCCCAGGAACACCTGGGTCACGACCCCGGCTGCAAGCGCCGCCGCCAACCGCCTCGGGAGGGGATCCCGGGTGCGTACCCACACCAGTCGGCTGTGGTAAAGCACGACGACCGCCACGACAAGACCGAGAACCCGGTGCAGGAAGTGAAGCCCCACCAGCGGATACTGCAGGGGCGGGATCACGCGGCCGAGACACAGGGGCACATCCGGACATGCCATCCCGGCGTCGGTGTGGCGGACCAGCGCCCCGACCACCGACTGGGCAAAGACGAGGCCCGCAGCCCACAACCCCGCCCTCCACACGATCCGCCGGCCGGGCCGGGAGGCGGGCTGATCGTGTCCCGTTCCGGTCTGCACCAGCATCACCGTGACCAGCGCCAGAAACACGAAGGCCAGGGCGAGATGCGAGGTGGAGATTGCGTCCGGGAGCCGAAAGATCACCGTGAGGCCGCCCAGGACCGACTGAACCAGCAATAGCCCGATCCCGGCCAGCCCCGCGCGAAAGAGGCCGGTGCGGGCCGGGTGGGCCCGCCGCGTCAGGATCACCGCGACCGGAAAGAGGATCAACAGAGCCCCTGCCCAGAGGCGGTGGAGGTGTTCCCAGAAGACGCCGCCGGTCATCTCCGGCATCATCGTGCCGAAGCAGGTCGGCCAGTCGGGACACGCGAGGCTCGACCCGGTCGCATGCACCACGCTGCCCAGGAACAGCAGCGCGAGGGTCCACAGAAGGACGAGGAACAGGAGTGGACGGGCCATCAGACGCCGGCGGGCTCCCTCACGCTGGACGGTGCTTCCCGGACCCGGGGCGACGCCGACGCGATGCCCTCTTCCAGCCACTCGTAGCGGTCCGCCATCGCGCCCCGAGCCACCTTGTAGATATCTCGGTCGTCGTTGCGGAAGACCGCGCGGAAGCGTGCATTGATCCTCCGGCGGGCCAGCCTGCATGCGGCGTCCGCCAGCTCGAAGGGCGTCGCGTCCGCGGGGTTCTCCCCGACGAGCTTCATGGCCCGTACGCAGGCAGCGGTCATGACGAACAGGTCGCCGCCGATGTCCACGAGCCGGCCCAGCACGGACTGTCGCTGTTCCAGCTTTGGTCCGAAGCGCAGCATGGCGTGGAAGAGGGTGCGCGCGAGCCTGCGCGATGTCCTGTCCACGTAGCGCATATGTCCGGCCAGCGGCCCGAACGTGCGGTGGCGCGGCCACAGCCCCCACCCCACCCACCTGCCCGGGTACCATACGGCGTAGTGCAGCGCGGCCCTCAGGAAGCCTGCCGCGCGCTTCGCCGCCGGCAATCGCGGGTCGATGGCCGCGCCGGCAACCGCCAGGTGTTCATCAACGGCCTCGCGAGCGATGAAGAGGCGCATGATTTCGCTGGAACCCTCGAAGATCAGGTTGATCCGCGCATCCCGCATGCATCGTTCGACCGGCAGCGGGTCCTCGCCGCGCGCTTTCAGCGAATCGGCGGTCTCGTACCCGCGTCCGCCGCGAATCTGCAATGCATCGTTCGCCAGATCCCACGCCTTCTCGCTGTGCCAGAGCTTGGCCGTGGCGGCCTCCAGGCGGAGATCGAGCGTCCCGAGCCCGGACATCGCCGCCGCCAACTCGATCGAGGCTTCCATCGCATAGGTCTCGGCCGCCATCCGGCCCAGCTTCTGGGCTACGGCGTCGTGCTTCCCGATCGGCGCGCCCCACTGGACCCTCTCGGCCGCCCACGTGCGGCAGCCGCGCAGGAGGGCCTTGCCCGCAGCCGTGCAGAAGGCGGGCAGCGCCAGCCGTCCCGTGTTGAGCGTGATCAGGGCCAGCTTCAGCCCGAGTCCCTCTCCCCACAGGAGATTCTCCCTCGGGACCTTCACGTCGTGGAAGTGGAGAACTCCGTTCGAGATGCCGTCGAGTCCCATGAAGCGGCAGATGTGGCCGACTTCCACGCCGGGCCACGCGGTCTCGACGATGAACGCGCTGATCGGGCGCTTGCCCTTGACGCCTTCCCGCGCGGGCGTCCGCGCCATGACTACCAGCAGGTCGGCGCGAGGCCCGTTGGTCGTCCAGAGCTTTTCCCCGTTGAGGATGTAGTGCGTACCGTCCTCGGACAGCTCGGCGAAGGTGGACATGTTGGCCGGATCCGAACCCACCATCTGCTCGGTCAGCGCGAAGGCTGACAGTTCGCCGCCGGCCGCGCGGGGCAGGTATTTGCGCTTCTGTTCTTCGGTACCGAACAGGACGAGCGGCGTCGGAACCCCGATGGACTGGTGCGCGGAGAGGAAGGCGGCCGTCGAGGCGCAGCGGCTGGCCACCAGCGCGAGGGCGCGGTTGTACGACGTCTGCGACAGACCGAGGCCGCCGTACTCCCGTGGGATCTTGATACCGAAGGCGCCCAGATCCGCCAGGCCCTGCAGCACGGAGTCCGGAACCCAGCCGTTCCGGTCGAAGGCGTCGCCGTCCACATGCTCTTCGGCGAAACGCCGGATTCGCTCGAGGAAGGGCGCCGCCCGTGCGGCTTCCTCGGGGTCCTGGGCCGGATGGGGATGGACGAGGTCGAGGGACAGGCGACCTCCGAAGAGTTCCTTCATGAAGCTGCGCTTCGTCCACCCCGCCTCGCGCGCGTTTTCGGCGACATCGCGTGATTGCCGCGCGTCGCTGAGGTCGTGGCCATGCCTGTTGGCAGTGCTGCTCATGGTTTTCCCTCCAGCAGGGTCGCGAGGTCGTCTTCCCGGGCCTCTGCGTCGGCCTCGCCCACGCGGATGAGCTCGGCCAGATAGTCCGGTTGGAACATGATCAGGCTCAGAAGATCTGGCGCTTCGGTGTCCCTGGTACCAAGCCCCCGGGTCAGGAAGCGGAACGCGCGCGGCAGTTGGGGCTCGTATTTGTTCGCGAGCTTCCCCAGGTCGAGGGTGGGCCGAATGATCAATCGACGGACCAGCCGCATCCCCATCCGCTCCTCGGGCTTCAGCGCCGTCAGGAGCTGGTTGATCCGCTCCATACGCTGCCCGTCGTCTTCGATGAGGTCGAGGAAGACCGAGTTCATCATCACGCCGACCACCTGTGCGGGCGGCGGATACCCCGTCACCGAGGGCTTGTCCGCCTCGGGGATCGAGCGGTCGCGGCGGGTGCTGATGGCCAGGATGCGTTCGGCGCCGAGGTGCAGGGCGGGCGAAAGCGGCGACGTGAGCCGGATCCCGCCGTCTCCGAACCAGTGCTGCCCGATCTTCACCGCCGGGAAGACGATGGGGAGCGCGGCGGAAGCCATGACATGCTCGACGGAAAGTGTCGTGAGCCTCGACCGTCGGTTCGGCCTCTCCCACTCCTTCACCCCTTGCCCCTGGACCCAGAGGATCGATTGTCCCGTCGAATAGTTGGTGGTGCTCAGCGCGACGGCCTTGAGCCTTCCCATGCGCAGGTTGTAGCGGACCCCGGTCAGCTCGCCGTCGACGGCGTGCATCGTATCCGTCAGGTACTCCCGCAGGGGCTGGGCGTCGAGCAGTCCCCGCACCTGCGGAGGCCCGCTCCTGCCTCCCGACATCAGCTGCCGTCCCCAACGGAACAGGTGCTGTCTCAGCGACCGCATGTCGGTGCGGAAGACCTTGTCTACGCTGAGGTCGGACCAGAGGTGGGTGAGTTCCTCCGCGGCCTGCTCGAAGGTGCCGTGATGGGCGGCCAGGTGAGCGGCGTTGATCGCCCCGGCGCTGACGCCGGTGACTATGGGGATTTCCAGCCGAGGGAAGCGGCGGCCGAGGAAGCGTAGAACACCGACCTGGTAGGCGGCCCTCGCTCCGCCGCCACCCATGACGAATGCCAGGGGCCCGTGGCCGAAATCCCCGCTGCACCCAACCGGCGCTGCCTCCCGGCTGGGCGCTGCGCTTTTTCCATATTCCGATGAATCTGCCATGTTTATCCGGGAATTTTCGTGGCCTTGACGGCGCATCGTCAACCTGAGGGAGGGGTCCATGTTCGCGTTGCGGGGGTTGGCCATCGCGGGGACGGCTGTTCTCGCGGCCTCGGTGCTGGCTCTGGTGCGCGGCGAAGCGCAGCCGGGGACCTCAAGGTATCAGGGCGCCGAGCAGAGCGCGCCCGGTTTTGCCGGTTCGGAGGCCTGCCGGAGCTGTCACGAGGAGCAGTTCACCGCGTGGGCGGGTTCCACGCACGGCACCGCCGGAGGAGATCCGGGCCCGGAGACCGTCATCGCGCCCTTCGGCGGCCCCCCGATCCGATTCGCGGACGCGGTGGTGTCGCCGGTCGTCGACGGGGAAGAGCGGTACGTCTTCGTGGTCGAGCGCGCCGGGCGGCCTCCGATGGAGCTGGTCGTCTCGGGGGTGATCGGGCGCGGGCACATGGTGGGGGGCGGGACCCAGGGGTTCGTGTCACGGTTCCCCGACGGAACGGAGCGCTTCCTTCCCTTCGACTATTCGGAAGACGCGGACACCTGGTTCTGCAACACCGCATTCGTGGGCGGCTTCTGGGTGCCGGGCGCGGACCGGGCCCGGCTTCGCGCCGACGCGGGTTGGCTTCCGGTCACCGGGGAGATGCGTCTGACCGACTGCGGCGACTGGCCACCGGTACGGATCCTGGGGACCAACCGCCGCTTCGCGAACTGCCAGAACTGCCACGGCAGCCAGATCGAGGTGGAGTACCGGCCCGAGGTGGAGCGCTACGAAACGCGCGTGGGCACGCTGCAGATCAACTGCGAGTCCTGTCACGGGCCGGCCCTGGCCCATGTGGAACGTGCGAGCGCGGCCAGCGGGGCGCGTGCGCGCGGCGAGCCCGTTTCCGCTAACGGCCCGCCTCGCGCCCTCGCCACCCTGGACATCGACGCCTCCCTCGACGTCTGCTTCCAGTGCCACGCACTCAAGCGCGCGGTCGGCGACCTCCCGCCACGCACGATGGCGGACTACAGTCTCGGCCTCCCGCTCATCGGCGACTCTCCATACCTGCCCGACGGCAGGATCGCGACATTCGGCTACCAGCAGACCCACCGCTCCAGCGCGTGCTACCTCTTCGGGTCCATGACCTGCGTGGACTGTCACGATCCGCACTCGCAGGACTACCGCGACGTATTCGGCAACCCGCTGAACGGCCGCTTCGACGACCGCCAGTGCACGGCCTGCCACGCCAGCAAGGCGGCCGACCCGGAAGCGCACACCTTCCACCCGGCCGGGTCTTCCGGAGCGGCATGCACCTCCTGCCATATGCCGTACATCCAGCACCCGGAGCTTTCGGAGGCCGTGCCGTACGCGCGTTCCGATCACACGATCTCGATCCCGCGCCCCGGATTCGACGAGGAGGCCGGGCTCGGGTCGGCGTGCGCGGGATGTCACCGGGACATGTCTGCTGCCGATCTGGCCCGTCAGGCGGCCGCGTGGTGGGGTGACATCGCGCCGCACCGGACCGAGGTCGCCGCACTGGTCGCCGCGACGGATCCCGGCGCCCCGCGCGGCGACCTCGACCGCGCTCTGGCGGCGGCCGCCGCGCAGGGGAGCCGGCACGGCGTGGCCAAGCTGATGGCGGTGGACGCGTGGGTGCGGGGGCGGGTGCTCGGGGGCGAGGGGGCCCCGGGCGGGCTCGACGACGTCCCGGGACGCGCGCTGGCCACCATGGCCGACGACGACGACGAGGACGTGCGCGCTGCGGCTGCTGCCGCGCTGCACGCGTCCCACGGCGGCGACCCGGATGTGCGCGCCCTTCTGGATGCCGTTTCGCGCGGGGCCTCCGATCCCGAGCGGCTGCGCGCGCGTTGGGCCGCCGCTCTGGTGCAGTGGGCGGCCGCCGCGGAGAAGGCGGGGGGCCCCGCGGCGGCGTTGCCGTTGCTCAGGCGGGCGCAGGAGGCGCGGCCCGGGTCGCCGGAGGTGCTGGTGGCGCTGGGGGCGGGGTTGGCGGCCGCGGGCGACATCGCGCAGGCCGTGCAGGTGTACCTGGAAGCGCTGAGGCAGCGGCCCGGCGATCCGGTCGCCCTCGTGAACCTGGGACTGGGGCTGGAAGCGCTCGGCCGCGAAGACGACGCGGCGGGCGTCTACGAGGAGGCCGTGCGGGCGCGGCCCACCGAAGCGCTGGCCCACTTCAACCTGGGCAACACCCGCTTCCGGCGCGGCGACTTCGCGGGTGCGATCGACTCGTACCGGGCCGCGGTGCGGCACGATTCAGGCCTTGCGCGCGCCCATTACTACCTGGCCGTGTCGCTGATCAACACCGGCCGCGCCGAGGAGGCCTTGCCGTCTCTGTACGACGCGCTGGAGTTCGCTCCCGGGGACACGGAGATCCAGGAAGTCATCCGCCAGGTGGAGGCGGCGCTGCGGGGCGGAACGGCGGGCTGACCGTCGCGCCGCCGGGCAGGCCGTGGCGATGTTACCTTATGGGGCGCCATGATTCGAAGCCGAACCGCCGCCAGCCTGCTATCGGCCCTCCTCCTCGGTGGGTGCCACGCCTATGCGCCCTCCAGCCTGACCCAGCTCCACCCCGGTGACCGGGTGCGGACGCTGCTCACGCAGGAGCAGTTCGAGGAGTTCGACGAACATCTGTTCGGCGGCGACCGTCTCATCGAGGGCACGGTGGTCGAGGCGGACCCCGCCGGGATGCTCCTCGAAGTCCCCGTCGTGACCGTGACCGAAGGGATTCGCGTCGAGTCGTTCAGCCAACGGCTTCGGATCCCCGCGCCCGGAATGGCCGACGTGGAGATTCGGTCCCTCGCCCGCGGCAAAACCTATGCGCTGGTGGGTGCCGTAGGCGTCGTCCTCGGGGCAATCGTCTGGGACCAGTTGCGAGGTTCGCGGAGAGGCGACCCGATCGCTCCGCCGGTGCCCGAAGAAGACATCGCCGTGGTGATCCGCATCCCGTTCACGATTCGGTAGGACGGCGATGAAGCCTCACGCCTCTCGGACGACCCTCAAGCACGTGCGACGGGAGGCAACCGTTCGGATGCGTGCGACCCGCTGTCGCGCCGTCACCGCAGCGTCGCTTTGCATGCTGGCGCTTGCCGTCTGCTGGAGCGACGACGAAATCGGCACGCCCCTTTCCGTCGAACTGATCGGACCGGAGACCGGGCTGGTGGGGGACGAGCTCTCTGTTCTCTACAACGTCAGCGGCCGTCGTCTCGAGGGCATCGTGTTCACCTGGGGCGACGGGGCGACGGATTCGCTGCCGACCGTCGGTGCCCAGACGGCGGCGGGGTCCATGAAGCACACCTACGAGTCTTCCGGGATGTTCATCGTGAGGGCCAGGGCGGTCGATGCTCTGGAAGGGGTGGCGAGCGCACAGGTTTCCATCAATGTTCAGAGCCGATGACGGTGCTTCGCCGTCGCCTCGGCCCAGTGAAACGCCTCGCCGTTGGCGCAGCGCGAGTGGGCGTATACTATACTGTAGTACCAAGCCGGATACTCCCGTGACGCCACTTGTCGCGGGCCAGGCGGACCGGGAACGTCCCGTCGCCCAGGCCGGCAGCTCAATCAGGTTTGGAAGGAGATACAGCATGACAAACCGTTTGTTCGCAATCCGTTCCCAATGGGGCGGTGTGGCCACAGCGGCGGCAGTGCTCCTCGCGGTGACGCTGGCAATGCCGGCTCCGGTCAGCGCGCAGGACGGCACGGTCACCGGTACGGTCACGGATGCCGCGAGCCAGCGGCCCGTAGGCTCGGTGCAGGTGTTCCTGGTCGGTACCGGCCTCGGAACGCTGTCCCGTGACAATGGTCGCTTCGTCATCCTGAACGTGCCGGCGGGTGACTATACCTTGCGCGCCGAGCGCATCGGGTACACCACGTCGGAAGCGCAGATCACGGTAGCGGGAGGCGCTCTCCAGCAGGACTTCTCGCTCACGTCCCAGGCGCTGGGTCTCGACGAGATCGTGGTGACCGGGACAGCCGGGGCCGCGCGACGGCGTGAAATCGGCAACACGGTCTCCCTGCTCGACGTGGAGCAGGACGTGGTGGCGCCGCCGGCAAATGTGGATGCGCTGCTTCAGGCGCGCGTGCCGGGCATGTCCGTTACGCAGAGTTCGGCCAGCGTGGGGGGTGGGGCCATGATCCGCCTTCGCGGCAACGTCTCGATGACCCAGTCCAACCAGCCCCTGATCTACATCGACGGGGTGCGGGTTCGCAGCGCGGGCTTCGCCAAGAACGTGCCGCCGGTCGGGTACTCGGGGCGGAGCAACAACGATGTGTCCAGCCCGCTCAACAGCGTCAATCCGCAGGACATCGAGCGGGTCGAGGTCATCAAGGGGGCGGCCGCGACAACGCTGTACGGCACGGAAGCATCCGCCGGCGTGATCCAGATCTTCACCAAAAGGGGAAGCGTCGGCGACGCCACCTGGACGGGTCAGATGACTCAGGGAGTGGCGCGCAACCTGACATTCGGCCCCGATCCGTCGCTGCGTCCTCCGTCGGAGAACCCCACATCGCTGTCGGGCGGGCGCTCCGACTTCCTCTTCATCAACCCCTGGCTGCGTGGCCACAAGCCCAAGTGCGGCGACGCGATCGTCGTTGACGGCCAGCCCTGCGACAGCGGGCTCTTCAGCGATATCGGCGCGCACCAGCAGAACTATGCCCTCAGCGTCGGCGGCGGTGCGGAGAACGTCAGGTACTTCGTTTCGGCTTCATTCGAGAACGACGATGGCGTACTGCCCAACGACCATGAGCAGAAGGTCATCCTCCGGGGGAACTTCACCCTCAATCCCATGGACGACCTCCAGCTCCAGTGGAACACGTCATATACGAACGACCAGCTCGCCCATACGGCGGCCGGGAACAACGCTCACGGTATGACGCTGAACACTTTCCGCCGGGACCGGAACTACCTCAACGACGAGTCCTTCAACGCCATCAACCCCTTCCTCGACCAGGATATCACCACCCAGATCGATCACCTGATCACGGGGCTGACGGCCACCTACTCTCCCCTGGCGAACTTTTCCAACAAGTTCAGCGTGGGGTACGATCTGGCCCAACAGGACAACCGCAACCTCAGGCCGTTCGGCTTCATCCGCGCGCCTTCCGGGATCCTGGCCACGTCGCGCTACGAGTTCAACACCCTCACGGTTGACTATGTGGGTTCGCTGGACTTCGAGCTGCCCGCGGGCATCCGCTCCGTCCTCTCCTTTGGAGGACAGAGCGTTACAACGCGCAGCGAGCGGACGACGGCCTACGGCGACAACTTCCCCGGCCCGGGTGACCCGGACGTGGACAACGCGGGCAACACCCTGGGCTTCGAGGACCGTACGAGGATCGTGAACGCCGGACTGTTCTTTCAGAACGTCTTCGACTTCTCCAACAAGTACTTCGTCACGGTCGGCGCCCGTGTGGACGGCAACTCGGCCTTCGGTGCCGACTTCGGTCTTCAGGCGTACCCGAAGATCTCGGGATCCTACGTGATCTCCGACGAGGACTTCTGGGACGAGGGCTGGGGCACCATGAAGCTCCGGGCCGCCTGGGGCCAGGCGGGACGTGCCCCCGGCGCCTTTGACGCGGTCAGGACATTTGCCGCGGCGGGTTGGGGCGGCGTACCGGCCTTCCTTCCCAGCAACGTCGGCAACGCCGAAATCGGTCCCGAGAAGACCTCGGAACTGGAAGCGGGCTTCGAGGCATCGCTGATCAACGACCGTCTTGCGCTCGACTTCACGTACTTCGCCCAGACGACCGCCGACGCGCTCTTCAGCGTGCGCCAGGTCCCGTCTCTGGGATTCACCAGTTCGCAGCTTGCCAACGTCGGCGAACTTGTCAACAACGGCTTCGAACTCGGACTCAACTACAGCATCATACGCAACGACACGTGGAGTTGGGACGTCAACGCCAGCCTGGCCTTCAACGACTCGGAGATCACCTCGCTGGGCGACGTTCCGTCGTTCTCGATCGGTGGCTTCGGCTGGGTGATCGAAGGTGAGACGGCGCCGGTGATCCGCGCCGACTGCGTAACCAACCCCGAAGCCCGGGCGGACCCGATTATCGAGCAGGACTGCAAATTCGGTCCCAACCAGGCGCCCAAAATCGCTGGCTTCGGGACGACCTTCGGCCTGCCGTACGGCATTCTCGTGACCGCTCGGGGCGAGTACCAGGGCGGAGCCTACATGCTGAACGGACCGCAAGCGGCCGCGACCCGCCGGTCCGTCCGCTGGGCGGGTTGCTTCGAAGCGTACAACATCTGGGAGACGCAGGGGTACGCGGCCCTCACCGCGGAAGAGCGCGCGCGCTGCGACGTGAAGCACTACCAGTCCGACTTCGCGATTCAACCCTCCGATTTCTTCAAGATCAGGGAGTTGAGCGCCCAGGCGCCGCTCCCGGACGCGTGGGCTGCCACGGTCGGTGCATCGCGGGCGAACGTGACCTTCTCCGGGCGGAACTTCTTCCGCTGGGTGGATCCGCTCATGCGTACGATGGATCCCGAGGTAGGCGGCAACGTCGGCTTCAACACCCGGGTGCGTAGCATGTCCGAACACGTTCCGCCACCGGCGTTCTATACCTTCTCACTGCAACTCGTCTTCTAAGGGGGGGTGAGACAAATGAAAATCATGACAATGGCTACATCTGAAGTTATGCGGCGGGGCGCCCTCCTTCCAGTCGCCCTGGTCGGGTTCCTGGCGGCGTGCGACACGGACGTTGTCAACCCCGGACGGGTGCAGGAGGTCTTTCTCTTCGAAACGGAGGCCCATGAGGCGATCGTCAGCGGGATCGGCCGGGCTGTCGCGGAGGCGCAGAATTACATCGGATACACGGGCGCCGCGGTCACCCGCGAGATCCACCCGTCCGGTTCGACGGGGAGCTTCGGAATCACGGTCGAGTGGCAGAACGGCGAACTCGATTACGAAACGATCGGCACCCACTGGAATCTCTCCCAGCGTGCGCGCTGGTGGGGTGACGACGGGATCGCGAAGATCATGGAGACGGGAGCCGAGAGCCAGGCGACACTGGCGGAGGCCTACCTGTGGACCGGCTACGCGTACCGGATTCTGGGCGAGAACTTCTGCCGTTCCGTCATCGACGGCGGATCGGCTGGCGACAGGAGCGTCTATTACGACCGGGCCATCGCCCGCTTCGACCAGGCGGCTTCGCTGGGGTCGGGCGACATGGCCATGGCGGCCGTCGCGGCCCGTGCGTCGGTGAAGGCGTTCATGGGAGACTGGTCGGGGGCGGCCTCCGACGCGGCCGGAGTGCCGGAAGGCTTCGTCTTCAACATGCCGTACTTCGCCACCGAGGGTAATGACACCCGGAACCGGATCCAGTTTGCCAGCCAGAACGAGCCCTACAAGGCTCATACCCAGAGGTACACGAAGTACGAGGACTACAGCATGAGCGAAAACAACCCCGGCGGCGACCCCCGGGTTGGGTACCGGGTGACGGACGAGACCGGCGACGCCGCGGTGCTGTGCTGCGGGCAGGTTCCGTGGTGGCCCCAGACGAAGTATGCCGACTCGGGGTCGGATATCCCGCTGTCCAAGGGGACCGAGATGCGGCTGATCGAGGCCGAAGGGATGCTGACGTCAGGGGACTGGCAGGGAGCCATGGGGAAGATCAACGCTCTGCGGACCGCAGCTGGCGTGGAGCCGGCCGTGGCGGCGAGCGCGGCGGAGGCGTGGACCGCGCTCAAGTTCGAGCGCGGCGTGGTCCTGTGGCTGGAAGGACGCCGCCTGGGCGACTTCTTCCGCTGGAACGCGAACAACACGCCCGGTGACCTGCACCCGCTCGAGCAGCCCTCGGGGAGCCAGGAGGAGGGCTCGCACCTGGTGCAGCAGGACCTGTGCTTCCCCATCTCGCGCGGCGAGGTGGAGACGAACATCAACATCAGCGGTCCAACCGGGTGAGTGGCGTGTAGCTCGACATCGTGTGACCGAGGTGTTGCAGGCCCGCGCCGTTACGGCGGGCCGGACATGACAAGGGAGGGGTCCCCTTTCGCGGGGGCCCCTTTCTTTTTCGGCCAAGTCGACTACACCCGTCTCTCCCGCCTCGCCGAATTGAGCCGGCCAACGGTGAAGTCCTACCTGGAAGCCCTGCAGATCGCTCACGCGGTCCACCTGCTGCGGCCGTTCCACAGTGGTGGCTCCCGGGAGATCGTCAGCCGGGCCCAAGTGCTACGCCTTCGACACGGGATTCGTGGCCTTCGAGAGAGGCTGGAACCGCATCCGGGAGGATGACCGCGGCGTCCTCTGGGAGCATCTCGTGTTCGACGCCCTGCGGCTGCGCCACCTCGATGACAGGATCTTCTACTGGCGGGACAAGTCGGGCCGGGAGATCGACTTCGTGGTTCGCCGCGGGCGGGACCGGGTCGACGTGTTCGAATGCAAGATCAATCCGGACAAGCTGGATCCGTCACGGGTGAACGCCTTTCGCGCCCGGTACCCGGAGGGGGACAACTACGTGGTCAGCCCCCGTGCGGAGCGGCCGTACCAAATCCGCCACCGGGAACGGCTCTTCACGGTGTGTACGACCAAGGACCTCCCCTGACGCGACGGCTGGCAGCTCGCGGCAGAAATCCCGCTGGCAGCACGCCTACATCGTGCTCTGCAGCACCCCCCGCCCGATCGCGACGATCCCGGCCCAGATCAGGACCAGCGCCAGCACGCCGCCCACCAGGTGCGGGCCGTACGACTTCTTCTCCGGCGGGCGGCGCTTCATCACCGTGCTGACGAACTGAGCGACCGCGGCGGCCATGACCATCATGAAGAGGTGGCCGATCAGCTGGGTGTAGAACGGGCGGGCGAAGAGCACCGCAACACCGGTGAGCACCTGCAAGTGGAGGAGTCCGGCGAACACGGTGGCCAGCCGCGCCATCGCGGTCGAATACTCACGCTTGCCGAAGAAGCCGACCAGTGCGTAGAGGATCAGGAAAAGACCGGCGAGCAGGACCAGGAAGCGCAGTCCGGAGTGGGCGGCGAAGAGCATGGCAGGAACTCCTGAAGTGGGAGGTCACGGAACCCTCAGTCTGCGGGATGCGCGCCCGCCGGGCAATTGCGGGGTGGTCTTCGGGCCGGCCGCGCAGGGGCCGGGGGAAGGCGGGCGCCTCGCCTCTCTCGGTGCGGACGGGGATTTCACCACGGGCTGCTTGTCATTGCTCGCCGCCGGGTCCTCGCGTACCGTCAAGCCATGTTCAGGACCGGCTACATCCTCAGTCCCCGCGCCGACTCGGTCTGGTTCCGTCGTTGTCCGGCAACTGAAGGCACGTCCGGAAGAAAGCTATTTCTGGTCGGTGCACGGCGGCCCGGAGGTCGACATCAGAAACGAGGCGGCCACGACTGCAGCGGCAGCGGCGTTGGGCTTTCTCATTGGGGTTCCTGCCTTCTATTATGTCTGTACGGTTCGCCAACAGTGCGGTACCGGGAAGTGTCCTTTAGGAAGTAACGAAGTAAACGGATGGGGTGTTCCTCCGCAATTGCAGTGGTCGGGTGCCTACTCCATGACGACGAGGTGCCCCATGCTGACACGATCCACCCTGCCCCTGGCGATGACGTTCGTCGTTCTTTTGGGCGCGTGTGCGTCGGGAAGCGAGTCCGCAGGCCCCAGCCGTTCGCGGAATCTGATCACCGCAGAGGAAATCATGGCTGTCCCTCACAGCTCGGTCTTCGAGGCCGTGAGAGCGCTGCGTCCCCGGTGGCTCCAGGCACGCAGTGGGGCGACGTTCAGCTCTCCCCAGCGGCAGACCCCGCGGGTGTACGTCGACGGGCAACTCCGGGGCGAACTCGACGAGATGTCAACGATGCTGCCTAGTGAGGTGGGCGAGATCCGCTACATGAGCGCCTCCGACGCGACCACGCGCTTCGGCACCAATCACATCGCCGGGGCGATCGTCATCACCACGAGGCGCCGCTGAATGCAGGCACCTTTGTCTCGGCACTCCTTGTGCTGAGCCGAACCGCGGCGCCTTGCCGCGTGGGGTCCATTCGCGCCTTGCCAGCCGGGCGCGTGGCCGCTCCCGGGGCTGTCTCGGGACTTCACCGCGGACTGTTGGTGCGGGCCGCGCTCTGCCTGGCCGTCTTCGCCGCGGTGGCCAGCCCGGTCGCGCCGCTCTCGGGGCAGCGCAACGGGGGCGTGAACGACAGCCGGCCCAGCGTCTTCCTCGACTGCGCGAGCCGCAACTGCAACTCCAACTACTTCCGTACCGAGTTGCCGTGGGTGAACTGGGTTCGCGTCCCCGAGAGTTCGGACGTCCACGTCATCATGACCAGCCAGAGGACGGGCGCGGGCGGCCAGGAGTACCAGTTCGACTTCATGGGCAACGGCGATTCCGCCTACGAGTACCAGCTCCTTTTCCAGTCGTTGCCGACCGACACGGACCGCGAAATCCTGGACGGGCTGGCCCACACGATTGGGGTCGGCCTGCTCCACTTCGCCACCGCGAACGGATTCCACTCGGTTGCCCGGATCGTGGAACTCGACGAGGAAGGGATCGACCCCGAAGAGCGCGTCGTGGCCGGCGAAGAGGTCGACGACGCCTGGAACTTCTGGGTCTTCCGGCTCGGCGGACGCACCGAGATCGACGGCGAGCAGACCCGCCGCACCAAGAGCGTCAACGGGAACCTGAGCGCGTCGCGCGTCACTCCCACCTGGAAGATGAACTTCCGCGGCAACGTGAACTTCAACCGGCGGGAAATCGATCTGGTGGACGATCCCACCTTCATCGACCAGCGGACCGACTAGGGCCTGAGCGAACTGATTGCGTACTCTTTGGCTGGCCACTGGTCGGTCGGGGTCCAGGGCGAGATCCGGAAGATCACCCGATTCAACCAGGACCTCCGGGCCGAGCTCACACCGGCGCTGGAGTACAGCTTCTTCCCCTACGAAGAAGCGACCCGGCGCGCACTGATTGTCTTCTACAAGGTCGGACCCGCCTACCGGCGATATCTGGAAGAGACCGTTTTCGGGCATCTCAGCGAAACGCGCTGGGAGCATTCTATCGAGATCGAACTCTCCCAGCGCCAGCAGTGGGGCGACGCTTCCATCAGTCTCATGGGGTCGCACTTCCTCCACGACACGAACCTGTACAACGTGTCCATGGAGGGGGACATCGACTTTCGCATTGCCCGGGGCGTGAGCATCAACGGCGAGGCCAGCATCTCCTGGGTCAATGACCAGATCTATCTCCCCGGCGAGGGGGTCACGGACGCGGAAGCCCTGCTCAACCTTCAGCAACGAAGCCAGGACTTCAACTACGGAATCGAGGTCGGCTTCTCCTTCCAGTTCGGTTCGATCTACAACAACGTGGTCAACAACCGATTCGGCGGGGGCGGCGGAGGGGGCTTCGGCCGCTTCGGCCGCTTCTAGCCCCGCGGGCTGTGTCCGGCTACGCCACCAGCCCCTGGCGCCGCAGCGCCCGCTTGATCCGTTCCAGCTCTTCCCGCTGGGTGGTTGTAGGTGGATGCAGCGTGCCCTGGCGCACGCCCCCGCCGTTGATCGCGCTGTACAGCTGCATGAGCTGGCGCCGGTGGGATCCCGCGGCCTCGCCCGCGTCCGAAAGCTGCTCGTTCAGGTCGAGAATCTCGAGGAGGAACGCCTCGCGCTCGCGGTAGTCCTCGGCCGTGAGGGGAAGGTCGCGGTCGCCGCCGACCGTGAGGTTCCCGGAGCGGATTTCTCCCCGTGCAGAGAGCTCCAGCGAGTAGACCCCGGGTGATACGAAGGGCCCTCGCTCGTCCAGGGTGCGCGGCACCACGGCGGGGTCGTGAGGCGCCCACTCGGCGTCCTCGGCGCCCGGCAGCGCGTGGCGCAGGTCCCAGTCGACGCGGTGCACGCCGGGACTCGATGGAACGTCCAGGGTGCGCACCACCTCGCCCGCGGCGTCGCGGACGGTCAGCCGGGCCGGACCCGAACCGGGCCCGAGGCGGTAGGTGACGACGGTGCCGTCGACCGGGTTCTCGCCCATGAAGACGGACTGGCCGCGATACGAGGTGTCCTTCCAGTAGTTCATGAGCGTGCCTGGAGGGGCTTCGTACAGGACCACGGCTTCATCGGCCGATGCGGCGTAGCGGGCCAGCGGGCCGACATCGTCGATGATGATGATGGAGCGGCCGTGCGTGCCGAGGACGAGATCCTTCTCGCGGGGATGGATGACCATGTCGTCGTACGCTGTGGTCGGGAGGCCGGGGAAGCGGGCCCAGGTGGCGCCCCGGTCGGTGCTGGCGAAGAGGTGATGCTCGGTGCCGATGAAGAGCACGGCCGGGTTGTCCGGGTGCTGCGCGATCACGTTCACCGAGCCGGACGGAAGGTCGCCGTGCAGCGGGGTCCAGCGCGCGCCGTAGTCTTCGGTGCGGTAGACCCAGGGTCGGAAGTCGCCGTCGCGGTGCGCGTCGAAGGTGACGTATGCGGTGCCGGGCCCGTACGGAGACGCGAGCACGCGGCTGACATACGTGCCGTCCGGGAGGCCGGGTACGGCGCCCGAGACCTCGTTCCAGCTGCGGCCGCCGTCCCGCGATACCTGCACGTTGCCGTCGTCGGTGCCCACCCAGAGCGCGGCCGGGTCGAGGGGTGACTCGGCGATGGTCACGATCTCACCGTACGACGAGGTCCCGTCGTTGCGGGAAAGGCGGGTGTCCGCGCCGCGCACGCCCATGATCTCGAGGTCGTCGCGGTCCTGCTGCCGGGTCAGATCCTCGGTGCGGGTGAAGCTGTCGCCCCGGTCCCGGGAGATGAACAGGCGGTTGCCGCCGAGGTAGACCACGTTGGGATCGTGCCGGGAGATCAGGCTGGGCGACACCCAGTCCCAGCGGTAGGGATCTTCGCCCTCGGGTGCGCGCAGGCGCAGGCTCATCATGTCGCCCGTCAGGTTGTCGAACCGCGTCCAGCTCCCGTTCTGTGCGTTGGAATAGATGGTGCGCCCGTCCGGGCTCGGCTGCTGGTACATGCCGTCGCCGAAGCCGATCTGCCGCCACTCGTCGTCCACGATCCCTTCCCACGATCGGCTTTCGGACGGTCCCATCCAGGAGTGGTTGTCCTGCATGCCGCCGTAGATCCGGTACGGGTCGTTGTTGTCCACGGCGATGCCGTAGAACTGGCCTACGGGCAGGTTGTTGATCCGCCGGAAGGTGACGCCCCTGTCGTAGGTTTCGTGGAGCCCCGCGTCGCCGGCCAGGTAGAAGTGTTCCGGGTCTCCCGGATCGATCCACATGGTGTGGTGGTCGGCGTGGACACCCACGTCGTAGGTGGGACGCGGGGCGATCTCCACGAAGGTGCGTCCGCCGTCCTCGCTGCGGTGCGACGAGGTCGCCAGCGTGTACACTCGGTCCTCGTTGGTGGGATCGATGAAGACGTGGGAGTAGTACATGGGCCGGATGTTCCGGTCGCTGACCTTCTCCCAGCTCTCGCCGCCGTCCTCGCTGCGGTACCCGCCGCCGTCCTCGGAATGCTGCATCAGCATGTTCAGGACTTGCGGATTCGTCGCCGAGATGGCGATGCCGATCCGGCCCTTGTCGCCGGCCGGAAGACCATCGGTGAGCTCGCGCCAGCTGTCGCCGCCGTCGGTGGTCTTGTAGACGCCGCTGCCGGGTCCGCCGCCATTGAATCCCCAGGTGCGGCGTTGTCGCTGGTACATGGCCGCGTAGAGGACATCGGGGTCCGAGGGATCGATCACGAGATCGACCGCACCGGTGTGCTCGTCGACGTACAGGACCTTGTCCCAGCTTCGCCCACCGTCGCGGGAGCGGTAGACGCCGCGGTCGGGGGACGAGCGCCACAGGTTCCCCAGCGCCGCCACGTACACGATGTCCGGGTTGGAGGGGTGGACCTGCACACGCCCCGTGTGATGTGTCTCATCCAGCCCCAGGTGCTCCCAGGTCGCGCCGGCGTCGTTGGACCGGTACACCCCGTTGCCCCAGGAGGTGCTCTGCCGGTTCTGCTGCTCGCCGGTTCCCGCATAGAGGATGCTCGGGTCGGACGGCGCGATCGCGAGGTCGCCGAATGTGCTGACCGGCATGTGCTCCCACAGATTGGTCCAGGAGATGCCGCGGTTGACGCTCTTCCAGAGCCCGCCGGACGCGGACGCCACGTACACGGTCGAGGGATCGTGGGGAAGCGCCTCGATGTCGTGAATGCGGCCGCCGGCGACTGCCGGGCCCACGTGACGGGGTTGGAAGGCGGCCAGTTCGGCTTCCGTGATCGCCTGCTGGGCGATGAGCGCCGGCGCACCCATCGTGGTGGCCAGGGCGGTGAGGAGGACGGTCTGGGTCCGGATTGTCATGGCGTGGGTTTCTCCCGGTCAGGGTGCATCGGGTTGTCGAGATGGGGATCAGGTCGGTGAACTTCATTGCCCGTCTCCGGGGGCAAGGGCACTGCGGACGACCTCCAGCACCTCGTCCGGCATGTCGTCGGCCTTCAGCATCCACTGCAGGTAGTTGGGAGCCTTGCCCGCCACCTCGCTCAGAGCCGTGCCCTTGTGCTTGCCGCGCTTGAACACCAGGCCGGCCGGCTTCTCCGAGAACCAGCGATCGAACTCGGTGAGGAAGGGGCCCATCTCGTCGCAGTAGCGGTGCAGTCCGTCCATGTCACGGGGCAGGTGGCGGTACTGGCCGAGCTGCGCGGTCAACACGGCCGCGGTCGTGCGGATGTCACCGAGCGCGGTGTGGGCGTCCTGGTGATCGCGACCCAGGTAGAAGCGCGCCGCGGCCGAGAGGTCACGGGGTTCCTCGCGGTGGAAGATCATCTTCATGTCGATGAGCCGGCGGCCCGTCACGTCGAAGGCGACCCCCGCCCGGCGGAACTCGGCGAGCAGGATGGGAAGATCGAAGCGCCGGATGTTGAACCCCGCCAGATCGCAGGGTTCCAGCAGCTGTGCCAGGGACTTGGCGGTCGCGCGAAACGGCGGTTCGTCGGCGACCACATCGTCGGTGATGCCGTGAATGGCCGCGGCCTCGGCGGGAATGGGGATCCCGGGGTTGTAGCGGCGGACCCGTTCGAAGACGTCACCCTGGGGCGACACCCGGATGACCGCGAGTTCGACGATGCGGTCACGGGACAGGCTGAGGCCGGTGGTCTCCAGGTCGAAGAAGATGACCGGCCGGTCGAGGTCGAGGGGCAGTTTCATGGGAGCCTATCTTAACCGATCCGGGGGCCGGGCACACCCGCCGGGCTCTCGTTCGGTCACCTGCGACAGCCACACCCGGAAATGGACTGCTACATTCTATCGATGCGCGCCGTCGTAATCACCCATTTCGGAGACGCCGAAGTCCTCAGGCTCGACTCCGTGCCCAACCCGGAACCCTCCTCCCGCGAGGTTCTGGTGAAGGTCCATGCTTCCGGGGTCAATCGGGCCGATCTGCTCCAGCGCCGTGGGCTGTACCCACCGCCGCCGGGCGAATCGGAAGTGCCGGGTCTCGAGTTCGCAGGGGTGGTCGAGGAGGTCGGCGCGGCCGTGACTCGGTGGGAAGCGGGACAGCGCGTGATGGGCATCGTCGGGGGTGGGGGCTACGCCGAACGGGTTGTCGTCGACGAGCGGGTGGCCCTCCGGGTGCCGCCCGGCATGGATCTGACGGTGGCTGGGGCGATCCCTGAAGTGTACATGACCGCCTTTGACGCGGTCTTTCGCCAAGCCGGGCTGAAGTCGGGGGAGACGCTGCTGATCCACGCGGTGGGGAGCGGCGTGGGAACCGCGGCCGTGCAGCTGGCGCGTCGGGTGGGAGCGCGCACGATCGGAACATCTCGGACGGGGGCCAAGCTGGAACGAGCCGCCGAAATGGGCCTCGACGTGGGCCTGAACGGTGGAGACGCGTGGGACGAGGCGGTGATGGACGCGACCGGCGGCAGGGGGGTGGATGTCATCCTGGACCTGGTGGGGGCTCCCTATCTGGCGAAGAACCAGGCCGCGATCGCGGTGGGCGGGCGGCACGTGGTGGTCGGCGTCCCGGGTGGGAGCCGTGCGGAGATCGACCTGCGGGCCCTGATGGCGCGGCGGGCGCGGCTGTTCGGGACCGTACTCAGGGCGCGTGGGGTGGCGGAGAAGGCCGCGCTGGCGAGGGAGTTCGGTGCCGAGGTGGTACCCGGATTCGTGGACGGGTCGCTGGTTCCCGTGATCGACCGGGTCTTCGCCGTGACCGAGGCGGCGGACGCGCACCGCCGCATGGAAGCGAACCGGAACTTCGGCAAGATCGTGATGGTGTGGGGTGTGGCGGCGGGGAGGGGGGGTAGCAGGTTGGCCGTGCCTTGGGCTTTTCGGGCAAATCCCCTGTGAGGCAGGAGGTCGGAAGATGGACTTCGGATCGAGTCTTGGCTCGTTTATGTGGGTCGCGGTGATCGCGGGTCTGCTTCAGATCGCGATGTTCATTCTGGTGATCGTGGTGTTGCTGGACATTCGCCGGTTTCTCGCCGAGGCCACCCCCCTGATGAAGCGGACGAATCGGTGGCTCGCGCGGCAAGAGCCGCAGTGATGCCGAGGAGGGTGCCGTTCCTCGCGGCGGCTGCGGTCGTTCGGGGTGGCTGCAATTTGCAAAGATGGCAACGAGAGTGTCGTAACGTTCCTGGCTGGCCAAATCCGGCGGCGATAGTGGGTGTTTTGTTTGATCGGGGAGCATTTGCAACCTATTTTTGATAGGCTGTGGTGCGTGCCAAATCGACATGGGAGGACACCGAGTGGAAGGTCGGTCCGAGCGGGACACCGCGACACGCCGGAAACCCGACACCTTGTTGACCCGCCGAACCCTGCTTCACTCGGGACTCGCGGCGCTGCTGGCGGCCCCCTGGGCCAAGCGTGCGCGAGCGGAGTTCCCGCCTGAACCGTACGCGGGATCCGGGGCCGGTACGAGCACGCCGAAACAGGACGACGAGATCGTCCTGGGTGTGTCCGCGGCATTTTCCGGTCCGTCGCGGGGGCTCGGCACCGAGCTCTACCGCGGCGCGATGGCCTATTTCAACCAGGTCAACGACGATGGCGGGATCAACGGCCGCAGAATCGTCCTCAAACTCTACGACGACGGGTATCAGCCGGACCCGTGCGTGGCAAACACGATCAAGCTTATGCAGGATGACAGCGTCTTCCTGCTCTTCGGATATGTGGGCACGCCGACCGTCACTCGTGTCCTTCCCCTCCTGAAGAAGTTCCGGGATCAACAGGTCTACCTCTTCTTCCCGTTTACAGGGGCAGAGCCGCAAAGGGAGCCTCCGTACGGAGAGTTCGCCTTCAACTTGCGCTCCTCCTACCGTCAGGAGACCGCCGGACTGGTCGACAACTTCGTCCGGATCGGGCGTCGGCGCGTCGCGGTGTTCTATCAGAACGACGCATACGGCCGCAGCGGTTGGGCGGGCGTGCGAGAGGCCCTGGCGGCGCATGGAGAGACCATGGCCGGCGAGGCGACCTATACGCGGGGAACCCAGTTCGGTGCCAGCATGAGACGGCAGGTGGAGATTCTGCAGGCCCGCTCCCCGGATGCGGTCATCTGCATCGGTGCGTACCAGGCGTGCGCCGCCTTCGCGCGGGACGCCGCCGACCTGGGGCTTCACATACCGGTTGCCAACGTGTCCTTCGTGGGGAGCGAAAACCTCCTGGCCTTGATGCGCGAGGGTCGCGCGGACCCGGACGAACACACACGGTTTCTGGTGAATTCGCAGGTCGTCCCCAGCTACGAGGACACGTCTCTGCCGGCCGTGCGCGAGTATCGCGAACTGATGAGTCGCTACGACCCGCCGCCCCCGGACAACGTGGAGAGGATCACCGAAGGCGAGCCCTATGACCCGTTGCCCCAGAGCTTCGTGAGCCTCGAGGGGTTTGTAAACGCGAAGCTGATCACGGAAATCCTGCGGCGCCTCGGGGGAGAGCCGGACAGATCACGGCTGGAGGAGGCGGTCTTCGCGGTGCGCAACTACGACCTCGGGGTGGGCGAGCGTGTGTCGTTCGCCCCCGACCGGCGGCAAGGAATGCAGAGGGTTTACTACACAGTCCCGGACGGTGACCGATTCGTTCCACTCGAAGACTGGGAAACCAGGTTTGGCCCGGCATGAAGAAGCCAGGACCCATGAGCAGTCCACAGATCGTGCAGGTTCGGAAACTCTTTCGAAAGACGCGCTTCGGGATTTTCGCGCTGTTCGCGGTGGTCGTCCTTTCGATCTCCGTCCTGTCGATCTCGACCGTCTCCCGGGAGCTGTCGGACGAGTACGTCAGCAACAGCCGCAGCATCGCCAAGAACATCGCCGATTCAAGTGTGGACATCCTGCTCAACCGGAACCTTGCCACCCTGCAGTCGCTGATCGATCAGTTCGTCGAGATTCAGAGTATCCGGTACATCTACATCACCAACGACACCGGCGAATTCCTCGCCCATACCTTTGTCCCGGGGATACCGGAAGAGATTCTGGCGAGCGATCCGAACGCCACCGAGCCGGTCGATCGCAGCCTCCCGGGAATGGGCGACTTCATCGAGGTGGGGAGCCCGATCCTGTCGGGGGTGGTGGGCACGGTCCATGTGGGCATGGACCTGGAGCTCCTGGCCCTCAAGATCCAGCGCGCGGTCGGCCAGCAGATCTATCTCCTGTGCATCATCATGGTCGTTGGCGTACTTGCATCGATCTGGCTGGTGAACCTGGCCTCGAGACCGCTGGGAGAGCTTCTCGACTACGTGGCGCAGCTGGCCCGTGAGCACGAAAGCAGCGACGAGCCGCGTGACGGCGACGGTATCCTGGTCAGGGACGACGAGATCGGAGACATGGCTCGCCTGATGCACTACGTCGCGGGTGGCCCGGATGACGTGCAAGAGTCTCAGACAGGTCGGGGCGTTTAGGTGAAGGCACGCGCAACGCGGGTCCCCCGAAGCGTTATTGCGCTCTTCTGTACCATTCTGCAAGTGTGCCTGGGGACGGTCTACGCGTGGAGCTTCTTCCAGACGATGCTGGTGAGGGATTCCGGCTGGACCTTCAGCCAGACGGCCGCCGCCTTCAGCATCACGATCTTCTCCCTCGGGGTGTCCGCGGCGGTGGCGGGACAGATGCTCCCGAAGGTGGGGCCGCGGTGGCTGGCCGTGACGGGCAGCGCGCTGTTCTCCGGCGGCTACCTGATCGCCAGCCTGGCGCTGTCGATGGACTCGATATGGCTCTTCTACCTTGGCTATGGCGTCATCGGAGGCGCGGGGATAGGCATGGGGTACGTCACACCGGTGGCTACCGTGGCCAAGTGGTATCCTGATCGCAAAGGGTTGGCAACGGGCATCGTCGTGATGGGATTCGGCGTGGGCGCATTCCTCCTGAGCAAGGGCCTGGCACCCCTTCTCGTGGTCCGGGCGCAGGGAGAACTGCAGCTGGTCTTCCCTTTGGCTCGGGATCGTTTTCGCCTGCATCCTGATTCCGTGCAGCCTGTTCCTGAGCGATCCACCGGAGTCCGCGCTCCCTGGTCGCCAGCCATCCGCCAGGCAGGCGCCCCCCGCAAAGGTGGAGCCGGCGGCGCCCTACCTGCGCACGACGCAGTTCGGGATCATGTGGATCGTGTTCTTCTTCAACATCGCAGCCGGCATTTCCGTGATCAGCTTTCAGTCGGAGCTTCTGCAGGAGGTCTGGGGGTTGGCCGATCAGTCGATCGGGCCCGCGCAGCTTGCCGAGTACGGAGCCACCCTCATCGCGGTGAGCTCGGTTTGCAATGGCGTGGGACGCCTCTTCTGGGGCCTGCTGTCCGACCGATTGGGGCGGGTTACCGTCTTCCGGGTGCTCCTCGCAAGCCAGATGGTCGTGTTCGGCATCCTGATGACCGAGACGAACCCGTTGATCTTCTCGGCGCTGGTCTGCTACGTGCTGCTGTGCTTCGGGGGAGGCTTCGCCACCATGCCGTCGTTCATCGTGGATGTCTTCGGCTCGCAGAACATGTCCAGGATCTACGGGACGGTGCTCACGGCGTGGTCCGCAGCGGGGATCATCGGCCCGATGTACGTCGGGTACCTGAAGGACACCTACCCCGACCGTGCCGTCATGTACTGCTTCCTCATCGGGATCCTCATGCTCGGCGCGGGATTCGTCTTCTCGTATCTGCTGGACGACAGCCGGGTGCGGCTGGGCCGTCCGACGCTGAGGTCCACGCTGCTGCAGTACGGGATCCCGGTTCCGGAGAAGGGCTGAGACCGGGCTGTAGCCTGATCCTCGCGCGCGTCGCGAGGAAAGTGGGCGATGCGGACCTGGGCCGCGGCGACGTCAGCGGCGGTCAGCATGGGCCGCCCGCGGTTACCCCAGCGCCTGGGCCACGATATGGCGCTGCGCCGCCGCGTGGTTGCGCGGATTCCCCTCGGCGGGGCTCGCGCGCTGGGGTCGCGAGATGTGCCGCAGCCGGATGCCGCCGGGGAGCACGTCCTGCAGACGCGGGAGCATGTAGGTCAGCGCCCCCATGTTCTTCGGCTCTTCCTGAGTCCAGATCACCGCCTCCAGATTCGGATAGCGGTCCACCAGAGCCCCGATTTCCTCGTCGGGGAAGGGGTAGAGCGACTCGACCCTGGCGATCGCGGTGTCCGTCGCCCCGGCACGGTCCTCCGCTCCGGCGAGGTCGTAGTAGACCTTGCCGCTGCAAAGGATCAGGCGCCGCACCCGCTCCGCGTCCTCCGGTCCCTCCATCGCAGGGTCGTCGATCACCTTCCGGAAGCCGCCCTCGGCGAGGTCGCGCATCGGTGAAACCGCCTTGGGGTGGCGCAGAAGGCTCTTGGGCGACATGACGATCAGCGGCCGCTCCGGCTCGCTGAAGGCCTGCAGGCGGAGCAGGTGGAAATACTGCGCCGGGGTGGTGGGGTAGACGACCCGCATGTTGTCTTCGGCGCAGAGCTGGAGGAAGCGCTCGAGACGCGCGCTGGAGTGCTCGGGACCTTGGCCCTCGTATCCGTGCGGCAGCAGGAGGGTGAGGCGGGAGCGCTGTCCCCACTTCGACCACCCCGCCGAGAGGAACTGGTCGATCATCACCTGGGCGACGTTGACGAAGTCGCCGAACTGGCCCTCCCAGAGGACGAGATCGCGGTCGGCCGCCACCGTGACGCCGTATTCGAAGCCGATCGTGGCCGCCTCGGTGAGCGGCGAGTTGTAAATCTCGACGCGCGTGTCCGACACATTGGCGAGGGGTGTGTGCCGCTCACCGGTCTTCGCGTCGTTGAGGACCAGATGACGATGGCTGAAGGTTCCCCGCTCCGAATCCTGGCCGGAAAGCCGCACCGGGACCCCTTCATCGAGGAGCGATCCGATGCCCAGCGCCTCGGCGTGCCCCCAGGCTATCCGGAAATCAGGTCGGAAGTCCTTGCCGCGACGGTTGAGCTGGCGGGCGAGCTTCGGGTGCAGCGTGAATCCGTCCGGAACCGTCAGCAGCGTCCGGTTGATCCGCTCCAGCCCGCCGAAGGGGACGCCGGTGTCCATCGCGAAATCCTGGTCCACGGCGCGGTAGCTGGGCACCGTCCCGGGTGAGGGAGACTCGCTCTTGGCCTGTATGCGCCCATCCTTGACGGCGCGGAGTTCCCGGGCCAGAGCGTTGACCCGCTCGTCCACCTCTGCCCGGGTGACGAGTCCGCGTCCCACCAGCTCCGCCGCCCACTGCATCCGCGTCGTGGGGTGCGTGGTGATCCACTTGTAGAGGACCGGCTGCGTGTAGCCCGGCTCGTCAGCCTCGTTGTGACCGTGGCGACGGTATCCCATCAGGTCGATGACCGCATCGGCATGGAACCGGTCCCGGTACGCCATCGTGAGCCGCACCGCGGCCAGGCATTCCTCGGGGGCGTCGGCGTTGGCGTGAATCACGGGGATGTCGTACCCCTTGGCGAGGTCGCTCGCGTAGCGGGTGGAGCGGCCGTCGCCCGGGTTGGTCGTGAAGCCGACCTGGTTGTTGCCGATGATGTGGATGGTGCCGCCCACCTCGTAGCCGCACAGGCGGGCGAGGTTGAGGGTCTCGGCCACGACGCCCTCGGCTGCGAAGGCGGCGTCGCCGTGGATCAGGATCGGCACGACCAGAGAGGGATCGCGCTCGGCGCCACCGTTCCGTTTCACGTACTGCTGCGTACGCGCCATGCCCAGGACGACCGGGTTCACAAACTCCAGATGGCTCGGATTTGGGGCCAGGGTGACCCGGATGGTCTTTCCCGAGCGGAGCGGGTAGTCCCCCGCCGCGCCGTGGTGGTACTTCACGTCACCGGTGCCGGGGTCGGGCACCCAGAGCGCGCTCCCCGGGGCGGCCCCCTCCTCAAACTCGGCCAGGATCTCCGCGTACGGGACCCCCAGAATGTGCGTCAGCACGTTGAGGCGGCCGCGGTGGGCCATCCCGATGACGATTTCGGTCGCGCCGCCCGCCGCCGCGAGTTCGATGGCCTCGTCGAGCATGGGGACCATCATGTCGATCCCCTCGATCGAAAAGCGCTTCTGACCGAGGTAGGCGCGGTGCAGGAACTGCTCCAGCCCCTCCACCCGGGTGAGCTGGTCGAGCGTGCGGATCCGGCCTTCGTCGGTGTATCCGGCGAAGTGGGCGCCCCCCTCCACCTGCTCCCACAGCCACGCGACCGTTTCGGGGTCTTCGAGATGCTCGAATTCGTAACCGAGGTCGCCGCTGTAGATGGCCTTGAGGCGGTCGAGGGTGAGGGCGAGCGGGGCCTCGCCGCCCTCGGGGAAGAGCACCGAGGTGGGGATCTCCTCCAGCTCCTCCATGGTGGTGCCGAAGTATGCGGGGTCGAGCTGGGGGTGACCGGGCGGCGCGCTCCCCAGCGGATCGATGCGGGCCGCTTGGTGACCGTGCTCCCGGAAGGCCTGCAGCAGGTTTGCCGCGCGTGCGACGAGGGAGAGGACCCGGAGGTCGGGTGTGGCGGCGGCGGCGGCCGGGGCCGCGGACGAGGCTGCGTGCGACCGGCCCTCCCGCACGAAACCGTCCGCGACGAAGAGGCCGGCGTCGAGAAGTTCGTGCCGGTTCCGGCGGAAGAACTCCCGCCACTCCGGATGGACAGCATCCGGATTCCGAGTGAACTCCTCGTACAGGGCCTGAACGTAGGCCGCATTCTGACTATCGAAATACGTGCTGATCATCGTGGACAGAAAGCTAGTTATTTTTGACGCCGGGGTAAGAGCCGTTTCCGACAACGTTACAGGGATACCATGGATGCAACCTCCGTCCCGACGACGCCCGTCCCGGGCTGGGAGACGCTCTTTCCATGGCTGCGCGCGGGAACGACGAGGCGTGCCGAGGGGGTCGGGCGTTCGCAAGTGACGAGCGGACCATCCGGACCAGACGTGGCCGACACTCTCGACCGGGCGCTCGCCAGCCGTTGGCGCTCCGTGGTCAGGAGCCGGCAGGTGCATGGGGCCCGCAGCCGGGTGCATGCGGACGTTGCCCCGGGAGTGTGCAGGCTGGGCGACGGGGACGGGCACGTCACCGGGTCGTCCGGGGTGCTCCTCACCGTCACACTGGCCGACTGCGTACCCGTGTTCATGGTGGATCCGGATACGAGAGTGGTCGCGCTGCTCCACGCGGGGTGGCGAGGCACGGCCGCGAGCGTGGCTGAATCGGGCGTGGGCGCGCTGGTCGACGCCTTCGGGAGCGACCCGGGCGAGCTCGTGATGCACCTCGGGCCCGCCATCTGCGGGGGCTGCTACGAAGTCGGCCCGGAGGTCTTCGTGGCGCTGGGAGAGGTACCGCCTTCCGGGCCCGCCCCAATCGATCTTCGCGGCGTGATCCGGAAGCGGGCGGTGGCGTTTGGCGTGCCGGATGGCCAGGTGACCGTGAGCGATGAATGCACCCTGTGCGGGGACGGCCGGTACTTCTCGCACCGACGGGGAGACAGGGGGCGACACCTCGGCTTCATCGGGATTCTGCCGCGATCGGGCGGGTCGTGGGGGGGTGGCGATGCCGGCGGCCCGGTGCAGGCAGGCGTTGCCGAGCCGGCTGCCGTCCACGAACCTGCGGACCCCCGTTAGTGGGTGGCTACTCCGGACGGCGCGAAAACGTCGGTCTGTGCGGCCGCTGCGCGTGGATGCGCACGGTAGAGTCGCGCCGGGGCTCGGTCTTCTACCTTTGTGGCCGCCACCGCGGTGACCCTACCTTCCCCAAGTACCCGCCGCTCCCGGTGCTACGGTGCCGCGGATTCGACCCGAACCCCCAGGACGATCCTGAATGACCGATCTGCTCAGCGTCGTCGCAGTGTCGCTGTACGGCGTCATCCTGGCGCTCCTGCTCCCCTTTGCGGGCCACAGGATCAGCCTGATCGTGCTCGCGGGGCGGAAGTCCCCCGGGGGGACCGGGGCACGGCCCGGGGAGGTCGCGTCTCCGAGCGCCCCGGCGCGCTGCGTCGCCGCTCCTCGCGTCACCGTACAGCTCCCGGTCTACAACGAGAAGCATGTGGTCGGGCGGCTCATCGACGCTGCGTGCCGGTTGCGGCATCCGCCGGAGCTCCTTCAGGTCCAGATCCTCGACGACTCCACCGACGAGACCACCGCCTTGGCAGAGCGGCGTGCCCGGGAGTGGCGGCGCAGCGGCGTGGACGTCACGGTACACCACCGAAGCGTCCGGACAGGCTACAAGGCGGGCGCTCTGGCCGCGGGCCTGGAGTCGGCGACGGGTGACCTCATCCTGATCCTCGACGCGGACTTCGTTCCCCGCCCGTCCCTCCTGGAAGAGCTTCTCCCGTCCATGGCCGACCCGGGTGTCGGGATGGTGCAGGCGAGGTGGGATCACCTGAACGAGAACGACTCATGGCTGACCCGCGCCCAGGCTCTCCTCCTTGACGGGCACTTCTTCATCGAACAGAAGGGGCGCTACCGGTCGGGCCGGTTCTTCAACTTCAACGGGACGGCGGGGCTGTGGCGCCGGCAGGCTCTGGACGATGCGGGCGGCTGGCAACACGATACCCTGACCGAGGACCTGGACATCAGCTACCGGGCGCAGATGGCGGGATGGCGGTTCGTCTTCCGCGACGACGTGAGCGTTCCCGCCGAGCTGCCGCGCACCACTGCCTCCCTGCTGGTGCAGCAACGGCGCTGGGCCCAGGGCGGGATCCAGACGGCGCGGAAGGTGTTGCCGCGACTGTTGCGGGGACGCTTCCGCCCCGCCGTCAAGCTGGAGGCGATGGTGCACCTGTGCGGTCACCTTGCGCACCCGCTCACCTTCGCCCTCGCTGTCCTCATCGTTCCGTCGGCGATGGCGCGGCGGGAACTCGGCATCGACCGTCTCTGGTGGCTCGATCTGGCCGTGTTCGCGAGTGCGACGGTACCGTTCATCGCCTTCTACATGACGGCCGCGCGGAAACGGGGCCGCCGCCGTGGGGCCGCGATCAGGCGCGCGGTGGGTACCCTTGTGCTGGGCGCGGGGATGTCGGTGCTTCTGAGCCGCGCCGTGTTGCGCGGGCTGGGCCGGTTCCGGGACCCGTTCGAGCGGACGCCCAAGGCGGGCACGTCGGGTCGGTCGAGCTACGAGACGCCCAGCGGGCATTTCAGCGGTCGTGCGCTCGCCGTCGGTGCAGGGGCCGTCATGGTGCTGTCGGGCGTCATGGCACTCGTGGGGGGGTATTGGGCGTCACTGCCGTTCGTTGCCCTCTTCGCGTCGGGGTATCTGTCGCTGGGGTTGGGGGTTTGTCCGCCATTTCAGGGGCAAAGTGGCGGACAAAGACAGCCGGTTGGCACCTTTCCCGGGAAAAGCGCTCAGAGCCAGCAGCATCCACACGGGGAGCCAGATGGCCAGCCGGCTCCAGCCCGGCTGAGGCCAGACACCGTTGGACTGGAAGGACGCAAGCCCCCAATAGGCGAGGAACACGAGGCCGCTGAGCAGGAGGAAGGGTCGGTTGCCGCGTAGCGCGGCCATCGGAAGCACCCAGAGCACGTACCAGGGATGAACCGTGGGTGACAGGAGCAGGCCCGTGCCGATGATCCACAGAAGAGCCTGTTCGATGGAGAATCGGCGCCAGGTCGTGTAGGCGACGACGCCGAGGACCAGGGCGGTGGCGGTTACGCGGGCCCGGAGAGGATCCCCGGCAAGCAGTGCGATGAGGGAGAAGGCGCCCTCGTTCGCCGACCAGTGTTCGGCGTAGGTGCGAAGCCCTTCGGTGAGTGCGACAGGGCCGACCCCCGCGAAGGGGAGGTAGAGGGCGGCGCAGACGACCGCGAATGCGAGAACGACGGGGCCGCCGTGACGTCGCGCGAGGGGGGGAAGGGCGGCGGCGGGGGCGAACTTGACCAGGGTGGCCAGACCGAGGAGGGAGCCGAGGGTGACGGGGCGGCGCCAGCGTAGGGCGCCCGTCCGGCCCGCGCCACGGGCATCGGTCCCACCGGTTGCCGCAATCCACATGAGGCACGCCATCAGGAACAACCCGACCGCGTCGAAGTGGGCGCTCCACGCCGTTTCCACGATCAACAGGGGCGACCAGAGGTACCAGATCAGGACGGTGGCGGGTGGGCGGCCCGTCCGGGTGGCGATCCGCTGCAGGAGGAGCCCGCACCCCAGGTCGAAGCACAGCCAGAGGGCTTTCGCCGCCGCGACCGTCCCGCCTGCCAGCGCCACCACGGCGAAGAGGAGCTGGCTCAGCGGCGGATAGATGGTCGGGATCCCGGGGTTGTTGATCTCTCCGTGCCAGGGCGTTCGGATGGTCGCCAGGGCCTCGTGTTCGGGCGGGTAGGCGTAGGGGTTCACGCCCTCCAGGAGCACATGGCCGTCCCACAGGTAGCGAAAGATGTCGTCGGACAGTTCGGGCGTGAGCGGCAGGAGCACCAGCCGCGCGAGAATGGCGACTCCCCAGATGACCAGGAGGGAGGGGGGGCCGCGCCCCGCCGTGAAGCCCGCCGCGCCGTAGCACAGGAAGGCGGCTGCGGGGAGGAGGAGGCGGGGAAGGGGCATCGCGATCCCGTCCAGCCATCCGAAAGCTGCAAGGAATGCAACTTCCAGGAGGCCCAGAAGGAGGAGGCCTGCCCCTGCCTTACCCGGACGGTCACCGCCCTGCCGTCCCAAATCCGCTCCTCCCGTTGGGTCTGCGCCTGGTGGCGTTGACTTCGCGCCGTGTCGCAACTTGGCCGACCATGGGGGACGAAGGCAACGGGCTCGAGGGGTGTCGAAGGGGAGCGGTGTCCACCAGGGGTGTTACCGTGGCTAATGGGGCAAAGCGTCCCTTTTCCCGCACATTGGCCCGATACACGCCCGCACGCATCCATTGGACAATCCATCCCTGCTGTCCCACACCGCGGTCCTGATCCCCGCGCTCAACGAAGAGGAGGCGCTGCCCGCGGTTCTCTCCGCGCTGCCCCTCGACCAATTGCATGCGGTAGTCGTGGCCGACAACGGCTCCACGGACGGGACGGCCCGGGTGGCGCGCTCGGCGGGCGCGGTGGTCGTCCGGGAAGACGAACGTGGCTACGGTGCCGCCTGCCTGGCCGGGATCGCGTACCTGACGTCGATGGCCGTGCCGCCCGAGGTAGTCGTCTTTCTCGACGCCGACCATCCGGAAGATGCGGCCCGCCTCCCCATCGTGCTGGAACCCCTGACCAGTGGTGCGGACCTGGTGCTCGGCGTACGAGCAGGGCACGGCGGCGGCACCGGCAACCTTCACATCCACGCCCGGTGGGGGAACCGGGTCGTGCTGGTGGCCGCGCACCTTCTCTTTGGCCGCCCCTTCCAGGACCTGCCCCCCTTCCGCGCCATCCGCCTCAGTGCGCTGCAGCGGCTCCGCATGGACGACCGCAACTGGGGCTGGACGCTTCAGATGCAGCTGAGGGCGGTGCAACAGGATCTTTCCATCGTCGAAGTCCGCGCACCCCACCTGCCTCGCACCCGTGGCCGCTCCAAGATCTCGGGCCGCTTCGGGATGTCCGTCAGGGTGGGCGCGAAGATGTTCTACACGCTGGCGCGGGAGCGGCTGCAAGCCCCTCGGTGACACTCCGCGTCAGCACCGAGACCGGTGAAGCACCCGGCTGCGGTGGAGCGCCCGCTCAGCGCCTCTCGGCCCCCAGGACGATGATCCTGCCCCCGCGGTCCTCCATCTCGGCCGCCATGGCGGGGTGGCAGGTGAAGAGGAAGACCTGGCGCCGCTCCGCCACCCGTTCCAGGAGCCCGAAGGCACGGTCCCGGCGCCAGGCGTCCCAGTTCACGAGCGCTTCGTCCATGCAGAGCGGGAGCCGTTCGTCGTCGGCGTCCAGGTGGTCGATGATCGCGAGGCGCAGCGCCAGGTAGACCTGCTCCTTCGTCCCCTGAGAGAGCGGCTCTCCCAGCTTCCTGGGCTGTGGCGCGGCCGGTCCGCGCAGGTAGAAGAACCGGTCGTCGCCTTCGCCCAGCTCGATCCGGTCGTAACGGCCGGCGGTGATGTGGCGCAGGTATCCTCCGGCCCGCAACAACAGGTCGGGCTGGTGCTCTTCCCGGAAGCGACGGTCGGCTTCACGCACGAGACGGGCCAGCACGAAGGCGCGGTCACGGTTCTCCTTCGCCTCCCGGATCCTCTCCTTGACCGCCGCGATGTGCCCGTCGACCTGATCCGGGGTCTCGCCCTCGTGCAAGTGCCCGATCTCCGACTCCAGCCGGCCGATCGTGCTCTGGAGCTCTTCCACGTGCTGAATCAGCTCGTCGCGCTCGGCCAACGCCGTCTCCAGCGTCTCGTCCAGCGACTCCCACTGCTCCCCACCGGCGTCGGCGTCACGGATCCCGGCGACGAGCTCGTCCAGGTCGGGGTGCTCGCGCTCCAGCTCGCTCCTGAGTTGATCGGCCCGTCGGCGGGCGTCGGTGCGGCGGGCGGCCTCCTCGGTGCCGTGCCCGATGTCTCCGTCGCCCAACTCCCGCAGCCGCTCTTCGAGCACGCCGAGCCGCCCGCCGACATCGTCCCGTTCTCCACCGATCCTGTTCAGGTCGCTTTCGACCCGGGCGAGATCGCGCTCGGCGATGGCCGCCAGACCCCGGGCCCGAAGCGCCCCCTGCAGGGATCGGATCAGGGCTTCGGCCTTTTCGCCGGGATTCCCCTGAAGCGGGATCGGCGCCACGTCGCCCACGCTTCGCACTTCGTCCAGCGCGGCCTCCAGCTTCTCGCGCCGGAGCTCCAGCTCCCGGTGGCGAGCGGTACGGTCGGTCAGCAGCTCCGTCATGCGCTCAAGCCCGGCCGGCAGGTCGAGGCTCGGTGCTTCGAGCAGGGCGTCCTGGACCGGGAGCGTGCCCACCACCTCGGCCACGGCGCTCCGTGCGTCCTCCTCCTTGTCCCTGAGCCTCGCAATCTGGAGGGAGTTGCGCTTTTTCGCCTCCTTCGCGGCCTTCTCGTAGAGTCTGGCCCGCCGATTGGCGTCCGACCACGTGATCAACAGAAGGAAACCGGCGATCGCGGCGAATGACCCGATCCAGAGCGAGAGCGTTTGGTCCAGGGGAATGGTGAAGCGCACCGCGGGCAGGGTCACGACCGCCAGCACGAGCGCCGCTGCCAGGAGCGTCACTCCAACAGCCACCCGGCCGCGACCGGGATGCATCGCCTCCGAGAGCTGCGTCGACCGGTCGTCCCGCTGCCCCTCCTGCGCGATGCGGCGCTGTTCCCGAACGGCTTGGAATTCCTGCACGGCTTCCCGCAGCTCGCTGGCCGGGACCGCCACGAGATCGTCGAGCTCGATGTCGCCCCAAGGGACCGAGAAGAGGCCCTTACCCCGTTTCCGGCACGAAGCGTCCGCGCCCTCGACGGCGCTCTCGGCCCCGGCCACGGCCTCCTCCAGATCGTCGAGGCCTGCAAGGCGGTTCGCGGCACTCCGGATCTCCGATTCGGCCTCCACCATGTCGCGCTGGGCCCGCCCGTATCGCTTGATGGCGTCCCGGCAGCCCGCTGCCTCGTGCTCGAGCTCCTCGATCCGTGCCTCCGCCTGCTCGTGACGCTTCCGTAGCGTACCCAGCTGTCCCCGCGGGTCCCCGGGCAGCCCGTCCAGCTCGTACCCTGCTCCCGCTTCGGCGCGTAACTCCCGGATCCGCAAGAGCATCCGCCGCACGGGGAGCAGCCGGTTCAGACGGTGCTCGATCGCGCCTCGGCGCTCCCGCTCCCGCGCCCGGTCGTCGCGCAGCGCGCCGAGTCTCTCCTCGGCAAATGCCTTCTCGGCCACCTTCTCGCGCAGCACCCGGTCACGGTCCAGCGCCTCGCTCCGCAGATCGTTCAGCGCGGCGAGTTCCGCCAGAAGCACGCGGGTCCGGGGGCGCCCCCGCCGGTCCGGGCGCCAGAGCCGCTTGGCCTCGTCCTCGAACTCGGCCGTGACCACGCGAGCGGGCCGCAGGTCCGGCGCGGCCATGGCGCCCACCAGACGGTCCTGCACCAGATCCCAGCTTTCGCCCTCTAGGCTGGCCAGCTCGGCCAGCGTCAGCGCATAGACCTGGCGGTAGACGACACGGGTGACGTGGTTTGCCGCCGACAGAGGGCGGTTGCCGATGTCTTCCACATGATCGCCGGTGTGCAGCCGTGCCCAGCCGGCCGACATGAGGCGCCGGTGCACGCCGAGGACATCGCCGCCCGCGAGGCGGATACGGGCCTCGCCCTCCGCGTCGCCCCCCGACCATGGAGTGTAGGGGTGCCCGGACCGTGTCGCGGGGCGAAACCCGTAAAGCATGCTTGACATAAAGTCAAAGAAAGTTGACTTCCCGCTCTCGTTCGGGCCCAGTACGACGACGATCGGAGGCAGCGGTGTGTCTCCGGTGGAGAGATCGGCCAGGCACCCGTAGCGGGCGATGTCGATGGACTCGAACCTCACTCGGCGCCTTCCTCCTCCCCCGGCGATTCCTCCTGCCGGGTTTCCTGTTCCTCCTGCGGGGGCTCCTGTTCACCGTTCTCGGTGATCCGCGGGAGGTCGGCCCGGGGCACGAGCATCCGGGTCATGATCTCCTCGGCTCCGCCCGCGAGCAGCCGCCGGAGGTAGGCGTCGAGCGTGCGGTCGCGCTCGGGGTCGAATCCGGCCAAGTCGGTGTCCGCCAGGCCAAGCCGGTCCTTCCCGGACAACACGTCCCCGCAGAGACGCAGACCCGCGCCCAGCACATCTTCACGGTCGACGTGGTCGTCGATCTGCGCCGCGGGATGCAGCCTTCCGGCACGGACCGCGGCGCCCAGGGCGCCCAGCCGCGCCCCGACCTCGTCCTCGATCGTCGCGATTTCTTCCGCCTCGCGCAGCTTGCGCCACATCGGCGACGGCCCCGCCAGATCGACGGCCACCATCCACTCCGTGTCGTCGCTGCCCGCGTCGGCGGCCCGCGCCGCGTCCCAAGCCGCCGCGACCTCGTTCACCAGCGCATCCAGCGTGTGCACCTCCTCCAGCCCCGAGACGGTGACCTTCTCCCACCGCACCCGCGAGAACTCCCTGAAGTCGATCACCGGGTGGGCCGGATCGCCCAGATCGACGAGCAGGCCACCCTTCGGGCCGCTCTCGCGGGGGTCGCGCCCCTGCAGGTTGCCGCAGTAGAGGACCGGGGGGTCGGCGGAGAGTTCCTGGCGCAGATGTACGTGTCCGAGCGCCCAGTAGTGGAAGCCGGCCGCGCGCAGGTGCTCGATGCCGGACGGGGCGTAGGGACGGTGAATGTCCCTGCCGGTCGCCGAGGTGACCTGGGTGTGCAGGATAGCAACCTGCGGGAGCGCGGTGTCGGGCACGGGCTCGAGCCGCAGCGAAAGGTCCGTGGTCTCGCGGGCGGTGGCGTGGCCCGCGCCGGTGACGTGGCCGACGATGTCCCCCGTGCGACCCATGACCGGGACCGTCACCGGGTCCGGGCCGGGGATCACCGTGACGTTGCCGGGCCAGTCCAGGCCGTTGGCGCGGAGCCCATGTCCCGGGTCGTGATTCCCGGTGGCGTAGACGACCTGGATGTCCGCTTCGGCCAGCCTGCCGAGCTGGGCCAGCAGGAATCGCTCGCTCTCGAAGGACAGGCTGCCTCCGTCGAAGAGGTCGCCGGCGATTAGCACCGCGTCCACCTGCTCGCCGACAGCGGTGTCCACGCACCGGGCAAAGGCCTCGCGTGCAGCATGCCGCAGGCGATTCCGCATGTCGTCCGACCGGCCGGCGAAGGCGGTGTCGAGGTGGACATCCGCGATGTGGATGAAACGCAACGGGCGACTCGGGGGTACGGGTGAAATTGACGGTAGCTGCCCGCCTGAAAGGTAACGTCTGGTGGCGGCGGGGGTGGCCGGTTTACTCTTTGTTTTCGCGCGATGGACTCCCCTGTTCCGGAGATCGACATGCGACTCCCCCCACGGTCCCGTGCCCAAGCTTCCGGGTGGTTGCCGACGGGCTTGGCGATCGCCGTGCCGTTGCTTGCCGCTTCCGGCTGCGATGCAATCCGGGACTCGGCCGGAGCGGGCGCCAACGGCACTTCCTCCGACACCGACACCGCCGTCGTTGCCGTCACCGTCGGAAGCACGGGCGTGGAGGGCACCGAGAGTGTGGTCCTTCGCAGAGAGGCTCCGAATCGCGCAGCGATCCAGTTACCAGGAGAGAGTCCGGTCGGTGTTGTAGCCGAACACCTTCACGTTCGGTCGAAACATCTACGATAGCACAATGACTGCCGAAAGTCTTACGAAATATTCCGACGTGGCGGAGATCATCGCCTTTTTCGTGAAAGGGGTCGTTCCCGCTCTCGAAGGGAACGTGCTCGGGGTATATCTGACCGGCTCGCTCTCCTAGCAGCCCGTGGAAGAAGTGGGTGCCCAGCGGATGATGGCTGGGAGAGAAAACGGACGCGCGGCCGCGGTGTTGTTGTGCAAGAAGCGGGTCTTCGGGCGTGAGGAGGCGATATTCGGCTCAGGAAGGGCGGAAATGCGCCGGATACGGGGGAAAAAGCGCAAGACGCGGGTTGTGACCTGAGTTGAGAGTGCAGCTTGTATGGCAGCGAGGCCCTGCAATGCACGGGGGGTTCCAACGCCGAACCGCTTGCGCATGAGGAGCCCGAGGTTGAAGGCCGCCGCGTGGACGAGCATTCGTTTTCGAATGTTCTTCTGGCCCCGAACGTGGAGGCGGCGCATGCCGCCGGTCTCAAGCATGTGCGCGAACGGCCGCTCCACCTTCTCCCCGCGCCCGCGCTGCAGCCGCTTGCCCCGGTTGCCCCGGATCCGCCGGCGGTTGGCATAGGTCGCCTTCTGCGCGTCCCGCTTGCCCTTCCACTTCCGGCGCCCCCGGTTGGGCTCGCTCACGTACGCCCGCAGCTTCCGCTCCTTCACGCCCGTCATGGTCGCGTTCGAGTGGCAGCCCTTGTCCGCCACCACCTCCTTCGCCTCCACTCCCGCCTCCGCCAGCTGCCGCTCCGCCTCGTCCAGCGTGACCGGCAGCGAGGCGGTGTCTCCCCCGTCCATCGTCTGCACCGTCAGCCCGACGACGGCTCCGGTTTCCATATCGACCGCGTGTTCGAGCTTGTGCGCCAGGTGTGTCCTGCCGTCCTTCATCTTCGTGATCCGCGCCTCCGGATCGTGCGGATGCACCCAGTCCTTGTTCGACCCCTTGTTCGGACGCTTCCGGTCCAGCTTCGCCAGGTCTTCCCGCGTCGGCGTCTCGATCCCCGAGGCCCGCGCCAGCTGCGCCAGCCACTCCTCGTACTCCGTCCCGCCGGCGCGCCGCACAATCGTGCGCAGCGCCGCGTTCGCCTCCAGCGTCGTCGCGTCGACCCCCAGCGTCTTGCCGCGCAGCAGGCCCGACACCTGCAGCCGCTCCAGCACGAAGCCGAAGACCGCCGCGTGCGCCTCAACGCTCAGCCGCTTCCGCGTCTTCGACAGCGTGGAATGCTCCGGCGGGTTCTCCGCCAGCCCGTATCCCAGAAAGTCGCGCAGCGAAAACGAGTCCGCACACCGCCAGGCGATGCCGCGCTCCGAGCCGGTCCCCTCCAGATACCCCGCCATCAGCATGCGGAAGCAGACCCCGGGAGGAACACCCGGCCGCCCCCGGTTGCCCGCATAGAACTCGCGGCACGTCTCTTCCGCAAAACCGTCGAATCCGTTCTCGCGCAACAGTCTGTCCAACGCCCGGTAGAACGGGCTGCCTCCCGCGCGGATCTCGCTCGCCGCCACAAAAATGTCGTGCTGCCGTGCCCCGGGTCGTCTGCCTATCGCCATCGCCGTCCCCGCTCACTAAGGTTCATGTACCCCTGTAATTTAACCCTTTTACACGAAACTCGCAGAGACGGACTTTATCCACGGGCTGCTAGAGTTCGTTCGCAGCTTTCCGGTTCCAGTCTACGGCAGCGACATGTGCCTTGTCGACGGTCGCCTCGTTGTGCTGGGCCAGGTGTCGGATGGCACACCCAAGGTCTACATCCTGTCAGAGGAGGGCGAGGTGATTCGGTCGTTTGGACCAGGCTTTCCGCGCCAGCTACCTCCTCTTGGCCTGGAGAGGTTCACAGTTTTCTTTGCCTCCAGTCATGGACGGGGCTATGTCCACTGCGCAGGAGGGGATGTCCTCGCGATTGCCAGCGAGCGCCTGGGCATCGTGCGCTGGTTTTCTACACAAGGCGACTTCATTCGTGAGGTAACGATCAACGGATTCAGCCCCGTCACGTGGACGCCAAACTCCCGCGGTGGCCTGTCAATGGGAGTAGACCCAGCAACTGGCGTTGCCAACACGCTCTCGCACTTGTCAGGTGGAGGACCCGGACAGATCGTTGCCACGATACACGGAGCATCAATGGAGGATATGAAGGGGCGTCTCGATATCTACGTACTCGACTCGGGGTCGGGCGAACAGTCGTCTCCGATCCCATCGGAGGCAGTTGCTTCAGCATATGCGCACCACCGGCTCTACAGTTTCGTTCGCGATCCCTATCCCAAGGTCCTGGTTCAGACAATTCCACAATGGTTGCGGCGACATTGACACGTAGCGTGAGTCAGACAAGGCTGCCTTTGCTTGTTGTTGGGATCCTGATAGCGGCTATGATTGGAGGATTTCTTGCGAAGCGCTTCCTTGCGCCTGATAGGACGGTGGGGACTTCTCTGAGACTAACCACAGAATCCCAGAGTGCCGATTCCGAACTGCTTTTGTCTTCATCGCTACGTCCACTTGTGCGGGCATCAACGATCCAGCGCTGGCATCAGCGTTGCGGAAGGTCAGGGATTACCTCAGGGAACAAGCTGCTCGCGACGGCCAACGGTTTGTCACCCTAGGTATTTCTCTGGATACTGATACCCGCATCGGTCAACGGCTCCTAGCCCGGATTTCTCACACAGTCACCGCTGAGGGCTTTGGGGGCAGCGTTGGGGCCGAGTTTCTGCCGAGGGAGCAGGTGGAGCAGAAGCAAGCGGCTCTGCGGCCGTGTTTTCGGGGGGCCAGAGTAGCGGGAACCGCTGCCTGAGCGAGCTTTTTTGGTCCTGCGGCGCAGTGGTCCCCGGAGGATCGGCTGGAACGGTTGTCTCGAAGGGGGTGTGGAGTCGTTACCCTGGCAATCGGGCGTGGACGCGTGCGAAGGCGGCGGCCGACGGGTGTGCGGAGTCCATGGCGACCTTGACCCTTCGCACCGAGACCGTGACGCGGGCGCCGATCTTGAGGAGCTTGAGCCGCAGCGTTCCGGCGGTGGCGCGGGCCAGGCGGGTGCCGTGCAGCGCACGCCTGAGCGCAACGAAGAGGATCGAGGCGAAGGCGGAGAAGAGGATCCGGAGCTGGTTGGCGGCGAAGCGCGACGCCGAGGTCCGGTCGGAGAAGAGATCGAGCTGCTGCTCCTTGATCGTGTTCTCCATGTTGCCCCTCGGGCAGTAGACGCGCTCGTAGACGGTCCGGGCCGAGAAGGTGTCGGGCAGCGAGGTGACCACGAAGCGCGGGTTGGCCTTGCCGGGCAGGTGCTCGGCCTTGGCGACGACCCGGCGCTTGCGGGACCAGCTTGTGAGTGTGGCGTAGAGGAACTCCTTGAACCGGCGGGCTGGGCGGCCCCGCCGCTTCGCCTCCGCCTGGGCGTCGGCCAGCTCCCAGCCGATCTTCTCGACGAGCCGCGAGTTCCGGGCCAGGCCGATGACGTAGTCCACGCCGTTGCCCTCGCACCAGGCCAGGATCTCCTCGCGGGCATAGGAGGCATCGGCCCGAAGCAGGATCTCCAGTCCCGGCCACCGCTCCCGGAGCCGTTCGACGATGCGGCCCAGCGGCCCGGTCACGCCTCCGGCGGGATCCGCGTTGCCCGGCCTCAGTTGGGCGAAGAGCGGGCGGCCGCCGCAGGTGATGTAGAGCGGCAGGAAGCAGTAGTGGCCGTAGTAGCCGTGGAAGAAGCGGCCCTCCTGGCGCCCGTGGACCTCGTCGTCGGTCGCGTCGATGTCGAGCACCAGGCGCGACGGCCGCCCGCCCTTCCAAGAGTCGATGAACGACTCGAGCAGCACGGCCTGCAGCGCGTCCGCATCATGGCCGATCCTGTGGTAGCGGCCCGGTTCGCCACTCGGGGGCGCGTGTTCAAGCCGGTTCAGGGTGCTCTTCCCCGCCAACGGCGCACAGTCCTTCCGATGTCCATCGAGCTTGCCGGAGAGCAGCGCCAGAACAGGGTCGTGCCGCAGCTGGTCGTGGTCGTTGAGGTCTTCGTATCCCAGGGTGATGCCCATGACGCGCTGCCTCACCAGCGTCCCGACCGAGTGTTCCGTGAGACGGGGATCGCGGTAGTCGGTGAAGCAACCTGCCACCTGGTCCAGGAGCCCCACCGACCGGTCGATCTCGCGGAGCAGCAGCACTCCGGCGTTCGACGTGATCGCGCCCCCGTCGAACGCGGCCGCTACCCTGCGGCCCTGGCACCCTTGAAATGCGAAGGAAAGCGGTTTACACTGTGTCGGCATCGGTCCTCCGGTGTCGTCGCTGTCAAGTTCTTGCCCCACATAAACTTAACAGCTCCCGGAGGCCGGTGCCTTCCTATGCGTTTGAGAAATCCGGGCTAGCCGCCGAGCTCGCCGACCTCTATGTCAGGCCCCCGGTGGAGCAATTCAAGATCCTGGATTTCAGCATAGCGGAGACCGCGGTCGACATCGGCTACGAGCATGGGGCGACTATGATCGGCGAATGGGTGGCAGCCCGTGGTGGACCCCCGGTGCGTGCCGCGAGCGGCGGTGCGCCCGCCTGACAAAAGGCGCGCGGATTCTTGCCACAGGGCGGCCGGGCAGGGGCGTTGCCGTACTCGACACGGTACACCAGAGAGCGGGTCTTGGGAGGTCCGTAGAGGATGTCCAGGATTCGTCGTCGACCCGTGTTGGCCACAGAGTGGACACGTCCGAACCTTAATAGATTGATCAGGGAGAATACCGCAACTGCGGCGACGAAGTTTCCTGCACGAGGACCACCATTGCTCACAGCGTTGGGGAAGCAACCCGCCGACCGTCTTTGCGGACCGATTCTTGCAACGCTCTGGCTCGTGATCCATGCGGCACTCCCCGCTGTCGGGCAAGCCGGCATCGTGGCGCGCACCCAGGAACCCGCAGCCACATCTCCGTCGATCGCGGCGGAAACCGGCGGCCCCGCAATGGCTTCAGAGACCGCGTGTCCCCCCGATCTCGAGGTCCTGATCGAGCGGCCCTACGCCGCGCAAGCCGGCATCGAAGCCGGTTCCAGCATTCGTTTGCGGGCCACGCCCGTCTCGGCGCCGTGCCCGGCCCTGGTCGCCGGCGTGTTCGAACCGCCGCCGGATCCATCGCGCCTGGTGGCGAGCCGCCCACAGGTGCTGCTCCACCTGCCGCACTTGCAGGCTCTCGCCGGACGCGACGGCGAGGTGGATTACTTCACGGTGGCACTCCACCCGGAAGCCGACGCGACCGCCGCGGCCCGCGACATGGAGCCCCTCCTGGTCGGCACCCAGGTGCTGCCCGTCGAGGAGGTCGCCGAACGGACATCCGCGACCTTCCGCGTGGTGAGCCGCTTTCACGGTGCCATCGCGGGCATAGCGCTGGTCGCCGGAGGCGTCTTCCTGGCGTGCATCATGGTCCTCAAGGTGCAGGAGCGGCGAGCCGCGGTGGCAGCAGCACGGTTGGCGGGCATCCCGCGCCGGATCCTGCTCGGCTGGACCGTGGCCGAAGCCGCGTTGCTGTCGGCGCTGGGCGGGGTCGCGGGGTTGGGGCTCGGCTACGCGCTTTCGGCGATCGTGAACGCGTACTACCAGCGCGCGTACGACACGACCCTGGTGTTTTCGATCGTGACGGGCGACATGGTGGTCCAGGCGCTGGTCCTCGCCGTTGTGCTCGGTATGGGCGCCGGACTTGTTGCAAGCGCCAGGTTGTTCGCGTCCGACCCGCTCGATCCATAACAGCCCGTGGAAGAAATCCTCTCGGCATTCGAGCGGCGATGCATCCGCGCTGGCTGGGGGACCCGCAAATTCTAGCCCTCAACTCGATCCGCGAACTCCGGCACCGCCCCCTTCGGACGCTGCTTACCGTGGCTGGCGTGGCGGTTTCGACGGCCCTGCTCGCGGATATGCTCATGCTCGGCGGCGGCATCCAGAAGAGCTTCGGAGAGCTGTTCGAGTCACGAGGCTACGAACTTCGGTTGTCGCCAAAGGGCACCCTGCCGTTCGACACCGAGGCCACGATCCCGGGGTTCGCAAGTCTGCGCGACAGCATCGAACGCGTGGCCGGTGTGGCACATGTCTCGCCGGTGCTGGGGATGTCGGTGACCGCCCAGGCGCCCGATGGTGTATCCGCTGGTTCGGGTCGGACACGGCAAACGCTGGCTCTGGGCATGGAGGCGGACGACGCCAACCTCTATCGCGTCGTCGAGGGCGATCCGCCCAGGCCGGGTGAAGTGCTGGTCGACACCGAATTGGGCGCGGCTCTCGGTGTGGGGCCGGGCGGTCGTTTGCGGCTGGGAACCGCCAGCGGCTTCAGCGGTTGGGGACGCACCGTGTCGGTGCGGGTGTCCGGGACAGGGGACTTCGTGTTTGCCACTACGCGGGACTTCCCCCTGACCTTGCCGTTGAATGACCTGCAGACCCTTTCGGCGCTCGAAGACCGGGTCTCGTTCGCGATGATCCGGGTTCGTGAAGGGGAAGATCCGGAATCGGTGCGGGCCGACATCGCGGCCGTCGTCGAGCGGGCGGATGTCGTGACCCTCGCGGGCCTCACCGACAAGCTGGACGAACGGCTGTCGTACTTCGGGCAACTGGCCGTGATTCTGGGGAGCGTGAGCCTGCTCGTGGCCGCACTCCTCATCGGGACCATCACCGCCGTTTCCGTGAGCGAGAGACTGGGCATCATCGCCGCGCTCCGGGCCATCGGCGTGTCGCGCCGCCGGATCGTCGGCGACATCACGGCAGAGAGTGTGATACTCTGCGGCGTCGGGGGCGGGATCGGCGTGGTCCTTTCGCTGGTCGTCGCCCGATACCTCGAGTCGATCCTCGCCAACTTCCCCGGACTGCCCGCCGCCGTCCGCTTCTTCGTCTTGCAGCCGCAGAGCCTGGTCACGGCGTATGGGCTCGTGATCGCTTCCGGTGCCCTGGCTGGACTGGTGCCGGCGCTGCGCGCAACCAGGCTCGAGGTCACAACCCTTCTGCGCCGGGAGGAGCCGTGATGGGGAGGACGGGGGACACGGTCGTCGCCCGGGGGGACACGACGGCCACCGTCGTCGCGGCCCGGGACGTTACGCGCGACTACCGGCAGGGGCGCACCCGCGTCCGCGCCCTCCGTGGCGTGTCGCTCACCGTCGCGCGGGGCGACTTCCTGGCCGTGACCGGACCGAGCGGATCGGGCAAGTCCACCCTGCTGCACCTCCTGGGCGGCGTCGACGTCCCCACGGCGGGCGAAGTGCGCTTCCTGGGCCAGAGCCTCGCCGAGCTGTCCGTCGAGGCGCGGGCCGCGCTGCGCCTGCGCCAGGTCGGGCTGGTGTTCCAGCGCTTCCACCTGCTCCCGATGCTCACCGCGATCGAGAATGTGGAGCTTCCCCTCGCGGGGGCACGGGTCCCGCGCAGGGAGCGCCGTGAGCGCGCCGCCGAAGTGCTCGAACGGGTCGGCCTCGCGGACCGGTTGCGGCACCGGCCGAGCGAGCTGTCCGGGGGGCAGCTCCAGCGCGTGGCGATCGCGCGGGCACTGGCCAACGAACCCGCGCTCGTTCTCGCTGACGAGCCCACCGGCGAACTCGACCGGGCGACCTCGCGGCAGATCCTCTCGCTCTTCCAGGAACTCAACGCCACCGGGACGACCCTCGTGGTCGCCACGCACGACATCGAGTTCGCGGCTGGCGCGCACCGTCGGATCGATGTCGTCGACGGGCGGATCGAACCATGATCGCGCGGCTCGTCCGGGCATCGTTCTGCCAGCGCCCCGCGCGCAGCCTGCTGCTTCTGGGCGGCTACGCGCTCGGCGTCAGCGTCACGGTCGTCCTGCTTTCGGTCGGTGGCGCCCTCGTGAACCAGGCGCAGGACAAGGAGCTCGTGGGTGGCGGCGACCTCGCGGTTCTGCCCGCCGGCATCGACCTGGAGACGCTCAAGACCGGCGGCGCCGGCTCCATGTACTTCTCGATCGAGCAGGCGTCCCTGCTGTACCGGGAGGTGCTCGCCGGCCCGCGCTTCGAGGACCGGGTCACCGCCGCCGCACCGTGGATCGACGACGAACTCCTCTACATCGAGGCCGATTCCGGGCTCGTCCCGGTCTCGGCGGGCGCCACGATCCCGAGCCTGGCCGAGCGGCTGGACGTGGGTCCGGCACTGATCTCGGGCGCGTGGGCCGACCTCGAGGCGGACCGCCGCTGGCGGGATCCCTCCACCGCCGAACTGTACCGTTCTCTGGACGCGCTCCACATGCCGCGCGGCGCGGCTGCTGCCGACTCCACCTGGGTCGAGTGGCACTACTTTAACCTACTTATGCCTGATTCAAGTCGGATATATCTAACATACATGGTTGCCGGCGAGGTCCCGGACGGACGCTGGGGAGGCCGCATGCTGGCTACCCGGGTACGGCCCGGCGTGACCGACCGCACCTTTCTGGCAGAGACCGGACCGGACGATGTCTCCTTCGTCGAGGGTCGGCCCGACCTGGTGATCGGCGAGTCGCGCGTCACCGTGGAGCCCGATGGAAGCTACCGGTTGGCCGCACGCATTCCGTCCGAGACCGGGGGCGCCCCGCTGGTGCTCGACCTCACCGTCTCGGCCCGCTCGCGCCGCTACCTGCCACCCGTCGACCTCAGCGACGAAGGGATCGTCTCCGGATACACGGTTCCCTTGCTCGACGCACAGGCGACCGGACAGGTGTGCGAGGGTTCCACCTGTCTGCCGATCGAAGGCGCTCGTACCTACCACGATCACAACTGGGGGACCTGGTCGGGCGTCACCTGGGACTGGGGCCAGGCGCTCGTGGGCGGCTACTCGGTCCTGTACGGAGGGGTGTCGTCGGCAAGCGCCGCCACGGGGCCCCGCATCCTCTACCTCGCCGACGACAACGGCTTCGCGGGGATCTTCCCGATACGTCGACTCACCACGCAGTGGCCTGATGACGACAGACGCATGGCACCGGAATCGATCTCGATCCTCGCCACCAGCGGAGCCGATTCACTGGAGCTCACCGTGACGATCGGTCACGCCCGGGCCACTTCGGTGCCGGTCTCGGTGCACATCCCCGCCGCGATATTCTTCCAGATGCGAGGCTCCGCCACCCTGTCCGGACGGCTGCGCGACTCGGTGATCAGCGCGGCCGGGGACGGGTTTTTCGAGACCTGGACGCGTTGAGCCTGCGCCACCAGGTTTGGACTGCTTGCCGGCACGTTCCACCCCGCCACCCCTCTCTCCCCCGATGACCATCCCATGAGCATGGAATCCATCTCACGGACGGCCGCCCGAATACGGCGCGGCGACCACACCGCCCGACGGCTGGTGGAAGACGCGATCCGCCGTCACGAGGCCAGCGACCTCGGCGCGTACATCGTCTTCGACGCCGACGGCGCCCTCGCACAGGCGGCGGCGATCGACGCGGCCGTTGCGCGCGGCGAGGATCCGGGCCCGCTGGCCGGGATCACCGTCTCGGTGAAGGACCTGTACGGCGTCGAGGGCCTTCCGATCCGGGCCGGAACCAAGCGGGAGCTCCCGGCGCGGTGGCAGCGCGAAGGCTTCCTCGTCCGCGCGATGAGGCAGCTCGGCGCGGTGATCGTCGGCAAGACCCACACCGTCGAACTGGCCTTCGGCGGGGTCGGGCTCAACCCCAACACGGGCACGCCGATCAACCCCTGGGATCCTGCCGAGCATCGTGCGCCGGGCGGGTCGTCGTCGGGCGCGGGCGTGAGTCTATGGGAAGGGTCGGCGATGATCGCGCTCGGGAGCGACACCGGCGGATCGGTCCGCATCCCGGCTTCGGCGACGGGGGTCGTCGGGCACCGCCACACCACGGGCCGGTGGCCGACCACCGGCGTCGTCCCCCTGAGCACGACGCTCGACACGGTGGGGCTCCTGACTCGCACGGTCGAGGACTTACGGTACGCGTTCGGGGTGATCGATCCGCTGGCCGGGGCCGAGGGCAAGCGCCGGGCCCAGGCCGGGCCCTCGACCTCGACACCCGCGACCGCCGACCAACAGGACAGGACCGAGGTCGCGGGCCTCCGCATCGGCATTCCGCGATCGAATCTCTGGGATGGCGCCGCCCCCGACATCGCCGCGGTCGTCCGCCAAGCCCTCTCGGAGCTCGAGGCGGCGGGCGCACACGTCTTCGAAGTCGACGCATCGGAGCTGGACGAAGCCGGAGAGCGGTACCTTGCCGGCGAACTCGTGCAACCGGAACGGTTCGAATCCCTCGAACGCGACCTTCCCGGGTGGACCCCCATCCTCGACCCCACCGTAGGCAAGCGGCTGGAATCCGCCCGGGACGTGAGCGCGGTCGACTATGTCGCCGTTCTCCGCCTCCGCCTCCGCCTCTCCGCAACACTCCACGCGCGCATGGACGCGGAACGGGTCGACCTTCTCGCCACCCCCACCCTGCCCATCACCCCGCCGCCCCTCTCGACGCTCGCCGAACTGGACGTCTATCGCGCCACCAACCGCGACATGCTTTCGGGGACCGGCCCGGCGAGCATGCTGAACATGTGCGCCGTGAGCCTCCCTGCCGGCCTCGACGAGCACGGCATGCCGGTCGGCCTTCAGCTCATCGGCCGCACGGGAAGCGACCACGCCCTCCTGGCCCGCGCCGCCGCGGTGGAGTCGGTGCTGGGGACGAATGTGGAGCGGTTGGGGGTGCCGCCGCGGGTGGCGGGATAGCAAGTGGCTTCCCGGCAGCAGTGAGATCAGTCCCAACCCGCCATTCTTGAGTCCCGCCCAGGCTTTGAGATTCACCTACGTGACACACGAACTCCGTGATCCGCGCCACGATTGCCGGACAGCGCCAGCCTGTCTGTGGGGGTTTGACAGACACCGAGGTGATCCACAATGCTTGATACCATGTACACTACGGGAGTTGACACCCTGAAGGCCGTGAAGGCGCTCAAGGCCGCCGGCTTCAAGAAGGAGCAGGCCGAAGCGCTCGTGACCACGCTGGGCGGCCCCGTCGCGGGCAACGCCGCCACCAAGGGTGACTTCCGCGACCTGCGGAACGAGATGAAGGCGGAGTTCAAGGATTTCCGGTCCGAGGTGAAGGCGGAAATCGCGGATCTCCGCACCGAAATGAAGGCGAAAATCGACGGTCTCCGCACCGAAATGAAAACGGAAATCGACGGTCTGCGCACCGAGATGAAGACGGAAATCGACGGTCTGCGCGCAGAGACCCGGACCGAATTCACCTCAGTGAGAGCAGAGATTTCCTCAGTGAGAGCAGAGATTTCCTCAGTGAGAGGAGAGGTTTCCTCGGTGAAGGAAGATGTCGCCCAATTGAAGCTGGATATCGCCGGAGTCAGAACGGAGATCGTCGAATCCCGTGGTGTGGCGCGGGAGGACTTGAAGAGCCTGAAAGCACAGATGTATCGCTTGCTGTTGGTTCAGGCCACGGTGATCGTGGGACTCATATTGGGATTGCAACGGCTGATGTAGATTCACGCGCCCTACTCACGCAACGCCCCGATCACCTGCGCCAGCACCGCCACCGCGATCTCTTCCGGTGTCCGCGCCCCGATCGGCAGCCCGATCGGCCCATGGATCCGGTCCACATCCGCGGACGAGAATCCCGCATCACCCAACCGTTCCCGCCGCGCACTCTGCGTCTTCCGGCTCCCCAGTGCACCCACATAGAACGCGTCGCTCTCCAGCGCAGCCACCAGCGCCGGGTCGTCGATCTTGGGGTCGTGGGTGAGGGCCACGAGGGCGGTACGGCCGTCGAGCCCCAACGCCGCCATCGCCCGGTCGGGCCACTCCAGACTCCACGCGCGCATGGACGCGGAACGGGTCGACCTTCTCGCCACCCCCACCCTGCCCATCACCCCGCCGCCCCTCTCGGCGCTCGCCGAACTGGACGTGTATCGCGCCACCAACCGCGACATGCTTTCGGGGACCGGCCCGGCGAGCATGCTGAACATGTGCGCGGTGAGCCTCCCGGCCGGCCTCGACGAGCACGGCATGCCGGTCGGCCTTCAGCTCATCGGCCGCACGGGAAGCGACCACGCCCTGCTCGCACGCGCCGCCGCGGTGGAGTCGGTGCTGGGGACGAATGTGGAGCGGTTGGGGGTGCCGCCGCGGGTGGCGGGATAGCAACCTCCCCTACTCGATCCTCCACCGCACCACGTATTCCTCCGCCAACGCACCCCGCGCGATCCCCCACACAACCGATCCCCGGCTCGCCACGAGTTCCGCATCGTCGGGGACCACGACGCAATGCAACAGCCGCCCATCCGGCCCGAACACGTCGTGGAGCGAAGGCTCGGCCCATGTTATCCGGGGCGTGCTTCCCTCGGGATCCTCGAGCCAAAGCTCCAGAATCGGCTCATCTCGCTTGAGAGCCTCGGCGTACCGGTGAACCCAGATCCGAGCGTCCGAATCGACCCATAGATCCCGGTACGCGGGCTTCCGGGCAGGGACCTCCGCGAACGATGTCCCGGATCTGCGCTCGGCGTAGGCCACCCGCGCCCGCCACTCGGCGCGCTCGCCAGTCGTCACGTCCACCGGCCGCAGTCCCTCCCGCTCCACGTGGACCATCCCGGCCGGATCCGGAATCGAGAACGCGTAGGTGGCGTTGAAGCCTGCAACGAGGTAGCCAAGGGGGCTTGGAGCGTCCAGCATTTTGACCGGAAAGGGGCTGCGCTCCCCCGCCGGCGTGTGGATCACGATCGGCCCCCCGGCCTCCGACCCGGGCGCCTCCGGCGCCACCAGCGTATCCATCACGACGCCGTCCGGTGAAATCCGTGCGTAGCCATACCGGGCCCCGCCAATTCCACGCGGATCGGGACCGAACGATGGCGCCTTGGCGTAGATCCTCAGGTAGTAGTTGCCGTCGGTGTCGGTCAGGAACGCCCGGTCCATAAAGGGATAGGGAGGAGTGACCGACTCGGCCCGGACGGCATGGTCGTAGGCGCCGTCTGTCCCATACACGGTGACCCGCCTGTTCCTCCTGTCCCAGGCCGCCAAACGCCCGTCGGGAAGCACTGACACGCCCGCGATCGACCGGAATTCGCCCGGACCCTCGCCCTGGCGGCCTATTTCCCGCACAAACCGCCCCTCCGAATCGAACTCCCGGATCGACACGAGGTCGGCGTCCGCCACGAACAGCCTGCCACCGGCTCCCACCGCAATCGAAACGATATGGGAAAACGAGTACTCGGCCGCGCCAGTCAGCGTTCCGATTCGGATCTGCTCGACAAGCTCCGAATCACACGACTGAGGCACGCCTCGGGGCTCGCCAAAAGACCCTTCAACCCTCGGCGCCAAGCCCACCGCCCCCGCACCAAGGGAGGTCAGAGCAAGCAATCGAAACGAGATCCTCTTCACGTCCAGCACTCCTTCCTGCCAACGCCCGCGCCCCGGACCAACCTACTCACGCAACGCCCCGATCACCTGCGCCAGCACCGCCACCGCGATCTCTTCCGGTGTCCGCGCCCCGATCGGCAGCCCGATCGGCCCATGGATCCGGTCCACATCCGCGGACGAGAATCCCGCATCACCCAACCGCTCCCGCCGCGCACCCTGCGTCTTCCGGCTCCCGAGCGCACCCACATAGAACGCGTCGCTCTCCAGCGCAGCCCACAACGCCGGGTCGTCGATCTTGGGGTCGTGGGTCAGGGCCACGAGGGCGGTGCGGCCGTCGAGCCCCAACGCCGCCATCGCCCGGTCGGGCCACTCCAGGACCAGCGCCGCGCCGGGGAAGCGATCGGCCGTGGCGAATCCCTCGCGCGGATCCAGCACCGTCACCTGAAAGCCCGCCAGCGTGGCCATCGGGACCAGGGCCTGGGCAATGTGGACGGCACCGACGACGATCAACCGCGGCGCCCGGATGTATGGGCGAAGGAAGACGTCCCCCCGCGGCGTCTCGACCGTTCGCGATTCGCCGATCCTGAGCACCTCGGCCACCACGTCGCCGTCCAGCCCCAGTCCGTCCGGCCCGCTGCCCGATTCGATCAATGCCTGCGCCCCGTCCGCCAGGCGAGTCGCCAGAACCACGTCCCTACCGGCTCTCTGCGCCTCGACCAGCTCCCGCAGGACCTCGCCCTTCACCGGGCGGTCCGCCCCGATTCCTCGACCACGGGCTCGACCAGGAGGTGCACCCGTCCCCCGCAGGCCAGCCCGACCTCCCACGCCATCTCGTTCGTGACCCCGAATTCCAGCGTCCGGGGAGCGCCCGACTCGATCACATCGAGCGCCGTCTGGATCACCGCGCCCTCGATACACCCGCCCGAGACGGACCCCGAAAAGTCCCCGTTCGCGGCGATTACCATGTGGCTGCCGGCGCGCCGTGGAGCCGATCCCCACGTGCGCGTGACCGTGGCCAGGGCGATCCGGCGGCCTTCCTCCAGCCACTCGGCGGCTTGCGCCAGCACCGGATCGGCATTCGTGTGTACTGTGTTCGACGGGTCCATGGGACTTGTAGTCTACCCTTCTCCACACGGGGCGCAACATTGGCGGCGAATCTCAGCGACGAGCTCCACCAGGCCCTCATCCGGGATCACTTCCGGCGGCCCCGCAACCGCGGCCCTCTCGGCAGTGGCGCGACGACCGGTCATGCGCACAACCCCTTCTGCGGCGACACGGTTCGGATCTGGACGCGGGTCGAGGACGGCCGCATCACCGAAGTCACCTTCGATGGCCGCGGCTGCTCGATTTCACAGGCGGCGGCGTCAATGCTCACCGCGCTGGTGAAGGGCCAGGAGGTCGGTGCGGTCGGCATCCTCCGACGAGCGTTTACCGAGGGATTGACGGCTGACGGGCCGCCGTTGCCGAAGGAGCTGGGAGATCTCCGCGCACTTGCCGGCGTGGGCCGCTTTCCCAGCCGGATCCGTTGTGCGGTGCTGCCGTTCGACGCGCTGGAGGAGGCGCTGGGGGACGGGTGAGGGTTCAGCCCATCCCCACTGCCCTCTCAAGGTCCATGTGCGCAAACGCCGACTCCATCCTTTCGCACTCCCGCCCGGACGCTCCCAGCCGGTCCGCCTCTGCCTTCCAGGCCGCTACCGCCCGTCCCACCTCCCCCGCGATCCGTCTCGCATCGTCCGGTCCGAGGCCATAGTACTCCGCGGTCCCCAAGGCCCGTTCGAGCGACGCCGTGCCGTCGTGTTCATCGATGAATGTGGTCAGGACGCGGGGACGGATGTCCGTGGGCGTGGGATTGAGATCGTAGGCCGGGGACAAACGCCAGCCTCGGCCGTCTTCGTATAGAAATCCGTGGTTGCGAAGGTGGTCGTCGGTGTTCGAGACCAGGATGTTGAATACCACACGCCTCCAGAGTTCAGCCAGGTCGCGCCTGGGCGTCGCACCGTGATACCGAACTGCGTCCGCGATCTCCAGGTACGAGCGAGGGTCATTGTCGCGCACCCCCAACATGCTCCTGGCCGAGAGAAAAGGCGCCCGGCGATTCCCGTCGCGGTCGAAGCGCCGCACGATCAGGACGCGGCGCCCGGCCACGTTCTCGATGCGCCAACCGGGCACCTCGATCCCTGCGCGTCCCGCCAAGCCCAGCGCAACTCCTTCCCAGAGGACGATGTTCCGGTCGTCCTCCCGGTGGGGAAACTTGGCAATTGCCAGCCTGCCGTCGCGGTCCCGGACGGCAGCCTTCGGCCGCGCGCCTCCCAGGGACGAGCCCGGTCCAATGAGCAGCTGGAGGTCGTCGTCTCCCTCTTCCCGGCACGTGACACGTGTGGACGCTGACAGGAGCCGGCTCAACCTCACCAGCGGAGGAACGCGCCCGCGTCCCGGCTCGGCCAGAAAAGGCCCCCCGTGGCTGGAAGAGAACCGGAGCGCGCCCAAGCGGATCTCGTCGTCCACCAGGAGCAGGAAATCGGACTCGAAGAGCGTGCGAGGCGTCCGCCCCTCCAGCCTCGCCCGCCGGATTTCGGCACGGCGTAGCAGGACCCGGCCCCAGCGATCCGGAGCCGAATCGCCGATCGACCCGAAGAGCGCCTCACCGGTGTGAAACGGGCCCGGCCCGACCGCGAGCGCCGGATCGAGCGCGAAACGCCGCGGGTGCTGCAGCCACGCGCGGTCGTACTCGAACGACGCGCTCTCGCGACCGCCACGGGTCCGCATCCAAAGGCGTCCAGCCAGGACGGGCGTACCATCGAAGTCGACGTGGACCAGGACCGGGCCCTCCATGATGGTGGCGGCCTCAGCCGCGCTCGGGCCGGTTGCGGGCCTGGGGCCGCCGGGGGACCCGAACGCGCTTCGGCAAGCGTTCCTCGAGGAGATCGAGGCCCACGCCGTCCTGGCTGCGGTCCGCCAGCCCCGAGATTCCATCATGCATGCCCAGCACGAACAGAACCGTCGCGTAGTTGCCCATCGAGACGCCGGTGTCACCCCGCTCGATCTTGTGGAGGGTCATACGGCTAATCAGCGCACGCTCCGCCATTGTAACTGCCCTGATCCGCCGGCGAAATCGAGCATCCCTGATGTCACTGCCGAGCTTCTTCAGGAGTCGGCGGACCGGAAGAGGAGTCGTACCTCGAATCGGCATCGTCATGATAGTGTCCATTATAGTGTACGGTTAGATCTATAACGTAATCTTTTATGGTCACTATCACAATTCACGAACCGAGTCGCCCCGTGAACCCGGCCGCGGCAGCCAGCTTGACGGCCACCGCCGTGGGAGCGTCGTAGGGTCATTCGGTGACTGGGATGCCGGCCAGGGTCCCACCCCACCCTTTCCCCACCCCCGCCCCCTGCGCTAATGTAGGCGGCTGGACACCCACCCGGAACCGACCACAGAACCGAGGAATACCATGATCGCGGGCCGTAACAACCCTTCGTCATCCGGATTCGCGGCCACCGCCGCGGCCCTTATCGCCATCGCCTCGCTGACGCTTGCACCGGCGGCAACCGAGGCCCAGCTCACCACCCCCGAGGAGCAGTTCGGCTACCGCCTCGGCACCGACTACCAGCTCGTCAACTACGAAGGCCTCACCGACTACTGGCACCTTCTCGCCCAGCAGTCGGACCGCATGAGCCTCGAGTCGATCGGCCAGTCCGAAGAAGGGCGCGAACAGTGGATGGCCACGATCACGTCGCCCGCCAACCGGCCCAACCTCGGCCGCTACAAGGAGATCGCGCGGCGGCTGGCCCACGCCGAGGACGTCACCGAGGAAGAGGCCCGCGCGCTCGCCGCCGAGGGCAAGGCCGTCATCTGGATCGATGGCGGCCTCCACGCCACCGAGGTGCTGGGCGTCCAACAGCTCATGGAGCTCGTGTGGCAGATGGTCGGCCGCGACGACGCCGAGACGATGCGCTTCCTCGACGACGTCATCCTCCTGGTCACCCACGCCAACCCCGACGGCCACGCCCTCGTCGCCAACTGGTACATGCGCCACGACGACCCGATGGAGCGCACCACGCAGGGCGTCCCGGTCCTCTACAACAAGTATGCCGGGCACGACAACAACCGCGACTTCTACATGGCTTCGCTGAGCGAGACCGAGAACATGAACCGGGTCATCTACCGCGAGTGGTTCCCGCAGATCGTGTACAACCACCATCAGACCGGCCCCCAGGGCACCGTCATGTTCGCCCCGCCCTTCCGGGATCCGCCGAACCACAACCTCGACCCCATCATCATCACCAGCCTCGACCAGGTCGGCTCGGCCATGCACCACCGCATGGTCGTCGAGGGCAAGGGCGGCACCACCATGCGGCGCGGCGCCAGCTACTCGACGTGGTGGAACGGCGGCCTGCGCACCACGCCGTATTTCCACAACATGATCGGCCTGCTCACCGAAACCATCGGCAATCCCACGCCCGTCGAGATCCCCTTTCTCCCCAACCGGCAGATCAGCCACGCCGACCTGCCGCTCCCCGTCACACCCGGTCTCTGGTACTTCCGGCAGTCCATCGACTACTCCCAGACCGCCAACCGGGCCGTGCTCGACTACGCGTCGCGCAACCGCGAGCACCTGCTGTTCAACATCTGGCGCATGGGGATGAACTCGATCGAGCGCGGCGGCCGCGATTCGTGGACCATCCTGCCCATGTGGATCGACCGGCTTGCCGACGAGGTGGGTCAGCGCGCCTCGCAGGAAGACTACGACGCCTACCTGCGCGACCCCGCCAAGCGCGACGCCCGCGGCTACATCCTGCCGGCCGACCAGAGCAGCTTCGCCACCGCCACCCGCTTCGTGAACGCCCTGCTCAAGAACGGCGTGACGGTGCACCAGGCGACCGACGACTTCAGCGTGGCGGGCAAGGACTACCCCGCGGGTTCCTACGTCGTGACCGCTGCCCAGGCGTTCCGGCCCCACGTGATCGACATGTTGGAGCCCCAGAATCACCCGGACGACTTCCAGTACCCGGGCGGACCGCCGATCGCGCCCTACGACAACGCCGGCTGGACGCTCGCGCTCCAGATGGGCGTCGAGTTCGACCGCATCCTCGACGGGTTCAGCGGACCCTTCCAGCCGATCGAGTGGCTTGCCGATCCGATGCCGGGCACGGTGGCCGGGGCCGATTCACCGGCCGGCTACATGGTCGACCATGAGAACGCGGCCTTCACCGCCGTGAACCGCGTGCTGGCGAACGGCGGCGAGGTTCATTGGGTTGAAGAGACGTTCGACGCGGCAGGCATGTCCTTTGCCCCCGGTGCCTTCTACATCCCGGCTGCCGCCGCCACGCGGTCGCAGCTGGAAGAATGGGCCGCCCAACTGGGAGTGTCCTTCCACGGCGTGGCGATGGCTCCCGCCGAGACATTCGAGCTGACCCACGCGCGGGTCGGTCTCTGGGACCGATACGGCGGCTCCATGCCGTCAGGGTGGACCCGTCATATCCTGGAAGACTTCGAGTTCAACTTCGAGGTCATCTACCCGCCCGACATCGACGCGGGCGCGCTGAACGAGCGCTTCGACGTGATCGTCCTGCCCGACGGCGCCATGGGCGGCGGGCGCGGCGGCGGCGGCAGATTCGGCGGCCCCGACGAAGACTTCCTGGCCTCGCTGCCGGACTCGCTGCGCGGCCGGGTGGGCTCCCTGTCGGCCGACACGAGCGTCCCCGCCCTGCGCGAGTTCGTCGAGAACGGCGGTGCGGTGGTCGCCATCGGGACCTCGACCGCGCTGGGCACCGACCTCGGCCTCCCCCTCGAAGACTTCATGGTGGACGACGACGGCAACCCGCTCAGCCGGGACGACTACTTCACCCCCGGGTCGATCCACGACATCCGCGTCGAGCACGGCAGCCCGATCACCCACGGCCTGGGCGAGCGCGTGAACGTCCTGCACAGCCACAGCCCCGTCTTCCAGGTCGGGGACAACGCCCCGAACGTGAGGCGGCTGGCGTGGTACGACTCCCCCGAACCGCTGTTGAGCGGGTGGGCGTGGGGCCAGCAGCATCTGGAAGGCGGCACGAGCATGATCGAGGCCGACATCGGCGCCGGGAAGCTCTTCCTCTTCGGACCCAAGATCACCTTCCGGTCGCAGCCCCACGGCACCTTCCCGCTGCTCTTCAACGGCATCCACTACGGCGCGGCCAAGCGGCCGGGGCCGGTGAGCTAGCAGCTGCCAGGCCCAGCGCCTTTTCCCGGCACGTCACGTGAACGAGACCGCGGTTCCTCCCGCACCTCCCGAGGGCGCCGAGCGGATGAACCCTTTCCAGCGGCTGCGCTCCCGCTCGCTCATCCCGTCGGTGATCGCCGGCACGATCCTCATCATGATCGCGCTTGGCGCCGTGACCGGGGTGGTCGGCCTCGCGCTGGGACAGAACTTCTGGGGCAACCTCGCCACCCGCGAAATCCTTGGGATGTTTGCGGGTTACGGCGCCCTCGCCATTTGGCTCCTGTGGGCCGGACGGCGGGCGGGCGTCGACTTTCGGCGACTGATCGGACGCGTCCCCACGGGCCACGATTGGCTCACCACGGCGGGTCTGCTGGCCATCACGATGATGTTCTCGCTCGGATCCTGGGAGGTCGTTGCATACGCGCTGTCCCAAGCGGCACCCGGTCTGCTCACCTGGCTGCTGGAGGCGCTCGCGACACCTCCGGGGGGCACCTTTGGACACGACCTGGGCTGGATCGTCGTGGGCGTGCTGGTGGCCCCGGTTCTCGAAGAGGTGCTCTTTCGGGGAATACTGGTGAGTCGCTGGGGAGTCAAGTGGGGGATCAGAACCGGAATCGTGGTCTCTTCGGTCTGTTTCGGGATTCTGCATGCGAACGCGATCGGGATCACGGTCGTCGGGCTGGTCGCGGCCATCCTCTACCTCCGGACCCGCACCCTGATCGTCCCGATCGCCTTCCACGCCGCCAACAACGCGGTCGCAACCGTGGGCGGGTTCGTCTCGGGATCCGACGAGCCGCTGGACGCCGCAGCCGTGATGCAGGACACCGATGGCTGGTCCGCCTTTCTTCTGGTCGTCCTCTCGCTCCCGGTGCTGATCTGGTATCTGTGGCGGTACTGGCCCGAGCGCGACGCCGCACTCCCCTACATGGATTCCGCTCCGGCGCCCGAACCGTCTCCGGATGAGCCGGGGTGACCGAACCGGCCCGGCGGGCGTTCCCCGTGCGTGTCGCCGCCATTGACGCCGGTTCGAACGCCATCCGCTTTGTCGTCGCCGATTTCGCCGCGCCCGACTCCTACACCGTCGTCCACAGGCTACGCGAGCCCATCCGTCTCGGGCACCGCGTCTTCACCGACGGCGACCTCGACGAAGAGACGATGGCGCGCGCCGTCGCGGCCTTCCGCCTCTTCCGGCGCGAGATCGAAGGGCTGGGCGTGGAGCGCTTCCGGGCCGTCGCCACCAGCGCAACCCGGGAGGCTTCGAATCGTGACAGATTCCTGGACAGAATCCATGCAGAATCTGACATCGTCCTGGAACCGATCAGCGGAGACGAGGAAGCGCGCCTTGTCCACCGGGCCGTCCGCAGCCGGGTCGACCTGTCCCAGGGGCGCTGGATCCTCGTTGACCTGGGCGGTGGGAGCGTCGAGATCTCGCTGGTTGACAGAGACGGGAATCCTCTGGAGCGAGTCGTATCAGCTGGGAACGGTCCGCCTCCTGGAGACCCTGGCCGCGGCCGAAGGGTGCCACGACTCGCTGCGAGCCTGGGTGCGCCGCGAGCTTCAGGCGCTCACCATCCCTGCTCCGGAGGCGGACGGGGGACCGACGGCATTCGCGGCCACCGGCGGCAACATCGAGGCTATCGCCACGCTTGCCCTCAGCTACCTGGACCCGCTCAAGCTGGCCATCATGCCGACCAGCCGCCTCGACGCCGTGATCCACTTGCTGTCGTCGATGACCGTCACGGAACGGATCCGGGAGCTGGCCCTGAGGCCCGACCGGGCCGACGTGATCCTGCCCGCGGCGATGGTCTACCGGTACCTGGCGCAGTTTGTCCACGCCGGGCACATCGTCGTGCCGAGCGTGGGGGTGAAGGAGGGGGTGTTGCTGGAGGTGGCGGAGGGGAGCGAGTAGCCTACCTCCGCGCCGCCAGGTACCGGATCTGCTGGATCGCCACTGACAGCCCCGCCAGGCTGACCACGTCCTCGCTCTCGACCTCTTCCAGCACGTCGTGGAAGCGGGTCAGCTGC